>NZ_JAIZDP010000009.1 GCF_021554725.1 Sinomonas notoginsengisoli | reverse complement strand
ACCCCCACAGATCCTGCGCGACAAGGTCGCCCGCGGCGAACTCGGCCGCAAGAGCGGCAAGGGCTTCTACGACTGGACCTGAGGCCACCCCACAAGAAGAGTGGGGGAAAATGATTCTGTGAGCACCCCACGCGATGCTGCTGCCTCCGTACGGACTGACCGATTCTTCTCGTACTGGCTCGGCTGGGTGTCCCTCGGCGAGTTCGCCGGCTTCCTCGTGCCGATGGCCGCCGAGTCGCTGATCATCACTGCAGGGCTGGACGACCTTCCGGGCGCCGGGCTGCTTGTTGTCTCAGGCCTTGGCGAGGGCGCCGTCCTCGGCGCCGCCATGTCCTGGCGCTTCTCCCGCCGCCTCCCGGCTCTGAACCGCCGCAGGTTCGCCCTGCTCTCGGCTCTGGGTGGTGCGATGGCGTGGGCCCTCGGCATGATGCCGGTTGTCACGGTGGAGGCCTGGGCCGGGTGGCCTGTCCCGCTCGTGGTGATCGCCGGCATCGTCCTCGGCATCGCGCTGCTGGCAAGCATCGGCGTCCTGCAATGGATCGAGCTGCGCCGCCACCTCGTGGCGGCGTGGGCGTGGGTCCTCGCCACCGCCGCGGCCTGGTGCGCGGGCCTCGGCGCGTTCTTCGCCATCGCGCCGCCGCTGTGGAACGAGGGCCAGACCCTCCCGCTTGTGCTCGCGATCGGTGCGCTCGGCGCCGCAGCGATGGCGATCACGATGGCTGCGATCACCGGCTGGGCCGCTGTGGCACTCCTCCGCCGCACCCGTGCGAATACCGTCAGCGGTGCGTGGTGAGCGGCATCGGGTGGGAGGGCGCCGTCAACGCTCACCACGTGCTGGGCGACGTGTACCGCATGGGTCGCCGCGAATGGCTCACCGAGCGTGGGTGGCGCCAGATGCACGACGACGGCGTGCGCACCGTCATCGACCTGCGGAACCCCGGCGAGCAGAAGCGGCGTCCCACCGATCCCGAGGTGAGCGAGGAGGCGATGGCGGGAATCGCCGTCGTGAGCGCCCCGACCGAGGACCCAGACCACCCAGAGCACGCCGAGACGTATTCGGGCCAGATCCCGCCCTACCTCAGCCACCCGAACGGCTACACCGGGATCGTGCGGCTGTTCCCCGAGAGGATCGTCGCGGTGTTCCACGCGATCGCAGAGGCCCCGGCCGGCGTCGTGCTCCACTGCTCCGCGGGGCGTGACCGCACGGGCCTAATTGTCACGATGCTCCTGGCCCTCGCGGACCCCGCCTCGGCCCGTCGCACAGCGGCCGAACAGTACGAGGCGAGCGTGCGCGGCATCAATGAGTGGCACCGCGTCAGCCCGGTCAGGCACCCTTACGAGCGCTGGCATGAGGACGCCGAGCTCGCCCCCATCCTTGCCGAGCGTCAGGCCGCGCTCGCGGAGTTCACGGAGGGGTTCGATGCCGCGCGCTTCCTCCTCGAGCACGGCCTCCATCCCGCGGAACTCGCCGCGGTGCGGGCCAAGCTAGGAGCTCAGGTCACCTGAGCCGGACCTGCACCGCAATCACTCAAGGGCGCACGAGCTGAGCTGGCTTGATCTGGCTCACCATGGCCGGGTAGTACCCGTTCGCGTAGCCGGTGGCCGTCGGGTGAAGGTTGAACGGTGCCAAAGGGCTCGTTGGTGGCACCATGTTGATCCATGGGTCCGAGGACCCAATCTCGTGTCCGTCGAATTTCGCGGTGACGTCGACGAACGTGGCCCCGGCGGCCCTCGCCTTGTCGGCCAGAATGGCGTTGAACTGGTCAGTCGCCGCAGCGGCCACCGTGGCCGCAGCGGGCGAGAGCACACCGCCGCCAGCCACCACGGTGGTGGGCTCACCAGCCTGGGCGAAGAGGTGCGGGTAGCCGAGCCAGACGATCTGAGCGTTGGCCGCCGCCCCACGGATCGTGCCGATGGTGCCAGCGAGGTTGAGCGACTCGGCCACGAGCAGGCCCTGAGCGGCGAGCGCCTGGCAGTACACCGCGCTCGGGGTCCTGTCCGCCGCGCAGCCTCGGACGAAGTCGGCGAATCCTACGTCGTTGCCGCCGGCCGTCAGCGTGACGAGGCCTGTGGACGGGTTCAGCTTGCCGTCCGAGGCGGCCAGCATGGCCTGCTGGGCGATGGTCGGGGTCCCGGGAATCGAGGGCTCTGCGCTCACGGTGGCCCCTGCGCATGCGTAGTCACCGGACAGGGTAACGGACTTGAGGTGCGCGAGCATCGTTACCTGGTCGGGGCGCCCCCCGATCGGGCACGGCGCGGCTGTGATGTTGGGATTCTGCCCCGCCGTGGGCGGGTAGGCGCCCCATCCGGCCGAATACGAGTCGCCGAAGTTGACGTAGTTCAGGGGCGACGGCGGTGCTGCCGCCGCGGGGACTGTGGAACCCGCGGCGACGAGCGCGGCGAACGCCAGAACGGACGCGGCCGTCCGGCGAAGGAGAGATGGCATAGGGGCCTCCGGGAGTCATGGCTCCAGCGGTCCCCTCACCGGCGCCGAGTAGATACGAACAGGGCAGATCCTAACCCGGGTGTGACGCAGACAACATGCCCCGCCGATGAGTCTCCCGATATCCTCGCCGCGGCAACGGATGCTCTTTGATCGGAGCTGGCCGAGGCCACTGGCCCCGTGGTCTCCGCGATTGGGCTCCAGCGCTCTTCCTTCTGGTGGCTTCGGGTCCATGGTGGCGGCGTGCGGCTGAATACGAACTTGTGCGTACCTGCGCGCAGTCCTACTCTTGTGCCGCAGGTTTCCAGGCCAGGGGTGAGGGCGATGGACCCAGCAGCAGACCTCGCAGCGCAACTGAACAGCTTGACGGGGCGAGAGGCGTACCTCGGCGCCGGGGCGGAGATGCTCGCGAAGCTGTTCCCGTCTAACGTCGTCTCACTTATCTCCTTTGACAAGGGAGCGCGGACCTCCGAGATCCGCTCCCAGCCTCAGGACCACCCGTTCGGGCGCCAGGCGGAGAGACTGATCGACGTATACGCGGACCATCCCCTCAGAGTGAACCTCCTCGACGAGTCCCTGCCGGGTGCATGGGTACCCCGGCGGCTGAGCGATGTGGCCACGGACCTGCAGCTGTACAGGACCCGGGCGTTTCAGGACGGCCTCCGCCCCCGGGAGTCGAACCGCGAGCTGTCGCTGCTGTGCAGGTGGGCCCGGCACCGGGGCTACGCAGGCTGGGGCATCAACCGGTGGAATGTTGACTTCTCGGACCGTGAGGTGGAGTTGGCCGCGCACGTCCAGCCGATGCTGCGCCTGCTCGATATGGCCTACGGGGATTCGGGGTCGCCGCTGGACCTCGTGGCCGGGGGCGAGCAGCATCCGCTGACCCAACGGGAGAGCGAAATCCTGCAGCTGCTCTCGAAGGGGCTCACGGGCGCGGCAGTGGGCCATCTCCTCGGAATCAGCGCCCGGACGGTGGCGAAGCACCTGGAGCACGCGTACGCGAAGCTGGGGTGCACGAACCGCATCGACGCCCTCAGGATCCTCCGCGGGGGATAGGCGCCCGTCGCCGCCGGTCCCGGCAAAGCGCCGAGTCGCGCTCGAGCAGAGTCAAGTGATCGACCGGTTCAGCTGCTACTCCCCGGCCCTAGCTGCAATCCGCTGGGCCTGCTCGTGCAGGAAGTCGCTGGCACTCCTCGGGACGATCCCGCGTTGGCGGAGCGGCTGGTCGTCCCAGCTCACGTCTCCGGTGTCCTGCAGCAGTCCGTTCCCGAAGACGGCGGCCATCGCGTCATTGGGGCGGGCGAGCAGGCGAATGGCGAGTCTGGCCAGTGGCCGCGGCACTCGCTGGACCTTCATCCGATGGCCCAGCAGCTCTCCGGCGATCTCCACCGCTTCGTTCTTGGAGAGGGCCTCGGGTCCACCGAACTCGATCACCGACGGCGGCTCTGGCTCCAGTACGACCGAGGAGATGAGAGCTGCAACGTCGTCCGTCGCGACAAACCGAATTCTGTTGTCGCCCTTCCCGATGACCACGGCCTTTCCGCTGGTCATGTCGAAGCGGCCGACGGGCCCCAGGTGGATCTCTTGGAAGGAATCGGGGCGAATGACCACTCGTTGAATCGGCGTTTCGGCGAGGAGACTTTCCGTTGCCTGTTTGGCGTGCTCCAACGCGGTTCCGATTCCAGAGCCCACGCCCGCGTAGGACACGTAGACGAATCTCTGCACTCGGGCAGTCTCGGCCGCCTTGACCAGCGAGGCCATCCCCTCCTCATCGACCTGCCGGATGGTCGCGGTGCTCGTGCCTTCGAGCCGCCTGACGATTGCGGTGGCGGTCGCCACAACCGATGCTGCTCCCCGGCATGCGTCGTTCAAGCTCGGCGGGTCTGTCAGGTCGCCGCGCACTATCTCTGCGCCGGTCTCCCGCAGCCTGCTGTCGTCGGTCTGCCACCGGAGAAGACACCGCACGTCGTGTCCCTTTGCCCGCAGCAGGCGAACTACTCGGCCCCCGAGTTCTCCGGTTCCCCCGACAACCAAGATCATCGTGACCACGGCCCTTCATCGCGTTCGGAGTTGTTCCGCCAATGCCAGTGTCATCCGGTGCAGGGGCCCGCGCCATACGCACAAGCGCGTATCCGGCACTCTGGTCATCCCACAGGGAAATGCACGGGTGACGGGCCAATACTGGTCCGTCTCGCGGGCACAGCGAAAACGCACGACGACGACGGTCGCGAATCGTCGTCGTCGTGCGTTTGGTGGTGCTACTCGAGGCGGTTAGCCCACGAGAGCGGGGACCGGGAGGCCGAGGGCGGCCCCGACGAGAGGCTTGTAGCCATAGAGGTAGCCGGCGGCGTTGGGATGGAAGGCCGCAGCACCCGCCCCGGGGCCGTTGATCCAAGGCGTGAGGCTTCCAATCTCATGCCCAGTAAAGATGCCGGACACAGGCACATAGTGGGCGCCGGCGCCGGTCGCGGCAGCCCAGATCGTGGCGTTCAGCGCGTCAATGCCCGCGTTCACTTGGTCCGTCAGGGGGCTGAGCCCGGCGAGGAAGAGGTGCGGGTAGCCAGTGAAGACGATCTGCGCGTTCGGGGACTTGGCCCTAATCGCCGCGATGATCGCCGGGATGTTCGCCGCAACGGTCCCGAGCTGCCCCTGTGCAGCGGCGAGCTGGCCAAGGCATGTACTCCATGTGAGGGGGTTGTTCGGGTCAGCGGCGAGGCAGGCGGCTGTGATCTTGTCCAGGCCGAGATCGTTTGCCCCCACCGTGACCGTCACGTACCCGGTGTTGGTCGGGATGGTCCTGGCCTGCTGGATCACGTCCGCGGTCGTGGCACCGGCGCAGCCGATGTTCTTCTTCGCGCCGAGATCGGCCGGGTACGACCCGTAGGTCCGGCCGCACAACGTCCCATCGGGGATCAGGGCCCCGCCGCCCACACCTGCTGCGTATGAGTCGCCGAGTGCGTAGTACCAGCCGGACTGCGGCGCAGCAGGTGCGGCGAGGGCGGGAGCCGCAGCACCTCCGGCGGCGATGAGAGTGATCGCCGCGGCGACTGCTGCGCCCAAGCGGCGGATTCTGGTGAGGTTCACTTCAGACTCCTAGAGTGATGTGGCGCAGCCGCTTGCGCGGCGCCCCCAGGTGGCGGACGGCCGGTCGAGCCGGGCTGTCAAAGGCCATCCTTCCCGGGCGGCCGTGCAGTCCCTAGGGCCTTTCGGCTCCCCTGTGACTGGCAGCCCCCAGGGGTCGGTGCTCAGAGTACGAACGGGCGCACGGCTGGAACGTAGCCGAGGGTGTATCCCGCGTCATTCGGATGTAGCGCGCCCGGATCGGTCGTGGACGGAGCGTTGATCCACGGCTGCAGAGAGCCGTAGCCGTGGCCGAGGAACCGCCACGTCACGTCGGTGTATAGCGCACCGCTGCGGAGAGCCGAGCCAGCGATCGTCGCGTTCAGAGCGGCAGTGGCGAGGTTGATCTGAGTTGCGACCGGCTGCAGAGCGGCTGGCAGGCCAGACACCGTGAAGAGGAGCGGATAGCCGGTGAGCGTGATGCGGGCGTTCGGAGCCTGTCCTCGCACATCTGAGATCGCTTTGGCGATTTTGAGCGGGAGTTGCGGGAGCAGCACCGTGGTCGAGTATGCGATTTCGTTCTGGCAGGCGGTCTGGTTGATTGGCTGGTCGGGTTGGACTGGCACGCAGGCTGCGGCGACGCCGCCCACGTTGACATCATTCGCGCCGACCGTGATGGTCACGCGTTTCGTCGCCGGGTTGAGTCCGGCAGCAGTGGCTTGACCGCCTATCTGGTCGGTCGTGGCGCCGTAGCAGGCAGCGTTCACGCCGCCGAGCTGGGTTGTGTAGGCCGTGGCCGTGCGCAGGCATTGGGCATCGACGTAGATGGAGCCGCCCGTCCCGGCGGCAACTGAATCGCCGAGCCCCAAGTACGCGGGCCCCGAGTCTGCCGAGGCGGGCAGTGCCGTGATGCCCGCGACGAGCCCGAAGGCCGTCAGCAGGGCCAGAATGGCCCGCGCGAGGGGGGACGGCCTGTGGTCGGGCAAGTGGTTGGTGTGCGTTTTCATTGGTGGGCTCCTCCATCGAGGTGCCCCGCAACGTCGTCCGTCCCCCAGCGGGCGGGCTGGCGCCATTGGGGCGGTCAGTCCTGACGACCGCAATAATAAGCAGGGGAGTCGGGACGCGGAAGAGGTCGTGGGCTCTGGATTCGGCTCCCCTCGTGCGGCCCGGGCCTTCCATGTATTCTTGACCTATTACCGAACGGCCGGTCAGTAATCCCTGACAAGGGACGCAGAACCTGCCATGGAGGCCCCCGACCGGAAGGATCCGTCGACGATGACCACTGCCCCGGAGACCGCAGCCCCAGAGTCCACCCGCGTTGCGATCGTGCCCAGCTACGTCCGCGACACCTGGTGGACACCCGCCGAGGGCACGGCCCGTGCCGCGAGCGGCGCCGAGGTCCGCGATGCCAGCACGGGCGAGGTGCTCGCCGTCGTGAACGCGGACGGGATCGACCTCACCGCGATGGTCGAGCACGGACGCACGGTGGGACAGGCCGAACTCGGCAAGCTCACCATCCACGAACGCGCCCTCAAGCTCAAGGAACTCGCCCAGTTCCTCAACGGCCACCGCCAGGAGCTCTACGAGCTCTCCTTCAAGACCGGCGCGACGAAGATCGACAACATGGTGGACATCGATGGCGGCATTGGCGTGCTATTCACCTTCGGTTCGAAGGGCCGCCGCGAGCTGCCCAACTCAAACGTGATCGTGGAGGGGCCGATGGAGGTCCTGTCCAAGGACGGCTCCTTCGCGGGCGAGCACATCTACACCCGTATCCCGGGCGTCGCCGTGCAGATCAACGCGTTCAACTTCCCCGTGTGGGGCATGCTCGAGAAGTTCGCCCCGGCGTTCGTCGCGGGCGTCCCCACCATCGTCAAGCCCGCCACCCCGACCGGCTACGTGGCCGAGGCCATGGTCCGTCTCATGGTCGATTCCGGCATCCTCCCCGCCGGCTCCATCCAGCTCATCTCCGGCTCCGCGCGAATGCTCCTCGACGAGCTGGACTACCGGGACATGGTCTCCTTCACCGGCTCCGCGGGCACGGCAAACCTGCTCAAGTCACACCCGAACGTGGTCCACGGCGGCGTCCGCTTCACTTCCGAGACCGATTCGCTCAACGCCGCGATCCTCGGCCCCGACGCGGTCAAGGGCACCCCGGAGTTCGATGCGTTCGTCAAGTCTGTGGTCACCGAGATGACGGTGAAGGCTGGCCAGAAGTGCACGGCCGTGCGCCGCAGCATCGTCCCGGCCGAGCTGGTGGACGACGTTGTTGCCGCCATCGGCGCGCGGGTCACTGAGCGCGTCGTGGTCGGCGATCCCCGGGCCGAAGGCGTGACGATGGGCGCGCTCGCCTCGCTCGAGCAGCTCGCTGACGTCCGCGGCGCCGTCGAGTCCCTCGTGGCGGCTGGCGGCCGCATCGCGTTCGGCTCGCTGGACGCCCCCGAAGTGGTCACGGCGAGCGGTGAGAAGGCCGTCGTGGAAGACGGCGCCTTCATGTCCCCTGTGGTCCTGACCTGGGCTGACGTCACGGCCCCCGCGCTCCACGGCACCGAGGCGTTCGGGCCGGTCTCGTCGGTAGTCGGGTACTCGACCCTCGACGAGGCGATCAAGCTCGCCGCGATGGGCGCCGGCTCGCTCGTCGCGTCCGTGGCCACTAACGATCCCGAGGTCGCCCAGACCCTCGTGACAGGCATCGCCGCGCACCACGGCCGCGTACTCGTGCTCAACCGCGAGGACGCCAAGACCTCCACCGGCCACGGCTCACCGGTCCCGCACCTGGTCCACGGCGGCCCGGGCCGTGCGGGAGGCGGCGAGGAGCTCGGCGGCATCCGCTCCGTCAAGCATCACATGCAGCGCACGGCGATCCAGGGCTCGCCGAACATGCTCACCGCCGTGACCGGCGTGTGGCACACGGGAGCGGACCGGCGCCTCGCGGATCCGGCCGATCCGTCGACGCACCCGTTCCGCAAGTCCGTCGCCGAGCTGCGGGTGGGCGATGCGATGCGCTCAGAGCTGCGGCAGATCACCCGCGAGGACATCGCCAAGTTCGCTGCGGAGACCGGCGACACGTTCTACGCCCACATGGACGACGAGGCTGCCCGCGCCGCCGGTGTGTTCCCAGGCATCGTGGCGCACGGTTACCTGCTCGTCAGCTGGGCAGCCGGCCTGTTCGTCTCGCCCGAGCCGGGCCCCGTGCTGCTGAACTACGGCCTCGACAACCTGCGCTTCCTCCAGCCCGTCCCGGCCGGCGACTCGATCCGGGTGACCCTCACGGCCAAGCAGATCACCCCGCGCGTCACCGACGAGTACGGCGAGGTCCGCTGGGACGCCGTCCTCACCAACCAGGATGACGAGCTCATTGCCAACTACGACGTCCTGACACTCGTGGAGAAGGAGTGGCCCAAGAAGGGCTGACGCCGTCGGCAATTCGACCTACCTCCGAGGTCTAAACCCACCTCACGGGCTTAAACTGGGCGGGTCAGTTCCCCTCGTGGAGGTGTGCCATGACTCTGGCAACAAGACCGGCAACTACCATCCTGACCGTGGCCGACGAGGCGCGCGCGAAGGACTTCTACGAGGGAGCGCTGGGGCTCCCTGTCCGCGGCAAGGACCCGACCGGGATGACGATCCTCGGTCTGGCCGGATCCGCATCACTGGGCCTGATGGTGGACGCGAACGCCGTCCACTCGGGCCACACCGCCCTGACGTTCGAGGTCGACGACCTCGAATCGGCCATGGCGGATCTCGAAGGACACGGCGTGCACTTCGAGGACTACGACCTGCCCGATCTCAAGACGGACGAGCACCACATCTACTCCGTGCCCGGCGAGCGCTCCTCCTGGTTCGCGGATCCTGATGGGAACATCCTCTGCCTGCATGAGGGCGGCGTCACGGAATACACCATGTAGTAGCTGGATTTTCCAGCGCACGACGGCGGTGGGCCGGGTCCCGTACCCGGCCCGCTGTTGCGTGAGGGTCCGGTCCTCGACAGGCTGGGTGCATGGACGCGGACCTTCGTGGCACTCAGTCTGGTCTCCTCGACCTGAGGCGGCATCTCGCGCCGGTCCTCGAGCGTGTCCCGGAGCCGGAGGACTGGTGGTCCGGCCCGCGTACTTGGTGGGCGGGGGCGCTCGACGTCGAGGGACTGGCCCTCGGCTCGATCGGCGCCCTGATCTCGGCCCTCGCTGCCCTGGACGACGCGCGAGGCGGGGCCACCAGCGTCAGAGGCGTCTCGACGTCGTCAGCGCTCGCCGCAGCCTCCTTCGACTCGATCCGGCAGCTGCGGGTGAACGGCGCCCCGCCGGACATTTGGGCCCCGATGTCCGGATTCCACCGGACCAGCGACGGCTGGGTGCGGGTGCACGCGAACTACCCGCACCATGCGCAGGCGCTCATGGTCGCCCTCGGCATCACGGATCCGGGACAGCTCGACGCAGCCCTCCGCGAGCGGACGGCCCTCGAGGTCGAGGATGCTGTCCGTGCCGCCGGTGGAGTGGCCGCCGCCGCGAGGACGCGCGAGGAGTGGGTCGCGACGCCGATGGGCCAAGCAGGAGCAGGGCAGCGGTGGATCCGCTGGTCGCTCGAGGAAGTCCCCTCCCGCCCGGTCCCGCTGTTCGCCGGCGGGCTTCCGCTCGCCGGCGTCCGGGTCCTCGACCTCACACGCGTCATCGCCGGGCCGAGCGCCACACGCCTGCTCGGCGCGCTCGGGGCGGATGTCCTGCGGATCGACCCGCCCCACCACCCCGAGCTGCTCGATGCGCACCTCGACACGGGCTTCGCCAAGCGGAGCGCCGTCGCGGATCTTCGCGATCTGGATCAGCTCGCCCAGGTCCGCGAGCTTGCCGCCCGGGCCGACGGGGTGCTCCTCGGCTACCGGCAGGCCGCGCTCGCCCGGTTCGGGATGGACGCCGACTCGCTCCGGGATTCGTTCCCGCACCTTGCCGTCGTGACGCTCAACGCGTGGGGCTGGGACGGTCCGTGGGCGGACGGGCGCGGCTTTGACAGCATCGTGCAGGCGGCGTGCGGGATCGGGCACCTGTACGGGTCGGGTGGCGAGCACGACGGCGCGCGGCGGCTGGGTGCCCTGCCGGTCCAGGCGCTGGACCACGCCACGGGGATGGGCATGGCCGCGGCGGCGGTGGCGCTGCTCGCCGCGCGCGGGCGCGGGTTGGCGGGCAGCGCGCGCCTGAGCCTCATCGCGACCGCTGAGGAGCTGATGCGCGCGGCCCGCCCGGACCCCTCCGCAACGGCAACCGAGCTGCCCGTTGAGACGCGCAGGGCCGCATCCCCCTACGGTGAGCTCGAGTACGTAGGGCCGCCACTCGCCGTCGGCGGCCGCCCGCTCGAGTACCCCAACACGCCGGTGCGCTACGGGGCCTCGCCACTCGAATAGTTTCCCGCCGTCGCCACGGGGGGAACTGAGAGGGCATGAGCGCCCTCTTCCTCGTCACGTTCGCGCCCGGTCCCGGATGGGAGCCGGGCCGCCCCCGACGGGCCCAGGACAGGTGGGACGAGCACGCAGCATTCATGGACGACCTGTTGGACGCCGGAATCGTTCTGATCGGCGGCCCGGCCGGGGAGAGCATCGACGAGGGGCCAACCGTGGTCCTCGTCGCAGCACCGGACGCCGCGGCAGCAGCTTCCGTGTTCGACGACGACCCCTGGCTCGATGGCATGGTGGTCATCGAGCAGGTTCAACGGTGGACGCTCTGGCTCGGAACCCCTCCCTGAGGCGTGGGACCCTGCTCAGCCCACCATTTCCGGGGTCCTGGAGCGCCGCAGCCACCCGTCGATCCACCACGCGAGCTCGACCAGCACGATTCCGATCCCCGCAATGACGAGTGCCGTCCACGTGTGCGCCCAGTTGCCGGGATCCAGCTGGAACACGTCGCGCGTGAGCGGCAGGGCGAACATCGCGAACGAGGCCGCCATCATCACTGCGACCAGCAGGACCTTCCACCATGCGTAGGGGCGGGCCACGATCGCGAGGACCCACAGTGCGATCGCGATGAGCGTGATGAGGGCCGAGGTGCTCGCCTGAACCTCGGTGCTGGCCCCAACGGCGACGGAGGGCCGCACGAGCAGGTAGCACGTGAAGCACGCCACCGCGATGACGATCCCCGCCGGGATGGCCATGCGCATGACGCGCCCCACGAATCCCGGGCGGGCGCGGTCGTGGTTCGGGGCGAGGGAGAGGATGAACGCCGGCAGGCCGATCGTGAACCAGCCGGTGATCGTCACGTGCCGCGGGAGGAACGGGTACGGGATCGCGTCGAGGCCGATGAGCCCCGGCACGCCCACCATGAGCGCGAGCAGCACCGAGTACACGGTCTTGGTCAGGAAGAGGTTCGCCACCCGCTCGATGTTCCCGATCACGCGCCGTCCCTCGCCGACCACGTACGGCAGTGTGGCGAACTTGTTGTCGAGCAGCACGATCTGTGCGACCGCCCGCGCCGCGGGACTCCCGGCGCCCATCGCCACACCGATGTCCGCATCCTTGAGCGCGAGGACGTCGTTCACCCCGTCGCCCGTCATCGCCACGGTGTGCCCCTGCGACTGCAGCGCCCGCACCATGCCGCGCTTCTGCGCGGGACTCACGCGGCCGAACACCGTGCGGTCCTCAAGCGCCTCCGCGAGCGCCTCGCCGTCCTCGGGCAGCGTTCGCGCGTCCACGGGATCGCCGGCGCCCGGGATCGCGAGCGCACCGGCCACCGCTCCCACCGACGCCGCGTTGTCGCCCGAGATGACCTTGACGGTGACCTTCTGCGCCGCGAAGTAATCGAGGGTGGGGCGCACATCATCGCGCACCTTCTGCTCGAGCATCACCAGTGCCGCGGGCCGGAGGTGGGGCACCTGAGGCACGACGCCGCCGGGCCGGCCCGGGCTGTCAGAGCCGGCTTGGGTGCCAGGAGCCGCCAGCGGGAGTGACTCCGCGCTCGCGAGCAGGAGCACACGGAGCCCGTGCGCACCGCTCTGCTCGGCCTCGGCTCGGGCGGGAGACCCCTCCGGCAGCAGTACGTCTGGGGCCCCGAGCAGCCACACGCCATGGCTCTCGAACGCGACCCCGCCGTACTTGCGTGCCGAGGAGAACGGCAGGTTCTCCGCGACGGACCACCCGGGGGAGTCGGGGAACACGTCGAGGATGGCCTGCATGCTCGCGTTGGGCCGTTTGTCCGCTGCGGCCAGTGCCGCCAGTGCCTGCGCCGCCGGGGCTCGTCCCGCGGAAGCCGCGCCGCGCCGCTTGAGGCCGGGATCGCCGTCGTGCGTCAGCTCGCGCACCTCGGCGAGCTCCATCGCGTTCTCGGTGAGCGTGCCGGTCTTGTCCGCGCACACGACGTCGACGCGGGCCAGGCCTTCGATGGCTGGGAGCTCGTTGACCAGGCAGTGGCGCCGGCCCAGCCGCACCACACCCACCGCAAACGCGATTGTGGTCATGAGGATCAGGCCCTCGGGGACCATCGGCACGAGGGCAGCGACCATGCCGCGCAGCGCGTCGGGGAGTGCCTGGCTGCCGCTGAGCTGGTTGTAGACGGAGAGGATGCCTGCTGGGACGAGCAGCCACGTGATGACCTTCAGGATGATGTTGATGCCGTTGCGCAGCTCCGAGTTCACGAGCGTGAACTTGCTGGCCTCGGCCTCGAGCTGCGCGGCGTAGGCCTCGCGTCCCACCTTGGTGGCCCGGTACAGGCCCGTGCCGGAGGAGACGTAGGAGCCGGAGAGGACGGGGCTGCCGGGAGTCTTCGGAATGGGGTCGGCCTCGCCCGTGAGCAGGGACTCATCGAGCTCCAGGCCGTCACCGGAGAGGACCTCGCCGTCGACGACCGCCTGGTCGCCGGGGCCGAGCTCGATCACGTCGTCGAGCACAATCTCATCCGGCGCGATGCTGGCGGCGCGCCCGTCCCGGAGCACCTGCGGGCGGGCCTGGCCGACAATGGCCAGCTTGTCCAGCGTCCGCTTCGCACGGATCTCCTGGACGATGCCGACGATCGAGTTGGCCACGATCAGGCCCGCGAACAGGCCATCGAGGAAATGGCCCGTGGAGAAGATGATCACCGCGAGGACGGCGAAGATCGCGTTGATGCGGGTGAAGACGTTCGAGCGGACGATCTCCCACGTGCTGCGGCTCGCCCGCGGTGGGATGTCGTTGGTGCGGCCGTCGGCGACGCGTTCGGCGACCTCGGCGGCGGTCAGGCCGCGCTCGGCGTCGGATGTCTCGACGGCGGTCCCCACATCACCCATGCTTCAACAGTACTGGGCCGGGTGGGCGGTCAGGCTGGCGAAGGCCTCCAGCACTCGATCCAGAGGGGATCTGCGGCGGTCGCGGCCCGGCTCACGGGATCGAGTTCGCCGTCGGGACCGATGGCGTAGACCGTGACATGGTTGGAGCGCTCGCCCGCCGCGAGCAGCCAGCGGCCGGAGGGGTCCACGGCGATGATGCGCGGCTGGGCCTCAGTCTCGGAGCGGCGGAGGTATGTGAGGCGGCCGTCGGGCGCGAGGGCGAACGCGGCAATGGTGCTCGTGGAGCGTTCTGTGACATACAGGAACTTCTCATCGGGAGTGAGCCGGATGTCCGCGCACCAGATGACCCCCGGCCCCGGGTCGGGGGTGCTTGGCGAGCGGACGGGGCCGGGAACGAGGCCCAGGCCCTCGACCGAGGAGATCCGCTGCAGCAGCGTGAGGCCACCTGTCTCCGCGTCACGGGTGTACACGTCCACATTTCCTGTGCGCTCGTGGCTCACGTACACGCGTCGGCCGTCCGCCGTGTGGCGCAGGAAGCGCGGGCCCGAGCCGGGGGCCGCCTCCACGTGGCCGGCGGGATGCACGACGGCGCCGTTCCCGGCGTGGTCTTCATGGATGGGGAACCACGAGATGCGGTCCGCGCCGAGAGAGGCGGTGTACACGAAGCGGCCGTCGGGGCTCGGCACCGCGGAGTGGGTGTTGGGACCGGAGCGGTACTCCGTCACCGGGCCTCCCTCTGCTTCCGCGCGGCCTTCTCCCGGGACCTGGTATCCCACCATGAGCCCCTCGTGATAGGAGGCGCTGTAGAGCGCCCGGCGGTCGGGACCGAGGGAGAGGAAGCAGGTCCTCGCGGGGACGTCCCGTGCCGGACCGGGGGTGGCCCGGCCGGTGGCGCTGTCCAGGGCGAGCGGCACGGTGCGGCGCGGGTCCCCGTTGACCCCCGCATAGAGGGTGCCGGCGGGATCGAGGGTGAGGGCGGTGACCCTCGGCAGGCCCTCCACCCGGGAGAGGGGCGTGATGTGGCCCGTCGAGGGATCGAGGCCCAGGGTGTCCACGGTCCCGCCACCGGCACATGCGATGAAGACGAACGTCTGGGCCATGGTCACTCCTCGGTCTCGCTCCGCTGCCCGCGGCTGGGCTTGCTCCCGGGCCGTGCGCCGGCACTCGGAGAACGATGGGCCTACGCTAGCAGTGCCTCCCCGCCTGCGCGTGGCGCGGGTCACTTTCCAGTCTTGTATAGCGTTGCTATATCCGTTACGCTAGCGGCCATGCGCGACAAGGCGGCAGGCCTCGCAGGTGAGGCCGAGGGGATAGGAGCGACCGCTTCATCTCCGAAGGAACGTCTCCTCCAAGCGGCCATCGACCTCGTGGCGGCTTCCGGCGGCGCGCCCGTGTCAACACGCCAGGTCACCGAGCGCGCGGGCGTCACGGCGCCCACCCTCTACCACCACTTCGGCGATAAGGACGGGCTCATGGAGGCCGTTGTAGCGCGCGGCTTCGAGGAGTTCATCAGGAGCGAGGGCAGCATGGAGCGCTCTGAGGTCCCGATCGAGGACGTCAAGCGGCTCTGGGACATCCACGTCCACTTCGGCGTGGCCAACGCCCAGCTGTACATGCTCATGTTCGGCAACGCAGCACCCAGCCGGCGGCCCGCCGTCGTGGTCGAGGCCGAGCGGCTCCTCGAGGATGAGCTCAGCCGCCTGGCCGCAGCCGGCCAGCTTGCGGTGCCGCCCGTGGCGGCGGCCAGGGCGGTCCTCGCCTCCAACATCGGCGTGACGCTCATGCTCATCGCGGACGCCACAGAAGGTGCGGCCTCGGAGCCAGACACTGCCGAATCGCTCGTGGCGTCCGCCCTCTCCGTCCAGACCAGGGATGCGGTGCTGCGTTCCGTGCTCACCGACCCAACCCTTGTTGATTCGCCCCGCGCCGGAGCGCCGGCCGGAGGGGACGGGCAGCCCAGTTATGTGGCTGCCGCCATCGCCCTCAACGCCACGCTCCAGTCCTCGCACCCGGACCAGCTGTCCGGCACCGAGATGAAGCTCTTCCTGGAATGGCTCCACCGCCTCTCGACGGCGCCCGCAGCACCCGCGGGCCGCCCTCGCGAGGTAGACCAGACGGGCTGACCCCGATCCCAGCAGCCGCGTGCTGCCTCCTGAAATGAAAGCAGGATCCACCATGTCGACCACAGCAGCGCCGTCGCGACTGCACACGGCCCGGGCCGGGGTGCAGAAGTTCGGCACGTTCCTCTCGGGCATGATCATGCCCAACATCGGCGCCTTCATCGCCTGGGGCCTCATCACCGCGCTCTTCATCGAGAAGGGCTTCATTCCGGTCCCCGAACTCGGCGGCTTCGGCACCGGGCCCGACGGCAAGCCGTACGTGGGCCTCGTCGGCCCGATGATCACCTACCTCCTGCCGCTGCTCATCGCCTACACCGGCGGCAGGATGGTCTACGACGTCCGCGGCGGCGTGGTCGGCGCCATCGGCACCATGGGCGTCATACTCGGTGCCGGCATCCCGATGTTCATCGGCGCCATGATCATGGGACCGCTCGGCGGCTGGACCATGAAGAAGATCGACGCGATCTGGGACGGGAAGATCAAGCCCGGCTTCGAGATGCTCGTCAACAACTTCTCGGCCGGCATCTGGGGCGCTCTCCTGGCCCTCGTCGGGTTCTATGGCATCGCGCCCGTGGTCGCGGCCGGCAGCGAACGAGCCGGTAAGGCTGTGGAGTTCCTCGTCGACAACGGCCTCCTCCCGCTGACGTCGCTGCTCATCGAGCCGGCGAAGGTCCTCTTCCTCAACAACGCCATCAACCACGGCGTTCTCACCCCGCTCGGCACGCAGCAGTCCCTCGAGCAGGGAAAGTCGATCCTGTTCCTCCTCGAGGCCAACCCGGGTCCTGGCCTCGGCGTGCTCCTCGCCTACATGTTCTTCGGCCGCGGAGCCGCCAAGGCCTCGGCGCCCGGCGCTGCCCTCATCCACTTCATCGGCGGCATCCACGAGATCTACTTCCCGTACGTGCTCATGAAGCCGATCCTCATCCTCGCCACGATCGGCGGGGGCATGACCGGCATTGCGACCCTTGCGCTCACGCACTCGGGCCTCGTGGCCCCGTCGGCCCCTGGCTCCATCATTGCCGTGCTGGCCCAGACGTCGCGTGACAGCTACATCGGCGTGATCTTGGCCGTGATCCTTGCCTGTGCCGTCTCGTTCGTCATCGCCTCGGTCATCCTGCGCTCGTCGAAGGACAAGGGGGAGGGCGATCTCACGGCCGCCACGGCGCAGATGGAGGGCATGAAGGGCAGGAAGTCCATGGCCTCGAGCGTCCTGGGCGCAGGAGGCGCCGGTGGTGGCGTCGCATTGGCCACCGACATCAAGAACATCGTCTTTGCCTGCGACGCCGGCATGGGCTCCTCTGCGATGGGCGCCTCCGTGCTGCGCAACAAGATCAAGGCCGCGGGGCACGGCGACGTCAAGGTCACCAATGCCTCCATCGCGAACCTCACGGACACGTACGACATGGTGGTGGTCCACCAGGACCTCGCCCTGCGCGCGGAGCAGAAGACCCCGAGCGCGCAGATCGTCACGGTGGACAACTTCATGGGCAGCCCGAAGTACGACGAGATCGTCGCCCTCCTCGACGAGCAGGAGGCGTCCGAGGGCTCCGAGTCGGAGGCCGCGGTCTCCCGCGCGCCGGTGCCGCAGCCCCACGAGGAGACGCCGGACGTGCTGCGGCGCGAATCGGTGCTCCTGACCGGCGGCGCGTCGGACATGGGCAGCGCCATCGACGAGGCGGGCCGGCTCCTGAGAGCGGCTGGCGCGGTCGACGGCGAGTATGTCGCCTCGATGCACGAGCGCGAGAAGTCCGTCTCCACGTACATGGGCAACTTCCTCGCGATCCCGCACGGGACGAACGACGCCAAGGATCACATCGCTGCCTCCGCTGTGACGTTCGCCCGCTATCACGAGCCGATCGACTGGAACGGCAAGCCCGTCAAGTTCGTCGTCGGGATCGCGGGTAAGGGCAAGGAGCATCTCGGCATCCTGGCCAAGATCGCCAAGGTCTTCGGCGACAAGGAGCAGGTGTCCCGCCTCGAGTCGGCGGCAAGCGTTGACGAGGTCCTGGACATCCTCGGAAAGGTCAACGCGTGAGTACCGCGCCCGCCGCCCCGTCCAAGAGCGCGGTCCACTTCGGGGCCGGCAACATCGGCCGGGGGTTCGTGGGCCTGCTCCTGCATAGCGCCGGGTACCGGCTCGTGTTCGCCGACGTCGCCGCACCGCTCATCGACGCGATCAACGCGACGCCGTCCTACACCGTGCACGAGGTGGGCCGAGGCGGGGTTGACCATACCGTGGACGGCTACGCCGGGGTCAACTCCGCGACGAACGAGGCCGAACTCGTCGACCGGATCGCCGAGGCGGACATCGTGACCACGGCCGTCGGGCCGACCATCCTCAAGTTCGTGGCCCCGGCTATTGCCCGCGGCATCACCGCGCGCCCGGCTGGCGCGGCGCCGCTCGCCGTCATGGCCTGCGAGAACGCGATCAACGCCACGGACATCCTCGAGGCCGAGGTGCGCGCCGCGGCCAGGGGGGAGGGGCTGGACGACGGCGGCGTGGACGCTCGCGCTGTCTTCGCCAACACGGCGGTGGACCGGATCGTGCCGGCGCAGGATCCGGGTGCGGGACTCGATGTGAGGGTCGAACCGTACTTCGAGTGGGCCATCGAGCAGGAGCCGTTCGGCGACGACGTCCCGGAGATCCCGGGGGTCACCTGGGTGGACTCGCTCGGGCCGTACATCGAGCGCAAGCTCTTCACGGTCAACACGGGCCATGCCTCCGCCGCGTACTTCGGGCACAGGGCAGGGGCGGAGAAGATCTCCGACGCGCTCGCGATGCCCGAGGTCCGCGCGAAGGTCGAGGCGGTCCTCGCAGAGACCAAGGCGCTTCTCGTCGCCAAGTACGGGTTCGCGCCCGAGCAGCAGCAGGCGTATGTCGAGAAGATCCTCGGCCGCTTCGCCAATCCCGAGCTGCCGGACACGGTGGTCCGCGTGGGCCGCGCCCCCCTGCGCAAGCTGTCGCGTCACGAACGGTTTGTGGGCCCCGCCGCCGAGCTCGCGGAGCGCGGCATGCCCGCCAGCGCACTGCTGAACGCGATGGGCGCGGCCCTCGCCTTCGACGCAGCCGAGGACGAGGAAGCAGCCCGCCTCCAGGCGATGCTGGGCGGCGACTCGACGGACGAGGCCCTGGCTGAGGAGCTCACGGGCCTTCCCCCGGAGCACCCCCTGCACGATGCGGTGGTTGCCCTGGTGAAGGATGCGCGGGCGGCCCAGCCGGACTGACTTGCCGTCGTTGAGGGGTCACTTCCCGGCGTTGAGGAGTCACATCCGAACGCTTGAGGAGGCATTGTCCTGACAATGACCATTGGGAAGTGACCCCTCAACGGGGCGCCGTGTCAGATCGCGACGGCGAGGATGCGCGAGTTCGCGCCCTCGTTCGTCGCGATCCACAGCTCGCGCTTCCCGGGCACCCGGACTACGTCGCGGAGCCGCCCATACTGGCTGCGGAAGAACTCCCCCGCCCCTGGCAGCGTCCCGCCTGCCGGCACGGGTGCGCCGGGCGCGGGCAACGGAACCCGCCAGAGGCGCTCACCGCGCAGGCAGGCGACGTACGCGACGTCGTCTGCGATCGCGAGGGCGCTCGGTGACGCGTCCGCCGTCGAGGGCCACACATGAACCGCGGGGACGCTTCCGTTGGCGCTCCGAGTCCCGGTCACATCCGGCCAGCCGTACTGCGATCCTGCCGTGAGGAGGTTCAGCTCGTCGTCCCGGTCGGGCCCAAGCTCGCTCGCCCACAGCCGGCCCCCGGAGTCCCACGCGAGCCCCTGCACGTTGCGGTGCCCCAAGGTGTAGACACGCGTGCCGAACGGATTCCCGGGGGCGGCCGCGCCGTCGGGCGCCACGCGGAGTACCTTGCCGTTCAGGCTCCCGCGATCCTGAGCGGAGGACTGGCGGGTGGCGTCCCCCGTGCCGATGTACAGCAGGCCGTCCGGCCCGACCTTGATCCGGCCGCCGTTGTGGATCGCGGCGGCGGCGATCCCGTCGACGAGCACGCGCTCGCCGCCGAGATTCCGCCCGTCCCACCGCAGTGAGACGACCCGGTTCCCACCGGAGGCGGTGTAGTAGGCGAAGACCGTCGAGTCTTCCGCGAACCGTGGGGAAAGCTCGAGGCCCAGGAGCCCGCCCTCGCTCGTGTTGGTGCGGACGCTGACCCGGCCCGCCTCGCGCGGCGCACCGCCGCCCGCCGCCACCTCGACAATCCGCCCGGTACCCCGTTCGGACACGAGCGCGGAGCCGCCCGGCAGTAACGCGATCGACCATGGTGTGTCGAGTTCCTCGGCCACCGTTGCCACTACTCGCGGTCCCGAGCCGGGGCCGCCGGAGGCACCGCTCACCGAGGATGGCGCAGTCGCGTCGGGGGGAGCGGACGACGCCGTACAGCCGGCCAGGGCGGCCGCCGCACCCGCCGTCGTGCCCGCCATCGCCAAGGCGAGGAAGGAGCGCCGGGGGAGGAGCGGGGGCATGCTCTTACATGCCTGACTGGAGACAGGCAGAGAAAAACCTGCATCGCGCCATTGAGATGCAGGTCACGTCTTCGACTATAGGCCGGACGCGCGAGCACGCCAAGATGATGACAACTCGTTGCCGCAGCAGGCCTTCCGCCCCACAGCAGAATCCTCAGGCCCATGCGGTGCGCGGCCGCGGAACGGCCGCACCGTCGGCCTCGACGTCCACGCGCTCATCGAAGAAGGCGATCCGCCCGTGGATCTGCGCCATCTCCGGGACGCTCTCCTCAGCGGCGTAGCTCCAGGCGACCGGTCGCCCGTCGCCGAGCCCCGGCGCGGTCCAGTACGAGGCAATGCCCTTGTAGGGGCAGATGGTCTGCAGAGGATCCGGGGCCAGCCGCTCGAACTTCACGTCCTCGCGGCGGAAGTACGCGCGCGGCGGGAGGCGCCCTTCGAACAGCCGCACGGCCTCGGTGGAGTCGGCGAGCACCACGCCGTCCAGTGTGACGCGGATGTGCTCGCCAGTCGCCCGGATGTCGATCCGGCTGTACGGATCCCGGGGATGTCCGATCACGGGCTCGTCCTCCTCGGTCCATTCGAACGCGTCCGTGTCGAACGCCACGTAGCCGGCCAGATCTGAATCCGCCAGCCTGAAGGCGGCATTCGGCACCTCGGTGCCCTCCACGACGATGGTGAGCGGCTCGCCGTCGGCCGTATGCGGGGAGAAGGGGTACGGCGAGCTGGGAGGGCCAGGGTGGTGCGGGGTCGGGCCTGGTTCAGCACCGGCGGGCTCGAGGCGCACCACCACGTCATCCTCTGGCACCGCGTGCACGGGGAGGAACCGCTCGGGCTCCCAGAGCACGACGGCGCGGCGCGAGTCGAGCACGAGGACGTCGCCGAGGCGCGCGCGCAGCCGCTTGGGGGTGGGCTCGTAGCGCAGCTGGGGGAGGAGCCGTTTGAGCTCGTGGGAGATCCTGATGGCCACGGGAACAGACTGCCCCGTGGCCATCGCCTCCGCAACTATCGGGCCGGCCTAGGACTGCCGAGCTTGTCCGGCAGGATCAGCCCTCCTGACCCTCGCCATCCTGGCCCTCGTCGCCCTGAGCATCGCCAACGACTTGGCCCGTGCCCGGATCGAGGATGAGCCGGCGCTCGTTGCCCTCGTCGTCGCTGTTGAAGTTGAACATGTTCCCTAGGGACCCGGCGATCGAATCGAACGAGCCGTCGCCGAGGCGGCCCAGGCTCCAGTTGTCCTCGATGAACTTCAGGATTGAGGACTGCTGGGTGACCGTGTGGTCCACGAAGTTGCTCTTTGCGAACGGGGAGATCACGAGCAGCGGCTGGCGCGGCCCCGGGCCGCAACGGTCGGCATAGCCGCCGAGGATGGGGGTGCCGGCCTTGGCGGCGTCCATGCACCAGGAGGCGTCGTTGTCCTTGTCGTTGGAGGCGTTGAGGACCTTCGTCGCGACGTGGTCGTACCAGCCGTCTGAATCGTCGTACGCGAGGACGATCGCGGTCGACTCCCAGTTCTTGGACTTCTGGATCGCGTTGATCTGCTCGACCACGAACTTCTGCTCGTCGATCGGATCGGAGTAGGACGCGTGGCCGTCCTGGTAGTTCGGGGCCTTGAGGAAGGAGACGGCCGGCATGTTGTCCGAGTCCACGACCTTGTCGAAGGACGTCAAATCGTACTGGTGGTTCGCCTTGCCGTTGTGACCGATCTCGGCGTCGGAGGCCGGCGCGAGGTGGTGCGGGTTCGACGTCGAGGCGTAGTACTGGAACGGCTCGTGGTGCGGGTTGTAGTCGATCCGGGACCCGCCGACGATGTTCGCGTGTGCCGTGGTGCACTGCGCGTACTCGGTGCCGCCGATGTTCTTCATGCCGTTCGGCGTGAAGCCGCCCTGGAACCAGCCCCACGAGACGTTCTTCTCGTTGAGGAGGTCGCCGACGTTCTTGCCCTGCATTGCGGCGAGGGCCTTGGGCTTGCCGTTGCGGCTGTTGTCAGAGCAGTCGTCGTAGGCCGGGTCCGGGTCTTCCGTGACGGTGCCGACGCCGGCAGCGTTCGGGGATTCGACGACGCCGGGGTCCGGAGTTGCCGTCGGCTTGCCAGTGAGGGCATCGATGCTCGTGACGCCGTGTGTCTGGCCCGACACGAGGTTTAGGGCGCCCGGAGTGGACGGGCCGAACGTGTCGCTGAAGCTGTTGTCGCTCATCGCGAAGTGCTGGGCGTAGTTCCAGATCCCGGTGACGGTGTTGCCGTCGTAGTAGTCCATGGTCAGGCCCTTGGCCTGGTAGCGGGGGTCGCCCGGCTTGCCGCACGAGTCGACGCTCGTGTACTCGACGAACTTGTCCATGCGGCCGCCGTTGTAGGCGAGCTGCTCGGGCTGGTAGTCGTGGTCCATGTCGCACGTGACGGCCTGGCCGGGCGTGAGCCGGGTCGGCTGGACCGAATTCGGGTTGTTCGGCGCGAGCAGGTTGGCGTTCTGCAGCGTGTTGATCTTCTTGGGCGTGTCGGGCGCGGCAGTGAAGGGTGACGCCGGACCGCCGTTTGGTCCTTGGACCTTCTCGCCAGGGATGTTGGCGGCGTTCGGGTAGGTCGCGAAGTAGTGGTCGAACGAGACGTTCTCGCCGAAGATGACGACGACATGCTTGATGGGTGTGGCAGTGGACGACGCGGCCTGCGCGGGCAGGGCTGCGACGACACCTCCAGCCGTCGCTGCCGCGAGCCCGAGGGCACTCGTGGCCGCGGCGGCGCGGATGCTGAACTTCGACATTGGCTGTTGTGCTTTCTCGAGGTTGATGGTGACCCCGAGGATGCGAGTGTTTCCCCGCACCGACCCTAGACCCCGGAATCGGCCTGTTCTGCCCGAAGTTCACGAGTTGTCGATCAGTTCAGCAAGTATTCATCTGAGAGCGCGCTCCGGCGCTGGCGGAAGCAGCTAGCTTCGCGTGTGGAGCCCGTCGAAGAGGACGGCGACCACGTCGTCCGCGAGCTTCTCGGGAGTCAGGGCCCCGCCTGGCCGGTACCACTCGACGATCGAGTTGATCGTGCCGAACAGCAGGCGCGAGACGGTGCGCGGGTCGATGTCGGTGCGGACGGTGCCATCGGCGCGGGCCTCGGCGATGAGCTCGGCGACCTTCCGGTCGAAGCTGCGCCGCCGCTCCAGCGCCGCACGCTCTGTCTCGGTGTTGCCGCGAAGCCGCAGGAGGAGCGTGACGAAGGGGAGCCGGTCGGTCAGGACGCCTACCGTGGAACGGACCACGAACTCGAGCCGGTCTTCCGCTGTGCCGCTCTGGGACTCCGGGGCCTCCCACACGGACTCGAGCCCGCCGAGGGCCTGCTCGAGCGCGAGGGCCAGGAGGTCCTCCTTCGAGGGCACGTGGTGGTAGATCGCCGACTTCGAGATGCCGAGGTTCTCGGCCAGAATGCCCATGCTCGTCGCGTCATAGCCGTGCCGATTGAAGACCTCGACGGCGACGTTGAGCACGGTCTGCTGGTCGTATCCCGGCCGTCCTCGCCTCCCGGGGGCATGGCCGTTGGATGCGCCGGTCTGGGCGGAGGCGGTGGCGGGAGCTGAGGGCATGGGGTCCAGTCTAGGGAGATGGGCGGGTGGGCCGGGCAGGTGTCCCGGAATGGAAGGGCCGCCGGCGAACCGGCGGCCCCGATCCGGATGGTCAGGCGCGGGCCGTCAGTGCTGCTCGCGGAGGTCGAAGATGCGGCGGAGCTTGCCGTTGGAGCGCTCGAGCGAGCCGGGCTCGACGACCTCGATCGCGCAGGAGGACCCGACGTTGACTTTGATCGCGTGCTTGAGGTTCGCCGCGGCGGCCTGGCGCTGCTCCGGCGTCGTGCCGTCGCGCGGCTCGATCTTGACGGTGAGCGAATCCATGCGCTGGCCGGCAGGGCGGGTGAGGACGAGCTGGAAGTGCGGGCTCAGCTCGGGGATGCGCAGCGCGATCTCCTCGATCTGGGACGGGAACATGTTCACCCCGCGCAGAATGATCATGTCATCCGTGCGCCCTGAGATCCGGCCCATGCGGCGGTGGCCGGGGCGGGCGGTGCCCGGGAGCAGGGTGGAGAGGTCCTTGGTGCGGTAGCGGATGATCGGCAGGGCCTGCTTGGTGAGCGAGGTGAAGACGAGCTCGCCGGTCTCGCCGTCGGACTTCGTCTTGGCGAGGTCGAACGGGTCAACGATCTCCGGGCGGAAGTGGTCCTCCCAGATGTGCGAGCCGTCCTGCGTCTCGACGGACTCGCCGGCCACGCCGGGACCCATGACCTCGGAGAGGCCGTAGATGTCCGAGGCCTTGATGTCGAACATCTCCTCGAGCTCGGCCCGCATCTCATTGGTCCACGGCTCAGCGCCGAGGACGGCGTACTTGAGCGAGGTCTTGCGCGGGTCGATGCCCTTGTGGATCATCGCGTCGCCGATCGTGAGCAGGTAGGTCGGCGTGCAGAGGATGGCATCGGGGGCGAAGTCCCCGATGAGCTGGATCTGCTTCTCGGTCTGCCCACCGGACATCGGGATGACGGTGGCACCAAGCTTCTCGATGCCGGAGTGGGCGCCGAGGCCGCCGGTGAACAGGCCGTAGCCGTAGGCGTTGTGCACCTTCATCCCCGGGCGGAGGCCGGAGGCGCGGAGGCAGCGCGCCACGAGGGTCGCCCAGTTGTCGAGGTCCTGCTTCGTGTAGCCCACCACGGTGGGGCGGCCGGTGGTGCCCGAGGACGCGTGGATGCGCGTGACCTGGTTCATCGGGACCGCGAACATGCTGAAGGGGTACTCCTCGCGGAGGTCCTCCTTGGTGGTGTACGGGAACTTGCCGAGGTCGTCGAGCTCCTTGAGGTCCTCGGGGCGCACGCCGGCGTCGTCGAACTTGCGCGTGTAGTGCGGCACGCGCTCGTAGGCGTACTTGACGGTCTCCTGAAGGCGCGTCAGCTGGAGGGCCTCGATCTCGTCGCGGCTCATCGTCTCCTCGGCGTCGAGGACGGCGGGGCCGAACGAGGTTTCTGGGGCGGATGCGGTCTGGGTCACTGCAGTGCTCACTTCGTTGTCAGGGGAGGCGGGGCGGGTGGTGGGGCGGGAGCCGAGGCGGGGTGCGCACGACGGCGAGCGGGCGGCGTCGTGCGCTGTGCCTTGCCTTCGGCGGGACTAGCGCTGGGGGACGGTCCGGGAGCGGCCGCGGAACTCGGCGACGAGGCGGCCAGGCGTCTCGTCACTGTGCGCGCTGCCTGCGGGGGTGGAGAACACCTGGACGTCGTAGATGCCGCTGCGGCCGGCCTGCGCGCGGCGCGCGGCGACGGCCGTGATGACCTCGCCCTCGTGGGCAGGGGCGAGGAAGTTCACGTCCACGCCGGCGGCGACGGTGATGGTGTTGTGGTCCTCAGCCGGGCTGTGCGGATTGCACGCGAGGGCGAAGGCGGAGTCCGCTATGGCGAAGAGCATCCCGCCGTGGGCGATCCCGAAGCCGTTCAGCATCTCGCGGCGCAGGGTCGTGGTGACCGTGGCGGTTCCGTCACCGAGCTCGAGGACCCGCAGGCCCATCCACTCCGTCGCATAGTCGTCCGTGAGGATCGGGTGGGCAAGCGTGTGGGCGGGAGCAACTTCGCTCATAGGGACACCTCTCGCAATTTTTTACCGAATGTTCATTAGGTAATCCCATCGGGTGCCGGTGTGTCAAGGAGCACAGGGCCCAGTGAGGGTGATCGCGGCTCCACGGCGGCGATGTTGGCATCCCGGCCCGCGTCCACCTGACAGACTGGGGCGAGCAGCACTCACCCAGCAGGAGCGCACATGTCACGAGGCATCTACGTCAGCGCGACGACCCCGGGTTCGGGGAAATCGCTCGTTGCCCTCGGCGTCGCCGAGGCCCTGCACGCGAGGACCGGCAAGATCGGCTTCTTCAAGCCCGTCGTGATGGGCGAGGTCCCCGACGAGGATCCCATGGTGTCCCTCATGCGCTCCCGCTTCGCCCTCGACCCGGCCGTGTGCCGCGGCGGCCTCAGCGCGCGCGAGGTGCGGCGGCTCCTCGCCGACGGGCAGCGCGAGGAGATCGACGCACGGTGCGTCGAGGCGTTCGCCGAGATCGCCGCGCGCGTGGACATCGTCGTCGTCGAGGGAACCGATCTGACCGGTCAGGACTCTGCCGTCGAGTTCGCGCTCAACGCCCGCCTCTCGAACGACCTCGGGTGCCCGCTGCTCGCCGTCGTGAGCGGGCGTGACCACACCCCCGAGGAGATCGCGGACGCCGTGGATGTGGCCCGCAAGGAGCTCTACGCCGCGCACTGCAGCCTGCTCGTTATGACGGTCAACCGCGCCGACCCTGAACAGATGGACGAGATCAAGGCCGCCATCCGACCAGGCCTGTCCCACAGGCCCGTGTACGTCCTGCCGGAGCTCGGGGAGATCTCGCGTCCGACCACGGGCGAGGTCTCCGGCGCGCTGCGGCTGCGGCAGATCGCCGGGAATGCGGACATGGAGCGAGAGGTGAGCGGCGTCAAGGTCGCCGCGATGAGCGTCGCGAACTTCATCGGCGCCCTCGAGAATGGCGACCTCGTGATTGTGCCCGGCGACCGGGCCGACGTCATGGTCGGGGCGCTCGCCTCGACGTTCTCCCCGGAGTTCCCGGTGCCGGCGGCCATGGTGCTCACGGGCGCCCTGCCCCCGGACCCCCACGTCCTGCCGCTCCTCGCGCAGGCGCCATTCCCTGTGTTCGCCTACGACGACGACACGTACCACGCGGCCCGCGCGGTTTCCGAGGTGCGCAGCGAGATCTGGACGGGCCACCGCCGCAAGGTTGCCTCCGCCCTGGGCGCCTGGGCGCGCTGCGTGGACGACGACGAGCTCATCGAGCGGCTCAACCTGCCCCGCCCGGACACCATGACCCCGCTGCGGTTCCTCCACGAGCTCATCGGACGGGCCCGCGCCCAGCGCAAGCGGATCGTGCTGCCCGAGGGGACGGACACCCGCATCCTGCGGGCAGCCGAGATCCTCCACCGGCGCGACGTGTGCGACCTGACGCTGCTGGGCAGCGAGAGCCAGGTCCGCGAGTTCGCCGCGGCGAGCGGCATCTCCTTGGACGGAATCGACGTGGTCGACCCCGCGGTGTCCGACCTGCGCCAGAAGTTCGCCGAGGAGTACGCGCGCCTGCGCGCCCACCGGGGAGTCGACCTGGCCAAGGCTCTCGAAGTGATGCTCGACGTGAGCTACTTCGGCACCATGATGGTCCAGCTCGGGATCGTGGACGGCATGGTCTCCGGCGCCGCGCACACCACGGCGCACACCATCCGGCCGGCCCTCGAGTTCGTCAAGACGAAGCCAGGGGTCAAGATCGTCTCCTCGGTGTTCCTCATGCTCATGGCGGACCGCGTGCTTGTCTACGGGGACTGCGCCGTCAACCCCGACCCCAACGACGAGCAGCTCGCGGACATTGCGCTCGCCTCGGCCGAGACGGCTGCGCAGTTCGGGGTCGAGCCGAGGGTGGCGATGCTCTCCTATTCGACCGGAGGGTCGGGATCGGGGGAGGCCGTAGACGAGGTGCGCCGCGCCACTGAGCTCGTGCGCGAGCGGCGCCCCGATCTCGCGGTCGAGGGGCCCATCCAGTACGACGCCGCCGTGGATGCCTCGATCGCGGCATCCAAACTGCCGGGCTCTCATGTTGCCGGACAGGCGACCGTGTTCATCTTCCCCGACCTCAACACAGGCAACAACACCTACAAGGCGGTCCAGCAGTCCTCGGGCGCCGTCGCCGTCGGGCCGGTCCTGCAGGGGCTGAACAAGCCGGTCAACGACCTCTCGCGCGGGTGCACCGTCGAGGACATCGTGAACACCGTTGCGATCACGGCGATCCAAGCGCAGTCCACCGCCCTCTCCTAGGAGCCACGCATGCTCGTTCTCGTCATCAACTCCGGATCCTCGTCGCTCAAGTACCAGCTGCGGGACGTGGACACGCACGACGACGAGGCCTCCTCCCGAGCGGTGCTCGCCGAGGGCATCGTTGAGCGCATCGGCTTCGAGGGCGGCCCCTCCGACCACGCCGAGGCGCTTGGCCACGTCGATGCGGAGCTCGCGGCCGTCCTCGGCGACCGCACCATCGACGCGGTGGGCCATCGTGTGGTCCACGGCGGCGAACGCTTCGCCGAACCCGTCCTCGTGAACAACGAGATCATCCGTGCGATCGAGAGGCTCAACCCGCTCGCGCCCCTGCACAACCCCGCGAATGTGCTGGGGCTGCGGGCCATTTCGGCGAAGTGGCCGGACACGCCCCAGGTCGCCGTGTTCGACACGGCCTACCACCGCACCATCCCGGAGCGCGCTTGGCGGTACGCCGTGCCGGACTGGCTGTACACCCACCACGGGATCCGTCGCTATGGCTTCCACGGGACCTCGCACCAGTACGTCGCGACGCGCGCGGCGGAGCTGCTGGGCCTTGAGCCCGACGAGTTCGACGGCGTGGTGCTGCACCTCGGCAACGGCGTCTCCGCCACTGCGGTGCAGGCCGGGAAGAGCATCGACACGTCCATGGGGTTCACACCGCTTGAGGGCCTCGTCATGGGCACCCGGTCCGGGGACGTTGACCCGTCCATCCTCGTGTTCCTCGGCCGTCAGGGGCACTCCCCGGATGAGATCGACGATCTGCTCAACCGCCAGTCCGGTCTCAAGGCATTGGCCGGGTCCAATGACATGCGCGCCGTGGTCGAGGCGGCCGATGCGGGGGACCGGCGGGCCGCCATGGCGCTTGAGGTCGCTTCCTATCGGCTCGCGAAGTACATCGGCGGGTACCACGTCTCCGTCGGCGGGGCCAAGGCGGTGGTGTTCACGGCTGGGATCGGGGAGAACTCCGCGCCATTCCGCGCCCGTGTCGCTGAGCGCCTGGGCGCGCTCGGTGTGGTGCTCGACGGGGCCCTCAACGCCGTCCCCTCCAAGGAGCCCCGGGTCATTTCCGCCCCGGAATCGGACATCCCGCTCCTTGTGGTTCCCACCGACGAGGAGAGGGCCATCGCGGAGGCGACGGCCGCCGTCGTCCGGCCCACCTGACGACTTCGGCGGGTAGGGAGATGCGCGCAACACGAGACGTGCGCCACAACCGAGATCTGAGGCACTTGCTCGGGCCTACACTTGACCGTTGTTCCGGCGCAGACGCCGCGACTGCCGATTCCAAAGGTCATCTCTTGCCAGCACACCATCACGCCTCCGCGCCCGCCGCCGTTTCTGCCGAGGGCTACCAGAAGTCCCTCACTCGCCGCCATGTGCAGATGATTGCGATGGGAGGCGCGATCGGCGTCGGCCTCTTCATGGGTGCTGGCGGACGCCTCGCCTCGACCGGTCCGGCTCTCGTCTTCTCCTATGCGGTCGCTGGTGCCATCGCGTACCTGCTCATGCGGGCGCTCGGCGAGCTCATCATGTACCGGCAGACCTCGGGCTCGTTCGTGAGCTACGCGGGAGAGATGTTCGGGTCCAAGGGCGCGTACATCTCCGGGTGGATGTACTTTGTCAACTGGGCCATGACGGGCATTGCCGAGCTGCTCGCAATCGGCCTGTACTTCCAGTACTTCTTCCCGGAGGTGCCCGTCGAGGTCTCGGCGCTGTGCGCCCTGGCCCTGCTCGTGGCCGTGAACCTCCTGAGCGTCAGGGCGTTCGGCGAGTTCGAGTTCTGGGCGTCGGTACTCAAGGTGACGGCGATCAGCCTCTTCCTCGTCGCTGGCACGGTGATGGTCGTCATGAACACCCAGGTCGGCGCCACCCACGCCTCCCCAACCAATCTCCTCGCGGGCGACGGCGGCATGTTCCCCCACGGCTTCTTCGTGATGATCCTCGTGCTCAACGCCGTGATCTTCGCGTACAACGCGATCGAGCTCGTGGGCATCACGGCGGGCGAGATGGAAGACCCCCAGCGGGAGGTCCCGCGCGCCATCCGCGCCGTGGTGCTGCGCATCGTGGTGTTCTACGTCGGGTCCGTGCTGCTTCTCGCGATGCTCCTCCCCTCGAACCAGTACAAGGCGGGCGTGAGCCCGTTCGTGACCGTGTTCGACCAGCTCGGCGCCGGCTGGATCGGCGACGTTATGAACCTCGTGGTCATCACCGCCGCGCTCAGCTCGTCCAACACGGGTCTGTACTCGATTGGGCGCATCTTCCGCACAATGGCCTCCAACGGCCACGCGCCGCACTGGCTGACACGCATGTCCAAGCGACACGTTCCCTATGCGGCGATCCTCGCCATCGCCGCCGTGTACTTCGTGGGCATCCTCGTGAACCTCTGGGCCGGCGGCACCCACGCGTTCGACCTCGCGCTGAACACCGCCTCGATCGGCGTGATCTTCACATGGGGCTCGATCTTCGCGTGCCAGCTCATGCTGCGGAAGAAGAGGGGTGACGGCGCCTCCTCGCTCCCGATGCCCGGCTCGCCCTGGACGAGCTGGCTTGGGCTCGCCGCGCTCGCGGCCATCACCGTGCTCATCGCGTTCGACACCATGACCGACAAGGCCACCGGCGAGATGTACCCGATTGGCCTCTACACGATCCTGTGCGTGCCCGTCCTGGCCGTGCTGCTGTGGCTCGGGTGGCTCCTGGTCAAGCGCCACGAGGCGGCCCAGGCGCTCGAGGCCGATCGCGCGCACGGTGACGCCCTGGCTCCCGAGGGCTTCGATGCGGCCGAAGCGGAGTCCGCCAAGGCCACGCTCTGACGGCGCCCGCTCGCACCCCGTCACCGAGGCAGGGTCAGTCGAGGCAGATGCCGGGTCGTGCTGCTGCTCTGTCTAGGGGAGGAGCTCCCGCGCGCCGAGGGCGTCCGCGATGAACGCGTAGTCCCACGCCCGGTCCCTCCACGCCTCGTACCGCCCGGAGGCCCCGCCGTGCCCGGCGTCCATCTCCGTCTTGAGCACAATCGGTTCCCCGGACGTGGTGGCCTCGCGGAGCGTCTGCACCCACTTGGCCGGCTCAACGTACAGCACACGGGTGTCATTGAAGCTGGTGACGGCAGCGATCTTTGGGTAGGGCGCGGCGTGGACGTTCTCGTACGGCGAGTACGACTTCATGTACGCGTACACGCCGGCGTCCTCGATCGGGTTGCCCCACTCCTCCCACTCGAGCGCGGACAGCGGCAGCTCGGGATCGAGGATGGTGGTGAGCGCGTCGACGAACGGCACCTGCGCGACGGCGGCCGCATACTTCTCCGGCGCGAGGTTCAGCACGGCGCCGATGAGCAGCCCGCCCGCGGAACCCCCCATGCACGCGATTCGCTGCGGGTCCGCCCACCCGGATGCGGCAAGCCAGTCCGTGGCGGCCACGAAGTCGGTGAACGTGTTCTTCTTGTGCAGCTTCTTGCCGTCCTCGTACCACCGTCGGCCCAGCTCACCACCGCCGCGGATGTGCGCGATCACGAACACGATGCCCCGGTCGAGCAGGCTCAGCCGCGCGGTCGCGAAGCCCGGGTCCATGCTCACCTCGTACGAGCCGTAACCGTACACGAGCGCCGGATTCGTCCCGTTCGGCTCCACCGAGGCACGCCGGAGCACGGACAGCGGTACCTTCGTGCCGTCGTCGGCCGTCGCCCACGCGCGCTCGGCCACGTAGTCCGCCGAGGTGTAGCCGCCGAGCACCGGCGTCTCCTTCCGCAGGAGCAGTTCCCCGGTGGCGAGCACATAGTCGTACACGCGCGGGGGAGTGAAGTAGGAGGTGTAGGACAGCCTGGCGATGGGGGCCTCGTACTCGGTGGTTCCGCCGCCCGCGGAATAGAGGGTTTCGCCGAATTCCGGTTCGACGAACGACGGCGCATGCCCGGCTTCTGCGGCAGCGACGGCCTCGGTGAGGGGTGCGAACCAGACGGTGGGGACGGTCTCCCGGCGGAGCGAGACGATCAGATGCGTCGCGCTGACGTCGGCGCCCTCGATCTTGACCGCGTCGTCGTGGGCTACGAGTGTGCTCCATGACTGCTCTGCGAGCGGCTTCGCGAATTCGGCGGGATCCACGAGCGAGAGCATGTTGTTCGGTGCAGCGCCCTCGGGGCCGCTGGGACGTCCGTTGTGCATGAGCAGCACGCGCGTGCGGCCCGCGGACTCGAACGGCTCCGCGGAGTGCAGGATCCTCTCATCCCGGCCCAGTACGAGTTCCAGACGCGCGTGTGGAGCCGTGAGGCTGAGCATGCGGGTCTCCGAGTATTCGGAATTGCCGATCCCCACCAGGAGCCAGCGCCGGTCCGAGGAGAGGTCGATGCCGGTCCACTGTGCGACGTCGTCTTCCTGGTAGAGCACCTCATCCGCGTCCACCGGTGTGCCGAGCACGTGGACGCGCACCTGGTACGGCCGCCAGGACTCATCCGCCACCATGTAGAAGAGCCGCGAGCCATCGGGATCGAATTCGAGCCCGTAGAAGACCTTCTCGATGACCTCGGGCAGGTGCTCGCCCGTGCGCAGGTCCTTGATCCGTAGCGTGAAGGTCTCGTCGCCGGCATGGTCCACCGCATAGGCGTACAGGCTGCCGTCGCGCGTCACTGCGGCGCCGCCGAGGGCGAAGAACGGGTGCCCCTCGGCCTCGGCGTTGCCATCGAGGAGAACCTCCTCGCCGTCGACTGGGATTCCGGGCACGACGGCGGGCGGCGTCCACCCGCTCAGGGTCCCAGCGCCGTCGTCCTCGCTGCGGGCTGCGTCGGCGGCCTTGACCCGGCAGTAGATCGGATACTGCTGGCCCTCGACGGTGCGCGAGTAGTACCACCATCCGTCCTTGCGGGCGGGTACGGAGAGGTCCGTCTCCTGAGTGCGGCGCTTGATCTCCTCGAAGATTGCGTCCCGGAGCGGCTGCTGGTCGGCGGTCACAGCCTCCGTGTAGGCGTTCTCGGCCTCCAGGTGCGCGACGACCTCCTGGTCATCCTTGTTGCGCAGCCACTCGTAGGGGTCCGCGAAAGTATCGGAGTGGTGGGTGCGCGCGGCCGGGACCTTCTTCGCGACCGGGGCAGTCGGCACCGCGGGATCAGCGGAAGGAGCTTGAGTCATTGCCCCACCCTAACGGGCGCTTCCGACAGTTCTCAGTTTCCGTTCTGGAGGTTCCGCTGTGCCACGTACTGCGGGACGGTGCCCTTGGCCATCGCATCGGCCAGTGCGTCGGTGGCGCCCTGGTCGAGGTTCACGATCGACTGGCCATCCGGAGACCAGCCCGTCCCCGAAGTCGGCAGCGTGAAGCTGACCACGCTGGAGGGCCGCACGTCCTTCATCTCGAGCGCAAGCCCGGCCACGGCCTTCGAGTCGAAGCCCGAGTCCACGGTCAGGTAGGGAGAGAACTGGCTGACGATCTGGCTCACTGTGACGGGATTGGCGAGCGTCTCGGGCTTGATCACCTTGTTCAGGAGGGCCTTGAGGTAGATCTGCTGGTCCCGCACGCGTTGGTAGTCTCCGTCCTTAAACGAATAGCGCTCACGCACAAAGGCCAACGCGCGGAAGCCGTCCAGCGTCTGCAGGCCCTTGTCAAAGTGGGGGTTGCCTTCCGTCTGCTGGGCCGTGAACGGAAGCGGGACGTCCACGGGTACCCCACCCACTGCGTCCGTGAGGCCCTTGAACCCCTCGAAGTCCATGAAGGCGACGTGGTCGATGCGCTGGTGCAGGAGCGACTCCGCCGTCTGGACCATCAGAGGTACGCCGCCGTAGGCGAGGGCGGCATTGACCTTCGCCGTGCCGTGGCCCGGGATCGGCACCCAGAGGTCCCGCATGATCGAGACGACGTAGGCGCCCTTCCGGTCCGCGGGGATGTGCACGAGCATGATCGTGTCGGACCGCTGGTCCGAAGCCGCGCCGGACTCAGCCTGGTCGATGGTCGCCGCGCGGCTGTCAGTGCCGACGAGGAGGATGTTCACAGCTGTCCTGCCATCGGCCGCAGGGGTGGCCGATGGGCGCGTGGACTCCTGCGGGAAGGCATGGGGGATCTTCTCGGTCTTCGAGTCGAACGTCCCGGCGATATTGGCCAGGTACACGATCGCGACGATGGCCGCCACGACCACGATGCCCAGCGCGACGAGAAGCGCGATGAGACCTCCGCGGTGTCGTGGCCGTGTGGCACGGCGCATCTCGGCCTCAGCCCCGGGACCGCCCGGGCCATTCGGAGTGTGCGTGGATTCAGGCACGGCGGCGTCCTCACTGTAGAGCGGCGGCACCCCGGATACTAACAGCCGCTGCTGAGCGTCGATTCCCGCGGGCTACCGTCGCATCATGCGATCGGCGCTGCCGAACACGACCTCCAGCGCCGGCACCATCTCCTCCCGCATCCGCGCATACGCGTCGGGCCCGAGCCGGTAGGGGTCCGTGACATCGTCCTCCTCGGCTCGACGTCTGAAGCTCTGCGCCTGTCGTTCCCAGACGCGCGCCACCAGATGCCGCCACGCCTGGGCCACGTGGTCAGATGGCCCTGTCGCGGGCTCGACAATGCCGGCTCCGAGGTCTGCGAGGCCGCGGGCAAACTCGCGGAGGGTGAAGGTTCGCTTGAGGGCGCCCGGCGCGAGTGAAAGCACGCGGCCCTTGTGCTCGGTGGAGAGGGTGAGGATCAGATCCGCCCCCGTGACCATGGCTTCGGTGAGCTGCTGTGCGCTGAACCTGTCGAGGGAAGTGCCGAGTTCCCTCGCGATCTCGGCGGACCCAGGCTGCGCTGGCTGGCCGACGAGAGCATGGGTGCCGGCACTGTCGACCGAGAACGAGCCCGGCGAGATCTCCTCGAGCGCGTCGCGAAGCAGCGCAGCGGCAAGGGGGGACCGGCAGACATTGCCGGTGCACACCACCACGATCCGAAATCGGGACATAGCGCCAACCGTATCCTGCACAGCGGAAACCGCGGGACGTGCCGAGCCCCGGAACCGCTTGACGCCAAATGTGACCTCCCATATTCTGAACGAACGGTCGGTAAATATTTCTTGAGGAGGAGACATGGCAGCTGCGAACCTGCAGTCCGTGCCCCAGCCCGAGGCCGGACAGGGCGAAGAAGCCCCGTCCGCCGAGGACATCGCGGGACAGGCCTATTTTGATCGCGTCATCGCCGAGGACTCTCGCATCGAGCCCCGCGACTGGATGCCTGCAGCCTACCGCAAGACCCTGACACGCCAGGTCTCGCAGCATGCGCACTCCGAGATCATCGGCATGCAGCCCGAGGCCAACTGGATCACGCGTGCCCCGAGCCTCAAGCGCAAGGCAATCCTCATGGCGAAGGTCCAGGACGAGGCCGGCCACGGTCTCTACCTCTACTCCGCGGCCGAGACCCTCGGGACGCCCCGGGATGTCCTGAACCAGCAGCTCCTGGACGGTAAGGCCAAGTACTCGTCGATCTTCAACTACCCGGCCCGCACCTGGGCGGACATGGGCGCGATCGGCTGGCTCGTGGACGGCGCTGCGATCGCCAACCAGGTGCCGCTGTGCCGCGCGAGCTACGGGCCCTACGGCCGCTCGATGGTGCGCATCTGCAAGGAAGAGTCCTTCCATCAGCGCCAGGGCTTCGAGATCCTCCTCGAGCTCTCCAACGGCACACCCGCGCAGAAGCAGATGGCCCAGGACGCCGTCAACCGCTTCTACGCCCCCGCCCTCATGATGTTCGGCCCGCCGGACGACGATTCGCCCAACTCCAAGCAGTCCATGGCCTGGAACATCAAGCGCTTCTCGAACGACGAGCTGCGCCAGCGCTTCGTCGGCATGATCGCCGAGCAGGTCAAGGTCCTCGGCCTCACCCTCCCCGATCCCGAGCTCCACTACGACGAGGCCGCCGGCAGGTGGATCCACAAGGAGCTCGACTGGCAGGAATTCAAGGACGTCATCTCCGGCAAGGGCCCGTGCAACGGCCAGCGCATGGCGCGCCGCCGCGAGGCACAGGAGAACGGCACGTGGGTCCGCGAAGCGGCCCGCGCCTACGCAGAGAAGCAGGCCGCCAAGCGTGCCGCAGCAGAGATCGGAGCAGCATAAGTGAGCGAGCAGAGCAACGTCTGGCCCCTCTGGGAGGTCTTCGTGCGGTCCAGCCGCGGCCTCTCCCACGTGCACGCCGGGTCCCTCCACGCGCCCGACGCAGCGATGGCGCTGCGCAACGCGCGTGACCTGTACACGCGCCGCAACGAGGGCGTGTCTATCTGGGTGGTGCCCTCGGAGGCGATCGCCTCCTCGGACCCCGACTCCAAGGGCGCCTACTTCGAGTCGCCGCAGGGCAAGGACTACCGCCACGCCACGTACTACACCAAGAGCGAGGGCGTGAAGCACCTGTGAGCACCTCTTCGCCTGCCCACCCCGCCCAAGACCACAGCCTCGACTCGTTCGGCGACGCTGCGGCGTCGGCCACGCGCGTCACCCCCGGCAACGCGCTGCGCCCGGAGGACATCGCGATCGCACCCGAGAAGCCGAGCGAGGACGTCGCGCAGTATGCCCTGCGATTGGGCGACGACGCGCTCATCCTCTCCCAGCGGCTCAGCCACTGGATCTCCCGAGCCCCCGAACTCGAGGAGGACATCGCGCTCGGCAACATCGCCCTCGATACGCTCGGGCACGCCCGCTCGTTCCTGAGCTACGCCGGCCACGCCTGGGACAAGACCGAGGACGACCTCGCCTACTTGCGTGAGGAAGAGGAGTTCCGCTGCGCCTGGATGGTCGAGCAGCCGAACGGCGACTTCGGCGTCACGATCGCCCGCCAGCTCGTCATGTCCGTCTTCCAGTACCTGCTCTACACGGAACTGCTGGAGTCCAGCGACGCGACGATTGCCGCGATCGCCGCCAAGGCCCTCAAGGAGGTCGATTACCACCGCGACCACGCGTTCCAGTGGACTGTGCGCCTCGGGGACGGCACCGAGGAGTCGCATGCCCGCCTGCAGGCCGCCCTCGAGCTCGTGTGGCCGTACGTGGACGAGCTGTTCGACGACGACCCGCTCATCGACGCCGTCGGCGACGCGGGGGCGCGCCCCTCAGTCCTGCGCGAGGCCTTCGACAAGCACATCGCCGAGGTCCTCGACGAGGCCACTCTCACCGTTCCCGACGTTCCCCGCGCCCCCGGCGGCGGCCGGCGCGGCGAGCACACCGAGCACCTCGGCTACATCCTCGCCGAGATGCAGGTGCTCGCCCGCAAGCACCCCGGCGCCACGTGGTAAGGCGAGTCCCATGATCACCACCGACGACGAGGTCCGCGCGCTCGCGGCCACCGTCACCGACCCTGAGATCCCTGTACTGTCCATCGCGGACCTCGGGATCCTCCGGGACGGGCACATCGAGGCGGATGGAACCGTCCGGCTCACCATCACGCCGACCTATTCGGGATGCCCCGCGATGGACACCATCCGCGCGGACCTCGCGACGGTGTTCTCCAAGGCGGGGCACGAGAAGGTCGAGGTAGACCTCGTGCTCTCCCCGGCCTGGACCACGGATTGGATGACGGACCAGGGTAAGGCCAAGCTCCAGGAGTACGGCATTGCGCCGCCTACCGGGAAGGCCCACATGGGCGGTCCCATCAAGTTGGGGCTTGCCGTGAAGTGCCCGCAGTGCCACTCGCTCAACACCCGTGAGATGTCCCGCTTCGGCTCCACGTCCTGCAAGGCGCTCTACGTGTGCCAGGACTGCCACGAACCTTTCGACTACTTCAAGGTGCTCTAGATGACTGAACAGCTCAGCGCGGCAAACGCGCCCGGCGCAGAATCCGCCGCCGATCCGACCGTTCTGGAGCAGGACGCCGAGGAGACCACGCGGCGTCGTGCGTCCTTCCACCCGCTCGAGGTCGCGGACGTCCGGAGGCTCACCAACGACTCCATCGAGGTCACGTTCGGCGTCCCCGCCGAACTCACCGAGGAATACGACTACATCCCAGGACAGTACGTGGCCCTGCGGGCCCAGCTGCCCGACCCGAACCAGGGCGACGAGGTCCGCGAGGTCCGCCGCTCCTACTCGATCTGCGCAGCGCCGCGCCGCTTCGAGGACGGCTCGAGCGAGATCAAGGTCGCGATCAAGCGCGATCTGGGCGGGATCTTCTCCACCTGGGCCAACGAGAGCCTCGCTCCCGGCGCGACGCTCGACGTCATGAGCCCGGCCGGTGCCTTCATCTCCAAGCACAGGATGACCGGCCTCAACGACCCGAGCAGCATCAACACGGATATCGAGCACACGTTCGTTGCCGTCGCGGCCGGCTCGGGGATCACGCCGATCATGGCGATCGCCCGCACCGTCCTGGCAGCGGACGAGAACGTCCGGTTCGACCTCATCTACGCGAACAAGGCCGCGATGGACGTCATGTTCCTCGAGGAGCTCGCGGACCTCAAGGACCGCTACCCCTCGCGGTTCGCCCTCCACCACGTCCTCTCGCGAGAGCAGCGCATCTCGCCGCTGCTTTCCGGCCGGGTCGACGCCGAGAAGCTGACCACGCTGCTCAACACGGTGATCCATGCCGACGACGTCGACGAGTGGTTCCTGTGCGGTCCGTTCGAGCTCGTCCAGCTCGTCCGGGACACTCTCTCCGGCCGTGGCGTCGAGCCCGAGAAGGTCCGCTACGAGCTGTTCACGACCGGCACTCCGAGCAACCTCGAGGGAAATATCGGCCGTCCGGTGGCCGAGGACCCCGAGGGCAAGAACTTCGAGATCGAGTTCAAGCTCGACGGGCTCTCCGGTTCCGTCAAATCCCCGGTCAATGCCAACGAGACGATCCTCAACGCCGCCCTGCGCGTACGCCCCGATGTGCCGTTCGCGTGCGCTGGCGGCGTGTGCGGCACGTGCCGTGCCAAGCTCGTCGAGGGCACGGTCGAGATGGCCGAGAACTATGCGCTCGAGCCCGACGAGGTGGAGCGCGGCTTCGTCCTCACGTGCCAGTCCAGGCCCACGTCGGAGTGCGTCTCCGTCGACTTCGACGCGTAGGAGCGCGATGATCACCCTTTCGACCGCAGACGGAGTCGCCGAGGTCATCCTCGACGCGCCGTCGAAGCTCAACGCCCTGGACGAGTCAGCGCTCGGCGAGCTCTCCGACGCGTACGACGACGCTGCTGCCGCCGCCACCCGCGGCGAGGTCCGCGCGCTGCTCCTGCGCGGCGAGGGCAGGGCATTCTGCGCCGGCCGCGACATCTCGGGCGTGGTGCCCGCCGACGACGACGTGCTCGGGTACCTCGGGGGCCTTGTCACTCCGCTCATGCAGAAGATGGCCGCGTTCCCCGCGCCCACCTTCGCCGCAGCACAGGGCGCGACGCTCGGCGTGGGCCTCGGGCTCCTGCTCGCGACCGACGTCGTGTACGTGGCCGAGAACGCGAAGATCGGCTCGCCGTTCGCCAACCTCGGTGCCACCCTGGACTCGGGCGGCCACTGGTACTTCACGGAGCGCCTCGGCATGCACCGCGCGCTGGACCTCATCTACACCGCCGAGCTGATGAGCGGCGCCGACGCGGTCCGTGCGGGAATGTTCTCCCGGGCGTTCCCGGCCGAGGAGCTCCTGCCGCGGACGCGGGAGGTCGTCGGCCGCGTCGCTGACGGTGCGACGGGCGCGTTCGTGGCGTCGAAGGAACTCGTCGCGCAGATTCGCGACCGCCGCCTCGGCCTGTGGGAATCCATGGAGTCCGAGAACAAGGCGCAGGCGGCCCTGTGCGAGTCCGAGGACTACGCCGAGGGCTTCAAGGCCTTCCAGGAGAAGCGCAAGCCGGCCTTCTCGGGTCGCTGAAAGGCGCCAGAGGCCCCGCACAGCTGCTCGCCAGAGACCCCGGCCTTGTGGGGTCTCTGGCGTTCTGCTGCGGGGGTCCCCGTGGCGATGCTTTGCCGGTCCCGCTAGGTGCCCGCGAGGTACGAGTGCACGCTTGCGTGGTTCATCGCCGTGGCCGCCTGCTCGGGCTGGGGGCACTCGGCCGCGATCATCACGGAGGACTGGGCCGACGGTACGGCGCGCACGGCCAGGCGCACGTACGTGACCGAACCGTCCGCGTGGCCGATCCGGAGCGCCGCCCCCGCCATGTCCACCAGCGCCCCGCCCGGTGAACCCAACGTGGTCACCACCACGAGCCCTTGGTCCGTGACCGACGCGGACGATGACTCACCCCGCACCGCCTCGACGGCATCCGCGAGGGCGGTGCGGGTGGCCGCCGTCTCTGGGTCCGGCGAAGCGCTCGCCGACGAGGTGGACGCGACGGAGGGGACCGGCGTCGTGCGTGACGGCGAGGCGCGGGCGCTCGGGTGCAGCGGCCCTGCGCGGAAGGAGAGCCGGCAGCCGGAGTCGGAGACGTAGCGCAGCTCGTCCGGCGCCGCGGTGAGCCGGTACTCGGCGCTGGGCGCGGCGTGCCATACCGGCGTGGCCGAGAACGGGAGCGGGTCGCTGAGGCGGTAGGCCCCTCCTTGGGCGGACGACGGCGCACCGTGACCCCCCGCGCTCGACGGCGCCACTGGCGCGGGTGCTTGCTGGGACGGACCCGTGAACAGGGCCGCGACGGCCACCACGAGGCCCACGCCCACCGCCACGCATGTGGCGACAAGGAGTATGACCCACGGAGGGCGCGCCGAGGCCGCGGTTCCTTCACCGTCGTCGCGCGCCATCGTCCCTCCCGGACTGCTCCCTCCAACCATCCCACGCCACCGTGGTCCTCGACCTCCCCTGCCGCTGACGGTACCGTTGGGCCTGTCCCGCCCGGCCCGGGCGAATCTGCGGACCCCTGCGTGATTGACAGGAGTGCCACCATGCCCGCCTCCCGCTCCTCGCTCCATCCGACCTCGAGCACGCGCAGGCCCGTCAGGGGTGGAGACGCCGCCATGACTGTGGAGCTCAACCCCCTCTTCAGCCGGCCCGGGGAAGCAACGGAGTTCCCCCGCTTCGCGCTCCCGGAGGGAGAGAGCCTGCCCGGCACGGCATACCAGGTGGTCCACGACGACGCGATGCTGGACGGCAACGCGCGCCTGAACCTTGCCACGTTCGTCGGCACATGGATGGAGCCCGAGGCTGCTCGGCTCTACGCCGAGACCGTCGACAAGAACATGATCGACAGGGACGAGTACCCCAAGACGGCCGAGATCGAGAACCGCTGCTGGCGGATGCTCGCCGACCTCTGGAACGCGCCGGATCCGGCTCACGCGATCGGGACCTCCACCATCGGGTCCTCGGAGGCATGCATGCTCGCGGGGCTCGCCCTCAAGCGGCGCTGGCAGCACGCTCGCCGCGCGGCCGGGAAGCCTGCGGACCGGCCCAACCTCGTCATGAGCTCGGCCGTGCAGGTGTGCTGGGAGAAGTTCTGCAACTACTGGGACGTTGAGCCGCGGTACGTGCCCATCTCGCGCGAGCACCCCGTGCTCGACGGCCACGGGCTCGAGCAGTATGTGGACGAGAACACCATCGGGGTCGTGGCCATCATGGGCGTCACGTACACCGGCATGTACGAGCCGGTCGTGGAGATCTCGCGGGCGCTCGACGCGATCCAGGCTGCCACCGGCCTCGACGTCCCGATCCACGTGGACGGGGCCTCCGGGGCGATGGTGGCGCCGTTCCTCGTCCCCGAGCTCGAATGGGACTTCCGCCTGCCGAGGGTCGCATCGATCAACACCTCGGGCCACAAGTACGGGCTGGTGTACCCGGGGCTCGGGTGGATCGTGTGGCGGGACGCCCAGGCGCTGCCGGAGGACCTCGTGTTCCACGTGAGTTACCTCGGCGGCGACATGCCCACGTTCGCCCTGAACTTCTCCCGCCCGGGCGCCCAGGTGCTCCTGCAGTACTACCTGTTCCTTCGGCTCGGGTTCGAGGGCTACCGGGCCGTGCACACCTCGTGCCGCGACGTGGCCGAGTACCTGGCCCGGGAAATCGGCGCCATGGACGCCTTCGAGCTCTGGAACGACGGTTCGGACATCCCGGTCTTCGCGTGGAGCCTCGCCCCCGGCCACACTCGGCACTGGAACCTGCACCACCTCTCCGACCGGCTGCGGATGAATGGCTGGCTCGTCCCGGCGTACCCGATGCCGGACGGCCTCGCCGACCTGACCGTGCAGCGGGTCGTGGTGCGCAACGGGTTCACCCACGACCTCGCCACGAGCTTCCTGGGGGACCTTCGAACCGCCGTGGCCTATCTCGATGGCGCCGATGCCCCGTTCCCTGACCCGGGACACGGGAACGCCTTCCACCACTGACGCGCCCCGCCGCCCGTGCGGGGTCAGCGGGTGTCGAGGTCCTCGAACACCAGGAATGTCTGAGTGTCGAGGACGCCGGGCATGCTCTGGAGCTGGTCGAAGACCACGCGGCGCAGGTCCGTGTTGTCCACGGCACGGACGAGGATGATGACGTCGAAGTCACCGCCCACAAGGGCGATGTGGTGCACCTCCGGAATGGCCCGCAGGCGCTCGCGCAGGTCCTTCCACGTCTGCTGTCGCACCTTCAGCGTCACGTAGGCGCTGGACCGGAGCCCCGCCCGCGAGGGGTCCACCAGTGCTGTGTACTTCGTGATGACTCCGTCCCCCTGGAGCTTCGCGATGCGGTTGTAGGCGTGGGCGCGGGAGATGTGGACGTTTTCCGCGATCGTGGTCACCGACCGGCGCGCGTCCTCCGTGAGCTGGGCGAGGATGGCGCGGTCCACATCATCGAGGGGCCTGGGCTCCGGGGACCGTCGGAGGCCATCCTGGCCGACGTGCGAAACGTCCATGGAAACCTCCTGTGACGCACGTCATGTCAACAATGCGTCTTTGAAAAGCAATGATCGGACACCACTTTTCCATGATCATCCAATTTCTCGCATACGAATAGCCATCGAAGTGGATACTTGAGGAAAGTCCAGCCCAAGGAGGAGCCATGACCCTTCCCGCCGAGGCACAGGAGGCCATCCGCAGCTTCGGGATCAGCATCGAGGACTACATGCTCCCGGTGCACGGCCGCGTGCCCCAGATCCAGATCCTCGACGAGCACGGATCGCTCCGCCCCGAGGACGAGCGCGGCTCGGCCCCGGGCCACGACTACCCGATCCCCGCGGCCAGCGAGCTTCTCGAGGGCTACCGCCGCCTCGTGATCGGCCGCCGCGTCAACGACCAGAACTCCGCACTCGTGCGCCAGGGCCGCATGGCCGTCTACCCGTCGAGCCACGGGCAGGAGGCCTGCCAGGTTGCGGCCGCGATGTGCCTCGCCGACGGAGACTGGATGTTCCCCACCTACCGCGATTCAGTGGCTGTCATGACCCGAGGGGTTGACCCGGTCGAGACCATGACGCTGTTCCGCGGCGACTGGCACGGCGGCTACGACCCCCAGGAGCAAAAGGTCGGCATCCAGTCCACGCCCCTGACCACGCAGCTGCTGCACGCCGTCGGCGTGGCCCATGCGGCCAAGCTGCGGGGCGAGGACACCGTGGTCCTCGCGATGTGCGGAGACGGCGCCACGAGCGAGGGCGACTTCCATGAGGCCCTCAACTTCGCTGCCGTCTTCAACCTCCCGGTCGTGTTCTTCGTCCAGAACAACCAGTACGCGATCTCAGTGCCGCTCGCGCATCAGACGGTCGCGCCATCGCTCGCCCACAAGGCGATCGGCTACGGCATGGCCGGGGAGCGCGTGGACGGGAACGACGCCGTCGCCCTCCTCGCCGTGCTCGACCGTGCCGTGCGACTCGCCCGCGCCGGCTCCGGCCCACTCCTCGTCGAGGCCTACACGTACCGGATGCAGGCCCACACCAACGCCGACGACGCGACCCGCTACCGCGAGGACGCCGAGGTGGCAGCGTGGGCCATCAAGGACCCGCTCAAGCGCATGCGCGAGTATCTGCGCGGTGAGGGCGCGCTGACCGACGAGACCGAGGCCGCCTTCGCCGCCGATGCCGAGGAGGTGGCGGCCCAGCTCCGCGAGGGGCTCGGCACGGAGAGCAGCACGGATCCCCAGGATTTGTTCCGCTTCGTCTACACCGAACCGACCCCGCAGCTGCGCGAACAGGCCACGCAGCTGGCCGACGAGGTTTCCCGAGAGGAGCAGGGAGCATGAGCACGGTCGCCGAGGCCGCAGCCGCCCGCGCCGCCCAGACCCAGGGCCCCGAGGCCCTCACCTTCGCCAAGGCCCTGACCAGTGCGATGGCGGACGCGATGCGCGCCGATGAATCCGTGGTGGTCTTCGGTGAGGACGTCGGCACGCTCGGCGGCGTCTTCCGCATCACTGACGGCCTGCAGAAGGAGTTCGGCGCGAGCCGCTGCTTCGACACCCCGTTGGCCGAGTCCGGGATCGCGGGCATGGCCCTGGGCATGGCCATGAACGGCCTCCGGCCGGTGATCGAGATGCAGTTCGACGCTTTCGCGTACCCGGCGTTCGAGCAGATCGTGAGCCACATCGCCAAGATGCACAACCGCACGCGCGGCCGAGTTCGGCTGCCGCTGGTGATCCGCGTGCCGTACGCGGGCGGGATCGGCGGCGTGGAGCACCACTGCGACTCGTCCGAGGCGTACTACGCCCAGACTCCCGGTCTCAAGGTCTTCACGCCGGCGACCGTCCCCGACGCGTATCGGATGCTGCGCGAGGCCATCGCCTCAGATGATCCCGTGGTGTTCATGGAGCCCAAGAAGCTCTACTGGTCGAAGGACCTTCTGGACTTGGAGGCGCTGCGGGCCAAGTTCGCGCACGACGGCGCGCGGCGGCTCAGCGTGGACGGCGCCGCGGTGGTGGCCCGCCCCGGAACCGACGCGACGCTCATCGCCTACGGCCCCACGGTCCCGACTGCACTCGCCGCCGCCGAGGCCGCCGCCTCCGAGGGACGCTCGGTCGAGGTCGTGGACGTGCGCACAATCGTCCCCTTCGACGACGAGACGGTGTGCGCCTCCGTGCGGAAGACGGGCCGCGCCGTCGTGGTCGCAGAGGCCTCGGGCTTCGCCTCGGTGGCGTCTGAGATCGTGGCCCGGGTTCAGGAGCGCTGCTTCCACTCGCTCGCGGCCCCCGTGCGCCGCGTGACCGGGTTCGACATCCCGTTCCCGCCGCCCAAGCTCGAGCGCTACTACCTGCCGAGCGTGGACCGCATCCTCGACGCCCTCGACGATCTGCAGTGGGAGGACTGACATGGTGACCGCCGTGACTTCACAAGGGAATACCGCCCAGAAGACGTTCATGCTCCCCGATCTCGGGGAGGGCCTCACGGAGGCCGAGCTGGTGCGCTGGCTCGTCGCCGTGGGGGACAGCGTGGCCGTGGACCAGCCGATCGCGGAGGTCGAGACGGCCAAGGCCATTGTCGAGGTGCCGACTCCCTTTGCCGGGACGGTTGCCGTGCTGCACGGTGAGGCGGGCGCCACGATCGATGTGGGCACCCCGCTCATCACCGTCTCCACCGCGTCCGCCGAGGTCACCCCGCGGGGCCCCGAGGTCACCCCCACTGGTGCCGAGGACTACCGGACCGAGGAGCGCGCAGGGGCAAAAGCACCCGCGAGCGAAGCCGGTTCGGGCAACGTCCTCATCGGCTACGGCACGCCGGGCGGGACGGCAGGCGGGCGCACCCGACGACGCAAGGGGGCCACGCCGTCGTCCGCCGCCGCGATGACCGAACCGGAACGCACGACGGCGCCCACCCAGGCCGCGCGGGTCGTCTCGCCGCTCGTGCGCAAATTGGCCCGAGATCTGGGTGTGCAGATCGGATCGGTCGTCGGCTCCGGCCCCGATGGGCTCATCATGCGCCGCGACGTCGAGTCCGCTGGGGTGACTTCGGCCCCCGACGGGGGGACTTCGGTCCCCGACGGGGTAACTTCGGCGCCCCAGGGGGTGACTTCGGCGGGAGGGGTGGACGCCCGGACCGGCCTCGGCATCGCCGCCCGCACCCCCGTCACCGGCGTCCGCAAGGCCGTGGCGCAGGCGATGGTCCGCTCCCGCACGGAGATCCCCGAGGCGACGGTCTGGGTCGACGCCGACGCGACCGCGCTCGTCGACCTGCGCCAGGACCTCAAGCACCGCGACCCGGAGAACAGTCCGAGCCTGCTCGCGTTCATCGCCCGGTTCGTACTCGCGGGTCTGGTCAAGTATCCGGAGCTCAACACGCGCATCGAGGGCTCTCCGGGGGACGGCCAGGAGATCGTCCAGTTCGACGGCGTCAATCTCGGCTTCGCGGCGCAGACGGACCGGGGCCTCGTGGTTCCCGCCATTCGCGGCGCGCACATGATGAGCGCCCGCGAGCTCGATTCCGAGCTGCGCCGCCTCACCGCCCTTGCGCGGGACGGCAAGGCCTCCCCCGCGGACCTCCTCGGCGGCACGTTCACGCTCAACAATTACGGCGTGTTCGGTGTGGACGGCAGCGCGGCGATCATCAACCACCCGGAAGCCGCCATCCTCGGCGTCGGCCGGATCATCGAGAGGCCGTGGGCCGTGGACGGCGAGCTGGCGGTCCGCAAGGTGGTCCAGCTCACCCTCACGTTCGACCACCGCGTGTGCGACGGCGGCACGGCCGGCGGGTTCCTGCGCTTCGTGGCAGACGCTGTCGAGCGGCCAGGCAGCGTCCTCGCGGACCTGTAGGGGCCGTGGCAGAATCGGGGGAAACCCGTAGCGCCCACGGAAGGACGGCACACCAGTGGCTGAATGGCAGGATCTCGGAGCGAACACCTACGTCCTGGCAACAGAGCCGCTGAGGCTCAACATCGGGCTGGTCGTCGGCGACGAGCGCGCGCTCGTGGTGGACACGGGACAGGGCCCTCGCCAGGGTGCCGAGATCCTCGCTGCGGTGCGGGAGAAGACCGAGCTGCCGCTCGTCGTCGTAAACACCCATGCGCACTACGACCACTACTTCGGCAACGGTGCGTTCGCTGCGGCAGGCGTGACCGAGTTCTACGCACACGAGAACGCCGTCGCTGAAATCGCCGAGAACGGCGAGGCGCATCGCATGGCGGTGGCCGAGGCCGAGCCCGAGATGGTCTCGGGTGAGGGCGAGGGGGCGCGCATCGTGGTGCCGACGGCGGTGGTGCGGGACCAGCCCGTGCTCGTGGACCTCGGCGGCGCGTCCGTGACCCTCTTCTACCTCGGGCGCGGACACACGGACGGCGACGTCCTCGTCGGGACCGCGTCCACCCTGTTCTCTGGCGACCTCGTCGAGGAGGGCGCCTATCCCGAGTTCGGAGACTCGTTCCCTGAAGAATGGGCGGACACGCTGCGGCACATCTCAGCCCTCCGCAACCGCTACGAGCATCTGGTGCCCGGCCATGGCGGCCTGTGCAGCGATGCGTTTGTACGCACCATGGCGGATACGATGGCGACGGCGGTTCGTTCGGCCAGGCAGGCCACGCGGGAGACGCCCGACGACGCTACCAAGGCCGTCCCGATCCTCCCGTACGGCCCGGAGCAGTCCCGGCTGTTCATCCAGCGGCTCAAGGCCAGCAGCCTGAGCTGACTCCGCCGCTGGACCACGGCAGGCAAGAGCGAAGGGGCAGCACGATGGAGACGCCAGCTGGGGAGCAGGCCCCGCCACCCGTTCCCATGACACGCCGCGAGGCTCGGCGCCTCCGCGAGGCGGAGGAAGCCGCGCGCCGCTCCACCGGACCCGCCGATGCCGTGCCCGCCACGGAGGAATCCACTGACGCGCCTGCTCGGCCGGGCGGCGCGGGCACGGCAGAGTCCGCGCCGCACCGCGCGACGGCTCCCGCGACGGCTCCCGCCGAGGTTGAGCCCGCCGCAGACCCTGCCGCCGCGGTGGCCCTCGCGCCTTCAGGTGAGCCCATCGCCGAGCCGGACGCCGGGCCCGCCCTTGAGCCCGCTCCGGAACTGGCCCCCGAACAGGTGGGCGCCCCGCCTTCCGCGCCAGGCCCTGCGCCAGGCCCCGCGCCAGCCCGTGAGAAGCCGGTGGCCGATGCTACCCCGCCTGCGTCGCCGCCGCCCGCCCCCGACAAGCGGACGGCCGGCGCTGCCCCGGCTGCGTGGCCTGCCGCCCCGCCACCCGTCGCTCCGCCGCAGCCCGTTCGGCGCCCTGCCGCAACCGCGCACGACGCCGCCGCCGCGCCGTCGGCGGACACCGCGCCTCCCGATTCTCCCGCCAGCCCCCCTCCACCGGCGCGCGAGAGCGCCCGCCGCAGCGCCGCTCCCACTGCCACGCCGCACACGAGCCGGCACGTGGGGCCGCAGGAGGCGGCCACCGTCGTGGGCGGAGGGACCTCGGGCCCGCCCGCGCAGCCGGCCGCTCCCGCCCAGGAGACATCCTCCGCTGCGCCGGCAGGGTTCATCCGCTCAACGCTCCCGCCCCCGCCTGGCGGCTTCCGGGGGTTCCTCTACCGGATCACGGGCGGCACGCTGAACCTCGGCGCCTCGGAGCACCAGCGGCAGGAGGAGCTGCTCGAGAAGCGGATTGCCCGCCGTCTTGAGGGGAATTGGAATACGGCCTTCCTCTCGCTCAAGGGCGGCATCGGCAAGACTTCCACCACGGTCGGCGTGGGCCTGACGCTCGCGGAGCTGCGGCCCGAGCCGCCCTGTGCGATCGACGCGAACCCAGATGCCGGTGACCTCGTCGAGCGGGCCCTCGGAGAGGGCTCCTACGAGTCCGAGCGGAGGCACTCGATCACGGGACTCCTGCGGGACTTCGACTCTGTCACCTCCCGGGCGGACCTCCTGAAGTACCTCCACCAGGCCGGCAGCCTGCACCTGCTCGCCGGGGAGCAGGACCCCGAGCTCTCCGACTCGCTCACCGCCGAGGACTACCGGCGTGTGCACGCCCTTGTGGCGCGGCACTTCGCCGTGACCCTCACGGACTGCGGGACGGGCGTGAGCAGGCCGGCCATGCGAGGGATCCTCGAGGACGCGGACAACATCGTGGTCGTGGCAGGGTACGCGGTCAGCGGCGCCAAGAGGGCGCGGGACACCCTGCGCTGGCTGTCAGCGCACGGCTATGACCGGCTCGCGCAGAGCGCGATCGTCGTGGTGACGGACAAGGACGACGTCTCGGCGCGCGTGGACAAGGGCGCGATCGAGGCGACCCTGTCCGGAATGTGCCGTGCGCTCATCACCGTCCCCCACGACCGCTCGATGGCCGACGGTGACCTGGTTGCCCTGGACCGCCTTCGCCCGGCCACCAGGCAGGCCTACCGGGAGATCGCGGCGGCGATCATCTCCGGCTACCAGCGGTAGTACCTGGAGGGCCGCACGGTCGCCCCCCAATAGCGGCCGTGCAGCCCTCGCACGGTGTCCCTCATAGTCTCCATAGTTTGTCCAGAGACTGGAAATAAGATACTCGCTCCCACCCGGCGCCTGCAAGAGCATTTAGTCTCGGGCTTTAGAGTGGGGGAGTGGTTCGATCAGGCAACGAGGAGTTCTCCCTGCTCTCGATCGCCGTCCCCGCCTTCGGGCCCTCAGTGCTCTTCTCCCTCGGAGAGGGCGCGGTGCTCCCGGTCGTGGCGCTCTCGGCGCGGGACCTCGGCGGCTCGGTGGCCGTTGCCGCTCTCACCGTGACCCTCATCGGCCTCGGCTCCCTCGTCTTCAACCTCCCCGCCTCGCTTCTCACGGTCAGATTCGGAGAGCGGTGGGCGATTGTCGGCGCCCAGGCCGCGGGCGCCGTCGCACTGAGCATCGCCGCGCTCGCCACCGAGCTGTGGCAGTTCATGCCCGCCCTCGTCGTGCTTGGAATGGCCGGGAGCGTCACCAACCTCGCACGGCAGACGTATCTCACCGAGGCCGTGCCGCTCGGGTTCCGTGCCCGCGCCCTTTCGACCCTGGGCGGGACGCTGCGGATTGGGCTTTTCCTCGGCCCATTCCTCGGCGCCGCGGCAATGCAGGTGTGGGGCCTGCGCGGGGCCTACTGGGTCGGAGTCGTGGTGTTCGCGGGTGCGGCCGCCGTGGCGCTGTTCATGCCGGATCTCGAGGACGACGCCGCAGGACCCGGTTCCCCTGGGCAGGCCCGCCTTGGGCGCGTGGCCGCGGCACACTGGAAGGTCCTCGCCACCGTGGGGCTCGGGGTCCTGTTCGTCTCAGCCGTCCGGCAGTCCCGCCAGGTGGTCATTCCGCTGTGGGCCGAGCACCTAGGCCTCGATGCCCCCACGGCGTCGCTCGTGTACGGGATCGCCGGCGGGGTGGACCTGCTGCTCTTCTACCCCGGCGGCCGGGTCATGGACCTGCGCGGCCGGCTCGCGGTCGCCGTCCCGTCGATGACGATCATGGGCCTGGCCCTCATCGCGATGCCCTTCACCTCCGCGTTCTGGCCCTTCCTCGCCGTCTCGTGCCTGTTGGGCCTCGGCAATGGGATCGGATCCGGCATGATCATGACCCTCGGCGCGGACTTCTCACCGGCCCACGGGCGGGCCCAGTTCCTTGGGCTGTGGCGCCTCATGGCCGATTCCGGCAGCACCCTTGGACCAGTGCTGCTCTCCGCGGTGACCGCGGTGGCGGCCCTCGGCGTGGGGGTGGCCTCCGCCGGGCTGCTGGGGCTCGCCGCAGCCGCCGTGCTCGCATGGAGCGTGCCGCGGGCCGCGAGGCCGTGAGCCCGTAAGCGTGGGCATCGGCAGGGCGCGAGGCCCAGGGCCGGGCGAATCAGTGCGGAATGCGGCGCGACTCGTAGCCCACGAGCCATGACGCCGACGTGACGATCAGATAGCCGATGATCACGATCAGGGCCGAGCCGGCCCAGAAGTAGTTAGTGGTGCTCTCCTCCTGGCCGGCCATCGGCGCAATGCGCATCAGCTCGACCACGGCCAGAGCGGCAGCGCCCAGCCCCACGAGCGTCGGAAGGAAGATCCAGAGCCGTGATGAGCCCGGATGGCTCCCGAACCCGCCCCACGCGTTCCACCTCGTGCCGGTCCGCAGCACGAGCCATGCCGCCGGGGCCATGAACACCGCGACGACGAGGTACGCCGCGACCACGTCTGCGGGCCGGTGCCACTGGTTCACGAGGGTCGCGACGCCGGTCCCGACCGCGTAGGTGCCGCCCGCACAGGCGACGAGGGGGCGCCAGCGGGGCGAGGCGACGAGGAAGGCCGCCGCCGCGGCTGAGGCGGCAAGCGTCGTGTGGCCCGAGGGCAGCGAGTTCTCGGCGAAGGTCTCGATTCCACGGAAGGGACGGGTGAAGACGTCGTTCTTCAGCATCTGGGTGGCAATGTTGGCCGTGCCCGCTCCGGCGAGGGCAATGAGCGAGGCGACCCAGCGGCGTCGTACGAGGACGGCGTAGCCCAGCGCGAGCGCGCCGAGCACGACCGAGAGCGCCGGCAGGTAGTCCAGGAAGCGCAGCGAGGCCCTGGTCGCGGCGCCATACAGCTGGGTGGCCTCGACGAGGGCGGACTCGTCGATGTACTGGCCCGTGGTAGTGCGCACGAAGAACAGGTAGGTTGCCAGCAGCCCGGCGACTGCGGCGAGCGAGGCGAGCAGGAAGGGCTCTACGCGCGGGGTCGCTCGGGGCGTGGCTGGACCCTCACCCTCGTCCGGGGCTTGGTGGCCAGCGGGCTGGGTCACTTCGCGTGCGCGGCTCTTGACGGGCATGGTGTCCAGCGTCCCACAAAGACCTGTGGCGGACCCAAGAGGCTGCCTGGGGTCAGGCGGTGCGGCGCCCGGCGGCGAGCCGGATCGCCGCGGCCGAACCGGCGTATCCGACCGCGACGATCCCGCCGGCAGCGGCCGCGAAGACCTGAGGGACCGTGCCGGCCCTGCGCTCGGCGTGCGGGACCGCGAGGATGAGCAGGAGCGACACGGCGGTCACCGAGGCTGCGGCAAGGGAGGCGCGCACCGAACGGCGGAGCCAGCGGCGCTCGGCATCCTCGGTACCAGCGCGGGTCACCTTCCGGCCCTCCCGATGGAGGACGATCCACAGGGCCGGAGCCATCACCGCCGCGACGAGACAGAACGCGGCCACGACGTCCGCGGGCAGGTGCCAGTGGTTGACGAGCATGACGAGCCCGGTTGCGGCGGCATAGGTGGCACCGGCGAACGCGGCGGCAGGGCGCCAGCGCGGCGGGGCCACCAGGAAGACCGCGGCGGCGGCTGAGGCCGTGAGCGTCGCATGGCCGGAGGGCAGCGTGTTCTCACCGAGTGCGCTGAATCCGAAATCCGGCCTGGCCAGCGCCCAGTGCTTGAGCACATAGCTGGCGGCGTTGGCCCCCAGCGCGGCGGTGAGGGCAATCGCCGGGGCGGCACGGCGGCGTCGTACGAGGAGCGCGTGGGCGAGCGCGGCGGCCGCGATGGCAGCGGCGGCGGCGGGCAGGCTATTGAGCGCCGTGAGGTTGTCCCGGCTCCAGCTGCCGAACATGGCGGCGGCCTCGAGCAGTGCGGACTGGTCGAGCTCCTGGCCGGCTCGCGTGCGCACGAAGGCCCAGTAGGTTCCCGCGCAGGCCGCGGCTGCGAGGAGCCCGGCCAACAGGAAAGGCCCTGGGGCAGGGGCGCGGTGGGCGGGCATGTCCCAAGCCTGCCATGGGCGGGCGACGGCGTCCCATCCTGCTCAGACTGGGGGTGGACATGCGCGTGCGCAGCGGCGTGTCGCGATGCGACATGCCGGTGCGGCCAGCCCGTCTGAGCACGAGCGCACACTTCGGCAGCCACCGACGACCCAGTTGCCTCGGCTACGCTCGGGAAGCGTGGTCCAAGTGTGGTGGCAGGCGTTCATCGACGGTTTTGTGCAGGGGTTCGCCCGCTCGCACCCGCTGGCGGTGCCGCCGTCGGAGCTTGCCTGGCTCCTCGGCATCGCAGCAGCCCTGTGCGTTGTCCCGTTCCTGTGGCGGTTCTTCGGCCGGTTCGTCACGATCGTCCACGAGCTCGGCCACGCCTTCGCAGGCTTGGCCACGGGCATGCGCGTCACCGGCATCACGCTGCGATTGGACCAGGGCGGCACGACCCGCGGCGTCGGCAGGGGAAGGGCGGTGTGGTTCGGGTTCTGGGGCTACCCGTCCCCGGCCGTCGTGGGGGCTGCCCTCGCATGGGCCTCCGCGGCGGGCTGGGGGAGGGCCGCGCTGTCGGTGTCCTTGGTCCTGCTCGTGCTCGTCTTCCTGTTCATCCGCAACCTCGCCGGCGTCCTGATCCTGAGCGGGGCCATCCTCGCTGTTGCCGTGATCGTCGTGGCGGTCCCGCCGGACATCCAGGGCCACCTCACCCTCGCCGTGGGCCTCGCGCTGGTCCTCGGTGCTGCCCGTGACTGGTGGAACGTCGTCATGGTCCACACCGCGCGCCGCCGCGAGCTGGGTAGCTCGGACGCGTACAACCTCGCCCGCAGGACCGGGGTGCCCTCCGCCGTGTGGCTGTTCACGTTCGCGGCGGTGATCGCCCTGGCGGGCGTTGCCTCGTGGGCGGTGCTCGCCGGTGCTGTCGTTACAGTGGGTTCATGAGCACTGCCCCGGCCGCTGGGCTACCGGACCTCTCCGAGCTCGAGGCGAGCGCCGCCGTCGTGCGCCTGCCGATGCGCGTGAGGTTCCGCGGCGTGACCGAGCGCGAGGCGCTGCTGCTGCGCGGCCCCGCGGGGTGGGGTGAGTTCGCGCCATTCCTCGAGTACGGTGACGCCGAGGCCGCGCGCTGGCTCGCGTCCGGGATCGAAGCGGCCTGGGAGGGGTTCCCCGAGCCGGTACGCGCTCGCGTGCCGGTCAACGCCACTGTCCCGGCGGTTCCGGCCGGCCAGGTGCGCGAGGTGCTCGCGGCGTTCGGGCCCGTAAGCGCGGTCAAGGTCAAGGTCGCCGAGCGGGGGCAGGCCCTCGCAGATGATGTTGCCCGGGTCGCCGCCATCCGCGATGCCCTCCCCGAGGCGGACCTGCGCGTGGATGCCAATGCGGGTTGGACCGTTCCGGAGGCGGTGGAGGCGCTGTCGAGGCTCAACGAGTTCAGCCTCGAGTACGCCGAACAGCCGGTGCCGGGCATCAATGGGCTGGCAGAGGTCCGCGCGCTGCTCGAAGCGCGGGGGACTCCCGTGCGGATTGCCGCGGACGAGGCCGTCCGGAAGGCGGAGGACCCCCTGCGCGTGGCCCGAGCGCACGCCGCGGACCTCATCATCGTCAAGGCAGCCCCGCTGGGCGGGGTGCGGCGGGCGCTGGAGATCGTCCGCGAGGCGGGGCTGCCGGCCGTGGTGAGCTCGGCGATCGACACCTCGGTGGGGCTCGCTGCCGGCGTCGCCCTCGCGGCCGCCCTGCCGTCGCTGCCCCACGCGTGCGGGCTGGGCACCGGAGCGCTGCTGGCGCACGACGTCGTCGCCTCGCCCCTCGTGCCCGAGGCCGGCTTCGTGTCGGCGGACTCCCTCGCGGAGCGGGCCACACCGGACCCGGAGCTGCTCGAGCGGTTCGCCGCGCCCATCGACCGCCGCGAGTGGTGGCTCGAGCGGCTGCGCCGCTGCCACGCGGTGCTCGCGAGGGGGCAAGTGGGCCATTGAGGCCCTGCCCCGTTCACTGTGACGAACCTCGCTAGCCCATTCACCTTGAGTTAACCTATGCATCGGCTGAATTTTTGCTGGGAATGGTCGTCTGGTCGGACAGTCAATCTGCTCGCACCAGTAAGGACGTTCCCCTTGTCTGAATCCCGCCGTCCCCTCCTGCCCATGCTGGACCATGTCCGCGGCAAGCGAAGCGCCGTCACGTGCGCGCTCAAGTGCGACAACGCGTGCCTCGGCGAGGTCTGCAACACCTCGGCCAACAGCTACTTCCGCGACATCGCAGCCGGGGCCATCTCCCGCCGCTCCGCGCTCGGCCTCGGGCTCGCCGGCGCCCTCACCCTCGCGTTCACCGGCGGCAAGGCCGAGGCCGCGGGCCAGCGCCTCGCCCCGGGAGCCAAGGCCGTCAACAGCCAGCTCGACTTCACCCCGATCAAGCCTGTGAACAAGCTCGTGGACGAGTTCACCGTGCCGTCCGGCTACTCGTGGCAGCCGATCATCCGCTGGGGCGACCCGCTCTTCAGCGACTCGCCCGAGTTCGACGTCATGGACCAGACCGCCGAGGCCCAGGCCAGGCAGTTCGGCTACAACAACGACTACACGGACATCCTCCGTATCGACGGCGACAACGGCCACCGCGCAGTCCTGTTCACGAATCACGAGTACACCAACGAGGACATCATGTTCCCGGCGGCACAGCTCGCCGGCGAGAAGGCCCGCGTCCGCGCCGTCGCCCGTGCAGCCCACGGCCTCTCCGTGGTCGAGCTCACGCGCCGCGACAAGAACAGCGCATGGAGTTATGTCAAGGGGGCGCCGCGCAACCGCCGCTTCCTCCTCAACACGGAGTATGAGCTCACCGGCCCCGCAGCGGGCTCGGCTCTGGTGAAGACCGTGGCGGATCCCACCGGGCGCAAGGTTCGGGGCACGCTGGGCAACTGCGCCGGCGGCACCACGCCGTGGGGCACGATCCTCTCCGGCGAGGAGAACTTCAACGGCTACTTCCGCTCCGCCGGGAGGTCTGCCGCGCAGAAGCGCTATGGCCTCCAGGACAGGGCCACGGGTCGCGGCTGGGAGCTTGACGACCCGCGCTTCGATACCCGCAACGCCGGCTACGAGAACGAGGAGAACCGCTTCGGCTGGGTCATCGAGGTGGACCCGATGGATCCGACGTCGACCCCGAAGAAGCACACTTCTCTGGGCCGCTTCAAGCACGAGGGCGCGAACGTCCGGATCGCCGCGAACGGCAAGGTCGTCGCGTACTCGGGCGACGACGAGCGCTTCGACTACCTCTACAAGTTCGTCTCCAAGAACACCTATCGCGACGGAGGCACACCCGCGGACCGTGCACACAATATGACCCTCCTCTCCGAGGGCAACCTCTACGTCGCCAAGTTCACGGGCCACTCCCCGGCCGCCGAGATCGACGGCACGGGAAAGCTCCCGTCCGACGGCGCGTTCGACGGTGCTGGCGAGTGGCTCCCGCTCGTCGTCGACGGCACGTCCGCGATCGCGGGCATGAGCGTCGAGGAGGTCCTCGTCTACACGCGTCTGGCGGCAGACAAGGCCGGCGCGACGAAGATGGACCGCTGCGAGGATGTCGAGCCGCACCCGACCACCGGCAAGGTGTACGTGGTCTGCACGAACAACTCCAAACGCGGCGAGGGCTCCAACGCCCCAGCGGACGAGGCCAACCCGCGCCGCCAGAACCGGGACGGGCACATCGTCGAGATCACCGAGGACGGCGGCGACCAGACCGCCACGACGTTCGGCTGGAACCTGCTCCTCGTCTGCGGCGATCCGGCGAAGAACCAGTCCACGTACTTCGCGGGCTACCCCACAGACCAGGTTTCCCCGATTTCCTGCCCGGACAACGTCGCGTTCGACTCCTCCGGCTACATGTGGCTCGCCACGGACGGCGCCCCGAGTGCGATCGGCTACAACGACGGCCTCTTCAAGGTCACGCTCGAGGGCCCCGAGCGTGGAAGGGTGGAGCAGTTCCTCGCCGTCCCGCGCGATGCGGAGACCTGCGGCCCGATCGTCCACGACGAGGAGCGCCACGTCTACGTCGCGGTCCAGCACCCCGGGGAGGAGGGCTCGTTCGAGGCACCGAACTCGCTCTTCCCGGACTACGTTGCCCAGGGCACTGCCCCCGCCGCAGGCCAGGTGCGCGCCCCGCGCCCGAGCATCATTCAGGTGCTTCCGTCCGTCCACGCCAAGTGATCGGTCGCTGAACCCAGCCGAAACCCTACGATGGGAAGGTGAGTCCCCTCAGTTCCATCGACGCCGCCCGCGAAGCAGTCAACGAGCTGCTCGCGGGCGGCGTCCGCTGTGTCGTCGTCTGCCCCGGGTCCCGCAGCGCGCCGCTCGCGTACGCGCTCGCCGAGGCGGAGGGGCGCGGCCACCTCGAGCTCGTGGTCCGGATCGACGAGCGGGTGGGCGGCTTCACGGCGCTCGGCGCCGCGCTCTCCTCGGGACGGCCGACGGCGGTCGTCACCACGAGCGGCTCGGCCGTGGGGAATCTTGTGCCCGCCGTGATGGAGGCGAACCACGCGGAGGTCCCGCTCGTGGTGCTCTCCGCAGACCGGCCCGAGGATCTGCACGGCACCGGGGCCAACCAGACCACCGAGCAGTTCGACCTCTTCGGCGAGCACGTGCGCTTCGCGGCGACGGTCGAGGCGGGCGCGTCGCCGTCGTCCTCCGTGCGGACGGCGCTCTCCGCGGCGACCGGCGCACTCGACGGCGTTCCGGCGGGCCCAGCCCAGCTCAACCTGTGCTTCCGCGAGCCGCTCGTTCCCCAGGAGGGCTGGGAGCCCTCGCTGGGCGGATGGGACGCGCCGCCGGTGCAGCCGTATGCGTACCGCCGCCCTCCGGTCGCGGCCCTCGGCGGTCTACCGCCCCGGCGCACGGCGGTCCTCGCGGGCCATGGTGCGGGGCCGCTCGCGGAGGCATTCGCAGCCGCGCACGGGCTGCCGCTCCTCGCGGAGCCGACCTCGAACGCGCGGTTCGGCGGTCACGCTGTGGGTCCGTACCGGCTCCTGCTCGACGGGCCGCCTGGGGACGCCATCGAGCGGGTCGTCCTGTTCGGGCGCCCCACCCTCTCTCGGCCTGTCACCAAGCTCCTCGCACGGGAAGGCGTCCAGACTGCGCTGTACCACGCACGCCCCGCCGCCTGGTTCCGCGAGGGGCGCCGCCGCGAGCGGCTCATCGACGACCTCGACGTCCTCTCCGGCTTTGCCGGGCGCGGCGCCGAGGGCTGGCTCGATGCGTGGCTCCTCGCCGGCGCCGCCGCGCAGGAGGCGGTGGACCGGATCATCACCGGCCCGGGCGCGCCGCTCACGGGGCCGCGCCTCGCGCAGCTCGTGTGGGAGAACGCCCGAGGCCAGCTCATGCTCGGCTCGTCGAACGGCATCCGGGACGTGGACCTCGCGGCCGCCCCTGCCCCCCAGCCAGCCGCGCGCGTCTTCGCCAACAGGGGCCTGGCGGGCATCGACGGCACCGTCTCGACGGCCAGTGGGCTCTGGCTCGGCCGTCGCATCGAGACCACCGTCTTCCTCGGGGACCTGACGCTCCTGCACGACGCGGGCGGCCTGCTCATCGGGGAGGGGGAGGCGGAACCCGATGTTCGCGCCGTCGTGCTGAACGACTCCGGGGGCGCGATCTTCGGCCTCCTCGAGCACGGCAGGGTGGGCCGCGAGCCGGGCCACCCGGGGGCGGGAGTCGCGGTCGAACGTCTCTTCGGGACACCGCACCGCGCCGACCTGCGTGCGCTCGCCGCCGCGTACGGGGTACGGCACACACTCGTGCGGACGACGGCGGAGGCCGCCGACGCGCTCTCGGCTCCCCGGCGGGCTGGGCGTGAGATCATCGAGGCGCGCGTTGACCGGAGCGGGCTCAGGGCGCTGCATGGCCGGATCCGCGCTGCGGTGGTCGACGCGGTCGGCGTCCGGTCCTAGCCGGACCGGCCCAGTCTGGAATTCCAGAACCATCTCCTCGCCCCGGGCTTGATTCGGGCTCTCCGATATTGTCCAATGGTGAAACATTAGTTGTCTGTGATGCACATCTCATCCTGCTGGTGACACGGTAGGATGGGTCGTCGCACTAGCACTTCCGACACGCACCTCCAAGTGAAGGCAGACATATGACTTTCTCCGCGAAGCTCGCGGTCAAGGGCGCGGCCGTCCTCGCCGTCGGCGCGCTGGCCCTTACGGCCTGCACCAACGCCTCCGAAACCGGTGGCGGGAGCAAGCCGGCGTCGTCGGCGTCGTCAGCGTCATTCGACCCCACGTCCGTCGCGAAGGATGATTCGCTCGCATCGCAGGTGCCGGCTCCCATCAAGTCCAAAGGCACCCTCGTGGTCGGCTCCGACACGACCTACGCCCCGGCAGAGTTCCTCGGGGGCGCGGACAACCACACGCCGATGGGCTACGACGTAGACCTCGCGAAGGCGATCGGCGCCGTTCTGGGCCTCAAGGTCGAGGTCCAGACAGCAGACTTCACCGGCATCCTGCCCGCTCTCGGCCCCAAGTACGATCTCGGCATCAGCTCCTTCACCATCAACAAGGAGCGCCTCCAGGCCGTCAACTTCGTGAGCTACTTCAATGCCGGCACCGCGTGGGCCGTGCAGAAGGGCAATCCGAAGAAGTTCTCGCTGGACGACGTGTGCGGGAAGACGATCGGCGTCCAGACGGGCACCGTCCAGGAGGATCCAGACCTCAAGGACCGCAACGCCAAGTGCACGGCGTCCGGGAAGCAGGCCATCAACATCGTCTCGCTCAAGGCGCAGACCGATCTCAATACCCGCCTCGTGAGCGGTAGCCTCGACGCGATGGCCGCGGACTCGCCGATCACCGGCTATGCCATCCAGCAGACCAACGGCGGGGTGGAGAAGATCGGCGACACGTACGACGCCGCCCCGCAGGGCATCGCCGTGGCAAAGAGCGACACGGCGCTCACTGACCTCGTCCAGAAGGCCCTGACCAAGCTCATGGGCGACGGCTCCTACAAGAAGATCCTCGCGACGTGGAACAACTCCGAGGGCGCTGTCTCCAAGTCCGAAGTCAACCCGTCTGTCTCGTCGTGAGTGCCATGACTGTTCATAGGGCCGAAACCCCAGAGGCCGTGAAGGGCGGCTCGCCGCAGCTGATCAAGGCCGTGCCGGTGCGTCACCCCGGCCGGTGGGTCGGGGCGGCCGTCATCCTCATCGTCGCGGCCTTGGCGATCCAGAGCCTGGCCACTAATCCCAACTTCCACTGGGACACCTTTGCGCTCTACATCCTCGATGTGAACGTGGTGCGGGGCGTGGGGTGGACGCTCCTCCTCACCGTCCTGTCGATGGTCCTCGCGATCGTCCTCGCGGTCGTCCTCGCATTCATGCGGCAGTCGGACAACCCGATCCTGCGCTGGTCGTCGTGGTTCTGGGTGTGGTTCTTCCGCGGAACCCCTGTCTACACCCAGCTCATCTTCTGGGGACTCGTCTCGGTGCTGTACCCGAAGCTGAGCGTCGGTGTCCCCTTCGGCCCGGAGCTGCTCAGCTTCACCACCCAGGACCTGCTCAACGCCTTCTGGGCCGCAGTGCTGGGCCTGGGCCTGAACGAGTCCGCATACCTCGCCGAGATCTTCCGTGCGGGCTTGAAGTCCGTGGACAAGGGCCAGGTCGAGGCTGCGGAGGCGCTCGGCATGCGGGGGACCAAGATCATGTGGCGAATTGTGCTGCCGCAGGCCATGCGCGTGATCGTCCCCCCGACGGGCAATGAGACGATCGGCATGCTCAAGACCACCTCGCTTGTCCTCGCTGTGCCGTTCACCCTGGACCTGACGTTCGTGACCAATACTCTCGCGAACCGGACATACCTGCCGATCCCACTGCTGATCGTGGCGGCCGCGTGGTACCTCGTGGTCACCAGCATCCTCATGGTCGGCCAGCACTACATCGAGAAGTACTACGGCAGGGGCGTCGACAACCTGGTCCAGGCCCCAGTGAACGGTGCGGCGGCCAAGGCCGCTGCCGCTGGCCTTGGCCCCGGGGGCACCATGCCCGGCGGCCCGACCGTGACCGGCAAGGACATCGAGGAGAGCGGACGATGAGCGCACCGGCGCCCGAGAGCATCCACCACGCCGCCCCCGGGGCGAAGGAGCTCGTCCGGATCCAGGACGTGCACAAGTACTTCGGCCAGCACCACGTGCTGCGCGGGATCGACATGACTGTCCAGCAGGGTGAGGTCGCGGTCCTGGTCGGCCCTTCGGGGTCGGGCAAGTCCACCCTGCTGCGCTGCATCAACCACCTCGAGTCGATCAGCGCAGGCCGGATCTGGGTCAACGACGAGCTCATCGGCTACCGCGAGCACGGCGGCAAGCTCCATGAGCTGACCGTCAAAGACATCGCACGCCAGCGCCGCAACATCGGCATGGTGTTCCAGCGATTCAACCTCTTCGGCCACAAGACGGCCCTCGAGAACGTCATGGAAGCCCCCGTCCAGGTCAAGGGCCGAGACAAGGCCTCGGCCCGGAAGCGTGGCCTCGAGCTGCTCGACCAGGTGGGGCTCTCCGACCGGGCCAACCACTACCCGGCGCAGCTCTCCGGCGGCCAGCAGCAGCGCGTCGCCATTGCGCGCGCGCTGGCCATGGAGCCCGAGCTCATGCTCTTCGACGAGCCGACCTCGGCCCTCGACCCCGAGCTAGTGGGGGATGTGCTCAACGTCATGAAGGACCTTGCGAAGTCCGGCATGACGATGATCGTGGTGACCCATGAGATCGGGTTCGCCCGCGAAGTCGGGGACACCCTGACCTTCATGGACGGCGGTGTGGTGGTCGAGTCGGGTAATCCCCGCGAGATCATCGCCAACCCGCAGCACGAACGCACCAAGGCCTTCCTCGGCAAGGTCCTCTAGGGAGAGCGCCGCCCGCGGCACTGCAACCCCGCGAAGGCCGTCAGGGACCCCGACGGAAGGAAGCCGTTGCGGGGTCCCTGGCGTGGCGAATGCGGCCCGCCGGCTCGCCCTAGCGCTCGACGCCGAGCGCCTCGAGCATCGGGCGGAACTTGGCCCACGTCTCGGCCAGCTCCGCCGCAGGGTCCGACGCCTCGACGATCCCGCACCCCGCGTAGAGCCGCATGGCAGTAGGCGACTCGATCACCCCGCCGCGCAGCGCGATGCCCCACTCGCCGTTCCCCGCAGCGTCGAGCCACCCCACCGGCCCCGCGTACGGTCCGCGGTCCATGGCCTCGAGCTCACGGATCAGGGCGCCCGCCACCTCGGTCGGGGTGCCGCACACAGCCGCCGTCGGGTGCAGGGCGTTGATGAGCGCCAGCGAGGTCGGCACGTGCCCCTCGACGTCGGCGAGCTCCGCCTTCACATCCGAGGCCAGGTGGAAGACGTTGGGCAGCTCGAGGATGAACGGCTCGGCATGGGAGTTCATGGCCTCCGAGAACGGCTCGAGGGCTGTGGTGAGCGACTGGATCGCGATCTCGTGCTCGTGCCGCTGCTTCGGCGACCCGGCGAGCACCCGCTCGGCGTAGTCGAGGCCCTTGCCGTTCGCCTCGCGCCGGTCCAGCGTCCCCGCGAGCACCCTCGCCTGGGCCGTGCGCCCCGCGACCTGGATGAGCATCTCAGGGGTGGCGCCCACCAGCCCGTCCACGCCGTAGACCCACGTGTCCCGGTAGGCGGCCGCGAGCCACCGCAGCACCTCGTTGCGCGCGATCCCCGCGCCCTTCTCGACCACGATGTCCCGCGCGAGCACGAGCTTTTCGAGCTCCCCGGCAGCGATGTGCGCCACCCCCGCGGACACCGCGTCCATCCAGGTCTGTTCCCCCAGCGCACCCGGTCCGAGGGTCACGGGCCCGGCGAGGCCCGCGCCGCCCGAGGCGAGGCTGCCCGCCGAGCCGACCGCCGCCGTCGTGCGCTTCCGCTCTCCTGCGAGGGCGCGCACGACGGCGCCCCTCACCTCGGCCTTGGACGGCTCGCTGCCGGTCACCAGCGTGGCCCAGGCGCGCCCGTCCCGGAGGCCGACGGTCAGTTCGGGCACGACGAGCCGCGAGGGGCATGGGGAGGTCTTGGAGAACGCGAAGCTGCCGAAGGCGAGAAGCCCGGTCCCGGCATGCTGAACGTCGTCACGGATCTGGGCCTCGAGGACGGTCTGCTTCCACCACGCCTCGGCCTCGATGAACCGTTCCGGACCGGTGACGGAGAACCGCGCCGCCTCGCCGAAGCCGACCTGGCCCTCACCGCGGCGGATCCAGCATTGCGCGTCGGGATCGCTCAGGAGCGCTGGGAGGTCGGTGGTGCCCAGATCGACCGTGAGGGCGCGCAAGGGGTGCTTCATGATGGATCAAGAGTACTCAAGGACGGGGCGCCGCCGAGAAGTTTGGCAGAATGGTGCGGGTGAACAACGCAGGCAGCAGGGCATCCCTCGAGAAGCGGCCCGACGAGGTCGCCACCATGTTCGACGAGGTGGCCCCTCGGTACGACGTGATGAACGACCTCCTCTCGCTCGGCCAGACCCGCCGGTGGCGGAAGGTGGTCCTCGAGGCGGTCGACGCGGACCCGGGCCAGCGCGTCCTCGACCTCGCCGCGGGGACGGGCACCTCCTCCGAGCCGTATGCGGATGCCGGAGTGGACGTCGTGGCCTGCGACTTCTCGCTCGGCATGCTCCGCGTGGGCAAGCGCCGGCGCCCGGACATCGACTTCATCGCCGGGGACGCGACCAGCCTGCCGTTTGCGGAGAACTCCTTCGATGCCGTCACGATCAGCTTCGGCCTGCGCAACGTCAACGAGCCCCGCAAGGCCCTGGCGGAGATGCTGCGCGTGACCAAGCCGGGCGGCCGGCTCGTGATCGCCGAGTTCTCCACGCCCACCAACCCGCTCTGGCGCACCATGTACATCGAGTACCTCATGCGTGCCCTCCCGGAGGTGGCCCGCCGGGCGTCCTCGAACCCGGATGCCTACGTGTACCTCGCCGAGTCGATCCGGGCGTGGCCGGACCAGGACAACCTCGCCGCGTGGCTCACCCAAGCCGGCTGGACGGACGTGACCTACCGGAACCTCTCCGGCGGCATCGTCGCCGTGCATCGGGCCCACAAGCCCGCGGCGGCCACGGCGCCAGCGGCCGTGCCGCTCACGAAGGTCCGCCGCGCCCGCCGCTCCGCCGCGCACTGACGGCACCCATGGAAGTCCTCGTCATCGGGGCCGGTCCCGCCGGCTCGACTGCAGCGCACTACCTGGCCCGCGCCGGCGTGCCTGTCACCGTGCTCGAGAAGACGCGCTTCCCGCGCGAGAAGGTGTGCGGCGACGGGCTCACACCCCGCGCGGTCCGCGAGATCCAGCTCCTCGGCCTCCCGCACGCCGTCGAGGACGGCTGGCGGCGCAACCGCGGCCTGCGCCTTATCGCCGGCGGCCATCGGCTCGAGCTGCCCTGGCCGGACCTCGAGGGCTTCCCGGACTACGGTCTGGTGCGCACACGCCTCGGCTTCGACGAGGCACTGGCAGAGCACGCCCGTGCCGCCGGGGCCCAGATCCTCGAGGGGCACTCGGTCAGCGACGTCCTGACGGACGACGCCGGCCGCGTGGTGGGTGCCCGCGCGCACCTCCTCGACGGGGAGGGGAAGAGGACCGGCGAGACGCGCGAGTTCCGCGCCGACGTGGTTCTGGCCGCCGACGGCAACTCGACCCGGGCGGCGGTGTCCCACGGCCTGGCGAAACGCGACGACCGCCCGCTCGGTGTGGCCTACCGCACGTACTTCGAGAGTCCTCGCCACGAGGACGACTGGATGGAGGGCTGGCTCGAGCTCCCCGGTGCCGACGGCCGGCCGCTCCCCGGCTACGGCTGGGTCTTCGGGGTCGGGGACGGCACCTGCAACGTGGGCCTGGGCATCCTGAACTCCTCCAGGGAATTCGGCAAGCTCGACTACCGCCAGGTGCTGCGCGAATGGACCGCCGCCATGCCGGGGGACTGGGGCTTCACCCAGGCCAACCAGGTCGGGCCCATCCGGGGCGCGGCCCTGCCGATGGGCTTCAACCGCACCCCGCACGTGGTGCCCGGGATGGCCCTCCTCGGCGATGCCGGCGGCATGGTCAGCCCGTTCAACGGTGAGGGCATCTCCTACGCGATGGAGTCCGCCCGGTTCGCGGCCCAATCCCTCGTGGACGCATCAGCAGCCCAACGCGCGGCGGGCCGGGCGCGGCCGGAGGAGGCCGACGTCGACCGTCGCCTCCGCCAGTACGCGGACCGGGTACGGCGCGAGTGGGGCAGCCACTTCACGCTCGGGCGCGCGTTCGCCTCGCTGATCGGTCACCCGGCCGTGATGCGGGCCGCGCTCGCCACCGGCATGCCGGTCCCGCCGCTCATGCGCTTCGTGGTCCGGCTCCTCGCGAACCTCACCGACCGGCCCGGCACCACCCTCCCCGATGCGGCGATCCGAGTCCTCGAGGCATTCGTGCCGGCGACTTCCAACACCGTCCCACCCCGCACTGCGCGGGCAGCGTCCCACGAAAGCTAGGCTTGACCCCGTGACTGAATCTGCAGACAGCCGCTGGACGCACGCGGGGCACGGTCGCCCCGAGTCCGCCGAGCCGCCTCCCACTACTACCGCGATCGCCGTCGGCATGCAGCTGCCGGCGGGATTCGCGGCGATCGCGGGGGACGCCGAGCTGGGGCCTGCGATCACCACGAGCATGGCACGTGTCGAAAAGGTACTGCGCGAGGCCATCTCCAACTCTGACCCGCTCGCGGACGCCACGAGTCGGCACCTCATGGAGGCCGGCGGCAAGCGCATCCGCCCGCTGCTGACCATCCTCGCTGCGCACCTGGGCGACTCCGAGCGTGCCGAGGTGCTCCAGGCTGCCGCCGTCGTCGAGCTCACGCACCTCGCGACGCTGTACCACGACGACGTCATGGACTCCGCGCCGTACCGACGCGGCGCCCCGACAGCGCACGAGGTGTGGGGCAACACCGTGGCGATCCTTGCCGGGGACCTCATCTTTGCCCGTGCCTCGATCCTCGTCTCCGACCTCGGCGGCCGTGCCCTGTCCATCCAGGCGCGCACGTTCGAGCGACTGTGCCTCGGCCAGCTGCACGAGACCGTGGGCCCCCGGGAGGGCGAGGACCCGCTCGAGCACTACATCTCCGTGCTGTCCGACAAGACCGGCTCGCTCATCGCCGCGTCCGGCCAGTTCGGCGTGATCTTCTCCGGAGCTCCCACCGAGTACGAGGAGGTCCTCGTGGACTACGGCGAGAAGGTCGGCGTTGCCTTCCAGCTCGCCGACGACGTCATCGACGTCACAGGCGGCAAGGTCACCTCCGGCAAGATCGCCGGGACCGACCTTCGCGAGGGCGTCCCGACCCTGCCCGTCCTGCTGCTGCGGCGGGCCGCGGCCGAGGGCGACGCCTCCGCCCAGCGCGCCCTCGCCCTCGTGGACGCGGACCTCGCGGGCGACGACGCGCTGGCGGCCGCCGTCGAGGCCATCGCCGCGCACCCCGTGACGGAGCAGTCATGGGCTGTGGCGCGGGAGTGGGCCGACGCCGCCAAGTCCGCCCTTCGCCCTCTGCCCGAGGGCGTGGTCAAGGACTCGCTCTCCGCCTTCGCGGACGCAGTGGTGGAACGCCAGGCCTAGCACCCCCGCCCTTCCGCCCTTCCGACCTTCCGACCTTCTCCTGCCCTTCTCCCGTTGAGGGGTCATGTCCCTAGGCTGAGGGGTCATGTCCCTAAGTTGAGGGGTCATAATCCTGCGCCACCTGGTCGTCTACGCTGCGCGGGCGGTGAAGAGCGCGCGCAACTGGGAGCGGACACGGGCGAAGTCGTCGTTGCGGTCGTCCGCTGTCACGATGATCACCACCCACCCCGCGGCACGGAATGCCGCATCGCGCCGAGCATCGCGTCGGCGCTGGTCGTCGGTGAGGTGATGCTCGCCGTCGTACTGGATGGCGATCTTGAGGTTCCGATAGCCCATGTCTGTGCTGAAGGAGAACGCGTCGTTGGGCCTCAGGACGATCTGCAGTTCGGGCTCGGGGAAGCCATAGGCCAGCAGGCACAGGCGTAGCAGGGTTTCGGGGATGGAATCGGCGCCGACCCGCATGTCGGCCAGAGCCGCGCGGCATTTCGCTACCCCCTTCATCTTGTAGTGGTCGCGGAGCATCTTCGCGAGCGACTCCTTCGTGGCGTAGGGCTCGCTGCGCCCCTCGAAGTTGGGCCGCGGTCTGCGGATGAGCTGATCGCCGAGAGCAACGAGGGCAACGGGCCCCAGCTCGTTGCCCATCTCGAGCCAGCTCCGTGCCGGAGAACTGGCGAGGATGCCGGACCCAAGCTCCACGACCTCGCCGGGCAAGACGCGGACCCGGTGCCCCACCACCCCATCCCGCCTGACACGCGGGAGATGGGCGGGCTTGCTGAGGTGGAGCGTTGACTGGTCACTTGACGAGTCTGGGAGCCATAGCCCATGGAGGGCCGTCGAGGTTCTGTGTGACGCCCACGCGCCCGGGGTCAGTGCCAGATGCGCCCGGACACGATCTGTGAGAGCTGGCTCGCCGTCGCCGGGCAGATAGAGTTCGCGGCTCGCGTGCCTGACGTTCTGTCGGAGGAGGTCGAAGTAGTCCAGGCCATGCCGCCGGGCCTCGACGGAGGTGAATGGTGAGGAGAGCATGATCTCGAGCGCAGTGGGCGTAGTCATGCCCGTATCGTGGCACCGTTGGCGGGATTGTGGATTGAGTTATCCACAGGCCGCTCGCCGTTCGCTCAGGGACATGACCCCTCAACGTAGGGACATGACCCCTCAACGTTTGGGGGTAAACGGATGGCCCCGGGAGTCGGCCAATGCTGACTCCCAGGGCCCTTTTCCGTTCGCACCCGGATTCACTGGAGGCTAGAAAAGTGAACCCACAAACCAGCATATGACAGATGTGTCAAAAGTCCAGTGATAGTGGTAAATCACTTCACAAGGGAAGGTTCAGCCCTCTTCGTCTTCCGCGTCGTCCTCGCTGAAGACCCAATCGAACATGTCGAACGTGAACTCGGAGAAGGTGCCGTCCTCGGACACCCACTCGCCGCGGGCGTTGTTCTTGCGGTACACGATCGGGTCGGGGACGCGGAGGTCGCCAGCGCGGATGCCCCAGGTGAACTGCTCCTCCTCGTCCTCGAGGAACATGAGGAAGCCCTCCTCGTCGACCTCGAGCTCCTCGGGGTCCCAGAAGTAGTGGTAGGCCTCCATGAGCTCGGAGCCGCCGAGGGCGAGGTAGAACTCTCGAAGCGCCTGGGGAATCGCGAACGCATGCTCCTCGAGCGCCTCATCGAGCTCGTCCCCCGAGATGCCGTCCGCGGGCTGCCACGGATCCTCGAGGTACTTGGGGACAAGCGCGCGGAACCTCTCCAGGAACATCTCGTTCATGGGATTCATCCTAACCGCGGGCTGAGTGCTGGTTTCCGGGACGTGAACGGCGGGCGGGTACGCTCGCCTCATGACCCGAGACATCCTCGTTGCGTGCGCCCACGGGACCGGCAATCGCGAGGGCCGGGCCGCGATTCTGACCCTCATCGACCAGGTCCGCGGGGCCCGCCCGGACCTGGAGGTCCGCGACGCGTATGTGGACGTGCATGGCCCCGAGCTTCCGGACGTGGTGGCGGGCCTGCCCGCACAGGCGCGCGCCGTCGTCGTGCCCCTCCTGCTGAGCGTGGGCTACCACGTCAAGGTGGACATCGCAAGGGCAGTCGCATCGCGGCCCGGGACGCTTGCGGCGGGGCCTCTCGGGCCTGACGAGCGGCTTGCCGACCTCCTCGAGGTGCGCCTTGGCGAGGCTGGGCTGGGTGCGGACGACGCCGTCGTGCTCGCCGCCGCCGGTTCCTCGAACCCACAGGCGGCCCGGGACGTCGAGGCCCTCGCCGACATGCTCCGGCACCGGATCCCGAATCGCGTCCTGCCGGGCTATGGGGCGAGCACATCGCCGAGCGTGCCGGAGGCCGTGGCGGATCTTCGCGCAGAGGAGGCCCGGGCGCCGGGGGAGCCGCGGCAGGCCCGGACGGACGACGGCATGCGGGTCGTCATCGCCTCCTACCTCCTCGCGCCGGGCTACTTCCACGACCAGCTCGCGAAGGCCGGGGCCGATTCGGTGACGCCTCCGCTGCTGCCAGCGCCCGTGATGGCCCAGATTGTCCTGGACCGGTTTGACGAGGCCATCGCGTCGGCCGGCACCGGCGGCACCGCCGGTCCGGAAAAGTGAGCGGCGCGTGAGCCGTCAAGCCTCCGTGCCGCAGAAGGCGCCCGTCGGCCTCCTTGTGGTCCTTGCCGCGGCGATGGGCGTAGGCCCGCTGCTCAATTACGGGCTGAGTGCTGTGAGCCCGCTGATCATTGCGAGCCTGGACATGAGCCAGTCCCAGTTCGGCCTTCTGGCCGGTGCCGTGTTCGCCTCCGCGGCGGTGAGCAGCTTCTCCCTCGGCCGGCTCAGCGACCGAGCGACGATGCGGACCCAGCTCGTGCTCATCTTCGGAGGCACTGTGGTGGCGCTCGTCGTCGCCGCCCTCGCGAACGCGTTCTGGGTGCTGCTGATCGCCGTCATCCTCGCCGGGCCTGCCCAGTCGATCTCGAATCCGACCACGAACCGCGTGATCGTCACCCGTGTGCCCACGCACAAGCGACCCGGGTGGATCGGCGTCAAGCAGTCCGGCGTGCAGGCCAGCCAGCTCTTCTCGGGCCTGTTCTTCCCGGCCGTGGCGCTGTGGCTGGGCTGGCAGGGCGCGTTCGGGCTCGCTGCGGTCATCGCGCTGGGCCTGCTCGCGTACGGGTTCACTCAGGTCCCCGCCGAGCCCGCCAACCGGCGCACCGCCACGGCCCACGGCTCCGGCGGTCCCCTTCCGTTCTCGGTGTGGCTGTTCGCCGGATTCGCGTTCTTCTCGGGCCTCGGGATGCAGGCCACCAACGTGTACCTGCCGCTGTTCGCCGTGCGCGAGCTGGACTTCCCGCTCGTGCTGGCAGGCGCGGCGGCTGGCGTGTCAGGCATCGTCGGGGTGTCCTCGCGCATCCTGTGGGGCCGGCGCATGGCCCGCGGGGCGCGGCCGTCCGGGCTCCTGTTCACGCTCTCGCTCGGCGCCGTGGTGGGGGTGCTGTGCCTGCTCGGCGCGGGCACCCTGCATCAGCCGTGGCTCATCTGGATCGGCGTGGCCCTGCACGGGGCAACCGTGCTGGGCGCCAACGTGATCATGAACGCGGCCACCCTCGTGGTGGTCCCCTCGGACCGGATCGGCGTTGCCTCGGGTGTCCTCGCCGCGGGAATGTACACCGGGTTCTCACTCGGCCCGCTCCTCATGGGCGTCCTGGCCGACGCGACCGGGGCGTACAGCGCCGGGTGGCTGGCCGTCGGCGCGGGCTATCTGGTGTGCGTGGGGCTGGCGCTGTGGCTCCGGCGCTACGGCGCGACCCACCCCTGGACCTCCTTCGGCCACTGACGCGCCCCACCCTCCGTTTGGCCTAGCCGAAGTGGGTGCGGGCGTGGGAGTCAAGGGACCCGCCACAGATGGTGGCGAGTGCGACGAAATGCGTCGCTCGGTGACCCCTCGTTTCGGCGCCGTAGAGGCGGGCTGGGCCCTGTCCGTACCCTCGGACGCATGACGGAGACTGCCACCCGCCCCCGCACGGAGGCCAAGAGCCCCAAGCCGCGCGCCTCCAAGCCCAACGGGCAGTGGAAGGTGGACGGCACCGAGCCGCTCAACTCCAATGAGGTCTGGAAACAGGAGGACGGCGGCCTCAGTGTCCGCGAGCGGATCGAGACGATCTACGCGGCCGGCGGCTTTGACTCGATCGACCCGACCGACCTGCACGGCCGCTTCCGCTGGTGGGGCCTCTACACCCAGCGCAAGCCGGGGATCGACGGGGGCAAGACGGCGACCCTCGAGCCGCACGAGCTCGAGGACCGCTACTTCATGATGCGCGTGCGGATCGATGGCGGCGCGCTCACCACCGAGCAGCTGCGCGTGATCGGCGCCATCTCCCGCGACTTCGCCCGCGGTACCGCGGACATCACGGACCGCCAGAACATCCAGCTGCACTGGGTGGAGATCGAGAACGTGCCCGAGATCTGGCGCCGGCTCGAATCCGTGGGGCTGCGCACCACCGAGGCGTGCGGCGACGTCCCGCGCGTGATCCTCGGCTCCCCGGTGGCCGGCATCGCCGCTGACGAGATCCTCGACCCCTCCCCGGCCATCCGCGAGATCGCGGACCGCTACATCGGCGACGACAGCTTCGCGAACCTCCCGCGCAAGTACAAGACGGCCATCACGGGCCACCCGTCCCAGGACGTGGTCCACGAAATCAACGACTTCGCGCTCGTCGCAGTGGTGCACCCCGAGCTGGGCCCGGGCTACGACCTGTGGGTGGGCGGGGGCCTCTCGACCTCGGCGCACATCGCCGTCCGGCTCGGCGCTTTCGTGGAGCCCTCCCGGGCCGCGGAGGCATGGGTCGGCGTGACCAGCATCTTCCGCGACTACGGCTACCGGCGCTTGCGCAACCGCGCCCGCCTCAAGTACCTCGTGGCCGACTGGGGTGCCGAGAAGTTCCGGCACATCCTCGAGACCGAGTATCTCGACAGCCCGCTCCCGGACGGGCCGGCCGCCGAGAAGCCCACGACGCCGGGCGACCACGTGGGCGTGCACCGCCAGAAGGACGGCCGCTTCTACGTCGGCGCCACACCGACCGTGGGCCGCGTCTCCGGTGAGACCCTGCTGAAGCTCGCAGACCTCATCGAGGCCCACGGCTCTGCGCGCCTGCGCACCACGCCACACCAGAAGATCGTGGTGCTGGACGTCGAGCCGGACCGCGTGGACTCGCTCGTGGCCGGCCTCGAGGAGCTGGGCCTCTACGCCAACCCGAGCCCGTGGCGCCGCTCGACCATCGCCTGCACCGGCATCGAGTTCTGCAAGCTCGCGATCGTGGACACGAAGGACACCGCCTCGGCAGCGATCGACGAGCTCGAGAAGCGGTTTGGGCCGGAGACCCCGGAGAGCACCGCGGACGACGGCGCGAATCGCCTCCTGCGGCCCCTCACCCTGCACATCAACGGCTGCCCCAACTCGTGCGCGCGCATCCAGACGGCGGATATCGGGCTGAAGGGCCAGCTCCTGCCTGACGGCGACGGCGGCCAGACCCCCGGCTTCCAGGTCCACTTGGGCGGCGGTCTCGCCTCCGACTCCCGCGAGGAGGCCGGCACCGGCCGCACCGTGCGCGGCCTCAAGGTCACGGTCGAGGACCTGCCCGACTACGTCGAGCGCGTCACCCGCCGGTACCTCGCCGACCGTGTGGGCGAGGAGCAGACCTTCGCCGAGTGGGCGCATGCCGCGGACGAGGAGGACTTGACGTGACGGATGCCAGAGTGGTTGAGCGGAGTGGAGCTGAGTCGAAGCCCGCGAAGCGCTCCGCCGAGGAGCTCAGGGCATTGGCCGAGTCCGGCGCCGCGGAGCTCGGCTGGAACGCTTCGGCCGGCGAGGTGATCGGCTGGGTGGCCAGGAACTTCTCGGTGGAGGCCGCGGCCGTCGCCTGTTCGATGGCCGACGCCGTCCTGCCCGCCTTGGTTGCCGACCAGCTGCCGGGCGTGGACGTCCTCTTCCTCGACACGGGCTACCACTTCCCCGAGACGTACCAGACCCGGAACGAAATAGCCGAGAACCTGCGCGTGACGATCGTCGACGTGACCCCGCAGCAGACCGTCGCGGAGCAGGATGCGGCCGAGGGTAAGGACCTCTTCTCCCGCGACCCGGGCCGCTGCTGCGCCCTGCGCAAGGTCGAGCCGCTGCACCGGTCCCTTGCCGGCTACGAGCTCTGGTTCACCGGCGTGCGCCGTGACGAGGCACCGACCCGCACCAACACGCCGCTCGTGGTCTGGGACGAGAAGAACGGCCTCGTCAAGGTGAACCCCGTCGCCGCCTGGTCCTTCGACCAACTCATGCAGTACTCCGAGGACAACATCCTGCCCGTCAATCCACTCCTTGCCCAAGGGTTCCCTTCGATCGGCTGTGCGCCCTGTACGCGCCCCGTTGCCCCAGGAGAAGATCCCCGTGCCGGCCGCTGGTCCGGCACTGACAAGACAGAATGCGGACTCCACGTATGAGCATCCAAGTAGAAGAGACAGCCGGAGCGAGCACGGCCGTGCCGGCTCCGGCCCTGCCCCTCCTCGACGCCCTCGAGGCCGAGTCGATCCACATCATCCGCGAGGTCGTCGCGGAGTTCGAGCGCCCCGCCATGCTGTTCTCCGGCGGCAAGGACTCCGTGGTCATGCTGCACCTCGCGGCCAAGGCCTTCTGGCCCGGCCGCATCCCGTTCCCCGTCCTGCACGTGGACACGGGCCACAACTTCCCTGAGGTGCTCGACTTCCGCGACCGCACCGTGGCGCGGCTCGGGCTCAGGCTCGTGGTCGGCTCGGTGCAGGAGTTCATCGACCGCGGTGAGCTCGCCGAGCGGGCCGACGGCACACGCAACCCGCTCCAGACCGTCCCGCTGCTGGACGCGATCGAGCGGAACAGGTTCGACGCCGTGTTCGGCGGCGGCCGCCGCGACGAGGACAAGGCCCGCGCCAAGGAGCGCATCCTGTCCCTGCGCGACGAGTTCGGCCAGTGGGACCCACGCAACCAGCGCCCCGAGCTGTGGAACCTCTACAACGGGCGCCACACCGTGGGCCAGCACGTGCGTGCGTTTCCCATCTCGAACTGGACCGAGCTGGACATCTGGCGGTACATCGAGCGCGAGGGAATCGAGCTGCCCTCCATCTACTACGCCCATGACCGCGACGTGTTCGTCCGCGACGGCATGTGGCGAGCCGTCGGTGAGGTGAGCCGGCCGCGCGAGGGGGAGGACGTCGTCGTGCGTACGGTGCGCTACCGGACGGTGGGGGACATGTCCTGCACCGGCGCCGTGCTCTCCGATGCGTTCACCGTGGCGGACGTGGTGCGCGAGGTGGCGGCGTCGACGCTGACCGAGCGCGGGGCGACCCGCGCGGACGACCGCATTTCCGAGGCGGCCATGGAAGACCGCAAGAAGGACGGGTACTTCTGATGACTGCTGAGACCACGCTGGCTGAGGGGACTGTGCCTTCCGGAACGTTGTTCCGACTCGCGACCGCGGGCTCGGTTGACGACGGCAAGTCCACCCTCGTGGGACGCCTCCTGCACGACTCGAAGGTGATCCTCGCTGACCAGCTCGATGCGGTGGCCCGCACGTCCGCCGACCGCGGCTTCGGCGGCGAGCGCGGCGGCCTGGACCTTGCGCTCCTCACCGACGGCCTGCGGGCCGAGCGCGAGCAGGGCATCACGATCGACGTTGCGTACCGCTACTTCGCGACCGATCGCCGCACGTTCATCCTCGCCGACTGCCCTGGCCACGTGCAGTACACGAAGAACACGGTCACGGGCGCCTCGACCGCGGACGCTGTGGTGCTGCTCATCGACGCGCGCAAGGGCGTGCTCGAGCAGACGCGGCGGCACCTCTCCGTCGCCGCGCTCCTCCGCGTGCCGCACGTGGTGGTGGCGGTGAACAAGATCGACCTCGTGGACTTCTCGGAGCCTGTATTCACAGCTATTGCGCACGACGTCGCGCGGCTGGCTTCCGAGCTCGGCCTGCGGGAGGCGGTGGCCGTCCCGGTGTCCGCGCTCGACGGGGACAACGTCGTGGACCCGTCCGATCGCACGCCTTGGTACGCGGGGCCCACGCTGATCGAGCTGCTCGAGTCGCTGCCGAGCATGGACGAGCTGTCGGGCGAAGCCGGGGCACAGGCCGAGGCATTCCGGTTCCCCGTGCAGACCGTGATCCGGCCGCAGGGCGCCCTCGCGCCGGGGCTGGACGAGGCCGAGTTCCGCGACTACCGCGCCTACGCCGGCCAGGTGACCGAGGGCGTGGTGCGCGTGGGCGACCGGGTCGCCGTTGTGACCCCGGGCCAGCCCGCGCGCGAGACGACCGTGGTGGGGATCGACGTCGCGGGCCGGACGCTTGAGGAGGCCGCCGCACCGCTGTCCGTGGCGCTGCGCCTCGCGGACGAGTTCGACGTGGCCCGCGGCGACACGATTGCCGCCGCCAGCACGCTGCCGGAGAGCACGGCAGACCTGTACGGGTCGCTGGCCTGGCTGTCGTCGAAGCCGCTGCGCGAGGGCGCGAAGGTGCTCGTCAAGCACGGGACCTCCACGGTTCGCGGGCACGTGCGGGCGGTGACCGGGAAGCTGGACCTCGATTCCTTCGAGGTGGCACCTGCATCCGGCCTTGAGCTCAACGACATCGGCGAGGTCCAGATCCGCCTGGCCGCGCCGCTGCCGCTCGAGCCGTACGCCGCGCACCGACGCACCGGGGCGTTCCTCATCATCGACCCGCAGGACGGCAACACGCTCGCAGCTGGCATGGTCCGCCAGCACCCTGGCGACACCGAGGACGAGCGCTACTGGATCTGAGGTTTCGACTTCGCTCAACCATCGGTGGTTGAGCGAGGGAGAACCTCCGGGTGGGATGTGGCGTGCTCGACGGCGCCTTCGCCTCAAGTGGTGACGCGCGTCGTCGTGCGTCCCTAGACTGAGCTGATGGGCTCGATTGTGGTGCAGGAGTTCGTCACGCTGGACGGCGTCGCACAAGCGCCGGGCGGCTCGGACGAGGATCTCGAGGGCGGCTTCCCGTATGGGGGATGGCAGATGGACTTCGACCGGGCGGACACGAGCGGCACGTCCGAGAACCCCGTCGCGGCATGGGAGGAGCGGACCGAGGCGCTCCTGCTGGGCCGTGTGACCTACGAGCTCTTCGCAGGCTCGTGGGGCGTCTGGGACGAGGGGGCGCCGGGCTTCCAGGGCGAGCTCACCCGGCGCTACAACCGCGTCCCCAAGTATGTCGCGTCCCGCACCCTCACTGGACTTCGCTGGAAGAACTCTCACCTCCTCGGCCCGGACGTCTCCGCTGCGGTTGCCCAGCTTCGTGCTGACACGGGCGGCGAGATCCGCGTGTGGGGGAGCACCCAGCTCGTGCGCGCGCTCGCCGAGCATGACCTCGTCGACGAGTACCGGCTCATGGTCTACCCGATCGTGCTAGGCCTGGGAAAGAGGCTCTTCGGCAGCGGGTTCCCGGTCTCCCGGCTCGCGCTGGCCTCATCGCGCGCGCTGCCCTCGGGGGTCTTGATCAACATCTACCGGCGTGCCGGCGATGCCGGGGCCGCCTGAGGCAGGATCGGGCCAGCTGTCGGCGAAGGCCGCGCACTGCTAGCGTCTTGTCATGAGCAGTACGGCACCGACGCCGCCGCTTCCGAGCGCGGCATGCGGCACCCGTGCATGCCGCAGGATCAGAAGGTGACAGATTCGGCGCTTCCGGGGCACGCCTCGGGGAGGAAGGAAGCAGATGAGCGACATCCAGTAGGGCGGATGCCCCGTGATGCACGACAGCGCGACGTCGACCGGCAGCGAGAGCGAGAACCCGGCCATCGACGCCCCCGAGCCGAAGGCCCACGGGCCTCGGAAGAATTCCGACTGGTGGCCCAACCAACTCGACCTCTCGGTGCTCCACGCCCACAACCCCGCCGGCAATCCGCTCGGGGCCGGCTTCAGCTACCGCGAGGAGTTCGCCAAGCTCGACCTCGACGCGCTCAAGCAGGACATCATCGAGGTCCTAACCACGCCGCAGGACTGGTGGCCCGCCGACTTCGGGCACTACGGCGGCCTCATGATCCGGCTCAGCTGGCACGACGCCGGCACGTACCGCGTGTTCGACGGCCGCGGCGGCGCCGGGGACGGCAGCCAGCGGTTCGCGCCACTTAACAGCTGGCCCGACAACGCGAACCTGGACAAGGCGCGGCGCCTGCTCTGGCCGGTCAAGCAGAAGTACGGCCAGAAGGTCTCCTGGGCCGACCTCCTCGTGTACGCGGGCAATGTGGCCCTTGAGTCCATGGGCTTCGAGACCTTCGGGTTTGCTTTCGGCCGGGAAGACGTGTGGGAGCCGGAGGAAATCTTCTGGGGCTCCGAGGACACCTGGCTGAGCCCGGACCGTTACGTCGGCGAGGACCAGATGGTGCCGGTGGTCGGCGCCACCGAGATGGGCCTCATCTACGTCAACCCGGAGGGGCCCGAGGGGAACCCTGATCCGGCCCGCGCGGCCCACTTCATCCGCGAGACGTTCGGCCGCATGGCGATGAACGACGAGGAGACGCTCGCGCTGATCGCCGGCGGCCACACTTTCGGCAAGACCCACGGCGCGGCCCCCGCGGACACCCATGTGGGCCCCGAGCCGGAGGCCGCCGGCCTCGAGGCGCAGGGCCTCGGATGGCTCAGCACCTACGGCAGCGGCAAGGGCTCGGACACCATCACGTCCGGGCTCGAGGTCACCTGGACGGACCGCCCCACCCAGTGGAGCAACCGCTTCTTCGAGATCCTGTTCGGCTACGAGTGGGAATTGACCAAGAGTCCCGCCGGGGCGTGGCAGTGGGTGGCGAAGGATGCCCCGGAGATCATCCCCGACCCGTTCGATCCGCAGAAGAAGCACCGGCCCACGATGCTCACCACGGACCTCTCACTGCGGGTAGACCCGACGTACGAGAAGATCGCGCGCCGCTTCCTCGAGAACCCCGACGAGTTCGCGCTCGCGTTCGGCAAGGCCTGGTACAAGCTCCTCCACCGCGACATGGGCCCCGTGGGCCCGCACATGCTCGGCCCGTGGGTGCCCGAGCCGCAGGTCTGGCAGGATCCGGTCCCCGCCGTGGACCACGAGCTGGTCGACGATGCCGACGTCGCCGCGCTCAAGGACCAGCTTCTGGACGCGCTGCCGGCCGAGGTGCTCCTGCGCACCGCCTGGGCGTCGGCGTCGACCTTCCGCAAGACGGACGGACGCGGCGGCGTGAACGGAGCACGGATCCGCCTCGAGCCCCAGCGCAGCTGGGAGGCCAACGAGCCCGGGCAGCTCGACTCCGCACTGAAGGCGATCGAGGGGGTGCAGGAGAAGTTCAACGGTGGCCAGGCCGGCGGCAAGAAGGTGTCCCTCGCGGACCTGATCGTGCTGGGCGGCAACGCGGCCGTCGAGAAGGCGGCGCGGGACGCCGGCTTCACCGCGAGCGTCCCGTTCCATCCTGGACGGACCGACGCCTCCCAGGAGCAGACCGACGTCCAGTCGGTGGGGTACCTCGAGCCCCGGGCGGACGGCTTCCGCAACTACCTTCGCCCCGGCGAGAAGGTCGAGGCGGAGAAGCTGCTCGTGGAGAGGGCCTACATGCTGGGCCTCTCGGCGCCCGAGATGACCGCCCTCGTCGGCGGCCTGAGGGTCCTCGGCGGCAACATCGGGGGCTCCTCCCACGGCGTCTTCACCGACCGGCCCGGGGCCCTGACCAACGACTTCTTCGTCAACCTGCTCTCCCCGGGCACCCGGTGGAGGGCGTCGGAGACGGAGGAGAACGTCTACGAGATCTCCGACGCCGCCACGGGCGAGAAGAAGTGGACCGCCACCGCCGCGGACCTCGTCTTCGGCTCCAACTCGCAGCTGCGCGCGCTCTCCGAGGTCTACGCGAGCACCGACGGTGCCCAGAGGTTCGTGGACGACTTCGTCGCCGCCTGGACCAAGGTGATGGAGGCCGACCGTTTCGACCTCCGCTGACGGCGCCTCCGGGAAGAACACCCTGGTCCGGCCGCGGCATCGCGGCCGGACCAGGAGCCCGGGAGGAGGCCAGGCGCACATGCGTGCGCCCGCCGACGGCACCCATCGGGACCTGAGATCGTAGTCCTCTGGCGGGGCGCAGGCATACCGTTGGCGGAATGAGCACGGCTCCGACTTTCCACCCGCAGCGCCGTTCATCGGCGGCGCCGTGGATCGCCGTCGTGATCGGATCGGTGCTGGTCCTCCTCGCCGACGTCCGCTGCCGCTGACGAACGGCCTCAGCCATCATGCCTCCCACCCCGAATGTGCTCGCTGCCGCCCTCGCGGCGGGGGAAACGATCGTGCTGGACGGCGGGCTGGCCACCGAGCTCGAACGCCACGGCCACGACCTCGCGGACCCGCTCTGGTCCGCCAAGGTCCTGCTGGAGGCCCCCGAGGCCATCGAGGCCGTCCACGGCCAGTACTTCCGCGCCGGCGCACGCGTCGCGACGACCGGGAGCTACCAAGCCGCCCCTGCCGGGCTGGCCCGGCGAGGATTGAGCGAAGAGGAGGCCCGCGCCGTCGTCCGCAGGAGTGTGCGGCTTGCCGAGGGCGCACGACGCCGCCGCCTCGCGGAGTTCCCCGGCTCGCCGGAGCTGATCATCGCGGGGTCGGTGGGCCCGTATGGTGCGTATCTGGCCGACGGTTCGGAGTACAGAGGCGACTATCGGCTCACACGGGACGAGTTCCTCGCCTTCCACAGGCCGCGCGCCGCCGCCCTCGTCGACACCGGTGTGGACGTGCTGGCGTGCGAGACCATCCCGTCCGCCGAGGAAGCTCTGGCGCTCGCTGACCTTGTCGAGGACCTCGGCGCTCCGGCCTGGATCAGCGTCACACTGCGGGATGCCACGCACCTGAGCGACGGCACAACGATTCGCGAGCTCGTGTCCGAACTCACCGGCCGCACGGGTATCCTCGCCGTCGGCGTCAACTGCGTGCCGCCGCAGCTGGCGACGAGCGGGATCGCCGAGTTCGCGGCGCACACCGACCTGCCGCTCGTGGTCTACCCGAACGCGGGCGAGCGCTGGGATCCGGGCGCGAGGGCGTGGGCTCCCTCGCCCCACGATGCCAGGATGCTCTCCTCGTACGCCCAGCAGTGGCGCAGCCTCGGGGCTCGCCTCATCGGCGGATGCTGCCGCACCACCCCTGCCGATATCGCAGCACTCGCCACGACGATCGACCGGTAGGTCCGAGGCTGGCTGCCTGCTCATTCCGACCGTCTTCAGAGGGGCGGGACGGCGGGCCGGCCGCGACACGCCGATGTTCCCGCCCCCCGGAGTTCGAAAGCTGGTCGGAATGGCTTGCGGGGGCCGCGGCCGCCGCGCCCCACCGGTTCGTGACCCCCTGTGACGTCGCGTGACCGCCCATGACCGGGCCCTTGGCCCAGTACCGGGCCCCCGCCCATGCTTGAACCCATGATCACGCAGGCCACCACCCTCACGTCCGGGCGAATGCCCCGATGTCGGGCCCGTCGATAGGCCCCATCCGAGACCTGACGACCTCTGCGAGACCAAGGATCTGACCATGAGCCAAGGCCCTGAGAGCCAGACCCAGACCCAGACCACCAAGAGCACCGTCCCCGCCTCCATCCGCATCACCGCCGACTCGAGGCCCCCGCATCGTGGCCGAGCCATCACGCTCGGAGTCGCGGCCGCCGTCGTGCTCCTCCTCGGCGCGGGCACGGCGTTCGCCATCGCCCTCGCCGGCGGCGAGCAGCGCACGACGACGGCCCTCGCCGCCGGGACCCCCGCGGCACAGCTGCGGCTCGGCTACTTCGGCAACGTCACCCACGCCCCGGCGCTCGTGGGCGTGCAGAAGGATCTCATCGCGAACACGCTCAAGGACGCCGGCACAGGGTCGCTCGCCACGCAGGTGTTCAATGCCGGCCCGGCCGCGATCGAGGCGCTCAATGCAGGCGCGATCGATGCCGCCTACGTCGGCCCCAACCCGGCGGTCAACTCGTTCGTGCAGAGCCACGGGGAGTCCGTCTCGGTGATCGCGGGAGCAGCGGCGGGAGGCGCGCAGCTCGTCGTCAAGGCCGGGATCACACGCCCCGAGCAGCTCAAGGGGGCCGTCCTCGCGACGCCCCAGCTGGGCGGCACCCAGGATGTGGCCCTGCGCGCCTACCTCGCCGGGCACGGCATCACGACGCGCCCGAACGGCGGCGGCGACGCGACCATCAACCCGACGGACAATGCCCAGACCCTCAAGCTCTTCACCGACGGCAGGCTGGACGGCGCGTGGCTGCCTGAGCCGTGGGCGTCCCGCCTCGTGCTCCAGGCAGGCGCGCACGTGCTCGCGGACGAGAAGGACCTGTGGGACGGCTCGGGCACCGGCAAGCCGGGGCTCTTCCCCACCACGGTCCTGCTCGTGAACAAGACGTTCGCCGCCGAGCACCCCCAGACCGTCGAAGCCCTGCTCAGGGGCCACGTGGCCGCCATCGACTGGCTCAACCACGCGACTCCCGCCGAGAAGGCCGCCGCCGTCAACGCAGGGCTCAAGGCCGCGTCCGGCGGCGAACTCCCCGCGGACGTCCTCGAGCGGTCGCTGCAGAGCGTCACGTTCACCGCGGACCCCCTCGCGGGCGCCTTCCCCAAGCTCCTCGCGGACGGCGTGGCGGCCGGCGTCACGAAGACCGCGGACCTCCACGGACTCTTCGACCTCCGGGCGCTCAACAAGGTCCTCACGGCCGCGGGCGAGCCCGGAGCACGCAGCGCCGGGCTGGGGGAGGAGCAGCCATGACCGTGATCCTCGAGAACCTCGGCAAGCGGTTCGGCGCGGAGGAACCCGTCCTCGATGGTGTGAACGCGTCCATCGCCCAGGGCGAGTTCGTGGCGCTCCTCGGTGCCTCCGGGTGCGGCAAGTCCACGCTCCTGAACATCATCGCCGGCCTCGAGCGCCCCACCGCGGGCGCCCTCGAGGTCCCGGCAGACGGCGCCGCATTCATGTTCCAGGACGCCGCCCTGTACCCGTGGCTCACGGCCCGCGGGAACGTCGAACTCGCACTCAAGCTCCGCGGGGTCCCGAAGCCCGAGCGCCGCGCCCGCGCCACCGAGCTCCTCGACCTCGTCCACCTCGGCGAGGCCGCGGACCGACGCCCGCACGAGCTCTCGGGCGGGATGCGCCAGCGCGTCGCCCTCGCACGGGCCCTGTCGCAGGACCGTCAGGTCCTCCTCATGGACGAGCCGTTCGCCGCCCTCGACGCCATCACCCGGGACCTCCTGCACGAGGAACTCACCCGGATCTGGCGGGAGACCGGACGGACCATCATCTTCGTCACCCACAATGTCCGCGAGGCCGTGCGCCTCGGCCAGCGCGTCCTGCTGCTGTCATCGCGGCCGGGCCGAGTCGTCGCCGAGTGGGCGGTTCCCCACGAGACGAAGCACGACGCCGCTGCTGCCGCCGCCCTGGCCTCGGAGCTCACCTCCCGCCTCCGTGAGGAGATCGCACGTCATGCCAGATAACCCGACCCTCGAGGAGGACCGTCTGCCGGGGGCCCACGCTGTAGCCGGGGCGAGTCCCGGGCGAGGGGCCAGTTCCGCGCCCGAGGCGGCCGGCGCCGTCGTGCGCCGGCCTGAGACGCAGGCCGACCTGGCCGCAATCGAGGCGGGCCTCGACAGGCTCCAGTCCGGCACGGCCACGCGCCGCCGCGGCCTCTCGCGCGTGCTCCTGCCGGTCGCGGCCGTCGTGGTCCTAGTCCTCGCGTGGCAGTTGTACGTCACACTCGGCCTCAAGCGCCGTGACCTCGTGCCCGGCCCGCTCGACGTCCTCAGGTCCCTCGGCTCCCTGTGGGCCGAGGGCAAGGCCCAGGAGGCCGTGTGGACCTCCCTGCAGCGCGGCCTGCTCGGCTTCGCCATCAGCGTGGTCGTCGCGACGCCGCTCGGGCTGATCCTCGGCCAGGTCGCGCCCTTGCGCCGCGCGTTCGGGCCGCTCATCTCCGGCCTGCAGGTCCTGCCGTCGGTCGCCTGGGTGCCCGCGGCCATCATCTGGTTCGGCCTCACGGAGGCGACCGTGTACTTCGTGGTGCTCATGGGGGCGATCCCGTCGATCGTCAACGGGCTCATCGCCGGGATCGACCACGTCCAACCCCAGTACCGCGCGGTCGCGAAGGTGCTCGGCGCGTCCCGGACCGAGCTCGCGCTCCAGGTGATCCTGCCCGCAGCACTGCCCGGGTACCTCGCGGGCCTCAAGCAGGGCTGGGCGTTCTCGTGGCGTTCGCTCATGGCCGCCGAGATCATCGCGGTCGGCGGCACGCTCGGCTTCGGGCTCGGCTCCCTCCTCGACCAGGGCCGCACGCTGAGTGACATGGGAGTGGTCATGAGTGCCATCCTGACCATCCTGGCCGTCGGCATCGCGATCGAGCTGGCCGTCTTCTCACCCCTCGAACGGCGGCTGCTCGCCCGCCGTGGACTTCTCGCAGGAGGCACCCGATGAGCGGCATTGACCTGTACCCCACGTCCCTGCGCCTGCTCGGACGCGGCACCCTCGTGGTCGGCGGCGGTGCCGTCGCCGCCCGCCGCGCCCAGGGCCTGCTCGACGCCGGCGCGAAGGTGACCCTGGTGGCACCCGAGGCGGGGCACGACGTCGTGCGCCTCGCCGAGGCCGGCCTGCTCACCTGGGTTCGGCGCGAGTACGAGACCGGGGACCTGGAGGGCGTCTGGTTCGTTCAGACGGCCACTGGCCGGCCCGAGGTGGACGCCCGTGTGGCCGCGGACGCCGAGGGGCGCCGGATCTGGTGCGTCAACGCCGCCGACCATGAGTCCTCTGCCGCGTGGACCCCTGCGGTGGCCCGCGTCGATGACGTCACGGTTGCCGTCAACGCCGGGGGAGACCCTCGGAGGGCCAAGGCCCTCAAGGACGCCATCCTTCTCGCGCTGCGCACGGGGAAGCTGCCGCTGCGGCGGCACCGCCGTGCCGTGCCGGAGGGCGCAGCGCACGACGCCGCCCGGCCGGGTTCCGCGAGCGCCTCGCCTCGCGCGGGGCGAGTCGCGCTCGTCGGAGGCGGTCCCGGCGACCCTGGCCTCATGACGCTCCGGGGGCGGCAGCTCCTCGCTGAGGCGGACGTGGTCGTGGCCGATCGGCTCGGGCCCCGCGGCCTCCTCGACGAGCTCGGCGACCCAGCCGCGGGCGGCCCTCGGGTGATCGAGGTCGGCAAGGCCCCCGGCGCCCATACCGCCACGCAGGACGAGATCAACGCGGTCCTCGTGCGCGAGGCCTTCGCGGGGAACGTCGTGGTGCGGCTCAAGGGCGGCGACCCGTATGTCTTGGGCCGCGGAGGCGAGGAGGCCGCGTTCTGCCGCGAGCACGGAGTCGACGTGGAGGTGGTCCCCGGTGTCACGAGCGCCGTGTCGGTGCCCGCGGCCGCCGGGATCCCGGTCACACACCGCGGCCTCGCGACCGGGTTCTCGGTGGCGACCGGGCATGACGAACTCGCTGAACTGCCCGCCCGCCCCGACCACACGATCGTGCTCCTCATGGGTGTGCGCCGGCTGGCGGAGTCCGTTGCGGTGCTGCGCTCGCGGGGGCTCGCGGGCCACACGCCTGTGGCCATCGTGGAGCGCGGCTGGACCCCCGAGCAGCGGGTCACCATCTCGACGCTCGATAGGATTGTCAACCGTGCCCATGCCGTCGGCGTCGCGAATCCCGCCGTGATCGTGATCGGCGACGTCGTGCGCGTGAGCCCGTACGCGCCGTCGGACGCCCCCTCCCTTTCCCTGACCCGCTAGACCAACCGAAGACGAAGCCAGAAGGAACCCCTCGTGACGAACTCCCAGCAACGGCCGTTGCGAATCGCCATCATCGGCTCCGGCCCCGCCGGCGTCTACGCTGCGGACCTGCTCACCAAGAGCGCTCCCGTGGCCATCGGCGAGCTCACGCTCAGCATCGACCTGTTCGACCGCTACCCGACTCCCTACGGCCTCATCCGCTACGGCGTGGCTCCGGACCACCCGCGCATCAAGGGGATTGTCAACGCGCTGCACAAGGTCCTCGACCGCGGGGACATCCGCTTCTTCGGCAACGTGGACTACGGCACAGACCTCTCGTTGACGGACCTCCAGCGGCACTATGACGCCGTGGTCTTCGCCACCGGCGCGATCAAGGACGCGGACCTGAACATCCCCGGCGTGGAGCTGGAGGGCTCCTTCGGCGCTGCCGACTTCGTGTCCTGGTACGACGGCCACCCGGACGTTCCCCGCGAGTGGCCGCTGGACGCGAAGGAGGTGGCGGTGATCGGCAACGGGAACGTGGCCCTTGACGTGGCCCGCGTCCTGTCCAAGCACGCCGACGAGCTCCTCGTGACCGAGATCCCGGAGAACGTGTACCGGATCCTCAAGGAGTCCCCGGTCACCGACGTGCACGTGTTCGGCCGCCGAGGGCCCGCACAGGTCAAGTTCACCCCGCTCGAGCTCCGTGAGCTGTCCCACTCGCATGACGTGGACATCGTCCTGTATCCCGAGGACTTCGAGTTCGACGAGGCCTCCGACCGGGAGATCCAGAAGAACAACCAGGTCAAGACCATGGTTGGCACCCTGACCAACTGGATCGCCGAGCAGCCTGAGGATGCCGCGGAGCTGACCGCGTCCCGCAGGCTGCACCTGCACTTCCTGCAGAGCCCGGTGGAGATCGTTGACTCGGCCGATACTCCCGGGCGAGTGGCCGGGATCCGGTTCGAGCGGCAGGAGCTCGACGGCACCGGTGGCGTGCGCGGCACGGGTGAGTTCGTCGACTACCCTGTCCAGGCCGTGTACCGGGCTATCGGCTACTTCGGCTCGCCGCTGCCGGACCTCGAGTTCGATCACCGCCGAGGTGTCGTTCCGAACGACGGCGGCCGCGTCCTGGATGCCGAGGGCCACTTCGTTCCCGGCGTCTACACGACCGGCTGGATCAAGCGCGGGCCCGTGGGCCTGATCGGACACACGAAGGGCGATGCGCTCGAGACGATCGGGCACCTCCTCGACGCGCGCGCGGAGCTCCCGGCCGCAGCGGAGCCGGCCGAGGACGCCGTCGTCGAGCTGCTGGCCGGGCGCGGGGTCGAATACACGACGTGGGAGGGCTGGCTCGCCCTCGACGCGCATGAGAAGGCCCTGGGCGCGGCGGCCGAGCCGGCCGTGACGCACAAGGGCGAGGTCACCCGTGAGCGCGTCAAGGTCGTCTCCCGCGAGGACATGGTCGGAATCTCGAACGGAGCCTCGGTAGGAGGCTGACCCCTGGACCCGTTTCGGGCACGGATCTCCGCATCGGGATCCGTGCCCGAAACGGTGAGGGCTAGGCCTTCGCGACCTTCTTGACCGCGAGGGCCAGGTAGAGCTGCACGCGGTCTGCCGTGACCGCCGGGTCGTACCCGGTGAGCTCCGCGATCTGCCCGAGCCGGTACCGGACGGTGTTGCGGTGCAGGTTGAGCTGTTCGGCCACCTGCGCCACGGATCCGTTCAGGTTCAGGTACGTCTCGAGGGTATGCACCAGCTCCGACCCGTGCTGGCGGTCAAACCGGGTGAGCGGGCCTATGGCCTCGCCCGCCATGTCCCCCAGCGGAACGTCCTCGCTGGCGAGCAGCAGCGAGGTGAGGCTGAGCCGCTCCGGCTCGTTGACGTCGAGCCCCCGCCCAGCAGCCTCCTTGGCCTCGAAGTAGCTCCAGCGGAGCCCATTGGGCTTGGTGTAGGAGCCGCCGATCCCGATTGTCGCGTGGATTCCCGCCTCGGTGAGGTGGTCGGCGAGGACACGCCCCAGCTTCGGGGCATGGGCGCCGTCGTCCTCGATCATCACCACGAGGTCGCTGTCCAGGGTTGCCGACACCGCGCCGTCGAGCGCTGCCGGCAGCGTAGTGCCCCGCAGGTTCTTGTGGTGGGCGGCGGATTCGGCGATCAGCACCACGTTGCGCTTCGTTGAGTTCACTCCAATGCCGGCGAGGCGACGGGAGGCCTCGTCTGCCTCGAGGGTTCCGCGCACGACGTCGGTCATCACCTGCCCGGCGAGGGCCCGCTGGGCCTGGCGCTGCTTCATGAGGTTGTTCAGCTCGATGCTGATGAGGTTCTGTGCGTACGAGATGATCCCTGTGTCCTCGAAGGGCTTCTTGGCCCAGAGGGTGCACGCGTCCCGGCGGCCCGTGGGCACCGGGTAGGGGATCCACCGGTCCATGGTCGGCAGGCCGATGTCAGGGCTGGACGCGTACAGCTGGGCGGTGAACTGGGTGAGGATCAGATCGGTGCCGAGCATCGTCCCGAGGTGCTTGAGGAGGTCCTGGAGCCCCCCGCCCGTCAGGAGCGAGCGCGCAAGCACCTGGTGCGCGGCGATGAGCCGTTCGAGGCTCGCGTAGTGGTCCGCGGAGTGGGAGTCGGCCACGAGCTTGCCGATGGCCATGAACGGCGTCCGGTAGGGGACCTCGAGAACGGGGAGGCCCCAGCGGTTGGCCTCCGCGATGAGGGCAGGGGGAATCCCGTCGTGGCCCAGCCCGATTCCGAAGCCGATGCCGAGGGCGCCGGCACGCCTGAGCACACGCACAAAGCGACGCTGCTCGATCGCGGTGCGCTGGCGAACGCCCGTGGTGAGGACGAGCTCACCGCCAGTGAGGAAAGGTGCCGGATTCTCCAGTTCGGTGACCGCCACCCAGCGGATCTCGTCGTCCTGGCCAGCCGGAGCGGATCCGGCAAGTCGGAGGCCCAGATCGGCGTGGGTGAGGAGCTCGGACAGTGTCAGGGCCATGCGGTCAACTATAGAGGCGGTTGCTGGCCGATCGCACTATGCTTCTCCTTCCGTCTCGTGCGATCGGCTATTCAAGAGGCGGATCAGCCCGCATTATCGTGGGACGGACGAAAGGAACAGGCATGGACATCCAGTACCGGCTCGAGCAGAAGCGCAAGGTCCTCAAGGACTTCCCCGGGCCCAAGTCCCTCGAGCTCGCCGCGCGCCGCGCCCAGGCGGTCGCCGCTGGCGTCGCCTCCTCGGTGCCGGTGTACGTCGCGGACGCCGATGGCGGCATCATCCACGACGTTGATGGCAACTCCTTCATCGACCTCGGCTCGGGCATTGCGGTGACCACTGTCGGCGTCTCGGACCCCGCCGTCGTGGGTGCTGTCAAGGAGCAGGTCGAGCACTTCACGCACACGTGCTTCATGGTGTCCCCGTACGAGGGCTACGTCGCCGTCGCCGAGAAGCTCAACGAGCTGACCCCCGGCGAGCATGCCAAGCGCACCGTGCTGTTCAACTCCGGCGCGGAGGCCGTCGAGAACGCCATCAAGATCGCTCGGATCGCCACCGGCCGCAGCGCCGTGGTGGCCTTCGACCATGCCTACCACGGCCGCACCAACCTCACGATGGGGCTCACCGCCAAGGCCATGCCGTACAAGCACGGCTTCGGTCCCTTCGCAGGCGAGATCTACCGTGCACCGATGAGCTACCCGTTCCGCGAGGAGAACCCCCAGATCACGGGCAAGGAGGCCGCTGAGCGCGCCATCCTCATGATGAGCAAGCAGATCGGCGCCGACGAGATCGCGGCCATCCTGATCGAGCCCATCCAGGGCGAGGGTGGCTTCATCGTCCCGGCGGACGGCTTCCTGCCGCGCATCGCCGAGTTCGCCAAGGAGAACGGGATCGTCTTCATTGCGGACGAGGTGCAGTCCGGCTTCGCCCGCACGGGCGAGTGGTTCGCGGTCCAGCACGAGGGCGTGGTCCCGGACCTCATCACCACGGCGAAGGGCATCGCGGGCGGCATGCCGCTCTCCGCGGTCACGGGCCGCGCCGAGCTGCTCGACGCCGTCCACCGCGGCGGCCTGGGCGGCACCTACGGCGGCAACCCCGTCGCGTGCGCCGCAGCCCTCGCAGCGATCGAGACCATGGCCTCCCAGGACCTGCGCGGCCGCGCCCGCGAGATCGAGGGCATCGTCAAGGAGCGCTTCGCCAAGCTCCAGGCCGAGCTCGGGGAGGACAGCATTCTCGGCGACATCCGCGGCCGGGGGGCCATGCTGGCGCTCGAGTTCGTAGAGCGCGGAAGCGCATCAACAGCCAAGCGGCCCAATGCCGACGCGACCAAGAGGATCGCCGACTACTGCCTGAAGGAGGGTGTCATCATCCTCACGTGCGGCACGTACGGCAACGTGATCCGCCTCCTGCCGCCGCTCGTCATCGACGACGAGCTGCTCGGCGACGGCCTCGATGTGCTCGAGGCGGCGATCCGCTCCGTCGCCTGAGCGACACGGCCCGTCTGGCCTGCAACGCCGGTAGAGTCTGCGGTATCAGCGCAGACCGGACGAGGGCGCGCGGAAATTCCCAGGCGCCTTCGTTGTCTGCCGCGACTCGATCTATGGAAGGCAAGGCCATGCGTTACGTCGTCGGATACCAGCCGGACCAGCGGGGTGCGGATGCGGTGGCGCTGGGGGTCGCGATAGCGCGCGCTCAGGACGCCTCGCTGGACCTCATGCTGGTGCTCTCGCAGGACGCGCCGTACGTCGCCGCGAATCCAGATGGCCCCAGGGTGCATCCGGAGGAGCAGCGGACGCTGACGGCCCAGCGCGAGGCCCTCTCCCTGGTGCCCGAGGACGTTCAGGCCACATTCCACGTCCGCCACGGCCGCTCCTTCGCCGCCACGCTCATAGAGGCGGCTGTGGAGTTCGAGGCCGCGCTGATCGTGGTCGGCGCGGCGAGCAACGGCCTGTTCAAGCGCTCCACGGTCGGTTCCGTGGCGAACGCCCTCCTGCACGCCTCGCCCATCCCGGTGGCGCTCGCGCCGCGCGGCTACCAGCGCACGGACCCAATCGAGCGGATCACCGCCTTCATCGGCGAGCGGCAGGGCTCGGAGGCGGCGGTCGACGTCGCGCTGGTCGCCGCCGGGCGGCGCGACGTCCCGCTGCGCTTCGTCTCGCTCGTGGAGCTCGACGAGCGGGCTGATGCGTTCGGCGAGAACATCAACGCCGCGCACCGCCATGCCAACACCGTTCTCGCAGCTGCCGCCAGACGGCTGCCCGAGGGCCACGAGGCGGCCGTCGAAGTGGCCCACGGCCGCACGTTCGAGGAGGCCGTGGACAGCATCGACTGGCTCGACGGGGAGCTTGCCCTGATCGGCTCGAGCCGGCTCGCGCGGAAGAACCAGCTGTTCCTCGGCTCGACAGCGAACAAGGTGCTCCGCTCGCTGCCAGTACCCATGGTGGTGGTCCCCCGCGACTACGAGCGCGTCGAGTCCCACCCGCTCGGCTAGGGAGACGGCGGCCACGGACTTCGCGGCGGGCATCACGACGGCGCCGGGTCGCCAAGCCGACGCGGTTCCCACCGAGGGGCTCTTCATCCGGCACCACAAGGCGGAGGCGGCCGAGGTGTCGGTTGCCCTCCCGTCCGGCGGCCACATCCTGCACCTAGCCGTGCCACGTGCGTGTTCAACGACCTCCACGGCGCCGCCGCGCTCTGAAACGCCGTCTCCCGCGTCTGCGTCCGCGCCGACGGGGACTTGGGCGGCGCGCTCACCCGGTCGACCGGGGTGACGCTGGACGTCGACATCAATGGTGGCGCTCCGCCGGGCGAGCTCGAGGAACTCGTCCGCGGCGTCGTGGAGAAGGCCGTGATCGTGCGGATCGTCCGCGCCTCCGCCGAGGTGCGGCTTGGTTCCGTGATGGTGCGTACGACGCCAGCCGCCTCCTGACGCTCGGGGAGCGCCCGCGGCGTCGTGCGCTCCTGTTGAGGAATGCGGCGTGGTGGTGGGCTTTACGTCCGCCGCAGCCGGGGACCACCATGGATCATGAGCGCCGAACCGCACCTCGCGCCTCCGCTTCCCGTCTCCTCGGCTCCACCGCCGCCGCACGAGCCGCTGCCTGAGGCGGTGCCGCCCGCGGTGGTCGCGACGATCCTGGCCACTGAGCACTGGAGCCTCCTCGGCACGCGCGGCATGCTGTGGAACGAGCTCATGAGCCGGATCAGCATCCACCTCACCGTCTCCTCGGCGTCTCTCGTGGGGCTGGCCCTCGTGGCGCAGGCCACGGGGTTCGGGACGGGGTTCTGGGTGATGGCGATCGGGCTCACGTCGATGCTGCTGGTGCTCGGGTCACTGACGCTGCTGCGCGTGTCGATCGGCAGCGAGGAGGACCACCTGCTCATCGCGGGGATGAACCGGCTGCGCGGCGCCTACCGGGAGCTCGCGCCCGGGATCGAGGACGCGTTCGTGACCTCTTCCTCAGACGACCGCCAGGGTGTGTTCGCCACCTACTTCCTGGGACGGAGCCGGCCGATCCCTCTGCACGCGATCTCCAGCACCGCGTTCTTCCTCACGTGCTTCAACGCGATGGTGGCGGGCGCGCTGGCGGCGCTTATCACGTACGTCTCGGGCGGCTCCGTGCTGCTCATCGCCCTCGTGGGCCTGGCCGCCTGCGCGGCTTACTTGGTGGGGAATACCATGGCGGCAGCGGTGCTGTTCGGCCGGCTCGGGGCACCCCGGCCTCCCGAGGGGCCCGTGGCTCCGGAGGACGGCGCGGGAGGCTAGGCTCCGGCCCGCGCATGCGGAGCCGCGCGCACAACAGGCCCGCAACGGCACAACAGGCCCGCACCAACGCCTGTCATGCCGGTACGGGCCTGCCAGGAGGAGTGACGGCTCGCTGCCGGGTATCCACATGGCGTGACAGCGCAGCGACGGGCACCCTTCGAGGCGCAAGACTCCAACCATGAACGCACCCCGGCTGACCACTTTCTTCGAGGCGCGATGGCCCGACGCGACTGTCGCATCGACTCGGGAACTCGCGGCGCGCGGCATCGACCACCGAGTCCTCACCGAGGCCGTGCAGCGCCGCGAGCTCGTCCGGCTGCGGCGCGGCGTGTACGTCCGCAGCTCGGTCTGGTTCGGGTTCAAGCCGTGGGAGCAGGATCGGCTGAGGATCGAGGCCCACTGGCTCTCGACCAACGGCACAGCGGTCTACAGCCACGCCTCAGCGGCCCGGATCCATCGCCTGACGACGTGGAATGCCGGGCCGCAGGTCCATGTCACGGTCCCCTACTCAGGATCGAAGTCGAGCCATGGAAGTGACGTGCGGGCGCATTCGTTCATCGTCCCGGGCTGCGATCTCGTCCACATGAGACTCTCGCCCGGCCGGATCGCGAACGTGGTGGGGATCGAACGCACAGTCGCCGACTGCGCACGCACGCTGAGCCTTGAAGGGGCTGCCATCGTTGGAGACAGCGCCCTCCGGCGTGGAGCGACTCTCGCGGGGGTCCGCGCCGCCGCCGAGCGCACAGGGGCGATGCGCGGATACCGCAGAGTGGAGGACCTCCTCCCGGTCCTGGACGGGAAGTCCGAGTCTCCCGGGGAGACGCGGACGCGCTTGGCACTCGCAGCGTCCGGCATTCCTTCTCCGGTCCTCCAGTACGAGATCCCCACGCGGCATGGACTGTTCCGGGCGGACTTCGCCTGGCCGGAGCTCTTGGTCATTCTGGAGTTCGACGGAGTTGCCAAGTACTTCGACTACCGTCCAACGTCAGAGGCTCTGCTCCTCGAACGGCAGCGCGAGGTGGCGCTGATGGACGATGGCTGGACGATGGTGCGTACGCGCTGGCCGGAGCTGATGACCCCGGGCGTCATCGTTGCGAAACTCGAAACCGCATTCGCCCGGGCACGGAAGCTTTCTGCATAGTGCGCTCGGTCAAGTCCCGCTAATCTGCGGAGCACAACAGGCCCCAAACGGCATAACAGGCCCGCACCAGCGCCTGCTATGCTGCCGAGCGCCTGCTGTGCAGCCGGAGGCCTGCCATGCCGCCGAACGCCGGCTCCGGCGGTCTCAGCGCCGGCTGTGGGGCTCCGCGGCCTCGGCCGTCCCCGCCTCGAGGCCCGCGGCGCGAAGCCGAGAACGGCGGCGACGCGCAACGAGCAGCATGTCCGCCGTCAGGACGGCCAGGGCAAGCCACACCATGCCGAAGCCCGCCCACCGCTCGGGCGCCATCTGCTCTCCGAGGACCGTGACGGCGAAGACGAACTGCAGCAGCGGTGCCATGTACTGCAGGAGCCCGATCGTGGTCATCGGCAGGCGCCGTGCAGCGGCCCCGAAGAACAGCAGGGGTACGGCCGTGATGATGCCGCTTGCGGCAAGGAGCCAGAAATGCCCAGCGCCGTGCCCGGTCAGGGTCAAGGTGCTGGCCACACCGAGCCACACCATGACGCCGAGCGCGACGGGCGTGAGCACGATGGTCTCCACGGTGAGGCTCGTGACGGCGTCGACCTTCGCCCCCATCCGGTTCTTGACGAGCCCGTAGAAGCCGAAGCTGAACGCGAGGGCCAGGGCGATCCACGGCACCTGCCCGTACGCGACGGTGAGCACGACGACGGCGATCGCCCCGGTCCCGACCGCTGCCCACTGGAGCGGACGGAGCCGCTCCTTGAGCACGAGCACCCCGAGGAGCACGGATACGAGCGGGTTGATGAAGTATCCGAGCGCGGCCTCGATCGTGTGCCCGGACAGCACGGCGAAGGTGTACGTCAGCCAGTTGACTGCGATGAGCGCGCCCGCGAGGGCGAGTGCACTGAAGGCACGCCGGTCGCGGAGCACGTCGCGAAGGGCGTGCCATGCTCGGGTTGCGGCGATGAGCACCACGCACACCACGAGGGAGAAGACCACGCGGTCCGCGACGATCTCGACTGGCCCAGCAGGCGCGAGCGTGAGGAAGTAGAGGGGGAGGAGGCCCCAGAGGCCGTAGGCGCCGATCCCGTAGAGGAGGCCGGCTGTGGCCGGGGGAGCGGCACGGGTCACGGCGGAGGCATCGGCTTTCACGGTCACGAACCTAGCAACCTGCGCGGCCGTCGCATGTATTCCGCTGGCACGGGACGTCCCCACCCTCGGAAGGTGCACAGCCACAGCGCCGCCGCAGCAGCGAGGGCGTCAACGGCCAGGAGGGAGGCGAGCACTACGAGCTGCACGATTGCCGCGTCAACGGGGCCTGCGCCGCCCAGGACCATCCCCACGAACGCCCCGGGCAGCGTCACCATCCCCACCGTCCGGGTCTGGTCCAAAGGCGGCACCAGGGACTCGCGAGCGGTGTGCCGGGCCACGAGCAGCCGTGCGCCGGGCCATTCGAACCCGAGGGCCACCGCGGCCTCAACCTCCCCGCGCCGGCCAGCGATCTCGGCGGCGACTCGGCGGCCGGCGAGGCTCGCCGTCGTCATGGCCCCGCCCACTTGCTGGCCCACGAGGGAAATCAGCGCGAGGCCGGAGAACGGGAGCACACCGGTGGCCAGGAGCACCGCTGAGGCCGGAAGGACTCCGACGGCAATCGGCAACGCCGCCCACCACCACCGTTGTGGATCCACCCGCCGCCCTGTCGTGGCAGTGGCGATCGCGAACATAAGGGCCACGAACGCCAGCGCGAGCCAGGGGTCCCGGCCGAGCTGGGACACGAGAAGGGCGACGACGCCGAGCTGTCCCACGGCTCGGAGGCTTGCCGTGAGCGGGGGGAGCCACCCGCCGTCGAGGGCCCAGCGGTGGACTGCGGCGGCGAGCACGGCAAAGATGACAACGGCAACGGCGACGCCGGGTCCGAGTCCCAGAAGCGTCGAGGTCTGCACGAGAACTACAATAGGAGGCTGTGCGCGCCCCCAACCGCGCGCCGACCACCGGAAGGAATCCGAAGTGTCCGAAGCCACCGCCGCCTCGTCTGCGCAACGCGCTCCCCAGAAGCGTGCGCTGCGCATTGCGATCATCGGTGCCGGTCCAGCGGGGATCTACGCCGCGGACATCCTGACCAAGTCCAACGAGGTCAAGGGCGGGGACGTCGAGGTGAGCATCGACCTCTTCGATCAGTACCCGGCACCCTACGGGCTCATCCGCTATGGCGTGGCGCCGGACCACCCCCGGATCAAGGGCATCGTGAACGCCCTGCACCGCGTCCTGGACCGCGGCGACATCCGCTTCATCGGGAACGTGGTCTATGGCCGGGATCTCACCCTGGCGGATATCCGCGGCTTCTACGACGCCGTGATCTTCGCCACGGGTGCCCTCAAGGACGCGCCCCTGGACATCCCCGGAGTGGGCCTCGACGGCTCGTTCGGCGGCGCCGACTTCGTCTCGTGGTACGACGGGCACCCGGATGTGCCCCGGGACTGGCCGCTGGAGGCGAAGGAGGTAGCGGTGATCGGCAACGGCAATGTGGCCCTCGACGTGGCGCGGATGTTGTCGAAGCACGCCGATGACCTCCTGGTCACTGAAATCCCGGACAACGTGTACAGGACGCTCAAGGCGAGCCCTGTCACGGACGTGCATGTGTTCGGCCGCCGCGGCCCGGCGCAGGTGAAGTTCACCCCGCTGGAACTGCGTGAGCTCTCGCACGCCCGGGACGTGGACATCGTCCTGTACCCGGAGGACTTCGAGTTCGACGACGCCTCCGACGAGGCAATCAAGACCAACAACCAGGTCAAGACCATGGTCAACACGCTCGCGAACTGGATAGCGGAGGACCAGGACACCGGGGCGTCGCGCCGGCTCCACCTGCACTTCCTCCAGAGCCCGGTGGAGATCTACGACTCGCCGGAGACGCCGGGCAAGGTGGCCGGCATCCGGTTCGAGCGCATGGAGCTCGACGGCACGGGCAACGTCCTTGGGACGGGCCAGTTCGAGGACTATCCCGTCCAGGCGGTCTATCGGGCCATCGGCTACCGCGGCTCGGAGCTCGCGGAGATCCAGTACGATGCGCGCCGCGGTGTCATCCCCAACGAGGGTGGCAGGGTGCTCGACGAGGACGGCACCCCGATGCCCGGCCTCTACACGACAGGTTGGATCAAGCGTGGCCCTGTGGGTCTCATCGGCCACACGAAGGGTGATGCGCTCGAGACGATCGGCTGCCTCCTCGAGGACCGTGACTCGCTGACCCCGGCCGAGAACCCGAGCGAGAGTGCCGTCATCGACCTCCTGGCCCAACGTGGTGTCGAGTACACCACCTGGGAGGGCTGGCAGGAGCTCGACGCCCATGAGCGGGCGCTGGGCGAGGCATGGAGCGGGGACGGCGCGGACGCGACCGGCGGTCCGGACGTCGACGACGGCGAGCGGGGCGAGGGCGAGCTACGCGACGACGAGCGGGTCAAACGCGAACGCGTCAAGGTCGTGCCGCGCGAGGACATGGTCCGGATCTCGCGCAAGGCCCAGTCCCCAGACGCCGGCTGACGCAGCCGAGCGTTCGGGGCGGGGTCGGGGCCAAGCCGCCCCTGGACGTTGGGTGATGCCGCCGAGGCATGCCGCGAGCTGGAGCTGTCTCACATCGCGAGATCTTCTGAAGGTCTCACAGGTTGGACCCGTACAGTGGAAAAGTTTGTTGATCCCCAGAATGCCAAGGAGTGCCGGATGAAGATCCTCCGCACGAAACCGATCGAAGCGACGATCGCCGAAACCCATGAACCCGGCCGGCGCCTCAAGCGTTCCTTGAGCACCTGGGACCTGATGATCATGGGGGTCGCGGTTGCGGTCGGCGCGGGGATCTTCTCGGTCGGCGCCAAGGCTGCCGCGAGCTTCGCCGGACCGGCGGTGACGGTCTCCTTCGCGATCGCCGCCGTGGCCTGCGCCCTCGCGATCATGTGCTACGCCGAATTCGCCACTGCCATCCCCGTGGCAGGCTCCGCCTACGTGTTCACCTACGCCACCATGGGCGAGCTGCTCGCCTGGATCATCGGGTGGAACCTCATCCTCGAGCTGTTCACCGCCGGCGCGGTCGTCGCGAAGTACTGGGGCCTGTACCTGAGCAAGGTATTCTCCCTCGTGGGCGTGGACATCCCGCCGAGCATCCAGCTGGGCCCGGTCGAGCTCGTGTGGGGCCCCTTCCTCATCGTCTCGATCTTCACGGTGCTCCTCGTGCTCGGGACCAAGCTCTCGGCCCGCGTGGGCAACGTCTTCACGGTGATCAAGATCGCCGTGGTCCTCTTCGTGATCGTGGTCGGCTTGTTCTACATCAAGGCGGAGAACTTCGCTCCGTTCGTCCCGAACGCCGTCCCCGCGCCCGCCGCTGACTCGTCCGCCGTCCTCAAGCAGTCACTCTTCGCGTTCGCGACCGGGGCGGCACCTGCGCAGTACGGCCTGTACGGCGTGTTCGCCGGCGCGGCCCTCGTGTTCTTCGCATTCATCGGCTTCGATGTCGTGGCCACGAGCGCCGAGGAGGTCAAGAACCCTCAGAAGACTCTCCCGCGCGGCATCTTCGCCGGACTCGCCGTGGTGACGCTCCTCTACATCCTTGTCTCCCTCGCGCTGACGGGCATGGTCCCGTACACGACCCTGGCCGCCGCGGAGCAGCCCACACTCACCACCGCGTTCGAGGCGGTGGGCAACACGGACGCCGCCAAGGTCATTGCCTTCGGGTCCCTCGTGGGGCTCACCACCGTGATCATGGTGCTCCTCATGGGCTTCGCGCGCGTGGTCCTCGCCATGAGCCGCGACGGCCTGCTCCCGCGCGCTCTCTCGGTCACGAGCGAGAAGCGGTCCACTCCGGCGCGTCTCCAGATCCTCTGCGGCATCCTCGTCGCGCTGGTCGCCGGCCTCACCAAGGTGGACGTCCTCGAGGAGATGATCAACATCGGCACGCTTTCGGCGTTCGTCGTCGTGAGCCTCGGGATCATCGCCCTGCGCAGGAAGCGGCCGGACCTCAAGCCGGCGTTCCGGGTGCCATTCGGCAAGGTGACCCCGATCGTCTCGGCTGTCCTCTGCCTCTACCTCATGACCAACCTCGCCGTGGGGACCTGGATCTACTTCGCCGGCTGGCTCGTGGTGGGCCTCATCATCTACTTCGCCTACGGGCAGCGCCACTCGCGCCTCAACGAGCGCTTTGCCACTCACCGCCGAAGCCCTCGCCGGGACGAAGAGCTGACTGTGAGTGACCTTGGCCGAACCTGAGTGTTTGCCCAATTGCTCTAGGATATTGCAAGTCTTGTCAAAAAGATGATGGACCGAGTCTAAGATAGGGCTATGGCGAGACCACCGAGGCCCGAAAGAAAGCATGAGCTGCTTGAGCAGATCCTCGACTTTCTCCTTGACTCGACGCTGGCGGAGCTGACCTTCCGCAGCCTCGCGGATGGCCTCGGCATCAGCAGCTACGTTCTCGTCTACCACTTCGGCAATCGCGAGCAGCTAGTCACCGAGATCATCCGGGGTATCATGCGCCGCTACGAGCCGCTCGAGTCCGGCAGTCCGGCGTCCGCAGCGCCGGAGGACTTCCTCGTGTGGGCCCGCAGGGCCTTCGAGCTGTGCCTCGACAACAGGGGGCGACACCTCCAGCGCCTCGAGTTCGAGGCCTCCGTCCAGGACGTGGTCGCGGAGCGTCCACGGGGAGCGGGCGTCGAGAGCTTCGAGCACTGGCGTGGCTTCCTGGCGAGGTGGCTGCGCGGACGGGGTGTCCCACCGAAGCGATCCGCCTCCCTCGCACGACTGTACGTGGCGGCGATCATGGGCCTGCTCTACGACTTCGTCATCACCGGCGACAGGCCGGCCGTAATGGGCTCGTTCGACCTTCTCGCGGCGGCCTTCGCGGGCCAGCTCGAGGGCGCCCACCTCGCAGGATAGCGCTGGTCCCCGTGCACCTGGAGGCAACCGAGGGCGAAGGCCCGGTGCGTGTGCACCGGGCCTTCGCCCTCTGGGTCGAATGACCACTCCGCAGGAGCTACTGCGCCATATGCCCTTACTTGCCGAGCTCTGCGCGCAGCTTCGCGCCGAGGTCGGCGTCGACGTTCGTCCAGTACTGGATAGCGCGCTCCTTGATATCCTCCCGCTTCACGGCACCGACGGCACCCGCGAGGGTTGCCAGGATGCGGGCCCGGTCGGCGTCGTCGAACACCTCGCGGTAGAGGATGCCCGGCTGGACGAAGTCGCCGTCCTCCGCGTGGAGGGAGTGAGCGGCGAGGGTGAGCTCGCCGTCGTTCTCCCAGCCGCCACTCACCCCTGCCGCGGGCTCGACCGCGGCGGGGCCGCCGAATGAGTTCGGCGCGTACACCGGGGTGGAGGCCGAGTTGAAGGAGATGCGGCCCGAACCGTCCTGGCTGTAGTTGCGGACCTTGTTCTTCGGTGCGTTCACCGGCAGCTGCGCGTGGTTGGTGCCCACGCGGTAGCGGTGCGCGTCCGCGTAGGAGAAGATGCGCGCCTGGAGCATCTTGTCCGGCGAGCCGGCAATGCCCGGGATGAAGTTCGACGGCGCGAACGCGGCTTGCTCGATCTGGGCGAAGTAGTTCTCCGGGTTGCGGTTGAGCTCCATCGTGCCGACCTTGATGAGGGGGTAGTCCTTCTTGGACCACGTCTTCGTCAGGTCGAAGGGGTTGTAGCGGTAGGTCTTGGCCTCCTCGTACGGCATCACCTGGACGAAGAGGTCCCAGCTTGGGAAGTTGCCCTCGGCGATGTTCTCGTAGAGGTCCTGGATGTAGTAGTCCGCGTTCTCCCCCGCGAGCTGCTCGGCTTCCTCATCGGTGAGGCTCTCTACGCCCTGGTTGGTGTGGAAGTGGTACTTGACCCAGAAGCGCTCGCCCTCTGCGTTGATCCACTGGTAGGTGTGGGAGCCGTAGCCCTGCATGTTGCGCCACGTCTTCGGGAGGCCGCGGGGGCCCATGAGCCACGTGACCTGGTGGGCGGACTCGGGGGAGAGGGTCCAGAAGTCCCACTGCATGTCGGCGTCACGGAGGTGGCTGCCCGGGAGGCGCTTCTGGGAGTGGATGAAGTCGGGGAACTTAATGCCGTCGCGGATGAAGAACACCGGGGTGTTGTTGCCCACGAGGTCGTAATTGCCCTCGGTGGTGTAGAACTTCATGGCGAAGCCGCGCGGGTCACGCCACGTGTCGGGCGAGCCGTTCTCACCGGCAACCGACGAGAAGCGGATGAGCATCTCGGTCTCGACGTCCGGCTGGAAGAGCGCGGCCTTGGTGTACTTCGAGACGTCCTCGGTGGTCTTGAAGACGCCGAACGCGCCGCCGCCCTTGGCGTGCACCACACGCTCGGGGACGCGCTCGCGGTTGAACTGCGCGAGCTTCTCGACCAGGTAGTGGTCCGTGAGGATGATCGCGCCGTCGGCGCCCACTGACTGGGCGTGCGCATCCGAGGCGACCGGGGCGCCGGACTGGGTGGTCGAGTAGTTGACCGTCATGTCTCTCCTTCTGTTCCGCGCGTACTGCGCCGTACTGGTTTCGTGGGAGGGAAGGTGTGGGGCGGCCTCAGGCGGCCGGCGTGGGCGCGCCCTGCGCGGCGCACTCCGCGCAGACGCCCACGTACGTGACGTCGGCGATCATGATCGTCATGCCGTGCGTCGCGCTCGGCGTCAGGCAGGGGGCGTGGCCTACGGCGCAGTCGACGTCCTCGACGCGCCCGCAGACCGAGCAAACCGCATGGTGATGGTTGTCCCCGACCCGCGTCTCGTAGAGGGCGGGGGAGTGCGGCGGTTCGAACCGGCGCAGCATCCCGAGGTCGGTGAGGTCCCCGAGGACCACGTACACGGACTGCGGGGTGATGTCCGGGAGCTCCTCCCGCGCGGCGGACAGGATGGCGTCCGCGGAGGAATGCGGGTGAGCCTCGACAGCGGCCAGTACAGCGAGGCGCTGCTTGGTCACCCGGCGGCCGTGGGCGCGCAGGGCCGAGGCCCAGCCGCTGTGCTCGATGCTCGCTTCCATGGCCCCATTACAGCACTTATTTTTAGGGAGTCACAATAAGGCGAGCCTAAGCTTGGACCTCGTAAGCTGGGCTCGATCGGAAGGGGAAGCTCATGAGGGGGTTCGAGGAGCGCGCCCTGATTGCCGATGGCCACAGGGTGCGGGTCTGGTCGGGAGGCGACGGGCCGCGGGACTATGTCCTCGTCCACGGCATCGGCGTATCGCCGGCCTACTTCCGCCCCCTCGCGGAGGAGCTGGCGCTTCGCGACCGGGTGCACGCTGTCGAGCTGCCCGGCTTCGGACGCAGCCCCAAGCCGACGCGTGCGCTCTCCATCGAGGACTTCGCGTCCTGCGTCTGGGCCGCCCTCGACCAACTCGGCGTGGTGTCCCCGATCCTCGTTGGGCACTCGATGGGGGCACAGGTGGTCGTCGAGATGGCCCTCCAGAGACCCGGCATCCCGCTGCTTGCCCTCCTCGGCCCCACGGTGGACGAGACCGCCCACAGCGCCGTGCGCCAGGGGCTCCGGCTGGCCTGGGACACCGCGACCGAGCCTCCCGTGGTGGCAGCGACCATCCTGCGCGACTACGCCCGGTGCGGCCAGCGCTGGTACCTCACCACGGTGCCCGCCATGATGGCCCACCGCATCGAAGAGAGACTCCCGCTCGTCACCGCGCCAGTGCTCCTCATGAGGGGTGCCCGGGACCGCATCAGTCCGCAGCGGTGGATCGAGCGGCTCGTCCGGGCCGCTCCTGCTGCCCGCTCCTGTTCCGTCCCCTCCCAAGCGCACGTGCTTATGTACAGGGGGGCGGCCGCCGTGGCGGCCTGCCTGCGGGCCGAGGCAGAACGGGTGGCCCTACGGTGAGCGCGGGGGACGGCTCGTCGGCCCGGAAGCCGCCGCTGCACAGGGTGCGAAGGGCCGGCTGGATCGCTTGGGGCGTTGCGCTCGACGCCGCCTACGCCGCCGCGCGGCAGGTGGCGGCCCTCAGGGCGCGGCGTGGCAGGCGCATTGCCGAGGGGCCGGCGGGCACGCCCACGGTGCGCACGACGTCGGAGCCTCCCCGCGGGGGCCAGGCGCCCGCCGTCGTGCTCATCCCGGGGATCTACGAGCCGGCAGCGTTCCTGGACCCCCTGCGACGGTGGCTCGAGGGGCGCGGGCACCAGGTCGCCGTGGTGGAGGAGCTTGGCTGGAACCTGCGGCCCCTGCACGAGTCGGTGGAGCTTGTCGCGGCGCGGCTTCGGGAGCTGGGGGTATCAGACGCCCTGGTCGTCGCCCACTCGAAGGGCGGCCTCATTGGCAAGGAGCTCATGGTCTCCTTCCCGGACCTCGCTGCCGGGATGGTCACCGCCTCGACCCCGTTCGCCGGCCACCCCTACTCGCGCTTCGCCCTGACTCCCGCCTTGAGGGCCTTCAACCCCGCGCTCCCGGCACTCGCTGCGCTCGCGGCAGAGCGGTCGGTCAATGCCCGGATCGTGTCCGTGTCGGCGGAGTTCGATCCGATCGTGACGCGGGGCACCGAGCTCGAGGGCGCGCGGAACGTCTCGGTGCCGGTCGTGGGGCACTTCCGCCTGCTCGGCCACCCCGCCTTCCTGGACCTCCTCGCCGCGGTTCTCGATGGGTGGAAACGTTGACCGATGCTGGATCGTTGAGACTGCAGGAGGTTCACAGTGCACAACCACTACAACGGGCTCAAGACGGCGGTCCTCTTCGGCGTGCTCTGGGCGGTCCTGCTGGGTCTTGGCGGCCTGGTGGGCCTCTGGTCGCACAGCGGGACACCGATCTGGATTTTCGCCGCGCTCGGTCTCGCCATGACGTTCTACAGTTACTGGAACAGCGACAAGATCGCCCTGCGCTCCATGCAGGCGTACCCGGTGAGCGAGGCCGAGGCCCCCGGGCTGTACCAGATTGTGCGGGAGCTCTCCCAGCGCGCGGGTCAGCCGATGCCACGCATCTACATCTCGCCGACAGAGTCCCCGAATGCGTTCGCCACGGGACGCAATCCCCAGAACGCGGCGGTGTGCTGCACCGAGGGAATCCTCGGCCTGCTCGATGCGCGGGAGCTGCGCGGCGTCCTCGGCCACGAGCTCATGCACGTCTACAACCGTGACATCCTGACCTCATCGATCGCCGCGGCGGTGGCAGGCGTCATCACCTCGGTGGCCCAGTTCACGATGTTCTTCGGCGGCGGCGACGACCGTGACCGCAACGCCAACCCGTTCGCGCTGCTGGCGCTGAGCCTGCTGGCGCCGTTCGCGGCATCACTCATCCAGCTCGCGATCTCCCGCACACGCGAGTATGACGCCGACGAGGACGGATCCCAGCTCACGGGAGATCCGCTTGCGCTCGCCTCCGCCCTGGACAAGATCGACGGGGGTGTGCGCCGGGCACCGCTTCCGGCGGACAACCAGAAGCTCGTCAACACCTCACACCTCATGATCGCCAATCCGTTCAGGGGCGGTGCGGGCCTGACTCGGCTGTTCGCCACCCATCCGCCGATGCCCGACCGAATCGCGCGTCTCGAAGCAATGGCGGGCCGTGAGCTGGGCCGCTGACGCATGAGGATCGGGATCATCGGGGCCGGCGCGATCGGCGGGACCATTGCGGCGCTCATGGAACGGGCCGGCCACGCCGTCGAGGCCACGGCCCGTGGCGACCGGCTCGCCGCGATCCAGAACGGTGGGCTCCGACTCACCGGGGCGTGGGGCAGCCACCTCGCGCAAGTGCCCGTCGGCGAGCGCCTCATGGGCCCACCCGACCTCGCCCTCCTGTGTGTCAAGGCCCAGGACGAGGAGGAGGCGCTCCACGTGAATGCCAGCTCCCTCCAAGGGGTGCCGCTCGTGGTCGTCCAGAACGGCCTCGATGGTGCCGAGCGGGCCTCCCGCCTCCACCCCGGTGCACCGACCATCGGCGCGATCGCCTTCTTCAGCGCCGACTGTCCCACACCCGGGGCGGTGCGCGTCCTGGTGCCTGGGCCGCTGTACTTCGGGGAGGGGCAGGGCGCACCCCGCCAGGAGGCGGTCGACGCCGCGAGCCTCCTCAATCAGGGCATCCCCGCCCAGGCGGTCAGGAACTTCGCAGGGCACCAGTGGACCAAGCTCGTGGTCAACCAGATCAATGCGATGCCGGCGATTACTGGCCTGAGCGTCCAGACGACGCTGGCCGATCCGGCACTGCGACGCATCGTGCTCGAGAGTATCCGCGAGGCGATTGCCGTCGGCCGGGCGCAAGGTGTGGAGTTCGGGGCGCTCGATGGCATGCCGCCGTCCCTCCTCGGCGTCCTCGGCTCTGCTCCCCGCCCGGTCGGCTCGGTGCTGCTTCGGATCATGGGGCGTCGGCTCGGACGCGAGGCGGTGCTCGGATCGACCCTCCAGAGCGTCCAGCGCGGGCTGCCCACCGAGATCGACTACCTCAACGGCGCCCTCGTGGCACGTGCCCGCGAGGTCGGGCTCGAAGCGCCGGTCAACGAAGGCTTGGTCAAGCTCGTCCATGAGGTTGAGCACAGTCACCGCTACTACGCTCCGGGCCAGGTGGCGGCACGCATGGGCTGACCCACCTCTGGGCGCCCACCTCTGTGGCGCCCACCTCCGGTGGCGCCCACCTCCGGTGGCGCCCACCTCTGGTGGCCGAGAGGTCAGGTGAGGCGCACGACGGCGCCGTCAGACCGTCGTCGTGCGTCGCCACCGCGCCGCTTGGGTCAGGCGAATAGTCCCTCGCCGACGAAGCCCCCGGCCCTGATGCCGGGCGGCACGGCGAAGAGGCCTGAGCCGGTGTGCTTGAGGTACTCGACCGCGAGCTGGTCCGATTTGGCCATGGCCCTCTGCATTGGGACGTAGTGGGTGCGGGGGTCCTTGACGAACGCGAGGAAGAACAGCCCCGCGTCGAGGTGCCCGAGCCCGTCGCTCCCATCCGTGTAGTTGTAGCCCCGGCGGAGCATCCGCACTCCCTTGTTCTGGTCCGCGTGCGCGAGCCGCACGTGCGAGCCTGCGGCGATCGCGGGACGCCCGTTGGTCCCCTTTGCTCCGAAGTCGGGAGCAGCGAACTCGCCGCCGCCCGAGAGCGGACCGCCCTCGCCCTTGGTCCGGCCGATGACGGCCTCCTGCTCGCCCAGGCTCGTGCGGTCCCAGATCTCGACGTGCATGCGGATGCGGCGGGCCACGAGATATGTGCCGCCCTCCATCCAGGCCTCGCCGGGCGCGGTGCCGCGGCCCGTCCACACATGATCGGCGAGGAGGCCGGTGTCCTCGGCCATGAGGTTCGCGGTGCCGTCCTTGAAGCCGAAGAGGTTGCGCGGCGTCTCCTGCGCGCGCGACGTCGAGGACGTGCGGCCGAAGCCGAGCTGGGACCAGCGGACCCGAACCGTGCCGAATCCGATGCGTGCGAGGTTGCGGATCGCGTGCACAGCCACTTGGGGATCGTCCGCGCAGGCCTGGACCATGATGTCGCCGCCGGTGCGGGCCGGTTCGAGGGCGTCGCCGGGAAAGCGCGGCAGGTCGATGAGGGCCGCTGGGCGGCGCCCGTCGAGGCCGAAGCGTGGCGCGCCGTCCTTGCTGAACAGGCTGGGGCCGAAGCCGAAGGTCAGGGTGAGCCGGGCGGCGGACAGGCCGAGTGCCTCACCTGTGTCCTCAGGCGCCGCCGCGGGATGTCCGCCCAGGGCACCGGTGCTCCCGGCCTCCCTCCCCGAGGTCAGGGCCTCGGCGGCCGCGGTCCAGTCCGCCAGGAGCCGTATGAGGGCCGCGCGGTCATCGGTCACCACGTCGAACGCCGCGAAATGCAGCCGGTCCTGCGCGGGGGTGACGATTCCGGCCTGGTGCTCCCCGTGGAACGGGACGGTGTCCTCCGCCAACGGTGCCGGCGCGGCCTGGGCCGCACCGTGCCCGACCCAGCCGAGCGCGACGCCTGCCGCGCCCGCGGCACCCCCCGCGGTGAGGAGTCCGCGGCGGGTGAGGGGCGGCGTCGTGCGCGGCTCGGTGAGTGTCCCGCTCATGCGGAGGTTGCGGCCGTGAGCTTCGAGAGCGGCTCTCCGAGCGCGTCCACGAGGGCGGCAAGCGTCTTGACCTGCTCCGGGGTGAGGTCGGTGTACGCGACGTAGCCGTCGCCACTCGCGTGCAGCGCGAGGCCGGCTTCGACGGCGGCGAACTTGGCGTCAAGGTCCGTCACGAGGGCCGCGTCCGTGCGCGCCACGCCTGGCTTGAGCGCCTCGTAGGCCGCCTTCGCGCCATCCACGTTGGCCTTGAAGTCCCACAGGTCCGTGTGCGAGAAGGCCTCCTCCTCGCCCGTGACCTTGCCGCGTGCCACCTCGTCGAGGAGTTCCTTGGCGCCGGCACCGAGCTCTTCGAACTCGAACTTCACGGTCTCGATGTTCTTGTGGAGCCCCTCGGTGTCCTCGACGAGCGCGTCGGCAATCTTCTCGCGCTCGTCCTTGGTCATGGCCGTGTAGCCGGCTGGCGGGAAGAGGTCCTTTTCGGCACGGTGCCAGCCGGTCCACTCCTCGCCCTTCTCGAGGTCCGCCTCCCGGGTGTCGAGCTTGGCGTCGAACTCCTTGAACTTCTCGGCCGCGGGCTCGATCCGCTCCCAGTGCATGCGCGTGCTCGCGTAGAGCGTGCGCGCCTTCTCGACGTCGCCCTCTTCGAACTCGGCTGCAAAGGCCTTGGTGCCCTCCAGCAGTTTGTCCGACTCGCTCTTGATGAAGGCCGTGAAGGTGCCCTCGCCCTTCTCGAGCAGCGCGGCGGTCTCGGCGTCGATCGACTTCGTCGGGGCGGCGGCCGGCGCTGCGGGTGAGGGCGCGCCGCACGCCGAGAGGGCGAGCGGAGCGGTGAGGGCGGCCGCGAGGGCGGCCGCCTGCAGGACGCGTCGCGTGGGACGGAGCTGACGACGGCGCGCGGTGGGCTGGGCGTTGGAGGGCATGGTGGTCCTAAGGGTCGGGGCGCAGAGTGCCGAGGAAAGGTTTGGTGAGGCTTGCCTAAGTCAGAACGTACTGGGCAAGCCGTGGATTACGCAAACGTTGCGTAACGAATTCCCTCCGAGGCTCGGAGCGCGCCGCACTAGGCTGTTGCGGTGCGCAACTATCTGGCCGATACGACGCCGTTGACCGAGAGCCCCGAGTTCCGGCGGATATGGGTCGGCCAGCTGCTGAACATCCTCGGATCCCAGCTGACGGTCACCGCGGTCAGCCTGCAGATCTACGACCTCACGCGCTCGAGCTTCCAGGTGGGCCTGCTTGGGCTCGTGGCGCTCGTCCCGTTCGTGGTCGCCGGCCTGTACGGCGGCGCGATCGTCGATGCGCACGATCGGCGCACCGTCGCCATCGCCTCCTCGTGGCTCCTCTGGGGCACGAGCGCCCTCATTGCCCTCCAGGCCTGGCTGCGCCTTGACAACGTGGCGCTCATCTACGTCCTGGTCGGGATTCAGGCGCTCGGTACGGGCATCAACATGCCGGCGCGCAGCGCCATCATCCCCAGGCTCATCCGCTCCGAGAAGCTCGCAGCGGCGAACGCGCTGAATATGATCACGTTCGGCCTCGGAGGCGCCGCCGGGCCGCTGCTGGCCGGCGCGCTCGTCGCGACGGTCGGCTATGGCTGGACCTACACCTTGGACGTGGTGAGCTTCACGGTGGCGATGTGGGCGCTGTTCCGCCTCCCGTCACTGCCGCCGGAGGGGGAGGTGCGCAAGGCTGGGATCCGCTCGGTTGCGGAAGGCTTCGGGTTCCTCGGGACCAGGCCGAACATCCGCATGACGTTCCTCATCGACATGTGCGCCATGGTGTTCGCGATGCCCCGGGCCGTCCTGCCTGCGGTGGCGGTGCTCGCGCTCGGCGGCGGGGCCGCGACGGCGGGCGCCCTGCTGGCGGGAATCGCGGCGGGAACCTTCCTCGGAGGCCTGTTCTCCGGACCCGTGGCGCGTCTGAGGTGGCAGGGGCGGGGCGTGCAGTGGTCTGTGGTGGCGTGGGGTGCGAGTATCCTCGCGTTCGGTCTCGTGGTGCTTGCCGCTGGCCGGACCTCGCCCGAGGGCGGCACGTGGTGGATCCTTCCCGCCATCCTCTGCATGGTGTCCGCCGGTGCGGCGGACTCGGTGAGTGCGGCCTTGCGATCCACGATCCTCCAGGCCGCCACCCCGGATTCCATGCGCGGCCGACTCCAGGGCGTCTTCACGGTGGTGGTGGGCGGCGGCCCTCGCCTCGGAGACGTGTTCTCCGGCGGCATGGCGTCCTGGCTGGGGGAGGGCACGGCGATCGTTGTCGGTGCGCTGGCATGCATCGCCCTCGTCTGGGTGCTGCACGCGGCCCAGCCGGGATTCGCCCGTTACGACGCCGAGCACCCCAAGCCGTAGCGGTGCGCACGACGCCGGTCGCGCACCTCGCGCATGGGCCGGCCGCGGGGCGTCCTGCGCACTACTGCCAGGCGAGGGTGAACCAGGCGATGGCCGCGACGAAGCCGCCGAAGGCGAGCGCGGCATAGCGGCGTGGGGTGCCGGTCGGATTGGCCTTGGTGAAGCCGAAGAAGGAATTGGCGTTGAGCGCGTGGAGCAACAGGGCGCCGGCGAGCAGCCCAATGAGGGCCGAGCGGGGCGCCGTCGCGAGCGCCACGAGGGCGAAGAGCGCGTACTCGACGACGAAGGCGAGGCGGGGTCGCGACCAGAGTCCCCAGCCCACGAACCGGTCCTTGCCGCCGCGCAGACGTCCGAGCACCGGCAGATCCTTGAGGTGGACCGGGACGTCGAGGAGCCAGTGCGAGACAGCGCCCAGCCAGAACGCGACCCCGACCCACGGGTTCCCGTAAGCGAGCCCGAAGCCAAGCGCCGGAAGGAGTGTGAGTGCACCTGAGAGCAGCAGGGAGTGCGAGAAGGGGTACGACGTGAACCGAATAGTACTCTGGAGCGGGTTCTTCGGATCGACGCGGACCTCCTCGACCCCGGCGGCCACAAGGGCCGACCAGACGATGTCAGGCCAGGCCACCGCGACGGCGACGGGGAGGACGGGGGTCTCGGGGGCTAGTGCGAGCAAGGCCGCAGCTGCAGCGTAGTGTCCGATGTACACGCGCGGAGGCTAGCATCCGCACGTGTACGCCAGCCCCGGCTAGTCCGCGAAGTGGCCGAGAAGGCCAACCTGTCATCTGTGTGCTCCTCGCCGAGGCCGGCCAGAGGAGCCACCAGCGCACCAATCACACCCGCGCACGATCCGCGCTCCCGACCAGACAGCCAACAACCCCGGAATTACGCGCAAGTTGAGAACGAATAACCGGCCGATCCATGGGGTGTCCGGCGGCTCAGCCTCCGCTCGCCATCTGAGTGACAGTTTCTGTCACTCAAGTGGTTGGCCTTGACACATTGACCCAGAGCCCTTCAGCAGGACCGGATCGTGAACCGTCTCGCTTAGGGCCGATTGCGAAAGATTTTTGCATCCTATTTCCTCTTAGGTTAGGCTCACCTTGCCCGAAGCCCTTCGGGCCCCTGCCCTCTGCACAGCCCGAGGTTGCCCATGCCTGTGCCCGCCGCCCCCGCCGCGCGCCTCCCCGGGTTGCGTCAGCACGGCGCGGCCCGTGAGGAGGTATTCGGGTGATCGTCTGCCACTGCGGAGTCGTCAGCGACGACGACGTACGCCGTGTCTGTGCCGACGGCGCGCGCACGCTCGGGCAGGTGTGCCGCGCCACCGGAGCCGGGCAAGACTGCGGCTCCTGCGTCTTTACCGTGAAACGGCTGCTGTGCCAGCATAAGGAGTCGGTCGACTCGCTCATGGAGGTGGAAGGTGCAGCCTGTTAGTCCCCGGATCGAAGAGATGCTCAACGATGCGCTCACCCTCGAGCTCACTGTCACCAACACCTACTTCCTGCATGCCAGGATGCTCGACAACTGGGGGCTCCCCAAGCTGGGCAAGGTGTTCTACGACCTGTCCATCGACGAGATGAAGGATGCCGACGCGCTCATCAGCCGCATCCTGCTTTTCGATGGACACCCCAACCTCCAGCGGCTCAATGCGATCCAGAGCGGGCAGAGCGCCGAGGAGATGCTCGCGCTGGGCCGTGACTCCGAGAGGGCCGCGGTCGCCCAGTTCAACGCGGCCGCCGAAGAGTGCCATCAGCTCGGCGACCACGGCACCGCCGCGGTGTTCGAGGCGATGGTGCTCGACGAGGAGAAGCACGCCGACTGGTTCGAGAGCCAACTCGATGCCATCGAGCGGGTCGGCCTCCCGCAGTACCTGGCACAGCAAATGACCGCCGGCGACGGTCCAGGCTGACCCTGTGTGCCCTGACTCGGCCTTACGGGCGAGGTCGCGGGGCTTGAGCTACTCGGCCCAGCGCGGCGCGGTCGTCACCGTCCTTTGGCTTAGGACCGGGCACTGGGTGGGCGGCGCGTACGGGCGAAGTCGAGGGAATCGGCAGCAGGTCCTCGTCTTCTAGGACGGCCTCATGCCGCGCATCCCACCAGCCGGGCGCGGTCGCCGGGGACGGGGGTGGGTAAGAGATCGGTAAGTGCCTGGGCCCGCACCCGCTAGAGTTCAGGCGCCTGCGCAGCCACAGCATCGGCTCGAGGACGCTTTCAACGCCATGGCCAACCTCCAGAGCCGCAATGGTCCTGTCCGTCGGTGGCCGAGCCCACCTTCTTCAGTACTAACAGGGGAAGGGTAGGTGCCACGAGGGTGCAGGTTCCGGTGGTCAGGTACGGAGAACCAGGGTCCGAGGCTGCCTGCCTCTTTGACGCACACGTTCCTGCGCGAGGGGCACCAGAGTCCGGAGAGGCATCGTGTGGCGCCTCATGGACGGAGCGGACCGCGCAGGCGCGCGCGGCCCGGACCGTGGCCCATTTGCTGGCCCCGTCAGCCGGGTTCCAACTTGAGGTAGCGGTAGACGGTGGCCCGCCCGGCGCCGATGACTCTTCCTATGTCTGCCGGCTTGAGCCCTTGTGCTTTAAGCTCGTGGGCCCGTCTGACCTTGAGATCATTGGCGGTGACTTCGCGGCGCCCCGCCCGGCGACCGTTGGCCGCGGCGACGGCCATGCCGGCCCTTGTCCGTTCGGAGAGCTGGTCGCGTTCGAGCTGCGCGAAGGCGGAGATGATGGTGATCATGGCCTGCGCCATGGCGCTGCCGAGGTCGGTGTCGGGGTCGGTGGTGATCCCGTCGCGTAGCGAGCGGAATTTGATGCCTTTGGCTTTGAAAGTGTCAAGCAGCTCGAGCAGGTTGCGGGTGTTGCGCCCGAGTCGGTCCAGCTTCCACACGACGACCTCGTCGCCCCGGCTGAGGCGGTCGAGCATCCTGTCGAGTTCCGGTCGGCTGGCCCGGGTCCCGCTGACGCCGTGATCGCGATAGATGCGCTCACATCCCGCTGCCTCGAGGTCTCGGATCTGTAGGGCGGCGTCCTGTTCCGCCGAGCTCACCCGCGCGTATCCAAGCCGTGTCATCCTTGCCGTCCGTCCCGTCAAAGGTCCAAGT
>NZ_JAIZDP010000008.1 GCF_021554725.1 Sinomonas notoginsengisoli | reverse complement strand
CTTCTCCTGCTTGAGCTCTTTGCCTTCCTTGATCTCGACCTTCTCGAGCTTCTCCGCCTTTGCGTCCTTGATGTCCTTCACCTTGATGACGCCCGCCAGGGCCCGCAGGTCGGGCAGACTGCCGATCCGCTGGCTGGCGGGCCCGTTGGGACCGTCGGTCTGGCCCGAGCCGGTGGTGCGGAGCCTGTTCCTGACGTCGGAGGGCGTCTTCCGTCCCGAGCCTGCGGCGTTGATTCCCTGATAGGCGGCGACGGCGCCGACGACGATCGGCGAGGCGCTCGATGTGCCGCTGAACTGCTGCGTGTACCAGAGGTCTTCGTTGGGGCCGCCCTGGAGGTCGCCGTAGCCCGTGGTCACGACCTCGCGGCCCCAGCCCTGGGCGTCGATGCGGGAGCCGTAGTTCGAGAAGTCGAGGCGCGAGCGGGGGGAGCCGAAGTTCCCGGACGGCGGCGCACCGGCACCGACGATGATCGCTCCGGAATCGGCAGTCCCTCCACGGAAGGGGTTCGCCCACGACCCCGGAAAGCCCGCGGCGGGCGTGTCGTAAAGACCGTCATCGAGGTTTTCCGCACCGTTGCCGCCCGCCTCGACCACGATCACCCCGCGCCCGATCGCGTACTGGATCGCCGCGAAGTCGTCCGGCCACCACTCGACCGCGATGTAGCCGAGCTGGTCGGAGCGGCCCGCGAAGTTGAACCGGGGGCCGGGGCGGTGCAGTTCGATGAGGATCACGTCACCAGCGCCGAGCGCGTCTGCGGCCGTCCGGATGGCCGCCGCGGAGCCGCCTGAGCCGAAGATCGAGACCGCACGGACGTTGGCATCGGGGGCGATGCCGGTAATGCCGAGGCCATTGTCGTCGCCGCTGAACTCTCCGATCACGGCCGTGCCGTGGTTGCGCCAGCCGATGTCGGCCGACTCGGGGCCGCTGATCACCCCGCCCTGGTTCTGCAGGAGGTCCTCGTGGGTGAAGCGCCACGCGCCCTCGACGTCCACGATCTGGATGCCGGCGCCGCGGCCGCCCGGTCGGGTCCAGGCCCATCGTGCGTCGACGCCGTTGGGTGCCGCATCGAGGTAGCCCTGGCTTCCTGTGAAGTCAGGGGTGGAGGGCGGGGCGTCGCCCGTTCCCGGGGCCCGCTCTGCCACGGCTCCCTCGACGGGCGGGGCAATGGGAGGTTCGGCCGGCGGCTTGACGAAAGCCGAGGCGACTGCGTCGTCGGCCGCGAGCGCTGCAGCAATCTCATCTGCGTTGCCCTCGAAGCCGGTGATCGAGAAGTAGTTCAGCAGGGCTGACCCCGAGGATTCGAGAGAGGTTCCTCGGACGCGGTCGCCGAGACGGTTGGCTGGTCCGAAGCTGCGGGTCACCGTGGCGCCGGGAGAGGCGAGCTCGATGATCCGGGTCTCGGCGGAGCGGCTCGCGGTGAGGTCCGCATGGCCGATCGGAGCTTCGCTATTCTGGGCGACGACGACGATTTCAACTGGCGATGAAGGGGCAGGCATGAGACGTCCTAAGTGAGGGGACGCCCGCGTCATGCGGGCTCGTCAGGCGGGGTGATGTAGGCGCCGTCGACGTCGGGAAGCTGACGCAGGGAATCGACGAGGCCAGCGGCGTTCTCATGTGGAACGCGGACGAGCCAGAAGGTCGACAGAGACGGGTCGCTCGTGCCCGAGAACTGCGGTCGGGCCGCTGCACCTGCCCCCTCAACCGCATCGGCTACGCTCGGAGGGATCCCGACCGCACTGCGCTGGAGGACAAGGTGAATGTCGACGTCGTCTGCCACGGTTCCTCCTGAACAGACAGGATGTGACACTTGGTGCTCCCCAGCTGTGAAGGACATTACTGTGTTGTGGACGCCCGGTCAATGCTCCGCTGAGCACAGGAGAGGGCCCCTGCCTCAGTGGAGGCAGGGGCCCTCTCCTGCTCGGGCTTGGGTCAGTGCCCGTGGGTCCCGTTGGTTGCCTTGACGGGAACCTCGTTCCCGTCCTTATCGACGATCTTGCCGTTCTCGCAGCGGTCGCCCTCCTCGAGGCATTCGAGGACCTCTTCGGGGACCACGCGAACGGGGGCCGCGCCGAACACCGACGGGTTGTGCGGCGTGCCCCGCTTGAACACGTTGAAGACGAGGTTCAGCAGGATCGCCATGATGGCCGCCGAGCTGATGCCCGAGTCGAAGATCACCTGGAACCAGGTGGGGAAGTGCCCGTAGAAGGCGGGGTTGATGACCGGGACCATGCCGAACGCAATGGACGTCGCGACGATGATCAGGTTCATGTTGTCCCTGTAGTCCACCTTCGACAGGGTCCGGATGCCGGTGGCCGCCACCGTCCCGAAGAGGACGATGCCCGCGCCGCCGAGCACGGGCGTCGGCACGGCCGCTACCACGCGTCCGAGGACGGGCAGGAGCCCGAGCAGCACGAGGACCCCGCCGCCCGCGGCAACCGCGAACCGGGACTTGATGCCGGTCACCGCGACGAGGCCGACGTTCTGGGCGAACGCGCTCTGGGTGAACGTGTTGAACACGGGGGCGACGGCCGAGGAGAGCATTGTCGGCGCGGAGGCCGTTCGCGATCCGCTTCGAATCGACCTTGCTGCCGGCGATCTCGCCTACGGCGAGGATGTCCGCGGTGGTCTCCGTGAGGATCACGAGGATCACGATCACCATGGAGATGATGGCCGCCGGCTCGAAGGTCGGAAGCCCGAACGCGAACGGACGGGGGAGCTCGAAGATCGCTCCCGTGCCGACCTTGGAGAAGTCGGCCATGCCGACGAACGCCGCGACGACCGTGCCGATGACGATGGCCAGCAGGATCGACAGCCGGGAGATGACCGCGTTGCCGAGCTTGCTCAGGAGCATGATGATCACGAGCGTCAGCGCCGCAAGGCCCAGATTAGCCGGCGAGCCGTAGTCCGGGGCCTTTGCGTTGCCGCCCATCGCCCAGTTCGCTGCAACCGGGGTCAGGGAGAGTCCGATCGAGGTGATGACCACGCCCGTGACGACCGGCGGGAAGAAGTGGACGATCTTCGCGAAGAATGGGGCGACGAGGAGGCCGATGAGCGAGGCCGCGATCACCGCGCCGAAGACCGCCTGGATCCCGCCGCCGCCGCTGACGATCGCGAGCATCGTCGCGACCGAGGCGAACGAGGTGCCCTGAACGAGCGGCAGCCGCGAGCCGAACCACTTGACGCCGAGTGTCTGGAGGAGGGTCGCGAGGCCCCCGACGAACAGGCACGACGTGATGAGGAGCGCGATGTCGGGCCCCTTGATGCCGGCCGCGGAGCCGATGATGAGCGGCGGCGCGATGATGCCGCCGTACATCGTCAGGACGTGCTGGAAGCCGTAGGCAAACGCGGTGCCGATCGGCAGCTTCTGATCCTCGGGGCGGACCGCCTCGGCGTTGGTATGGCCGGGTGCGGGCACAGGATTTCGGGACATAGCAGACCTCCTTGTCAGCTGTGGTATTCCGAGTGCGCAACGAGTGGGGTGCCCCCGTCGGGGGGTCGGGTTTCGCCTCGGGCGAGGCGAGCGGGAGGAGGACGACGGCGGCCGGAGTTCACCGCCGTCGTGCGCTCCTTGCGTTCAGCGCGTGAGCTGCAGGGACGGAACGCCGGCTCAGCAGAACCCGGTGATGCCGTCCCAGGCGTTGGAGTCGTCCGAGATGCCCTCGCGCTGGAAGTTCGCCTCGATGAGGCCGTACGGGCGGTCGGCCGCGTAGAAGACCTCGTTGGGGTTGTCGAGGCCGAACGGCGTCAGGTCCACAAGGAAATGGTGCTTGTTAGGGGCGGAGAAGCGGACCTCCTCGATCTCCGGGTGCGCCTCGAGGACCTTCTGAGCCATGCCGTAGAGGGTGTGCTGCAGTGCGTACGAGTAGCCCTCGGTGAAGCCCTCGAGCAGGAGCGCCTTGACGTCGTGGTACGACTTGTTGAAGTCCACCGAGCCATTCGCGATCGCCTCAGGGCTGTAGCGCCACCGGGCCGAGACATCCGTGGCGAGGATGCGCTCCGTGGTCTCCTCGAGGGTCGTGAAGCGGTCCTTCGGGTAGCCGACGAATCCGGACTGCGTGGACTTGAGGACCGTGAGGTCGTTGAGGCCGGATACCACCTGGATGGTGTCGCCGTCCTTGACCACGACCGCGTTGCGGACCTCCTGGCCCTTCCGGACGAACGAGTGGTCGTGGCCCTCGGCCTGGCCCTGCGACGAGACCGCACTGGTCTGGATTCGCTCCCACGCGTACTGCTCCGCCTCCCAGCGGCCGCCGGTGACCCACGCGAACTCGCCCGTGAAGTGGTTTGCGAGGCGGATGAGGAACTCCTCCGGCGAGCCGACACCGTCGCGGGCGAATCCGAAGACGGTGTTCTTCTGGGTGTCGGTGGGGACCACGTGGCCGTTGTCGCCTTCGAGGTGCGCTGCATCGAAGTCGCCGCGCAGCTGCGAGGTGACGCTGAGGTCTTCAATCTCGTGGCGCTCCGTGTCGCGCGAGATCTTGACGACCCGCACCCCGGCCTTGCCGTACTGGTTCTTGCCCAAGACGATCTTGGTGTTCTCAGTCATTGCTTAGCTCCCTCGGTAAGTAGAGAAGGCGAAAGGACTCAGCAGCAGCGGCACGTGGTAGTGCGCATCTGCCGCGCTGACCGTGAAGGTCAGCGAGACTTCCGGGAAGAAGGTGTCCTGCCCGATGCCGGCGAAGTAGGCGCCCGTGGCGAACTGGAGACGGTATGCACCGCTGTGCAGCTGCTCGGGGCCGAGGTCTTTCACCCGCCCGTCAGCATCGGTGGTGCCCGAAGCAATCTGGGACCATGCCTCGCCGTCGCGGGCGTAGAGTTCGACGGCGACACCTGCGGCCGGTTTCCCGGCAGCGGTATCCAGAATGTGGGTGGTCACATGTGAGGCGCTCATGCGCTCAGGCTCCTTTCGAGGCCAGGGTCTGCTCTGCGAGAAGCTGCTGCAGACGCAGCACGGCGATCTCGCGGAGCTGCTCGGCCACGATGGGCTCCTCCTGCTCGGGCGTGTGGCCCAGCCGATCCTGGAGGGCAGCGAGCATCTCTTGGGCACTGCGGCCTGCGGCGCGGATCAGGAAGACCCGGCCGAACTTCTCCTCATAGGCCCGGTTCCCCTCGGCGAGTGCCCCGGCGATCGCGTGGTCCGCAGGGTCGACGCCGGCCTGCTCGCTGCGGGACATCCCCGCCTCGGTGCTCGCGCCTTCTGCCCGATCCCCGATGCGGGGGTGGTGGGCGAGTGCGGCCTCGAGCTCTTGGTCGGTGAACGGATGTGCCGCGCCCCGTGCGGTGGCCAGGAGATCGTCGAGACGCGCATAGGGGCGGGCATCGACGATCTCTGTGACCCAGCGGTCGACGTCGAGGCAAGGCTTCAGGAGCTCTCTTGCCTTCTCGGCGGGGGCGGCATTGAACTGATCAAGCAGCATGCTTGTCTGGTCCTCAACGGCTCAATGCTGGCATCCACGGTGACGGCTATACGGAAACATCGGTGTCCAGATCATCGCCTGGGTTTCGTATCGTGGAACTGTTATTTCAGCACGTGCAATTATTCTGACGTACGGTGCTGTGACTGTCAACACATCTGAGTGATTTGGGATACACAATCCTGTCACCCCGCGCCGAGGTCAGGTGACTTCGGCGAAGCTTGAGGCGGACGCAGGAGGGCCCCCGGCCAGCTCATCGTTCATGAACTGGCCGGGGGCCCTCGTGTCAACTTCGCTCAACCACCGCAGTGGCTGAGCTCAGCCGCGTGGCTCAGAGGCCGAGCCGCGTGCGCAGCGCCGCGACGTGGCCGTCGGCCGTGACGCCGTAGTCGATCGTTTCGACCTCGCCCTCCGGGGAGATGACCGCGGTCGAGCGCAGGATGCCCTCGCGCACCTCGCCGTTGACGATTCTCTCGCCCCAGGCGCCCCACTCGCGGGCCACAAGCGCGCCGTCGTCCGAGAGGAGCGGGAAGGTGAGCGAGAAGTCCTCGGCGAACGAGGCGATGTCCTCCACGGGATCCGGCGAGATGCCGATGACGCTCACGCCGGCGGCGTTGAGCGCATCGAGGCTGTCGCGGAAATCGCACGCCTCGGTGGTGCAGCCGGGGGTGGCGGCCTTCGGGTAGAAGTACACAACCGTCCGGCGGCCGCGGTAATCCTCAAGGGAGATTTCGCGGCCGGTTGCGTCCGGGAGCGTGAATGTGGGGGCCTGCTGGCCAGCGGTGAGCTTCGTCAGTGCTGTCATGGTTCCTCCTGTAGGTGGATCAGCTGGCCGCTGTCCCTACGCGGTGCCGCGGCGGATCAGCCGGCCCTGGGGCTCGGCAAAGTCCACCTCGGCGCCGCGCACGAACGTGCGGCGCACCACACCGGAGAGCGGTTTGCCCTGGTACGGCGTGATGTGGTTCTTGTGGTACAGCTTCTCGGCGTCGACGATGAAGGTCTCGTCCGCAGCGAAGATCGCCAAGTCAGCATCGTAGCCGGGGGCAAGGGTGCCCTTGCGCTGCAGGCGTGCCAGCTCGGCCGGCTTGCGGCCCATCCACTCGACGACGCGTTCGAGCGGGATGCCGCGCTGCCGCGCCTCGGTCCAGATGAGCGGGAGTCCCAGCTGAAGCGATGCCACGCCGCCCCACGCCACGCCGAAGTCGCCGTTCTCGAGGTCCTTGAGATCGAGCGTGGAGGGGGAGTGGTCCGAGACGATGCAGTCGATGACGCCGTCCTCGAGGCCCTTCCACAGCAGCTCGCGGTTGTTCGCCTCACGGATCGGCGGGCAGCACTTGAAGGCGGTCGCACCGTTCGGGATCTCCTCCGCCAGCAGCGTGAGGTAGTGCGGGCACGTCTCGACGGTGAGCTTCACGCCGTCGCGCTTGGCCGTCGCGATCATGGCGAGCGCGTCCGACGACGAGAGGTGCAGGATGTGGGCCCGTGCGCCTGTCCAGCGGGCCCGCTCAATGACTTGGGCAACCGCGACGTTCTCCGCCCCGCGCGGGCGGGAGTGGAGGAAGCTCTCGTAGACATCGCCCTCGGGATTGGGGGCACGGTCGATCGCTCGGGAGTCCTCCGCGTGGACGATCATGAGCCCGTCGAAGCCCGCGATCTCTGCCAGGTCCTTCTCGAGCTCGTCCTCCTCGAGCGGCGGGAACTCGTCCACACCCGAGTGCAGGAGGAAGCACTTGAACCCGAACACGCCCTCGTCGTGCAGCGCGCGGAGATCGCCGGTGTTGCCCGGGACCGCTCCACCCCAGAAGCCGACGTCCACGAAGGCCTGCGTCCACGCGGACTTGCGCTTGATGTTCAGCGCGTCCACGTTCACGGTGGGCGGGACCGAGTTCAGCGGCATGTCGATGATCGTGGTCACCCCGCCGGCGGCGGCGGCCTTCGTGGCGGACGCGAAGCCCTCCCACTCGGTGCGGCCGGGCTCGTTCACGTGCACGTGCGAGTCTACGAGGCCGGGGATGAGGGTCTCGTCCTCGGCCAGCTCGATAGTCTCGCGGCCCACGAGGGCATTGCCGAGGGGCTCGAGCGCAACGATGCGCCCGTCGATGATGCCGACCTCGCGGGGCGCGATGCCCGCGGTCGTGAGGACCCGCTGCCCGCGGATCACGAGGTCGTACTCGGTTGCAGTCACCGCACAGGTTCCTTTCCGTTCCCAATGTCAACGATAGACGCGGCCAGATCGATCCCGACCTGCCGCAGGAGGCGCGCAGCCTGGCGGATGCACGTCTCGACATCCTCTTCGATGTCCGTCAGTGCGCGGACGGCCCGGAAGCCGGCCCTCTGAAGGTCCGTGGGATCGGTGAGCTGGCTGCGCCCGCACACCGCGACCACGGGGATGCCGTGGGCAACGGCTTCGGCGGCGACACCAACCGGGGCCTTCCCCGCGAGCGACTGCGCGTCGAGGCTCCCCTCACCCGTCACCACGAGGTCCGCACCGGCGAGCTTCTCGCGCAGCCGGGTGAACTCGACCACGACGTCGATGCCGCGCCGCCGCGTCGCGCCCAAGGCGAGGGCCGCGTACCCGACGCCCCCGGCCGCGCCCGCGCCCGGGAGGTCCTTCGCGGCCACCGCGGCTGGGCCCATTGCCTCGCCGAGGACGGCGGCGAAACGCGCCAGGGCGCCGTCCAGTTCGGAGACATCCGACGGCGATGCCCCCTTCTGCGGGCCGAACACGGCTGCCGCTCCGCGCGCCCCGAGGAGGGGATTGTCGACATCGGCAGCGAGGGTGAGCCGTGCACGGCCGAGCCGGGCGTCGAGGCCGGACAGGTCCGCCGCGGCGATCCGCGCGAGGGCCGAACCTCCGAGCGGCAGGTCGCGGCCGGCGTCATCCGTGAACCGGGCACCGAGGCCTGTGAGCATCCCCGCGCCGCCGTCGGTGCAGGCGCTGCCCCCCACGCCGAGGACGATGTCCCGGCAGCCGGCGTCGAGGGCCGCGCGGATGAGCTGGCCCGTGCCGAGGCTCGTGGCGCCGAGTGCGTCGAGTTCCCCGTCAGGAAGCACATCGAGGCCGGACGCGGCCGCCATCTCGATGACAGCGCGCCTTGTCCCATCGGGCTGGCCCTCAGCCGCCTCAGACACCGCGAATTCTGCCGTGAGCGTCCGGCCGGTGGGACCGGCCACAGCCGCCCGGCGCGGGGTGAAGCCCGCGCCGAGCGCCGCGCTCACGGTGCCCTCGCCGCCGTCCGCCACGGGGACCAGGACGAGGTCGGCCTCGGGGAGCACCTCGCGGAGGCCCTCCGCGAGGGCCTCCGCCACCTCGGCGGCCGTGAGGGAGCCCTTGAACTTGTCCGGGGCGAGGACGATCTTCATGGGTTCAGTTCCTTCTGCGGCGGATAGGTCAGTCGAGCAGCGCGACCAGAGCGGTCGGGGCGTCTTCGCGGCGAGCAGCGAGCTCCTCGAACTCGGTCACGTTGTCCAGCTCGGTGCCCATGGCGATGTTGGTGACGCGCTCGAGGATGCACTCCACGACCACGGGCACCTTGTACTCGGCCATGAGGGCGCGGGCCTTCTCGAACGCCGGGCCCAGATCGTCCGGGTGCTCCACGCGGATGGCCTTGCAGCCGAGGCCCTCGGCGACCTTCACGTGGTCCACGCCGTAGCCGGCGGCGGTTCCCGTCTCGGGCTCGGCGTTGATGTTCTCGAACGCGAGCGAGACGTGGTAGTCCATCTCGAAGCCGCGCTGGGACTGGCGGATGAGGCCCAGGTAGGAGTTGTTGACCACCACGTGGATGTACGGGAGCTGGAACTGCGCACCCACGGCGAGCTCCTCGATCATGAACTGGAAGTCGTAGTCCCCCGAGAGCGCCACGACCGTCTCGCCCGGCTTGCCACGCACCACGCCGAGGGCGGCTGGCCCGGTCCAGCCCAGCGGGCCTGCCTGGCCGGCGTTGATCCACTTGCGCGCGCCGAACACGTGCAGGAGCTGGGCGCCGGCGATCTGGGACAGCCCGATCGTGGTGACGTAGGTCGTCTCCGGGCCGAACGCCCTGTTCATCTCCTCGTAGACGCGGAACGGCTTCATCGGCACGTTCTCGTAGTGCGTCTTGCGCTGCATGCGGCCGCGCTTGTCCTGGGCGGAGGCGGCCCACGCGGTGTAGTCGGGCAGCTGGCCTGTGGCCTTGCGCTCCTTCGCCACGGCCAGGACCTCGTCGAGGAACGCGCCGGCGTCGGAGACAATGCCGAAGTCGGGCGAGAAGACGCGGCCGATCTGGGTCGGTTCGATGTCCACATGCACAAAGCTGCGGCCCGCCGTGTACTTCTCGACCGAGCCGGTGTGGCGGTTGGCCCACCGGTTGCCGATGCCGATCACGAAGTCGGACTCGAGGAACGTCGCGTTGCCGTACTTGTGGGAGGTCTGCAGGCCCACCATGCCGGCCATGAGCCGGTGGTCGTCCGGCATGGCACCCCAGCCCATGAGCGTCGGGACCACGGGCACGTTCAGCGTCTCGGCGAGCTCGACGAGCTGCGCGGCGGCGTCGGCGTTGATGATGCCGCCGCCGGCCACGATGAGCGGCTTCTCGGCGGCCGTGAGCATGTCCAGCGCCTTTTCGGCCTGCCTGCGCGTGGCGCGCGGCTTCTCGGCCGCGAGGGGCTCGTAGGCGTCGATGTCGAACTCGATCTGGGCCATCTGCACGTCGAACGGAAGGTCCAGGAGCACGGGGCCGGGGCGGCCGGAGCGCATGAGCTGGAAGGCCTTCTGCACGGCGCCGGGCACCTGTCCGGGCTCGAGGACGGTCATGGCCATCTTGGTCAGCGGCTTGGCGATGGACTCGATGTCCACGGCCTGGAAGTCCTCCTTGTGCAGCTTCGCGACGGGCGCCTGGCCCGTGAAGCACAGCATCGGGATGGAGTCCGCCTGGGCCGCGTAGAGGCCGGTGATCATGTCGGTGCCCGCAGGGCCCGAGGTGCCGAGGCAGACGCCGATGTTGCCGGCCTTGGCACGGGAGTAGCCGTCCGCCATGTGCGAGGCGCCCTCGACGTGGCGGGCGAGCGTGTGGCGGATGCCGCCGTGGGCCCTCATGGCCGAGTACAGCGGGTTGATCGCGGCGCCGGGCAGGCCGAAGGCCTCAGTGGCGCCCTCCTTCTCCAGGATGGCGACGATCGCGTCGACAGTGCGCATCTTTGCCATGTCGAAAGCTCCTTTGGGATACAAAAAGTGAGGAAGGTGGGGGTGGGAAAGGGGCCGGCCCCGAGGTTGCGCGCCCGGGGCCGGCTGTCTGTGGGGAGGCGCACCCTCGAAAGGGGTGGCGCACGACGGCGACGGGTCGGCGTCGTGCGTCAGCTCGCCTCTGCGAGGACTACCTACTCCTTGCCGGAGAGCTCGGCCGTGAGCTTGAAGAGGCCCGAGTGGTCGAGGCCGCCGTCACCGCGGGCCACGAGGGCGGAGACGAGCTGGGCGACTGCCGCACCGAGCGGGACGACGACGCCGGCCTCCCGCGCGGCCGAGGTCACGATGCCGAGGTCCTTGCTGTGGAGGGCGAGTCGGAAGCCCGGGTCGAAGTTGCGGTCCAGCATCTTCTGGCCCTTCTGGTCCAGGACCTTGGAGCCGGCGAGGCCGCCTCCGAGGACCTTGAGGGCGGCGTCAGTGTCCACGCCGTAGGCCTCGAGGAAGACGATGGCTTCCGAGAGCGCCTGGATGTTGACCGCGACGATGAGCTGGTTCGCAGCCTTGACTGTCTGGCCCGAGCCGGAGGGGCCAACGTGGACGATGGTCTTGCCCACGGCCCTCAGGATCGGGAGCGCGGCGTCGAAGTCCGCTTTCTCGCCGCCGACCATGATGGACAGCACAGCGTCGATGGCGCCCTGCTCACCGCCGGAGACGGGGGCGTCGAGGGGGCGGAGGCCGGCTTCGCGGGCGTCGGCGGCGAGGCGCGCGGCGACATCGGGACGGATCGAGGAGGCGTCGATCCACAGGGCGCCCTTCGTGGCGTTCGCGAACACGCCGTCCTTGCCGTCGGCGACGCCGGAGACGACACTCTCGACGTCGGGGGAGTCTGGGACCATCGTGATGACGACCTCGGCGTCCTTGACGGCGTCCGCGACGCTCGAGGCGCCCTTGCCGCCCTCGGCGACGAGCTTGTTGACCTTGTCCTCGCTGCGGTTGTAGCCGGTGACCGTGTGGCCGGCCTTGACGAGGTTGACGGCCATGGGAAGGCCCATGATGCCGAGGCCGATGACTGCAATGTTACTCATGAGAATCTCCTTGGGGCGTCTGGGTGGGCGGGGCCGTGCGGGCAGCTCAGGCGACGGGGCGGATGGCCCACTTGAAGGCCTCTGCCTGGGGGGCCTTGTACTCGAGGCCGATGTACCCGGTGTAGCCGAGCTCGCGGGAGCGAGAGACCCACTCGCCGAGGGGGAGCTCGCCGGTGCCGGGGGCGCCGCGGCCGGGGTTGTCGGCGATCTGGATGTGGCCGAAGTCCTTGGCGTGCTCCTCGATGACGGCGGCGACGTCGTCGCCGTTGACCGCGAGGTGGTAGAAGTCCGCGAGGAGCTTGACGTTCTCCACACCCGCCTCCTTGGTCTTGGCGATGACGCCGAGGGCGTCCGCGGCGGTCTTGAGCGGGTAGGCCGGCGTGCCGGACACCGGTTCGAGCAGGACGGTACCGCCGACCTTCGCCACGCCCTGCGCCGCGGCGACGAGGTTGTTCAGCCCGAGCTCGTCCTGCTCCTGAGGCGTGAACTCGTCCCGGCGGTTGCCGTAGAGCGCGTTGAACGCCGTGGTGCCGGCGCGCTCGGCGATGCCGACGACAACGTCGATGTTGTCCGTGAACTCGCCGGAACGGCCCTTCCACGACACGAGGCCGCGATCGCCAGCGGGCATATCCCCGGCGAAGAAGTTCAGGCCCGAGAGCTGCACGCCCGCATTGTCCAGCGCCGCGATGAACGCATCGACGTCCTTGTCCGCGGGGACGGCCTCGGCGAAGGGCCACCAGAACTCGACGGCGTCGAACCCTGCGGCCTTCGCGGCGCCCGGACGCTGGAGCAGGGGCAGCTCGGTCAGGAGGATGGAGCAGTTCACCGTGTACGTCATGATTGGGCCCTTCTCAGTCAAGGTTCACGAAACCGATTCTCGGATCTGATATTCCAGATCGTGGAAGAAAAATATCTCTGAATGAAAGTTTAGGTCCGGATGTGATCCAGGTCAACCCGATTGGATACCAAATACCTGGTGCTTCACCTACTGGCTGACCGATGCGGTGTCGGGCAATGATGGAGGCATGGCCACGTACAGAGCAATAGAGCATTCCTCGAGCAAGGACCCCAACGACTGGGGCCGCGCGATGGCGGTAGCCCTCAAGCGCCTTCTCGAGGAGGCCCAGACCGACCGCAGCTACCTTGAGCACCAGCACCTGATCGGCCAGGACATCGTGATGCGCATCGAGGCCGAGGAAGGCGGCGTATGCGTGCACCTGAGCTGGCGGCCGCAGAACCAGGACGATGCACCGAAGGACGAGGACGAGACGGCAGCCGGAGCACGCGACGACGAGGGCTCGTCGGAAGTCGCCGAGGGCTCCGGCCGAGGCGGGTGACTTTCGTCGGCCTCGGCCTCGGCCGCGGCGGCGGCCGGCCCACTCGCGAGGGGCGCGCAGCCGGCGCCGTGTGCGGGGTACCCGAAAGGTTCAGGGGCGGAGGGTCCGCCAGCCTACGGCCGCAACGCCGAGCAGCACCCCGGTTGCCCCGAAGACTCCCGCTGACCCGAACCCGGCCGCGAGCAGGCCCACGGCCGGCGGGATGAGCGCCTGGCCGAGCCGGTTGGCCGTGATGCGGGCCGCGAGCCACGTCGCCGCGGTGCCTGCCGGCGCCGCGAGCGTGACCACGGTCATGGTGAGCGGCTGAACGATCCCGAGCGCATACCCTGCCGCCACGAGCACCAGGGCCAGCGCCCATACGGGCAGGGGGGCCGCGATCACGAGGACGCCTGCTGCACCGGCTGCGGTTCCCCACAGGATGAGCTGCGGCCGCCCGAACCGCGTGACGAGGCGGCCCATCGCCAGCCGCGAGGCCATGGTCGCCACGGCACGGCCGGTCAGGAGTGTTCCGACGACCGCCGCCGGCACGCCGCGGTCGACACCGAGCGCCGGCAGGTACACCTGGATCAGGTCGATCGAGCACAGGACCATCATGGACACCCCGATCGAGGCCACGAGCGGGCGCCGGGCGTCTGGATCCGCTGCAAGGGCCGCCCGCATGCCGAGCCGTGGGGGGCCGACAACGGCGCGGCCGGCGTCCCATGCCTCCGCCGCCGCGGGCGGTTCCCGCCGCAGCGCGATCGGCAGCGTGACGGCGAGCATGCCCACCGCGGCGGCGAGGTACCACCCGAACAGCTGGCCGGTGTCTGGGAGGACGGCACCGCCGCCCACAACGGCGAGGAGCGACGGCGCGACCGCCTGGCCCGCCGAGCCGGTGAACGTGTAGATGCCGAACAGCGAGTCGAGGCGCCTTCGCTGGCCTGCATCGGCTGAGGTCGAGGCGATCCGGCTCTGCTCGCCGAGGAGGCTGATGAGATGGCCGAGGCCGAGCGCGACGTTCCAGCCGAGAAGCCACCACACGTCCGGCGTCGCCGCGAGCAGCCCGATCCCAGATACCACCATGAGCCCCGCACCGGCGAGCAGCAGCGCGCGGCCGTGGCCGGCGTCGTCCATCCGCCCCACCCAGACCGCGGCGAGGAGTGGAAGGAGGGAGAAACTCGCGACCACGAGCCCGAGCAGCGCCGGGTCCACGCCGAGCTCGAGGGCCCGGTAGGAGGCCGTAGGACGCACGGTGTACACGGCGAGCTGCAGGAAGAATGCGTGCGCGAGCACGGCCCAGGGGTAGCGGCGTTCGGTCATGGTCATGGCGAACCAACCGTAGCCGGTGCGGTGGGAGCCTGAGGCATGGGGGCCCCGGCGCGGGCGGCATGAGAGCAGCCGCAGACCGGATGTCGCACGCCCATCCCTTGATGCCGGCCGCCGTGGGGTGAAACGGTGGAGGCATGGGACGCCTCATAGTTCAGGAATCGCTCAGCGCCGATGGCTTCGCGGCAGACGCCACTGGGTCCATCTCCTTCATGGAGTCCTTCACCGGCGGCTCCGCCGAGGACTTCGCCCGGCGGCAACTGGCGCTCATCGAGGGGCTCGGTTCGATCGTGATGGGCGCACGGACGTACGAGGGGTTCTCCGCGTTCTGGCCGACCGACGATGCCGCGGATGAGCTCATCGCGCCAGCCTTCAACGCGCTCGATCGGTACGTGTTCACCCGTTCGCACACCGAGGCCCCCTGGGGGTCACTCGGCGATTGCAAGGTGGTGGCGGGGGACACGGGAGACACGATCCGCCGCATCAAGGCCGAATCCGAGGGGGATATCGGGTGCTGGGGGAGCCTGGACCTCGTAGCGGAGCTGCTTGGGCTGGGCGAGGTCGACGAACTCCGCCTTGTCATCGCCCCGTCGATGATCGGCGAGGGGCGCCGGTTCGGGCCAAAAGCCCCGGTGCAGCTCGAGCTGGTGGACTCTGGAACGTTTGACGGCGCGTTGGTTGAGTTGGTCTACAAGGTCAGCCCCGCGCGCTTAAGGGAGCCCTGAGGCATGGCCACCGAGGACGATGTGCGGCAGCTGTGCCTGACGCTGCCCGGTGTGACCGAGCGGCCCAGCTGGAATCAGCCCGCGTGGTTCGCCAAGACCCTGTTCGCCAGGATCTGGGAGCCCGGGGTCGTCACGCTCAAGACCGAGGAGCGGGAGGCGCTCGCGGCCACGGACCGGGAGACTTTCTACTGGGAGATCCCGCATCACCTGAACTCCCCGCAGATCGTCCTCGTCCGGCTCGAGCGGATCTCCCGCGGCGAGCTCGGCGAGATGATCCAGGAGTCCTACCGGATTGCCGGCGGTTCGGGCAGCGGGGACTGACCCGTCACTCAGGGGACGTGCGCGTCAGGTGAGCTTCACCTGGCGGTTGACGTCCTTGTAGAGGAGATAGCGGAATTCCCCCGGGCCGCCCGCATAGCAGGCCTGCGGGCAGAAGGCGCGCAGCCACATGAAGTCGCCGGCCTCGACCTCGACCCAGTCGTTGTTGAGCAGGTACATGGCCTTGCCCTGGAGCACGTACAGGCCATGCTCCATGACGTGGGTCTCGGGGAACGGGATGACGCCCCCGGGCTGGAAGGTCACGATATTCACGTGCATGTCGTGCGCCAGGTCGTCTGGGTCCACGAAGCGCGTTGTCTTCCAGACCCCGTTCACATCCGGCATCTCGCGAGGGGCGACCTCGGCATCCGAGGTCACGAAGCTCTTTGCCTCGTATCCCTCGAGCCGCTCGTACGCCTTGCGGACCCAGTGGAAGGAGACCGGCGCCCCTGAGACGTTCTCGAGGCCCCACGCGTCGCCGGCGGCGAGGTACGCGTAGCCGCCCTCCTCGAGCGCGTGCACCTCGCCGTTGAGCGTGAGGTTGACCTTGCCGTTGACTACGAACACGACGCCCTCGACCCCGGGCTCGAACTCGGCCTTCGGTGCGCCGCCACCCGGGCCGATCTCCACGATGAGCTGGGAGAACGTGGTCGCGAAGCCCGAGATCGGGCGTGCGATGATCCATGAGCGGGTGTTCGTGAAGCCCGGGAGGTTGCTCGTGACGATGTCCGTCAGCACGCCCTTCGGGATGACCGTGTAGGCCTCGGTGACGATCGCCCGCTCGGTGGTGAGGTGCGTCTGCGGCGGCAGGCCGCCTTCGGGGTAGTAGTACTTGCCCATGCGGGCCTCCTTCTAGTTCTTGGCGCCGGCGCCTGCGGCATGGTGGTCCTGCGCCAGGCGAGGATGCGCGAGGCGTGTCAGCTCGAGCTCAGTGAGTCCTGTCGAGGCCAGGACCTCGTCCGCGTCAGCAGCGCCGCACTGGACGCCGCGGAGCACGAACGCCGCGAGCGCACGGGCCGTGGCGGGCTCGTCAAGGACAGCCCCCACAGTCTGCTGCACGTAGTTGCGCAGTCGGGTCGTCGCGGCCTCGAGGCCCTCACGGTAGAACGCGTACGTGGCGATGTACCGGGTGGGCAGCTGATGCGCGTGCAGGTCCCAGCCCTGGTAGTAGCCACGGTCGAGGCTCCGGCGCACGAGGCGGGCGTGGAGCGCCCAGGCCTCCTCGCGCTGCGCTGCGTCCCCGAGCGGGAGGATGTTCGTGGAGCCGTCGGAGAGGCGGACGCCCGTCCCGGCTACCGCGAGCTGCATGACCTCCTTGGCAAAGTCCGCGACCGGGTGCTCCATCGACTGGTAGGCCGCGGCGATCTGCAGCGAGGCTGAGTAGTCGTACGTACCGTAGTGCAGTGCCGTGATGCGGCCGTCCGCGAGGTGCGGCAGCTGCGCGACCGGGTGGGTTCCGTCCGAGCCGATGATGAGCTGCGGCGTCTCCACCTGGACCTCGAACCCGAGCCGCCCCTGAGGTAGGGCGAGGGCAGATTCGAGGCGCTCGACGGCGAACACCATCGCCTTGACCTGGTCCACCGTGGTGACCTTGGGCAGCGTGAGGATGAGTCCGTCGCCCAGGGCTGCGAGCGCGCCGTTCTGGGCGAGGCGGGCGACGAACAGCTCGAGTGTGCGCAGGCCGCGTCGGCGGGTGGGCTCTTCGAAGCACTTGAAGCGGATGCCGATGAACGGCGTCGTGCTTGCCGTACCTTCCGCTGCTGCGGCAACTGCGGCGGCGACTGAATCCGCCGCGCGCACGGCCTCGGCGTCCTCGACCTCGTCCGGCTCCGCGCCGAAGGCAGCCGCCTTGCCCGGGGCGAGGTAGCCGTCCTCGAAGTCGATGCGCAGGTCCTCGATCGGCTCGGACTTCAGCTTCGCCTCGACTCGCGGCGCGACCTCGGCCGCGAGGGAAGGAGCGAGCCCCACGCGGCGGGCCAGGGCCTCGAGACCGCCGGCACCGTCCGCGGCCTCCAGCGCCGCGGCGCCCCACTCCGCAGCGAGCTGCGGGGTGAAGCGGTCCGCAGGCACGTAGACCGTGTGGACGGGCTGGCGGGTCCCCGAGTCGCCGGGGTATGCCTCGGCGAGCAGCCGGTCGGTGTCGGCGAGGCTGGCGTCGATGCGGTCGAGGTCGGCGTCGTCGAACACGCGCGCCGGGAGGCTCGCGTTCGCGTGGGGCTCGTTCATTCAGCCCACCAGCTCGTAGGCCGGGGTGGTGAGGAAGTCCGTGAAATCCGCGGACAGCACGATGTCCGCGATGAGGCGGCTGGCCGGCTCGTAGAACTTCGCGAACATCTGCGGGTCAACCTCGCCGCGGAGGCGTTCGGTCTCCTCAGCGAGGACCTGCTCGACGAGCTCGTGGGTCACCGTGTTGCCGGTGTCCGCGAGGACCACCTTGTTGTGGATCTGCTGCCATACCTGCGAGCGGGAGATCTCCGCGGTCGCGGCGTCCTCCATGAGGTTGTGGATCGCCACGGCGCCATTGCCCGAGAGCCACACCGCCGTGTAGGCGACGGCCACGTAGAGGTTCAGGCGCAGGCCGGCCTCGGTGGCCTCGCCCTCGGTCGCCGAGACGTTGAGGAGGTCCTCCGCCGTGACGCTCACTTCGGGGCGCTGACGGTCCACCTGGTTCGGCTTGTCGCCGAGCACAGCATCGAAGACCTCCTGGCAGGTCGACACGAGGTCCGGGTGGGCCACCCAGGAGCCGTCGAAGCCGTCGGTGGCCTCGCGGGTCTTGTCCGCGCGGACCTTCTCGATCGCGGCGGCCGTGGTCTCCGGCTCCTTGCGGTTCGGGATGAACGCCGCCATGCCGCCCATCGCGAAGGCGCCGCGCTTGTGGCACGTCTGGACGAGGAGCTCAGTGTACGCGCGCATGAACGGGGCGGTCATGACCACCGAGGCGCGGTCCGGGAGCGTAAACTTCTCGCCCGCATCGCGGAAGTACTTGATGATGCTGAAGAGGTAGTCCCAGCGGCCCGCATTGAGACCCGAGGCATGGTCACGGAGCTCGTAGAGGATCTCGTCCATCTCGAACGCGGCCGGGATCGTCTCGATGAGCACGGTGGCGCGGATGGTGCCCTGGGGGATGCCGAGGTAGTCCTGGGCGAAGGCGAACACGTCATTCCACAGGCGCGCCTCGAGGTGGCTCTCCATCTTCGGCAGGTAGTAGTACGGGCCCCGTCCGGACGCGATCAGGGGCTTGGCCACGTGGAAGAAGTGGAGGCCGAAGTCAACGAGTGCGCCGATGGCGGGCTCACCGTCGATCAGAACATGGCGCTCCTCCATGTGCCAGCCGCGCGGGCGGGTGATCACCACGGCGAGCGGTGCGTCCTTGCGCAGCGAGTACTCCTTGCCCTCGGGAGAAGTGTAGGAGAGCGTGCCGTTCGCAGCGTCGCGGAGGTTGATCACGGAATCGACCACGTTGGCCCAGTGTGGGCTCGAGGCGTCCTCCATATCCGCGAGCCACACCTTGGCGCCGGAGTTGAGGGCGTTGATCGCCATTTTGGCCGGGCTCGCGGGACCGGTCATCTCGACGCGGCGGTCAAGCAGCGGGGCCGGGGCCTCGGCGACCTTCCAGTCGCCGCCGCGGACATCGGCGGTCTCGGGCAGGAAATCGAGCCGACCGGTGCTCGCCGCCTCGGCGCGGCGGGTCTTGCGAGCCTTGAGCCGGGCATTGCGCTCGGCAGCAAAGCGCTTGTGGAGCTCCTCGACGAAAGCGAGCGCCTCATCGGTGAGGATCTCGTGAGCGCCCGCGATCGGCGCATTGTCGGTGACAGTGATGGCCATAGCCATTCTCCTTCTTCTCCCGGTGTCCGGGTTTCTCCCTCGGCCTGTGGAATTGCTTCTGCGGACTACGCCTGAGCGGCGGCCACGATCGCGGCCGCAACGTCCTGGGCGACGTGCGGATCGAACACGCTCGGCACGATGAAGCTCGCGTTGAGCTCCTCGTCCGAGACGCGGCCTGCGATGGCCTGGGCCGCAGCCACCAGCATCTTAGGGGTGATGTCGGCCACGCCAGCGTCGAGCAGACCGCGGAAGACTCCCGGGAACGCGAGCACGTTGTTGATCTGGTTCGGGAAGTCGCTGCGTCCGGTGGCGACGACGGCGGCGGTGTCCGCGGCGGCGACCGGGTCCGTCTCGGGGTCCGGGTTGGCCATCGCGAACACGATCGCGTTCTCGGCCATCGTGGCGACTTCCTCCGGGCCGAACAGGTTCGGTGCCGAGACGCCGATGAACACGTCCGAGCCCTTGAGCGCTTCGACGAGCGTGCCCGAGAAGGCCTGGGGGTTGGTGTTCTCGGCAACCCAGATGCGGTGCGCGTCCGTGAGCTCCCGGCCCTTGTGGATGGCGCCCTTGCGGTCGCACGCGATGATGTTCCGCGCCCCCTGTGCCTGAAGGAGCTGGATGATCGCGTTGCCTGCGGCGCCGACGCCGGAGACGACGATGCGGACGTCCTCGATCTTCTTGTTCACGAGCTTGAGGGCGTTCACGAGGGCCGCGAGCGTGACGATGGCAGTGCCGTGCTGGTCGTCGTGGAAGACCGGGATGTCGAGCTCCTCGCGCAGGCGGGCCTCGATCTCGAAGCAGCGTGGGGCCGCGATGTCCTCGAGGTTCACGCCGCCGTATACAGGGGCGATCGCCTTGACAATCTTGATGATCTCCTCGGTGTCCTTCGTGTCGAGGCAGACCGGCCATGCGTCCACATTGGCGAACTGCTTGAACAGCGCGGCCTTGCCTTCCATGACCGGCAGGGCGGCCGCGGGGCCGATGTCCCCGAGGCCGAGCACGGCGGTGCCGTCGGTGACCACCGCGACGGTGTTGCGCTTGACCGTGAGGCGGCGCGCGTCCTCGGGGTTCTCGGCGATGGCACGGCAGACGCGGGCGACGCCGGGGGTGTACGCGCGCGAGAGGTCGTCCCGGTTGCGGAGGGGAACCTTCGGGACGACCTCGAGCTTGCCGCCAAGGTGCATGAGGAAGGTGCGGTCGGAGACCTTGCGGACCGTCACGCCCTCGAGCGCCTCGAGCGCCTCGGCGACCTTCTCGGCGTGCTGCTCGGAGGTGGTGTTGCAGGTGATGTCGACGACGACGCCGTCGTGGTGCGACTCGCTGATGTCCAGTGCGGTAACGGGGGCTCCGGCCGCCGCGACAGCGGCGGCGAGCTCGCTGGTAATGCTGATGCGGCTGGGGGCGTCGACGCGGAGGGTGATGGAGTTGCCGGGGCTGGGACTCGCCATTGATCGTCCTTCGGTCTGGAGGCCTCAGCCTCGCTAGTATTTCCGTACTACGGATATTATTCTCTGTATCTTGGAAAAAACAAGTCCCTCTGACCGCCCGATGCCTACCTTTGCAGGGGTCCTTGCGGTATCGTGGAAAGGCCGCAGGTTTCCGGGATGCGGATAATTTTTGTCGGAATCTTCGGCTGCACCCCAGGAGGAACCATGGCAGAGAAGGCATCTGGCGGCGTCCAGTCCGTAGAGCGTGTCTTCGAGCTCCTCGAGCTCATCACCGACGCAGGTGGGGATGTGACGCTCAGCGAGCTCTCGTCGTCGACCGAACTCCCGCTGCCCACGATCCACCGCCTCCTGCGCACGCTCGTCTCGCTCGGCTATGTCCGCCAGCTCCCGAACCGGCGCTATGCGCTGGGCCCACGGCTCATCCGCCTCGGCGAGGGCGCGAACAAGCAGCTGGGCGCCCTCGCGCGGCCGCAGCTGAAGATGCTCGTGGACCGCTTGGGCGAGACCTCCAACATGGCCGTGCTGGACTCGGACATGGTCATCTATGTGGCCCAGGTCCCTTCGCCGCACGCGATGCGCATGTTCACCGAGGTGGGCCGCCGGGCCCACACCCATGACACCGGCGTGGGCAAGGCGATCCTCGCCCAGCTCGACGACGACCAGGTCCGCTCGATCGTCGCGCGGCGGGGCATGCCGACCCCGACCTCGTACAGCCTCGGGGATGTCGATTCGCTCCTGTCCGACCTCGACAAGATTCGTGCCCGCGGGTATGCGATCGACGAGCAGGAGCAGGAGATCGGCGTCCGCTGCTTCTCCATGGCCGTGCCCAACGCACCGACTCCCACGGCGATCTCGGTCTCGGGGCCCGTGTCCCGCGTGGACGAGTCCTTCGGCGACCGCGCCGTCCCGCTCCTGCGCGAGGCCGCAGCGCACATCTCTGCGGAGCTCAACCGCGCCTGACGATCCGCGCGCCGCGGGGCTGGGGCACAAGCAAAAATCCTTGACCCCTCGTGGGGTGTCGCGTAGGCTTTCATACATCAAGAAAACTTTTCCGTTATACGAAATTTCTGCAAGGACGGACGGAGAGGCAAACGCGATGACCACTGACCAAGAGCCTAGGAAGGGGAGAACAATGTCCACCACGACCTTCACGCGTCCATCCACCGGGGAGGCATCCGTCCTCCCGCAGGCGCCGGCAGAGCGCTACATTCCCACAGTCACCGGCGTCGATCCAGACCTCGCTGTCCAAGCGGACCGCCACCAGGACAACGGCTGGGTGTCTCGCCTGCCGGTCCTCGGCTGGTTCATCGCCCGCTGACCGCTCCAGGCTGCCGCCGTGCTCCACGGTGCCACTTCGCCGCAACGGCCCCGCAACCGCTCAGGTGCGGGGCCGTTCGCATCGGCCGTACGGGCGTCCCTGGCAGATAGACCGAGCCTCTGGGACGAAAGCCTCTGACGCCACCGCCCGGCCTGCGTTCTGATGGAGCCATGGCCGCGAAAGAGCAGGGACGGTCTCCACGCGCGGGCGCCATGCCCGGGATCATCGTCAACGGTGCAATGCTCGGCCTTGCCAACATGTGGCCGGGCTGGTGGGCTGTGCCTTTCCTGACCTCGAGCACAGCTCAGGTCATGGGAGCCGTGAACTCCGTGTGGATCGCCGCTATCGTGGCGAACGCGGTGTACCTCGTCGCGGGCTCGGCGGTGGTCCGCGCTCTGGGTGGGATCGTGGTGGCCATCTTCGGGCTCGTGGCCCTCTTCCGGATCTGGGACCTCTTCCCCTTCGACTTCCCGGACAGCTCATTCGACTGGGCACTCGCAGCCAGGATTCTGCTTGTCATCGCCATCGTCGGCTCGTTCATCGGGATCATCGCGCAATTGGTTGCGCTCGTGCGCGCGCTCGCGGGTCTCGGGCGAAAGGGCCGTGTCGCCCACCCGTGACGTCGTGGGGCCGCCCGCGTTTCCCGTAGTGCCCGGCGCACCCGCGCCGCCGGGGAACTGGGTAGGCTCTCCAGTCAACACGTCCAACCTCTCCCTGCTCGGGTACGGTGCGCCGGGTAGGGGTCGGATCGCAGACAGGAGGCCCTCATGGGAGAGCGCGCGACACCGCGTGTAGCAGTAGTGACCGGAGCAGGCAGCGGAATCGGTCGTGCCGTTGTGCAGCGCCTCCTGGCGGACGGGTGGCACGTGGTGCTCGCAGGCCGCCGGGAAGGCCCGCTGAAGGAGACGGCCGGTACCGAAGGCGTCATCGACGGAGACCACACGCTCGTGGTGCCTTGCGACGTGACCCAGCCCGCCGACGTCGAGCGGCTCTTCGCACAGACGGTCCGTGTCTTCGGGCGCCTGGACGTGCTCTTCAACAACGCAGGCACGTTCGGACCGTCCGGAGACGTCGGGGAGATCGACGTTTCCGCCTGGGAGTCCACGGTCGCCGTGAACCTCACCGGAAGCTTCCTGTGCGCGGCCGCTGCGTTCCGCACCATGAAGGCGCAGGTGCCGCAGGGCGGACGGATCATCAATAACGGCTCGATCTCTGCGCATTCTCCTCGGCCCAAATCGGCCGCGTACACAACGACGAAGCACGCGATCACGGGCCTGACCAAGAGCATCGAGCTCGACGGCCGGGCCTACGGCATCACTGCTGGCCAGATTGACATTGGCAACACGCGCACGGAGATCATGACCACCCTCGGCGTAGGCGAGGGTGCGCTGCAGGCCGACGGGTCGCGGCGGGTCGAGCCCACGTTCGACGTCGAGGAGGCCGCCAGGGCGGTCGCCTTCATGGCCTCCTTGCCTCGCGAGGCGAGTGTGGGCAGCCTGCTCATCACGGCTGCTGGCATGCCGTTCGTGGGCCGCGGCTAGGACGGAATGCTCAGGCGAGCGGCAGGTACTCGCTCAGGTCCGTCCGGGTGCCCGAGGCGGTGAGCTTCCCCGAAGCAAGCGCCTCGGGCCATCCGAGCCCGCCAGTAGCGAGCGCAAGCCACGTCTCGGCGTCCGTCTCCACCACGTTCGGGGGCGTTCCCCGCGTGTGCCGCGGCCCCTCGACGCACTGCGCGACCCCAAACGGCGGGACGCGCACCTCGACCGAGTTGCCTGGCGCTCGCGCGGCGAGCTCCTCGAGGAGGAAGCGCACCGCGGTCGCAAGAGTCTGCCGCGATGGGCTGTCCTGGCCCGAGCGCGGGGCGCGCCAGGCAGCGACGGCGGCGCGGCCGGCGTCGTGCGCGATCCTGCGGCGCCCAGCCATGCGAGTTCCTCCTACGAAGCCCAGCGAGTCTAGTCCAGCAGGGCCGAAACGGCGCGGCCGAGCCGGATGCGGCCGACTTGCCGTCCCCCGCCCATGACGGGTTCGACGACGCGTTCCAGGACGCGGGCCACGTCGGGGACGTCCACGGCGTCCGCCGCGGCGAGCATCGTCAGGCCCACGAGGGTCGTGGCACGGACGTTGCCGTCGAGGACCTTGACCGCAACCGTGGCACCCTGGGGCGTCGCGAGGACGAGCAGGCCCTCTGCGCCCACCTTGGCCAGGACACCGAGCTCCTCCATGACCACTGTGTTTGCACGGTCGTGGCCCTGCACAGCCCAGGGGTAGTCGAGCATCGACGTGGCGACGGTCGCGGCTCGGGCGTTGGCGTCCTCGTCTCCCGGGGACTTGGCGAGGCGGGAGAAGGCACGGGCGAGCCCGTGGAGGGACAGCGCCGCGACTGGGGCGCCGCATCCATCGATCCCCAGATGGGCGATGAGCTCCTCGGCGTACTCTTCGATTGTTGCCCGGATGCGCTGCTGGAGCGGATGGTTCGGCTCGAGGTAGTTGCGGCGGTCCCAGCCGTTCTCGGCGCAAGCCCAGAGGAACGCCGCGTGCTTGCCGGAGCAGTTGTGCGCGAGCCGGCGCTTGCCCTGGCCCGAACGCGCCAACCATGCGTGCGCGTTCTCATCCCTCGGCCACTCGGCCGGGCACAGCAGGTCGGTCTCCCTCAGCCCCGCCGCGTGGAGCATGCCCTCGACGACATCCATATGGTCGAGGGACCCAATATGCGAGGCACACGCGAGTGCCACCTGGGTGCCACGCAGCGGGACGCCTGTCTGCATGGACGCGAGCGCCTGGAGGGGCTTGAGGGTGGACCGCGCAAACACGGGGGTGCGGATGTCGCCGAGCTCTGTGACGACCGTGCCATCGCCCGCAAGCACCACCGCCGAGCCCAGGTGGCGGGACTCGATGAAGCCGCTGCGCTCGATCACGGCGAGCTCCACGGCGTCGTCCGCGGTGAAGGTTGCGTGGGCCATGGCCACAGTCTAGGGGCGCGCGCGGGCGCAGCTGTGATGCGACGGGCGAATCACGGGTGCGCCGCGCATGGGGCGCCCGATACCCTTGGGGCGTGAAGGTTCTCGTGATCGGCCCCGGTGGCCGCGAACACGCCATCGTCCGTTCCCTCCTCGCCGATCCGAGTGTGACCGAGGTACACGCTGCTCCCGGCAACGCCGGGATCGCCCAGGCGGTCCCCACTTACCCAGTCGACGCGAGCGATCCAGCGGCTGTGACCGCGCTCGCGACGTCCCTCGGAGCGGACCTCGTGGTGGTCGGACCGGAGGCTCCGCTCGCGGCGGGGGTAGCCGACGCGGTCCGTGCGGCCGGGATTCCCGTGTTCGGCCCGAGCAGGGAGGCCGCCCAGCTCGAGGCATCCAAGGCCTTCGCGAAGCAGGTCATGGCTGAGGCCGGTGTGCCCACCGCGATGGCCCGCGTCGCCGCCAACGCCGAGGAGGCCGCAGACGCCCTCGATGCCTTCGGCGCCCCGTACGTGGTCAAGGACGACGGCCTTGCGGCGGGCAAGGGCGTTGTCGTGACCTCCGACCGTGACGCCGCGCTCGCGCACGCGCAGGCCTGCTTCGATGCCGGCGGCTCGGTGGTCATCGAGGAGTTCCTCGACGGTCCCGAGGTTTCCCTCTTTGTGCTCTCCGACGGGCACACCGTGGTGCCGCTCGCGCCCGCGCAGGACTTCAAGCGCATCTTCGACGACGACGAGGGGCCCAACACCGGCGGGATGGGCGCGTACAGCCCCCTCGAATGGGCTCCGGAGGGCCTCGTCGCCGAAGTGGTGGACCGCGTTGCGCGGCCGACCATCGAGGCCATGGCCCAGCGCGGCACGCCCTTCGTGGGTGTCCTGTACTGCGGCCTCGCCCTCACCTCGCGCGGCACGCGCGTCATCGAGTTCAACGCCCGCTTCGGCGACCCCGAGACACAAGCCGTCCTGGCCCGCCTCAGGACGCCGCTCGGCGGGCTCCTCCACGCGGCCGCAACGGGCCGCCTCGAGACGGTAGAAGGCCTGCGGTGGGCGCCCGAGGCCGCGGTCGCCGTCGTGCTCGCATCGCAGAACTACCCAGACAAGCCACGCACCGGCGGCCGGATCCGCGGGCTGAAGAAGGCGGGGGCCCTCGACGGCGTGCATGTCCTGCACGCGGGGACCGCGCTCGACGAGGAGGGCAAGACTGTCTCCTCAGGCGGCCGCGTCCTCGCGGTCGTGGCGCTTGGCGAGGACCTCACGCACGCGCGGGAGAGGGCGTACGAGGGCGTCGAGCTCATCACCCTCGAGGGCGGCCAATACCGCCACGACATTGCCGCAAAGGCGGCGCGCGGGGAGATCAACGTCCCAGGAGTCACGAACAGCGCCGGAACGGGGGCCGAGAGATGACGAGCGAGAACACGAAGGGCTACCAGGCTGAGGTCGTCGAGCTGCCGGGATGGAGACACATCTACTCCGGCAAGGTGCGCGACCTGTACGAGCCGGCCGACGCGGAGCCGGGGGAGTCGGAGAGCGTGCTCGTGGTCGCGAGCGACCGCCTCTCCGCCTACGACTACGTCCTCCGCAGCACAATCCCGGACAAGGGCCGCATCCTGACCCAGCTCAGCCTTTGGTGGTTCGAGCAGCTCAACGTCCCCAACCATGTGCTCGGCTCGACGGTCGACGACGGCGTCCCCGCCGAGGTGGTTGGCCGCGCCATGATCTGCCGCCGCCTCGAGATGTATCCGGTGGAGTGCATCGCGCGCGGCTACCTCACGGGCTCAGGGCTGGCCGAGTACCGCGAGTCCGGCACCGTGTGCGAGATCCCGCTTCCCGAGGGCCTCGTAGACGGCTCTCGGCTGCCCCAAGCGATCTTCACGCCGTCCGCGAAGGCAGAGTTCGGGGAGCACGACCAGAACATCACGTATGCCGATGTCACCGGCATGGTGGGGGACGAGGCCGCTGCACAGCTCCGGGACCTCACTCTCGAGATCTACCGGGAGGCCGAGCGGATCGCGCGGGAGCGCGGCATCATCCTCGCGGACACGAAGGTCGAGTTCGGCGTCGATCCGGCCAACGGCTACATCACGTTGGGCGACGAGGTGCTCACGCCGGACTCGTCGCGCTTCTGGGATGCCGCCTCATGGGACCCGGGCCACGCCCAGCCCTCGTATGACAAGCAGTTCGTCAGGGACTGGCTGACCTCCGCGGAGTCCGGCTGGGACCGCACCTCGACGCAGGAGCCTCCCACGCTGCCCGAAGACGTGGTCGACCGCACCCGCGCCCGCTACGTCGAGGCGTACGAGCGTCTCACCGGCCGTACGTTCAGCTGACGACGTCCTTCGCTGCATCCTTCTGGGCGCGCTGGGCAGCCAACCGGATCTCCAGGATCGCGTCCATGGTCTGCTGGACCTTGTCCGACGCGCCTGCGTAGCTGAACTGCTCGCGGGCGTCGTTGAGGAGCTCCAGCGCCTCGTCGTTCTGGCCGAGCGCCTTGAGCGCGCGCCCGTAGAGGAGGGCGACCTCGCCTGCCGTATGGCGGCCAAGGGCGGCCTTCTCCGCGTGGATCATGCGCAGGAGCTCGATGGCCTCCGAGATCTGGCCGTTGAGGTAGAACCACCGGGCGCGGATGAAGCGCACTTCGAGCTGCTCGGCGTGCGATCCGCCGACGATGCTGAGGGCGAGCTCAGCGCGCTCGATCGCCGCGAGAGTCTCGGGCTCGATGATGCCGCCCGAAAGCCGGACAGCAGCGGACGCCTTGTTGAAGCGTGCCCAGAGCTCGATGTCATTCGCGGGGGAGAGGAGCTTGGCCGCGCGCTCGTGGTGCTTGACCCCCTCGTCGTAGTCGGCCCGCATGAAGGCGACGTTGCCGATCACCCATTCGATCTCGCCGGCGAGCTGCCCCATCGAGTCCTCGTCGATGAGGGTCGCGAGGATCCGGCACTGGTCCCAGGCCTCCTCGAGCCGACCGCTCTCGGCGAGCGCCGCGATGAGCGCCCTCAGGGCCCCGATGTAGATGGTGGATCCCGCCGGGAGCTCGGCCCCGAGCCGCACCGCCTCACGGGCGTGCTCGACCGCTGTCCCGAGCTGCCCCAGACCGTGGCATACCGCGGCAAGCATTTGGCGAGCACGCACCGCGAGCCCAGCTGACTCCGCGACGATCGGGTGCTCGAGGAGATGTTGCACGATTCGCTGGCATTCGGCGAGCTCGCCCTGCTTCATCAGGCACTCGGCCTGCATGTAGGTCATGTTCCACCACGCGCTGTTGTTCTTCCCGTCGAGCGCGAATTGGGCGGCGGTGGCGGCGTGGGTGGCGGCCTGCGCGTAGTCCCGCAGGTCCCAGGCCTGCCGCGCGTACAGGCCGGCGAGGACGTATTCGGCGTCGTTGGCGCTCACGGGCTGGCTCCAGGCCTCGAGCGCCTTCGGAGCGAGCTCAAGGCGCCGGGCGAGCTCTTGGATCACATCGGCCGTCGGTTCACGCCGCCCGGTCTCCAAGAGTGAGATGTAGCTGGGTGAGTACAGGTCCTTGCCGAGTTCGGCTTGCGTGAGCCCGCGTTCTAGACGCTCGGCCCGCAGCTTCTCACCGAATCCACTGCCCACTCTTACCTCCTGGCCCGCCCGGGACCTCACGAACCCGGGTTGTCTGCGTCTGTTATGTCCATCATGAGGCGTCCCCGGCCGACAGTTCTCCTTGACAGGCAATGTGGGAGACATTTTACTGGGCACGTCAATCATGGCAAAGCACGCTCTGCCCGAATAGTCGCACCCGTCCCCGAAAAGTGCGGGGACTGAATCTTTAAGGACACGATCATGCTGAAGAAATTGACTGCTGCACTCGCGCTTGGTGGAGCACTTGCCATTTCCGGCGTCGCTGGCGCGCCGACGGCCATCGGCAATTGGCCCGACCCGATGCAAATCGACGCCATCGGCAACTGGCCCGATCCCATGTCGGTGACCGGCGACGACATCGCGAGCTCGCCCAACCCCCTGTAGACGCGGCGGCGAGTTTCCGCCGCACCTACAGCGAAGGCTCCGCAGCACGTGCTGCGGAGCCTTCTGTGGTCGGGATGACAGGATTTGAACCTGCGACCTCTTCGTCCCGAACGAAGCGCGCTACCAAGCTGCGCTACATCCCGATCCATCGCCCGGGCCAAGCCCGAAGCAACTCATCCAGAGTACCCGATCCGACCATGAAGGTGAAATCGAGCGGGCCACGTTCGGGGTCGGTGCGGCGCTCAGAGAGGCCTCCGCGGGGTACCCCCTCAGCGCCGAGGGAACGCCGAAAGTGGAAGGTCTCCAGAGAGAGCCGCCGCTACTTGAGCGAGTCCCTCCACGCCCCATGCAGTGCGGCGAATCGCCCGCCTTCGGCCAGAAGCTCTGCGGGGGTGCCGTCCTCGACGATGCGCCCGCCATCCACCACGAGGACCCGATCCGCGATCTCGACCGTCGAGAGCCGGTGGGCGATGATCACCGCCGTGCGGGCGCCGTCAGGCGAGTCGGCCGCGGTAGGCGAGCCCTCGCCGTCGTGCGCTGAGGCGGCCCTCACCGCGGGCGCATCCCCACCGCCCAAGAGCTTCGCGAGGCCGGCCTGCACGAGCCGCTCAGAGGGGATGTCCAACGAGCTTGTCGCCTCGTCCAGGATCAGCACGGCGGGACTCGCAAGGACGGCCCTCGCGAACGAGATGAGCTGCCTCTGGCCGGCGGACACCCGGCCGCCTCGCTTCGTGACATCCGTGTCATACCCCTCGGGCAGGTCAGAGATGAACCCGTGCGCGCCCACCGCCCGCGCCGCAGCCTCGATTTCCGCCCGCGATGCCCCGGGTCGCCCGATGGCGATGTTGTCCGCAACGGAGCCCGAGAACAGGAACGCCTCTTGGGTGACCATGACGACGGCGCGCCGCAGATCTCGGGTCGACAGCCGGCGGAGGTCGACGCCGTCGAGCGTCACGGCACCCGAGGAAGGGTCGTAGAAGCGGGCGAGGAGCTTCGCGATCGTCGACTTCCCTGCGCCCGTCGCCCCGACGAGCGCGACCGTCTGCCCCGCGGGGATCCGCAGGGTGAACTCGGGCAGCACCTCGGGTCCCGACCCGTATGAGAAGGCGACCGACTCGAACGCTATGTCCCCGCGCGCAGCGGGAAGCGCTATGGGGTCCCGCGGCGGCTGCACTCGAGGCACCTCCTCGAGCAGCCCTGAGACCTTCTCGAGCGCAGCCTGGGCGCTCTGGAACGAGTTGTAGAACATCGCTATGGTCTCGAGCGGGCTGAAGAACCGCTTCGTCGAGAGGACGACGGCGAGCAGCACGCCCACGGCGAGGCCACCCTCCAGTACTCGGAACGCGGCGACAAGCAGGATCACGGCCACCGTCACGTTGCCCGTGAGCACGAGCCCGGGCTGGAAGATGCCGTTCAGCATGACGGAGCGCTGGGTTGCGGCGGCGAAGTCGTCGGCGAGCTCCCTCTACTCTGTGCTGTTGGCGCGTTCCTTGCGGAACGCTTTGACGGCACGGATCCCGGTCATCGTCTCGACGAAATGCACAATGAGCCGGGCGGAGACCACTCGTGAGGCCCGGTACGCGCGCTGCGATCGCACTTGGTACCACCGCGCGAGGAGCGTCATCGGCACCGCGGCGGCGAGCATGATGAGCCCGGACGGCCAGTCCAGCGCGAACACCGTGGCCGCCGTGAACACCATGAACAAGAGTCCGGACGCGAGAGCGCTCACTCCTGAGTCGAGGAGCTCGCGCAGCGACTCGAGATCCGAGGTCTGCCGCGAGATGATCCTCCCCGAGGTGTACGTGTCATGGAAGTCCAGGCTCAGCCGCTGGGTGTGTCGGAAGACCCAGAGACGCAGGTCCAGGAGCATCGCCTGGCTGAGCCTCGCCGTGGACGTCACGTAGCCGGCAGTAAGCAGCGCCGTCGTGAGCGCGGCGGCGAGGTACGCGCCGCCCGCGAGCCACACGAGTGCGGAGTTGCCCGAGACGAGCGCAGGCAGGGCGCGATCGATCCCGAACGCGATGATCGCGGGACCCGCCGCACGCGTGGCCTGCGAGATGACCACCATCGCGAGGGTTGCCCACAGCCGGGCCCGAACAGGGCGTATGAGGTCGCCTAGGAGCTTCAGCGAGCGACGCCGGACGGCGCGGCTCGCCTCGCGCGTGAGGTCGACCGCATCCTCGCCGCGTGTGCCGAGGGCTGGATGGGTCATCGGGCCTCAGCCTCCTTGGGAGAAGATCCTGTCCAGATCGGGCTCGTGGTCCTTGTCGAGATCGCGCGGCTCCGCCGGGAGGCTCGCGATCACCCATCGATAGTGCTCGCTGCGGGCCAGGAGCTCGGCGTGCGTGCCCACGTCCTCGATCACACCGCCGCGCAGGAGCGCGACCCGGTCCGCGAGGGCCACGGTGGAGGGGCGATGCGCCACGATGAGCGTGGTGGTGTGCGCGAGGGCCTCTCCGAGCCGGGCCGACACACGTTCCTCGGTGGCCACATCGAGCGCCGAAAGCGGGTCGTCGAGTACCAGAACCGAGGGACGCACGGCGATTGCCCGGGCAAGTGCGATCCGCTGCCGCTGTCCCCCGGAGAGGCTCAGGCCCTCCTCGCCGATCCGGGTGTCGAGCCCGTCGGGCAGCGAGTACGCGAACTGGGCCTGAGCGATGTCGAGGGCTTCCCCGAGGAGGGCCTCGGCGCCCGGACCGGCCTGGACAGGGGCGCCGAGCAGGACATTCTCACGCACCGAGGAGGAGAAGAGCGTGGTGTCCTCGAACGCGACCGCCACGAGTCGGCGCAGTTCGGCCAGCGGCAGCGCGCGGATGTCCACACCGTCGATCTCCACCCCGCCGCGTGCGACGTCGTAGAGCCGGGGGACCAGGGCGAGCAGCGTGCTCTTGCCAGTGCCTGTGGCTCCGACCAGAGCCATCGTCTCGCCGGGGCGGATCTCGAGGCTGATCCCGCGCAGGACCTCCCGGGGCCCGGCAGAGGGCGACCCTGTGCGCGATGGCGAGCGGGCGCCGTCATGCGCGGGATCGCCGAACGCGAAGTGCACGTCACGGAAGGCCAGAGCGCCCTTCGGCTCGGCGATGTGCCGCGGGGAAGCAGGCTCAGCCACCGTGTTCTGGGCGTCCATGACCTCGAAATGCCGGTCCACCGCGGACTTTGCCGTGAGCGCCATGCCCACGAGCATTCCGCTCGCTTCGACGGGTTGCGCGACCGCCGCGGCCGTGGCGAAGAACGCCGCAAGCGAGCCGATGCTCAACTGCCCGCTGGCCGTGAGCCACATCCCCGTCACAAGCCCGACGCCGAGTGCGAGCTCGGGCAGGAGCGTGACCATGAGGCTGAACTGGGCTTGATGGCGTGCCTTGGCGACCTCGGTCCCGCGCAACTGCTGCGCCTGTTCGGTGAAGCCCTCGAGCGCCTCCCGGCCCCGGCCGAACGCCTTGAGCACCCGGATGCCGTGCACGGATTCCTCGACGGCCGTTGCGAGATCGCCAGCCTGGTCCTGGCTTCGTCGCGTGGCGAGGGAGAAGCGCCGTCGGAACACGGCTCCGTACACCATGATCGGCACCGCGGCGGTGAGGAAGATGAGTGCAAGCTGCCAGGAGAGCGTGAACAGGAGTGCGACGCCGAGTGCCACCGTGCTGACCGAGGCCACGAGGAAGATCGCGCCGAACGCGAGCCAGCGGCGGAGAAAGCCGAGGTCGGCGACTGATCGTGAGAGCAGCTGGCCTGAGCCCCAGCGGTCGTGGAACGAGACCGGGAGGTCCTGCAGGTGCTCGTACAGCGCAACACGCATCTGCCGTTCGAGGCCGATGCTCGGCTCGATCACGAGCACCCGGCGGAGGTAGCTCATGCTCGCCTCGAGCGCGCCGAGGAGAAGCACGACGCCGGCCGCTCCCCACACCGCGGACGGCTCGGTTCCGCTGCGCACGAGTTCATCGATCACCAAGCGCAGCACCTGCGGAACGGCGAGCGCGAGTGCAGACGCCACGAGGGCGACGACGAGGCCCAGGAGCAGCCGCGGCGCAATGGGCCGTACGAGCGGCGCGAGGCGCCCGATCGAGGCCCAGTAGGACGTCTGCACTGCGGTGTTCCCTGCAGCGGGGGCGTGCTGTGGCATGCCTTGGCTCACCCCTCGTAGCTTCGGAGCAGTCAGCTGTGGCAACTACCCTACGCCCGCGGGCCCGACCTCGATCACGTCCGTGGCGCCAGCGTGAGCAGCGCGGCCTCTGGGCGGCAGGCGATGCGGATGGGTGCGAACCGTGAGGTGCCGATGCCGCCGGAGACGTTCAGCGGGACCGCATGTCCGTTGTTCTCCCATTCGGTCAGGCCCTTGGCGCGCCACGTCGGCAGATCGCAGTTGGAGACGAGCGCGCCATAGCCGGGGAGGCAGATCTGGCCACCGTGGGTGTGCCCGGCGAGGATCAGGTCCGCGCCCGCGTCAGAGAAGTGGTCCAGAACCCGCTGGTACGGGGCGTGGATGACCGCCACCTTCACGTGGGGCCTGTCCTGGTGGCCCGAGGCCCCCCGGGGCCAGTCCGCGTACCGTTCGCGTCTCAAGTGCGGATCGTCGACGCCTGAGAAGTCGAAGCGCACGCCGTTGAGGTTCATGGACTGGGACCGGTTGGTCAGGTTGAGCCAGCCCGCGGCGCCGAATCCCGTGAAGAGGCGGCGCCAGTCCAGCTCGACGCGGCGTGGGAGGGGCCGGCGCGACGAGGGCCCGAGCAGGTATGCGGCAGGGTTCTTCTTCACCGGCGCGTAGTAGTCGTTTGAGCCGGGGACGAACACGCCGGGGAATCGCAGGAGCGGCCGGAGGGTCTCGAGGAGCGGCACCACGGCGTCGAGATGGCTCAGGTTGTCGCCAGTGTTCACGACCAGGTCCGGCTGGAGGTTGGCCAGCGAGGCCAACCAGCGGGCCTTCGCGGTCTGGCTCGGCACGAAGTGGATGTCGCTCAGGTGCAGGACCCGGAGTGGACGGGCGCCCGGGGGAAGGATGGAGACCGTCTCCCTGCGGAGCGTGAACTGGTCCTTCTCCCACCAGCCGTACGCTGCGGCCGCCGCCCCAGCGCTTAGGCCCAGACCGGTGAGGAGTGCCGTACGGCGCGCGGCGGCGCCAAGGGCAGTGCTGACTGCGCCCACCGCGTCAGCCGTTGCCCTTGCCCTTGGTGGGCTGGGGGACGGGCTGTGGGATCTGGGCCGGTGGGTTCGGTGCAGGCGGGATCTGGGCCGGTGGGTTCGGTGCAGGCGGGATCTGGGCCGGCGGGATCTGGGCAGGTGGGTTCGGGGCAGGTGGGTTCGGGGCGGGCTGGTTCCCGTTGCTCTGCTGCTGGGACTGCGGCGGTGCGGACTGCGACGGCGTCGAGGAGTTGCCGGTGATCAAATTCTGCGGCGGTGCATCGAAGTTGCCGTGGTCGTACAGGGGCGCGGCGGCCTGCATGTACCGTGCCCATTGCGGGCCCGCGATGTATGCGCCATCGACCGACTTGTACAACTTCCCGTTGACGATCACGTTCTGGCCGACCTTGTCCGCGATGCCGCCCGTGGCGACGCCGAAGAAGGATGCCGTCGCGACGCCGCGCGTGTAGCCGACCACCCAGGTCTGGTTGTTGAACTGGTTGGTACCGGTCTTCGCGGCAGCGGGGGCGCCGACGTCGATGAACTTGCCGGAGGCGTCCTTGATATTGCGGCCCGAGCCCTTGGCCAGGACGTCCTGCAGGACGTTCGTGGCGGCCTTCGCCACATCAGGCTTGACCGCGCCCTGCTGGCACGTGGGCGCCTGGCCGCCAATCTTCTTGCCCTGCGAGTCCGTCACCTCCGTGATGGACATTGGCTGGCAGAACGTTCCATTGCCTGCGAACGTCGCAAAGGCGTTGGCCATCGTCATTGGGGACACGTTGGAGCCACCGAGGAGGTTGCCGAGGGTCGCAAGATCGAGCTTCTGGTCCTTGCCGGTACCGAGGTGGAGCCCGATTGCGTCTGCGGCACGCTGAATGTCGCAGTAGTCGTTCAGGCCCGCTGCGGTGGCGAAGGTCGCGGTATTGATGGACTGGTAGATGCCCTCGCGGACAGTCATCGGACGGTACCAGTCATCTTCATCGTTCTGCAGGTCCAGCGAGTCCTTGACCGTGCTGTCATACCAGCCCTGAACATGCTTGCACGTGGTCTTCCACTTGTAGTCGATCGGATAACGCCTCTTGGAGGCGTCGACGACCTGGTTGGTGGGCTTCCCTTCGCTGAGCCAGGCTGCGAGCGTCACGGGCTTCATCGTTGAACCGGGCTGCATACCGCCGACGCCGCCGACGTCATTTCCGTCCTTGTCCGCGGAATCGACATTGAAGTTGTACACGGTGACGTAGTCCTTGCCCTGACCCGGGAGCATGCGAGTGTTCTGGGCCATCGAGAGGACCTTGCCCGAGCCCGGCTCGATCGACACGAGCGAGGCACCCCACGGCCACGCACCGTTGTTCGCTCCCGCCGTCGAGTCAACCTCGGCCTGTGCGGGGGTCTGGAGGCGCGTGTCGAGCGTCGTCTTGATGGTGAGGCCACCACGGACCACCTTGGCGAGCCGCTCCTTCTCATCGGCGCCATAGGCCGGGTCGTTGAGGATCTGGTGCAGGACGTAGTCGCAGAAGTACTGGGCCGTCGCCGCGTACTGGCAGCCCTGCTTCGGCGGGTTGACCTTGGTCTCCACCGGGGCTGCCACAGCGTCGTCATGCTGCTTCTTGTCGATCTTGCCGTGCTCGAGCATCGCATCGAGCACGAGATCACGCCGCTTCTTCGCGTTGTCAGGATGGGTGATCGGATCGTACGCCGAGGGGCTGTTGACGAGCCCTGCGAGCAGGGCCGCCTGCGGCAGGGTCAGGTTCTTGGCATCCGTGGAGAAGAAGTACTGGCTCGCGGCCTGGACGCCGTAGGCGTTGGCGTTGAAGAACACGATGTTCAGATAGCCCTCGAGCACCTGGTCCTTCGTGAACTTCTTCTCGAGCGCGATCGCGAGCTTCATCTCGCGCAGCTTGTCACCCACACCCTTGTTCAGGCCATTGAGGAGGACCTCATCGTCCTTGCCCTGGGCCACGAGGTTCTCGTTGATGACGTTGTTGACGTACTGCTGCGTCAAAGTCGACGCGCCCTGTTTGTTGCCCCTTGCATTCGCTGCGAGGGCGCGAAGGATGCCGGTCGTGTCCACGCCACCGTGGTCGTAGAACCGGTAGTCCTCGATGGCCACGATGCCGTCCTTAATGAACGGCGACATCTGGTCCAACGCGACCTTGGTGCGATTCTCGGAGAACAGCGTGGCGATCTGGCTGCCGTCCGCCGCGAGGATCTTGGTCACCTGCCCCGGTGGCTCGACCGTGAGCTCGCTCGGCAGGCTGTCGAAGAACTGCACCGAACCGTTGGCAGCGCTTCCCGTCACCGCCGCGGCGGGCACCATGAGGCCTGCGACGAGCACGCCACAGATCGCGCTCACCCCAAGGAACGCGAGGATTTTGCCCAAGGTGGTGGCCGTGTCAAAGACAGGGTTCTTGCCAGACGCCATGTGTTCCAGTCTAACTGGAGGGACTACTCTGGCCTCATGACCCCCTGGGAATACGCCACCGTGCCCCTCATCGTCCATGCCACGAAGCAGATTCTCGACCAGTGGGGAGAGGACGGATGGGAACTCGTCCAGGTCGTCTCCGGACCCGGCGGCAACGGCCTCGTCGCGTACATGAAGAGGGAGAAGCAGGCATGAGCGAGCAGATCGGATCCGCCCCCGCAGAGGTGAGCAGCGCCGTCGAACGGCGCCTCGCCGATCTCGGCCTGAGCCTGCCCGAGGTCGCCGCGCCGGTCGCCGCGTACGTCCCGGCGGTCGTGACCGGATCCACGGTCTACACCTCGGGCCAGCTCCCATTCGTAGAGGGTCAGATGCCTGCCACCGGCAAGGTTGGCGCCGAGGTGAGCGCCGAGGACGCCAAGAACTACGCCCAGGTCTGCGTCGTCAACGCGCTCGCCGCAGTCAAGGCCCAGATCGGGGACCTCGACCGCGTGACGCGGATCGTCAAAGTCGTGGGCTTCGTGGCCTCCGACCCACAGTTCACGGGCCAGCCCGGCGTTGTCAACGGCGCCTCGGAGCTGCTCGGCAAGATCTTCGGCGAGGCGGGCACGCACGCCCGCTCTGCCGTGGGCGTCGCGGTTCTCCCGCTCGACGCACCAGTGGAGGTTGAGCTGATTGCCGACTTCGCATAGGCGCCGTTTCACCCTGCCGAAGCGCCTGCAGGGCGCGGCACGCAGCTGGCTCGAGGAAGCGGACCGCGCTGCCCGCAAACCCCGTCTCGCCTCGTCGGTCGCGCTGGTGCGGGATGCGCCGGACGGCACCGAGACGTGGCTCACCTACCGCGCGGCCGATTCGCCCCTGGGCGTTGTCGCCTTCCCCGGCGGGTCGGTCGAGAATGCGGACCAGGACTCGTTCGACTGGTTCGGGCCTTCGGTCGGACAGTGGGCCGAGCTGCTCGGAACGGACGACTACGCCTTAGCGCGCGTCCATGTAGTCGCCGCGATTCGCGAGCTCTTCGAGGAAACCGGCGTGCTCCTGGCCGGCTCGGACGAGTCCGTGGTGGTTGAGGGGACAAGCACAGCCGACTGGGTTCGCGCGCGGGAGGCGCTCGCAGACCAGGAGATCGGGTTCGCGGACCTCCTTGCCAAGCGCGGACTTGGGCTGCGGACCGACCTGCTCCGCTCGCTCGTTCATTGGGTGACTCCCAACTTCGCTCACCGGCGCTTCGACACGCGCTACTTCGCCGCGACCCTGCCCGTGGGGCAGACTCCCACTCTGCTGCCCAGCAAGGGCGTGTGGGGCCAATGGGTCAGCGCGGGCAAGGTCATGGCAGAGAAGGACACAACCGCCCTCGGCGACGAGATAGGCCAGCCTGACACGCGGGGACTCGTGCTCCCGGAGCTGCTCGTGCCCGCGACGGAGATCATCCTCACAAAAATGGGCAAGGCCAAGGGCTGCATCGCGTACCTGAGCATCAAGAGGAGCAATCATCTCTATCAGGCCGAGCTGGTGGAGGAGGACGGCCAGCTCTACCTCGAGGTCGAGGCGCCAGGCGGGGTGGCCCCGCCAACCGAGGCACTGCGCGTCGTCCAGCCATAGGCTCCGACAGCAAGCACTCGGCAAGCGTCGAGAAGAACAGGAGCCGAGCCCCGAAGGGCCCGGCTCCTGTCATGTCAGAGGTCGTGGCTCAGCCCGACCGCGGTCAGCGCGAGCGCTGGCGCAGGCGCTGCATGTCCAGGATCACGACGGCGCGCGCCTCCAGACGGATCCAGCCTCGCTGCACGAACTCAGCGAGGGCCTTGTTGACGGTCTCGCGGGAGGCGCCGACGAGCTGGGCCAGCTCCTCCTGGGTGAGCTCGTGGGCCACGAGCACACCGTCGGTTGCCGGACGGCCGAAGCGGTCCGCAAGGTCGAGGAGGGCCTTCGCCACGCGGCCAGGGACGTCCGAGAAGACGAGGTCCGAGAGCGAGTCGTTGGTGCGGCGCAGACGGCGGGCAAGCGCCTGCAGGAGCTGGGCAGAGACCTCCGGACGGGACCGGAGGAGCGCCACGAGCGCCTCGTTCTTCAGCCCCGCGAGACGGGTCTCCGAAACGGCCGTGGCGGTCGCGTTGCGGGGAGCCGGGTCGAAGAGGGCCATCTCGCCGAACAGCTCACCCGGGCCGAGGATCGCGACGAGGGATTCGCGCCCGTCAGGGGACGTGCGGCCCAGCTTCACCTTGCCGGAGACGATGAAGTAGAGCTGGTCGCCCTGATCGCCTTCCCGGAACACCGACGCGCCGCGGGAGAGGTCCACCTCGGTCAGCTCGTCCGTCAGCAGACGGAAGCCTTCGTCGTCGAGCGTGGCGAAGAGGGGTGCGCGGCGCAGTACCTCGAGATCCAATTCATTCTCCTAGTGTCGGTGGCGTTCATATGCTTGCGCTTGGCTCATTGTTTCAGATGTGCGGCATGTTTTGTGACGAACTTGGCATGCGACACAGCGATGGCCCCGCGCAATGGGGCTTGAGCACAGCGGCGGAGCGTGGGTGAGCCCTCAGCCGGGGCTCAGGACGCGCCGGTAGAATCCGAGGGTGAACCTCCTGGACGTCCTTCTCATGCTCGTCCTCGTGGGCTACCTGCTCAACGGAATTCGCGCCGGCTTCGTGGTGAGCCTCGGCGGGATCCTCGGTTTCGTGGTGGGCGGGATCGCCGCGTTCTTCGCGGTTCCGATCGTGAGCGGCTGGCTCGGCGATGCCGGGTGGAAGGCCGCCGGCATCATCATCACCGCAATCCTTCTCATGGCGGCGGGCAATGCCGCTGGTTCAGCCGTGGGCCACCGGATCCGGCGGGCGATCCGCTGGAAGGGGATGAGCGCCGTCGACCGCGGCCTGGGCGGCCTCGTGAGCGTGGGCATTGCTGCGCTCGTCATCTCGATGACGGCTTTCACCGTCTCCAGCATCGGCGTCCCGGTCCTCACGCAGCAGATCGCCGGCTCGGCGGTGGTGCGAGCGATCGACGACGCCACACCGGACCCGGTGAAGGAGCAGGGCGCCGCCCTGCGCGCCTTTGTGATCGGCGACGGGCTGCCCAAGCTCATCTCGGGCATGGCACCGGCGCAGCCGGTCCCGGTGCCAAAGTCGGTGGACACTAGTGGGCTCCGTGCCTCCGCGCCGTCCATCCTGCGGATCACCGGCACCGCATACCAGTGCGGTCAGAACCAGACTGGATCCGGCTTCGCGGTGTCGCCCGACCGCATCGTCACCAACGCCCACGTTGTGGCAGGCGTGGGGGAGCCCGTCGTCGAGCTTCCGGGCGGGGGCGCGCGGAGCGGACGCGTGGTGTACTTCGACGCAGTGCACGATCTCGCTGTCATCGCGGTGGACGGACTCCGCGTGGCACCCCTCGCGCTGACCGGCACCAGCCCCGCCGGGACGTCCGCCGCTTTCGGCGGGTACCCGCTCGGCGGGCCGTACCAGCTGCGTCCCGCAGCCATCCAGGGCACGACGACGGTGCTCGCCCCGGACATCTACGGCGCCAACGAGGTGCCCAAGCGGGTCTATCAGATCTCCGGGAACGTCCAACAGGGCAACTCCGGCGGCCCCCTCCTGACCCTCGACGGGCAGGTGACCGGCGTTGTCTTCGCGAAGAGCGAATCGACGGCTGACGTCGGCTACGCCATCACGATGGAGGAGCTCGCGCCCGTCGCCGCGCAGGCCGGCGGGCTCACCCAGCCCGTCCAGCCTGGGGCGTGCACGCGGAAGTAGTCTCCCTCCGCGGCATCGGTGCGCTCAGACGTCCATCGGCTTGCGGGTATGCGTGAGGTCCGCGAGAAACTCGATCGCGAAGCGGTAGCCGAGCACGCCCGCGCCCACGATGACCGCCTGCGCGATGTCGCTGAGATAGGAGTGGTGGCGGAACGGCTCGCGCGCGTGCACGTTCGTGATGTGGACCTCGACGAGGGGCAGTTGGACCGCCGCGATGGCGTCCCGGATCGCCACCGACGTGTGTGTGTACGCACCCGCGTTGAGCACGATCCCGAGTGCGGTGGTCCGCGCGGCATGGATCGCGTCCACAATTGCGCCCTCGTGGTTCGACTGGAAGCACTCCGCCGCGAGCCCCTGCGCCTCGGCGGCCTCTCGACACAGGCCTTCGACGTCTGCGAGCGTGTGCGTGCCGTACTTCTCGGGCTCGCGGGTACCGAGCAGGTTGAGGTTGGGGCCGTTGATGACCAGGACCGTGCCGCGGGGATTCTGCTCCGTCATGGATTCACTCTAGGCGGTTGCCCCCTAGTCCTTCCCTCTATGTCCTGGGCGGTCTATCCTTGCGGATGTTCCTGGGGAACGGGGAGCATGCACCCTGGTTCGGCGAATCTCGGCGCCGAAGCGGTTGAGCGTCTGCTGGGAGCGCACGACGCCGCGCGGCTGGCCTGCGCCGTTGGCGCGCGTGGCGTCTCTGAGCCGGACGTTCCCGCTGGAGGAACCTGGCCCCGCTGCCTCTCGTGAGGAGCGTTCCCTTGTCATCCCGCAAACCATTCCGCACCCCCGCCGCGGTGCTCACAGCGCTCGTGACCCTGATCATCGGCCTCTTGGGTATTGCGCCAGCCCAGGCTGCTGTCTCAACCAACCCCAACGCGCAGACCTGGCAGGTCCTCGTCGGCAACCAGACCCCGGACATGGCCATCCAGGGCATGAGGTTCCTGCCCGGCGAGATCTGGATCCACCAGACCGACTCGATCAAGTTCGTGTCCAACAGCGCGGAGATCCACACCGTCAGCTACGGCACGCCGCCGCTGCCGCCAACGTCACGCGAGAATCTGGAAGCTGACGCCTTCACACCCGTAGGCGGGCCGGTCTTCGATCCCACGGCACCATGGACCAACTCGGGCATCATCGCGCCGCCTGTTCCAGGGGCGCCGTTCATTCAGTCGTACCAGCTCAAGTTCGCCGCCCCCGGCACCTTCACCTTCTACTGCCTCATCCACAGCAAGGTGATGAACATCGTGGTCCACGTCCTGCACAAGCAGGCCACACTGCCCCACACCCAGGCGTACTACGACGGGCAGGCAAGCGTTCAGAGCGCGCAGGTCATCGCTGACGGCAAGGCGCTGTGGGCCAGCACGGCCGCCAAGGCAAGCCCGACCCATGTGTTCGCGGGCGCAGCGGACGGCCAAGCGATGGTCATGCGCTTCATCCCGTCGCTGGACACCGTGCGGAACGGTACCACCGTGACGTTCGACATGAGCGCGAATCAGGTGCTCGTCCCGCACACTGTGACATTTACAACGCTCATGCAGGGTGGGAAGCTCGTTGACTCCGGCACACTCCTGCCCGCGCCCGCGGGGCCCCGGGCCTTCAACGTGACCTTCGACCAAATAGGCAGGTGGCACTATCTCTGCGAGTTCCATGACGACATGGGCATGGTCGGCGACGTCGTAGTGACGCCATAGCGGCCATCCCGTCTCAAGAGACGACCGCGGCGCCCCACCCGTGAGGGTGAGGCGCCGCCGTCGTGCGCGGTTCTGACTCCGCTCAACCAGTGCTAGTTGCGGAGGTCCTCCGCGATCTTCTGCATCACCGTCGGGTCCGCGAGGGTCGTGGCGTCGCCGGGGTCGCGGCCCTCGGCCACGTCCTTGAGGAGGCGGCGCATGATCTTGCCCGAGCGGGTCTTGGGCAGCTCGGGAACTACGAGGATGTGACGCGGCTTGGCGATGGGGCCGATCTCGTGGCCCACGTGCGTCCGGAGCGTCTGGACGATGGCGTCTGTGGCGTCCTCACCGGTCGGGAGGTCGGCCTCGCCTCGGAGGATCACGAACGCCACCACGGCCTGGCCAGTGGTCTCGTCTGCGGCGCCGACCACGGCAGCCTCGGCGACCCACGGGTGCGAGACGAGCGCCGACTCGATCTCCGTGGTGGAGAGGCGGTGGCCGGAGACGTTCATGACGTCATCGACGCGGCCCAGGAGCCAGATGTCCCCGTCGTCGTCCTTCTTCGCCCCGTCGCCGGCGAAGTACGTGCCCTCGAAGCGGGACCAGTAGGTGTCTTTGAACCGCTCCGGGTCGCCCCAGATGGTGCGGAGCATGGACGGCCAGGGCTCGCGGACCACGAGGAAACCGCCGTGTCCATTCGGGACGGAATTGCCGGCCTCGTCCACGACGTCCACGGCGATGCCCGGAAGCGGCACCTGGGCCGAGCCCGGCTTCGTCGCGGTCACCCCCGGGAGCGGGGCGACCATGATCGCACCTGTCTCCGTCTGCCACCACGTGTCCACAATCGGGGCTGTGTTGCCGCCGATGGCCCCGCGATACCACATCCATGCCTCGGGGTTGATGGGCTCGCCCACGGAGCCGAGGACGCGGATCGAGGACAAGTCGTACTGGGCGGGGATGTCCGACCCCCACTTCATCATGGTCCGGATCGCCGTCGGGGCGGTGTACAGGATGGAGACCTTGTACTTCTGCACAATCTCCCACCAGCGGCCTTGGTGTGGGGAGTCCGGGGTGCCCTCGTAGATGACCTGGGTCGCGCCGTTGACCAGCGGGCCGTACGTGACGTAGGAGTGGCCGGTGACCCAGCCGATGTCCGCAGTGCACCAGTAGACGTCGGTCTCGGGCTTGAGATCGAACACCGCCGAATGCGTGAACGCGCACTGGGTCAGGTAGCCGCCGGTGGTGTGCAGGATGCCCTTGGGCCTTCCCGTGGTGCCCGAGGTGTAGAGGATGTAGAGCGGGTGCTCGGCATCGTGGCCCACAGCCGTGTGCTCGGGCGAGGCGGAGTCCATGACCTCGGACCAGCGCAGGTCTCGGCCCTCGGTCCAGGCCACATCCTGCTTGTTCCGCTCCACGACGACTACGTGCTCTACCGTGTGGCCGGACTCCGACAGGGCCTCGTCCACGGCCGGCTTGAGTGGGGAGGGCTTGCCGCGGCGGAAGGTGCCGTCTGCGGTGACGACGAGCTTGGCCTCGGCGTCGTCGATGCGCGAGCGCAGCGCCTCTGCCGAGAACCCACCGAACACGACCGAGTGGATCGCGCCGATGCGCGCGCACGCGAGCATCGTCACGACAGCCTCGGGGATCATCGGCAGGTAGACCGCCACCCGGTCGCCCTTGGCCACGCCGAGGGCCTCGAAGGCGTTCGCCGCGCGCTTGACCCGCTCGGTCAGGTCCGCGTAGGTGATGGTCTCGGTGTCTCCGGGCTCGCCCTCGAAGTGGATGGCGACTCGGTCGCCGAGACCAGCCTCGACATGGCGGTCCAGCGCGTTGTAGGCGGCGTTGACCTCCCCGCCCACGAACCACTTCGCGAACGGAGGATTCGACCAGTCGAGTGTCTGAGTGAAGTCCTTGGACCACGTCAGGTGCTTGCGCGCCTGTTCCGCCCAGAACGCAACCCGGTCCGCATTCGCCTCTGCGTAGATCTCCTCGTGGACGTTCGCCACCGCCGCGAACTCCTGGGACGGGGCGAACTGCCGCTCCTCGCGCAGCAGGTTCTCGAAGGCGTCTCCCCTGACGGTTTCGTTGGACATGGATGCCCTTTCGACTCGATCCTCGCGTGTTCCAGCCCACCGCTGCAGCCCCCGAGTGACGCCGCCGCTGGCAGACATCGCATGTGAGGCCGCGCGCATCGGCTGCCTGCGTCCACAGTAACGCCAACGGGGTCGCGGCGACGTTGCGTGCATCACATTATGGCGCTGGGCGGCCGGTTTGCTGCGGCAGACGGTAGAGGCCCGACGGCGAGCGGCGGCCACCCGCGGCCATCCTCCACAGCCTTCATGCACCCCACCGCGCTAGGTAGGCCGGAGCCGATGTGACTAGGCTGAATCTCAAGACCGAAGGAGTGACTCATGTCTGATTCCAGCAAGAGCCCGTCCGCGGGGCACCACAACGCGTCAGTGCTCGGGCCATTCACCGTCCGCGACCTGACGCTCTTCGGAGGCGTGCTCGTCACGTTCGTGGGCTCGCTCCTTCCCCTGCTGGACCGCTCTCTTCCTGCGAACCTGTGGAACGCGTCCAACCTGTTCTTCCTCACGATCGGCGTCCTTGCGCCAGTGGCCGCGGCTGCCCTGTTCGCCTGGCGCCGGTTTTCGCCCGGGCAGCGGCTGCGTGTGGGCTCGCTCTCTGTGGACCAGTTCGCCTCCGTCGTTGCCGTGCTCAGCGCGTCCTTCTACTTCGTCCTTGGCGTCACGTCCCTCACTGCGGGGGCAGTCGTGGGGCTGCTCGGCGGGCTGGCGATGCTCGCCTCGACGACCGTGGCGCGTCTCATCCCACCCTTTGCCGCGGATTTCGATGGCCGTCCTGAAGTTCCAGCCCATGTCGTGGCCCGCGACGCCGCCCCTACGGCTCACCGGCCCAAGCCTGCGTCGAAGCCCGCGGAGGGGTTCCGCGGGGCATCGTCGGCGCGCCACGGGGCCGCCGTCGGTGCCGCGGCCTGGGCCGGAGCCGGGCCCGTCTCGGAACGTCCGGGCGAGGCCGCGGGCGTTCCCGGTGCGGGACCCGCCACGGGCGGACCCGTGAGCCCCTTGGGCAGGGAAGCAGAGGACTCAGCCGAGAGCGCTGCGCCTTCCGCTGCCGGTGCGGAGACCATGGCCGATGCTCCACATCTGACGGTTGCCTCCGGTGCGACCGCGGCATCCGTCCGCCGCCGTGAGCGTTCCACCGAGGTCGATGAGGCGGATCTGCAGTCTTCGGCCGAGCCCTCCGCGAGGAGTGAGGTCTCGTCTGGGTACGAGTCGTTTGAGGATGACGGAGCCAGACACGAGGAGTTCGGGCGTCCGCATGATGACCATGGCGCCCGCGCTGGCGCCGTCGGCCACGCCGGTGACGCCGCTGCGCTTGAGGCGGCCGAAACACACGTTGCGGCCCCGACGGACTCAGCCGGGCCGGAGCCGGACCGGGCGACAGCGTTGCACTCCACTGCAAGAGATGAGACCGGCCCCGAGGAGGCGCCGGGTGGAACGTTCGGCGAGGCGGACGGGGAGGCCTACGGGGCGCCTGACCCGCTGCCCGAGGCCGCGGGTCCTGCCACAGCCGTCTTCCCATCACCGTCTTCCCAGCTGGCCCCCCAGGGACACGGTTCATCCGGTTCGGTCCCAGGCCCGCGGCGCGGTGCCGACATCGAGGACATTGGGGCGACCGCGCCGTACGAGGAGCCGGAGCCCTACGAGGCCTTCTGGTTCGCGGTGAGCCAGCCGCGGACGGCGGTGGAGCCGAGGACCGGTCATCCACTGTTCCCCCTTGAACCGGGCCAGTGGATCCTCGCCCTTCAGGATCGTGGACACGAGTTCGTGGTGCAGAGCCCCGACGGCCGAGTCGGCGTTCTGCGTGAGCTTTCGGGAATCGAACGCGGGTGAGCGCGGCTACGGGCGCGCCTCCGCGGTGTCGGCGGCGCATGAGCCCCGACGAGTCGCCCCTCGCGCTCAAGCGGCGCGCCCGCAGGATCAACAGGATTCTCGGGGAGGTGTACCCCTACGCGCACGCCGAGCTGGACTTCCGGAACCCGTTCGCGCTTCTCGTGGCCACTGTCCTCAGCGCTCAGACCACCGACGTCCGCGTGAACCAGGTGACACCGGTTCTTTTCGCTCGGTATCCCGATGCGCAGGCCTTGGCGGAGGGCGAGCTCGCGGACATCGAGGAGATCATCCGCCCGACCGGGTTCTTCCGGGCCAAGGCGAGAAGTATCCACACATTGGCGCAGAAGATCGTCGACGAGTTCGATGGCGTGGTGCCCGGCACTCTCGCGGAGCTCGTCACACTCCCAGGGGTGGGGCGGAAGACGGCGAACGTGGTGCTCGGCAACGCCTTCGGAGTCCCTGGCATCACGGTGGACACCCATTTCGCGCGTCTCGCGAAGCGGTTCGGCTGGACGGTTTCGGATGATCCGGTCGTGATTGAGCGCGACGTCATGGGACTTTTCGAGCCACAGGACTGGACCATGCTCTCCCACCGCGTCGTGTTCCACGGGCGGCGCGTGTGCCTCGCCCGCAGACCGGCCTGCGGGGCCTGCGCCGTGGCCTCGCTCTGCCCTTCGTATGGGGAAGGCGAGACCGATCCTGTCAAAGCCCGTAAGCTGCTCCGCTTCGAGCTGGCCCCGGGCAGGGAATTGCTCCAGGCCGAGATGGTGGCCAATGTGGCGTCCGCTGCGGAGATCCGCCAGCGAACCGAGGCCGCCCAAGCGGCGATCGCGGCTACCGCGCCCGTAAGCCGGAATACTGCCGCCACGGCCCCGAACCCAGGTGACGAGGGGTGAGCGCCCGGTCCGACCTCCGGGACCTGGTCAGCAGGATCCTCTCAGGCGACGTTGACCCGTTCGACCGCCGCTGGCATCCAGCCACACTCCCCGAGGGGTACCGGCAAGCCGCGGTCCTCGTGTTGTTCGGCATTTTGGACCACGTCCCGGCGGTGTCCCGTCGCCCGCTTGCCCCGGCCGACCTCGACGTGCTGCTCCTCGAACGGGCTGCGAACCTCGGCTCCCACCCGGGACAGGTTGCATTCCCCGGCGGCAGCAAGGATCCCGAGGATGCCACGCTCGTGGACTGCGCGCTCCGAGAGGCACGTGAAGAGACCGGCCTGGACCCGGAGGGCGTTGAGGTGCTGGGCGAACTACCGCCCCTCGGCATGGCCGTCAGCAGGTTCCTGGTCTCGCCGGTGGTCGGGTGGTGGGCATCGCCCTCTCCTGTCGATGTCGTTGACTATGGCGAGTCCGCTCAGGTCTTCCGGACCCCCGTGCGGGACCTCCTCGACCCCGACAACCGGGTCACCGTGGTCCTTCATCGTGGGGGGGCCCGATTTGCAAGCCCAGGATTCCTCGTCAACGACGTCCTTGTCTGGGGCTTCACGGCTATGGTCCTCGATTCGCTCTTCAACGCCTTGGGCTGGGCGGTGCCGTGGGACAAGGCGCGGGAGCACCGGCTGGACATGTAACTGTGGCGCCTCCGAATGCCTTCTCTTGGCCTCGCCTAATGCATCTGTCTGATTTATCCGTCTCCTGGTGTGTCAGGCAGTGCACAGGGCGCACGGCTTAGCGCATCTGGGGCCTGGATGCTGCGGCCGTTTCATATCGCTCCTTCCACCAGTTGTCCCCCAGGTCTGCCGCCTTTGCCGCATTCAGCCCGGCGTCCAGGAGCTGCCCTGCCGGACCGGGCAGCGTGACGTCGATGTCGATGCCCAAGGGAATCGCGAGCCTCTTCTCGAGCAGATCGACTTCTAGCACGGGCGTCAGGCCAACCATCGCCAGTCCCCCAGAGGGGGCACCTTCCGTTCCCGGGAGAGCGATGGTCCTCAAGTGCGCAGCTGAAATCCCGGAGCCGTTGCGTTCCTGAACGGTTTCGGTGCCCGGTGCCTCGCTGTGCTCGGTCTCCCCATTGGATTCGGCGTTCGTGCCCATCGCTTGTTCGACGCCTGTCGCCAGGCCGGACTTGGCAGAACCAGCTGGGACGTTGAGCACACGGGCAAGCCGGTCGCCGCCGGTGGCTCTGCCACCTTCCATGGCGTGGGCAACAGCCTCGCCAGGGCGTGACGACCAGCGCGCAATCCGCGGGCTCCCATCGGAGCGTCTGTCGGCCCGTTCGCAGGGAAGTGGTACCGGGTGCGCGGCACTGGTAGGGGCCGAGGGCGCTTCAGCATTGGCCGCGGTCCGTGCGAGAGCGCTGCGGAGGCCAGGAACATCCCACCGCCACCCTAAGACCAGCGCCCGCCGCGCCGCCGATTCACCGAGGCGCGTGCCGAGTGCTGCCGCCGGCTTCTCGAGGGCCTTGCTGAGAGCGGCCGCCGGGCCTTGGGTCAGAAGGGAGACGCACCAATTGTCGGTGAGCTTCTGTGCCCTCTCGGCGAGGCGGTCGACGGGAACCTGGCGCAGGGGTTGGGGCAGTCGTGGCGCGGCCCAGCGCCCGATGCGGCCTGCGAGCCTCTCGAGAGCGCCCTTGAGCCGGGCGACCTTGTCCGCGATCGGCCGCGCAAGCGCCGCAAGCCGCTGGAACATGGCGCTCACCCGGGCGATTGTCACCCCCACTCGACCGCCTACCACTAGACCTCCGACCACTGTGCTGGCCCCCGCAGAGATCACAGAGGTCAACGTCGAGATGACCATCGTCACGCCGATCTCCGTGGCGAGCGAAGCGACCTCCTTCTGCACCTCGTGGTGAGTGGAGTCGATGTGGTAGGCGAGGCCGGCGCACGCCTCTGAGAGCTGGACGGCGCCCTCACAGAGATCTTTGAGGGCAGAGTCGAACTCCCGCTCGCGGTCGACGGCGGCGAAGACGGCGGGCGACCACTGTCCCTCCAGCGACTGCGCGGCCATGGAGAGCGAGATGAGGGCAGCCGAGTCCAGAGTCGTTGCCATGGCACTCCAGTGGACCGATGCCGCCCGGAGGCGGTCCGTGTCACCGTTCGGCCAGACTGTCCCGACCACATTGACCAGCATCTGGGTCACCTGGTCGTGGGCGGCAAAGGGAATCCCGCCCCGCGCTTCGGGAAGGGCCCGTCTGGTGGCCCCATCATGGGCAAGCGCGGGGACCAGGTCTCCTGAAGTGCTTCCGTTGAACCACGTCTCGGTTCCTTGGTATGCCGCTGCCGACTCGTTGAGGGCTCCGACATGCGCTCCCAGACGGTCCGACACCTCGGCAGCGAGTGCGAGGAGATGTGCGGCCGCTGGATCGTAGGCAGCGGACCAGTCCGTGCCAGCGGGATCGGCCCCAGCCATGCCGCCACTTCCCGACAGACCCCCCGCGAGGACATCCATCGCCGTGAGAATCTTGCTCTGGGCGCCAGCCACGTGGTGGGCGCACTCTACGAGCCGCTGCGGGTCGACCACAATGGTTGTCATCTGCTGACGCCTTCCCCCAGAAAGTCCTGTGTCCCCACCAAGGTAGGGGTGCAGCGGAAGGCGATGCGACGCCGTCGTGCGTTATGTGGATAACCGGGCGGACCCGTCGTGGTGACGTCAGGGGATGGCCTATTTTGCCTGATCGTACGATCCACCACGGCAACGCTGAGTGGGAACCCGACGGGTGCCCCGGGAAACAGGAGCGTTCCCGCCGCATCGGCCGCGTCCTGCACCGCAGCGGCGCACGCCGCAGCTGCCGCCTCTTCGGCATGGACCACCACTTCGTCATGCAGGAAGTAGACGAGTTCAGCCCTCAGCCCCTCTGCGCTGATCCTGCGGAGCCTGCCCCGCAGGTCTGCCATCCAGCACTCAGCCCACTCCGCGGCCGTGCCCTGGACGACGAAGTTGCGTGTGAACCTGCCCCGGTCCCTCGCGATTGCGTCGGCCACGCGCTGCTCCTCGGCCGTAGTGGTGCGCTGCGACGCGGACCAACGACTGGACGGAGGGGGCGTGCTTCGGCCGAGGCGCGTCGTGACGGGGAGCCCGCGCTCGCCGTCGCGGGCGGCCTGCTCGACGAGGGCGACGGCGCGAGGGTAGAGGCGGGTGAGCTACGGCATGAGGCGCCCCGATTCACCTGTTGTCGAGCCGTAGATTGCCCCGAGGAGGGCTATTTTGGCCTGCGAGCGGTCCCCGCCGAAGCCGGCAGCAGCGATTCCCGCGTAGAGGTCGCGCCCTCGGGCCGCAGCCGCCATCGCCTCGTCTCCGGCGAGCGCGGCGAGGACGCGAGGCTCGAGCTGGGAGGCGTCCGCGACGATGAGCCGATGCCCAGGCAGGGCACGCGCAGCGGCACGAACCTCAGCGGGAATCTGCATGGCCCCCCTCCCCGAGACGCCCACCTGCCCGTGACGACCCCGCCCACCACGTATTCAGGACGGAAGCGTCCGCCCGTGACCCATGTGTCCAGCCATCCCCAGCCGTTGGCGCCTAAGAGGCGGGCCATCTTCTTGTACTCCAGAAGTGGCTGGATCGCCGGGTGTGTGTGGTGGCGGAGTTCGGAAGCCCGGGTGCTGCGAGTCTCTATGCCTGCCCTGTGGAGTGCGCGCACGAGATCCTGCGGGGAATCCGGGTTGAGTCCCGGCGCTCCGAGCAGTTCGCGGAGCTCAGCTGCCTTGGCCTCGAGAAGGTCTGGGCGATTGAATCCTTGAGGGCGCGGCCCGAGCCGCTCGGTGAGGAGGGCGTCGTGGACTCCGGCATCCCACGGGACGCCTGCGTCCTGCATCTCGGCCGCAATGAGCGACCCCGCGGATTCCGCCGCGAGCAGGAGTGTGAGGCGCCGCGCTTCGGGTGAGAGGGAAACTGCGTGCAGCTGGCTGCGAAGTTCGGCCGCCAGGACATCAGGACCCGGGCCCGTAGGCCCCGCCTGCTCGAAGAGGACGTCCTGTCGAAGCGCCGGTACCGGGCCGGGGTTCCGCGCGGCGGCGGCCTGCTCTGCCTCATGCATGCCGGTCACAGCGATGCCCGGCGTGTATCTGCTCGACGCGGTATAGGCGGAGTGCATGAGAATCGCGGCGCACAGGGACAGGTCGTGGCAGCGTGCGACCTCGACCCCCGCCGCCAGCAGCGCCGGGTACCACTCTGTGGTCCGCTCCCACACCCACCGGGGGTGCTCGCTCTCCTCGATCAGCCGAACTGCCTGCGGTAGGTCTGCGGGCGGGACGGCTCTGGCGTCTGCCGTCGGACGTCCCGTCCGATCCAAGCGCTGTATGAGTACGCGGCCGCTGTCCGGATCAGAGGCGACGAGCTCGTACATCCCTCCATTCTCGCTGGATCTGAAGGCCCACTCGTCCTCCACAGCCGCTGGCACGGTGTGTCGTCCACATAGCGGTCCGTGCAGGTTCCGGTGGTCACGGCGTCACGGAAGGCTGGGCGCATGGCAGGGAATGTGCAGGGAAGTGCGGCGGTAGGCGAGGCGTGGCTCCCGGACTCCGGGACGGTAGTGTGCTGCGTCACCGCTGACGATGCGCTCCGAGACGATTGCGCCCGTGTAGCGGCCGTTGCGGGAGTCCATTTCGAGGGCGTGCGCAAGGTCGAGGACTTCCCAGATGTCTGGCACCGTGCAGAACTCGTTCTGGTCGGGCCCGACGTCGTCGAGGTTCCGCCGCAGCGCCTTGGCTCTGCAGTGCTTCTCGGGAGGTCCGACCAGCGGCAGGCGCTCTGGGAACGAGCCGCCCAGATCGGGATCGACCACGTCGCCGAGCTGCCGGAGGCTGCAGCCTGGCTCGTGGAATTCCTCGGAAGGCGCAACGCTGAAGGCTCAATGGGAACCGTTCTCGCGGTCCTGGGGGGCTGCGGTGGCGCCGGTGCGAGCACCACGGCGGCTCTCCTCGCAGGCGCGGCCTCGCTCACCGGGGTGGGGACGCTGCTCGTGGACGGCGACCGGTTAGCCGGAGGACTCGAGGCCTCCGTGAGCGCTCACCCCGTCGAAGGGCTACGGTGGCCCGACCTCGGCTCAGCGAGCGGGGCCATCAATCCAGCGCAGTTGGCGGCGTCATTGCCCCGCATCGGAGGCATGTCGGTCCTTTCGTGGCCAGCTGGCGAAGGGTCTGCACAACGCGTCCCCCGATCAGCCACGGCCGGCGTCATCGACGCTGCCCGGGCCGCCTACGAGCTCGTGGTGGTCGATGTGGGCCGGGGACGGGAGGGGCTCGAGGACTTCGCGTGGACGAGTGACCGGATTCTCCTCGTGGTCCCCGGGACGCTGAGGGGTGCTCTCTCGGCCACACAGATCACTCACGAGCTTCCGCCGGTTCCACTTGGAGCTGTAGTGCGAGGCCCCACAGCGGAGGCCGTCGATGCCGAGCAGCTCGCCGATCTGATGCGATGTCCCCTCGTGGGGCGCCTTCCACACATCCGGCGTGCCGCGCCCGCGGCCGACGCGGGTCGCCTCCTAGAGCTCTCCCGTCTCAAATCCGTTCATCGGCTCGCCAGCGCGGTCCTTGAGGGAGCTCTGGACCGTGACCTCGGGGACCGGGCGGATGACGCCGCGGCGATCGCCTTGGGTGCGCGCCTCGCCGGGCGCGGGCGGCGGGCAGCGCGGTGAGGGGCATGCGCGGCCTCGATCCAGACCTCCTCGACACCGTCCGCCGTTCGGTTCTGGCACAGTCTGGACCTGTGACACCGGCGCGCATTGCCGCCGCGGTCCAGGACAGCGGCCGACTGCTCGGGACGTCGGGCGCCCTCGCAGCCGTCGAGCTGATCACCGCCGAACTGCGCGGGCTGGGACCTCTGCAGCCGCTGGCCAACGATCCCGGTGTCACAGACCTCTTCGTCAACGCACCCGACGAGGTCTGGCTGGATCGTGGGAATGGCCTCGAGCGCAGTTCGGTTTCGTTCCCCTCTGAGGAGGCCATCAGGGCGCTCGCTGTGAGGCTTGTGGCGGCGGGAGGGCGGCGGCTGGACGACTCGAGCCCGTGTGTGGACGTGCGCCTGCCCGGCGGTTACCGGGTGCACGCGGTCCTGCCGCCAGTCTCGACGAGTGGCACGCTGCTCTCGGTGCGCATCGCGCGGGAGAAGACGATGAGCCTCGACGAGCTCGAGCACACAGGGTGCGTCCTGAACGACCAACGACGGGTCCTCGAGGCCCTCGTGGCCCAACGGAGGAGCTTCCTTGTGAGCGGGGCGACCGGCTCAGGCAAGACGACTCTGCTCAGTGCCCTGTTGGGCCTCGTGCCGGCCACGGACCGGATCGTCCTTGTAGAGGATGCCGCCGAACTCGCACCACAGCACGGGCACACGGTCTGCCTCGAGGCGCGCCACAGCAATGTCGAGGGTACCGGCAGCGTGGACCTCGCACACCTCGTCCGCGAAGCGCTGCGCATGCGTCCCGACTGGCTTGTGGTGGGCGAGTGCCGCGGCGCCGAGGTGCGGGAACTCCTGTCGGCACTGAACACAGGGCACAGCGGTGCTGGCACAGTCCATGCCAACTCAGCCGGATCTGTTGTGGCCCGCTTGGCCGCCCTGGGAGCTCTTGCGGGGCTCAGTGCCGAGGCCACCGCACTCCAGGCCGCCAGCGCTCTCGATGCGGTGGTGCACCTCGAGCGGACCAATACGGGCCGACGGGTGGCGAGCATCGCTGTCGTATCCCATGGGCCGGACGGGCTCAGGGTCGAGGACGGCCTCGTCCGACGGGACGCCGTGGCGAATGTTTCTGAACGCGGAGCCGGATGGGACCGGCTCACGGCCCTTCTGGGGCTGGGACCTACTCTGGAGTCGGTCCCATGAGCGGCGCGATCGTCGGCGCCATTGCGCTGGCTGCAGCGCTCTTCACTGGATGGTGCCTGACAGCGCAGGCGGCCCGACCCACCGCAATTTCATGGTGGCCGGACAAGCCACTGCCCCGGGCCGCCGCATCGGGACACCCCGCCACCCGAGGCCGTCGAGGTTTCCTGCGGCCGAAGCCAAAGCCCCCCGGACCCGACCACGAGTTGCAGCGGGCCTCCCTCCTCGTGGCCCAGCTCGCGGCACTGCTACGAGCAGGAAGGAGCCCCGAGCAGATGTGGCGCCAGGCTGCGGAGATGTACGTCATGCCGGGCACTCATGCCACGGCCCCTTCGGATCAGGGTCGATGGCCGATGTGCGTGGGTGCGCGGTCCGTGCCTGAAGACCTTACTGCCCGGGTCCTCGGCTCGGCCTCACGCGCTGCGGCGCTCGGCCGCCCAGCTGCTGCGGCCATCCAGGACGCCTGCACAGCTGGCCGCGATAGCGGTGGGAGCCGCCGCCCCGCGACGACCGCCCAAGCCGGCGTCTGGTCCAGCGTCGCCGCCTGCATTGAGACCGCTGAGGCCTCAGGAAGCCCTTTGGCAGGTGTTCTGGATCGGGTCGCCGCCCAGCTGGAAGCGGACGCCGATGCAGCGGCCGCGCGTGCTGTCGCTCTCGCAGGCCCGCGTGCCACAGCCCAAGTACTGAGCGTCCTGCCCCTGGCAGGACTGGGTCTCGGGATGCTCATGGGAGCCGATCCCCTCGGCGTGCTGCTTTCGACACCGCTTGGGTCGCTGTGCCTGGCTGTTGGGGGAGCGCTCACCGTTGCTGGCCGGTCGTGGTCTGCGAGGCTGGTTCGTTCTGCATCGGAGACCCGATGAGTCTCATAGGGATCCTGAGCGTTGTGTGCATCGTGGCGGGTACGTCCTTGGCCTCCTCGGGACCTGCCCAGAGGCTTCGCGCGATGAGCACGCACAGATCGGGCGCGTCGGGGCGTTCGAGCGATACCCGGGGGTCCGGGCCACCTGTCCTGGGCAGCGGCTTGGAGACAACACGAGGAAATCGTGGTGCCCTCCCCGGACAGGACGAGGTACCACTCCTGCTTGAACTGCTCGGCACGATGCTGCAGGCAGGGCTCGCGTTGCCCCGCGCACTGGAGATCGCCTCGCGCGTTGCCGGTGCCTCTGGGGAGGCCCTCGAAAGGGCGGCCGCGGCGCTTCAGCTTGGCGCCGACTGGGACCACGCGTGGCCGGAGACCGAGCCCGGTGCTGACGCAGGCCAGCTGCGCGCCGCCCTCCACTTCGCGGCCTCGACAGGCGCACCGTCCGCTGAGCTCCTCTTCGCCCGAGCCCGACAGTTGCGCAGGACCCGTCATCGCGAGCTTGAGAAGCGCGCAGGTGCCCTCGGGGTCCGGTTGGTCATACCCCTCGGGGTCTGCTCGCTCCCCGCCTTCCTGTGCCTGGGGGTAGTCCCGGTTCTGCTCGCGATGATTCCCACCGGCTAACTGGCCACGAAGACTCCTGCCTATCGGGCAGGCGGCATCCTCAGACGCCACCGGCTGCGCTGGCGGTGCGAGGTGCCACGGGTCCTGCCGATCGGCACATGACCCACGTCCGGGCCAACCGTCACCGTACGGAAGGCCAGAGCAAGATCTGCAAGGAGGATGACCATGTCCGCAATGGCTCAAAGAACCAACCACACTGTCCCCCACAGCTCCCCTGACCACACGCTCCTCGAGCTGGCGGCCACTTCCGGACCCAGCCCAGCGTCGATCCATCCCACGGACAGCGGGGGCCGGGTCATCGGGCTCTTCGCGGCTGCCGCAGCCGCCCCGTGCCCGCAGCCGGACGCGGCGCCCCATCGAATGCCGGACTTGGGAGTCGATTGCCTCCAAGGCTCGACCGTCGCCCCTGACATGAGCACCGGAACCCTGTCTCGACTGGCCTCCGTCCCGCACCAGTCCGGACGCGCGGGCCGCCGAGCCGTACACCGATGGGCCGCCGTCCGGTTGCGGCTGCTACGCGTGTGGATGAAATCCCGGGCTGCCGGTCAGCAGGGGATGGCCACCGCCGAGTATGCGATTGCGACGCTAGGCGAGATGTCTATAGTTCGGCAGTTCTCTCGTCTAAAATGAGAGCATGAGCGGAACCGCGGTGTATGTGCGGCAGTCGAGGGACGCCACCGGTGATGCCGTGGCCGTTACCCGGCAGAAGGAGGACACCCTCGCGCTCGCGAAGCTCAAGGGGTGGGCGAAGCCGCGGGTGTTCCAGGACAACGACCTCTCCGCCAGCACGGGCAGGGCCCGCCCCGGCTTCGAGGCCCTCCTCGCCGAGATCGCAACCGGCCGCGTGACGCGGCTCGTGGTGTGGCACCTCGACCGGCTCAGCAGAACGACCCGCGACCTCGCACGCGTTATCGACGCTGGCCAGCCCCACGCCCTCGAGGTCGTCTCGGTCCATGGGACCTCGCTCAACATGGCGGACCCATCGGGCGTCGCCGTCGCCGAGATCCTGACGTCGATCGCCGCGATGGAGGTCAAGCACAAGGGCCAGCGGCAGCGCCGCGCGAACGAGCAGCGCGCCGCGGCCGGGTCGAGTTATTGGAGCGTCCGGCCCTTCGGCTACGACCTCCGCGACGGCGCTGTCGTCGTCGTCGAGGACGAGGCCGCATCGATCCGCAGCGGCGCCCAGGCGATCCTCGAGGGCGCCAGCCTTGCCGCCGTCACGCGCGACTGGAACGAACGGCACACGACGACGAGGGGCGGCTCCTGGTCCATCCGGAGCGTGACCCGCGTCCTCGCGAACCGCCGCTACATCGGCCGCCGCCTCCATCGCGGCCGCGACGTCGCCGCCGGCCAGTGGGAGCCCATCCTCAGCGAGGACACGTTCGAGCAGCTCCAGAACCGGCTCAAGGACCCCAACCGGCTCCCGCCACCGGACCGGGCGGTCCGCCACCTCCTCGCTGGGATACTCACCTGCGGCGTGTGCGGGAAGCCCTGCCACGGCCGCGGCGACGGGAACCCGATCTACAGGTGCCCGAGCGGCCACGTGCAGCGGCAGCGCGCCCCGATCGACGACCTCGTGCGGGCGCTCGTCCTCGCCAGGCTCCGGCCAGTCGCAGCGAAGGTGCTCCCGCGCAACGATGACCTCGCTTCGCTCCGGGCAAGGGCCGCCGGGCTCCGCGACCGCCGTGACGCCCTCGCCGCCCTCCTCGCGGACGGCGTGCTCGGCGTCGCAGCGGTGCGCGCCCAGTCCGCGAAACTGACCGCCGAGCTCACTGGCGTGGAGGACGAGATCCGCCGCGCTGAGGGAGCCGACGCCCTCTCAGCGATCATCGCGGCGGACGACCTCGGTCAGGCGTGGGACGCCGCACCGCTGACCGCCAAGCGGGACATCCTGCGGAGGCTCGTGGCCCGCGTCGAGCTGCACCCGGCCGGGAACGGCGTCCGCTTCCGCCCCGAGCAGGTGCGTTTCGAGTGGAAGCAGCCGTGATTATCCACATCTGTTAGTTGGTGCAAAGCCCCTGCGATCCCGCGCCGTCCGTGGCGGAAAGCGCTTTCTGGATGGAGCAGAATCTGACGCCAGTTACCGCCGAAAGCCCGAAGCGGCGCCTAATTGCAGCATGGCCAAGAACGAAGCCGACGAGCGCCGTGAGTACAGCTCGACCAAGGACATCTCGCTCAACTGGGGCGTCTCGGAGCGGACCGTCCGCAATCTCGTCCAGCGCGGCGTCCTGACCCCGTACCGGGTCGGCCGGCAGCTCCGCTTCAACCCCGCCGAGGTCGAGGCCGCGTTCCGCCGGGAGGCGGCGGCGCGATGACGATCGAGGAGTACGCAGCGCAGCTCGAGGCGTATGTCGAGCAGGTCGTGGCTGCTGCCCCCGCGCTCACGCCCGAGCAGATTGACGCGATCGCAGCCCTCCTCCGCCCGCGCGCAGACCGGGGCCAGGCAGCATGACCTGGACCAGGCTCTCGGACGACTTCGTGGACAGGCCCAAAGTCCTCGGCCTCTCGGACGCCGCCTTCAGGACGCATGTGGAGGCGCTCGTTTGGTGCAACCGGCAGCTCACGGACGGCGTGCTGCCGGCGGACCCCGCACTGCTCGGCAGGATACTCAGCCACCCGGAGGCGATCCCGGAGCTCGTCGCCGCGGGCCTGTGGGTGCACGCCGAGGGGACCTACATTCTCGACTGGGTCGACCAGGAACAGGCCGCGGATGTCATGGAGCGCAGACGCAAGCAACGGGAGCGGCAGCAGCGCTTCCGGCAGCGTAAGGCGTGACGTAACGGGTTACGTAACGCGTTAGTAACGGCGTTAGTAACGCTACCCCGACCCGGCCCGACCCCACCCGACCCGACCCGACCCGACCCGATTCTGTACTCGCCCCAGTTTTCAATCTCACCAATCGGAATTTCATAATAATAAATGAGAATAAGAATTATTATTATCATCCCGAGTAACGCGCGCGAGCTTCGAGCCGAGGAGCACCCGATGACCGACACAGTCCCGCCGGACTGGGCACCGCGGCCCTGGCTCGAGCCCTTCACCCGCCGCGAGCTGCAGTGGCTCGCCGAACGCCTCGATGCGGCGAACAGGCAGCTCCGCATCGCCAACCGGCGACTCGTTCAGCTGGCCGACACACAGGAGGACCCATGGAACGCCCGGCACACCGGCCCCGATATCAAGCCCGCCGCGATGATTGGGGACGGGCACAGGAGGACAGCACGACCGTCCACGTCCGCTCCGCCGGGCTCACCGACACTGTCGGCGAACAGCACGACGGCGTCCTGATCATGACCGGAGGCAGGGCCCGCATCCTCCTCGACCTCCCAGCCGCCTACCGCCTCGCCTCCGCTCTCGCCGACACCCTCGACGCGCTGCACACCAGCACTCACCAGGAAGCAGACCGATGACCCTCGACCCCCAGGCGATCATGCGCGACGCGCAGGCGCTCGCCACCACCATGCTCAACGGCGAAGATCCCGTGCCCCTCTACCGCCAGCTCAGACGCGAGGCAGACCCCGCCGCGCGGCGGCGATGGGCCGAGGCCGTCACCATGACGCTGCTGCCCTGGTTCGCCGCCGCCATGCACCAGCACCACGGCACCCAGGCTGCAGCGCTCGAGGCCTTCCGCAGATGGGTGGAGATCGCCGGCGCGGACAGCGGACAGGCACGCGAGGCGTTCGGCGGCGACGGCCCCGGGCAGGCACGACCGGGCGGGGACGCGCCAGCGTGAGCCAGACGCGCCACACGCCCCGCAGGGCCGCCCACATGCCCAAGCAGTGCACTCGGGCGCATCCGCCCCCTCCAGCGCCCACAGCAGCGCACTGGGCGCGCCACGGCCCAGGTTTTTTAGGAATCGAGCACGCGGCAGACCCACGCCAGTCGACCAGTTTTTCTCTCCCCGATCTGACCCGGCCTAACGTAGCGTATTCAAGGCTCAGTGATTAGTTCGAGGACTGCATCCCTTGGAACTGCCGTCCATCGAAAGTCGGCAACGGAAACGGAGGAAGAGCCATTCTCGAATTCATATCAGAAATCAGCTGACGGTGATATGGGTAGATGTAATTCAGCATCCATGCGTTGACGTCTGCTCCCAACGGCGATCCCTCAGAGAGATCGATGTTATCAGATGAACCCGTGACGTTGAATCTGGCCCGGTACTGCGAGATCAAGAGAGCGAAATCGTCGTCACCATTCTTCACTCTGAACGAGCAGACGCTACGGGCCTCCACCATTCCGTCATCTAGAATCGCAGTTCCATTTTCAATGGAAATCGATAAGTCCATAGGCTCGCTCCACGCCACGCCATCATAGCGAACTGCAGTGGCCTCATATAGATAAACACCCTGCAATACAAGAATGTCGTTCATGGTCTGGGTGGCAGTCACAGTGTCCCCGATACTTCAGGCGTTCGCAGCCGCATATCTTCAGCCGCACGTGAGGGCTGCGAGAGCTCCTGGAGTGTCCCCACTGACACCCTAACCGGAGCCTCCAGGAACACTGGGGCATGAGTACCCGAATGACCGGCAACTAAGAGAGTCTCGTCCCGCACGTCCCAGCCTCTCGCAACCTTGACCTTGTACTGGTGGAGTGCCTGGCGGAATGCCTGCTCATCACGTCGCCTGACGCCCCGCGAGGATCGGCGGGGAGACTCTAGTGGTTGCGCACTAGGCTCGACTGGCTTAGCCGTAATCTCGATCTCGTACCCGAGTGCGGCGAGGTATCTGGCCAGTGTTGCAACATGAACGTTTCCATCCCCATGTAGAACCTGCGAGACACGGCCCTCGGAAACGCCAATCAACTCAGCAAGCGATTTCTGGTCAATATCGCGACGGGCAGCAAACGCTGAACTCAGGAGATGGGCCGCCTGCACAGCAAGCCGGGCAGCGGCTATGCCGAGTCGCCCAGAGTTAGAAGATTGTCGCTGCTCAATGAGCGTTGGCTTATCCGCGGTCATGTTCCAGATCCTCCTGTCTCACCTGTCGACAACGCCTCAGGTCCTTATCAGTCGTTGACTGAGTATCCTTGCCGAAGCAATGGCCCAAACGAATGAGCTTCTGAAAATCGGGTACGTGCCAGAAGTATTCATCATAAGGATCGAGGCTTTGATCGCGATCGGTGATCTTTCTCGTGTCGAATTTGCCGCCTCGCCCATCCGTTTCATAGAACGAGAATCTCTTCCGACGGACCTTGAACTCCCAGATCCCATAATTAAGCGAGTTCATTTTGACGGACGGGCTATGAGGCACCCCGTTGTTTGCGAAAAACTCCAGTCCAGTCAAGAACAGATCGGCGTCGGAAATTTGAGCGTCGTCCGGTAGAGTCTCGGCATCCGGGTCGGCCTCCCACATCCCCTGGGTCAACTGATTCAGCGCCTCACCCGCAGGCGAACGGCCGTCCTTGATGACCGCGCACGCGATCTCGTGGCAAGAACCCTTGACCACTATCGTTCGATCCACTTTAGAGTACCCTAAACTGCATCAGACGTGAACCCCCGGCTCCCCCCGCCACGTGTGTGGTGGCTGTGGCCTGAGTCTACGACTTGCTCGCCGCAATTAGTTACACCTTTGTAGTTCGAGGCGTAGAATCTGTGCTACAGCTACACGGGGCGCCCCGGGCGTCAACGGGCGCTACGGCCTCCGCCCTCCGAGAGGAGCCTCGTGTCGGCGACCGGATAGCCAGCGACGGCCGGTATCTGGTGGCCAGGCTCGCGCGGGGTGGAACCTACGGGTCCCCCGTCTGGGCATGGGAGTGCGGCTATCCTCCCGCGAAGCACGACACGCGCGCCACAGTGCCCGCACCCACGGTGCCGGTCCTGGTGCGCCCCGGCTCGAGGCTTCACCCTCTTTCAGCAACCCATCTATCCCCACGGGGAGTGTTTGCCATGACTACCATCCCTGAAGTGATCCAGACCACGAAGGACAGCATCCGGCGCACGCTCGCGACGCGCAACGGCCTCGCAGACCAGCTCGCCGGCTTCCGTGACGCGCAGGCGGCCGGCCGTGAGGTCGACCCCGCCCAGGTCCGCGCGGTGCGCGCCCAGAAGGACGCGCTCGACGGCGAGCTCGACACCATGAAGGACCGCCTCCGCATGTACGAGGCCGAGCAGGAGGCCGACGAGGAGGTCCGCCGCGCGCAGGCGCAGGTGGTCCCCACGGCCGCGGCGACCCGCGCGGCAGGCGTCGGCGGCGGCGAGTACGAGTACCGGGTCGGGGGCCGCGCCTACGATTCGGTCATCCGCACCGGGGACACGCGCGAGCCGCGTACGTACGACCGGCGGACGAACGCGCAGGGCATCTCGTTCTTCGCCGACGCGTTCCGGTTCATGCAGGGCACCGACGGGGGCGCGCGCGACCGCGTCGAGCGGCACGCGCGCGAGGTCGAGCACCACCGCGAGATGAGCGCCCGCGCGACGTCCACCGGCTCGTTCGCCGGCCTCGTCGTGCCCCAGTACCTCGTCGAGCAGGCGGCCCTCGTGCTCCGCAACGGCCGCCCGCTGGCGAACGTGGTCCAGCGCCTGCCGATCCCCGAGCAGGGCATGTCCCTGGTCATCCCGCGCGGCACCACCGGCGCGTCCGCGGCCGTGCAGTCGTCCGAGAACTCGGCGGTGTCCTCCACGGACGAGGTGTGGGCGAACCTCACCGTGCCCGTGGTGACAATCGCCGGCGCGCAGGACGTGTCCCGCCAGTCCCTCGAGCGCGGCGCGGGCGTGGACCAGCTGATCTACATGGACCTCGTCAAGGCCTACGCCGCGGCCGAGGACACGCAGATCATCAACGGCTCGGGCGCAGCAGGCCAGGCCCTGGGCATCCTGAACACGGCCGGTATCGGCGCGGCGACGGCGTTCGGCGCCGTGGCCGGGCCGGCGAACTTCAACCTCAAGGTCGCCGGCGCGAACAACGCGGTGTACTCCGCGGGCATGGGCCTCGCGCCCGAGCTCCTCGTGATGCACCCGCGGCGCTGGTCGTGGCTGTGCGGCCTCGTGGACACGACCAACCGGCCCATCGTCCAGTCCAACCTGAACGTCGCGTACAACACGATCGCCCAGGGCGGGCTCGGCAACCAGGACCTCGCGAACGTCGAGACCCCGTTCGTGGGCGTCCACAACTCGGGGCTCCCGGTCCTGCTGGACCTGAACGTCCCGACCACCGTGGGCACGCTCAGCGAGGACCTGGTGCTCTCCGTGGACGCGGACCAGCTGCTCCTGTGGGAGGACGGCGACGGGATGCCCCGGCAGCTGTCCTTCGAGCAGACCACCGGCGGGTCGCTGACGACGAAGCTCGTCGTCTACGGGTATGTCGCCTTCACGGCCGGGAGGTACCCGCAGGCGGTCGCGAAGGTCGGCGGCGTGGACACGACGGCCGGCAACGGCCTGATCGCGCCGACGTTCTGACAGACCGCGGCGTCAACGCCACCCCCACCGGGCCGAGCTGGGCCGGGTGGGGGAACGATGGCGGGACGAGAGGGGCCCTTTCACCCCCTCGCCCGGAGTCCCGCCAGCGCCGCCCCCCCAAACGAAGGGGACGGTCCACCGCGGCTAGGGGACCGTCCCCTTCTAAAAGAACTCGTCGCTCATGGCTTCCGTGTGGTGTCGGACCTCTGGCAGAGAATTGGCCCATGGCCCGCAAATCACATCTACCCGCAGACCTGTCTCCCGCACAGGTGATTGCACTGCAGGATGCCCTGCTCGCGAACGCCGATCAGCTCCTCCACGCCGCGCTGACAATGCTCGACTCCGGCAATGTCACGCTGGCCCGCTCGCTTGCGATTCTCGGCATGGAGGAGTCCGGGAAGGCGATCGCTCTGCACAATCGCCGTGTTCGCATGGCCGACGTCCCTGAGGGAGAGGCATTCCTGGACGCGGGCCTCCGGAGGTTGTGGGGCGATCATGTCCTCAAGCTCGACGAGGTGCATGGCTTCCTCGTGCGCGAGCAGTACTGGTTCGGCAGCGATTGGCCTCTCCCGGAAGAGAACGAAAGGGTACTCGGCACTATCGATGAGTGGAAGCGCGACCACAACACGTTCAAGCAGCGCGGGTTCTATGTGGATGTAAGCCCGGCAGGCGACCCGATCACGCCCCAGGACACTGCCGACGCGCAGATTGTTCGGGCCGTGGTCGGCCACATTCATCAGATCGGGTGGCAGCTCCGTCTCGGCGAGCACATCGAGGGGAAGAGACGCATGGAGCGAGAACGGGACGTACCGCCCATGAATGAGGACGACATCCAGGGCATGCGTACCCTCATGCGACGGGTCGATCAGGACATGTCAGAGCGCATACTCGAGTCGATGCGCAAGGGCACCCAAGGCAAGAAGCTTAACAATGAGGCTTATGCATTTCGGCTGCCGGACAACCCCCTCGAGAATCTCGGCCGATCAGGCTATGAGGCGCACGACCGCGAGCTTTGGGCATTGATGCAGGACCCAGGGGAAGCTCCCGACGTCTGACGAAAAAGGGCCCCCGCCTGAGCCCCGCAGAGTGAGAAGCGACGGCGCGTCCGCATGGGGGATACGAGACGCGCCGCAGCTTCGGGCAAGCGTACATCAAGCCGAAGGCCGGTCGTCGTCGCCTTGTTTGCCATCACCCCACGCCGAGCGGTTCTCAGCAGCATCCGCCGCCGCTGCATCAAGTACGGCCCGGGTCTCGAGGCCGTTCTCGTGCGCGTAGTCGGCGAGCTGGACCAGACAAGGCATCTTCCTCAGTACCTCGGGCGCTAGGCGCTTGTCGTTGCACATTGCCGGGCACTCCTTTCACTCTCGCGGGCCCCGGGGGTTAGCGCCCGCACCTCCCTATAATTGGCGACTCTCGGCGCAGTGGCGTTCGCAGGCCTCCTCGTGGTGATCATGCGAAGCGACGAGGTCCGAGGCTTCCTCCTCGGAATCATCCGCGCGGCCCTCGCACTCCCGTGAATCGGGCTCGCGGGGGCGCCGGCAGGATCGGAGGCCGGGCGCCCCTGCGGGGCTCGGTCACGGCGGAGTTCGCCGTGGCTGTGCCCGCAGTCATTCTGCTTTTGGGCATGCTCCTGAGCGCTGGAACGGCAGCAATGTGTCAGGTCAGGGCCGAGGAGTCTGCACGCGCCGCTGCCAGGGCCATTGCCCGAGGAGAGGCGGCCGCCGCGGTGGCGCAGGAGGTTGCGCGGGTGGCGGGGCCAGAGGCCCAACATGCCATCGAGTCCTCGACCGGGATCGTCACCGTGCGGGTTACCGTCCCTGTGCCCGGACCTGTGGCCGCGCTGGCGGGACTGCAGGCCAACGCCAAGGCCAGCCTCAGTGTGGAAGGTGGCCGATGACCTACAGGAGTCAGGCCTGGCGGCGAGGGCTCGGTGGGCTGCGGGCTCACCGCGATCAGCACGAGCGCGGGTCGGGCACGGTGCTCGCGCTCGGGGTGGGGCTGGTCCTGATCGCCGCTTGTGCAGCTGTCGTGCTCCTTGGCCAGGCCCTCGCCGCGTCAGCCAGGGCCGCGGCGGCAGCGGATCTCTCCGCGCTCGCCGCAGCGGACACCGAGCGCGGTCTGCGCCTTGGCAGCGCATGTGCCACGGCCCAGGATGTAGCCAGTCTCAACGGCGCTACCCTGGTGGGCTGCGAAGTCGAGATACCCGGGAGCGTTGTCCGCGTCCGGGTGGAGGTTCACACGGGTGCGCTGTGGGGGCCAGCAGCCGGCCATGCCAGAGCCGGACCGCCCAACGACCACGGCGGGTAGCCGCATTGAGGAGAAAGCCCCGGGGGTCAGCCGCCCTGCGCCCGTACCCCTACCATCTCATCGGCGAGGCTCGCCTGCCTGAGGACCGCTGAGAGGAGGGCCACCGCCCCCGCCTTGTCGAGTGGGTTGTTCTTGTTGCCGCACTTCGGGCTCTGCACGCATGAGGGGCAGCCGGCGTCGCATTCGCAGGCCTCGATCGCATCCTTGGTTGCCCCGAGCCACGTGCGCATGCGGTCATAGCCTCGCTCAGCGAAGCCGGCCCCGCCAGGGTGTCCGTCGTAGACGAAGATGGTGGGCTGTTCAGTGTCGGCGTGTAGCGCAGTGGAAACGCCGCCCACATCCCACCGGTCGCTTGATGCTACGAGTGGCAGGAGTCCGATCGACGCGTGCTCAGCGGCGTGCAGAGCCCCCGGGAACTGCCCGGCGATGAGGCCCGCCGCCGCCAACGTCGGCTCGGGGATGGTGAGCCACACCGCCTTCGTGACCAGGTCCCGGGCACCGAGATCGAGGGGCTCTTCGCCGAGGACCTCGTTCGACACGATCGCCTTGCGTTGGAAGGAGACGACCTGCGTGGTCACACGCACCTCGCCGAAGCGGACACCGATGGGCCCCCATTGCTGGGAGCGAAGCTCAGTGAGTACCTCAATGGTCGTGATGTCCCGCGCTGTCGTGTAATAGTCCGGATTCACCCTGCGTGCCACCACACAGTGCTCAGCCTCATTGAGCTCTTCGACCAAGTAGCTGGCGCCCTGATGCACGTAGATCGCCCCCTGATGCGCCTGGTAGTGGGTCTGGGGAGAATCCATCGAGCCTAAGAGCTGCCCAGTCTCGGCGTCGATGATGCTCACCGGCCCGCCGCCATCGCCCCGGAGGCTGACCATGCCGGCCGCGCTCTCCGGATGGGTCCAGTACCACCCGGAGGGGCGCCGGCGCAGGTAGCCCTGAGCTTCCAGCTGGCCCAGCAGGGCTTCCGCCGGTGGGCCGAAGAGCTCCAGATCGTTCGGCGCGAGCGGCTTCTCCGCCGCGGCGGCGCACAGGTGCGGGCCAAGCACGTAGGGATTCGAGGGATCCAGAACTGTCGCCTCGACCGAGGTGTCGAAGATGGCCTCGGGGTGGTTCACGAGGTAGGTGTCGAGGGGGTCGTCGCTCGCAACGAAGGCGGCCAGCGCGTCCTGGCCTGCACGCCCTGCCCTCCCAATCTCCTGGAACAGGGAGGCCCTGGTCCCCGGCCAGCCGGCCACGAGTACGGCATCGAGCCCGGAGATGTCGATGCCCAGCTCGAGGGCAGAGGTACTTGCGACACCCAGCAGCTCACCGGAACGGAGGCGTCGCTCGAGCTCGCGACGCTCTTCTGGCAGGTAGCCCGAGCGGTACGCCGCGATCCGAGCCGGAAGGCTGGGGTCCACCTCATTGAGGAGCCGCTGTGTGATCGACGAGATGGCCTCCGCACCGCGGCGGGACTTGATGAAGGCGATCGTGCGGACACGCGCTGAGACGAGGTTCGCGAGGAGGTCCGCCGTCTCGGCGATCGCTGTCCGCCTCTGCGGAGCTCCGTTCTCCCCTCTTGCCTCAGTGAGTGCCGGTTCCCAGAAAGCGACTTCGGTGGCTCCATGGGGCGAGCCGTCGTCCGTGACGGCTGTGACCTCGTTCCCGATCAGGCGACTGACCGACCCCTCAGGGTCACCCGAAGTCGCCGATGCCGCAATGAAGACGGGGGACGACCCGTAGTGCTCGCAGATGCGCCGCAGGCGTCGCAGGAGGTTGGCAACGTGCGAGCCGAAGACGCCTCGGTACGAGTGGGCCTCGTCGATCACCACGAACTGCAGACGTCGGAAGAACGACGACCACCACGCATGGTTCGGCAGGATCCCGAAATGCAGCATGTCCGGATTGGCGAGGATGACGTTCGCATGGTCGCGGATCCAGCGCCGGGCGGCCTGCTCCGTGTCGCCGTCGTAGGTCTCGGCCCGAACAGTCTGGAGCCCAAGCGCCCGGATCGCGGTGAGCTGGTCGGCGGCGAGCGCCTTGGTGGGAGACAGGTACAGGACCGCGGCGCCGTCGTGGTGGATCCGGCCCGGCTCTGCGGTGATCCTCAGCTCGGACCGATGGACCGCGTCGAGGGCCGGCAGTTGGTACGCAAGGGACTTTCCGGAGGCAGTGCCCGTCGCGAGCACGACGTGGCGGCCGGAGTGGGCGAGGTCGGCGGCCTCAGCCTGATGGGTGTAGGGCAGGTGGATCCCCAAGCGCTCGTACGCGCCGATCAGGTCCGCGTGTGCCCATGCCGGCCACTCGCCATGGCGGGCAGGACGCGCGGGGATGGTGCGCAGATGTCGTAGCTCCTCGGGGGCCGGGACCCGGCCGAGGAAGGAGAGGAGAGAATCATGCGCGGCCACGGGAGCATTCTGCCAGTACTGCATTCGCGTCCCGCCCCTGAGCGGAGCAGCGTTCCCTCAGTCGGACAGCGAGCCACCCTTCAGGTTCCCGGGGTTGGTCAGGATCAGCACGCCCGAGACGTCGCTCCAGCCAAGGTGGTGGTAGAGGTGCTGTCCATCGGTCGAGGCGATCAGGAGTCCCTGATCGAGGTCATGCTCGCTCATCGCGGCGGTGAGGGCGCGCATCACGAAGCTGCCGAGGCCACGGCGGCGGAAGTCCGGCTCGGTAATGATCCGGTCGAAGACCGCGTAACCATGGGCCACGGCAACGTGCCCACGTGCTGCAAGCGTGCCGTCGGTCGTCGCCACAGTGACGGTCGCGCTGTGGTCCTCGTACTCGGTGGTCAGCTTGAGCTCGTCGTCATTGAGCCACGGCGACTCGACGTCCTTGCCCTCGAAGTCCATGATCATGAGCTCCTGATCGGCGGCGAGCTCGGCCAGGCTGTGCTTCCCGGCGAGTCCGCGGTATGCCGGGAGATCGTCCGTCAGGACAGTGAGCAGGCGCTGCGGCGCCTCTGCGATGAACGACGCGAGGTCTGCGAACTCCTGCTCGTTCGGGTTGGCGGCGAAGGCTTCCCAGTCGCCGGACTTGTCGGTCAGCTGAACCGTCTTGAACGCCCCCAGATCCTGCACAGGATAGTGGCGCGTGGAGGCCCAGCCCTCGACCCAGATACCCAGAAGTTCGCTCAGCGATGCCTCTCCCATAGCCATGACGATAACCGGTACCAGAGGAGCCTGATAAGGGCTGTGACAGAACTGTCACCCGCCCCAGTCCCCGCCGCCCCGGTACCCTTGATGGGTGGCTCTGCACCGTATCGTCCTGTTCTACTGCTTCACCCCTCTTCCCGATCCCGAGGCGGTCAGGCTGTGGCAGCGGACGCTGTGCGAGGGTCTCGGCCTGAAGGGCCGCATCATCGTCTCCAGAGACGGGATCAACGCGACCGCTGGGGGCGAACTGGACGCCGTCAAACGCTACGTCCGCGCCACCAAGGAGTACCCGGGCTTCCGGGACATCGACGTGAAGTGGTCCGAGGGCACTGCCGAGGATTTCCCCCGCCTCTCGGTGAAGGTCCGCCCGGAACTCGTGTCATTCGGTGCCCCGGACGAGCTCGAGGTGGGTCCGGGCGGCGTCGTGGGCGGAGGTGCCAGGCTGAGCCCCCACGAGCTCCATGAGCTCGTCGCCACAGGAGCCGAAGACGGCGATCCGCGACGCGAAGTGGTGTTCTTCGACGGGCGGAACGCCTTCGAGGCGCAGATCGGACGGTTCAAGGGCGCGGTAGTTCCCGACACGTCCACGACGCACGACTTCCTCGCGGAACTAGACTCCGGAAAGTACGACGACCTCAAACACCGCCCGGTCGTCACGTACTGCACTGGAGGCATCCGGTGCGAGGTGCTCACGGCGCACATGCGCCGCCGCGGCTTCCGGGAGGTCTACCAGCTCGACGGCGGGATCGTGCGCTACGGGGAGACGTTCAAGGATGGGGGCCTGTGGGAGGGTTCCCTCTACGTCTTCGACCGCCGGATGCACCTCGAGTTCAGCGAGGAAGCCACCACCATGGGCCGGTGCATCCGCTGCGACGCCCCCACCAGCGAGTTCCACAACTGCTCCGATCCGGCCTGCCGGCAGCTCACGCTCTACTGCTCGGACTGTGCGGCATCGCCCGAGACTCTCCGCTGCCCGGATGGCTGCATAGCGTGATCCCACGGGCCTCACGGCCGTGTGAGCCTGTAGGCCACGTTCGACGCCGTGTCCCCAGCGGAACTGAACTGCACGTCGAGGTGTCCGGACGCCGGGACCTCAAGGTGCCGCGACCAGGCCCGGTTGCACGCGAACGTCGTACTGAGAAGCTCCACCCCATCGCCTGTCACCCTTACCGCCGCGAGCCCAATCCCGCGGCAGGCAAAGTGCAGTGTCGCCGGACCAGTCCCAGTGTCCGCGCTCATTCCGGGAGCGTCCTTGTCGGGCCACACGGCGTCCGCGCTGAAGCCGAGGGACTGCCCCGAAACGTCCGGGAGCATGAGGTTGGACCACTCTTGGAGGGCCGGACCGGCGAGGAGCCGGTCCAGGGGCGCTCTCGCGGCCAGCTCGCGCTGGATGCGGGACTGACGCGCGATCTCTGCCGCGGCCGCCGAGGCCGATGCCTGTTCGGAGGCAGCCGCGGAGGCGCTCGCTGCAGCGCGCCGCTGCCCGAGCGGCGCCTGCCCGTCGTCATAGGAGTACGCGCAGCCCGTGAGGGGGGCGGACGCGAACACCGCGGCAGCTAGCGCTAGGCACAGGCGCGTGCGGGTCCGCCTGCGCGTGCACTCCCTGGAAGAGGCCGTCATTGGCTCGTCCCGCCTCTGCCCATGCCACCATTGTGCTTCGGTCCCGAGGCCTCGCACAGCCCGCCTAGACTTCCTAGGTGACCCGCCCGCAGATCGCCGCCCCCGCCTTCGACCGTCCGGAGCTCCTGCGCGCTCTCGCCGAGGACTTCGCCATGGCGGATTACACCGTCGATGCCGTCGCAGACCTCTTGGGCCACGAGGCTCATGCAGCCCTCGCACGCGACCAGATCGTTCCGGCGCTCGTGGCGACCCGCGCCGCAGCCGAGGACCCGGCCGGGGAACCACTCGGCGCGCTCGTGCGCTTCTTCCTGCTGGCCTGTCCGTTGCCGGCCACGGCGGTCGACGACGTCCTTCCGCGCACCCGCTCGGAGGGGCTCCTCGCGCTCGGGCTCGCGGAGCCGGTCCCGGACGGCTCCGAGCACCACGGCTGGGCACCCGACGGCGCCCTCGCCGCCGCCGTCGACCTCCGCCCCTATGCGTGGGACGCCGAGGGCGGACAGAAGGAAGTCTGGGTCGCGTCCGACCTTGCGGCGCACCAGCGCGAGGGGGTACTGCGCACGGACCACGTGCTGGGCATCGGCCAGGCCTCCACCACCCTCGTCCAGACCACCGCTCGGCGCCGGGTGGACCGTGCCCTGGACCTCGGCACCGGGTGCGGGATCCAGACGTTCCACCTGCTCGGCCATGCTCGCCATGTGGTCGCGACTGACATCTCGGACCGCGCGCTGGCGTTCACGCGCTTCAATCTCCTCCTGAACGCGCACACCCTTGAAATCGACCCGGAGCGTCCCGAGGACCGGGTCGAGCTGCGGAAGGGCTCGCTCCTCGAACCCGTTGCGGGAGAGCGGTTCGACCTCGTGGTCTCCAACCCTCCATTCGTCATCACGCCGCGCACCTCGCAGGAGCGCGCCGAGGACCAGTTCACCTACCGGGACGGCGGCCTGCCCGGGGACCAGCTCGTGGCCACTGTGGTAGCGGGCATGGGGGAGGTCCTCGCGGAGTGCGGAACCGCTCAGATGCTGGGCAACTGGGAGATCCCCGCAGGATCCGCATGGCACGAGCGCGTCCGTGCCTGGGTGCCCGAGGGCGTGGACGCCTGGGTGCTCGAGCGCGAAGAGGTGGATCCGGGCCAGTACGCCGAGACGTGGCTCGCCGACGTGTCACAGCACCGCGAGCCGCACTCCTATGAGGCGGCTTATGCCGCGTATCTGGCGGACTTCGCGTCCCGCGGCACAGCCTCGATCGGCTTCGGCGCACTCTGGCTCCGCCGCCCCGCCCCGGGCCAGGCATGGCTGGACCGCTTCGAGGAGCTCACACATCCGCTCGAGCAGCCGATAGGGCCCCACTGGGCCGCTGCCGTCGAGCGTGCTGACTGGCTCGCCTCACACCCGGACCTGGCTCGTGAGCGGCTGGTTGTTGCCGCAGACGTCACCGAGGAGCGCCACCAGCGACCGGGCGCCGAGCACCCCGGCGTCATCCTCCTGCGGCAGGGAGCGGGATTCCGCCGGACGAATCTCATGAGCACCGAACTTGCAGGCTTCGTCTCGGCGTGCGACGGCGAGCTGACGGCCGGACAAATCGCGTCGGCCCTCGCGGCGCTCCTGAATCGGGACGAGCCAGGGTTCCGCTCGGGCCTCCTCGCGGAGGCGGCCAACCTCGTCGCGGACGGCTTCCTGATTCCCGGCGTACTCCATGCGCGGGAGTCGGAGGACGGCGCCAGAGGGTGAGCGACGGCAGCACCGGGGGAAACCCTGAAAAAACAGCTTGACATCGCCCCTTGTGTGGCGTTTATTACACAGCAAGATCGGCACGACGAAATACGGCGAAAAGCGGCATGACTGACAAGAAGCGCAGCTCGCGCAGCGAGAACCCCGTCCGCATCACGGACCCCAAGGCCATCCGCGCCCTGGCCCACGCCGCCCGGCTTGAGGCCATCAACGAGCTCTACTCGAGCCAGGAGAGCCGTACGGCTACCGAACTCGCCGCATTCACAGGGCTTACCCCGAGCGCCATGAGCTATCACCTGCGCGCGCTGAAGAAGTGGGGAATCGTCGTCGATGCGCCGAGCGACGGCGATGGTCGTGAGCGGCGCTGGAAGGCCGCGGGCACCGACCTCAACCTCGATACGGCGACCACCGGGCAGACGCCCGGCCTCGCGATCGTGGACATGGAGATCGAGTCGCTGCGGACCCGGATCGCGAGCCATGCCAGACACCGCGAGACTGCACGCCGGAAGGGGGAGCCGGACGAGTCGCCGGTCATGATGATCTCCGGCAATGTCATCAAGCTCACCCTCGAGCAGCGGGCAAGGTTCAAGCAGCGGATGCTCGAGCTTCTGGACGAGTTCGAACTCGAGGAGCCCCAGGAGGGAACCGACGCCGAGCGGATGTACTTCGTCTGGTCGATGCTCCCTGAGGTGCGCGAGTCCTCGAAGCCGGTGGCACCCCAGACCACAGGGCGGAAGTCCAGTGGGCGCAGCGCGGGGGCCGGCCTGCCTGCCGCGGGCACCGAGGCCACCGCGGCGGCGAGCGTCGGAGCTGGCACCAAGGCAGGGCAGAAGGCCTCGGTCGCGGACTCGTGAAGACTGCCGACTGTCCACATGCGACGGGCCTCGGCTTGCATCAGGACCGTCGTCGTATGGTGAACTAGGGAATTGCGCGGCCACCTGCCGCGCTCCCCTCGCGCCCAGGCGTCCGGCCCAGCCCGGTTCCCGAAGCGCGGGAGTTCTGAGGAAGTTTGGCGAGGAGTACCGTGGCCACGAAGGCTAGAACCGGCAAGAAGCTCGTGATCGTGGAGTCGCCGGCCAAGAGCAAGACGATCGCCCAGTACCTGGGCGACGGCTTCGAGGTCGACGCCTCCATGGGCCACATCCGCGACCTCCCGCAGCCCTCAGACCTCCCCCCTGAGCTGAAGAAAACGTCACTGGGCAAGTTCGCCGTCGACATCGACAACGGGTTCGAGCCCTACTATGTGGTCTCCCCTGACAAGAAGAAGAAGGTCGCCGAGCTCAAGGCCAAGCTCAAGGATGCTGACGAGCTCTATCTCGCCACCGACGGTGACCGCGAGGGCGAGGCCATCGCGTGGCACCTGCTCGAGGTCCTCAAGCCCAAGGTGCCCGTGCACCGCCTCACCTTCCCCGAAATCACCAAGGAGGCCATTCAGCGCGCGATGGCCGAGCTGCGCGATGTCGACGAGTCGCTCGTCGACGCCCAGGAGACCCGCCGCGTCCTCGACCGGCTCTACGGCTACGAGATCTCCCCCGTGCTGTGGCGGAAGGTGGCAGGCGGGCTCTCGGCCGGGCGTGTGCAGTCGGTCGCGACGCGCCTTGTGGTGGAGCGTGAGCGTGAGCGCATGGCATTCCGCACCGCGAGCTACTGGGACCTCGTGGCGACGCTCGCCCCCGTGGCGGAGGCGGAAGGTGCGCACATCGGCGTAGCCGGTGAAGGCGGGCGCCCCCAGAGCTTCCAGGCCCGCCTCGCGCAGGTGGACGGCAAGAAGGTGGCCACCGGCCGCGACTTCGATGACCGAGGCCGGCTCACGGCGAAGAACGCGGAACTCCTCACGGAGGCAACAGCCACCGCGCTCGCCGAGGGCCTCGACGGTGCCGCATTCGCGGTCCGCTCTGTCGAGGAGAAGCCCTACACTCGCCGTCCGGCGGCGCCCTTCACCACCTCGACGCTCCAACAGGAGGCTGCGCGCAAGCTGCGCTTCTCCTCGCGGGTGACGATGCAGGTGGCCCAGCGCCTGTACGAGAACGGCTACATCACCTACATGCGTACGGATTCGACGGCACTGTCCGACCAGGCCGTCACGGCTGCGCGGCGCCAGGCCTCAGAGCTGTATGGGTCCGAGTATGTTCCGGGCCGCCCCCGCGTGTATGCGTCGAAGGCCAAGAACGCCCAGGAGGCCCACGAGGCGATCCGCCCCGCCGGTGACTCCTTCCGGACACCGGCCCAGGTTGCCAAGCGGCTCTCCGGCGACGAGTTCCGCCTCTACGAGCTCATCTGGAAGCGCACAGTTGCCTCTCAGATGGAGGACGCTAAGGGCTCCACCGCGACCGTCCGGCTCGGCGCCACCGCAGTCTCCGGCGAGGCCGCGGGCCGGGACGCCGAGTTCGCGGCCTCGGGGACCGTCATCACGTTCCGCGGCTTCCTCGCCGCCTACGAGGAGGGCCGGGACGAGGTCCGCGAAGACACAGAGAGCGCAGTGAACGGAGCCAACCGGCCCACAGGCTCTGGCGAGGGCGGCCGGCTGCCCGTCCTCGCCAAGGGGCAGTCCCTCGACGCGCTCGAGATCACCTCGAACGGCCACCAGACATCCCCGCCCCCGCGATACACCGAGGCCTCGCTCGTCAAGACGCTCGAGGAGCGGGGCATCGGCCGACCTTCGACGTACGCGGCCACGATCTCCACGATCATGGACCGCGGCTACGTGCGGTCACGCGGCACAGCGCTTGTGCCGAGCTGGATCGCGTTCTCCGTGGTGCGCCTCCTCGAGGAGTACTTCGGCAACTACGTGGACTACGACTTCACCGCGGAGATGGAGGAGGACCTCGACCGCATCGCCGCAGGCGAGGCGGCCGGGTCAGACTGGCTGAGCCACTTCTACTTCGGGGACGCGACGAGCCCGGGCCTCACGACGATCGTCAACGGTCTCGGCGAGATCGATGCGCGCGAAGTGAACTCGGTGGAGATCGCCCCCGGGATCGTGCTGCGCGTGGGCAAGTACGGCCCGTACCTCGAGAAGCCGCTTCCGGCCGATGCGCCCGAGGGCGCCGTGCCCGAGCGGGCCAACGTACCCGAGGACCTCGCGCCGGACGAGCTCACCGCCGAGAAGGCGCTCGAGCTCATGGAGAGCGCTGGTCCCGAGGAGCGTGTGCTCGGAACCGACCCCCATACCGGCCATCAGATCGTGGCGAAGAACGGCCGCTACGGCGCGTACGTCACCGAGGTTATCCCGGAGATGACGCCCGAGCAGCTCGCGGCCCAACCGGTCGAGTACTACAAGAACGGCAAGCCCAAGCCCCCGAAGAAGCCAGCCAAGGTCCGGCCCCGCACGGCCTCCCTGTTCACGTCCATGAGCCTCGAGACGGTCACGCTCGAGCAGGCGCTCCAGCTCCTGACGCTCCCACGGCGTCTCGGCGAGGACGCCGAGGGCAACACCATCACCGTCCAGAACGGCCGGTTCGGCCCTTACCTGAAGAAGGGCACGGACTCCCGGTCCATCGGGAGCGAGGAGGAGATCTTCACGATCACCCTTGAGCAGGCCCTCGAGATCTACTCGCAGCCCAAGGCCCGTGGCGGTCGCACCGCGGCGTCGGCCCTCGCGGAGTTCGGCGAGGACCCGACCTCGGGCAAGCCGATCGTGGTGAAGGAGGGCCGATTCGGCCCGTACATCACCGACGGGGTCACCAACATTACGGTCCCGAGGGCCACGGCGATCGAGGAGCTCACGCGCGAGCGCGCCGTCGAGCTCCTCGCGGAGAAGCGCGCCAAGGGCCCGGCCAAGAAGCCAGCACGGCGGACCGCCGCCGGGCGAACCAAGGCCGGTGCGAAGTGAGCACGCATGATGGCGAGCCGGCCACCTCGGGTGCGGACGCGGCGTCGTCCGCTCCGGGCCAGGCTGTGCCCCCGCACGTGGACCCGGTCCCGCTGACAGAACTCGAGGAGTCCCTCCGCGCAGCGACGGAGGCCGGTACCGAGGATGCGGGCCAGGAGTCGATCCTCGTGTTCCTGAACAGCTTCGTGTTCCTGCTAGTGCCGGAGCCGGTGCCGGGGGAAACCGAGTACGTCGAGCCGCTCGTGCTGAACAACGGCGAAGGGAAGCCGGTGGTGGCCGCGTTCACGCACCGCCAGCGCATCCGCCCCGACTTCCTCGAGCACGCGCCGACGGTGGTCGAGACGGAGGGCGCACTGCTTCTGCAGAACCTCGGCAGCGAACTGGGACTCGTCCTCAACCCGGGCAGCGCCTACGGGTTCGAGCTGAGCACCGAGCACGTCGCCGCCGTCCTGCGCGACTTCCGTCCGGCACAGCCCGGGGAGACTGAGCCGGGGGAGACACCGGGAGCGGTCGGCGGGGAATAATGGGCTCATGCGGCTAGGCGTCCTCGACATCGGTTCGAACACCGTGCACCTGCTCCTGGTGGACGCCCACCCGGGTGCGCAGCCTGTCGCCTACGCCTCCCACAAGCGGCCGCTGTCCCTCGTCAGGTACCTCGCGCCGGATGGTAGCGTCAGCGAGAAGGGCCAGTCGGAGCTGATTGCCTTTGTGAAGGAGGCCTGGGCCTTCGCCGGTCGGCACAACGCCGAGGACCTGCTGGCCTTCTGCACCTCGGCCATCCGCGAGGCGACCAACGGGGATGCAGTCCTTGAGCGCGTGCGGCGGGAAGCCAATGTGACGATGCAGGAGCTCACAGGATCCGAGGAGGCCGCGATGACCTTCTTCGCGGTGCGCCGCTGGTATGGCTGGGGCGCCGGCACGATCCTCGACTTCGACATCGGCGGTGGGTCGTTCGAGATGGCCATGGGCCACGACTCCCTCCCCGCAATCGCAACGTCCGTTCCGCTCGGCGCTCAGCGCCTCACCCGTGACTGGCTGCCGGAGGACCCGCCGACAGCCAAGAGCATCAAGGACGTGCGCAAGTACATCCGCGACACTCTACGGCCGGCAGTCAAGGGCTTCGGGAAGCTCGGCGCACCCAACCTCGTCACCGGGACGTCGAAGACGTTCCGTTCGCTTGCACGCATCGCCGGGGCCGCGCCGTCTGGCGCCGGACCCTATGTGCGGCGCATTCTGCAGAGGACGGATCTCGGCCTCTGGGCGCAGCGGATCTCCGCCATGGCGGCCTCGGACCGAGTCCATCTCCCCGGAGTCTCGGAAGCGCGCGCACAGCAGCTCCTTGCTGGCGCGCTGGTGGCCGAGGCCGCCATGGAGCTGTTCGAGGTAGAGGAGTTGGAGATTTGCCCCTGGGCCCTGCGCGAGGGGTTGATCCTCCGGCGGCTCGACCAACTCGTCTTCGACGGCCCGCTCGAGCCGCCCGCACATGTCGGCCCCATCCAGAGCGAGCGCCTGCGCTCCGAGAGCCTTCATCCTTCGAGGGCGCGCGTGTGAACACCTCCAACAGCTCCGAAAAGGAGATCAAGATCGAGACGTCCGAGCTCTCCGGCCCATCCGACAACGGGAACGAGATCCCAGTTGCGCTATCGAGCGCATCCGTCTATCCCCTCAGCGTGTACGACGCGTTCGCCGTCGCCGCGGATCTGGGGTTCGACGGCGTGGAGGTCATGGTCACGAACAACGCCACGAGCCAGCGTGCCGACGAGCTCATCCACCTCGCCCAGCGCTACGACCAGCCAATCGTGTCCATCCACGCTCCGACGCTCCTGCTGACGCAGCAGGTCTGGGGCTCCGCGTGGAACAAGATCAGCCAGTCCTGCAAGATGGCGGTCGAGGTGGGCTGCGACACCGTGGTGGTTCACCCGCCCTTCCGCTGGCAGGGCAACTATGCCGAGACGTTCGCGCAGGGCGTCCGTGACCTGGCAGGCGCGTACGGTGTGCGGATCGCGGTCGAGAATATGTACCCGTGGCGCGTCCGTGGCCGCGAGACGCTCGCCTATCTCCCGCACTGGGATCCGGTGGGCCAGGGGTACCAGGACGTCACGTGGGACTTCTCGCACGCCGCCACCGCCCGCGAGGACAGCCTCGCGGCGATCAAGGCCCTCGGGAGCACCCTGAGGCACGTTCACCTGACCGACGGCTCGGGGCGGTCCTTCCGCGACGAGCACCTGCTGCCGGGACAGGGGACGCAGAGGGTCGCCGAGTGCCTCTCGCATCTGGCGCAGAACGGGTTCGAGGGTGTGATCGTGGCCGAGATCAGCACCCGCAAGGCCAAGGTCACGGGTGAGAGGGAGCGGATGCTCGCCGAGACCCTCGAGTTCGCTCGGACCCACCTGGGCCATCGCGCCCAGCTCGACGCCGGCGGCGGAATCTAGCCCCGCGCGTTCTCCGCCGGGTCGGAACTTGACTGGGCCCTTAAAAGGGTTCGGCACTGGCAGTTCGGAGAAGGTTAGGGGACCATGCATCCGAACTGCCAGTGCCTGGCGGTCAGTCTTGGGGGGAGACTGACCGCCCCATCACTCGCACCCTGTGAGGTAGTTACTACTGTAGGGACCGACATTGGGAGGAACCCGGGTCCTGCATGGGAAAAGGCTGGGAATGCACCCCACCCTCGCGTGCAGGCCGCGCGTCCCTGCTGGCAGGATGGAGAACATGAGCAACCAGATCGCATTCCTCGGCACCGGCTCAATGAACGGGGCCATCATGGGCGGCCTGCTGGCAGGGGGATTCCCCAAGACGGACATCGTCGCCACGGTCCGCCGTCGGGAGAGCGCCACCGAGATCGCCGAGCGCTACGGCGTCACTGTGATGGCCTGGGAGGAGGAGAGCGACTCCAACGCCCAGGCGGCTCGCGGGGCGTCGGTGGTGGTGATCGGGGTCAAGCCGGTGGGGGTCGCCGCAGTGGCACGGGAGATTGCCCCCGTGCTTGAGCCGGGGGCCCTAGTGGTGAGTGTGGCCGCAGCCGTCCCGATCGCCCAGCTGGAGAGTGAACTCCCCCAGGGCCAGCCGGTGATCCGCACCATGCCCAACACCCCTGCCCGCCTCGGCAAGGGCGTCGTGGCCCTCTCGGGCGGTACCCACGCGACCCGGGAGCACATTGCCACGATCATGGAGCTCTTCAAGGGCCTCGGGATCGTGGCGGAGGTGCCCGAGGAGCAGATGGAGGCGGTGGGTGCGTTGAGCGGCTCGGGCCCGGCCTACGTGTTCTACTTGGCCGAGGCCATGGCCAAGGCCGGCGAGGCCCTTGGACTCGATCCCAAGCTGTCGCTCCGTCTGGCCCGCGAGACAGTGGTCGGTGCCGGCATGATGCTCGCCGAGCCGGGGGCGGACCCGGTGGCCCTCCGTCGGGCCGTGACCAGTCCCAATGGCACCACCGAGCAGGCCATCAGGGTGTTCGACGAGCGCGGCCTCCCCGCGGTCATCGCGGATGGCGCCAAGGCCGCCTCCGAGCGCTCGCGCCAGATCACCCGCGAGCTCGACGCCGCGCGCAAACTCGACTGAGCCGGTCGCCGACGGCCGTGGTTCGGCGCGCACGACGGCGGGTCCGCGCCGTCGTGCGCGCGCTCGCCGCAGCGTCCGCTCGCCGCAGCGTCCGCTCGCCGCAGCGTCCGCTCGCCGCAGGGGCGTACGAAGCTCAGAGGAGGTCGTGCTCGACCGCGAAGAGCGTCGCCGCGGCGCGCGAGGAGACGCCGATCTTGGTGTAGATGTGCCTCACGTGGTGGTCGGCGGTGTTCGGCGAGATCGCGAGTTTCGCGGCGACGTCCTTCTTCGTGGCGCCGCGGCAGATGAGTCCCAGCACCTCGACCTCGCGCTCCGTGAGCCCGCTCGGCCATCCCGGGCGCGACCGCCGGTGGTGGAGGCCGGCGGCGGCGAGGACGGCATCGACGGCGTCCCTGTCGAGCTTCTGCGGCACCTGGCGGGCGAGCGAATCGGCGGCCCGGGCGAGCGGTGGGTCGGGTCGACCGGACGCAGGCACTAGAAGCTCACGGAACGCGTCTGCCGCCGCGAGGATGCGGGCCGCCCAGGGCAGCTCGGCACCGGCAGCCCCGCGGTAGTAGCCGGACCCGTCGAGGCGCTCGTGGTGCATTCCGGCGATCCGCGCGAGCGGGGCCATGGCCGGGACGCGGGTGAGGATCCGCTCGCTGTAGTACGGGTGCAGGCGGATCCGTTCGTCGTCGCCGGGCGAACCGTGGATCCCGCCCGGAACGGCCACGCGCCCGAGGTCTTGGACGAGCCCGGTCCGGCGCAGCGTCTCGGCGTGGTCCGGGGCAGCGGAGGAAGCGAGCGCGGCGACGTCCCGTGAGAAGCCCGCCCGAGCGGGCCACTTGAGGTCGGCGAAGTCGGCGAACACCTCGAGGACCTCGTCGACGCGCTCGTGAGGGATTTCCGCGAGGGGGCGGGGCTCACGCCGCAGTGTCTCCTCCCACGGCATCTCGGCGCGCGCGGCGTCGAGCAGCCGGTCGAGAGAACGCCGGGCCACGTCCGCCAGTGCCGGGTCGAGCGAATGGCCGGCGCGGTCCCGGAGCGCTGTCCGGAGAGCTTCCGGACCGTGGAGCCTGCCGATGATCTCGACGTCCCGGGCCAAGAACACGATCCGCGCCGGCAGGGGGATGTCCTCGCCGGCCACCCCGGACGGGAAGCCGTGCCCGTCCCAGGTCTCGAAGGTTGCGGCCAAGGATCGCCGGATTGCCTCGGGGAGCCCGAGCCGCACCGCGAGCATCTCCGCCGCCTCGCAGTGGGCACGCACGCCTGCGCGCATGCGCGCCGACCCGGTGGCGAGGAACACCGCCGTCGTCCGGAGCCGCCGCGGCGCCCCCAGCCCCGCCGCCAGGGACGGCACGACGCCCCCCAGGAACTCCCGCGGAGGGGCGCCGAGCACCGGGGCGATGGCCGCACGGAGGGCGATCTCGTCGCCGCCCGCGAGTTCCGCTGACTCGTGCGCGTCCGCTGTGCAGCCCAGGAAGCGCAGGAGCGCCGTGTAGTAGACCTCAGGCAGCGCGTCGCGGTCGACGCCGGCCGCCTCTGCCAGTTCGAGAGCGGCCAGGCACGTCCGGAGGCCTTGCTCAAGGGGCTGGCCCATGCCGAGATCGGTGGCGAGGGAGACCGCGGCGATGAACTCCGCGAGCCTCAGCGGGCGCGTCATGGGTCGATCATGGACCCGCGGGTCGCTGCCGTACAGTGGGCGCGCGACGGCGCCTGGAGCGGCTCCGCTGCACGCGGATCGCGAGCATCGTAAGCATCGCGCGATGTGTTGCCCCGGCCTACGGGCGATTCTTGCACCATGACAACTACCACCGAACAACACGTCATCCTCCTCCCCGGCAGCGTCCTGCCTGCGGCCCTAGCGTACGGCGCCCTCATCGGCGCCCTGTGGGCCCGGCTCGGCGACGGAGTCCACGCTGTCGCGAAGGACCTTGAGGTCTACTCCGGTCCCACCCCGCCGACCGGCTATTCGCTCGACACTGAAGTGGCCGGCGTCGTGCGCGCCGCCCGCGGGCTCGGGTGGGAGACCTTCCACCTCGTGGGGTACTCGGGGGGCGGCGCGTCGGCGCTGGCGTTTGCAGCGAAGCATCCAGAGATGCTCGAGTCGCTTGCGCTGCTTGAGCCAGCCTGGGCCGGCAACTGGGGCTGGAGCCCTGCCCATCATGATCTGTGGGCCCGGTACCAGAAGCTCGAAGCCCTCCCACAGGAGGAGTTCATGGCCGAGTTCGTCCGGCTTGGCGTCCGCCCGGGTGTCACGGCCGGTCTGCCGACAGGCGGAGGGGAGCAGCCGCCGTGGATGGCCCTGCGGCCCGCCGGGATCAGGGCCTTCATGGCCACGTTCGCGACCTACGACCTCGACAGGGACGCTCTGGCCCGCTTCGATCGGCCCGTGTACTTCGCCCTCGGCGCCCTATCCAACCCGGACGAGTACGACGAGATCGCCGATCGGCTCTCCGGCGTGTTCCCGCGCTTTAGGCTTGAGGTCTTCCCTGGTCGCCATCACTTCGATCCGCCGCACCGCGTCGAGCCCGATCGCATTGCCGCATCCCTCGCGCAGCTCTGGGCCGAGGCCCAGACGCCAGCCGCACTCCTGCCCCGACGGTTCGAATAGCGCGATCGCGCGATGCGAGAGCGCCGGGCCGCGCGCACCCTGAAAGGCATGGACACCATCAAGCCCCGCGTCATCCTCCTCCCGGGCGGCGGCGCCCCTGCTGCCCTCGAGTTCTCGGCCCTCCTCACCGCCCTTGGCCCTGATGTGGACGCCGTGGCGAAGGACCTCGAAGTCTTCGCCGGCCCTACCCCTCCGCCCGCGTACACACTCGACGATGAGGTCGCCGCCGTCTTCCGCTTCGCCGACGAGCGGGGTTGGGACCGCTTCCACCTTGTGGGGTATTCAGGGGGCGGCGCCGTGGCCCTCGCGACGGCGGCCCGGGTGCCCGGGCGCCTCGAGAGCCTCGCGCTGTTCGAGCCCGCGTGGGCGGGCAGCTGGGGCTGGACCGAGCCGCACGAGAGGCTCTGGCGCCGCTACGAGGAGTTGCGGAGCCTCCCGCCTCACGAATTCGTCCCCACCTTCCTGGGCCTCCAGGTCGGCCCAGGAATCGCAGTCCACCCGCCGTTCGACCCCGCAGATCCGCCCGTCTGGATGGCCAACCGTCCTGCGGGGATCCTCGCATTCCTCGACACGTTCGCAACCTACGACCTCGACCGTAACGCCCTCGCCGGCCTGGCTGCGCCGGTGTACTACGCCCTCGGCAGCGACTCGAACCCCGACGAGTTCGAGGAGATCGCCACCAAGCTCGCGGGCGTCTTCGATGACTTCCGCCTCGAGGTCTTCGAGGGCCGCAACCACCTCGCTCCGCCTCATGCGCTCGAGCCGGACCGCGTCGCTGGATCCCTCGCGGCGCTCTGGGACGGGGCCTCGCGGACGCCTGCCGGAGCCGGCGCCGCACAGACGGGGGAAGATCCATGATGCAGACACGCTGTGAGACCGTCGCCTCGACTGACGGCACGCCCATCGCCGTGTGGATCACCGGCGAGGGGCCGAGCCTTCTCGCGATCCACGGGACGGCGGCGGACCACACGGCCTGGGACCGCGTGATTCCGCTGCTCGCACCGACAATGACGGTCGCCGTTATTGATCGTCGCGGCCGCGGAGCAAGCGGGGATGCGGAGCGGTACGAGATCGAGCGCGAGGTGGACGACGCCGTAGCGGTGGCCGCCGCGCTCCCCGGCCCGGTGCACGTGTACGGCCACTCCTTTGGCGGATACGTGGCGATGCACGCCGCGCCGCGCATCCCGAACCTCGCGGCCCTCACCCTGTACGAGGGCGGGATCATGCCCGCTGGCATGGAGCTCGCTCCAAGTACGTTCCTGGACGACCTCGACGCGCTCGTCGCCGCCGGGCAGCGGGAGGAGGCCCTCGAGGCCTTCATGCGGCAGAACGTCGGCCTTGACCCGGCCGGCCTCGACGCGCTCAAGGCCCAGCCCAGCTGGCGCGGCCGCGTGGACGCGGTCCACACCATCTCCCGCGAACTCCGGGCCCTGGGAGTACACGGTGCGGATCCGGTGCCCACCAAGGACGTCACGGCACCCGTACAGCTGCTGGTCGGAGGAACGACGGACTCAATGCGCCGGGCATGGTTCGAGAGCCTCGCCGGGCTCTTTCAGGATGTCCGAGTCACGGTCCTGCCTGGCCAGGGGCACATTGCCCATGTGGCAGCACCGGAGCTCCTCGCCGGCGCCCTCTTGGAGTTTGTGGGCCAGCGTGCCGCTGGCTGAGCTGGTGGCCTGCCGCGACGGCGACTGACGCACGACGGCGCGCGCTCGGCGTCGTGGGTCAGTCACCTCCGTGTGGGGTGCTCTCAGATGGTGCGTGGCGCCTTGGCAAGGTTGGCCGTGAGCTCCGCGGCGGTCTGTCGGCCGGCGCTGTACGCAGGGCGGTCGCGCTCGACGCGCCAGCTGTCCGAGCGGCCCGATGTTGACGGTGTCGAAGCCGAACTCGTCGTAGAGTTTTCTCACGAGCTCGCCGGCCTCGTGGGAGTCGCTCGCCGTCGCGAGGGCGCGACGGCCTGGGGCGCCAGCGGGCGTGCCGTCGGTGGTGATGTCCGTGTAGAGGATGTGGTTGAAGCCCTTCGCCACCTTGGACGTCGGGAGGTGTTCCTGGAGGAGCCCAGAGGTGGTGGCCTGCCCTTCGTCGAGGACCTCGATGTGACCGTCGCGCTCCCAGTAGTAGTTGTTCGTGTCGATCACGACCTTGCCCGCGAGCGGCCCCACCGGGACCCGTGGGAGGCTCTTGAGGGGGACCGTGACGACGGCGAAATCGCCAGCCGCTGCGGCGTCCGCGGCTGTCGCAGCTCTAGCCCGGGGACCGAGCTCAGCCACGAGGTCCGCTAGCGTCTCCGGCCCGCGGGAGTTGCTGACCACGACGTCGTAGCCGACCTCCACGGCCTTCCGCGCGATCTGACTGCCGATGCGTCCTGCGCCGATGATTCCTATCGTTGTCATGTCTGGCGCAACCCGCCGCGGGGCACGGCGTATTCCTGTGGGCGGCGCGCGCGCCGTGCGAGGCATACCGTGATGGCATGCACGCTGAGCCACACCCCATGACGGGACAGCCCTTCGACTCACCCGTCCCACCCGGGACGGGGTGGCCCGGGGATCCCGCGACGCGCGGGACACCGGTGGCACTCACCGCAGTGGACGTCGCGCGGCTCGCGGCCGACGCCGCCACCGTGCACGAGGTCGACGCGATGAGCTCCGTGTGCCGAGCGTGCCCGCGGCTCGTCGCATGGCGGGAGTCAGTGGCAACCGGGAACCGGCGGGCGTCCTTCGCGCACCAGCCGTACTGGGGCCGGCCGGGACCCTCGTTCGGCGACCCCACGGCGTCGAGGCTCATCGTGGGCCTGGCGCCCGCCGCCAACGGCACGAACCGCACGGGCCGCATGTTCACGGGGGACCGCTCCGGTGACTGGCTCTACGCGGCCCTGCACCGCACGGGGTACGCGAGCCAGCCGACGTCCGTCGCGGCTGGCGACGGCATGACACTCACGGGGGTCCGCGTGGTCGCCTCAGTGCGCTGCGCACCTCCAGAGAACCGGCCGACGCCGGCCGAGCTCGCCACCTGTGGGCACTGGCTCGACCGCGACCTTGCCCTCACGGCCGCCTCGCCCGCGGGGCTCGAGTCGATCCTCGCGCTCGGCGGGGTGGGGTGGAATGCGGCGCTCGCCGCAGCCCGCAGGCTCGGCTGGGCCGTGCCGCGCCCCAAGCCGATGTTCGGACACGGCGCCGAGGAGCACTTGGGGCTCCCGGACGGCGGCGCAGTCCGGCTGCTCGGCTGCTACCACGTGAGCCCGCACAACACGTCGACGAGGCGTCTCACCGAACAGATGCTCGACGCCACGCTGCGCCGGCTCTGAGCCCGGCTACCGCGGGCGTCCCGAATGGCTGGGAAGGCGGCTACGGACGCGCGGCGAACCGCTCCAGGAGGTCAACGTGGCCCGAGACGATGAGCATGTCCCGGCCCGAGACCTTGGTGTGGGGCTGGGCGTAGGTGAAGTCCTCGCCGGGGCTCTTGACCCCCACGATCGTCACCCCGTACTTCGAGCGCACGCTCGATTCGGCGAGCGTGAAGCCCTGGGTCTCCTTGGGCGGGTACATCTTGACGATCGCGAAGTCGTCGTCGAATTCGATGAAGTCCAGCATCCGCCCCGAGACCAGGTGCGCTGCGCGCACCCCTGCATCCGCCTCGGGATAGATCACGTGGTTCGCCCCGATACGGGCGAGGATCTTGCCGTGGGAGGGCGTGATCGCCTTGACCCAGAGGTGCTCGATGCCGAGATCCACGAGGTTGGCCGCGATGAGCACAGAGGACTCGATGGAGGTGCCCACGCCGACCACGGCGGACTGGAACTCCTGGGCGCCGAGTTGGCGGAGCGCATCGATGTTGGTCGCGTCTGCCTGGACCACGTGTGTGAGCGTTCCCGACCATTTCTGGACGAGGTTGATGTCCCGTTCGATGGCGAGGACCTCGCGACCCTGCTTGACGAGCTGCTCGGCGGTTGCGGCGCCGAAGCGGCCGAGCCCGATCACGAGGACGGGCGCGGAGGGATTCGGGCGCCGGTTTGCCGCCGCCGTGCTGGGCGTGGGATTAGCCAATGATCGGCCTCTCTTCCGGATAGTGGTACAGCTGGATGCGCTGGCGGACGGACAGCGCGGAGGCGAGCGTAATCGTGCCGAGGCGGCCGGCGATCATGAGGCCCGTCAGCACGTACATGCCCGCTGGGGGAGACTCGGCGCTGAGCCCGGAGCTCAGGCCGCACGTGGCGAAGGCTGAGATCACCTCGAACAGGACCCGGTCGAGGGACTGCTGTGTGATGGCGGACATGAGGAACGAGCCTACGAGGACAAGGGTGGCCCCGGCCACGATGACCGAGATCGCGACCCGCAGCGCGCTCTGCGGGATGGTGCGCCCGTACACCTTGACGTCCGCATCTCCTCGGGCCTCCGCAAGGATGGCGAGGAAGAGCACGGCGACCGTGGTGACCTTGATGCCGCCTGCGGTCGAGGCCGAGCCGCCGCCGGCGAACATGAGGGCATCAGTCAGGAGCTGGGTGGTCCCCTCCATGTGGTTCTGGTCCACCAGGTTGAATCCGCAGGAGCGGGTCATGATGGACGCGAAGACCGCGTGGATGAGCTTGTCCCCAACGCTCATGGAGCCGATGGTGCGAGGGTTGTCCCACTCCATCCATCCCCACAGCACACCGCCGATGAGGACGAGGATCGCCGAGACCTGGATGGTGAGCTTGACGTGCAGGCTCCACCTCCGCCAGCGGAAGCCCGCCTGGCGCAGGCCGAGGATCACGGGGAACCCGAGCGAGCCCACGAACGCGCCGACCGCCAGGGGCACGAGGATCCACAGGTCTTCCTCGTAAGGGACAATTCCGTCCGAGTGCGGTGTGAAGCCGGCGTTGTTGAACGCGGAGATCGAGTAGAACACCCCGTGCCACAGCGACTGCCACAAGCCCTCGCCGAGTGCCAAGAACCTGCCGGTGAGCACAACCGCGAGGGAGCCCTCGATCACCACCGAGGTCATGATCACCACGCGCAGGAGCTCGCCGACCTCACCGAGACGGCTCGAGTTGTTCAGTGCCTCTTGGGCGATCAGCTTGCTGCGCAGGCCGAGCCGCCGGCTGACCATGAGCGTCAGGAGCGATGCGATGGTGAGCGTGCCGAGGCCTCCGACGAAGATGCCGAGCAGGATCACGAACTGGCCGAAGAACGTCCAGTGCGTCGCCGTGGAGACAACCGTCAGCCCCGTCACGCACACAGCCGAGGCCGCTGTGAACAGAGCCTCGTGGAGAGGAGTGACTTTGTCCTCTGCGGAGGCGACGGGAAGCGAGAGCAGGAGCGTGAACACTATGATCACGGCCGCGAACGCGAGCATCGCGAGCCGTGCGGGGGAGGATGCAGCAACCCGGTCGACGACGTCCCGCAGCCCGGTCAGGGGGCCGAGTCCTTCGCGCTGGGGTGCCGGCTGCCACGTCGGCTTGATCTGGGCCATCGAAAGCGTGTCCTGTGTGTCCTGGTCGCCCAGAGGGGCCGGGCGGCGGCTTCGTGTCACAGTAAACCACCAACCATGCCCCCGGGGCCGCATGGGAGCGGCCGTCCGGTAACCTAGCTGCATGTCCGAGGGTGCAGCGCAGCAGGCCAGCGGCCCGGCCAGCGCGATCCGGCGGGTCGAGTACCCCACCCTCGTAGCCTGGAGTGAAGACCTCCTGGCCTACAACTTCGGCAGGCACCACCCCATGAGTCCCGCACGGCTGGATCTCACCGCGCGCCTGTGCGAGGCGCTCGGGCTGTTCGGCCTCCCGTTCGTGCGGCTGGCCGAGCCGGCTGTGGCCACTGACGACGAGCTCGCCACGGTGCACACGCGCGAATACATCGCCGCCGTCCGCCGCGTGAGCGAGAACCCCGAGGTGCCTGACCCCGATCGGGGCCTCGGCACCGAGGATGATCCGGCCTTCTCCGGCATGCACGAGGCCAGTGCACGCCTGGTCGGCGGCTCGCTCGCGGCAGCCGAGGCGATCCTGTCAGGCTCGGCGCTCCACGCCGTGAACTTCGGGGGCGGCATGCACCATGCGGCTGCGGACCGGGGCAGCGGCTTCTGCATCTACAACGACGCCGCCGTCGCCATCCAGCGGCTCCTCGACCGCGGGGTGGCGCGCGTGGTCTACATCGACACCGATGCGCACCATGGCGACGGCACCGAGCGGATCTTCTGGGACGAGCCGCGCGTCATGACCATCTCGCTCCACGAGAGCGGTCTGACGCTGTTCCCGGGGACGGGCTTCCCCACCGAGGTGGGCGGCCCTTCGGCCGAGGGCACCGCCGTCAACGTCGCGCTGCCGGCCGGGACCAGGGATGCCGGGTGGCTGCGAGCCTTCCACGCGATCGTCCCCCAACTGGTCGAGGCGTTCCGCCCCGAGGTGATCGTGAGCCAGCACGGCTGCGACGCACACCACCTCGACCCGCTGACGAACCTCCAGGTCACCGTGGACGCCCAGCGGGAGGTGGCCCTGTCGGTCTCGGCCCTCGCGCGGAGGTTCTGCGAGGGCCGCTGGATCGCCACGGGAGGCGGTGGGTACGAGGTTGTGCAGGTGGTTCCGCGCTCGTGGGCGCACCTCGTCGGCATCGCCGCGGGCCACCCGGTGAGCCTGCAGACACCAACGCCGCAGCCTTGGCGCGACTACGTGCGCGAGGAGTACGGCAAGAACGTCCCGGCGCTCATGGGCGAGGACGCCGACCTGTGGTGGCGCTCATGGGAGATCGGCTTCAACCCGAACGATCCCGTGGACCGCGCTGTCATGGCCACCCGCAAGGAAGTCTTCCCGCTGCACGGGCTCGATCCGTGGTTCGACTGAGATGGGTAGGCTGGGAGCATGGTGACTGACATCTTCGCCGTCATCGCGGACCGCACACGCCGGGACATCCTGGAGACGCTGCGCGGCGGCGACAAGGCAGTGGGCGAGCTCGTCGATGCTCTCTCCGCGAGCCAGCCCACGGTGTCCAAGCACCTCAAGGTCCTCCGCGACGCCGGCCTCGTCACCACCCGGGCCCAGGGCCAGAAGCGCTTCTACACACTCCGGCTCGAGCCGCTCGCCGAGGTGGGCGGCTGGCTCGAGGCACTGCGCACGACGGCGCCGTCCCCGGCTGACACCGCCGTCCCACCGGCCGCCCCAGCGGCTCCGGCATCGTCCGCTGAGCTCGCCGCGTCAGAAGAGCCGGCGGTGCTCGCGCCGTCCACGGGGCCGAGACCCCTTGACCACCCCACCGGTCCAGGCGAGGACGCCGCGCTGGTGGCCGCCGCCTTTGTGCCTCATTCCGGGGAGAGGGGTACGGAGGCGAGCCGCCAGGGGCAGATCCAGCGCTCGGTCGAGCGGGCTGCAGCCCGGGCCACGGAGCTCATGGCGAACCTGCCGAAGTTCGGCCGTCGGAAGTAGGCCTCACGCCGCCGGGGCGCCGTCCCACCAGTCGAGTGCACGGGCGGCGTAGAACGTGAGCCACTTCGAGGGCTCGCCGGGTGGAACGTCCACCTCGAACCACACCCTCCCGGGAAACCGGTGTTCCTGGAGCCATGTGCCGTCCTCGCTCCGCTTGTCCCGCAGGATGCCGATCACCTCGGCCATCCGGGGGTCCGGAGGGGTGGCGTCGTGCAGGGAGGCTTCGCGGAAGTAGTCCGCGGCGCGGAGCGCTGTGTACTGCCAGCGGAACGGATAGGCGAGGACGCCGAACCAGGGCTGGACGAGCTCGCCAGTGGTTTGGCGGCGGAGGGCGCCGCGGGAGAGGAGGTATTCCTCGCCCGCCTTCCGGGCCTCGCGCAGCGGTTCCACCAGCTCCCACGGGCTGAGGCCCGAGTTCTCGTAGTACAGGATCGCCCTGAGCGCGTTGAGGGTCGAGTTGAAGGACGAGCGGACCGAGCCGTTGACCCATTCGCAGTTCCATCCGCCCTCGTCCATCTGGTGCTCCACGAACCACCGGGCCAGGCCCTCCACGTCGGCTCCGAGCCAGGCTCCGTTGGCGAGAGTGGCCGCGTTGATGCACACATCCACCTCGCCGCCCCAGTACGGGAGGTCCTCGTACTCCCATCGGCTGTTCGCGGCCAGCTTCTCAGCCGTCCCGGTCAGGGCAGTGGCGTCGAGGCCCCATTCGCGCAGGGTGGTGAGGGTCCAGGTCGTGGCTGTCCAAGGCTGCCCTGCGTCTGTGGAGGCCTCGGGGCCGTGGAAGTCGAAGTCAGAGGGGAAGAATGCGCCGCCGGCCCATTGGCCGTCCGCGTCCTGGAGCGCGAGCAGCCGCGCGCCGAAGCCATCCGCGGCGACCCTCGTCCGGGTTTCCTGCCAGATGTCCGACGGCGCGTGGAGCAGATCGCGTTCGACCTGCCAGCGGAGCGCCGGGTCGGAGTCCAGGAGCCAGTCGGTCAGGGCGGAGTCGACCATGCCGCCTACCCTACGCGTCGCGGCGGATGCCGGGGGAGGGCGCGGGGACTATCGCCCCTAGTGCCGCGGATGCGCAATCCGCTCAGGCCCGCGGCGCGGCGATGGCGGTCGAGAGCCGGTGCGCCTCGGCCATGAGCAGTTCTCCGAGCTCCTCCCGCCGGCCGGGACGGAAGCGCGGTTCGATGCCCGTCAGTGACAGCGCCCACCCTGGTCTGCCTGCCGGGTCGAACACGGCTGCGCCGAGTCCGTAGGAGCCCTCGACGATGAGCCCGGGGTTGACCGAATACCCCAGCTCGCGTGTCTCTGCAAGCTTCGCCCGGAGGGGACCCGCCGCGTGGGAGGGGCCGTACTCGGCGGCGCGCTCGCCGTCGTCGGTGATGATCGGCTCGGCCTCTTCTCCGGGCATGAAGGCAAGGATCGCGATCCCGGCCGAGGCGACGCCGAGCGGGAACCGCTTGCCTTCGTAGAGCACGAACGAGCGCACCGGGAAGCTGCCCTCCTCGCGGGCCAGGCACACCGTCTCGTCTCCGCGGCGGATTGACAGGAACGCCGACTCGCCGGTGGCCTCGGCGAGGTGGCGGAGGGCGGGCCGCGCGAGATGCTCGACGGCGAACCGGCCGGCCGCGACCGTCCCCATGACGTACAGTTCTGGGCCCAAGTGCCAGCGTCCTGTGTCCTCGTCCAGGTCGAGGAGGCCGTTGCCGGCGAGGGCCTTCAGGAGGCGGTGGACCGTGGGTCGGGTCAGGCCGGAGGCGCGGACGATCCCGGCGAGTGAGAGTCCGGCGCCTCCGGCCTTGGCGATGATGTGCAGCAGGAGCGCGATGCGTCCCACTACCTGCGTGCCCTGGATGTCAGACACCACGCCCTCAGCCCCTCCGGAGAAATACGCCACAATGTGGACAGGATAGGCCAGATCTGCCACTAGGTGAACACATCAGCGCCCATGTCCTTGTGATCGCCGTCATATCCCGCCTACGCTCACAGACCAGAAGAGTCCATAAAGTGGCGCCGACGGATACGCGAAGGCGCAGCGAGCTCGAGGAGGAGCACATGCCCACGATCCACACCGACGCTGCAGAGGCCCTCGCCGGGGCGCTCGCCGACGGGATGACGCTCGCCGTCGGGGGATTCGGCCTCAGCGGAATTCCGGCTGATCTCATTGACGCCGTCCGCGATTCCGGCGTCAGCGGGCTCACGGTCGTCTCCAACAACATGGGCGTCGACGGCAAGGGGCTCGGCGTCCTCATCGAGGCCGGCCAGGTGGCGAAGGTGATCGCGAGCTACGTGGGAGAGAACAAGCTGTTCGCGCAGCAGTACCTCGCCGGTATGCTCGAGGTCGAGTTCACCCCCCAGGGTACTCTCGCAGAGCGGCTGCGCGCCGGCGGTGCGGGGATTCCCGCCTTCTACACGAAGACCGGGGTGGGCACGCTCGTGGCTGAAGGCAAGCCGCATGAGACGTTCGAGGGCGAGCTGTACGTCCAGGAGCGGGGGATCGTGGCCGATGTCGCGCTCGTCCATGCCCACACCGCGGACGCTGCGGGCAACCTCGTCTACCGGTATACCGCGCGGAACTTCAACCCGGTCGTGGCCACGGCCGGGCGGCTCACGGTCGCCGAGGCCGAGCACATCGTGCCTGCTGGCGAGCTCGACCCCAACCTCATCGTCACCCCCGGCGTGTTCGTCCAGCGGCTCGTGCCCGCCACGGACCGGGTGAAGCACATCGAGCAGGTCACGACTCGGCCCCGGCCCGCCGCCGCGGTGGCCTGACCTCATACGAGCAAGAAGGAGACCTCCATGTCCTGGACCCGTGACGAGATGGCGGCCATCGCCGCCACCGAGCTTTCCGACGGCGACTACGTGAACCTCGGGATCGGCATCCCGACCCTCGTGGCCAACAACCTCCCCGACGGCGTGACCGTGCACCTCCAGAGCGAGAACGGCCTGCTCGGGATGGGCCCGTTCCCCTATGAGGGGGACGAGGACCCGGACCTCATCAACGCAGGCAAGCAGACTGTCACGGTGCTGCCGGGCGGCTCGATCTTCGACTCTGCGACGAGCTTCGGCATGATCCGCGGCGGCCACGTCAAGGTCGCGGTCCTCGGCGCGATGCAGGTCTCCGGCTCGGGGGATCTGGCCAACTGGCAGATCCCCGGCAAGATGGTCAAGGGGATGGGCGGGGCCATGGACCTGGTGGCGGGGACACCGCGCGTCGTCGTGCTCACCGAGCACGTCGCCAAGGACGGCTCGCCCAAGATCGTCTCCGAGTGCACCCTCCCGCTCACCGGCGTCGGCGTGGTGGACCGGATCATCACGGACCTCGCCGTCTTCGACGTGGTTCAGGATCCAGCGCACGACGGCGCGCGGCGGCTCACGCTCGTGAGGCTCGCCCCCGGCGTCGGGCTCGACGAGGTGCGGGGGAAGACCGAGGCGGAGTTCGACGTCGCGCGAGAAGCGGGCGAGGCGGACGAGGCGCTCGCGGAGGTGGTGCGCTGATGGCATTGAAGGACCAGTTCGTCAAGGACGTCCTGCTCACAGGGTGGGGCCACACTGCCTTCGGCAAGCTCGAGGGCGAGACGCTCGAGTCCCTCATCGTGTCCGCGGCCGCGGAGGCGATCGGGAACTCGGGTCTCGAGCCGGGCCAGATCGACGAGATCTACGTGGGGAACTACAACGCGGGCATGGTGCCTCTTGCGTTCACGTCCTCGCTCGCGCTGCAGGTCTCAGACGAGCTTGCCAACGTCCCGGCCACACGGGTCGAGAACGCGTGTGCCTCCGGGTCCGGCGCGTTCCAGCAGGGCGTCAAGGCGCTCCTGGCAGGCACGGCGCGCAACGTCCTGGTGATCGGCGCCGAAAAGATGACCGCCGCGGGAGTGGACACCGTGGGCGCCGCGCTCCTCGGAGCCGGATACGAGTCGGCAGGCCACCCGTCGAGCACCGGCTTCACCGGCCTGTTCGCCGAAGTGGCTCGCGCCTACGAGGAGCGGTACGGGTCCGTCTCCGACGTGCTCGGCTCGATCGCCGCCAAGAACCACCACAACGGCATGGCCAACCCGTACGCGCACATGCACCGCGACTTCGGCGTTGAGTTCTGCCGGACGGTCTCCGAGAAGAACCCGATGGTCGACGCGCCGCTGCGGCGCACCGACTGCTCCCCGGTGTCCGACGGCGCCGCCGCCCTCGTGCTCTCCGCCGACCACGCGCCGTCGGCCGTCGCCGCACCCGTTCGCCTGGCCGGGTTCGGTCAGGCGAACGACTTCCTCCCGTCAGCCAAGCGCGATCCGCTCGAGTTCGCCGGCTCCCGCGCGGCATGGGCCAGGGCGCTCGAGATGGCCGGAATCGGACTCGCGGATCTGGACCTCGCCGAGGTCCACGACTGCTTCACCATTGCCGAGCTCCTCATGTACGAGGTCATGGGCCTGGCCGAGCGCGGCAAGGGCTCCGTGGCCATCGAGGACGGCTCCGTCTTCCGTGGTGGCCGGTTCCCGGTGAACCTCTCGGGCGGTCTGAAGGCCAAGGGGCACCCGGTGGGTGCCACGGGGGTATCGCAGCATGTCGTCGCCGCAATGCAGCTGTCCGGGACGGCCGGGGAGATGCAGCTCCCGGGCGCGCGCAGGGCCGCGGTCCACAACATGGGCGGCCTCGCGATCGCCAACTACGTGAGCGTGCTCGAGGCTGTCTGAGCGACTGTCCCCGTGAGCGGAAGAGCCGTGGTCTCCCCGCTACCCGGCGGTGATGATCACCTTGAGCGCACGCTCGGCGGCAGCATTGGAGAACGTCTCGTAGGCATCCATGATCTGCTCGAATGTGAAACGGTGCGTGACAAACTTGGCCGGGTCGATCGCGCCTGCAGTGATCTTGTCGAGGAGCTCAGGGGCCGTCGTCGCGTTCACCAGGCCAGTCGTGACGGTGATGTTGTTGATCCAATCACGGTCGATCGGGAACTCGACCGGCTTGCCGTGGACGCCCACGTTCGCGACGCGGCCACCGGGCCGGATGGAGTCGAGGGCAGCGGTAAAGGTCGCCGGAATGCCGACGGCCTCGATGGCCACGTCGACGCCGAGGCCGTCACGGCTGAACTTCTTGAGCTCGGCCACGACGTCGACTCCCTCCCGCACAGTGACCGTGTCAGTGGCGCCGAACTTCTTCGCCTCCTCGAGCCGGTACTCGTTGCCGTCCACGGCGATGACCTTCGACGCTCCGGCCGGGCCCGCCGTCATGATCGCCGCGAGGCCCACGGGACCCGCCCCGACGACCGCGACGACGTCGCCCTCCTTGACCTGTCCGTACAGGACCCCGATCTCATAGCCGGTGGGGAGGATGTCGCTGAGCATCGCACCCTGCTCCGCACTGACGCCGTCCGGGAGCGGAATGAGACCGTTGTCCGCGAACGGCACGCGCACGTACTCGGCCTGGGTGCCGTCGATGAGGTGGCCGAAGATCCAGCCGATGCCGCCCACCCGCTGGCAGTGCGAGGTGAGGCCCGCCTTGCAGAAGTCACAGTCCATGCACTTGGTGATGCACGAGACGATCACCCGGTCGCCGACCTTGACCTTCGTGCAGTCCGGGCCCACTTCGGTGACCACACCGACGCCCTCGTGGCCGAGGATGCGGCCGTCTGTGACCGCGGGAACGTCCCCCTTGAGGATGTGCAGGTCCGTGCCGCAGATCGTGGTGGTCTCGATCCTGACAATTGCGTCCGTGGGATCGTGGAGGGTGGGATCCGGGACCTCCTCCCAAGCCTTCTGGCCGGGGCCGTGGTAGACGAGTGCTTTCATGGCGGGATCTCCTCGACACGCAGATGGTTGCACTGAGCTCGCAGAGGGCAGGGCCTCCACTCGTGAACTTATAGCGCCCAGAGGCGTCCGGATACGGCCCTTGGACCCTCTACGGCCGGGCCCCATGGCCCTAGAGGCCAGAGGGGAAGGCGTAGGAACTCGGAGTGGGGACCGTGCTGGCACCGCTGCCGTGCACAAGGGCGATCTCGGCATGGGGCTTGAGGACAACATCCCGGGGGTTGCCCGACTGCTTGGTCCCGTTCACGTAGACAGTCCAATCCGTGACATCGGAGTGTGGCCCTGCGGATGCGCTCGAGGTCCCGTCGAGGACACCCCATTCGGCCAAGACCTGTCCCAGAGTGTAGGTCTGCCCCGTCGTGGGGGCTTCGATGTGGATGACACCGGAAGTGTCGTGGGTGTGGAGGGCCGAGATGCCGTTCGGCCGTCCGTTGGCGCCGAAACTGAAGCCGATCTCGGCGGGAACGGGGACGGTCTTGCCGTCGGCGATCACGTCGAGGTGGGCATGGAAATGCTCTGCGGTGCCCTCCTCGGTCAACACGGTGAGCCCTGCGGCCTTGATGTTGGTGGCACCGTTGGCCGGAACTAGGCCCCATTCTGCCCCCGCAGACGTGGACGGGCCCGCAGTGGCCCCGCTTGTTGCTGCAGGCGTGGACGGGGCTGCAGCAGCTCCGCTTGATGATGCAGGCGTGGTGCCCGTCGGCGTGCCCGAGCAGGCCGACAGGGCGACGGCCATGGCCGAGAGCGCGATGAGGATGGCAGGCTTGTGCTCCACGAGCGGCCCCTTTCGTTCGACAGGAAGGAAGGATGGGCTTTCCCGCCGTCCGAAGGTCACGCCGGACGCCCGTGCCACTGCGGCCCCACGGTCCGGCGCCGCACCTGGTGGGCCTCGACCCAGAACTCCCGTGCTCCTCGATAGTAGGACAGAGACCAGAGCACTTGCACGAGCACGTGGGCGCCGGTCCACGCTTGGGCGAAGCCCTTCTCGATGCGGTCCGGGCGTTCATCGTCGAACGTCAGGCGCACCCACACGGGCGGGGCGTGGCGTGAGCGGACCGTGCGAAGCGCGTTCAGGGTTTCCGCTGGGACGACAACGGGATACGGCTCGGGCTCGCCGAGCAGATTCAGCCCACTCATGGATGGATCATCACAGCGGGCTCCGACACTCCCGGGCCTACTCGGTGAACACGGTCTGGGGCAGATTCGGATGGACGCGCTGGACGAGGTCTGCGGCGACCTCCCGGAGCTTGATGTTCCTGTTGTTGGACGCCCTCCGCAAGACATCGAACGCCTCGTCTGCGGAACAGCGGTTCTGGGCCATGATCACGCCGACGGCCATGTCAATGATCGTGCGGCTCTGCATCGCCAGCGCTCGATGCTGGGCGATCTCCTCGCTGTCCGCCAAGCGCACGGCGAGCCGCAGCACCCCCGAGGCCTCGTTCCGCACCCGGCCGATGCCTGCAAGCAGCGCCCGCCTGTGGTCCGGATCTGCCGGCACCCTCCCGATGATGGCCAGCGCGGCGCGCGCGGTGGGGCCGGCGTTGGCCGGGACAACGAGGAGCCCGGCCTGCGCGCCCCATGCGATGCCCGAGGCCCACGTCGAGGGTAGCCCGAGCCTCGCCGCAGTTCGGGCGCGGTCCAGTGCGGTGGCGAGGTCGTCGTCGTCGTCCGCGAGCCGCTTCTCGACCACACGTGCCAGCGCGGGGCTGCTGCCCGCGGTGAGCGCCGGCTGGTTCCGACGCCGCAGCACGAGGGCGCAGTCGGAGGCACCGAGGCGCTGGAGGTGCTCGTGGGTGTGGGCGGTGAGGGCGGTCAGGAGTGCTTGGGGTTCCGTGACCGCCAGCAGGAGGTGGACCAGTTCGTGCATCGTGCGGTGCGGGGGCCGGGCGGCGATGAGGGCGCTCCTTCGGACGCGCGGACTGCTGGGAGCGCATGCCGCGATGAATGGAAGGTGCCCGGTTCTTGAGCGCACGGCACCACGGCTCGGCCAGTGGTGGTCCTTTGATCATCTTTGATGACGTGCCCAGACCCGGTCAAATCGACGGGCTGGCCGCCGACCCGGTGTTCGGGCCCGGTTCATCCCGCGGTCCGGATTCCCCGAGGGGTATTCCGTTCTGGAATACTTGCCATGCCCGTTGGGGGAAACAGCGGGCACGCACCATCCATTGTGAGGGGTCACCATGCACGCCGAGCTGCTTGCCGTCCGAGACCAGGTCCACGCCCGGAACCCCGGCGAAGTCGAGTTCCACCAGGCCGTCGACGAGGTCTTCGAGAGCCTCGGGCCCGTCATAGAGCGCCACCCCGAGTACGTCGAGGCCGCCGTCCTCGAGCGGCTCTGCGAGCCCGAGCGCCAGATCATCTTCCGCGTGCCGTGGACCGACGATTCCGGCAGGGTCCAGATCAACCGCGGCTTCCGAGTCGAGTACAACTCCGCACTCGGCCCGTACAAGGGCGGCCTTCGCTTCCACCCCTCCGTCTACCTCGGCATCGTCAAGTTCCTCGGCTTCGAGCAGATCTTCAAGAACGCCCTCACCGGCATGCCGATCGGCGGCGGCAAGGGCGGCTCGGACTTCGACCCGCGGGGCCGCTCCAAGGCCGAGGTCATGCGGTTCTGCCAGTCCTTCATGACCGAGCTGTACCGGCACCTTGGCGAGCATACCGATGTCCCGGCCGGCGACATCGGCGTGGGCGGGCGCGAGATCGGCTACCTGTTCGGCCAGTACAAGCGCATCACCAACCGCTACGAGTCCGGCGTGCTCACCGGCAAAGGCCTCAGCTGGGGCGGCTCACTCGTCCGACCGGAGGCCACGGGCTACGGCACCGTGCTGTTCGCCAACGAGATGGCCAAGACCCGGGGCCGCAGCCTCGAGGAGCGCCGGGTCGTGGTGTCCGGATCGGGCAACGTCGCGATCTACGCGATGGCCAAGGCGCAGCAGCTCGGCGCCAACGTCGTGGCGTGCTCCGACTCGGACGGCTTTGTGGTCGACGAGGGCGGGATCGACGTCGACCTAGTCCGCCAGATCAAGGAGGTCGAGCGCGGGCGGCTCAAGGAGTACGCCGTGCGCCGGGGTGCGGGCGTCTCCTACGTGGAGGGCGCCAGCGTATGGGACGTCAACGCCGAGGTCGCGCTCCCGTGCGCCACGCAGAACGAAGTCGGCGAGGCAGCTGCCACGCGCCTCGTGGCATCGGGTGTCACCGTCGTGGCCGAGGGCGCAAACATGCCCTGCACACCTGAGGCGATCGCCGTGTTCCAGAGCGCCGGGGTGCTGTTCGCCCCCGGGAAGGCCGCCAACGCTGGCGGCGTCGCCACGTCTGCGCTCGAGATGCAGCAGAACGCGAGCCGTGACTCCTGGACGTTCGAGTACACCGAGCAGCGCCTTACTGAGATCATGGTGGGCATCCATGACCGGTGCGCCCAGACTGCCGAGGAGTACGGTGCGCCCAGCAACTACGTGCTCGGCGCAAACATCTCCGGCTTCGTCAAGGTCGCCGAGGCGATGCTCGCGCAGGGCCTCGTATGACCTCCTTCTAGCGAACCGCCGCCCGTGATCGATGTCCACGATACGGGCGGCTGTTTGCATCTTGGACCGCGCGGCTCTTACCGTAGGTCCATGTTCAAGCGTTGGTATGCGTATTTTGCGTTGGCTCTGGAGGGCCAAGCGTAGATTTCGTCGCGTACCGACTCCAGAGCCAACAGGGCAGGGACCTCATGGTCCTTGCCCTTTGCCATATCAACGGCAGGCTCTGGCCCACTCGGGGCCTGTCAGGACAAGGACAGACCATGAACCCGAGCAGTACTGCCGCCACTGACACATCGACGAGCAACCTCCGCGTCGCCGAGTTCACCCCGCTTCCCACCCCGGGTGACCTCCTCGAGGAACTGCCGTTGAACGAGGCCGCCGCGCGTGCGGTCGCCCGCGGCCGCGACGAGGTGCGTGCCATCATGGACGGCGTCGACGACCGGCTGCTCGTGATCGTCGGCCCCTGCTCGATCCACGATCCCGAGGCGGGGCTCGAGTACGCGTCCAGGCTCGCCGCAGTCGCCCGCGAGGTCCGCCAGGACGTGCTCGTGGTGATGAGGACATACTTCGAGAAGCCGCGCACCACGGTGGGCTGGAAGGGCCTCATCAACGACCCGGACCTCGACGGCAGCCACGACATCGCCGGAGGCCTGCGGGCGGCGCGTCGCTTCCTCCTGGACGTCCTCGAGCTCGGCCTCCCCACGGCCACGGAGTTCCTCGAGCCGATCAGCCCCCAGTACACCGCGGACGCCATCGTGTGGGGGGCCATCGGCGCCCGCACCACCGAGAGCCAGATCCACCGCCAACTCGTCTCCGGCCTCTCCGTGCCGGTCGGGTTCAAGAACGGCACGGACGGCGGGCTCCAGATCGCGATCGATGCGTGCGGCGCCGCGGCCGCTTCCCAGGCCTTCCTGGGGATTGACGACGCCGGGCGGGCGGCTCTCGTGGCCACTGCCGGCAACCCGGACACGCACCTCATCCTGCGTGGGGGCTCCGACGGCCCGAACTACTCCGCTGCGCACGTGCAGGCTGCCTCGGCAAAGATGGCGGGCAAGGGGCTCAACCCGCGGGTGATCGTGGACGCGAGCCACGCCAACAGCGGCAAGGACCATCATCGCCAGGCCGAGGTGGCACTTGAGATCGGCGCGCAGCTGGCCGCAGGCGGTGAGGCCGCGGAGGCTGTGGCCGGCGTCATGCTCGAGAGCTTCCTCGTGGGTGGAGCGCAGGCACTCGATGTCGCCGAGCTCGCCGCCGGCCGTTCGCAGCTCACCTACGGGCAGAGCGTCACGGACAAGTGCATGGAGTGGGGCATCACCGCGCAGGTCCTCGGGCACCTCGCCGGCGCCGTTCGTCATCGCCGCATTCACAACGGTCACTCCAACAACTAGAGTATTCGCATGGCTGCGGTGGACTTTTCCTCCTCGCGTTTCCTCACGGTCGCTGAGGTTGCCGAGATGATGCGTGTGTCGAAGATGACGGTCTACCGCCTCGTGCACTCGGGCGAGATGCCGGCGGTGCGGTTCGGCCGTTCCTACCGTGTTCCTGAGGGGGCGGTAGAGGAGTACCTGCGCAAGGCCGTGGTGGACGGACGGAGCGAGACTGCCTGACGGGTGCTGTATTCTGTTCAGGAACGTTTTACGTCACGTCACCAGCAGTTGGTTGCCAGGCGCCTTGAGCGCGGCCGGCCAGCAGCCCGGGGCATCAACTATCTGTAAGGAACTTACGTGGGTTCGGTTATCAAGAAGCGCCGCAAGCGCATGGCCAAGAAGAAGCACCGCAAGCTGCTGCGCAAGACTCGTCACCAGCGCCGCAACAAGAAGTAGGCGCCCCTCGCGGGCATTGGTGTGAAGTGAGGCCCGTCCCGGTCGCGGGACGGGCCTCACGCGGCTTTTGGCCACACTGCCCCCACCGTCCCGTCGAGGCCACTTGACCCTTTGAGGGCCGAGGCCAGGGGCAGGAGTGCTAGCGGCGGATCCGTGCGTATCCGCGCCACAGTCCGTACAGCGCTCCGCCCACGGTCGCCGCCTTGAGCCCGAGCGTCGCGGCACGGCGGCCGGCCCGGAAGTCGTAGATCGGCCAGTTGTGCGCGTTCGCATGCGCGCGCAACCGGATGTCCGGGTTGATCGCCACGGGGTGTCCCACGAGGGTCAGCAGCGGGATGTCGTTGCGCGAGTCGGAGTACGCCCAGCACCGCCGCAGATCGAGCCCCTCGCGCTCGGCGAGCCCGGACACGGCCGAGGCTTTGGCCGCTCCGTGCAGGATCTGCCCGACGAGGCGTCCCGTGTAGGCGCCGTCCTCGATCTCGCCGACAGTCCCCAGGGCGCCCGTGAGCCCGAGGCGCTCGGAGATCACCGACGCAACCTCGATCGGCGTCGCGGTCACGAGCCATACCCGGCGACCCACACGGAGGTGCTGTTCGGCGAGGGCCTTGGTGCCGGGCCAGATCCGAGACTCGATGAACTCGTCGTACACCTCGTGCCCGATTGTCGCCACGTCCGCTGTCCGAATGCCCGCGGCCAGCGCGAGCGCTGAGGACTGGATCGAGCGGACGTCCTCGAGGCTCTCGCCACGGAAGAGGAACGCGGCATGCTTCCACGCGTACCCGACGGCGTCCCGGAGAGTGAACGCCTTGCGCTCGTACATCTTGCGAGCTACATGAAACAGGCTCGCGCCCTTCATGAGGGTGTTGTCCACGTCGAAGAAGGCTGCCTCGCCGGCGCGTTCAAGCGGTGCAGGGCGGGCCGGGGCCTGCGCCTTCTTCTCTCCGGGCATGGGTCAGAGTCTAGCGATTCACAGCTGGCCCACAGACGCGCGCTACCGTTGACCCATGCGTGAACCCGAGATCGTCCTGGTGACCAAGAACCAGTGCCACTTGTGCGAGGCGGCGCGGGAAACGGTCGCAAAGGTGGCCTCGGAGGCCGGCCTCGGCTGGGCGGAGCGGCGCATTGACGACGACGCCGCCCTCCGGGACCGCTTCGCGGAAGAGGTCCCGGTGGTGCTCGTGGACGGGATCCAACGCGACTTCTGGAAGATCGACGAGGCCAGGCTCCGCCGCACCGTGGAGGCGGCGCGGCGCGGCTGAACGACATTTGGCCCGTGCCGCGCCCGGAACTTAGAGTGAGTGCGGTCCGCCGACACGGCGCCGGGATTGGAGTGGCAGTGGTACGACGGGCGAGGAACGGAGGGGACACCCCGGGCTCGGCGCCCGACGAGAAGGGACTTCCGCCCGCCGTCGTCGCGCGCCTCACCGTCTACCTGCGCGCACTTAACTCCTACCTGGCCGACGGCGTGGACAGGGTCTCCTCTGATGCCCTCGCGGAGGCATCCGGGGTGAGCTCCGCGACGCTCCGCAAGGACCTTTCGCAGCTGGGCTCGTACGGCACCCGGGGCGTGGGCTATGAGGTCGAGAACCTCCTGCAGCACCTCTCCGCGGCGCTGGGCCTCACGCGAGACTGGCGTGTGGCGATTGTTGGCGCCGGGAACCTGGGGCGGGCCTTGGCCCGCTACGGCGGCTTCGGTACCCGCGGGTTCGATGTCGTGGCCCTCCTGGACAGGGACCCCCAGATCATCGGAAACGAGATCGGCTGGCTGCGCGTTTCTGACGCGGCGAAGCTCGAGGCCGTCTTTGCGCGCACCCGAACCAACATGGCCGTGCTCGCACTCCCGGCGTCCGCGGCGCAGGGGGTCTGCAACCAGGTCGTCGCCGCAGGGGTCCGCAGCATCCTCAGCTTCGCCCCCACGATCCTCCAGGTCCCGCCCGGCGTCACCCTGCGCAAGGTGGACATGGCCACCGAGCTCCAGATCCTCGCCTACCATGCCCAGCGCGGCGAATCGGGCGGTGAGACGGGAGAGCCCGCGGCGGGCGCGCAGGAATCCTCGCCTGTCGGGCACGACGCCGCCACCCCCCACCGGGGGCGTCCCGCCTGAGGCGCCTACCGCCGTCGTGCGCCGCGGTGTGCTGATGGTCGGGAGGGACAGCCCGGGTGGCGGGGAAGGTCAGCGGAGGTATCCACCGCCGAGCTTCGCGGCGCGCCGAGCGGCGAAGTACCGGCTTGAGGGGCGCAGCCACATGAGCACGGCGGCCGCCAGATACAGGAGAGCGGCGGCGGCTGACGTCACGTAGACGAACACGGGGAACGGGAACAGGACCGCAGTGGGTACAGAGATGGCCGTGAGGATGACCGCGTTCATGAGGTAGCCCACGAGCGAGAGGCCAGTCATCACCGTCAGCAGGATCCGGACCCAGCCCATGCCCGCGCGGATGCCCAAGGCGAGGAGCACGGCGATTGCGACGGTTGCGATCGACGAGATCCACACGATCGGTGCCGAGACCGTGACGAACTGCTCGGCGAACGCCCCCGCAGTGCGCCGGCCGGAAGCCGTGATGGCTTCTCTTGCTGCCTCCTGGATGTAGAGGCGCATCCAGTCGAGGACCGCAGGAATGGTCGCGAGCGGCAGGACAGCAGCTGCGATGAGCATCCAGAACGCGAGCGTAATGGTCGTGGGCCGGGGAATGCCGCCTACCGGTGACATTCCGGGGAACGTACCGCTCGGCATCTGGCTGGGCCATGGGCCTTGGTATGCGCCCTGGGGAGGGAGGGGGGCGTAGGCCGGCCGGTCCGGCTGGTTGGGCTGGTACGGCTGTTCCTGATACGGGGGCGGCGTCGGCTCAGGGCTCATGTCACTGTCCGTAGGGGTTGCCGAAGGTGGGTCCCTTCGGGGTGTTGTACGGGTTGGCGAACGAGTTCTTGGCGTTCAGGAACGCGGTGACTCCGGGCCGGAACATCGTCACGACTCCGGCGACGGCCAACCCGATCGTGATGAGCGAGAACAGGCCCCCTGAGAAGAAGGCGCCGAGGGTGAGGCACAGGAACACCGTTCCCAGCGCACGTGCCCAGCGGCGGCCTCTTGAGAGGAAGACGCCGCACAGGACGAGGACGATCGCGTTGACCACCGCACCCGCCACAGCGAACCACACGAGCGTGCCGAGGATCTGACGGAACTGCTCAAAGGAAATGCCGGACGAGGCGCCTCCGGCCTGGTTGAAGAGGTCCCTGAGGGCGCCCGTCGGAGTGTTGAGGGTGACCATCGTGGCGAAGAAGCCGATCACTACCTCCGCGGCAGCGGTGGCGAAGAGCAGGATCGATGCCTTCCGCACCGCCGAGCGCTGCTCCTGCGGACCGGGTACACCGTAGCCCGGCGCCGAGCCGTACATCCCCGGTTGCTGCCACTGCGACTGGCCGTACGAGGGCTGCTGCCAAGGCTGCTGGCCGTAGCCCTGGCCCTGCTGGCCGTAGCCCGCGCCGGGCTGCCCATGGGCCGGGGGCTGCTGCCCGCTGCCGTCGTACCCCGGGGCGTACTGGCCGTAACGGGGTGCGGGACGCCCCGTCCGTCCCTCAGGGTCCTGCTGCTGGCCTCGGGCCTGCGAGCCCTGCGCGCCGGGCTCCCGCTGCGGAGGTTCCTCGGGCCCGGGCTGCTGCGAGCCGTTCGGAGGGACGTCAGGCGTGCTCATGGGGGTCCAATCGTTGAAGGTGGCCCGGCGGGAGCATCTGGCGCGCCCCCGACGCGTTGCCCTCACTGTATCGCCCGAGGCCGCCGCGCCGGCACCCCTGCCCTGAGGCTGGAAGCACCCCTGGACTGTGGAAGGATGCCGGTGCAGCCGCCCTACCGGGTTCGGCCGTGCGGGCTTCAGCCGCGACCGGACATCTGCCTGAACCATGTCCGTGATTTGGGCAGCCACAGGAATACGGTGCCGACCACGGCGAGCAGGGACGGGATCATGCTCAGGCTCGGGCCACCGAGCTGGCCGAGGAAGCTGAAGACGGAGAGGACTCCGAGCACGGTCAGGACGATCCGGCCCCACTTGGCACCCTCCTTGGCGCGGATGGCGCAGAAGAGCCAGAGGGCCGAGAAGACTACGCCGAATGCGAGGCCGATCAGGGCCGCCACGAAGACGAACGCGCCGTACCGGCCCGGGAGCACGAACAGGTTGATGAGCCCGGCGAGGACGTTGAGGGCGGAGGCGGCGAGCCACAGGTAGTAGGAGATCTTGACTTCCTGCTGCACCCCATCAGTGTTGGTGAGGCGAATGCCGAAGACGCGCCTGTCGAGGCCGAACGTGTTCACGGGCGGGGCCGGGTAGCCGAGCCCGGCAGGCCCTTGCGCCGCACCGTACGGTGGGAAGGGGGGCTGCTGCGGGTACTGCGGTTGCTGGTACTGGGGGGCCTGGGGCGGGCCGGAGGGGTTCTGGCCATAGGGGCTCTGGCCGGACGGGTTCTGGCCGTACGGCTCCTGGCCGTAGGGGTTCTGCGCGTGCGGGTCCTGGGGTGCAGGAGGGATGGGTTCGCTCATGCGGCCCACTGTATCCGCGCAGAGGCATCGTCACGAGGGCGGCGCGGGAAACCAGCCGACGTAAACGGCCCCGCCGCCAGATGTTCACTGGCGGCGGGGCCGCAATGGGCCCGGCCGTTCACACGGTCCGCGGGCGCCGCGCCTGCTGGCGCGGCAGGGCTCAGGCCTGCGGGGCGACGAACGCGAGGTCGAGGGAGATGACGACCTTGTCGGAAACGAGCACGCCGCCGGTCTCGAGGACAGCGTTCCAGGTGAGGCCGAACTCCTTGCGCGAGATGGTCGTCTCGCCGGAGACGCCGGCGCGGGTGGCGCCGAACGGGTCGACCGCGATGCCGGTGAACTCGGTCTCGATGGTGACCTCCTTGGTGACGCCCTTGATCGTCAGGTTGCCGGTGACGTCGTAGTCGTCACCCTTGGCCACGATCGAGGTCGATTCGAAGGTGATCTCCGGGAACTGCTCCACGTCGAAGAAGTCGGCGCCCTTGACGTGGCCGTCGCGATTGGCGTCACCGGAGTCGAAGGAGGCGGTCTTGATGGCGGCAGTCGCCTTCGTCTCGGCGGCGGTCGAGCCGACCTGGACGGTGGCGGACGCCTCCTGGAAGCGGCCACGGACCTTGCTGATGCCCGCATGGCGGACGGTGAAGCCGATCTCGCTGTGGGAGCCGTCGAGGGTCCAAGTGCCGGTGGTGAGGCCATGGGGGAGGGTCACGGGATTTCTCCTGTCTAGAATTTGATTGAAGCGTCAAGCAACTGCGTGTATCCATGAAAACATGCAGGTGCATGGACCGCAAGAGCGTGTGTTCGAGGTTACACAGGGAACTCTAGGGTGCCCGTGGTAGTTCTACTACCTGTAGAATCTTCGGGGTGGTTGTCTGGCCGCGCCGTCCCGGCGATTTCGCCGCCGCCCGCAACCTTTGAGAAACTGGATGACATGCCCTCCTCTACCGTCCATCTGCTGCGCCACGGCGAGGTGCACAACCCGGCCGGCGTGCTCTACGGCCGGCTGCCGGACTTCCATCTCTCCGAACTGGGCCGTCAGATGGCGGAATGCCTCGCCGATCACTTCGCCCAGCGGGCGCACGACGGCGCGCGGTTCGTCCTGCTCGCGGCCTCACCTCTGACGCGGGCCCAGGAGACGGCCGCGCCTACCGCGCGGGCCCTCGGCCTGGAGATCGAGACGGAACCGCGCATCATCGAAGCGGAGAACCACTTCGAGGGCCTCAAAGTGACCCCGCGTGAGCTTCTCCGGCCCAGGCACTGGCGCTACCTCCTCAATCCGCTGCGCCCCTCGTGGGGGGAGGCCTACGAGGCTCAGGCGGAGCGTGTCCTTGACGCAGTGGGCGACGCGGCCCGCACCGCCATCGGCCGTGGGGGAGAGGGCGCCGAAGCCATACTCGTGGCGCACCAGCTCCCCATCTGGGCCGCCCGGCTCAAGGCCGAGGGCCGTAGCCTCGCCCACGACCCGCGCCGCCGCGAGTGCACCCTCACGTCCCTGACCTCGCTCACGGTCGACACCGCGACGGGTGCCGTCATGGACGTCCGTTACACCGAGCCCGCCGCCCGCCTCCTGCCAGGCGCCGCCGCGACACCGGGGGCCTGAATGGCCCAGGAGCAACGCATGAACCACCCCGAGCCAGTCCGCGCCGCGAGTCCCGCGGCCGGTACGTTCTCCCGCCGTCGCCTGCTGGGCGCGGTCGGCGCGCTGGGCGCAGTCGGACTCGCCGCAGCCCTGGCAGGGTGTGCTGCCGACGATCCGCTCGCGAAGCAGGCTCGCGCAGGCGACAACAAGAACTACGTGGCCGGCGACGGCTCGGTCACCGAGTACGCGAAGGACACCCGCAAGCCGCCCGTCCAGTTCAGCGGGACGCTGTACGACGGCACTGCCGTGAGCTCGAAGGACTTCGCCGGTCACGTCACGGTGCTCAACTTCTGGTTCGCGGCGTGCGCTCCGTGCCGCGTGGAGGCGCCCGAGCTCGAGTCGCTGCACAGCGAGTTCAAGCCGCAGGGCGTGGCGTTCTACGGCGTGAATCTCCGCGACGAGAAGGGCACAGCGGAAGCCTTCGAGCAGAGCTTCAACCTGACCTATCCGAGCTTCAACGACAAGGACGGCCAAGTGCTGTTGGCCATGTCCGGCATGGTGCCCCCGGGCGCAGTGCCCACCACGCTCGTGCTCGACAAGCAGGGAAGGGTCGCGTCGCGAGTGCTCGGCCAGCTCGAGCGCGGGACGCTCAGGGCCCTCATCACATCCGCGGCGGCCGAGTAGCGTGGGCCAGGTCTTCAGCGACATCATCCTCAACGGGTCCCTCCTGCTCGCACTCCCCGTGGCCCTGCTCGCAGGCCTCGTCTCGTTCCTCTCCCCGTGCGTGCTCCCGCTCGTGCCCGGATACCTCGGCTACGTCACCGGGCTGACGGGCGTGGACCTCGCGAAGCAGAGGCGCGGGCGCATGGTCGCGGGAATAGGCCTGTTCGTCCTCGGCTTCACGGCCGTGTTCGTCGCGACCGGCGCCCTCTTCGGCGAGATCGGCCGCGTTCTGGCCATCTCCTCGGGATGGCTGACGCGCGTGCTGGGAATCGTCGTCGTGCTCATGGGGATCGTGTTCATGGGCGGGCTCGGCATCTTCCAGCGCGAGGCCCGCGTCCACGCACGCCCGCCCGCGGGCCTGTGGGGGGCGCCGCTGCTCGGGGTCACATTCGGCCTCGGCTGGGTCCCCTGCATCGGCCCGACGCTCGCCTCCGTCCAGGTCCTCGCCTTCTCCGAGGGCTCGAGCGCGTACAAGGGCGCCCTGCTGACATTCGTGTACTGCCTCGGCCTTGGGGTGCCGTTCCTGCTCATTGCCCTCGGCATGCGCCGCGGACTGGGAGCCATGGCGTTCTTCAAGAAGCATCGCCGCGCGCTCCAGGCCGCGGGCGGTGGACTGCTGATCCTGGTCGGCGTCCTGATGGTCTCGGGGGTCTGGACCTACTGGATCAGCCAGGTGCAGATTTGGATCGGAACCGTGGAGATGCCTGTCTGATGAGTGAGACGAAGCCCAAGGCGCAGGTCAAGGCCCATGCCGCCGCCGAGGACCGCCCCCCGGGCAACGGCGCCACCAAGGTGCGGGGCAAGCAGGCCAAGCGCACCGACGTCGCCCTTCCCTCGCTCGGCGTCCTCGGCATGCTGCGCTGGGCCTGGACCCAGCTGACCAGCATGAAGACCGCGCTCTTCCTGCTCCTCCTGCTCGCCGTCGCAGCCGTCCCGGGCTCCCTGTTCCCACAGCGGCCCGCGAACCCCGCGATCGTGACGCAGTATCTCAAGGACCACGCCGACTACGGCCCGATCCTGGACAAGCTCCAGATGTTCGACGTCTATTCGTCAGTCTGGTTCTCCGCCGTCTACCTGCTGCTCTTCATCTCGCTCATCGGCTGCGTGGTTCCGCGTGCCATCGCACACTGGAAGTCGTGGCGTTCGAAGCCCCCGCGCACCCCAGCCCGGCTGAGCCGCCTGCCCGTGTACGGCACCCTTGTGGTCCCGGCAGAGCAGCGCCTCGCCGCCGCCGAAGCTGCTGAGCAGGCCGCCGGGCTGCTGAAGAAGCGTGGCTACCGGGTGGACCTGCGGTCCGCGGGGGACCTTCCCTCCGTCGGGGCCGAAAAGGGGTACCTCAAGGAGCTGGGCAACCTCTGCTTCCACTCGGGCCTCGTGGGTGTGCTCGTCTCCGTCGCGGTCGGCGGGCTGTTCGGGTACAGCGGCCAGCGCACCCTCGTGGAGGGCGAGACCTTCGTCAACACCCTCGTGGGCTACGACACGTTCAACCCTGGCTCGAACTTCCAGTCGGGTTGGCTCGCGCCGTACTCCTTCCGTCTGGACAAGTTCGACGTCCGCTACGACCGCGAGTCGGACAAGCAGTTCGGTCAGCCGCTCGACTTCAACGCCCGCGTGACCACCAAGGACTCCCCGGACGCGCCCGAGCAGGAGCGCGACCTCAAGGTCAACGACCCGGTGACAATCGGCGGCACGAACGTCTACCTCGTGGGCAATGGGTACGCGCCCGTCATCACAGTCCGCGGCGGCGACGGGAAGATTGCCTTCCAAGGGCCAGTTCCGGCCATCCCGACGGACCGCGTGTACACCTCGACGATCGTAATCAAGGCGCCGGACGCCGCTCCCGCCCAGCTCGGGTTCGTTGGCTTCTTCCTTCCCACAGCGGACAAGGGGGCCAACAACGTCGCCTTCAGCGCCGACCCGGACCCGCTCAACGTCCAGCTCAACCTCAACTCCTATGTGGGCGACCTAGGGCTGAACAAGGGCACCCCGCAGAACGTCTACGCGCTCGACGTCGCCAAGCTCACCCAGGTGAACGGCAGGGACAAGCCCGCAGGGGGCATCGTCCTCGGCGCTGGCCAGTCCTACACGATGCCCGACGGCCAGGGCTCCATCAGCTTCGACGGGCTCAAGCGGTACGTGGCCCTCGACATCCACCACAACCCCGGACAGGAGTGGGCCCTCGGCTTCGCCCTGTTCTCCCTCGCCGGCCTGATCGCCTCCCTCTTCCTCACGAGGCGCCGACTCTGGGTCCGCGTGGGCCAGCACGAGGACGGCCGCACGATGGTCGAGTACGGACTGCTGACCCGCGGCGAGGACCACGGGGGCCTCGCGGCCGAGGCCCGTGCCATATGGGCCGTGCTCGCCGAGGCGTGGGGAGTTCCCGAGGCCGAGCAGGACGAGCAGACTAAGAACCCGAAGACCACATCGGACAGCAATCAGAAGGACGCCTGATGCCGACCATCAATTTCACCCTCGGTTCCTACAGCGAGCTGTTCATGCTGCTTGCCGCCGGAACCTACGTCGTGGCATTCCTCGCCTTCGCGTGGGACATGGCCACGAGCGGCAAGGTCGCCCAGCGCGATGCCGCCCTGATCGCGGGGGAGAAGGCGAAAGCCGGTGCGGCGGTGAAGGAACCGGCCCTCGCCGGGACCGCGGGCGGGCGGCAGGGCTCCTCCGACGCCGGAGGGGGCCGCACGCCGTCGTCCTCGCCGAAGTCCTCCGGTGCCGGCTCGGGCGCTGTCGTGGCGGACGCGGACCTGAAGTACCGCTCGCGCCGGGTGGCTGCCCGCGTGGGCGTGAACCTGAGCATCCTGGGCCTCCTGGTCCACGCTGCCGGTGTGCTCACGCGGGGCATCGCAGCGGGCCGCGTGCCGTGGGGCAACATGTACGAGTTCTGCACCACGGGCGCGTTCCTCGTGGTCGCCGTCTTCCTCGTGGTGCTCATCAAGCGCGACCTGCGGTTCCTCGGCACGTTCGTGCTGGGACTCGCGGTGGTCATGATGGTGGCCGCTGCCGTCGCGTTCTGGATCCCCGTGGGGCATCTCGTGCCGGCGCTGCAGAGCTACTGGCTCATTATCCACGTGTCCATCGCCGTCATGTCTTCGGCCCTGTTCACGTTGACGTTCTCGATGGCCGTCCTCCAGCTGATCCAGAGCCGGCGTGAGGCAAAGATCGCCGCCGGCGGGCTCGACACGGGCGGCTTCATGCGCCTCGTTCCGGGATCCATGACGCTCGAGGCCCTCTCCTACCGGATCAACACCATCGCGTTCGTCGGGTGGACCCTCACCGTCATGTTCGGCGCGATTTGGGCCGAGAAGGCCTGGGGGCGGTTCTGGGGCTGGGACACGAAGGAAGTCTGGAGCTTCGTGATCTGGGTGGTCTACGCGGCCTACCTGCATGCCCGCGCCACCCGCGGCTGGACCGGAGCCCGCGCCGCGTGGCTCTCGATCGTCGGCTACCTGTGCGTGCTCTTCAACTTCACCGTGGTCAACATCTACTTCTCGGGCCTGCACTCCTACGGCGGCGTGAGCGGCTGATCCGGCCTCAGAGCCCGCGGAGGAAGTCAGGGTCGTCGTCCGGGGCTACCGGATGGCGGCTCTGGTTGCGGCCCGTGCGCGGCGGCGTGGTGCCCCGCGGGCGTCCGAAGATGAACCACAATGCCGTGCCCACGGCGGGCAGCACGGAGATGAGGAACCACGCTGTCTTGGAGATGCCGCCGCGCACAGCCTGACGATCGCTCATGACGCAGTCGACCATGCCGTACAGCCAGGCGACGAGGACGATGAGCCAGGGCAGAACGCGGATCATAGGGCTATTTTAGTAGACTCGTCCAGTGGCATCCCTCAAGTACCTCCTGATCCGCGCAGTCCTGTTCGTCGTGCCGTTCGCACTGTTCATGGTGCTGGAGATCGGGGTCATCCTTTCAGCTGTCTTCGCGGTCCTCATCGCGTTCGCGGTCAATTTCCTGTTCCTGAGCCGCCAGCGAGAGGCTGCGGCCGGCGAGGTCCGTGACGTGTTCAGCGGGCGCAAGCAGACTCGGTCCAAGAAGGAGGTCGCCGACTCTGAGGCCGAGGATGCGATCGACGAGGCCCAGCGCGCGGACGACGACGGCTACCAGGGCCGGTTCGAGCAGGGCGACGGGCCAGCGCGCGCCTAGAGGAGCACTCCGAGCACGATCGCGAGCGAGAACAGTCCCGCGTAGCCGAGGTTGATGAAGCCCGTCTGGGCCAGGACCGGGATGAGCCGCGGGCCGCTCTTGCCGCCGAGCATGAGCCACGTCGGCGTGAGACATGCCGGCACGAGGAGCAGCACGACGAGCATCCACGGGTTCCACGGGACGAGCACGAGGGAGCCTAGGACGGCGACGCCGAGCATGAGCACATACGCCCTGCGGGCGCGCGAGTCCCCAAGCCGTACCGCCAGCGTGCGCTTGCCGGAGACACGGTCCGTGGGGATGTCGCGCACGTTGTTGGCCATGAGCAGGGCGTCAGCGATGAGTCCGGTCCCGATCGCGCCGACCCACGACGCCGCGCTGAGCGTGCCAGCCTGCGTGTAGGTGGTGCCGAGGGTGGCCACGAGGCCGAAGAACACGAACACGAACACGTCGCCCAGCCCCAGATACCCGTACGGGTTCTTCCCGCCGGTGTAGCCCCACGCGGCCGCGACGCAGCCTGCTCCGACCAGGAGCAGCCACCAGGTCTGGGACAGCACCACGAGGAACAGGCCGAACACCATCGCGGCCCCGAACGCGAGGAAGGCAGCGCGCTTCACCTCGGCCGGCTCAGCCGCCTTGGATCCCGTGAGCCGAAAGGGTCCGACCCGGTTGTCGTCCGTGCCGCGGATGCCGTCGGAGTAGTCGTTCGCGTAGTTCACGCCCACCTGCAGGAGGACGGCCACGAGGGCCGCGAGCACCGCGTTCGCCGGCTTGAACGCGTCGAGCCCGAACGCGGCCGCACTGCCGATCACCACGGGGGCGGCCGCCATCGGCAGGGTGCGCGGGCGTGAGCCGGAGATCCATTGGGCGAGGGTTGCCACGGGTTTGTTCCTTCGGGGTGCTCGTAGGGTTGAAGCCAGCGGGGGTGCTCAGGTGAGGCCGTGCCGCTCCCGCAGCAGCTCGGTGAGCGCGAGCCGGTCCGGCTTGCCGTTGGGCAGGTGGGGGAGCGCGTCCAGCACGAGCCAAGTCTTCGGAGCGAGGCGTCCCAGCCGAACGACGGCGGCCTCGCGCACCGCGTCGAGCCTTGCCTCCTGCGGGCCCTCCGCCGGGACGAGCACCAGCGCGGCGGCGAGCGCCTGGCCCCACTCGGCGTCGTCGATGCCGGCCACGAAGGCCTCGCGCACCCCCGGAAGCGAGTCGAGCTCCGCGGCAACACGCGCGGCCGAGGCCTTGACGCCGCCGGTGATCACCACGTCGTCAGCGCGCCCCAGGACGCGCAGTCGGCCGTCCGGCCCGAATTCCCCCACGTCCGAGCTCACGTACCAGCGCTGCCCGTGCTCGTCGGTGCGGAAGTGCTCTGCGGTGCGCTCCGGGTCGCCCACGTATCCGGCCGCGACCACGTCTCCGCCGAGCCACACCCGGCCGTCGACGAGTTCGACCTCGACGCCCTGGAGCGGCTCGCCGTTGTACACGCATCCGCCGCACGTCTCCGCCGAGCCGTACGTGGTCACGACCCGGATCCCGAACCCCTGCGCCCGCTCGAGCAGGCCGGGCGGGATCGGGGCGCCGCCGAGGAGGATGGCCTTGAAGCGTGCGAGCGCCAGGAGGACCCGAGGCGAGCCGTCATCGAGGAGCCTCCGCAGTTGGGTCGGCACCAGCGACGTGAACCGGACTGGATCGGTGAGCGCCTCGGCTGCGTCGGCGAAGGCCTCGGGAGTGAAGCCGCCGGACAGGTCCATCACGGAGGGCCGGGTGCCTGCGTACAGCGAGCGGACCAGCACCTGCACGCCCGCCACATACTCGAGCGGCAGTGCCAGGAGCCACTGGCCCTCGCCCTTGAGCGCGATGGCTGTGGCCATCGAGGAGGCCGCGAGTGCGTCGATCGTCAGTGCCGCCGCCTTGGGCACACCCGTGGAGCCGGATGTGCGCACCACCACGGCCGTCCCCGCGGGCAGGGCCTCCGCGCTGGCCGATGGCTGCCAGAGCCGCCACGCGGCGTCGTGCGCCCGGGCGCGCGCGGCGAGGGAGGGCTCGCGGGTGCGCCCCGTCTCGCCGCCCCCGGCGGGCCCGAACTCGACGGCCGGGCCCTCGCCGGCCAATGCGGCGGCGAGCGCGGAGAGCACTGGGTCCAAGTTCACGGGGCACCTCTCGTTGCGGGGTCTCTGGCGTGCCGTTGCGGGGTCACATCCCTGCGTTGAGGGGTCATATCCCTGCGTTGAGGGGTCACATCCCGGCCGCCAAGGGTCAGAAGTAGTACGGGAACGGGCTCCAGTCCGGATCGCGCTTTTGCAGGAACGCGTCCCGCCCCTCCACGGCCTCGTCGGTCATGTACGCGAGCCGCGTGGCCTCCCCGGCGAAGACCTGCTGGCCTGCGAGCCCGTCATCGGCGAGGTTGAACGCGAATTTGAGCATGCGGATCGCCTGGGGGGACTGCCGGGCGATGTCCGCGGCGTACTCAAGCGCCACCTCCTCGAGCCTGGCATGGTCGACGGCCTCGTTGACAGCGCCCATAGCGACCATGTCCTCGGCGGAGTACTCGCGGGCCAGGAAGAAGATGGCGCGCGCGTTCTTCTGCCCGATCTGGCGGGCCAGCAGGGCCGAGCCGTAGCCAGCGTCGAACGAGCCGACCGTCGCATCGGTCTGCTTGAACTTCCCGTGCTGGCGGGAGGCGATCGTGAGATCGGAGACCACGTGCAGCGAATGCCCGCCGCCCGCGGCCCACCCGTTCACCACCGCGATGACCACCTTCGGCATGGTGCGCATCAGCCGCTGGACCTCGAGGATGTGCAGGCGGCCGGCCCGGGCGGGATCGATCGTCTCGGCAGTATCTCCCGAGGCGTACTTGTAGCCCTCGCGGCCGCGGATGCGCTGGTCGCCGCCGGAGCAGAAGGCGTAGCCGCCGTCCTTGGGCGAGGGCCCGTTGCCGGTCAGGAGCACGGTCGCGACGTCCGGCGTCATGCGCGCGTGGTCCAGCGCGCGGTAGAGCTCGTCCACGGTGCCGGGGCGGAACGCGTTGCGCACCTCGGGCCGGTTGAAGGCGATGCGCACCGTGGCCAGGTCGCGCATGACGGCGCCGCTCGCCTCACGCTCGACCTGCCGGTGGTAGGTCAGGTCCTCGAAGTCGAACCCCTCGACGGCACGCCAGCGGCTCGGGTCGAAGGTGTCGGAGACTTTCTCGGGCAGGAGGGGCTGTTCACCCGACGCAGTGGTGGTCACTGGAAAGAGTCTAGTCTGGGCCCATGGCGGCGCACGCAGGAAGGCTCGTGGTGGTCGGGGCCGGGGCGGTGGGGAGCTCGACGGCGTACGCGGCGCTCATCCGCGGATCGGCCCGGGAGGTGGTGCTCTACGACATTGACGCGCCCAAGGTCGAGGCGGAAATCCTCGACCTGGCCCACGGCACGCAGTTCACCGGGGCGTCGAGCATCAGCGGCGGCGCCGATCCCGCGCTCGCGGTGGGCGCCGACGTCGTCGTGGTCACCGCCGGCGCGAAGCAGAAGCCCGGACAGACGCGCCTCGAGCTCGCCGGCACGAACGCGCGCATCCTCGAGGACCTCCTCCCCACGCTCCTCACCCACGCCCCCGACGCCGTGTATGTCCTCGTGACCAATCCGTGCGACGTCCTCACGGTGGCGGCCCAGCAGGTCTCGGGCCTGCCGGCCGGGCGGGTCTTCGCGTCCGGGACCGTCTTGGACACATCGCGGCTGCGCTGGCTCCTGGGCGAGCGTGCCGGCGTGTCCCGCGGGTCGGTGCACGCCTACATTGTGGGCGAGCATGGGGACACCGAGTTCCCGCTGTGGGCGTGCGCGACGATTGGCGGCGTCCCGCTGCGCGACTGGACCGACGACGACGGCGTGCCGGCCTTCACACCGGATTCGCTCGAGGAACTCGCGCACGAGGTCCGGACCGCGGCGTACAAGGTGATCGCGGGCAAGGGTGCCACCAACTATGCGATTGGGCTCTCCGCCGCGCGCATCGTCGAGGCGGTGCTGGGCCGCGAGGATACGGTGCTGCCCGTCTCGACCGTACTCACCGGTCAGTGCGGGATTGACGGCGTCGCGCTGAGCCTGCCCTCCGTGGTGGGCGCCGGGGGCGTGCGGCGCGTCCTCGAGGTGCCCATGGACGACGGCGAGCGGGCGCGGCTCGTGCGCTCGGCCGACGCGCTGCGGGCTGCCGCGCAGTCATTGGGCTACTGAATCGCGGCGGCCCACCCGAGGATCGCGAATTGCGCGCCGTGGTACGCCGCCATGACGTGCCAGTCCTTGAGGACGGGGCGCACGAACGCGCGCCAGCCGAGCAGCAGGTCCGAGGCGAGGAACAGTGCCGCCCCGACGAGCGCCCACAGCGAGCCGGTCGTCCCGGCGGCGAGCACGAGGGCCGCGAGTGCCGCGACGTAGATCGCCACCGGCACGGACAGCCGCGGGTCCGTGTCATGGACCGCCCGCAGCAGCGGCGGTGCGGCGAGCGGCAGCACGACGGCGAGCAGCGCGGCGGCGAACAGCGTTCCGGCCACGGACGAGGCGCCGGTGACGAAGGCGGCGACGAAGAACACATGCGCGACCAGGAACGCCGCGAGGCCCGGCGCGAGCGGGCGGCCCGGCAGTAGCAGGACGTCACCGGCGAGGGACGCCGCGAAGGCAGCGAGCAGCAGCACCTGAGTCCACCCGTGCCACGGCTGCACCGCTGCCGCGGCGGCGATCAGCAGGACCATCGGGGCAGGCTTGGTGCGGTGCTGGACACGGTCGGCACCACGCGCCGTCGCCCGCCAGTCGATCAGCGCGGCGAGGGCCGCGAGTGTGGCGAGCGCCCCGACGAGCGGCGTCACGGTGAGGTCCCCAGAGTGCGCACAAGGGGAGCCTAGCCGGTCACGAGATGCAGAACTCGTTGCCCTCAGGGTCCGCCATCGTGTACCAGCTGTGCGGCCCCTCGCTGGCCTCCCACAGGAATGCCGCGCCGCGGGCCTCGAGCGCGGAGCGGACCTTGTCTTTGTCGTCGCCGTCGAGCCGGACGTCCCAGTGCACGCGGTTCTTGACGGTCTTGCCCTCGGGCACGGTCTGGAAGAGGAAGCGCTGGCGGTCCTTCCGGCCCACCTCGTCGGGCGGGCAGATGGCCTGCGCGCTTGCCCAGACGAGCACCCCGTTGTGCGTGATGGTCTCGTCCTCGGTCGCGTAGCCGTCGGTGACCATGCGGCGGATGAAGTCCTCGTCGCTCGGCTCCACCGTCCAGCCGAGGGTCTCCGCCCACCAGTCGGCCTGAGCGTGCGGGTCGCGGCTGTCGATGACGACCTGGAATCTGTATGCCATGGCACCACGCTAGGGTCGCCGCGCCGCGGGCGGAAGGCGGAAGCGGACAGCAAGTGTCCGCAGTGTCCGGCTGGCCTTGACACCGGGTATGGCCGCCGCCACCCTTGAAGGCATGCTCCGCTGACCGCTTCCCCGATCCCCGTCCGCCCGGGCGCACCCTGCCCGCCGCCCAAGCGAGTCCAGCCATGCATGCACCCCTGAACCGATTCCAGCGCAGCCGCCCCGAGCTGGGCGAGCCCGGCCGCGCCACGCGCCGCCGGTCCGTCCACATCTCCGTCACGGAGGTGAGCCATGGATACGGCGACCGACTCCTCCTGGATCGTGTGAATCTGGCGATCGCCCACGGCGAGCGGATTGCGGTGGTGGGCGAAAACGGGGCCGGAAAGTCCACGCTCCTGCGGCTCCTCGCCGGCCATGAACGCCCCGACTCGGGGACAGTCGCCGTCCACGGCCGCACGTCGCGCCTAGCCCAGACGCTCGACGCCGCTGCCACCCTGGGCGCGCTCCTCACCACGGCTGCTGAGCGGGCCGCGGAAGCGGAGGCCGCCGACCGCGGCGAGCCCAGCGGCGAGGAGGCCGACCCCTCAGAGGCGGGGAACGCCGTCGTCCGTGCGGAGGTCGCCGCCGCGATCGCCCTTGAGCGGCTCGGCGTGGGCCATCTGGCGCGGGAGGGCAAGGACCGCACGCTCGGCAGCCTCTCGGGCGGCGAGGCGGAGCGCGTCGCGCTGGCCCTCGCGCTCGCGGATCCAGCGCCGATCCTGCTCCTCGACGAGCCCACCAACCATCTCGATGCCGCTGCGCTCGCATGGCTCGAGGCGGAGGTCGCCGCCCGGCCCGGGATCGTCGTGGCTGTTTCCCACGACCGTGACTTCCTCGACCGGTTCGCCCGGGTGATCCTCGAGGTCGACGGCGACACCCGTTCCGTGCGACGCTACGGCGCCGGCTACGCGGGGTACCGCGCTGAGAAGGCGCGGGAGCGGCGGGACTGGGCGCGCCGTTACGCCGCGTGGGTCGAGGCGAAGGAGCGCGAGCGCGGCAAGGCCGCCGACGTCACAGACCGCGTGGCGTACGGGCGCAGGACGGACGGCGACAAGTCCGGGTACAACTACCTCGGCCAGCGGGTCTCGGGGGCTGTCGAGAGCCAGATTCGTTCGGCGCGCGAGCGGCTTCGGCGCCTCGAGGCCGATCCTGTGCTGCCCCCGCCGCGCCCTCTGCACCTCGCGGCCGCGTTCGAGGTCGAGTCGGGCGCGCGCGTGGCATTGGCCTGCCCCGGAGTGCCGGGCCGGCTCGGGCCCTTGGAGCTTGAGCTGGTGCCTGGGGAGAGGCTGCTTGTCACGGGTCCCAACGGTGCGGGGAAGACCACGCTCCTGGGGCTCATCGCGGGCGTGGCGGCTCACCGGAGCGCAATGGAGCCGGGACCGGCGGCGGCACTCCTCCCGCAAGAACTCCCCGCGCCGGCTGACCCGCACGTCCGCCTCCTCGCCGCGTACGCGGCCGGGCTGCCCGGCGACCTTGACGACCACGCCGAGCGGCTCATGCACACGGGACTGTTCCGGGTGCAGGACTTCTTCGTGCCCGTAGGCTCGCTCTCTGCGGGCCAGTACCGGCGCCTTGCGCTGGCACGGATCCTCGCGGGCCGGCCCGAGCTGCTCCTGCTCGACGAGCCGACCAACCACCTCGCGCCGCTGCTCGTGGGGGAGCTGGAGGAGGCGCTGACGCGCTATCGGGGAACGCTGGTGGTCGCGAGCCACGACCGGGCGCTGGCCCGGTGGTTCTCGGCCGCGTTCGACGGCGGGCGGCGGCTCGCGCTCGAGCCGGTCGGCTCCGGCAGCGGACACCTCCACGCCCACCACTGACCCCCCGACGGTTGAGGGGTCACTTCCCAAGGATGAGGGGTCACTTCCCTGTGCTGAGTGGTCACGGATATGACCCCTCAACCCGGAAGTGACCCCTCAAGCCATCAGCCCGGGCCTAAGGCTTGTGATCCAGATTGACCCGGAACTCGACTGTCGCGTGGTCCTCGACCTTGACGAAGCCGAGGTTCGGCGGATCGATCCCGAAGTCCTTGACGGCGATGGGGACTGACCCGGCGGCAGCGATGCGATCGCCGTCGCGCACCACCTTCATCTCTGCAGCGACCACCCTCTTCTCGCCGGCGAAGGCCAGAGTGCCGGGCATCGTCACCGCCACCGGCGCCCCGCCGATCTCGGGGAGGGCAACAGGCGAGTCGAGGATGAAGGTGGCCTGCGGGTACTTGCCCGCGGAAATCACGGTGAAGCGGAAGTAGTTGTCCCGGCCAGAATTGTCCGTGGCGATGCTCCCCGCCTCGACCACGACGCTCGCGGCCGTCAGCTTCCCGTCCGCGACGGTGGCCGATCCGGCGACCCGCTCGGTACGGCCCACCACGGTCAGGGCTTCCCCGTTGAGCACCTCGTTGACCCGGTATCCAGCCTGCGATCCGCTGCCCACCGCCCAGACGCCGTTGTCCGCGCCGGCGGGGCGCGGCGTCGTGCTTCCCGAGGAAGCGACGCCGGTGATGGTGAAGGGGTCCACCTGCTGGGGCCGGATCGCGGAGGCGATGATCGGGCCACCGATCACGACGGCAAGGATCACCGTCACCACAATGCCGAGCGGGACGAGGAGGATGCGCTTGCTCAAGGATTCCTAGGAAGTCAGCGAACTGATGTCCACCGTATACATGAGCACCACGGACAGCAGGTTCTTTAGGGCGTGCAGGGAGTAGCTGAACATCAGGTTGTTGGCCGTCCAGGCATACGCGAACACGAGCACGAAGCCCAGCCCCAGATAGGGCGCGAGTGCCTGGACCGTAATGGCCTCTCGGCCCGCGATGTGCAGCGATGCGAACAGTACCACCGATGCCGCGTAGCACGCCCACCGGTTTAGGTACTGGCTGAGCTTGCCGATCATGAGGTGCCGGAAGATGTACTCCTCGACGAACGGCCCCACAAGCACCAGGAGCGGGGCCGTGAGCCACCACGGCACGTGCGCGGTCATGTCCTCCAGGCCGGACTGGTTCACCGAGATCTGGACTCCGCCGGAGAGGGCCACCACGATCGCCGTGACGATGAGCATGGCCACGAGCAGGAGCGGCAGGATACCTAGCGTGAACAACGGCCGGGTCGCGAGGATCCGCGCGTCTCGGACCACGTATCGCCGCGCGGCCACGATTGCCGCGACGAACACCGCAGCGTACAGCACGAGATTCAGCAGGTACGAGCCCAGCAGCGGGTCCCTCGTGAGCCACGCGAGCCGGTCGACTGGCAGGAAGACCAGAGCCAAGGGCAGACCGAGGTACAGCACGACGGCGAGTGCGTCCGCGGACGTGTAGCGGTCGAAGCGCCGTGGCCGGGCAGGCGAGAAGGAGGATGATCGGAGCATCACCGATGTGAACGAACGCCGTACCCCGCAGGTTCCGGCCCACCCGTCGACACAAGGTTGACCACGCGGGGACGGGGTGAGAATCTTTATAGAACGAACGGTCGGTAACTATTGTGGGATTCTGTGCCCTCTGCCGGCCGGATCCAGCGCGGAACAGAGCATAAGGGAGTGCACATGGCTGAGGCGTTTCTGGTCGGCGGGGCCCGGACCCCGGTGGGTCGGTACGGCGGGGCGCTGTCCTCGGTGCGTCCGGACGATCTCGCGGCGCTGACGGTCCGTGCGGCCGTGGAGCGTGCCGGAATCGACCCGGCCGCGGTCGAGGAAGTGATCCTGGGCAACGCGAACGGCGCGGGCGAGGAGAACCGGAACGTGGCCCGCATGGCGTGGCTGCTCGCCGGGTACCCGGATGCTGTCCCGGGCATCACCGTGAACCGGCTGTGCGCCTCGGGCCTCTCGGCGATCATTATGGCCTCGCACATGGTCAAGGCCGGCGCTGCGGACCTCGTGGTGGCCGGCGGCGTCGAGTCCATGAGCCGCGCCCCCTGGGTCATGGAGAAGCCGGACAAGGCCTTCGCCATGCCCGGAGCGGTGTTCGACACGTCGATCGGTTGGCGCTTCACCAACCCCAACTTCCTCTCCGGCGAGCTCTCCCGCGACGGCAAGGCCACGTACTCCATGCCGGAGACGGCCGAGGAAGTCGCCCGCGTCTTCGACACCTCGCGCGAGGACTGTGACGCCTTCGCGGTCCGCTCCCATGAGAAGGCCATCGCCGCGATCGAGGCCGGCCGGCTCAAGGACGAGATTGTCCCCGTGACCGTCACCGGCCGCAAAGGCGCCCAGACGATCGTCGACACGGACGAGGGCCCGCGCGCGGGCACCACGATGGACGTGCTCGCGAAGCTGCGCCCGGTGGTCAAGGGCGGCTCCGTGGTCACCGCGGGCAACGCCTCCTCCCTCAACGACGGCGCCTCCGCGATCGTCGTGGCCTCCGAGGCCGCGATCGAGCGCTTCGGCCTCACCCCTCGCGCCCGCATTCTCGACGGTGCCTCGGCCGGTATCGCCCCCGAGATCATGGGCATGGGCCCGGTCCCGGCGACCCGCAAGGTCCTCGAGCGGCAGGGCGTGTCCGTGGCGGACCTCGGCGCTGTGGAGCTGAACGAGGCGTTCGCGTCCCAGTCCCTCGCGGTGATGCGCGAGCTCAAGCTCGAGGCGGACATCGTCAACAACGACGGCGGCGCTATTGCCCTCGGCCACCCGCTCGGCTCCTCGGGCTCCCGCCTGGTCGTCACCCTGCTGGGCCGCATGGACCGCGAGCTGACCGGGCCGGCCCGCAAGCTCGGACTGGCCACGATGTGCGTGGGCGTCGGCCAGGGCACCGCCCTCCTCATTGAGGGAGTCTGATGACGGAGACGAGTACCGCCTCAGGGGAGGCCACGGCGGCGGGAGAGGCCGCGGCGTCGTCCGCGCCCTCCGCTAAGACGGACGACGGCGGGCCGCGCCTTGACGCGTCGGGTTTCGGGACGTTGGTGGTCCAGGAGCGGGGGGATCGGCTGCACGCGCGGCTGGACCGGCCCGAGGTGCGCAACGCGATCGACCAGTCCATGGTGGACGAGCTGCACGCGGTCTGCGCGCACCTCGAGCAGTATCCGAAGGTGCTGATCCTCTCGGGCACCCCCGCCGGGGAGGCGCCGGGGGCGAAGGGGGTCTTCGCCTCGGGGGCGGACATCGCCCAGCTGCGTGCCCGGCGCCGGGACGATGCGCTCGCGGGGATCAACTCGGGCGTGTTCGACCGGATCGCGCGCCTGCCGATGCCGGTGGTCGCGGCGCTGGAGGGGTTCGCGCTGGGCGGTGGGGCGGAGCTGGCCTACGCGGCGGACTTCCGGATCGGCACGGAGTCCCTGCGCTTGGGGAACCCGGAGACC
>NZ_JAIZDP010000007.1 GCF_021554725.1 Sinomonas notoginsengisoli | reverse complement strand
AGGGCTACTATCGGCCCATGGATTCCCTGTTCTCCCACGCCCCCCAGAGCGAGGGCGAGGCGGCAGCGGCGGGTGAGGCACCGCCGTCGCGCGTCTGCCGACTTTCCATACCCGCGCCCCGTGACCTCGTCTACAACGCCTTTGTCGATGACATTCACCTGTGGTGGCCCGCGGCCTACACCGGGTTCGGCGACGGCACCCACGTCTTCATCGAGGATGGCCTGGTTGGCGAGGAGGGGGACGATGGGCAGCTGCAGACGTGGGGCGAAGTGACATCCGAGGAGCCGGGTCGGTTCCTCGAGATGGCCTGGACGCTGGGCTGGCGCGCGGACGCACCGACGCGGGTGCGTGTGGAGTTCAGCGACGGGCCAGGCGTTACCCTCGTGGTCCTGACCCACGACGGCTGGGCGCGCGGCGCCGAAGGAGCGGAGCAGTTCGCGAAGTACAACGAGTGGCCGAGAATCGTCGGGCGTTTCGCAGCCTTCTTCGGCCAACCCGCCCCATCGGCTGAGGAAGGCTAGCGCCTGGTCTGGCTGCCGCTTGACGTGGCTCGGCCCCTTCAGCCCTCGAGCTCCTCCTCACGATGGCGGGCCTCCTCGCGCTCGATCACCTTGAGCATCTGCGTGTCGGGATGGAGCATGATGGCGGCCTCGTCGCGACGGTGGCGCAGCACGTTGTCGATGTAGGACTGGACGGTCTCGGCGAGCGGGACGTAACGCTCAAGCTGCTCCGACATGTACCAGCGGTGCTCGAGGACCTGATGGACGACCTCGGCCGGCTCGAGCTTGCCCGCGAGCTCCCGTGGGATAGCCCTCACGATCGGCTCGAAGACCTGCGTGACCCAGGCGTGCGCGCTGATCTCCTCATCCTGGCCAGGGTAGTTCTCGGCGCGGAACGTGTCCATGTCATTCAGGAGTCGGCGGGCCTGGTTCTCCTGGGCGTCAATGCCGGTAAGGCGCAGGAGGCGGCGCTGGTGATGGCCGGCGTCGACCACTTTGGGCTGGAGCTGGATCGTCGAGCCGTCCGGCGTCGTCTTGATCACGTACTCCTCGACGTCGAAGCCCAGCTCGTTGAGCTTGCGGATGCGGGCGGCCACACGCCACCTCTCGCCGAGCTCGAAAGACTCCTTCTCGGTGAGTTCAGCCCACAGGTTGCGGTAGGACTCCATGATCCGCTCGCTTGTCGCGACCGGGTCCACCTCCTCGTCGATGAGCCCGCCCTCGAGGAGGTCCATGAGCTCACCGGCGATGTTCACGCGCGCGATCTCGAGATCGTACTCGCGCTGGCCGGTCGAGAGGTCCGGGTACAGCTCGCCGGTCTCGGCGTCCACGAGGTAGGCAGCGAAGGCACCCGCGTCGCGCCGGAACAGCGTGTTCGAGAGCGAGACGTCTCCCCAATAGAACCCGACAAGGTGCAGCTGGACGAGCAGGAGGGCCTGGGCATCGATGAGGCGCGTCAGGGTGTCCCGACGCAGCTTCTGCGAGAAGAGCGCGCGGTAGGGGAGCGAGAACTTGAGGTGTCGGGTCACGAGGGCCGTGTCAAGCGGCCGTCCATCCGGGGTGTGGCGGTCCCGGATGACGGCCACCGGCTCCACGCACGGCACATCGAGCCGCTGCAGCTTGCGCAGCATGTGGTACTCGTGGCGAGCCACGTGCTCGCTGGTCTCCTTCACTGCAATGACCGAGCTGCCAAGTTTGGCGAACCGGACGATGTGCCGGGAGATGCCGCGGGGGAGTGCGGCGAGGTACTCGTCGGGCCAGTCCTCGAGCGCGATGTGCCAGGGGAGGTCGAGAAGCTCGGGGTCCGCCACGGCGGCCGTGATATTGAGCGAGCTGAGGGTGGCCGGCCGCTCCTCTAGCGGATCGCGCCAGGGCAGCTTGCCCACCTCGTCGTAGTCCGTGGGCTCGTCCTGCCAGGTGGCGCTCTGGTCGGTCATGGGTTCCATTCTTCCGCGGTTCGTGCGAGGTGGGGCCCCTTCAACGCGATGTGCCCGCCGGGGAGGACCGGCGGGCACATCGCGTTGTGAACAGGTGCGCGGGTTCTCAGCCCGTCTTCTTGGTCTCAGTCGCCGAGGCGCTCACCCGTCTTGGTGTCGAACAGGTGGACGTGGCCCTGCTGCGGACGAACCCAGATGGTCTCGCCCTTCGCCGGAGGCTTACGGCCGTCGGCCCTGGCGACAATGTCGTGGTTCTGGCCATCCAGATTCGTGTGCCCGTAGACATACGCATCCGCGCCGAGCTCCTCGACTACATCGACCTCGACCTGCAGGCCTTCGCCCTGCGGGGCCGTCTGGAGGTCCTCGGGACGGACACCGACCGTGACGGTGGAGCCCGTGGCCTCCGAGAGCACCTCTCGCGCAACCGGGTAGACCGCGCCCCCGAACTTCACGCCGCCATCGGCCTCGGGGAGCTCGAGCAGGTTCATGGCGGGGGAGCCGATGAACCCGGCAACGAACACGTTCGACGGGCGGTCGTAGAGATTGCGCGGGGTGTCGACCTGCTGCAGCAGCCCGTCCTTGAGCACCGCGACGCGGTCCCCCATGGTCATCGCCTCGACCTGGTCGTGAGTGACGTAAACGGTGGTGACACCGAGTCGACGGGTCAGCGAGGCGATCTGCGTACGAGTCTGGACGCGGAGCTTCGCATCCAGGTTCGAGAGCGGCTCGTCCATGAGGAAGACCTGCGGGTTGCGGACAATCGCGCGGCCCATGGCGACGCGCTGGCGCTGGCCGCCGGAGAGGGCCTTCGGCTTGCGGTCGAGGTACGGCTCAAGGTCGAGGAGCTTTGCAGCCTCCCTGACGCGCTGGGCGCGTTCCTCCTTGGAGACACCCGCGATCTTGAGCGCGAAGCCCATGTTGTCCGAGACACTCATGTGCGGGTACAGGGCGTAGTTCTGGAAGACCATCGCGATGTCGCGGTCCTTCGGCGGGACGTCCGTGACGTCGCGGTCACCGATGAGGATGCGGCCCGAGTTGACGTCCTCGAGGCCCGCGAGCATGCGCAGGGAGGTTGACTTGCCACAGCCGGAAGGGCCAACTAAAACGAGGAATTCGCCGTCCGCAATCTCGATGTTGAGCTTGTCGACTGCCGGTTTTTCGGTGCCGGGGTAAAGGCGCGTTGCATTGTCAAACGTAACTGTAGCCACAGTCATCGATCCCTTCACCGGCAGGTACGTGCCGGACGATCCGTAGTGAATGGTTCATGTTATTCAGTTGTGTCCCGCGAAGGGGAGCGCCACACTGGCCGCCGAATTGCGGCGCCGCCAGTTTGGCACACCCCGAGAATCGGGGGCAGCGCCCTCGCTCACACTGGGAGTATGGCACACATCACATCGCGCGAGGAAATGTCGCCGCCGTGACGTCCACGATGTGGAATGAGCGCTCACGAAGTGCGTTGGGCAGGCAGCTCCGATCTGAGCTGCGCCAGAAGGGCGACGATCTCAGCGATGTCCTCAGGGCTGCCCACGCGGAAGGAGGCCGCGGTATCCCCGGTGCCGACCTTGACACCGACGTCGCCCGCCTCCAAGGCGAGGAAGCCGTCCTCGTCGGTGACGTCGTCGCCGGCGAAGAACACCGCGTCCGCCTCGGTGACCTGCCTGAGGAAGGCCAGGCCCTCGCCCTTGGTGGCATGCACTACCGACCCCTCAAGGACCTCCTTGCCATCCTTGAGGAAGACATCAGACCGGGAGGCGAGCTGCTTGCGCGCGGACTCGACGGCTCTGGCAGCGTCCTTGCGGTCGGCCTGCCTTGTGTGGAGGACTCGACCCGCCGGCTTCTCCTCCACCCACGTGCCAAATGCCTGGGAGGAGACGTCAGTGAAGACGCGGTGCAGGACCTCGAGCGCATCGCGCTGGTCCGGGTCGAGGGTCACGGGATGCTCCTCGCCACCGAGGCGGACCTCCGCGCCGTGGCTGCCGATGAGGAGTGTGCGGACGTCCGGGCTCGCGACCGCCATGAGGCTTGCGAGGGCGCGCCCCGATACGTACGCCGTCCAGGTCCGGGGCAGGGACGTGAGGCGCACGACGGCGTCTGCGGTCGCGGGAAGGGGCCGTGCCTCCTCGGCGCGGGTCACGATCGGCGCGACCACGCCGTCGAAGTCGAGGGCCACGAGCAGCCTTTCCGACGTCGCCAGGTGTCCGAGCGCGCTGCGGAGGGATTCATCAATGCCCATGTCTCAGACCTCTTTCAGACGGGCGAGGAATGACGAGGACCATTCCTCGACGTTGTGGACCACGATCTGTCGCCGCATCGCCTTCATACGCCGCGTCGCGACTCCGCGCGGAAGCGTGATCGCAGTGGTGATGGCGTCCTTGAGGCCCGAGATATCGTGTGGATTGACCAGCAGGGCCTGTCGGAGTTGGTCCGCCGCCCCAGTGAACTCTGAGAGCACGAGAGCGCCCGTCCCCTCAGAGCGGGCGGCGACGTACTCCTTCGCCACGAGGTTCATGCCGTCCCGCAGCGCGGTGACAAGCATGACGTCGGCGGCGAGGTACAGCGCGACCATTTCCTCGGCGGGGTAGGAGTGGTGGAGGTAGCGCACGGCGGTGTGCTGCATCGTGTCGAACGTGCCGTTGATCCGGCCCACCGTCCCCTCGATCTCCTCGCGGAGGATCCGGTACTGCTCGACCCGCTCCCGGCTCGGGCTCGCAACCTGGATGAGCGTGACGTCCCCGACCTTGACCCGCCCGTCCGTGAGGAGCTCTTCGTATGCCTTGAGGCGATGACGGATGCCCTTGGTGTAGTCGAGCCGGTCCACGCCGAGCATGATCGTGGTGGGGTCGCCGAGGTCACGGCGGATCTGCCGGGCCTGCTCGATGATGTCCGGGCGTTGGGCCAGCTCTGAGATGCGGGCGGTGTCGATGGAGATGGGGAACGCCTCGGCCCGCACCTCGCGCACACGAGGCAAGCCGGCGCCGTCGTGCGTCATGTCCCTCACGCTCAGGTGCGTGCCCTTCCCGGTGGCCCGCGTGTAGCGGCGCGCCGCGCGGGAGAAGTTCGCCGCATCGTTGGGCCGCTGGAAGCCGAGGAGGTCGGCGCCGAGCAGCCCTTCGAGGACCTGCCGTCGCCACGGCAGCTGCGCAAAGATCTCCTGCGGGGGGAACGGGATGTGGTTGAAAAAGCCGATCTTCAGATCGGGCCTGAGCGTGCGGAGCATGGCGGGGACGAGCTGGAGCTGGTAATCCTGCACCCACACCGTGGCTTCCTCTGCCGCGTGTGAGGCCGCCGCATTCGCGAAGCGCTGGTTGACCCGCTCGTAGGAATCCCACCAGGCGCGGTGGAACTCCGGGGGCGCGATGACGTCGTGGTAAAGGGGCCAGAGGGTTGCGTTCGAGAAGCCCTCGTAGTAGTTCTCGACCTCATCGGTGGAGAGCGGCACCGGCAGGATCTGGATTCCCTCGTCCTCGAACGGGCTGACCTCCTCGTCGGGGGCCCCATGCCAGCCGACCCACGCGCCGTCGGAATTCTCCATGACCGGGGCGAGCGCCGTGACCAGGCCGCCGGGGGAGCGCCGCCACCCCGAGTTCTCGCCCTCGCCCACGCGGTCGACGGGAAGGCGGTTGGAGACCACGAGGAAGTCATACTGTTGGTCAGGCGCGGCCCTTCCCGTGGTCGGTTCTGTCCTCTGGCTCACGATCAGCCCCTTCGGGTACTCCTAGTGGATATTCCCACCCTACCCGGGGCGCCCTGAGCGGCACGTCACACCGTTCCCGCGGAACTCGGTGGAATCATGGCACGTTGGCTTGTGAGGAAGCCTGACGGGGCTCGTGCGCCGTGGGCGTGGACGCGGTCGAGGCGTGCGCTCCACTACACTGGGCCCGTCGCCGTCACCCGTGTGCCTGAAGGCACGCCGCGAACCGATCACGAGGAACGATGAGCCCCGCCAATCAGCCACGACAGACCAAGGCAGAGCGCACCGCCGCCGCACGCGAGAAGGCCCGCCAGATCCGCGAGGAGCAGCAGAAGCGGGAGCGCCGCAACAAGCTGCTCATCCGGTGGGGGGTGGTCGTCGCGCTCGTTGCGGTGATCGCGGTGGTTGCCCTTGTAGTCACAACGTCGATGCGGCAGAACGCGCCGATCGGGGACAGCGGGCCCCGGGCCGCGAACACGAACCAGTACGGCGGCGTGACTCTCGGCAAGGGCGGCGACGTCAAGACGGTCCCGGCCGGGACGGTCAACGTCTCTGATGTGCCTACGCCCTCGGCGAAGCCCTCTGCCGGCGAGCCCGCCAATGCGCCCGGCGTGGAGGCGTCCGCGAAGGGCGAGCCGGTCAAGGTGGTCATGTACGTCGACTTCATCTGCCCGATCTGCAAGCAGTTCGAGGACACCTACGGGGACAAGCTCAACCAGGCGCGCAACGACGGCAAGATCACGCTCGAGTACCGGGTGCTCGGCTTCCTGGACCAGCAGTCGTCCACGAACTACTCCTCGCGTGCGGGGAACGCCGCGGCGGCCGTCGCCAACTTCCACCCGGAAAAGTACGCCGACTTCCTCGCCGCGCTGTACGCGCAGCAGCCCGCCGAGGGCAGCTCTGGCCTCTCCGACCAGAAGCTCAAGGACATCGCCAAGGGCCTCGGGGCGGACATCAGCCAGGCCGTTGACGACAAGACCTACCGGCCGCAGGTCAAGTACGACACCCAGCTCGCCTCCTCCTCCGGCGTGACCGGCACGCCGACCGTGTACGTGGACGGCAAGCAGTGGGGCGTCGGCGACGCCGCAAAGACCCCGTTCGACCAGTTCCTCGACGCCGCGATCTCCGCGAAGGGCTGACCCCCACCGGTGGCTGACCTAGGCCAGTGGCGCCTTCTTTCACGCACGACGGCGGCCCGGCCCCTCGGGGGCCGGGCCGCCTTGGCATCGGGGTGCTCTGGGCGCTGAGGGGCCGCCGGCGCGGTTTCGGGCTCGCGAGCGGACCCGGTAGTCTTGTATGGCGCGTCCGATGCGGCGTCCCGCCCCCTTAGCTCAGTTGGCCAGAGCATCTGTCTTGTAAACAGAGGGTCGCCGGTTCGAATCCGGCAGGGGGCTCAGAGAGAATCCCCACGTCAGAGTAGGGTCGTCACGATGCCTCTGGTCTCTGTGGCCACATTCTGGCCTCGATTCGCCGCAGCTGCGTCCAGTTTCGTCGCGACGCGGTCGAGATCGTCGTCAAAGAGGTCGGCATAGACGTCGAGGGTCATGGCGGCCGACGCGTGGCCGAGCATGTGCTGGACGGCCTTGACGATCGCCCCGGCCGAGATGGCCAGCGACGCCCCGCTTGGAAGACGCGCTTGCGGAAGTTGTTCCCCCGGATCTCGTGGCCCTGGGAGCTGGTGAACAGGGGCTCGTCGGGGCCCTTGCCGCCCCTTCGCTGCCGGAGGGGCTCTCTGAGGACGCCCGGGTAGGGCACCGAGCGCCCATCGTGGTCAGCTACACCAAGAGCTAGCCGCCCAAGGCGTGAGCGCGGGGTCGACGCCATGACGGTGCCCGCTCGCCGGAATGGTTCACGCCGGAGGGAATGGGCAAGGACATTACGTACGGATCTTTCCCCCTCACACTGGAGGTTGCTGTCATGCTCGAGAAGCTGCATGAGATGGGAATCAAGAGCGAATACGCCTACATGGCCGGGTTCGGGTCGATCGGATTCTCGTTCGTCTCCTGGGCCATCAGCCGGATGAACCCGAACCACGACCGCGCACAATCCGACCGCTGGGGCATTTTCGTCGGCCACTGGGCGCCGACCTTCTTCGCGATCGGCATTGGGCTGAAGCTCGAGGAGAAGGGCCGCTGAGGCACACCTAGGAGACGTCGATAGGCCCGCCGTCACCGCGTGAGCGCATTTTGAGCGGCTCACGCCCCGGTGTCACCTCGGCACCTAACCGTGGCGGCTGACTATGTGGCTGAGGGCCCAGTCGTGCCCAGCCTCCCGGATGGCCCCGGCCTCGGGTCAGCGCCGGGCGTAGCCCGCCTGGTAGTCCTCGGCGTCCATGCGGGCAGCCTCGCGGCGGCCGAGGAAGTCGATGGTCCGCAGGGCGCGGAAGGTGCTCACCAGGAGGCAGATGCCCCCGATAAAGCCAATCCCTACCGCGAGGAAGTAGATCGGGAAGGCGACCCGGAGCGCATCGGGGTTCGCGGTGCCGGCGATGAGGAAGCCGAAGGCCGCGACCCCCGGCGCCACGAGCCAGAGCAGGATGAGACCGATGGCGGTCGGTACAACCGAGCTGCGCGGCCTGTAGTTCTCCATGTCCGTCCCCCCCGTCCAGAAGCCGGCCCTCCCAGGCCGTTCTACACACTCAAGCTAGCAGCCAGGGTAGGACCGGCGCCCAGGGCCACACCGGCAATCGGTTGGGCGGCCGCATCATCGGGTAACGCTGAGCCGTACCGACGGCGCACAGGAGGACTGATGAGTGATACACCGGAGACCGAGAACCGGATCTCGGACGACGTGCTGGCAGGCTACCTCCACAACCACGTGGTTGCAGCCAATTCAGGCGAACACCTGATCGAAGAGGCGGCCAAGGCATGGACAGGGACCCCCTACGGCCCCACCATGACGAGGCTGACCGACGAGATCAAGGAGGACTCCGAGGAGCTCCAGCGGATCGTGGAGACCCTTGGCATGAAGGTCCCAGTTCACAAGCAGGCCATCTCGTGGGTCGGCGAACAGGCTTCAAAGCTGGCCCCACTCAACCCATCCCACGGCAGCGCCGGCCACCACCCTCAGCTCGAGCTGGAGTCCCTCATCAGCGCCGTGACAGGGAAATCGCTCCTGTGGGAGACGCTCCAGCTCCTCGCGGAAGAAGACGGCCGCATCGACGCCGCCCAGATGGAGCGCCTCCACGTCCGCGCCGTTGAGCAAATAGGAGCGCTCACTGGGATCATGCGGGCGACAGCGAAGGCACGCTTCCGGAACGAAGCGATCAAGGGACCCTGATGGCCAGGGAGGAGCCGGACTGTCACCTAACCGCAGTCCACGGGAAGCGCTTCGCTGATGCAGATCGAGGTGGCCACCACCGCCTCGGGCGCAGTTGCTGAATTCAGTTGTTCTGGGTAGCGAGCCCGATGACGAGGTTGATGGTTGCGGCGAGGATGACAGTCGAGAAGACGTAGGCGAGGATGCCCTGCTTGAGTGCCTCGGTGCGGATCTGCGGGGTAGTCAGGTTGGTGTCCGAAACTTGGAACGTCATCCCGAGGGTGAATCCGAGGTAGGCGAAGTCCGTGTACTTGGGCGGCTCGTCCTGGTTGAACCCGATTCCTCCGGGGTGTCTTGACGTGTAGTAGACCTCGGCGTAACGCAGGATGAAGATGGTATGGAGCATGAGCCAGGACGCTGCTACTACGAGGATGGCGAGAAGGGCCAGGCCCACCTTCGCAGCGCCCTTGTACTGGCTCCCTGAGGCGATGACCATGATGACGGCGATGATCGCTGCGGCATTCGCGCAGAGGATGAGGAAGTCACGGGTGCCCCGGCGAGGGTCCTCCTGGCGTGCATGTGCCCGGGTCTGATCGGCGTCCATCGGCAGGACCCTCACCAGGACCCAGATGTCGTACACGAGTGCAGCCGCCCCCCAGCCGGCGGCTGGGGCGTGCCACCACGAGGAGGTGAGGCCGATGAGGACGGCGGCGGCGACACCCGCCGCGAGCATTGTCCACGTGCGGAGGCGGGCGGTGGCGGCCCGAGCCGAGGTGCCGGCAGTGGGGACAGAGCGTGCATTCATGGCTGTCCTTTACCCGCACGCCGGGAATCGAGACCGGGAAGCTCGCGGAAGGGCCGCTTGGAGGATCAGCCTTCGCAGTCCCGGCAGTAGGCGAGCCCGTCCTTCTCCAGAGCCTTCTGGGAGCGGTGCCGGACCAGGAAGCACGACTGGCAGACGAACTCGTCCTCGCCCTGCGGGATGACCTGCACCGTGAGTTCCTCGGCGACGAACTCCCCGCCGGGCATGCTGCCGCTCTCGCCGCTCTCGTCGACGTCGAGCTCGCTCACCACGCTGCGCGGGTCGGGTGCACTGACGGACTTCACAGCCTCTAGTGTGCTGTTCTGGGTTTCCTTGACGTCGGAGCGCAGTTCGTCGTAATCGGCGGCCACGTGCTTGGAGTCCTCTCGGCTGGAGATGATGTGACCAGCAACCGTACCACCTGCGCCCGGCGGACCTGCCATCGCCCTGCTCCGACCGGCGGTGTCGCGGGGCCAATTCTGGGCAAGGGTGAACTCGTGGACAACTCCCAGGACATCACCACTGGCACCTCGACCGTTGAGGCATGGACCAATGCCCTCGCACAATCCACAGGTTCGCCTGGCGGCGGTGCAGGCACGGGGGTGATGCTCGCTGTCGCCGCCTCCTTGGCGTCCATGGTTGCCGGGTACACCGAGGCGCAAGGCCCGCGGCGTCAGGAGGTTGACGCGCTGCAGGGCCGGGCACAGGCACTCCGTCGGGCTGCGCTTCAGCTGGCCGATGACGACGCCTCGGCGTCTCGAGCCTTCGGGGCGGCGTTCCGGCTGGATCCCGGCCTCCAGCGGGATGAAGCAATACGCACAGCGAGCGTCGACGCTGCCAAAGCCTCGGCAGTCCTCGGCGATCGGGCGATAGAAGCTGTCGACGATCTCGCCTGGCTCGCGGCCAACGGCAATCGGGCCCTCATCGCCGACGTCGTGGTCGCCTTCGGCGCCCTTCGGGCGGCCGTCGCCGGTGCACGCACAAACGTCAGCTTCGACTTAGCGTCCCTGCGGTCCGCCGGGAAGAGCCTTGAGGAGGTCCGGGGACAGCACCCAGACCTATGGTCCAGTGTCGGGCGTCTCGAGCAGGCAATGGAACGCATCGACGCCCTGACAGCCGAGGTCGACCGCCGGGCGGCACCGACAGGCGCCGTCTGAGATCAGCTGCCTCGGCCGGGCTCCACCGATGGTGCCAGGGCCGGGGACCGTGCAGACGGGTGGCCTAGCGGTCCCCGGCCCGACGGGTCAGCGCAGCACGGATCGCGTCGGTCAGCTGCTCTTTGTCGGGGAGGACCGCTGGCCCTCGGGGCGTCTGGAACGTCCGGCACGCCAGCTGCTGCGTCGGGATGGCCGGGAAGGGGTCGCGGCCGTTCACCAGGATCGTCGGGGAGCCGGCGAACCCCAGACGCGAGGCCTGCGTGCCATCCTGGACCTCGATCGCGAACACATCCACCTCGGCGGCTCCCGCCATGCGTGCGGCGGAACGGGTGAGCTGCAGAGCCGTCTGCCACTGCGGGCAGTCCTCTATGTACAGGATCTCGATACTGGCGGGAAGTTCATCTCATCCCCCTTGCCATCTCTAAAAATGTATATTTATATTTTAGAACGGCCCAGTACTAAGAGCAAGGTCGGGTTTCGGTCTCGGACGCTCGGGTAACTACCGGGGTGAGTTCCTCTCCCAATCAAGGTTCTCGCACGGCGGGCTGGTAACCCGCCTTTCCCGTGGAGGGGCCATTCCGGCCCCTCCACGGTGCGTGTCCGGGCCTCCCTGCACCACCCGCCCGGGCAGGTGTCAGGCGTTTGGCGACCCCGCGGCGTCGTGCGCGGCGCGGACGACGGCGTCGACCGCCTTCCCAACACCCTCCCGCCAGGGCGTGCCGTGGCCCGGGAGGACCCACTGGGCCCCTATGGTTCGCAGCCGCTCGAGCGAGGCAAGTGCCTCCGGCGGGTCGTCCGTGAAGGGCGCCGGCTGGGGCCCACTCCGACCAGTGAGGACGTGCCGGGTGGTCAGCGCATCGCCCACGAAGACTGCGTCGACGGACGGCACATAGATGGCGACGCTCCCGGGGGAATGGCCTGGGAGTCCGAAGATCCGCGGGGCGCCCGGCAGGTCCAAGACGTCCCCGGCGGCGAACTCGCGCACTTCCGTCAGGTGCACAGGCCTCATCCCGCCCTTCGCGATCCCGTACGCCATGAACTTCACGATGGGCCCGAGACGCATGGGGCCCCAGCTCGGTCTGGTGGACTGGAGGCCCCGCGCGCGGGCGCTGTCCGCGCCATGCACGTAGACGGGCACACCGTGCTCGCGCCGCAGGCGCTCCGCGAACCCAATGTGGTCGCTGTCGCCGTGGGTGAGCAGCACGGCACGGATGTCTGAGGCTGGGCGGCCCAGCGCCGCAAGCTCGGCCTGCAGGTCCTTCCAATGGCCGGGAAGTCCCGCATCGATGACGGTGATGCCGCCCGGCTCGATGACGAGGTAGGCGGCGACAATGTCGTTTCCGATCCGGTGGAGTCCTGGGGCTAGTTCCATAATGGCTAGGGTAATTAGCTATCATGGCTAATAGCAATAGCAATGAAGGAGGAGCCCGTGCCCACCCCGGAACGCACGAACGTGGCAGAGATCATCGCCGCGGCGCAGGAGCTCCTCGAGGCCTCAGGGGTCGCGGGCCTCACCATGGCGGCCGTGGCGCACCGCGTGGGTGTGCGAGCGCCGTCGCTCTACAAGCGCGTCGGCGGCCGCGACGAGCTGCTCGGCCGCGTCGCGGTTGCTACCGTGCTCGACCTCGGCTCTCGTCTCGAAGCGGCTGCGGGAGTGGGGGCGAGCCACCATGACGCGGCCACCGCCCGCGCCGCCCTCACCCGGCTCGGGCGCGCCTACCGTGCCTTCGCGAAGGAGCGGCCCGCGGCCTACCAGCTGATCTTCGCCCAGGAGCCAGCGGCCGCGAGGCCGCAGCCCGAGCACCTCTCACGCGCGGCCGCCCCTGCGCTCGCCGTCACCGAGGCACTCGTCGGCCCCGAACGGGCCCTTGACGCCGCGCGGCTCGTCACCGCATGGGTCCACGGCTTCATGAGCATGGAGTTGAGCGGGGCGTTCCGCCTCGGGGGCGACGTCGAACGCGCCTTCGAGTACGGATTGGCCGCCTTGTCCGAGACACTCGGCCGCTAGCAGCCAAGACCGCTAGCCTGTGGGCATGACTGAGCTCATCGAGATCCCTGCTCCGGACGGCACTGCCCAGGCACTTGTGGCCCGCCCATCCACCGGCGAAGGCCCGTTCCCCGGCGTCATCCTCTACATGGACGCCTTCGGGATCCGTCCCCGCATCGAGGAGATGGCCCAGCGCATCGCCGACTGGGGCTACGTGGTCCTCGCACCGAACGTGTTCTACCGCGAGGGAACGGTCGAGGAGCTGAGGCCCAGCACTGACATGACCACCCCCGAGGGCCGCCAGTCCGCGGGCGAGGTCGCGTTCCCCCGGGTCGGCCGGCTCACCGCCGACAAGGCGGTTGCCGACGCCGCTGCCTGGGTGGAGGCACTTCGCTCTCTCGACGGCGTTGCACCCGGTCCGCTCGGCACCACCGGCTACTGCATGGGCGCCCGGCTGGCCGTCCGCACTGCGAGCACTCATCGCGAGATCGCCGCAGCCGGCGGGTTCCACGGTGCTGGCCTCGCCACCGATACCCCCGACAGCCCGCACCTCGGTCTCCCCGACGCCCGCGCCCGGTTCGTGTTCCTCCACGCAGACCATGATCGGAGCATGGACCCCGAGGCGGTGGCACGGCTCGGCGACGCTCTCGGCGGGGCCGGACTCACGGCGTCGAACGAGATCTACCCCGGGGCGGCGCACGGCTACACGATGGCAGACACCTCCGCGTACCACGAGGAGGCCGCCGAGGAGCACTTCCGCAGGCTGCGGGAGCTCCTCGACGCGACCCTCAAGGACCGGCCCGCGGCCTAGGGCGGCGACCACGGCGGTGGGTTCGCGCACGACGCCGCCTGCCCACGCGCCGTCGTGCGCCCGCCGCCCGCTCTGGTCACCGCCCCCGCATGGGCCCATCATGGAAGTGCTTGAGAAGCGTGCGTTCGCCCGGGAGCCCAGGGTTCCCGGGCGCGTCCGTGCCGGCCCGCGCGCGGCTACTTCTTCGGGGCGTTGATGAGGCTGGGCGGCGGGGGGTCGAAGTTGCCGTGGTCGTAGAGGTTGAGCACCTTCTGCATGTACCACGCCCACTGTGGCCCAGCGATGTATGCGCCGTCGATGTTCTTCCAGTACCTGCCGTTGACTATCACGTTCCGGCCCATGTGGGCCTCAGGGTTCCCGAGCGGCTCTCCGAAGTATGAGGCGGTGGCGAGGCCGCGGGTGTAGCCGACGAGCCAGGTCTCGCTGTTGAACTCGTTCGTGCCGGTCTTGGCGGCATCGGGCACGCCGAGGGTGATGGTCTTGCCTGCGTCGTCCTTGATGTTGTACCCCGAGCCCTTGGTCAGGACGTCCTGGAGGACGTTGGTCGCAGCCTTCGCGACATCGGGCTTGATGGCGCCCGGCTGGCACGCCTGCGTCTGGCCGCCAATCTTCTTTCCCTGGGCGTCCGTGACGGCGGTGATCGACATCGGGGTGCAGTACGTCCCGTTCGCTGCGAACGTCGCGTAGGCGGAGGCCATGGTCAGGGGGGAGACGCTCAAGCCGCCCAGGAGGTTGCCGAGGGTGGACATGTCGAGCTTGGTGTCCTTGCCGCCACCGTCTCGCATGCCGAGCGCGTCCGCCGCGCGCTGGATGTCACAGAAGTCGCTGAGCTCCGCTGCCGAGGCGAACGTGGCGGTGTTGATGGACTGGTAGATGCCCTCGCGGACCGTCATGGGCCGGTACCACTGAGGCTCGTCGTTTTGGAGGTCGGGGGCTGTGCCGCGGCTCACCGTCGTGTCGTCGTACGCGCCGATGACCTTGCCGCAGGTATCGCGCCAAGGGTGGTTCAGCGGGTAGCGGCGCTTGGCGGCGTCGACCATCTGGTCGGTCGGCTTGCCCTCGCTCAGCCAGGCCGTGAGCGTGATGGGCTTCATGGCCGAGCCGGGCTGGAACCCGCCCGCGCCCCCGAGGTCGTTGCCCTTGGCGTCAGTGCGGTCCACGTTGAAGTTGTAGTTCGTCACAAAGTTCAGTCCCTGGCCTGCAAGCATGCGGGTGTTCTGTGCCATCGCCAGGACTTTGCCCGTGCCGGGCTGGACGGTCACGAGAGAGGTTCCCCACTTGTCCGGGTTCGCGCCGGCCGTCGCATCGACCTGGGCCTGGGCCGGGGCCTGGAGACGCGGGTCGAGGGTCGTGGTGATGGTCAGCCCCGCACGCGTGACCTTCTGATAGCGGTCGTCCGCTGTCGCTCCGTAGGCCGGGTCGTTGAGGATCTGGTGCAGCACATAGTCGCAGAAGTACTGGGCCTGGGCGGCGTAGGGGCAGCCCTGCCTGGGAGGGCTGACCTTGAGCTCTAGCGGTGCCGTGACTGCGTCGTCGTGCTCCTTCTGCGTCACGTACCCATGCTTGAGCATCGCGTCGAGCACGAGGTCGCGCCGCTGGACTGAGGCCTCCGGATGTGCGGTGGGGTCGTAGATGGTGGGCCCGTTCACCACGCCGGCGAGCAGCGCAGCCTGAGGGAGGGTGAGGTCCTTGGCGTCCACCGAGAAGAAGTACTGGCTGGCGGCCTGGACACCGTAGGCGTGGGTGTTGAAGAAGACCAAGTTGAGGTACCCGGCGAGGATGTCGTCCTTCGAATACTTCTTCTCGAGGGCTATGGCAAGCTTCATCTCCCGCAGCTTGTCGCCGATGCCCTTCTGCCCATTGAGCACCACGGTGGGGTCCTCGCCCTTGGCGAGCATGTTCTCCTTGAGCACGTTGGCCACGTACTGCTGCGTGAGTGTGGAGGCACCCTGGCGGTCACCGCGGATGTTCGCCACCACCGCGCGGACGATCCCCGTGGTGTCCACGCCTCCGTGGTCGTAGAACCGGTAGTCCTCGACGGCGATGATCGCATTCCTCACGTGAGGAGAGATCGCATCGAGGGGCACGGGCGTGCGGTTCTCGTTGTAGAGGGTCGCAATCTCCGAGCCATCCCCGGCCAGGATCTTGCTGACCCGCGCTGGGGGCGTCACCGTGAGCTCGGTGGGGAGATCGTCGAAGAACTGCACTGTGCCGTTCGTCGCGCCCCACGTCGCGGCTGCGACCGGCATGAAGATCCCCGCGACCAGCGCCCCGGCCAGGGCGCTGATCACCAAGAAGGCCACGAGCCTCCCGAGGGCCTTGGCCGCAGCGATGAGGATGCCCATCTCCGCATCCTAGGGGGTCCGCCACCCGTGGGCGAGACCTCAGGAAGGGTCCTCGCCGAGGCGCTTGAGATAGGTCTCGAGATCGTAGGGATTGCCCCGTGCGGGCGGTGCCGGACGGCGCGGAGTCACAGCGCCAGGAGCCCCTGCCGCTTGCCGTGCGCGGATCCTGTGGGGGCGGCCCGGGTGCCGGCGCATGAGCCTCACGCCGGTCCAGACCAGGACGAACAGAACAATCGGGACCCCGGCCACCCTCGCGATGTCGAGCACGGCAAGGCACAGCACCGCGATGACGAGCCACCTCAGGACGAGTGCGGCCAAGGGGACAGGCCGGACCCTCGGGATCCGGTCCCACCGGAGCACGGGTTGGACCGAGGGGGTCGAGCGCGGCTGTGCGGGCCGGCCCTGCACCGAACGGGTGCCCGGAGGCGATGGCGCAGCTGGGCGCGGGAGAGCGGTGGGGCGGCGGTACGGGCGTCCGTGCCGCGGGCCCTGGACCCTGTAGCGTATGCGTCCCACGGGGGCCTCCTCCGGCTCCTTCCATTGTAGAAGCGCCTACGCTTGGGGCAGACGGGCGTCCCATCGACGCCAGGACATCCACGAAGGAGACGGGTCCCCATGCCGACGCTCAAGGAGCGGCTCCACGCCGATGTGGTCACCCACATGAAGTCGGGGAACAAGACCGCGCTGACCACCGTGCGCAACGTGCTGGGCGAGATCGAGACGCGCGAGAAGTCCGGCAAGACCCCCATCACGCTCGACGAGGCGCAGCTCACCACGCTCCTGCAGAAGGAGGCGTCCAAGCGCCGCGAGACCGCTGAGATCTACGCCCAGGCGGGGGAGGATTCACGGGCCGCGGCGGAGCTCGCGGAGGCCGAGGTCATCGAGGCGTACCTGCCGAAGCCGCTCACCCGCGACGAGGTCGAGCAGATCGTCGACCGCGTGGTCGCGGCGCTCAGGGCCGAGGGAACCGAGCTGACCATGCGCCAGATGGGCCAGGTCATGAAGCCCGTGACCGCGGAGGTCGCCGGGAGATTCGACGGCAAGGCCGTCAGCGAGATTGTCCGCGCCCGGCTCACTTGAGGCTTCGCGGCTCCTTCTCGCGGCACCTCGCGACGTGTAGCCTCGCGTCGAGGGCCACGCACCCCCAGGCCCCACCAGCACTGCGAGGAGGCACTCCGTGACCACTTCAACTGTTGCACGCCGCACCGCATTCGCTCTTTCCGCCCTCCTGCTCGGAGCGGCCCTGGCCGCGCCCAGTGCGACAGCTGCCCCGCCCGAGCCCGATCCGGCGGGGAATGCCCATGTGAGCCTTGCCCGCGGCATTTCGCCGCGACAGGGACACGCGCCCCAGTCGCCCAATATGAGCTACCACGGCGGCACCATCCTGACCTCCGTGCCCGATATCCGCCCCATCTTCTGGGGGACGACGTGGCAGACCGACCCGGGCGACAAGGTCACGGGAATCGCAAGGTTCTACCAGGGCATGAACGCGAGCGATTACGCGCGTACCTCGGATGAGTACACGCAGTCCGGGAGAGTCCCAGTCACGTCCTCTGTGACATATACGAGGACCGTGCTGGACTACTCGTCCGCCTCGTCCTCCCAGTCGGCGGTCCTTGCCGAGGTCGGGAAGGCCATCCCGGACCCTGATCCCTCCGGTCAGGGCTACTATCCCGTCTACACTGACATTCCCCGGGGCCATGCTCGGTACTGCGCGTGGCACTCCGACGGCACCGTCAATGGGGTCCATGTCCAGTACGCCTTCTTCTTCAAGCTCGACGGCGATCCGGGCTGTGACCCCAACTCGACGGTCCCCGGCCAAAGCCCGGGCCTCCAGGCGCTCGCGAACGTGAGCGGCCACGAGCTGAGCGAAGCCCGGACGGATCCGAACATCAATGCCTGGTACGACGGCTCCGGCAACGAGAACGCGGACAAGTGCGCCTGGTCCTTCGGCTCGGACTACGTGACGTTCTCCAATGGAGACAAATGGAAGATCCAGGGCAACTGGAGCAACTGGGCCTACAACGGCCAGCAGGGCTACGCCAACCTGTCCGGGCAGAACGGCTGCCTCGACGGCGGCGCATACAAGTTGCCGCCGTCCTTCGGCTGACCCGTCCCTAGGCGGATGGCGGCCGCACGACGGCGGGTTCGCGCCCGCCGGCGTGCGGCCCCTTCGCGTTGCAGCTACTCGAAGCGGCTCGCGTCCCCAGCGCCGTGGCGGGCGATCTCGGCGCCGCCCGAGGTGAAGTCCACGACCGTGGTTGGCTCCGCCCCGCATTCGCCGGCGTCGATGACGGCATCCAGGACGTTGTCGAGCCGCTCCTTGATGTCCCAGCCGTCCGTGAGGGGGTCCTCGTCTCCGGGGAGGAGGAGGGTAGAGGAGAGCAGCGGCTCACCGAGCTCATGCAGGAGCGCCCGGACCACGGCATTGTCTGGAATGCGCACCCCGACAGACTTCTTCTTCGGGTGGAGCATGCGCTTGGGCACCTCGCGCGTCGCCGGGAGGATGAACGTGTACGGCCCGGGGGTAACGGCCTTGATGGCGCGGAACACGTCATTCGGCATCTCGACCAGTTGGCCCAGCTGGGCGAACTCCGCGCAGACGAGGGTGAAGTGGTGCTTGTCGTCGAGGTGGCGGATTCGGCGGATTCGGTCCAGCGCCTCGCGGTTGCCCATCATGGCCCCGAGCGCGTAGCAGGAGTCCGTCGGGTAGGCGATGAGCCCTCCCTCGCGCAGGATCTGCACCACCTGGCCGATCGCCCGGGGCTGGGGATCGACCGGGTGCACGTCGAAGAATCTGGCCATGCCCGCCAGCCTACGTACGCCAGCTCAATTGGCAACTCTCCGAGGCCGTGGACGAGAAAAGTCGGAGCTCTTCCTTAGCCTTTTTCTATGAGCACAGCAGCAGTCCACAGCAACATTTTCACCGCGGGTCCGGAGCGCGCACGCCTCACGCTCGTCGAGGACACGTGCCGTGATTGCGGCCGTGCCCTCGCCGAATTCGAGGAGCACCTCTGCGCTGCGTGCATCGACCTCGAGGCCCACGCATGGTGCCGCGAGTGCGGTGCGGTGCTGGCCAATGCCGACCTCGAGGTGGGTGCCTGCGCCGCCTGCCTGGCCTGAGCGTCCATCGTCGTCCGTGCGCTCGTCACCGCGAGGGCCGCACTCCTCGCTCCTGCCGGACGCCGACCACCGCAATGCGACCATCGCGCAATCCGTCCCACCGGTCTCCACGCCGTGTGCGCTGTTGCTGCGTGGGGCATCGGGGGACGACGACGAGGAGTGTCGGCGGCATAGGGCAGAGTAGAACCGTGAGCATCGAGACTGCCCCGACCCAGATCCAGCCCACTCTGCCGAGCGAGGAGGAGACCGCCGAGGCGATCGCCCGCATCCTCGCCGCCGAGCTGGGCGTTGCCCTTTGGCAGGTGAAGGCCGCGGTGGGGCTGTTGGGCGGCGGCTCGACCGTCCCGTTCATCGCCCGGTACCGCAAGGAGGCCACCGGTACGCTCGATGACGCGCAGCTGCGTGAGCTCGAGGAGCGCCTGCGCTACCTGCGCGAGCTCGAGGACCGCCGCCGGACCGTGCTGACTTCGATCGCCGAGCAGGGCGCGCTCACCGACGAGCTGCAGGCCGCGGTCCTCGCCACGACGACGAAGTCCCAGCTCGAGGACCTGTACCTGCCCTACAAGTCGAAGAGGCGCACCCGCGCGCAGATCGCCCGTGAAGCCGGCCTCGAGCCGCTCGCGGATGCCATCATCGCTCACCCCTCCCAGGACCTCGACGCCCTCGCTGCGGCCTACCTCAATGTGGAGCACGGCATCGCGACCGGCCAGGACGCCCTCTCCGGAGCGCGCGCCATCCTCACCGAGCGCGCCGGGCAGAAGGCGGAGCTCGTGGCGGACCTGCGCGAAAGGCTCTTCCGCGGCGGGCGCATCCATTCCGCGGCGAAGGGCGCGGGGAAGGCGAGTGCGGACGACGCCGCCACCCGCCCTGGCGCCGCCCCCTCGCCTGCCGTGGCGGGAGCCTCGCGGGAAGCGGGCAAGTACGCTGACTTCGAGGACTACGTCCAGCCCGTCGACGCACTTCCCGGCCACCGTGTGCTCGCGCTGCTGCGCGGGGAGCGCGAGGGTGCACTGTCCCTTGAGATCGTCGAGGCCGATCCCCGGGACGAGTCCGCGCTCGCCGACGCCCGGGCCGGCTATGAGGCCGCAGTAGCCCGTGCGCTGGGCGTCCGGGGCGGCTGGGAGACCGCCGCCGGGAAGTGGCTCCGGCAGACCGTCAAGGTGGCTTGGCAGGGTCGGCTCCTTGCCAAGCTCGAATCTGACCTCCGCTCCCGTCTCTTTGACGCCGCCGAGGACGAATCGGTCAAGGTGTTCGCCGCCAACCTCCGAGACGTGCTCCTCGCGGCGCCCGCAGGGAACCGGGCAGTCCTTGGCCTCGATCCGGGCCTGCGCACGGGCGTCAAAGTGGCCGTCGTGGATGGCACGGGCAAGGTCGTGGCCACGGCGACCGTGTATCCCCATGAGCCCGCGAAGAAGTGGGACCAGGCCCTCGAGGTGCTCGAGAAGCTCGCCCGCGAGCACGGCATCGAGCTCATCGCCGTGGGCAACGGCACCGCGAGCCGCGAGACCGACCGGCTTGCAGGGGAGCTGCTGACCCGCCTCGGGATGCCGCGCAGCGCCAAGGTGATCGTGTCGGAGGCCGGGGCCTCCGTGTACTCCGCTTCGGCACTGGCCTCCGCGGAGCTCCCGGACCTCGACGTGTCGCTCCGCGGCGCGGTCTCGATCGCACGGCGACTCCAGGACCCACTCGCCGAGCTCGTCAAGATCGATTCGAAGTCAATCGGCGTGGGCCAGTACCAGCACGATGTGACGCAGTCCAAGCTCGAGCGGACCCTGGACGCCGTGGTCGAGGACTGCGTGAACGCGGTCGGCGTGGACGTGAACACCGCCTCGCCGGCGCTCCTGGCCCGCGTGGCAGGACTGGGCCCCACCCTCAGCCGCAACATCGTCGAGTACCGCGATGCGAACGGAGTGTTCGCGTCCCGCGCCGCCCTCAAGAAGGTCCCGCGCCTCGGAGAGAAGGCCTTCGAGCAGTGTGCGGGCTTCCTCCGGATCTCCGGCGGCACCCAGCCCCTCGACGCCTCGGCCGTCCACCCTGAGGCCTACGGGCTGGCGACGCGCATCCTCGAAGCCGCGGGCGGGTCCAAGGAGCGCGTCGCGACGCTCGACCCGGCGCAGTTCGCCGACGAGCGCTTTGGCCTCCCGACGGTCAAGGACGTTATGACGGAGCTCGTACGCCCCGGCCGCGACCCCCGGCCCGAGTTCGTCACCGCGTCCCTCACCGAGGGCGTCGAGACCATCAAGGACGTCAAGCCGGGCATGATCCTTGAGGGGACCGTCTCCAACGTCGCCGCGTTCGGCGCCTTCGTGGACCTCGGCGTGCACCAGGACGGGCTCATCCACGTCTCGGCGATGAGCACCAAGTTCATCTCTGACCCGCGCGAGGTCGTGCAGTCGGGCCAGATCGTCAAGGTCAAAGTGCTCGACGTGGATGTTGCGCGCAAGCGGATTTCGCTGACCCTGCGCCTCGACGACGAGGTCGGCGCGGTCCGCAGGGAGCGGGGTGAGCCCGGTGAGCGGCGAGGTGGCCGCGGAGGCGAGGACCGGCGTCGTGCGTCTGAGGCTGACGGCCAGCGGAGCACTGGGTCCCGTCAGTGCGGGGGCGGCCAAGGTGCCGGAACCCAAGGCGGACAGCGTGGAGGGCAAGGGCCGGCCCCTGCTGATACGGCCCTCGCGGAGGCGCTGCGACGGGCAGGCCTTGCCCGTTGAGGCCGTGAGGCATCGCTCTCGGCCTCGAGGATGTCACGGGGCGCCGGGTGGATGCGCGGGAACGCTGCCGGTCCCTGTTTTCCTGGACTCTGTAGGGTGGGCCGGGTGACCGACCCCGTGCTCCTCAGCGGCTCCCGCGTGGCCCTGCGGGACTGGACCCCCGCCGACATCGAGGCGTTCCGCCGCTGGATCGTCCCGCCCGCACCCGGGTCGGCCAGCGGCGGGGTCCACGAGTGGCAGCTCTTCGACGGGCCCTACTATGCACGGTGGACCGCCGAGGGCGCGAATGGCTGGTGCGATTCGCTGCTGAGCAGAGCGCACGACGGCGATTGGCCGGCGGTGCGCGAGCATCTCGCCATCGTGGACGCGGCCTCGGGGGAGTTCGTGGGCCAGGTGTCCTGGTACTGGGAGGAGAAGCCGACGGCCGAGTCCGCGGACGGCACCGCGCTGCTTCCCTGGCGGCGGCTCGGGCTGGTCATCTTCGACCCCGCGCACTGGTCCGGTGGCTACGGCACCGAAGCCCTTGCGCTATGGACCGATTACCTCTTCGCTGTGACGGACAGCAGCCGGCTGGACTTCGCCACTTGGAGCGGGAACACGGGCATGTGCCGCATCGGCGCGAAGCTCGGCTTCACCGAGGAAGCGAGGTTCCGCAAGGCCCGCAAGGTCCGCGGTGAACTCTACGACGCGGTGGTCTACGGCGTGCTGCGCGAGGAATGGAAGGCCCGCTGTGCGGGCTGACGAGCTGCTCCACGACAAACACGGTCTGCAGGACGAGGCGGTCTCCGCACTCCGGGCTGTGTGGGCAACATCACCTTCGGCAGGGTGGCCTCGCGTCAATCCAGCAGGTCCGCTCGGGTCAGAATTGGCGTAGAGCTCATCACCTTGAGGGGCCGGAGCGAGTGGGGCAATGTTCGAGTTCAACCTTCAGACTGCCGTGTTCTTCGGCATTGTGGCCCTGGGCGGGCTGCTGTTCGCAGTGGGTGTTCTGGCTTTCATCGGGGCGGCCGTGATGATGGGCGCTGTTCGCTGCCTCATGCGGTCCACAGAGGTGGTGCAGGAGCGGCTGAATCACGATAGGTCCCAGGCCGCCGGCTGAGCAGCTGGCGGAAGCCGCGTGGACGAGGGGCCCCGATCCTCACGGATCCGGGCCCCTCGTGTCTCTCGGGCTACTTGGTCTGACGGATCAGCGGCCGTCCCCGTCCGGGTCAGATCCGGTCTTGGTGCTGCCACTGCCGATCACAGTGTGCTGCGGCTCGGGCATCAACAAGTCGGCGCCCTTCACGGACTTCCAGATCGCCTCATTGAAGGTGCGCTCGTCGATCCGGTCCTCACCGCTCAGGTCCTGCACTGAGGACTGTGCGGCCATCGGCGCGTTCGATCCGTTGAGCGCTGTCATCGGGTAGGTCGGCCTCAGGGCCGTGTAGGGCTCGAGCCTCGGGTTTGCCGTGAAGGAGGCGCTCATGGGCGTCGCGTACGCGTCGAACTGGGTGAGCGGCCTGAAGCCCGCGAGGAGGCCGATCGTGCGCACCATCGACGCGGTCGAGTAGAACGTCGAATCGACCTTGCCGGTCTGCGTGTACGGGCTGATCACGAGCGCAAGCGTGCGGTGTGCGTCCACATGGTCAGGGCCGTTCTGGGCGTCGTCCTCCGTGACGAAGATCGCGGTGTCCTTCCAGATCGGCGAGTGCGAGACGGTGTCGACGAGGCGGCCGAGTGCATAGTCGTTGTCCGCGACGTAGGCCTGCGGGGTCGGGGCCCCGGCCTTCGTGCCCTGCGTGTGGTCGTTCGGCAGGCGCACGAACTGCACGGTCGGAACGGTCCCCGACGAGATCTGGGAGCCGAAGTCCTTGACCCACTGATCCACGCGTGGGGTGCCGCAGTTCGTGGCCAGCGGCGCGAAGGTGCCGGAGGAGTCGGGGCATTTGAGGTCGTACCCTCGGTAGTCCTTGTCTGTCTTCGCGTTGAGCACAGGGTCCGACGAGACTGCCCCATTGGCGGTGTTGTTCACAAAGAACCCGTAGTTCCGGAAGCTCACTCCAGCTTTGTCGAGGCGCTGCCAGACGTACGAATTCGAGGGGTCCTGGGCTGCGTTCTCTGGGTTGGAGTTCTCCGAGGGATAGGGCGCCTTCCTGCCCGAGTAGTTGGCCGGCCACATCTGCTCGGCGTACGGGTTCGAGTTGGCCTGCGTGACCCAGTTCCAGCCGTTGGCGCTGACCTCGGCGTCGGCGTAGAAGTTGTCAATCGTGGTGAACCGTTTCGCGAGGGCGCGTATGTTGGGGGCCGAGTCGTCACCGAAGAGGTTGAGGGCCGGATCGCCGTTGCCCTGGCCTATGTTCCCCAGCACCTGATCGTAGGTGCGGTTCTCCTTGACCACGTAGATCACGTGCTTGATCGGCGTCTGGCCGCCCGCCTGGGAAGGCACTACGGCGCCGACGCCGGTGGTTGCCGGGCGGTTGTTGTTCTTGACCTGCTCGGTGGCCTTCTGCAGTTGGCCCCCAGTCGGCACCTCATAGCTCGAGAGCGTTCCCTTGATCATCGAGCCGGAGTACTGGTTCTCGGCCGTCTTGGCGGTCGAGGTCGGATCCGGGTGGCCAGGGCCGTCGTTGGGCCCGGCCCCGAGCCCCTTCGCATTCGTCACGTGGAGCGTGCCGCCCCGGAACGCGAGTGAGGACGGGTACCACGCGCTCGGGATCACGCCGGAGACGCTGTGGTCGGCGATGTCGACCACAGCGACGTCGTTGTTGCCCGAGTTCGCCACGAAGAGGCGGCCGCCCTTCTCGTCGAGCGCGAGGCCGGTCGGATTAGTGCCCACCGGGGCATCCGCATAGGGGCTGAGGCTGATCGTCTTCGCGTCGCCGGTTGCGGTGTCCACGGCGCTCACACTGTCCTCGTCGCCGTTGGCAACATAGAGCCTCGAGCCGTCCGAGGAGATCGTTGCCTTATTGGGGTGCAGGCCCACGCCGAACGTGCGCACGACGGCGGGCTGGGCGCCTGAGACGTCCACGACACTCACATCGGACGCGCCCTGGTTGGTCACGTAGGCGGTCTTGCCGTTGGGGGAGAGGGCAACGGCGAACGGCTTGCTGCCCGCAGGTGCCGTCTGCACCTCGCCCGTCGCTGTGTCGACGACCGAGACGGCGTTGCCGAGCTGGTCTGCGACCACGAGGCGCCTGCCGTCAGGGGTGACGGCGAGTCCCGCCGGGTACAGGTTGAGGGCCTTGCCGTCCGGGGTCTTTGTCGGGAAGGCGAGCGGCGCGCCCTCGGTGAGCTTGCCGCCGTCGACCGTATACGTGCGGATCTTGGCGTTCGCAGCGGCGCTCGCATAGGCCTTGGTCCCGTCAGGGCTCCAAGCGAGGCCCACATAGAGCGACTCAGGGGACGGGTAGGAGAGTGTCTGCTCGACCTCGTGGTCGTCGGTGTCTATGAGCTGGATGGACTGGGTGCCCTGGCCGTTGTTGGTCACGAGGAGACGCTTGCCATCGGGCGAGAGGGCCGAGTTGAGCGGAAGGTCACCGAGTACGGTCTGGATGCCCCACGGGGTCACACGCTGCCCGGTGGGGGTCGTGGCAGTGCCGTCCTTGGACGGCCCCGCAACAAGCGGTGCCACGGCGACGGCCACGCCCCCGCCGACAAGGGCGAGGGCGGCGGTGACCGCGATGGTTCTGCGGGTGGTTTTTGACAGTCTCGTCATGTGCGGAACGCTAGCCAGCATGCCGGACGGGATTCTGAACAGGAGCCTAAACAGAGCGCCGACTTTCGTGGCCATTCGGTGAAGCCGGTCAGGGTCGGCCTGAACTTTGGGAAGGCGCATGTGGCGCGGGGCATTTGCCGATGTGAGCCTCGGCATAGCACAATAGGTTCACGCCCCCGCAAGCGCTGCCGCGTCTGTGCGGGCGATAACTGAACAAATCAGCCTTTGATCTGCGGCGGGAGAGTCCTGCGAGCATGAGCAAGCAGGCGCCGTAGGAGCAACACCTCCCCAGGAATCTCTCAGGCACCCGTACCGCTGCGGCAAGGCAACTCTGGAAAGCGTCCCCACTCAGCGGGGGCTCACCGACGGTGCAAGCCGGAACCATCCGGCGGAATCTCTCAGGTCCCATACAGAGCGGGGAGGAACTGGAGTCAAAAGCCGGGCCCATCGGGCCGGGCCTGATTGATGGAGTTCCCCGTGACGGACCTTACCCCCGCAGCCTTCGTCGACCGGCACATCGGTGCCCGTCGCGATGCCGACATCAAGCACATGCTCAACGCTGTCGGCTTCGACAGCGTCGACGCCCTCGCCGCAACCGCGGTTCCCGACAGCATCAAGCAGGACGCGCCGCTCGTCCTGGACAAGGCGCTGAGCGAGGCCGAGACCCTGTCCGCGCTCCGCGCGCTCGCTTCAAAGAACAAGCCTCGGGTCCAAATGATCGGTCAGGGCTACTACGACACCGTCACGCCGCCGGTCATCCGCCGCAACGTCGTGGAGGATCCGGCCTGGTACACGGCGTACACCCCGTACCAGCCGGAAATCTCCCAAGGGCGCCTCGAAGCCCTCCTGAACTTCCAGACTGCCGTCGAGGACCTCACCGGACTCGCGATCGCCAACGCGTCGCTCCTCGACGAGGCCACCGCCGTGGTCGAGGCGGTGCTCCTCATGCGCCGGTCCAACAAGAACAGGGACGCGGCGGGGGGCCGAACCGTTCTCGACGCCGACCTCTTCCCGCAGTCCATCGCGATCGTCAAGGGCCGCGCCGCGGCGCTCGGGTTCGATGTCGAGATCGCGGACCTCTCGGCTGGCCTGCCCGACGGCCCGATCAACGGCATCGTCATCCAGCAGCCGGGCGCCTCCGGTGCCGTCCACGACGCCACGGCGCTCATCGCCCAGGCGAAGGAGCGCGGCGCGATGGTGACGATCGCCGCTGACCTGCTCGCCCTCACCCTCATCAAGTCGCCCGGCGAGCAGGGTGCCGACATTGCCGTGGGCAGCGCGCAGCGCTTTGGCGTCCCGCTGTTCTATGGCGGCCCCCACGCCGCGTTCATGAGCGTCCACAAGGGCCTCGAGCGCCAGCTCCCCGGCCGCCTCGTGGGCGTGTCGAAGGACGACGCCGGGATGCCCGCCTACCGTCTGGCCCTCCAGACCCGCGAGCAGCACATCCGCCGCGAGAAGGCTACGTCCAACATCTGCACCGCGCAGGCGCTCCTTGCGATCGTCGCGTCGATGTACGCCGTCTACCACGGGCCCGAGGGCCTCAAGGCGATCGCCCAGCGTACCCACGGCCACGCCCGCTCGCTCGCGGCAGCCCTCGCCGGCGCTGGGGTCGAGGTGGCGCACCGCAGCTTCTTCGACACTGTTCAGGCCCGCGTCCCAGGACGCGCAGCAGCAATCGTCGAGAAGGCCGAGCGCCAGGGCATCAACCTGCGTTTCGTCGACGCGGACACGGTGGGCATCTCGTGCGACGAGACCACCACGTCGGACCACGTCGCCACAGTTGCCGGCGTGTTCGGCGCGGGCGCCGCGGGCGACGGCCTCGACGTGCGCGGCGGCGCGGAGGGCAGCGCCGGGGAGTTCGACATCGAGACGGCCTCGCTGCGCTCAAGCGCCTACCTGACCCATCCGGTCTTCCACTCACACCGCTCTGAGACCCAGATGCTGCGCTACCTGCGCAAGCTCTCGGACCGCGACCTCGCCCTCGACCGCACGATGATCCCGCTCGGCTCGTGCACGATGAAGCTCAACGCCACGGTCGAGATGGAGTCCATGACGTGGCCCGAGTTCGCCGGGATCCACCCGTTTGCCCCGGATTCCCAGACCGAGGGCTGGCGTGAGCTCATTGCCGGCCTCGAAGCCGACCTCGCCGCGATCACGGGCTACGACCAGGTCTCGATCCAGCCGAACGCTGGGTCCCAGGGCGAGCTCGCGGGCCTGCTCGCCATCCGTGGGTACCACCGCTCACGCGGGGAGGGTCAGCGCAACGTCTGCCTCATCCCGGCCTCCGCGCACGGAACCAACGCGGCCTCGGCGGTGCTGGCGGGCATGAAGGTCGTCGTCGTGGCCACCGCGTCCGACGGCACGATCGACCACACCGACCTCGAGGCGAAGATCGAGGCGAACCGCGAGAGCCTGGCGGCGATCATGGTCACCTACCCGTCCACCCACGGGGTGTACGACGCCGACGTGCGGGACGTGTGCGACAAGGTCCACGCCGCGGGCGGCCAGGTGTACATCGACGGCGCCAACATGAACGCCCTCGTCGGCCTCGCCCAGCCGGGCAAGTTCGGCGGCGACGTCTCCCACCTGAACCTGCACAAGACGTTCTGCATCCCGCATGGCGGCGGCGGCCCCGGCGTCGGCCCCGTCGCCGCCCGCGCCCACCTCGCCCCGTTCATGCCCGGCGATGCCGCGGTGTGGCAGGGCGGCCCGGAGGAGCACGGCGTTCCAGTCTCTGCCTCCCGCTTCGGCTCAGCTGGCGTCCTGCCGATCTCGTGGGCGTACGTCAAGCTCATGGGCGGGGACGGCCTCACCGAGGCCACGAAGTCGGCGCTCCTGGCCGCCAACTACATCGCCAAGCGCCTCGACTCCTCGTTCCCGGTGCTCTACACGGGCGAGGCGGGCCTCGTGGCCCACGAGTGCATCCTCGACCTGCGCGATCTCACCGCCAAGACCGGTGTGACCGCGGAGGACGTCGCGAAGCGGCTCATCGACTACGGCTTCCATGCTCCGACCCTCGCATTCCCGGTGGCCGGCACGCTCATGGTCGAGCCGACTGAGTCGGAGGACCTCGGCGAGATCGACCGTTTCATCGATGCGATGATCTCGATCCGTGCCGAGATCGACCAGGTGTCCACCGGAGACTTCTCCGTCGAGGAGTCCCCGCTGCGCCGCTCGCCGCACACGGCTGCGGCTGTGGTCTCGAGCGACTGGGACCGTCCCTACACCCGCGAGCAGGCGGCCTTCCCGGGCAAGGTCCACAAGCAGGACAAGTACTTCGCCCCTGTGGGCCGCGTCGACGGCGCCGCCGGCGACCGGAACCTGATCTGCGCGTGCCCGCCCCTCGAAGCCTTCGAGGACTGATCAACGCTGGTGAGCGGGGTCGAAGCTGCGCACGCCGGGCTTCGACCCCCTCGACCCCGCTCAACCTTCGCTAGGAGACTTCCATGACTGAAACGACTACCGGCCAGGCCACGGCCGAGAAGCACACCGCGCTCTACGACGAGCACGCAGCCCTCGGGGCGTCCTTCACAGACTTCGGCGGCTGGCAGATGCCGCTCAAGTACGGCTCGGAACTTGCGGAGCACCGCGCCGTCCGCGAGGCCGCTGGGCTGTTCGATCTCTCCCACATGGGTGAGGTCTGGGCCACGGGCCCCCAGGCGGCCGCGTTCCTCGACTACGCGCTCGTGGGAAAGCTCTCGGCGGTCGCCGTCGGGAAGGCCAAGTACTCGCTGATCTGCACTGAGGACGGTGGGATCATCGACGATCTGATCGTCTACCGTGTGGCCGAGGAGGACTTCCTCGTCGTCCCCAACGCAGGCAACGCACTCACTGTGGCCGGCGAGCTCGAGGCGCGACGCACGGCCTTCGGCGCAGAGGGCGTGACGCTGCGCGACGCCTCCGCCGAGACTTCCCTTGTGGCGGTCCAGGGCCCGAATGCCGAGGCGATCCTCCTCTCCGTGGCCGGCTCCGAGGACCACGAGGACATCCGCCAGCTCAAGTACTACGCCGGCATCGAGGTGGACATCGCTGGCGTTCCGGTGTTCCTTGCCCGCACGGGCTACACCGGCGAGGACGGGTTCGAGCTGTTCGTCGGCAACGAGCTCGCGGTCCAGCTGTGGAAGGCACTCGAGGAGGCCGGCAACGCCCACGGCCTCGTCCCGTGCGGTCTCGCGGCCCGCGACTCGCTGCGCCTCGAGGCTGGCATGCCGCTCTATGGCAATGAGCTTTCCCGCGAGGGGTCGCCGTTCGCCGCAGGTCTGGGCGGCGTCGTCGCCCTCAAGACCAAGGAAGGCGACTTCGTGGGCCGGGCCGCGCTGGAGGCGAAGAAGGCTGAGGGCGAGGGCACCACGACCGGTCGGCGTCTGGTGGGACTGAAGGGGCTTGGGCGGCGCGCTGCGCGCTCGCACTACCCGATCCTCGTCGACGGGGTACCGGTTGGCGAGGTCACCTCCGGCCAGCCCAGCCCGACGCTCGGCTACCCCATCGCGCTTGCGTACGTCGATGTGGCCCACTCGGCGGTCGGCACCAAGGTCGACGCGGATCTCCGCGGCAAGGCCGAGCCGTTCGAGGTCATCCAGCTGCCGTTCTACAAGCGCCAGAAGTAGTTCACCCAGCGCCCTCCGGCGCCCGCTGATTTTTCCCCTTCGAAGAAGAACAGGAACACCGCCCATGAGCAAGGTCCAGTCCGGCCTCCGCTACTCCGAAGAGCACGAGTGGCTCGACACCGACGCAACGCCCGCCAAGATCGGCGTCTCCCAAGTCGCCGCCGACGCGCTCGGCGACGTCGTCTACCTCGACCTGCCTGAGGCTGGCAGCGAGGTTGCCGCTGGTTCGACGTGCGGCGAGATCGAGTCCACGAAGAGCGTCTCCGATCTCTACTCGCCGGTCTCCGGCACTGTCGTCGAGGTCAACCAGGAGGCCATCGACAACCCGGCCCTGGTGAACGAGGACCCCTACGGCGCCGGCTGGCTCTTCACGGTCGAGGTGACCGAAGAGGGCCCGCTGATGACCGCCGAGGAGTACGCGGCCAAGAACGGCGGCGAGCTGTGAGCGCGGCGACGGTGCCGGGCACCGACAGGGCGCAGTTCGAGCAGATCCGTTCGGTGTCCCTAGACGCCGACATCGCCGAGCTGGACCCGGAGATCGCCGCGTCGATCGACGCCGAGGCAGACCGCCAGCGCGGAGGCCTCGAGATGATCGCCTCGGAGAACCACACGGCCGTCGCGGTCATGCAGGCCCAGGGCTCCGTGCTCACGAACAAGTACGCGGAGGGCTATCCGGGCCGCCGCTACTACGGTGGCTGCGAGCACGTCGACGTGATCGAGCGGCTCGCGCTCGACCGTGTCAAAGCGCTGTTCGGTGCCGAGTACGCCAATGTCCAGCCTCACTCGGGGGCGCAGGCCAACGCGTCGGTGATGCATGCGCTCATCAAGCCCGGGGACACCGTGATGGGGCTGAACCTGGCCCACGGCGGACACCTCACACACGGGATGAAGATCAACTTCTCCGGCAAGCTCTACAACATCGTCCCGTACCAGGTCCGGGAGGATGATCACCGCATCGATATGGCCGAGGTGGAGCGCCTCGCGCAGGAGCACCGGCCGCAGCTCATCGTGGCCGGTTGGAGTGCCTATGCGCGCCAGCTCGATTTCGCCGAGTTCCGCCGGATCGCCGACTCCGTGGGCGCGTACCTCATGGTCGACATGGCACACTTCGCGGGCCTCGTGGCCGCCGGCCTGCACCCCTCGCCCGTCCCGCACGCCCACGTGGTGACCTCGACGACGCACAAGACCCTCGCTGGTCCGCGCGGCGGCATCATCCTCACCAGTGACGCCGACATCGCGAAGAAGATCAACTCCGCGGTGTTCCCCGGACAGCAGGGCGGCCCGCTCGAGCACGTGATCGCGGGCAAGGCCGTCGCCTTCAAGATCGCCGGCTCGCCGGAGTTCAAGGAGCGCATGGAGCGCGTGCTCGCCGGCGCGAAGATCCTCGCCGAGCGGCTGATGCAGGACGACGTCAAGGCCGCCGGCATCGGCGTGGTGTCCGGCGGGACGGACGTGCACCTGGTCCTCGTGGACCTGCGCGACGCGGCCCTCGACGGCCAGCAGGCCGAGGACCGGCTCGCGGCGATCGACATCACTGTGAACCGGAACGCGGTCCCGTTCGATCCGCGCCCGCCGATGGTCACCTCTGGCCTCCGGATCGGGACGCCCGCCCTCGCAACGCGCGGCTTCGGCCACGCCGCGTTCCGCGAGGTCGCTGACATCATCGCCGAGGCGCTCATCGCCACCGATGGTGCGGATCTGACTCCGCTCAAGGCGCGCGTGGACGCCCTCGCCGCAGCGCACCCGCTCTACCCCGGGGTCGCCGACCTCCACTGACCCGGCTGCGGGGTCCTTGGCTCGCTCAAGGGCCCGCCAGGGACCCCGCAAACCGCAGGTCAGCACAGTCTTCAGGAAGGAACCAGGTCATGGCCGTCGGCGTTTTCGAACTGTTCTCCGTGGGCATCGGCCCGTCCAGCTCCCACACCGTAGGCCCGATGCGGGCAGGTGCGGTGTTCGCGCGCGAGCTGCGCGAGAAGGGCTTCCTCGAACGCGTCGCCTCGCTGCGCGTGGACCTCTACGGCTCCCTCGCGGCAACCGGCCATGGCCACGGCACGTTCACCGCCGTGCTCCTGGGCCTCGAGGGCTTCGAACCCGAGGAGATCCTCCCCGAGCAGGTCGAAGAACGGCTCACCGCCATCGCCGAGACCGGCACCCTCAACCTCGCCGGGGGCCGCGAACTGCCCTATTCGGTCGAGGAGATCGTGCTCCATCCCCTCACGGTCCTGCCGCGGCACACGAACGGCATGAAGTTCCAGGTCTTCAGCGCAGAGGGCGCCGACGGGCCGGGAGAGCTGCTGCACGAGGCCACCTTCTTCTCCGTGGGAGGCGGGTTCATCGTCCGCGAGGGCGAGGAGGCCTCGGCCCAGAAGGACCTCGACGAGTCCAAGAAGGAACTCCCTTTCCCGTTCCGCACAGCCGCCGAGCTGCTCGGCCGCTGCTCCTCGAAGGGCCTCTCGATCAGCGACATCATGCTCGTGAACGAGAAGGCCTCCCGTTCGGAAGAGGACATCCGAGCAGGACTCCTCCACATCTGGTCCGTCATGGAGGCCTGCGTCGAGTCCAGCCTCAAGAGGGAGGGGATCCTGCCCGGCGGCCTCAAGGTGCGCCGTCGTGCGCCCGATTGGCACGAGCGGCTCCTGAAGGAGGACAAGGACCGCGACCCCAAGTACTGGCAGGAATGGGTCAACCTCATCGCCCTCGCGGTGAATGAGGAGAACGCGTCCGGCGGGCGGGTCGTCACAGCGCCCACCAACGGCGCGGCGGGCATCATCCCCGCCGTCCTGTACTACGCGCTCAACTATGCCCCTGGCATGGACAAGGCAACGCAGGAGGACAAGGACGACGTGGTGGTGCGGTTCCTCCTGGCCGCCGGTGCCATCGGCGTGCTCTACAAGGAGCAGGCGTCCATCTCGGGGGCGGAGGTGGGCTGCCAGGGCGAGGTCGGCTCGGCGTCGTCCATGGCGGCTGCCGGGCTCGCGGAGGTCATGGGCGGCACTCCCGCGCAGGTCGAGAACGCGGCCGAGATTGCGATGGAGCACAACCTCGGCCTCACGTGCGATCCTATTGGCGGCCTCGTCCAAGTCCCTTGCATCGAGCGCAATGCCATCGCCGCCGCGAAGGCGATCAACGCCGCGAAGATGGCGCTCTGGGGCGACGGCACCCATCGCGTTTCCCTGGACGAGGTGATCGTGACCATGCGTGAGACCGGCAGGGACATGAGCAGCAAGTACAAGGAGACCGCGATGGGCGGGCTCGCCGTCAACGTCGTGGAGTGCTGAGGCCGCGCTGAGCTCAGATCTCCGCGTGCTGCCCCTCGGAGATCTCCTCGAGCATCTTCGAGCAGAAGGCCTCGAGGTCTCCGGGGTTTCGCGAGGTTGTCAGCCCGCGGTCGGTCACGACCTGCTCGTCTACCCAGTCGGCCCCGGCATTGCGCAGATCCGTCTGCAGGGACGCGTACGACGTCATGCGCCGCCCTTGGACGAGGCCGGCCTCGATGAGGATCCACGGTGCGTGGCAGATCGCCGAGATCGGCTTGCCGGCCTCCGCGAAGGACTTCACCAGGGCCACCGCGTCCCCCTCGAGCCGCAAGCGGTCCGCATTGATTGAGCCGCCCGGGAGCACCAGCGCGTCAAAGTCCTCGGCGCGGGCCTGGGAGAGCGGAACGTCCACGGCAAAGGACTCCCCGTGGTCCCAGTCGTGCGTCATGGCGGTGACCTGTCCGCTCTCGGGGGACACGAGGACCGGCTGGCCGCCGGCCTGCTCAACGGCCTTCCACGGCTCCGTGAGTTCAGACTGCTCGACGCCCTTGGTGAGGAGGAACGCGACCTTCTTGCCAGTGATGTTTCCTGTGGTGTTCTGTGTCATGCCTTCCGCATTTCCCGATGCGGCGGCGGGCAAACCTCCCGTCCCCGGCGAGGGGGAAGCGGGCCGACTGACTAGACTGGCATAGGCCCCCATCCGCGATTGAAGGACTCAGCCCCCTTGAGCAGCCTCCCTGCCCGTCCCACCCTGACCGACCCCAGGTTCATCGCCCGCTTCGCGAGCCCGGACGAGATCGCCCACTGGGACAAGCACGTCACCGCGAACCCGAATGGCGGAAATCTCCTGCAGTCGGCCGCCTTCGCGGCAGTCAAGCGGAACTTCGGCTGGGAGGTGAGGTTCCTCGTGCTCGAACCTGCCAGCCACGCGGGCGGGGCCGAGGTACCAGCACAGCCGAGCTACAACCTCGTCCTCGAGAAGTCGTTGCCCGTCCTCGGCAGATTCTGGTACCTCATCAAGGGACCCGACGTCGTCGACGTCAACGAGGTCCCTGCGGCCCTCGAGGCGATCAAGGGCCTCGTGGCGCGCGAGCGGCTCGGCGTCTTCGCCGTCAAAATTGAGCCTGACATCATTGACTCCGAGGACGCCCGCGCCGTGCTGACAGGCGCGGGCCTCGTCAAGGTCCCGAACCTCCAGCCCAACGACTCGACGGCAATCCTGGACATCGCCCCCGAGCCCAGGCTGGTCCTCAAGAGCCTGCACTCCCGCGGACGCAACGCCGTCCGCCGCGCCGAGCGCGAGGGGGTCGAGGTGGTCGAGGCCGAGCCCACACTGGAGAACTACCGCGCGATGCACGCCCTCATGACTGGAACGCTCAACGCCAAGTCCAACACCGGGGCCCAGGTGCGCGGCTTCGAGTACTACCGGCAGTTCTGGACGGAGTTCACCTCCCGGGGCCAGGGCCGGCTCTACTTTGTCTACGAGAACGGCCGCCCCGCGGTGGGCGCCTTCGTGATCAACTATGGCCGCAAGGGCACATACAAGGATGGCGGTTCGCTCCAGCGGCGTACCCAGTATGGCGACTCCCACCTCGTCCAGTGGACCGCCACCAACAGGGTCAAGGAGCTCGGCTGCACCGAGTTCGACTTCTGCGGAACCCCGCCGGCGGACCGGCTCAAGGACACCTCGCACCCGTTCCACGGCCTTGGCCTGTTCAAGACCTCGTTCACCAAGACCGTGACGGACTTCGTGGGCTGCTGGGATTTCGTGATCGATCCTCTCCGCTACAGGGCGTGGAGCACGGCGGGCGAGCGCATCGCGCGCCAGCTCTACACGCGCCGCACGGGCCAGCAGTTCTACTGATCGGGGCGCGCCATGGCTGACGCGGGGAAGACGTCCGCACGCGAAGCCGCCGGCGATCCCGTCGCTGACGGCTACGACCCCCACGGGGACATCCCCGCGGGGGCTATACCGCAGATCGCACCCGTCGCCTTCACGGACGTCGCGCCCGTTGCGCGGCCCATCCCCTCGGCCAGCACCTCCGGAGCGGGCAGGCGCACGACGGCGGGTGGGGAACCGCCGTCGTCCGCCCCGCCCCGCGTCGGGGCGCCACAGGCAGGGGCAGGCACGCCGGAACCCGGCGCGGGCGGCGGCCCCACGACACAGCCGATCACCGCGTCCCAGGTGCGGGCCAACGCCGCGGCCAAGCGCGTCCTGGCCCGGCTCATGCTGGGCGAGAACCCGCCCACCGCGCCGATGAGCATCGTGGAGCGCCTGGCCGGAAGCCCCTACGCCAACCCCTCGATCCCGGCCGGTCCCGACGTGTCCGCGCGGCGAACCCTCGACTTCGCACTCGAGCTTGCCGAGACGATGTTCCGGTACGGCGCGGGCGCACTCGAGGTCGAGACCTCGATGATCGCCGTGACCACCGCCCTCGGTCTGCGCCACGTCGAGGTGGACATCACCAACCAGTCGGTCGCGATCAACTATGCGCCCCAAGAGGGGACTCCGAGCTCGCTCCTGAGGGTGGTGCGATCGTGGACGTCCAACTATGCCGGACTCGTGCTCGTGCACCAGCTCGTCACCGAGATCACCGCCGGCGGGGTGGGCCTGAACGAGGCCACACGCAGACTGCAGTCCATCTCGCGCCGCGCCAAGCCCTTCCCCAAATGGGCCGTGACCGTCGCGTTCGGCGCGTTTGCGGCCTCGTTCGTGGGGGTGCTTGGGGGCGGGCTCCTCGCCTCGCTCACCGCATTCGCCTCGAACCTGCTCGTCTCGCTCGTGGGGCGGGTGCTCGGCCGGTGGCGGGTGCCTGACTTCTTCACCACCCTCGCGAGCTCGTTCCTCGTGACGATGATCGCGCTGCTCATGTTCGCCGCGCACCTGCCGATTACGCCCACGATCGTGGTGGTGGGGGGAATCCTCCTCCTCCTGCCGACGGCGCGGCTCGTCTCGGCGACCCAGGACGCCATCAACGGCTTCCCCGTCACTGCAGCGGGGCGGTACCTCTCGGCTTTCCTGACGTTCGCCGCCCTCGTGGCGGGCATCTCCGTGGCGACGGCCATCGGGGAGATGCTCGGGATCGAGCGGATCGACGTCACGGAGACCTTCCCGCCCGCCTACCCCTACGTGGTCGAGGTGCTGCTCATCGGGGTGGCCGTGGCGGCGATCGCTGTGACGGAGCAGAGCGCACGCCGGCTCGTACTGCCCACGGCGGCCGTGGGCGTGGCCGGGTACCTCGCCTTGACGGGAGTCCAGCTGCTCGGGGTGGGGGACAGGCTCGCACCCGCTGTGAGCGCCGTGGTCATGGGCTTCCTCGCCCGGATTGTGGCGCTCCGGCTCGGGGCTCCCCAGCTCGTGGTCGCCGTGCCGGCGGCCCTCATCCTGCTGCCCGGCCTGACGATCTTCCGATCCATGTACATCGCGACGGTCGACGCCACCCAGATCACCTCCGGTGCCGGCGGAATGCTCACCGCGATGGCTATCATCCTGGGCGCGGCGGCGGGAGTGGTGCTGGGCGACAACCTCGCACGGCCGTTCACGCGCAGCGCGACCTCGCTCGAGCGCCGCCGCCGGGCGCGCAGGAGATGATCCTCACGCGCACGAGACAACCCTCGGAGGGCGACCCTCAGATCTGCCCGACCGGTAGCTTCTTCTCCGCCTGGAACTCGTCCTCCGCGCGGCCCCGTGCCCAGTACCCGGACAGCGAGAGCCGCTCCCGCGGCACGCCGCGCTCCTTGAACACCGCCCGCAGCTCCTTCATGGCGCCGCGCTCGCCGTGTGCGAAGACATGGGGAGTCCCCGGCAGCCACGCGGCCCCCGCCACGGCCTCGGCGAGGATCACGGTCTCACCGGCCGGGTATCCCTCGCGCGAGAGCCACCGGAGCTCGATGCCCTTGGGTGCGGCGAACTCGAGGACGTCCAGGGCCGAGCCGACCTCGAGGAACGCCATGCCCCGGGCGTCCTCGGAGAGGGCTTCGAGGGCGGCGGCGATCGCGGGGAACGCGGACTCGTCCCCCGCGAAGAGGTGCCACTCGGCATCCGCCGAGGGGGAGTAGGCTCCACCCGGACCCGCGCACACGAGTCGGTCGCCGGGGACCGTCGCAGCAGCCCAGGGTCCGGCGAGGCCCTCGTCACCGTGCACCACGAAGTCCACCGCGAGCTCGCGGGCGGCCGGATCGAACCAGCGCACGGTGTATGTGCGCGTCACGGGCCACTGTTCGCGCGGGAGCTGTTCCTTGAGCGCGGGAAGGTCCACCGGCCCCTCGGGCCAGACCCCGCCCGGAAGCACGGTGGGGAAGGAGATCTTGACGTACTTGTCCGTGAATCCGTTGTCCGCGAACGCGTCGAACCCCTTGCCGCCTGCAACGACGCGGACCATGTGGGGCGTGATCTGCTCGGTGCGGAGGACAGTCAGATCGAGTGTTGGGCGCGGCTTCTTCACGGGCCGCGCGGACTCGGCGGGCGCCGCGGCGGCGCGTTCAGGGGATTGCGTCATGCCTCCCAGCGTATCCTTCCGGCGCTTCGACGCCTCGTTGCTCCCTCAGCCCCCGCGCGCAGCCCACCGGACCGGCTCCGCCCCCTGCGCCGTGAGCAGCTGGTTGGCCCGGCTGAACGGCCGCGATCCGAAGAATCCGCGCGAGGCGGACAGCGGCGAGGGGTGGGCGGAGGAGATGATCGGCGTCGTGCCCAGCAGCGGCGCGAGCGATTGGGCGTCCTTGCCCCACAGGATCGCCACGAGGGGGGCCCCGCGTCCCACCACGGCCCGCACGGCCGCGTCGGTGACGGCCTCCCAGCCCAGTCGCCGATGCGAGCCGGCCGCGCCGGCGCGCACTGACAGCACCCTGTTCAGCAGCAGGACCCCCTCGTCCGCCCACGGCGAGAGGTCTCCCGTGGTGGGCGCGGGGACGCCGAGATCGTCGGCGAGCTCGCGGTAGATGTTCGCCAGGCTCTTGGGGAGCGGGCGGACGTGCGCGTCGCACGCGAACGAGAGTCCGATCGCGTGGCCCGGCGTCGGGTAGGGGTCCTGGCCGACCACGAGCACCTTGACCTCGCTCAGCGGGCGGCTGAACGCCCGCAGCAGGCGGGAGGGGGCAGGGAGGATCTCACCGCCGTCGTGCGCCTCTGCTGCGAGGGCGCGCAGGGCCGCGCGCAGCGTGGGCTCGCACGGTGCGAGGGCGCGGGCCCACTCGGGGTGGACTAGCTCCCCAAGCGGCGCCGTGGCCATCGCGTCGAGTTGGCGGGCTTCGGAGACGCGCGCTTGCGCGGACGACGCCGGCCTGGCGCCTCCGCGGCGCGGCTCGCCCTCCGCAGGGCCAGGCAGATCGAAGAGAGGCTCGGCATCCATCACGCCAGCCAGTGTGCCAGAGCCGGGCGAGGTGAAATGACATCGCTGTAGTTCCCTCTTAGGCTTAGGGGCATGTCGGCAGCCGCACACCACGCCCATGCACGTGACGACAGCACCCAGGCCCACGGCCAGACGCCCGCCGAGCTCACCGAGCGCGAGGTGCAGATGCTCGCCCTCGAGCGCGGATGGTGGAAGTACGCAGGGGCCAAGGAGCAGGCCATCAGGGAACTCTTCGACCTCTCGGCGACGCACTACTACCAGCAGCTGAATGCGCTCATCGACACTGAGGCTGCGCTCGCGCACGATCCGATGCTCGTCAAGCGGTTGCGTAGACTGAGGACGTCGCGGCAGCGTGCCCGCACTGCTCGCCGGATCGGCGGGGGCGCCTGACGCTGCCCATTGTCCCCCAGCTGGCCACCACAAGGACCTGACCCAGGCATGAACACGTATTCGCGCGACGAATTCGACGCTGTCCCCGAGTCGCCCCGCAGACAGGGCGTGCACAGGACACGTGGGGGGACGAGAGCCGATGGCGGGGCGCCGTCCGCTCAGGGGCTCCGCTGGATTCTGGCCGCTGCGATCGTCGCGCTCGTGATCGGGGCCATCGCCTACTTCGTGCTTCCCAACATCGGGCTCAACCCGTCGCCAGCCGCCGCAACGAGTTCCACCGCCTCCAACGCACCAAAGGCTTCCAGCGGCCCCGCCTCCCCCAGCACGCCGGCGGCCTCCTCCCCGGCCAGCCGTGCGCCGTCGTCCGCCGCACCCACGGCGCCGCCCACTACGGCCGCGCCCGCGCAGGCGGACAAGTCTCTCGAGGTCGGTGTGTACAACGCGTCCGGCATCGCTGGACTTGGCACCCGCGCGGCTGCCACGGCCCGCACAACTGGATGGGCCGTCTCGACGGTTGGCAACTGGGGCGGTGCGCCGGTCAACGCCTCGGTCGTCTACTACCAGAGCGCCGCGCAGGCCGCCTCGGCGAAGGCACTCGCTGCGGATGTCGGCATCGCAACCGTTCAGGAGGCTCCGGCGCTGGGGCTCCCGCTGGCCGTCGTGGTCGGCCCGGGGTACGCCGGCTGATGGTGCCACTTCGGGGAGCGCGCAGGCCCCTTGCCGCAGTGGCGCTCGCCTCTGTGCTGGCGCTCGCGGCGTGCGCAGGGGCGGTGGATGCGCGCAATGCGTCTCCCCCGGCCTCGGGCGACGGCGTGCTGCGGCTTGGCCTGCTCCTGGACTCGACGGGGGAGTCGCAGTACCTCAACGACGCCCAGCGCGCGGCGGTGGTCCTCGCTGTCCAGCAGGCCAACGCAGCCGGCGGCTTCGGCGGCAAGCCTGTGGAGATGCTGCCTCCCGAGACTGGGTCTGACATGGAGGCCGCCGCTCGGCACCTGATCGCAGCCGGGGCCGACGCCGTGATCGGCCCCACTGACTCGGGCCACGCGCGCACGGCCATCGACGTCCTCTCCCTGGCCAAGGTTCCCCTGATCTCCCCGGCCAACACCGCCGCCTCGCTGAGCACCTACCGCAGCGGCGGCTACTACTTCCGCACCGCGGCCCCCGAGGGCGCGGAGGGCGCCGCGCTCGTGGAGCTCGCACGGCGCGCCGGAGCGAAGAGCATTGCGATCCTCCACCAGGCGGGGGACCACGGCAAGGCCGAGGCGGACGGTGCCTCCGCCGCGGCCCGGGCGGTGGGCCTGAAGGAAACCGGAAGCACCGAGTTCACGGGCCACGCTGCCGGTGCGGCAGCGGGCGGGGCGAAGGTCGCCGACGCCGTGGTCCTGATTGCACAGACAGAGGGGCAGGCCATCCTCGCTGGCGTGCGGGACGCGGGGGTCCCCGGCTCGAGGCTCCTCCTCTCGAGCGGGCTCCTGGGCCGCTACGGTCCGGCGCTGGCCAACCGCGCGCTGGAAGGCGCCAAGGCGGTGGTCCCCGGCGTGTTCCCGGACTCTGAGTTCCAGTCCGCCGTGCTCGAGCACGCGCCCGGCCTCACGGACATGACCTTCGCCGCCGAGGCGTACGATGCTGCCTCGCTCGCCATCCTCTCGGCAGGCGCAGCGAAGGACGACGGCGGGCCCTCCATCGCCTCGAAGCTCGTCTCCGTCTCGGGCGGCTCGGTGCAGGGAAACGGCTCGGTGCAGGGAAACGGACAGCGGGAGAAGTGCACGGGGCTCCCTGCATGCCTCGCCTCCCAGGCCAAGGGGACCTCCGTGGACTATGACGGGCAGTCGGGCCCGATCGCGTTCGACTCCCACGGCGATGTCACCACGGCCCGCTTCATGGTCTTCGGCTTCGGCGCCGACAACCTGCCCACGCGCAACGACGAGGTGACCGTCACGCAGTAACCCGCGCGCGGCTTGGTGCGCTGCGGGCGAACGCGCGCGGCGAGGCGCGTGACAACCCGCCCGCGCGCTTGCACTCGGAGTGGGTGAGTGCTAAACATTGACCTAGCACTCTTGCGGTGAGACTGCTAAACCAGTTGATCCGCGGGAGACAGGAACACCTTGCTGGGGTGAGGCGCACGCTGACCGCGACATCGCGGGAGGGGCGCCGGCCGTCGCGGGCGCTGCAGCAGGTGGCCTACCGACAGACACGTCCCGAAAGGACCAAGCCGTCATGGCCAAGATCATTGCATTCGACGAAGAGGCCCGCCGCGGTCTCGAGCGCGGCCTGAACCAGTTGGCCGACGCCGTCAAGGTCACCCTCGGCCCTCGTGGCCGCAACGTCGTCCTCGAGAAGAAGTGGGGCGCCCCCACGATCACGAACGACGGTGTCTCCATCGCCAAGGAGATCGAGCTCGACGACCCGTACGAGAAGATCGGCGCGGAGCTCGTCAAGGAGGTCGCCAAGAAGACCGATGACGTCGCAGGCGACGGCACCACCACCGCCACCGTCCTCGCCCAGGCCCTCGTGAAGGAAGGCCTCCGCAACGTTGCCGCCGGCGCCGATCCGCTCTCCCTCAAGCGTGGCATCGAGAAGGCCGTCGAGGCCGTCACCGCCGAGCTGCTCGAGTCCGCCAAGGAGATCGAGACCAAGGAGGAGATCGCCGCGACCGCGTCCATCTCCGCCGGCGATGCGCAGATCGGCGAGCTCATCTCCGAGGCCCTCGACAAGGTGGGCAAGGAGGGTGTCATCACCGTCGAGGAGTCCAACACCTTCGGCCTCGAGCTCGAGCTCACCGAGGGCATGCGCTTCGACAAGGGCTACCTCTCCGCGTACTTCGTCACTGACGCTGAGCGCCAGGAGACGGTCCTCGAGGATCCGTACGTCCTCATCGTCAACTCGAAGATCTCCTCGGTGAAGGACCTCGTTGCGGTCCTCGAGCGCGTCATGCAGGCCAACAAGCCGCTGCTGATCATCGCCGAGGACGTCGAGGGCGAGGCCCTGGCCACGCTGATCGTCAACAAGCTCAAGGGCACGTTCAAGTCCGTTGCCGTCAAGGCCCCGGGCTTCGGCGACCGCCGCAAGGCCATGCTCACGGACATCGCGATCCTCACCGGCGGTCAGGTCATCGCCGAGGAGGTTGGCCTCAAGCTCGAGAACGCCACGCTCGACCTTCTGGGCAAGGCCCGCAAGGTCGTCGTGACCAAGGACGAGACCACGATCGTCGAGGGTGCCGGCGACGCCGAGCAGATCGCCGGCCGCGTGGCCCAGATCCGGGCCGAGATCGAGAACTCGGACTCGGACTATGACCGCGAGAAGCTCCAGGAGCGCCTCGCCAAGCTCGCCGGCGGCGTGGCCGTCATCAAGGCGGGCGCGGCCACTGAGGTCGAGCTCAAGGAGCGCAAGCACCGCATCGAGGATGCCGTCCGCAACGCGAAGGCTGCCGTTGAGGAGGGTATCGTCGCCGGTGGTGGAGTGGCCCTCATCCAGGCCGGCGCCAAGGCGTTCGCCAACCTCGCCGTCGAGGGCGACGAGGCCACGGGTGCCAACATCGTCAAGGTCGCCATCGAGGCGCCGCTGAAGCAGATCGCCTTCAACGCCGGCCTCGAGCCCGGCGTCGTCGCCGACAAGGTCCGCGGTCTGCCCGCCGGCCACGGCCTCAACGCCGCCACGGGTCAGTACGAGGATCTCCTCGCCGCTGGCGTCAACGACCCGGTCAAGGTGACCCGCTCTGCGCTGCAGAACGCCGCCTCGATCGCGGGCCTCTTCCTCACCACCGAGGCCGTCGTGGCCGACAAGCCGGAGAAGGCCGCACCGGCCATGCCCGGTGGCGACGACATGGGCGGCATGGGCGGCTTCTAACCGTCCCACCTCCTCCTTCCTGGATTCGGGAGGCGCTAGGAGCCGCGAATCACGACGGCGGGGTCTCCACTTCGGTGGGGACCTCGCCGTCGGCGTTCGTGGAGTCAGACGTGCGGGACCCGGCGGAAGGCGGGAGCGGGTCTCAGGCCTCCGGCGTGCCCTGGTGGAAGCGGACTCGCCAGCGGCCCTCCGTGCGCTGCCACAGCGAGGAGCGCAGCTCGGAGGCGGTCTCAGCCACGGTCCGGTACACGATGTGGATGAGATCATCGGCAAGCGGCACGGCGTCGAGGAGCTCGAAGCGTGGCGCCTGCCCGCCCCTCTGGACGAGCTCCTCGATGAGTTCCTCTCGATCCCACAGGCGCCCGGACGCGCCGATTTCCTGAAAGTCGGGGTGGAGGAGGTAGGCGAGCTGGCCGTAGTCGGTCCGGACATCGGGGTTGAGGAGCGACTGTTCAAGCTCGACCACCGCATCGAGGTCGCGCGGCTGCCCGGCCTCGGCGGCCTCCGGCGCGATCTCGTCGAAGAGGCTGGCCTGTTCGCTCGCCGGCCGGTCCGGTTGGCCCGCGGGGCCCGGGGCTCCTGCCGTGCCCGGCGCTGCCGCGCTCACAAGGGGGACACCGAAGCCCGGACCCTCGCCGGGCGCCCGGCCGGACTGAAACGCGAGGGCAACGGCGCGGGCCTTGGCGTCCGCGGCCTCGTTGAGAGCATGGCCGGCATGGCCCCTGACCCATTCGAAGGTGTAGTCCCGCCCAGCCAGTTCGGCGTCGATCTGTGCGAGGAGGTCGACGTTGAGCACCGGCTTGCCGTCCGCCTTCTTCCAGCCGCGCCGCTTCCACCCGGGCATCCACTTGGTGATGCAGTTGATCACGTACTGGCTGTCGCAGAGGATGCGCAGTGGCTCATCCGCCATGTGCACGGTTGAGCGGAACAGATCGAGGACTGCCATGAGCTCGCCCTGGTTGTTCGTCCCGTGGGGCCACCCGCCCGCGTGCCAGTGGTCTTCGTCGACGTACCAGGCCCAGCCTGCGGGGCCGGGGTTGCCGAGGGCGGAGCCGTCTGCGGCGGCAGTGATGGTCATGGGTCCATCCTGCCAGAGCCCGCTGTCACTGCTCGCAGAACGGCAACCCGCGGCTGCACGCCGCCGCAGGCTTCGGCCTGCCCGGCCCCAGCTGCGGGAAGGGCGGGCAGGCCGACGTCAGGGGAGCGGGGTTCAGCTGGCAAAACGATGCATGTTGCTCGTCTCGATGTCCCCGTAGGCGGTGCCCGCGTGGTGCAGTGCCGCGCCGATCTGGCCCAGGGAGGCCTCGACCTGTGCCTGGGTTCGCGACCAATCTGCCACGAGGGCCTGGAAGCTGTTGGACGCCTGCCCCTCCCAGGTGGCTCGCAGGTTCTCGAGGTTGTTTCGCATCGACTGCACCTCGGCGCGCACGCGCTCCGAGGTTGCCAGCACGGCCTGGGCGCTCGAGCCGATCGCCTCGGTGTCCACCTTCATGATCGCCATGGTTCCCGTTCCTTCCCTGATAAGTCGCGGCCGATCCGCTCCTCTGCCTCGACCCTAGGAAGGGCTGCCACCGCGCTGCAGCAACGCGCACCCGTATGTGGACAACCCGCGGAAATGTGCCGTCTGCGCGGAGGAGAAGTGACCAGTGCGGGTGGCGACGCAGCGTCAGGTGCGTTGAGTGCCCGTGCCGCCGTGCGCCGTCGTGCGCTCCGAGCTGCGGGTCCAGCCGTTCCCGGACGCGCCCGCGTCGCCGGATCCGGTCGGGGGCTCGGACGGTCTGTCCGGCACCAGCACATACGGCATCTCGATCACGAAGGTCGAGCCCCCGCCGGGGGTGTCCTGGTACCTCACGGTGCCATGATGGGAGCCGATGATCGCTGCCACGATGGCCAGACCCAGGCCCGTTCCGCCGGTCTCGCGCGTGCGGGAGGTGTCCGCGCGGTAGAAGCGCTCGAAGATCTTCGCCGCGTCCTTCTCCTCGATCCCCGGCCCATGGTCCCTGAGCTCGAGGACGGCCGTCGCTCGGGGCCCCTGATGGCGCGTGCCGACCGCCACCTCGAGCGGGCTGCCGGCTGGCGTGTACTGAAGGGCGTTCCCGATCAGATTGCCGACCACCTGACGGATCCGGGCCTCGTCACCGAGCGTCGGCGCCGCACTCGGCGCAGGGCCGTCGAGCCCCACGAGCCGAACCTCGCGGTCCGGGGCAGACGCGCGCACGTCCACCACCGCGTCATGGCCCACCGGCAGCAGGTCCAGAGGCTTGAGCACGAGCGGCCGCTGCTCGTCTAGCCTCGCGAGGGTGAGCAGGTCCTCGACCATCGTGCCCATGCGCTTGGCCTCGCTCTCGATGCGGCCCATCGCCGTCGCCACCTCATCGTCCGTGGCGAGTGCGCCGTGCCGGTACAGCTCTGAGAACCCCCGGATGGTCACGAGCGGTGTCCTGAGTTCGTGCGAGGCGTCGGAGATGAAGCGCCGCATCCGCCCCTCCGACGCCATGCGCGCCTGGAAGGCAACCTCGATGTGGGAGAGCATCGCGTTGAGCGAGGTGGAGAGGCGTCCGAGCTCGGTGCCCGGGGCCTCCCCGTCGACGCGCTGGGAAAGGTCCCCCGCGGCGATCGCTGCCGCCGTCTTCTCGACTCGCCGCAATGGCCGGAAGGCCCGCGTGACCGTCCACATGGCGATGGCGAACACCGAGGCGAGCGTCACAATCCCCACGCCGGCCGTGAGGCCGAGCGTGTGCTGGATGGCGTCCTCGACATCGGTCAGGGGCAGGGCGATGACGATCGCGGCGGGGGCATTGCCGGCCACGATCCGCACCGGTATCGCCGTGTAGCGCCAGGAGATCGAGTTGACCGTCCCCCGGACCTGGCGCACCTCGTCCCGCTGCTGCATCGTCCGCGCCTCGTCCGGCGTGATCGCCGGGATGTCGGGGCGGCCGGAGGCGTCGTCCGGCGCGTAGTAGACGCTCGGAGATGCGCCCTGCGGGTAGATGACGAGCACATAATCCTGCGGGACTATGGGGTTCGGGTTGGTCAGGAGGTCGATGTCCTGGTTGTTCTTGGCGAAGTCGGAGGCTGTGGTCAGCCGGAGGTCGAGCTGGCCCACGAGGTACGTCCGCAGCTGGGTCACGGTGACCGCCGCGGTCAGGAAGATGGCGCCGGTGAGGAGGACCATCATGATCGCGACGAGCTGCGTGCGCAGCGACGCCCTCTTCCAGTGGGCGAGCACCTCTAGCGCTTCTCCGCCGTCCGCAGCACGTAGCCCACCCCGCGCTTGGTCTGGATGAGCCCGGGTCCGTTGGCATCCACCTTCCGGCGCAGGTAGGAGATGTAGGACTCCACGATCGAGGCGTCCCCGTTGAAGTCGTACTCCCACACGTGGTCAAGGATCTGCGACTTGGACAGGACACGGTTCGGGTTGAGCATGAGGTAGCGCAGGAGCTTGAACTCGGTCGGGGAGAGGTCGATGCTCACGCCGCCGCGCCGCACCTCGTGCGCGTCGTCGTCGAGCTCGAGGTCGTCAACGCGGATCACCGCGTCGTCGTCCAGCACCGGTTGGGTGCGGCGCAGGACGGCGCGGATGCGCGCGACGACCTCGTCGAGGCTGAAGGGTTTGGTGACGTAGTCGTCGCCGCCCACCGTGAGGCCCTGGACCTTGTCCTCGGTCTCGTCCTTCGCGGTGAGGAAGAGGACGGGCACGTGCCGCCCGGCCGCCCTGAGCTTGCGCGTGACGGTGAAGCCGTCCATGTCCGGCAGCATGACGTCGAGGACTACGAGGTCAGGAGACTGTGCCTCTGCCGCGGCCAGCGCCTCGCGCCCGTTCCCGGCCGCCACGACCTCGAACCCCGCGAAGCGCAACGAGGTTGAGAGGAGTTCCCGGATGTTGGGCTCATCATCGACGACGAGGAGCTTGGCTTCGTGGTCAGTCTTCTTCACAGTCCCCATCGTGCCCCCAGTTTCTGAGAATCTTCTGGACGTTGGCTGTGCGGTGTGGCCGGGCGTCCTCGATGGAACCGAGGTGGTTGGCGAACGTGACTCATTCCGGACGGTTCGCGGATGACCCGTCCTGTCTGAAGGGCGACTCGATCCCCTCGTAGGCGAGGTGGAACACCATGCCGTCCCGCGCGTGGTTCAGATTGTGGCAGTGGTCCATCCAGATCCCGGGATTGTCCGCGGTGAGCAGGACCGTCCAAGTCTGCCCTGGCCGCACTTCCAGGCTGTCCATGCGCAGCTCTCCCGTGACGGCTCTGCCGTCGATGCTGACCACGCGGACGTGATGGCCGTGCGGGTGCATCGGGTGGATGTCGTCGCTGCGGTTCACCAAGGTCAAAAGCACCTTCTCGCCCTGGTGCACCACGAGCGGCGGGATGTTCGGGTACACCGCTCCGTTGACGGTAAATGCGAATTTCGGCAGGCCGTCGACGAACCGCAGGAGGTGGTCGACGACGTAGGTGGCCGCGGCGTCTGCGGTCGGTGCCGGCGCCGCCGCTGGCAGGCCGTACGAGGTGAGGTCGAGTTCCGGTCCCGCGGCGTAGCGGGGCGCGGACGACGGTGCGGGCGCCCCTGGCGGGACGAGGGTGAGACCGCCGCTGCGGGAGCCTTCAAGGGCGATCTGCACCGCGTGGTCGGGCATGGTGAGCGCGACGTCGTAGCGCCCGCCTGCCGCGAGGGGCAGCGCTACACCGGTGAGCTCCGTGCCGCCGGTGATGTCGCCGCCGTCCACCGCGGCGAGCCGGAATGCGGCTCCGGCCACGCTGAACCGCTGGGAGAGCTGGTCCGTATTGATCAGCCGGACCCGTACCGAGGTGCCCGGAGCAACCGTCTCCGCCCACGTGCCGGCGTGGCTGCCGAACAGGGTAGACCCGCCGATTGAGTGAACGGGAACGGTGAGGTCCTTGACGCCGGAGGAACTCCCTGGTGAAGGGTCCACGATGAGCGCCCCATACAGCCCGAGCGGCACGTCCGCCGATCCGTTCTGGTGGGTGTGGTACCAGTAGGTTCCCGCCTGGGCGGCCGGGAACTCGTAGGTGAAGGACTGACCGGGCATGACGGCATCTTGGGTCACCCCAGGCACACCGTCCATGGCATCCGGCACGTCATAGCCGTGCCAGTGGAGCGTGACGCCGTCCGCGACGGAGTCGTTGACGAGGGTAACCCTGATGGTCTCGCCCTGGACGGCCCGCAGCTCCGGACCGGGCAGGGAGCCGAACGTGATCGCACTTACCGTGCGCCCGTCATCGAGTGCCACCTTCTCTGCGCGGGCATGCAGCGTGAACTCGCGTACCGCCCCCGTGGGCGGTGCGGCGCGGAGGGTATCGACGCCACGGACGGCGGATGCGGGCTGCATGGCTGAGCCGACGGTGTGATGCCCCGCCTCGTGGAAGGACGACGGCGCGGCCGCCCGGCTGTCCATCCATGCCACGGAGAGCGACCCGGCAAGGAGAGCCACGCCGAGAGCCCCGGCGGCCACGACGGCGCGGTGCCGCCACCCCTTCGTGAGGCCGACGCTCGCCACCCCTGTGCCGATCACCGCCATTGCGGCGAGCACGGCGAGGGGAAGCCACCCTGCCGGCGTTCCCAGGGTGAGGGCTGCGAGCGCCCCGGCGGCCGTGAGCGAGGCGGCAGCGGCAAGGCCAGCTGAGCGCCACTGCGGGGCCTTGGCCGGAATGAGCGGCGGAATCACGACCGCGGCGAGGCCAGCCAGGCAGCCGGGTGCGGCCAGCGCTGTGGCCCCGAGCAGCCGATCGCCGGTGAGTGCGGGTGTGCCCGTGAGTAAGACTCCGATTCGCAGGGCCCCGAGAACTATTCCGAGGCCGGCGGCGGCCCCGGCGCCCCACCGCGGGAGCCAGCCCGGCGGCGTCGCGCGCGCGAGGACCAGCGTTGCGGTGAGCGCACCCGCCCACGCCGCGGCGCAGGCCACGGCGAGGATCAGGTCGACGCCGAGGACGGCCGAGCTGGCCATGGTAAGTGTCCGAGGAGGGCGGTGCAGCGGGTGCGGATCAGACCGTCGCTGCGGGCCGCGGAGCTTCGGAGGCCTTGGTCACCGAGCCGGTCTTGTCGAGGCGGCGGGCGCGCAGGAACAGCCAGTAGCAGCTGAAGATGATGAGCAGGCCCGTCACGGCGTGCGTCGAGACGGCCCAAGCCCCGGCAACCGTCGGGTTGTCGCGACCCGCGCCCGTCAGGATACCGCCGACGATGAAGACGAGAAGCTGGACCCAGGTCAGCAGGAAGACGCCAACCGTCAGCCAGATGGTGTTCTTCCCGGCTCGCGCCAGGGCAGCAAAGACAATCGACAGCAGCGCGAGCGAACGAAGCACTACCTGGCCGTTGAAGGCGTGGTAGTCGAATGCGTCGTCCCCGATCACGTGCGAGCCGAAGGTGCCGAAGGCCGCGAGGTAGAGCTGGACGATGGTGTCGAGGAACATGAGGGCAGTGACGACGAGGAATGCCTTGCGCATGGGAGTCTCCAGATGAGTGTGCGATATGGAGGTGATTGGACCGAATCGAGTCCTCACGCCCCGGTCAGAGCGCCCAGCGAGGACTGGAGGTGCTTCCCAGCACCTCCAGCGTAGACCGCGTCCGGCACGCTGTAAACATTTATCCAATTGATGGATGGAGACGCCAAAGAGGGGGCCCCGTCCTGGGCGGACAGGGCTCCCGATGGATGCCGGCGGTGCCGGTGGTTCAGGCCCGCTCAAGCGGGCAGTGGGTCACTGCGGGATGTTGACACCTGCCAAGTGGCTGCCTGTGCCTTCGGGGCTGAATGTAGCTCCGCCGAGGCCGCACAACGTCGCCGCGTCCGGCCCACCGACTGGCGCCGAGCCAAGCGACTGGACGGGCGCCGAACGATCGAGGCTAACGCTGCTGCTGTACAGCGAGTGATCGGCGTTCTTGCAGACTAGGACGATGACCGTGAACTCGCGCGGATCGGTGAAGCTGAGCGGTACTGTCGCACCAGCCCCAACGACGACCCCGGTCTGGTCGGGCGCGGTGGTGTATCCGGTCGGAGTCGTGGTCTCACGCACCGTGTAGGTGCCGGGCAACACGTTCGTGAACGAGCAGTTGCCGCTCGCGTCGGTCGTGCAGGTGAGGCTATCGGCTGTGCTGGCTGGCAGCGCGTTGCCCGTCGAGTCGAGGAGCGTGAAGATTGCCCCGGCTAGGGCGGCAGGCGGCGTCGCGTCGTCCTCCTTGTGCACGGTGATCGTGCCGCGATGCGTGTTGGTGAATGTACACGTCCAGTTGTCGCCTGGTGCCACTGAGACATTCGCGGTCGAGGTGGTGAATGTCTTGGTAGTTGTGCCATTGGTGCATGACAGGCCCGTGAGGTCGAACCCTGTGGTTGACCCCTCTGTGAAGGAGTAGGTGCCGGGCTGGATGCTGGCGAACGTCGAGTTTGAGTTCGAGGTTGGCGTTCCTGCCGCTGTCGTCGTGATCGAGAACGGCGTACCAGCGGTCCCGTTGAGGATGTCGGTGTAGTTGAACGTACCTACTCCACCGACTGTCGTCTTCTCAACCTTGATCGCACCATGCGCCGTGTTCTCGAAAGTGCAGGTGACATTCTCGCCCGCCACGAGAGTGACCGCCGCGGCCGTGTTTCCTGTCAGCTGCGCCGTCGAGGTGCCGGGTGAGCCGTCAGTTTTGAGCGCGTTGCACTTCAGGCCCGTTGGATCAAAGCCAGATGTAGTCTCCTCAGTGAATGTGTACGTCCCCGCACGAAGTGCCTTCGTATCCGTGCTGCCGACCGGCGTGATGGCGACGCTTGCCGGGTTAGTGGTCGCGGTCGTGGTAAGGCTGAACGAACCGGGGATGGTCGTGGCCGTCGAGGCAGTGGTGTAGTTGAAGGTGCCCACATCACCAATGGACTTCTTCGCGATGGTGATCGAGCCGCACTTCTGGAAGCCAAGGTTGATCGGCAGGATAAAATCCTTGACCTCAGAAGTGAACGAGTCCGAGGACCGGCTCTTGACATAGGCGTTGTTGAGCGTCACGCACGAGTCCGCCTTGATGATGCCGGCTCCCTCGAGATTTACGGCTGTCTCACCGAACGTGAACGGGTCGAGTACGCCCGGCGCCGTGGTGAGTACGGTGCCAACAAACGGGTCGCTGGCTTGGCCAGTTTTTGTGTTGACAGACGCCTGGAAGTTGTCGATCTGTCCGCTGGAGTTTGCAATTTGAGTGCCAATCCCCCAGCAGGGTGGCGCCGCGGCTGATTGGCATGTGCCAGAAGTCGCGTTCCATGGGTACCAGATGATGGTCGGGCTCGTTCCGCCGTTGGCCAGATGGAAGTCCATGAGGATATCGCCGTTTGTCCGGACCGGGATTCCGTTGGCATCGACCAGCTTGCTCTGGTTGAGCTCGAAGTCCATGTTTGTGGTGCCGGACGGGTTGTTCTGCCGCTCCCACGCGAGGTACGCAAAGTCAGCTGACTTGCCCGTCGTCGGATTGGTCTCGGTCTTGACTTTGGCGAAGAAGCGCGTGAGATCGCTCTTGTTGGGCGGAATCGCTCCGCTGACTACCGACGGTGTGAAGTCGTCTTCCTTCGTGCCGTTGCCGAACGCATTGTCGTTCTTCCCGGCCGCAAGGTCATCGCGACAGAAGGACTTGAATGTGCTGTCCGAACAGCTGACGCCGAAGGCAGGCGTCGTCCAATCGACTTCAGGGGACGTCGCAGCGAGTGAGCCGTTGCCTGCATCAAAATTGGTTCCCGGGAGCGTGGCCGCGCTAATCGGTCCGGCCGTGGCGAAGACGAGCACGCCCACGCCGAGTAGCGCACCCCATCGGGTGCGATGGATGAGTTTCATTTGGGAGTTCTCTTCCAAGAGAACGAATACCAATGCCCGCGCGGCATTGCGCGCGAGCGGCCCCCAGCAGCCTCAGCGGGCGTCAGACACACGCCCCGTGGACCCGTAGTGCGGACGGGATGCGCTGCCCCCAGCGCCGCAGGTCCACCGCCCCCAGCGGGCCTGCCGTGCCCATTGTACGAGCGATCTAGCCAGGAAATGCGACCCATATCGCGACAATTCGCGTCACACAGGAAACCGCTCAGGAACCCGGAATGTCCCCGGCATCGAGGATCCGATAGGCGTATCCCTGTTCGGCCAAGAACCGCTGCCGCTTCGCAGCGAAGTCCTGATCGAGCGTGTCCCGGGCTACGAGCGCATAGAAGCGGGCTGCCCGGCCGTCTGCCTTGGGCCGCAGGAGCCGGCCGAGCCGCTGGGCCTCCTCCTGACGGGACCCGAACGAGCCCGAGACCTGGATGGCCACCGATGCCTCGGGCAGGTCGATCGAGAAGTTCGCCACCTTGGACACGACGAGCCGCTTCTCCTCGCCCGCGCGGAATGCGTCGAAGAGCCGCTGCCTCTCCTTGACGCTCGTGGCGCCGGTGATGACGGGCGCGCCGATGCGCTCGCCGATCTCTCCGAGCTGGTCGAGGAACTGGCCGATCACCAGGAGCTGCTCGTCCGCGTGCCGGGCCACAAGCGTCTCAACCACGCCGGTCTTCGTCTCACTCGCCGCGCACAGCCGGTACTTGTCCGCCTCGTCGGCCATGGCATACGCCATCCGTTCGTCGCGGGGAAGGTCCACGCGCACTTCTACGCAGTCCGCGGGCGCGATGTACCCCTGCGCCTCGATGTCCTTCCACGGAGCGTCGTACCGCTTGGGCCCGATGAGTGAGAACACCTCTCCCTCGCGGCCGTCCTCGCGCACGAGTGTCGCCGTGAGCCCGAGCCGCCGCCTCGCCTGGAGGTCCGCGGTCATGCGGAAGATCGGCGCCGGGAGCAGGTGCACCTCGTCATAGATGATGAGGCCCCAGTCGTTTGCATCCAGCAGCTCGAGGTGCGGGTACAGGCCGCCGCGTTTGGCGGTGAGGACCTGGTAGGTCGCGATGGTGACCGGCCGGACCTCCTTCACTGCGCCCGAGTACTCGCCGATCTCGTCCTCGGTCAGCGTGGTCCGCTTGAGCAGCTCGCTGCGCCACTGCCTTGCCGAGACCGTGTTGGTGACGAGGATGAGCGTGGTGGTGGACGACTGGGCCATCGCTGCCGCCCCCACGAGGGTCTTCCCCGCACCGCACGGGAGCACGACGACGCCGCTGCCGCCCGCCCAGAAGTTCTCCGCCGCGACGCGCTGGTACGGCCGGAGCGCCCATCCGCCGCGTGCCGCCGCCGGTGAGGCGGACGACGCCGGCGAGGTGCCGACGTCGTGCGTCCCGCCTTCCGCGGCGGGAGCCGCTACGGTCTCGGTGAGGGCGATCGGGTGCGGCGTGCCGTCAACATAGCCAGCCCGGTCCTCGGCGGGCCAGCCGATTTTGAGCAGTGCCTGCTTCAGCGCTCCGCGCTGGGAGGAGTGGACAACGGTGGTCTGCGCATCGATGCGCGGGCCGAGCATGGGGGCGATCTTCCTGGCCCTATGGACCTCCTCGAGCACCGGGAAGTCCTCGGACCGCAGCACGAGCCCGTGCACGGGGTCCTTCTCGAGCCGGAGCCGCCCATAGCGGGACATGGTCTCCTCGATGTCGATCAGGAGCGCGTGCGGGACCGGGAAGCGCGAGTACGTCAGGAGCGTGTTGAGGACCTGCTCGGCGTCGAGGCCGGCGGCCCTGGCGTTCCACAGCCCCAGCGGCGTGATCCGGTATGTGTGCACGTGCTCGGGCGCCCGCTCGAGCTCGGCGAAAGCGGCGATGGAGTGGCGTGCGTCGGTGGAGTCGGGGTGGTCGACTTCGAGCAGGATCGTCTTGTCACTCTGGACGATGAGTGGTCCGTCACTCACGCTGGCGCCTCCTCCTCAGGCCGGCCGACGCCAGCCCCTTCGAGGATCAGGCCAGCTCGACGTCGATGATCCGGTGCACAGAGAGCACCCGCTCCGTCTCGCGCTCCGGGTCGAAGACGCGCACGCGTCCGGCCGAGATGGACACCGGCCGCAGCTCCTCGACGCTCGAGTTGCCGAGCGCGTCGACAATGTTCAAGCGTACCGCCCGCTTGAGCCGGATGGCCTTCTGCAGGGTCTCGATGCCGATCGCCGGGGAGGCCTCGTCACCATTCGGGCCTACGGGTGACTGGGTCCGCAGGATCGCGAGCTGGGTCTCGATCGACTCGGGGTCGGGGACAGCCGGGCGCGGGGCGGGAACGCGCAGGGGACTGACGCCGGCGTGGCGGAGCCGGACCACGGGGTCGAGGGTCGTGTCGACGGCGGGCGAGTGGCCCAGTTCGCGGAGCACGTTGGCGACTTCCTGGGGTGAGGCGTTGCTCACGATGACGGTCGGTGCGATCTGGGTGAGGCCGAGCTGGCGCGCTGCCGGATCCGTGAGGACGCCCGCCAGCGCGGCCTCGTCGTCGCTCGCGATGAAGCTTCCCGCGCGGCCCACCTTGATGCGGCCGTGCCGTGCCGCCGTGTCGTCGACGAGGTAGGCGAGCGGCTGGGGCACGGGCGTCGAGGAGTGCGCGGTGAGGAAGGCATGGACCGACGCCGCGTCCTCGCCTGCATCGAAGGCACGGCGCAGGCTCGCCTCCGAGAAGCGGTAGATCGTGGCAGGGCCGCGGCCCTCGGGGTCTGCCAGGAGGCCCAGCCGGCGGGCGAGCAGGGGATCGAGGTAGCCCGGTGCCACGGCCGTCAGGTCGGCCTGCAGGAGGACCTTGTCGAGGCCGGCCGGGAGCAGCCCCGCCAGGCTGTCGCGAGCGGCGTCGAAGTCGTCGCGGAGCACTGCTGCGCCCACCTCCGTCACGGAGCCGGACCCCATGAAGCCCAAAAGCGCAGCCTCGGCCAGAACGGTCTCAAGGAGGCCACGCAGGCGCCGGACGAGCCGCGGCTGGAGCCAGTCGATCCGCGTCCGAATCGAGTCCGGGTCCGGAACCGGTACCCGTCCGTCCGGCCGGGCAACCTCGTCGGCCAGCTGCGCCGCGACCTCAAGGATCCTGCGCCGCACGCCGGGCGCGTCCGAGCGCTGGCCTTCGCCCGCCAGCGGGGCGAGCTGGTCACGGCCCTCTGGGGACATGGCGAGGGAGGCCACGCGGGTCGTGTCAAGCCATGCGGTAGCCAGCACGAGCCACTGCTCGGGACGGGCGAGGGCCAGCCAGGCCTCTGCGCCGGTGGCCCGCCACGTCGAGGTGTCCGGATCCAGGCTCAGGACTCCGGCTGCGGCCGCAAGTTCGAGGGCGAACACCGCCGGATCCAGATCGGTTCGAAGCACCACCGCGAGGCGGCGCATCTCCCGAGTGCCCACCCCACCGGCGCGAAGCGTCTCGATCGGCCGTTCGGAGGCCTCGACCGCGAGGGCGCTCACCGCGCGCAGAATGTCACCGATCGCGCCGAGGGCGGCGTTGCGGCGCAGTGCAGCGGTGGTCATTGCGAGCGTCGCGGGAGGCGGAGCCATCGCAAGGTCCGGGACAATCCGTCCGCCCCGTAGGGCGAGGCCAGCGGGCCGGGCAAGCTCCACATGCTCGTCGTCGAGCGGCACGAGGATGCCGTGCGTCAGGAGCCAGTCGACAGGGTTGTCGGTACTGTGGCCCGGCCTGATCCGGGACGCCGCACGAGGCACGGCGCCGACGGGCCAGTTGGCGAACTTGGCGAGGACTTCCTCAGTGCGCGGCGGGGCTCCATCGAGGGCTTCGGGCAGGGCAGCCCAGCGCTCGAGGGCGTAGGCAGCCGCGATGTGGTGCTCAACGTGCTGGTGCTGCCCGTCCGGCTGCAGGGTCCCGATCGCGTTGACGATCCGGGCGGCATGCTCAGCGAACACCGGGGATGCAGTGGCCAGCTCGGTGTAGCAGCGACCAAGGCCCGCCGGATAGGCGCCGAGAACCTCCCGGACACGGGTCACCGGCTGGTAGTAGCGGCGGCGGCTCCCGGAGGCAGAGTGAATCGTGTCCGGCGGATCCGCCCGGTACACGAGGGCCAGCTGCGAGAGGTTGGCGAGGATCGTCTCGAGGGTGCCGAGCGTGGCGTTGCCCACGGCGTGGCGCAGCTCGACGGCACTGCCGCTCCTGCCCTCGTCCTCGTTGGTGGTCAGGACGAGCGCCTCGAGGACCTGGATCTCGGGCTTGGTCAGTCCCTCCAGCGCGCGCTGCAGACTGACCCGTGCAGAGGCCCGCGCGGCGAGGGCGGCGAAGTCGGGCACTCCGGGCAGGATGAGGTCCGGCCGGGCCAGGAAGAGGCGGCGGAGTGAATCATTGCCGCGTGCCGAGAGCTCCTCGGCGAGTGCGCGGATGGATGACACTAGCGGCGCCTCCGTTCGATGACGGCCCCCGCAATCGCGACCCCCATGAGCAAGAACGCGGCGGGGAGGCCGTACAGGGCCAGAGCGCCCACCCACGTGGGCTCGCTGCCCCCGGCGGCCGCGGCGCCGAGGATGACGGCCCACGCCACGAGCGAGACCACAGCGAGGATCACGCCGGCAGCGGTCACTGTGCGCCGCCAGGTGGGCGTGGCAGTGTGGGAAACGCTGCGCTCGCCACCCGCCGTCGGGTCAAGGGGCCCCTGATGAGGCACGGAAGGCACCATGGCTCCAACCTAACAGCGCGAGGGCGCAGGTGCTGGCACCGGGCCGACTTTGGCGGTGCGAGCCAGTAACCTAGATGCAGTACAGCAACCCGTTCGTCACAGCTGTGCAGGCCGTCCTCTGGACGAGGCCCGCATGCCGCGAGCGGATCCTTCGAGTCCTCACGGATGGGGGTTGGGGCAGTGCCCACAGGCAAGGTCAAGTTCTTCGACAAGGCGAAGGGCTTCGGGTTCATCGCCGGCGACGACGGGCAGGAGGTCTTCCTGCCCGGTTCCGCCGTGCCCGCCGAGACGGAGGTGAAGACGGGGACTCGGCTCGAGTACGGCATCGCCGACGGGCGCCGTGGGCCGCAGGCGCTGTCCGTGCGGGTCCTCGACAAGCTTCCGTCCGTGGCCAGGGCCAAGCGCATGCCTGCCCGTGAGCTCGCGCCGATCGTGCAGGACCTCGTGAGCGTCCTCGACAACCTTTCGGGCCAGCTCTCCAAGGGCACCTACCCCGACAAGGGTGCCTCGATCGCTGCCGTCCTCCGCCGTGTCGCCGACCAGCTCGACGCTTAGCCATGACTGACGCCTCCGTCCCCGCCCAGACCGGCGCGGCACCAGCCCCCAAGCGCAAGACCGGCGTGCCTGTCTGGCGTGTTGGGAAGCCGGACTCCTTCCTGGCGGCCGCTGCCGCCGTGGACACGGCGAGGGCGGCCCTCGCCGACATCGCCCGGCCCGAGGACATCGGGGAACACTTGGCGGCCAAGAGCGAGGGCGAGCGTGTGGTGACCCACCTGTTCACCTCGCTCCTGCCGGGCTATCGGGGCTGGCAGTGGTACGTCACCATGGCCCGGATCACGCGCTCGAAGGTGGCCACTGTGAGCGAGATCGGACTCGTTCCCTCCGACGACGCCGTCCTCGCCCCTGAGTGGGTGCCCTGGTCGGAGCGAGTCCGCCCCGAGGAGCGGGCCGCCGAGCAGCCTGCGGCTTCCGAGGAGCCCACGCCGCACGACGGCGAGGGCGAGCCTTCTGAGGGCACCGCGCCTGAAGCGCCGGGACAGTCCGAAACGCCGGCGCAGCCCGATGCCGGTTCCTGAGACGGAGACGGCACCAGACGACCACTGACAAGCCAACGGGACGTCGGGCCCCCCCCGCGGAGGTGGGGGCCCGACGTCGTCCGCTTTGCCGGATCGGTGGAACGGCGAGTGTCAGCCCTTGAGCTGGGCCACCACATAGTCGATGGCCTGGACCAGCTTGCTGACGTCCTCGGGGTCGATGGCCACGAACGTGGCGATGCGCAACTGGTTGCGGCCGAGCTTGCGGTAGGGCTCGGTGTCCACGATCCCGTTTGCGCGCAGGATCTTAGCGACCTGTGCGGCGTCGACGGACTCGTCGAAGTCGACGGTCGCGATGACGTTGGAACGCTCCTCGGGCTTTGCCACGAACGGGCTCGTGAACTGGGTGGCCTCGGCCCACTCGTACACCCGGCTCGCCGAGTCCGCCGTGCGGGCGGTGGCCCAGTCGAGGCCGCCGTGGGAGTTGAGCCACTCGACCTGCGCGTCCAGGCTCACGAGGGTCGTGAGGCTCGGGGTGTTGTACGTCTGGTTGAGCCTCGAGTTGTCGATCGCGGTCTTGAGGTCGAGAAAGTCGGGGATCCAGCGGCCCGTGGCCTTGATCTCCTCAGCGCGCTCGAGGGCGGCGGGGGAGAACAGCGCGAGCCACAGCCCGCCGTCGGAGGCGAAGTTCTTCTGGGGGGCGAAGTAGTAGACGTCGCTCTGTGCGACGTCTACCGGGAGGCCGCCTGCGGCACTCGTGGCGTCGATGACCACGAGCGAGTTCTCATCGGCGCCGTCGACGCGCTGCACGGGTGCGGCGACGCCTGTCGAGGTCTCGTTCTGGGGCCAGGCATATACGTCAACGCCGGCTTCGGCCTTCGGCTCGGGGCGCGTTCCGGGATCGGAGGCGATGATCGAAGACCTCTCGAGGAAGGGCGCCTTGTCCGTGGCCTTGGCGAACTTCGAGCCGAACTCGCCGAAGGAGAGGTGCTGGGCCTTCGAGCGGACGAGGCCGAACGAGGCGACGTCCCAGAAGGCCGTCGAGCCGCCCACGCCGAGGATGACCTCGTAGCCTTCGGGGGCCTTGAAGAAGCTCTTCAGGCCCTCGCGCACGCTGCCGACGAGGTTCCTGACGGGAGCCTGACGGTGGGAGGTCCCGAGCAGCTTCGCGCCTGCGGCCGCGATCGCGTCGACCTGCTCTCTGCGGACCTTGGACGGTCCTGCCCCGAAGCGGCCGTCCGCCGGCAGGAGGTCGGCGGGGATCTGAAGCTGGCTGGTCTCGCTCACGGGGGCGCCCTCCTTGGGATACGGTCTGGGGCGGGGGCTCAGCCCTCCCGCTCCGGATCAAGTGTGCCGCACCCGCGCGGGACCGTGCGAATCCGCACTTGAGCGCCCTCGGCGCCTAATCTGAGCAGATCAAAATAAGCTAGACTCTCTATCGAGCAGTGACCCCCACCGCCCACCACGCCAGGAGCTCGAAGCACGCATGTCCGACCTCATCGATACCACCGAGATGTACCTGCGCACCATCCTCGAGCTCGAGGAGGAGGGCATTACTCCTCTGCGCGCGCGCATCGCCGAGCGGTTGCGCCATTCCGGCCCTACGGTGTCCCAGACTGTCGCGCGCATGGAGCGGGACGGACTCGTGGTTGTCTCCGGCGATCGCCACCTCGAGCTCACGGACGCGGGGCGCAAGCGCGCTACCGAGGTCATGCGAAAGCACCGGCTCGCCGAGCGTCTCCTGGCCGACGTGATCGGCCTGGACTGGCCGTACGTCCACGACGAAGCCTGCCGGTGGGAACACGTCATGAGCGAGAGGGTGGAGCGCCGGCTCTTTGAGCTCCTCGGCCGGCCCAGCGAGTCCCCCTACGGCAATCCGATCCCAGGGCTCGAGGATCTGGGCGGCGAGGCGTCCGAGGGGTTCACCGACGGCGTCGTGACGCTCGTCGAGGCGATGGGGAAGTACGCTCCCGGCTCTCGCGTGGTGGTGTGCCGCCTCGCCGAGCCGATTCAGGTGGATCCGGAGCTCCTCGTCCAGCTCGACGAGGGCGGCATCCATCCGGGCGCCGAGATCTCGCTCGAGCGGGTGGGCGACTACATCTCCGTTCGGGTGGCGAGCGTGGACGGAGCTCTCGAGCTCCCCGCGGAGGTCGCCGCCCACGTCTTCGTCTCCGTCGGCTGATTCGCCCCTCATCCCCTCGCGATCCCGGCCCGCGGACCTCGACCTCGCGGAGACCTCACACAGGTTCACAGAAAGAGACAAAAACTCTACCGCTTGGATTAATGCCTACCCGCAAGTAGCTTGTGAGCTAAGTCTCATTAAAGATCACGGAATTGTTACATTCTGCACTTCGCTCGTATTCTTAGAAACGACGCCGAGACGTCTTGACGTCGTCCGACCTGCACGCCGAGCTCTGCCAGCGGGTCTGGACCAGAATCCAGATGATGGCAGAGGCGGGGGAACCACCGGTGGCGGCGTGAGCCGCTTTGGGGTGAAGCCCGCAGCACGCTTCGGAAGAACCCGCACGCGCCAGCCTCAGGCCGTCGCCTGCCTTGCCCGACGCGGCTGGGCCGAGTCTGTGGCTCTCTGACTCGAACCCGACAGCTAACTTCGCAGGCGATGACAGAGAGGGAATCGCTTGACGCAGCTAGCCACCCGTGGGCGGCGGCGGGCCACTGTGCCGCCCGCCCACCACCCCACGCCGTCGACCTCCACAGGGGCAGGCTCGCGCAGTGACGGGCAGCGGGGCCGCCGGGCCGCCGCCCGCCCGGGCCCCATGCGCCAGCTGGCAGAGATGGCCGCGGCCGGTGGTGTAGGGCAGAAGGCCGGCGTAGCGCTCGCGGCCACAGGGCTCGTGCTCACCGTTACTGTCCCCACGGCCGCAGGCCAGGCGCCCCAGACTGCCCCCGCCATGGAAATCGCACAGCAGCAGCCCGAGGTGACGGCCTCGACGGACGCTGTTGTGGCCTTCTCCCGCGCGTCCGTGGGCAGCACGGTGGACCCCGACGGCCGCCTCAGGCACATGCTCGAGTCGGAATCAGCAGGCAGGATCACGCCGACTGAGGCGCACCATGCGCTTGGTGCCCCGTTGGACTCCATCGATCCTTCCTCGCCCTTCGGCTCCCGGGTGAGCCCCCTGACGGGCGTGGCCGAGTTCCACAGGGGGCAGGACTTCGTGGCCCAGTGCGGCGCGGCGGTCAAGGCAGCGGCGGGCGGCACGGTGACCTTCGCCGGCTGGCATCCGTACGGCGGCGGCAACCGCGTCGTGGTCGACCACGGGAACGGGCTAGAGACGACGTACAACCATCTCGCATCGTTCTCCGTGTCAGTGGGGCAGAAGGTCGACCGAGGCTCTCTCATCGCCCTCAGCGGGACCAGCGGGGCCTCGACGGGTTGCCATCTCCACTTCGAAGTCATGGTGAACGGCGAGGTCGTAGATCCGACCGGCTGGCTCTGATCACGGCCGCCGTGTCCTGTTCGTGACGCCCGTTTTTCTGGCCGTGATCCGAATGTGACTTTTCGTCTGGTCTCGGGTAGGGTCATTCCTGTTCCAGCTCCTACCAAGTTGGAACATTCGGGAAGCTCGCCGAGCTCTGCCACTTCCCGGAGCCGTTCGCACATACCGCTGGCAGAGGCGGGGGAACCACTTTTGGTCCTCTTCGGAGGGCCTTGGGGTTAAGCGGCCTGATCCGTCAGGGCGCCGGATACTTTCCATCCGAACCCGACAGCTCACCTCGTAGGCATTGGGAGAGGCTATTTCTGTGTCGACTCGAACGTTGACTGCGCGCCACCGCGCGCTTCCGGCCCGCACGAGCCCGCTTGAGGCTGTCGCGCAGGCAATGTCCGGAAATGCAGGCACGATCGGCCGCCAGGCGGCCGTCATCGCGGCGGCGTCCGGTCTGATCATCAGCGCCGGGCTTCCCGCCCAGGCCGCGGAAACCCAGCGTGAGGCTTCCGCCCTCTCCGACGTGGCAAACGCCTCTGCGCCGAGCGTCGTCGCGTCCAATGAAGTCCAGATCTCCTTCGAGCGCCCCTCCGTCGAGACGGTTGCCGCGCCCGTCGTCGAGAAGGCTCCGGCCGCTCAGCCGGCGCCGGCCGCTCAGCCAGCGCCGGCCGCTCAGCCAGCGCCGGCCGCTCAGCCGGCGCCAGCCCAGCGGGCCGCTGTCACCACCCAGTCGTCGGCACCGCGTGCCGCGGCGACGGTGAATGCAGCCGGCTCGAGCCTGGCTGGCATCGCCTACACCGGCATCGGCCACCCGTACGTCTGGGGCGGCACCACGCCTGCCGGCTGGGACTGCTCGGGCTTCACCCAGTGGGTCTACGCGCAGGCCGGCATCAGCATTCCCCGCGTCCAGGCGTGGTCCGTCATGACCCCGACCGCCACCCCCTCCCCGGGTGACCTGGTGGTCCAGAACGGCGGCGCCCACGTCGGCATCTACGTCGGCAATGGGATGATGATCAGTGCCCTGAACCCCTCCCAGGGCACCCTGCTCCACGCGGTGAGCGCTACTGGCTCGTCGGCTTTCTACACCATGGCCCGCTGAGAACAATCCGTACCCCGGGTGATGCGGCTTGCTCGTGACCGTGTTGCCCACTGAAGGCCGCACTACCCCCTGCGGCCTGAAGAACACGAAAGAGAGAACCCCCTCCATGACCACACGTGCAGGCATTGCCCGCCACCGCGCGGCCAACACCTCCTCGCTGGCAGTCATCGCGAAGGCCGTCACCGAGAACGCCGGTGGCGTCGGCCGTCAGGCCGCCGTCGTCGCCGCCGCTGGTGGCCTTGTGCTCACCGGCAGCGTCGCTGCCAATGCTGGCGTCCCCACCCAGCGGGAAGCCTCCGCTCCGGTTGCGCTCGATGTCGAGAGTGCCGTCCAGGCACCGATTTCGGCCGAGGCCACGGCGAATCTCAGCTTTGAGCGCCCGGCCGTCGAGTCGGTCGCTGCCCCGGTAGTCGAGGCTCCCGCTCCCGCTCCGGTGGTCGAGGCCCCGGCTCCGGCCCCCGCCCCGGCTCCGGCTCCTGCCGTACGGGCTCCCGCCCAGCCCGCTCCGGCCCCCAAGGTCCAGGTCGCGGCCACCGCGCCCGCCCCGGCTCCGGCCCCCAAGCCTGCCGCCTCGTCGGGCAAGGGCGCTGCCATCGCCGCCGCCGCATATGCACAGCTCGGCGTCGCGCAGGACTGCACGATGCTCGCGACCAACTCGCTCGCGGCTGTCGGCATCAACTACCACGGGTGGCCAGCAGGCTACCTGTCCCTCGGCCGCACCGTCAGCATGGCGGAGGCCCAGCCGGGCGACCTGCTGTACTACGCCAACGGCGGCATGGGCATGGCCCACATCGCTGTCTACGTGGGCAACGGCATGGCCGTCCACGGCGGATGGAATGGCGGCACCACGGCGCTCTTCAGCGCCTACGTCGGCTCCGGCCCCGTTCCCATCCGCATCGGCTGACCGCAGCGCAGATCTGGCGGAGGCAGCGAACGGCCTCCAAAGCCCCCAGTCGAGGACGCCCTCTCCCCATCGGGAGGGGGCGTCCTCGCGTATGTCACACCCACGTCACAAGGTGTCTGGCCGGTGAACGCTGCTGGACCGCCCGGGTCCCTCCAGACACCGTGTTCGTTTAATCGCGGTACTGTTCAGTACTCTTGGAGAGTCGATCAGCCCGGCTACGCACAGGGCAGCCGGCCCTGTGCCCCTGACCGGGTGCGGCCGTGAGGAACGCGCATGCGCACACTCGTTCTCAATGCTGGATATGAACCGCTCGCAGTGGTCACCTTCCGCCGCGCGCTCGTGCTCGTGCTCGCCGGAAAGGCGAGCGTCGTGGCGGAAGACGGCGAGCCAGTCGTCGGACCGCGCGATGTGCTAGGGCGCCCCTCGGTGATTCTGCTCCATCGGTACATCAGGCCGCGGCGGACCCACGGGACTGCAGTCAGCAGACGTGGCGTTCTGCGTCGGGACGCGCACGCGTGTGCGTACTGCGGCAAGGCGGCCCACACGGTGGACCACGTCCTCCCGCGCTCCCGTGGCGGGGCGGACTCTTGGGAGAACCTTGTGGCCTGCTGTCTGCGGTGCAACAACGTCAAGGGCGACCACACCCCAGGCGAGATGGGCTGGAAGCTGCGCTTCGCGCCCGCGGCACCGGTCGGCGTCGTCTGGCAGATCAAGGAACTGGAGAAGCCCGCAGCGCAGTGGAGTCCATTCCTCGCCCCGGAGTCGGCGGCCTGACGCACGACGGCGACGGCTCGCCTGCCGCGGACCCTTCGCCCGCCGCGGCGGTTGGCTTCGACGCGGTAATCCTCGCGGGAGGCCGTGCGTCAAGGCTCGGCGGATTCCCCAAGCCCCAGCTCGCCTACCGGGGCGCAACTCTCCTCGAGCACGCCCTCGACGCGGTGGCGACGGCACGCCTCACCGCCGTCGTGGGACCGGGTCCCGGCGAACCGGGCGGCCCCGCCCCGCTTTCCGACGCCCTTCCCTGCGGGCCGGCCTCGGCTACCGGCTGTGTCCCCGCGCCAGAAGCCCGCGCCGTGCTCTACACGCGTGAGGAGCCAGCCTACGCCGGGCCCCTCGCGGCGCTCGCATCGGGCCTTGCTGCGCTTCTGTCCGCGCCGGGCACACCCCCGGGTTGGGTGGCGGTCCTGGCAGCGGACCTTCCTCGGGCGCAGGAGGCGGCGGCACGGCTCTTGGCAGCCGCCGCGGAGGAGCCGGCCGCCGACGGCGTGCTCGGCGTGGACGAGGGCGGGCACGTCCAGCCGCTCCTGGCCGTCTACCGGTCGGGACCGCTCGCCGCGGTTCTCGAGGAACTCTCGGCAGAGGGCGGCCTCGCCGACAGGCCGCTGAGGCACCTCATTGCTAGGCTGGACCTGCTGCCCCTGAGGCTGCCCGGCCATGTGTCCGACGACGTCGACACCTGGGAAGCGGCGCGGCACTGGGGCATTGAAGGGCCCGGACGCGCAGAGGCTCCGGGTGCCACGCCACGGCAGGAGGAAGCCCATGAGTGAGCCATCCGCAGGCGAGCCCGGCGACAAGGACGCCGTACTGCGCGCGTGGTGCGCCGAACTCTCCGAGGCCTTGGGGCTCAACGGCTTCGAGGTCGACCTCGACGCCGTCCTCGGTCTGGCGGGAGTTGCAGCGCACGCTATCGTCCGCCCCGCGGCACCGCTGACCACGTTCTTGGCTGCGTATGCCGCCGGCGTCGCCGCAGGCAGCGGCCGCTCCGAGGCCGGGGCCGCCATGGAGTCCGCAGTCGCGACCGCCCTGAAGGCCGCGAAGGCCCGCGGAGCGGCCGGGACCGAGGGATGACCGCCGGCCCTGATCCGGCCGCCGCACCGCACGCGCTCCATCTCACGTGGGCCGAGGCCCGCTCCGCCGCCGCGGAGGCTGCTGGGCCGCTGCCGCCGGGGGACGTGCCTCTTGGCAGTGCCGGAGGCCGCACCCTCGCCGAGCCGCTCACGGCGCTGCGGGACATGCCGCACTACACCTCGTCCGCGATGGACGGCTGGGCGGTGTGCGGGACAGGGCCATGGATCCTCGCCGAGCCCGGCGAGCCGCTGACAGCGCACCAGGCAGCGCCGATCGTGACCGGCGGGGCCCTCCCGCCCGGCGCGCGCGCCGTCCTCCGCCGCGAGTACGGCGAGATCGCCCCGGACGAGGACGGCCTGCCGCACCTCCGCGTGGCCCCGGGTGCTCCGCCCGGTGCGCCCGGCGGGGGCGCCGACCTTCGCCCTGCGGGCGAGGAGGCCCGCGAGGGCGATGTACTCCTCAAGGCGGCCGCAGCCCTGGGCCCGGCACAGCTCGCCCTCGCGGCGCTCGCAGGCTACGACTCGCTCCGGGTCACCGGCCGGCCGCTCGTGAAGCTCGTCCGTACGGGCGCGGAGGTGGTCGAGAGCGGTTTGCCGGGCTCGGGCCTCGTGCGGGACGTCTTCACCTACCTCGTGCCGCCGCTCATCGAGGCCTACGGCGGAATCCTCGTGGGGCACGAGAAGATCGGAGACGCGGCGTCCGAGTGGTCTACGGCCCTTGCAGACCGTCCAGTGGGCGGGAGCCACGCTGCGCACGACGCCGCGGGGGCAGCTCCGGCGGCGGACCCGGCGGACGTCGTGGTCACCACGGGAGGAACCGGCAAGGGAGGCTCCGACCACTTCCGTGACATGGTGGCCCAGATGGGAGGCCGGCTCATCGTCGACGGGGTCGCCATGCGCCCTGGCCATCCGACCGTCCTCGCGGAGCTTCCGGACGGGCGGTTCTTCCTCGGTCTCCCAGGAAACCCGCTCGCGGCCGTCGTCGGCCTTGTCACGGTCGGCGAGCCGCTGCTCGCTGCGCTGTCCGGGCGGGAGCCTGCGCGCGCCGTCGAGCTTCCCTCGGGAGAGGTATTCGAGCCGGAGCTCAAGCGCACTCGGGTCGTTCCGTTCCGAAGGATGTACGGCATGGCATCGCCGGCCGCGGGCATCGGATCGGGCATGCTGCGCGGACTGGCACGCGCGGATGGGTTCATGGTCGTCCCGCCGCATGGGCTCGAGCTCGGCGCCCCTGTGCCGTGCCTGCCGCTGCCGTGGGGCCGCCCGTTCGGCGAGTCCGCGCCGTCGTCCACGCCCGCTGAGAAGGCGAAGTCCAGAAGGCGGACCGTTGGCACCACGGGGCCGGTCGACTGGAGCGCCCTCGACGCCTGATCCCCGGTGCCCCGGCGATGCCCGCATGCTGGGCACTGGGTCGAGATTGTCGCCGCGGCGCGGCAGGATGGGTCACTATGAGCAACGAGTCACGTGTGGCCGGCAAGCAGACGGCTGGCTCCACGGCCGTGGCGCACGCGGGGGACAATTGAGCTGAGGCGTCTGCCGGTGACAATGTAAGGAGGGTGCCGTGGGCCGTCTGAGCCAGCGCCGGAAGGTGCACAAGTACGTCCTCGGCAGCGAGCATCCCGTCCGCCACAAGGAGGACGTGCTCGCGGTCGAGGAGCCGCTCGAGATCCGCCTCACGGGACCTGCCGGCACCCTCAAGTACAGCGTCACGATGCGCACTCCGGGCGACGACTTCGACCTCGTGGCGGGGTTCCTTATCTCCGAGGGAGTGGTCTGGGAACCCGGGCAGATTGTCTCCGAGCGGTTCTGCGCGGGCGAGGACGCCGAGGGCCACCAGACGTTCAATGTGGTCGACGCCCAGCTCCGCCCCGGCGTTGCGCTGCCCGACCTCGGCCGGAACGTCGTGACCTCGAGCGCGTGCGGGATCTGCGGGACGGACTCGATCGAGGCGGTTCGCCGGAACTCGCGCCACAGTCCCGCGCACGACGCCGTGCGCCTCCTGCCCGAGCTCGTCGCCGGACTGCCCGCTCGGCTCCGGGCGGCGCAGGCGCTGTTCGACAAGACGGGCGGCGTGCACGCGGCCGGCCTGTTCTCGGTCCACGACGAGGGCAGCCGCGCGGAGCTCGAGTGCCTGCGCGAGGACGTGGGCCGGCACAACGCCGTGGACAAGGTGGTCGGCTGGGCCCTGCGTGAGGCGCGCCTGCCCCTGTCCGGAACGGTCCTGCAGGTCTCCGGGCGGGCATCCTTTGAGCTCGTGCAGAAGGCCGCGATGGCGGGAATACCTGTCCTGGCCGCTGTGAGCGCGCCCTCGACGCTCGCCGTCGAGCTGGCCGAGGAGTCCGGCGTGACCCTCATCGGGTTCAGCAGGGGCGAAGGCTTCAATGTGTACGCCGGGCATGAGCGGCTCGCGCCCGTATCGTAACCGGCAGGCGGTTCCGCCAGAGCGTACTTCGGGGTAGCTTGTAGATCCACAGGTTAGTCAACTGATTGGACTTTCCGGGCTGGAGGCAGGCACGTGCATGACGATCGGCTCATCACCGAGGCCCGTATCGACCGGTTCTTCCGTGAGCGGATCTTCCCCGCCGTCTACCGGCGCGTGGTTCCGCTTGCCGTAGAGCGCTGGGATGCCCCGAGTGAGCCCGTTCCGTTCGAGCAGGCGCGCGCCCAGGCATTCCGCCCCGCTGATGCCGGCGAGGAATGGGGCCGAGCGTGGGGGACTACGTGGCTGCACCTCACGGGCCGAGTGCCAGAGGGCTGGGGAGGACCGGGCACGGATGTCGAGGTCCTCGTGGACCTCGGCTACACCGCGCAGCTTCCCGGGTTCCAGTGCGAAGGCCTCGCGTGGCTGCCTGACGGCGGCATTGCCAAGGCCCTCAATCCCCGCAACCGGTACGTTCCGCTCGAGGCGCTCGGGGGCGGCCCGGAGGTGGACTTCTACGTCGAGGCTGCGGCGAACCCGGACCTTGCGGGCGGCTGGCTCTTCCAGCCGACTCCCCTGGGGGACAGGGATACCGCCGGGGACGCTCCTCTGTACCGCTTCGGCCCCCTCGTCATCGCCGAGCGGGACGTCACCGTCTGGGAACTCGTCCAGGACGTCTCGGCCATCTGGGGCCTCATGCACGAGCTGCCGATGGACCGCCCCCGCCGCCACCTGATCCTCCGGGCGCTCGAGCGCATGGCGGACATCGTGGACCCCCAGGACGTGGCGGGCACCGCCGCGGACGGCCGCGCGGCGCTCGCGGAGGTGCTCACCTCGCCCGCGGAGGCCAGCGCACACCGGATCGTCGCGACTGGCCATGCGCACATCGATTCCGCGTGGCTGTGGCCCGTGCGCGAGACCCAGCGCAAATGCGCGCGCACCTTTTCGAATGTCGTGGCGCTCATGGACCAGGACCCGGACCTGACGTTCTCCTGCTCGTCCGCACAGCAGCTCGCATGGATCCGGGACGGGTATCCGCTCCTCTTCGAACGGATCAAGGAGAAGGTCGCCGAGGGGCGGTTCATGCCCGTGGGCGGCATGTGGGTCGAATCGGACACGAACATGCCCGGCGGCGAGGCCTTGGCCCGCCAGTTCGTCGAGGGCAAGCGGTTCTTCCTCGAGGAGCTCGGTGTTGAGTGCGAGGAAGCGTGGCTTCCAGACTCGTTCGGCTACTCGGCCGCGCTGCCGCAGATCGTGAGGGCGGCAGGCTGCCGCTGGTTCCTCACACAGAAGATCTCCTGGAACCAGATCAACCGGTTCCCGCACCACTCCTTTGTCTGGGAGGGGATCGACGGGTCGCGCGTCTTCACCCACTTTCCGCCTGCTGACACCTACAGCTCGGACCTGAGCGCCTCCAACCTGGCCCACGCGGAGCGGACCTTCCGCGAGCACGGGCGGGCAGGAGTCTCACTTGTCCCCTTCGGCTTCGGGGACGGCGGCGGCGGCCCCACGCGCGAGATGATGGCGGCGGCGCGCCGCTACAGCAACCTGGAGGGCTCGCCCCGGGTCCGCGTGGGCACGCCTCGCGAGTTCTTCCACGAGGCCGAGGCCGAGTACGCCAGCCCTCCCGTGTGGACGGGCGAGATGTACCTTGAGAAGCACCGCGGCACCTACACGGCGCAGTCCCGCACGAAGGCCGGAAACCGGCGCAGCGAGCACCTCCTGCGCGAAGCCGAGCTCTGGTGCGCCACCGCCTCCGTCCGCGCCGCGGCGCCCTACCCGGCCGAGGAGCTGCGCCGGATCTGGCGGCTCGTCCTGCTCCAGCAGTTCCACGACATCCTCCCCGGGAGCTCCATCGCATGGGTGCACCGGGATGCCGAGCGGAACTACGAGGCCATCGGCCATGACCTCGATCGGCTCATCGCGGACGCTGCGGGCACGCTCGTGGGGGCGGGGGAGCGGGAGATCCTCCTCAACGCAGCCCCCCACGCCCGAGGTGGCGTGCCCGCGCTGGGGGGTGGCGCCGTCGTGCGTCCGGGCAGTGCGGCGCGCGTGCTGCCCGGGCGGGCGGGCGGATGGATCCTCGAGAACGGCACCATGACCGCAGAGATCGACAGCGACGGCCTCCTCGTGGGCCTCGTGGACGCAGTGACAGGCCGCAACGCGATCGCCCCGGGCGCCCGCGGGAATCTCCTCGAGCTGCACCGCGACATGCCCAACGAGTGGGACGCGTGGGACCTCGACGAGTTCTACCGGCACAACGTCGAGGCCATCACGGCGGCGGCCTCGGTGGCGCCGGCCGTCGGCACCGGCGCGGACGCGGTGCTCGAGGTTCGCCGGGCATTCAGGAACTCGAGCGTGGTGCAGCGGATCGTCCTGGCTCCAGGTGCCCGAGGACTGCGGATCGAGACCGAGGTTGACTGGCACGAGCGCCAGAAGCTGCTCAAGCTTGGTTTCGGCCTGGACGTGCGGGCGGACCGCAGCGCGTCCGAGACCCAATTCGGCCACGTCTTCCGGCCCATCCCGGTCAATACCTCGTGGGACGCGGCGCGGTTCGAGATCTGCGCGCACCGGTGGATTCATGTCGGCGAGCCGGACTACGGCATCGCGATCGCCAACTGCACGTCGTATGGCCACGACGTCACGCGGAGCGTGCGCGGAGACGGAGGGACGACGACGACCGTCCGCCTCTCGCTGCTGAAGTCACCGCTGTTCCCCGATCCCACTGCGGACGCCGGGGTCCACAGCTTTACGACGGTCGTGACGCCCGGTGCGGACATTGCCGAGGCCATTCGCGAGGGCTACGACGTCAACCTCCCGCAACGGATCGTGCGCGGCGCGCGGGATGTGGAACCCCTCGTGGTGCTGGACAATCCACAAGTGGTGGTCGAGGCAGTGAAACTGGCCGAGGACGGGACCGGGGACGTGGTGGTGCGGCTCTACGAGTCTCTTGGCGCCCGGGCATCCGTCGAGGTGCGTGCGGGCTTCGACTGCGTTGGCATCGCAGCGGTGGACCTGCTTGAACGGCCCTCTGGCAGCGGTGCCCCGACGCCGGTGGAATCGGTGCTTGACGGTGCCGCGCGGCTGCGGCTGCGCCCGTTCGAACTTGTGACACTGCGGCTGCGGCGTTCGAACGCCTCTGACGCGCCAGCGCCGAGGGAAGCCACCTCACTTGGCTGAGTGGTGGCGGCCCGAAGGCCGCCGCCACTCATCCCCCCAATGCGGAACCCCTGTCCCCCCGGCAGGGGCTTGTTCACACATTCATGATTGTGGCATGAACTAATGAAAATGTGAATTCAGTTCCTCCGGCGACTGGATTTTACCCCTATGTTTCGCTACGACGGCGGGTAACGACGCTGGCCATCCAGATAGTTGCGAGGCCAGTGAGCAGGAGCAGGAGGGAGCCGTAGTTCATGGTCTGCTTCGCGGCTACCCACTCATCCGGCATGAGCGGGAACAGGTTCGTCAGCGCGAGCAGAACGTAGCCCGCTGCGAGAAGGGCGGCAGCGCTTCGAAGCACGCCTAGGCCGCGCAGCCGGACGGCGCGGACAAGGCACGGGAGGAGCACGAGGCCGGTGAACGTCGGGTAGACGCGGCCCAAGGACGCGTAGGCCTCGAACCAGTGCTCGTCCTCGCCTGCACCGAGTCCCACGCTCGAGGGGACGGCCCCCATGAGCAGGAAGGACACCACCGTCCCCACGCACACGAGCCCGAGGGCCGCGAGTCCCCACGGTCCGAGCAGGATGTGCTGAGCGTCCCGGGCGTTGAAGGCGCGCGCGATCCGCACGGCGAGCAGCAGCGAGATCGCGAACAGGAGGAACCTCAGGACGAGATTGGTGAGGTTGAACCCGCCCAAGGCGGCGTCGATCGCCAGGTACGGGCCCTGGATGCTCAACAGTACTGCTCCCGCGATCAGCGCGAAGAGGCCCAGCATGAGCCGGTTCTGGCCCCTGACGGCGGCAGGGATACGGACTGCTGCGAGCACGAGTGCCAGTCCGAAGGTAATCCAGGCGAGCCAGGTCACCCGAGGTGCTCCCACACGCGCTGCACGGCACGCTCGTCCGAGGTCTGCCGGCGCAGGGCGCGGCCGAGCAGGCTGAGCCGGTCGGCAGCCATGAAGGCCAGCTCGGCGTCCGGCAGGCGCCGCACTGCTCCCTCCCACACCTCGCCGGGCCATCCGGCCTCTTGCGCTGTGACAAGCCCAGTCACCACGAGCCCGTTGCGGAGACCGACGCCGGCCTCGCGCGCAGTGCTGACGGCAAGCTCGGGGCTGAGACGGTTTGCGCGCAGCTGGGCGGAGAAGTTCTGGGGGGCGATCCCCGCGGCGTCGCTCACGCGGTGGCGGAGGTCGCCGTCGTCAATCGCGTCCACCCAGTGCCGCACGTCAGGCTCGCAGGTGGTGCAGTCGAGGCGGTCATGGGGGATGTGCGCCCCGGAGGGGCCTGCGCGAAGCTCGGCGAGCTCGCCGCTGCGCACCAGCAGCTCCGTGAGGAGCCGCGACGTGGAGACCTGGCTCAGCAGTTCTGCGTCGGTGGGTGCGGCGGTGCTTGCAGCGAGGTCCTTGTACGGGGCGAAGCGAGCGAGGCCGACAACCGGATTCTCGCCATAGGCGCGGGCAATCGCCACCACCGTGGCCTCCGTGACCTTCCCGCGAACCATCTGCTGGGCGAGTGTGCTGCGCTTGAGCCCAGAGCGACGGCATACATCCGCCGCGGACCGTCCCGGAGCGAGCTCCTGCAGCCAGTCCCGGAAGACGAGAGCTGAAACCGGCATGGACCCCCCTTGTATGCGCCCGCCGGGACTGTTCCCGCACGTGCCGACGTTCTGCAGATCGATTCTACTGATGGGCAGAGATGAATTTTACGTCCGGCCTGCAGCTGGCCTATGCTGGATTTAGCCCGCCGGCTCGCGCACCCCCCAATCGCGAGTCGGCGGGTCTTTCACGTTCAGGAGAACTCATGAGCAGCATGCAGAGTGCGGCGTGGAGCTCGCTGCACCAGATCTCGCGCGCCCAAGGCGGGAAGAGCCCCTTCAGCCGCGAGACCCTCCGGCGCGTCCTCGACTTCGCTCGGCCGCACCGCGCCCGGCTCGTTGCCTTTGTGCTGGCCTCGATCGTCACGGCCTTCCTTGCGGTCGCGACCCCGGTGCTCGCCGGCCAGGTCGTCGACGCGATCGTGTCCAGCGCATCCGTGTCCACGGTGGTCTGGCTCGCAGCGCTGATTGCGCTGGTCGCGCTCGCCGATGCGGGTTTCGGAATGCTCACGCGGTGGCTCTCGGCGACGATTGGGGAGGGCGTGATCCTCGACCTGCGCCGTGCAGTCTTCGACCATGTGCAGAAGATGCCCATCGCGTTCTTCATGCGCACCCGCACCGGTGCGCTCGTCAGCCGGCTCAACAATGACGTGATCGGGGCTCAGGCCGCGTTTGCCGGGACCCTCTCCGGCGTCGTGAGCAACGCAGTCGCGCTCATCCTCACCGTAGCCGTCATGGCCCAGAAGTCGTGGCTGGTCACTGTCCTGGCCCTCATCCTCCTGCCGGTCTTCCTCGTTCCGGCGCGCCGCATGGGTGCCCGCGTCGCCGACCTGCGCCGCGAGGCCGCCGCGCACAACTCGGCGATGAGCACCCAGATGACGGAGCGCTTCTCCGCCCCTGGCGCGACGCTCATCAAGCTCTTCGGCCGGCCGGACGAGGAGTCGCGCGAGTTCGCCGTGCGCGCCCGGCGCGTGCGGGACATCGGGATCCGCTCCTCAATGCTCTCCTACACCTTCATTACCGCACTGACTCTCGTCTCGGCCCTCGCGCTCGCGCTCGTCTACGGGGTGGGCGGATGGCTCGCGATCGGCGGGCAGCTCGCGGCGGGGGACGTCGTCGTGCTCGCACTGCTCCTCACTCGCCTGTACGCGCCGATCACCAACCTCTCCAATGCGCGGGTGGAGATCATGAGCGCGCTCGTGAGCTTCGAGCGCGTGTTCGAGGTGCTCGACCTCACGCCCCTCATCAGAGAGAAGGACGGCGCGCGACCCCTTCCCGGCGGCCCCGTGGCAGTCGAGTTCGACGACGTGCGGTTCTCCTACCCGAGTGCGGAAAAAGTCTCCCTCGCCTCGCTCGAGGAGGTTGCCGTGCTCGACGCCCGCGGAGGCGAGGAGGTGCTGCACGGGGTCTCATTCCGGGTCCAGCCGGGGCAGACCATTGCGCTCGTGGGGTCTTCCGGGGCTGGGAAGTCGACGATCGCCCAGCTGCTCTCGCGCCTGTACGACGTCGACTCCGGGGCCGTGCGGATCGGCGGAACCGACGTGCGCGACACAACCTTCGCCTCGATGCGCGGCACGGTAGGGATGGTGACCCAGGACGGACACCTGTTCCACGAGAGCATCGCCTCGAACCTGCGCCTCGTGCGGCCGGGGGCCACGGAGGCAGACCTGTGGAAGGTGCTGCGCCGAGCGCGCCTCGAGGACATGGTGCGCTCGCTGCCGGACGGCCTCGAGACTGTGGTGGGGGAGCGCGGCTACCGCCTCTCGGGCGGCGAGCGCCAGCGGCTGACCATTGCGCGGCTCCTGCTCGCGGCGCCGCGGGTGGTGATCCTCGACGAGGCGACGGCCGCTCTGGACTCGACGAACGAGGCCGCCGTCCAGGCCGCCCTGGGGGAGGCACTCGAGGGCCGCACCGCCATTGTGATCGCGCACCGGCTTTCCACGGTCCGGGCGGCCGACCAGATCCTTGTGGTCGAGGGCGGCACGATCGTGGAGCGCGGCACCCATGGCGAACTCCTCGCCGCCGACGGACGCTACGCGGAGCTCTACACGACCCAGTTCTCGGAGCTGACAGCCACTGCGGCCGGATACACGGAGGGCGCCGAGTAGCCCCCTTCGTCGAGGGTTGAGGGGTCATGTCCCAACCCTGACTGGTCACTCGGTAGGCTCGGACAGTGCCCGAACGCATCGTTGTATCCGCTGTCTGCGTGTTCGCGCCGGACGGTCGCCTGCTGACTGTGCGCAAGCGCGGGACCGGGATGTTCATGCATCCCGGCGGGAAGCCCGAGGCGGGCGAGTCCCCGGCGGAGACCGCGAGCCGTGAGCTCTTCGAGGAGACCGGCATTGTGGTGCCTTCCGCGGATCTTGAGCCTCTGGGCTTCTGGCTCGCCCATGCGGCGAACGAGGCGGAAACGGATATCGAGGCGACGGTCTTTGTCGCCCCCGGCACCCACAACCCGGCCGAGGTGCATCCCTCGGCGGAGATCGCCGAGCTCAGGTGGATCGACCCGGCCGCCGACCCAGCGCCTGACCTCGCGCCACTGCTGGCGGATCACATCCTGCCCCTGCTCGCACGCGGCGGGGCAACTCGGTGACCCCCGCGCGGAGAGTGAGCTCGGCGCGGTTGTCAGGGAACTTTCAGAATGTGGCGCCAAGCTGTGGGATCCATGGGAAGTCCGTGAACCGCGATTGAACAGTCGCTGAAGTCGGACAGTCCGCGGCCTACTCGCAGGTAACTTGTTGTGGCGTGACCATCTCCCGCCGCAACTTCCTCTCGGCCGCCACGCTCGGAGCCAGCGCGGCCGCCCTCACGGGCGGCGCCGCGCCGTCGGCCGCCCGGAGCATCGCTCCCTCGGCCCTGCCCAGCAATCCCGCCACGTCGGGGATCGACCACATCGTCGTCGTGATGATGGAGAATCGCTCGTTCGACCACTTCCTCGGCTGGCTTCCGGGTGCGAACGGCAAGCAGGATGGCCTGGCCTTCATCGACCGCTACGGCGTTCCCCACGCCACGCACCACCTGACGGACTACCAAGGCTGTGCGCACCCCGACCCCGACCACTCGCACGAAGGCGGGCTCATCTCCTACAACAACGGCAAGTGCGACGGCTTCCTCCGCGCTGGAGACAACGACGACTTCGCCGCCGGCTACTACAGCGCCTCCGATCTCGCGTTCTTCGCCCAGGCCGCGCCCGGCTGGACCGTGTGCGACAACTACTACGCCGCGGTGATGGCCGAGACGTACCCGAACCGCTTCTATCAGCATGCGGCGCAGACCGACCGCATCCACAACTCGTCGGCGAACGCGACGATACCCACCATTTGGGACCGCCTCGCCGCCGCGGGCGTGAGCGGGAAGTACTACTACTCGGACGTGCCGTTCGTGGCGTTGTGGGGCACCAAATACATGCCGATCTCGGCCCCCTACAGCTCATTCCTCTCCGACTGTGCTGCTGGCACGTTGCCGTCTGTGAGCTTCGTGGACCCGCGGTTCATGGACGAGGGGTCCGGCACCTCCGGGGACGACCACCCGCATGCGGACATCCGCTCCGGGGAGCTGTTCCTCAACGAGATCTACAACGCCGTCACGAAGTCCCCGGTCTGGTCCCGCACCATGCTCGTGGTCAATTTCGACGAATGGGGCGGCTTCTACGACCACGTGGCGCCCACCACCGCCCCAGACCTCAGCCCCACGACGGCGCTGCGCGGCTTCCGTGTCCCGGCCCTGGTCATCTCCCCGTACGCCCGCCGCGGCGCGATTGTGTCCGGCACCTACGACCACACCTCGGTCCTCAAGGCGATCGAGTGGCGTTGGGGCCTCCGGGCCCTCACCCCCCGTGATGCGAACGCCGCCAACATTGCCGAGGTCCTCGACCTCGCCAGCGCGCCGAACCTCAGCGCGCCCACCTACCTCGTCCCGCCGTTCGTCGCCGGACCCGCCTGTACGCCGCTGCCCGGCGGGGATCCGGAGGACGAGTGGCACCCGCTCAAGGCCCGCGCCATCGCGGAAGGATGGAAGCTCTCATGACCCCCCCGGTCCCGCCGCGGAACAGCGGCTTCACCGCCGTCGCACGACGGCGCCCGCTCGCCGTCGTGCTCGCGGCCCTAGCGGTGCTGGCGCTCGCCGCCCTCGCAATCGTGCGCGGCGCGGCAGGCCAGCCGGCCACGGCCGACGACGCGGCGCCGCACTACCTCCCACCGAGTGCGCACGTCTTTGTCATCAACCTCGAGAACAAGGGGTACGACGAGACGTGGGGCCCGGCGTCCAAGGCGCCGTATCTGTCCCAGACGCTGCGCGGCCAGGGCGTCCTGCTCAACACGTACTACGGGACCGGGCACAACTCGCTCGACAACTACATCTCGCAGATCTCCGGCCAGGGCCCGAACGGCCAGACACAGGCTGACTGCCAGAGCTACACGCCGTTCCTCCAGACCGGCACGGCCGCACAGGGCCAGGCCGTGGGGTCCGGGTGCGTCTACCCGGCGGCCGTCCCAACCCTCCCGGACCAGCTCACCGCGGCCGGGAAGACGTGGAAGGGCTACATGGAGGACATGGGCACGCCCTGCCGCCACCCGCAGCTCGGCGCGATCGACGACACGCAGAAAGCCCGGATTGGAGACCAGTACGCGGCCCGGCACAACCCGTTCGTGTACTTCGCGGGCATCACGGGCTCGCCCGCCTGCGCGGCGAACGATGTCGACCTGTCCGCCTTGAGCGGCGACCTTGCCTCGGCCTCGACCACCCCCACGGCCTCGTTCATCACGCCGAACCTGTGCCACGACGGGCACGACTCGCCGTGCGTGGACGGCCAGCCGGGCGGACTGGTGTCCGCGGACGCGTGGCTCAAGCAGTGGGTCCCAGTGATCACGGGTTCGCCCGCGTTCAAGCAGGACGGCGTCCTCGTCATCACGTTCGACGAGTCGGACGGGCCACAGCAGGACGCGAGCGCGTGCTGCGGCGAGGGCCCCGGGCCGAATGCGGCGCTTCCGGGCATCAGCGGCATGGGCGGCGGGCGTGTGGGCGCCCTCGTGGTGTCGCCGTTCACGGCCGGGGGCACCTGGTCCACGACCTCGTACAACCACTACAGCCTGCTCGCGAGCATCGAGGACCTGTACGGCCTTCCGTACCTCGGCTACGCCGGTGCCCCGGGGCTCAACCGGTTCGGGCTGGACGTCTACAACAAGGGCGTCTGACTCTCTCCCTCGCGGGTCTCGTGATAACAGGCCGTCCCGGGCATAACAGGCGCGCGCCACGGCCTGCCATGCCGTTCCCGGCCTGCTATGCGCCGTGGGCGCGTACAACCACTCCCTGGGCCCGGCGCAGGACGCTCTCGAGGAGCAGGTCCTTTGCGGGGCCGCGCACGTCCCATGTGTACTGCAGCTCGTCCGGCCCGACGGCCTCGTAGTGCACTCGGTAGTCGTCAGGGGAGCACCAGTGCGCGCCCTCAGCGGACGCGCCCGTCAGGTCCACAGTGTGGAATGGGCGGCCGTCGGGGAAGAAGACCTCCATGACCCCGGCGGAGGGTCCCGGCTGCCACGTGTACTCACGTGAGGCCGGCCCGCTGTGGTTCCCCCAGCGCACGGTTCCATGCTCGCGCTGGGCGAGCGCGCCGTCGTGCATCGGCTCAAACGTGACACTGCCGGCGAAGCTGCCGCGGACGCCGCTGGCCCGGTCGAGCATGGTGCGCTCCACGGTCCACGTCCCGGCGAGGTACGCGGCCAGGTCAGCCACTGGATATGACAAGTGCCCCCGACCGGAATCGAACCGATGGCCTGCCCTTTAGGAGAGGGCCGCTCTATCCTACTGAGCTACGGGGGCCCGCCCGGGCTGGCCCGGGCACGGACCCAATCATACCGGGTGGCCGGGTTCCGCCGGTCACGCCCGGCGGGTGGCTAGGCTGGGCGCGTGGCATTCGCAGACGCACCGACAGGACGTGTCCGGCACTATCTGGGCGCGTGGTCGGCGGTCAGCCTCCTACAGTTCTTCGTCGCGGAGGCGGCGACGATCGCGGCGTGGCGAGGCCCAACTCCGTACAGCCGCCGGCTGAACTTCATCAGCGACCTCGGCCAGGTGCATTGCGGCACCCATGGCACGCGCGAGATCTGTTCGCCGCTGCATGCGCTCATGAATGTCTCGTTCGGGCTCCAGGGCCTCGGAATGGTCATCGCCGCGCTTCTCATCACGTCCGCAGTGCTGCGTGTCGCCGCCGACGCGCCCGCCGTCCGAGCCGAGGCGAGGCTGTCCCATGCTCTCCTCGCGCGGGCGGAGGAGAGCGCCGTCAGCGGCCGCCCGCGGTTAACGCCGCCCCTGTCCTCCCGCGGTGGGCTCGCCGCGGCGATCAGGTCGGGCCATCCGGCAGTCGCGGTGCCGTGGGCCGCGACGCTCGCGGTGCGCATCCTCCTGGGCCTCGCCGGCGCTGGAGTTGCCACCGTTGGGCTAGTCCCACAGGACTCCAACGAGACCATCCACCTCGTCGGGGCGGGAGCCTACTTCCTGTGCGGCTCAGTGGCCCTGGTGGTTCTGGGAATCCTCTGGATCCGGCGCACGGCGGCCGCGTGGCCGGTGCTGCTGTGCGGCGGGTCCTCGCTCGTCGCGACCCTCGTGGGCGGCGCGCTGGCGCTCCACGTGCCCGAGCCGGGCACGTTCGAGCGCTTCATGGCGTATCCGATCACGGCCGGCATAGCCCTGGCGGGCGGAGTCATCGCCTACCGTTTCGGGGTCCCGGCTCGGCAGGAGCGGGCGTCCAGGGCGCGGGCCTAGAAGGTGAGAGCCTGAGAGGGCGAGGTCAGTCGTCCGAGTCGGCAGGCGTCGTGGTGCTCGGGCGCCTCGCGGTCAGGACAGCGGCTCCGGCACCGATGAGGACGAGGAACAGCAGCGTCCATCCCGCCACGACGAGAACCGAGGCGAGCAGCGCGGAGCCCGCGTCCGCGCCGGGAGCTATAGCGTTGTCCACGGCCACGTTGCCCCACAGGCGTACCACGGCGAACACCGCGATGAGCGCGAACGCGGCCCAGCGCAGTGCCTTCCGCTTGAGCCAGGTGCCGAAGACGAGCAGGAACGTGAAGCCGACCGCGAGCGGGAAGATGGTGCCGGCGGTCTTGTGGACATAGTTCAGCTGGCCGCGTGCGGCGTCGTCGAGGGCGCCCTGGAGCTGGTGCGCGTAGTCCGGGGAGAAGCCGAGGATGAGCGAGTCCGGCATCGCGAGACCGCCTGAGAGCTGGGCCATCTGCGAGAGCACCAGCAGGTGGTAGTACCAGAACATGAACACGCTCGCTGCGAGTCCGGCGATGATGATCAGCCGCGCGTTCCCCTGCGCCTGCTCGGGCGTGCGCCTGGTGGTCGGGTTGGCAGGCGGCCCGGCGTGGGCTGCCGGCGCGACGGCTGCGCGGTCGCCGTGCTTGCGCGCCCGCTGGGCGGGAGTCTTCGACATGCGTCCATTATCCGTCCCCCGGATAGGGGCCTTTGCACAGTGAGGGCCGGTCAGGCTGCGCGGGTAGGCTGGGCACGTGGCTGAGCCCCGTGACCCCCTCCTGGACCTTCCCCACCTCGACCCATCGTTGACCGACGCCGATCTCGCCGCAGCCCTCGTGCGCACGGCGGGCGAACTCGCCCTCGCCATGCGTCGGGCCGGGCTCGAGGCCCAGCGCAAGACCTCCGTGTCCGACATCGTCACGGCCGCGGACAAGGCGGCGGAGGCCTACATCCTGGCTGAGCTGCGCCGCTGCCGGCCCGAGGACGGGGCCTTCGGCGAGGAGGGCACCGACGTGCCCTCGCTGTCCGGGCGGACCTGGGTGATAGACCCTGTGGACGGGACGTACAACTTCTTCTCCGGATCGACCTACTGGTGCTCAGCCCTCGCACTGCGCGGACCCGCCTCCATCTCCGAGTCAGACCCCGACTCCCTCCTCGGTGCGATCTTCCAGCCGCAGGAGGACAAGCTGTGGCTCGGCGGGCGGGAGGTACCTGCCACCCTGAACGGGGTGCCACTGCGGGGTCCGGCAGACGCTGCTCTGGGCGCGCTCGGGGTTGCGACGTCCATCCAGCCGCGCTGGCTCGAACAGCCGTTCTCCGCAATGCCGTGGCACGCCGCGGCCATCCGGTCGGCCTCGCTCCGCATCCTCGGCTCCGGATCATGCGACCTCGGCCGAGTCGCCGAGGGCGAGATCGGCGCCTGGTTCCAGCATTCGTGCCCCCAGTGGGACTGGCTCCCGGGCAAGGCGATCGTCACCGCGGCCGGGGGCAGCACGGCCACGGTGGAGGTCAACGGCCTCACGTGGTTCGCGGCCGGAGGCACGACGGCGGTCCGCGAGATCGTCTCGGCCCTCGCCTCTGCTCAGCTCACCTGAACGGCCGGATGACGCTGCCCCGGGGCCTCGGACGGCCTTGACGCGGGCGGCCTTGACCTCCGTACGGGCCCGGTGATCTGCTGGAGGAACCCTGAACCACCACCGCCAAGGAGGGAACGATGGCCAGCATCGACGGCCAGGATCCGGCCCGCAGCCTTAGCGAAGACGAGGACCCTTCGCTCGACTACTCGGTAGAGCCTGACGAGACGGTATGGGACGAGGAGGACGGCCTGATCGACTCGGAGGAGGTCATTGTCGAGGCCGATCCGGCGGACATTGCCGAGCAGCAGCGCAGCGCCGACGAGTAGCCGACGGGCACGCCCGTTCATTGCCCCGGCAGAGAGCCGGCGGGAGAATTGTCCTAGGACTGGGACGGACGTCGTCGCAGGTGCCACCAGACCTCGCGCCCGCCATTGGCCCGCTGGGAGGGAGGTTCTGCGATGTTCGAGTACTTCTCCGAGGCGCATGAACTGTTCGTGTACCGCCTCGGCATTGCCCGCGGGGCGAGCCGCCGCGCGATCGTGACTCTAGGGGTCCTCGAGCAGGAGTCGCAGCGCCGGGAAGTCGGCGCGCTCATGCTCGATCTCAGCGAGGAGGCGCGCCTGCACGCTGCGGTGCTTGAGGACTGCTTCGCGGAACTCGAGCGGAACGTGGCCGTCCCCCCAGGGCATGCCGCGGAGGGGCTCGACAAGGAGGCACACACAGTTCTCCGCAAGACCGCCGAGGGGATCAAGGACCTTGCTGTCCTGCCGCTGGCGCTCGAGGTCCTCTACGAGGCCATTGCCATGTACGAGCCGCTCACCGTGTATGCCCGGGAATGGATCAGCGGCCATCTGGCCGACCAGCTCGAGCGGTGCCTCGTGGAACAGCTGGCATCCCGGAACCGGGTCCTCGATCTCATGCGCCAGGTCTTCGCGAGCGGTGAGACGGTCCAGACCAGACCTGAATGAACTCTGCATGACGGCGCATCGTTGAACCAGGCACAGGAGGGAGGTGCGCGATGAGCCATCACGAACCACACCAGCGGGAGCCGGGCGAGCATGAGACGAAGCCCGAATCCTTCATGCGGGCCATGGGGCATCTGCGTGCACTGTACGGTCCGGCCAACCGTCGCAGCATGCAGGAGCCTGAACGGCACGGCCACAATCCCGAGGACATCAAGGAGGAGAAGGAACTCTCCGGGATCGAGATCGAGACGGACAGCGAAGGCCACCACTACGGCGTGCGGAGAGCCGGCGACGGCGGCTGACGTCTCGCGTGCGAGCGCGGTCCGGCAGAGGTTCCACGCCGGACCGCGCTCGTGGCTGCGTGTCTGGTGCCGCCACCGCAGAAGTGTCGGGGTCCGGACTACCATGGATGGATCATGGATATGCTCTTCGATCCCTACGCCCACCTGCCCAAGTCCGGCACGCCCGGCAGGGCGGAGGAACCGGATCCCGAAGAGCTCCCGCCCGCCCCCGAGGAGGAGTACGGGGCGCCCGAGGACCTTCCCGAGGGTTGGCTGCCCGCCTCGGATCCGGCGGACGACGCCCGGCGCGAGGCCGAGGCTGAGGCCGCACACCTGCTCGAGGGCCTGAACCAGCAGCAGCTCGAGGCCGTCACCCATACGGGAAGTCCGCTGCTGATCATCGCGGGAGCGGGCTCCGGCAAGACCCGCGTCCTCTCGCACCGCATCGCCTACCTCATCGCCACACGCCGCGCGCACCACGGCGAGATCCTCGCCATCACCTTCACCAACAAAGCCGCGGCCGAGATGCGCGAGCGCATTGAGTCCCTCGTGGGCGAGCGGGCGCAGCGCATGTGGATCTCCACGTTCCACTCCTCGTGCGTGCGGATCCTGCGCAGGGAGGCCAAGTCCGTAGGCCTCAACTCGAACTTCTCGATCTACGACTCGGCCGACTCGCTGCGCCTCATCACGCTCGTGCACAAGGGCCTCGAACTTGACCCCAAGAAGGTGGCTCCGAAGGCCATCCAGCACAAGATCTCCTCGCTCAAGAACGAGCTCATCGACGCCGACGACTTCGCAGCCCGTGCGAACATGAACGACCCGTTCGAGGCCGGCGTCGCCGAGGTCTACAAGGGCTACACGCAGCGCCTGCGCCAGGCGAACGCCATGGACTTCGACGACCTCATCGCCGAAACCGTGTACATGTTCAGGGCCTTCCCGGCGCTGGCCGAAACCTACCGGCGCCGGTTCAGGCACGTCCTCGTGGACGAGTACCAGGACACGAACCATGCCCAGTACTCGCTCGTGCGGGAGATCGTCGGGGCGGGGGAGGACGCCTCCGAACTGACGGTCGTCGGCGACTCGGACCAGTCCATTTACGCGTTCCGCGGTGCGGACCTCCGCAACATCGTGGAGTTCGAGAAGGACTATCCGAACGCGCGGACCATCAAGCTCGAGCAGAATTACCGCTCCACGCAGACCATCCTCTCCGCTGCGAACGCCGTCATCTCAAGGAATCCGAACCGGCCCGAGAAGCGACTCTGGACCGCCGAAGGGTCGGGCGAGAAGATCATCGGGTACGCGGCCGAGAATGAGCACGAGGAAGCGCGGTTCATCGCCAAGGAGATCGACCGGCTCACGGACACCGGCGAGTTCCGTCCTGGCGACGTCGCCGTGTTCTACCGCACCAACGCACAGTCCCGCAGCCTCGAGGAGATCCTCATGCGCGTGGGACTGCCGTACAAGGTTGTGGGCGGCACGCGCTTCTACGAGCGCAAGGAGATCAAGGACGCCCTCGCCTACCTGCGCGTGCTGGTGAACCCGGACGACGACGTCAACCTCCGACGCGTCCTCAACGAGCCCAAGCGGGGGATCGGCGAGCGGGCCGAGGGCACGATCGCCGCCCTGGCCGAGCGGGAGCGGACCTCCTTCATGGCCGCCATGCGACGGGCCGAGGAGGCCCCAGGGATCGCGACGCGCTCCCTGAACTCGGTCACCTCCTTCGTCAAGCTCCTCGACGACCTCGCCGCCGTGGCCGAGGGGTCGGGCGCGGCAGAGGCGCTCGAAGCGGTGCTCGAGCAGACCGGCTATCTCGCGGGCCTGCGCAGCTCGACTGACCCCCAGGATGAGTCGCGCGTCGAGAACCTGGCCGAGCTCGTCGCCGTCGTCCGCGAATACGAGCGGGACAACCCTGAGGGGAGCCTCGAGGAATTCCTCGAGCAGGTCTCCCTCGTCGCCGACGCGGACCAGATCCCCGATGCGCCGGACGGAGCCTCCCAGGCTGAGGTGGACGCGGCGGTCGCCGAGGCGAGGCGGCAGGGCGTCGTGACCCTCATGACCCTGCACACGGCCAAGGGCCTCGAGTTCCCGGTGGTGTTCCTCACGGGCATGGAGCACGGCGTGTTCCCGCATCGGCGCTCCGCGACGGATCCCGAGGAGCTCGCCGAGGAGCGGCGCCTGGCGTACGTGGGGCTCACGCGGGCGCGCAAGCGGCTCTACCTCACGCGCTCGGAGGTACGCAGCCTCTGGGGCCAGAGCGAGTACTACCCCGCGAGCCAGTTCATCGGGGAGGTTCCTGCCGAGCTCATCGACTGGAAGCGGGAGGGTTCCAAGAGGCCTCCCGCTGTGGGCACTGCGGGCAGCGAAGGGAACGGCCGGTACGACCGGCTCGGTGGGCGCTTCGGCGGATCCTCCTGGGGCGCGGGGACGAGCAGGAACACGAGCTTCTCCTCGATTTCCCCGGCCACCTCCACGGCGTCCGCGTCCACGAGGAAGGGCCGAGTGCAACCGCAGAAGGAGGTCATCTCCGTGGCGGTGGGGGATAAGGTCAACCACACGGCGTTCGGCAACGGCACCGTGATCGGGGTCGAGGGTGCCGGGGACAAGACCGTCGCCAAGGTCAGCTTCGACATTGGCGAGAAGCGCCTCCTGCTCAGGTACGCGCCGCTGACCAAGGTCAGCTAGAGCCCTTCTCCTGCGCCGACGTGGGAGCAACGTGGTGCGCGAATTCTACACATGGTAGAGCTGTGCGCTTGGTCACGAAAGTCGGCCCGGTTCAATCCGCAACGCTGTGAGGGACTACAGTTTTCCCTTGGAGCATCAGGCCCGCCGAGGGGAGCTCCCCACGGCACTCTCGTGCGTGCTCCGAGTCAGAACTACTTTCGACGTAGAGGACCTGAACCGTGGACCTGTTTGAATATCAGGCGCGCGATCTGTTCGAGGCGCACGGTGTTCCCGTGCTTGCCGGGATCGTTGCGTACACCCCCGAGGAAGCCAAGGCCGCGGCCGAGAAGATCGGCGGGGTCACCGTCGTCAAGGCTCAGGTGAAGGTCGGCGGCCGCGGCAAGGCCGGCGGCGTGAAGGTCGCCAAGACCGTCGACGAGGCGTTCGAGCACGCGACCAACATCCTCGGCATGGACATCAAGGGCCACACGGTCAAGAAGGTCATGATCGCCGCCGGCGCGGACATCGCCGAGGAGTTCTACTTCTCGGTCCTCCTCGACCGCTCCAACCGCAACTACCTCGCCATGTGCTCCGTAGAGGGCGGCATGGAGATCGAGCAGCTCGCCGTCGAGCGTCCCGAGGCCCTTGCGAAGGTCCCGGTCGATCCGGCCGCGGGCATCGACGCAGGTAAGGCTGCCGAGATCGTCGAGGCTGCCGGGTTCGCCCCGGAGCTGCGCGAGAAGGTCGCGGCAGTCCTGGTCAAGCTGTGGGACGTCTTCAAGGGCGAGGATGCCACACTGGTCGAGGTCAACCCGCTCGTCCGCACCGGTGCCGGGGACATCATCGCCCTCGACGGCAAGGTCTCCCTCGACGAGAACGCTGGCTTCCGCCACGCCGAGCACGAGGAGCTCGCCGATAAGGACTCCGAGGATCCGCTCGAGGCCAAGGCCAAGGCCCTCGACCTGAACTACGTCAAGCTCGACGGCGAGGTCGGCATCATCGGCAACGGCGCTGGCCTCGTGATGTCCACGCTGGACGTCGTGGCGTACGCTGGCGAGAAGCACGGCAACGTCAAGCCCGCCAACTTCCTGGACATCGGCGGCGGCGCCTCGGCCGAGGTCATGGCCAACGGCCTGGGCATCATCCTCGGTGACGAGCAGGTCAAGAGCGTCTTCGTCAACGTCTTCGGCGGCATCACCGCGTGCGACGCCGTCGCGAATGGCATCGTGGGTGCCCTGGACAAGCTCGGCGACTCGGCCAACAAGCCGCTCGTCGTGCGCCTCGACGGGAACAACGTCGACGAGGGCCGCCGCATCCTCCACGAGGCGAACCACCCGCTGGTCACCCTCGCCGAGAACATGGACCAGGGCGCCGACAAGGCCGCCGAGCTGGCGAACTCCTCGAACGCAGTGAAGTAAGGACGAGAGAAAATGTCGATCTTCCTCAATAAGGACAACAAGGTCATCGTCCAGGGCATCACCGGTGGCGAGGGCTCGAAGCACACGGCGCGCATGCTCGCGGCCGGCACCAACATTGTGGGCGGCGTCAACGCCCGCAAGGCGGGCACTACGGTGAGCCACGAGGACCAGCATGGCAACGCCCTCGAGCTCCCGGTCTTCGCCTCGGTCAAGGAGGCAATGGCCGAGACCGGTGCGGACACCACGATCGTGTTCGTCCCGCCGGCCTTCACCAAGGACGCCGTGGTCGAGGCCATCGAGGCCGAGATCGGCCTCGTCGTGGTCATCACCGAGGGCGTGCCAGTCCAGGATTCCGCGGAGTTCTGGGCGCTCGCGCAGTCCAAGAAGGACGCCGAGGGCAACCAGGCCACCCGCATCATTGGCCCGAACTGCCCCGGGATCATCACCCCGGGCGAGTCCCTCGTGGGCATCACCCCGGCCAACATCACCGGCAAGGGCGGCGTGGGCCTCGTGTCCAAGTCGGGGACCCTGACGTACCAGATGATGTACGAGCTGCGTGACCTCGGCTTCTCCACCGCCATCGGCATCGGCGGCGACCCGGTCATCGGCACCACGCACATCGACGCCCTCGCGGCGTTCGAGAAGGACCCGGATACGAAGGCAATCGTCATGATCGGCGAGATCGGCGGCGACGCCGAGGAACGCGCGGCCGAGTTCATCAAGAACAACGTCACCAAGCCGGTCGTCGGCTACGTGGCAGGCTTCACCGCTCCGGAGGGCAAGACCATGGGCCACGCCGGTGCCATCGTCTCCGGCTCCTCCGGCACCGCCCAGGCCAAGAAGGAGGCCCTCGAGGCCGCGGGCGTGAAGGTCGGCAGGACGCCGTCCGAAACCGCCCACCTCCTCCGTTCGGTCTACCCGGTGCACACCCCGGATTCGAACCTCTAACGGGTTCTCTCGAGCACGACGGCGGCCGGTCACCTTCCTCGCGGAGGGTGCCCGGCCGTCGTCGTCATCAGGTCCCCGCGAAGGATTCCGACCACTTCTTGCCCGCGAGACTCTCTCTTTCGCGGCGTGTCCCGGGCGGCACGCGGTGGCAGCGGCCGAAAGACGGTCGGAATCCGGGCCGATTCAACGGGCCGGCGCGCCGACGCGGGAGCGGGCGGCGATCATGTCCGCGACGATTTTCGCGTCCCTCCCGACGCCGCCAACGAGGTGCGAGCTGAAGGCCCTCTGGAACACGAGGCCCACGAAGAAGAGGCCGGGAACGTCGTCGGCCGCCCCGTCCACCTGGGCAGGGAAGCCGTCGGGGCCGATCGTCGCGGCGGGCACGAACGAGTAGTCACCGCGGTACCCCGTGCACCACAGGACGTTGGCGACGTCGAGGACGGTGCCGTCATCGAGTTGCGGCCTCCCGTCGACGACGCCGACCGTGCGCGCCTGGGTCCGATGGACGCCCGCGGCATCGAGATCGGCCCGCTTGGTGCGGACCAGGGGTGCGCTGCCGGACCGGATCTTGGGCCGGACCCTGCGGCCGATGGGGTTCTTGAGCGTGAGGACGTAGGTCGAGATGAGCCAGAACAGCGGCCCGCGGATTCGCTCGTTCAAGGGGATCTCACCCGGGTGGCGGCCGGACAGCCATGTCTCGTGCCCCGTCTGGACAGCCTCCAGGGCAAGGTCCGCCCCGGAGGTCCCGGCCCCGACGACGAGCACCGGGCCGGGGAGGAGCTGTCCCGGGTTGCGGTACTGACTGGAGTGCATCTGCCGGATTCCCGGATCCAGTCGTGCGGCGGCCTCCGGGACCTTCGGCGTCGCGTCGGAGCCCACCGCGATCACGACATTGTCGGCCAGGTACTCGCCGGCAGTGGTCGTGATGCGGAAGCCAGCACCGTCGAGGGCGACCACGGACGTGACGCGGACGCCGGTGAGGATGCGGTCTGCGAGTGGCACAGCGTAGGACTCGAGGTAGTCCCCGAGCTCGCGCGCGCTCGGGAACGCGAACCTCGGACCAGGATACGGCTCGCCGGGGAGACCGTTGGCGATTGCTGGGGTGAAGAGGCGAAGGGAGTCGTAGCGCTCGCGCCACTGTGCTCCGATCCGCTCACTCGCCTCAAGGAGGAGGAACTCGCTGCCAGCTTCGGCGAGCCAGTGCGCCGTCGCGAGGCCGGCCTGGCCGCCCCCGATGATGATCGTCTCAACCGAGCGGGGGTTGTCGTCATGCCGTGGCGGAAGGGGTGTCTGGGGCTGGGTGCTGGTCATACTTCGACGGTACGGTGGCGGTCGGATGGCTTGCATCGGGTGGATGATGCATCCCGCGTGTGGAGGGATGGGTCATTCTGTGCACGTGGTGACCTCGGGTTGCTGGGTGGTGACCTCGCAACATTAAGGGAGGGGCTCAGACGAGACCGTGGCGGTACGCGTAGGCGGTCGCCGCGGCGCGGGAGGCGATGCCCAGCTTGCTGTAGATGTTCGCGAGGTGCCGCGCGACGGTCTTCTCGCTCAGCACGAGCCGGCCGGCGATAGCCCGGTTCGTGAGGCCCTCTGCCACGAGCCGCACGACTTCCGCCTCCCGTTCTGTGAGAGGGACCACGGGCGACGGCGCGACGTCGCCTCCTGCTGCTGCGGCGCCGCGAGCCGGGCTCGCCGGCAGCGCCGCGAGGTCCGGAACGGCTCCGAGTCGCTCGAAGGCGGCGCGGGCGGCGTCGACCTCGAGGGCCGCAGCCTCGTCATCGCCCAAGACCGCATAGCAGCGGCCCAAAACTGCCCTGGCACGGGCCTCCGGGTACGGCATGCCCAGCTCGTGCCACGCCATCGAGGCCTCTCGGAGGCTCGCGACCGCCAGCTGCGCCTCGCCGGCAGCGCAGCGGGCCGTCCCCTCTGCGGTGAGTGCGCGGGCACGCCGGAGGCTGGCGCGGGATCCTGCCAGCCCGGTCGCGCCCGCCAGCTCTGCGAGCTCCCGCGCCCCCACCAAGGCTGCGTCGGAATCGCCGACGGCTGCCATGACATCGACGTAGGCCGGCAGAAACGCCTCCCGCTCCGAGGCTCTGGTCAGCTCGATGGCGAGGCGCCTGGCCGAGAAAACCGCCGTGTCTATGCGGCCTTGGGCGAGGCGGAGCAGCATGAGTCCGGGCTCAGGGCGGTGCCCCGCGGAGTTGGCGATCCGGTAAGCATCCTCTGCCTCTCCGAACCGTCCGGCGAGTCGGTGAACCTCCCCGAGCTGGTAGCTCGCGAATCCGGCGTCGGCGGGCAGCAGCCGGTTGCAGGCAATGAGGGCCTCGTCGAGCGCTCCCGGCCAGTCGCCGTCGAGCACTTTCACCTGCGACCGGTGCACAAGGCATTGGCCCCGGAACGGGACGAGTTCCGTGTTCCGGTCGCACCAAGCGGTCGCGGCAGTGGTCCACTCACGGGCGCGGGCCACGTCATCGGCCCACAGCGAGGCGGAGATCACGGAGCAGTAGGCCACGCCGTTCACGATCGGTGTCTGGACCTCGTTCGATGTCACCGCGGCCATGGCGGCGTCGAGTTCGCCGAGGCCTTCTGAGGCGCTCCCCAACCGGAGGAGGGCCCAACCGGCGCTCAGGTGCGCGAACACCTCGGTGTCGGTGTCCTGGGCCAGCCGGGCGAGCGCAATGGCCTCCCGCGAGAGCTCGAGTGCATGCCTGGTCTCGGACGGATCCGGGGAGGCCAGCGAGCGGTGTCCCATCCCCGAGAGCAGCAGCGCCCGTTCGCCGCCCAGACGGCCGTCCTCGACGATCCCCTCGAGCCGGCGTCCCCACGCCTCCGCGCGGGCGCGGTCCCCGCGGGTGTCATGTGCGAAGGAGAGCCAGAACGCGGCGCGGGCGGCAGCGGCGTCGTCGTGCGTGTCGAGGAAGTCCCGGAAGGCACGGGCGAGCAGGTCGATGCTGCGGTCCTCGCGACCCAGCAGGTACGCGCTGAACGCAGTGAGCATGAGGTCATGGCCCGGCAGGGGCTCGACGGAGTCAGCGCGCTCAAACGCCTCAAGCGCGCGGCTCCAGGCACCGGACTCGTACAGCCGACGTCCGTCGTCGAGGAGCGGCGCGGAGCTGTGTACGGCCACGAGATGAGGATAGACCGGAGTAGGTTGGGACTGAACTACCCGGCCCAAAGAGCCTTCCCTCTGACCTCCAGGAGAACACATGCGCGCCACCATGATCCACGGGACCCGCGACATCCGCGTCGAGGACCGCCCCGACCCGGAGGTCCGTCTCCCCGGCGACGCCGTGGTGCGGGTGACCGCCGCCTGCGTGTGCGGCTCGGACCTGTGGCCCTACAGGGGCGTGCGCGAGACCAAGTCGCCGCATCCGATCGGGCATGAGTTCATGGGCGTTGTCGAGGCGGTCGGCGACGACGTCACGGCGGTCAAGGTCGGCGATCTCGTCGTGGCCCCGTGGGCCATCTCGTGCGGCGAGTGCGCCCCGTGCCGCAACGGGGTGCAGGTGGCCTGCGAGCACCGCGCCGCGTGGGGCGGCACCGATGAGCAAGGCCTGCCCGTGGACGGTGGCCAGGGCGAGCGGGTCCGGGTGCCCCTGGCCAACGGCACACTCGTTGCGGTCCCGGGGGTCACGGACCCGGACGAGGCGCTCACCAAGAGCCTCCTGAGCCTCTCTGACGTGATGGGGACCGGGCACCATGCGGCGCTCGCCGCCCATGTGGGGCCGGGGCAGAGCGTCGTGGTGGTGGGCGACGGCGCCGTGGGCCTCTGCGGGATCCTCGCGGCGAAGCGTCTGGGCGCCGAGCGGATCATCGCGATGTCGCGACACGAGGACCGCGCTGCGATCGCCCGGCAGTTCGGCGCGACGGACGTCGTCTCGGAGCGGGGCAAGGAGGCTGCCAAGGAGGTGCGCGAGATCCTCGGCGGGCTACTTGCGGATTCGGTCCTCGAGTGCGTTGGCACCAAGGAGTCGATGGACCAAGCCGTCGCCTGTGCACGGCCGGGCGGAAGTGTCGGATTCGTGGGCGTGCCCGCTGGTGGGGCCGAGCTGTCGATCGGCACCATGTTCTCCAAGAACATCTCGGTGGGCGGAGGCGCTGCCTCCACGCGCGAGTACCTGCCGGAACTGCTCGAGGACGTCCTCTCCGGCGCCATCAACCCCGGCCTCGTGTTCGATTCGGTCATGCCGCTCGAGGACACTGCCGAGGCGTACCGCGCGATGGATGAGCGTCGGGCGATCAAGGTCATGCTCGTTCCGGCCGGCGCGCAGCAGCGGTGAGCGCACACCCTGGCTTCGAGGCGGCGCTCGCAGCCGCCCGCGCCAGCCTGGCCGAGGGCGGGATCCCCATTGGGGCGGCCCTGGTCCGCGGGGACGAGATGGTTGCCGTCGGGCACAACGAGCGGGTGCAGGCCGGCGACCCGATCGCCCATGGGGAGATGTCCGCGCTGCGCGCGGCGGGGCGGCAGCGCACCTACCGCGACACCGTGCTCTACACGACACTGGCCCCCTGCGCGATGTGCACGGGCACGATTATCCAGTTCAAGATCCCCCGCGTGGTCGTGGGGGAGGCCCGCACGTTCGGCGGTGAGCTCAAGCTGCTGCGCTCCCGGGGCGTCGAGGTGGAGGTGCTTGACGACGAGCGCGCCGTTGCGATGATGGAGGCGTTCATCGGCGCGAATCCGGAGCTCTGGGCTGAGGACATCGCCGAGTGACCCATCGACGCAGGGAGGACCCCTCAGCGTGAGGGGGTTCCGCCGAGGCGGCGGGTGACGTCCGCGGCGGCCTCCGCGCAGGCCGCGCCGAGGGCCGCGAGCTGCGCCTCGGACACCCGGAACCGAGGCGCGGAGACGAGGACTGCCGCGATGGGGTCCCCACGGTGGTCATGTACGGTAGCCGCCACGCCCACCTCGTCGATCGACGTCTCGCCGTAGTTGACCGCGTATCCGCGGTCGGTCGCTTCGGCGAGTCGGACCGCATAGCCGTCCAGACCGGGATCGTCCGTCGCGGGGAGAGATACGGCGCCGCTGGAGACGAGCTCCCGGACCCGCTCGACGGGCAGCGTCGCGAGGAACACTTGGACCGATGCTGAGAGCGCGGTCGCGTAACGCGTGCCGAGCGCAGTGGTGTGTTTGACCTGAGAAGGGCTCGGGACCTGCTCGACGGCGACGGCCTCATGCCCGCTCCACAGAAGGAGGGCGCTCGTCTCCCCGGTTCGCTCGGTGAGCTCGCGCAGAATGGGAAGGGCCACACGGCGCACGTCCAGGTCCGCGAGCAGCGGGCCCGCGATCGCGATGATTCCCAGCCCCAGGCGGTAGCGTCGCGACGCGGGGTCCCGCTCCACGAGCTCCTCCGACTCGAGCGTGGCGAGGATCCGCGACGCGGAACTCTTGTGCATGCCCACGCGGGCAGCGATCTCGGTGACGCCCAGCAGCGGCTCGTCCACGCTGAAGCAGCGCAGCACGGCGATGGCTGTCGAGACGGGGGAGCCCCGCCCCTCGGACGTGTCGCTGCTGTCGCTCATGGACACACCCTATCGGCGCGGCAGGGCAGAACCGTGGCTCACGACAGGAGCGCACGACGACGGCGCCGCACCACAGCTGACAGTGTCAGCCGGGATGCGGCGCCGTGGCGTGCCGGGCACGGGTCAGTGCGAGAGCGGCTTGCGCGAGGTTTCCTTGGCGCACAGGACTGCGATGAGCGAGATGACCGCCGCGGCCACGAGGTACCAGGCGGGGGCGAGCTTGGTGTGCATGAGGCCGATGAGCAGGGTCGCCATGAACGGTGCCGTGCCGCCGAAGACAGCATTGGCGAGGTTGAAGCTGACGGCGAAGCCCGAGTAGCGGATGCGGGTCGGGAACAGCTCGGCGAGGAAGCTTGGCAGGGTTCCGTCGTTGAGGGTCAGCATGGCGCCGAGGAACACCTCGACGAGCAGGATCACCAGGAAGTTCCCGGTGTCCAGGAGTGCGAACGCCGGGACGGTGAGCAGGATGAACGAGACCGACGCCGAGATGAGTACTCGCTTGCGGCCGAACCTGTCCGAAGCGAGGCCAGTCAGGAAGATGAAGCCGATGTACGTCAGCAGCGCGATCGTTGTGGCGAAGAAGGACTCCGTGGCCCCGAAGCCGAGTTCTGTGGAGAGGTACGTGGGCATGTAGGAGAGGATCACGTAGAAGCCGACGGCGTTCAGCAGTACGGCGCCGACAGCGAGCAGGAGCGAGCGCCAGTGGTTGGCGAACATGTCCTTGACGGGGGCGTGGATGACCTCGTCCTCCTTGGCCAGCTCGCGGAACACGGGGGTGTCCTCGAGCTTGGTTCGGATGTACCGGCCGATCAGGCCCATGGGGGCCGCGAGGAGGAACGGCAGGCGCCAGCCCCACTCGGCCATCTGCGAGTCGGACAGGACAATCGAGAGCAGCGCCGCCAGGAGCGAGCCGAGGAGGAGGCCCGCGGCGGTCGAGGCCGGCACGACGGCGGCGTAGAGCCCGCGGCGGTTTGCGGGGGCGTACTCCACGAGGAAGGCCGAGGCACCGGCGTATTCACCTGCAGCCGAGAAGCCCTGGATCACGCGGATCACGAGCAGGGCGAGGGGCGCGCCGATCCCGATGAGGCTGTACGAGGGGATGAGGGCAATGCAGAACGTCGCGCCGCTCATGATGAGGATGGAGAGGGAGAGCGCGGTGCGTCGGCCGAGCCGGTCGCCGATGTGGCCCCATACGAATCCCCCGAGCGGGCGCACGAAGAAGGAGATGGCGAAGACGGCGAACGTCGCCAGGAGTGCGGTCTGCTTGTCCGATTCGGGGAAGAATGCGGCGGCGATCGTTGAGGCGAGGTAGCCGTAGACGGCGTAGTCGAACCACTCGACGAAGTTGCCGATGAAGCTGCCCCAGATGACGCGGCGGCGGGCTTCCTTGCCGATGCCGTGGCCGTGATTGGGGCGGGGCTGGCCGCTCAGCGATGCGTCGACGTCGACGTTCACGGGGGCCGCCTTGGAGGAATGCTCGGTGTTCATGGAATACAAACCACCTGAACTCAGGGTTGCGATTCGCGCAACTCGGTTGCATCAGAATAGGTGTGTCTATCATCACATGGCAAGGGTTTGTGTGCGGGTCCTTCCGTATGAAGAGTTTGTGACTTCCCCGCCGAGCCGGCGCCCAATGGCTTCAGCTGCCTGGGCGCAGGCAGCGCCGAGCGACTCGAGCTGCTCACGTGAGACCCGGAACCGGGGAGCCGAGATGAGCACCGCCCCGACGACTTCGCCACGATGGTCGTGCACCGGCGAGGACACCCCGACTTCCTCGAGGGAGGTCTCGCCGAAGTTCACGGCGTATCCCCGCTCCGCAGCTGCGGCGAGCCGCATCGCCAGGGCGTCCAGGCCGGCGTCGTCCGTGTGTGCGTGCGCGACCGTGCCGTCGACGACCAGCCTGCGCATCCGCGCGGCGGGCAGTGCGCTGAGGAAGACTTGCACAGACGCCGAGAGCGCCGTCCGGTACCGGGTGCCGAGGGCCGTGGTGTGCTTGACGAGGTGAGGGCTCGGGACCTGCTCGACCGAGACTGCCTCATGGCCGCTCCACACGAGCAGCGCGCTCGTCTCGCGGGTACGCTCCGTGAGTTCCCGCAGTACCGGGTGAGCCACTCTCCGTACATCCAGCTCCGCGAGCAGCGGTCCTGCGATGCCGATGACGCCGAGTCCGAGCCGGTACCGCCGCGTCTCGGCGTCCCGCTCGACAAGATGCTCCGCCTCGAGGGTCGCGAGCATCCGGGACACCGAACTCTTGTGGAGCCCGACGCGCGCGGCGATGTCCGTGACGCCCAGGAGCGGCTCGTCCGCGGTGAAGCAACGCAGCACCGCGATCGCGTTGGTGGTGGGGGATGTGCCGCGCCCCTCGGGCTGCTCGCCGTCGTCGTTCTCGAAGGCGTTCTCGCCGGTGCGCTCGAGCACGGTGGTTCCCTTTCGGTGGCGGGGGCGTGGCGTTCTCGTGAGGATCGGACGACGGCGGCGCCGCACCCTGCCTGAGCAGGATGCGGCGCCGCTGTGCTCGCCGGGGCCAGTCCCCGTGACGAGCCCGGCCCCGGAAGAGGGGATCGCCGTCTGGCATGCTGACCCGGGGATCAGGCCTCGACGATGTTGTGCTCCGGGCCGAACCCGAACTTCGTGATGTTCTCGACCGTGTCCTCGCCGATGACGAGGATGTCGTGCTCGCGGTAGCCGCCCGCGCCCGGCTGGCCGTCCGCGACCGTGATCATCGGCTCCATGGAGACGACCATGCCCGGCTCGAGCACGGTGTCGATGTCCTCGCGGAGCTCGAGGCCGGCCTCGCGGCCGTAGTAGTGCGAGAGCACGCCGAACGAGTGGCCGTAGCCGAACGTGCGGTTGGGCAGGAGGCCATAGCCCACGTAGATCTCGTTGAGCTCAGCGGCGATGTCCTTGCAGACCGCACCCGGCTTGATGAGCTCGAGGCCCCGGCGGTGCACCTCCACGTTGATGTTCCACAGGCGCAGGCTCTCCTCGTCGGGCTGGCCCAGGAAGAGGGTGCGCTCGAGGGCCGTGTAGTAGCCGGAGGTCATCGGGAAGCAGTTGAGGGAGAGGATGTCGCCCTTCTCGAGCTTGCGGGTCGTGGCCCAGTTGTGGGCGCCGTCCGTGTTGATGCCGGACTGGAACCAGACCCAGGTGTCGCGGACCTCGCGGTCCGGGAAGGTCTTGGCGATCTCGTGGACCATGGCCTCGGTGCCGATGAGGGCGACCTCGTACTCGGAGATGCCCTCGCGGATGGCGTTGCGGATGGCCTCGCCGCCGAGGTCGCCGATGCGGGCGCCGTGCTTGATGACCTCGATCTCCTCCGCGGACTTGATCATGCGCTGCCGCATGGCGTCCTGGGAGACGTCCAGGAGCTCGGCGCCCGGGAAGGCCGCGGCGATCTTCTCGCGGGTCAGGCCGGGGAGGAAGTCGTCCTCGACGCCGAGGCGGTTGGCCTTGACGCCGCGCTGGCGGAGGGCCTCCTGGAGACCGAAGTAGAAGTTGTCGCGGCGCCAGTCGGTGTAGACGATGTTCTCGCCGTACGAGGTGCGCCACGGCATGCCGGCGTCGATGTTGGCGGTGATGGTGACCGAGTCGTCGGCGGTGACGACCAGGGCGTAGTTGCGGCCGAACGTCGTGTAGAGGAAGTCCGAGTAGTACTTGATGCCGTGGTAGCTGGTGAGGATGACGGCGTCGAGGTCCTTGGCCGCCATGATCTGGCGGAGGCCGGCGAGGCGACGCTCGAACTCGGCATCGGAGAAGGTGAGCTTGCCCTTGCTGCCGTTGTGGAGCACCTTGAGGCGCTCGAGCTCGGCGACGTTGGTGACGGGGTTCAGGTCGACGGACATGGGTCTCCTTCTGGAAGGGGTGGTGTATGCGTGGGTGAAGTGAAGTTTGGAATCCTAGTTGCGTTCAATGCAACTTGGTTGTTTTCAATCTAGCTGTGGTGATCATTACGGTCAAGGGTGACGCATCAACGTTGCGTTCGACGCAACGATTAGCGGCCTGTGGCCGCAGTGAGCGACGCCCCGAGCTCGGCGCCGACCTCCGCCGCGAGGGCTGCAGACGTGCGCTCGAGGAGCAGCTCGCCGGCCTCGCGCGACGCGGCTGCGGCGGACGAGAGGCACCCCGAAGCCGGGGTGAGCTCGGCTCGGACGGGCAGCACGTCGTACCGGGGCAGCTGGGCCGCCGGGAGGTCCATGACGCGGTCCAGACGGACGAGCTCGGGGTGCAGGTGCAGCATGAGGGACGTCTCGAGGACGCCGCCGTGCTCGACGTCCCAGCCGGGGAACGTGCCCTTGTAGATCCTCTCGATGGTGTCCTCGTCTACGAAGTCCCAGTACGAGAGCAGCACGGCCGAGACGTCGTGGCCGCGCATCGCGAGTTCCGCGGTGGCCTGCTCCACGCCCTCGTACAGGAACTGGTAGTTCTCGAAGTGGCCGTTGAGGAACACGAGCCGGCGGGCGCCGTGCCGCGCGAACTCGAGCGTGAGTGTCTTGGCGATCGAGATCAGCGTCGTGCCGTCCAGGCTCGTAGTCCCGCCCAGATAGTTGCCGCCGCCCGAGCGCTGCTGCGACTTGTACCCGTAGACGATTGGCGCCGCCACGAGCCCGCGGAGCGACTCGGCGAGCCGAGCGCTCATGGCCTTGGACAGGATGACGTCCGTGTTGAGGGGGAGGTGCGGTCCGTGCTGCTCGATCGAGCCGACGGGGATGATGACGGGTGCGCCATCCGCGATCGCCTCGCGGTACGTGAACGCATCGATCTCCTCCATGAAGACGCTTCTGGGCATGGTTCCTCCTAAGAAGGGCGTGGGGAAGGCCGGGGGGAAGGCCATGGGGCAAGGGGACGGCGGCGGACCATGGGCCCGCCGCCGTCTGTCGAGAGAAGGCCTAGGTGGCGAAGGCCTAGGAGACCGTGGCCGAGTCCGCGGCAGCTGCGTGGACCCCGGCGGGAGGCGAGGCGACGGACGACGGCGCGTACTCGCCGTCGTGCGCCGACGCATCGCCGTGCGACTCGAGGTAGTCCTGGTCGCTCACGCCGCCCATGATCCCCAGCGGCACACCATGGTGGATCCGGTTCTTGAACCGCGGGTAGCCGAGGGCGAAGTAGAGGCCGGCCGAGGTCGCCGTGCCAGCGAGCCACGAGAGGTCCACGCCGCCCATGGCAGTGGCGATTGGGCCCTGGAACATCGGTGCGCCGCCGTACATGAACAGCCAGGTCATGACCAGGCCTGCGAAGAACGCGATCAGCGCGACCGGGTTGACCGCCTTGAGGCGGGTGTCCTTCGGGCTCAGGAAGAGGTAGTCGAACTTCTTGTGGTGGCGCTCGAAGACGAAGTAGTGGACCGCCATGATGCCGCCCCATGTGGAGACCCAGGCGGCGATGGCCACGACCCAGCCGTCCAGGAGCGTCGCGAAGTCCTCGGCGAAGAGGAACAGGACCACGGCGCACATCGAGAAGATGCCCACGATGATCGAGATCTTCTTGCGGGAGATCCGGATGTCCAGGGCCTGGGTGGCCACACCGAACGTGTACAGGTTGATGATGTTCGTGGCGATCGGGCCGTGGATCACGAGCAGGATGACCGGGATGGCCATGACACCGAAGCTCTTGACGATCAGCTCGCCCGGATCCGCCGTGCCGTTCATCGTGGCGAGGCTCGCGCCGAGCAGGCCCAGCCAGATAACCGGCAGGAACTGACCGAGGACCGAGGTGAAGTACAGCTTCTTCTTGGGGATGCTCTTGGAGACGAAGCGCGAGTAGTCGGGGGCGTAGGTGAACCAGCCGATGCCCCAGCCGATGCCGATGGCGGTCATGATGCCGGACATCGCGGCGATGCGCTCGCCGCCCTCGAGCACGTTGCCGGTCGGGCCGGCGTAGCTCCAGTCGATGGGCAGCTGGGTCCAGGCGATGATCGACATCGCGACGAGCACGAGCAGGGTCGGCGGCATGGTGATGCGCTCGAACTTGGCGATCGCGCCGTAGCCGCGGTAGCAGATGGCGACCTGGACGCCCATGATCACGGCCGCGACGGCGATCTTCCAGCCCAGGTTCATCTGGGTCGGGTCGACCCAGCCGATCATGCCGAAGAGGGCCATGACGAGGTCGAGGATGACCCACGTGTTCACCGCGGACCAGCCGACGGCGACGATCGCCTGGATCGCTGCGGGGATGTAGGCGCCGCGCCGTCCGAAGGCGCCACGGGCGAGGAGCATGCCGGTGGCGCCGGTCTTCTGGCCCAGGAGGACGAAGAAGCCGAAGCCGAACATGCCGATGATGTTGCCGAGGATGAGCACCGTCATCGTGTCGGCGAGGCCGAGGCCCATGTTGATGCCCAGGGCGCCGAGGATCCAGTTGATGGGGGCAACGTTGGCCCCAGCCCAGATCCAGAACTGCCCGGAGACCTTGGTGGTGCGAGCTGACTCGGGGACGGGCTGCAGCACGTCTTCAACGACGTGGGTGGCGTCCTCAGTCTTGCTCTGAGTACGAAGGCTCATGTGAGACTACTTTCTTGAAGGGAATCGCTGGGGGAGCGAGTAGCCGGCTGTCTTCAAGCGTAGATGTGTGGCGCGTCACCTCCTAGACTCGATCTGTCGCCTACCGAGCGGTATCCCGGCGACATATTGTCGCTCCACCCCGGAGGTTTGCCGTGTCCCTGCCTTTGACGGCCATTCTCGCCAGCGGCGTCCTGGCCGTCGGCGCACCGGTCGTGGTGGGCGGTGGCGCCGGGCTCTCCGCTGCGCGCGTCCGGTGGGTGCACTCGAGCGAGGTGCTTGAGATCGCCCCGCTCCTCTCCGGGGGTGAGCTCCTGCTGACGGGCGGCGCCGCACTGCTCGCCCTCAAGCCCGCGGCCCAGGCGGAGTACGTCTGGAGCCTTGCCTCGCGCCGGGTGGCTGCGCTCGCCGTCGAGACGGCGGGGACAGGACGGAGACTGCCCGCAGAACTGGTCGAGGCGGCAGACGAGGCGGCCCTGCCCCTCATCGAGCTGCGGCAGGTGGTCCCCTTCGTCGAGGTTGCCGAGGCGGTGAACCGGCGCATCGTCTCAGGCCAGGTGAGCGCACTCCAGGTCGCCGACCGGCTCTCGCAGTCGCTCACCGAGCGGATTGCGAGCTCGGGTGCCCAGCTTGGCCCCCTGACCGAACTCATCGCCGAGTCGCTGAATGTGCATGTTCGGGTGGTCGACAGTCGGGGGGCCGTGCTCGCCGCGGCAGGGGCCGACGCGCCGGAGGGAGCGCACGGGCCGGATGCAGAGCTCACGGTCGGCGGGATCGGCGTCGCCCGCCTCGAGCTCGTGGGTGCCCCGGATGCCGATGCAGAACTCCTCGAGACCGTGCTCGCGCGGGTGCGGAGCATCGCGGCGCTCGCCCTCGCCCAGCAGCATCGGCCCAGTCTGGCCCGGCTGGCCGAGGATGAGCTGCTGCGCCTCATCGGCGCCGGGGGAGGCGGCGACCGCCTCATCGAGCTGAGCCAGGCCGCTGGCATCCGCGCCGACCAGCCGGTGGCGATGGCGGTGGTCCGCCGCCCCGCCGACGGGCCCTCGGACATCGAGCAGCGGGCCCGGGCCGCCCTGCCGTTCGCCCTGCTCCTCGTGGACGGGGTCTGGGTGGACATTCTGATGCCCCTCGGGGACGGCGGCGGGGAGGCCGAGCGCGAGCGGCTCCTCGGGGTCCTGCGCGAGGCCGTCGGCCGGGCCGGCCTCACAGGGGCCCTTGGGCCCACCGCGCCGTCCATCCGGCAGGCGGCCTTCTCCCTCGCCGAGGCCCGGGCCACGTGGCGGCTCGGGCGCTCGTCCAAGTGGACTGACGCGGTGCACGACGCCGCCGACTTCCTCGTGGAGCGGGTGGCCGAGCGCTCGCTCACCCGCGGGGCCGTGGACTCGATCGTGGAGGAGGCGCTGGGGGAGCTCATCAGGCTTGACCAGCGCACCGGCGGGGAGCTGGTTCGGACGCTGGACGTGTGGATCTCGACCGGCTGCAACGCGACCGATGCCGCCCAGATCCTCTTCCTCGAGCGTCAGTCGTTGCACAAGCGGCTGCGGCGCATCTTCGCCGCGATCGGTGGGGATCCTCGGGGCCGCGGCAAGCTCGGGACGCTCGCCTTCGCGGTGAAGCTCGTGCGCGGGAACGCCCAGCTGAAGGATGATCCGCGGCCTTGATCGGCGACGATGTCCCGGGCATCGGCAGGCTCTTCTATGAGGGCGTCCTCGCCCGTCGTCGAGCATGGACAGGGTCCAGGTGGAGGTATCGCGCTCGTGCTCAGTGCGCACGATGAGTGGGCGCGCATGATCGTCACCGTACCCAGCACGCGGGCCGTCCACACCTGCGGCCTCAGTGGCCCCGGTCGATCCATTCCTGCAGGTGCGGGGCCTCGGCGCCGATCGTCGTCGAGTCGCCGTGGCCTGTGTTGACCACGGTCTCGGCGGGCAGCGTGAGCAGCCGGCTGCGGATGGACTCGATGATCGTGCCGAAGTCCGAGTAGGAGCGCCCTGTGGCGCCGGGACCGCCTGCGAAGAGGGTGTCGCCGGTGAACACGGTGCCGAGGGCCTGGAGCCGGAAGCACACGGACCCGGGCGAGTGGCCCGGCGTGTGGAGGGCCACGAGCTCGGTGCCCGCAACTGAGAACGGCTCGCCGTCGGCGATCTCCGCGTCCGGTGCAGCACCGGGATACACGGCCTGCCACAGCATGAGGTCGGCCGGATGCAGGAGCACCGGCGCGCCTACCATGTCCGCGAACTCCCGCGCGTGGCGAATGTGGTCGTCGTGGCCGTGAGTGAGCAGTACCGCGACCACGGTGCGGCCCGAGACCGCGTCGGCGACAGCGCCGGCGTCGTGCGCTGGGTCGATGACGATCGCCTCGGCGTCGTCGCCCACGATCCAGACGTTGTTGTCCACCTCCCATGTGCCGCCGTCGAGCGAGAACGTGCCGGACGTGACGAGACGCTCGATCCGGGCGCTGCCCATGGCGGTCACACCTCCACCACAGAGCGGAGCACGACGCCCGACCGCATCTTCTCGAATGCGGCCTCGACGTCGCCGAGGCCGATCCGCTCGGTCACGAACGCGTCCAGGGGCAGGCGGCCGAGCTTGAACTGCTCGACGAGCATGGGGAAGTCGCGGGAGGGGAGGCAGTCCCCGTACCACGAGGACTTGAGCGAGCCGCCGCGGCCGAACACGTCCAGGAGCGGCAGCTCGAGCGTCATCTCGGGCGTGGGGACGCCGACGAGGACCACACGGCCGGCGAGATCCCGGGCATAGAAGGCCTGCCTGTAGGTCTCGGGGCGGCCGACAGCGTCGATCACCACGTCCGCGCCGAACCCGCCGGTGAGGCTGCGGATCGTCTCGACTGGGTCCGTTTCGCGGGACACGACGCCATGTGTCGCGCCGAGGCTCTTGGCCAGCTCCACCTTGGCGGGGTCGAGGTCAACGGCGATGATCGTCGTCGCGCCCGCGAGTTTGGCGCCGGCGATCGCCGCGATGCCCACGCCACCGCAGCCGATCACTGCCACGGACTCGCCGCGCTTGACCTCGCCGGTGTTGATGGCGGCGCCAATGCCCGCCATGATGCCGCAGCCGAGCAGGCCGACTGCGGCGGGGTCGACGTCCTCGTCGATCGTGGTGCACTGGCCGGCGGCAACGAGCGTCTTCTCCGCGAAGGAGCCGATCCCGAGGGCGGGGGTGAGCGGGCTGCCGTCGGCGAGCGTCATCTTCTGGGTCGCGTTGTGGGTGGCGAAGCAGTACTGCGGCTGGCCCTTCCGGCACGCGCGGCATTGGCCGCACACCGCCCGCCAGTTCAGGATCACGCGGTCGCCGGGCTTGAGGTCCGTCACGTCGGGGCCGACGGCGGAGACCACGGCGGTGGACTCGTGCCCGAGCAGGTAGGGGTAGTCATCGCCGATGCCGCCCTGCTTGTAGTGCAGGTCCGTGTGGCAGACGCCGCACGTGAGGACGTCAACGAGCGCTTCGCCCGGGCCCGGGTCAGGGACGAGGATCGTCTCGACGGTCGCGGGCGCGTTCTTCTCGCGCACGACGACGGCCTTCACCTCGTGTATCTGCCGTCCGTGGTCTGCAGTGGTCATGGGGAAGCCTCCGAGGGTCCGAAAGGGTGTCGGTTCATGATGACCATAGCCGGTTTCCGAGCCGCCCCTGTCTCGCGTCGGCGGTGCGGCCTCTGGGTGGTCAGGCCTGGGTCAGAGGGCCTTGCGGATCGTGGCCTCGAAGCTCGTGACGTGGTCGAGGGCCAGGCGTCCGGCGGTCTCGGCGTCCCCGCCGACAATCGCGCGCAGCAGGTCCGCATGCTCCTGGACGTGTCCGGCCACCGAGGGGACCTTGTCCAGCACGACGCACCAGATGCGTGTGGCGAGGTTGTCGTAGCGGATGAGCGTGTCCGTGAGGTGCGGGTTCCCCGCCGCGGCGTAGATGAGCCGGTGGACGGTGATGTCGTAGCGCATGAGCTCGCGTTGGTCGAGCGGCTCGGCGAGCGCCTCAATCGCGTCCGCGGCCCCCCTCAGGCGCGCTCGCATCGCCGCCGAGGCGTCCTTGGCGGCGCGTCTGGCCGCGAGGGGCTCGAGCTGCTCGCGGATCTCTGAGACGTCCGCGAGCTCGGTGATGTCCACGGCGGTCGCGAACGTCCCACGCCGCGGGAAGGAGACCACGAGGTGGTCTACCTCGAGCCGCTTGAGCGCCTCGCGGACAGGGGTCCGTCCGACACCGAGCTCCGCAGCGAGGGCAGAGTCGTTGATCGGGTCGCCCGGCTTGATCTCCAGCATGATGAGCCGATCACGGAGCGCGAGGTACGCCTGCTCGGCCAAGGAGACGGACGACGCCGCTCCCTCCAACGCTTCAATGCTCACCTTCCGCCTCCTTCCGAGACCCTGCTTGACTCCCTGTGACTTGGACCATACTATCGGTGCAGAACTAATATATCAGCTGATGATTAGTTAAATATCAAAGTCGAAGGCAGACCAGGAGGCACCATGGAGAATCTTCTCAATCTCCCCCTCGCCCAGGCCGATCCAGAGATCCAGGCGGCGATCAACGCGGAGCTCGCCCGCCAGCAGGGAACGCTCGAGATGATCGCATCCGAGAACTTCGCCCCGTCCGCCGTGATGGAGGCGCAGGGCTCGGTCCTGACGAACAAGTACGCCGAGGGATACCCCGGCAGGCGGTACTACGGCGGCTGCGAGCACGTCGATGTCATCGAACAGCTCGCCATCGACCGGGCCAAGGCCCTCTTCGGCGCCGAATTCGCGAACGTCCAGCCGCACTCGGGCGCACAGGCCAACGCCTCCGCAATGCACGCGCTCATCCAGCCCGGCGACACGATCATGGGCCTAGACCTCGCCCACGGCGGCCACCTCACGCACGGCATGAAGATCAACTTCTCCGGCAAGCTCTACAAGGTCGTCCCGTACCGGGTCTCCGAGAAGGACCACCGGATCGACATGGCCGAGGTGGAGCGACTTGCCGACGAGCACAGGCCCAGGCTCATGATCGCTGGCTGGTCCGCCTACTCCCGCCAGCTCGACTTCGCCGAGTTCCGCCGCATCGCGGACAAGGTCGGTGCGTACCTGCTGGTGGACATGAGCCACTTCGCGGGCCTGGTGGCCGCGGGCCTCCACCCGAACCCGGTCCCGCACGCCCACCTCACCACCACCACCACGCACAAGACACTCGGCGGCCCGCGCGGCGGCGCCATCCTCACCAATGACGCCGCCCTCGCCAAAAAGGTCAACTCCGCGGTGTTCCCCGGCCAGCAGGGCGGCCCCCTCGAGCACGTGATCGCCGGCAAGGCCGTCGCCTTCCAGTTCGCTGCGACCGAGGAGTTCAAGGACCGCCAGCACCGCACGCTCGAGGGCGCTCGGATCCTGGCCGAGCGCCTCCTGCAGCCCGACCTCGCGGAGGCGGGGATCGGCGTCGTGAACGGCGGCACCGACGTGCACCTGGTCCTCGTGGACCTGCGCAACTCCGAGCTCGATGGCCAGCAGGGCGAGGACCGCCTGCATCGAATCGGCATCACCGTGAACCGCAACGCCGTCCCGTTCGATCCGCGCCCGCCGATGGTCTCCTCCGGCCTGCGGATCGGCACACCCGCCCTGGCCACCCGCGGCTTCGGGGCCGAAGAGTTCCTCGAGGTGGCTGACATCATCGCCGCCGCCCTCAAGCCCGAGTTCGACGACGAGCTGGCCGTCTCGCTGCGCAGCCGCGTCGCCGTCCTCGCCGACAAGCACCCCCTCTACCCGAACCTGTCCCCGGCCAGCGCCGGGGCCGATCACGAGAACGGAGCCCAGTGATGGCGGACCTCCTGCCCGAGCACCCGGACTTCCTCTGGCACAACCCGGACCCCAAGCCCTCGTACGACGCGGTGATCGTGGGCGGCGGCGGCCATGGGCTCGCCACGGCCTACTACCTCGCCAAGAACCACGGCATGACGAACATCGCAATCCTCGAGCGCGGATGGCTCGCGGGCGGCAACATGGCCCGCAACACGACGATCATCCGCTCGAACTACCTGTGGGACGAGTCCGCGGCGATCTACGAGCATTCGCTCAAGCTGTGGGAGCAGCTGCCTGAGGAGCTCGAGTACGACTTCCTGTTCAGCCAGCGGGGCGTCATGAACCTCGCCCACACTCTCCAGGACGTGCGCGAGTCCGTCCGCCGGGTCGGGGCGAACAAGCTCAACGGCGTGGACGCCGAGTGGCTGGACGCGGACCAGGTCAAGGAACTGTGCCCGATCATCAACACCAGCGAGGACATCCGCTACCCCGTCCTCGGCGCGACCTACCAGCCACGCGCAGGCATCGCCAAGCACGACCACGTCGCATGGGCGTTCGCGCGCAAGGCGGACGAACTGGGTGTGGACATCATCCAGAACTGCGAGGTCACCGGCTTCGTCAAGGACGGCAACCGCGTGGTCGGCGTCGAGACCAACCGGGGCACGATCGCCACCGGCAAGGTCGCCCTGTGCGCGGCCGGCCACTCGTCCGTCCTGGCCAAGCTCGCCGGCTTCGACCTCCCGATCCAGTCCCACCCGCTGCAGGCGCTCGTCTCCGAGCTCCACCAGAAGGTCCACCCCACGGTGGTCATGTCAAACCACGTCCACGTGTACGTCTCCCAGGCGCACAAGGGCGAGCTCGTCATGGGCGCGGGCATCGACTCCTACAACGGGTACGGCCAGCGTGGCGCATTCCACGTCATCGAGGAGCAGATGGCCGCGGCCGTCGAGCTGTTCCCGATCTTCGCCCGGGCGCACCTGCTGCGCACGTGGGGTGGGATCGTCGACGTCACGCTCGATGCCTCCCCGATCGTGGGCAAGGCCCCGGTGGAAGGCATGTACGTGAACTGCGGCTGGGGCACCGGCGGCTTCAAGGGAACCCCCGGCGCCGGCTGGACCATGGCCCACACGATCGCCAACGATGCCCCGCACGCCCTCAATGCACCGTTCGCCCTCGAGCGCTTCGAGACCGGCGCACTCATCGACGAGCACGGCGCCGCTGCCGTGGCCCACTGAGCCCAGGCCCAGGAAAGACAGAAAGGAGCCAAGAGCATGCTTCTCATCACCTGCCCGAACTGCGGGCCCCGCAACGAGACCGAGTTCCACTACGGCGGTCAGGCCCACGTGGCCTACCCGGAGAACCCCGCCGAGCTGAGCGACGCCGAGTGGTCCAGGTACCTCTTCTACCGCGAGAACCCCAAGGGCACCTTCGCCGAGCGCTGGGTCCACAGTGCCGGCTGCCGCAAGTGGTTCAACGCGATCCGTGACACCGCCACCTACGAGTTCAAGAGCATCTACGCCGGCGCGGCCCCGGCGGCAGGGTCCGCACCGGCCGCCGCACCCGCAGCCACGAATGGAGGCCAGAAGTGACCAGCCAGAGCCACCGTCTCCCCGCAGGGCAGTCCGCCGGCGGGCGGACGGAGACAGCGCGGATTGACCGCGGCACCCCCCTGACCTTCACCGTGGACGGCACCGAGTACACCGGCTTCGCCGGCGACACGGTTGCCTCTGCGCTCCTAGCCAACGGCGTGGCCGAGGTCGGCCCATCCATGTACCTGGGCCGCCCGCGCGGCATCCTCGCCGCGGGCGTCGAGGAGCCCAACGCGCGGCTCACCGTCAAGGACCGCGGCGCCGGCGGCGTGGACGAGACGATGCTGCCCGCCACGATCGTCGAGCTGACTGACGGCCTCGACGCCACGTACCTCTCGGGGCTCGGCACGCTCGATCCCCGCAAGGACGAGGCCTACTACGACAAGAAGCACGTCCACACGGATGTGCTCGTGATCGGCGGAGGCCCGGCCGGCCTCGCGGCGGCCCGCGAGGCCGCGGCGACCGGCGCCCGCGTGATCCTCATTGACGACCAGCCCGAGCTGGGCGGTTCCCTGCTGTCCGCACCGGTCGAGACGGTCGACGGCGTCCCCGCACCCGAATGGGTCGCGGCGGCCGCTGCCGAGCTCGCCGCAGCGGACGAGGTCACCGTCCTGACCCGCACGAACGCGTTCGGCTCCTACGACTCGAACTACATCGTGGCGCTCGAGTCCCGCACAGATCACCTCGGCGCGGCCAAGGCCCGCGAGCTGAGCGCCCAGGGCGTCTCCCGCCAGCGGCTCTGGCACATCCGCGCCGGCCAGGTTGTCCTCGCGACCGGCGCCCACGAGCGCCCGATCGTGTTCGCGGACAACGACCGCCCCGGCATCATGCTCGCCTCCGCGGCCCGCACGTACCTCAACCGCTATGGCGTGCGCCCGGGATCCTCCGCGGTAGTCTTCACGACCAACGACTCCGCCTACGCGACCGCGGCCGACCTCGTCGCGGCGGGCGTTCCCGTTGCGGCCGTCGTGGACGCCCGGCCGCAGAGGACCGCTGCGGCCCTCTCCGCAGAGGCCGAGGGTATCCGCGTGATTCCCGGCTCTGTGGTGAGCGGCACCGAGGGTTCGGCCGAGAGCGGCCGGGTGAGCGCCGTCGTCGTGCGGGGACTCGACGCCGCCAACCGTCTCACCGGCACTGCCGAGCGGATCGAGGCCGACCTCCTGGCCGTCTCGGGCGGCTGGAGCCCGCTCGTGCACTTGTTCAGCCAGCGCCAGGGCAAGCTGCGCTGGGACGAGGACCTCGCCGGATTCGTCCCGGCGAGCACCGTCGACGCCCAGCAGGTCGTCGGGTCGGCCCGCGGCTCGTACGAGACCGCCGACGTGGTCTCCGAGGGCGCCCACGCCGGCGCGGTCGCGGCGTTCAATGCAGGCTTCGTGACCGAGGCGGGCCAGCACGCCACTGCGGTATCGTCCCGTCCCGCGGTCGCTTCAGCCCCGACGCGCCAAGTCTGGCTAGTCCCGGGCGAGACCGGCGGGCCGGCCGACTGGAATACCCACTTCGTGGACTTCCAGCGCGACCAGACCGTCCACGACGTGCTGCGTGCGACGGGCGCGGGCATGCGCTCGGTGGAGCACGTCAAGCGCTACACCTCCATCTCCACGGCCAACGACCAGGGCAAGACCTCCGGCGTGAACGCGATCGGCGTGATCGCGGCCGCGCTGAAGGCGCAGGGAACAGGCGAAGCTCCCGCGGGCATTGGCGAGATCGGCACGACGACGTTCCGCGCCCCGTACGCGCCGGTCGCCTTCGCGGCGATGGCCGGCCGCAAGCGGGGCGAGCTGTTCGACCCGGAGCGCATCACGTCGATCCACCCGTGGCACGTGGCGCACGGCGCGAAGTTCGAGTTCGTGGGCCAGTGGCTGCGCCCTTGGTACTTCCCGCAGGGTGAGGAGACCATGGACGAGGCAGTGCTGCGCGAATGCGCCGCAGTGCGCGAGTCCGTCGGCTTCATGGACGCCACGACGCTTGGCAAGATCGAGGTCTGGGGCGCGGACGCGGGCGAGTTCCTCAACCGCATCTACACCAACGCGTTCAAGAAGCTCGCCCCGGGCCTGGGCCGCTACGGCGTCATGTGCGGGCCGGACGGCATGATCTTCGATGACGGTGTGACCCTCCGCCTCGACCAGGACCGCTACTTCATGACCACCACCACCGGCGGTGCCGCGAAGGTCCTCGACTGGCTCGAGGAGTGGCACCAGACCGAGTGGCCCGCTCTCGACGTGAACTTCACGTCCGTGACCGAGCAGTGGACCACCGTTGCCGTGGTCGGCCCCAAGTCCCGCGCGGTCATCGCCAAGGTGGCGCCGGAGCTAACCGTCGACAACGACGCCTTCCCGTTCATGGCCTGGCGCGAGACAACCCTCGCCTCCGGCATCCCCGCCCGCGTGTGCCGCATATCGTTCTCCGGCGAGCTCGCCTACGAGATCAATGTGGCCACGTGGTACGGGCTGCAGGCATGGGAGGACGTCGCCGAGGCCGGAGCGGAGTTCAACATCACCCCGTACGGCACCGAGACCATGCACGTGCTGCGCGCCGAGAAGGGCTACCCGATCGTCGGCCAGGACACCGACGGCACAGTGACGCCGCAGGACGCGGGCATGGAGTGGATCGTGTCCAAGGCCAAGGACTTCGTGGGCAAGCGATCGTACGCCCGCGACGACACGGCCCGGACGGACCGCAAGCACCTGATCTCCCTGCTCCCTGTCGATCCGTCCTTCCGGCTCCCGGAGGGCACACAGATCATCGAGCAGGGCGTGTCCACGGACTCCTCCTACGGCCCCGTGCCGATGCAGGGGTTCGTGACGTCGAGCTACCACTCGGCTGCTCTCGGGCGCTCCTTCGCGCTCGCGCTCATCAAGAACGGCCGCAACCGCATCGGCGAGATCCTCACCGCCGTTGCCGGGGACCGGCTCGTGGATGTCACGGTCAGCGAGACCGTCCTGTTCGATCCTGAAGGGAAGCGCCGTGATGGCTGAGACGACTATTGTGACCACTGCTGAATCCCCGCTCGCCGGGCCGGGCGCCCCGAGCCTCCGGCGGAGCCCCGCAGCCCATCTCGCGGACGCGTTCGCAGCGGCTGGCGCGGCGACGGCGGCCTCCGGCCGCCCCGTTTCGGTGCGCGAGGTGCCGTTCCTGACCCAGCTCGGCCTTCGGGCCGTGCCGGGCTCGGCCGGCTCCGCAGCCATCGAATCCGCCCTCGGGGTGCCCCTGCCCACTGAGCACGGGAGCACGACGACGGGAGGCGGCTACACCGTCCTGTGGATCGGTCCGGACGAGTTCCTCGCCGTCGGCGATGTGGCCCGCAATGACGGCATCGACGACGACTCGGCCTCTCACGACCGCGGCCAGGCCGAGGCCGCCCGCGTGGGCGCGGCGCTCGGCGAGGGCGGCGGCCGGACGCCCGGCGCCGTCGTCGACCTCTCGGCGAACCGCACCACGTTTGAGCTGAGCGGCCCGAGCGCCCTTGCAGTGCTCGAGAAGGGCATCTCGTTCGATCTGCACCCGCGCAACTTCGCCGCGGGCCGGGCGATCGCGACCGTCCTGGACCACGTGCCCGTCCTGCTGTGGAAGACCGGCGAGGAATGCTACCGGATCCTGCCGCGTGCCTCCTTCGCAGACCACGTGGGCCGCTGGCTGGTCGACGCCATGCGTGAATTCGCGGTTCGCGAGCGCACAGAGCTGGGCGTACGGTAGCAGCATGACAACCGAGTACGTCCTGACGCTGGACTGCGCCGAGGCGCCGGGGATCGTGTACGCGGTCTCCGGGTTCCTCGCAGAGCGCGGCTGCGACATTATCGACATCAAGCAGTTCGGGGACCGCCGGGCGGGGCACTTCTACATGAGGGTGCATTTCGAGGCGCCTGCCGGCAGCGAGACCGGAGACGAGGTGGCGTCGGATTCGCCCTCCGCTTCGGAGGCGGACGACGACGGCGATCGCCTGCGCGGGGAGTTCGGCCCGATTGCCGAGAAGTTCGGGATGACGTGGAAGCTCCGCCCGGCCGCGGAGAAGACCCGCGTGCTGCTCATGGTGTCCAAGTTCGGACACTGCCTCAATGACCTGCTCTTCAGGGAGCGGATTGGGGAGCTGCCGATCGAGATCGTCGCGGTGGTCTCAAACTGGGAGGACCAGCGCAGCCTGGTCGAGTGGCACGGAATCCCGTACCACCACATCCCCGTGACGAAGGAGACGAAGCCCGAGGCGGAGGCGAAGCTGCTCACGCTCGTGGACTCGTACGAGGTGGAACTCGTGGTCCTGGCCCGCTACATGCAGGTGCTCTCCGACGCGCTCGCGACCAAGATGGCGGGACGGGTGATCAACATCCACCACTCGTTCCTGCCGTCCTTCAAGGGCGCCAAGCCATATCACCAGGCGTGGGAGCGCGGCGTCAAGACGGTCGGGGCCACCGCCCACTACGTCAACGCCGAGCTGGACGAGGGGCCGATCATCTCGCAGCAGGTCATCGAGGTGGACCACACCCACTCGCCCGAGGACCTCGTGGCCGTGGGTCGGGACGCCGAGACTAAGGCGCTCTCCAACGCCGTCAAGTGGCAATGCGAGGGGCGCGTGATCCTCAACGGCAGCCGCACGGTGGTGCTGCGGTAGCATCATCCGCCGGCTGAACGGCACCGACACCGTCGCTGAGGGTCACTTCCCATGAGCCACCGTCCTGACGACGGCTCCCCGGGAGTGGCCCTCACGCGTGCGGGGGCGCATCCCGAGGTAGCTTCCTCCGAGCACGAGCAGCCCACCCAGGAACAGGCCAGGTGTGAGGGGCTCGCCGTCCAGGAACGACGAGAGGATGAGAGCGGGGATCGGGAGGAAGAGGAACTGGTACGCCGTGGCCGACGCGCTCCATCGCCTCAGAACGAAGAGGAAGGCTGCGAAGAGGATGACGGTCGAGACCACGAGGAAGCCGAGCGCCCCGAACGTGGTGCTCCGGGTCGGCGCCGTCCAGTGCTCACCGGATGCGAGCGAGGCGATAGCTAGCGTCAGCGCCCCTGTCCCCATACCGATGGCGTTGAGCGCGGCGCCCGGCGTCGGCGGGAAGACTTTGACGACCACGGCGCCCGCGCCGACGGAGACGGCCGCCGCGACTATCGCCACGATGCCCAGCAGCGAGGATGCGGACAGCATCGTCGTGCCGACCCCGCTCATGACGGCGATTCCGGCGATGGCGACGACGGTGCCCGTGAGCCGGCGCCAACTGAAGGCCTCGATTCCCGCTCCGGCTGCGAGCAGGAGGGTGGCCAGCGGGACGGAGGCGAGCACGATCTGGGCGAGGCCGGCATGCACCTCTCGGAGTCCCTCGTAGATGAGCCCGTAGGCCAGCCCGAAGTTCAGCAGCCCGTAGAGGAACGCTCCCACGAGCTGCCTACCCCGGGGCCACTTCTTCCGCTCGGCCGCCATCACGAGGGCGAAGATGAGCGCGGCGACGGCGAAGCGGAGGGCAGCGCCGAAGAGCGGGTCCAGTTCCCGGTTGCTGTAACGGATCGCCACCCCATTGCCGCCCGCGACGATGAGGGCGCCAACGAAGACCAGAACCGTCTGGGTGTCCTTGCGTCCAGCAGTGTTCATGCGATCAGTGTGCGCGCGTGCCGCCACCTCGGCCATCGCGCGATCGCGCGATATCGCCCGGCGCTCCAGCCTAGCCCCGGTATTCCGGATTGGGGTGGTCCTGGTTGCTCAGGTCCCAGTTGGAGATCACGTTCCCGTGGGCGGGGATGCCCCCGGCGTCCTTGAGGCGCCGCGCGGTGTGGAGCATGTTCCACGCGGCGAAGACCGTATTGCGTGTGGTCCAGTTGTTCTTCGCACCCCGGTTGTCGTCGAGGTAGGAGGGGCCGGGACCGGCCTCCCCGTTCCAGTACGCGTCAGCCTGGGGCGGGATGGTGAAGCCGATGTGGCTCAGAGCGTAGAGCAGCTGGGCGGCGCAGTGCTTGCCGCCGTCCTCGTTGCCGGTGACGATCGCGCCGCCGACCTTGCCGTAGTACGCCCACTGACCCTTCGCGTTGGCCTCGCCGGACCACCCGTACAGCCGCTCGACCACCCTCCGAGTCACCGAGGACTGGTCGCCGAGCCACGTCGGCGTGGCAAGCACCACGATGTCCGCGGGTTCGACGAGCGAGTGGTACAGCTCAGGGAACCCATCGGTGGCCGCGCCTTGCTCGCGCATGTCCGGGTAGACGCCCGGAGGGAAGTCGTGGTCGACGGCGCGCACCACCTCGACGCTTGCCCCCACCCCCTCGAGCACGTGCCTGCTGACATCGATGAGCCCGTCGGTGTGACTCTGCTGGGGACTGGGCTTGAGCGTGCCGTTGAAGTAGACCGCGCGGAGGTCGCTGAAGTCGGTGGTGCTCGCCGCGATCTCGGCGTCAATGAAGGTCTGGACCGATTCCGGCAGCATGGCCGGCTCCTTCCGTCAGGCTCCCCGTCTCCACGATGCTAGGTGACGTCTGTGCCGTCAGGCGAGGGGCGGCGTCGTGCGTGGACGGATCGCCAGGAAGCCGGAGGCGGCCATGACCACGAGCGCCGCGAGGACGAGCGCGAGCGGAGCCGCCCAGTTGCCGGCGGCCTCGTGCAGGCCGCCGATCACGATCGGACCTGCGGACGCGATCGCATACCCGACGGACTGGATGACGGCTGTCATGCGCCGGTTCTCGTCCAGGGTCCGGGCCCGCCTGATCACCACCGTGAACACGACCGTGAACATCCCGCCCTGCGCGATACCGCCGAGCACCGCCCACAGCACCCACGCCCCCGGCGCCACGAGGAGTCCGGCCGGCAGGATGATCCAGCATGCGGCCATGAGCGCGAACAGCCGCATCGGACCCCACCCGAAGAGGTGCATGAGAGCGGGGATGAGCATCGGCCCCGCGATCGCGAACACCTGCAGGAGGCTCGCGCCCAGCCCGGCCTCGGGTGGCGTCATCCCCTGCGTGTCCGCCAGGTAGGTGGGCAGCCACAGGGTCATCGCGTAGTAGCCCACATTGTGCAGCGCGAACGTGACGGTGAAGAGCCACATCATGCGCCGGTTCGCGGGACCCACCGTGGCCCGCGGAAGGAGGGGGAGGGGCCCGGTCTCGGTGCTTGGCTGGGCCTTCGCGGCCCGGCCGCGGAAGTCCGCCTCGGACCACCGCGGGCCGTCCTTGCCCGGGGGGAACACGAAGAGCCAGGCGCCCGCCGCGACGGCCGTCAAGCCGAGCCAGGAGGCGAGCGAGGCCTGCCAGCCGATGGCCGCTGCGAGCGGCGCCGCGAGAGCGGAGGCGAGCGTCGTGCCGACGTTGATGGCCGCCGTCGTCACCCCCGTCATGAGCGCGGCCTGAAGGGGGAAGTCCCGCCCCACGAGCAGGGGAGTGGCGACATTCGCAATCGTCATGGCCACGCCAATCACCACGGTTCCGGCGAGGGCGCCCGTCGCGCCACCGTAGGAGCGCAGCACGACGCCGGTCGCCAGCCCGCCGAAGAAGTACAGGACCGCATGGTTGATGCCGATCCGCCCGGTGAGCCAGGCCGCGCCTGGGGTGATGAGCCCGAAGCACAGCACCGGGATCGCTGCGAGCAGCCCCACGACGGCCGAGCTGAGCCCGGTGTCGGCCTGGATGTCGCCGAGCACTGGTCCGAGCGCGACGATCGGGGCACGGGCATTCAGCGACAGGAGGCCGACGGCGATCAGGGCTAGCGCCGCGGTGCGGCCGATCCGGCGGGTCACGGGGTCCTTCCGAGGTGCGGGGAGAGTGGTTGCGGGCGACGCGAGTCCCACTCTCTCACGCGATCCGGCGAGGGCGGGGAACCCTTTGTAACGACAAAGTACGATGACTCAGACCTTAAAGATATTGTAAATATGTCAGTACAAACTTTTGACAGGACATTAAATGTGTAGCAGAGTGGACCTGTGGCCGACGCCACAGGCAGCGAAGCCGGCCCGGCACAGTGGGCGTAGCAGGAAGGGCACCGCGAAGTGACCTACGACCTTCTCACGATGGGGCGCATCAGCGTCGACATCTACCCGAACGACATCGGAGTCGGCCTGGCGGACGTGACGAGCTTCGGCAAGTACCTCGGCGGGTCGCCCTCGAACGTCGCCGTCGCTGCCGCACGCCATGGGCGTACGACGGCGGTGATCACCCGAACGGGCGACGACCCCTTCGGCGAGTACCTCCACCGCGAGCTGGCCGCGTTCGGCGTCGACGACCGCTACGTTGCCCCCGTCGCGGGCCTCCAGACCCCGGCGACGTTCTGCGCGATCATGCCGGTCACGCACGAGTTCCCGCTCTACTTCTACGGCCGCTTCCCCACGGCCCCGGACCTGCAGATTTGCCCTGAGGACCTCGACCTCGACGCGGTCCGGGAGGCGAGGATCTTCTGGTCCACCGTGACCGGCCTGTGCCAGGAGCCCAGCCGCGCCGCCCACATCGCCGCCCACGAGGCCCGCCCCCGGACAGGCCTCGAAGAGGCCAGCAGCACAGGGGCCCAGTTCACGGTCCTCGACCTCGACTACCGCCCGATGTTCTGGGAGTCCGAGGACGCCGCCCGCGAGCAGGTGGCCAAGGTGCTGCCCCACGTCACCGTCGCAATCGGCAACGAGGAGGAGTGCGCGGTCGCCGTCGGCCACGGCACCCCGGACGAACAGGCCGACCGCCTCCTCGCCGCGGGCGTGGAGATCGCCGTGGTCAAGCTCGGCCCCGAGGGCGTCATGGCCAAGACCCGCACCCAGCGCGTCGTCTCTGCCCCGGTCCCGGTCGAGACCCTCAATGGCCTCGGCGCTGGGGACTCCTTCGGCGGCGCCTTCTGCCACGGCCTCCTGTCCGGCTGGCCGCTCGCGCAGGTCCTCGACTACGCGAACGCAGCCGGGGCGATCGTCGCCTCGCGCCTGGCGTGCTCGGATGCGATGCCGACGCCGGCCGAGGTCACCTCGCTGCTGGCCGAACGCGGCCGGCTCGTCCCCGAGGCGGTGGCCCGATGACGGCCACGCCCGAGACCACGGTGAGCGGCGCCGTCGTGCGCGGCACGGCCGCTCCTTCCGCACCGCTCGCCAACGCCCACGATGACGATCCCCGCCGCTACGAGCACCTCACCAAGATCCGCCTCGAGGACCCGAAGGCGGTGGCCCGCGCAGCCGCGGAGCGCCGTCGCCACCCCGGCCTCGTCCTGGGGCAGCAGAGCTTCATCGTTGCGGCCGACCACCCGGCCCGCGGGGCCCTCGCCGCGCAGGGCCGGCCGGAGGCCATGGCGGATCGCCGCGACCTTCTCGACCGGCTCCAGATCGCCCTCGCGAACCCGGCCGTGGACGGCGTGCTCGCGAGCCCGGACATCATGGACGACCTGCTCCTGCTCGGCGCGCTGGACGGCAAGCTCGTCTTCGGCTCGATGAACCGCGGCGGACTCGCCGGGCTCGTCAACGAGTTCGACGACCGCTTCACCGGCCACACCGCCGAGGCGCTCGCGGCCCTCGGTGCGGACGGCGGCAAGATGCTCACCCGCATCGCGCTGAACGACCCGGCCACGGCGTCGATCCTGGAGAACACGGCCAAGACGGTCGACGCCCTGGCCGCCCGCGGCCTCATCGCGATGGTCGAGCCGTTCCTCTCGACCTGGGTGGACGGCAGGGTCCAGAACGACCTCTCGCCCGAAGCCGTCATCAAGTCCGTGGCGATCGCCCAGGCCCTCGGCTCCACGAGCGCGTACACGTGGATGAAGCTGCCCGTCGTGGCGGACATGGAGCGGGTCATGGCAGCGACGACCATGCCCACCGTGCTCCTGGGCGGGGACCCGACCGGCCACCAGGACGAGGTCTTCGCCTCGTGGGGCCGCGCGCTCGCGCTCCCAGGCGTGCAGGGCCTCACCGTCGGCCGCACCCTGCTCTACCCGGCCGACGGCGACGTGGCCGGTGCCGTCGCAGCCGCGGCTTCCCTGCTGCACACCAACGGAATCCCCCCGGGACCCGACGCGAAGGAGACGGCCCAGTGACTACCCGCACGATGACGGTGGCCCAGGCACTCGTGGAGTTCCTCGGCCGCCAGTACACAGTTGATACCGTTGGGGGGCCCGCTGGTTCTGGCACCGAGTACCGTGAGCGGCTCATCCCCGGTATGTTCGGGATCTTCGGCCACGGCAACGTGGCCGGCGTGGGCCAGGCCCTGAAGCAGTGGCAGGTCGCGGACCCCGCGCTCATGCCGTACTACCAGGGAAGGAACGAGCAGGCCCAGGCCCACCAGGCCGTCGGGTACGCCAGGCACACCCGGCGCCGGCAGACGTTCGCGGTCTCGACGTCGATCGGCCCCGGCTCGTCCAACCTGCTCACCGGCGCGGCGCTCGCCACGGCCAACCGCCTCCCGGCCCTGCTCCTGCCCAGCGACACGTTCGCGACTCGCGCCGCGGACCCGGTCCTGCAGCAGCTCGAGCAGCCGCACGGCTACGACATCACGGTCAACGACGCGTTCCGCCCGCTCTCGAAGTACTTCGACCGCGTGAACCGGCCCGAGCAGCTCTTCTCGGCGCTTCTGAACGGCCTGCGCGTCCTGACGGACCCCGCCGAGACCGGCGCGGTGACGATCGCCCTGCCGCAGGACGTCCAGGCCGAGGTCTTCGACGTGCCCGAGGAGTTCCTCGCCGAGCGCGAGTGGCGCATCCGCCGCCCCGAGCCCGAGGCCGAGAACATCGTCGAGGCCGCCCGCCGCATCCGCGCCGCGGAGCGCCCGGTCATCATCGCCGGCGGCGGCGTGCTCTACGCCTTCGCCACCGAGCAGCTGCGGGCCTTCGCCGAGGCCACTGGCATCCCGGTCGGGTGGACCCAGGCCGGCGTCGGCTCCCTCGCGTGGGACCACCCCCAGGCCCTCGGTGCGGTCGGCTCGACCGGTACGACGGCGGCCAACGCGCTCGTGCGCGATGCCGACCTCGTGATCGGCATCGGCACCCGCTACGAGGACTTCACCACGGCCTCCCGGACGGCGTTCCAGAACCCGGGCGTGCAGTTCGTGAACATCAACGTCGCCCCCATCGATGCCTACAAGCACGGCACCTCGCTGCCGATCGTCGCCGACGCGCGTAAGGCACTGCTCGCACTGACGACGGCGCTGGGCGGCTACCGCGTCGGCGCGGACCTCGAGCGGGTGGTCGCCGACGAGAAGGCGCGCTGGGACGAGACCGTTGATGCGGCGTTCGCCCAGGACAATGAGCCCCTCGTGTCCCAGAACGCGATCATAGGTGCGGTCAACCGCGCGATGGACCCGCGCGACGTCGTGATCTGCGCCGCCGGCTCCCTCCCCGGGGACCTGCACAAGATGTGGCGCATCCGCGGCCCGTTCGGCTACCACGTCGAGTACGCGTACTCCTGCATGGGCTACGAGATCCCCGGCGGCTTGGGCGTCAAGCGCGCCGCCCTGGATGCCACAAGGCGTGGTGACGAGAACCGGGACGTCGTCGTCATGGTCGGGGACGGCTCGTACCTCATGATGCACACCGAGCTCGTCACCGCCGTGGCGGAAGGCCTCAAGCTCATCACCGTGCTCATCCAGAACCACGGCTACGCCTCGATCGGGGCGCTCTCCGAGCAGCTCGGCTCCCAACGCTTCGGGACCAAGTACCGCACTCTGGACCGGGAACACCACACGTTCGACGACGGAGAGAAGCTCCCGATCGACCTCGCTGCCAACGCCGAGAGCCTCGGCGTCACGGTGTACCGGATCGAGCCCGGCCCCAATGCGATCGCCGACCTCGAGGCCGCGATCGGCAAGGCCAAGGCCGCACCCGAGGGCACCCGCCCGATCGTGATCCACATCGAGTCCGACCCGCTCGTCGACGCCCCGTCCTCCGAGTCCTGGTGGGACGTCCCCGTCTCGGGCGCCTCCGAGCTCGAGTCCACGAAGGCCGCCTTCGCCACCTACATCGACCACAAAGCACAGCAGCGCACGCTGCTCGGCTGACCCCGCGGGTGGCGGCAATGCGTCGTCGTCCGCAGATCCCCATCGGAATTACCCAGAGGAGCATTTTCGAGATGACTGTCAAGACCATTCCCCACTTCCTCAACGGCGAGGAGACCAACGGCGTCGGCGAGCGGACGCAGCCCGTCTTCAACCCGGCCACCGGCGAGCAGACGGGCGAGCTGCGCCTGGCTGACGCCGCCGACCTCGAGACCGCGGTCGCGAACTCCCGCAAGGCCGCCGAGTCCTGGGGGGACATCTCCCTCGCCAAGCGCACCGCGGTGCTGTTCCGGTTCCGCGAGCTGGTCGCCTCCCACATCGAGGAGCTGGCCCAGCTGGTCACGGCCGAGCACGGCAAGGTCATCTCGGACGCGAAGGGCGAGATCGGCCGGGGCCTGGAGGTCATCGAGTTCGCCTGTGGCATCCCGCAGCTGCTCAAGGGCGCCTACTCGGACCAGGCCTCCACCGGCATCGACGTGTTCTCCTACCGCCAGCCAGTCGGCGTGGTCGCCGGCATCACGCCGTTCAACTTCCCGGTCATGGTGCCGCTGTGGATGGCCCCGGTGGCGATCGCCACGGGCAACACGTTCATCCTCAAGCCCTCCGAGCGGGACCCCTCGGCCTCGCTGCTGCTGGCCAAGCTCTGGAAGGAGGCCGGCCTGCCCGATGGCGTGTTCCAGGTCCTGCACGGCGGCAAGGAGACCGTAGACGGGCTCCTGACCCACCCCGACATCGACGCGATCTCGTTCGTGGGCTCGACCCCCATCGCCAAGCACGTCCACGAGACCGCCACCGCGCACGGCAAGCGCGTCCAGGCTCTCGGCGGTGCCAAGAACCACGCCATCATCCTCCCCGACGCGGACATGGACAACGCCGCGGACCATCTGGCGGCGGCCGCGTTCGGCTCCGCTGGCGAGCGGTGCATGGCCATCTCGGTCGCCGTCGCTGTGGGCGACGCCGCCGACTCGCTCGTGGGCAAGGTCAAGGACCGCGCCCAGGCCGTCAAGGTCGCCGAGGGCACCGAGCCCGACGCCGAGATGGGCCCAGTCATCACCGCCGCCTCCAAGGACCGGATGAAGTCCATCGTGACCTCCGCGGCTGACGCCGGCGCTGACCTGGTCGTGGACGGCCGGGAGTTCACGGTGGCCGGCAAGGAGGGCGGGAACTGGTTCGGCCCGACCGTGATCGACAACGTCGGAACGGACATGGATGCCTACACCGAGGAGATCTTCGGCCCGGTCCTGTCCGTGGTCCGCGTTGAGACGGTCGAGGAAGCCATCGAGCTCATCAACGCCAATCCGTACGGCAACGGCACCGCCATCTTCACCTCCTCGGGATCGAACGCCAGAAGGTTCCACCGGGGTGTGCACGTGGGCATGATCGGGGTCAACGTCCCGATCCCCGTCCCGGTCGCGTACCACTCGTTCGGGGGATGGAAGAACTCGCTCTTCGGCGACAAGCACATCTACGGCGAGGAGGGCGTGGCCTTCTACACCCGCGCCAAGGTGGTCACCCAGCGCTGGCCCGAGCCCACCCACGCATCCGGCGCCACCTACAGCTTCCCCTCGAACTGAAGGCAGATTCGAACCGTGACTGAGAACAAGGTCATCATCGGCACCGCGCCCGACTCCTGGGGCGTCTGGTTCGCCGACGATCCGAAGCAGACCCCGTGGGAGCGCTTCCTCGACGAGGTGGCCGAGGCCGGCTACAAGTGGATCGAGCTGGGCCCCTATGGCTACCTCCCCACGGACCCCTCCCGCCTCGCCGACGAGCTCAGCGCCCGTGACCTTCGGGTCTCGGCCGGCACGGTGTTCACGGCGTTCCACCGGGGACGGGACCAGTGGGAAGAAGCGTGGGAGCCGGCCCGCCAGGTCGCCGAGCTGACCGCTGCGATGGGCGGGAAGCACATCGTGGTCATCCCGGCGATGTGGCGCGACGATGTCACGGGCGAGCCGGTCGAGAACGAGGTCCTCACCCCCGCGCAGTGGGATTCCCTGTTCGCGGGCCACGACGAGCTGGGCCGCCGGCTGCAGGAGCAGTTCGGCCTCGCGCAGCAGTTCCACTCGCACGCCGACTCACACGTCCAGGGGCAGGCCGATATCGAGCGGCTGCTCGAGAACACGGACCCCCAGCTCCTCACGCTGTGCCTCGACACCGGCCACGCGGAATATGGCGGCGCGAGCAGCGTGGACCTCATCCGCAAGTACCCGGACCGCATCGGCTACCTGCACCTGAAGCAGATCGACCCGGACGTCCTCGCGAAGGTCCGCGCCGAGAATCTGACCTGGGCAGCAGCCAACACCGCAGGTGTCATGGCCGAGCCGCCGTCGGGGCTGCCCGACCTCGGCGAGGTGATCGAGGCTGTCGAGCGGCTCGACCGCCCAGTCTTCGGGATCGTCGAGCAGGACATGTACCCGATCCCGTTCGATGTGCCGCTCCCCATTGCCAAACGGACCCGCAGGTACCTTCTCTCGTGCGGATCCCGCACGAGCGTCTCCTGATCCGCCCAGGAAGAAGGGCATCTTCCCATGTCTGAGAACCTTCGCGTTGCCGTCATTGGTGCCGGCCGCATGGGCGCTGACCACATTCAGCGCCTGCATCGACGCATCCACGGCGCTGACGTGGCCGCCGTCGCCGACATCGATCTCGACCGGGCCAAGGCCGCGATTGCAGGTATCCCCGGCGCCCGGGCCTTCGCCATGGCGGCTGAGGCCTACGAGTCCGGGGACGTGAACGCCGTCGTCATCGCCACCCCCGGGTTCCTGCATGAGCAGGCGCTCCTCGAGGCCCTCGAACTGGACATCCCGATCCTGTGCGAGAAGCCGCTCACGACGCACGCCGAATCGGCGTGGAAGATCGTCGAGGCCGAGCAGAAGCTGGGCCGCCAGCGCATCCAAGTCGGGTTCATGCGCCGGTTCGACGCCGAGTACGCACAGCTTGGCGGACTCGTCCGCTCGGGCGAGCTCGGCGAGCTGCTCATGCTCCACTGCAGGCACCGCAACCCGGACACCCCCCCGGGCTTCACCAACGAGATGCTCATCAACGACTCTGTGGTGCACGAGTTCGACGTGATCCGGTACCTCACCGGCGAGGAGATCACCTCCGTTCAGGTCCGGCTCGGCAAGGCCACCTCGAAGGCGCCGGCTGGCCAGCACGACCCCCAGCATGTCCTCATCGAGACCGAATTCGGCGTGCTCGTCGACGTCGAGATCTTCGTCAACGCCCAGTTCGGCTACGAGGTTGGGACGCAGGCGGTCTTCGAGGACGGCATCGTGGACATCGGGAACGACGGCGGCCCGTACGTGCGGCGTGCCGGCCGGTGGGGCGGCGTCGTGACGCCCAGCTTCATCGAGCGCTTCGGTGCGGCGTACGACGTCGAGGTCCAGACTTGGGCGGACGCCGCCCTCCGCGGCGAGATCGGCGGTCCCTCCGCATGGGACGGCTACGCCACTGCCGCCTGCTGCGAAGCGGGAGTCGAGGCGCAGAAGAGCGGTGAGCGGGTCGCCGTCGTGCTCAACCAGAAGCCTGCTCTCTACCGCGCGAGTGCGGCCCTTGGAGAAGGCGATCGGCTTCCTCGACCGTGACGACACCGTCCCGGCTTCCGAGGGCCCGGAGGTTGGATGTTCGGCCTTCGGGGTAAAGCCCCCGCGTGACGCGCCGCGTCGGACGGAGGATGAGATGGACATGAGGAAAGTCTTCGGTGTGGGCGTGGCAGGGGCCACCGCATTGGTCCTGGCAGGGTGCACAGGTGGCGGCGGGAGCACGCCGTCGTCGTCGGGGTCAGGGTCCACCAGCCCTACGGCGAAGGTCTACTCGGAGAACGAGCTCCGCAGCATGGTTTCGGGCCTGAAAGACTCGGACGGCAACGAGCTGAAGCTCTACTCGCAGGATCAGGTGAACCAGGGCAAGGACCTCGGGAAAATCCTCCTTGACACGGCGACCGTTGATCCGAGCGACTGCAAGTCGATCGCCACCGCTGGCCTCGTCAAGAGCGTCGACAAGGGGTCCGTTGCCGTCGCCCTCTCCGACAGCCAGAGGCCCAGGACCGCGTCCGCGCAGTCGAGCGACCAGGGAGCGGACGCGCAGCAGCTCCTGAAGGACGTCAGCGGCAAGATGGACAAGTGCGCCACGTTCACCGTCTCCGTGCTCACCCAGAAGGTCACCGTCACGAGCAAGCAGCTCCAGGCCAAGACCAAGGCGGCAGAGACGTTCGGCACCGTGAGCACGCGCGGCGGGAACAGCTCGGACATGCTCATGCAGGTCTCCGGCGCCCAAGGACGCCTCCTCGTGGTGGCGACGAAGAGCGGCGGAAGTCTGGGCGACAAAGACCAGTCCGAGCTCGAAGGCCTCGTGAACGACATGTTGGCCAAGGCCTCCGGCACCTCTTCCACCTCTTCGGCCTCGACGTCCAGCTCCGGAACGAGCAGCGGTTCGGCGTCCTCGACGAGCTCCAAGTCGTCGGCATCGACATCGTCGAGCGGCTCGACCTCGAGCAGCCAGATGACGTCCTCGAGCACGGCGAGCTCGTCCGGCCGCTGACCCTTGGGCCCCCGCGACGTGCTGGCCGCGAGGCCTAGGCGGTGAAGGGCAGGCGGGGGTCCACCTGCTGGGCGTCCCACGTGGTGCGGATCCAGCCGTGGTGCGGGTCATCGCTGATGAGCCACTCCCGCACCCGGCCGGGTCCGGCCATGACGTTGAGGTAGTACAGGTCGTAACCGGGGGCCGCCATGGCGGGGCCGTGCCAGCCGTACGGGACGAGCACCACGTCGCCCGTCCGCACCTCGGCCGCCACGTCGATGGGCCGCTCATCAGAGGCGTAGACGCGGGCGTAGCCCACCGGGTCCTGCACCGCGCGTTCGGACACGGCGGGGGAGCCGGGCGCGAGCCGCGTCTCGAAGTAGTAGATCTCCTCGAGGAACGTCTCGCCGTCCTTCTCCTGATCATGCTTGTGCGGCGGGTACGAGGACCAGTTGCCTGCCGGAGTGATGACCTCGCACACGATGAGCCGGTCCGCCTCGAGTGCCGCAGGCGTGCCGAAGTTGTGCACTTGGCGTGAGCAGTTCCCCGCCCCGCGCAGCTCGACCGGGGTCTCCTCGGCCCGGATCAGCCGAGTCGGGTACGAGGCTTTGGCGGGGGCGAGTGCCACGGCGACCCGCCCGCCGTCGTGCGTTCGGATCTCCACGGCCTTGCGGGTCCCGGTGTAGAGCACGTCGGTCGGGCCCGCGAAGACGGAGGCACGGCCGCGCAGATGGTACGTGGCGCCGTCGACCGTCACCTCGAACGCCCCCGAGAGGGGGATCACTATCCGCTCCTCACCCGCAGCCTCGAGCGAGGCCGCGGCTCCCGGCGCGAGGTGGGTGACCTTGACGCCTGTGTGCTGCCAGCCGTCCACGGCCGTGGAGGAGTCATGGGCGCCGAGGGAGACCTGCCAGTCGCCATCCCTCGCCGAACCGAGGGGGTAGACCCACTTCGCCATGTGATTCCTTTCACCAGACGCCGTGCGCGTCAGCGCTGGACCAGCGTCATCTCGAAGCTGTACGAGTCGGCGCGGTAAACGTGCCGGCCGGTTTCGACCCTGCGGCCGGCGTCATCCACGGCTGTGCGTTCCATGGTCACGAGGGCGGAGCCCCGCGCGACCTCGAGGAGTTCGGCCTGCCGCTCGTCCGCGACGGCCGCGCCGATACGCTGGTTCGCAAGGCGGAAATTCACGCCGGCATCCCGGAGGATCTGGTACATGCCGTGCTCTCTGAGGCCACCCTCGGTGAGCTCGGCGATATCGTCCCGCACCCAGTTCTCCATGAGGGCCAGCGGCTTGGAGTCAACCGCGCGCAGACGCGTGAAGTGGTAGACGCCGACCCCGGCGGGCAACTGCAGAGTGTCCGCCACCTCGGCCTCTGCAGGGCCGTGGCGGAAGCTGAGCACGCGAGTGGTGGGTTTCTTCCCGCCGCGCGCAAGGTCGTCGAAGAGGCTCGAGAGCTCGAGGTGCCGCCTGACCTGGCTGGCCACGACCTGAGTGCCCACGCCGCGCTTGCGCACGAGAAGGCCCGAGCGGACGAGCTCATCCATGGCCTTGCGCATGGTGGGCCGGGAGAGGTTGAGCTGCGCGGCGAGCTCGATCTCGTTCTCGAGCTTGGACCCGGGCTCGAGCGCGCCGTTGCGGATCATCCCCTCGATCCCCTGGACCACCTGATGGTAGAGCGGAACTGGGGACGAGCGGTCGATGGGAATGTTGAGGGTTGCTGCCATGACCCCTCCGCGTCGCATTCCCGGCGCCGATGCGGGCATGCTTGTTTGGTTGATAGGACAAAAGCTATAGATCGATCGTAGCACTGTGTGCGATGCACGGTAGGGAGCGCCATGCCCTAGCGAAAGAGTCAAGTGACCATATGTCAGGACAAAACTCTCCGCGTTCGGCTTGCAAGTAGGGGTGGCTTTGTCACTGATCCTTGCGGACCACCGCCTGGATGATCCCACTCGAGCGGCACGCCTCATCGGGAAGGACATGGCTGATGGGTCCTGATATCTCGGCCCTGCATCTCGGAACCAGAGGCACATCAGCGTACGACGGCGCGTGGCCCGCCGTGCGCGGTCGACCCCGGCGCACCGGGGTGCAAGACTGGCGGCATGACCTTGCACATCACCGGCGATGACGCCGCTGACCGTCTGCTCACCGAGGATCCGCTCGCCTTGCTGATCGGGATGCTGCTGGACCAGCAGGTCCCGATGGAGACCGCCTTCGCCGGCCCGCTCAAGATCGCCGACCGTGCCGGAACCCTCGACGCCGCCACCCTCGCGCACCTGAACCCCGACGAGTTCGCCGCCCTCTTCAAGGAGACACCGGCGGTGCACCGCTTCCCAGGGTCGATGGCCGCCCGCGTGCAGGCCCTGTGCGCGGCAGTGGAGAAGGAGTGGAATGGGGACGCGTCCGCGATCTGGACCCAGGGCGCGCCGGACGGGGCCGAGACGCTCAAGCGGCTCAAGAAGCTCCCCGGATTCGGGGAGCAGAAGGCCAAGATCTTCCTCGCGCTGCTCGGCAAGCAGTATGGCTACCAGGGCGCCGGGTGGCGGGAGGCCGCCGGGGCGTACGGCGAACAGGACTCGTACCGCAGCGTGGCGGACATCGTCTCGCCCGAATCACTCGCGAAGGTGCGTGAGTACAAGCGCGCCCAGAAGGCGGCCGCGAAGGCCAAGACTGCCTGAGCGGGGATCCAGCGGCGGCGAGGGGCGCACGACGGCGAGTGGTCGCCGTCGTGCGCTCCTCGCCACTCGATCTACTGCTGCCACAGTCCGAGGGACTTGGACAGGTGCGCGATGTCCTGTTCTTCCTCGATCTCCCCGATGGGCTTGCGCCGCAGGATGGACTGATTGGGAGGTCCGGCTACCCTGACCCCATGAATGCGATACCGGCCTTGGGCCCGACGCCGCGGACCCTGGAGGTTGAGTCGCTCGGGGACTTCGACGCCCTCGTCGCGGGCGGCGCCTCGGAAATGGCCGGATGGCACCTGCAGTCCCTTGACCTCACGGAGCGTTCCACGGTGCTCAAGGCGCTGGACCCCTCGGGGGCGATGTTCCTCGGCTGCCACCTCCAAGAGGGCATGGAGCAGTCGCTCCGGGCACGAGGCGCGCTCGTGTTCCCGATCCTGCCGGGCCTGCCGTTCAACCCCTACCGGCCCGCCCTGTACACCGGCCCGGAGCTCTATGAGGGCGTCACCGCGCGCCCCTATGAGGCGACTCCCGACGCGCTCATCTACGCCTGGACCAAGAGCCAAGGCCCCGCGGGCATCGAGTCGGCGATCTCGGCGGCCCTCCACGACCACCACATCGGTGAGGCACTCCAGGAAGCGCTCACGGGCCCCTTCGCGGGGCGGAAGATCGTGGGCATCATGGGAGGGCACACCGCCCGTCGGGGAGGTGCGGCGTACGACGACGCCGCTCGCCTCGCGCGCGGAATCGCGGCGGCTGGTCATCTGGTGGCCACCGGCGGGGGGCCGGGCGCGATGGAGGCGGCGAACCTCGGCGCGTACCTGTCCGCGTTCGACGAAGGCGAGCTGGAGGCGGCGCTGCGGGAGATCGCCATCGTGCCCGTGTTCCGGCCATCGGTGAGTGCGTGGGCGCGGGCGGCGCTCGCTGTGCTCGGGAAGCGCCCGGGCGGGACGTGGAACCTCGGTGTGCCCACGTGGTTCTACGGGCATGAGCCGCCCAACATGTTCGCGACCCATATCGCTAAGTACTTCGCGAACTCGGTCCGGGAGGCGGTGCTGCTCCAGAAGTGCACGGGCGGCGTCGTGTTCCTGCCCGGTGCGGCTGGCACCGTCCAAGAGGTCTTCCAGGACGCGTGCGAGAACTACTACGGCGCCGCGGAGACGATCACGCCGATGGTGCTCGTCGGGGTGAAGCACTGGACCGAGGACCTGCCGGCGTGGCCGCTCCTGCGCAGCCTCGCGGAGGGTCGCGGCATGGCGGAGAGCCTCCACCTCGTGGATTCTGCGGAGGAGGCCATCGCCGCCCTCGGGTGACCTCGCAACGCAGGGAAATGACCCCGCAACGCAGGGACATGACCCCTCAACCGGAAACCCGGTTGAGGGGTCATGTCCGTGGAGAGTGTTTCGAGTCAGTCGATCTCGCGGCGCGTGCCCTCCGTGGTCGACATCACGGCGACGAGTGCGATCGCGAGGATCGCGATCCAGAACGCAGCCACCGGCCACAGCGCGCCGCCTGCGGCGAGGGTGAGGCCCGTGATGATCATCGGCGCGAAGCCAGCGCCGAGCATCGACGCGGTGTGGTAGGCGAGCGAGGCGCCCGTGTAGCGGTGGCGGGTCGGGAACTGCTCTGCCACGTAGGCGGCGATCGGACCGTAGAGGATGCCCTGCACGAGGCCATTGCCGATGAAGATCGCGAGGCCGAATCCCCAGAGCGTGCCGTTGGTCATAAGCAGGATCGTGGGGTACGCCGCGATGATGCCGAAGATCGCGCCCAAGGCGAGCACGCGGCGTCGTCCGAATCGGTCCGAGAGGCGAGCCGAGACGAAGCACATGATGAGCGTGAGGACAGCCGCACCGGCCTTGATGTTCAGCACGCCGTTCTTGTCCGCGCCGGACTCGACGGCCACTGAGACGCCCCACACGGTGGTCATGGCCTGGCACACGTAGAACGCGGTGGTGGCGGCGAGGCCCAACAGCACGGCGCGCTTGGAATGGCGCAGGACGTCGACGATCGGCACGCGGCGCTTCTCGCTCGCGTCCTGGAGGCGCTGGAACGCGGGAGTCTCCGAGACCTTGAGGCGGATCACGAGGCCCACCGCGATCAGGAGTGCGGAGAGCAGGAACGGAACCCGCCAGCCCCAGACGAGGAACTGGCTGCCCGAGAGCGCGGCGAAGAGCGAGAGGGCGAGCGTGCCGAGGATCGCGCCCGCGGGACCGCCGGCGTTCGCGAAGGACGCCGCGAAGCCCCGGTGCTTCTTGGGCGCGTGCTCGATGGCCATGAGCGCCGCGCCACCCCACTCACCGCCCACCGCCACGCCCTGGAGCAGGCGGAGCAGCACGAGCAGGATCGGTGCGATCATGCCGACCTGGGCTGTCGTGGGGAGAAGGCCGATGGCGATCGTCCCCGCGCCCATGATCATCATGGACAGCACGAGCATCTTCTTGCGCCCGATGAGGTCTCCGAAGTGGCCGAAGATGAGGCCGCCGAGCGGCCGGGCCACGTACCCGACGGCGAGCGTCACGAACGAGGCGAACAGGGCGAAGCCGGGCCCGAGGTTGGCGAAGAACACCTTGTTGAACACGAGCGACGCGGCGGTCGCGTACAGCATGAAGTCGTAGTACTCGATCGCGCTGCCGGCGAAGGAGGAGGCCAGGATGCGGCGCATGTCCTTCGTGTTGAGCGTCTCGGCGGGCGCCGCCTGCTGTCCACCCACAGTGCTTGCGGCGGGCAGGGTGCTTTCAGTAGTCACAGTTCGTTCCTCTTCCAATGATGGACTCAGCCGGGCGTCAGCGCTGACGGCCGAAGGGGATGACGTCGAGGTCGTTCGGGAGCACGAAGCTGCCGGAGAAGTGCTCCGCGGCCTCGGCCCAGACGGCGTCCGGCGCGTGGCCGGGCACGAGGTGGTGGAGAGCGAGGGTCGCGGCGCCGGCGGCTTCGGCGGCCTTGGCAGCCTCGCGGACGCTCGTGTGGGACTTGTAGTGGTGGTCGCGGGCGGCGCGGGATGGCTCGTCGGTCTTGTCGGCGTAGAGCGACTCGACCCAGTCGAAGTCGATGGCCTCGTGCAGGAGCAGGTCGGTGCCCTGGGCGAGGGTGATGAGGTTGGGGGTGTAGCACGTGTCCCCGGAGATCGTCACTGAGCCCTCGACGGTGTCGAAGCGGAACGCGAATGCCGGGGCCACGGGCGGGTGCTCGACCAGGATCGCGGTGACTGTGACACGTTCGTCCCGGTAGACCTCGAACGGGTCCATCTCAGGCGTCTGGTTGTCGTTGGGGTGGTACCCGATTCCCGCGGGGATCTCGACGTCCTCGGCGCTGAAGACGTCCAGGGGGCTCGGCTTGAGGGAATCGAGTATGCGGTCGTTGAGGTCCGTGGCGTGCGCGGCCATGAGGGTCTCGAACATCTCTCGCGTGCCCGGCGTGGGGCTCGCCGGAGCGAGCGGCTCGGGGCGCACGACGGCGCGCGGGGACACCGGGGGCAGCTCGCCCCGGTTCCCGGGACCGATGATGCGCACCGGGTTCTTGCCGGCGCGGTCCTGGAGCGCGTAGAGGCCGAAGATCCCGAGTCCGGCGAGGTCGTAGACGTGGTCCGAGTGCAGGTGGGTGATGAACAGCGCCCGGAGGCGCGCGAGGTCCAGGCCCGCTTGGGCGATGCGTCGGCCCGCACCCTGACCGAGGTCCACGAGGTAGAACGCGTCCCCGACGACCACCGCAGTCGCGATCCCCGTGCGCTCGCCGGAATCGGCGGCGGCCCACCAGCGGGGGCCGCCGGCTGTGCCGAGGGTGACGACGTGGGGCGCAAGGCTCGATGCCATGGTGCGGACTCCTTCTGGGTTGGTCTGCGTTCCAGTGTGGTGAAGACCACAGGATTTGTATAATCAATCAATCCGAGGAGCCTTATCAGGAGCACTTATGCCGGGGGAGTTCACGCTGCGACAGCTCGAGTATTTCGTCGCAGTGCTCGATGCAGGGTCCGTCACCGAGGCCGCCAGGCGCAGCAGCATCTCCCAGGCCGCCGCGTCAATGGCCGTCGGCCAGCTTGAGCGCGCACTGGGTGTGGACCTCTTCGTGCGGAGCCGCTCGAAGCGGCTCGTCCCGACCGCCGCCGGCATCGCCCTCGGCGCGCGGGCGCGGCGCGTCCTCGACGAAGCGGCGGAGATCCCGGCGAGCATCCGCGCGGGATGGGAGGAACTGAGGGGGCGCGTCCGGCTCGGCTGCATGATCGCCATCAGCCCGCGCCTCATGCCCAGGCTCCTCGCTGAGACGGCGGCCCGCTGGCCCGAGATCGAGCTGGAATTCGTCGAAGGCGCCGCGGAGGAGCTGCAGCGGGGCGTCGCCGATGGTGAGCTCGACGCGGCCTTCGTCTACTCGCTCCAGGCGATCAGCGGCGTCGACCTCGTCACCCTCGCCGAGTCCCGCCCGCAAGCCATGCTTGCTGAGGGCCATCCGCTCGCCGGCCGGGACCTGCTGCGATTTGCGGACCTCGCCGACGAGGATGCCGTGCTGTTCGACGTCCCGCCCAGCGCAGAGCGTGTCATGGCCATGTTCCGCTCGGCCGGAGTCGAGCCGCGTGTCCGCTGGAAGAGCGTCGTCGCCGAGAACATCCGGGGGATCGTGGCGACAGGCCTCGCATTCTCCGTGATCAACGTGTGGGAGGCCATGGAGGAGCATTTCCGGGCGGCAGGAGTCGTGCTCGTTCCCATCGCGGACGCCACGCCGTCCAACTTTGTGGTCGCCGCCGTTCCGCCGGGGCTGCAGCGCCCCCGGAGGGTGGATGCGGTGATCGGCGCGGCACGAGAGCTTGCGGCCCGGGTAGATGAGGGGTGACGTGGTCACCCGTTGGCGTCGTCCTACTGTTTCGCCGCTTCGGCGCAAGCGTCAGATGTCCGGGCGGCACGTCCCCGCTGCGAGTTGTGCGAGGCCCGCGCGGTCGCCCGGTCCGAAGTCCAGCTGCCCCGTGTTCCGCTCAGCCATCAGCTCGGATGACTCATTGACATGGCCGAGGCCGAGCACGTGTCCGAATTCGTGGAGGATGATGGCCTCCGCGATGGCTTGGCCTCCCTGCCGTGCGAGGATCGCGCTGAGGTCCGGCCCATCCAGGATGACCACGCCGGTGACGAGGGCGGGATCCCTGCCCGGGAACTGCACGACGGCGCTGCCGCCCAGCCCTGCCGTGTCGCCCTCGAGGCGAGGCACCTGCTCGGGCGTCGAGAAGCCGACAATCACGGGTGCCCATCGCTCTCCGTACCGCTGGGGCTGATAGGCCGGCCGGTCGAAGGATGCTTCCTCATCCGTCGGATCATCGCGGTGCAGCGCGAACCCGCTGGTGGCGGCGATGCGCGATGCGGCCCGGTCAACGAGTTCGACGGCGCCGGGCGGTGCGCCCTTGGGGTTGACGGAATAGTGGAGGAGCCGGCAGGGCGAATAGCCCACGGGACTGCCGTCGGCCCGTGTCTGAAGGAAAACGTGCGTGCCGCCACCGGGCGGCGGCAGCAGCTTTGGCCGCTGGCCCTCCTCGAACCCCGGTGGCGGGCGGTCGCCGACCGTGAGCAGTGACCCGATAGAGTCGGAGCCCACCCGATTCCCAGGCCCCGCTGCGGGAATCAGCCAGCGGACCCACAGCACGAAGGAGACAAGGCCCACTGCGACGCTCAGGATCAGAGCCGTCCTCCTACTGCCCTGCGCGAGCTTCTGAGGGCGTCGCCTCCGGCGGGAGCGTGCCGGCCGCGCTGCGCGGACAAGATCCGGTGGGAGGCGGCGGTCGAGGTCGGCGAGTACGCGCCGGGCCTCCTCATCGATGGCCCATTGCGGGATCCGTCCGTCGCTTGACCGCGGGAGTCTCCGCTCGCCGTCGTCCATCTGCCCCCCTCTGGCACGGCCGTGCACCGCGCTTCTCCGGTCAGCTTAGGGCGAACCGCCGACACTTTGAGGGGAGGCGCATTGGCCGGCCGCACGCGGCCGCCCAAGGGCAGGTCTAGCCGAGCGAGACCCCGAAGACGAACCCGAGGAAGTACGTGACGGCAGCGGCGCCGAAGCCGATTCCGAGCTGCCGCAATGCGCGGGTGAGGGGCGAAGCGCCCGCGAGCAGGCCCACGATCGCACCCGTGCCGAGCAGGACGAGGCCCACGAGGATGCCTGCCACGAACAGCGCGGGGACGCCGACCATGCCGAAGAGGAAGGGGATGATCGGGACGATCGCGCCGGAGGCGAAGAAGCAGAAGCTGGAAATGGCCGCACCCCAGGCGGAGCCGATCGCCTCGTGCTCGTCCTCGACGGCCTCGATCTCAGGGTGGAGGGACAGGCTCGGGTCGCAGTCGCACGAGAAGTACCCGAGACGCTCGGCGGCGCGGTGCTCGGCCGCCGCTTGGCTCATGCCGCGCGCCTTGTACACGAGGACCAGCTCGTTGGCGGTCAGGTCCAGGTCCGGTGCGGCGGTGAGTGTGATCTGGGTGGGCTTCGAGGCGGAGAGCAGCTCCCGCTGGGACCGCACCGAAATGAACTCGCCCGCGCCCATGGAGAGGGCGCCGGCAAGGAGCCCTGCGATTCCTGAGAGCAGCACCAGATGGCTGGCCACGCCAGCAGCCGCCATGCCGGCCACGAGGGAAAGGTTGCTCACGAGGCCGTCATTGGCACCGAAGACAGCCGCACGGAACGTTCCCGAGAGGCGGGTGCGGCCGCGGATGGCGAGGCCGCGGACCACTTCTTCGTGGATCCGCTCGTCCGCGGCCATGGCAGGTGTGGCGTAGGGGTCGTCTGAGTAGGGGGAACGGCTCTCTGCACGCTGCGCCATGGCGAGCACGAAAACACTGCCGAAGTGCCGGGCCAGGAATCCGAGCAGCTGGCTTCGCAGCGATGCGGCGCGCGGCTTGCCCACCTTGTCTCCGAGAAGCGCGGTCCAGTGCGCCTCGTGGCGGCCCTCCGCCTCGGCCAGCCCAAGAAGGATGTCCCGCTCTTCACCCTCGCGACGGCTGGCGAGCGCGCGGTAGATCGCGGCCTCCGCCTTCTCGTCCGCGAGGTACTGCCGCCAGCGGCGGATGTCTGCTGGCGTGGGTTCGGGACGGTGGCCCCGGGAAGGGGGAAGTATCTTCTGCATCAATGGCTCCTGCGGGAAACGGGTGCGGTGCGAGCCCCATTGCCCCGGCCACTTTAGACCGATTCGGTGCGATTTATCGCCCGGCTGCCCCTCACTCGGGAGTTAGGCGAGCCTGAACTCACTGGGCCGGGTGTACGGGATCCGCGGCGGCGACCCACGCCCCGCCGGCCATGATGCCTAGGAGGCAACAGGGGTTGTCACGTAGCCTATGTTTGAGCGACCAACAGGAAAGAGAGCCCATGAAAGCCCTGCCCGTCGAGCCGAGCAATGCGCCCGTTGCCATTGGCTCGCGTATCCGCGCTGCGCGCCAGTCGCAGCGCATGACGATCGAGCAGGTTGCCGATGCCACCGGGCTGACGAAGGGTTTCCTCTCACGCGTGGAGCGCGACCTGACCTCCCCGTCGGTCGCCTCACTCGTCACGCTGTGCCAGGTCCTCTCACTCGATATTGGCGACCTGTTCGCCGTCCCCGAGACCCACCTCACCCGCGCGGCGGACGCCCCCCGCATCTCACTCGGCGGCGAGGGGATCGTCGAGAAGCTGCTCACTTCGCGGTCCGAGCGGCGTGTCCAGCTGCTGCAGGCGGACATCGCGCCTCACGGGGCCGGGGAATCCGAGCTGTACGCCGTGGACTGCGACGTGGACGTCCTCCACGTGGTGCGAGGCCAGCTCACGCTCATCATGACCAACGAGCGCTACACCCTCAGCGCGGGGGACACGCTGACCTTCCCCGGACGTGAGCCGCACTCGTGGGTCAATCCCACAGGCGAGCCCACCACGGTGCTGTGGGTTCTAGTGCCGGCCGCCTCGCGCTAGCGGCGCGCTCGCGCCGTCGTGCGCGGCTGGCGATGCTCGAGTTCCCAGACTGCTTCTCGGATCGCGCCAACTTCCGCTGGCTCGGCAAAATATTATTTCGTTTCGATGGAATAAGTCTTCGACTCTATCGCGGCCGCGTTCAGGGTGCGACGGTGAGGACGCAGGCATGCCTGTATTCGCCTCACGCTCTGTTCATTCGCACTCACCTAGGGGGCCAGTCATGACAACCACCGCCCGCTCCGGTCGTAGCGTGGCATTCTCCTGCGCCGCCCTCGCGCTCGGGCTGGTACTCACCGGCTGCGGCTCCACAGCCGCGCCGAGCGCGCAGCCCAGCTCGCAGTCCGCGATCGCCGCTCCGCAGTCCGCGACCGCCGCGCCGCAGTCTCCGACGCCGAGTCCGACCGCCGACCTGGCGACCTTCACGTTCACGAGCCAAAAGCTGTCGTTCCGGCATCCTGCTACCTGGACCGGCGAGCGGGTCGTGCACGGAGACGTTCCGAGGAAGGTGGAGTACGTCCCGCTCAAGGACGCCGCCGGAAAGGTGGTCGTGACGGTGCTCGTCAACTTCACGTCCTACGACGTCGGAGTTCCGGTCCAGCGCACGGTTCTGGAGTCCGGAGCCCTTCCCGGATTGTCCGGCGGAGGCTTGTCTCCGCCACTCCAGTACGCGCTGCTCTTCGAGCAGCCGACCGGCGGGGGCGCTTCCGGCGGGATCTGCACGCTCAAGGTTGGACAGTCGGTACCGGCCGACGGGGCGGGCGTCCTCCGTGGCCTGCCGCCGAGTGGCCCCACCCCGGCCGATCCCGCCTCGAAGGCCCCGTATGGCGTCTTCGTCGAGCTGGGCCCGGACGTCGAGAAGTGCGGATCGGCGGATCACGCGAAGGCATGGTGGGCCTCGTCCGAGGGGCAGCAGGTCAAGGCCCTCGTCCTGAGCCTCACCGCGTCCTGATCCATCCCCTCGGCTTGCGGAGCGTATGCCGGCCTGCAGGGAAGGAAAAGCGCCGCCAGCCAGCCCGGCCTCGTCGTCGGCGCCGGAGGGAGCGATTAGGCAGGGGGAGCAGGGCCAGCAGGTCGGGGCGCTGTTCCTGAGCGTGGTGTACAGCGCGATCACCCCAATAGAAGTAAACAAGCGATGCTTCCTAGACAACTTTTCCTGTAGTGTGGGTCACAAACGCGCCACACCTACGGAGGTCACCTTGCAAGAGCTGCGCATCGAGGAGAACGGAAACCTCGGCCCCATCGATTCGTCCCGGATCCCGCGCTTCGCGGGCGCGGCCACGTATGCCCGGCTGCCGCGGCTGGACCAAGTGGCACGCGCGGACGTGAAGGTCGTCGGCGCCCCTTTCGACGCCGGCGTGTCCTACCGTCCGGGAGCCCGGTTCGGCGCGAATCACGTCCGCGAGGCCAGCCGCCTGCTCCGCCCGTACAACCCGGCGCTCGACGCCTCGCCGTTCGCCAACGCCCAAGTCGCGGACGCCGGGGACATGGCAGTCAACCCCTTCAATATCAACGAGGCCATCGAGACGATCCAGCACAACGCGCTGGACCTGACGGCCGACGGCGCGCGCCTCCTCACGATCGGCGGCGACCACACGATCGCCCTGCCGCTGCTCCGTGCCGCGTGTGAGCGCGCGGGGGAGCCGGTGGCGCTGCTGCATTTCGACGCGCACCTGGACACGTGGGACACGTACTTCGGCGCCGAGTACACGCACGGCACGCCATTCCGACGAGCCGTCGAGGAGGGCATCCTCGACACGGATGCGCTCTCCCACGTCGGCACCCGCGGTCCGCTCTACGGCAAGAAGGACCTCGAGGACGACCGGCGCTTCGGCTTCGGCATCATCACCTCCTCCGACGTCTACTATCAGGGCGTGCGCGAGACCGTCGCGAAGCTGCGCGATCGCATCGGCAGCCGCCCCCTGTACATCTCGGTTGACATCGACGTCCTCGACCCGGCACACGCCCCGGGCACCGGCACACCCGAGGCTGGCGGCATCACGAGCCGTGAACTCCTCGAGATCCTCCGCGGGCTGCGCGGGGCGAATATTGTCGGCGCCGACGTGGTCGAAGTCTCGCCGGCTTACGACCATGCCGAGATCACCGGCGTCGCCGCGAGCCATGTGGCCTACGACCTCGTGACGCTCATGAGCGAACTGCCCAAGGCTGAGGACAGGCTGGGGCTTGAGCGGAGTCGGAACCAGCAGCACACGACGGCGGGCGCGCAGTGACGCCGGTCGAGTCGCCGTGGTCTGGTGACGCCGCAGCAGCGGGCGCCCAGATCGCCGTGGCACGCGACGACGCGCACGTCCGCAACGGCGGCGACCTCGTTGTCGAGACGCTCGAGGCGCTCGGGGCGAAGACCGTGTTCGGCATTCCCGGCCAGCACGCGCTCGGCCTGTTCGACGCGATGGGGCGAGGCAGCCTGCACTTCGTCTCGAGCCGCGTCGAGAACAACTCGGCGTTCGCCGCGGACGGGTACTCGAGGGCCACGGGCGAGGTCGGGGTGCTGTTCCTCTCCACTGGGCCGGGCGCGCTGACGTCTCTGGCGGGTCTTCAGGAGGCCTACGCTACCGGCGTGCCCATGGTGGTGATCGCGAGCCAGATCCCGCTCGAGGGCCTCGGCGCACGGCGCAAGGGGATGCTGCACCAGCTCGATGACCAGAAGGCCTCAGCGGCGAACGTCACCAAGAGCCAGCGGCTCATTCAGCACGCCTCCGGGATTCCGAGCGCCATCCAGGACGCGTGGACCGACGCGATCTCCTCACCGCAGGGGCCGGTGTGGGTGGAGATCCCGCAGAACGTCCTGCTGGACCCGATCATGGTCCCGCCGGTCGAGGACGCGCTCGCCGAGGCCGCGGACAACCCGCCCCGGGTCGAGCTCGTGCGCGAGGCCGTGAAGTGGCTGCGCGAGGCGAAGCGGCCCGCGATCATCGCCGGCGGCGGGACGCGGCGCGGGCACGCGGAGAAGTCCCTCCTGCACCTGGCCGAGCAGCTGCGCGCGCCAGTGATCTGCACCCCCGGCGGCAACGGCGCGTTCCCGTGGGAGCACCCGCTCTCACTGCAGTCCTGGATCGAGGATCGGCACATGACCGAGCTGCTTGAGGACGCGGATGTGCTGGTGGTGGTCGGCTCCTCGCTCGGCGAGGTCACCTCGAACTACTTCACCTTCGAGCCGAGGGGACGGATCATCCAGATCGACGCCGAGCCGCGGGTCCTCGAGTCGAACCGGCCGGGCCTGGGGATCCGGGCCGATGCCGGGCAAGCGCTGGAAGCGCTGAACACCGCCCTCGACACGTCCCTGTCCGCGGCGCTCGACGGCCGGACACTCGAGCCGGACTGGCACGGGAAGGCGCCCGAGGAGGTCGTGGCTGACTCGCTTGCGAGAGTACGCGAGCGGCTCGAGTCGCAGGACGTGGCCAAGGAGCGGCGCTTCATGGCGGACATCCGCGCCGCAGTGCCGGACGACATGCAGACCTTCTGGGACATGACCATCTCTGCGTACTGGGCGTGGAGCTGCTGGGACTCCCGGAGAGGGCAGTTCCACTCGGCCCAGGGAGCCGGAGGGCTGGGCTTCGGGTTCCCCGCGGCCATCGGCGGGGCCGTGGGGCTGGCGGCCCTGGGCCGGCCCGCACGCGTGCTCGCCGTCTCCGGCGACGGCTCGGCGATGTACTCGATCGCCGAACTCGCCACTGCGAGGCAGCACAACGTGCCCGTCACGTGGCTCATCGTGGACGACGGCGGCTACGGGATCCTCCGCGAATATATGGTGGGCGCCTTCGGCAAGGCCACCGCGACCGAGCTTGCGCGGCCGGACTTCGTGGCCCTCGCGGAGTCCTTCGGCGTTCCCGCGCGCCGCGTGGTTCCCGCCGACGTGCGGGAGGCGCTCGAGGAGGCCTTCGCCGCGGACGGGCCGAATGTGGTCGTGGTCGAGACGCTCCTGAGGATGTTCACGCCCACGCATCTCGAGTAGCTCCGGAACGTCTGTGCGGCCGCGTCGGCAGGAGGCCCCTGCGGACGTGGCCGCGCGGCGTTAAGGGACCCTCCATGTTACTAAGGACACCTAGGGAATTAGTTTGGGCAAGCAACCATCTGATGTATAGTTGCAACAAGCAATTATTCGAGAGAGGTGCAGTCATGCCCGTCGATCCCGGATCCGCACGCGAACTGATCCACCGTGTCTTCGACCTCCAGCGCGTGATCCGCTGCCTGTCGACGTCCGAGCTCAAGCACGGGGAGCTGGGCGTCGCGTCCCAAGGTGTGCTGCGCATGATCGCCGAGCACGGAGGCCGCGCAGTCGACCTCGCAGGGCAGCTCGGCGTGAGCGCCCCGGTACTGAGCCGGCACTTGGCCGAGCTCGAGGGGCTGGGCCTCGTCGAGCGCCACAGGGACCCCGAGGACCGGCGTGCCCAGCGGGTCGCCCTCACCGAAGCGGGTGCCACGGCCCTGAACGAGATCGAGGAGCACCGCATCTCGCGTCTCCAGAGCTACCTCGCCGGCTGGGACGAGGAGCAGGCGGCCCACGCCATCCTGGCGATCGGCCAGCTCTCGGACGCCCTCCGCACCGGGGCGCGCCCCATGCGCCCCGCCCCGATCCAGAGCAGCCCGCCGGTTCTCCAGACCCCCCCGACCCCTCAGACCACGCAGACACAGGAGGAAGCCCTTGCAGCCCGCTGAGGCCGCGGCTCCGCAGATGAGCCACAAGCAGATCCTCGAGGCCCTCACGGGCCTCCTCGCAGCATTCTTCACCGCGATCCTCTCCTCGACGATCGTGGCCAATGCCCTGCCCACCATCATGGCGGACCTCAAGGGCACCCAGACGGACTTCGCCTGGGTCATCACGGCAGCCCTCCTCGCCAATGCCGTCACCACCCCGATCTGGGGCAAGCTCTCGGACCTGTTCGACAAGAAGCTCCTCACGCAGCTGAACATCGTGCTGTTCGTGGCCGGCTCGGTCCTGGCCGGGTTCGCACAGAACATCCCGTGGCTCATCGGTGCCCGCGTCGTCCAGGGTGTCGCCATGGGCGGCCTCACCGCCATGGCCATGGCGATCATCGGCACGATGATCCCGCCGCGCGATCGCGGCAAGTACAACGGGTACATGGGCGCCGTCATGGCAGTCGGCACAGCGGGCGGCCCGCTCCTCGGCGGCTTCATCGTGGATTCGTCGCTGGGCTGGCGCTGGACGTTCTTCGTCTGCGTGCCCCTCGCCGTGATCGCGCTGATCCTGATCCAGGCCACGCTGAAGATCAAGCACGTCAAGCGTGCAGCGAAGATCGACTGGCTCGGCTCGATCCTGCTCACGGTCTCCGTGAGCACCCTGCTCATCTGGGTCTCGTTCGCCGGCAAGGCCGACTACTACGACTGGTGGAGCTGGCAGACCGCCGCGATGGTGGGCGGCTCGGTCCTGGGCCTGATCCTCCTCGTGATCGTGGAGTCCCGCGTCGCGATGCCAATCATCCCGCTCAAGATCGTGGCGGACCGCACCACAGCCCTCAGCATCATCGCGTCTGGGGCCGTCGGCGTCGCGATGTTCGCCTCGTCCTCCTACCTGGGCCAGTACTTTCAGGTGGCCCGCGGCGCGACCCCGACCGAGGCCGGCCTGCTGACCCTGCCGATGATCGCGGGCAACTTCCTCGGCTCGGTCGTCTCCGGCCAGCTCATCTCTCGCTACGGCCGGTGGAAGCGGTACCTCGTCCTCGGCTCGGTCCTGACCATCGCGGGCCTCGGCTTCCTCGGCACGCTCGACCACACCACCGACCTGTGGCTCACGGGCCTGTACACGTTCGTTCTCGGCACCGGCCTGGGCATGATGATGCAGAACCTCGTGCTCGGCGTGCAGAACACCGTCCGCGCCTCGGACATCGGCACGGCCAGCTCTACGGTCGCGTTCTTCCGCTCGGTCTTCGGCGCCGTCGGCGTCTCGGTCCTCGGGGCCGTCCTGAGCAATCGCTCGAGCGACCTCGTGGTCCAGGGCCTGGTAGACCACGGCATCAAGGCTGCGGGGGGCTCCGCCAGCGGCAGCATGGACCTCAAGGACATGCCCGCGCCGATCGCGGACATCGTCCGGGGCGCGTTCGGCGACGCGACTGCCCGCGTTTTCCTCATCGCGGCCGTCATCGCGGTCGTGGCCCTCATCGCGGTCCTGTTCATCAAGGAGGTCCCGCTGCGCCGAACCGTGGACATCGTCAAGCCTGCTCCGGGCGCCGATGCGCTGGCGACCGCCGCGCTGCCCGTCGTTTCCGGCCCCGCGCACGACGCCGCGTCCTCGGCTGTGTCCTCGCCCGCGGCGGCGGGCTCGCCCTCGTCCGCACCCATCGCGCACGATGCCGCGTCCTCGGCTGGGTCCTCGCCTGCGGCGACCGGCGCGCCGTCGTCCGCCCAGCGCCGAGCCGCCATCCGCGAGGTCCTCGCAGGCACGGCGGGGGAGGAGGGCGGGCTCGACAGCGAGCTCCAACTCCTCCTCGCCGAGGCGGAGACGGCCCCGGTGACGGGCCGCGACGTGGGGACGCTCGAGGCACTCCAGGAGACCCAACGGCTCTTGGCCCGGCAGCAGCTGCAGCTCACGGAGCTCATGGCCCGGCTCGCGGGCCAGCTCGACGCCCAGCAGAAGCTCGCCGACCAGCTGGGGCAGACGGCACGCTCGCAGGGCGAGGCCGCCGCAACGCTAGCCGAGATCCAGCGGGAGCTCGCCGCCGAGCGGGAGCTCCAGAAGGAGGCGGCGCTGTACCTCGCGACGCGGGGACGGCACACCGCGAGCTGACCTTCGCCCCAGGGGGAAGGCATCGGGCAGCCTGCGGACGCACCGTGTCCGCAGGCTGCCCGATTCGTCCTCAAGGCTGATGTCCCGCGCGTTCCCGGGGGCCTACGCTTGACTCGCCCCGTCCGGCATACCTGCGAGGCCCCAGACCTGAAGGACGTCGATGCTCGTCACTCTCATCCGGCGCTACAGCGCCCGCTACTGGCCATGGATCGTTGCCGTGGTCGTGTTCCAGCTCGCCACCACCATCGCGACGCTCTACCTGCCCAGCATCAACGCCCACATTATCGACCAGGGCGTCGCGAAGGGCGATACGGACTACATCTGGCGGCAGGGCGGCCTCATGCTGGGCATCGCGTTCGTTCAAGTCCTCACAGCCATCGCCGCCGTCTACTTCGGATCGAAGACAGCCATGGCCTTCGGGCGCGACCTGCGCCAGGGCGTGTTCCGGAAGGTCACGTCGTTCTCAGCCCAAGACCTCCAGAGGTTCGGCGCACCGACGCTCATCACCCGGGGAACCAATGACGTCCAGCAGATCCAGATGGTCATGCTCATGGGCCTGAATTTCATGGTCTCAGCCCCGATCATGTGTGTGGGCGGCATCATCATGGCACTCAACGAGGACGCGGGCCTCTCGTGGCTCGTGTGGGTCTCGGTGGGCGTGCTGTTCGCGGTTGTTGGGCTCCTCGTCTACCTGCTCATGCCGCTGTTCCGGACGATGCAGGCGAAGATCGACTCGATCAACGGCGTCCTGCGTGAGCAGATCATCGGCATCAGGGTGGTCCGCGCGTTCGTGCGCGAGCGTTTCGAGGAGGACCGCTTCGCGGACGCGAACAAGGCCCTGACGGACATCTCGCTCAAGGTCGGGCAGATTTTCGTGCTCATGTTCCCGATCATCATGCTGCTGCTCCAGGCGGCCACCGCCGCCGTCCTGTACTTCGGCGGCCACCGCGTGGATTCCGGGGACATGCAGATCGGCTCCCTCACCGCGTTCATGCAGTACCTCCTGCAGATCCTCATGGCCGTCATGATGGGCACCTTCATGGCAATGATGATCCCGCGTGCCAGCGTGTGTGCCGACCGCATCGGCGAGGTCCTCGGCGTTGAGCCCTCCATGGGCGAGCCCACCGCTTCGGTCGTGCCCGAGAAGGCCGAGGGAGTCGTCGAGTTCCGCAACGTCTCCTTCGCGTACCCTGGCGCCGAGGCTCCTGTGCTGAGCGGGATCTCCTTCACGGCCAGGCCCGGCCAGACGGTCGCCATCATCGGTTCGACCGGCTCAGGCAAGACGACCCTGCTGAACCTCGTGCCGCGGCTCTACGACGCGGGGCAGGGCGAGGTCCTGCTCGACGGCGTCCCCCTCTCCCAGATGCCCCGACACGAGATCACCTCCCGGGTCGCGATGGTCCCCCAGCGCCCCTACCTGTTCTCGGGGACCGTGGGCTACAACCTGCGCTTCGGGAAAGAGGCGGCGTCCGACGCCGAGCTGTGGGATGCGCTAGAGGTCGCCCAGGGCGCGGAGTTCGTCCGCGCGAAGGAGAAGGGCCTGGACTCCTCGATCTCGCAGGGGGGCACCAATGTCTCGGGTGGCCAACGCCAACGGCTCTGCATCGCCCGGGCGCTCGTAGCACAGCCAAAGGTCTACCTGTTCGACGACTCGTTCTCAGCCCTCGATGTCACGACCGAGGCCCGGCTCCGCCGCGCTCTCAAGGCCCGCACCCGGGAGGCGACCATGATCGTCGTCGCCCAGCGCGTCTCGAGCATCATGGGTGCCGACCAGATCCTGGTCCTCGACGACGGGAAGATCGTGGACCGCGGAACCCATGAGGAGCTGCTGGAGACCTCGCCCACGTACCAGGAGATCGTGCAGTCGCAGATCAGCGTCGAAGAAGTGCGCAGCGTCGCGGGCGCGGGCACCACGGGGGAGCAGGCATGAGCCAGGAAGCCAAGCAGACCGCCGCACAACCCGAGCCCGAGGAGACCGAAGAGGGCGAAGGGACCGGCGCCCGCGGCGGCCATGACGGGGGAGGCTTCGGGCAGCAGATGCCCACCCCGAAGGCCAAGGATTTCCGCGCCGCAGCCAAGCGCCTCCTGGGCCTGATCCGCCCAGAGATGGCGTGGATGGGGGTCGTGGTCGCCTTCATCATCGTCTCCGTGGTGCTGTCCGTGGTGGCGCCGAAGATCCTCGGCAAAGCCATGGACGTGATCTTCGCTGGGGTCATCGGCAAGCAGATGCCGCCCGGCGTCACGAAGGACCAGGTGGTCCAGGGCCTGCACGCGCAGGGGCAGGACAACTTCGCGGACATGCTCTCGGCCATGGACCTTGTGCCCGGCCAGGGCATCGACTTCAACGAGCTCACGTTCCTCATCGCGGTCATCCTCGTCATGTACTTCGTGGCGAGCCTCTTCATGTGGGCCCAGGGCTTCATCCTCAACCGCGTGGTGATGCGTGTTGTCTACCGGCTGCGCCGGGACGTCGAGTCCAAGATCAACCGCTTGCCGCTCGGATACTTCGACACCCGGCAGCGCGGCGACCTCCTCTCGCGGGTCACGAATGACGTGGACAACGTCCAGCAGGCGCTCCAGCAGGCGTTCTCGCAGCTGCTCTCCTCGATCCTGCAGGTGTTGGGCATCATCGTGATGATGTTCATCGTCTCGTGGGAGCTGGCCCTCATCGCCCTCGTCGCCCTGCCGCTCTCCGCAGTGGTGACCGGCGTGATCGGTGCCCGCAGCCAGAAGCTGTTCAAGGCGCAGTGGAAGGACACGGGGGTCCTCAACGGCCATATCGAGGAGTCCTTCTCCGGCCACGAGCTAGCCATCCTGTTCGGGCGCGAGAGGGAGATGGCCGAGGGCTTCGACGGCAAGAACGAGGAGCTCTACAAGGCCTCGTTCGGCGCCCAGTTCGTCTCCGGCATGATGTTCCCGATCATGAACTGGATCAGCTACCTGGCGTATGTGGGCATCGCCGTCGTAGGAGGCCTGCGGGTCGCGGCGGGCCAGATGACTCTCGGCGACGCCACCGCGTTCATCCAGTACTCACGCCAGTTCACGCAGCCGCTCGGGCAGATCGCCGGCATGGCCAACATGCTCCAGTCCGGCGTCGCCTCGGCCGAGCGCGTGTTTGAGCTGCTGGACGCGGAGGAGCAGGAGCTCGAGACCGCGACGAGCCACTTGCCGGCCGTCACGGACGGGCACGTGGACTTCGAGCACGTCTCCTTCTCCTACTCGCCGGACAATCCGCTCATCGAGGACCTCTCCTTGACGGCAGAGCCCGGGCACACCGTGGCGATCGTGGGTCCGACCGGTGCCGGCAAGACCACGCTCGTGAACCTCGTGATGCGGTTCTACGAGATCCAGGCCGGACGGATCCTGCTCGACGGAGTGGATGTCCGCGACCTCTCCCGCGACGAGCTCCGCTCGAAGATCGGCATGGTGCTCCAGGACGCGTGGCTGTTCGGCGGCACCATCTACGACAACATCCGGTACGGCAACCTCGACGCGACCGAGGAACAGGTCATGGCTGCCGCCAAGGCCACGTATGTGGATCGTTTCGTGCGGTCCCTCCCAGACGGGTACAACACCGTGATCGACGAGGAAGGCACCAACATCGCCGCGGGCGAGAAGCAGCTCATCACGATTGCCCGCGCGTTCGTGTCCAATCCCTCGCTCCTGATCCTCGACGAGGCCACTTCCTCCGTGGACACCCGCACCGAGCTGCTCGTGCAGAAGGCCATGGCCGCGCTGCGCACGGACCGGACCTCGTTTGTGATCGCCCACCGGCTCTCCACGATCCGGGACGCGGACACGATCCTGGTCATGGAGAACGGCAAGATCGTCGAGCAGGGCCGGCACGAGGAGCTCCTCGAGCGCGGCGGCGCCTACCGCCGGCTCTACATGAGCCAGTTCGCTGGCGGGACCGACCACGAGGCGGAGGAAGCTGCGGTCTCGGCGTCGGCTGGCCCCCGGACGTAGACGGGGGAGGCCCATTCGTCGGCCGTGGTCAGTAGTCCCGCGCCGTGGTCTGCTCGGGTTCGGCGCCCAGCTGGAAGTGCCGGCCGGCGATGGACGAGGGGGTCACCTCGAGGTAGACGCTCTTCGTGGTCGGCAGCCACGTCTCGATGCCCACCGCCTCGGCGGCTGCGATGTCGTCCGAGTGCTCGAGGACGCGGGCCGTCCCCTTGACCACCACGCTCCAGGCCTCGTCCTGGAGGATGCCATCGGCCTCGAACGCGACCTGCGGGTGGATGGTGAGCTCCGCGACCTTCGTGCCGGGCGTCGTCTTCAGGTACAGCTTGCTGTGTGAGGCCTTGAAGTTGATCGGCACGATGTCCAGCTCGCCCGCTGCGGTGGTCGCGAGGCGCCCGTGGCGCGCGTTGTCCAGCAGTGCCCAGCTCTCGGCGTCAGTGAGGACGCGGATCGGCTCGTCGTTGTCGTGGTCGAACAGCATCGTGTTCCCCTCTCTCCCCGGCCCCGCGGCCGGACATGTGGCAGTGGACGTGGCGGTCAGGCGATGGATCCGAGCACCTCGTTGAAGGCCTCGGACGAGGACGGGTGGGTGTACATGCGGTCCCGCAGGGCGGTGTACGGCAGCCCATTGTCCATCGCGAGCGAGACGAGCTTGATGATCTCCTGCGAGTCGACGCAGAACAGCGTGGCCCCGAGGATCGCGTCGGTCTTCCGGTCGACGACCACCTTGAGGAGCCCGCGCGGGTCACGGACAATCTTGGGCCGCGGCATCGCCGCGATCTTGGAGACCTCCTTCGACGCCACGCCCACGTCCCAGCCGCGCTCGGCGGCCTGCTCCCGCGCCTGGCCCTCGGTGAGACCCACCCGCGAGAACGGCGGTGTGACGAACGTGGTGGTCGGGATGGTGTTCCGGTCCGTGGTGGTCCGCTCCGGTCCGCCTAGTACCTGGGCAAGTACAATCCGGTGGTCGTCGAGCGAGACGTAGGTGTGCTGCGGTCCGCCGTTCACGTCGCCGAGCGCCCATACGTCCGTCGCTGTGGTCCGGAGGCGCTCATCGACGACGACGGCGCCCCGCCCGTCGGTCTCGACGCCCGCCTTGTCGAGTCCAAGACCCTCGGTCGCGGGACGGCGCCCAAGCGCCAGCAGCACGGCGTCGGCCTCGACCGTGACCGGCCCGTCGTCGGAGGCGACATCCACCCGCAGAGGTGAGGATCCGTCGTCGTGCGCGCCCGTCACCTGCGCACCCTGGAGGAACCGCACCCCGTCGCCGGCCAGGGCGGCCGCGACGGCTTCGGCAACGTCACGGTCCTCATGCCTGAGCGGGATGGGGGAGCGGTCCACGACGGTGACCTCGGAGCCGAACGCGGCGTACATGGAGGCGAATTCGTAGGCGATGTACCCGCCGCCCACGATCACGAGGCGCGCCGGCAGGTTGGACTCCGAGATGAGGTCCGTGGACACGTGGACGCGCGGGCTCAGCACCTGGCCGCCCTCGGAGAGGCCCGGGATGTCCGGGATCACGGGCAACGAACCGGTGTTGATGTAGAGGCGCTCGGCCGTGATCTCGCGCTCGTCGCTGCCCGCACTCAGCCGCACGCGCTTGGGCCCCACGAACTCCGCCCGGGCGGTGACGGCAGTCACGGTGTCGATCGTGTCGAGCATCGAGAAGTTCACGCCGCGCAGCTTCGCCGTCAGGGCGTTCTTGCGCGTGATCGAATCCGTGTAGTGCGCCGCGTCCCCGCCCTCGTGGCCGAGGTGTGCGGAATAGATCAGGGCCTTGGTGGGCACGCAGCCGATGTTGATGCACGTGCCGCCGTACATGGCGTCCGATTGTTCGATCATCGCGACCCGGCGGCCCGCCCGGCCGAGGATCCCAGCGAGCGTCTTGCCGCCCTTGCCCCAGCCGACGAACACGTCGTCGAACTCTAGAACATCCATGGATTCCGCCGTTTCCGTGAGGAGTTGCTCCCATCCTATCCACGCTTCACAGCATCAACGTCGGGATACAGAGCGGTCCCGTCGCGGGCATTGCGCCGCCTCGCGGGCGTGGTGCGCGGCCCAGCCCTTTCAAGGACGGGTATGAGGCTCAGCCCGTCGTGAACCCGGGCGGCGGGTGCAGGCGTCACCGCGATTAAACAGTTCGGACACCGCAGTGCAAGATGCCGTCCGTACGCTGGAGCCATCGGTTCGCTGCGGGGCGCCGAGCAGGAAACGCTCGGTCCCGCAGAGAAACGGGCTATGCAGGGGCCAGCCGCGGGGCTGGAGCTGGCGGGGCACGAAGCGTCCCGGGCGGTGTCCCGTGGCAGGTCTGTGGTACACCCGTGTGGTGAGCACTGAGAGCACTGCAGGGGAACCTCCTTCAGGGGCGCACGACGGCGCGCAGCGGCTTCGCGTCCTTGTCCCGATGCGCTGGGGAGACATGGATGCGTATGGGCACGTGAACAACGTGCAGATCGTCCGCATGCTCGAGGAGGCGCGGATCGCGGCGTTTGGACCTCCTGGTGGAACAGGTGCCTCCGGCGCCGAGCCGCTCGTGCCGTTGTTCTCTGAGGTCGCGGTAGGAACGCTCGCCCTGGTCGTGGAGCATCGGGTGCGGTACCTGCGCCCGCTCGACTACCGCAATGTGCCGGCCCAGGTGGACGTGTGGGTGAGCGGGCTCAAGGCAGCCGCCCTGACACTCGACTACGTGGTCCACGATCCAGTGGAGAAGCACGAGTGCGCGCGTGCGACCACGCAGCTGGCCTTCGTCGACGAATCCTCCGGGCGCCTGATGCGGCTCACCGAGGAGCAGCGCACCCGCCTTGCCCCATATGTCGGGCCGGGGCTGTTCTCCCGCTGACAGACGAGTTGAGTGGCCTTCCTCACCCTGGCCCGTGAGAGCACGAGAAATGTCGGACCCCGGGCAGAACATCATCCCGACGCGCAGGATTGCCGGCATGGGGCCGGCGGACTCGTGTCAGGATCCAAGGGGGGACCCATGTCTACCACGCCCATGTCTCCGATGAATGATTCGGGAACGCCAGAAGGCCGTCCGGCCGAGGGGACTGTCTACGGAGGTGCGCAGCCGCCGCGCCGCAGCTCGGCACTCGCGATCGTCTCGCTCGTTCTCGGCGCGCTCGCGTTCGTGTTCAGCTTCATCCCCGTGGTGAACGTCATCGCCTTCGCCCTGGCGATTGCCAGCCTCGCCTGCGCGCTCGTCGCGCTCTTCCGGAAGATGGGCGGCAAGGCGATGTCCATCACCGGGCTCATCCTGTCCGTGATCGCGATCATCTCAGCGATCATCGTCAATGTCGTGGTCGCCGCCGCTGTGTCCACCGCATCGACGGCGATCTCCAAGGGCCTTGAGACGTATTCGGCCCAGGCCAGTGCGAAGCACACGATCCAGTATAAGGTCGCGAGCAACGGCGCTGCCTCAGTCCACTACTGGACGCCCGGCGGCTCGAGCCAGACCGATATCGCGGCCGACTGGTCGAAGGACGTCACCTCGACCGGGTTCACCTCGGCCCTCCTGACCGTCACGTCCTCCGATTTCCAGAACAAGGCAGCGGCTGTCTCGTGCGAGATCGTGATCGACGGCAAGAGCGTCGCCAAGAACACGGGCAGCGGCGCTGCCGCCTCCGCATCCTGCTCAGCGACGGCGAGCTGACCCTCTCGAATGGACCACGGCGCGCCGGCGGTGCATCCGCCGGCGCGCCCGGTCTCTTTCCCCGGAGGTCGCGTGCGCGTAACCGGAACGAAACCGAGAGGCGGAATGCTGGGGCTCATCTCCTGTTCGCCACGTCACACTCGGTCACCGACAAAGGCAACCGGCGAGTAACGGGCCAGCATGGAGAGGCGGGCTCATGAGTCATGGGCTCGGCTGGATCAGGCAAGGAACGAGGGGTAGCTATGGCGAGGAACGCGAACGCGACAGAGAAGCTCGATCTCCGTCTCAAGGCGGTGCTGGATGGGCTCGCACGGGCTGCATGGGCCAATGAGACGGTGGACGCCCGCGCCGTACTGTCCGCTGCCGTGGACGCTGTGCCCTTCGATGAGAACGAGGCGGTCCTCCTCGCGGGAGGCATCCCGCGTGGCCACAAGGCCCTGACCTCCGCCACGGCCAAGCTCGTCAGGGCTGGCTGGATGGTGAAGGGCCGCTCCGGCTGGGCTATCACCGAGGAAGGACTCCGAGCCACGGTCGCCTTCCCGACCGCCCAGTCGCTCGCCGAGGCGCTCGCCGCCGGCACGCCAGTCCCCGCTGGCACGCCCGTGCCCGCCGCGCCGCCGGCCACGAAAAAGTCGGCCCGCAAGAGTCCTGCGAAGAGGGCCGCACCGAAGTCCGCGACGGCCAAGGCCGTCTCCGGCACGGACGTCGTCCCGACGCCTGTCCAGGTGCCCGTGGAGCTGTCGGAAGCGGTCGCACCTGAGGCTGCCGCACCTGAGGCTTCCGGTGCGCAGGCTGAGGCGCCGGGCGCCGTGGACCTCGATCAGCCGAAGGCTGTGGCGATCGCCGGCAATTTCGCATCACACCTCGGCGCGCACAGCGATTGGGAGCCGAACGCCGACGCGGTCCAGATGGGCCTCGACCGGGCCTCCCGCCGCTGGGTCCGTACCGTTGACCTCCCAGCTGGGCACTACGCCTTCAAGATCGCGATCAACCGTTCCTGGGATGAGAACTACGGCGCGTTCGGCACCTTCAACGGAGCCAACCACGAGCTCTCGCACGACGGCGGCCCGGTCACCATCGCGTACGACCACGCCACGAAGGACATCGCGTTCTCCTGACCGATCCGGATGCCTGACCGATCTGACGCTTGACGGCCCGGGGCGGACGCCTGACGGCCCGGGGCGGACGCCTGACGGCCCGGGGCGGACGCCTGACGGCCCGGGGCGGACCGACGGACCCGGGCCGCCGCGTGGCGTCGAGGCTTCTTCGCGTCGACGCGCGTTCCGCAGCGTCCACTCTCCACATAGCGGGAGCCGGGCCCGAATAGTGTCGGCGATTCTCGTAGGGTGGAGGGGTCAGGTCGTCATCCAGTGGGGGGCTCACTATGTTCCAACGATCGTCTCGGCCGCTGGCCAGGAGTCGGCGATGGTCCCGCGCAGTTGGCTTCCTCATGGGCATCGGGGCCCTCGGCGTTGTGCTTGCCTGGCTCGTGGGCCTTGTGAGCGTCCCTGGCCTCGACTCCCCGCTGCCCGGCGTGCAGGCCCAGATCGGCAGCGTTCCGGCTGCACGCCTCGAGACGGCCAAGACCGCGCTGGCGGCGATTCCGGCGAAGGGCCGGGCGCCGAAGACGGGCTACACCCGTGCCCAGTTCGGCCAAGCCTGGGCGGACGCGGACCACAACGGCTGCGATACCCGGAACGACATCCTGCGGCGGGACCTTCGCGACCCTGCGTTCAAGGCCGGCACCCGAGACTGCGTGCTGGTCTCGGGCACCCTGCAGGACCCCTATACGGGCAAAACTATCGATTTCCAGCGCGGCGAGCGATCAGCCGACGTGCAGATCGACCACGTCGTTGCGCTCTCGGATGCATGGCAGAAGGGCGCCCAGCAGTGGACGGCCCAGAAGCGGGTTGAGTTCGCGAACGATCCCTCGAACCTCCGGGCGATGGAGGGCGCGGCCAACCAGGAGAAGGGTGACTCGGACCTGGCCACGTGGCTCCCGCCCAACAAGTCGTTCCGTTGCGAGTACGCGGTGAACATCGTCGAGGTCAAGGCGGCGTACGGTCTCTGGATGACTCAGGCCGAGCATGACAAGGCGGCCGAGTTGCTCGGGGCGTGCCGGGCGGCATGAGCTTCCCGCGGGGCCGGCCCTGAAGCTCAGGAGGCCTTGAGGTACCTTTCCCGGGTCACCTTGGGCAGCTTCTCGACCGCGTACCTCAACGCGACGCGGGCCATGCGAGGTGCCCAGTGATCGAGGAAGTCCTCGAGCTCAGGGTTGCCGGCCGCCCGGAGTGCCCAGCCCGTGGCCTTCTGCACCGACTCATCCGGGTCATTGGCGAGCAGCTCGGCTATCTCGAACAGGTCGCGGCTGTCTTCGGTGCCGAGGAAGTACATCGATGCGACGATCGCCGTGCGCCGCTCCAGAGGCCTCGACGAGCGGGCCAGCGCATAGAGCGGGTCCCGGGGCCTGTCCGCGAGGTAGCCGCCGACCACATGGATCGCGGCCCGGTCCACGAGGTCCCATGAGTCGATCCGGTCGTGACGGCGCAGGTAGAGCTCGTAGAGCTCTCGGCGTTGCTCGGGCGTCGTGGTGCGCAAGCGTGCCTGGTAGTCCATGATGCCGACCGCGCCAGCACGGGCCTCGTGCCACGGACTCTCAAGGAGCCGCTCCACCTCGTCGAGAGGCATCTCCACCGAGGCGCGGGCAAGCTCGAACACCGAGCCCATCGGCACACCGAGGAACCGGTCGCTGCCCCGCGTGGCGAGCGGGAACGCGCGTTTGTACTTCCTGAGCTCGTCATCGGAGCTCAGGGACTCCAGCGCCGCCAGGAAGCCCCCCGCGGTCCGCGTGCCGGCCACCATCGCCAACCCCCCAAGGCTGAACACCGAACGTGCTTCGAGGGTAGACCCAACTGACCGGGAAAGCCGCAGCTCAGGCGTGCTTTTTGGAGCCGTCGAGTTTCGATTCGATCTCGGCGATCCGTGCCGCGAAAATCTCCCGCAGCAGATCGTCCGGGACTGGGTGCTCGGCGCTGAATCGCAGCGTTCCCTTGGCCCAGTCGAAGCCCTGGAGCTTCTCGGCAAGGCCTGCGAGGACCTGGCCGCTGAAGGGGAAGAGCGAGAGGTGGTTCTTCGTCACGACCGCACTCGCGTACCCCTTGCCGTGCAGGAGCAGCGCTGCCATGCCGTAGCTGCGCCCCTCGGACGCCTCGGGAGCAACCTCTCGGGCCACGTCGTAGACGTGCCTCACGGCCTCGGCATCGGATCCGTCGAGGGTTGCCACATAGTCGGTAACCTCGCCCATCCGCCCATCCTCGCACCGCTGGGGGCGGGGAGACTAGCTGTAGCACCCGGTCATTTCACGGTGCTGGACCTCAGTTCGGATGCGCCGCAACGGGCAGCGTGCCACTGACACGCTGCCCGCGAAGGGTGTCCGTCCTCATCGGTTCTGCTCCCGCAGCCACGGTGCGGAGTCCCCGGGCGCGATGAGCGGTCCGCTCAATTGGATGTTTGCGATGAGCCAGCGACCGTCGTCGCGGACCAGCACGATGAGCACGCGGAACGACGCGCTCGCGTCCCGCCCGCGGGCCTGGGTCTTCTGCCGCTGGACGGCCTCGACGAGGGCCGTGTCGCCGTAGAGGCGTAGGTGCGGCTCGAGGATCTCGAACTCCTCGTTGACCACGTCGCCGAGATGCCGCTGGGCCCAGCGGCCCTTGTCGAGGACGAACCCGACGGGTCCAATGCCTTGGAAATCGTCGATGAGCAGGTTGCCGTAGGCTTCGACATCTCCCTCCAGCTCGGCCGCGGCCCACGCGTTCACCACGTCCAAGACGTCTTCAGTGACGGTTTCCATGGTGGTGCTCCTTCCGTAAGGGTCTTCTTTTCGCGGATTCTCCACGATGGTCAGCTTCAGCGCTTCGGGACCTCGTGGCGGGATCGGGGGAGCATGAAGCCGACTGCGGTGAGCCAGGCCAGCCCGACGAAGCGGACGATCGGCAGGAGATAGTCGATTCCCGGCCAGAACATGCCCAGGAACGAGATCTCGCCCAAGGCCGCGAGGACGAGCCCGGCCCACGCGAGCCATGGTGGGGTGAGCCGCAGGATGAGGGCGGGTACCGCGATGCCCGCGATGAGCAACCCGGTGCCTGCGGCGAAGCCGAAGCCGCCGAGCGCGAACGCGGCGTCCGCGACGAGGTGCACGACGGCGGCGGGGGCCTCGCCTGGCAACTGGCCCATGGCCCAGATGAGGAGGCCGGAGGCGCCGAGCATGACCGAGCCTGCGGTGCCGCCGTAGAACGAGATGTGGGGACCCGGCACGCGGATGCCGAGCCGGAGGAGGCGTGCGTACATGGTCGCCGCGTAGATCCCGAGCGGGACCGAGGCCCCGAAGGTGAGGAATCCGGTGAGGTTCGCTGGGAAGGAGTGATCTGTGAAGTAGCGCGCGATGGCGTCGGAGGCAGTCGACGGTGAAGGGTACGCTGTGCCCGCTGCCATGGCAGGCAGGGCGACGGCCGCGATCGAGAGCACGAGCACGACGATCGCGAGGATCCCGGCGTTGGGGCCCTCCGGCCGACGCCCTTGGCGAGCGTCCTCTTGGTGGGCGAGGGGAGCTGCTGAATCAGTCATAGAAATAATTATTCACTCAGTGAATCGTACAGTCAATGCTGTATTCTTGGGTCTATGCCAGACGCTCAGCCAGCCGCGTCCCTCGGGGACAGGCCGCGCCCAGCCCGCATCGGATTTCTGCTCTCCCAGCTCGGGGAGCACGCGACCGAGCTCTTCGCCGACCAGACCCGAGGCCTGGGCATCTCCCCGTCGGAGGCCGGTGTGATCCGGATCATCGGCCGGTCCCCGGGCATCAGCCAGCGCGAGCTCGCAGGGAGACTCGGCTCCGTCCAGAGCCGCGTCGTCGCGCTCATCGACCGGCTGGAGGGCGCCGGATTCGTCACCCGGACGCGGAGCGCGGCAGACCGGCGGGTCCAGGAGCTCCAGCTCACCGAGCCGGGGGCAGGCCTGCTGCGTTCACTGCGACGCGCCGCTGAGGCGCAGGAGGCCGCAATTGTCGAGGGCCTGACTCCCGATCAGACAGCCGAGCTGTTCGGTCTCCTTTCGAGGCTGAGCTCCCTTCGCGGCCTCGACACCGAGGTCCACGTGGGCTACCGCGACGCTTCCCGCTGACGCCGAGAGAGTCCCGTCCGTGGCAGACTCTGTGCGCGACACACGCCAATGCTGCCAGCCCGAAACTACTGACCGTGGGGAGACGCCCTTACGTCTGGGGCGCTCCGAGGTAGGGCGCCACGGCAGCGATGAACTGGTCCCGGACGAGGACGGACGCCACGGAGAGGTCCACGGTCGCGGCCCCGAGGCGATGTCCCGAGGAGATGAAGGACTCTGTGAGCGGGCTGCCCGCGGACGGATAGATCAGCAGCCCCCCGGCCGTCAGCGAGGCGGGGTCGGTGCCTGATTCCTGCTCCCGGACGTACGTGTAGAGCTCGTAGAGGTGGCCCGAGCTCAGGGTCTCGCGGGCAAACCGCCCGGGCCGCAGGGCCGCTGTGAACTTCGTGTCGATGATGAGCCGGCGGCCCCGGGCCGGCACGTCGATCCAGACGTCGGTGGCCATGTGCGGAAGGACGGCCGCCAGCCCCAGCGTCGCACCGCTCGTCTTCCATCCGACCTTGCGGCCGCGCTGCACGGTCCAGCCGTGCGGGCGCCCGTACACCGAGTAGAAGCCGCCCACGGCCCGCTCGAACAGGTTCCGGAACTGGCGTTCGTCGAGGACCCCGCGGCCATGGCCCGGCCTGGTCCGCCCGAACGGGAGCGAGAGCTGGAGTGCAAGGCGGGCTGCGAGGAGCACCGACCGGTCACGCTGGTCGTTGCGCGTGAGCCGCGCCGCGGCAGACGCGGCCTGGTCTCGCTGCCCCGCCCGCAGGTCGAGCGTGCCCACGCCGAGCTGGGCGAGCCGCTGCGACTGTCCCTGGCAGCGGCGCATCAGCTCTTCGTCCGCGCACAGGCGTGAAATCGAATCGAGGGCGGTACGGATGAGGCGATTGCGGGGGGTGTCCACCGTGAGCTCCTCGAACCGGCACGCCACGAGCCCGCGGGAGAGCAGCTGGTGCGATTCGGTGCGGAGTGTGTCGATCCCGCCGCGGACCCTCGCGAGGTCCCGCGACGTCTTGGAGAACGACGGCGTGAGCGGCCTGCGCAGGCGGTCCTCGGCGCTCGCGACGAGCAGCTCGGCCAAGAGCTCGGGGAGCTTCTCGGGATACTCCTCGATCCCGTCGAAGGCCTCCGGGCCGGATTGGTAGAACTCCGAGGCGTACAGGAGGAGCAGCCACACGTTGCGCACGGGGATGCGCACCCCGTCCGCGACCACGACGGAACCGTCAGCCGCGGCGGAGGGGCCGCGCGCCGTCGTGCGCTCTTCCGGGTGCGCCTCGGTCACTCGAGGCCTTCGAGCAGCGCCGCCGATGCCGCCTCCGCCTTGGCCGCGTCGTCGAACCAGTACTCCTCGAGGGTCGGCACGATCTCCGTGTCCACGACGCCCCGGAACCAGTCGGCGAACGAGGCGACGCGCTCCTCAGCGGGGGGAGTGACGAAGGAGTGGCCCAGACGGAACTCGGAGCCCAGCGTCGGGTCATCGGCGATGCGGTCGTTGAGTGCCTCGAAGCGGAAGCGGACGAGCTCGAGCTCCTTGGAGTCCACGCCGTGCCGGGCCGACATCCAGGACTGCCACGCGTCGTTGACACTCGGCTCGAGGGAGACGAACGCGAACCGGCGGCGGAACGCGAGGTCCATGATCGCCAGCGAGCGGTCGGCCAGGTTCATGGTGCCGATGATGTAGAGGTTGCTCGGCACGTGGACGCTCTCGGTGCCCGAGCGCGGGTACGCCAGCTGCAGCGATTCGCGCGGGGACCGCTTGCCCGCCTCGATGAGGGTCAGGAGCTCGCCGAAGACCTGCACCGGGTTGCCGCGGTTGATCTCCTCGATGAGCATCACGTGGGGGACGTCCGGATTGGCGTTCGCCCGCTCGACCATCTCGAGGAACGGGCCGTCCACGAGGGTCAGCCTGCCGTCGGAGCCCGGCCGCCATCCGCGCACGAAGTCCTCGTAGCTCGAGTTCGGGTGGAACTGCGTGGCGCGGAGGGCGGACTTGTTGTCCTTCGTGCCGATGAGGGCATACGCCAGGCGGCGTGCGAGCCACGTCTTGCCTGTGCCGGGAGGGCCCTGGAGGATGAGGTTCTTCTTGGACCGCCACCGTGCCAGGTAGTCGCTGAGGTCGGCCTCGTCAATGAAGCAGCCGTCGGTGACGATGTCATGCACGGTGTAGCTGGCCTGCGGGGACATCGGCGTGGGGTCGTCCTCGGGCTCGGGCGCCTCGTCCGCATCCCCCAGGTCGCTGTGGGCACCGTGGCCGTAGCGCTCGAGGTAGGCCGTCCAGGTCAGTTCGGGGAAGGAGTGCACCGCGAACTGGGGATCCTCGAACTTCGAGGCGAGGGTGTCCAGGAGGGTCACGTAGGCGGAGCCGTCGGCCGTGAAGAAGTCCTGGTCGAGCATGAGCTCGGTTTTGAGGTACTGGCGCGAGCGGCCATCGAGCGGGACGTAGTTCCACGGCCGGATCCAGAACAGGCCCATGGTGAGCTTGGTGCCCACCCGGTAGATATCGCGGGCGCGGTCGTACGCAGCGGCGAGGCGGAACCGCTCGTGGTCCTCGGCGGAGCCGGCGGCGGCCAGCGCCGTCTCAAGCACGTCCCACAGGCTGTCAATGTCGTCCCGCTGGCGCGTCCCGGCTGGCGGGAAGAACCAGGAGTTCTGGTTGTTCAGCAGCGGGATTCCGTCGAAGCTGGTGGGCGCTGGGACGGTGACGCCGAGGAACGCTGCCCAGTCGGCAGCGATCTCCGTGCGCTTGGCGGGGGTCGTCCCCCGGTTGAAGGTGCCCATGACTGTGAAGGGGCAGATGTCCTTGAGCGGCACCGGGTTGTCCCGCCAGTCCCGGTCCATGAGGAAGCCGAGCTCCTCGTGGCGCTCCTGCATCTCGCGCAGGTGGTCGAGCAGCTCGGTGCGGCGGTTGCGGAACCTCAGCAGCGCCGTCGCCATCGCCTCGTAGAACGCGGTCCACTCGAAGCGCTGCTCGGGCTTCGGATCGAAGTCGCCGAAGCGCTTAGCCCATGCAGGACCGTTGCGGAACCGGTCGGTGTCCTGCGCCTCGCCCCAGAACGTGAACTTCAACAGCGCCGCGCGCATCCAGTGGCTGGGAGTGACCTTCCAGATGGTGTGGCGGCCCGCGTAGAAGTACCACTCACGCGGGCGGTCCACGCGCGTCCAGTCGACGCCGATCTTGCGGCCGTCACCAGGGTTGGCCGTGATGACGCCGATTGCCTTGACCGCCATGACCGGTACGGCATGCCCGTGCGGGTCGAAGGGGAGCCCCGTGCGGCGCACGTACGTGGTCTTAAGGGCGATCTGGTCGCCCACCTTCATCGACTTGACGGTGTCCAGATAGCGGTCCTCGAAGCCGTTCTCCCAGATGTGCTCGGAGATGAACCGCTCGGTCTGGTCCTTCGGTTCCTGGTCCGGGTAATACGATCCGACGAACCAGTACTGCCCCTCGGGAACGCCCGCTTCCACCATTGATGCTTTGCCTCCTGCGCCCACGCCGCGACCACGGCACGAGAGCATTAGATCATGTTCTGATGAACGACGCGCCCGGGTTTCGCCGAGCTCACACGGTCGCCCCTCCCGGGGTCCGGACGGCGTAGTGCAGGTACACGAAGCGGCCGATCCGGCGCTCGTCGGCGAGGTCCAGATCGAGCCGCGCATCCGGTAGCGCAGGCGTTCCGCCGCCCACCGTGACGGGCACGATGAACAGCCGGACGTCGTCCACGAGCCCGGCGGCGAACGCGGCCGCAGCGAGGCCCGGGCCGCCGATCGCGAGGTCCGAGGCCGAGCCCTCCTTGAGGGTGCGGACCTCGTCCGGGTCGAATGCGCGCTCGAGCCGTGTGCGCGCCGTTGTGACCTCGGGGAGGGTGCGGGAATAGACGACCTTGTCCGCGGCCTGCCAGATCTCCGAGAAGTCATGTGCCACGGCGCTCTGCTCGGCCGTGATGTCCGCGTCCTCCCAGAAGCGCATCACCTCGTAGACGCGCCGCCCGTAGAGGTACGTCCCGATGGGCCGCAGGAGGTCGTTGACCGCGGCGTGGACGTCGTCGTCAGGCCGAGCCCAGTCGAAGTTGCCCGTGCGGTCGGCGATGTAGCCGTCCACGGACGCGAGGTTCATATAGACGAGGCGGCCCATGGGTCAACTCTGGCCGCTCTCTGTCCACGCGGCAATGCCCGGGGCGGCCCCCCATCTTCGCCGTCCCGGACATCACCCCTGCGCGCTGCGCCCTGTCCCGACGCAGCGGCCCCCCTGACGCAGCCGTCCCAGGCAGGGCCGACCGCACCCCCAGCAGAACAGAGGGGTCCGACAATTCTCGCGTCAGGCAGCCTCAGGGGCCGGGCGGAGGTGGAAGACCCCGTCCTTGACGCCGATCTGCACGGCCTCGCGCATGGGGAGCCCGCTCATCACGTCCATGCCCACGGCGAGCGTCCCGGAGCGGCGGTCGTTGCTCCGCGGGCTCCACAGCACCGACCGCTCGTCGCCGTTGACGGACACCCGGACCACCTCTGGGGCCACCGGGAACACCGCCAGAGCGCTGGTCGGTATGCGGAGCACGTCCGAGTTGCGGTCCGACTCCGTGACGGGCTGTGAGATGACGATCCTCTCGTACTGGTCACTGTGTTCGCTTTCCCACGTCTGCATGGTCAACGCCTATCACGGTGCGGTGACCCAACCGTGGATTCCGAGGCCCTGTTGCTCAATTGAAACGTCAATCGCCGCGGACACCGGTTCGGACGCATCGAGTCTCGACCCGCCGGGCCTGTGCCCCTCGCGCATGAGCGCTGCTAGGCGGTCTTGACGATCAGCACGTCACACGGCGCGGAATGCGCCACTGAGTTGGCCACGCTTCCGAGGAGCCTGCCGAGGCCCCGCATGCCACGGTTCCCCACCACGATCATGCGGGCCCCGACGCGCTCCGCCTCGGCGATGATGGCCTCGGCGGGCCGGCCACGCGCTGCGCCGTAGGTGACTGTGAGGCCCGGCGTCTCGAGGTCCGCGGCGACCGTCTTCGCCGTCTTCACGGTCGAGTCAGCGTCCGAGACGATCCACGTGTCGCTGCCGCTGCCGAGGACCTCGGTACGGTCAGTCTCGAAGGCTGAGACGATGTGCAGCGGCGCCCCCAGCGCCACCGCGAGGTCCCGCGCCTCCTCGGCGGCGCGGCGGGCGGTCTCGCTGCCGTCCACGCCGACAACGATCGGTCCGGTCATGATGCGCCCCTCTCGGATAGACCACCTGATGCCGCCCAGAGTACCCGGCGCAGTTCCGGTGGGCGGCTGGCCCTTCCGCTCAGATGGAATCGCGCGATCGCGCGATGTCCGGACGCTGCCCGAAGGGCAAGCTGTTCTCATGAACGTCAAGGAGCACACAGTCGGGTTCGATGTGGAGACCACAGCCGAACCGGAGAGGGTGCGTTCAGCGTTGCTGGACTTCTCCGACCGGCGCCCCAAACTCTGGCCCGGCATCGAGCCCTCCCTTTACGAGGTCTACTCAGTGGGCGAGACCGTAGCTGAGGTGCGAGAGGGCAGCAAGGCACCCGGTGGGGTGGTCTGGGCGCGCGAGCTCTACGACTGGTCAGATCCCACTACAGTCCGATGGACCGTTCAGGAGAGCAACTTCTCTCGTCCCGGTAGCTACGTCTGGGCCAGCATCCGCGCAGGCAGGAGCGGCGGCAGCCTCATCCACGTCGTGTGGAACCGCACTGGCAGCACCTTGATGGGCAGGGCGATCTGCAGGATGATCAGGCTCTCCAGAGGCAAACCAGTCAAGGCCTCGTTCAAACGCGGCCTCGAGGCGATCGAGAACGCGGCCACCTAGCGATTGTTCGTCAGACGAGGCGGTTGATGTCGGCAGGCGGGCCTCAGAGCGAGGCGAGCGCCTCCTCGATGGGGGTCTCGCCCTGGGTGAAGCCCACGAACTGCCGGACCGTGCGAGGCTCCCGCAGGGCGGCAGCCGCGACAGCGGCAACGTCCTCACGGCTCACGCCGCGGGAGTCTGAGTGGTCCGCCAGTGCGATCCTCCCGGTACCGGGGTCGAGGGTGAGTGCGGACGGGCCGAGGATCGTCCAGTCGAGCGCCGTGTTCCGGAGGTGCTCGTCCGCGGCGGCCTTGGCCTCGGCATAGTGGAAGAACGGGTTCGACTCTGGCACCCCGTGGTCAGGCCGCGCACCGAGGTAGGAAACCATAACGTAGCGCGGGACGCTCGCGGTCGCTGCCGCCTTCATGGAACGGATGGCGGCGTCGCGGTCCACCGCGCGCGTCCGCTCGGGGTTCCCTCCGCCGGCCCCAGCCGACCACACCACGGCGTTGTGGCCGGCGAGGATCTCCGCGAGGCCCCGCTCATCGAGGGACTCGACGTCCGCGACGACGGCCTTGGCGCCGGTCGCCTCAACGTCCTGGACATGCTCCGGGTCCCGCACGATAGAAGTGACCTCGTCCCCACGGCCCACGAGGATCGGCGCGAGGAGGAGGGCGACCTTGCCGTGGCCTCCGATGATGGCGATGCGGGACATGCGTGCTCCTCGTGATTGCTGGACCGTGCTTGCCGGTCTGTGCCTGGCAGCCTGGGCTACACCGTGCTCGGGTCGGTACCAGCCTGCCACGCGCGCGCGTTCGTGCCCACTCGCTGGTGCACATCGCACGCGACACGCCGGACAGCGACGCGCCGAGCGAGGAACAGGGCTGGAGCGCGCGTCGGCTCACCCGCCAAGGTTGCGCTCAGCCTCCCACTCATCCAAGAGCTTGGGCATGTGCTCGGCAATGAACCGGTAGAAGTGGGCCATGTCCTCCGCGCGGGATCGGGCGGCGGAGCCGGCGGGGAGATCGTCGGCAAGGGCCGCCGAGAGTGCACCCAGACGATCGTAGACGGGGTTCTGGCGCAGGGTCGCCACGTACCAGAGGTCCTCGGGGAGCGCGTACCTGTCGCGCCGGCTGCCGGGCTGCGAGACCCTGTGCGCGAATCCGACGGTCTGCAGGTAGCGCACTGCGCCGGAGACCGCGGCAGGGCTCGCCCCGAGTGCCTCGCCCAGCTCCGCCGCGGTGAGAGCGCCGTCCTCTGAGACCACGAGCGCCATGAGCGCCCGCGCCGGCATCTTGGGGAAGCCCGCCGCGATCATGACCGCGGCGGAGGTCTCGGCGGCCTCCGGGATGCGCCTCACTTCTGCTTCGGGACGGACGACGCCGGCCCGGTCGCCGGCGGGGGCACGCGCGGTGGCGGCAGAACCGTCGTCCTGCGCGTCCGCGGAGCGGCTCGGTTGAGCACTCACGACGATCCCACTTCACGCCGGCGCATCAGCGCGAGCGAGGAGACCGTGGCCACCAAGGAGATGCCGAGCATCCACAACCCTCCCGCCCAGTCGCGGCCACCCGGGCCCGGGACGGGGGTATGCGAGAACGGCGAGAGGTCCGTCATCGACTGGTCGACGCCGATCAGGCCGCCGAAGACCCCCAGCAGCACGGCGACCCCCAGGACAGTCCACCCGGCGGGGATCGTCGCCTCCGGCCAGGCGACGAAGACGAGCGCCGGGATGGCCAGGAAGATGAGCGCGGCCGGGATCTGGTCGATCGCAGACATCCAGACGTTGCCCACGGCCTCAGAGGTGTCGCCGGAGGCGACGAGCGAGACCCACGCGCCCGCCGCGGTGAGGAGCATGACGGCCACGATCGTGAGCGACCCGAGGGCGAGGTAGTCCGCGAACCAGCGGATGCGGCCGAGCGGCTGGGACACGAGCCACGGGCCGGTTCCGCTCGCCTCCTCCTGCCGCGCGCGGATGATCGCCTGGAGCGCGCACGCGGCTGCGAGGACACCCGCCAGGAGGAAGAAGACCGAGACGAGGAGCTGCGACGTCGAGGCGCCCTGGGCCTCGATCATGCTGCGAAGGGCCTTGGTGGCCTCGGGGTTCGTCTGGGTCACCGCCCCGACCGCCGATCCGAGGCCACCCGTCAGGAGCCCGGTTGCCAGACCGCCAATGCACCAGCCGATGATGGAGCCCATTTGGAGCCGCGCCGCGAGGGCGAACGAGCCGTTCAGGACGGGGCGGGCGTCCGCGCGTCCTGTGCGTCCCGCGAGAAGGGAGGCACCGACGTCCCGCCGGTCCCGGATCAGCGCGGTCGCCGCGATGCACACGCCCCCGAGGGCGAGCGGGAGTACTAGGGGCCACCAGCGGTCGCCCGTATAGGCAAAGGTCTGCTGGCCCCAGCCGATGGGGGAGAGCCAGCTGGGCCACCCGGCCGTCATGGACATGCCGTCTGCGCCCGGCGTGCCCGCGGCGTCACCGAAGCCGCGGAGGAGATACGCCGCGAGCACGAGCGAGGCCGAGATGGCGTTGGCACCTCGCGAGGTGCTCATAAACTCGCTGGCGAGGAGGCCGATCCCGAGGAAGGAGATGCCCACGGCGCCCGTCGCGGCGCCGGCCACAATTGAGCCTGCCGGGTCCAGGTTTGAGGCGATGAACCCGAGTGCGACGACGGCTGCGGCAAGGATGTTCGCGACCACACCGTGCACCGCCGTGGCGGCGAGGGGCAGCATGCGCCCAGCGGGCGTCGAGGAGACCATCTCCGCCCGTCCGGTCTCCTCCTCCGCTCGCGAGTGCCGGACCGCCATGAACGTGCTCATCCAGCCCGCGAGCAGGGCGAGGAAGGTGAAGATCTCGAAGAACGTGAAGGCTCCGATCCCCGGACCGCGGGCGAGCCCGCGGAAGATGAGGATCGCTGGCGTCGCGAGGGCGACCTTGAGGATCTCGGCCTGGGTGGTGTAGTCGCCATAGGTCTTGGCGACCGCGGCGACCGAGAACATCGCCATGGCCGCGATGCCGAGGATCCAGCCGACGAGCTGCCACCGGTCACGGCGCAGGCGCTGCCGGTAGAGCGTGAGGAACGTGCCCATGTCAGGCTCCCGTGCTGGTGTTGGCCGGGGTCTTCTCCGGGGTCCGGTGGCGGCGATGGTGATGGCCGTCGTCGTGCTTCCGTTTCTCGCCCTCTGACGGGGTTTGGTCCACCGTGTCGCCGTAGTGGCGGAGGAAGAGCTCCTCGAGCGAGGCCGGCGAGACGAGCAGGCCCTTGACGCCGAGGGTGCCGAGAAGCGGCAGGACCTCGTGGACGCGGTCCGAGTCGGCGCCGAACTTCACGCGGCCGTCCGCGACTGTGAGGTCGTGGACCTCGGGACGCAGGGCGAGCGCCTCCGTGTCGATGTGGCTGGCTGTGCCCGGGGCCCCGGCGGAAAAGGAGATCTCCGTCCGGGTCAGGTGCCGCAGCGAGTCGAGCGTGCCGCCGTCCACGATCCTGCCGGAGCGGATGATGCTGACCCGGTCGGCGAGCCGCTCGACCTCGGAGAGGATGTGGCTTGAGAGGAGCACGGTGGCGCCCGCGTTGGCGAGTCTGCGGACCTCGCGCGTGAACACCGCCTCCATGAGCGGGTCGAGGCCGCTTGTGGGCTCGTCGAGGAGGTAGAGCTCCGCGTCCGTGGCCAAGGCGGCAATCAGGGCTACCTTCTGGCGGTTGCCCTTCGAGTACGCACGGCCCTTCTTCGTGGGGTCGAAGTCGAAGGTCTCGCACAGCTCCTTCTTGCGCGCCCTATAGGCCGCGTGGTCGGTGGTGCCGCCGCGCAGGTGCGAGATGAGGTCGATAGCCTCGCCACCGGAGAGGTTGGGCCAGATGCTGACGTCCCCGGGGATGCTCGCGACGTGACGGTGGAGGTCCACCGCGTCAGACCAAGGGTCCCTGCCGAGCACGGTGGCGCTGCCCGAGGTGGCACGAGCCAGGCCCAGCAGGATGCGCAGGGTGGTGGATTTGCCGGCCCCGTTCGGGCCGAGGAAGCCGTGGACCTCTCCGCGCGCCACCTCGAGGTCGAGGCCGTCGAGGGCGTGGACGCGGCCGAAGTGCTTGTGGAGGTCGACAGTCTTGATGACGGTGTCCATGCCATTAAGGCTACTCCGTTTTCACAATTTTGTGAATATTCAGAACTGCAAAGATTGCGTAAAGGCCGGAGGCGGCGCCGTGTGCGAGGGTAGAGCGCATGACCTCCGACGCCCTCACCCTGCCCAAGGCCGAGTTGCATCTGCACGTCGAGGGCACGCTCGAGCCTGACCTCGCGTTCGCGCTCGCGGTGCGGAACGGCGTCGACCTGCCCTTCGCGTCCGTTGAGGAGTTGCGCGCCGCGTACCGGTTCACGGACCTGCAGTCCTTCCTCGACCTGTACTACGCCTGCATGGATGTGCTGCGCACGCGCGAGGACTTCCGCGACCTCGCCGCGGCCTATCTCCGCCGGGCCGCGGCCGAGGGCGTCCGCCACGTCGAGCTGTTCTTCGACGCCCAGGCCCATACCGCCCGCGGGGTCCCGTATGCAGACGTGATCGGGGGCCTGCAGGACGCGCTCGACGCTGCCGCTCACCTGGGCGTGACCGGCGGGCTCATCCTGTGCTTCCTGCGGGACGCCCCAGTGGAGGAGGCGGAGGAGGTGTGGGCTGAAGCGCGGACGCGGCCCGAGGCGCTGCTCGGTGTCGGCCTGGACTCGGCCGAGGTGGGCAACCCCGCAGGGAGGTTTGCCCCTATTTATGCCGAGGCCCGTGCACTCGGCCTCCACGCCGTGGCGCATGCAGGGGAGGAGGGCGGGCCCGAGTATGTGTGGGACGCGCTGCGCGAGCTGGGCGCGGAGCGGATCGACCACGGCATCCGGTCCCTCGAGGACCCAGAGCTCGTGCGGCACTTGGCCGAGCACGGCATCCCGCTCACCGTCTGCCCGTTCTCCAACGTGCGGCTCCGCGCTGTGGACCGGCTGGCGGACCATCCGTTGCCGGCCATGCTCGCCGCTGGGCTCCACGTGACCGTGAACTCGGACGACCCTGCATACTTCGGCGGTTATGCGGGGGAGAATCTGGAGGCTGTCGCCGAGGAGTTCGGCCTCTCCGCCGCGGAGCTGGGCCTCTTGGCCCGAAACTCGGTCACCGCGAGCTTCGCCTCCGCGGAGCGAAAGGGCGAGCTGCTCGCCGAGATCGAGAGGTGGGAGGGCGCGCGCCCGCGAGAGTGAGCGCGGGATCACCGAGACGGCGTTCGAGCAACCGGAAGCCTAGCTTCGCGCCCGCCGGTACGAGTGCTCGCGCAGGCGCCGCGTCCACCCGTATGTGCCGGCCGTGGGCAGCTCGTTGAGCAGCGGGTCGAAGCGCTCTGGGGTGTCCTGGACCCTGCCCTCGGAATCGAGGACGGGGGCGAGGATGATCCTCCCGCAGCGATGCCAGACTCCGCGCGGAGCGGTCCAGGACAGCGCGAGCTCCCACTCGGCGTCCGGCGCGAACCGGCCCGGCGAGCCCGGGTCCGAGCCGAGCGTACGGGCGCCCAGCAGGACGGCACCGCGACTGCCCCGGTAGGGCATGAGGGACGTCAGGTTCGCCGGTCCGGCCGTGCGGTGCATGGTGAGGAAGAACCTGCCGGGGACGCCCCAGCCTGTGGATGCGAGCAGGAGGTCGGCGTCGCCGTCGTGCTTCGGGAAGCGGAGGGCGAGCCCGATGATGTCCGGCCACGGAAGAGGTAGGCCTAGCGAGCGCGAGAGCCGGGCCGTCACGGGCGTCGACGAGGGCGTGTCCAGGAACGGGATCCCCGAGGTGCCGCCGTCAACCTCGAGAGACCCGGCCAGCAGTACGCCCTGCGTGTGGATGGGGCGGTGCGGCCGGAGGGCCTTGACAGCGCCGAAGCCGGCGGCGAAGAGGCGGCCGAACATGCTGGTCAACTGGGTCATCCTCCGCAGTCTGCCAAACGCGCTCCGCTGAGGGGAATGCTCCGCGCCCTGTTGGCTACTTGGCCGGCAGCGACCGGGCGTAGTCGACGCCGACCTGGACCCAGCGGCGCAGCCCGGCGTCGTCCGCGATGGCGTCATCATCCACGCGGAGCCAGCCGTCCATGGCCTTGCCGCGCATCACGGCCCGCTCGACGCCGGGGTTCGCACACAGCTCTTTGCTGGCCGCCGGGTCGGCGCGCAGGAGCAGTCCGCCTTCGCCGCTCGCGCTCACCGCCATGTTGCCGCCGACCAGGAACGCGAGGCCCCCGAACATCTTCTTCTCGGTGAAGTCCGCGGTGCCGGCGAGGACGCCGCGGATCCGCTCCGCGAGCTCAGTGCTGTACGCCACGCAGTCATCGTCGCAGCGTGTGCCTGCCGCGGCAATGCCCTTTGAAGCGGCGATGCCCCTTGAGGCTGTGGCGTCGCGGGAACTAGCGTGGACCGAGGCGAAAGGAAGGCACACATGGGTACAAAGGCAGCGGTCCTCGGAACGGGGATCATGGGCGCGGGGATGGCGCGGAACCTCGCCAAGGCAGGGTTCGACGTCGCCGTCTGGAACCGCAGCCGCGAGCGGGCAGCGGCACTCGCGGACGACGGCGCGCGGGTCGCCGAGAGCGCGGCCGAGGCGGTTGCGGGTGCTGACCTCGTGCTGACCATGCTCTTCGACGAGGAGGCGACCGCCGATGTCATGGCGGAGGTGTTCTCCGGCATGAAGCCCGGCGCGGTCTGGGTGCAGAGCGCCACCGTGGGGCCCGATGGGGCCCAGCGGCTCGCCGACCAGGCGCGCGCGGCGGGCGTGCCCTTCGTTGACGCGCCAGTCATGGGCACGAAGCAGCCCGCGCAGGAGGGGACGCTCACCGTGCTGGCGGGGTGCCCCAGTGAGGTGCGCGAGGCCGTTGCGCCCGCGTTCGACGCGATCGGGTCCACCACGGTCTGGGTCGGCGAGCAGCCGGGGGACGGACAGCGGCTCAAGCTCGTCATGAACTCGTGGGTGCTCACGCTCGTGGGCGGGACGGCCCAGGCCATCGACCTCGCACGCGGGCTGGGGCTCGACCCGCAGCTGTTCCTCGACACCATCTCCGGCGCGGGGACGGACAGTGCCTATGCCCAGCTCAAGGGCAAGGCGATGATCGCCGGGGATTTCCCGCCAGCGTTCCCGCTCGACGGTGCCGCGAAGGATTCGGCTCTCATCGCCGAGGCGCTGCGGTCTTCCGGGGTGAGCTCGGCGCTCATGGACGCGTTGCGCGGACGGTTCGAAGCGGCCCTGGAGTCAGGCCACAGCGGCGAGGACATGGCCGCGGTCGTCGAGGCGTTCCACCACGGCGGTTGAGCCGCGGTTGGATGCGCTCTCGCGTGCGGCCTTGGCCCGCCGGGCGATTCTTGCTTGACTGCGAGTAGCACAACGCCGGTCGAAGGAGTCCTCCATGCCCGCCACCCAGACCATCCGCGGCGCCGTCCTCAACGCTATGGGCGCCGAGCCGCCATACGCGGACTCACGCCCCATCACGATTGACGAGCTTGAGCTCACGGGGCCCGGACCGGGTGAGCTGCTCGTCAGGATCGAAGCGGCCGGCCTATGCCACTCCGATCTGTCCGTGGTCAACGGGTCCCGGCCGCGCCCGCTGCCGATGCTGCTGGGCCACGAGGCAGCCGGCATCGTCGAGTACGTCGGCGAGGGTGTCGAATCCGTGGGCCCCGGCCAGCGGGTCGTCATGACGTTCCTGCCGCGCTGCGGTGAATGCGCCGCGTGCGCCACTGATGGGCGGCTCCCATGCGAGCGGGGCAGTGCGGCGAACGCCGCGGGGACGCTGCTCACCGGCACGCGCCATCTGACGCGGGGAGGCGAGACGGTCCAGCACCACCTGGGAGTCTCCGGCTTCGCGACCCACGCCGTGGTCGACGAGCGCTCGATCGTCCCCGTCGGTGACGACGTGCCTCCCACCGTCGCGGCCCTGCTCGGCTGTGCCGTGCTCACCGGCGGCGGGGCCATGCTCAACGCCGCCAGGATCACGCCGGAGACGAGCGTGGCCGTTGTGGGACTCGGGGGAGTTGGCATGGCCGGACTCCTCACGGCCCTCGCGACCGGCTCCCATGTTGTCGCAGTGGACGCGCAGGAGTCCAAGCTCGCGACGGCGCGCGAGTGGGGCGCAGCGGAAGCGCTCACACCGGCGGAGGCGATCGAGAGGAACGTGGCCGCTGACGTGGTGCTCGAAGCCGTGGGCCACCCACGCGCGTTCGAGACAGCCTTCAAGCTGCTGGGCCTGGGCGGGACGCTCGTGACGGTGGGGCTTCCGGCCCCCGGCGCGACGGCGGAGATCGAGCCGCTACAGCTCACCGCCAAGGCGCAGACCGTGGTGGGCAGCTACCTCGGCTCCGCCGTGCCCAAGCGGGACGTGCCCGGGTTCGAGCGGCTCTGGCGGGAGGGCCGGCTCCCGCTCGAGCGGCTCGTCTCGCGCCGGATCACGCTCGACGAGATCAACGATGGCATGGACGCGCTCGCCTCGGGCGGCGTGATCCGGCAGGTGGTGACGTTCGACGCCGGGTGAGCGGCCTAGCGGTCCGACTCACCCACGAGCAGGCGTATGCAGACAGGTGGCTCAGGCTGCGGCCGTGGCCAGCTCGTCCGCGAAGTCCTCGGCGAAGCGCCGCAGCTCGTCCCAGTCGGTGTAGTCATGGTCCTTGCTGGTGTCCGTGCTGAGCGCGCCTGGCTTGCTGGCGGCGATGGTCCTCATGAGCTGCCGCTTGACGAAGCTGTACTGGGTGTAGAGGAGCGCCCCGGCGACGAGCCATACGGTAGGGGGCTGCCATCCGCTCGCCTCCGCGAATTCGCGCACATGCTTCTGTGCCTCCGGAACGTCGTAGAGGACGCCGAGGCTCACCGAGAAGAACACCGAGGGAGTGGCCGAGAGAGCCGCCACGTTCCTCGCGGCGAAGTCGACCACCGGGGCATCGTGCTTGTTCACGTGAATCGGCCCTCCGAGGATCACCGCACAGCACCCTTCGGGGACCCTGTCCGTCTCCGCCACGTCAGCAACGATGACGTCATGGCCCCGCCCGCGCAGCACGTCCGCGATGAACTCGGAGACCGTGCGCGTGTGCCCCTCGGCGGTCCCGTAGGCAACGAGGATTTGTGTCATGACTGCTCCTTGGTGAAATCGGCCCAATCGCGGGCGAAGTGGGCGCGGGCCTCTGCGGCCCGCTGCTGCTCGAGCGCATGCAGGCGCCCGAAGCTGAAGGTGCTCTCGCCGTCGGCCTCGGCCTGGGCCGCGAGATCGCGCAGGTGTTCCCGGATCACCACAGAGTCCTGAAGGGCCCCGAGCGTGTCCTGGATCTGCTCGGCCGCTGCGGCGAGCTTTGAGGCGCGCTTTCCCAGGACCGGGGTCGCCGCCTCGGCGGCGTAGCGCAGGCGCTTGGCCTTCTTGCGCACCTCATGGAGGGCGGCATCGAGAGTGGCCTCGTCCCCGGTCTCGGCGTCCTCCACCTCGTGGGCGGCACGGACCGCTGCACGGAGCCGCTCGATGTCCTTCTCTATGCGGCGCGCAATCGTCTTGGAGGCCTTCTTCCGGCCCTGATCGGCCAGCGGCGGGTCGGCGAGGAACGCCTCGAGGGAGTCGAGCAGGCGGAAGTAACGCTCCCCGTCCAAGGCGGCCAGGCCGACGTCGTGCGCCTGCCGGTAGCGTGAAGCCGACTCCCGCTCTATCCGTCCTGTGGCCGCGCTGGTCAGCACTCCGGGCGGCTCGGCCGCGACCAGGGCCTCGAGCCGTTCGCGCATCACCTCGACGTCGCGGGCCTGTCCGACGGTGCCCCCCAGCCATGCGAGCTCCTCCCGGAGGCGGTTCGCCGTGTCCGCGTCGACGAGCTTCCTGAAGGTCGCGAGCGCGGACCGCATGCGGCGCCCCGCGACTCGTAGCTGGTGCACGGCGTCTGGGGCATCGAGGCGCACGCCGGGATCCTCCGCCTTGAGCGCCTCGAGTTGCTGGTGCATGTAGGCGAGGAGCACGACGCCGGCCTCCCCCTTGCGCGTGGGGGCCTCGACGGGCTCTTTCTGGGGGAGGGAGGGCCCGAGCGCCTGGGCCAGCTTCGACGGGAGGGTGGCGGGATGCACCCCGCTTTCGGCCAACAGCTCGTCGGCGGCGGAAAGGAGGTCTTCGGAGCCCTTCTCGAGCTCGATCTCCCATTCGCGCCACTTCTGGAGTGGGCCCAGGCCGGGCGGTGCCTGGGACTCGACCCGGTCGTCGCTGAACTCCGCGAGGACCCTTCCGCTCTCACTGAGCAGATGTGCTGTGGCGCGCCGGGTGCTCACCCGTGCCGCGGGAACCAGCTCGGCATCCCGTACATAAATCGTCACGAGGCCCTTCAGGCGCGCCGGGACCACTGTCGGGTCCACGCCGAGGGGCTCGGTGACCTCGTGGCGCGCACCCTTGCCCGCGGGAAGCTTGAGGTGCCAGCCCGCGTCCGGCCCCCCGGTGCGCCGGCGCAGTGTGATTCCGTGTGCCGCTAGGGCCAGCTGTGGCGTGTCGAAGTACATGGCTTCGAGGCGGTGGATGCCGGAGGGACTCACGCGGTCCACCCCTGGGAGGTCTGAGAGGGAGGGGACGGTCATGCCGTCGTCGACGGTGTACTTTCGCTCCACTTCAAGGGAGTCGTGACCGGCCATGGTCACAGCCTAGGCCGCCTTCTACCCGAGTGCACAGGACGAAGGGCCCGCACTGAGCCGCAGCACCGCGCGGGCCAGCACCGTCGCTGTGCGCCGCGTTCCGGTGATCCTACTGGTCGTCTTCTTCGTCCTCGTCGGCACCCTCGGCGAGGTTCAGCGAGGCGGCCTGGAGGATGGCGGCGACATCCGCGGCCGGCACGTCCCGCCGGTACGCCTCGGCCACCGACTTGAACCCGATGGCCATCCCCAGGACCAGGCGCGTGTAGTCAGGGGCCATGGCCTCGATGACCTGCCGGATCACCTGGGGGAGGGCCTCGCGCAGCACGGCCGCCTGTTCCGGCGAGCCGCCGGTGAAGGACACCGACACGGCGTCGTCCACTCGGGCCAGCGTCCGCAGTGACTCCTTGAACATCGCTGTCGCGGCCGGGTCCTCGGGCTCCCAGGACAGGGCCGCTGTCAGGATTCCGATGCCGCGCTGGATCATCTCCGTCTCATCGCTCATGGCTCCATCGTCCCCCAAACCTCGAGGCGGAATCTGTGCCGCGGGGACGGGCGAGTGCGTGAGCCGCGTGTGGGCGGGGCTCCCTTAGTGGACAGTGCGACCCTAGGCCTATTCTTGGGCCCCGGAGTCGCGCGGGCTGGGGGCGTTCGGCATGGTGATGCCGAGCCGGGCCATGCGCCGGTAGATGGTGGCGCGGCTGATGCCGATCTCGGCGGCGGCTTGCGCAACGGTGGTGCCGGGGCGGGAGAGGCTGCGGACGATCTCGTCCCGTTCGAGGGCCTCGAGACGCGTGAGGCGCGCGGGCGGTCGGCTGAGCACGCCAGGGGGCAGGTGCTGCAGGTCGATCGTCTCGGCGCGCGAGGCCGCGGCGCGCGTGGCGTGGACGAGCTCGTCCGCGTTCCCCGGCCACTCGTACGCGGTGAGCGCGTGCTCGGCGGCGGGGGTGAAGGCGACGTCGCGCAGCCGAGCCTCGCGCGCGGCATGGCGGGCGATGGGCATGATGTCCCCAGGGCGCTCGCGCAGCGGGGGCAAATCGACCATGGTGCCGACCAGCGCCGCGATGGGTGCCGGGATGTCGTCGAGCCGCTCCGCGGTGACAGCCCAGTGTGCGGGCGACGACGTGGCCCCCGCGGCGATGGCCTCATGCACCTCGTGCACGGCCCATGCCGGCAGCGTTCCCGCGTTCTCGATGATGACGGCGGTGCCGGTTTTGGTCATCTCCGGCACCCAGAGGCCGAGCCACGCCGGAACATCAGTCGGCGCGGGGACATCGACGGTGAGGACCCGGGTGCGGGGACGTGCCCGGCGCAGGGCCTGGGCGAGCAGGGTGGCCCGGCCCGAGCCGCGCTCGCCGAGGGCGGCGACGGCGTGGCCGGAGGCTAGGGCGCTCTCCGCGGCGGCCTCCGCAGCCCTCCAGGCAGGGGACATGGCCTGGAGGGTCTCCTGCCCCTGTTCCATCCGGCTGCCCTGGATCCTGAATACTCCGCCCTGGGGCTGGGGCCGGGGCGTGCGTCCATGCGACCGCGCGAGCATGAGGGCGGCGGTGCTGCTGGCGGCGGACTGCGCGAGGGCCAGGAGGAGCGCGTGCGACTGCTGCGACCAGGTGGTGATGTTGACGCTTCCCTCGAGCCGGCCCGAGAGCGGGTCGAGGACCGGAACCGCGGCGCACGTGTACGTGCACAGGCTCGCGTTGTAGTGCTCCGCAGCCCGCACGAGGCTGGGAACGCGGTCGGCGAGTGCCAGGCCCAGGCCCGTGGTGCCGGCCTCGCGCTCAGAGAACGCGAAGCCCGGGGCGAGGTGCACGGCGTCGAGCGCATGCAGGAGGACCGGGTTGGAGCTGAAGCGGTTCAGGACCAGCCCCTCCGCGTCGGTGAGCATGAGGCTGACCGGCTCGTCGGCCAAGGTGGTGTGCAGGTCGGTGAGCACCTCGCGGCCGCATTCGAAGAACAGGGAGTCCGTGGCCACCTCGCCGGTCCAGACCGGATCGATCGACTCGGGGGAGACGCCGTACCGCTCGCTGCGCTGCCACGAGGCCAAGAGCCGCCGGGATGCAGGAACGATCGCTCCGTGCGGGGCCGCGACGGCCGGCCGCAGGTTGTCCTCCGGCATCGGCGCCGACCTCCTCGCCCTGGACCCCGAATCCTGGCACTCCCTCGAGGATAGCGTGACGCCTCAGGAATGTGTGATGCGCGTCTCAAAGTGAGACACCGTGCGTGGTGCCAGCGGCCGCCGTCGTCCCTACGGTGGTCTCACCGCGACTACGGCAGTCGCAGCGAAGGAGACCACGGCATGTACACCAAGGATGGCGAGAACTACTTCATCGTCGACGCGCACATCGCCCTCTGGGACGCGCGGCCCGAGAACCAGCGCAACATTCACGGCAAGCAGTTCATCGACTGCTTCTACGACTACCACCGCAACCTCTCGCCGGAATCCGAGCTCTGGACGTACGAGGAGTACCTCTACCAGGGCGGCGAGCGGCTCATGAAGGACCTCTTCGAGGACGGCTACGTGGACCACGCGATCTTCCAGCCCGCGTACCTGGGGGAGTTCTACAAGCGGGGCTTCGGCCAGACGGAGGAGGCGTTCGGGCTCGCGTCCGCCCACCCGGACAAGCTCACGTACAACCACTGCTTCGACCCCCGCAACGGGGAGAACGGCCTGGACCGGCTCCGCGCGGACCACGAGAAGATGAAGTTCACAGGCGTCAAGCTCTACACCGCCGAGTGGCACGGGGACTCGCGAGGGTACAAGCTCTCGGACCCCGAGACGTACCGGTACTTCGAGGAGTGCCAGAAGCTCGGGGTGACGAACATCCACGTCCACAAGGGCCCCACGATCCGGCCGCTAGACCGGGACGCCTTCGACGTGGCCGACGTGGACCACGCGGCCTCCGACTTCACGGACCTGAACTTCATCGTCGAGCACGTGGGCCTGCCGCGCCTCGAGGACTTCTGCTGGATCGCCACCCAGGAGCCCAACGTCTACGGCGGCCTGGCGGTGGCCATGCCGTTCATGCACACCCGTCCGCGGTACTTCGCGCAGATCATCGGCGAGCTCGTCTACTGGCTCGGCGAGGACCGCATCTTTTTCTCGAGCGACTACGCCCTCTGGACTCCGCGGTGGCTCGTCGAGCAGTTCGTGGACTTCCAGATCCCGGAGGACATGACCGAGTATGCGCAGCTGAGCGTGGCCCAGAAGAAGAAGATCCTCGGCCTGAACGCGGCGAAGATGTACGGGATCCCGGTGCCCGAGGAGCTCCAGGTCCCCGAGGCAGACGAGACCGCCACCGGCCCGCGGCAGCCGGGCATGGCGGATCTGGGCGCGGCGCAATGACGGTCGTCGCGGCGACAAGAGCGAGCGAGGCCGCCGAGACCGTCCTGAGGGGAGAGGTCCTCGACGCCCTCGCCACCGTGGTCGATCCCGAGCTCGACGAGCCGATCACCGGCCTGGGATTCGTCCGCTCGGTCGAGGTCCGCCGGACGCACGACGGCGCGTCCCCAGCGTGGGCGGCGATCGTGCACCTGCGGCTGCCCACCTCGTTCTGCTCGCCGAACTTCGCCTACCTCATGGCCTCGGACGCGAAAGACGCGGTCTCGGCCATCGCCGGAATGCGCACCGTGGTCGTCGAGCTCGACGACCACCACGATTCGGACCTGATCAACGCGGGTCTCGCCGCTGACGCGGGGTACAAGGGCACGTTCAAGCACGAGGCCGAGCAGGACCTCGAGGAGCTCCGGCTCGTCTTCCGCCGCAAGGCGCACACCGCCGCTGCGGAGCGCTGCCTCACGGACCTCCTCCGCGCAGATGCTTCCCTGCCCGAGGGCGCCGTTGGCACCGTGACCCTCGCGGACCTGCGCGTCGGCAGCGACAAGGACGCCCTGCTACGCCGGCGCGAGGCGCTGGGCCTGCCCAACCGGTCGGACGCCGTCGTGCTCGTGGATCACGCGGGGCGCGGGTACGCCCCCGAGGAGGTGCCGCTCGCGCTGCGCCGGGCACGGTCCACGAGGATCTCGATCGACGGCAACGCACACTTCTGCCGGGGCCTGCTGCGCACCCGGTACGAGGGATCCGGCAGCGACCAGGCTGGAAGGGCTGACGGCGCCGAGCCGGCGGACTACCATCACCTACTTCCCATTCACGTCAAGGAGAGCTGAGATGAATTCGATGCGTGCTGTGCAGGTCGTGGGGTACCACGATGATCTGAAGATGGCCGAGGTGCCCAGGCCGGAGGCGACGGGGCCGTGGGACGTCGTCGTGCGGATCGGCGGTGCCGGGGTGTGCCGGACGGACCTGCACATCCTGGAGGGCCAGTGGGCGGAGAAGTCCCAGGTGCACCTGCCATACACGATCGGGCACGAGAATGCCGGGTGGGTGGATGAGGTCGGCAGTGCGGTGAGCAATGTCAAGCCCGGGGACAAGGTGATCCTGCACCCGCTCATCACGTGCGGGCTGTGCCGGGCCTGCCGCTCGGGGGACGACGTGCACTGCGAGAACAGCCGGTTCCCCGGCATCGACACCAACGGCGGGTACGCGGAGTACTTGCTCACCTCGGCCCGGTCGGTGGTGAAGATCGACGACGCGCTGGAGCCGGCGGACGTGGCGGCCCTGGCCGATGCGGGGCTGACCGCCTACCACGCCGCGGCGAAGGCGGCGAAGCGGCTGACCCCGCGGGACACGTGCGTGGTGATCGGCGCCGGTGGCCTGGGGCACATCGGGATCCAGGTCCTCAAGGCGCTGACCCCGGCCCGGATCGTGGTGGTGGACCGGAACCCGGACGCGCTCGCGCTGGCGACGTCGATCGGCGCGGACGAGGGCGTGCTCGCGGACGGGTCCCAGGTGGAGCGGGTGCTCGAGCTCACCGGCGGGCACGGGGCCGAGGCCCTGATCGACTTCGTGGGCGAGGGCGGGGCAACCTCCGAGGGCGTGCGGATGCTGCGCCAGGCGGGGGACTACTACGTGGTCGGCTATGGAGAGAATATCGATGTTCCCACGATCGACATCATCTCCACCGAGATCAACATCATCGGCAACCTCGTGGGCTCCTACAACGACCTGCAGGACCTCATGGCCTTGGCCGCCCGCGGCGCCGTGACCCTGCACACCCAGAAGTACGCCCTCGCGGACTTCCAGCAGGCCATCTCCGACCTCGACGCCGGCAAGGTCCGCGGCCGCGCCATCCTCGTCCCGTAGTCCTTCCAGGAGGAAGACCTTGATCTACATCAGCGCGAAATTCCCCGTCAAGCCTGAGCACGCCGACGCCTGGCCCGAGATCTCCCGCGGCTTCACCGAGGCCACCAACGCCGAGGACGGCTGCCTCTTCTTCGAATGGTCCCGTTCGCTCGCGGACCCGAACACCTACGTGCTCCTCGAGGCGTTCCGCGACGACGAGGCCGGTGGCGAGCACGTGAAGTCGGCGCACTTCAAGAAGGCCACCGAGGAGCTGCCCGCGTACCTCTCCAGGACGCCGGACATCATCAATGTGAAGGTGGACGGCTGGTCCGAATTGGGGGAGCTCGCGGTCAAGTAGGCAGGCGCGCTACCGCGAGTGGTGGGCGGACGACGGCGGGTGCGGGCCCGGCGTCGTCCGCCCGCCTTGTGTGCGAGGTAAGGGGGGCTTGTGAGTCTTGTGAGTCTTGTGAGTCTCAGTGGTGGAAGCAGTCTGGCGATCAGACTCCCAGCGTAAGATCACCGCCTGGTTTGGCCTCCGCGCCCGCTGAAACTAGGGTGAGCCTGGCGCCGCATCCGCGCCAATGGGGAGCCCCTTTGGGGGGCATGGGGGAAGGGGGGTGCCGCTGCCATGAGCAGGGCATCGAAGATCTGGATCACTCTCGGAAGTATCATCGTTGGGCTCATCCTGCTCGGGGTGATTCCTGTGGTCGTTTCGGTCATCGCCGCGATCGGCTTCGTCATCGGACTCGTGTGGTTATTCCGCCGGAGCAAGTACGTCCGTCGGGGTCCAGCGGTCGCCCTAGTGGCGGGATCGCTTGTTGTCTTCGGCATGAGCACCGCCGTCGCCGGGAGCCGCTCGGCGCCTGCGGCTACCACCACGGCATCAAACGTCGCGGGCAGCGATGGGACCCTCTCGGCGAGCCCGACGCCGACGGTGACCGCGTGTGCCACACCTGCGCCCACGGTGACGGTCACGGCGACGGCGACGTCCACGGCATCTTCGGCGGCGAGTTTGAAGCCGAGCCGGGCGGCGTCCTCGGCAGGATCGTCGGCGTCGGCTGCGCCGTGTCCCACCTCGACGTCCACCGTGCTCGTCGCGCTCCATCACGAGAACGACGCCTGCACTGTGGACTCGGAGCGCTATGCCGCTGCCGGCGTGGACCTCGTCTGCACGAAGAACGCGGCGGGCAGCCTCGTGTGGATCGACAAGGCAACCGCCGATCAGCGCGCGGCCGATGCCAAGAAGGCCCAGGACGCCGAAGCCGCCCGCGTGGCCGAGGAGCAGCGCAAGGCGGAGGCTGCACGTCAGCAGCCGGCGCCAGCGCCCGCGGCTCCGGTGGCACCCGCGCCCGCGGCGCCAGCTCCGGCCCCGGCACCTGCAGCACCAGGATCGGGCAGCGTGTACTTCGCCAGCTGTGCCGATGCGAAGGCCGCTGGGGCCGCCCCGCTCTATGCAGGCCAGCCCGGGTACCGGCTGGCGCTGGACCGCGACCGCGATGGAGTCGCCTGCGAGAAGTAGGGCAGCGCACGACGGCGGGTTCCCACCCGCAGTCGTGCGCTCACGTTTCAGAGGGGAGCCGAGGGGCATACTGGGCTCCATGCCGATTCCGAGCGATTCGCGTGACTGGTTCCACAGCGCGGTGGTCTACCAGATCTACCCGCGCAGCTTCGCGGATTCGGATGGGGACGGGATCGGTGATCTGCGGGGCATCATCGGCAGGCTGGACTATCTCGAGCACCTCGGTGTCGACGCCGTCTGGCTCTCGCCCGTCTACCGTTCCCCTCAGGACGACAACGGGTACGACATCAGCGACTACCAGGACGTCGACCCTCTCTTCGGGTCCCTCGCCGACCTCGACGAGCTCATCGCGGGCCTGCATGCCCGCGGCATGAAGCTGGTCATGGACCTCGTGGTCAACCACACCTCGGACGAGCACCCGTGGTTCGCGGAGTCCCGGGCGTCCCTGGATTCGCCCAAGCGTGACTGGTACTGGTGGCGACCGGCCCGCCCCGGATACGAGCCCGGCGCGCCGGGCGCCGAGCCGAACAACTGGGCGTCCATCTTCTCGGGGCCGGCCTGGGAGTTCGACGAGGCCACCGGCCAGTACTACCTGCACATCTTCTCCCGCAAGCAGCCGGACCTGAATTGGGAGAACCCGGAGGTCCGCCGCGTCGTCTACGCGATGATGAACTGGTGGCTGGACCGCGGCGTGGACGGGTTCCGCATGGACGTGATCAACTTCCTCTCCAAGGACCCGGCCCTGCCGGACGGCGAGATGCACGAGGGCGAGCTGTACAGCCACGACCGCCGAAGCTACATCTCCGGCCCGCGCATCCACGAGTTCCTGCAGGAGATGCACCGCGAGGTGTTCGCGGGCCGCCGCGAGGCCCTCCTGAAGGTGGGTGAGATGCCGGATGTCACGGTCGAGGAGGCCGTCGCCTTCACCGACCCGGCCCGGGCCGAGCTGGACATGGTGTTCCAGTTCGAGCACATGAACCTGGACCGGCACGGCACCAAGTGGAACCCGCGCCAGCTGCGCCTCACTGACCTCAAGGCCTCCCTGGGCCGCTGGCAGAAGGGGCTCGAGGCCCGCGGCTGGAACAGCCTCTACTGGGGCAACCATGACCAACCGCGCATCGTCTCGCGGTTCGGCGACGATGGCGCCTACCGCGAGGCCTCAGCAAAGATGCTCGGCGGGATCCTGCACCTGCACCGTGGGACACCGTACGTCTACCAGGGCGAGGAACTCGCCATGACCAACATGTCCTTCACCGGAATCGACGCACACCGGGACATCGAGGTCATCAACCACTATCGGGAGGCCACCGGCCCGCTCGGCCTCGACCCGCTGCAGGTCCTCGCCTCGATCGCACCTCTCAACCGGGACAACGCCCGAACCCCCATGCAGTGGGATGCCAGCCTCAACGCGGGCTTCACCACTGGCACGCCGTGGATCTCGGTCAACCCCAACACCGCCCACATCAACGCCGCCGAGCAGCAGGACCGCCCCGACTCGGTGCTGAACTTCTACCGGGACCTCATCCGGCTCCGCCACGAGCTGCCGGTCATCGCAGATGGCGACTTCACGATGCTCCTAGCGGACCACGAGCAGGTCTACGCGTTCACCCGGCGCCTTGGTGGGCAGGAGCTGCTGGTCCTTGGAAACTTCTCGGGCGAGCCGCAGGCAGTGGACGTGGGTGACCCCGGGTGGGCCGAAGCTGCGGTGCTCCTTGGCAACTACCCGGACAGCCCGGGCCTCGATCTGCAGCCGTGGGAATTCGTCTGCCGGCTCCGCACCGCCGGTTCCTGAGCGCAAGACGCCGGTGACGCGCCTTCGCGGGTGCGGCACCGACATGTGCTGCGGATGTCCGTCCAGAGGGCGGTGTTTGGCAGGGATCTAGCCAGTTCAAGTCCGCGCCATGTTTGCTTCCCGCTGTTGGGGCTTGCGCTCGACGGTCAGCGTGGTCATAATTTATCTCGACAGTCGAATTGCTCGTTAATCGAGATACACGAATCAGGAATGTTCGTCTGTCTGATCGAGCAAAGCCCAGGCCATCGTTGCCCTCGTCGTTTGGAGTAGATCAATGCGTACTCGCCGTTTCATTGCCGTTGCTGCCTCAGCCGCAGCCCTTGCCTCATCCGTCCTCCTCGCGCCCGCCGCCAATGCCGACGCGGGCGAATGGTCTGCCCCTACTAGCTCCGGGGCGACGACCGTGGTGCTGAACCCGGCGCTTGTGCCGGTCCTGGTCAATGCCCTCCATGTCAAGACGATCGCCCCTGCCCAGCTGACTGCGCCGGGCGGGGTTGCCCAGGTGTCCTTCCCCATCACCGAAGTCGACGAGGGCGTCATCGGGCACGTCGGCGGACTTGAGTTCACGCCGCTCGGCGGCGGCGACCTCCGTCTGACCAACTTCGACATCAACCTCGGGACAGGCCTCCTCGACGCGAAGGCGCAGCTGAACGGGAAGCGCCTCCCGGGGCGGGTCGACCTGTTCGCCCTCGGCGCTCCGAAGCCCATCAACGGCTCCCTGCCCTCCTGCGCGGGCACAGCGGCCGGACTGAGCCTGACTAAGGCTGCCGCGACCGCGCTCGGCGCACCGGGGTACGCCGGAGCCTTCGTGGGGGATGCCTGCGTGGTTGCCCCGAGCGAAGACGACTGATCTCGACCGATGCGGCGGGTGCCCGGTCCCGAGCCGGGCACCCGCACCGCAAAGGCGACCTCGCGCCGTCGCGCCCCGAAAAGCAACTCGTCAGGAAACCTGAACATTAGCGTTCAGTAAGAGTTGCTTTACGTGATGGGAACCTGCTTTCGATACTGGTCTGGCCCATCACATGCATGTCTTCATATCTCTCTGTTCTTTGAGCAGGGTGCGATCGCCGACGGCGGCCCAGCCCTCACGGAAGTCGGTCTCCTGCCACCAGCTTGCGCTCCCGACGTCATTCCAGTCAAAATTGACTCAATGAAGACTGAGATGAATTCGCTGGAGCGCCGTGCCGCCGTGCACGCGGCCCTCGGCGAGCCCGCCCGGCTGCGGATGGTGGACCTCCTA
>NZ_JAIZDP010000006.1 GCF_021554725.1 Sinomonas notoginsengisoli | reverse complement strand
CTAGGGTTGGTCCTAGCCCCGAGGTCCGCGGAGGAGACGTCTCCGAATTCAATAGTTGATTTACTCAATGATTGAAGATAGTGTCTTCCTGAACGTGGGGTGCATCACATTCGGGTCGACGGTGACTCGACGCCCCGCACCGAGGGAGTGCATGTCATGTTCAAGACCCTGTCTAAGGCACTTGCCGGCGCGGCCATCGCGGCCCTGGCTCTGACCGGCTGTGGGTCCGGGTCGCCGTCAGGCGGCAGCGCACCGCAGCAGAGCGGTGGCGGTTCGCTCACCAAGGTCACGGTGGGAGTGCTCAGCATCGCGCCGTCGGCCGCCGTCCAGTACGGAGTCGACAAGGGCTATTTCTCCAAGGAAGGCCTGGACGTGCAGTTCCAGACCGGTCAGGGCGGCGCAGCAATGCTCCCGGCCGTTTCATCGGGAAGCATGGACTTCGCTGTGGGCAACCCCCTGTCCGTCCTCGTCGCGGCTGACAAGGGCCTCGACATGAAGGTCGTCACCGGCTTCTCGAACTCGATCTCCACGGGCAATGACATCGAGGCGGTCATCGCCAAGAAGGACTCCTCCATCAAGTCGTGGAAGGACCTCGCAGGCAAGACCGTATCGGTCAATGCGGTGAACACCCAGGGCGACCTCACGATCATGGAGTCCGTCGCGAAGGACGGCGGCGACCCGAAGGCCGTCAAGTTCAGCGAGGTCGCTTTCCCTGACGCCCAGGCGCAGCTCGACCGCGGCAACATCGACGCCGCGTGGGTCCCGGAGCCGTTCATGACCAAGATGCTCAACGATCCGAACTACCGTCTCCTCGGCTACCCGTACCAGGTGACAATCCCGGGCCTTCCCACCATGGTGGCGTTCACGTCCGGCAACTACGCCAAGTCCAACACGGACACCGTCACGAAGTTCAAGAAGGCCATGCAGACCACACTCGATGCGGTCCAGAACGACCAGCAGGGCTTCAAGACGACAGCCGGCACCTTCCTTAAGATGGACGCCGCCGCGGCGCAGAAGCTTAATATGGAGCAGATGTCCTCGGAGCTTCGCGAGCAGCAGCTGACCGATCTCGGCGGCCTCATGCTCAAGTACAAGTTCGTGGGCAAGCAGCCTTCGATCGACTCCCTCCTGGTCAAATAATCCCCACGCACCCGGGGACCTGAAAGGAACGCACCATGATGAAGCGCCTCGCAACCGCCGCAGCCGCAGCGCTCACCGTCCTGTCGCTGGCGGCCTGTGGCTCCGGCTCGCCGAGCGGCGGCACGCAGACCGCTGGCGGGGCAGGCGGCCAGGCCCAGAAGATCACCGTCGGAGTCATTCCGATCGTGGACACCGCGCCGATCTGGCTCGGTAAGTCCAAGGGGTTCTTCACCGACGAGGGCCTCGACCTCGACATCCAGACGGCCACTGGCGGCTCCGCCATTGTCCCGGGCGTCCAGTCGGGCAGCTACGACTTCGCGTTCTCGAACCTCATCTCGGTCATGGTGGCGCGGGACAAGGGCCTGGACATGCGCTTCGTCGCGGACGGCGCCTCCTCGACTGGCGATCCGGCCAAGGAGTTCGGCGCCGTGCTCGTCAAGGGGGATTCGCCGATCAAGACGGCGAAGGACCTCGCAGGCAAGAAGGTCTCCGTCAACAACCTCTCCAACATCGGCGACACGACCATCAAGTCCGTCGTGGAGAAGGCCGGCGGCGACCCCTCGAGTTTGCAGTTCGTCGAGGTAGCCTTCCCGGACGCGCAGGCCGCGCTGGACAAGGGCGTGGTCGACGCCGCGTGGATCCTCGATCCGTTCCGCACCGCAGGCGTGGAGGCGGGCGATCGCGTGCTCAGCAACAACTTCGTGGAGTTCGATCCGAAGCTCGACATCGCCGGCTACTTCACCAGCGGCGATACGATCAAGAACAAGCCGGAGCTCGCCGGCAAGTTCACCAGGGCGATGAACAAGTCGCTCGAGTACGCCCAGGGGCACCCGCAGGAGGTCCGTGACATCGTGGGCACCTACACGAAGATCGACGCCGCGACGCGCGCCAAGATGAACCTGCCGCTCTACCGCAGCGCCTTCGACAAGGGCGCCGTTAAGAAGCTCGGCGATGCCGCGCAGAAGTACGGCACACTGACCAAGCCTGTGAACCTCGACGAGCTGCTGCCTCGATGAGCACGCAGGCGGCTGCCGTGGCCCGGGGGAAGCCGGGCACTCCGCAGCGCTCCAAGGCACGCCCCCGCGGGAGGAGGGGATGGACGACGCCGGTCCTCGGCATCGTGGGCATCCTCGCCTTCCTGGGGCTCTGGGAGCTCGCACCCGCGACCGGGCTCGTACAGGCCAAGTACCTGCCGCCGGCCTCGGAGGTCCTCGCCGCGCTCGCCAACGACCTCGGCCTGGCACTGTTCTGGAAGGCCGTAGGGGACACCATGTCCGCGTGGGCCATCGGTCTCGCCATCGCCGTCGTGCTCGCGACCGTGCTGGGCCTCGTCATCGGGATGTCGGCCTTCCTGCGCAAGGCCACGAACTCGACCATCGAGTTCCTGCGCCCGATCCCGTCCGTAGCGCTCATCCCGCTCGCGGTGCTGCTGTTCGGCATCAAGGTCGAGTCCACGCTCATGCTCGTGGTGTACGCGAGCTTCTGGCAAGTTCTCATCCAGGTGCTGTACGGGGTGGCGGACGTGGACACGGTCGCGATGAACACGGCCAAGAGCTACGGCTTCTCGTGGTGGCAGCGCGTGCGGGACGTCGTGTTTCCGACCATGCTGTCGTACCTCATGACCGGCGTCCGGCTCGCCGCCTCGGTTGCCCTGATCCTCGCCATCACGGCCGAGCTCGTCATCGGGTCCCCGGGCCTTGGGCGCGAGATCGCGCTCGCCCAGTCCGGCGGCGCCATCTCGGGCATGTACGCCCTCATCCTCGCCACGGGCCTGCTCGGCGTCGTCGTGAACCTCGCCGCACGGTGGGTCGAGCGGCGCGTGCTCGCGTGGCATCCGTCGATCCGCGGGGAGGTCGCGGTATGAAGGTCCTCAAGGCACTCCTGTACGGGATCGGGCTCCCGGTCCTCCTCATCGCGCTCTGGTGGGCCGCGACATCCGGCGCGCCGAACTTCTTCATCCCGACCCCGGGCGCGCTTGTGGGCAAGTTCCCGCAGACCTGGTTCGGGGACCGTCTCCTCACGGACGTCCTCCCCAGCATCGTCAGGCTCCTGGCCGGTCTCGCGGTGGCGATTGTCCTCGGCATCGTGCTCGGCCTGCTCGTGGGCCTGAGCCCCACGCTGCGCGCCATCACCGAGCCCGTGTTCGAGTTCTTCCGCGCCATTCCGCCACCTGTCCTCGTCCCGGTGCTCATGCTCCTGGTGGGCATCAACGACTCGATGAAGGTCGCCGTGATCGTCTCGGGCTGTGTCTGGCCCGTGCTGCTGAACACCATCGAGGGCGTCCGCGCCATCGATCCGGTGCAGAACGAGACGACCAGCTCCTACGGGATCACCGGATTCAGCCGGGTCCGGTACCAGATCCTTCCGTCCGCGGCCCCGCAGATCTTCGCCGGCGTGAGGCAGTCCCTCTCGATCGGCCTGATCCTGATGGTCATCTCCGAGATGTTCGCGTCCTCGTCCGGACTCGGGTTCACGATCGTGCAGTTCCAGCGCTCGTTCGCGATCCCCGAGATGTGGTCCGGCATCGTGGTCCTCGGCCTCATCGGGGTGGCCATGTCCCTCATCTTCCAGTGGATCCAGCGGATCGTGCTCCGCTGGTACAACGGCCTCAAAGAGGTAGAGAATGCAGCCTGACCAGTCCCAGACCCAGACCGTCCCCCGGGGACGGACCCTCCCCGAGGGCGAGGCGCTCCTGTCCGTGCGCGGCGTGAAGAAGGTGTACCGCACCGACGGAGGAGACATCGAGGCCGTCCGCGACCTCACGTTCGACCTCGGCCACAACGAGCTCGCGTGCATCGTGGGCCCGTCCGGCTCGGGCAAGACCACGCTCCTGAAGTGCATCGCGGGCCTCCTGTCCACCACCGAGGGCGAGGTGATCCTCGACGGCAAGAAAGTCACGGGGCCGCCGAAGAAGATGGCCGTGGTGTTCCAGGAGTACGGCCGCTCGCTGTTCCCATGGCTCCGCGTGAAGGACAACGTCGAGCTGCCGCTGAAGAACGCTCGCGTCCCCAAGGCCGAGCGCGAGAAGCTCGTGAACCAGGCGCTCGAGGCCGTGGGCCTGGCCCATGTGCCGCGCTCCTACCCGTGGCAGCTCTCCGGCGGCATGCAGCAGCGCGTCGCGATTGCCCGCGCGGTCGCGTACCAGCCAGAGGTGCTCCTCATGGACGAGCCCTTCGCCGCTGTGGACGCACAGACCCGCGCCGACCTCGAGGACCTCATCCGGCGCATCTGGAAGGACCTCGGCGTCACGGTCCTGTTCGTCACCCACGACATCGACGAGTCCGTGTACCTCGGCCAGCGCGTCATCATGCTCTCCTCCTCGCCGACCGTGGTGCAGGAGGACCTCGTGATCGACCTGCCCGGCGAGCGCGACCAGCTCGAGACCCGTGCCCTGCCGCGCTTCACCGAGCTGCGCCACCACGTCTACGAGCAGATCCAGCTCGCCAAGCAAGGGCACCGGCCCGAGAAGGCCTGATCAAGGACGCACCCAACGCGGGCACGGTGCCAGGCGGGCGCACGACGGCGGGGTTCCCACCCGTCGTCGTGCGCCCGCCTCGGTTTCGGGCTGCTTCAGCCGAACCACTCGACGGCGCGTGCGAGCATGCGCCGGCCTTCCTCTTCGAAAGCGGCGTCGCGCACCTCGTGAGCCCACACGATGGTCCCGAGCGACTGGAGGAGGGTGTCGAGGCGCCACGAGTCGGGCTCCTGTGCCGGGTCGCGGCCGTAGCCGGCATAGAACGACGCCCGCAGCCGGGCGCCGTCGTGCGCAGGGCGGTCGGGGCGCGGCTGGAACCACTGGTGCTCGAGCCGGACGAGGTCCGTGACCCACGGACGGTACCCGGCGCGACCCCAGTCGATGATGCTCACCCGTCCCTGGCCCGCGGTCCAGTCGCCGTCCTCAATCCAGTTCCGCGGCTGGTAGTCGCCGTGGGTCGCGTACAGCCAGCGGTTGGCGGGGCGGTGCGAGGCGACGAGGCGTTCGACGACACTGAGGTGGTCCGCGGGCGCGAGGCCGGCTGCCCGGAGGAGGAAGTCGCCGATCTTGTTCAGCACGGCAGCATCGTAGCTGCCCGCCTCCTTCCTCGGGACATGGACGAGCGCGAGGAGCTCGCCGGCCTGGCGGAAGGCCTCGGCGGAGTGTTCGTGCGGACCGCCCTCAAGGAGGCGTCCCGGCAGCCACGCTGCGGCGAGGATGGCGGCGCGGGTATCGGCGTGCAGGAGCGCCGGGGTGCGGGGCGGATCCAGGGCAGTGAGGGGGCCGGTCATCTGCCGGTGGGCGCGTGCCTCGCGCACAATGTGGTGCCCGGTCTCCGAGGCCTTCACGACCACCGGACCCCGCACGGTGGAGATCTTGAGGACATGGATGCCCTGGAGGCCCCAGGAGAGGTCCTCGACGAGCTCCCAGGCCCCGAACCACGCGTCCACGAGGGCCCGTTGAGGCCGGGTCAAGGGCGCGGGCGCTGCCATGCCACAAACCTACTCCGAGCCGCCTAAGTGAGACTTGCGCCCCCGAATCACGGCTCAAAAGGGGGCAAAATGGGCAGAAAGGCCCGAAAAAGCCCGGAAACACGCGGGAAACTGCTGGCCACGCGCGGGTTAGCTGGTAAGTTGCGGTAACAGCAGCCCAGAGCACACTGCCGCGGGCTGACATGTAGAAACCAAACCTCCAGGAGGACACATGGCTAAGAACCGCAGCGAGCTGGTCGCAGAGGTCGCCGGGAAGACCAGCCTCAGCCAGGCCGCAGTCAACGGTGTGCTCGACGCACTGTTCGAGGTCTTCGAGAAGTCCGTCCACAAGGGTGAGAAGATCAGCATTCCGGGCTGGCTCGCCGTTGAGCGCACCGAGCGTGCCGCTCGCACCGGCCGCAACCCGCAGACTGGTGCCGCCATCGACATCCCTGCTGGCTTCAGCGTGAAGCTGACGGCCGGCTCCAAGCTCAAGGCCGCTGCCTCCCGCAAGAAGAAGTAGACTCCAATACCAAGACCGCCCCGGGAGGGGGCAGCGGCATCACGCCGCCGCCCCCTCCCGGCGTCTTTCCTCTCGCGGGCTCCCGGGCGCTGGTGTCCGTGCGGACGCCCTTGGACGGTGGGGGACAATGGAGGGGTGCCACGACCTGCCTCCCCCGTCCGCCCAGCCGCCAGCACCGCCCCCGCGGTACACGCGGGCCCTGCACGGGGGTGGGCGATCGCGGCGCTCGCCGTCGCAGTGCTGGCGCTGACCGGCGCCCTGCTCTTCTCGGGCGCGGCCGCCGCGCGGCAGGTGCTTGATCCCGGGGCGGTCGTGCGGTGGGGCCTTCCTGTGGCCAAGACGACGCTCAACCTCTCGCTTGCTTTCGTCCTCGGAGGGATCACCTTCGCGGTCGGCATCCTGCCGCGCCACCCGACGCCGCAGCGCTCGCACCGCGGGGCCTCGGACAGCGCGCCCGAGGCGGAGGCGCTCGACGCCGATGAGCACCCCGCCTTCACGCGCGCCCTGCGGGTCGCCACGGGCGGCGCCGTGGCCTGGACGCTCAGCGCGATCGCGGTCCTGATCCTGACGCACTCCGACCTCATCGGGCAGCCCCTCTCCGGCGGGGCCGAGTACACGAAGCAGCTGGTGTTCTTCATGACCGGCCTCGACGTGGGCAGGGCCTGGCTCGCCACCGTGATCATCGCCGCCGTGGTCGCGACGCTTCTCTTCGCCGTGCGGTCCCTGACAGGCCTCGCGCTCACCGGTCTCCTCGCTCTCATCGGTCTCGCACCGATGGCACTCATCGGGCACTCCGCGAGCTCCAATGACCATGAGGGCGCGATCAACTCCCTCTTCCTGCACCTCGTCGGCGCGTCCTTGTGGGTGGGGGGCATCGCAGTCCTGGCGCTCCTCGGCCGCACCCTTGCCGGGGGACCGGACGCCCGCGGCCCCGGGTACGATGGCGAGTCCCGCCCTGGTGCCGCACCGCGCGGAAGCCGGGCGGACGGCGTCGTGCGTCGGAGCCGCGCCATCGACGCGACCGAGGCGGCGCTGCGGCGGTTCTCCGCGCTCGCACTGTTCGCGTTCATCCTCGTGGTCGCGTCCGGCGTGATCAATGCGCTCGTCCGGCTGCCGAACCTCTCTGACCTGTTCACGTCCGCGTACGGGCAGATCATCCTCGCGAAGTCCACGCTCGCGGTGGTGCTCGGAGGCATCGGGTTCATGCACCGGCAGTGGGTCATCCCGCAGCTGAGCCGGGGGGCGTCGGCGAGGCGGGTGCTCTGGCAGCTGATAGGCGTCGAGGCCGTGGTCATGGGCGCGGTGTCCGGACTCGCCGTGGCACTCTCCCGCTCCGCCCCGCCCGAGCCGACCACCTACGCTCCGGACGCGTCGCCCGCCTTCATCCTCACGGGGTATCAGCTGCCACCCGAGCTCACTGCCTCCCGGTGGGTCACCGAGTGGCGCCCCGACTGGCTGTGGGTCACCGTGGCCCTCTTCGGGGCCGTGACCTACATCCTCGGCATGGTCAAGGTGGCCCGTCGCGGCGACTCGTGGTCCTGGCCGCGGGCGGCCTCCTGGTTCGCCGGGCTGCTGGTGCTCACGTACATCACGAGTGGGCCGCCCGCGGTATACGGGCGGGTGCTCTTCTCGGCGCACATGGTGGACCACATGATGCTGACGATGGTCGCGCCGATCTTCCTCGTGCTCGGCTCGCCCGTGACGCTCGCGCTCAAGGCCCTCACACCGCGGCGCGACGGCAGCCGCGGGCTGCGCGAGTGGCTGCTCGTGTTCGTGCACTCGAAGTGGTCCCAGCTGGTCACCCACCCACTGTTCGCCGCGGCGAACTTCGCCGGGTCCATCATCCTCTTCTACTACTCGGACCTCTTCGGGTACGCAATGCGGGACCACGTGGGCCACGAGCTCATGAACCTGCACTTCACGCTCACCGGGTACATCTTCGTGCTGACCATGATCGGGTCTGACCCCCTGCCGCGGCGGTTCCCCTACCCGATGCGGCTCGTGCTGCTGCTCGCGACCATGGCCTTCCATGCGTTCTTCGGCGTCACGCTCATGGGGTCCAACATCCTGCTCGAGCCCACCTACTTCGGCAACCTCGGGCGTCCGTGGGGCCAGTCTGCGATCGAGGACCAGCAGACCGGTGGAGGGATAGCGTGGGGCATCGGCGAGATCCCGACCCTGATTGTGGCGATCGGCGTGGCCGTCAAATGGTCCATGTCCGACGCGCGCGAGTCCCGGCGCGGGGACCGCGCCGCCGACCGCGACCACGACGCGGACCTCGACGCGTACAACGCCATGTTCACCAGGCTCCAGGAGCGGGACGAGGCCCAAGGCCGGTAGCGCATCGCCGAGGTCACCCCGTGGGGCGCCGAGGTCACCCCGTGGGCTGGGCTTCGGCGTCCCGCTGGGCGGCCGCGGCCGCCCAGCCTGCGTAGCAAGGCGTAATGTCCGGAAGAAACCCCGGGATAATGGGGTTGACCCAAAGAGCGTTGCCGAGCAGACGGTGACGAGCACGTTGAGGAGTACCCGTGACCGCAGAATCCACCGAGTCCGCCGCCGAGGCCCTGCGCAGCGCACGCCGCGTCCGGGCGAGCGAGCTCGGCGGCCGCGCGTGGCTCAACACTGGCGGGACGGAGCTGGACCTCGCGGCGCTCCGGGGCAAAATTGTGCTCCTCGATTTCTGGACCTTCTGCTGCATCAACTGCCTCCACGTCCTTGACGAGCTGCGTCCGCTCGAGGAGAAGTACAACGACGTCCTCGTCACCGTCGGCGTGCACTCGCCCAAGTTCGAGCACGAGGCGGACCCCGTGGCGCTCGCGGCCGCCGTCGAGCGCTACGAAATCCACCACCCGGTCCTCGACGACCCAGACCTGCTCACGTGGCAGGCCTACACGGCCCGCGCGTGGCCCACGCTCGTGGTCGTCGACCCGGAGGGCTACATCGTGGCCCACCTCTCCGGCGAGGGCCATTCCGGTGGCCTCGGTGTCCTGATCGAGGAGCTCGTCGCCGAACATGAGGCCAAGGGCACGCTGCACCGCGGAGACGGTCCCTACGTCGCTCCCGAGCCCACCGCCGGGACGCTGCGCTTCCCGGGCCAGACCGTGCCTCTGGCGAACGGCAACTACCTCGTGGTCGACACCGGCCACCACCGGCTCGTAGAGCTCCGGCCCGATCTGGAGACCGTGGAGCGGGTGATCGGCTCCGGCACCAAGGGCTTCCTGGACGGGCAGGCAGAGACCGCCCAGTTCAACGAGCCGCAGGCGGTTGCGGTGCTGCCGCCCTCGATCGCCTGGCAGACGGGCTATGAGGCTGTCGTAGCGGACACCGTCAACCACCGCCTCCGCGGTGTCTCCCTCAGCTCCGGCTACGTCCAGACCATAGCCGGCAACGGTGTCCAGCGCCTCCTCGACGCGGGGCCCGCGCGGGTCAACGGCGATGGGGCCGGGACGTGGGCGAAGGCAGGCAGGGACGACGCCGGTGCTGCCGCCACCACGACCGCAACCGTTGCGCACCACGCGGACTTCGCCGGCGACGCCGAGGATATCGGCTACCTTGGCCACAGCACCAACGTGTCCCTGTCCTCCCCGTGGGACGTGGTGTGGAGCGAGAAGCTCCAGAAGGTGGTCGTCGCGATGGCGGGCACCCACCAGATCTTCACGTTCGACCCGCTCACGGGCAAGGTCGCAATCCTCGCCGGCTCCGGCCTCGAGGGCCTCCTCGACGGGCCGGCCACGCAGGCGTGGTTCGCCCAGCCATCAGGCCTCGCTGTCGACCCGTCCGGGGACATCTGGGTCGCTGACTCCGAGACCTCCGCGCTCCGCCGCCTGCGCCTCGGCGGGACCGGATCGAATGGGAACGTCACCGTCGAGACCGCCGTGGGCGAGGGCCTGTTCGACTTCGGCTTCCGCGACGGCCCCGCGGAGCAGGCACGCCTCCAGCACCCGCTCGGCGTCGCCGTCCTGCCCGACGGTTCGGTGGCCATCGCGGACACCTACAACGGCGCCGTGCGCCGCTATGCACCGAGCAGCGGGGGTTCAGGCGGCGGCAAGGGGACCGTCTCGACCCTGGCGCGTGGACTCGCCGAGCCAGCCGACGTCGTCGTCGTCCCGCCCGCCGCTGAGGGCGCCGAGCCGCTCCTGCTCGTCACCGAGACGAACCGCCACGAGCTCGTGCTTGTGCCGATCCCGAAGGAGGCCCAGCAGGTCGACGAGGGAGAGCGCCAGACGCAGCGGCCCAAGACCCCCGTGGCCCCGGGTCCGCTCGGGCTCACCATCCGGTTCGCCGCGCCAACCGGACAGAAGCTCGATGAGCGCTGGGGCGACCCGACCCAGCTCAAGATCTCCTCGACCCCTGCCGAACTCCTCCTCGGCGGTACCGGTACCTCTCAGGGCCTCACGCGCACCCTCGAGCTCAACCCAGCGGTCACGGAGGGCGTCCTTCACATCACCGCCCGCGCCGCGGCCTGCGATGGCGCCCCCGGCGAGGAGATCCCGGACCACGCCGCGTGCCACCTGTACCAGCAGGACTGGGGCATCCCCATCGTGCTGCAGGACGGCGCGGATGCCACCCTCGCGCTCGACCTGCGCGGCCTGGACTGATGCTGTAGGGCCACGCATGACGGCGCCCCGGCCATCCCCGGTGACGGGGGGCGCCGTCGTGATTTCGACCGCCATTCCCCTTGTGCGCCGGGCCGAGAGCGGCGTGTCGCGACGCGACACGGACCGATGGCTCTGAAAGCCGGTCGGAATCTAGGTGGGGTTGTCCACATAGCCGCGCCCGTGAATGTGCTGCGGGCGTCCGGCTGCCAAGGATAAGTCCATGGACCCGCAGCTTGCCCATTGCCTCGAGCGCCTCCATGGCGTGGCACGGCTCAAGGACCTCCTGGGCCATGAGGTGTCCGAGCCAGCGGTGCGGGAAGCGGTTGCGGGCGGAGAATTGCTGCGGGTCCGTAAGGGACTGTACGCCTTGCCCACCGCAGACCCGCTCTTCGTCCTAGCCCGTCGGACCCGCTCGCTCCTGACCTGCGTCACGGCGGCTGGGCGTTACGGGCTGTGGGTGCTGCGGGCGCCTCAACCCGGTGACCGACCCCATATGCTGCGCTCTACAGGGGAAGGTGCCCCGAACGCCGTCGTGCATCGAGGCTCTCACGTCCCGCCCCATCCCGCTGCCCCGGTTGCAGGCCTCACAGACGTGGTGCTCCATGCACTGCGATGCCTCCCGGAGTTCGAGGCGCTCGTGATCGCGGAGTCGGCCGTCGTGCAGAAGGGCCTCGCGATCAAGCACCTCCGCGACCACCTGCATGGCCCTCGCAACGGCAGGGCCCGGGCCGTTCTCGATCTCGTGGACCGCGGTGCGGACTCCCTCCTTGAGACCTTGGCCAGGACCTTGCTGCGCCGGGCCGGTTTCAGAGTGGAGGCGCAGGTGTGGATTGACGGAATCGGCTGGGTGGACCTGCTCATCGAGGGATGGATCATTGTGGAACTCGACGGCAGGACGCACGAGGAGCGGGTCCAGCGCGGCAAGGACCGCGTGCGCGACAGGGCCGCTCAGCTGGGCGGCCTCGTGGTGCTGAGGTACGGGTACGCCGACGTCGTGCACCGGCCGGAGGTGCTGGTCGGCGAGGTCTCGCGCCCGCTCGCAGGGCGTCCGGTGGCCCGTGTGGTGATTCCGACCTAGTTTGGCTGGCGGCCAGGCCGAAACGGCGGCGCGTCGCGACGGGACACAGCGTGAGCACCCCGAAAGCCGGTCGGAATCCAGACGGGCTCGCCTGCCCAAGGGCTGCGTGGGGCCTACTTGAGCTGAGGCGTCACGGTGATGGCGGTGTCCGTGACGTCGAGGCGCGCGCCGAAATCGAAGGCGACCTCGATGTCCAGAGGGGACTTGGCGCCCGTGAACAGGTCGATTGCGGTGGCCTTGAGCCGTGCTTTTCCGGTGAGCGGGGCGAGCGTCCAGCGGCCCTGATACGGCTCGACAGAAACGGTGGGATAGGCAGATGCGCTCCACGCGATGGTCCCATCCTGGATGCGCGTGTTGGTTGCGAGCGAGAACGGACAGTCGGGCTGGAGGCGCTGTTGCTGCGTTGCCGTGCGCGCGCAGTCGTCCAGGTAGCCGTGGATCTTGGAGCTGATGGAGTCCACGAGCTGGTGCGTGGCCTTCGTGGTGAGAGTCAGCGGACCTGCCGGCCCAGGACCGCTCACGACGACGGCGCGCGGCTCCGCGGCGAACTGCTCGCCTTCCAGCGAGCCGACATAGGAGCCCGGGAAGAACACGGGAAACGAGTTGCGGCCGTCCGGCATGTTCACGGTCGAGCCGTTCAGGGTGGCGCGGGACGAGTTGACTACTGTGGCGGTCAGCGTGGGCAGGCTCGTGGAGGAGATGGACCAGCGCGGGAAGAAGAGCCAGTCGGTGCCTGTGCGGTCCACCGCGAACTGGCTCTCGTGCCTCTGGCCGTCCACGGTGTAGCGCACCGCGATGCTCGCGTGGTCGCCGTTGGCCCTGACGGTGTCGAACGTGAGGTCCTTGACCCGGCTCATCGAGTCCTTGAGCGGGGGGCCGTCCAGGAGGGCCGCACTCCCAGCGGGAACCGATGCATGCAGGAGCCCGAGGGCATGGGCGCCGTCCCCGGCCTGGAGGGCTTCGATGTAGGCACGGACTGGGACGTCCGGCGCAGTCACGGTGTTCTTGACTGTAGTGATGGCCACCACCGATGCGACGATGGCGAGCACGAGGGCCAACAGCCAGGCAGCGGCGGTCCGAAGGAGGGCGGAGCTGGTCTGCACCCGCTCCACCCTACCAATGGGCGCGCAGTGCCCGGTTGCGCTCGTCTCATCCGTGCGGCTGGTTCAACGACGCTACCGCCTCGCGCATCCCCCTGACTGGGATGTCGGGGAACTCGGCGCGCGCCGGGCGCACGTCGAAGGCCGCGCCGCCGCTGTCCATCCACAGTCCTGCCCCCGCCATGCGTGCCATGAAGGGCGAGAAGGGACGGGCGACGACGCTCATCGCCTTGAGGACAGCGGTGGGGATCCGCTGGACCCGCCCCTTCCCGGCATGCTCGATGAGCATTGCGGCGAGCTCTCCGGACGTGTGCGTTTCGGAGCCCCACTCGATCGTGCGGTTCCTCAACGCCGGGTCTGTCAGGGCCCGCCGGACGATCGCTGCGGCGTCTGCAGTCGAGGTGAACGTGACGGGGGCGGCGCCGGAGCCGAAGAGCGGAACGGTGCCCTTCGCAGCGAGCGGATCGCCGAGCACCACGAGCTGCTGCTCGAGACTGGAGCCGAGGCGGATCACGGTCCACTCCATGCCGGACGACTTCACCGCTTCCTCTGCCTCGAACTTCATCCTCAGGAACTCGATGGGCGCGTCCGGTGCGGCTCCGACCATCGACATCATGATGACGTGCCGCACTCCGGATTCCGCCACGGCCTGCACGATGCGCACGGCGCCGTCACGGTCCACGCTCCGGGGGTCCCCGCCCTTGGGCAGGCCGAACCCCGAGGCCGCGAAGACCATCTGGTCCGCGCCCTTGACGGCACGGTCGCAGTCCGCGCGCGAGGCGAGGTCGCCGCGGAGCCGCTCCACGCCGTCGTGCGTCTCCGGGATGGGCTGGGACGCGCCGCGCGAGAGGGTTCGCACGGCCTCGCCCGCGCGGGCGAGCTGCTCCACGAGTTCGCGGCCGAGGCGGCCGGTACCGCCGACGATCAGGATCATGGCCTGGCCTCCTGGGGTGTTGGCGCGGCGACTCCCGTGACCTCACGGACGGCAGCGTTCACGTCCCCGGCCCCCGGGTCAACCGGCTCGAGGTAGAAGTGCGCTCCGGCAATGTGGTCGTCTCGGATCGTGAGGATGGACACGCCGGCCATGTGCACCGCGATGCCGTCGCGCCGCGTTCCCGCGTTACTCCACTCCATCCAGAGGGTGCCGTCCGGCGCCGTGGTGGCCGCGTGGACCGTGAGGCTCAGGTCCGGGACGCCGGCGAAGAGGGTCTCCCAGTTCCGGTGGACCTGGGCGCGGCCCGTGAAGCTGCGGGCTGGGTGGTTGGGAGTGACGTTCTCGTAGTCTTCGGTGAACTCGGCGACCATCGCCTCGAGGTCGTGGCGGTTCGCGGCGGCGATCATTCGGCGGACGGGGCCGTCGGGGAGGAGATCGATTCCTGAGGCGTCCATGATGTGCTCCTGTGCTGGGGATGCTGGATGAGGGCGGAGGCTGGTACGCTCATTTGGATACAGCTAACTGTATTGATTGGAGTTTAAGCCCAGTGTCTGCTGGAGTCAAAGGGTCTGCCGCGTCCCGTGCGTACAATTCAGCGGGCCGGCGGGCGCGGGCCGAGGAGTCCCGGCGGGCGGTGCTCGCGCACGCCCGCGCGCTCTTCCTGAGCCAGAGCTACGGGGCCACGACGATCGCCCAGATCGCCGGCGTTGCCGGCGTCTCGGCGGAGTTCGTGTACAAGAACTTCGGCGGCAAGCCGGGCCTCGTCCGGGCCATCTATGACGAGAGCCTGCTCGGCGTGGAGGACGTTCCCGCCGAGGCGCGCTCCGACGCCGCGCAGCAGGCGGCCACGGACGCGCGGGCGCTTATGGCGCAGTTCGGACGGTTCGTCTCTGAGCTGAGCCCGCGGGGGTCGCCCATTATGCTGCTCATCCGGGACGCTGCGGCGAGCGGCGACGCCGACATGGCCGCCCTCCTGGACGCTGTCGACAACGCCCGGTATGAGCGCATGCTCCACAATGCGCGCCAAGTGATTGCCCGCGGGCTCCTACGGCCAGGGGTAGACGAGGACGAGGCAGCCGACGTCTTCTTCATGACGACGTCCGCCGAGCTCTACGAGACCCTCGTCATCAAGCGCGGCTGGACGCCCGAGCGGCTCGGGAAGTTCGTCGAGGGGACGCTCGAGGCCAACCTGCTGTGAGGTGACGTCCGGGCGTAGAGAAGTGACCCCTCATGGTGGGGAAGTGACCCCTCATGGTGGGGAACCTGCGTCTCGTCAGGCGAGGAGGGCCGCCATGATGGCCATGGCCGGGACGGCCACCACGGTGGTGATGAGCACGGTGTCCTTCGCCACCACGATGCCGCGCTGATAGCGCTGCGCAGCGACGTAGACGTTCTGCGCGGTTGGCAGAGCGGCGGTGACCACGGCGGCGAACAGCGCATGCGCCTCAAGCCCGAGGGCGAAGCGTGCGAACAGGTAGGCGATGAGCGGGTGCGCCACGAGCTTGAGCACCGAGGCGAGGAGGGTGTCGAAGCGCCGGCCGTCGTCCGCCTTGAGCGGGCGGGAGCCCTGCAGCGAGATCCCGAACGCCATGAGCATCGCAGGGATCGCCGCCCCGCCGATCAGGTGGATCGGCTGCATGACCAGCTCGGGGAGGTGCCACTTCGTCATCGCGAGCACGAGGCCGACCATCGACCCCACGATGTTCGGGTTCGTCACCACGGGGAGCACAAACTGGAGGACCCGCGCGGCGCCCGGCTTGGCCGTGGCAGTCGTGCCGTCCAGCATCAGCAGGTAGGTCGGCGTGAACAGCGCGAGCTGGAAGATCAGCAGCGGGGCGACGTAGCTTGCGTTGCCGAGCACGAAGACCGAGATCGGGATGCCGAGGTTAGCCGAGTTGGCGACCGATGAGCTCATGGAGGCGACGAGCGACTCGGAGAACTCACGCCGCCGGACCCAGCGGAAGACCGCGAAGGAGACGATGCCGATCACGGTAGAGCTCACCGTGATGACCAGGAGGTGGGAGGAGAAGACGGTGCTCAGATCTGAATTCGCGAGGGTCTCGAGAAGCAGGGCCGGACTCGCGACGAAGAACGAGAGCCTGCTCAGGACGTTCTGGGCGTTCGCTCCGAGGAGCTGCTTGCGGGCTACGAACCAGCCCGCGCCGATGATCGCCCAGACGACGAAGAACCCCGAGAGGACTCCTAGCACGCCGACCTGCTGGGGCACGCGGCAAGGAAGCGGTCTCCTGAGGGCATGCGTCCCAGACTAGCGTGCCGTCGGCGCCCTCCCGTGCCGGGCGTAATGCCGCGTGGTGCCTAGTTGAGGTGCGCCTGGATGGCGAAGGGCGGGCGGAGCATGCCCCCGCCGTGCCCCTCGGCGGGATCGGTGCCGAGCTGGACGATCCTGTTCTCGGCATCGACGTGGACCACGGTGGGCACGAACTCGCGGGCTTCTTCGGTGCTCATCGACGCGTACGTGATGAGGATGACCAGATCGCCCTCGTGGATCAGGTGTGCTGCGGCGCCGTTGATGCCGATCACGCCCGAGCCGCGCTCACCGGCGATCGTGTACGTCTCGAGCCGCGCGCCGTTGGTGATGTCCACGATGGAGACGAGCTCGCCGGGCAGGATGTCGGCCGCCTCGAGGAGGTCAAGGTCGATCGTCACCGAGCCGACGTAGTGCAGGTCAGCATGCGTGACCGTGGCGCGGTGGATCTTGGACTTGAACAGTGTGCGATTCATCGCGCCCAATTCTACCCCCACAGCCCGGAAGGCTCTGTGGCCCGGCTCTCACTGTGGGACCAGGCCCCGGGCCACAAAAAGACCCCCGGGGCAGAGACCCGGGGGCTGGAGTGGAGCGGCCGACGGGAATCGAACCCGCGTATCTGGCTTGGGAAGCGAGCGCTCTGCCATTGAGCTACGGCCGCATGCCCCGAAGGGCTCCACCCAGCTTACAGTACGTGCGAGGGTGGTCCGAGGCGGAGGCGGCGGGGCGGCACTCAGGCAGGCACGCGGCGTCGTGCGTCCCGGTAGGCGGACGGCGACATCCCCACGAGCCGTGCGAAGTGCGCCCGCAGGTTCGCCGCGGACCCGACGCCTGCGCGCTCGGCAACGCGTTCCACGGGCAGGTTGGTCGACTCGAGGAGCCGGCGTGCCGCGTCGACCCGCCGCTCGAGCAGCCACTGTGACGGCGACGTGCCCGTGGCCGCCTCGAACCGCCGGTACAGGGTGCGCCGGCTCATGCGTGCCCGGCGGGCCATCGCGTCCGGGCCGATCGGGTCGTGCAGGTTTTTCTCGGCCCAGTCCATCGCGTGGCGCAGGGGGTCCGCCGGGAGCGGTCGCGGGACCGCTTCGAGGTACTCGGACTGCGCTGCCCCGCGCCGCTCGGCCACGACCATGCGCCGCGCCACACTCGCCGCGATCGCGTCGCCGAAGTCCTCGCGCACGAGCTGCAGGCACAGCTCCACCCCGGCGGCCGTCCCGGCGCTCGTGTAGACGCCGGCATCGGCGGTGAACAGCACGTCCCGCCGCAGCCGCACCCGCGGGAACGAGTCCTCGAAGTCCTCCCAGTTCATCCAGTGCGTCGTGGCGTCGCGCCCGTCGAGGAGCCCCGCCTGGGCTAGCAGGTACGCCCCCGAGCACAGCGACGCGATCCGCGCCCCGCGTCCGGCCGCCGCCCGCAGCTCGGCCAGGAGCGGGGCGTGCGTCGCGGGGTCCATCTGGAGGCTCCGCTCGCACGCCGGGACCACGATCGTCTCCACCTCCCGCAGCGCCGCGAGTGGTTCCGCGGACGACGGCGCGAGCCCGCCCGCCGTCGTGATCTCACCGGGTTCGCCGCGCACCATGGTGAGCTCGTACCACGGGTCGTGGAGGTCCGGGCGCGCGACGCCGAACACCTCGCAGGGGACCGCGAGCTCGAAGATCGGGAGGTTGTCCGTGAGGACGAGGCCCACGCGGTGGGCTACCGGCGAGGCTGGGATTGAGGCCATGGCACAAATCTAGCGGTCCGCGGCACGGTTTGCACTCGTGGGTGGGGGCCCGGATTCCTAGCGTTGGGTGCATGAGTGCTGACACTGCTATCCGCCCCGTGCGGGCCGGGGAACTAGGACGGGTGCGGGGGCTCGCGTACTACCTCGGGGCGGTCCTCGGCACGGGCGTGATCGCGCTCCCCGCCCTCTCCTACCGGGCTGCTGGGCCGGCCAGCCTGCTCGCGTGGGCCGCGCTCGTGGTGGCTTCCGTGCCGATCGCCTGGACGTTCTCCTCGCTCGGGCGGCTGCTGCCGGACGGCGGGGGCGTCTCGACGTACGTGCGTCGCGCGTTCGGCGGGTATTGGGCCACGGCGTCCGGCTGGTGGTTCTACCTGACGATCCCCCTCGGCATTCCCGCGTCCGCACTGTTCGCGGGCCAGTATGTGGCGCACGCGCTCGGGGCTCCGCGCTGGACTGCCGTGGGGGTTGCCGGCGGCATCACGGCCGCCGTGCTCGGGGCCGTGTGGGCGGGTGTTCGGACGTCCTCAACGCTCCAGCTGATCATCGCTGGCACGATCCTGACGGTGTTGGTCATCGCGATCGGCGCGGGTGCCAGCCGCGTCGACGCGGGCCGGATCGAGCCGTTCGCGCCGCACGGCTGGAGCGCGGTGGCACCGTCCGCGGCGCTCATCATGTGGGCCTTCTCCGGCTGGGAGGCGATGAGCTACCTCGGCGGGCAGTTCCGGGATCCGAGGCGCGACCTGGGCGTGGTCACCGCGCTGGCCCTCATCACGATCGGCGTCCTCTACCTGGCCCTCGCGGCGGTGTCGATCTTCGCACTCGGGGACGGCGCCGGCGGCGACGCACCGCTCGCGTCCCTGCTAGCGTACGCCCTCGGCCCGGCAGGCGAGGCGCTCACGGCGGGGCTCGCCGTCGTGCTCACGCTCGGCACCCTCACGAGTTACGCGACCGGCGCCGTCGAGCTGGGGCGGTCGCTCGGCGTTTCAGCGTCCCTGCCGGGGTGGTTCGGACGGGGACGCAACGCGCTCGTTGCCGTGGCCGTGCTGAGCGGCGTCGGGCTCGGCATCCTTGCGGGCGGGCCGGACACGAGCGAGGTCCTGGTCCGGCTCGTGACCGCGGCGATCATCGCAGTGTACGTGGCGGGGCTCGCGGCGGCGCTGCGCCTGCTGCCCGGTCGGGGGCCACGCGCCGTGGCCGGTGTGGGGCTCGCCGCGGTGATGGGGATCGCGGCCTCGTGCGGGCTGTACCTCGCGTGGCCCGCCGCACTCGGTGTCGGCGCGGCCTTTTGGTGCGCACGACGGCGCGTGGTCGCCGCGCGCGGGGTGACGTCGGCGCCTCAGGCGGTGACTTCGGCGAAGATCAACCGAAGGGATGACCCCCGCGCCCAGGGCGGGCGCAACGACCGGCCTTGAGAGTGTGGTCGGTCTCGGGGCGGTCGTGATCGCGGTCGTGCTCCAGGCGCGCGGCACGGAGGTGGGGTTCGCGGCGTGGTTCCGCGGCGTCGTCGTGCTCCTCATGACCGTCACGCTGTTCTTCTTCGCCTGGCGCGCCCGGCAGGGCTACTACTGGGGGTACCAGAGGCTGCGGCTTTTCAGCCAGATCTTCCCGGTCGTGACCCTCGTGGTCGCGACCATCCCCGGCCTGTACCCGTACTGGATGGTCGTGGAGCAGATCGTCTTCGCCGTGCTCATGATCGGCGTCGCGGACGTCCTCACGAACGACCACATGCGCCTCGCCTTCGCCTCGCCCAAGCGCCGCGCCGAGATGCGTGAGGAACTCGGGCACGACACGCCGGGTTCTTCCCAGCCGGATCCCAGCTGACGCCCATACTCTGACCGGCATGGCAGCGGCTGAATACTCCGTGCTCGTCAAGCGCACTCCCGAGGACGTGTACGCGTTCCTCGCAGACGGGCTCAACAACTCCAAGTGGCGCTCCGGCGTCCGCTCCGTCTCCCACGCTTCCGGCCCCGCTGGCGGCGAAGGAGCTGTCTACGCACAGCGGCTCTCTGGTCCGGGTGGGCGCGAGATCGACGGGGACTACGAGATCACGGAGGCCCGTCCCGGCGAGGTGCTCCGCTTCCGCGTCATCGCCGGGCCCGCGCGGCCGCACGGCGTCTTCCTCCTCACGCCCGAGCCCGGCGGCACGAAAGTCTCCTTGGGCCTCTCCTTCGAGCCCACCGGGTTCATGAAGCTCATGGGTGGCATGATCCAGAAGACCATGGATCACGAGGTCGCCCAGCTCGAGACCCTCAAGAGCGTCCTCGAGCAGTAGCGCACGACGGCGCGTGCTCGCCTCGGGCGGGGCCCGGACGGGCTGCGTGCTGGGTCGGCCACCTCGCGGCGCCGCCGAAGCGCAACGCGGCGGGCGGCGTCATGCGCTCAGCCGAGCCGCAGGCCGGTCCAGCCGGTCGCGAGCGTCCGGGGCGCGCCGAACTGCCCGCCCGCGAGCGGCCAGTAGGCGAGAGACCCGTCGGCGCGAACCGCAGTGATCCCGAGGGTGTTAGGGCCATCGAGACCTTGGAGGACCCGCAATGGGCCGCTCGTGCCCCACCCCGAAGCGATCACCGGCCGGGCCTCGGCCACGAGCTGCTCCTGCCCGAGCGAGCGGTAGAGCACGAGCGCGCCGTCCGGGCGCTGGACCACGAGGTCGTCGATCCCGTCCCCGCTCGCGTCGAGGATTGCGGTGGGCCCCACGGGGAGGCCGGTGCCGAGCAGGGCGCGCTCAAAAATGTCCCCGGTGCCCCGGTTCGGGTAGAAATACAGGTTTCCGGCCGGATCGAGGGCCAGGAGCTGGGGGAGGCGGTTCGTCCCGCACCACAGCCCGGCCGCCACCGTCATCGTGTCCCAGCCGGACTGGCCGAGCGTCACGGGCGCGGCGAATCCGCCCGCGGCAAGCCCCGGGTACAGCACGAGCCTGCCGTCGCGCCACTGCACGAGGAGGTCAAGGATGCCGTCGCGGTCCCAGTCCACGGAGATCGCCGACTGGGCGTTCCCGAATCCGGTGCCGATGGTGGCAGGCGCACCGAGCTTCCCGCCGGCCGCGGGGTAGGCCTGAATCGACCCGCTCGAATCCAGGGCCACCACATCCGCGGGGCTGTGCAGCGAAGCGCGCGAGGTGTCCTGGGTAGTGGGCTGGAACCGGCCGGCAGCCGCGCACAGCTCCGCCCCCGCGGGGACCAGCGGGACGCTGGCTGGTGGGTTGACCGGTGCCGGGGCAGGGGCGGTCGGTGCCGGCGCGGGGGCAGGTGCCGGAGCAGGTGCCGGGGCGGGGGCTGGTGCCGGGGCCGGCGGGGGTGCGGGGGCCGGCTGCGTTCCGCCGGGCGCGGCCGTGGTCCCCGACGGAAGCGTCGTGTAGCCGAAGAAGTCCACGACGCCCCACATGGTGTACCGGTTGGGGGTCGTGATGGGGTTGCCGTTCGTGAACGTGATGCCAATGCCCATCACGCTCATCCGCGCATCGAGCAGGATCGCGTTGTGCGACGGCGAGGTCTTCCACCACTCAACTAGCTGCGCGGCGTCCCGGTCCCAACGCACGGCGATGACCTCACCGGCGCCGTTGTTCGGACCGAGGGCGCGCGGGTCGGTCCAGAAGCTCGCGCGGTGCTCGATCACCTCCCGGCTCGCGATGCTGTCGCTCCACTCCTGCGCGAGGTCCTGCACGCTCAGGTGGTATCGGACCGGGTTCAGGCCATACTGCGCACGGTACGCGTTGATCGCGTTGAACACGGTCAGCACCTGGGCGGAGTTGTCGTCTCGAACCAGGTTGCTCGTATCGCCCATCGGGGCCGTGAGCGGGGTCAGCGAGGTGATGGCCGGGTCGAAGGTGTCCGGCCCGCGCGCCGCCTCGATCGAGTTCACCTGCGGCTCGGTCCTGCTCGTGGGCGCCTCCGCCGGTGCGAGGCGCACCTCAGCGCTGCGGTTCGCCGTCTCCGGCGGGACGGCAGCGCTCGGCGAGGGGACGGCGTCGTGCGCTCTGACCTGCGCTTGGCTCGCCGCATTGGGAGCGGACGACGGCGCGGGGGCGCCGGGCGTCGCGGCGGCAAGTGCCGCCGTGGCTGCCACGGTGATGGCCATGACCCAACGTCGCATCCGCCAGTCCCTTCCGGACCAGGCCTTCGTCACACCGATCCCGTTGGTCACCCTATTCCCACCAGTCGCACCGCGGCAATGGTGCACGCAGCCTGCGGTACTTTTGGAGACGTGCTCCTTTCAGACCGCGACATCCGTGCCGAAATCGACGCCGAGCGCATCCAGCTCGGCCCGTACGACCCGGCTATGGTGCAGCCCTCGAGTGTGGACGTGCGGATCGACCGGTTCTTCCGGCTCTTCGACAACCACAAGTACGCCCACATCGACCCGTCAGAGGAGCAGCCCGAGCTCACGCGCCTCGTCGAGGTCGACTCGGACGAGTCATTCATCCTCCACCCAGGAGAGTTCGTCCTCGGCTCCACGTATGAGACCGTGACGCTGCCGGAGGACATCGCCGCACGGCTGGAGGGGAAGTCATCGCTCGGCCGCCTCGGGCTGCTCACCCACTCGACCGCCGGGTTCATCGACCCCGGGTTCTCGGGGCACGTGACGCTGGAGCTCTCCAACGTCGCGACCCTTCCCATCAAGCTGTGGCCCGGGATGAAGATCGGGCAGCTGTGCTTCTTCCGCCTCTCCTCGGCCGCCGAGCACCCATACGGATCGGGTGCCTACGGCAACCGGTACCAGAACCAGCGCGGGCCCACGGCCTCGCGGAGCCACCTCAACTTCCACCGGACCAAGGTCTAGGCCCCACAACGCAGCGTGGGTGCTGCGCAGCGGGTCAGAGGGTCTGGTGGTAGAACCACTCGATGTGCTCGCGCACCAGGCGCGAGGCGAGCTCGCCCTCGCGGGCCTCGACCGCAGAGAAGATGCCCCGGTGCTGCTCGCGCAGCACGTGCACCACGTCGTCCCACCCCCCGCGCCGCAGCACCGCGTCGTCGATGTACCCACGGATGGCCTCGCGCATTGACTCCATCATCGTGCTCACCACTACGTTGCCGGCGAGGGCGCTGAGCGCCACGTGGAACTGGGCATCGAGGAGCGTGAAGATCTGCGAGGGCAGCGCGTCGTCCTCCATCGCGTCGAGGAGGCGCCGGGCGTCGTCGAGCTGCTCGGGGGTCCACGGCGCGGCGGCGGCGTGCTCGAGTGACCAGGTCTCCATCATCATGCGCGCCTCGACCACGTCCTTGAGCGGCAGCCCGCTGCTCGCAACGTGCATGCGCAGGGCCACCCCCAGAGCGGAGGACGGGTCCGAGACGACGATCGTCCCCGAGTTCGGCCCGGATCCGGTCGCACTGCGGACTATGCCCATGACCTCGAGCGAGCGGATCGCGTCGCGCACGGACGCCCGCGAGATCCCGAACTGCTCCGCAAGCGCGCGTTCTCCGGGCAGCCGGTCTCCAAGCTTGAGCGTCCCGGAGCGGAGGCTGTCCTCGATGTGGCGCAGCACGACGTCGTGGGCGCGGTGCGTGGCGGATTCAGACATGGCTCAATCTTGCCCCACGCGGGGAACGTCGGCGGCACGACGCGGGCCCCGCCCCGGGCGCGCGGCGGAACCGGGGTGAGGGCGTTCCGCGCTGGGACCGCGTTCTACGGGAGCTCCATCCGAGCACCGGCGTGGACTGGAGGAACACGAGCGCGCTCCACTTGTGACGAGTAGCACAAATGTGGTGTCATGAGGTCCGACCACATGTTTCGGAAGGACCCCCATGACGAAGCGCACAACGACGAGCGCCCACCCCGGCGGCCCAGCCCACCCCAGCCCGAGGGCCACCCCAGGCCAAGGACCCCTGTTGGCGCAGGAACTCGCAGCCGCGATCGGTGCTGAATCCGTGACGACGCGGCCACTCGACCTGCACGCCAAGGCCCACGACGCCTCGCACTACCTCCTCGTTCCCTCGGTGGTCGTGTCTCCCCGGACCGACCGGGATGTGGCCGCCCTCCTTGCCACGGCCGCGCGGCACGGCACCCCTGTGACGTTCCGCTCGGGCGGCACGAGCCTCTCCGGGCAGGCGATTACCGCCGGGCTGCTCGCGGACACCCGCCGAAACTTCGGCGGCATGGAGGTGCTTGACGGGGGAGCACGGGTCCGCGTCCAGCCCGGCGCCACGGTCCGTTCCGTCAACGCCCGCCTCGCGCGCCACCACCGGGCGCTCGGCCCCGACCCGGCGAGCGAGATCGCGTGCACCATCGGCGGGGTCGTGGCCAACAACTCCTCCGGCATGCACTGCGGCACCCAGGCCAACACCTACCGCACCCTCACGTCCATGCGGTTCGTCCTGCCCTCGGGAACCGTCATCGACTCCGGTGACCCCGCGGCGTCGTCCGTATTCGCCGAGCGAGAACCCGAGCTGCACGATGGGCTGGCCCGGCTGCGGAGGCGCATCCTCGCCTCCGGCGACTCGGTGGCGCGAATCCGCCACTTGTTCTCGATGAAGAACACCATGGGCTACGGGCTCAACGCGTTCCTGGACTTCGAGAACCCGCTCGACATCTTCGTCCATCTCATCATCGGCTCCGAGGGGACCCTCGCGTTCGTGGCCGAGGCCGTGTTCGCCACAGTCGAGGTCAAGCCGCAGGTCGCGGCCGGGCTCCTTGTCTTCCCCGGCGTCCGCGCGGCCGCCGCCGCGATTCCCGAGCTCGTCGCCGCCGGGGCGGACACGGCCGAGCTCATGGACGCCGTGTCCCTGCGCGTCTCGTCCCGCCTGCCGGATTGCCCCGAGCAGATCCGTACACTCGAGCTCCCAGACCCGGCGGCCCTGCTCGTCGAGTTCACGGCGGGCAGCCCTGACGAGCTCGCAGACCGGACCGCGTCTGCGGACGCGCTGTTCGGGGGGCTCGGCCTCGCCCAGCCGGTCGCCATGACGCGCGATCCGCGAGAGCGTGCCGCCCTGTGGAAGGTCCGCAAGGGCCTCTACTCGACGGTGGCGAGCGCCCGGCCCTCCGGCACGAGCCAGCTCCTCGAGGACATCGCCGTGCCCTCCCCGGCCCTCGCGGACACATGCCACGACCTCGCGGGGCTCCTGGCGCAGCACGGTTACCGGGACCCCGTCATCTTCGGCCACGCCAAGGACGGCAACCTGCACTTCATGCTCAACGAGGACTTCTCCACCGGGGACACGCACCGGTACGAGGAGTTCACCGAGGAGATGGTGGACCTCGTGCTCGGCGCTGGTGGGACGCTCAAGGCCGAGCACGGCACGGGCCGCATCATGGCGCCCTACGTGCGCCGCCAGTACGGCGACGAGCTGTACGAGGTCATGAAGGAGGTCAAGCGCCTCGCTGACCCGCGCGGCGTCCTCAACCCGGGAGCCGTCCTCTCCGACGACCCCCGCTCCTACCTCGCGGACCTCAAGGTGACGCCCACGGTCGAGGAGGAAGTGGACCGGTGCGTCGAGTGCGGCTACTGCGAGCCCGTGTGCCCGTCCCGCTCGCTCACGCTCACCCCACGCCAGCGCATCACTCTCCGTCGCGACGCCGAGCAGGCCCGCGCCGAGGGCAACGAGGAGCTCGCCCGGCAGATCATGGACGGCTACGACTACTCCGGAGTCTCCACCTGCGCCGTGGACGGCATGTGCGGCACGGCCTGCCCCGTGGGGATCAACACCGGCGATCTGGTCCGCCGCCTGCGCGCCGAGGCCGCGGGCCCTGTCGAGTCTGCCGTGTGGAACGGCGCGGCGCACGCCTGGAACGCGGCGTCCCGGGCGGGGGGCGCGGCGTTGAGTGTTGCCAAGGCGCTGCCGTCCGCGCCCATCGAGGGGACGACGCATCTGGGGCGGAAGCTGTTCGGCGAGGGGCTCCCCGCGTACGACGGCGGCCTCCCGGGCGGCGGCGCGGCCCGTCCCCGGCGGCGGGACGAGGCTGCCGAGGCAGTGCTGTTCGCCGCCTGCATCGGCACAATGTTCGGGCCTGAGGAGGGCGGACATCCCGGTGGCGCGTCGGGGGCGTTCATGGACGTGTGCGACCGCGCGGGCGTTCGCCTGCGCACGCCTGAAGGCCTCGGCTTGATGTGCTGCGGCACGCCGTGGAAGTCCAAGGGCATGACGGCCGGCTGGGAGCACATGCGCTCCGTGGTGGTTCCCGGCCTCGTCGAGGCCACTGAGGGCGGGCGGCTGCCCATCGTCGTCGACGCCTCCTCGTGCGCGGAGGGGCTGGCGATCATGCTGCGCTCGGCCGCCGAGGGCTCGGGGCTGCGCGTCGTGGACGCGATCGAGTTCGCCGGGGGCCTCCTGCCGCGCCTGACCGTGCGCCGCCGGATCCCGTCCGTGGCGCTGCACCCGACGTGCTCGAGCACGATCGCCGGGACCACAGCGCAGCTCGCGGCGATCGCCGGGCACATCGCGGACGAGGTCTTCACGCCGGTCGAGGCCGGCTGCTGCGGCTTCGCGGGGGACCGCGGCCTCCTGCACCCCGAGCTCACGGCCTCGGCGACGGCGCCGGAAGCGGGCGGCCTCGCGGAGGCCGAGCGTGATCGGGGCGGTCGCTTCGCAGAGTACGCCTCCTCGAACCGGACGTGCGAGATCGGGCTGACCCGCGCCACGGGCCGCCCGTACCGCCACATCCTCGAGCTGCTCGCCGGGGCGACGAAGCCTTGAGTTCCGGCCCGTGACGGATCCCACACCCTATGTTATGGTCAGACCACATTTGCCCGCGGCGCCCGAAGCGCCCCGGCCGAGAGAGGACACCATGAGAATCGCGCTCTTCGCGACCTGCATCGTGGACGCGATGTACCCGAGCGTCGCGCAGGCAACGGTCGAGATCCTGGAGCGGCTCGGCCACGAGGTCGTGTTCCCCTCCGGGCAGGCCTGCTGTGGCCAGATGCACGTCAACTCGGGCTACTTCCCCGAAGCGCTCCCCGTCGTGGCGAACCATGTGCGCACGTTTGAGGCCGGCTTCGACTCCGGGGAGTACGACGTCGTCGTCGCCCCCTCCGGGTCATGCGTGGCCTCGGTGAAGCACCAGCACGCAATGGTCGCGGACTGGGCGGTGGAGCACGGCACGAAGGGCGCCGATTCCACCCTTGCGGGGCGCGCCGACGCCGTGGGCGCCCGCACCTACGAGCTCGCCCAGCTCCTCATCGACGTCCTCGGCGTCACGGACGCCGCGGCCCAGCTCGGCTCGTACCTCCCGGGCACCATCACGTACCACCCGTCCTGCCACGGCATGCGACTGCTCCACCTCGGGGACCGCCAGCGCTCGCTGCTCGCCACAGTCGCCGGCCTCGAGGTCGTGGACCTACCCGAGGCGGAGCAGTGCTGCGGGTTCGGCGGCACCTTCTCGATCAAGAACGCGGACGTCTCCTCCGCCATGCTCGCCGACAAGGTCGCGAACATCTGCGGCACCGGCGCCGGCGCGTGCGCGGGCGGCGACGCGTCCTGCCTCATGCACATTGGCGGCGGCCTCCATCGCGAGGGGCGCACCGCGCCGTCCGGTCGCCCTGTGCGGACCATCCACCTCGCGGAGGTGCTCGCCTCCACCCGGGAGAACCCGCTCAGGTGGGACGGCGAGCTCGCGCTGGCCGGCACGCCCTCGCGGGCCGACAGCCCAGCGCAAGGCGCACGATCTGCGCCAGGGGGAGCGGCGCCGTCGTCCGTCTCCACTGCTACAGGAGGCACGCGATGACCGCCGTGGACCTGGGAATGCCTGCCCTGCCCCCGCGCGGCTTCGGCAACATCTCCGAGACTGAGCCGTTCCCCGCCGCCGCCCACCGCGAGCTCGACAACACCCAGATGCGCGCCAACCTGCGCCACGCGACGCACACGATCCGCGACAAGCGCCTCAGAGTCGTCTCCGAGCTCCCGGACTGGGAGGCTCTGCGGGACGCCGGCTCGGCGATCAAGAGCGAGGCCATGGCGCGCCTGCCCGAGCTGCTCGCGCAGTTCGAGGAGCAGTTCACCGCGCGCGGCGGGACGGTTCACTGGGCGCGGGACGCCGCGGAGGCGAACCAGATCGTCGAGCGGCTTGTCCGGGAACGCGAGGCCACCGAGGTGGTCAAGGTCAAGTCGATGGCCACGCAGGAGATCGGACTCAACGAGTACCTCGAGGAGCGCGGCATCGCCGCGTTCGAGACGGACCTCGCGGAGCTCATCGTGCAGCTCGGGCACGACAAGCCGTCCCACATCCTCGTCCCGGCGATCCACAAGAACCGGACCGAGATCCGTGACATCTTCCTGCGCGAGATGCCGGACGTCGACCCCTCCTTGACCGATGAGCCGCGGCGCCTGGCGATGGCGGCCCGCGCGCACCTGCGGCGCAAGTTCCTCTCGGCCCGCGTGGCCATCTCGGGGGCGAACTTCGGGATCGCGGAGACCGGTACCCTCGGCGTGGTCGAGTCCGAGGGCAACGGGCGCATGTGCGTGACGCTCCCGCAGACGCTCATCACAGTGATGGGGATCGAGAAGATCCTGCCGCGCGCCGCCGATCTCGGGGTGTTCATGCAGCTGCTGCCGCGGTCCTCGACCGGGGAGCGCATGAACCCGTACACGTCGCTGTGGACCGGGTCGACGCCCGGCGACGGCCCTTCCGATGTGCACGTGATCCTGCTCGACAACGGCCGTACCCGTGCGCTCGCCGACCGCCACGGGCGTTCTGCCCTGCACTGCATCCGCTGCTCGGCGTGCATGAACGTGTGCCCTGTCTACGAGCGGACCGGCGGCCATGCCTACGGATCCACCTATCCCGGGCCCATTGGTGCGATCCTCTCGCCGCTGCTCACCGGTGTCGAGGCCGAGGAGAACAAGTCGTTGCCCTATGCGTCGTCGCTGTGCGGGGCGTGCTTCGATGCGTGCCCCGTCAAGATCAACATCCCGGAGATCCTCGTGCACCTGCGCGGGGAGGACGTCGAGTCGCGGCGGTCGCGGCCCGGTGCGCGGCGGCTGCCGTCGCAGTTCGACCTCGCCATGGCCGGCGCGTCCTGGGCGATGTCCGACGGCGCGCGCATGGGCGTGCTCGAACGTGGGCTTCCGCTGGGGAAGGTTGCCGCGGGCCGCGACGGGGTGATAGGGAAGCTGCCCGGCATCGGCGCCGGCTGGACGCAGAGCCGGGACATCCCGGCGCCGCCTGCGGAGTCGTTCCGACAGCAGTGGAAGAAGCGTGACACGTCCGATGGAACGCCCGCAGAAGGGGAGACCAAGTGAGCGCCCGCGAGGACATCCTGGCCAGAATCCACGTGGCCCTCGCCACCGGCGCCGAGGTCACCCCTGCGGGGCCTGAGGTCACCCCTGCGGGGCCTGAGGTCACCCCTGCGTACCGTATCGCCTCGGGTCTCACCGAGGATGAGCTAGTCGCCCGGCTCGTCGATCGTCTCGAGGACTACAAGGCCCGGGTCGAAGTCGTTGAACACCAGGCACTCGCAGAGGCGATCCGCATCCGCCTCGAGGGCAAGAACTTCGTGGCACCCCATGGCCTTCCCGGCGAGTGGCTCCACCCGACCATTGCCGAGAACGCGCTGGCCGATTCGCGGGAGGCGCCACTCGGCGTCGAACGTCTCGACGCCGTCGACGCGGTGCTGACCAGTTCCGCGGCGAGCATTGCCGAGACCGGAACGATCGTATTGGACGGGTCGCCCGATCAGGGCCGGCGCGCAATCTCCCTTGTGCCGGACCACCACGTGTGCATTGTGCCGGGGGCGACGATTGTGGGCACCGTGCCGGAGGGGTTCGCGCGCCTCGACATCACCCGGCCGCTCACGCTCATTTCGGGACCGAGCGCCACGAGCGACATCGAGCTCGAACGAGTCGAGGGTGTCCATGGGCCGCGGATGCTGGACGTGCTGATCGTCCGTTAGGCCTGACGTGGCGCGTGTACGAGGTGATCTCGGCGTCAGGTGGCGCGCTGGTGCTCGACCACTTCAGCCAGCTCGGCAAGCCGGGCTGCCCGGGCCTCCTCGGCAGGAGTGAACGGGACGCCGGGCCGGATGAGCACGAGCGGCGCGTCCCACGGGGTCGGCACCTTGAGCACGGTCCGGGCGGCGTGCCAGGCATCGGGCACCACCCGGTCCGCGGGCACGCGCTGCGCCGCGAGCAGCTCCGCGGCCGCGAACGGCAGCTCGGCAGGCATGGCCGCGACCCGTGCGGCGAGCGAGAGCGCCCGCGTGGGACCGTCGACGAGGGCAAGAGGCGTGGTGGGCCAGACCCGCGCGCCCTCGCCGCCACCGTCGCCGAGGGCGTCCAGCAGGTCGGCCTCGGTCAGCCCTCCAGGGGCCGAGAGGACCAGCTCGTCGACCACGCCGCCCCGCACGGGCTGCGCTTGGATCGTGAGGATGTTGACCCCCAGCCCCGCGAGCGCATGCGTGAGATGCTCGAGGGCGCCGGGGGAATCCGCGAGAGTGGCGCGTGCGCGCCACAGGGCGGGGGCGACGTCGAGCTCGCGCCGCCTCCGCAGCGCCGGTGCGTGCAGCCACGAGCGGAACAGCCGCCGTGCCCCGGGCTCCGCCACCCAGATGACGAGCGCGGTCGCGGTCACCGCCAGCAGCAGCACCTTCACCACGAGCGGCCAGCCGGTCGCGACCACGAGGGCGTGCACCGCGAGCTCGATCGGGAGCATCGCTGCCACATTGGCGAGCGTGAGTCTGACCTTGGGCGGCTCGGGGTACCGGCCGCACACATCGCAGGCCAACTCGGACGGCGGGGGCGCATGCGTGAAGGTGCTCATGCCATTATCCAAGCCGGGCGGTGTTTCGCCTCGATTGCAGGGGCGTTTAAGTCCGACGCCGCGTGGCTGGGTTCGCGGGTCGGCGCCGGAGCCGTGCCCCGCTGGTCGTTCTACCGAGAGCTCAGGACGAAGGACACGGCGGCTAGCGTGTGAGCGTCGCGGATCGTGTCCCGCGCGACCAGCCCAGCAAGGTCCTCGAGGGGCACCCAGCGAAGCTCCTCGATTTCGCCATCTCTCGGACCTGCTGGTTCCCCGTCTGCAACTTCCACCCACACGACCCCGACCCGAGAAGGGTAGATGGACGAGTCGAGGATGTAGCTGCCCAGGCTGTGAGCGGAGAGTGGGCGCAGGCCTGTTTCCTCGACGAGCTCGCGGACGCCCGCGGTGACGCTGGCGTCCCGGCAGTTCGCCAACTGGTCTCCAGGCTCACCGAATCCCCGGGGGAACTCCCACAGTTCCTCAGCGGCAGCCAGACGACGGCTCCGCACCAGCACGACCGATCTGTTCCGATGAGCAACGACCACCGCACCCGGCTGCCCCCTTTGGACAACAAGCCGGTGCACCGGGTACTGCAAGGCGTGTCCGACTTGGCGCTGGAACTCGATGTGGGGCGGCCCGTTCCAGGTATAGACGGCTTCAAAGGCCTGCGGCTCCATGCGCTCAGACTCCTCTGAAGAACACGACGTCCATGTGCTGTTCGACCTTGAGCAGCGAGCACAGGATCTTGACGTCGCTCCACGGCATTGTGGCCAGAGCGACCGCTGCGAAGGCGAGCCATGGCCCGCTCAGTCCGAAGAAGTCGACGGCGAATCCCGGGATCGCGGTGACGATGGCAAAGAGGGCAAGTGTCAGCCTCAGGTAGCCCGCAATCTTGACCGATTGCCGATTCGGTGCCGTGAGGACGGCGAGCGAGCTGAAGGCGACGCCCCGCAACCGTGCGGTGGTCGGGTCGTCTCGGAGGGCGGCTTGCGCCGTGCCGAGGGTCGAAAGGGCGAGTGCGAAGGCGCCGGCTGTGCATTCCTTCATCGTGTCGGCGAAGTTGCTCGGTATCCTGAGGACTATCGACTCCGAATTTCCCTGTTCGCCGGCCGCGCTGGCATCGCCGGAGAGCTTTATCCAGTTCGCCCTATTCCACCGTGCTATGTGCTGGGAATAGTTGCGGCTCCATTCCTCATGGAGCGTGGCCAAGTCTTCCGAACGCGCCGAGTTTTCCTCGGGATCGTCCAGGGACCCGAGGGCCGTTCTTTCCTCGGCCATGATCCTGACGTAGGAACTCCTGGAGGCGACCTTCGAGACCCTCTGGAGCAGGTCGACGCTCGCAGGGTGCTGGAGGCCCGGCTGGATGCGCTCATCTTCGAGCCTGAACTCACGCACATTTTCACCGACCCGCTCGTAGTCCATCGTTCCGCTCTCGGTGGCGGCCACCCAGGGTTCCCATTTCCCACCTAGCGCGTGCATCGATGCATATCCTGATGGCCGTGCCAGAGACTGCCAGATGAAGTGCGGATCCTGCCGCTTCCTGGCGAGGGACGAGCGGAGGTCCTCGCCGATCCCCGTCACTGTCAGCGGAAGCGCGGTGGGGGCGAGCCCCAGCTGGGCGGTGACCCCGTGAGGGCCCAAGCGAAGGAAATACCATCCGTCCAACAGCATCGACTCGGTGATCAGCACTCTGCCCGAGAGCGCGAGCGCTATCCGGAGCATGCCCGTCAACTCTGCAATGGCGGCTGACGGCGATGCCGCACGCTCAAGCGTGTCCCACTGCGCCAGACTGTCGAATTCGGCAATCATGATTCTGTCGAACAAGGTTTCACGGCCTCTCTGGTGGTCTTCGGGCGGGTGGGTGCTCTGCTCCGGTCGGTCCGTGACCGGATGCCTGTCAGCTCAGCGGTCCAGACCGGGAGGGGACGGCGCGCCGGCGGGGCTGCCGGATGGCCTTCACGAGCGGCTCGACGAATCGGGCCGCTAGCGGTCCGAGGACCGCCATCAGGAGCACGTAGGCGGTGGCCATCGCCGCGAGCTCCCCGTTGACGGCGCCGGTGGCGACGGCTAGGCCTGCGATGACGATCGAGAATTCGCCCCGCGCGATGAGGGCGGCGCCCGCGCGCGCCCTGCCGGGGACGGCCACGCCGGCGCGGGCCGCGGCCCACCAGCCCGTTGCGAGCTTGGTCACCGCCGTGACGAGGGCCAGCAGGAGCGACCAGCCGAGCACGGGCGGGATGGTGGTCGGGTCCGTGTTCAGGCCGAACGCGACAAAGAAGATCGCGGCGAAGAGGTCCCGCAGCGGTTCCAAAAGGCGGGAGGCGAGGTGCGCGGTGGTGCCCGAGATGGCAATTCCGAGCATGAAGGCCCCCACGGCTGCGGAGACCTTCATCGCGGAGGCGAGGCCTGCCACGAGCAGGGCGAGGCCGAGCACGTTCAGCAGGAACACCTCCGAGTTCTCGCTGTGCACGGCCTTGGAGACGTGGTGCCCGTGCCGGAGCGCGACGACGAACACGAGGGTCACCACCACGAGCGATATGCCTACGGTCTGCAATCCACCGAGGAAGCTCACGCCCGCGAGGGTGGCCGTGAGGACTGGCAGGTAGATGGCCATCGCGAGGTCCTCGAACACGAGCACGGCCAAGATCGTGTGCGTCTCGCGGTTGCCGAGCCGCCCGAGGTCTGTGATGACCTTCGCGACGATCCCCGAGGACGATATGTACGTCACGCCTCCCATGACCAGTGCCCCGACGCCACCCCACCCGAGCAGCAGCGCCAGGCCGGCCCCCGGCAGGAAGTTCAGCACGAGGTCCACGACGCCGGCCTGCCACGACTTCTTGAGCCCCGTGAAGAGCTCCTGTGCCGTATATTCCAGCCCGAGCATGAGCAGGAGGAGGATGACGCCGATCTCCCCGGAAAGATGCGCGAAGTCCCGCACACCGCCCAAATCGATGAGCCCTCCTGCCCCGAACACGAGCCCGCCGATGAGGTAGAGCGGGATCGGCGACATGCCGATCCGTCCAGCGAGGCGCGCGAGGAGGCCGAGGGCGAACACGACCGCCCCGAGCTCGATGAGCGTGAGTGCGAGTGGGTCCATCGCGGCTCAGCCGTTGCGGAGGATCCGGGCGGCCTGGTCGAGGCCGTCCTGGGTGCCGACGGCAACGATCAGGTCGCCCGCGCGGAGCACGACGTCGGGTCCCGGCGAGGCGAGGACCTCGCCTTCGCGCATGATCGCCACGATCGAGACGCTCGTCCGGGTGCGGATCTGGGCCTTGCCCATGGGCTGGTCGCGGAAGGGGGATTCGGCGCCGATGTGGAACTGGCGTGTCGAGATGCCGGGGAGATCACGGTGCTCTTCGGCGAGCTGCATCACGATCCGCTGACCGCCGAGAAGGTTTCCGAGCGTCGTGGCCTCCTCGCCCGTGAGGGGGATGCTCGCCTGGCACGTGTCCGGATCGTCCCAGGCGGAGACGATGAGCTCGGTCTCGCCGTCCCGGTGGGTGACGACGCCGAGCCTGCGCCCCGACTGCGTCATGAAGTCCTTGCGGACCCCGAACCCAGGAAGGTCAGTCTCGTCAACGTTCATGGCTCAACTCTAGTGGCGGGTGGGCTGGCGCACGACGGCGAGCGGCCGCCGTCGTGCGCCCGTCCGCTCACGCTGGCGGAACCACCGCAGTGGCCACCCGCGCCGGCGGCTTGACCGGCAGGAGCACGAGGAGCCCGGCCAGCAGGACAGCCATGATCCCGACGATCCCCCAGCGCTGGGCGCTCCCGGGGGCGACGAACGGCGTGGCGATAGTGATGCACAGGCTGAACAGCGCGGGCGCGAGGAAGCTCACGGCGCGGCCGGTCGTGGCGTAGAGGCCGAACAGCTCGCCGGCCTCGCCGTCCGGTGCAAGCCGCGCGAGGTAGGCGCGGGCCGCGGACTGGGCTGGCCCTACGAAGAGGCATAGGAACAGGCCGAAGACCCAGAAGGTGAGCCCGCCGGTCCACAGGAATCCGCCGAGGTGGTACTCGGCGTTCCCGAGTGCGAGTACGGCGCCGGCCGCGACGAGGAGTCCCACCAGCGAGCCGACGATGACCCGCTTCGGCCCCAGCCTGTCGTCGAGGAAGCCGCCAGCGATCGCGCCGAGGGCCGCGACGACGTTGCCGAAGATCGCGAAGAAGATGACCTGCGAGAGGGTGAACCCGAACGTGCCCGCCGCGATGACGCCGCCGAACGTGAAGACGGCGGCGAGCCCGTCGCGGAAGATGGCTGAGGCGGCGAGGAAGTAGATGGTGTGCGGGCTGGTCTTCCAGATCGCGCGGATGCGGCGGAAGAGGAGCCCATAGGAGGCGATGATCCCGAGGCGTGCCGCGCGCTGCCGGGGCACCTCGGGCACTGCGAACATGACGGGCAGCGAGAACAGGACGATCCAGGCCATCGAGAACAGCGCAACGAGACGGATGTTCAGCGACTCGTCGGTGGAGGCGCCGAACCAGTGGAATGCGGGCTGGACGAAAAGGGCCAGGACCAGCAGCAGCGCCACGATCCCGCCGAAGTACCCGGCCGACCATCCGAGCCCGGAGATCCGCCCGATGGTCTTGGGGGTGGCGATCTGCTCGAGCATAGCGTTGTAGTTCACCCCTGCGAGTTCGCTGAACACGTGGCCCGCCGCGAGGAGCGAGGCACCGTACAGGAGGAACTCAGGGTGCGGGTACGCGAAGAAGCACAGCCCCGTGAGCAGCGCGACCACCCCGGTGTGGATGCCGAGCCACAGCTTCCTGCGCCCACCGGCGTCCGAGCGCTGGCCGGACACCGGCGCGAGCAGCGCGATCCCCAGCCCCCCGACCCCCAGTGCCGCGCCGAGCACGGCCGAGGCGTGGTCCTCGCCGCCGAATGCCTTGGACGTGAGGTAGACGGTGAAGACGAACGTGGTCATCACGGCGTTGAATGCGGCGGATCCCCAGTCCCAGGAGGCCCACGCGAGGACCTGTCCGCGGCGCACAGGGCGGCCGTGCCGTTCGAGCTCGGAGACGCCGGACGCGTGCATACTCAGAACTTTATCGGTTGATAGACTTCTGGGACTGAACCCAACTCTTTGTGCCGCCACACCCAACGCATAGACAATTGAACCTTCAACCGAGCGGAGTCCTTTGTGCTGCCAGTACTCGCCCTGCATTTCGTGGTGGCGGCTGGCTCGCCGTGGATCTTCCGACGGGTGGGGCGAGGGGCGTTCTTTCTCCTCGCCGCGGTCCCGGCCGCCTCGCTCGTGTGGCTCGCCTTCCAGCACACTGCGGCGTACGACGCCGGCCCGGCGGCCTCGGGCGCGGCAGGCGCCGGGGGAGTGCCGCAGGCGGCGCGCGGCATCATGGAGTCCTGGGACTTCATCCCGACCCTGGATGTGCAGATCGCATTCCGGCTCGACCCGCTCGCCTGGGTGCTCTGCCTGCTGGTCCTGGGCGTGGGAGCGCTTGTCCTGCTCTACTGCGCCCGCTATTTCAATCGGGACGACGAGGGCCTGGGCGGGTTCGGCGGACAGATGCTCGCGTTCGCCGGCGCCATGTTCGGCCTCGTCACCGCTGACGACCTGATCGCCCTGTTCATCTTCTGGGAACTCACCTCCGTCCTGTCGTACCTGCTCATCGGGTACGCCAATGTCCGCCTCTCCGCGCGGCGCTCGGCAATTCAGGCCCTCATCGTCACGACGGCGGGGGGCCTCGCGATGCTGGTTGGGCTGATCCTCCTCGGCGAATTGGCAGGAACGTACCGCGTCTCCGCGGTGCTCGAGAAGGCGCCCGCACTCGTCGCGGACCCCGCCACGGCAGGCCCGGTCGCGGTTGGCGCGGTGCTCGTGCTCGTGGGCGCGCTGAGCAAGTCCGCCCTCGTGCCGTTCCACTTCTGGCTCCCGGCCGCGATGGCAGCGCCGACTCCGGTCTCCGCGTACCTGCATGCGGCCGCGATGGTCAAGGCCGGTGTGTACCTCGTGGCGCGGCTTGCCCCCGGCTTCGCGGGGACCGCCTACTGGCAGCCCGTGGTCCTTGGCGTCGGGCTCGCAACGATGCTGGTGGGTGGGTACCGGTCGCTGCGGCAGACGGACATCAAGCTCATCCTCGCGTTCGGCACCGTCAGCCAGCTCGGGTTCCTGATCGCCGTCGTGGGCCTCGGCACACCCGCCGCGGCACTGGCCGGCCTCGCGATGGTCGTGGCCCATGCCCTGTTCAAGGCCGCGCTGTTCCTGGTGGTCGGGATCATCGACCACCAGACGGGCACTCGCGATCTCCGTCGCCTTTCCGGCGTCTACCGCCACTCCCGGGTGCTTGCCATCACCGGTGCGCTCGCCGCGGCATCCATGGCGGGCCTGCCCCTGTTCGGCGGCTTCGTGGCGAAGGAAGCGGTCTTCGACGCGTTCGCGCACGCTCCGCTCGGGGACGTGTGGGGCGGCGTCGTGCTGGTGGGGTTTGCCGTCGGCTCTGCCGTCACCGTCGCGTACAGTACACGGTTCGTGTGGGGCGGGTTTGCCCGCAAGCGCGGCGTACCCGACACCCCGTTCACGCCCATCACCCCGCTCTTCGTCGCGGCCCCGGCCGTCCTCGCGCTCGCGGGCCTCGTCTACGGCCTCTGGCCCGCGCCGGTAGACGCCTGGGCGGCCCCCTACGCGGCGGAAGTCGCGGCGGGCGCGGCCGCGGCGACGCACGACGCCGCAGGGTCGGCTGCCGCTGGCCAGGCTGTGGTCCTGCACCTGGCGGCATGGCACGGGCTCGGCCTCCCGCTCGCGCTCTCGGCGGCCGGATGGGCTCTCGGCGCGATCCTCTTCTGGGCGCGGGATGCGGTGGGCCGCGCCCAGGACCGCCTCCGTGCGCCCGTCGACGCCGAGCGAGGCTACCGCGCCATCGTCGGCGCTGTGGACGATGCGGCCATCTGGGTCACCGGCCGCACCCAGCGCGGTTCACTGTTCTTCTACCTCGCGGTGATCCTCGGGGTCGCGGCACTGGTGCCGATCTCAGCGCTCATCCTCGGCGGGGTCGCGCTCCCAGCGCCCGAGCGGCTCAGGGTCGTGGACCCGGGTTCCCCGCTCACGCCCGTGATCGGCCTCGCCATCGCTGCGGGTGCCATTGCGGCGCTCAGGGCGAACAAGCGTTTTCTCGCCGTGCTCATGGTCTCCATCACCGGCTACGGGATCGCCCTCATCTTCGCGCTGCAGGGTGCGCCGGACCTTGCCGTGACCCAGATGCTCGTCGAGACGATCGTGCTCGTCGCGTTCGTCCTCGGCATGCGCAGCCTCCCGCCGCAGCTGCGGGACCGCACGGGCGGGAAGTACCGCGCCGTCCGGATCGCCGTCGCCGTGGTCTTCGGCGCCGTCATGGTGATCGTGGGCCTCGTCGCCATGGACGCGCGCATTGCCGAGCCCGTGTCGCTCCACTTCCCCGACCTCGCGTACACGGGCGGGGGCGGGCTCAACATCGTCAACGTCACCCTCGTGGACATCAGGGCCTGGGACACCTTCGGGGAGATCTCCGTGCTCGCGCTCGCGGCAACGGGAGTAGCAAGCCTGATCTTCATCAGGCACAGCGGACGCGGGCTCGGCGCCACGGCGGACGTTGCGACCGGGAGCGTCGGCCGGACGCGCGGCGTGGCGGCCGAGTCCCGGGGGGCGGCCGAGCTCGCCGTCGCCCGCAGGTTCGCGACCATCGCGCGCGATGCATGGCTCGTGGCTGGGCGTACCCTGGCGCCCGAGCGGCGCTCGATCATCTTCGAGGTCATCACGCGCCTCACCTTCCACTCGATGGTCGTGTTCTCGGTCTACCTCCTGCTCGCGGGGCACAACTTCCCGGGCGGCGGCTTCGCGGGCGGCCTCCTGGCCGGGCTCGCGCTCACCGTCCGCTACCTCGCCGGCGGCCGCTTCGAGCTGCACGAGGCGGCCTCCGTGAGCCCCGGTGTGCTCCTCGGCGCGGGCCTCGGCACGGCGGCGCTCGCGGGTGTGATCCCGCTCTCCCTCGGAGGCCAGGTGTTCCAGAGCGCGATCCTCGAGCTCTGGCTCCCGGTGTTCGGCGCCGTCAAGTTCGTGACCTCGACCATCTTCGACATCGGTGTGTACCTCGTGGTCGTCGGGCTCGTCGTCGACGTCCTGCGCAGCCTCGGGTCCCGCATCGACGAGCACCTCGAGTCCGCCGAGCATGCGGCCCACCACGGCGCGCGCATCGAACACGAAGGAGCAGAGCAGTGACCGTGAACCTCACCCTGGCGATCATCGCGGGGCTGCTCTTCGCCACCGGCATCTACCTGCTCCTCGAGCGCTCCCTCACGCGCGTGCTGCTGGGCCTCATGCTCCTGACCAATGGCGCCAATGTCCTGCTCCTGGCCACGGGCGGCGCGGCAGGGCCCGCCCCGCTCATCGTCAAGGGCACGGACCCCTCCGCGTACAACGATCCCCTTCCGCAGGCCCTCATCCTGACCTCGATCGTGATCTCGTTCGCGGTGACAGCGTTCATGCTCGCCCTCATCTACCGGACATGGCAGCTCGGAAGGATCGACGTGGTCGCGGACGACATCGAGGACCGCCGGGTCGCCGCCCAGGCCAGCTGGGACGCGGAGGACGACGCCGATGTCCCGGCGGACCTGTCCGAGTTCCCCAGCCCCGAGGCGGCGGCGGCAGCAGACCACGCGGCCCTGTCCACCCCCAGTCCGAGAGCCCACGCGTCCCAGCGGAAGGAGGCCGCGCGAGAGTGAACATCGCCAGCCTGGCGCCGCTCGCCGTCGCCCTTCCCATCTTCGGTGCCGCCCTCGCGTTCCTGCTGCTGCGCCAAGAGCACGCCCAGCGGACCGTCACGATCTCAGTCCTGACCCTGACCCTCGGCCTCGAGTGCCTCCTCCTCGTCTCCGTGTGGGACGGCGGCACAACGGCCGTGACCCTGGGCGGATGGGCGCCGCCGTACGGGATCACGATGGTCGTGGACCAGTTCTCCTCGCTCATGCTCGTCATCTCGACGACCGTGAGCCTCGCCGTCCTCGTCTACGCGACGGGCCAGGGCATGGCCGACGGCGACAAGGACGGCCCCGTCTCCGTGTTCCACCCCAGCTACATGATCCTCGTCGCCGGCGTCTCCAACGCGTTCCTCGCCGGGGACCTCTTCAACCTGTACGTCGGGTTCGAGATCCTCCTCACCGCGAGCTACGTGCTCATGACCCTCGGCGGGACCGGGCCGCGCATCCGTGCGGGGGTGACGTACGTCGTCGTGAGCGTGGTCTCGTCGCTGCTCTTCCTCGTCGCGATCGCCATGGTCTACGCGGCCACCGGCACGGTCAACATGGCGGACCTCGCCGTCAAGCTCGGCCAGCTCGACCCCGGCCTGCAGACGGTCCTGCACTCGATGCTCCTGGTCGGCTTCGGGATCAAGGCGGCCGTCTTCCCCCTGTCCTTCTGGCTCCCCGACTCCTACCCGACCGCGCCAGCGCCGGTCACCGCCGTGTTCGCCGGCCTGCTCACCAAGGTCGGCGTGTACGCAATCATCCGCACGGAGACGCTCCTCTTCCCCGGGGACGCCCTCAACGTCCCACTCCTGGTCGTGGCGCTGGCCACCATGGTGGTCGGCATCCTCGGCGCCCTTGCGCAGACGGACATCAAGAGGCTCCTGTCCTTCACCCTGGTGAGCCACATCGGCTACATGGTGTTCGGCACCGCCCTGAGCTCTGTTCTAGGCCTGGCCGCCGCGGTGTACTACGTGGTTCACCACATCACGGTCCAGACCTCGCTGTTCCTCGTCGCGGGGCTCATCGAGCGGCGCGGCGGATCGTCCTCCATCGATCGGCTTGGCGGCCTCGCCAAGCTCTCGCCCCTGCTCGCCCTCCTGTACTTCCTGCCCGCCATGAACCTCTCCGGCATCCCGCCGCTGTCCGGATTCCTCGGCAAGCTCGGCCTCCTCCAGGCCGGCGTGCGGCTCGGGACGCCGCTCGCGCTCGTGCTCGTCGCGGCAGGCGTCGTCGTGAGCCTCTTGACACTGCTCGCGATGGCCCGTGTGTGGAGCAGAGTGTTCTGGCGCCGGCCCCAGGACGCCGAGGCGCCCGCGCCGGCGCTCTTGGCTCCCCCCGCGGCCACCGCCCTGCCCAAGTCGATGGTCGGCGCGACGGCGGGGCTCGTGGCGGTGGGCCTGGCGCTCACAGTGTTCGCCGGGCCGCTGTTCCGCCTCAGCGAACAGGCCGCCCAGGAGATGCTCGACCGGGCCGGATACATCTCCGCAGTCCTCGGCACCGAGGCGGCCCACGCCGCCCGGGCGCCCGCCCTACCGGGAGGCCACCGATGATGCGCCCCAAGGCTTCCCTGCGGGTCGAGCTGCCGCTGCTCGTGTGGCTCGTCGTGGTGTGGGGCGCGCTGTGGCAGGACCTCTCGGCTGGGAACCTGCTGTTCGGCGCCATCTTTGCGCTCGTGGTCACGCGGCTGTTCTACCTGCCGCCCGTTGAGCTGAGCGGCCGGTTCAACGTGCTGCATGCTGTGCGCTACGCGTTCGTGTTCGTCTGGCACGTGATCGTGGCCAGTATGCAGCTCATCTGGCTCGCCGCCGTGAAGGGCCCGCACATCCGCAGCGCCGTCGTGGCCGTGCCCCTGCGCAGCCATGCGGACCTCATGGTGACCGCCACGGGCCACGTGATCTCACTCGTGCCCGGCTCCCTGGTCGTGGACGTCGACCGGGCCAACGCCACCCTCTATGTCCACTACATCAATGTCAATGACGCGGCTGATGCTGAGCGCGTGCGGCGAGAGGTGCTCGCGGCCGAGGCCGAGCTCATCCGAATCATGGGCACCAAGGAGGAACTCGAGCTGGTGAACGAAGAACAGCACCTCGAGCGGATGCTGTCCGCGGAGCCGGGCGAGGGAGGGCGGCGATGACTGGCGCAGTGATGGGCTGGGTCCTGGTGATCTGCGGTGTCCTGCTCTCCCTCTCAGCCTTCGGGGCGATCATCCGGATGATCCAGGGCCCCGCCCTCCTTGACCGAGTCCTCGCGGCGGACGTCCTCCTGGCCGTTGTGGCCGCCGGCCTCAGCGTCGACATGGCCGCAAACCGGCACACCAACCACCTCGCGCTCGTCGTGGCGATCACGCTCATCGGCTTCATCGGCTCGGTGACTGTGGCGCGGTTCGTGCATGAGAGGAGGCGCCCGTGAGCGCCGAGGCGCTGGACGCCGTCCTCACGTGGACAGTCGGAGTGCTCATGGTGGCCGGATCGGCCATGTCCCTCGGGGCTGCGATCGGCCTGCTGCGCTTCCCGGACCTCATCACGCGCATGCACGCCGCTACGAAGCCGCAGGTGCTCGGATCCCTCCTCCTGCTCACGGCTGTGGGGCTGCAGTTGCGGGCGTGGTCGCTCGTGCCTGCGCTGATGGTCGCGTGGATCTTCCAGCTGCTAACCGTGCCGGTGTCCGCGCACATGGTCGGCCGGGCAGGCTACCGGACCAAGCACTACGACCGCTCGCGACTTTCAGTGGACGAGCTCGAGGAGGTTGTGGCCCGCGTCGAACGCGGCCCTGGATCCGAGGACGGCGCTCCCTGACCATCTGGCGGCCGCCGCAACCCGACCGCCCGTTGAGCAGGCGTGCGACGCGACACGCCGCCGTTCCGGTCGACGCGCCGGTATCGCGCGCGCAAAGCCGGTCGGAATCCACCGGAGGTGACCCCCAGACGGAATCAGGTGAGCTCGGGGGTCTTCTTGAAGTTCGCGATAGCGCGCTGCGTGTAGCGCTGCGTGAGCGTCTGGATCACGGCGCCGACACCGGCCGAGACGAGTGCGAACACGAGCGTGTCCCGCAGGCTCTCCTCGAGGTTGGTCGCGTCCTTGGGGGGCGTGTTGCCGGTGCTCTTCTCCCACACGAAGTCCACGAGCTTGGTCGCCACGATGCCGGCGCCGATGCTGATGGCAGTGCCAAGGAGCTTGATGAGGATGCTCATGCTGGCCAGCCTAACGCGAGCACGCACCGATTGGCGCCGCACATCCCGCCGCGCCCGGATACTCGGGGGCTGACACCGCGTAGACTGGGGGACACAAACGACAGGGGAGCGTCGCCCCCACACCGGCAAGCGTGCCGGGCCGCGGGAGCATGGGCGCTGAGAGTGCGGTATACCGCAGACCCTCGAACCTGCTCCGGCTAGTACCGGCGAAGGGAGTCGAGATTCTCAAGGCAGCGTCGACTGCCCTCCCCTCCTGAATACAGGAGGACATCAATGTCTGGAACCATGCGCAAGGCGCCGGGACGGAAGAGCTGGCGCGTCGTCGACATCGTGGTGGCCGCCGTCGTCTCGGTGGCGTGCGGCGTCATCTTCTGGCTCTGGGACCAGGGCTACGTGGGCGTGCAGGCGGCCACGGCAGCGTTTGCCCCTCTCGGGGGCCTGTATGCCGGCGGCTGGGTGATTGCCGGCGTGCTCGGAGGCCTGATCATCCGCAAGCCCGGCGCAGCGCTGTTCTGCGAGATCCTCGCTGCGGTGGTCGAGGCGCTCCTCGGCTCGCAGTTCGGCCTCGCGGTGCTGCTCTCGGGCCTCGTCCAGGGTGTTGGCGCGGAGATCGGGTTCGCGGTCTTCCGCTACCGCCGCTGGAACCTCGGCGTCGCGCTGCTCGCCGGCGCGCTCTCGGGCCTGGCCCTGGGCGTCTCCGAGGTGATCATCTACTTCCCCGAGTGGGAGTTCGGTTGGCAGGCGGTGTACGTGGTCCTAGCCGTCATCTCCGGCGCGGTGATCGCCGGTCTGCTGAGCTGGCTCGCCGTCAGGGGCCTCGCGAAGACGGGCGCACTCTCCGCGTTCGCTGCCGGGCGCGCCGCGGACGTCTGACGTGTCTGCAATGGGGCCTGGCACCGGCCCTGCCGGTGTGAGGGCCCGCGGCTGGGGGTGGCGGCACGCGGGCCGCAAGGCCTTCGCCGTCCACGGCCTGGACCTGGACATCGCCCCGGGTGAGCGCGTCCTGCTCCTCGGCGCGTCCGGCGCCGGCAAGTCCACGCTCCTCCACGCGCTCGCGGGGGTGCTGGGCGCGGCGGAGGAGGGGGAGGAGCACGGCGAGCTCACGGTCGACGGCGTTCCCGCGCCCGAGGCCCGCGGCCGCGCCGGCCTCGTCCTGCAGGATCCGGACGGGCAGATCGCGATGGCGCGTGTGGGCGACGAGGTCGCGTTCGGCTGCGAGAACCTCGCCGTGCCCCGCGAGGAGATCTGGCCTCGCGTGCACCGCGCCCTCGACGACGTTGGCCTCGCGGTCCCCCTCGGCCACCCGACCTCGAACCTCTCCGGCGGCCAGAAGCAGCGCCTGGCCCTCGCGGGCGTGCTCGCCATGGAGCCCGGCCTCGTTCTCCTGGACGAGCCGACTGCCAACCTCGACCCGTCCGGCGTCACCGAGGTCCGCCGGGCCGTGCGCCGCAGCCTCGACCGCACCGGAGCCACGCTCGTGGTCGTCGAGCACCGGGTGTCGGTGTGGGCGGAGCTCGTGGACCGGGTCGTGGTGCTCGACCCGTCACGCGGACCGGCATCCGGGGGGCTCGCCGCCGACGGCTCACCCGGCGCCGTGCTCGCCGATCCGGACGCACGACGCCGCCTCGCGGCCTCCGGCGTCTGGGTCCCGGGATGGCACCCGCTCACCGGGGAGGCCGCGGCGGTCACCCTTCGAGACGAACGGGACCGGCCCGGTGCCGGGGACGGTGCCGACGCTGGACTGCTCGCCGCGGGAGGGCTCGCCGTCGGCCGTACCCGGAAACACGCCGTGGTGACAGGGATTGACCTCACGCTGCGTGCGGGCCGTTCGGTGAGCGTCACCGGGCCGAACGGCGCGGGGAAGTCCACGCTCGCGCTGACGCTGGCCGGGCTCCTGCCCACTGTGGGCGGCCGGCTGGAGGCGCTGCCTCCGCTCGCGGTCGGAGCCGGCCCGAGCCCTCACCGGTGGCGATCGAGCGAGCTTGTCACCCGGATCGGGAGCGTGTTCCAGGAGCCCGAGCACCAGTTCCTCACGCCGCGCGTGATCGACGAGCTCGAATTCGGGCCGCGTCGGGTGGCCGGCCTCGGGGAGCGCGAGGTGCGTGCCGCCGTCGACCCGCTCCTCGAGCGCCTGCGCCTGTCCGCACTCGCGGGTGCGAACCCTTTCACCCTCTCCGGTGGGGAGAAGCGGCGGCTCTCGGTGGCCACCATGCTTGCCACGAGCCCCCGGATCCTCATGCTCGACGAGCCGACGTTCGGCCAGGACATGCTCACGTGGGCGGAGCTCGTGCGGCTGCTCGCGGAGCTCCTCGGGCAGGGCACCTCCCTGCTCGCCGTCACCCATGACGAGGACTTCACCGCTGCCCTCTCCGACTCCGTGTACCGGGTGGACGGCGGCCGCGGGGCGCCCGTGGGGGCCGCTGCATGAGCGCCTCGAGTGCCGACCTCGGTATCCTCACGCCGGACGTCGCCAATTCGCCGCTGGCCCGCGCCAACCCTGTCGCCAAGCTCGCTGCGGGGCTGTGCATCACGGTCGCACTGCTGTTCAGCGTTGACTGGGTCTCGGCGTCCGTGGCGCTCGCGTGCGAGCTCGCGCTTGTGCCCATGCTGGGCGTGCGGCCCGGGACACTGCTCAGACGAACGTGGCCGTTGGTCGTCGCGGCCGCGCTCGCCGCGTATTCGACCGCGCTGCTCGGGGCCAAGACCGGGCAGGTGTGGCTGCAGCTCGGGCCCGTGACGATGACCGAGCACTCGGTGCTGGCCGGTGCGGCGATCGGCCTGCGCGGCCTTGCGATCGCGGTCCCGGGCGTGTTCCTCCTGTTCTCCACCGACCCGACGGACCTCGCCGACGGGCTTGCGCAGAAGCTGCGCCTGCCCAGCCGGTTCGTGCTCGGCGCGCTCGCCGGGATGCGGCTCGTCGGGCTCCTCGTGGACGAGTGGCGCACCCTCGGGCTCGCCCGGCGTGCCCGCGGAGTGGGGACCGGGCACAGCCCCGTCGCCCGGTTCCGGGCGTTCCTGGGGCAGGCCTTCGCGCTGCTCGTGCAGGCGATACGCCGCGCCACCCGGCTCGCCGTCGCGATGGAGGCCCGCGGATTCGGGGGGACGGTGGACGGGAAGCCCGCGCCGCGCACCTGGGCCCGGGAGTCCAGCTTCTCGCGGCTCGACGCCTGGGTTGTCGCAGTCGGTGTGGGCATCGCCGCGCTCGCGGTCGGTGCGGCCGTTCTGGCGGGGACGTGGAACGTGGTCTGGGGGTAGCGCGCGGTGTGGCCCGCGGGGTTCGGCTAAATTCTTTGGGGGGCGGATCCTGTGTGCGGGACTCCCCAGGTCTTGTGCGGAACTCCCCAGTTTTCAGTTGACCTCGGGGGCGACATTCCGACGGGTGGCCCGACTCGCCGCGCATTGAAGGTTGAAGCTGGGGAGGAGGGCACGCGCACCCGCCGGGCGCACGACGGCGACCACTCGCCGTCGTGCGCTCTGGTGCCCCGGCCGCGGCGGTGGGATCGTTGCTGCGGGAGGAACCGACCAACCGCAAGGAGCCCACGATGTTCCAGCCCACAGACTCGTTCTCCAGCTTCAGCGTCGACGACGTCGAGAAGGCCCGCGCGTTCTACAGCGGGACGCTCGGCTTCCAGGTCGCCGACCAGATGGGCGGCCTGCTCATCACGGTCCCCGGCGGACAGGTCGTCTACGCGTACCCGAAGCCAAACCACGAGCCTGCGACCTTCACAGTGCTGAACTTCCGCGTCGCCGACCTCGACGCGGGGATCGCCCAGATCGAAGGCCTCGGGATCAGTCTCGAGAAGTACCCCAGCACCCCCGACATGCCGCTGGACGAGAAGGGCGTGCTGCGCGACCCGGAGACCGGGAACGGCATCGCCTGGTTCAAGGACCCGGCCGGGAACGTCCTCGCGATCATGGCAGGGTAGCGCACCCGGTTTATCTCACCAAAACCGGTTACTTGTTGGTCTAGACCGCTTTTTGGGCCATGTAAGCGCTTGATTTGAGGTTGCATATAGCACCTGTGATATTTTTGGACCCATGGCACAACAGACTGCTGAGACCGTTGGCGTCCTCCTGCGTGAGGTCCGCTCCCACAGGGGCTGGACTCAGGGACAGCTCGCCTCCGAACTGGGGACCAGCCAGAGCGCGGTCGCGCGCATGGAGCAGGGCAAGCAGAACCTAAGCCTGAGGATGATCCAGCGGATCGAGGACATCCTCGGCCAGCGGATCGTCAACGTCGGGCCGCCCAAGATGACCCATCTGCGGGTCGAGGGCGGCCACCGCCTCTCCGGTGCGGTGGACGTCAACACGTCCAAGAACGCCGGCGTCGCGCTCCTGTGCGCGTCCCTCATCAACCGCGGCACCACTACCCTGCGCCGCCTCGCCCGCATCGAGGAGGTCAACCGGATCGTCGAGGTCCTGACCTCGATCGGTGTCGAGTGCAGGTGGCTCCCGACCGACGACGGCGAGCAGCCCCGAGACCTGCAGGTCCGCCGCCCCGCCGTCCTGAACCTCGAGGGCATGGATGTGGAGGCGGCCCGCCGCACCCGCAGCGTGATCATGCTCCTCGGCCCGCTCCTCGATGAGCGAAGCGAGTACAAGCTTCCCTATGCCGGCGGCTGCGACCTCGGCACACGCACGGTCGAGCCCCACATGCAGGCCCTGCGCCAGTTCGGCCTTGACGTCGAGGCGAGCGCCGGTTTCTACACCGTTCGCGCCCCCGAGGCCGACTCCGCCGACCGTACCTTCGTCCTGACCGAGCGCGGCGACACGGTCACGGAGAACGCGATCATGGCCGCGGTGCACCGTGAGGGCCTGACGGTGATTCGCAACGCGAGCCCGAACTACATGGTCCAGGACCTCTGCTTCTACCTGCAGGGCCTCGGAGTGGAGATCGAGGGGATCAGCACCACCACCCTCCGGATCCGCGGCAAGGCGCGCATCGACGTCGACATCGACTACTGGCCCTCCGAGGACCCAATCGAGGCGATGAGCCTCATCACCGCCGGGATCGTGACGAATTCCGAGGTCACCGTGCGGCGCGTGCCGATCGAGTTCATGGAGATCGAGCTCGCGACCCTCGCCACCATGGGGCAGCAGCTCGAGGTCTCGGGTGAGTACATGGCCCGCAACGGCCAGACCCGTCTCGTGGACGTCACCGTCATCCCGTCCGAGCTGCACGCCCCGACGGACAAGATCCACCCCATGCCCTTCCCCGGGCTGAACATCGACAACCTGCCGTTCTTCGCCGTCATCGCCGCGAACGCGTCCGGCCAGACCATGATCCACGACTGGGTGTACGAGAACCGTGCCATCTACCTCACCGAGCTCAACCGGCTCGGTGCGAACGTCCAGCTCCTCGACCCGCACCGAATCTATGTCAACGGGCCCACCAAGTGGCGCGCGGCAGAGGTTGGCTGCCCGCCCGCGCTGCGGCCGGCCGCCTGCATCCTCCTCGCGATGCTCGCCGCCCGCGGAACGAGCGAGCTCCGGAACATCTACGTGATCGAGCGCGGCTACCAGGACTTGGCCGAGCGGCTCAACTCGATTGGCGCCAAGATCGAGTACTTCCAGGACTGACCCGTGACCTTGAGGGGTCATGTCCCTAGGTTGAGGGGTCATGTCCCTGTGAACTGCTCCCTGGAAGTTGGACTGAAGATTTCAGTTCCGATCTCCAGGGAGCAGTTCAGACCCACTCCCTAGGGATATGACCCCTCATCGTTGGGACATGACCCCCTGACGCGGTGCTCGGTGGGGGAGGATGGGGGCATGGCTGACACTTCCAGCGCTCCGCAGATCCCCAGCGCCCCCGGACAGACCTACCGCGCGGTCCAGTATCGCGAGACCGGGCCCTCCTCGGTCCTGACCCTGCGCGAGCGTGAGCTCGCCGAACCGGGCGAGGGCCAAGTTCGCGTCCGGATCGCGGTGGCGGGCGTGAACCCCACCGATTGGAAGGCCCGCGCTGGCGGCACCTACCCCGGCGCCCTCGAGAGCTGGCACGTGCCCGGCCAGGATGCGGCGGGGACGGTCGACGCCGTCGGGCCCGGTGTCTCCGGCCTCGAACCGGGGCAGCGGGTCTGGCTCTGGGACGTCGCCTATGGCGGCACCGAGGGCACGGCCCAGGAATATGTGAACCTGCCGGCGGAACACGCCCAGGCCCTCCCGGATGCCGAGTCCTTCGACACGGGCGCGTCGCTCGGCATCCCCGCCCTTACGGCCCACCGCGCCCTCACCTCGAGCGAACAGGGCCCCGCCCGCCTGGGCCGAGGTGCGCTGGCCGGGAAGACGGTGCTCGTCACCGGCGGGGCCGGTGCCGTTGGGCATGCGGCGATCCAACTCGCCAGATGGGCCGGCGCGCAGGTCATCGCGACGGTAAGCAGCGACGAGAAGGCGGCGCTCGCGCGGGCGGCGGGGGCCGGCGTCGTCCTCAACTACCGCGAGCAGGACGTCGCAGCGGAGGTGCGCCGTGTGGCGCCGAAGGGCGCGGACGTGATTGTGGAGGTCAATGCCGCCGCGAACATCGGTGCCGATCTCAAGGCCGTGGCGCGCGGCGGGACCGTCGCGATCTATGCCGCCACCGGCGACGAGACGCTCACCCTGCCCATCCGCACCTCGATGGGCCTGAACGTCAGACTGCAGTTCATCCTCACCTACACCGTCACGGACGCGCAGAAGCACGACGCCGTAGCCGCCGTCGGCGCCGCGCTCGCCGACGGCGCGCTGCGGGTCGGAGAGGAGCACGGGCTTCCGTTGACTCGGTTCCCCCTCGCGGAGACCGCCGCTGCCCACGACGCCGTCCAGGCCGGGACGATAGGGAAGGTCCTCGTCGACGTGTGAGCCGCCAGCAGCGCCGCGTGGCAGGCGGTTGGCGCGAAGGTGTGCCTCGCGCGTCGCGCGGGGGGCCTGTCTATGCCGTCATCATGTCGGCGTGAACGGCGCCGAACCGGGGGGAGGGAACCGCGGTCGAAGAGGCCTGGTCAATTGTCCACGGCGCCGCTCGACAGCGCGCTCTCGATGAGGGCGACGATGGCTGCGTCATCCGGGAGGGTCTGCGGGCGGAAGCGGTGCACCGCGCCGCTCGGCAGCACGAGGAACTTCTCGAAGTTCCACTGGATGCGGCCGGCCCTGCCCGCGGAGTCGGGCGTCTTCGTCAGTTCGCGGTAGAGCGGGTGGGCGCCGCGGCCGTTGACCCAGACTTTGCCCATGATCGGGAACGTGACACCCCACGTCGCCGAGCAGTACTGCCCGATCTTCTCAGCGTCGCGGTACTCCTGGAGGAACTGGTTGCTCGGGAACCCGAGCACCGTGAAGCCGCGCTCGCCGTACGCCTTCTGGAGTTCCTCGAGCGCCTTGTACTGCGGCGCGAGGCCGCACCTGCTGGCCACGTTGACCACGAGCCGGACCTTGCCCGCCCACTCGCCGAACGTCGTCCTGCGGCCATCGAGTGCTGTGAGCTCGATGGTGTCGAGTTCCACGCGTTCCTCCCTCTCCCTATTCCCATCAACGAACATTCCGCCGCAAGGGTTCATCCCCGCGGCTGTTCGATTGTCGGGGGGCCGAAGTAGCGTAGCTCAAGGCCGAGCCCGTGAGGCGTGGCGGCGGTTCCGCGATGGTCCTGAAACCGTCGCCCTGACCTCCTGAGGGATGACTACGCGGCCGAGGCCGCATGGGGTGCGGCGTCGGCCCGGGACACATCGGGCCCGGTGTCCAGGAGGCCGGAGAACCCGAGGGCCATCTTTGACGGGACTGCCGTGCGGGAGAGGACCCGAAGTGCAAGGTTCCGGAGCGGCTGGGCAGGCGGTGGAGCGTAGAACATGCGGTTCATCCGGTTGGTCGCGGCGATGACGCCCTGGGCGGCAGCCTTCCGATGCGCGGCATAGGTGTCGAGGATGGTTTCGCTGCGGTGTGGGGAACCCCCGTCGGCCAGGGCGCTGTCCACGGCGGCAGCTGCGTAGAAGGCGTCCCGGATCCCGAGGTTCATGCCCTGGCCCGCTGCCGGGCTGTGCGCGTGTCCAGCATCGCCGGCAATCAGCACCCGTCCGGCGCGGAACGTCGAGGCGAGCCGATGGCGATACTGGAAGTGCGAGGTCCACACTACGCTGTCGATCACGAGGCGCCCCCCGATGGAGGCTGGGCGCGGACCGCGTGCGTCCAAGAAATCCTGGAGCTCGTCGTCGGATGGCGCAGTCCGTTGTGCCGGGGCGTTGACGACGAGACGCATGAGGCCTCCCGGCAGCGGTGCGAGTACGGCAAGGCCCGCGGGCCCCATGGTGGCGTTGATGTACTCGAAGTCTGCAGGACCCGACAGGATCACGTCGGCCAGAATCATGTTCTGGTCGTCGAACGCCTCTGCTCCGGTGTCCTCGTAGCTGACCCCGATCGCCTCGCGCACGGTACTGTGCATGCCGTCAGCCGCGACGAGGTAGCGGCCGCGCACCGAGGATCCGTCTTCGAGCACGGCTGCAACACCGGCGTCGTCCTCCACGACCCCCCTCGCGCGCCCGGCGACGAAACGAACGCCGCCCTCATGTGCCCGCGCGCGGAGGATGGCCTCGGTGCGTGGCTGCGGGAGGCTCGCGGTGAAGGTGAAGCGGCTCGGTAGGTGGTCATTGCTCATGCGGGCCAAGACCCTGCCGGGGCTGCGGAACTGCATACCACGGATCCGCAGGCATTCGCCCAGGATCGCGTCCGTACAGCCAAGGCGCTCAAGTACCTCAAGCGTTCCCGGGTGCACGGCGAGGGCGCGCGTGCCAGCGGTGCGGTCTTCGCCCGCATCAATGACAACCGCCGTCCTCCCTATCGTCTGCAGCGCGACGGCGGCCGCGAGCCCCGTGGGCCCGGCGCCGACGACGACGGCGTCATGACAAGCAGTCATGGTGAGTTCCTTCCCTGAGGGCAGTGCGCCCGGTTTCGTCTCTGGCCATGACGCTACGCGCGCCCTGATGCGCGTACATCGGTGGTACCACCCATGCGGTACCCATCGATCCGTGTGGACATGGTCCGGGGCGGCCCAGATACTGGCCCTATGACAACGGCAGCTGCGCCGCCGGCTCCGCGGGCGCGGGTTCCTGCCCCCGCGAGCAGCTTTGTCGGGCGGGAGGCTGAGCTGGCGGAACTCGCCGGACGCCTGGCCTCGGGGCGCCTGGTCACGCTGACCGGCCCGGGGGGTGCCGGCAAGACGCGTCTGGCGGTCGAGGCCGTCCGCCTCGATCCGCTCCTGGCCGCGGATGCCGTCTTCGTGGATCTCACGCGCGTGGGCGCTCGGGCCGCAGTCGCCTGCGCGACAGCAGAGGCCGCGGGGCTCCGTGTCCCGGAGGACGCGGCGCTCGATGCGCTCGTCTGGTCGCTTGACGGGGGTGGGCCCGCGCTGATCGTCCTCGACAATGTTGAGCATGTCCTCGACGAGACGGCGGCATTTGTCGCGCACCTGCTCGAAGAAGCGCCCACTGCGCGCGTCCTCGCGACGAGCCGGCGGCCCCTGCGCGTCTCTGGGGAAGAGGTTATGCCCGTCGGCCCGATGGACGACGAGGACGCCCAGCGGCTCTTCTGGGAGCGCGCGCGCTCCGTGCGGCCCAGCCTGCCGGACGCACCGGAGTCCCGGGCCGCCGCCCGCGACCTGTGCGCCAGGCTCGACAGGCTCCCACTCGGGCTCGAGCTCGCGGCGGCCCGCATGACCGTCCTCACCCCGGCCGAGATGCTCCCGCTCCTCGAGCGCCCCTTCCCGGTGCTCGCCTCCGGCTCTGCTGCCGTGCCCGAACGGCACCGGTCCCTGCATGCCTGCATCGCGTCGAGCGTCGACACGTTGGGGGACCGCGAACGTGCCGTGTTCGAAGCGTTCGCAGTCTTCGCGAGCCCGTTCGGTACGCAGGCAGCATCCGCGGTTGCCGGGGCCACGCTCGAGGATCTGGAGGACCTCGTCGGGCGCTCGCTGGTCCACGCGGGCGTCGACGGTTCCGGTGGGACCGTGTTCCGCCTCCTCGAAACGCTGCGGGACTACGCGCGGGAGGGCCTCGAGTCGAGTGGCCGGCTCCGTGACGCGCGACGCCGGCACCTCGACTGGCTGCTGGCCGAGTTCGGCGCCGACCAGGTCCCGACCATGCTCGAGGCCACCACGCGGGCCAGGGCCGGGGACAGGCTCCTCCCCGACCTGCGCGCGGCCCTCGACTACGCGGCAGAGGCCGATCCGGCGGCCGGGCTGCGACTTTTCTCCGCATCCCGCGACATTTGGTTCCGCAGGGCCCAGAGCGAGGGGCTCGCCCGCGTCAACGCGCTCCTGGAGCGGCACCCCGACCCGGACGAGTCGCGGGCCGGTGCGCTCGTGGCGGCTGAGGTGCTGCACAATGCGTTTCAGGAGACGGACGCTGTGGAGCTGTGCGCGGCGGAGGCACTGGCGATCTTCGCCGAAGGGTCACTGCCCACGGGCACGGCTCTGCATTTCCAGGCGGTGGGCCGGTTCCTCGCGGGTCACTTCGCCGAGGCCCAAGAGGCCGCCCGTGCCTCGTACCGGGTCTTCGTGGAGCACGGCGACGTGGCCGGCCAGAGCAGGGCCCTCGGCTCAGTGGGCACTGCGGCGGTTGCGGCAGGGGAGTACGCCGAGGCCCTTCCGGTCCTCGCACGGGCGCTCTCCCTCGCCGAGGCGGGCGGAGACGTGTGGAGCCAGGGCCAGCTCCTGACCTACACCGGGCTCGCCGAGACGAGCCTCGGACGTGTGGCAGACGGCCGCGCAAGCCTCCTGCGCGCCGTCGACCGCTTTGCGCGCATCGGGGACATCTCCCTTCAGGGGATCGCACTCGCCCGGCTCGCTGCGCTTGCGGTGCGCAAGGCGCCCGCGACGGCGGTGCGCGCTGCCGCCGCGGCTAGCCGCCGCGAGGGTGCGGGAGGAAAATACCATTCGATCACGCGCGCTGACTTCGACGAGGTCCGCACCGCCGCCGAACGTCTCCTCGGCCGTAAGGCGATGCGCGAGGCTTGGGAGGCGGGAGAGCGTCTGACGTTCGCCGAGGCCGCCGCGGCACTCAGCGCGCTCGACGGCGGCGCCTCCACCACGGGCGGCCTCTCTCCCCGCGAGCAGGAGGTCGCGGAGATGGTCCGCCGCGGTCACACCAATGCCTCCATTGCGGTCAGGCTCGGTCTCTCCGAGCGCACGGTCGAGCACCATGTGGCACATATCCTGGCCAAGCTCGGGCTGCGGAACCGCGCGTCCCTCGCCGGGTGGGTGGCGCGGCGCGGTCAGGACGCCGATGGTTGAGCACGCCGGGCTGCCGCCCGGTGGTGGAGGACAAGGGCAACAAGCCCGACGGCCGTAACCGCTCCGAGGCGGCGGTCGTGGCGGCGATGCCGGTCAGCGGTTCTCGAGGGCGCCGATCGACTCGGCCGCATCCCAGGCGAAGCTCGCGAGCCAGTGCGTGGACATGAAGTCCCCGCTGTCGAGGCCCCGGAGTCCCGCGGCGAAGAGCGGCTGGACGGCCGCCGCGAGCACCGGCGCTGCCGAGCCGACGGCGGAGAGCGAGCCATCGGCGTCGTGCGCCCTGAGGACGGCGACTATCCGTGCCAGCTGCCCCGAGCGGGTCAGGTTGAGCCCGTGGAGATGGACCATGTAGCCGTCGGTCTCGTCTGAGACGCCCACAGGGGTGAGCATCCGCGAGCCGGTGCCGAGGCCCGGGAGGAACCGCCCAAGCCACGCGGCGAAGTCTGCGGGGGAGAGGACGCGGGCCATGAGGTCAGCCTCGGACAGGCCAGCCGAGAGGAAGTCCTGGCCCGACAGCTCCCACTCTGACGGCCAGCCGGAGTCGTCGGCGAACCAGTGCCGGGCGGCAGCCTCGCACGCGGCCGCGGCATCGTCCTGGCGCAGCACGCGGAACGCGTCCACGAGCCACGCGAGCCCGAATGCCGAGTTGGTGTGCAGCCCGTGGCGCACCGGGTACTCGGCCCTGTCCAGCCACGCGGAGACCAGACCCGCGACCGTGTCCACGCACCCGGCGAGGTTCGCGCCCCAGGCGCGCAGGCCGGCGTCGTGCGAGGAGGCGCACGCCGCGGCGAGCCGGACCAGCCACGCCCACCCGTACGGCCGCTCCCACGTAGGGTTCGCCGCGAGGTACGCGGCCTCGACCGAGAGCTTCTCAGCAGCCAGGTTCGCCCCGAGGGCGTCCCGCAGCCGATCCGCGGCGGCGGCGTCGAGCCGGCCGGAGTCCAGGACGCTCACGCCGAGCCAGTGCATGTGCACGCACGAGTGCCAGTCGAAGGACGTGCCGAACGCGGGGTGCAGCTCGTGCGGCATGGCCGTGTCCTCGGCCGAGCGACGCACGTGGTGCGCCGCGTAGGGGTAGGGGCGGGCGAGGTTGTCGAGGACGACGGCGGCACAGCGGCTTGCAGCGTCAGGGAACAGTGCCTCAGGGAACAGAGCGTCTGGGAACAGGGCTTCGTGGTCCATGGATTCCCTCCTCTCAGTGGAACGCGAGGAAGTACATGAGGGCAGTGTTGACCGCGAGAAGCGGGATTGCGGTCCCAACCTGCGCGGTGATCACGCCGTACTTGTTCTTCATCTCGAGGAGGGCAGCGGGCACGAGGTTGAAGTTCGCTGCCATCGGCGTGCACAGAGTGCCGCAGAAGCCGGCCAGCACGCCGATCGCGACAACGATCGCGGGGGTGCCGTGGAACTCCTGGACCAGGACGGGCCAACAGATCGCCGCTGTCATGATCGGGAACGCAGCGAAGCCGTAGCCCGTGAGGATTGTGAACAGGAACATGCCCACGCAGTATACGATCACGCCCGCCGCGAGGGAGCCGGGGGTCGCTGTGATCTAGAGCATACCGGTTTGTTCAACAATCGAGCAAGAGTTTTGTTGAACAATATTAGGTATGGCTCACGGGATGTGCGTCATGCCGGCCAAGACGTCCCCCTGGCCCTGCGACTGTCCAGTGGGACGCGCCGGTCAGGCGGCGGCGAGAGCGTCGAGGAGCTGGCGCTCGGCGGTGTCGAGGTACTCGGCCATAGCCTCGGCGGCCTTGGTTGCGTTCCCCGCCTCGAGGAGCTCGAGGATCCTCGCGTTCTCCTCGACGTACGGCGCGTGGAAGCGCGGGTCAGCGCCCATGGTCGAGAACACGAGCCGCATCTCGGCAAGCACCTGCTCCATGAGCTTGTCGAGGCGCTCGCTCCCGGCTCCTCCCACAAGGGTGCGGTGGAAGTCCTGGTTGGCGCCGGCCATGGCGACCACGTCGCCAGCCTCGGCGGCTGCGCGGGCCCTGTCCACGATCGCGGCGAGCTGCTTGGTGGGGTGCTCGGGGGCCCACAGCAGCGCACCCGGCTCCAGGAGGCGGCGGACCCGGTAGATCTCCTGGATGTCCTCGCGAGTCGGATGCGAGACGAACACGCCCCGGTTGGGGATCCGCGTCACGACCCGTTCCGTGCTGAGGGTTGCGAACGCCTCGCGGAGGGTGTTCCGGGAGACGCCGAGTGCCTCCCGTAGCGCCTCCTCGGCGAGCTTCGCACCTGGCGCGAGCCGCCCGTCGGCGATGGCCTGCCGCAGTTGCGCCGCGACCCACTGGCCCGTCTCGGCGTGCTTCGACTTCCCGGCCGCGGTACGAAGGCTGGGCAGGATCGCGTCGGTTGTCATGGTTCCAGCCTATCCAGCCTCAGAGGCCCCTCTCAGTCGCCGACGATGGTGGTCAGGACAGTGCCGGGTGCCACGGCGGCCCCGGTGGCCGCGCCGTGCTCGCCGACTGTCCCGGAACGGTGCGCTTGGACGGTCGTCTCCATTTTCATGGCCTCGAGGACGACGACGCCGTCCCCCGCCTCGACTGCCGTACCCGGCTCCACGAGCCACTTGACCACCGTGCCGCCCATCCCGGAGGTGAGGTCCGCGGCGGTGGCCGCAGCGCCGGAGGAGGCCGCGCCGTCGTGCGCCGAGCCGGCATGTGCGCGGGCGCCTGTCCCGAGGCCCGCGAGCAGTTCGGCGGGCAGGCCGAGCGTGACCCGCTTGCCGTCGAGGTCGATCGCGAAGGTGCGGCGCGCGCCGTCGTGCCCGGCGGGGGCGGTGAACTCAGGGCTCGCAGCGAGGTCGCCGGCGAACTCGGACTCGATCCACGTGGTGTACACGCCGAACGACTCCGCGCCGTCCTCCGCGGCGAACGCCGGGGAGCCCACGACGGCCCGGTCGAACGGGAGGACCGTGGGCAGGCCCTCAATCTCGAACTCCCGCAGCGCCCACCGCGCACGGCGCAGGGCCTGCTGGCGGTCCGCGCCCGTGACCACGAGCTTCGCGAGGAGCGAGTCGAACTGGGCCGGGACGGTGAAGCCCTCGCGGACGCCCGAGTCGACCCGGATGCCCGGGCCCGTGGGCGTCGCGAACCGCGTCACCTTCCCGGGGGAGGGCAGGAAGCCCCGGCCGGGGTCCTCGGCGTTGATGCGGAACTCGATCGAGTGCCCGCGCGGCTCAGGGTCCTGAAGGACCGGCAGCACGCCGCCGTCCGCGATGTGCAGCTGCGCCGCCACGAGGTCGACCCCGGACGTCTCCTCCGTGATCGGGTGCTCCACCTGCAGCCGCGTGTTGACCTCGAGGAAGCTGACCGTGCCGTCCGCGCCCAGCAGGTACTCGACCGTGCCCGCGCCCACGTAGCCGGCCTCGCGGCAGATGGCCTTGGCCGAGGAGTGGATCCGCGAGCGCTGATCGGGGGTGAGGAACGGCGCGGGCGCCTCCTCGACGAGCTTCTGGTAGCGGCGTTGGAGCGAGCAGTCCCGGGTGCCCACCACGACCACGTTGCCGTGGGTGTCCGCGAGGACCTGCGCCTCGACATGCCGCGGCCGGTCCAGGAACTTCTCCACGAAGCACTCCCCGCGGCCGAACGCCGCCTGTGACTCCCGCACGGCCGACTCGTAGGACTCTTCGATCCCCTCCATGGACCGTGCCACCTTCAGTCCTCGGCCGCCGCCGCCGTGCGCCGCCTTGATCGCCACCGGAAGGCCGTACTCCTCGGCGAATGCCCGGACCTCGGCAGCGGACTCGACCGGCGCATTGGTGCCCGGGGCGAGCGGCGCGCCGGCGCGGACCGCGACCTCGCGGGCGCTGACCTTGTCGCCGAGGAGGCGGATGGTCTCCGGGGAGGGGCCGATCCACGTCAGCTCCGCGTCCGAGACGGCCTGCGCGAACGTCGCGTTCTCGGACAGGAAGCCGTAGCCGGGGTGCACAGCGTCTGCGCCGGAGCGCCGCGCCACGTCCAGGATCTTCTCGATGTCCAGGTACGTCTCGGCCGGGGAGGTGCCGCCGAGCGAATACGCCTCGGTGCAGGCTGCGGCGTGCGGGGCGTCCGCGTCCGGGTCCGCGTACACGGCGACGCTCTCGATGCCCGCATCGTTGCACGCACGGGCAACGCGCACGGCGATCTCGCCGCGGTTGGCAATGAGGACTCTACGCATGGGGGGTTCCTTCCGAGGTACCGGCATCCCGGGTCTGCGGGCTCTGGGAGCTCTGAGGGTTCTGGGGGTTCTGGGGGACGAAGCGCACCTTCGCGCCGGGGGGCAGCTGGGCGGCCAGATCGAGATCCGCGCTCACGACGACGCCGATCACCGGATATCCGCCGGTCACCGGGGCGTCGGCGAGGAACAGCACGGGCAGGCCGCTCGCAGGGACCTGGATGGCACCGCGCACGGTCCCCTCGCTCACGAGCTCCCCCTCGCGGGAGCGTGCCAGCGGCGTGCCGTCGAGCCGCACGCCGACGCGGTTGGACTGGGGCGTGACGGTCCACTCCTGCTCGGCGAACGAGGCGAGGGACTCCTGGGTGAACCAGTCCTGCCGCGGCCCGGGGATGACGCGCAGCGCGGTGACGGCATTCCCTGGTGCGTTGCCTTCGGTGCTCTCGCCCGATGCGCCGGGCAGCGGCGGCGGGACCTCCGGGAAACCGACTACGTGGGCACCCCGTGGGGGCAGCACCGCAATCGTGTCCCCGGCGGCCAGCGGTGCCGGGCCGATGCCCGAGAGCGAGTCCGCGCTCGCGCTGCCGAGCAGGTGCGGCACATCGAACCCCCCGCGCACCGCGACGTAGGTGCGCAGGCCCTGCGTCGGGGCGCCCACGGCGAGCGTCTCGCCGGCCAGGAGGGCGAACGGGGTATCGAGGGGCGCCTCCCGCACCGCCGGCCCTTCCGTTGCGGGGTCATGTCCCTGCGTTGCGGGGTCATGTCCCTGTGTTGCGGGGTCATCGGCGGTCGATGGCGGGGTCTCTGGTCCACTCGGGCGGGCCGCGGTGGTGATCGTCAGTGGTACCCGAGCGCCCGTGACGGCGATGACCTGGTCCTCCGCCGCGCGCAGCTCGAGCCCGCCGAAGAGCGACTCGAGCCCCGCGGCGCCGGCGCCGTTGCCAACGATCCGATTGGCCCGCCGCAGCGCGCCGCGGTCCAGTGCCCCGGCCGGGCTCACGCCGAGTGCTGCGCGGCCGGGCCGGCCCAAGTCCTGAACCGTGGTCTGCAGGCCCGGACTCACGACGACGAGCCCAGACTTGGCGGCCCGGCCCACCTCGGAGCTTCCCTCGCCGCTCTCGGAAGGGCCGCCTTCTGCTGGATGCGAGGGCCTCTGGGCCGGTTCAACTCGCCGTGGGCCGGAGGACGCGGGAGCGGATGCTGCGGCGTCGGATGCAGAGGCGTCGGATGCCGCCGTCGGAGCGGTGGAGACGGTCGCGGACTCGCGCACCGGGGCGAACTGCACCCTGTCGCCGGGCTGGACAAGCGCGGGCTCGTCGCGACCGAGGTCCCACATGGGTGCGTCGGTCCGCCCGATCAGCTGCCAGCCGCCCGGCGACTCCCCGGGATAGACGGCCGAGTAGGTACCCGCGACGGCCACGGAGCCTGCGGGGACCGCCGTGCGGGGCGAGGTGCGCCGCGGAACGGAGGGCGCGGCGTCGTGCGTCAGGTAGGTGAACCCGGGCGCGAAGCCGCCGAACGCGGCGTCCCACACGGCCTGGGTGTGCGCCGCGACGAGGCCTTCGGGGGAGAGGTCGGCGAGCCGGGCGGCCTCGTCGAGGTCGGCGCCGTCGTAGACGGTCTCGATGCGCACGAGCCGCCCGGGGGCCCGCTCGGCGGGGTCGAGCTGCGCGGGTCGGAGGGCTCGCACGTAGGCAGCGGCTCGCGCGAGTTCCTGCCCGGAGGGGGCGACGATGAGCACCGTGGTCGCCGCCGCGACGACGTCGACGACGTCGATGTCGCCGGCGTGCTCGGCCGCGGCGAGCTGCGAGGTGAGAGTGAGGACCGCGGCGAGGGAGCGGAGCTCGACGAGGACGGCGCGGTCCCCGGCGGGGCGCAGGCCCACGATGGGGTGCGCGGGCTCAGCGTTCCGGGTTTCAGCGTCCTGGGGCTCGCCGGCGGCGCGCCCTACCGGTGCCCTCATCGTGACACGGTGGTCCGCGGCCCGCCGCGCTACGGTAGATCGGCGCTTCACGCGAAGCTCGCGATCTCGACGCCGGCGGCCGTGATGGCCTCGCGGATCCTTGCTGCCATCTCCACGGCACCCGGGGTGTCGCCGTGGACGCAGATGCTGTGCGCCTCGAGGGTGACGCGGGTGCCGTCGATCGCCTTGACCCCGCCGTCGAGGATGCGCAGGACGTGCTGGACGATCGCGTCGACATCGTGCAGCACTGAGCCGGGCTCGCGGCGCGAGACGAGAGTTCCCTCCGGGGTGTAGGCGCGGTCGGCGAACGCCTCGAAGACCGTCCTCAAGCCCGCCGCCTCGGCCGCACGCTGGATCTCGGAGTTGGGCAGGACGAGCAGTGGCAGGTCCGGCGCGACCTCGGCCACCGCCTTCACGACGGCCTTCGCCTGCGCCTCATGGTGCACGATCGCGTTGTACAGGGCGCCGTGCGGCTTGACGTAGCGCACGTCGGTGCCTGACGCGCGGGCCAGCCCCTGGAGCGCGCCGATCTGGTAGATGACCTCGTCGGTGAGCTCGTTCGCCGGCACGTCAATGAAGCGACGGCCAAACCCGGCAAGGTCGCGGTAGCCGGGGTGCGCACCGACCACCACGCCGGCGTCCGCGGCTGCGAGGCACGTGTGGCGGATCTGGCGGGGATCCCCCGCGTGGAAGCCGCACGCCACGTTGGCGCTCGAGACGCTGGTGAAGATCGCGGCGTCGTCGCCGAAGGTCCAGTTTCCGAACGACTCGCCGACGTCGCTGTTGAGGTCGATGCTTGCCATGAGTGATCTCCGTCTCAGGGGTATGTGTATCCAGCATGCATCACCTGGCCATATTGTTCAACAATAATTTTCGGCGCTCCACGACGATTCCGTGAACTGGGTCACGGAAATCCCTAGACATATTGTTGAACAAACCTCTACGCTGGTGGGACCTCGGGCGATGACGCAGTGGCGCCGCCCGGCAAGCAGAGTCGAACAGAGTCCCCCGGGCGTCCGCCCCAAGATCCGTGAGGTTTGCCATGTCCCATCTCGAGAACCAGACCAGTGAGGATACTGGGCGCTTCGCCTGGTACCGCACCCTCGGGGAGCGCGGCCGCAAGGCCTGGCTCGGTGCCTTCGGCGGGTACGCCCTCGATTCCTACGACTTCCAGGTGCTGCCCCTCTCGCTCGTCGCGATTGGTGCCTACTTCCACATCTCGACCGGCGAGGCCGGCCTCTTGACGACCGTCACGCTCGTCGTCTCGGCGGTCGGCGGTGCGTTGGCCGGGATCCTCGTTGACCGGATCGGACGCACCAAGACCCTCATGATCACCGTGGGGACGTTCGCCCTGTTCACGGTCCTGTGCGGCTTCGCCGGCAGCTTCGAGCAGCTCCTGGTGTTCCGCACGCTGCAAGGCCTCGGGTTCGGCGGCGAGTGGGCCACGGGCGCCATCCTCGTGGCCGAATACGCGAAGCCGAAGTACCGTGGGCGTGCTGTGGCGTTCATCCAGAGCTCGTGGGCGGTCGGGTGGGCGCTCTCTGTCCTCGCCTACACCTTGGTCTACAGCCTCGTGCCGCCGGATACCGCCTGGCGCGTGCTCTTCTGGACCGGTGCGCTCCCGGCCCTCCTGCTCCTGTTCCTGCGCCGGAACGTCAAGGACGCCGACGAGGCCACGGAGCGGCGGCTCTCGAGCGAGAAGCGCGGCAGCTTCCGTGAGATCTTCACCGGAAGCCTGGGCCGCACCACGTTCTTCGCCGCGCTCCTGGCCACGGGAGTCCAGGGCGGCTACTACACCCTCGCCTCCTGGATCCCGACCTACCTCAAGGTGGACCGGGGCCTCAGCGTCGTGGGCACCGGCGGCTACCTGACCTTCCTCATCTCCGGGGCCTTCATCGGGTACGTCTCCGGCGGGTACCTCACCGACCGCCTCGGCCGGAAGAAGACCTTCCTGCTGTTCTCGGTCCTCTCGGCGCTGATCATCTTCGCCTACGTCAACATCCCCGCTGGTGCCAGCACGCTGGTGCTCATCCTCGGCTTCCCGCTCGGCTTCTTCATGTCCGCGATCTTCAGCGGGTTCGGCTCGTTCCTGTCCGAGCTCTACCCCGCCCAGCTGCGCGGGACAGGCCAGGGCTTCACGTACAACTTCGGCCGGGCCGTCGGGGCGTTCTTCCCGACCCTCGTGGGGTTCCTCGCCACGACGCTCGGCGTGGGCGGAGCTATGGTCTTCGGTGCCGCGGGGTACGGCATCGCGGCGCTGGCACTGCTTGGCCTGCCTGAGACGAAGAACCGCGAACTCGCCTGATCAATCACACCAATCAATCCACCGAACAACTCCACCCACCGAAGAAGGAGCCAGCTTTGACGACCATGGACCTGGTCCCGCAATCCACCACCCCGCAGCAGGCCAGGGCGGCGTTCCGCGGCGGTCTGGCGGTACCCACTTCAGGGTGGGCCACCGGGTACACGCAGCTGAACATGATCTCGGTCCCCGCCGACTGGGCCTACGACGTCCTGCTGTTCTGCCAGCGCAACCCGAAGCCATGCCCCGTCCTAGACGTGACAGACCCGGGATCGACGACGACGGCGCTCGCCTCCGAGGCTGACCTGCGCACCGACATCCCCCGCTACCGGGTGTGGCGGGACGGCCGCCTCGACGGGGAGCCCGCCGACGTCGTCGACGTGTGGCGCGAGGACCTCGTGACGTTCCTCATCGGCTGCAGCTTCACCTTCGAGTCGCCGCTGGTGGAGGCAGGCATTCCCCTCAGGCATGTTGACCAGGGAAGGAACGTCTCCATGTACCGCACGAAGATCGCGTGCCGCCCTGCGGGCCGGATGCACGGACCGATGGTCGTCTCGATGCGGTACATTCCCGAGGACCTTGTTGACACGGCCGTCCGGCTGAGCGCCCGCATGCCCGCTGTCCACGGGGCCCCGGTCCACGTGGGCGATCCGCGGGCTCTGGGCATTGCCGACCTCGCCCACCCCGACTACGGGGACGCGGTCACGCCCGAGTCAGGCGACGTCCCCGTCCTCTGGGCCTGCGGAGTCACCCCGCAGGCGGCCCTGCTGGCGTCCAAGCCACCCTTCGCGATCACCCACGCACCCGGCTACATGTTCATCAGCGACGCCCCCGACGCCGAGTACCTCATCCCCTGAACCTCACACGCTCAGGACCACGTCCGCAGGGTCCTTGTCCGGACGCCACCCGCGCCACACCGGGTGCCGGAGCCTCCCGCCGGAGGTCATCTCCGAGTACGTGACCTCGCCCACGAGCTTCGGCCTCACCCAGTGAGCATCCCGCGCGTCGGCGGCCGGAACGTCTTCGAGCGGCGACGTCTTCCGCTCGAGGGCGTGCAGGCGCCGCGCGATCTCGGCGAGCATGCCCTCGGTGAAGCCCGAGCCGACCCGCCCCGCGTACGCCAGCCGCCCGGCGTCGTCAGGGATGCCCAGGAGCAGGGAGCCGATCGTCGCTGCCCGGCTCCCGTTGCCCTCCCGCCAGCCGGCGACGACGACTTCCTGGGTCCGCTCGTTCTTGATCTTGACCCACGCGCCCGAGCGGCGGCCCGGCTCGTACCGGGTGCCAAGGCGTTTGGCCACGATGCCCTCGAGGCCGTGCTCGGCCGAGGCGGCGAGGACGTGCTCGGCGTCGTCACGGGCGCCGCTGGCCGCACCGAACAGCGGCGAGAGCTGGGCGTTCTCCGGCAGGCCGCCCTCGGCGAGGAGCTCGAGGGCCGCACGGCGCTCGCGGAACGGCAGACGGGTGAGATCCCTGCCCTCGTACTCGAGGAGGTCGAACAGCACGATCCGCACGGGGACCTCGCGGCGGGCCCGCTCGACGTCGGCGGGGCGGGTCAGGTTCATGCGCTGCTGGAGCAGCCCGAAGTTGGGCCGGCCCCGTCCATCGAGAGCCACGATTTCGCCGTCGAGCACTGCGGGGCCGAGCTCGATGAGCGCACCCAACTCGGGGTACGTGGCCGCCTGGTTGATCCCCTTGCGACTCAGGAGGCGGAGCGGCTCGGCACGGGCGTCCACGATCGCGCGGATCCCGTCCCACTTCATCTCGAACGCCCACTCCTCGCCCCGGACGAGCGCCGCTGTTCCGGTCTGGGCGAGCATGGGCTCGGGCGCCGGGCCGATCCGCGCTGACCCCGCCTCGGCGTCAGGCGACTCGGTTTCGCGCGCACCGGATGTTGCCCCGGCCGACGCGCCCGCAGCGCCCCTGGTGGTGGTCCGCCAGTGCCCCTTCGCCTGGTCCTTCATGAGGTGCGCGAGCCAGTTCTCCTTGCCGGAGCTCCCCTCGCCGGTCCGGATGAGTGCGAGCCGCACCCCCTCGCCCGTGTGCCCCAGCCCCTCCGCGACCGACTCGAGGCCCCCTCCCGGCCGTCCGTGCAGCACCACGACGATCTCGTCCTCGCGCCACTTCTCCGCCTCGTACGTGCCGGTGTCCCACACGGACATCTCGCCGGCGCCGTACTCGCCCGTGGGGATGGATCCGGAGAACGTGAGGTATTCGATCGGATGGTCCTCGGTGTGCACGGCGAGATTGTTCCGACCGGTCGTGGTGGGGATGCCCTTGGGGATCGCAAACGACGCCAGCACCCCCTCTCGCTCGAGCCGCAGGTCCCAGTGCAGCCGGCGCGCGTGGTGCTCGTGGATCACGAAGGCATCGTCGGCGCCCGCTGTCGGGGCCTGGAGCGGCACGGGTTCCGGGGTCTTCGCGGCGTCCCGCTTGGCCCGGTAGTCGGTGAGGCGGTCGCCTTCCGCGTCGCCTCGCGCAGAGAGCGCGGACGACGGCGCGCGGTCCCCGCCGTCGTCGTCCTCCCCGGAGGAGCGCGAGCCGCCGCGGCGAGCACCGGCAGTGGCGCGTGAGCGCGGGCGGGATGACCGGCCGGCGTCGTGCGCCTCGGGCAGTGCAGGCGGGTGGAGGGGGGCGAACAGGTCGCCGAACGTCTCGAGGCGGTCGGCCATCTCGTTGTAGCGCACATGTGCTAGATCAGGGGAGCTGATCTCCTCCCACGTCCGGGGCGCGGCGACCATCGGCTGGAACCGCCCGCGCATGGAGTAGGGCGCGATCGTGGTCTTCTGTCCGCTGTTCTGGCTCCAGTCCACCAGGACCCGCCCCGCGCGGAGGGTCTTCTTCTGGTCCGCGACCACGAGGTCCGGGTGGTCCGCCTCGAGGGACTTCGCGAGCTCGCGGGCCACGGCGGAGACGGCCTCCCACTCCTGGCGGCCGTCGAGCTTCGCGTAGAGGTGGATGCCCTTCGAGCCCGAGGTGACGGGCACGGAGAGGAGGCCCATGTCGTCGAAGATCGGTTTGACGAGCTGTGCGACCTCGACGCACTCGGGCAGGCCGGCGCCCGGGCCGGGGTCGAGGTCGATCACGAGCCGGTCGGGGTTGATCATCGTGTCCGTCGTGACCGCGCGCCACTGGGGAACGTGGATCTCGAGCGCTGCGATCTGGGCGAGCCAGATGAGGGTCGGGAGGTCATTGACCAGCGGGTACGAGTTGACCGAGTTGCGGTGGTGGAGCGTCACGCGCTCGACCCACTCCGGCGTGGACTTGTCCAGGTTCTTCTGGAAGAACACCTCGCCGGGCTCCTCCTCCGTGCCCACGCCGTGCACCCACCGCTTGCGGGTCGCGGGCCGGTCGCGGACGGCCGGGATCATGACCGGGGCCACCATGCGGTAGTACTCGATGACATCGCCCTTGTTAGTGCCAGCAGCCGGATACAGGACCTTGTCCAGATTGGACAGGCTGATCCGGCGGCCCTCGACCTCGATGGTCGCGCGCTGAGCTGCCATGCGGCTACCCTCCCATGGGCTCCGGTTCCGGAGGAAGATGTCCCCATGGATCTACCCGTGATGCCGCCGGTCGAACCGATGCTCGCCAAGCCCGTCAAGGAGATCCCCGACGTGGGCCACGCCAAGGTGACGGCCCCGCACGACGTCCGGAAGATCCTGCGCACGGACTTCTGAGCTCTGCCCCAACGCCGTTGACTGGCCGAAAGCCTCGCCGAAAGCCTCGCCGGGCGGGGGTTGCGGCTATCCAAGCCCGCGAATGTGCGGTTCACTTAGGCACATGCGTTCTATCTGGAAGGGCGCCATCAGCTTCGGCCTGGTCAGTGTGCCCGTGAAGGTCTACAGTGCCACCGAGGACCACGACCTCAAGCTCCATCAGGTCCATGATCGGGACAAGGGCCGCATCCGCTACCAGCGCCGCTGCGAGGTCTGCGGAGAGGTGGTCGAGTTCGCGGACATCGACAAGGCCTACGAGGAGGGCGGCCGCACGGTGGTCCTCACCGACGAGGACCTGAAGTCCCTGCCCGTGGAGCGCAGCCGCGAGATCGAGGTGGTCGAGTTCGTCCCGGACGATCAGATCGACCCCATGTACTTCGAGAAGAGCTACTACCTCGAGCCCGAGAAGATCGGCGCCAAGCCATACCAGCTCCTCCGTGAGACCCTCGAGCGGACCGAGCTGACAGCTGTGGTGAAGTTCGCCCTTCGGCAGAAGTCCCGCCTTGGGGCGCTGCGGGTGCGCGGGGACGTCATGGTCCTGCAGGCGTTGCTCTGGCCCGACGAGGTCCGCGAGGCCGCGTTCCCGATCATCGAGGACACTGAGGTGAAGATCTCCGACAAGGAGCTCAAGATGTCCTCCTCGCTCGTGGAGAGCCTCTCGGCGGACTTCGAGCCCGAGCAGTTCGCTGACGAGTACCAGGAGCAGCTGCGCCAGCTTGTCGAGGCCAAGCTCGCCAAGGGCGACGCCGTAGATACCGAGGAGACCTTCGGTGCGACGGCCGAGGAGGGGGAGGGCGCCGAGGTCCTCGACCTCATGGAGGCGCTGCGGCGCAGCGTTGAGTCGCGGCGGAAGTCGGGTGGCGATAAGGCGGGGACAGTCAAGGCGGGGACAGGCAGGGCGAAGAAACCTGCGGACGACGCCGAGGCCGCACCTTCCGAGGAGAAGGCGCCTCCCAAGCGGCGGACCCGCAAGACCGGCTGAGCTGGGCGAGACCGCTGGGCTCGGCGGGACGCCGGCCACGGATGGCTGTGCCTTCCTGCTCAGTCGGCTGCTTCGGTGGGGGTCCTGCGCGGCGTGTCACAAGCGGCACGCCGGGCAGGGCCGGCCAGAACGAGCAGGAGCGTACGGGAGCTAGCGCCGGGCCCTCAGCTGAACGCGCCCGTCCTCGACCCGCGCCTCATAGCTGGGCTCCGGCGCGCTCGCGGGCCCGTGAACCACGCCGCCGTCGGCGAGCCGGAAGGTGCTGCCGTGCCACGGGCACGTCACGCAGCCGTTCTCGAAGGTGCCCTCGTTGAGCGGGCCGCCGGCATGCGTGCAGGTGGCGTCGAGCGCAACCAGCCGGCCGGCGTCGTGCGTGACGAGAACGGGAACACCATCAAGGTCCACCACGCTGGGGCCGTCCGGTGCGAGATCGCTCGCCGGACCGGCATCCTGCCAATCGCCGGGGCCCTCGTGCCAGGCGGTCCGGTTCACGCGCACGCCCTTGCTGAACGCGAGGTGGCCGCCGAGGTAGCCGCTTGTCAGCAGGATGCCGAGGCCCAGATACGCGAGCCCGCGTCCGGCGCCGCGGGCGCCGGCCTTCCTAGCGGCGAGCGATGCGCCGTAGAAGCCTAGGGCGGTGACGTTGAGGGCAGCATGCGCGACGCCGACTCGGCTCACGGCACCAAAAGTATCGGACCAGTCGTTGAGGCCAGACGCGGCGGTCGGGACCGCGACGACCAGCCCTGCGGCGACCAGGACGTCGGCGGCGTGCTCCGAGGACTCACCGCCCACGGTGTCAAGGAGCGAGGCCATGCTCCACGCTCCGATCGGCAGGTCCGTGAGGACCGGATGCAGGGGATGGCCGGTCGGGATGCCGCTGAGCAGGTTGCGCACCACTCGCGGCTTGACGAGTGCCTGGGTGGCTTTCCGGAGCGGATCGGCGAGGGCATCGAGGGCGGGCCAGCGTTCGAGCCGGCTGACGGCGTCGTCCAACAGGTTCACGGGACTCTCCTGCATGCTGTAGCGGGCGCTATGACTCTGGTGACTTACCCGCGTAGATCCCCTTCACGCAGGCATGCATGGCAGACGTGGGCCGCGGGGTTTGGGCGCTTGTCGCCGCCGGTACACTCGCCAGCATGAGCGAGAGCGAGAACGCGGGTGCGCATCCGGTCCCGGACGCTTCACGCCACGGAGGGCGCGAGCGCCCACTGCGCCCCGAGGGCCAGTTCACGGACGGGGAGTATGACGTCGAGCCGGCCGGACAAGGCGAAGCGGTCGCCGGGGGCTCCCGGGAGGGCGGAGAACCGGCCTACGGGCCCGCCGTCGGTGCGCCCATCAGACAGCCGGGCCAGTACACCGATGGTGACTTCGACACCGGTGCGGACGCCGGGACCCAGGAGTAGCGGATGGGATTGGATCCCGATGGGAGCGGGTAGCGGTGCCGCATGACTGAGAACACCAGTGAGCCCGAAGAGCGCGAGTACAAGACCGGCAATCCGGACGACGAGCCGCGTGACTCCGGCGATCAGGCCAACGACATCCGCTTCAGCGAGGAGGAGCAGCTCATCCGGGAGCAGTCCCGCGGCAACATGCCGCAGGAGGACGACGTACCCCGCAACTACGCGGACATCGACAAGGCGATGGCTGGCATGGATGTCCCGGACGCCGAGCTGAACAGCGACGCGAGCGACAGCCCGCCGTACCACGGCCAGGAGCACTAGCCCTCACGGGCGTACGACGGCGCGTGCTCGACTCAGTCGCGACGCGGACTGTAGCGGTGCTCGGGACGGCCTGTGGTGCCGTACCGGAGACCCATTTCCACCGCGCCCTCCTCCACGAGGGAGGACAGGTGCCGTTGGGCGGTGGCACGGGAGATCCCGACTGCGGCGGCGACGTCGACCGCGGTCAGGGGCGTCGGCGCAGCCGTGAGCGCGTCCAGGACGGCGCCCTCCGTCACGGTCCGTGACTTGGTGAGCTGCACGGTCGCGGGCAGGAGGTGCCGCCGCGCGCGGTCGAGGGTGTCCTGGGTGAGGTCCGGAGAAGAGGTCATGAGCCGCCGGTAGCGCGAGTACCCGCGCAGCCGGTCGGCCAGCTGCTTCTCGGCGAACGGCTTCACGAGGTAGCCGGGCGCCCCGCGGCGGAAAGCCCGGGCAATCGCCGAGGCGTCGGTGGCGGCGCTGAGCACGAACGTGTCGACGCCGAGATCGGGAAGGATGTCGATCCCGCTCGCGTCCGGGAGGAACACGTCCACGAGCGCCAGATCGGGGGAGAACGCCCGGACGGCCTCGAGGGCGGCCGCGGCAGTGCCCACAGGAGCCAGTGCGGTGAAGCCAGGCGCGGCACTGACATATTCGGCGTGGAGCCGGGCGACCCGGAAGTCGTCGTCGACGATGAGGACCCGCAGGCTGCTGCTCATGCCATGACCTCCTCGCCACTGAGGTCCAGCACGCCGGGCAGGCGCGCGCAGAAGACCGCGCCCGGGCCGCCTGCCGTTCCGGGGGAGAGGACCCAGACGTCGCCGTCGAGGCTGCGCGCGATCTGGCGGGACAGAGCCAGCCCGAACCCTTCGCCCTGCCCGATCCGCCCGGCACGCCCCGTGGGACCCGTCGAGTACCCCTCGGCGAAGACCTCCTCCTGGTCGGCGTCCCCGAGCCCGTCGCCCGAATCCGAGACCGTCACGTACAGGGTGGGGCCGTCGCTGAGGACCTCGACCTCGGCCCACGCGGCGGCCCCGGCGGCCCCGTCGGCGCCGTCGGCGCGGGCCCCGCGGACTGCGGCAGCGACCGCGTTGTCCACGAGGTTTCCCAGCACCGTGGTGACGTTCTGCGGGTCGGAGACCCGGCCTTCGAGAAGCGTTGCGGCACCGAGCCGCAGTGGGACCCCCATCTCCGCTGAGCGCATGGCCTTGGCCCCGAGGAAGGCCTGCAGGAACGGGTCGTCGAGCCTGCCGGCGAAGTCCACGGGGTACTTGAGGGGCCCGGACCCGAGCGCCTCCTCGAGGTAGCGGGTGGCCTCGTCGTGCTGGCCGATCCGTAGGTATCCCGAGATGGCGTGCAACCGGTTCGCGAACTCGTGCCGCTGGGCGCGCAGGGCGGTGGAGAGGGCCCCCACGGCATCGAGTTGCCGGCTGAGGGCCTCGACATCGGTGCGGTCTCGCACCACCACCACCCACCCGAGCTTGCGCTGGCCACGAGTGACGCGCTTGGCCGTCACGATGAGGACCGAACCCCCGACGACCACCTGCACACCTGGGAGGGCGTCGCCGTCGTGCGCTTCCAGGAGAGCCAGCACGCGGGGAGGCAGCCCCAGCTCGGCCAAGGTGCGCCCGGCCGGATCGCTCAGCCCGAGGAGGCGCCGGGCCCGATCGTTGCACAGGGTGACTCGCCCATCCTCGTCGACCCCGATGACCCCCTCACTGACCCCGTACAGCACCACGGCCTGGTCCTGGACGAGCTCGCCCACCTCGGCGGGCTCTAGCCCCAAGGTGTCGGCGCGCAGGCGGCGGCTCAGCAGCGCTGTCCCCGTCGCGCCGATCACGACGGCGAGCGCGGCCACCGCCAGGATCGGTGCAATCGCACCGTTGAGGGCCTGGGCGACGTCGTCGGTGGAGAATCCGACGCTCACCTCTCCCACCACGGTGCGCCCGTCCGGAGACCAGACGGGCACCTTGGCCCGCACCGAGGGGCCCAGCGTTCCGGTCGCGAGCGAGGTGCTCTCCCTCCCCGCGAGCGCCTCCTCGGGGCTCGTGGAGACGGTCTCGCCGAGCCGCGCCGGGTCGGGATGGGACCACCGCTTGCCGCGCTGGTCGGTGATGACCACGAACAGGGAGTCGGTGCGGTCCCGCAGCGCCTCGGCGATCCGCTGCACTGCGCCGTCGCGGAGGGCGGCGTTCGACGGCGTGCTCCCGCCGTCAGCGGCGTCGGTGAGGGTCTTCTGCACGGTCTCCTCCACTGCGACGCTCTGGGCGACAGCGAGGGCCTTAGACCCGATCTCGGCAACGAGCCGCTGGTAGGACAGCCACCCGTAGATGCCCGCAGTGAGCACCACGACGATCACGACGACCCCCAGCTGGAGGGCCATCATGCGGGTCGAGAAGGGCAGCCCCCTCCTAGTGGGAGCCCGGCGGTCGCCGGGCACCGGCACCACGGTGTCCATTGCGTGCACACGCCTCACAGTAGGGGTGGCACGGCCGGTGCGCCAACGCGGCGTTGAGCAGAATGCGCACAAGGGGAAGAACGAGCTCATCGGTGGCAATGCGGCAAAGCGAGACAGGGCCTCAGGCCGCTCCGTAGCGTCTGTGGCGCAGACCACGTGGCCCTCGCCACACAGCCCCTGGCCAAGAGCCCAGCAGACAAAGGAGTCACCATGGCTTCCCCCGCGCCGCCCCTCATCGAACTGAGGTCCGCCACCAAGAGATTCCCCAAGAACGGAGGCGGAATCCACACCGCCATCCGGGACGTGACCCTCTCAATCGCGCCCGGCGAGTTCGTCGCCGTCGTCGGCCCCACCGGCTGCGGCAAGTCCACCACCCTGTCCCTCATCTCGGGCCTGGCCCCCGCCTCGGAGGGCGAGACCTACGTGCGGGGCGGCCTTGTCACCGGGATCCCTTCCGGCATCGGGTACATGTTCCAGGCCGACGCGACGCTGCCGTGGAAGACGGTCCTGGACAACGTCGCGTCCGGTCCCGAGTACCGGGGGGCCTCGAAGTCCAAGGCCCGCGCGAAGGCCCGCGAGTGGGTCGAGCGGGTGGGGCTCGGGAAGTTCGAGTCGTACTATCCGCACCAGCTCTCGGGCGGCATGCGCAAGCGCGTGGCGCTGGCCCAGACCCTCGTCAACGAACCCTCGATCATGCTCATGGACGAGCCCTTCAGCGCCCTCGACGTCCAGACGCGCCAGCTCATGCAGCAGGAGCTCCTGCGGCTCTGGGGCGAGAGCGACGCCGCGGTCGTGTTCGTCACCCACGACCTCGAGGAGGCCATCGCGCTCGCCGACCGCGTGGTCGTCATGACCGCGAGCCCCGCCACGATCAAGGCGGACTTCCGCGTGGACCTCGAGCGGCCGCGCAACGTCGAGGAGGTGCGCCTCACCCCCGAGTTCCTGGACCTGTACAAGCGCGTGTGGGACAGCCTGCGCGAGGAGGTCGAGATTGCCCGCGCCGCAGCCGGCAACCCCGTCCCGTCCCGAGGAGAGAAGTGAGCACCATGACCACCCTGCCCCTATCCACGGACACGGCTCACGACAGGGACGCCGGCTGGCTTAGCGCCGAAAAGGAGGCCTCACTCCTGGCCGGGGCGAGGAAAGCCAAGCGTGCCGCGGCGATCCGGGTGTGGGGGCTGCGCGCCCTCATCGTCGCGATTTGGCTCGGCTCGTGGGAGATCACCGCGACCTTCTTCATCGACGAGTTCTTCTACTCCAAGCCCTCGCTCATCTGGGGCCGGCTCGTCCAGTGGTTCACCTCCGGGACGCAGTTCGGCTCGGTGTGGGAGAACATCGGCTACACCGTCCTCGAGGCCACCATGGGCTTCGCCATCGGCACGGTGGCCGGGATCGTGCTCGGCGTCCTGCTAGGCCGCAGCCGGTACATGGCCCAGGTGTTCTCGCCGTTCATCAAGGCCGCCAACGCCGTGCCCCGCATCGTCCTCGCAGCGCTGTTCATTATCTGGTTCGGCTTCGGGATCTCCTCGAAGGTCGCCACAGTGGTGGTGCTCGTGTTCTTCGCCGTGTTCTTCAACGCGTTCACGGGTGCCCGCGAGGTGGACGGCAACGTGGTGGACAACGCCCGCATCCTCGGCGCCAGCAAGCGCAAGATCCTCACCTCGATCGTGCTGCCGAGTGCCACGACGTGGATCCTCTCCTCCCTGCACACGGCGTTCGGCTTCGCGCTCATCGGCGCGATCGTCGGCGAGTACGCCGGTGCCAAGCACGGCATGGGAATGCTCATCGCCAACGCCCAGGGCACGTTCGACTCGGCTGGCATCTACGCGGGCATGATCATCGTCACCGTCGTCGCGCTCCTGGCCGAATCCCTCATCACCGCACTAGAGAACAAACTCCTCACCTGGCGCCCGTCGCAGGCCCAGGGGCACACGGAAGGAATCTGAGAATGAACGCCACTTTCAAGCGCCGCGCAGCGCAGGCGGGGGCAGCGCTGCTCGCCGTGGGCCTCGCCGCCGGGATCAGCGGATGCCGCGACTCGCGTGCCGCGGCGGTGGACTCCGCCGCAGAGCCGGAGATCAACATCATCGTGGGCGGCCTCGAGAAGGTCATCTACATGCCGGCCAAGCTCTCCGAGAGCCTGGGCTACTTCGAGAAGGAGGGCGTCAAGGTCAACCTCCTCGGCGAGCAGTCCGGCGCCACGGCGGAGAACGCGCTCCTGACCGGCAGCGCCCAGGCCGTGGTGGGCTTCTACGACCACACGATCGATCTCGCCGCCAAGAACCAGTGCATCACCTCGGTGGTCCAGCTGGCCAACATCCCGGGTGAGGCCGAGGTGGTGGCGGCGTCCAAGGCGGACATGATCAAGAGCCCGGCCGACTTCGAGGGCAAGAACCTGGGCATCACGTCCTTGGGATCCTCGACGGACTTCCTGACCCAGGCGCTGGCCGGGCAGGCCGGCGTCAAGAACTACACACCGGCCAAGGTCGGCGCGGGCCAGACGTTCCTGGCCGCGATCGACAACAACGGCATCGACGCCGGCATGACCACCGACCCGACCATTGCCCAGCTCACCGAGAGCGGCAAGGGCAAGGTCCTCGTGGAAATGCGCACCGAGGAGGGCACCCGCAAGTCACTCGGCGGCCTGTACCCTGCAGCGTCCGTGTACATGGCGTGCGATTTCGTGCAGAAGAATCCGAAGACGGTCCAGAAGCTGGCGAACGCCTTCGTGCAGACGCTGCGGTTCATCAACAGCAGCAGCCCCGCGGAGATCGCCGCGAAGATGCCCAAGGAGTACGCGAACGGCGGCCAGGCGCTGTATGAGAAGTCGATCAAGGACACCAAGACCATGTTCAACAGGGACGGCATCATGGACGCGGAGGGCGCCAAGAACGTGCTCCGCATCCTCGACAGCTACTCGAGCAACGTCAAGGGCAAAAGCGGCACCATCGACCTGTCCAAGACCTACACGACCGAGTTCGTGAGCAAGGTTCCGGCCCCGTAGCCACGGAACCAGAACGCCGCAACGCGGCACCCCCGCGCTCCGGGGTGCCGCGTTGCCGGTCGCACAGAACAGCAGAGCCCGGTCGACGGCGCGGACTGTGCAGCCACGGACTGCGGTGCCGAGCGCGCAGCTGCGGGCGTTGGCCTATCTGCCACGCCGTAGAGCACCCTGAACCGAGGGGCTGGCCTCGGCGGCGCCGGGTCGGATCAGTGGATGTGGCTGCCGCCGTTGATGTCCACGGTGGTGCCGGTGAGGTACGAGGCGCCGTCGGAGGAGAGCCACGTGATGACGGAGGCGATCTCCTCGGTGCTCGCGGTGCGGCCGAGGGGTATGTCACGCGCGATCGCGGCCTCCTGCTCGTCGGTGCTGCCCACACGGATGTTGGTGTCGACGGCGCCGGGAGTGATCGCGTTGACGGTGATCCCGGTCGGGGCGATCTCGCGTGCGAGGGCCTTCGTGAAGCCGAGGATCGCGGCCTTGGCGGAGGAGTAGGGGACGCGGCCGAACACGCCGCCGCCGCGCTGGGCGGAGACGGAGGACATGTTGACTATGCGGCCCCAGCCCGCCTCGATCATCGCGGGCAGGAACGCCTTGGTGACGAGGTAGGTGCCCGTGGCATTGACGGCCATGACGTTGTTCCACAGGGCCAGGTCCGTCTCGAGGAACGGCACGGGGGAGGTGATGCCGGCGATGTTCGCGAGTGCGCCGACCACGGGCAGGCGGCCCGCGGCGACCTCGGCCGCGACCGCGCTCTGGGCGGCGTCGACTGAGGTTTCGTCGGCGACGTCGATCTGGTAGCCGAACGCGGGGACGTTGAACTCGTTCGCGATGTCTTGGGCGGTCTTCGCGGACTTCTCGCCGTCGAGGTCCAGGATGACCACGCCCCAGCCCTCACGGGCGTAGCGGCGGGCGGTGGCGAGGCCGATGCCCTTCTCGGACGTGGCCCCGGTGAGGATGGCGGTGCGCTGGATGCTGCTCATGGTGATTCCTTCTGTTTCTCTAGATGAGGTCTGTGATGAAGCTCGCGGCCTTGGCGGCTGCCGCGGGCCGCTCGTCGTCGGCGAGGTCGTGGGCTTCGAGTTCGAGCGAGAAGTGCCCGTCGAAGTCCGCGGCGCGCAGCGCGGCGAGGGCGCCGGCGAAGTCCACGGAGCCGTTGCCGATGCTGAGATTGATGTTCCCCGGTACCGCGTCGCGGAGGTGGACGTGGGCAATCCCGTCCGCGTCCCTCGCCGTCAGCGCGGCGATCGAGTCTTCGGGCCGGCTTCCCGAGGCGACTAGGTGGGAGAGATCGACGACGTGCCGCACCCGGGTGCCCACGAGCCGGTCGGCGAGGGCGAGGGCGCGGTCGAGGGTCCCGCACAGGCGGTAGGAGCGCAGCGACTCGGTCCACAGCTCCACGCTGTACTCCGCCGCGTGCTCTGCGGCTGCGCCGAGCTGGGCGGCCACCGCGTCGAGGTCCTCGTCCAGGGAGCGGATCGGCTCGGGCCTGAGCGCGCCGCAGGGCAGGACGAGCGCCTTCGCGCCCACCGTCTGGGTGAGGGTGAGGAGCCGGTCGAGGTGCGCGGCGCGCTCAGGGGTGAACACGGAGTCGAGCGCCGTGCCGAAAACAATGTTGAGGTCGCCGATGTCCCCGTTGACCGAGCGGACTCGTAGCCCCGCCGCCGCGACCGCCTCGGCGACCCGATCGGCGTCGTGCGCAGTGAGCTCGAACGGCACGTGGTCGCACACGCCGGGGAGAGCACCCACATCGATCTCCTCGAAGCCAAGCCCTGCCACGGTGGCGAGGGCCTCCGCGAGGGGGAGGTGCCGAAAGCTGATCGACGAGCAGCCGAGCCGGTCGTGGAACATCAGTGGTCTTCCTTCGAGCAAGAGTTGTGATGTCAACCACGGTAAGGCTCCTGTTGTTGACAGTCAACCTCTAAAGTTGACTGTTGACATTGACAGGTGGTGCGCAGCACACTGGCATATCATGTCGACTGTCAACATGACGGCGGCAGCTAGAGAAACCTTCCGGAAGGAACGCAATGAGCAACGAGGCTCTGGCCATGCGCGGCCCGGTCCACGGCACGAAGGACGCCAAGCGCGTCGCCGTCGGCTCGGCTGTCGGGGCCGTCATCGAGACCTACGACTTCATCGGCTTCGGCACCGCCGCCGCCCTGTACTTCAACCACGCCTTCTTCCCCGGCGCGGATCCCGTCACGGGCACGCTCGCATCCTTCGCCACCCTCGGCGTCGGCTTCGCGGCCCGCCCCCTCGGCGGCATCGTGGGCGGCCACCTCGGCGACCGGCTCGGCCGCAAGCCTGTCCTCGTCGCCTCGCTCATCATCATGGGGCTCGCCACGTTCGCGATCGGCCTCCTGCCCACCTACGCGGCAGTCGGCGTCATGGCGCCGGTCCTGCTCGTCGCGGTCCGCATCATCCAGGGCCTCGCGTTCGGCGCCGAGTGGGGCGGCGCGATCCTCATGAGCTACGAGCACGCGCCCTGGCGGCGCAAGGGCGCCGTGACCGGCATCGTCCAGGCAGGCTTCCCTGTGGGCCTGCTGCTGGCCAACCTCGTGTTCCTGTTCAGCGTCCACCTCGGCGACGAGTGGGCCTGGCGCATCCCGTTCCTTGCGAGCCTCGCGCTCGTGATTGTCGGCCTCGTCATCCGCTCGAAGGTGCCGGAGTCGCCGGTGTTCGAGGACGTCAAGGAACGCGGCGAGATCGCCAAGTCGCCCATCGTCCAGGTGGTCCGTGAGGACTGGCGCAACATCCTGCGCGGCATCGGCCTGCGCATCGCCGAGACGGCCGGCTACGCCGTCTCTATCACCTACATGATCTCCTACATCAACTCCACCAAGCTCGCAGACAAGAACCAGACGCTCATCGCCCTGTGCATCGCGGCCGCGGTCGGCATCATCGCCACGTGGAAGTGGGGCGCCCTGACCGACAAGGTGGGCCGCCGCCCGGTCTACATCTGGTCCTGCGCGTTCGCCGTCGTGTTCGGCGTACCCATGTTCCTGCTCGTCAACACCGGCATGTTCCTGTTCATCATCGCCACGATCGTCATCGCCTACGCCGTGTGCCAGAACTCCCTCGCTGGCGCGCAGGGCGCTTGGTTCCCGGAGCTGTTCCAGGCCAAGACCCGCTCCTCTGGCGCCTCGCTCGCGTACCAGATCTCGGCCATGGTCTCTGGCTTCACCCCATTCATTACCACCCTCCTGTTCGTGAGCTTCGGCTGGCTCGGCCCGGCCCTCCTGTTCAGCCTCTACGGTGCGATCGGCCTGTGGGCTGCCCTGGCGACCCGCGAGACGTGGGGCCGCCGCGAGCGCGAGGCCGCTGAGCGGATCTCAGCCGAGACGCCCGAGCCTGCCAACTCCCTCTGAAGGACCCGAAGGACGTTTCACCGATGACTGCATCGACACTCGAACCACGCGCCGCGGCTCCTTTCCAGGAGCGCCGGGCCGCCGTCGAGGCCGCCGCCCACCGCATCCGCAAGCACGCCCTGTTCATGGGCGAGGTCCAGGGCCAGGGCTACGTGGGCCAGGCCCTCGGCGCCGCGGACATCCTCGCTGCCGTGTACGCGGACCAGCTCCGCTTCCGGCCCGAGGACCCCGAGTGGGAGGGCCGGGACCGATTCCTCCTCTCGACCGGGCACTATGCGATCGGCCTGTACGCCGCGCTCGCCGAGGCCGGAACCATCCCGGTCGAGGAGCTCGAGACCTACGGCTCGGACGGCTCGCGCCTGCCGATGTCCGGGATGTCTACCTATACCCCGGGCATGGAGATCTCGGGCGGTTCGCTCGGGCACGGGCTCACGGTCGCCGTCGGCCTCGCCCTGGGGCTCCGCTACCGCGGCAACTCCGCACGCATCATCAACTTCCTCTCCGACGGCGAGCTCGACGAGGGCTCCACGTGGGAGGCCGCGATGGGTGGCGCGCACCACCGCCTGGGCCGCCTCACCGCCGTCGTGGACATCAACGCCCTTCAGGCCGACGGCGCCACCGCGGGCGTGCTGCGCACCGAACCCGTGGCGGACAAGTGGGCCGCGTGCGGCTGGCGCGTGTTCCGCGTTGACGGCAACGACGTGGGCGCGCTCTTGGAGGCGTTCGACGCCGCCGGGTCGGGTTCCGAGGTGACGGACGACGCCGCCGGGCCGGGGGAGGGTTCCGGCGCACCCGCCGTCGTGCTCTGCGACACCAAGGTGGGCCGCGGGGTCCCGCTCCTCGAGACGCGCGAGAAGGCACACTTCATGCGCATCGAGGAGCACGAGTGGGCGATCTGCAGCGAGCAGCTCGAAGCCGGCTGGAACGCGCGGCAGGAACGCAGCCAGATGAAGGGCCGGGAGGAGAAGGCATGAGCACGGCAGCAGTGGCAACGGGCACAGCCCCGAAGTTGAAGACCTCGGCTATGATCGCCTCGTTCGCGGACCCGGGGCAGAAGGCCGACTCCGCGCCGTTCGGGCACGCCCTCGCGGCGGCTGCCGAGTCGGACGAGCGGATCGTCGGGCTCACGGCGGACCTCGGCAAGTACACGGACATGCACATCTTCGCCCAGGCCCACCCGGATCGGTTCTTCCAGATGGGGATGGCCGAACAGCTGCTCTTCGGCGCAGCTGCCGGCATGGCCGAGGCAGGGCTCGTGCCGTTCGCATCGACGTACTCGGTGTTCGCGGCGCGCAGGGCCTACGACTTCATCTGCCTCGACATCGCGGAGCCCAACCTCAACGTCAACATCGTGGGCGGCCTTCCGGGCCTCACCACCGGCTACGGTCCCTCGCACCAGGCCACCGAGGACATGGCGATCTTCCGCGGCATGCCGAACCTGACCATCGTCGATCCGTGCGACTCCGTGGACATCGCCCAGGCCGTGCCGCAGCTCGCCGCCTCGGACGGTCCCACCTACCTGCGCCTCCTGCGCGGCAAGGTGCCCACCGTCCTAGACGAGTATGACTATGAGTTCGAGCTCGGCAAGGCCAAGGTCCTCCGCGGAGGCCATGACGTCGTGTTCGTATCCTCCGGTCTCATGACCATGCGGGCGCTCCAAGCGGCGGCCGAGCTCGAGAAGCACAAGGTGGATGTCGCCGTCGTGCACACCCCCACGATCAAGCCGTTCGACGAGGCGACCGTCCTCGCCGAGCTCGTGGGGGACCGGCTCGCGGTCACGCTCGAGAACCACACCGTGGTCGGCGGGCTGTTCGAGACCGTCGCGTCCGCGCTGGTCCGGGCCGGTCAGCCGCGCCGCGTGGTGCCGGTGGGCCTGCCGGACGAGTTCCTCGACGCCGGCGCCCTGCCCACCCTGCACGCCAAGTACGGGCTGAGCGTGGACCGGATCGTCGCGAAGGTCCTGGCCGAGCTGGGCTGAACCGCCTGCCCGAGGCCGGCCCGGAATCGGGGCAGGCGCGGGGTGCAAGCCCTGCGCCTGCCCGTATCATCAATGTCAACGGCTGTCGGATGACAGTCGACACTCACTGGGGAGAACCATGACAGCGTCACTGCTAGGGCTCGAGAAGAAGAGCCTGCGCGAGCAGGCGCTGTCCGCGCTGCGTCGCGCTATCACATCGGGAGAGTTAGCCCAGGGCCAGCACCTCGTGGAGACTGAGCTGTCCGAGATGCTGGGCATCAGTCGTGGCACCCTCCGGGAGGCGCTGCGGCAGCTCGAGCAGGAGGGCCTCGCCTCGGCCGGCCCTCGCGGGCGGCTCAGCGTGCGGCACCTCGACGCGAAAGAGATCCGGGACATCTTCGCCGTGCGCGCCGCCCTCGAATCCCTCGCCGCCCGCACGCTCATCGACCAGCCCCGCCGGGCTAAAGCCGTCGGCGAGCTGCGCGCCGCGCTCGAGCTCATGGACGAGGCGGCTGGCCGCTCGCTCGAGGACCGGATCGAGGCGGATCTCGACTTCCACCGGCTCCTGTGCCGGCTCTCGGGCAACGAGACGCTCCTGCACCAGTGGCAGTCCCTCGAGGGCTCCATCCGCATGTCCATCATGTTCGCCGGCATCGAGCGGGCCACGAGCAATATGAGCGTGGACCGGCACCGCGAGATCGTCGACGCGATTGAGTCCGCCGACGCCGCGACCGCCCGGGAGACCATCCTGGCTCACATGGACTCCGCCTCGAACAACCTTATCGGTGAGGCTCCAGAGCCGGCGGCCCGCTGACGGCAGGCCCCCGGGCTTCAGGCGATGAGCGAGTGCACCGCCGCGTAGACGCCCCACAGCCCTGCTGCCGTGAGCACCGCGAGGTACGCGAGCACGAGCCGCGTGTCGCGCAGATAGCACTTCGACCGCGTGAGCCCGGCCCGCCGCGCCCGCCAGTACCCCGCGAACCCCACGCCGGAGAACACCACGAGTGCCACCGGTCCGGCCAGCCACCCGAGCAGCGCGATGGTCGCGAAGATGCACAGGCGCAGCGGGTCGAACGGCGCGGCTGTCTCCGCTGCGGTGTCGGGCGCGGACGACGGCGGCGAGTCGCCTTCCGCGCCGATCGTGGGCGACGGCGGCTGCGCACCTCCCGCTTCGACGAGGCGCGACGGCGTCGGGCCGGCCGCGATGCGACGCGCGGCCGCGGCCCGCTCGTCCTGCTCGCTCACGGGGTCTCCAACGTCGAGAAGACCGGCTCGTGACGGATCACGGGGAGCCCCAGTCCGGTGGCCTGGGCGCCGGCGCGGTGCCCGGTCGCGGTGCTCATTCGCTGCCTGGCGAGCTGGGGCCACGCCTGCACGGCGCAGAACGGCGCGCACTGGTGGGCGCCGTCGTCCGACTTCGTGCCGACGTGCACGCAGCACTGCATGAGCCGCTCTTCAATCATGGTCGAGATGTCCATGAACGGCTTGACCGTGATGCGCGTGACCCGCTCGGCGAGCAGCTTCCGCAGCCGCTGGTACTGCCCGGGGAGCGAGCCCACCGCGAGCGTGGTGAGCGTGCCGATGCCGAGATCGCACTGCGTGCAGATGTTCTTCCACAGCTCCGCGGTGCTCGGGTGGGACAGGGAGGACTGCTCACTCAGGAGGTCGAGCAGGGAGGACTTCATCATCGAGCGGAGGCCGAGCGGGAGTGCGCTGTCGGCGATGCGGTTCGCGATGCTGTCCGGGTCCAGTTCGAGCCACTGGAGCAGGCGGTCGTGCCCGATGAGCTCGGTCAGCGAACGCCACACACCGGAGTCGTCCCTGAGCATGTAGCCCACCGAGGCGCAGTGCGGGTGCGAGCACGGAAGGGCGGTGAGGTCATGCCACGAGACAGCGCCGCCGGTCTGCTCCTCGAGTCTGGTCAGCACGCCGCCGTGGGTGAGCCGGTCCATGGAGTCGATGCCGTGGCCGCGTCCGGACCCGAAGACGGGCTGGAGCGCGACCCCGCCCACGAAGGGGGTCTCGAGGGCGCGGAGCACGACGTCGCCGATCTCGCCGTCGTTCACTCCGAGGGTCGCGGTCATCGTGAGGGTCGTGAAGACACCGGCCTCGGAAAGCCGGGAGATGGCGGCGTCCTTGATGTGGGTCAGGTCGCCGCCGCGGTGGTAGACAGAGGACTCACGGGACGGCCCGTCGTACTGGAGGTAGACCTCGACGCGCTCGCGGTGCTTGGTGAGGAGGTTCAGGAGTCCGTCGTCATTCGCGATGAGGACGCCGTTGCTGTTGACCATGATCCGCACGATCGGCCGGGCCACGAGCTCGTCGAGCAGCTCCGCGAGGTACGGGTAGAGGGTGGGCTCACCGCCGGAGAGCATGAGCACGTCGATGCGGCCGTTCTCGCGGGACAGCCGAGTGTCCACGTTGGCCAGCACCTCATCCAGTGGCGCGATCCCCTGCAGCTGCGGGCCCGAGGCCGTGAAGCATGTGGGGCAGCGGAGGTTGCAGTGCTCGATCACGTCCTGCAGGAGGATGCACGTGTGCTGGGTCTGCATGGCCGGCAGCCCGTAGGCGTAGGCCTCGGGGATCGGGCGGTAGTTGCCGGTGGCGTCCGGCACATGTTGTTTGGTGGGCGCCTGCCACTTTTCGAGGTACGTGAGGATCTCAGGCGACTCGTCGTACATCGTCCGGACCAGGCCGTGGTCCGGACATCCGCGTTCGAGCCACACACGCCCGTCCCGCACCATGAGCGCCCCCGCGAGCCTCCGCACCACGGCGAGGGGAGGGTTGTCCTGATGGCACTCTGGGCAGAAGGCGGTGACATACCGGTGGATCCGGTCGCCGCGCAGCGGCTGCCCCGGACCGAGCGGTGCCCGTCGGGGGGCCGATGAAGGGCTCATGAGGGCGTTGCTCCTCTTCGCCGCTGGGGCGGGTTCCGGTGGCTCATGCCTGCCTCATCTGGAAGAGGACGCCGACGCAGACCTCGCCTCCAACGAGCAGCCAGATGCCGAAGGCCATCAGCAGCCCCGCGCCGGTCCGCGAGGTCCTCCGCCGCACCGCGAGCACGACGGCGAGCACCAGGTACCCGATGAAGATGCTCCAATACGTGACCTCCACCGACACGGGAGCGCCGTACGGGCCCCCCGGCCCGATGGCGGGAAGCATCGAGAGGCCCACCACATAGAGGAAGATGAGGCCGAGGGCAACCGCGATTGGCATGTAGCCGCCTCGTTGAGGCTTTGGCCCATCGCCGCCGGGAGGCTGCGCGTCTTGTGAAGGCCGTTCCCCGGAGGGTGGCTCCGACGGGGGAGGAGCGGGAGGTGGGGACTCGCCGTCGTCCGGGGGCTTCTCGCTCACGCGGTCTCTCCTCTCATCCCGGCCATGGCTGCGGCCGCGACCGGGCGGGTGAACACCTTCCACACACGCCACGCGAGCAGTGGCAGCATCGCGAGCAGGAACCACTGCGGCCGGCTCATGCCGAGCCACAACTCGTCGTTGCCGCGCACAAACTCGACGCCGAAGCGGAACAATGCGTAGGCCGCGACGTAGCACACGAACATGTCGCCCGAGCGGCGCACGCGGTCCCGGAAGCGGAGCATGAGCGTGAACGCCGCGGCGTGGAACGCGATCTCGTAGACGAACGAGGGGTGCAGCCCCACCCCGGCCTGGGCACCGAACATCGCCGCCTGGGCAGGGGTGAGCACAAATCCCCAGTCCCCGCCCGTCGGCGTGCCAGGCAGTTCGGTCAGCAGGCACCCGATCCGGCCGATCGACATGGCCAGCGCCACCGCCGGCGCGAACATGTCCCCGGTGGATGCCCGGTACCCGATGAGCCGCTTGCCGAGGTGCACGCCGAGCCAGGCCCCTACGAGGCCCGCAAGGACGCTGCGGTCGCCGTCGACCCACCACACGACGGCGGAGACCGGACGCGTCGGGTCCCACGTGACACGCGAGCCGATGGCCCCGAATGCGAGCGCAAAGCCTGCGAGCGTCCACAGCCGGGGGTCCGTGAGGCCGCGGCGCCGCTTCTCGAACGCGTAGAAGACGAGGGCGGCCGTGATGCCGAGTCCCATGAACACGCCATGCACCAGACCATTGCCAGCGAACGGCAGCCCCGTCGTCATGCGCACAGACTAGGGCCACCGCGCCTCAACGGGTAGTACCAAACGGCCGTGGCCGCTACCGCCGCTTCGCCACCCGCCCCGTGAAGTGGTCCATGCCGTGGTTGATGCCCAGGACATCGGCCACGCGGTCGAACCACCGGGTGGGCAGGAACCGCATCACCGGCACGAGCCTGGCGAACGGCGGCAGGATGATCTGCTCGCGCCCGGACTCGATCCCCTCGATCACGGCCCGCGCCACTTCCTGCTCCTCGAGGATCGGCAGCAGCCACGGGTACTTGGTCTGCACGCCCTCGAACATGCCGGTGTTGATGTAGTACGGGCACACCACGAGCGTGCCCACGCCGTGCCCGTCCGCGCGCAGCTCCGCCCGCAGCGACTCGGTGAAGCCGACGGCGGCGAACTTGCTCGCCGAGTAGTCCGTCTGGCGGGCGACGCCGATCAGCCCGGCCGCGCTCGCAATGGTCACCACGGTGCCGCCCTGCCGCGCGACCATGCCTGGCAGCAACGCGCGCGTGACCCAGTACAGCGCGAGCGTGTTGACCTCGAAGGTGCGCCGGATGGACTCTTCGCTCGCCTCAAGCAACGGCTTCCCGGACACGACGCCGGCGCAGTTGACGAGCACGTCGACGTCGCCGGTCTCTCTGGCCACCTCGGCGACGTGGGCCGAATCCGTGATGTCCACCTGGTACGAGCTGCCGAGGCCCCCGGCGGCGACGATCTCCGCCGCGACCGCCACGGCGCCGTCGTCCGAGATGTCCCAGACCACCACCTCGGCGCCCCGCCGGCCTGCCTCGAGGGCCATGAGCCGGCCGATGCCGGACGCGCCGCCGGTGATCAGGATGCGGGCGCCGCGCAGGCGGGTTCCTCGGTACATGTGCTCCTCCTCGAGCGGTATTCAGGCAGGGGGAATCGTCGTCAGCGGATGCGGTTCAGGAGCCGCGTGGCCCGGGTGAAGAGGTTCGCGAAGCCCTCATTGCTCATTCCGGTCCAAGGCGCGATCGGCAGGGCGTGCTGCACCGAGACAGTCTGGGACTCGGTGTACTTCAGGAGGCCTTCCGCTCCGTGCCGTCGGCCCAGCCCGGACTCCTTCCAGCCGCCCATCGGCGCCGAGTGCGAGGCCCACGCAGCCGCGTACCCCTCGTTGACGTTCACGGTTCCGGCCTCGATCCGGGAGCCGAGCGCCCGCCCGCGCGAGGGCGTGGTCCACACGCTCGCGTTGAGCCCCAGGGAGCTGTCGTTGGCGCGGGCGATGGCCTCGTCCTCTGTCCGGACGGGATAGATGGCCACGACGGGTCCGAACGTCTCGGAACGCACGAGGTCCGCGGTCTCCGGGACGTCGCTGAGCACGGTCGGGGCGAAGAAGCTCGGGCCGAGGTCGGGCCGGGCGGCGCCTCCCGCGAGGATCTGGGCACCCTTGCCCACGGCGTCGTCGAGGTGTGCTTGAACCCGGGCCAGCTGCTCGGGCGAGATGAGCGAGCCCATGTCCGCGTCCCAGGATGTCCCCGCCACGACGCGGATCCGGGAGACCTCGGCCAGGAACGCCTCGGTGAACCGCGAGCGGACGGCCTCGTGCACGTAGATCCGCTCGGGGCCCACGCACAGCTGCCCAGCGTTGGCGAAGCACGCCCGCGCTGCGCCGGCTGCGGCAGCCGGGATGTCCGCGTCGGGCAGGACGATGAGCGGGTTCTTGCCGCCGAGCTCGGCGGAGAACCCGATGAGCCTGCCGGCGGCACGCTGTGCGACGGTCCGCCCAGTCGCCGTCGAACCCGTGAACATCACAAAGTCCACCGCGTCGACGAGCTGCGGCCCCACCACGGGCCCGGGCCCTAATACCACCTGCGCGAGCCCCTCCGGCAGCCCCGCCTCGCGGAGCAGGTCGAGGACCAGGAGGCCCGAGTACGGGGTCTGGTGGTCTGGCTTGATGACCACCGCGTTGCCCGCCAGGAGCGCCGGGACCGAGTCGCTCGCCACGAGGGTGAACGGGTAGTTCCAGGGCGTGATGACCCCGACCACGCCCTTCGGATGCCGCAGCTCGGTGGTCTGCGTCAGGAGCGGGAACGTGCCCACGTGCCGCCGCGGGCGCAGCAGCCCGGGGGCCGTGTGCGCGTAGTGCGAGGCCGTCATCGACGCGTCCACGACCTCTTCGAGGGCGGCGAGGCGCGCCTTGCCCGTCTCCGCCTGGACCACGTTGAGGATCTCGTCCCGCCGGTCCAGCACGAGCTTCGCGAAACGCCGTGCGACGGCCGCCCTCGTCCTCGCTGGGATCGGCGCCCAGCGCTTTTGCGCCTCGCGGGCGCGCCGCACCGCTGCCTGGACCTCGCCCTCCGCGGCCTGGCGCACGACGCCGAGCGGCCGGCCGTCGAACGGGGAGATCACCTTGAGCGCGGGGCCGGTGCCGGTGGCGAGGGCAGCGAGCCGCTCGAACGTCGGGCCGGTGGACGCCGGAGAGTCAGGCACGGTGGCACGGATGGTCATGGCATCGAGTGTGCCATTGTTACCCGCCGGTAGCCACTGTAGGCCTTATCCACGGCCTGGCGCTCTCGTGAGGGCCGCCAGAGGGCGGCCGACTCAGGAGAAGGCTTCGACCAGGAGCGGGGCGGTGGTGGGCTGCTGCGAGCCGCCCGCCGGCTCTACCGTCACTCCGAGGGCCGCTGCCGAGCCGATCCCACCTGTGAGCTCGTTCCACGTGGTGCCGGTGCCGTTCACGAGGCCTGCTGGCTTCATCGCTCCGGCCGTGTCCCCGAGCCAGAGCTCATAGACATGCCCGGAGGGGGGCTGCGGGAGGCCGATCGTCACGACCCCGGCCACCGCGTCCCGCCGCGAGTGGGCAATGAGCACCGTCCCTCCGCCGGGCACGCTGGCCTCCTGGACCTTCGCATCCGGGGCGGCGAGGATGCGCCCCATCGTGGCACCGGGCGCATCGGACGCCTGGGCAAGCTGGCGGACGGCATCGTCCCGCTGGCGCTGGGCATTCACGGCCCACGTGCCGGCCGCGGCGGTGGCCACGAGCAGGACAGCCGCGGCTGCCGCAAGCCACTTGGTCGGGACGCTCCACAGCGCACGACGGCGCCGCTCGCCCAGGTCGGTCACGGTCGCCCCGGGATGAGGTGACCCCGCGTCGTGCGGAGGCGACCCTGCGTCGTGCGGAGGCGACCCTGCGTCTCTGGGAGGTGACCACGCGTCGTGGGGACGTGACCCTGCGTCGTGGGGAGGGGCAGGGGCGGCCGCGTGGGGCTCCTCGACCGCGTCGAACTGGGGCGTCACCGCGATCTGGGCCATGAGTCGGGCCTTCAGGTCCTGCGGCGGCGCAACGGGCCTGGTGCCGGCGGCGAGCAGGGCCGCCGTCTCGGCGAGCTCGCGTGCCTCCTCGGCGGTCTCGTCGCCGAAGCCGAGGGTGTGCTCGAAGCGGCGGCGCTCGTCGCCGTCGAGCGCGTTGAGGGCGTAGGCCCCGGTCAGCAGGTGCAGCTGGTCATCCATGGCTCACTCCCAACACGTCTCTCAGGCGGATCATTCCGTCGCGGATTCTGGTCTTCACGGTGCCCAGGGGAAGCCCCAGGGCGCTGGCAACTTCGCCGTAGGTGTAGCCGCCGTAGTAGGCGAGGCGGATGGCCTGCCGCTGCACCTCGGTCAGCGACTCAAGGGCCTTGTTGACCCGCTCGCTCTCCAGAGCCACCTCAACGGTGTGCTCCACGTGGTCGTAGCTCTCGCGGTAGTCCTTGATGCCCTCCCGGAGGTCCCGGTCGGTGGCGGCCTGCGCGGCGCGGACGCGGTCCACAGCCCGGCGGTGCGCCATGACGGTGATCCAAGCCCTGGCCCGGCCCCGGTCTGCGTCGAACCGCTTGGCCTGCTGCCAGACCTCGAGGAACACCTCCTGGGTGACCTCCTCGGACTGGGCCGGGTCGCGGACCACGCGCAGTACGAGGCCATGGATCAGGGGCGCGAGGGCGTCGTAGAGGTGCCCGAAGGCTTCCTGGTCGGCTCGGGCTACGCGTGCCATCAGCTCGTCGAGGTCCGGGGCGGGGACGCCGCTGCTCTGGTCGGGCATGTAGACCACTGTCTCACGTCCGCGCATGAGCCTCTTGACCGTTTCCTCTCATGTCCTCAGCACGATTGCGGTACGCGGACCGACTATTCGCGTAGTCCGGGGAGGCGCTCGGTGGTCCTCATGGCTTCACTCCTTCTTCAGTGGGAGGTGGTTGCTGCATGCCCGCTGTGGAGCATGTGGTGGTCTGGTTGCACAAATACTTCGGAGCCGGGCAGGGGGCGGATTGGGCGGCTGGCCAGGATGGCTGCCCACACCGCCCCTGCAATCTGGGCCGCCTCGGTCACTAGTGCGACGCCGGTGACCGGTTCTCCTGCTTCGGCCGACCGCCCTGGCTCGCTCCCGTGGTCGTGGACGTCCCCGAACGGGAGGCCGACGAGCACCGCGTAGAGCCATACCGCGACGAGGGCCACATTGAGCGCCACGAGCGTGAGGTGCACGGCGTTGGCCGGGCGCACCACGACAGCAATCGAGAGGAGGAGCTGCAGGACCCCGGCCGCGAGGAATCCGGCGCCGAGCAGCGCGGACTCGCCCCAATGCTCTGGGGTGAGGAGCAGGTGGATCCATCCGGCGACAAAGGCAGTCGCGGCGAGGCCGAGCCTGGTGCCGAGGCTGGTTCGGGTGGAGCGTGCGCTGCGGGAGCGGTGCGGGACCGGAAGGACTGCGGCCCCCGCGAGGAGGACGGTCCCAGCAGCGAGCACCCACGGCCCCGGGCCCGGAACGGGCGAGACCAGCGCGGCGGCTGGGCCGGGATCTGCGGCGTAGTCCGCCACGGACCGCTCGACCCACAGGGACCCCATCCCGGCGACGGCTGCCCCGCCCAGTGCGAGCCAGCGGCCGGGCGACCAGCCGTAGCGGTGCGCCGCGACGAGCACCAGCGCGGACGCCGTGGCGAGTCCGGCGATCGTCCCCCCGCCGGCGGCGATGCCGTTCAGGGGCGCGGTACCGTGCAGCACCGTCACCCAGGGGAGCAGCAGGCCCGCCGCGACGGCGACGAGCCCGGCGAGGGCCGCCGTGGTTGGCAGCGCGCGCACTGCCCGGAAGCCCGGGTGCGCCGACTGGCGCACGCGGGATGCCGAGAGGATGTTATGGGCGGACATGGTCCTCAGTGCCCCACCACGTTGAAGAACAGGTAGAGGTTGGTGGGCACCGGGCCCACGACGCCGCTGCCGGGCGTCGCGAGCAGGGTGTTCATTGCGGCCTCCGACTTGCCCGCCGCGAGCTGTGCCCATGCCGTCTGGGTCGTCACTGCGACGACCTTGACCTGCCACCAGCCGCCTGCTGGCCCATCGAGGATGTGGCTGTGCGCGGGGAGCGGCACGGATGCCACGGCGCCAGGGGATGTACCGAGGGCCCCGGCAATGCGGGAGAGGTCAATGTCCATAGGGTGGTTGGGGCAGCTGGCGACGGCGCACATCGGAGCCGGGCTGGGATTCTTGAAGAGTGGCACGAGCACGTACAGCACCGAGCGGTCCGCGTTGGCCGCCGGTCCGGTGTTGGCGGCAGTGCCGACCTCGCAGCCGGATGCTGTGGAGGCGGGAACGCTGGTGTCGCAGAAGAAGTTCTGGGGGTACTGGACGGTCACGGTCCGTCCCTCGGTCCAGGCCGGGGTCCTGGCGTCGGAGACCGGCTGGACGGTGGATCCGGAGGCGAACGCTGCGGCGGCGACGCCGCCGAAGGCGAGGGCAAGCCCCGCGAGCACGGCAGCCCAGACCCGCAGAGCCGAACGTGCCATACCGAAGATAGAACTCATGGCGCACTTCCTTGTGGCGAGCGGCCGATGTCAGCCGTCCAGTCCTCTCGGCCGCAGGCGGGGCCTGGACGGTCTCTCTTCGGAGCGGTGCGTGGCTGCGGATTGCGGAGGCTTGGCTGACCTGGTCCGACGGCGCCAGCAGCGCACCCGTCGCCGGCACCACCCCCGAGACGTTCCTCGGGAGTGCCAAGCAGGTCAACTACCCGGGCGTGGGCGGACCGCCGCGCTCGTACGTCCTCCTTGACGGCACCGCCCAACTGACGCGAACCCTTGAGATCACGGCGAGCACCGGCGTCGACCCCTACTCGTTCACGTTCGGATGAGCTCCGAGCCCACGGCCGAGGCGGTCAGACGTCGAGGCACCAGTCGATCTGGATGGTCGCCCCGCGGTCCAGGTAGGGGTGCCCGGCGAGGAGGTCGCGGGCGTCGGCGAGCGACTTCGCCTCGATGATCGAGAAGCCTGCGATCTCGCTCTGGGGGGCGGGGCTTCCCTTCGCCAGCTGGCCGGCGAGGTAGACGGGCGCGCCGGGATCCACGAGGGCGTCCCCGAGGGCCTCCTCTGCCCATGCACGGAAGGCGGCGCGGTTGGCTGCGACCACTTCCGGTGAGGGGTGCGGCATGTCGTGGTACGTGACGAGGAACCGTGCCATGGGGAGTCGTCCTTCCGGTGTGCGTGGCGTCACACTATCGCACCGGGACGGCGCAGCGGCGATGGGCCGTTAGAGCGATGGGGCCATAGGCGGGGGTTGGTGCTGGTGCGCGCTTGGTCACCGGCGCGGGCCCGCAGGCGGCCAGCCGGGCCTCGTGGTGCGAACTCCCCAGCTTCGGACCTGCACTGGACGCGCCACGCTGCAGAATCGGGCGACACGCCGTGGGTTGAAGCCTAAAGCTGGGGAACGCGGGACGGCCTAGTGGACGGCGTTGTTCGCGTTCACCCGGCCGTTGGCCCAGTAGGACCCGGTGCCGGCGATCTTATCGGCGCTGGACTCGACCTTCGCCCGGACGTCAGCGTTCGTGTAGCCGGAATGAGCGCTCCAGGCGAGCGCTGCCGTGGCGGCAACGATCGGCGAGGCCATCGAGGTGCCGCTGCCGATGTCATAGCCCTGTGAACGGTTGTAGGTGTTCTGCAGGGCGAACGGGTGGTTCGGGAAGGTCGAGTAGACGCTCACGCCCGGCGCTGCAACGTCCACCCATTTGGCGCCGTAGGTCGAGAAGGAGGCCTTGGCGTCATTGTTGTCGGTGGCCGCGACGGCGATGACGTTGCTGTAGGCGGCGGGGTACATCTTGTACTGAGCACCCGTGTTCCCGGCTGCGGCAACGATGACCACACCTTTGTTCCAGGCGTTGTTGACCGCCGTCTGGAGGGTCGTGGAACCGAAGCGCATCGCCAGGCTCATGTTGATGACCTTCGCACCGCTCGCGACGGCCCAGTCGATGCCCTGGGCAATGGCCGAGGAGGTGCCGGATCCGTTGTCGTCGAGGACCTTGCCGTTGAGGATGGTGCACGTATAACACACGCCGGCGACCCCCATCGCATTGTTCGCGATGGCCGCGACGATGCCAGCCACGTGGGTGCCGTGCCCGTACATGTCGTCCTGGGTCGACGACGTGCTGAAGTTGGCGCTGGCTGTGACCTGCGACCAGATGTCCGGGTTGTCCGCGGCGACGCCTGTGTCGAGGACGGCGACCTTGGTCCCGCCGCCCGTCGTGATGTTCCATGCGTCGACGGCATGCACATCAGCATGCGGCGTGCCTGCGGGCACCGTGATGGTGCCAGCCGTGTTGGTGAAGGACTGGCCGGTGTTCTGGAGCGCGTATTGGCGGTCAAAGTACTGATCGTTCGTCGTGGCGCTCGCGATGGCGTCCGGCTCGGCGTACTCGACCGCCGGGTTGTTGGAGAGTGCCGCCACGAGCCGGAGCTCGGCGCCGGCGGGGACCTTGATGAGGTGGGCGCCGGTGCTGCCGATCTCGGGGCCGTCGCCGAGCCCGTGCTGGTGGAGAACGCCGGCCGAGGCTCGGGCGTCGCGGAACTTGACTAGGATCTGCCCCTTGGCAATGGGCCCCTCGACGCTCGGGGGCGCGGTGTTCGATGGCGGAGTAGCTGCCTCAGATGCAGGTGCAACCGCGAGTGGAACGAACGCCATACCTAAGGCCGCAAGACTCGCCACGAATGCCCTTTTCACAGTCGTACTCCCCTCAATGCGCGGCCCGACCCCCGAGCGTGCCCCGATCGTACTCCTGGCGGAGAGCAGGCAACATGGGCCACGAGTTCCTCTTCTGCCGCCAGTGCGGAGGGTTCCGGTGCTCAGAAGAGATGTGGGGCATCGGGCGCGGCCCGACGGACGGGACCCATGCCAGCTCCGGTGCCGCGCTCGACGACGCAGCGGCCACCGTGGCCCGAGTCCTCGGGCTCCTCGGCGTGCGTGGGGAGGAAAAGCCGTAGGTGACGCGGCACGCGGGGGCGAGCCGTCGTCGTCGTCCGCGCGGCGCTTTCGATGCCGGATCGCGCCTATCCTTGTCTATCGGCTCTGATTTATCGGCTCCGCGTCCCGCGGTCCGGCAGGCCGTGGAGGCGGTGGGAACGATGAAGAACCCGTTCGCGCACAAGCACGAGGAAGCCAGCAACCAGGCCGCCGCTGAGCACCGGCGAACCCATCATGGCTGGGCCCAGCGAGAGGGCGACGGAATCGCCCAGGGCTCGAGCAGCCTGTTCTTCCATTCGCACGAGGATCACCTGCCGCCCTCGCGCACGTGCATCCAGGGGCATGACATCGCGCCGGGCCAGGACACGTGCAGCCACGGGCACCCCGCGGGCTGAGCTCACATCTCGAGGCACTCGTTGATCTGGATCGTGGCACCGCGCGCAATGTACGGGTGATTTTCGAGCATTGTCCGGGCCTCGTCGGCCGAGCGGGCCTCGATGATCGTGTAGCCGTTGATGTCCACGGACGGCATCGGCTCGCCCTCCGAGACCTGTCCCGCGATGAACAGCGGTGTGCCGAAGTCAACCATGGCCCTGCCGAGGTTCTTCTCGCACCACGCCTTCAGCGGGCCGCGGGAGGAGGTGATGACCTCGGCGGTGGGATAGGGCATGCCGTGGTAGGTGATCAGGAAGCGTGTCATGGCCGTCCTTCCGCCGCTTGAGCGTAACCGTACCGCTGTTCTGGGCGGGTGAGGAGGGCAGGTGGGGCTTGAATGGCGAATTAGGCTCTCGAGCCGAGCAGCACGTCCTTCAGGCTCAACGGCCGGCGTCCGGTGAGGGTCTCGACGTCGTCGGTCACGTGCTCCATCTCTCCGGCCGCGATGGCCGTGTACGTGGAGACCCAGGCGTCGTACTGCCACTCGGGGGCGGGCCACTTCCTGCGGGAGTCGTAGGCCTCGGGGATGGTCTCGTTGTGGAAGGTCACGTGCGTGCCGCGGACCGTGGAGACGATGTGCGCGATCTGCGCCATCGTGAGGGCCTCGGGCCCGGTGAGGGTGTAGGTCACCCCGGCGTGCGCTGCGGGGTCGCGCAGGACCGCGACCGTGCACGCCACCACGTCTGCCTGTGCGACCCCCGCCACGGCGCCGTTCGCCGCGGGACCGCGGATCACGCCGTCGTCCCCAATCATCGCGTCGATGAAGTCTAGGTAGAGGCAGTCGCGTAGGAACGTATAGGAGACGCCAGCGGCCTTGATGTACTCCTCGGTGGCGTAGTGGTCGCGGGCCAGGGTGAAGGTGGCGTCCGGCGCGGCACCCATGAAGGACGTGTAGACGATGTGCCGCACGCCCGCGGCCGCCGCTGCGTCGATGAAGCTGTGGTGCTCCTCCATCCGGTTCTCGCTCTCGCGGCCGGAGACCATGAAGAGCGTCTCGATCCCCTCGAGCGAGTGCTCGCAGAGGTTGCGGTTCCCGTAGTCGGCGGGACGCACGACGGCGCGCGGCAGCTCAGGTGCCTTCGCCTGGTTCCGCGCGAGCAGGACGAGGGATTCGCCGGCCTCGGCGAGGAGCCGGGCGACCTGGCCGCCGATGGTCCCGGTGACGCCGGTGATGCCGAGGGTGGGGGAGTCGCTCACGCCTGCGAGCCTAAACCCAGACAACGGCACTTTCAGGGTTTACAGTGTGGCCATGACTGAGCAGCGCGCCACCGCCCCCGAGCCCTCCGACGCGTCCGGCGAGGAAGGAGTCGAGTACCCGGCAGCCCAGGAGAACGACGGCCCCGGCGACTCTGGCGACGACGCCAACGCCCTCCGTTTCACCGAGGAGGAGCAGCTCATCCACGAGCAGATCCGCCGGCATCGTGAGGAGTCCGAGCGGCGGAAGAGGGAGCAGGGGAAGGGCTGATTTCCCTGCCCTGCATCTCATATCCGAGACCTGTCGAAAGCAGCCCATAGGGTGGGTCCGTGAGCGAATTTGGGGGACACGACGGGGACGGCCTTCCTGACGGGCTTTACGAGAGCCTTCGGACAGAGGCGCTCCAGCGGCGACTTCTCGGCCTTCCCGAGAGCCGCGAGGTGCGATTCCAGCCGGTGAGCGGTGAGGACGCTCCCGATGTCCTGGCACAGCACATTGAAAAAGCCGCCAGAAATGCAATCGCCTCCGCGCCTGCTGAGAGTCGAGTTACGACGGCAAATCGACTGCTTCAATCGATCGTGGGAACCGGCGAAGCGGATATCGTTCTGCCCGGTCCCGAGATCTTGGATGCAGTCTTCGACGCATCCCAAGTGCGTCGCAGGAATCTGCGCCGCCCGACCACTCCATTCCGCGATGCGGCGCTCCTGACGGCAAGCCGTGAAGATCCCAACCTGGCACACGAACTTCGCAGAGAACTTGAATCGGCCGATTCGGTCGACCTCATTTGTGCGTTCATCAAATGGCGCGGACTACGCCTGCTCGAGTCTGAGCTCAAGGCCCTGAAGGAACGCGGAATCAGACTCCGGGTCATCACCACTACCTATATGGGCGCGACAGAGCGTCAAGCGATCGACGAACTCGTGAGGCGGTACGGCGCTGAGGTCCGCATCAATTACGAGACGAACGCAACCAGACTGCACGCGAAGGCGTGGCTGTTTCGAAGGCGGTCAGGATTCGACACCGCTTATGTGGGGAGCTCCAACCTGAGCCAGCCGGCTCTCCTTGACGGACTCGAGTGGAACGTCCGACTATCCGGGGTTGCGACTCCGAGGCTCCTGCAGAAGTTCGAGATCACCTTCGACAGCTACTGGGAAGATCGGCGGTTCGTCGCCTACAACCCTGAGAGCGATGCCTCCCGACTCGACGAGGCTCTTCGGCGGGTGGGCGGTGCTGAGCGGCTGAGGGACCTTGGACCGACCGGTCTCGAAGTCGTTCCCTACCTGCACCAACAGGAAATGCTCGAAGACCTCGAAGGCGAGCGCTCCAAGGGCCATCATCGGAACCTGCTGGTTGCGGCTACAGGAACTGGGAAGACAGTGGTCGCCGCATTGGACTACAAGCGGCTGGCCGAGGGGAAATCAGAGAAGCCAACTTTCCTCTTCGTCGCGCACCGCCGCGAGATCCTCGAGCAGTCACTCAGGGCCTATCGGCGGGTGCTCAATGACGGAACCTTCGGCGAGCTACTGGTGGGCGGCGATGTGCCCAGGGAATGGCGCCAGGTCTTCGCTTCCGTGCAGTCGCTCAGTGACGAGAGGCTTGTCAGTCTTGGGCCCGAGGCTTTCGACATCGTTGTGGTCGACGAGTTCCATCACGCGGCGGCACCGACGTATCGGAGGCTTCTCGATCGACTGGAGCCCAGAGAACTTGTGGGGCTCACCGCGACGCCTGAGCGCGGCGACGGAATCAGCGTTGCGAACGAATACTTCGACGGTCGTACGGCGAGTGAGATGCGGCTCTGGGACGCTCTCGGTGAGGACCTCCTCGTCCCATTCCACTACTTCGGCGTGTCGGACGACGTCAACCTGTCACGTCTTGAGTGGCGCCGCGGAACTTACGATTTGGCCCAACTCAGTAGGATCTACACAGGGAACGATGCCCGAGCTGCAAAGGTGATTGGCTCCTTGCGGGACAAGGTCCTCGACCAAGATGCGTGCCATTGGGTTCTGCGTCTCGGTGCAGCATTCGCACTATATGGCGGAGGTCTTCACTCGCGCTGGGGTCGCATCCCTTGCCGTAGATGGATCAACACCGCCGGAGGAGCGCGCAGAGGCCCTGCGCAAGCTCCGAGACCGCGAGATCAATTGCCTTTTCGCCGTTGACTTGTTCAACGAGGGGCTCGATGTTCCCGAAATCGACACCATTCTGCTACTGCGTCCGACCCAGAGTCCGACAGTATTTCTGCAGCAGCTCGGCCGCGGACTGCGGCGTGCGCCGGGGAAGGCCGTGCTGACAGTGCTGGACTTCATCGGACAGCAACACCGCCAGTTCCGCTTCGATGTGAAGTACCGGGCGCTGCTTGGCGGTGTGGGAAGGAATCGGCTCCAACGGGAGGTCGAAGAAGAATTCCCCACGCTGCCATCGGGCTGTCAAGTCCAGCTGGACCGGGTTTCCCAGGACATTGTCCTAGCCAACATCAGGTCGCAGCTGGGCTTCACCCGCAAGGCGCTGGTCCAAGACGTCCGCGCCCATGGAACGACGGCGTTGGCCGACTATCTTCGCGCTTCCGGAGCGGACATCAGGGATGTCTACCGCGACACCAAAGATTCCTGGACGGGCTACCTTCGTTCGGCTCAGTTGATCAGCTCGGAATCGGTCTTTGAGCAGGTGCTTGCTGCTCGACTCGTGGATCTGGCCACCGTTTCGGAGAAGCGCATCCTGAGTAAGGTCTCGCGTTTTCTGCACGTAGATGATGCAGAGCGCGCAGAAGCGTACGGCCGTTTGCTTCTGAGTGCCTCACCACGATATGAGGAGATGGATCTTCGCACGAAGGCTTTCGCTCGCATGCTGTACTACTCGCTCGAGCTTCAGAAAGAGCCTTCGCTCGAAGGCTCGGACATCGATACGGGGCTTGACTATGTGCGCAGCTTTCCATGGGTGGCGTCTGAAATTGCGCAGATCACCGCCATTGGCGCGGACTCCAGCCGCCACGCTCCGAAATCCCTGGGGATGGACCTTGCGTACGTCCCCGTCCAGTCGCATGCCACGTACACGCGGCAGGAGATCCTTGCAGCTTTCGCCTTCTCGGGCAGGGGGATCGGAAACCACCGTGAAGGCGTTGCGTGGTGCCCAGAAACTGGAGTCGATGCTTTCCTGGTCACGCTGAACAAGGATGAGAGCGACCACTCGCCCACAACTCTGTATAAGGACTACGCCATCAGCCCCGACATCTTCCACTGGGAGTCCCAGAGCCGTACGACTGCGGCCTCGGCGGACGGGCGGCGGTATGTCGGAGGTGGCTCGAATGTTGTCCTCTTCACGCGTGCGGCTGCGAAGGACGACCGGGGGATGACGATGCAGTACACGTGCCTCGGGACAGCGCGCTACGTTGACCATTCCGGTGAGAAACCGATCGCCATCACATGGAAGCTTCACCGCCCAATGCCTGCCGACGTGTTCGCGGTCGCGAACGCCGTGGCCGTCTGACCGCCGGCCTAGGCTGAGGACTGTGATCGAGCGATTTGGGCTTGAAGAGAACGTGATCCGTGCCCAGATCATGGAATGGCTCGCGGCTCGGACTCATGACGGCGCTGAGGCCGTCTCTTGGGGGGAACTGCGCGACTTCCGACTGTCCGGCGAGTCCCTGCCCTTGAAGGACAGGGTGAAGGGGATCTGGAAGCCAGGAGGATTCAGCGCCGCGCTTTCAATCACTACTACCTACCGGCCAGAAGGAGCCGAACGGCCGTACGATGACGGCGTCTACGATCACGACTTCCTGCTCCGATACAAATGGAATGGAACGGATCCCGCCGAGGCTACGAACCGAGCACTTCGTGCTGCGATGGAGCAACAGGTTCCCCTGATCTGGTTCGTCGGTGTAGCTAAGGGGCTCTTCCAGCCTCACTTCCCGATCTACGTGGTGGGAGAGGAACCAACGGCACATCAGTTCCTGGTCAGCGCAGATGCTGTTGCTCATGGCGGCGACAGCCCTTTCGAGGAGCAACTCCGGCGGTACGCCGACGTCGCAGCGAAGCATCGGCTGTTCCAGGGCATCTTCCGAAGCCAGGTCCTTCACGCGTACAGCGAACGATGTGCAGTGTGCAACCTCGGCCACCTGCCCTTGCTTGACGCGGCGCACATCATCCCGGACCGCCACGAAGATGGCGTTGCTTCCGTGGTGAATGGAATGGCGATGTGCAAGATCCATCATGCGGCCTTCGACTCCAACCTACTCGGGATCAGGCCGGATCTTGTGGTCCAGATCAAGGCCGACCTGCTTCATGAGATCGACGGGCCGATGCTCAAGTACGGTCTCCAGGAAATGCACGGACGACCGCTCATGTCGGTACCCAGAACGCGGTCGCTCCGCCCCCGAGAGGACCTCCTGGAGAAGGCGTGGGAGCGATTCAAGGCTGGATAGATTCAGGTCGATGAAACTGACCCGTAAGAACGCGGTTGCTGCAGATGCTGGCCCGGCGTCGTGCGTGGGTAGCCTGCATTGACCGCTATAAATCTACTCGTTAGACTAACCCTGCTGGGATCCTTCACACCGGACAATGAGGTTGGTTTCCATGAGTATCGAAGACATCGTTCGCACCACGTCCACTCCGATCTCTGCAACACTCAAGCGACTCGACTGGTGGGACCGGCTCTACGTGGGCCGCAGCCTCCCGTTCACCATGCAGATGCAGACCCAGACCAACTGGTGCTGGGCCGCCACCTCCAACAGCGTCAGCCACTTTTACTGGTACTTCAGCCCGTGGAGCCAGTGCACTATCGCCAACGCCGAGCTCGGCCGCAACGACGCCTGCCAGAACCCCGTCCCCGCGGCGGCGAACGTGCCCTGGTACCTCGACCGGGCCCTCTCCCGCACCAGCAACTTCGTCTCGATCACCGCCGGCACCGCGACGTTCGCGCAGCTCCGCGTGGAGATCGACGCCGGCCGCCCGATAGGCGCCCGCATCGGCTGGAATGGCGGCGGCGGGCACTTCGTCGTGATCTACGGCTATGCGAGCTGGGGCCTCACCCAGTGGGTGTACATTGACGACCCGATCTGGGGCAAGAGCCAGCTCACGCTCGCCGATTTCTCCACGAACTACCGAGGGAGCGGAACATGGACCCACTACTACATCACCAAGAGCTACCGCCGCTGGTGGTGGCCTGACGTGATCATCCCCGAACCCCTGTACAAGAAGCTGTGGGAGGCGCGGCAACTCCTCGTCCTTCGGGACGCTGTGGACCCGGGGCGCGCCGTCGGCGCTCCGGCTCCCGAGCCCAGCTTCGGCCTGGCGCACCGCGTCTACACCGCGACCCTCGACCAGATCGCCACCGGCCGCGTCTCGGAGGCCGAGCCGACGGGGCTCCGCGTCTACGAATCCGCGGACGGCCGCCTCACCGCCTTCTACGACGTGGACGACTCGGACGAGGGCGCCGTCCGCTCGATGTCCAATGCTCCCGCGCGGCTGGAGGCGTTCAGCGATGCCGTCGCCACGGCGGACGCCGCCGGGCTCGACCGTGAGGAGGCGCACGACGGCGGTGCCCGCGACTCGGGCGCGAGCGAGGCCAGCATCCTCAGCATCCCCGCCCTCAACTTCGAGGCACTCTGGGTACGGGGCCGCAGGGGCGACTCGGTGATCCCGACCGTCCCCAACGGCCGGCTCGAACCCGGCCGCCTGTACCCGTACGAGGAGGCGATGCGCGCGCTCCGCGCGGCCGCCGAGCCCCTCACCGGCATGGATGACACTATGGGTGCCTGACCCCGCCCGGCACCCGGCGGGCCCGCACCGGAAGGTGCGGGCCCGCCGTCGTGCATGGTTCGACGTCGCTCGACCTACGTCAACGCCTGGTGAGCCATCGCCTGCCGGTGCGTGCGGAGCTGGAGGAGGGCCGCGTCGAGCAGGGGAGTGGCCACGCCGAGGGTGCGGGCGCGGGCGGCGAGGCCGCCGACGATGTGCTCGGCCTCGACGGGGTCGCCGTTCTGGAGGTCGCGGTAGAGCGAGGACGTGAAGCCCGATCCAGGCTCGGTGAGCAGGTCCAGGCTCTGGGCGTGGCTCTTTGCGCTGACCGGGTGACCGGCCGCCCGCGCCACGTCTTCCGTCTCGGCGATGGCCCGCAGGATGTGCTCCTCCCCGCCGGCGGCGAGGATGTCGCCGATGGTGCCCCGGAACAGGCACGTGATCACGCCGGCGGAGGCGATGAACGCCCACTTCTCCCACAGCCGGGTCTCGATCTCGTCATCGACGGTGAGCCGGATGCCCGGCACGTCCAGCGCCTCCCTGACCTCCTCGGGCAGCGGGGTGCCGTGGAGCGGGCCGACGGTCATGGTGCTCATCGGGGTCATCTGAAGGACCGTGCCCGAGCCGTCGAGGGTCGCGACGATCTTCACGAGCCCGCCGAGGACCTGGCCGGGGTAGGCCTCCTCGAGCGCGTCGAGGTGGTCCATGCCGTTGAGGAAGGGCAGGATCATGGTCCCGGGACCGATCGCCGGGGCCGCGGTGGCGAGCACGCCCGCGAGGGCCGGGGCCTTGACCGCGACGATGATCAGGTCATAGTGGTCGCCCGGCTGGATGGCCGTGACTGCGTGGACCTTGTGGGTGTGGCGGCCGTCGGGGGCCTGGAGGGTGAGCCCGTCGCGGGCCAGGGCCTCTGCCCTGTGCTGGCGGACCAGGAAGGTGACGTCGCGGCCGGCCTCGATGAGCCTGGTGCCGTAGGCGCCGCCCGTGGCGCCGGCACCGATGATGAGGATCTTCATAACGCGCAGGAGTCTATCCTCCGGGGCGCCGAGCCCGCGCAGGGCGTGAGGCTTCGCTCACCCCGTGCCGACGCCGTATCCTCTACCTGAGTCCATTCGTCAGCGCCGCCGTGCGCTCGCACTGAGGAGGTGAGTCCGATCTTCGTTCACAGTCGGGCGCTCGCCCCCTCGCCCCCTCGCGCCGTAGCCTCTAGCCTTCGCTGCCGCCGGTCCTCGGGTGCCCGCATCGCGGATAACCCGAAGGGACCAGACATGTCTCACCTTTCCAACCCCTCCTCGCTTGCCCTCGTCCTGGGCGGTGGCGGAGCCGTCGGCAACGCGTGGCTCATCGGCGTCATCGCTGGCCTCGGCGACGCCGGCCTCGACCTTGCCGAGACCGCCAGCGTGGTCATCGGCACCTCCGCCGGCGCCACCGCGGCCGCGCAGATCTGCAGCGGCGTGCCCCTGGCCGAGCTGTACGAGCAGACCCTCGCCCCGCCCGCCGGTGACGCGCCGCGCCGCCCGGCCGGGGCGCCGTCGTCCGCCCTGTTCGAGCGCATGCGGGCCATCAACGCCTCCTCCAGCTCCGCACCCGAGCTGCAGCGCGCCATGGGCGCGTTCGGCCTTGAGTACGACGCCGACCTGCCGCCCGGCGCTGCTGAGCGGCGTCGCGCTGTGGTTGCCGCGAGGCTGCCCAGCCACGAATGGCCCCAGAAGCGGATCGTCATCACGGCCGTGGACGCGCACACCGGCGAGCTCGTTGCCCTTGACCGGGAATCCGGCGCGGACCTTGTGGACGCGGTGATGGCCAGCACGGCGATGCCCGGCCCCACCGTGGCCATCAACGGCCGCCGGTACCTGGACGGCGGCGTCCGCTCGCCCGAGAACGCGGACCTGGCCTCGGGCTACGCGAACGTGGTGGTCCTCTCGCCCCTGGGCGGCGCTCGGCCCGACCGCCCAGGGCAGTTCGAGGGGCTGCGCAGGTTCCCGGACACCGAGCTCGCGGGCCACGTCGAGGCGCTCCGCGCCGCGGGGAGCCGCGTGGAGGTGGTCTTCCCGGACGCCGACTCCCTCGGCGCCATGGGCACCAACATGATGGACCTTGCCGCTCGGGGCCCCGCCGCCCGCGCCGGTCTCGCCCAGGGCAGGCGGGAGGCTGGGCGCATGGTGTTCGCCTGACGCCGGTCCCGCGACGGGCAACCCTTGACGCTCGGACACGGCGGGCGGAGCCTTGAGGGGTACGGCAAGCTGGGAGCCTGCGGCAAGAGGTGATCCCATGCGCACTTATTCAGCAGCCCGACACGCGGCGCACCGCGCCGTGATCACGGCCTCCCTCCCGGCCGGGCACCGCCTGCGACGGCCCGACGAGGCTCGCCGGCACTGGTCCCCGGTTGAGGCGGCGACGGCCGTGGCCCTCGTCAGCGCCCTCGCGCTCCTGTGGGCGTCGCTCCTCGCCGGAGCGGAGCGCGGGTCGTCGTCTGACTCCGGCGCGGGCGCGGTTCCATGGCGGCCGGCGGCGTCTGCTGGCCTACTGTCGCAGTCCAGGAGGGCGGTGCCGGTGTTCCCGCCGCGGCCGGCGCCCGCGCTGGCGACGAACCTGGCCGCACCGTTCGCGGTGCCCCACTTCATTCGCCTGCCGTCGAGGCTGTGGTGAGCGCGGGTTTCTGCCCGCTTCCGCTGCGGAGAGAAGGGCGCCGCTGAGCCGATTCGCGAGGGGCTCGGCCGCGTCATGTGGGGGCCTCCGGTTGACCCTGGTCGCCGCGCTCCGGGACGATTGGATGTATGCCTTTCACCCCACCAGGCTTGGCCCTGGCGATGCGGCTTGCCGGCAGCGGCATTCCCGACGGTCTGGCCGCAGTCCTAGCCGAGGTCTGCGCCGTGCCGCCGGAGAAGCGGGGCGGGGAGGCCGCGGCCTGTGTGCTGGACCAGGCGGGCGCGCTTCGGGTGGTCGAGTGGCTCGAGGGCCAGCTGGGCGAGGACGTCCAGATCCGCGACGCCGTGGTCGCAATGCTCGGGGGGTGCGCGGTGCTGTTCGGCGCGGAGGAGGCCGGGCGCCTCGTGCTGCGGCATGTGCCCGCGGCCGTGGACGCCCTGGAAGAGATGGCGCAGGAATCGGAGGATGCCGCCGGGGAGGACCCGCTTCTTTCCGTCGAGGCGCGCGCGGAGCCCCTCATGCTGCAGGCCGCGCTGGAGCGCGCTGCCCCGACCGACCCGCTGTACGACCGCGAGCTCTACATGGACGAGTCCGTGGTGCTGCCCGGGTTCCTGCTCGTCCCGCGGCGGGGGGCGGAGTCCGTGGAGTTGAACGGCGCCCTCGTGAGCACCCCGGGCGGCTTCGTGTTCGTGCTCAGCGACAGCCTGCTCTCTGGGGCCACGGCCGGGCTGGTGCCGAAGGGGGAGCTCGAGCAGGGGGCGCTGGCCTTCCGGCTCGATGAGATCCTTGAGGCGCTCTTCCTCGTGCCCGAGGTCATCGACGAGTTCGAGACGGCACCAGAGGTCGGCTTCGGCCCCTCCCCGGACGGCGAGCTGCACGCCCACTTCGGCGTGCGGAACCACGCCGTGATCACAGTGTGCCTCGCGTACTCCCAGTGGCCCGCGAGCAGGCGGGAGGCCCTCCTCGAGCGGTTCGAGACCATGATCAAGCGGGTGGCCGCCGCCCTGCGCTGAGCCTCATCCGACCCCGCGCACGACGGCGCGTTCCCGCCTCAGGTGGGGACGCGCCGTCGTCCGTCGCGGAGGCCCGCTCGATGACTGTGTAAAGATACACAAGGCACACAAGATTCATAGGCTTACACAGGAGTCCCGGTGATCAATCCCTTCCGCCCCACGGCCGGCGCCCAGCCCCCCGCGCTCCTGAGCCGCAGCGGGCTCCTCGAGGAATTCGAGTACGGGCTCCGGATCCGGTCCGGCGCGCCCGGCCTCCTCACCATCATCACCGGTGCGAGGGGCATCGGGAAGACCGTGATGCTCGGCCACGCCGAGGACCTCGCGCTCGAGGCGGGCTGGTACGTCATCTCCGAGACGGCCACGCCCGGCTTCGGGGCCCGCAGCGGTGCGGCGATGCGTCGCGCGGAGGAGGAGCTCGGCGCGGGCCACCTCGCCCGCAAGGTCACAGGGGTCACGATGGCGGGGTTCGGCGTCGCCACCCAACTCACGCCCGAGGAGCAGGTCACCTGGCGCCAGGCCGGCGAGAAGCTCCTCCAGCGGCTCGACGCGAACGCCACTGGGCTGCTCATCACGGTAGACGAGATCCACGCGGCGGATCGCGACGAGCTCGCTCAGCTCGCGGCGGACGTCCAGCACTTCATCAGGGCGGGCCTTCCCATCGCCCTCATGTTCGCGGGTCTGCCCGCGGCCGTCTCGGACCTGCTCAATGCGGGTGTGGCGACCTTCCTGCGGCGGGCGGACCGGATCGACCTCCACGCCGTGAGCATCGGCGAGACCGCGGCGTCGTACGGCGAACTGTTCGCGCAGGGCGGCTTCACCCTCGGGGCGGACCTCGCCGCCGAGGCGGCGCAGGCGACGGGCGGCTATCCCTTCCTCATCCAGCTGGTCGGCTACTTCCTGTGGCGCCAGGCCGAGGCGAGGGAGACGCTGGACGCGGAGGCGGTGGCTCGCGCAGTTGCTGCAGCGAGACGGCGCAACGACCGCGTGGTCATTGAGGCAGCGCTCGCCACGGTCTCGGCGAAGGACCTCGCATTCCTCCACGCGATGGCGCAGGACGACGGCGTGGCGGAGGTCGGGGACATCGGCCGCAGGATGGAGGCGCGGCCCAACACCGTCTCCAACTACCGTTCACGCTTGATTGAGGCCGGCCTCATCGAACAGGCAGGGTACGGCCGGGTGGACTTCGCGATCTCGGGCCTGCGCGAGTACCTCAGGGCGCACACGGGGTGAGGCTCTTCCGGCGGCCGGGGAATAGTTCCGGGGCGGAGCAGTCTCCGGGGGCACCGCCTCGCCCAGGGCGGCGGCGGTTCGATCGTGAACATCTCCTCCGTCTCCGCTTCCGCCCGCAGCCGGGCAGCATCGCCTGAGTCTCCGCGAAGCACGGCGTAGTCGGCATGACTAAGACCGCCGCGATGGAGTACGGCGAGAAGGGCATCCGCGTCAACTCCGCCGCTCCGGGCGCCCGCCAGCCACTAGCCCACTACCGGGACCGAGGAGAGCAGCACCTCGGCAAGGAGGAAAGTGGCCGCAGCGCTGCGCTGACCCTCACGCCCAACCCGCTGCACAAGTCAGTGCTGGGGCCCCGTGGGGACCTATTCACCAGCCTGAGCCCAAGCCGCGGTCGGCCCCCGCTCCGAACCAAGGACAGCACGCGCTCCAGAGAGGCGGCGAGCCGACGGCCGATTCCTCCCCGGACCACTTCGTTCCCTAAACTTGGGAGGGGCCCCTGAAGCGTCGAGGAAGGGCGGTGGGAGCATGCACGGGCTGTTCAGGCTCTCCCGCGCCGCTGTCGTCGCCGGCTCTACTCTCCTGCTCGCCGCCGCCGCGCACACGGCCACTGGCGGGACGCTGCCAGACACGCTGATCTTCCTAGGCCTGCTGGCCCTGGCCATTCTGCCGTCTGTCTGGCTGTGCGGGAAACGGCTCACGCCCGCCGCGGTGCTCGGAATCCTGGGCACTGGGCAGTTCGTCCTGCACACCGCCTTCGACACCCTGTCCGAGACCGCAGCCACGGTGCCGCAGTTCTCACCCACGGCCGGGCACGTCCACGTCCTTAGTACGCCCGCGCCCTTCGGATTGGCCGCCAAGGGCTCCCACGCGCATGGAGACAGCCCGGTGATGCTGGTCGCCCACATAGTGGCAACCCTTGCCGTCGGGCTCCTGCTGGCCAAGGGCGAAGATGCCCTGTGGGCCCTCCTCGGCTGGCTGCGGCCGCTGGTCCGGCTACTCCTGCTGCCGGCCCTGCACCCGTTCCCCACGGTTCCCGCCTACGCCCCGGGAACGCTGCCGCGCCTGTGGTGCAGCTTGCGTCTACCTTCCCGGCGCGGTCCGCCGCGCGTCCCTGCCACCGCCTGAGGCGGCACACCGGACACCCCGCACCCCCGTGCGGGCCCTCGCACACTTCCCGGCCCCTTGGGCCAGTGCCCTCGTGCCCGGGATTCCTCAGAAGAAGGCCAAGACCACCATGAACACCTCATTCCGCCGCGCCCTCAAGGCAGCAGCCACCACCGCCGCGACCGCCGCGCTCATCGCCGCCGGAGCCGCCGCAGCCAACGCCCACGTCACCGTCAACACGGACGACACCGGCGCCAACGGCTACTCGCACCTGACCTTCAACATGCCCAACGAATCCCCCACCGCCAAGACCAACAAGCTCGACGTCAAGCTCCCCACCGACACCCCCTTCACCTCGGTCTCGGTCAAGCCGGTCGAGGGCTGGACCGCCCAGGTCATCACCACCGACCTGCCCAAACCCGTCACCGTCGCCGGCGCGACAGTGACCAAGGCCCCCACCGAGGTGGTCTGGACCGCCAACGACCCGGCCCACGAGATCGGCCAGAACCAGTACCAGGCCTTCTCGATCTCCGTCGGTCGGCTCCCCGCCGCCGGGGTCAAGGTCGTGTTCCCGGCGGCCCAGACCTACACCGACGGCAAGGTCGTGAACTGGGACGAGAAGGCCGAGGAGGGCCAGCCCGAGCCCAAGCACCCGGCCCCCTCGTTCACCACGACCGCTGCAGACGACGCCAACCAGAGCCAGACCCCGTCCAAGCAGGCCGCGGCCCCAGTCTCCCAGACGACAGACGCCACGGGCGCGTGGGGCCTCGGGCTGGGCCTCCTCGGCGCCATCCTGGGCGCCGCGGCCTTAACCATGGTCCCGGCCAGCCGCCGCCGCACGGCGAAGTAGCCCCATCAGCTGCCGCCCGGGTAGGCCAGCCCGGGCGGCACCGCGCCCCTCCCCGAAGGAACAACCATGCCCAGCCCAGCCACGACGGCACACCTGCCGCACGCGCACACCAGCCTCCTGCGCACAGCAGTGGCCGCCGTCCTCATGGCCCTGACCGTCCTCCTCACAGGCCCAGCAGCTCAGGCCCACGACGCCATCGAGGCAACGAACCCCGCCAACGGCTCCACGGTCCAGACAGTCCCCACCTCGGTCGTCCTGACCTTCGACCACATCCCCATCGGCGTCGGCACCGAGATTTTCGTGAAGGACCCCACGGGCACCAACCAGACCGACGGCCAACCGAGCACCGTGGACAACAGCGTCACGCAGCGCCTCAAGCCGGGCGCCCCAGCGGGGAGATACACGATCGTCTGGCGGGTCGTGTCCTCCGACTCCCATCCCATTGAGGGGACCTTCACCTTCACCGCCCAGGCTTCTGGAACCGCCGCCTCCTCGGCTGCGGGCCCGGCTCCTGCACAGGGCCCTCAGGGCACGGTGCCGGCGGCACCGGCATCAGCCTCCGCCGACACGGGCGGAGCACAGCTGATCTGGATCATCATCGGTGCGGCGGCTTTGGTCCTGGCCGTCGCCGCGCTGGCGTTCTTCGTCCGCCGCGCCCTGAGACGGGGGTCCGAGGAATAAGTCCTGCCTCCAATCCGACGCGCGCGGCGGCTCCGAAGGCTGTGTATGGAGCCCCAACGACTGGCCGTACGTAGCCGTTCTGCCCGAACGGCTCTCGTCGCGGGACCGGCAGCCGTCGGCCTCGGCCTAGCGGCGCACCTCATCTCCGGCGGAGCCGCCCCTCCGGCCTCGGTCCTCGCCGCACTCGCCGCGCTCGTGAGCCTGCTCGCCGCCGCGGCAGCCCGGTTCCGAGCAGCTCCGTGGGCTATCGGCATCGGAAGCGGTGCCATCCAGCAAGCGCTGCACCCCCTGTTCACCGCCCTGACGGGTCCGAACACTCCGATGCTCCCCTCCGCAGGGCACGTGCACAGCCACTCGGCGGCCCTCCCCGCGCAGGACTCGGACGGAACTTCCCTCGTACTGGACCTCCACCTCCTGCTGGTGGCCCACGTGGCCGCCGCATTGATCACGGCGGTGCTCATCCTCGCAGTGAACCGAAGCCCTCACAGGCCGAGGCGTTCAGCGCGACGGACGGTCCTCCGAACTGGGCACAGGACCCGTTCCGCATCATCGGTGCTGCCACTGCCCCCAACGACGCTCGCCGGTCCCGAGCCGCTGAGGTCTGGCTCGGCGCCGACGCCGTCCGTAGGCTAGGCGGCAGGCGCACGGCGATGTGCCGGGGCGCCACGGACCGAGTCGAAGGGGCCTTCACCGATGACGAAGACACACGTCCACGAGAGCCACACGGTGGCCGAGCACGAGCACGGCGACGGCTGCGGCCACGACGCCGTCCAGCACGGCGGCCACGTGGACTACGTGCACGGCGACCACCAGCACTTCCTCCACGGCGACCACTACGACGAGCACGAGCACGTCGCCGAGCACAACGTCCAGGACCACAGGCACGAGCCCGGCTGCGGCCACGAAGAGGTTCAGCACGGCGACCACGTGGACTACCTCCACGACGGCCACAAACACGCCGAGCACGAGCACCACTACGACGAGCACTGAGAATCAGCCTGTCGAGATCCCCCTGCCGGGCGGCGACGTGACCGAGGGACTCGTGCGTGCCGGGGACACCGTCCGCCGCCCGCTTGGCCCGCACTCGCCGCTCGTCCACGCCGTGCTGCGCCACCTCGAGGACGTCGGCTTCGGCGGCGCCCCACGCTATCTCGGACTCGACGAGCAGGGCCGCGAGGTCCTGACCTACATCCATGGTGAGGTGGCGGGCCGGCCCCACCCCGCCTGGCTCGCCGATGATTCGCGGCTTGCCTCGGTGGCCCGGCTGCTGCGGGCGTACGACGACGCTATGGCCGGTTTCGCGCCGTCCGCCCGCCTCCTCAGGACGGTCACCCCGCCCGACCTGCCGGGAATGCCCCCCGAGCCTGAGGAGCCGCCGGAGTTCATCGGCCATCAGGACATCACGCCGGAGAACGTCGTGTTCCGGGGTGGCGAGGCCGTTGCCCTCATCGACTTCGACCTCGCGCGCCCCGCCACCCGAGTGGACGAGGTCCTGAACCTGTGCATCCACTGGGCGCCCCTGTCTCCCGAGCAGGACCGCAGCGAACCGCTCAGGGGAGTGGACGCCGTCGTGCGCACCCGCCTCGCCGCTGATGCCTACGGCCTCGACGAGGAGGCCCGGACCCGATTCGTCCCGACGGCGATCCGCCGGACCAAGCGGTCCTGGCACCTCATGCGCCACCGCGCCCAGACGCTCGGAGGCGGCTGGGCGCGGATGTGGGAGGACGGCGTGGGGGAGAAGATCCTGCGCCGGCTCGCGTGGCTCGAGGCCGAGGGGCAGAGGATCAGCGCGGTACTGCGCGGCTGAGCGCAAACCTACGATCCGCCCTCGTGCGTCAGTGGACGGGGAGCCGAATGCTGCCTAGACCAGCGCCGCCGCCGGCTGCATGAACGCCGCGAAGAAGTCCGCGAGCTCGGCGTGTGCGTCGAGCGGGAGGACGGCCGCGACGTACTGGTCCGGGCGGACCACCACGATCGCGCCGCGCTCGCGGTCGATCCCGCGCTCGTCGAAGATGTCGCGGCCGCCCTTGAGGTCCGGGGTGAACACCTTCTCGTAGTCCTTGAGCCCGAACGGACCCTTGACCGGGCGCAAGAACGCCGGGAGCGCCTCGACCTCGAGCTCGCGGTGGTCCTGCTGGAGCACGGCGCGGACGTCGAACACGGCGTCGAGGTCGGCGCCGTCGGGCGTGAAGCGGCGCACCGGGGAGTCTTCGGACTCGCCGAGGAACGCCGCGAGCTGCGCGATGCCCGAGTCAGGTGAGGTGGGATCCCCGGCGCCCGCGAACGCGTAGATCCGCCAGCGGCCGTCCGCCTGTGCCACATGGCCCAGGCCCAGGGGCTTGGCGTCCGCGAGGCGGATCACCGGCGCGGAGTAGAAGCGCTGCCCCACGGGGAAGCCCGTGGCCACGGCCTGGTGCTCGGCCGAACGGGTGAGCAGGCCCGGGGTGTACTCCGTGGCAAACCCAGCGGTGTACCGGCCGGCCTCGGTGAACATGCGCTGCTTCTCCGCAGGATCCACACCGCCCAGCTCGGGGTGAGCCGGGTCCGTCGGGTGGGCGGCCATCATGGTCGAGAAGCGCAGGTCGAAGTCGATGAGCTCCTGCGCGATCACGCGGCGCTCCTCGGCGTACGTGTCCAGGAGTGACTCGGGGCTGCGGCCCTCGAGCACGGCGGCGAGCTTCCAGCCGAGGTTGAAGCCGTCCTGCATCGAAACGTTCATGCCCTGACCGGCCTTCGCCGAGTGCGTGTGGCACGCGTCGCCGGCAATGAACACGCGGGGAGTGCGGGTGCCGCGCTCGGCGTCGAGCACGTCGTCGAACCGGTCCGCGATCCGCTGGCCCACCTCGTACACGCTCCACCACGCGGTCGACTTGACCTCGAGGGTGTACGGGTGGAGCGCCTTCTGCGCCGCCGCCACGATCGAGTCGAACGTGAACCGCTTCCGCGCGTCGCGGTCCGCCGGGTCGAGATCGCCGAGGTCCACATAGAACCGCACGAGGTACCCGCCCTCGCGCGGGATGATCAGGAGGTTGCCGCCGGCCGGCGACTGGACGACCGACTTGAGCCGGATGTCCGGGAAATCGGTGACCGCAAGCACGTCCATGACGCCCCACGCGTGGTTGCGGGCGTCGCCGCGCAGCTCGATCCCGAGCGACTTCCGCACCGCCGAGCGCGCGCCGTCGCACCCCACCACGTACTTGGCGCGCACGACGGCGGTGTCCCCGCCCTCGCGCTGGAGCGTGACCTTCACGGGGTAGTCGCCGCCGTCGTCGAGCACCTCCACACCGGTGGCTTCAACGCCGTACTCCGGCACGAGCCTGGAGGGGGAGGTACGCATCTTCTCAAGCAGGTATTCCTGCATGCGCGCCTGATTGACAATCACGTGGGGGTACTCGGAGAGTCCGTCCGCCACGTCCTGGACGCGGCCGGTGCGGGTGATGCCCGCCGTGCTGCCGTTGCGTGTGCCATCCGGACCCCAGAACGTGGCCTCGTTGACCCAGTACCCCTCGCGCACGAGCTTCTCGGCGAGGCCGAACGCGTTGAACATCTCGACGGTGCGGCACGCGACGCCGTCTGCCTGGCCGATCTCGAGGGGACCGCCGCGGCGCTCCACCACGCGGGTAGTGATGCCCGGGAACTCGGCGAGCTGCGCGGCGAGCACCACGCCGGCGGGGCCCGTGCCCACGATCAGCACGTCTACCTCGTCCGGCAGGGCTGCAGCGCCCTTGCTGCTCTCGTCGCGGCCGGGCGCCGCGGGGCGGTATTCGGGGTCTCCGGGACGGTAGCCGTCAAGGTAGAACTGCACAGGTGCTCCTCATCGCCGAGGGGGCCCACGCTGGCCCCTCTCCTTCGAGGGTAGTGACAGGGGTCACCAAGTCACTCATACCTTCTGTCACGCAGAATTCCTCTCAGGTGAGCGGATCGTGCTCAAGCTCACCGGCGATCGCCGCCGCGGCAGCGTGGAGGGCGGTGACGGTGGAGGGCTGCTCGAGCATTCCCGAGCGGGAGATCGGGGCGCTGAGTGTGACGGCGAGCGTCCCGGGGCGTTGGGGGAGCGGGACCGCCACGCCCAGTGCGGCGATCTCCGGCTCGGTGCTCCCGAGGTTGAGGGCGTAGCCCCGGGCGCGGGTTCTGGCGAGCTCCGCGCGGAGGGCCTTCAGCTCTGCCTCCTCGAGCCGGTGGCCGCCCAGCTGAGCGCCGCGGCCCATGTAGAGCTGGGCCACCACGGCGTCCGGGAGCACCGCGAGGGCGGCCTTGCCTCCCGACGATGTGCGTGCTGGCAGGACGGTGCCCGTGCGGTTCCCAACCCGCAGTAGTTGGGGCGCCTCGACGCAATGGAGGAACCTGACGGTAGCCCCCACCCGCTCCACGAAGTTCACTGTCTCCCTCGTCTCGGCTGCCAGCGCCTCGAGATGGGGTCGGACCCTCCCCACGAGCGCACGGATTCGCTTCCGGCCGGCATCTGCGGCGAGGCTGGGGCCAGCGCAGTAGCGGCGCTGGTCGTCCTGGAGCGCGAATCCCCGGTAGACGAGCGTGGACATGAGGCGGTGGGCGGTCGACGGCGCAACCCCCAGCTCGCGCGCTGCCTCGGCGATCCTGACCCACTCGCGCTCCTGCAGCAGGACGAGGAGCTGGAGGGCCTTGTCCACGGAATCGACCGCGTACTCGGGCCGCTTCACGATCCTGATGTTCTGCATAACAGAATGTTAGAGGTTTCCGCCGGCTGAGGCTCCCCCGGGGAGCTCGAATCGGAGTGTGCCTCCGGCCCGGAGCAGTGCCTCGCGCCCGTCCACCCGGATGCGCACCGGCGCGGCATCCCCGGGCGCAGAGACGATTCGCAGCGCGAGGTGGGTGAGCGTGACGTCGAGGAGCTGGTCGCGGTACCGGACCCTGAACGCGACGGAGCGCACTTCGCGGGGTAGCTGCGGGGCGAAGACCAGCGCGTCTCCCGTGAGGCGGAGTCCCGCGAAGCTGCGCTGCACCACATCGATCGAGCCGGCCATGGCGCCCAAGTGGACGCCCGTGTGCGTCGTGCCGCCCTGTGTGTCGTCGAGGTCCGCGTCGAGCACGTCGCGGAACGTCTCCCATGCGCGCTCGGGGTCCATTCCGGCGAGCACCGAGGCGTGCGCCACCCGGCTCAGGGTCGAGCCGTGGGCTGTGCGCTCCAGGTAGTAGTCCACGATTCGGCCCAGTTGGGGCGCGGTGACGGTGTAGCCGAGCTGCGCGAGGACAGAAATGAGTTCCCCGGGGCCGAGGAGGTAGACGAGCATGAGCGTGTCGGCCTGCTTGGCCAGCCGGTACCGGTTGGTGGTGTCGCCCTCGGCCTCGAGTATCAGGTCGAGTCGCTCGATGTTGTGGTATCTGGCGCGGTAGCGGTCCCAGTCGAGTTCTGCGAGATCCTCGTAGCCTGCGAACTGGCTGATGATGCCCTCGCCGTGGAAGGGCACCGCGAGTCTCCGGCTCAGATGGGCCCACAGCTCAGGCTCCGTGGGCCTGATGCCCAGGCGAGCCATGAGGTCCTGCCGGTCGTGGCCCTCAATGGTGTTAAGGATCCTGCAGGCACGCTCGCACAGCCACGCGGCCATGACGTTCGTATATGCGTTGTCGTCCAGTCCGGGCTCAGGTCGGTCCGGATACCCCGTATGGTACTCGTCCGGGCCCATGACCCCGCGGAGATGGAAGCGGTCCGCCGCTGCCTCGTACTCTGCCATCGAGGCGAAGAGGCGGGCCACCTCGATCACGAGCTCGGCGCCGTGCCGCAGCAGCCAGAACCGGTCCTGCGTTGCCTCGAAGTACTGCCATGCGTCGAACCCGACCGCGAGCCCCACATGGCGCTGGAGGCGGGAGACGTCCCTGAGCCAGCGGCCGGAGCGGCGGTTGAAGAGCCATCGGGGCGTCTCCTCCCTGCCGTCGCTTCCGCTCTGCCACGGGAACAGGGCGCCCGCGAGTCCAGCCTCGGCTGCAGCACGCCGTGCGGCCGGGAGCCTGCGCCAGCGGTAGGCGAGCAGTGAACGGGACACAGCCGGGATCCTCGAGGTGAACAGGGGGAGGACGAACAGCTCGTCCCAGAACACATGCCCCCGGTAGCCCTCGCCATGGATGCCCCGCGCAGGTACTCCGACGTCGAGTTCGGTGATGAACGGCGCGAGCGTCTGGAGCACGTGGAAGACGTGGAGGTTCACCACGGGCTGCACATCGGGGTCTGCCTCCAGCTCGACCGTGAAGAGCCGCCTGATTCGCTCCCACGCGGCGGAATGCTCGACGAGCAGCTCATCGAAGCCCTGCGCCCGTTCGAGGGCCGCCACGGCGCCCGTCCGTGCCGAGGACACGGCCCTGTCGCGTGATGTGGCGTATGCCGCCGTCTTCGTGACGGTGACGGGACTCCCGTCCCGCAGCTGCAGGACGAACTGTCGGTAGTGCAGGCCCCCGACAACGCCGGCGGTGGTCCGCACCGCGGCTGTCCCCTCCACCGCGTGGCGCAGGGCCACCGCGATGCGGATCCGGCTCTGCAGGGTCTCCGCCTCGGCCACGACGTCTGCTGTCTGTGCCGTCTCTTGCGTGGCATCCCGCGAGGCCTCGCCGTCCTCGAGGTCTGTCACGTCCTGCAGGTGCCTGTGGGCGAGGAGCGCATCCTCGAGGACGTTCTCATTGGCAATGTCCGTGTCCACGCCGCTCCGGACCTCCACCTCGCCGTCCCAGCCCTGTGCGGTGAGCATGGTCTGCAGGGCCATCAGCTGCGGGTCCGCCATCGAGATGAACCGCAGCTGCCGAACGCGAAGCCGCCGGCCGGCGTCGTCCTCCAGCTCCGCCTCGCGCAGCAACGTCGCCGTGCCGAGGTCGAGGACCCGGCGCTCGCTGCGCAGCGCGAGGCCCCCCCGGGACCACCACTGGCCACCCTCAATTCGGATGTCCATGGGCAGCCAGTTGGGGGCATTGACCATGTGCTCGTCCTCGGCGTCCTGGCCGTGGACGAGATTGACAACCCGGTTGTAGACCCCGCTCAGATAGGTGCCCGGATAGCCGTGGCCGCCGCGGCCGCTCTCCGGGGCCGCGCCGCGCACGCCGATGTACCCATTGCCGAGCGTGGTCAGGGCTTCGCGGTGCCCCTCGTGGCCGGCGTCGAAGCCCTCGTAGACGAGGGTGGAGGGGTTGGCGAGCACAAGGCCCAGGTCTAGCTCGCCCACGTCCCCGAGCACGAGGTCCGCCCCGGCGGCCTCGAGGTCCGCGCGCCCCCCGGCCCGGTCGATTCCCACGACGAGCCCGAAGCCCCCCCGGTGGCCGGCAAGGACCCCCGCCTCTGAGTCCTCGATCACCACGGCCCTGGCCGGTTCCACGCGGAGGCGGCGGGCGGCCTCCAAGAACAGCGCCGGATCCGGTTTGCCGGCAAGCCCCAGACGCTCGGCCTCCGTTCCGTCCAGCACGAGGTCGAACGCGTCCGAGAGGTGCGCCGCTGCGAGGACGGCGCGGGCATTCCTGCTCGAGCTTGCGAGCGCCACGGGAATGCGCCCGGCCCGCAGGCGAACCACGAGGTCCGCCGACTCGGGGAAGACCTCGACGCCCGCGGCCGCGAGGCGCGTGAGGAACAGCTCGTTCTTCCGGGCGCCGAGCCCACGCACCGTCCACGCATCGGGCCGGTCTGACTCGTCTCCCGGCGGGAGCGTGATCCCCCGCGATCCGAGGAAGGCTTCGATGCCTTCCTCGCGGGGGCGCCCGTCGACGTAGTCGAGGTAGTCAGCATGCCGGAACGGTGACTTGTCAGCACCCCCCGGCACCCGGGCATCGCGCAGCACGGCGTCGAAGAGCTCGCCCCACGCGGCCTCGTGCACCGCTGCCGTATCGGTGACGACGCCGTCGAGGTCGAAGATCACCGCGCTGAATGGCGGCTGCGTCGCATCGAGCGTGGGAGAGCGGGTCATGGGCCATGCCTACCAGCGCTCGCGGCGCGCCGCCAGAGGCGGCGGGGCCAGGTCAGCCCGCGGGGACGGCCGACACGCCGCCAGGGGCGCCGCCAGCGCCCTCGGGACCGCGCGGCGGCACGCGTGGGTCGGGAAGGTCACTCGCCACTGGCGGCTTCCCCCGCGAGCCACCCGGCAGCGTCCGGGCCGACGATCTCGGCGCCCGCAGGCGCGAGCAGCGCGCCGTTGCCGAACCCGCGGGCGGGGGGCTCGACCACGACGACCGGCCGGTGGTCGTGGCGTGCCGCGAGCAGGCGCCGCACGAGATCGGGCAGCCGCAGGGCCTCTGGCCCCGCGATGGTGACGTCACGCGCCTTCCTGCGTTCCGCCTCGCGGACCAGGACAGCCGCGACGGCACTGACGGCCACCGGCTGCACGTACCAGTCCTGGACCGTCACCCGGTCGTCGGCGTAGGCCACTGCGCTCGAGCGCTCGGCGAACTCGAACCACTGGGCCGAGCGGACCACGGAGACTTCGAGGCCGCTGTCACGAGTAGTCTCCTCCTGGTCGCGCTTGGCCACGTAGTAGGTGATGGAGTCGAAGTCCGGCTTCTCGATGTTGGCAATGGAGAGCACCACGATCCGGCGCACGCCCGCCTCGACGCACGCGTGGGCGAGGTTGCGGGCCGAGCGCACGACGGCGTCGAAGCGGCTCATGCTCTCATCCGGCGGTGTGGGGCTCGAGGCGTCGATGGCGACGTGGGCGCCGTCGAGCGCGTCCGCCACGCCCGCACCCGTGACGAGGTTGGTGCCCGTGCTACGGGTGAGCAGCACCACCTCATGCCCCTGCTCCTCGGCCAGCGCGGCCACCCGCGAGCCGGCCGTGCCCGTTCCACCCACCACCGCGATTCTCATGGCCCCAGCCTACGGCGGCGGGGTGAAGTCGAGACTGCTGTGGTCTGACCGATATTCTCGGACACGTGGCACGAGCGAGCGAAGCAACAGGGGCAGCCCCGAACAGCGCGATGGCACCGGGACGGCTCGCGTTCCTAGGCCTGTGCCTCGTTCTGATCGGGCTCAACCTGCGCACCGCCTTCTCGAGCTTCGCCGCGGTCCTGACCGAGGTCCGGGCCAGCGGTACGGTGCCCGAGTGGGCTGTCTCGCTCCTGACCACCGCGCCGGTAACGCTCCTCGGCGTCTTCGCGCCGCTCGCCCCCGTGCTGGCGCGCCGGTTCGGATCCAAGCGGGTGCTCCTCGGCGCCATGGCGGTTCTCACCTGCGGCCTGCTCGTCCGGCCCTCGGAATGGGGGCAGGAAGGGCACCTTCCGGGGCTCATCCTCGGCACCGTGCTGTGCGGCGGGGCGATCGCCCTGTGCAACGTGATCCTCCCGAGCGAGGTCAAGCAGGACTTCCCCCACCGCCTCGGACTCATGGGCGGCCTCTACACCGCCGCAATGGTCGCTTCGGCGGCGCTGGGAGCGGGATTCACGTACCCCATCTACCAGGCCACTGGCGACTGGGCCGCGGCACTGCTGTTCTGGGCATTCCCGGCCGTGGCCATCACGCTCCTGTTCGTCCCCGTCGCGGTGCGGGCCCGCCCCGTGCGCGGATCTGCCGAGCACGGCGGCGCGAACGTCTGGGGCTCGGCGACCGCGTGGCATGTGACCCTGTACATGCTCTTCCAGGCGATGACCTCGTTCAGCGTGTTCGCGTGGCTCGCGCCGATCCTGCGCGAACGGGGGATCGACGGCGCTACCGCAGGGCTGATGGTTTCGGCATCGATTGTCCTGCAGGTGCTCGGCTCGCTGTTCGCCCCGACACTGGCGGCCAGGATGTGGGACCAGCGCGGGCTCAACGTCACGTTGGCAGTCATGACGTCGCTGGGATTCGCGCTGAGCGTGCTCGGGCCGATCGAGCTCGTCTGGCTGTGGATCGCGCTCCTGGGCCTCGGCCAGGGCGCGCTGACCGCCGCCGCGCTGACCATGATCATGCTGCGTACCCGCGATGCGCACACGGCCGTGAACCTCTCAGGGATGATGCAGGGCGTGGGCTACGGGGTCGGGTCTGTCGGCACCCTGCTCGTGGCGCAGATCCACCAGGCCACCGGGAGCTTCACGCTGGCCGGGTTCGCCTTCCTCGGCATCGGCGTGGGCGCCTCGGTGTTCGGCTACCTTGCCGGCCGGCGCCGCAGCGTGGGACGAGCAGGCGGCATGAATGCGGTTCACTGACGCTCAGCCGTTGTCGATGCTGAGCATGTCCCCGTAGCGGTCGCCCATGACAGCGTTTCGCGGCACCGCCTCCGCGAGCGCACGCACCTCGTCCGCGCTCAGGTCGATGTCCCGGGCGGCAGCGTTCTCCTCGAGGTACTCGACGCGCTTGGTGCCGGGGATCGGCGCGACGTCATCGCCCTGGGCGAGGACCCACGCGAGCGCGATCTGGCCTGGAGTGACGCCCTTCGCCGCCGCGAGTGCCTTGACGTGCTCCACAAGCCTCAGGTTTGCCTTGAGCGCTTCGCCCTGGAAGCGGGGGAAGTAGTGGGAGCTGCGGACGTCGCCCTCCTGCGCGACGGACTCCGCGGTCAGGCGGCCGGTGAGGATCCCGCGGCCTAGCGGGGAGTAGGGCACGAGGCCGATCCCCAGCTCACGGATGGTCGGGAGGATCTCGTCCTCGAGATCGCGCGTGAAGAGCGAGTACTCGGTCTCGAGGGCAGTGATCGGGTGGACGGCGTGTGCGCGCCGAATCGTCGCGGCGGAGGCCTCGGACAGGCCCAGATGCCGCACTTTGCCCGTCTGGACCAGTTCGGCCATCGCTCCGACGGTGTCCTCGATGGGGACGTTCGGGTCGACGCGGTGCTGGTAGTAGAGGTCGATGTGGTCCACGCCGAGGCGCTGGAGGGAGGCGTCACAGGCCTGCCGCACGTACTCGGGGGTGCCGCTGATGCCGAGGCGCTCGCCCTTGGGGCCGCGCACGTTGCCGAACTTCGTGGCCAGCTGCACCTCGTCCCGGCGCCCGGCGATCGCGCGCCCCACGAGCTGCTCATTCGTGAACGGCCCGTACATGTCCGCGGTGTCGAGGAATGTGACGCCGAGGTCGAGTGCGCGGTGGATCGTGGCGAGCCCGGACGCCTCGTCGGCGGCGCCGTAGAACTCGGACATGCCCATGCAGCCCAGCCCCATGGACGAGACGTTGAGCGGTGAGTCAGTGCCGAGGGTTCTGGTCTTCTCAGTCATGACTCCAGCCAACCCCGAGGGGTGGGGAGTGCGTCAAGGGGGCGACGCCGGGAAGACGCGGGGCAGCCGGGAGGCTGCAGGGCAGGGCGGCGCGCACGACGCCGCGTGCTCACCCCCGCGGCCTCGGCTCGCGCCGGTGCCGGCTCGACGCGGCGAGCGGGACGCGCCAGCGGAAACGCAGCGCGAGCACCCGGAAGGCGAACACGACGACCGCCACCACCACGCCCGCCGCGGTCGAATAGAGCCCAAGGGTCCACAGCACCGACACCGCGCCAGCCCCGACCATGGCCGGGACGGCGTAGATGTCGTGCCTGTCGAACAGGCCCGGCCGCACGTTCGCCACGGTGTCACGCAGTAGGCCGCCGCCGATTGCCGTGACCGTGCCCAGGATCGCGGAAGGGATGGGATTCACGCCTAAGCCCAACGCCGTAATCGTGCCGGTGATGCAGAACAGGGCCAGCCCAGCGGCGTCGAACATCAGCAGGGTCCGGCGGAGCTTCTGCAGCGCCGGCATGAGGAAGTAGACGACCACCGCGGCCAGCACGGGAGGCGCAAGGTAGATCGGCTCCGCGAACGAGCTGGGGAAGCGGCCCAGGACGAGGTCGCGTATCACGCCGCCGCCGATCCCGGTGAGCGATCCGAGCAGGAGGGAGCCCACGATGTCGTAGTCCTTCTGGGCCGCCGTCAGGCAGCCCGAGACGGCGAAGAAGAACACTCCCAGCAGGTCGAACAAGAGGGCCCAAGCGGCGGAATCCATGGGTTCAGCCTAGGGGAGGGGTGCGGGCCGCGAGGGTGCGGAGCACCCGAGTCCCGGTCCCGAAGCACTATCGGCGGACCTCGCCAGCCTGCGTTCCTGACACAATGGCCACATGCGCACCTTTGGGGTCGAAGAAGAGCTGCTGATCGTCGACCCGGACACCGGTGAGCCGCTTCCCCTCGCGGATCGGCTGCTCGCGGTCATGGGCAGGCCCCAGGATGTGACGCGCGAGTTCAAGCTCGAGCAGATCGAGGTGCAGACTAATCCGTGCGTGACCCACGAGGAGCTCCTCGGCCAGATCTACCACGGCCGGCATGCGCTTGACCGCGCCGCGAGGCAGCTCGAGGCGCGGATCGCGGCGATGGCGACCTCGCCACTGAGCTCCTCGACGCACCTGAGCCAGGGTGACCGGTTCGCGTCCATGGCGGATGAGTACCGCATCACGGCTCAGGAGCAGCTCACGTGCGGGCTCCATGTGCACGTCTCGGTTGAGTCGCAGACCGAGGGAGTGGCTGTCCTGGACCGGATCCGGGAGTGGCTGCCGCTGCTCGTGGCCCTCAGCGCCAACTCCCCGTTCTGGCGCGGTGCCAACACCGGGTACGCGAGCTTCCGCACCCAGGCGTGGAACCGTTGGCCCACCTCCGGTCCCCAAGAGCTCATCGGATCGGTGGAGGGGTACCGGCGGCTCGTGGACTCGATGGTCCGCACGGGTGCAATCCTCGATGAGGGCATGGTGTACTTCGACGCCCGCCTCTCGCAACGGCACCCCACGGTGGAGGTCCGGGCCGCCGATGTATGCCTGAACGCCGTCGACTCGGCGCTCATCGCCGTTCTCGTGCGCGGCCTCGTCGAGACCGCGGCCCGCGAGGCGGCCGAGGGTCGTGCTCCCCTCGGCACCCCGGTGGCGGTGCTCCGTCTCGCATCCTGGCGCGCAAGCCGCTCAGGCCTCAACGACGTGCTCCTGCACCCGCTCGAGGGGCGGCCGGTCCCTGCAGCAGACGCGCTCGGCGCCCTCCTGGAGCACGTCGGACCGGCACTGAGCGACGGTGGGGAGTTCGGGGCCGCCGATAAGGCCCTGTGGGACCTGGTGGACCAGGGCACGGGGGAGCGGCGCCAGCGTCATGTGGCGTCCGGCGACGGCGGGCTGGCCCGGGTGGTCCACGCCGCCGTCGAGGCGACCCAGCAGCGCGACGGCGCGTGGGACGCCGGCGCATAGAAAGCCCGCACCACCCCTTGCGATGAGGGGTCACCTCCCTGCGATGAGGGGTCACCTCCCTAGGGCGGCGGGATACGACGCCGGGCCGACTTGATCTCGCCACGGCGCTTCTTCGACTCGAGCCTGCGCGCCTGCGAGCCGCGGGTGGGCCGGGTGGCGCGGCGGTTCGGCCCCGGTGGCAGGAGCGCCTCGGCCAGCAGGTCCACGAGCCGCTCCCTCGCGGCCTCGCGGTTCCGCAGCTGCGACCGCTCGCCGGATGCCACGATGCTCAGCCGCCCACCCACGAGGCGTCCGGCCAGCCTCGTCAGGACGCGTTCCCGCTGCCCATCGGAGAAGGCTATGCTCGCGCCGGGGTCGAAGAGCAGCTCGACCCGGCTGTCCGTGGTGTTGACGCCCTGGCCGCCGGGACCGCTTGAGCGGCTGAACCGTTCGACGAGCTCGACGGCGGGGATCACCATTCCATGCCGCGCACCGGGCTGGGGCGGCAGCCTGAGGTCTCCTCCCGGCCTGTCCATGTGCCCATTCTCCTGCACTCTGCGGAAGTCCTTCGGGCAAACCGCTTGACGCACGAGCGAACGTGCCAAATATCCTATAGGATAGATGAAGGATCAAGGGCAACGAGGCCCGGCACAAGAGGAGGACCCATGACCCGGCTGTGGAATGATCCGGCGTCGTTCGCAGACGACATGGTGGACGGATTCGTGCGGGCAAACGCCCGCTGCGTCCGCAAGGTGTCCGGCGGGGTGGCCCGCTCAACCCGTTCCACCGAGCCCGAGGTCGCGCTCGTGATCGGTGGTGGCTCTGGCCACTACCCGGCGTTCGGCGGCCTCGTCGGCCCCGGCCTCGCGCATGGCGCCGCGATGGGAAACCTCTTCGCTTCCCCGTCGGCCCATCAGGTCGAGAGTGTGGTCCGCGCCAGCGAGCAGGGCCGGGGCGTGCTCCTGAGCTTCGGCAACTATGCCGGTGACGTCCTGCATTTCGGCGCGGCCCAAGAAGCCGTGCGCGCCGACGGCGTCGACTGCCGCACGGTCACGGTCACGGACGACATCTTCAGCGCCCCGCCCGGGGAGACCGAGCGCCGCCGCGGGATCGCGGGCGACCTCACCGTCTTCAAGGCGGCCGGCGCCGCCGCCGCGCAGGGCTACGGGATCGACGACGTCGAGCGTGTGGCCATCGCCGCGAACGCCCGCACCCGCTCCATGGGAGTCGCCTTCACCGGCTGCACCCTCCCCGGTGCCGACGAGCCACTGTTCACCGTGCCCGAGGGGAAGATGGCCGTGGGCCTCGGCATCCACGGCGAGCCCGGAATCGACCTCACCGACATCCCGACGGCGGATGGCCTGGCCGAGCTCTTCGTGCAGCATCTCCTCGACCCGGCAGAAGTCCCTGAGGGTGCGGTGCTGCTCGGTGGCCGCGTGGTCCCGATCCTCAACGGCCTCGGCTCCGTGAAAAACGAGGAGCTCTACGTCGTCTACGCGCGCATTGCGGACCTCCTCGAGGAGGCCGGCCTCATCCTCGTAGACCCGCAGGTCGGGGAGTTCTGCACGAGCTTCGACATGGCCGGGGCCTCTCTTACCCTCTTCTGGGTCGACGATGAGCTCGAGCGGCTCTGGCTCGCCCCCTCAGACACCCCGGCTTTCCGCACCGGGTCCATGGACACCTCCGCGCTCGAGGCCGTCACGGCGGGCGGCGAGGAAGCCGCGGAGGCCGAGTTGCCGGCGTCGTCAGAGGAGTCCCGCCGGGCCGCGCGCCTCATCGCGGAAGCCCTCGCCGCCGTCCGCGATCTGATCGGCGATCAGGCCGCGGAGCTCGGCCGCATCGACGCGATCGCCGGCGACGGGGACCACGGCATCGGCATGCAGCGAGGCACCGTGGCCGCCGCTGAGACCGCCGCAGCACTGGCCGAACAGGGCGCGGGCGCCGAAAGCCTCCTCGCCCGCTGCGGCGACGCCTGGTCGGACCGAGCCGGCGGAACCTCGGGAGCCCTCTGGGGACTCATCCTCACCACCGTCGGCTCGCATCTGGGAGACACCGCACCGCCGACTCCGGCCGCTGCCGCCGCCGGGATCAGCGCCGCCAAGACCGCCGTCATGGACTACGGCAAGGCCGCGGTGGGCGACAAGACGATGGTGGACGCCCTCGTCCCGTTTGCCGACACGCTCGCCGAGAGGGTGGGCGCGGGCGAGAGCCTCGCGGACGCCTGGAAGCACGCGGCGAGCGCCGCGGCGCGTGCGGCGGAGGCGACCGCGGATCTCATGCCCGGGATGGGCCGCGCCCGCGCGCACGGCGCCAAGTCCCTCGGGACCCCCGACCCGGGAGCAGTGTCCCTGGCACTGATCGTCGAACGCGTGCATCCGGTGCTCGCGGCCGGCTGACCCACATCTCTCACACCCCTCCACACCACCCACAAGGAGCACGCATGCCCGCATGGCGAATCGTGGTCGGCTCGGACGACGCCGGCTTCGACTACAAGGAAGTCATCAAGAAGGACCTCGAAGCCAGCGACCTGGTCGCCTCGGTGGCGGACGTGGGGGTCGATGCCGACAGCCACACAAACTACCCGACCATCGCCAGGGCGGCCGCCGAGATGGTGGCCCGGGGGGAGGCCGACCGGGCCATCCTCGTGTGCGGCACCGGCCTCGGAGTGGCCATCGGGGCGAACAAAGTGAAGGGCATACGGGCGGTGACGGCGCACGATAGCTTCTCCGTGGAGCGCAGCGTCCTGTCCAACAACGCCCAGGTGCTGTGCATGGGCCAGCGCGTCATCGGCATCGAGCAGGCCCGCCGGAACGTGCGGGAGTGGCTCACGTACGTCTTCGACGAGACGAGCGCCTCCAATCACAAGGTCCGCGAGATCTGCAGCTACGAAGGGCTCTGAACGTGACGGCGTTTCCGCGCGTCCTCCTCGGCACGAGCACCAAGATGTACTTCAGCCACGAGCGCACGCTCGCGTGGTGCCGGGCCGTCACCGAGATCGCGCGCCGTCACCCCGCGACCCGTCGCGGCAGTGCCGGACTCTTCGTGGTCCCCGGGTATCTCTCGGTCCCGGGGGCTCTTGAGACGCTCGACGGCGCCGCGATGGTCGGCGCCCAGGACCTCGCCACGGAGGACTTTGGCCCGTTCACGGGAGAGGTCAGCGGGGCGCAGCTCGCCGAGCTTGGCTGCACGCTCGTGGAGGTGGGACATGCCGAGCGGCGCAGGCTGTTCGGCGAGGATGACGCCGTGGTGCGCGCCAAGACGGCGGCGGCGCTGCGCAACGGGCTAGTGCCGCTCGTGTGCATCGGCGAGTCCCACCGGCTCAAGCCGGAGGACGCCGCGCGGGAGTGCATCCGGCAGATCGATGACGCCCTGGCCACGGCCGGGGCGTCCGGCCTGTCCGGGCCGGTGATCGTCGCCTACGAGCCGCAGTGGGCCATCGGTGCGCCTCAGCCTGCCGAACCTGACTACATCCGCACCGTCTGCGCGCCTCTGCGGGAGCACATGCGCACGCTGCCCGCGCACGAGGGCTCGGCAGTCATCTACGGCGGCAGCGCCGGTCCGGGCCTCCTGACGCGGATCGCGGACTCGGTGGACGGGCTGTTCTTGGGCCGGTTCGCCCACGATCCCGCAGCCGTGGAGGCCATCCTCGACGAGGTGTGTGTCCTTCTCGGAATAGCCGAGGTCGGCGCAGGTGGGACTGGTACCATCAGTGGCGCAGGAGGCGCCCATGTCTGAGACCGTGTATCCTCTGGCCGGGGCCGCTGCCCTCGAGCGCAGGGGACTCCGCGACCGTGTCTACGACCTCGTCCTGGACATGCTGATGACGGCGGACCTCGCGCCCGGCACGCGTCTGTCCATCGACGCGATCGCCCGCGACCTCAAGGTGTCCCCCACCCCCGTCCGTGAGGCCCTCGTACAGCTCGAGCGCACCGGGCTCGTGACCCGGGAGGCCCTCAAGGGCTACCGCGTGGCGCCCCCGCTGGCCGCTGAGCAGCTCGAGGCGCTCTTCGACGCCCGGCTCGTGCTCGAGGGCGGGGCCACGGAGCTCGCCGCCCGGCACGCGGAAGCGCTCGTGCCGCAGCTCGAGCAGGCGCTGGCCGAGCACGTGGAGATCTCGCGCCTTGTCCACGAGACGGCGGCGCGGGGCGAGAAGCTCTCGCTCGGCCTCATCCGCGACTACTTCGCGATCGACTGGAACTTCCACCACCTCATCTTCGCGGGCACGCAGAATCCCTTCCTAATCGACATGTCCGAGGCTATCTCCACCCGCGTGCACCGCATGCGCCAGACGGTCAAGTCCGGCGTCAGTGACGCGGACGAGGCCGTGATCGAGCACGGCGCTATCCTCGAAGCCTTCCGCGGGGGCAGCAGCGACACCGCGGCCGCCGCGATGCGGGACCACATCGAGCGTGTCAGGGAGCGCGCGCGGAGGGACGTCGCCTCATCCTGACGCTGGCCGCTCGCTGCGGCCTCCAGGCCCTCCCTTGGGCCCGCATCTTTCGACCCACGCACGACGCCGGGCCGGTCACCTCGCGAAGGTGACCGGCCCGGCGTCGTACTACGTGCCTTCGGTTCAGTGGCGCAGGGCGAGCTCCTCGGCCTCGAGCAGCTCGTCCGACTTGACGCCCTTGAAGAACTTCGTCGCGAAGACCATGGCGGCAGCCCCGAATGCGAAGACGCCCAGGGAGACGACGCCCCACACGCCCGAGCTGGTCGGGACCGCCGCGTTGATGCCGGTGCGCATCAGCGGGGCCACGAAGCCGCCCAGGTTGCCGAGCGAGTTGATGAGGCCGATGCCAGCGGCCGCAGCAGTGCCGGTGAGGAAGGCCGTCGGGTAGGCCCACGTGATGGGGCCGACCGAGAGGAAGCTCGCGACGGCGAGGGTGATGAAGAGGATGCCCAGCAGGGGCTGGTTGTTCGCCCCGGCCCATCCCGAGGCGAGGATGAAGACGCCCGTCCCGATGTACAGCAGAGTGCCCCAGTTGCGGCGGCGCGCTAGGGTGTGGGCGGCCCTGCCGAGGAAGTAGCAGGCGAACAGGCCCACGAGCCACGGGATGGCAGAGACGAGGCCCACCTCCCAGCCGACCTTCTTGCCGAGCAGCCCGGCGACCTGCTGCGGGAGGTAGAACGTGGTGCCGTACACCGCGATCTGGAGGGCGAAGTAGATGACGGTGAAGTACCAGACCTTCCAGTTCGCCATCGCGCGCCAGATGCCGCTCGGGCCGTCCTCGGTGCGGGCACGGTCTTCGACCGCCATGACGTTCGAGAGGGCCAGCTTCTCGTCGTCGTCGAGGAACTTGGCCTTGGCGGGGCTGTTGGTCAGCAGGAACAGCGCGGCGATGCCGGCGATGACCGCCAGCATGCCCTCGACGAAGAACATGACCTGCCAGCCGCGGGCGAAGCCGAGGGAGTCGCCGAAGCTGATGAGGCCACCGGAGAGCGGGGCGCCGATCATCTGGGAGAACGGCTGGGCGAGGTAGAAGATTGCGAACATCTGCACGCGGACCTTGTTCGGGAACCACTCTGCGAGGAACATGATCACGCCCGGGAAGAGGCCGGCCTCGGTCACGCCGAGGAGGAACCGCAGGGCCGTGAACATGGTGTCGTCGGTGGTGAAGGCGAAGGCCGCCGCGACGATGCCCCAGGTGATGGCGATCCGGGCCAGCCAGAAGCGGGCGCCGAAGCGCTTCAGCAGCAGGTTGCTGGGCACCTCGAAGAGGGCATAGCCGATGAAGAAGATTCCTGCGCCGAGCGCGAAGGCTCCGTCACTCACTCCACGGTCCACGCGGAGCGCCGCCTCTGCGAAGCCCACGTTGGTCCGGTCGAGGAACGCGACGAAATAGAGGATGACGAGCATCGGCATGAGGTGCCGGGCCGCCTTCGAGATCGCAGACTTCAGCGCGGTGTCGTTCTTCGACTGCGCCAGCATCCGCTGGTCGGGTGTGGACACGTCAGCTCTCCTTTGAGGTGAAACGTTGGGTGGGAGTGATCGGGTGGAACATTGGGGCTGGGCCTAATGGCCCTGGATGATCGTCACGATGCCGATGACCGCGAACACGATTCCGATCGCCAGGAAGGCGATCCGCGACTTGGACCACGTGGTCCCGAAGATGGATTTCATGCTGTCCTCTCAGTGCATGTAGAGGCCGCCGTCGACGTTCAGGGTCTGGCCCGTCACGAAGCCGGCGTCCTCGCTGATGAGGTAGGCGATGGCAGCTGCGATGTCTCGCGGGGTCCCGATCCGCGGCAGCACGCCGTCGGCCGCCATCTTCTCCTTGCGCTCCTCGCTCAGGGTGCCGCCCATGATGTCCGTGTCGATCGGGCCGGGGGAGACGACGTTGACGGTGATGCCGTCGTGGCCGAGCTCGCGGGCGACGCTGCGGGAGAAGCCGATGACGCCGGCCTTGGCCGCCGAGTAGACCGTCTTGCTGAACGTTCCGCCACCCCGCTGCGCAGAGACGGAGGAGAGGCTCACCACGCGGCCCACGCCGTTCTTGACCATGGTCTCGACGGCCCGCCGCGTCGCGTAGTGCACGCCGTTCATGTTGATGCCCATGACGCGGTTCCACTCGTCCGCCGTGACCTCGAGGTACGGCACGGGCGAGGAGACGCCCGCAAGGTTGACGAGGGCCACGAGCTGGGGCAGCTGGCCCTCGAGCTCGTCGAACGCCGAGCGGACCTGGGCCTCGTCGGAGACGTCGGCGCCTGCGCCGGCGGCTTGGACACCGTGCTCGAGGGCGATCTCCTCCGCCACGCGCTTTGCGGCCTCCGCGTCGACGTCGATGATGCCGATGTTCCAGCCGCGCTCGGCCAGGTAGTGGGCGGAGGCGCGGCCGATGCCGCGTGGTGAGGCCGCGCCGGTCAGGACGACCGTGCGGGATGCGGGGAAGTCAGTCATGCGGTTCTCCTGGTCCTCAGTGGGCAGCCGCGGCGTGCGCGGGCTGGATGGGGGCGGGGCCGAGCTCGTCCATGAGCTTCTTCATGGCGACGTAGGCCTTGTTGCGGTAGGCGACGAGCTCCGGGATGCGCTCAGCGGGGACATCGAGGTAGCCCGCCCCTGACTTGGTGCCGAATTTGCCGGCGTCAACGAGCTCCTTGAGGGACTCAGGGGTTGCGAAGCGCTCGGGCCAGCGGGTCTGCAGCGACGCATAGCAGAACGCGTACACGTCCAGGCCGGCCATGTCCGCGATCGCGAACGGCCCGAAGACCGGCAGGCGGAACCCGAAGGTCGTCCTCACGATGGTGTCGAGGTCCTCGGGAGTGGCGATGCCCTCCTCGACGATCTGCGTCGCCTCGTGGAACAGCGCGTACTGGAGCCGGTTGAGCACGAACCCGGTGGAATCCTTGACCCGCGCCGTCTCCTTGCCCGTAGAGGAAACGAGCTCCTCGACGAGCGGGATGACGGCCTCGTCTGTCCCGGGGTGCGGGATGAGCTCGACGCCGGGGATGAACGGGGCGGGGTTGGAGAAGTGCACCCCGAGGAACCGCTCCGGGTGGGAGACGGCCTCCGCGAGCGAGGCAATGAGAATGGTCGAGGTGTTCGAGCCGATGACGGCGTCCGGGCGCGCCGCGGCGCTGATGCGGCGGAGCGTCTCGTGCTTGATCTCAATCTTCTCGGGCACGGCCTCCTCGATGAAGTCGGCGTCCGCTACGGCCTCCTCGATCGAGGTGGCCGGCGAGAGGTGCGCCTCGAGGCGCTCGACGGCGTCGTCCGGGAAGAGCCCGTCCGCCACGAACTGCCGGGCCTCCGCGATGAGGCGCCCGTAGTTCTTTGTGGCGATCTCCTCGGAGACATCGGCGATCTTCACGGTGGCACCGGCAAGGGCGAGGACCTGGGCAATCCCGCCACCCATGTACCCGGAGCCGACAACGGCGACGGTGAGGTCAGACATGTGGTTCTCCTAGCCCTTCGGGAGCAGAGTGCGGATGTACTTCTGGTTTGTGGCGCAGACGCCGAGGCTGTCGCCGCCGTACTGCTCGGTGAGGATGATCCCGTCGAAGCCGGCAGCGACCGCGTCTCGGAACACTTGGCGGTAGTTGATCAGGCCCATCTCCATGGTCGAGGGCACCGAGGTGGCCCAGCTGCCGTCCGCGGCCTCGTCGCGCGTGTAGTTCTTCACGTGCCAGTAGTTGGCGTACGGGAGCGTCTTCTCGAAGAGGTAGCGCCAGTCCTCGACCGGCCGGTGCAGGCGGATGAGGTTGGCGACGTCGGGGTTGAGGCCCACGTTGTCCAGGCCGACTTCTTCGATGAAGCGCACAGCGCTGTCCGCCGTGCCGACGTAGGTGTCCTCGTACATCTCGAGGGACATCCGCAGCCCCAAATCCGCGGCGTGTTTGCCGAGTTCGCGAATGCGGCCGACCGCGGCGTCCCACACCTCGCGGTCGGCGGGGTCCTTCGGCCCCTCCGCCGTCCAGAACCAGAGGGCCTTGCGCTGGGCCTCGCTGAAGGGCTGGTGGAGGCCGGTCGAGAAGACCTGCATGCCCCACTCGGCGGCCGCGTCGATGGTGCGGTGGGCGTACTCGAGGTTGCGCTCCTCGTGGCCGGGCATGATCACGCTCTGGCGCTGGAGGTGGACGGAGGGGACTCCCACGCCGTGGGATGCGGCGATCGAGAGGAATTCGTCGCGGCGCGAGGGCTTTAGGTCGGCCGGGCGGACGTGGCTGTCTGCGAGTTCTGCGAGGGTGAAGCCGACGTCAGCGATCTGGGCGAACATGCCGTCCCAGACTTCGGGGGCGGCATCGTGCATCGCCACTCCCTTGCGGTCCACGGTTTGGAACCCGTGGAGGCATGTGGCGATGGGCCACGACTCCGCGGTGAACGCTGGTTCGGTCGACATGGTGCTCCGTTGCAGATCGAGAAGAGGGAAGCCGTGTGAGCTGGCTTACCCAATATCCTATAGGAAATACGGGTGCTGTCAACGCTTCAGGAATGGCGCCCCGGAGCACGATCAGGCTGGCCGGGCCGGCGGGAGGGTGCGATGACCCTGATGACGGCGGAGTCGTCTGCGGTGGCCAGGCCATGGGCCTGGCCGAGGAGGTACAGCTGCTCGGCAGCGGCTGCGACGGGGATGGCGAGGCCCGCGGACCGGGCGGCCTTGCCGACGATCCCCATGTCCTTGACGAAGATGTCCAGACGGGAGAGGACCTCGGCCCCTTCCTCGCCGTAGGCCTCGAGCATGCGAGGGCCACGGTTGGAGAGCATGAACGAGCCTGCAGCGCCGGCCTCGAGCGCCTCGAGGGTCTTGGCCGTGTCGAGGCCGAGGGCGTCTGCGAGGGCGAGGGCCTCGGCCGCGGCGACGATGTGCACGCCGCAGAGGAGCTGGTTCACGGTCTTGAGCGCCTGGCCGTCCCCGGGCTTGTCGCCCACCACCGTGAGGGTTGAGGCGAGCAGCTCGACCACCGGCCGGGCCTTCTCGAGATCCTCTGGCGCGGCGCCGACCACGATGAGCAGTTCGCCGTTGCCCGCGCGCACCGGCCCGCCGGAGAGGGGCGCGTCGACGAGGCCGATCCCCATCTCTGCGAGCTTGGCCGCGGTGGCCGGGATGGCCTCCGTGCCCACGGTGCTCGTCAGGATCACGACGGCGCCCCGCCGGAGCGAGGGGGCCACGCCGTTCTCGCCGAACAGGACCTCGTCGAGCTGCTGGCCGTTGCGGACGGCGAGGAGGAGCGCATCGGCCCCCTCGACTGCCTCCTTGGCGGAACTGAACGTCACGATGCCTGCGGCAGAGGCGAGGTCGAGCCGTGGCTGGGCGATGTCGAAGCCGCGGACGGTGAGCCGGGTGGCGAGGCGGGTGGCCATGGGCAGCCCCATGGCACCCAAGCCGAGGACCGCGACGGTCTCGGTCTGGGCGGTGACCGGATGGGCAGAAGTGTCGGTCATGGGGGTTCTCCTGTGAACGGGACGAAACATGCCGTGAAAGATGCGAGTCAGTGCGAGTCAGAAAGGATCAGAACGTCACGCTGAGGGTCTTCGTGACCTTCGCGAGCGACTCGTCATTGCCGACGTTGCCTGCGAAAACGACGTAAGGGATACCCCGCGCGGGCCCATCGACGGGCTCCCACAGCGAGACGATCCCCGGCAACATAGGGCCGCGCACGATCGCGCGGCGGATCTCAAGGCCGTGCGCGGCTACATCGGAGGAGGTGATGCCGCCCTTGGCGATAACGAACCGCGGCGGGGCGGTCTTCAGAACGGTGCGGACCACGCTCACGACGGCGGCACTCACCATGCGGGCGATCTCGAGGCTTTGTTCGGGGTCATCGGCCTTGACGAGGGTGCGGGATGTATGGAGGATCACGTCGCCCTTGGGGAGGTGGCGAACGACGGCGCCGACGGTGGCTTCAATGTGGGCATCGGCGGCAGCCGGATCGAGGAGCTGGTTGACGTCGATCTCGATGCTCTCCGCCGAGGAGTGCTGTGCCTTGAGCGCGGCGAGCTGTCGGGTCGTGAGGCCCACGTGGGAGCCCACCACAATGAGGCCGCCCGCCCTGAGGTCTTCGCGTGCACCGCCGGTCGCCGAGGCTGCGGAGGTCCCGTAGACCTCTTCGGCCATGAGCGGCGCGTGCACTTCCTGGCCGATCCGTCCACGGACGAACGGCGGACCCACTCGGTACAGGAGCTGTTTGCCGCGGCGCTCGGCCTCCTCGAGCCCGAGGGCAAGGGCACGAAGGTCGTTCTCCCCGGTGACGTCCGCGACGATCGGGGTAGAGCCGTGCGCGGGGGTGATCGCGTCCGCGATGGCGGGGGCGCCAGAGCGAACGGTGCCGAGGTCCAGCACGATCACGTCCTCGGCGCGTACGCGACCGTTGGTCTTCTCCTCGACATAGGCAGGGAGGTATGAGGTCGAGAATCCGAAAGTCGCATCCCTAGCGAACTCCGTCTCACTCACCGGAGTGAGCGCGGGCTGCGGCGAGCTGTCCGCGGCCGGGGGAGCGGTCGCCGTCGTGCGCACGTAATGTTCCCCTCCAATGGTCACGCGCCCTGCCTCGGGGAAGGCTGGGACCATCACGACGCCGTCCACCGAGGGGCCGCCGTGAGCGGAGATCGCCTCGGCGAGCGTGTCCGTCTCAAGGGGGAAGTGACCTCGGAGGGTCGAGTCGCTGCGACTCACGAAGGCGAGGGACACTCCGGCCTCCTGAGCGGCTTCGCTGGCGGCGGCGACCACCTCGCGGTTGCGCTCGGCTGCCTCATCTGGCCCGAGGCTGCGTGTGTTCGTGAGGACGTAGACGGCGGCTGCGCGCCTGCCGCCACTCCGAGACGCGAACGCCCAGCGGAAATCCTCCACGTCCCAGCGCGTCAGGACGGGCAGGCCGGACACCGACTGCGTGCCGGTCGGGTCATCGTCGAGGACCACGAGGACGCGGCCCGAGCGTTCCACCGCATCCGCCACCTCCCGCGCGGAGACCTGGGTCTCTGCAGGGTAGGCGGCGAGGGCTTCGGCTTCGAGGAGCATGGCAACACTTCCTTGTGCGGGGGCTGACTAGTAAGATGTCAGACATCTAATGTCGGATACAGGGTCACATAGGACGCCACTTGAGCGCAAGGGTCGGCCTGATCCCTAGACTGGCCCCGGAATCGGGCGCAGAAAGGGGCCTCTTTGGCACGGAAGTCCCTCGTGGGCGAGGTGGCCGATGCGCTGCTGGACCGGATCGTGGCCGGCGAACTCCCCACAGGCGCAGCCGTCCCAGGCGAGCTCGAGCTGAGCTCCCGCTACGACGTGAGCCGCATGACCATCCGGGAGGCCGTCAAGACCCTCACGGCACAGAACATCCTGCGCGTGGAGCGCGGGCGGGGCACGTATGTGAACCCGGTCAACCGCTGGAGCTCGCTGCACGCGGTGCTGCGGGCCACGAGCGAGGGCACCGACGCGAGCGATTCGGCCGTGCAGCTCATCGAGCTCCGCCGCATGCTCGAGACGGGTGCGTGTGAGCTCGCCGCGCAGCGCATCTCCGACGAGGACCTCGCGGCACTGGACGCCTTCCTGGAACAGATGCGGAGGGCGCACCACGCCGGCGATCTCCAGACGTTCGTCGAGGCCGATCTCGCCTTCCACGACGTGATCCTGCACGCCTCCGAGAACGCGTTCATCGCGGTGCTCTTCGAGCCGCTCAGCCGCATTCTCGCCGAACGGCGTTCGGAGACGTCAGTGGTCCCCGCGATCCAGGAGCACGCCATCTCCATGCACGCCCTGGTGAGCGAGGCGCTGCATCGCCGGGATCCCGAGGCCTCCAGGGCAGCCATGGACGCGCACATGCAGCAGACCCTGGACGACTTGCGCGCCTACGTCCTGCAGAAGTAGGAACTCAACGCGAGCCGCGCGTCACCCGCGCAGGAGGCGCCGGAGCACGGTCCGGTAGAACACGGGCGCCACGAGTCCCGCGGCCCACCGGAGGGGACGCCAGAGGCGACCCAGAGCGAAGTCCTGTGACCAGCGGATGGTCGAGCCGCCGTCATGCGCCGCCACGTTCAGGTCTATGGACCCGAGGACGAGGCGCCCGCTCTTGACGATACGCGCCGTGCCGGGCGAGCGGCCGTTGGGCGGAGTGATCGACTCGACGGTCATGACGTCATCGAAGCCGACGCGCCCGAGCATCGTGCACGCTGTGAAGCTGTGGCCGGGGCGGAGCTCGTGCGCACCGGCGAGGCCGCTGGTGATGCGGGTGAACGGGATGAGGCGGTCGTGGGCGCGCAGGTCCAGGACGCGCGCCCAGGCCTGCTCCGGGGGAAGCGGCGATCTGAGGACGATGCTGAACTGCTTCATGGCATTGCCTCCTGGGTCCGAATCCGCTCCGCTGCGGCGGCGGTCCACTTCACTCAGCGGCCCGGTCAGCCGGCGCCGAGCCCCCGAGCGAGGTCGCCGATGAGGTCACCGACGTCCTCGAGGCCCACGGAGAGCCGGACCACGCCGTCGCCCAAGCCGATCGCAGCCCGACCCTCGGGCCCCATGGCCCGGTGGGTAGTGGTCGCGGGGTGCGTGATGAGGGACTTCGAGTCGCCGAGGTTGTTGGAGATATCGATGACCTCGAGGCCATTGAGCAGGCGGAACGCGCCCTCCTTGCCGCCCTCGACCTCGAACGTGAGTACCGTCCCGCCGGCGCTCATCTGCTTGCGGGCGAGCTCGTACTGGGGGTGGGAGCGCAGGTGCGGGTACTTCACCCAGCTCACCTGCGGTTGCTCCTGGAGCCACTCGGCAATAGCGAGGGCGCTCGCGGACGAGTGCCGCACACGCAGCCCCATCGTCTCGAGCCCCTTGGTCAGCACCCAGGCGTTGAACGCCGAGAGCGCAGGCCCGGTGTGGCGCATCAGGTTCCTCACGGGGCCATCGATGAAGTCCTTGGTCCCCAACACTGCGCCGCCGAGCACACGGCCCTGCCCGTCGATGTGCTTCGTGCCTGAATACACCACCACGTCCGCGCCGAAGTCGAGGCTGCGCTGCAGCAGGGGAGTGGCGAAGACGTTGTCGACGACGACGGTGGCCCCCGCCGCGTGGGCGAGGTCCGCGACGGCCTGGATGTCCACGAGCTCCTGCATAGGGTTGGACGGAGACTCGAAGAACACGGCAGTGGTTGGCACCGACAGCGCCTCGCGCCACTGGTTCAGGTCCGGTCCGTCAACGAACACCGTCTCAACCCCCCACCGGGGGAGGATCTCGTTGAGGATCACGAAGCACGAGCCGAAGAGGCTCCGCGCCGCCACGACCCGGTCCCCGGCCCCGAGCAGCGCCGCCAGGGCGGTGAACACGGCCGACATTCCGGACGCCGTTGCGAAGCAGGCCTCAGTGCCCTCGAGCAGGCGGAGCCGTTCCTGGAAGGTTGCCACGGAGGGGTTGCCGTAGCGCGAGTACACGAACCGCTCGTCCTCACCGGTGAACGCCCGCTCGGCCGCCTCGGCGGACTCGTAGACGAACCCTGAGTTAAGGAACACCGCCTCCGAAGTCTCCTGGAATTCGGTGCGGAGGAGCCCGCCGCGCACAGCCTGGGTGTCCTCGGCCCAGCTGCTCGATATCTCATGATTGTTGCCAAAGCTCACGTAAGTACTTAGTCCTGTCCCAGATTGGTCGGCAGCCCGCGGTTCTTCCAGCCGTTGACGGTCCTTGCGCCGTCAGGCCCGGGCACACCCTCGAAGCCCTCGAGCACGTTGAAGGCGGTGAAGCCCAGATTCGAGGCCACGGCGGCGGCCGCGGCGGATCGCGCGCCGGAGCGGCAGAGGAAGATCAGCTCCGTGCTCCTGTCCTCGGGGCCCTGGAGTTCGAGTTCCATGACGAAGTCGGGATTCGGGATGCCGCCCGCGAACACCCAGGGGATGAACAGCGGATCATTGTCTGTCCCCTTGGTGTCGGGAATGCCAATGTGCGCCCATTCTTCCTCGGTGCGCACGTCCACGAGCACGGCGTCGCCGTTCACGAGCTTCTCCCACGCCTCCTGCGGGGTGAGATCCCCCGCGTAGCTCACGCGTGGCCCTCGCCCTCATACTCGAGCGAATCCACGGCGGAGGCGACCGCGGCATCGGCGCGGGCCACCGCGTGCGGTAGGATCACGGCCTGCGCCACAATCACATCGGTGCCGTTGAACGTGGCCGCCGGGCTGCCGTGCAGCACGTACCCGTCCGCAAGGGCCTGGGAGATTCGTGCACAGAATTCCCGCGTGTCGGGCCCCGTCAGGAGCCGGTACGCCAGCTTGTCCTCGGAGGGCCCGCCGGGTGCGGCCGGATCGTTGAGTGGCGTTGCAGCAGGGGCCGGCTCGGCCTGCTCCGTGGCGGTATCGGGCATGGCGGGACTCCTTCGTAGCTTGCGTATCGAGGAAACGAATGCCGAGTACTCACCTGAGGCACCCCGCCACTTGGAGGGTTGCCGGCCAGCAAGTCAGGGCTTGGCGCTGGCGCTCATTACTCTTCGATTGAACGTAGCACGGGGTTCAGGGGCGGACTATGGGCCGGTGGTAACGATTGGCAATATGCGCGGTCGCGGCGGAGCCCCCACTGGGCGTGGCGGGGTGTTTCCCCACAGGGCTCCGAGTGGGTAATGTGCGCCACGTGGACGAGAACTACGAAGTCATCGTTGTCGGCGGAGGGTTTGCGGGTGTCGCAGCGGCCCGCACACTCGGGCGCAAGGGCGTGCGGGTCCTCCTGATCGACAAGAATCCCTACCATCAGTTCCAGCCGCTCCTCTATCAGGTGGCGACGCTGCAGCTGGGCGTCTCCGAGGTGGCCCGCTCGCTGCGCGACATCTTCCGCGGCCAGCCGAACATCCGTCTCGTCGCCGCAGAGGTCACGGGCGTCGATGCAGAGCGCAAGCGCGTCACAACATCGGACGGGAAGTCCTACGAGGGCCGCTTCCTCATCCTCGCCTCCGGTGCCGAAGCCAACTTCTTCAACACGCCCGGCGCCGAGCACACCTACCCGCTCTACTCCGTGGGCGACGCCGTGAAGGTTGGCGGCACCCTCTCGAACGTGCTCGAGGACGCCGACAGGGCAGACGACGGCAAGCAGCTCGACTTCGTGGTGATCGGCGCCGGGCCCACCGGCGTCGAGACCGCCGGCGCGCTCGCCGAGACCGTCAAGTACGTCCTGCCCGACTACTTCTCCCCGTGGCTCGCCAACCGCTGCCGCGTGCACCTGGTGGACATGGTGCCGAACGTGCTCAACGTGTTCTCGGACAAGTCCAAGGAATACGCCGGACGCCGGCTGGCCGCCATGGGCGTCCAGCTGCACCTGGGCACGCCGGTCGCCGAGATCACCGAGGACAAGGTCCTGCTCAAGGACGGCACGGAGATTCCCGCGACCCTCGTGGTGTGGGCCGGAGGGCTCAAGGCCGGGGCCGTCGTGGCCGGTTCCGGGCTGCCACAGGGCCGCGGCGGGCGCATCGACGTCAATCCCGATTTGACGGCGCCGGGATTCGACGACGTGTACGTCCTCGGCGACGCGGCCAACATGACCGATGCGAAGGGCAACAAGCTTCCCCAGCTCGGCTCGTGCGCCCTCCAGGCCGGGACGTGGGCTGCGAAGAACATCCTGGCGGACATCGAGGGCGGGGGGCGGCACCGGGCACCGTTCGGGTACGTGGACAAGGGCTACATGGCCATGGTGGGGCGAGGATCCGCCGTCGCCGAGGTCGGGCCCGGTCCGAAGCGCGTGCTCCTCAACGGCCCGCTCGCCTTCCTCGCCTGGCTGGGGGTCCACGTGGTGCTCCTCTCCGGCGCCCTGCAGAAGATCCGGGCCGTCGCGACGTGGCCGAGCGACTACATCACCCACCGCCGCTCGTTCGTGGTGCTGAGCCGACCGGACGGGTCGCAATTCCACGAGTCGTAGGGAGACGGAGGTCGAGGCGCGGCTGCCGATAATGCGTCGCGCAGCCGACGGGGCACGACCGGCGCCGGGCCACGCGAGGTGACCCGGCGCCGCGGTGCGTCGGACTGCCGGGGTTAGCGGACCGATCCCTCCCTCGAGCCGGTGAGGATCGCGTCGATCTGCTCCGACGCCTGCTTCATGCCCTCCTCCATGCCCATTGCTGCCATGCGCTCGAGCTGCTCGAGACTGCGGAACGTGGTGGTGACAGTCATACGCGTGCCGCCGCTGGCGTCCTCGAGGACCGCGACCATCGTCGTCGTGTCCTCTGGGTCGGTGGGGGAGCCGTCCTCGTTCGCGAATCCGTCCTCAATCACGAGCCGGGCCGGCGCGTCCACGGCCTTGATCTCCCACCAGCCGTGAGCCTGGGTGCCGTCCGGCCCCGTCATGTAGTAGTGGCACCTCCCGCCCGGGGCGAAGTGGTGATTGGCGAACGTGGCGGGCCACGTGGGCGGCCCCCACCAGCGCTCGAGCTGGCGCGGGTCTTCCCACACCTGCCACACGCGCTCGCGGCTGGCCGCGAACTCGGTGATGAGCGTGAAGGTGAGGTTCTCGGTGTCCTTGGTGCTGGAGACGAACGTCATGGTGCGGTGTCCTTCTGGTCGTTCCCTGGGTGCGTGGCCTCGGACAGGATGTCTCCGATCCGGGCGATGCGGTCGCGCCAGAGCTCCTCGTACGCGTCGAGGAGGCGCGCCGCCCTGCGGATTGCCGCGGGATTCGAGTGCACGATCTGCTCCCTCCCGCGGCGTTCCTTCGTGACGAGCAGTGCCCGTTCGAGCACCGCGACGTGCTTCTGCACGGCCGCGAAGCTCATGGCGTAGTTCCTCCCGAGCTCCGAGACGGACTGCTCGCGCAGCAGCGACTGCCGGAGGATGTCCCTGCGGGTGGCGTCCGCGAGGGCACCGAAGATCCGGTCGATCTCGTCGTCGGACAGTTCTCGGGGTACCTGATCTACAACCATTTGGTTGTATGTTAGCGTCCGACGGTGGGAAGGGCAAGGGGTGGGCGCATCACGCACGACGCCGGTGGGCCGTCCGGCGAGGGCGGCCCACCGACGTCGTGGTTCAGAGCAGGGGCTCAGCTCCCGAGCAGGTGGTTCGGCAGGCGTCCGCCGGGGGCCTTGCCGCGGATCTGGAGCAGCTCGCGGGCGTGCTCCCAGAGGCGCCGGTCCTCGTCGGAGACGGGCTCCCAGTGCGGAACAGGGACGGCGGTGCCGGCCTCGTCGCGGGCCACCATGACCGTGAGGCAGTACGTGGTCAGGTTCAGCTCGTGGCCCTTGGGAGAGCCCGAGCGGACGTGCACCGCGATGTGCATGCCCTTCGTGCCCGTGTACACGAGCCGGGCCTCGACCTCCACGACGTCCCCGATGAGCAGCGGCCGGTAGAACCGCACGCCGCCCGAGAACACGGCCACTGCGTCCCGCCCGCAGTACCGCGAGGCGCACACGTACGCGGCCTCGTCGATCCACTTCATGACTACACCGCCGTGGACCTTGCCGCCCCAGTTCACATCCGTGGGAGCCGCGAGGAACCTCAGCACCACACGTTCCGCGGTCCCGGCGTCCGTGTACTGTTGGCGCTTCATCGACGCGACGATCTCGTCCCGGACCGCTATACGGGCGACGGCGTGGGCCTGCGCCTCGCGCTCATCCTCGGTCCGGGGGACCCACCTCGGGACCTCGACCGGGCGGCCATCCTGGCCGACCGCCACGAAGATCACGAGGCACTGGCTGCGCATCGTCGGAGTGCCGCCCTTGGGATCGCCCGAGGAGACCACCGTGCGGATGTGCATCGAGGTGCGGCCTGTGTAGACGATCGTCGCGGTGACCTCGACCATGTCGCCCACATTGACCGGGTCCGCGAAGTGGATGTTGCCCACGTACGCCGTCACGCAGTACGCCTTGGCCCAGCCAACGGCGGCCGCGTACGCAGCCTTGTCCACCCATTCGAGCACCGTGCCGGCGTCTACCGAGCCCGAGTGGCCCTTGTCCGTGGGGGCCGCGAGGAAGCGGAGCGTCACCTCGTTGCTGAGGGGTGGAGCCGATGGCGGGACGGGGCTGGGAGGTTCCGGCGCGGCGTCGTGCGTCACGGCTCAGCCCCAGAGCCGGCGGCTGGCGATCTGCGCACCCTCGGACAGCGCCTCGAGCTTGGCCCACGCGATCTGCGGGTGGACACGCCCACCGAGGCCGCAGTCCGTCGAGGCGATCACCCGCTCCTTGCCGACGATCTGCGCGAAGCGCTCGATCCGCTCCGCGACGAGCTCGGGATGCTCGACCACATTGGTGGCGTGCGAGACGATACCCGGGACGATCACCTTGTCCTCGGGCAGGTCGAGGTCCCGCCAGACCTTCCACTCGTGCTCATGCCGCACGTTGGCCGCCTCGAACGAATAGGATCCGGCGTTGATCGAGAGCATCGTCTCGGCGAGGTCCTTGAACGGGATGTCCGTGGTGTGGGGGCCGTGCCACGAGCCCCAGCACAGGTGGAAGCGGATCTGCTCCTGGGGGAGGTCGCGGATCGCCCAGTTGAGGGCCTCGACCCGCAGCTTCGTGAAGGCGAGGTAGTCCTCGACGGTGGGCTCCGGGTTGATCATGTCCCAGTTCTCGGCGATGGACGGGTCGTCGATCTGGACCGTGAGCCCGGCGTCGACGATGGCCTTGTACTCCTCGCGCATCGCATCCGCGCATGCGTACACGAGCTCTTCGTCGGTCTTGTAGTACTCGTTGGCCAGTCGGGAGGCCGAGCCGGGGGAGAGGGCAGGGAGGAAGCCCGACGTCGCGTCCTCCGCCTGCAGGGCCGCCACGAGGTTGGTCACATCGCGCTGGACCTGATGCTGGCCCACGTAGGTGAGCGGGCCTGTGATGGTGGGCTGCGGAACCGGCTTGCGGCCCGTGAGGATGAACGAGTTCGGGTCGTTGTACGCCTCATTGAAGCGCGCGCGGTCGCGGCGGTCCGGCATCGTGGTCAGGCGGATCCTGCCCGGCTCGGAGCGGATCTGCTCGGTCATCTGCCAGCGGTCCACACCGCCCTGCGTGAGCCCGCCGAGCCGTGAGTACGAGTAGTTCCACCACGCGCCGTAGTCCACGGCGTTGGACATCGTGTGTCCGTACTCGCCGTCGTTGACGATCGTGAGCCCCGCGTCCAGCTGCCGCGCGACGATGCCGACGACCGAGTCCGCTAGGAGACGCTCGAACTGCTCGGGATCGCCGGGATTCTCCGCCTGGACCGCATTGGCCGCGAGGAGCTCTGGCGTGCGGGGCAGGGACCCTGCGTGGGAGACCTGGATGAAGTCAGTGTTGTGCAGTGCGTTCGGCATGGGGCCAGTCTTGCCCACAGGCGCCCGGGTACGCGAGGCCCGTGCGCCGACATCACCCCGTATGACGCCGAAGCCGGCCCTCGGCGGGGCGGCGGCTCAGTCGCGGTCCGGGTCGCCAAATCCGGTGTGGCTCTCGCCCTTCGAATCCGGGATGCCCCCGGAGCCCGCTGTGCCGAGCCCCACGGCGTGGGGCCGCCGCTTCACCGGCTTGGGCGCGGGGACTTCGCGCTCGGTGCGAGGCTCTCCGGGCGGCGTGTCCGCGTACCGGTGCGGATCGTGCAGCTGGAGTGACTCCTGATTGTGGCCGTAGTTCTCGCTCTGGCTGTAGCCGTCGTCGAGCGGCGCGTCTTCGTCGAATGCCGGGAGGCCGGGTGGGGCCGGCACGCGATCCTTGTCTTCCATCCCTGAACCGTAGGCATACGATGCCGTTCCGCGCCAGAGCCGTCCAGCCTGCGGGCCGCCTCAGACGAAAGCGGACTTGCCCGTGACGGCCCGGGCAACGATGAGGGAGTTGATCTCGTACGTGCCCTCGTACGTGTACAGCACCTCGGCGTCGCCGAAGAGCTTGGCCATCTCGTAGTCGGTCGTGATGCCGTTGCCGCCGAGGAGGGACCGGCCCAGCGCCACCGACGAGCGCGCGAGCCGGGTTGTCGTGGCCTTCGCCATGGCAGACTGCACCATCTCCAGCTGGCCCGACTCCTGGATCCGTGCGAGCTCGACCATGAGCGAGAGGGAGGCGTGGGCATTTCCGAGGATCTCGGAGAGCTGCTGTTGCACGAGCTGGAATCGGGCGAGCTCCCGTCCGAACTGAATGCGCTCGAGCGCGTACGCACGGGCGATGTCGAACGCCCCGAGCTGGATCCCGGCGGCCTGCCACCCCACCCACGCGCGGGAGTCGCGCAGGAGCTCGTTGGCCTTCTCGAAGGCCGTGGCGCCCGGCAGCAGGTTCGCCTCCGGCACGCGCACTGAATCGAGCACGATGTCCGCGTTCTGCATGATCCGCAGCCCGATCTTGTTGCCGATCTTCGTGGCCGAGAACCCTGGCGTGTCGGTCTCGACGATGAACGCCTTGATCGCTCCGTCCGCGGTGTCCCGCGCCCAGACCAGGGCGAAGTCAGCGATGGTCGCGGCCCCGATCCAACGCTTCGATCCGCGCAGAACCCAGCCGTCGCCGTCGTGCGTGGCGGTGGTGGCGAGGCCCCCTGCGATGTCCGAACCGTGCTCCGGCTCGGTGAGGGCGAAGGCGCCCAACGAGGTGAAGGACTCGAGGCCCGGGAGCCAGCGGGCCTTCTGCTCGGGGGAGCCGAGGTCGTGGATCATTCCGACCACGAGCTCGTTATGGATTCCCACGAGCGCGGACAGGGACACATCGGCGCGTGCCACCTCCATGTAGGCGAGCCCCGTGAACAGGCGCGACGATCCGTCCGTCTGGAGGCGCCCGAGACCGAGTGAGGCCAGGCGGGGTAGGAGCCCGAACGGGAACTCCTCGCGGTTCCAGTACTGAGGGGTCAGCGGCCGGATCTCCTGTTGGAGCACCGCGCGCAGCTCGGTGAACCGATCCCTCTCGGCGGGCGAGAGCAGGTCGAGAACGTGCATGAGGTCGGCATCGGGGAAGGGCAGTGACCCGAGCGCGACGTCGGGACGGAGGGACTCGGGTGCCTGGAGCATGGGGCCTCTTCTGGACAGAGTTCTTTTGGACGGGAGGGGAGCTGGTCAAATCCTAGGAAGTCCAACTATATTTCATCGTGACACGGATCACTAGGACGATGCAGTCCTGGGAACGGATACGAAAGGCAGACCATGACTGTCACCGACGAATTCCGGGCCGCCCGGGACAGGCTCCTCACGCTCCGCCTGGACTACACGCGGGCCCACGCCGACTTCGAGTGGCCCCGCTTCGAGGAGTTCAACTTCGGCCTCGACTGGTTCGACGCGATCGCCGCAGACCCGGTGCGTAAGGACCAGGCCGCCCTCGTCATCGTGGAGCAGGACGGCAGCTCGACCCGCCGCACGTTCGCCGAGCTCTCGGCACGCTCCTCCCAGGTCGCGAACTGGCTTCGCGCCCAGGGCGTGGCGCGCGGGGAGCACATGATCGTCATGCTCGGCAACCAGGTGGAGCTGTGGGAGCTCATGCTCGCCGGGATCAAGCTGGGCATCGTCATGATCCCCACCACCACGCTCATGGGCCGCCGCGACCTCGAGGACCGCGTGGAGCGCGGCGGCGCGCACTGGGTGGCCGTGGGCGCGGCGAATGCGCCCAAGTTCGACGACGTCGCCGGCGACTACCGCGTCATCGTGGTCCCGGGCGCGGCGGGCGCCGCACCGGGGGGCACGACGCCGGCCCCCCACCTCTCGCACGGCACGCTCGACTACGGCGAAGCCGCCACGGCGAGCACCGATTTCACCGCGGATACGCCGACCCGCGCGGACGAGACCCTCCTGCTCTACTTCACCTCCGGCACCACGAGCCGGGCCAAGCTCGTGGAGCACACCCACGTCTCCTACCCCGTGGGCCACCTTTCCACGATGTACTGGATCGGGGTCGAGCCAGGCGACGTCCACCTCAATGTCGCCTCGCCCGGATGGGCCAAGCACGCCTGGTCCAACGTGTTCACGCCGTGGATCGCCGAGGCCACCGTGTTCATCTACAACTACGAGCGCTTCGACGCTTCCGCCCTCATGGAGCAAATGGGGCGGGAAGGCGTGACAAGCTTCTGCGCCCCGCCCACCGTATGGCGCATGCTCATCCAGTCCGACCTGACCCAGCTGGAGAACCCGCCCAGCAAGGTGGTCTCCGCCGGCGAGCCGCTCAACGCCGAGGTCATCGGGCAGGTGGAGAAGGCGTGGGGCGTGACGATCCGCGACGGCTTCGGCCAGACCGAGACCACCGTGCAGGTGGCCAACACGCCGGGCCAGCCCGTCACCGCCGGTGCGATGGGAAGGCCGCTGCCGGGCTACGACGTCGTGCTCGTGGACCCAGCCACCGGTGAGGAAGGAGACGACGGCGAGCTGTGCCTGGCCCTCGACCCGCGGCCGGTGGGCCTCATGAAGGGCTACTACCGCGACCCCGAGAAGACCGCCGACGCGTTCCGGGACGGCTATTACCACACGGGGGACATGGCCACCCGGGACGCCTCCGGGCTCATCACCTACGTGGGCCGCGGGGACGATGTCTTCAAGTCCTCCGACTACCGGCTCTCGCCGTTCGAGCTCGAGAGCGTGCTCATCGAGCACCCTGCCGTCGCGGAGGCAGCCGTGGTGCCGTCTCCGGACGAGGTCAAGCTCTCCGTTCCGAAGGCGTTCGTGGTGCTCACCGCCGGGTACGAGCCGGGTCCCGCCGTGGCCGAGGAGATCCTGCGCTTCTGCCGGCTCCAGCTCGCCCCGTTCAAGCGCATCCGGCGCATCGAGTTCACCGAGCTCCCCAAGACCATTTCGGGCAAGATTCGCCGCGTCGAACTGCGGCGCAGCGAAGAGGCCCGTCACAGCACCGGGCCCCGGAGCTCGGAGCCGGGAGGCCCCAGCGGGTTCGGGGTCGAATACTCTGAGGCAGACTTTCCGTCCCTCAGAGACTAGGCCGAACGAGAGGAGGACCATGGGCGCCCCGCTTCCCCGCGACCCGATCGCCGACGCCCGGCGCAACTGGGAACTGCACGGGTGGGGAGAGGTCGCGGCTCCCATGGCCGCCATCACCGCGATCATGAGGACCCAGCAGATCCTCATGGCCCGGATCGAGGACGTGCTCAAGCCGCTCGGGCTCACGTTCTCACGGTATGAGATGCTCGCGCTCCTGAGCTTCGCCCGCACCGGGGCCCTGCCCATGAGCAAGGCCAGCGCCCTCCTCCAAGTCCACCCGACGTCGGTCACCAACGCCGTGGACCGGCTCGAGACGGCTGGCTACGTGGAACGGACCCGCCACCCCACCGATGGCCGGACCACGCTCATCGAGCTCACAGCCGACGGCCGCGCGCTCACGGAGAAGGCCACCGCGGCGCTCAACGCCGAGGTGTTCGGGCGCTCCGGCTTCACGAGCGTCGACGTCGAGGACCTCCTGAGGATCCTCAGCGACTTCCGCCGCCAGGCCGGTGACTTCGCGTAGAGCGACTGGATAACCGCGCGGACCATTGTGATGCGCGCGGAGGCCGCCGTACCATCCTTGTCGGGTCGGTTCCCCGGGGGGATCTACAACAGGAGATCCGCCATGCCTGACTTCTTCACGATGCTCCCGGGGGAGACCGCCGCAGAAGTGCCGCCCGGCCCCATGCTGTGCTCGGCTACAGCCGCCATGCGGCGAATCCACCGAGTCTTCCTGTGGGCCTACGACGAGGCGCCCGGGCTTGTCCGCACCGCAGGTCCCGGCGATACGGGCCGTGCCTCCTACGTGGGCGAGGTCCTCGGGAACTTCGACAAGCTCTTGCACGTCCACCATGAGGCTGAGGACCGCCTCATGTACCCGAAGCTCGAGGAGCAGGCGCCGGCGTGCGCCCTGCACGTCGCGCAGATGCTCGAGCACCACCGTCAGGTCGCCGACCGCCTTGCGGTCATCGAGCCGCTACGGAAGCAGTGGATGGCGACGGCGGATCCCACGGCGCGCGACGAGCTCGCCACACGCTATGCGGACCTCTCGGAGCTCCTCAAGGTGCACTTGCGCCGCGAGGTCACCGAGATGATGCCGGTGGCGGACAAGGTGCTCACGGAGCAGGACCTCGCCGCCCTCGCCAAGCACGGGACGGACGAATTCGAGACCAAGGTGATGCTCGCCTACCTCGGCCTCGTGCTCGCAACGAACCCGCCGGGGGAGCGGGAGGAGTTCTTCAAGGACATACCCGCCCCGATCCGCTTCGCCTACCGGCTCGTTGGACGCCGCCTGTACCGCAAGCAGTACGCGACCCTGTTCCCCGGGCGCGAGATCCCAGCGACCCTCTAGCCGCGGTTCTGGGGTCGCTACTCGGACTGCTCGCGGATCGAGTTGATGATGCCCGAGAAGTCGGTGCCCCCGCCGCCGTGCTCGACAAACGAGTTGTAGATCCTCGCCGCGAGCTGCCCCATGTCCGCGGCGACACCAGTGTGCTCGAGCGCGTTGACCGCCAGGCCGAGGTCCTTGGCCATGAGTGCTCCGGCGAATCCCGGCTGGTAGTCGCGGTTGGCGGGGCTTGTGGGGACCGGACCGGGGACGGGGCAGTTGGTGGTCAGCGCCCAGCACTGGCCCGATGCGTGTGCCGCGACGTCGAACAGCGCCTCGTGAGTGAGGCCCAGCTTCTCGCCCAGGACAAACGCCTCGCTCACAGCGATCATCGACACGCCGAGGATCATGTTGTTGCAGACCTTGGCGGCCTGGCCGAGGCCGTGGGCGCCACAGTGCACCACGCGCTTGCCCATCGTCTCGAGGATGGGGCGCACCGTTGCGACGTCATCGTCCTCGCCGCCGACCATGAAGGTGAGCGTGCCCGCCTCCGCGCCGACCACCCCGCCGGAAACGGGCGCGTCCACTGAGCGGTGGCCCGCTGCGATTGCCGCCGCGGCGGCCTCCTGCGCCTCGGTGACGTTGATCGTGGAGCAGTCCAGGAACAGGGTGCCGGGGGCGGCAGCCTCGAGCAGCCCGGGCTGCCCGCCGCTGCCGCGGTACGCCTCGAGGACGTGGCGGCCGCTGGGGAGCATCGTGAGGATCACGGAGGCGCCTGTCGCAGCCTCCACGGCTGAGCCCGTCACCGGGACGCCGTGGTCCCGGGCGGCCTCGATGGCCGCGGGGACCGGATCGTAGCCCACCACCGTGTAGCCGGCCTTGATCAGGTTCACCGCCATCGGGCCGCCCATGTGGCCGAGGCCGAGGAACGCGATAGTGCCTGCTGACTGCGCGGCGTCGCCGGCCGCGGACTGCTCTGTCATGGTCTCTCCTCGGGCATCGTTGTGGGCATCGTTCTAGCGGGTGGCCGGGAGTCTCACGGGGTCGCCACTGTCTCGGCCAGTCGGAGCTCGCGGTCGCCGAGCGGCGCGAAGCAGGCCTCGACCTCACCACGGGTCACGTCCGCCAGTGTGGACGGCTCCCATCGAGGGTTGCGGTCCTTGTCGATGACCTGCGCGCGGACGCCTTCCTGGAAGTCGTGGCCGGCCAGCAGGTGCAGGCCGACCCGGTATTCCTCTTCGAGGGCCTCTTCGAGGGCCAGCGGGATCGGGCCGCGGGCGCGGGCGCGGCGCAGCGCCTCGAGCGTGACCTTGATGGACGTGGGGGACTTGGCCTCGATGGTCTCGGCGGCAGCTCGCGCCGCCGGATCCTCGTGGGCGCGAAGCCTGGTCACGATCTCCTCGGCGTCGTCTGATGCGTACGCCGCATCGATCCAGCCCCGCTGGGCAGCCAGCGGCGACAAGGGAGGCTCGGACGCAAGGCGGCCGACGACGTCGTCTGCCCTGTCCCGCTCGAGGGCGGCGGCGACGGCATCCAGGCGGCTGCTCGGGATGAAGAAGTCCGCGAGGCCCAGATGGATCGCGTCAGCGGCGTCGAGGTGGGCGCCGGTGAGGGCGGCGTGCGTGCCTGCCTCGCCCGGTGCCGAGGCGAGCAGGAGCGTGCCCCCCACGTCCGGCGCGAACCCGATGGTGGTCTCCGGCATGCCCGTGCGCGTCCGCTCGGTGACGATCCGGTGCGAGCCGTGCGCCGAGACGCCCACCCCGCCCCCGAGCACGAGCCCGTCCATGAACGCGACGTACGGCTTCGGGTACCGGCTGATGAGCGAGTTGAGCCGGTACTCGGTGGCCCAGAAGCGTGCGGTGGCGTCGCCGCCGTCGAGCATGTCGTGGTAGATCGCCACGATGTCCCCGCCCGCGCACAGTCCGCGATCGCCTGCACCGCGCACGAGGACGGTCTGCACGGTGTCGTCCTCGGCCCAGGCTGTGAGCTGGGCGAGCATGGCTTCTGCCATTCCCATGGTGAGTGCGTTCACCGCGCGCGGGCGGTTGAGCACGACGACGCCGAGCCCACCCTTCCGCTCGAAGAGCACCTCGTGTTCCTGCGCTGTGTCCATTTCAGCGGGCGCCATCAGCTGCCCGCCGGCATGATGAAGCTCGCGCCCTGGCGTACGCCGGAAGGCCAGCGCGTGGTGACCGTCTTGGTCTTGGTGAAGAACCGGAAGGCGTCGGGGCCATGCTGGTTGAGGTCGGCGAAGCCGGAGGCCTTCCAGCCGCCGAACGTGTAGTAGGCGATGGGGACGGGGATCGGCACGTTCACGCCGACCATGCCCACCTCGACGCGGCTCGCGAAGTCGCGGGCGGCGTCGCCGTCGCGAGTGAAGATCGCCACGCCGTTGCCGAACTCGTGCTCGCTGCACAGGCGGAGAGCCTCGTCGTAGTCAGTGGCGCGGACCACGCTCAGGACCGGGCCGAAGATCTCGTCCTTATAGATCGACATGTCCTTCGTGACGCGGTCGAACAGGGTGGGGCCGACCCAGAAGCCGTTCTCGTGCCCCTCTACCGTGTGCCCGCGGCCGTCTACGACCAGATCCGCGCCCTCCTCGGCGCCGGCGGCGATGTAGCCCTCGATGCGCTCCTTGGCCGCCCCGGTGACGACCGGCCCGAAGTCCACCTCGGGGTCCATGCCCGCGCCTACCCGGAGGTCCTTGATGCGCTCCTGGAGCTTCGCCACGAGGGCGTCCGCGGTCTTCTCGCCCACAGGAACGGCGACCGAGATGGCCATGCAGCGCTCGCCGGCAGAGCCGTAGCCTGCGCCGATGAGGGCATCGGCGGCCATGTCCATGTCCGCGTCCGGGAGGATGACCATATGGTTCTTCGCACCGCCGAAGCACTGGGCGCGCTTGCCGTGCTCGGCGGCGGTCGCGTAGATGTACTGGGCGATGGGGGTGGAGCCCACGAAGCCGATGGCCTTGACGCGCGGGTCCTCGAGAAGGGCGTCCACGGCCTCCTTGTCCCCGTTGACCACGTTGAACACCCCATCCGGGAGTCCGGCCTCGGTGAGGAGCTCGGCGAGGCGCAGCGGAACCGAGGGGTCACGCTCGCTCGGCTTGCAGATGAAGGCGTTGCCCGCCGCGAGGGCCGGCCCCGCCTGCCACAGCGGGATCATTGCGGGGAAGTTGAACGGGCTGATGCCCGCGACCACTCCGAGCGGCTTGCGCAGCGAGTGCACGTCGATGCCCGTGCCGACGCTGTCCGAGAACTCGCCCTTGAGCAGGTGCGGCGCGGCGCCGGCGGAGAACTCGACGACCTCGAGGCCGCGTTGGACATCGCCCTTCGAGTCCGCGAAGGTCTTGCCGTGCTCGGAGGAGAGCATCTCGGCGAGCTCGTCCATGTGCCGGTTGGCGAGGTCCACGAACTTCAGCAGGATCCGGCCGCGGCGCTGCGGGTTCATCGCGGCCCACTCGGCCTGGCCCTTCTCCGCGTTGGCGATCGCCTCGCTGACCTCGTCCTTGCTGGCGAGAGGGAGGCGGGCCTGGACCTCGCCGGTGGAGGGGTTGTAGACGTCGCTGAAGCGCCCGGATGTCCCGTCGACGCGAGCGCCGCCGATGTAGTGGGTGAGTTCGCGAACCATGACAAGCTCCTTCGCTTGGGGATGGATGTGATCCAAGTCATCTGAGATCGAAGATACTCGGACTTCCAACTATTTTCCAGAGCCTCCTCCCTCCGATCCGCCGAGGTCACCCCGTGGGGCCGCGAGGTCGCCGCGTGGGGGCGCGAGGTCAGCCCCCGGCCCGGTCAGGCGATCTTGTCGAACAGGGCCGAGAGCTCCTCGGTCAGGGCCCTGGCCAGCGCCGGATCAGTGCCGACGGCCTTCCCATCGATGCGGTTCACGGGCGTGAGCAGCCGCACGGAGGAGATGAGCCACACGGCCTCGGCGTCGAAGAGGTCCTCTGGCTCGAGGGGCCCGTACCCGAGCTCCCACCCGGCCTCCTTCGCGGCGGCGAAGAGCGCGCCCTGCGACGTGCCGGGCAGGATGCCGGAATCCAAGCGCGGGGTGACGAGCCTCTTCAGGGTGACGTGGCCGGCGTCGTCCGTATCAGCGTGGGCGAGCAGGACGGTCGAGGTGGGCCCCTCGAGGACCTGCCCATCGGAGGAGGTGAAGATGACGTCATCGGCGCCGTGGGCGTGTGCGTGCCGCAGGGCCGCCATGTTCACGGCATAGGAGAGCGTCTTGGCACCGAGCAGGAGCCAGGGCGCGCGCTCGGCGACGTCGGAATCGTAGCCGCGGTCCAGGAGCAGGACGTCGATGCCCTCCTCCCGCTGCCGCTTCGCCGCGGGTGCAGGGGCCGACGCCGCGACCCAGCAGGTGGCCTCGTGGACGCCCTCGACGCCGCGCGTCGCGACCAGCTTCACGACCACCTCGGTGAGGGGCCCGACCACGCGCTGGTACTCGTCGAGGGCCGTGACGATGGCGCGCTCCCATGCCTCGTGCCCGGGCACCTCCAGCTCGAGCACCTGCGCGGAATGCTGCATGCGGGACAGGTGTGCAGGCAGTTTGCGCACATGCCCGTCGAGGACCAGCAGCGTCTCGAACACTCCGTCGCCGCGCGTGGCGCCGAGGTCGGTCGCGAACAGCTGCGGCTTGGCGGCGTCCTCGATTCGGCCGTCGGGCAACGCGCGGTCGAGGAACACGAGAACGGTCTGAGTCATGTGGACAGCTTAGGCTGTGCCCATGCTGCTCCAGCTGCCGCTCATCGGGCTCCTGCCGGATTGGCTCACGTTCGCGCTCGGCGTTGTCGACTTCGTGATCCGCATCGCCGTTCTCGGCATCATCCCCGGGAACCGCCGCCCCACCACCGCGATGGCATGGCTCCTCGCGATCTTCTTCGTCCCCACACTCGGGCTGGTCCTGTTCCTCATGTTCGGCAACTTCCGCTTCTCCGGGAAGCGCCGTGATCAGCAGCAGGAGGTCAACGCGCGCGTGCGGGCGGCGCTGGCCGACTCCGACGAGGTCGACACGACATTCGACGGCCCCGACTGGCTGCACTCCGCCGCCGAGCTGAACCGTGGGCTTGGTTCGCTGCCCATGGTCAACGGCAATGCGGTGCGGCTCATCCCGGGGTACGAGGACGCGATCGCCGAAATGGCCGACGCGGTGCGCAAGGCCAAGCGCTTTGTCAACGCCGAGTTCTACATCGTCAGCTGGGACGAGGTGACTGAGGACTTCTTCACGGCGTTGACCGAGGCGGCAGAGAGGGGAGTCGAGGTCCGGTTCCTCTATGACCACATCGGTAGCCTGCGCATCCCCGGATACCGCTCGTTCAAGCGGCGCCTCAAGGACTCGAAAGTCCGCTGGCGCCCCATGCTGCCCCTCCTGCCGGTGCACGGCCAGTGGCGCCGTGTTGACCTGCGCAACCACCGCAAGATCCTCGTGGTGGACGGTGAGACCGCGTTCACCGGCTCGCTGAACCTGATCGAGCGCGCCTACCACCGCAGGGCCAAGCGGAAGTGGGTCGAGCTCATGGCGCGCATCGAGGGTCCCGCGGTCACGACGCTCAATGTCGTCTTCGCCACTGACTGGCTCTCCGAGACGGACGAGATGCTCGAGAGCCAGCTCGTCGCCCCCGAGCCCGCGGGCGAGACGCCTGCCCAGGTGGTCCCGAGCGGCCCGGCCTTCGCGAACGAGAACAACCTGCGTCTCTTCAACACCCTCATCTACTCGGCCCAGCACCGGCTCTCGATCTGCAGCCCCTACTTCGTCCCCGACGATTCGCTGCTGTATGCGGTGACGACGGCGGCGCAGCGCGGCGTCGCGGTCGAGCTCTTCGTCTCCGAGCAGGGCGACCAGTTCCTCGTGCACCACGCGCAGCAGTCCTACTACGAGGCGCTGCTGACCGCCGGTGTGGCGATCTACCGGTATCCGAAGCCGTTCGTGCTGCACGCGAAGCACTTCACGGTGGACGACGACGTGGCCGTCCTCGGCTCCTCGAACATGGACATGCGCTCGTTCTCGCTCAACATGGAGGTCTCGCTCATGCTGCCTGGCCAGCACATCGTGGAGCAGATGCGCAAGGTCGAGGACATGTACCGCGAGGTGAGCAAGCGGCTCGACCTGCGCGAGTGGCGGACCCGGCCGCTCTTGAGCCGCTATGTGGACAACGTCGCGCGGCTCACAGCCACACTCCAGTAGCCAGCCGGTAGCCGGCGGGCTGTCCATCAGGGGTCCGGGAACTCCGAGCCCAGAGCGCTCAGGACGGCGAAGGCCTTGGCGCGGATCTCGTCGTACTCGGCTGCCGGGTCCGAGTCGGCCACGACGGCGCCGCCCACCCCGAGCGTGAGGCGGGCGGCGCCGTCGTGCGTCCCGTCGAGCTGCTCGACGATCAGGGTGCGGATCACCACGGACAGGTCCGCGGCGCCCGTCCGTGAGAAGTAGCCGATCACGCCCGAGTAGACCCCCCGGGGACCCGCCTCGAGCTCGTCGAGGATGGCCATGGTGCTGATCTTCGGCGCGCCCGTCATCGATCCGGGCGGGAACGCTGCCGCGACAGCCTCGGCGCGTGAGGCTCCTGGACGGAGCCGGGCGTCGATCGTGCTCACGAGCTGGTGGACGGTCGCGTACGTCTCGACAGCGAAGAGCCGCGAGACGGCCACCGATCCGGGGGCGGCATGGTGGCTCAGGTCGTTGCGGAGCAGGTCCACGATCATGAGGTTCTCCGCGCGGTCCTTGGGGTTCGCGGACAGCTCGGCCGAGGCCGCGGCATCCTCGGCGCGGGTCGCGCGGGCGGAGCGACTGCGGGTGCCCTTGATCGGCTCGGCGCGCAGCGCGCCGTCGGCAGTGAGGGAGAGGAAGCGCTCCGGTGACGTGCTCGCAATGCTCAGGCCGCCGAACCGCGCGAACGCCGCGAAGGGCGCAGGGCTGCGGCGGCGGAGCGCGAAGTAGGCGCGGAGAGGGTCGATGTGGACGACGCCTGCGCCGTCGCCGGAGGCCGGTGCCTCGAGCGTGGTGGTGAGGCAGACCTCGTAGGTGTTGCCCTCGGCGATCTCCGCCTGCGCCCGGCGGACCTTGTCCATATAGGAGGCCGCAGGGTCGCGGGCAGCGAATACCGGCGGATCCGCCGTGATCGGGCCCGGCTCCGCAGACGCAGACATCGCTGACGCAGGCGTCGGCCCGTGGGCAGCGCTCCGGTCCACTGCCGAGGCCGCGGTGTCGAGCCATGCATCGGCGTCGGGGGAGTGCAGCGCGAGAAGCCAAGCCTCGCCGAGGAGATGGTCGAGGACGAGGGCCCGCGCGGCGAACAGCAGCTGGGCGTCTGGGAGCCCGGGGTCCACGTCCGAGCCACCGCACTCCCGCTTGAGCTCGTATCCGAGGTATCCGAGCCAGCCGAGCGCGAACCCGCTGGCAAGTCCGGTCGTCATCGGGGCGTGCGCATGCCCCCATTCCGCATCGAGCCACCGGAAGAACGGCATGCCGAAGCGGGCTGAGACCGGCGTGGCCGTCTCCGGCCCGATCACCAGCTCGGTCAGTCCCCGCCGATGCGACATCTGGCGCCCGAGGAGCCCAGAACTGTCCGCCATGATGCTGAACCTGCTGCGTGGCCCGACCTCGCCGCCGGGGTACCCGATCGTGGCGTCGGAGGAGTCGAGCCACACCGCCTGCCCGGAGCCCCCGAAGAACTCGGAGAACAGCCGCTCGGGGTCCGGCGCAGCGTGGAGCCTGCGCACGACGACGCCTGCAGACTCGCGCGCGGATCGTTCGGGCGCGAGGAGGTCGCGGAGCGACGGGAGCTCGGCGAGTGCACCGATGACCCGCGCGGCGAGACCGTCAGGCCGGTCCTGACCCGGGCCAGAGGCGACCGTGACGGGGGCGGCGGTGGGGGCGTCGTCGTGCGCGAGCCAGGCATTTTCCTGGGCTGCCCAGCGGTCCCAGTGGGGCGCGTAAGTCTCCCCGTCGCGGGCGAGTGCCCGGCGCTTGCGCTCCTCGGCCGGGGCCTCGACCCACACGAGCGCGTCGATGAGCCTCCGAAGCGGGGCCGCGCCCGCGCCGACTCCCTCGACGAGCACGATGTCAGCGGGCTGCGTCACGCGTTCGGCGCCCTCGATGCCGGCCGCCCAGTCCCATGGGTGCCAGCGGGCGGTCTCGCCCCGCGCGAGGGGCTCGAGGATCCTGGTCGCGCACAAGCGGATCCCCTCGTCGAGGCCATCCCACCCCGGATAGAGGTCCTCGAGGTGGACGAGGGCCACGGTCCGGTGGGCCCGCAGCGCCGCGGCAAGCTCAACGGCGAGGGAGGTCTTGCCCGCGCCCGAGCGGCCGTCGATGGCGATGACGAGGGGGCGATCCGCTGCACCCCTAGGAGCAGCCACACTGCTCACACGTCGGCGGTCAGGCCGTGCGCGGCGAGTTCTCGACGCACGTGGGCCACGACGCCCGGCACCGATGCCGCGATGAGCCGCCAGGTGGTCTCGAAGTCAGTGTGGTCGCCGAACCACGGGTCCTCGATGCCCTGGTCGAGGTGGTCGAGGCGTGCGACGAGGGGGTCGAATTCCCGCAGCATCCGAACCTTGTGCCCGGTCCCGGCCGGGGCGTTCTGCTGGAGGTGGCCATAGTGGTCGACGTCGAGGGCAAGGATGAGGTCCCGATCGACGTACCACGCCGGGTCGAACTGCCGTGCGAGGTGCGTATGGGTGCGCAGTCCGTGGCTGTCGAGGACGCGGGCGGCACGGGGATCGATGGGCCGGCCGACCTCGTAGCCCGTGGTGCCCGCCGAATCGACCTGGACACGCTCGCCGAGGCCCGCAGCGTGCAGGGCTTCGAGGAGCATGAACTCGGCCATGGGGGAGCGGCAGATGTTCCCGGTGCAGACCGTGATGATCCGGTAGGGGCTCGCCGTCGAGTTCATGGGACCAAGCATAGGGTCCGGCGGGGCTCCGCTCCGCATCGCGTCATACGACCGCGAGGACCGCGCCCATGGCGACGAACAGCACGCCGAAGACCCGGTTCACCACGCGCTGGCCGTGCTCGCTCCGGGTGAACCGCTGGAAGCTCTTCGCGGCGAGGGCAAAGAAGAACCACATGACCAGGATGTCCACGCACACGATCGTCGCGCCGATCACGAGGTACTGGCTCCACAGCGGCAGGTCGGGGCGCACAAACCCCGGGATGAACGCGAGGAAGAAGACGATGGCCTTCGGGTTCAGCAGGTTCACCCAGAGGCCGCGCCGGAACATCGACCACGCGGGCTCGTTGGCCAGCGCAGCCACGGCCTCGTGGGAGGTGTCAGGCTTGCTGAGGAACTGGCGGATGCCGAGGTACACGAGGTACGCCGCCCCGAGGTACCGGATCACGTTGAACGCGACGGGGGAGCTCGCCACCAGCACGCCGAGCCCGGCTGCCACGATCGCCAAGTGCACCACGAGTGCCGCCTGCTGGCCCAGGACCCCCCAGAGGGCACGGCGAAACCCGGAGGTGAGCGAGTTGCTCATCGTGTTGATGGCACCGGCCCCGGGCGTGAAGCTGATGAGCAGGCAGGCGCCCACGAGGGCGCTCCAGATGGAAAGTGGCACCAGACAAGATTAAGTGCCGCACGGGAGAACTGCCGCACGGGAGAAGTGCCGCTGCCGGCGGCGGTCCTCGCCGGGGCTCGGTGCGGGGCCTAAGCCCGCGCGATGACCTCCCCATTGGGGATGAGGAACCAGCCGTCCGAGGAGGAGCCCCATCGGTGCCACCCGGCCGCGATGCGGTCGAGGTCCGCCTGGTCGGCAAAGCCGTACTCGAGTGCCTGCTCGGCGAATGCCGAGTGCAGCACGCGCTCACTCCACACCCGCGCCTGCCATGCGCGCTGCTGCGGGGTCGCGTAGAGCCAGTTGTTGCTCGTGGGCGCCACGTCAGTGAAGCCGGCCTCCTGCATCCATCCCACGAGCCGCCGGCCGGCGTCGGGCTCCGCGCCGTTCTTGCGGGCGATGCGCTGGTACAGGTCCATCCACGCGTCGAGTTCGGGGAGCTCCGGGTACCAGCTCATGCCGTGGAAGTCGGCGTCCCGCACGGCCACGATGCCACCCGGCCTGGCCACGCGGCGCATTTCCCGCAGCGCCGCCACCGGGTCGGTGAGGTGCTGCAGGACCTGGTGGGCGTGGACAACGTCGAAGGTCTCGTCGTCGAGCTCGAGGTCGTAGACGTTCCCCGCGACGAAGGAGGCGTTCGTGACCCGGCGTTCCTCGGCGAGCGCCCGGGCCTGGGCGACGATGTCCTCGGATCGGTCGAGCCCGAGCACAGTGCCGGGGTCCACGAGCTGGGCGAAGTCGCACGTGATGCTGCCCGGCCCGCACCCGACGTCGAGCACGGCCAGCCCGGGTGCGAGATGGGGCACGAGGAACGCCGCGGAGTTCTGCGCGGTCCGGGCGGCGTGGGCCTGCACCACGCTCTCGTGGTGACCGTGGGTGTAGACGTCGTCGGGGCTCTGCGAGGAGTTGTCCGGGGCTTCCATGGCTCCACGTTACCGAAGGAATCACACACCGATGTGAAGTTGGCTACGAAAGCGGCCAAAACGCAGGCGCAGGGGCGGACCGTTCCGTAAACTTGAAGGCGAATCATATACGACTTGGAGGGCAACGGCGCCCCTCATCCGAGAGGAGCCCCGATGTCCCTGACCCAGAACGCCCACTCCAGCCGCGGATTCCGTCGTCACGGCCGGATGCGCCTCGGCGAGGACATCCTCCTGGCCCGCCACGGTGGCAACATCGCGAGCATGCGGCTCGACCGCCGCGCGGACCGCATGGTCGCCACCCTGCGCGACGGCAGCATCGACTGCGCCTCCAACTCAGTCCTTGCAACGGCGCCCTCGCCCATGTCCCGTCTGGGGGCCCAGCTGGTGGCCGTCCGCAACGACACCGCCGAGGTGAGCCGCGCCGAGATCCGCACCCTTGCGAAGTTCAGCGCCGTGTGGCTCCTCATCAGCATCGTCTTCACGGTGGCTGTCGTGTGGCTCGCCACCGCGACCAACAGTCCTGAGATCCTCAACCAGGCACTCTCCTACCCGGCATACTGACAGGTCCTGACGCACGACGCCGCCTGCGCCCCCCGCGCTGCGGCGTCACCTGTGTCGGTTTCCGGCACAGGTGAAGCCGTGGGCCAGGGGGCCTAGCTACGCTGGTCCGGTGACTTCGCCCGCCGCCTGGAATCCGCGACTCGCGCTCCTCGTCGCCGCGACGTTCTTCATGGAGTTCCTCGACGGCACGGCTCTCGCCACGGCGCTGCCCGCCATTGGGGCCGACTTCTCAGTGGCTCCCGCGGACGTCAACGTGGCCATGACCGCCTATCTGGCCACCGTGGCCATGGGCATCCCCTTCAGCTCGTGGATGGCCGAGCGGTTCGGGCCCCGGCCCGTGTTCACGGCCGCCATCTCGCTCTTCACCCTCGCGTCCCTCACGTGCGCCCTGAGCCCCGGTCTCTCGGCGCTGACCGCGTTCCGCGCCGTCCAGGGGTTCGGCGGGGCCATGATGGTCCCCGTAGGAACCCTCGTGGTGCTGCGCGGGACCCCGAAGGACGAGCTCCTCAAGGCCACTGCCTTCCTTGTCTGGCCCGGCCTGCTCGCCCCGGTCCTCGCCCCGCTCGTGGGCGGTGCCCTCACCCAGTACGTGTCGTGGCACTGGATCTTCCTCGTCAACCTGCCGCTGGGAGCAGCCGCCCTCGTGGCCGCGCTGCGGCTCGTGCCTGGCGGTGGGGCAGATCCGGGCAGGCACCTCGACTGGCCGGGCCTGGCGCTCACGTCGCTCGGCGTCGCCGCCGTCGTCATAGGCCTTGAGTTGCTCGGGCACAGCGGTGACTCGGGCTGGGGCGCGGGCCTCCTTGCGGCCGGGATCGCGGCCCTTGCCGGTGCCGTCGCCTGGATGCGGCGCGCTCGCTCCCCGCTCTTCGACTTCCGTGTCCTGGGCGTGCGCACGTTCCGCGCGACCCAGACGGGAGGGTTTGTCTACCGTCTGACGATCTCCTCGGTTCCGTTCATGCTCCCCCTCATGCTCCAGGATGGGTTCGGGTGGGATCCGGTGCATTCGGGCTTCATGGTTGCGGCCGTCTTCGTGGGGAACATCGGCATCAAGCCGGCCACGACCCCGCTCATCCGTCGGCTCGGCTTCAAGCCAGTGCTGGTCGGTGCCGCCGCGGCGTCCGCGGTGACGTTCGCGCTGTGCGGGCTTGCGACACGTGATTGGCCGGACCCTGTGCTGTTCGGCGTCCTCGTCCTCTCGGGCATGTTCCGTTCGATCGGGTTCTCGGCCTACATGACGGTCCAGTACTCGGACGTCAGCGCGGTCCAGCTCCCGAGCGCCAACGCCATCGCGAACACGCTCGTCCAGCTCGCGCACGCGCTCGGGGTCGCTGTGGGCGCGCTCCTGATCCGTCTCGCGAGCGCCTTGGTGCACGACGCCGGTTGGGCGGCGGCGACGGATCCTGCGGCGGGGTACCGGGTCGCTTTCGCGGCAATTGCGGTGCTCATGCTGCTCTCCGTGGTGGACAGTTCCCTGCTCCCCAGGCACGCCGGGACCGAGGCCATAGGGCGGCGGTAGCTCGGGCGGCAATCGCACGGGAATTCGGTCCGAATGCGATAACTTGAGCGTCACCGACTCAAGTTCATTTGACATCCGGGAGGTGATGCGTAGAGTTGAGTGCAGACCGCTCAACTTGGCAGCCCGACAGTGGCTGGCTCAGTCCGGCGATTCATGAAAGACCAGCAACCAGCAGGAGGAACCTATGTCCCGTGCAGTGGGCATCGACTTGGGCACCACCAACTCCGTCGTCTCCGTCCTGGAGGGCGGCGAGCCGACCGTCATCGCGAACGCCGAGGGCGGGCGCACCACGCCGTCGGTCGTCGCGTTCTCCAAGACCGGCGAGGTGCTGGTCGGTGAGATCGCCAAGCGCCAGGCCGTGAACAACATTGATCGGACCATCGCTTCGGTCAAGCGCCACATGGGCACTGACTGGTCGATCGACATCGATGACAAGAAGTACACGCCGCAGGAGATCTCCGCGCGCATCCTCATGAAGCTCAAGAATGACGCCGAGTCTTACTTGGGCGAGAAGGTCACCGACGCCGTCATCACCGTCCCGGCCTACTTCAACGACGCCGAGCGTCAGGCCACCAAGGAGGCCGGTGAGATCGCGGGCATGAACGTGCTCCGCATCATCAACGAGCCCACCGCCGCGGCGCTCGCGTACGGCCTCGACAAGGGCAAGGAGGACGAGCTCATCCTCGTCTTCGACCTCGGCGGCGGCACGTTCGACGTGTCCCTCCTCGAGGTCGGCAAGGACGAAGACGGATTCTCCACCATCCAGGTCCGCGCGACGGCGGGCGACAACCGCCTCGGCGGCGACGACTGGGACCAGCGGGTCGTCGAGTACCTCCTGAGTCAGCTCAAGGTCAAGGGCATCGACCTCTCCAAGGACAAGATCGCCCTCCAGCGTCTCCGCGAGGCCGCTGAGCAGGCCAAGAAGGAGCTTTCCTCCTCAACCAGCACGAACATCTCGCTCCAGTACCTCTCCGTCACCCCTGACGGTCCGGTCCACCTCAACGAGTCGCTTTCCCGCGCCAAGTTCCAGGACCTCACCAAGGATTTGCTCGAGCGCACCAGGAAGCCGTTCCACGACGTCATCCAGGAGGCGGGCATCAAGGTCGCCGACATCGACCACGTGGTGCTCGTGGGCGGCTCGACCCGCATGCCCGCCGTCTCCGATCTCGTCAAGGAGCTCACGGGCGGCAAGGAGCCGAACAAGGGCGTGAACCCGGACGAGGTGGTGGCGGTTGGCGCCGCACTCCAGGCGGGTGTCCTCAAGGGCGAGCGCAAGGACGTCCTGCTCATCGACGTCACCCCGCTCTCGCTGGGCATTGAGACCAAGGGCGGCGTGATGACCAAGCTCATCGAGCGCAATACGGCCATCCCGACCAAGCGCTCCGAGACGTTCACGACGGCGGACGACAACCAGCCCTCAGTGTCCATCCAGGTGTTCCAGGGTGAGCGCGAGTTCACCCGTGACAACAAGCCGCTGGGCACGTTCGAGCTCACGGGCATCGCCCCCGCCCCGCGGGGCATCCCGCAGATCGAGGTCACGTTCGACCTCGATGCCAACGGCATCGTGCACGTGTCCGCGAAGGACAAGGGCACGGGCAAGGAGCAGTCGATGACGATCACGGGCGGCACCGCGCTGTCCAAGGACGACATCGAGCGCATGGTCGCCGACGCCGAGGCCCACGCGGCCGAGGACAAGAAGCGCCGCGAAGCCGCTGACACCCGTAACTCGGCCGAGCAGCTCGCCTACTCGGTGGACAAGCTCATCGCCGACAATAAGGACAAGCTGCCCGAGGAGGTCAAGACCGAGGTGCAGGCCGACGTCGACGCCCTCAAGAAGGCGCTCGAGGGCTCCGGCAACGATGATGAGGTGAAGTCGGCGTTCGAGAAGCTCCAGCACTCGCAGACCAAGCTCGGCGAGGCGATCTACTCCTCGGCACAGGCTGGCGCGGCAGCGGGTGACGGCGCGCAGGCCGGCACGCACGACGCTGGGGCCCACTCTGGCGGGTCGGCCAAAGCGGACGAGGACATCGTCGATGCAGAGATCGTGGACGAGGACGAGAAGAAGACTAAGTAGCCATGGCTTCCCATCACGGAAACGAGAACGAGCACGAGGGTGAGCGCCCCGACCCGGTGATCCGGGACAACCGCAAGGTTGACCCGGTCACGGGCCAGGCGCGGCACCCGGAGTCGGCCGCTCAGGACGGGCACGAGGACATGCGCCCCGTCGACGAGCCGCACGACGCCGACGACGCACTCGCCCAGGCCGAGCAGATCCTCAAGGAGGCTGCTGCGGAGCAGGGGCAGAGTACGGTCGAGGACGAGCTGCGCAACGACCTTCTCCGCCTCCAGGCCGAGTACGTCAACTACCGCAGGCGCGTGGACCGCGACCGGTCAGTGGCAGGCGAGGTCGCCGTATTCGGAGTCCTGAGCTCGCTGCTCCCGGTCCTCGACGACCTCGATGCGGCTCGGGCCCACGGCGACCTCACAGACGGCCCCTTCGCCTCGATCGCTGGGAAGCTCGATTCGATCCTCGCGAGCCAAGGGCTCCAGCGGATCGCTGAGACCGGAGTCCCGTTCGATCCGAACATCCACGAGGCCCTGATCCAGCAGCCCGGCGACGGCATCGAGGTGGACACTGTCCAGCAGGTCCTGCGCGCGGGTTACAAGACCGAAGGGCGCCTCCTGCGGGCCGCCCAGGTCATCGTGGCGACGCCCCAGGGCTGAACCATCCCGGTTTCGGGTACGCATCTGACGGCGAGTCAACGCCGGGATGCGTACCCGAATCCGTAGGAAACTTGACGTACATCTCACTGTAAGGAGCGTTCGTGGCAAGTCAGGACTGGGTGGAGAAGGACTTCTACGCCATTCTCGGCGTGTCCAAGGACGCCTCCGAGGCAGACATCAAGAAGGCCTACCGCAAGCTGGCCCGCAAGTACCATCCCGACCAGAACCCCGGGGACGCCGAGGCAGAGAAGAAGTTCAAGGACATCACTGAGGCCAACTCGGTCCTGTCCGATCCGGAGGAGCGCCAGCAGTACGACGCGATCCGTGCGATGGGCGGGGCCCGCTTCTCCGCGGGTGGCCCTGGTGCGGGGGCCGGGGCGGCCGGGTTCGAGGACCTCTTCGGCGGCCTCTTCGGGGGTGGGGCCGGGCGGCACTCGCGCGGCTTCAGCACCGGCAACCTCCCGCCCGAGTTCGCCGACCTGTTCGGCGGGTCCGGCGGGTTCGGGGGTGCCGGGTTCCAGCCGCCGCCCCAGAAGGGTACCGACCGCCAGGCCACGACCACCATTTCGTTCGCGGGCTCGATCAGAGGCACCACGGTGGGCCTGCGCGAGCAGGACGGCGAGGTCATCGAGGTCCGCATCCCGGCGGGCATCCGCGACGGCCAGAAGGTCCGCGTCCGCGGCAAGGGCGGCCCCGGCTCGGCTGGCCCGGGCGACCTCATGGTCACTGTCCAGGTCCGTCCCCACAGCTTCTTCACGCGCGACGGCGACAACCTGCGCATCCATGTGCCCGTCACCTTCGACGAGGCTGCTCTCGGCGCCCAGATCGAGGTGCCGACCGTGGACGGCTCCACGGTGAAGATGAAGATCCCCGCTGGGACGAGCTCCGGACGAACCCTCCGGGTCAAGGGCCGCGGCGTCAAGACCGCCAAGGCTACCGGGGACCTGCTGGTGACGGTCGAGGTTGTCGTGCCCCAGAACCTCTCCAAGGAGGCCGAGGACGCCGTGAAGGCGTTCGCTGAGGCGACGTCGAAGAACGGCCAGTCGGATCCACGCGCCCACCTCGCGGAGAAAGCGAGGCTCTAGCCATGCCCATCGATCCGTACGCGCCGATCTTCGTGATCTCTGTGGCGGCGGAGCTGGCCGAGATGCACCCCCAGACCCTCCGCCAGTATGACCGTCTGGGGATCGTCTCACCGTCCCGTCAGGGCGGCCGGCAGCGGCGCTACTCGCAACGCGACGTCGAGATGCTGCGCGAGGTCCAGCGGCTCTCGAAAGACGGGGTGTCCCTCGAGGGCATCAAGAGGATCCTCGACCTCGAGAACCAGGTGGCCGCGCTTCGCGCGCGCCTCACCGAGCTGCAGGCCGAGCTCGCAAACACCCAGCGCGCCTCCGATCGGCGGCGCGTCTTCGCTGCCGGAATCGCGGGCGACGTCGTGAGTCTGGCCCGCGGGCAGCGGCCCGAGTCGCGTGCCTCGCAGGCGCTCGTCATCTGGCGCCCCCAGCACTAGAACCTCGCCCAAGGTTTGCTCAAGGTTCACCCGGCGCAGGAGCCTATTCGTGGCTTTGGGGCCGCGCGCCGTCGTACGTTCAAAGGGTGAGTGACCGCACGAGCGAGGAGCCCCTCATGAGCACCAGCTTTCACCCCGTCGTCCTCCCTGCCGAGGCCCTGACCGCGGGCAGCGAGGCGGTGGTGGACGCCAACGTCGACGTCGTCAACGCGATGTACGAGGAACTGCTCGACGAGCGTGAGATCGCGCCGAACGCGCTTCGCAGCTACTATGTGGACTTCTACCTGACGCAGATGCTCGACGGCGGCTTTGCCCAGTACATCTTCACGTCCGGCGATCGCCAGGGCGTTGACGGACTGGTCCGCGATGGCCTGCGCGGGATGGGGGCAACCGAGCACCTCACCCTGTTCGACGAGCTGACCGCCGCGTTCGAGGCGCTCACCGAGGAGGACGCCGAGGCCTACCTCGACGGCGACGGCGACTCCGCCGATGTGGCCGCTCTCGAGGAGCTCGACGAGCACTTCGAGAAGCTCCAGGACGAGCAGGATCTCGTGGCCCTCAACGCCGCTTGGCTGAAGCGTCAGGAGGGCCTCTTGGCCCTCGACGAGGACGGGATCGAGGATGAGATCGCCCGTCGCGTGGGCCTGATCGACGATCTCGCCGCGCGCCGCGCGGCGGCCCAGGAGGAGAACCTCGCGGACCTGCCCGAGTTCGAGCTCGTGATCCGCGAGCTGTGCGACGTGGCCGGCCACGAGTTGACAGCCATCATCATGGGCGATCCGAACTACATGCACGGCGGCGTCAAGACGCTCGCCTGGCGCTTCACCACGGATCAGGGCGAGTACCTCATGGTCGAGGACGACGACGAGGCCTTGATGATCGACCCCCGTGACGGCTCTGTCATCGCAATCGCCGAGTTCGAGGAACTCGACGAGGACGACTGGAACGCCGATGATGATATCGATGAGGACGACGCCGATCCCCAGAGCAATCACGAGGCCCAGCCTGCCCGCTGAGCCACCCTCGCGCGAGTGGCGCGCGCCCTGACACATGGACTTCCTGCTCGGCCTCGAGATCGTGGATGGGCCGCTCGTCCTGGGCACGCTCGTGATCGCCTGCGTGTTCGTCGCAGTGCTGCTTGCCGCCCGGACGACGCGGTGGCGCCTCCTGAGGCTCCTCATCGCGGCGTCCGGCGGTGCGCTCGTCGCGTTCGCGTTCACCGTCGTCTGGAACGCCGTCGGCGCCTTTGACCTCTACCTGCCAGCAGGGATCGTCCGACGCCTCATGGGGACGGGAGCGGCTCTCGGTGCCGTGATTGCCTGCTTCTGGGATCCGCCCCTGTGGCGCAAGGTGCTTGCGGCGGTTGCGATCCCCGTGGTCGCCCTCGCCGGCGGCATCCAGGTCAACTCGTACTTCGGCCTGGACCGGACCGTCGGGGCCCTCTTCGGCGTGACAACCGGCCAGACGATCGATGTCGGGTCCGTCGCCAAGGGGGAGGAACCGGACCGCGAGAAGAAGCTCTACGAGTGGACCCCGCCCGCAGGGATGCCGGCAGGCGGGCGCCGGGGCAGTGTGGAGATCCCATCGAGCGGGTTCGCCGCACGCAAGGCAGCGTTGTACCTCCCGCCTGCGGCACTCGTGCCCGAGCCTCCCCGGCTGCCACTCCTGGTGTTCATGATGGGCTATCCGGGAACGCCGGACGTGACGGCAATGGCCGACTTCCTCGACGAGTTCGCTCGCCAGCATCACGGACTCGCGCCGATCGTGGTGGTCGCGGATCAAGTGGGGACCAAGGGCGATCCGACGTGTGCCGACTCGATCGCACATGGCCCCGCGGAGTCCTACATCCTCAACGACGTAGTGCCATGGGCCAGGCATGCGCTCAACGTGTTCGGTGACAGTGCCCACACTGCCATCGGCGGGTACTCGAACGGCGGGGCGTGCGCGTTCAAGTTCGTGGCCACGCGTCCAGACCTGTTCAGCGGCCTCGCCGCCGTTTCGCCCGAGGAGTTCCCCGGCGCCGAGAGCCCGGGGCCCGCGCTCCGCGACGTGTTCCGGGGGGACCAGAAGGCGTTCGACGCCGCGAAGCCCGCGAGCATCCTCGCCCTCCACCCCGGATCCTACGGCCACGTCACCGCAGTCTTCACCTCGGGCGACCAGGACCCGACATTCGCTCCCGGCGTCGAGCGGGCGGCGAAGGCGGCCGAGGCGGCCGGGATGCACGTCGCCTACCGGGTGGTTCCGGGCGCCGGCCACGTCAAGGGCGCACTCGAGGGCGGTATCCGTCCGGTGTTCGACATCCTCTACCCAGCCCTCGAGCTCAGCCCGCCCCGGATAGGCCGGTGAACCGAGGCGCGACCGCGGTGGGTGCCGATCAGCCGCGATACTGCGGGCAGGCCTCGTTCGAGCAGCCCTTGTCCCGGGGAATCCACTTGTCCCCGTCCTGCTGCCACACGATGTGCCGGTGCTGGCCGCACAGCTCGCAGGCCGGGGCGACGAAGCTGTGCTTCTCTTCTTCCGTGTACGTGCGGAAGTCTGACATGGTTCCTCCTCCACCGCGGGGTTTTTCCACCCTACGCCCGCACCTGCGAGTTGTGGGAGAGCGCGCCCTCGAGGAGGTGCGCTACTTGAGGGAGGCCGTGATCATCTTGCCGTCGGCGCCGATCACGTACCAGACGCTCGCCACGCCCTGTCCCGTCGCCTGCCCCGGCGCGGAGTCCTTCTGGTAGTAGTAGATCGGCATGCCGTTGAGCGTGACCTGATCCTTGCCGTCAGAGGTCTTGATGCTCCCAACCTTCGCGGTGACGCCCTGCAGCGTCGGCGCGCCCGGGGACACGACCGCCGGCCACAGCGTGGCACACCCGCCCGTGCACGCGCTCGAGGTCGCCCCGGCGTTGTCCCGCGTGTAGTAGTAGACAACCTTGCCCTCGCCGTCCACGACGATGGTCTGGCCGCCGATCGTGGCCGTCTTGAGTGTCTCACCCTGTGAAGATTTGCTTGCACTGGCCGATGACGAGCCAGAGCCGGCCCCGGCGCCGTAGCCCATATTGTCCGACGCCGCCGCGCTGGTGGTGGACGACGTGCTGCCCCCGGACGAGGAACTCCCGCTGCCCGTGCTGCCACCGCATCCTGCGAGGGCAAGGGCAGGGACTGCCCAGGCCGCGGCCATCCAGAGCGCTGCTCGCTTGTTCATGGGTTTGCCTTCCTCTTGTGCGGCAGTGGCCCACCGCTGCCCACTCACACGCCTCTGATCGCCAAACGGTTCAGCCGGATAATGGTTTCGGTGGGATCCGCGGCTCCTCCGGTGAACCGAATCGGTCCGGAGCGCGTATGGAAGGGCGAGGAGGCAGCCATGCCCATGGACGAGGACGCCGTCGCCGCGCTGTACCGCGACCATGCGGCCGCCCTGCGCCGGTTCGCCCGCGGTGCCGTGGGAAGCGAGAAGGCGGAGGACATCGTCCAGGAGGCCATCATCCGCGTGTGGCGCCAGGCCCCCCTCGAGACACAGGGCCTCCGGGCCTACCTCTACCGGACCGTGAGGAACCTGATCGTGGACCAGCACCGAGTCGCAGCGAGGCGCCCACGCACTGTCGCGTCCGTTGACGAGAGCCCAGACGGCTTCGCCGTGGCCGTGGACGCCGAGCGGATCGACGAGCTCTTGGACCGAGTGGTCATGGAGGAAGCCCTCATGCGCCTGACTCCGGAGCACCGCGAGGCTCTCGTGGCAGTCCACTACCGGCGTCTCACGGTCACGGAGGCCGCGCGCGAATTGGGCGTCCCCGCCGGCACGGTCAAGTCCCGCTGCTTCTACGCGCTCAAGGCCCTGCGCTCCGCACTCGACGAGATGGGGGTGGACCGGTGAGCACGCCACTGTCCGGCCAAGGCCACGATCAGCTCCGCCTCGACCTCGGCGCCTACGTGCTCGGTGCGCTCAGCCCCGAGGAGACGCGCGCCATCGAGGCCCATCTCGCCACGTGTGGTCAATGTCGCGCGGAGCTGGCCTCGATCGAGACGCTCCCTGCCCTTCTCGATGCGGTGCCTGGCTACCGCGCGGAGGCGATAGCGCACGACGCCGCGCACTCGCCCGGGGTGGCCACCGCGCCGCGCGAACTGCTCGCCCGGGTAAGCCGGCGGCGTCGTGCGCGGACCGCTGTGTGGGCCGGTTCACTCGCGGCCGCTGCGGCGGCGTTCTTCGCCGCCGGTATCGCGCTGGGGCCCGCGATGCGCCCCGCCCTGGGGCCCCTCGTCCAGCCCTCACCCGGCACAAGCATCTCCTCACCGGCGCAGACCCTCACGATGACCTCAGCCGACGGTGCGCATGTTGACCTCGCGCTCGTGCACAAGGCGTGGGGCACCGAGCTGAATCTGACGTGCCGCGGCATGCCGGGCGACGGGGTGTTCACGGTGTGGGTCGTGACAGCGGACGGCACGGCGCAGCAGGCTGCGAGCTGGAGCTCGGCCGGCTATGCTTCACGGGCGGTCCTGACCGGGGCGACCTCGTTCCAGCTCACCTCGATCCGCACGATCGAGATCCGCGACGCCGCGCAGCAGACCGTCGCGACCACGTCGGTGAGCTGAGCCTGCGCTAGAGGCGCACGGCGGTGAGGTCGAAGATGACCCGCCCGGCCTGATGGGCCTTGTTCTCGAAGCTCGTCAGCACTCGGCCTTCGAACCGCGGCGCCCAGCCGCCCACCTCGTCCGTCTCACCGGTGGCCTCGCAGTCCACACCGGAAGCCCACGCCGCGGTGAGAGGGCTGGCAGTGCCGGCCAGCGCGCCATCGTGCGCGTTGCGGAACGCCGGGGAGTGGGCGATCACCTCACGCATCTGCTGCGCATAGCCTGACCAGTCGGTCGCGAGCCGCCACACCCCGCCGGGGGCGAGCACCCGCGCCGCGAGGTCGGCGAAGGACTCCCGCACGAGCCGCCGCTTGTGGTGCTTGGTCTTGTGCCACGGGTCGGGAAAGAAGACCCACAGTTCAGCCACGGAGCCAGCGGGCAGCATGCTGCCGAGCACCTCGGGCGCGTTGGCCTGGACCACCCGGACATTCGTGAGGCCTCGCTGGGCGATGCGCAGGAGCGTGTTCGCGAGGCCGGGCTTGTAAACCTCCACCGCGAGGTAGTTCCGGCCCGGGTCCGCCTCCGCGGCGGCGACGATCGCCTCGCCGAGGCCGGAGCCGATCTCTACGACAAGGGGGGCCGTGCGCCCGAACTCCTCCGCAGCGTCGAAGACGTAGTCCGGGTGCACGGAGGTGTCCGCGACCTGCCGGGGGACGTCCACCACATAGGCGTCAGCGTGCTCATCCCATGCCGCCTGCCGCCGCCCCTGCAGCCGAGTCCCGCGGCGTACGAAGCTCACCGGCTGCCGCCGGTAGGTGCCGAAGGAGGCCTGGGAGCTGGGGGTCACGGGGTTGGGGTGCTCGCTCATCGCGTTCAAGGCTACGGGACGCACGACGGCGCCCCCTCGCCTCTCGTGCGAGGGGGCGCCGCCATGCGGTGGGAACCTCAGTGGCGCAGGTCCTTGCCCTTCGTCTCCGGCAGGCCGAGTACGGTCAGGATCGAGACGACCACCATGACCACGGCGTACACGTTGAACGCCCAGGAGGCGTGGAGCACGTCGGCGAAGAGCTGCTGGAGGTACGGCGCGGTGCCTCCGAACAGGGCCACGCAGATCGAGTAGGGCACGCCCACGCCCACTGTCCGAATATGGGCCGGGAACATCTCGGCGTACGCGGCCGGCACGATCGCGGCGGAGCACGCGATGAAGATGAGCATGACGGACATCGAGACGAACAGCTGCCACGCCGAGTCCCGCAGCAGCCAGGTCATCGGGAAGTGCAGCACTGCGATGGCCACGCCGCCGATGATCATGACCTTCTTGCGCCCGATCCGGTCGCTCAGCCTCCCCCAGAGCGGCAGGGCGATGAGGAAGACCACGTTCGCTCCCACGCCGGCCCACAGCGCCTCGGCGGGGTTGACGTGAAGGCTCGAGATGGCGAATGCCGGGGCCACCACGCCCCACACGTAGTAGATGATGGTCAGGCCCACCGTCATCCCGATGACCTGGATCGCCTGCTTCTTGTGCTGAACGATCGAGCGCCAGATCGGGTGCTTGGGCCGCTTGGCGCCGCCCTCCCCGGTGAGGCCCTCGAACGCCTCCGTCTCCGGCATGCGGAACCGCATGACCAGGCCGTACAGGCCCAGCGCCGCTCCGAGGAAGAACGGGATGCGCCACCCGAAGTCATCCATCTGGGCCTTGGTGAGGACGCTCGTGAGGATCACGCCGAGGAACGTGCCGAAGAGGACGCCGACCGTACCGGAGACGTAGATGAGCGAGGACCAGAGCCCGCGCTTCTCCCGGGGGGCGACCTCGGAGAGGTAGGTCTGCGAGGAGGGCAGCTCTCCGCCGTGCGCAAGGCCCTGGATGAGCCGGGCCACGAGGAGTGTGACGGAGGCGAACGCGCCAACTGCGGTGTACGTGGGGGCGATTGCGATGATCAGGCTGCCGAAGGCGGCGAGGGCTACTGCGAACGTCATCGACGTGCGGCGGCCGATCCGGTCACCGATCCAGCCGAAGATCAGGCCGCCGAAGGGGCGGGCGAGGAAACCGACCGCGAACACGGCGAGCGTGGACAGGATCGCGGAGGTGGGGTCGGCGCCGTTGAACAGCTGCTTCGAGAAGAACGGCGCGAACGTCGCGTAGACATTCCAGTCGTACCACTCGACGGCGTTCCCGACGCCGGTGCTGAAGATGGTCTGGCGTGCGGAGGGCGCCTTGCGGAGACGCCCGGCAACGTCGGTGTTGGTGGACATGTCTGCCTTTCGAGGTGTTGGGGCTCAGGCGCCGGTGAGGGCTGCGAGCTTGGACAGGGCGAGGTGGGCGTATAGGGCGGTCCCGTCCGCGAGGACGGCATCGTCGAACGCGGCGAACGGGGAGTGGTTGAAGGCGGTCGTTGCGGGGTCGACGCCGGCGGGCACGGCGCTGAGCCCGATGAAGCTGCCGGGCACCTCGGCGAGGACCCGCGAGAAGTCCTCGGAGCCGGAGAGCGGGTTGGCCAGGCGTGCATGCCGCCCGCCGGCCCCGGAGCCGGGCGTCTCGCCGAACAGCTCCGCGATCGCCTGCTCGGCGAACTCGGTCTGGGCCACGTCGGTGATGGTGAGGGGATACTCCGCCTCGTACCGCACCTCGACGTCGACGCCGTGGGCCTGCGCGATGCCCCGGAGGAGCCGCGGGATCGCGGTCTGCATGCGCTGGCGGTGCCCGTCCGAGAAGGTGCGGATGGTGGCGTCGAACTCGGCGGTCTCCGGGATGACGTTGCGCTTGGAGCCGGCAGCCAGACGGCCCACGGTGATGACGGCCGGGTCGAACATGTCGAATTGGCGCGTGACCATGGTCTGGAGCGCGACCACCATCTCGGCCGCGACCGTGACCGGGTCCTTCGCCATGTGGGGCGCGGAGCCGTGGCCGCCAGCGCCGAGCACGCGGACGAACAGCCCGTCAGAGGCGCTCATCATGACGCCAGGCCGTGTCACAAACTGCCCGTGCGGGGCCATCGAGGAGAAGACGTGCATCCCGAACGCCGCGTCGACGCGGCGTCCCGCTGCGTCCAGCACGCCTTCGCGGACCATGACGGACGCACCGTCGAAGCCCTCTTCGCCCGGCTGGAACATGAACACGACATCGCCGGCGAGCCGGTGGCGGTTGTCCGCGAGGAGCGTCGCCGCGCCGAGCAGCATCGACGTGTGGAGGTCGTGGCCGCAGGCGTGCATCGCCCCGTCGATCCTTGAGGAGAAGTCCGCGCCGGTGCGCTCCTGGACGGGAAGCGCATCCATATCGGCCCGCAGCAGCACGGCGGGGCGCGTCGGGGATGAGGCGGCAGGCGAGGCGGACGACGACGGCGCGTTGCCGGCGTCGTCCGCGTTGCCGGCGGTGCCGCGCAGCACCGCGGTGACGGATGTCGTCTCGGTACCGGTGGAGATCTCGAGGCCCAGCCCGTCGAGTGCGGCGAGCACCTTCTCCTGGGTGCGGGGGAGGTCGAGTCCGATCTCTGGCTCCTGGTGGAGGGCGTGACGCCATTGGGCGAGCGTGCCCTGCAGGCCCCGGGCTTCGGTGATGAGCTCCATGATTCCCCTTCTGTGATGTGTGCCACGTGTTCTGCACTGCCTGCCAGTGTGTGGCAAAGCCGCCATACCCGCCGTAAAGTTGGCAATATCATGCATTTCAAGACCGAAGACCCGCGAAGGCGTGCATCAGGCGTGAACCCTGGGCTGCTCTCGGAGGCAGACCTCGAGCTCATCAACGCCCTCCAGATAGCGCCGCGGGTCACGTGGCAGGACGCGGGGGAGATCCTCGGCACGCGGCCTGCGACGCTCGCCGCGCGCTGGGAGCGGATCCGCTCCGAGGGGCTCGCCTGGATCGTCGCCTACGAGCTCGGCGATCCCACGGAGATGAACCTCGCCTTCGTCGACGTGGACTGTGCCCCGGGCCAGGTCATGTCAGTGGCAGAGGAGCTCAACGCGATTCCAGAGGTCCAGACGGTTGAGCTGCCCTCAGGGCACCACGACTGTGTCCTCACGGTATTCTCGGCGACCGCGGTCGACTACGCCGGCCGGATTGCGCCCGCGATCCTCGCCCTGCCCGGTGTCGAGAGGATCCAGACCTCCCTCGGGACGAGACTGCACCAGGCCGGACACGCCTGGCGCATCTCGGCGCTGGATCCGAGGAAGGCATCCGCGTTCGCCGCCCTCAACGCACAGCACCGCACGGAGGGCCCCATTACCTCCGCCTGCCGGGACCTGCTGCCTCTCCTGGCCCGCGACGGCCGGGTGACGCCCGCGCAGATGGCCAAGGAACTCGGCCGGACTCCCTCCACCGTGCAGCGGCAGCTGGCACGGGTCCTCGGGTCGGGACTCGTGTCCTTCCGCTGCGACGTGGCTCAGCGGGCCGTCGGCTTCCCCGTGACGTGCACGTGGTACGCACGTGTCCCTCCCGGGCAGCACGCGGCCGCAGCAGCGGCCGTGCGGTCCCTGCGGACGGTCCGTCTCGCGGCATCAATCACGGGGCAGGCGAACTTCATCGTGACGATGTGGCTGCGCTCGGTGGCCGACGTCATGAATGCCGAGCTCGCGCTGCAGGAGAAGGTTCCGGGAATCGAGCTCCTCGAGAGCCTGGTGATCCTGCGCATGACTAAACGGATGGGCGTGCTCATCGGTCCGGACAGCCGGGCGACGGGCCGAGTGGACCTTGGCCGCGGGGCGCTGCCAGCGAGCGTGGACTAGCGACTCTGGGCACCGTGTAGAATGGACAAGTGGCGTACTTACGTACGTCTGCGTCGATGAACGCGTTGACAGGCCCCGCTGCCCGCATACGATTGCCCGTCAGGGTGCCGTCCGGGTACGGCGGTGAGGCCAGGCTCCCTTTCCTCGGCGACCCCCGCGCGCCGGTTTGGTTCGTGGGGCCGATCCGACGCTGGAGTTGCACTACAGCTATGGCTGAAAACACCTTCGTTTCCCTCGGCGTGCCCGCCGCCCTCGCTTCCATCCTCACGGGGCAGGGCATTGAGACGCCGTTCCCCATCCAGACCAAGACCCTTCCGGACACGCTTGCCGGCCGCGACGTCCTCGGCCGCGGCCGCACGGGTTCGGGCAAGACCATTGCGTTCGCCCTCCCGCTCGTGGCCCGCCTTGCCGAGGCGAGCCACGCAGCCGCGAGCGGGGCAGCGCACGTCGGCGGGCGCCGTCGTGCGACCGGCCGCCCTGTGGGCCTCGTCCTCGCCCCGACACGGGAGCTCGCCACCCAGATCGATACGACCGTAGCGCCTCTGGCGGCGGCCCTCGGCCTCAAGACCACGGTGATCTACGGCGGCGTCTCCCAGGCCCGCCAAGAGCGGGCGCTCGCGGCCGGTGTGGACATCGTCATCGCGTGCCCGGGGCGCCTCGAGGACCTCGGCCGGCAGGGCATTGTCTCGCTCTCGGACGTCCAGGTGACCGTCCTCGACGAGGCGGACCACATGGCGGACCTCGGCTTCCTGCCCGTGGTGAAGCGCCTCCTCGACCAGACGCCCGAGGGCGGCCAGCGCCTCCTCTTCTCCGCGACTCTGGACAACGGCGTGGACAAGATCGTCAAGCGCTACCTCCACAATCCGCTCACCCACTCCGTCGACGCGCCGCAGGCAGCCGTGAGCACCATGGAGCACCACGTCCTGCTCACGCAGGACGCAGCGAGCAAGAAGAATCTGATCGAGGTGCTCGCCGCAGGCAAGGGCCGGCGCATGCTGTTCATGCGCACCAAGCACCACGCCAAGAGGCTCGCGCAGCAGCTCACCAAGGCCGGCATCCCCGCGGTCGACCTCCACGGCAACCTTTCCCAGAACGCCCGCGACCGCAACCTCGCCGACTTCGCCTCGGGTGCGGTCAGTGTGCTCGTCGCGACCGATGTCGCAGCGCGGGGCGTCCATGTGGACGACGTCGAGCTCGTGGTCCACGTCGATCCGCCGGCCGAACACAAGGCCTACCTGCACCGCTCGGGCCGTACGGCCCGAGCGGGTTCGGAGGGCACCGTCGTGACGATCGTGCTCCCGGAGCAGAAGCAGGACGTCCGTAAGCTCCTCCGAGACGCCGGTGTGAAGGTCGAGGTCACTCCCGTCACGTCGGCCTCGCCGGAGGTGCTCGCGCTCGTGGGGGAGCGCGCTGAGTACGTCGACCCTGCCGAGCGCGCCGCTGCCGTCGCCGCGAAGATGCCGCAGCAGGGAGGCGGCAAGTCCGGTGGCGCCAACGCCCAGCGGAAGCGTTCCCGGCGCGGTTCAGGCTCGGGCCAGGGCGCCTCGGGTCGTCCGACGCAGGAGGACGTTGCCCGCCGGGGTGGCCGTGGCACCTCGGCTTCCGCCCACCGCAACGACGTGGCCGTGTCGAGGAACGAGAAGTCGGGCTCCCGTGAGCAGGCCGCTCGGGCGGGGGCGGCGCCGAAGCAGCGCCGGCAGCAGGGCGCCGGTTCGAGAAGCGGCGCTGCGGGCCAAGCCGTATGGACGTCGAGCACCGGGGGCACCTCCGGTGGCAGCTTCGGCAGCTCGGGGCGGGGCGCCGGCCAGGGCCAAGACCGGGGACGCCGCGGCACGCGCCGGGCGAACGCCCCGGCCTCCAACAACCGCTGACCCCGGGGCCGCGTAGAGGCGACGTCGCGCCCCTACGCGGCCCAGAGGGGCAGGCCGTAGGGCCCTAAGTCCCTGAGTGGACGAGTCATAGACTGGCTGCATGAGCACGCACGAGAGCCGCACGAACCCGACCCAGTCCGAAGGCGTCCGCAACCTCTCTCCAGAGGACGCGTGGGACCGCACCCGCACCATGGTCGTCGGCCGGCTGGCCTTCAGCGGCGGCGATCGGATCGAACTCTTCCCCATCAACTACCTGGTGGACCGCGGAACCGTGCTCTTCCGCACCGCGCCGGGCACCAAGCTCGCGGCCTCCATGGAGCACCTCCCCGTGGTGTTCGAGGTGGACGGCTATGAGGCGGAGGCCAACGAGGCGTGGTCCGTTGTAGTCCACGGAGTGCTTGAGCCCGTGCTGGACACCTCCGAGATCGTCGAGGCCGTCGCGCTGCCGCTGTTCCCCTGGCAGTCTGGGGAGAAGGCATTCTTCGTGCGGATCGTCCCGGCGGAGGTCACGGGCCGGCAGTTCCGTGTGGCCGACCCTTCCCGCTGGGTCTCGCAGTTCACTGGAGGTCCCCGGGCCTCGGCGGAGTAGCGCCCGGCGTCGCCGCCGCGTCCCCCGGGACCGCGGCGGCGTCCCGCGCCCCCAGGGCCTTGAGCCAGGCCGAGCACGCGACAATACCGGCGATGAGCGCGAGCTTCGGCCAGCTGAACGCCTCGGCTCCTGTCAGCATGGCCCACCCAACGGTGAGAGATGCGCCCACGCCTACCCATACGGCGTAGGCCGTCGCGAGTGGAATGCGCCGCATCGCATAGGCGAGGCCAGCCATGCTCGCGGCCGTGGCCACGGCAAACAGGATCGAGGGCCCGAGCCGCGTGAAGCCCTCGGAGGCCGAGAGCGCCGTGGCCCACACCGCCTCGAGCACTGCAGAGCACAGGAGAACGAGCCACGCCATTGCTAGCCCACCGCCTTGAGCCCGGCGACGCACGCGGCGATGCCCAGGAGCGCGAGGATGCGTGCCGCCGTCGTCCGCTCGAGGCGCCGGACCATCGCGTAGACAGCGGTGAGCACCACTCCCACCCCGACCCAGACTGCATAGCCAGTGCCGACGGGGATCTCGATCAGCGCCCATGCCAGCCCGCCCATGCTCGCCGCCAACGCGCACGCGAAGACGAGCGTGGGCAGCGGCGCGCGGAGGCCGCGTGAGCGTTCGAGGGCTGCGGCCCACACGGCCTCGAGGGCGCCGGAACCGAGAAGGACGAGCCAGGACATGAGGAACCCTTTCCTGCCAGTCTTGTCGCTTTCCGGGTACTGGGTTCCCTCGTCCGGGAGGCCTGAACGCCTCTTCCCCTAGGCTAGCAACCGGTCGCCCTTCCAGCGGAGGGCGGGGACCGAAGACCGGGAGGACTACTGCCGGCGGCCGTATTAGCGGCAGACTGGTGACTATGAAGACCCTTCTGAATCTCATCTGGTTCATCTTCGGCGGCTTCGTCCTGGCCCTCGGATACTTCCTCGCCGGTGTGGTCTGCTGTGCGCTGATCATCACCATCCCGTGGGGCATCGCCTCCTTCCGCATCGCCTCGTATGCCCTCTGGCCGTTCGGGCGCACCATCGTGGACAGGGGCGGCCGTGTCGGGGCCGCGTCCACGGTCGGCAACATCATCTGGCTGCTCGTGGCAGGAATCTGGATCGCGATCGGCCACGTCGCGACCGCGATTGCCATGGCGTCAACGATCGTCGGCATTCCGCTGGCCATCGCGAACCTCAAGCTCATCCCGGTCTCGCTCATGCCCCTGGGCAAGGAGATCGTGCCCTCAAAACGGCTGCTGGCAAGCTACGGCTACTGAGGCGGCGCGTCGAGGTAGTTGCCCCGCTCTTGGACTACGCGGATAGCGCACTATAGGTTTGACCTGATAAGGAGGCACGAATGCCCGAACTCGATAGTTCACTTGCCGGCGAGTGGAAGTTGGATCCTGCCCACACGAGGGTCGGCTTCTCGACGCGGCATGCGATGGTCACCAAGGTCCGCGGCGCGTTCAATGACGTCGAAGGCGTCATCAACGTCGACGTCGACGAGCCGACAAACTCGTCCGTCAACGTCACCATCAAGGTGGCGAGCATCGACACCCGCAATGCGCAGCGTGACGAGCACCTGCGCACGAACGACTTCTTCGATGCCCCGCACTACCCGGAGATCACGTTCCGTTCGAAGCGCATCGACCAGGTCGAGGACAACAGCTTCATCGTCAACGGCGACCTGACGATTCGCGGTGTGACGAAGGAGATCGCCGTTCCGATCGAGTTCGTTGGCATCGAGACGGACCCCTTCGGCAATATGCGTGCTGGCTTCGAAGGCTCCCGCCGGATCGACCGCAAGGACTTCGGCGTCAACTGGAATGCCGCGCTCGATTCGGGCGGTGTCCAGGTCTCCGACCGGATCCTGCTCGAGTTCGAGGTCTCGGCCATCAAGACGGTGGCCGAGGCTGGCGAGCAGGCCGCGTCCGATCAGGCCGAGCGCAGCTGACCCCTGAAGGGCGATGTCGTGAGCGGCGACCACGGGGGTCTGCAGCCCTTCGTTGTCGTCGCTTTCGTCGAGCCCGCAGGGGTGGGACAGCGCTTCGGCAAGCGGCATTGGCCGCTCCACGTGACATTGCTGCGCTTTGACATGGCCCCGGAGGCCGCCGTTCTGGCGGTTGCCGGGGCTTTTTCGTCTCCGCAAGCAGTCGAGCCGCTCCGTGTCCGGGTAGGAAAGGATGCGGATTTCGGCTACCGCGGCCGGGTGCGGGTCTCCCTTGTCGAGGAGGACGCCGCGCTGCAGGCGCTGCATGATCGCATCCGGCAGGCTGTCGAGGCTGCCGGAGGGCGAATCCACAGTCCTCAGCACACGGGGCGCGGATTCCGCCCTCACATATCGGTCCAAGGGGGGCGCCGCGTGCATGAAGGCCAGGAGGTCCTCCTCGAGTCCGTCTCCCTTGTCCATATGGCGCCAGCCGGAGACGCGGAATGGCGCCTGCCCGTCGCCGCCTGGCGGGCGGGAGACGTCGAGGGGACGGTTTCCAGGAAATAATTCCAGTCAATGGTGGTATGCGGCTGCCTTTGCATTTAGTCTCTGCTCAGGAGCGCTGCAGGGGGGCTCCCTGACCTGAGGGGGGCCGGGTGAAGCGAGCGGTATGCGCCATTCTCGCAGCCACTGCAGCGTTCGGACTGAGCGCCTGCACGCCCGGCGGCGGGACGGACGGAGCTTCGCCCTCCAGCGCCGTCCCCTCCGGGACGAGCACGACGACGCGATCGCCGAGCGCATCCGGCTCGCCGTCGGCGTCGTCCGCCACGCCGACGAGCCCTGCAAGCGATGCTGTCTCCGCGGGCACTCTTCAAAAGGCCCAGTGCGTGGACCAGGGCGGTGGCTCCTGGCTCTTCACGGGCAGGCTGCACAACGCGAGCGGAAGCCGCATGACGATCACCGTCGCCGTGGCGCTGACCTCGAACGCCGGGGCCCTTGTGGTGGGGCACAGTTCCTACTCTGAGACGCTCGCCCCCGGGGAACAGCGTGACGTTTCCCTCCCGCTCTCTGCCGGCGCCGCGACCTCGGCAGACTGCAGCTTTGTCGCATCCCAGGAGGTAATGCCGTGAGACGTGCCCTCATCAGCCTCCTCGCCGCCGTGGCCCTGATGGCGGGATCAGGCACGCCCGTGTACGCCGATGGCGCTACGCCGAGCCCCCAGCAGGCCGTGGTGAGCGAGGCGTCGGCCACGGCCCCCGCGCCCACCCAACCCAGCCCCAATGTCGTGAGCGACCCGGGAGCCACGGCGTCAGCGCCCGCTCCCTCGACGCCCACATCCTCGGTCGCGGCGGTGCCCCCTACAACGGCGGCCGGACCGACGACGCCGAGCCCCGCCCCGAGCGGCGTCTCGACGGGCGGGCCCTCCCAGGCCAGCCCCACGACGCCGTCCGTTCAGGCCGCCGCTCCGAGTGCGGCCGCGGCCACTCCCGTCCCGGTGTCTCCCGGGGTGGCGGCGATCGCCACCAAGTACGCCGAGCTGGGAGGTCCCAGCGGCCGGTTGGGGGCGGCCAGCGGAGATCCGGTCTGCACGGCTGACGGTGGCTGCTACCAGATCTTCTCAGGCGGCCGGATCTACTGGAGCCAGGCAACCGGGGCATGGTCGGTGACAGGCAGAGTACTCACCGCGTACCTCGCTGCAGGTGAGCCGGGCGCCGGGGTGGCGGGGTATCCCATCGCGGACACGGAGACCCTGAGCGCCTCGGCGGAGTGGCAGGCGTTCCAGCGCGCGGCACTCTATGCGGGCGATGCCACAGGATCCTGGTTCGCGCTCGGCTCTATCGGCGCGAAATATCAGGCGCTGGGCGGGCCCGCGGGTCGTATGGGCATGCCGACGGGCCCCGAAACGTGCGGATTGCGCTCGGGCGGCTGCTACCAGATGTACGAGAACGGCGCGATCGTCTGGTCCTCCAGCACGGGGGCCCGGATCTCGGTCGGGGCGATCCGCCGCGCGTGGGCCGCGTACGGCTATGAGAACGGCCGAATGGGCTACCCCATCACCGACGAGGTCTGCGGCCTGCGGTCGGGCGGGTGCTACCAGATGTACGAGGGCGGAGCCATCGTCTGGTCGCCTGGTACGGGGGCGCATATCTCGGTGGGGGGAATCCGCGACACGTGGGCCGCGTACGGCTATGAGAACGGCCGGATGGGCTACCCCACCACCGACGAGGTGTGCGGCCTGCGGTCGGGTGGGTGCTACCAGTCCTATGAGGCGGGGGCGATCGTCTGGTCGCCTGGTACGGGGGCGCATATCTCGGTCGGGGGAATCCGCGGCACGTGGGCCGCGTACGGCTATGAGAACGGCCGGATGGGCTACCCCACCACCGACGAGGTCTGCGGCCTCCGTGACGGAGGCTGCTACCAGATGTACGAGGGCGGAGCCATTGTCTGGTCGGCGGGTACGGGGGCGCATATCTCGGTGGGGGGAATCCGCGACGCGTGGGCCGGGCAGGGCTATGAGAACGGCTGGCTCCGCTACCCGACTACCGATGAGATCTGCTCCGGGTCGGACTGCATCCAGAGGTTCCAGGGCGGCGCCATCTCGTGGCGCAACGGGACCGCCCGCACCTACGGCTACAACGAGTGCGACTACCTCAACGATTCGCGCTCGGTGTACTCCAGCCAGGGTGCGCGATCAGTGACGTTCGCGGTCGCCGAGGCCTACGGGAGCTCCAGCGCATGGATCATCCGCTGCATGAACATTGCAGGTATCTACGTGAACGACTGGGCTACGCCGGGCACTGTCGGTGCCAGCGGATTCAAGGCGCCCGGCGTTCCTTCCGGTCCTACCCGCGACCTCTACTCGCCCAGTGGCAGCTACTCGATGACTGATGCGTTCGGGCTCGGGAATCCGGGAACGGCGCTGAACTACATCAACCTCAATCCCAACAGCCGCTGGGGCGGCAATCCATGGACGCCGACGTACAACACGTACTTCGAGTCCTCGAGCTGGGTGGGGTACGACGAGAACATGTGGTACTTCGCCACCCGCCCCCAGCACGACTACCGCCAGGGTGCGGTGATCAACTACAACCGGCCGCCGGACAGTGACATCGTCCAGGACGCGGGCTTCGCGATCTTCCTGCACGAGAACCCCGTCCCCACTGCAGGATGCGTCGCTATTCCCGATTGGTACATGGTGGACTGGCTCCAGAAGGCGGTTCCCGGCGACCGCTTCATCATGGGCGTGCGGGGGGACATTTTCCGGTAGGCGCTCAGCCGCCCGTCCCGCGAGATCCGGGGGCCTCAGCCTTCCAGCCAGGACCCGTTGCGGAGCTCGGCGCGGAGGTTCTCGTGCGCCCGGCCGCTCCACAGCGCGCGCGCCGGCTCCGTGTGGAACAGGGGATCGAGGCCCAGAAGGTGCTCGAGCACGGCGGCCCGGCCCGCCCGGAACTCCTCGTCGGGCACATGGCCGAACTCCTCGCGGACCTGCGCCGCGTACCGTCGGTAGCCGTGGGCGTCCCGGCCCAGCACCGCAAGGTCCGCGTCGCACAGGAGCTGCCCGGCGGCGTCGTGCGCCTCGGGGGAGTGCTGGGAGGTGAGCCGCACGAGTCGGCCCACCTCGCCGATCTCCGCGTCGGGGAGCCCCGCCTCGGCGAGGCGGTGCTCCGCGAGGCGCGCGGAATCCTCCTCATCGGCACCCGGGGCCGCCGCCGTGGCGCTGTACACCGCGTCGTGGAACCATCCGGCGAGCACGACGGCGCGCGGTACGTCCCGGGGGGACTCCTTGCGGGCGGCAATCCTCTCGAGGGAGGTCAGGACGGCGAAGAGGTGCGCTCGTGTGTGGTAGCGCCGGTGCGGCTCGGCCCACCGTGTCAGGAGTTCCCGGCCCAGGTCCTGACGGCCCGGCAGGAGGGCCTGCCACCGCTGGATGAGCGGGAGTTCGAGCGCCTTGGCCCGCTCGCGGGCGGGCACGCGCAGGCCCGAGGCGATGAGCGCGCGGGCGAGATCCCGCCCGCTGACCTCCATGGCGCCCCGGGCCACGAGCTCGGCGTGGCGGCGTTCCGGGACGTCGTAGTGGTCCTCGTCGAAGGCACGCTCGGGGATGCCTGCCGCGGCGGCGAATGCGTGCAGTTCCGCGAGGGACAGGTCGGAGACGAGGTGCGCGAACACTGTCCCGTGCGCGGGCCAGACCGGTGAGTCGATGAGGATCGCCATGGGGACAAGCATCCCACCCCGTGAGACCCGGGACTTGGTCCCCTCGATTCGAGTGATCAATTTGCCGCGATAAGTTGAGTCGCCTACACTCAACTTAGATGCGTTGACCTTGATAAGGGCATCGCGGTTGGATGGAGCTGGAAGCTGTGTGGAAGGGAACTCGTTTTGGACGTCAAATTCACCACGAAGAGCCAGGAGGCGCTCTCCGCGGCTGCCATGAACGCCTCGACGGCGGGCAACCCCCAGATTGAGCCTGCGCACCTCCTCAAGGCGCTCATGGACCAGCGCGACGGCGTCGCCGTCGCCCTCCTGCGAGCCACAGGCGCGGACCCGGATTCGGTGAGCGTCGCGGCCAGCACGGCCATCAAGGCCCTCCCGGCCAGCTCGGGCAGCACCGTGGCCCAGGCGCAGCTCAGCCGCCAAGGGCTGCAGGTCATCAGCGCCGCGCAGCAGCAGGCCGAGCAGATGGGGGACTCATTCGTCTCCACCGAGCACCTCCTGCTCGGGCTCGCGGCCGACGGCGGCGCGGTGGGCAAGGCGCTGCGTGACAACGGCGCAGCGCTCGAGTCGCTCAAAGCTGCGCTTCCCGGGGTGCGTGGCGACCGCAAGGTGGACTCCCCGGACCCTGAGGGGACTTTTCAGGCGCTCGAGAAGTACGGGACGGACCTTACCGCCATCGCCCGGTCCGGCAAGCTCGACCCGGTGATTGGACGCGACGCCGAGATCCGTCGCGTCATCCAGGTCCTCTCGCGCCGCACCAAGAACAACCCTGTGCTCATCGGGGAGCCGGGTGTGGGCAAGACGGCGGTGGTCGAGGGCCTTGCCCAGCGCATGGTGGCCGGCGACGTCCCCGAGAGCCTCCGCGGCAAGACACTCATCTCCCTCGACCTCGGATCGATGGTCGCAGGCGCGAAGTACCGCGGCGAATTCGAAGAGCGGCTCAAGGCCGTCCTCGAGGAGATCAAGGCCTCCGAGGGGCAGATCGTCACGTTCATCGACGAGATCCACACCGTGGTCGGCGCAGGAGCGACCGGGGACTCCTCGATGGACGCCGGCAACATGCTCAAGCCCATGCTGGCCCGCGGCGAGCTGCGGCTCATCGGCGCCACCACCCTCGACGAGTACCGCGAGAACATCGAGAAGGACGCCGCACTCGAGCGCCGTTTCCAGCAGGTGTTCGTGGGCGAGCCGAGCGTGGATGACACGATCGCGATTCTGCGCGGCCTCAAGGAGCGCTACGAGGCGCACCACAAGGTTGCCATCGCCGACTCGGCGCTCGTGGCGGCTGCGACCCTCTCGAACCGGTACATCTCCGGCCGCCAACTGCCGGACAAGGCCATCGACCTCGTCGACGAGGCCGCGTCACGGCTGCGGATGGAGATCGATTCGGCGCCAGAGGAGATCGACCAGCTCCGTCGCGCCGTCGACCGCCTCACCATGGAGGAGCTCGCCCTCGAGGGCGAGACGGACGCGGCGAGCCTCGAGCGGCTCGCGGCCCTCCGCGAGGACATGGCGGACAAGAAGGAGGAGCTCGCGGCGCTCAACGCACGCTGGGAGGCCGAGAAGGCCGGGCTCAACCGGGTCGGCGAGCTCAAGGCCAAGCTCGACGAGCTGCGCTCCCTGGCGGACAAGGCCCAGCGCGAGGGCGATCTCGGTGAGGCGTCCCGGATCCTGTACGGCGAGATCCCGACTCTCGAGCGAGAGCTCAAGGAGGCATCGGCAGCGGAGGAACAGGTCTCCGGAAAGGCCACTATGGTTGCCGAGGAGGTGACTGCGGACGACATCGCTGAGGTCATCTCAGCCTGGACCGGGATCCCTGCGGGGCGCATGCTCCAGGGCGAGAGCCAGAAGCTCCTGCACATGGAGGAGGAGCTCGGCAAGCGGCTGATCGGACAGACGAAGGCGGTCGCGGCTGTATCCGATGCCGTCCGGCGCGCCCGCGCGGGCATCAGCGACCCGAACCGGCCCACAGGCTCGTTCCTGTTCCTCGGCCCGACCGGCGTGGGCAAGACGGAGCTCGCCAAGGCCCTCGCGGACTTCCTGTTCGATGATGAGCGCGCCATGGTGCGCATCGACATGAGCGAGTACTCCGAGAAGCATGCGGTCGCGCGTCTCGTCGGTGCCCCTCCGGGCTACGTCGGATACGAGGAAGGCGGCCAGCTGACCGAGGCCGTGCGGCGCAGGCCGTACTCGGTGATCCTGCTCGACGAGGTTGAGAAGGCCCACCCCGAGGTGTTCGACATCCTCCTGCAGGTGCTCGACGACGGTCGCCTCACTGATGGCCAAGGGCGCACCGTGGACTTCCGCAACGTGATCCTGGTGCTGACCTCCAACCTCGGCAGCCAGTTCCTCGTGGAGCCCGAACTGAGCGACGCGTCAAAGCGGGATGCTGTGATGAGCGTTGTCAACGCCTCGTTCAAGCCCGAGTTCCTCAACCGCCTGGATGACGTGATCATGTTCGACGCGCTCTCGGTGGACGAGCTGTCCCAGATCGTCGAACTGCAGGTCGCCTCGCTCCAGGCCCGCCTGACCGAGCGTCGGCTCACCCTCGAGGTCAGTGACGGCGCCCGCGCATGGCTGGCCATGACCGGTTACGACCCCGCCTACGGCGCCCGCCCGCTCCGCCGGCTCGTGCAGCGCGAGATAGGCGACCGGCTTGCCCGGGAGATCCTCGCCGGGGAGGTCGTCGACGGGGACACCGTGGTGGTGGACGTCGCCGATGTCGAGGTGGACCTCAAGGACCTCACCGGTGCCACGAGCGGCCTGAGCGTCAAGCGGAAGGTGCCCGCGGTCCAGTAAGGGCGATCCGCGGCCCGGACGTCACTGCCACGGGGTGCAGGGCATTCGGGGTACAGCGGCCTTCGGGGTACAGCGGCAGGGGGTCAGCGGAGAACGGACGCGGTGAGCGTGTTCCCGTCGGTGCTCACGATGTAGCAGTCCATGCGGCGGTCTCCGCCCTTCCACCCGTCCTGGCTGGGATAGGCGGAGCGCTGCTTGAGGTGGCTCGTGTCCTGCGGGAGCGTGACGCCCGGGTCCTTGCACAGCTGCCCCGACCGCTGCGCGAGGGCCTCCCGGCCCGGGTACGCCTCGCTGTCGCTGGCCTTCTCGACGCCGACGAGCTGCGCTGAGTGGGCCGCCGTGCAGTCCACTTTGTCCCCCGAGTTGGCGGCGGCGTCGAAATCGGCGAAGCAGTCGCCCTTGGCGTAGGCAGTGACCTGCACCGAGGACTTGGGGGACCCGCCCGCCATGAGGGCGGAGATCCCCCAGACAATGAGTCCGACGGCCACCAGCGCCGCAAGCATATATACCGCTCCACGGCGCTGGCGCCGCCTCCGCAGCTCACGTCTCGTCAGGCCGGTCCCCGTCGCACCGGTCCTTTTTTTCGTGCCGCTCCCGGTCGCCTTACCGGTCGCGGAGCGGCCCTTCGCCGAAGGCTCGTTCCCGGACAGGCTGCCCGCCGAGAGCCTCTTCCAGGGCGGTCGAGGTTCCGTGCCCGCAGTGGGCGGATGCTGCCGATCAGCACCGCCGGGCTGGTGCTCGGGCTTCGGCGGTGGGGGCGGAAAATTGCCCCGGCGCGGCGCGTCGGGGAGCTTGGACGTGCTCATGCACTGGGCTCGCTTCCTTGTAGCTCACACGGCCAGTGGCCAGCGCCGCTCGAATACGCGCTACGGCACAATTACATGTAGTCTAGACCTACGACAAATTGATCAGACACTCTGGGGCCTCGCGAGCGTGCCTTCGCGACAACCTCCGGAACGACGCAAAGAGGGGGTCACGCCATGGGGCGCGGCCGTCAAAAGGCTAAGGCAACCAAGCAGGCCCGGGACATCAAGTACTACAGCCCGAGCACTGACTATGCGGCTCTCGAGCGCGAGCTGGGCTCGCAGGCCAGCCACTCTTCTCACCGGTACACCGATGATTCCGAGCCGGACTACTCGGAGTACGAGGACAAGTACGCGGATCAGTTTGCCGACGATGACGACGACGAGGGCTCTCGCCGGATCGGTTGAGCCCCTGAATCCGTTCGAGCACCCCGCCGTCGCCGGAGCGCACGCTGCAGCACTGCGCTCGATCGCGCGTGAGGTGACGGAGACCACTGAACCCCAGCCTCCCGCCGTCGCCTGCGCCGGTATTCTCGCGATGCTTCAGGCCCGCGGCGTGCTCGTGCTGACCGGCGCGGGGGTGTCCACGGCATCGGGGATTCCTGACTATCGCGGACCTCAGGGTTCGTGGCGCAAGCACCGGCCCATGACCTACCAGGAGTTCCGCCACGACCCGGCGGCACGCCATCGATACTGGGCGCGCAGCTACGTCGGCTGGCGGCACCTCAATCGTGCCGAGCCGAACCGGGCCCACCGGATCCTCGCCGACCTCGAAAGGCGCGGGTACGTGGCCGGAGTAGTGACCCAGAACGTGGACGGCCTGCACGCGGCGGCCGGAACACGCCGTCTGGTAACCCTCCACGGTGACCTGGACAAGGTCGTGTGCCTCAACTGCGGCAATGTAGAGGGTCGCATCAACCTCGACGAGCGTCTCGCGCAGGCCAACCCAGGCTACGCGGAGGCGGTCGCCCATGATCCCGCCACGGTCAACCCGGACGGCGACATCGAGCTTGACGCCCACTGGGTCGAGCGGTTCGTCATGGTCCCGTGCCTCGTCTGCGGATCCGACATGCTCAAGCCCGACGTCGTCTACTTCGGAGAGAGCGTCCCGCTCGAGCGGAAGGAGCGGGCGACGGCGATGCTCGCCTCCGCGCGCAGCCTCCTCGTGCTCGGGTCGTCCCTGGCGGTCATGAGCGGCTTCCGGTTCGTGCTGGACGCTGTCCGGGAGGGCAAGCCCGTCGGGATCGTCAACCAAGGGCCGAGCCGGGGGGATTCCCGGGCCGCATGGCGTTGGCGCGCGGACGTGGGCGAGGCCCTCGGGGAGCTCGAGGAGGGCCTCACCCAAGGCGCAGTGTGACGCTTCCCCAGCCCCCTGCGGGATAGGCGGCCCGTGCCGGCGGTGGGCCGGCAAGCTCGAGGGTCTGTGTCGCGCCGAGCAACTCCTGCATGAGCACGCTCAGCTCTAGCCGGGCCAGGGGCGCCCCCGGACACGCGTGGATGCCCTCCCCGTACAGCAGGTTGTCGGCCGGATTGCGGTCGAGCCTGAACTCGTCGGGATCGCCAAAGACGCGTTCGTCCCGGTTCGCGGAGGCCCAGAGCACCACAACGCGCTCCCCGGAGGGGATCCTCCGGCCCCCGAGGTCCACCTCTCGGGTGGTCCGGCGCCGGTTCGCGATCAGCGGCGCGTCGAGCCGGAGGATCTCGTCGCTCGCGAGGGCGAGCAGCGCGCCGTCGTGCCTCCGGCCCCGCAGGTCGGTCTGCACATCGGGGTTCGCGGCGAGGAACCGGGCAATGATCCCGACGCTGGCAGCGATCGTGCCGAGCTCGCCTACCGTCCAGTTGCGCACAATCGAGACGATCTCCTCGTCGGTGAGCAACCGGCCGTTGATCTCCTCGCCCAGCAGCTCGGCGGTCGCGTCGGGGGCCGTGCCCGTCGCCGCGCCCGTCGCCGCGCCCCCAGCGGCAGCCGACGGGCCACGCCGGAGATCGAGCTGCTCCCGGATGTACCCGTCGAACTCGAGGGCGATCGCGGACATCGCCGCACGGTCGAGTCTCAGCGTCGCGGCGTGGTTCTTCTTGGTCCATTCGCGCAGGGGACCGTGGAGCGTCTTCGGCCAGCCCATGAACGCACATTGCACCTCGTTCGCGAACGGTTCGGCGAGGGCTGCCATGACCTCCACCTCGGTGTGCCGGGGAAGCGCCGCGATGAGCCTGTGCGCGATCCCGCGGCAGGTGGGCTCAAAGGCGTGCATGCGCCACGGGGTGTAGTACTTGTCCACGATCGCCCGGTACGGGGCGTGCTCGGGCGGGTCCATGCCGTTGGGGACAGTCAGGTGCGCCGAGACGGCGTTGGAGAAGGTCCGAGGGTCCGCGAGGATTTCGCGGTTGTCCGCGTGGTTGAACACGGCCCAGTTGCCCTGCGCGCCGAGTGCCACGGGGCATCTCGCCCGCATGGCGTCGTACGCCGCGATCTGGTCCGCCTGGACTTCTGCAGTGCGGGGGTCCCAGTCGAAGGCTGGGACGGCATCGTGCGCGGTCTCCTGCGGCTTCTCCACCATGGCTCCACGCTGCCAGACGCTCCTGACACGGGGAAGTGCCGGTCCACCGGAATTCGGATCAGGACGGTGCGAGCGCCTTGGCGTACGCCTCGGTGACCGCTGGCTGACGCGCGGTCGCGCCAGACGATACGGGACGGCGCGAACTGGCCGCACGCGGGTGGATCAGGCGTAGGTGTTGACTAAGCGGACCGCGCCGCCGTCCACGCCCTTAGCGCCCTGGACGTAGTCGGGCCCAGCGGCCGCTGCGCGAGCAGCAGGACCGGCGAGGTCATCCGCGCCGACCTGTCCCATGACCCACGACGGCAGTCCACGCTCCGCGAGGCGGGCGAGGGCGGCGTCCGCGGCGTCGGGGGCGACGATCGCGACCATGCCCACACCGAGGTTCAGCGTGCGCTCGAGGTCGGCCTGGGGCACGTTGCCCGCCTCGGCGACGACCTTGAAGATGGCCGGGAGCTCCCATGTGGAGCGGTCCACGGTCGCAACGAGGCCCTTGGGCAGCACGCGCGCGAGGTTCGCGGCAAGGCCTCCGCCGGTGACATGCGAGAACCCGCGCAGCGACAGCTCGTCTCCGCCGGCAGTGCCGTTGAGCGCCCGCACGAGGTCGAGGCAGTCCGCGGCGTACACGCGGGTCGGCTCGAGCAGTTCCTCGCCGAGGGTGCGCCCGAGCTCGGAAACCTGGCGATCCAGCGCCCAGCCGGCGTGGTTGATGACCCGTCGCACCAGAGAGTAGCCGTTCGAGTGGATGCCCGAGGAAGCCATGCCGATCACGACGTCGCCTGCGCGCACGCGGTCGGGTCCGAGAAGGGCGTCCGCCTCGACGACACCGGTGGCCGCGCCCGCGACGTCGTACTCGCTCTCGCCGAGCAGGCCCGGATGCTCGGCGGTCTCGCCGCCCACGAGTGCGGTTCCCGCCACGGAGCACGCGGCCGCGATGCCGCGGACGATGTCAGCGATTCGCTCCGGGACGACCTTGCCGCACGCGATGTAGTCCGTCATGTACAGCGGCTCCGCGCCGACAACGACGATGTCGTCCACTACCATGCCGACGAGGTCGAAGCCGATCGTGTCGTGCACGTCCATCGCCTGCGCGATCGCGACCTTCGTTCCGACACCGTCGGTCGAGGTGGCGAGCAGCGGGCGCCTGAAGCCCGTGAGGCGCGAGACGTCGAACAATCCCGCAAAGCCGCCGACGCCGCCCAGCACCGAAGAGTTGTGGGTAGCCTTGACGGCGTCCTTCATGAGCTCGACGGCGCGGTCCCCGGCTTCGACGTCGACGCCGGCCGCGGCGTAGGTGATCGCTGGGGAGGCCATTCCCGTGCCGGCGCGAGACTGCTCGGGGGTGCGGGCGCTCATACGGTCTCTCTCCGGTCCGCGTCGCTCAGCAGGGGTTCGAATTCGGCGTCCGGGCCGGGATCGCAGCCGGTCGAGCCGGGGTGGCCACCGTCCTCTGCGTCTGGGACAGCGTCGACCGGGATCTCCGCCGGTGCAGCGCTGCCCCCAGCCGCATTCCGGCGCTCGAGGAGGTGCTTGCCGAGCTTGTCCGCGCTCGGCAACTCGATCGGGTACTGGCCGGTGAAGCACGCGGTGCACAGGCGCTCTCGCGGCTGCTGGGTGGCGGAGATCATGCCCTCTTCGGAGATGTACCCGAGCGAGTCGGCGCCGATGGCCTGGGAGATTTCGTGGATCGTGGCGCCGTTCGCGATGAGCTCGGCCCGCGAGGCGAAGTCGATGCCGTAGAAGCACGGCCACTTCACGGGCGGCGATGAGATCTTGACGTGGACCTCCTTGGCCCCGGCCTCGCGGAGCATGCGCACGATCGCGCGCTGCGTGTTCCCGCGCACGATCGAGTCGTCTACCACCACCACACGCTTGCCGCGGATCACGGACTCGAGTGCGTTGAGCTTGAGGCGGATGCCGAGCTGGCGCAGCGTCTGGGACGGTTGGATGAACGTGCGGCCCACGTAGGAGTTCTTGACGAACCCGTGCGCGAACGGGATGCCTGACTGCTCGGCGTAGCCGACTGCGGCGGGAGTTCCGGACTCGGGCACCGGGATCACGATGTCGGCGTCGTGCTGGTTCTCGCGGGCCAGCTGACGACCCATCTCGACGCGTGACTCGTACACCGAGCGCCCGGCGATTGCCGCGTCCGGGCGGGCAAGGTACACGTACTCGAAGACACACCCCGCCGGCGTGGGCTCGCCGAAGCGCTGGGAGCGGACGCCGTGCTCGTCGATCGCGATGAACTCGCCCGGCTCGATCTCGCGGATGAAGCTCGCCCCGACGGTTGCGAGGGCTGACTGCTCCGATGCGACAACCCAGCCTCGCTCGAGGCGCCCGAGGCACAGCGGGCGGATGCCGTAGGTGTCGCGGGCTGCGTAGACGGTGGTCTCGTCCATGAAGACGAAGCAGAAGCCGCCGCGGATCTTCGGGAGGAGCTCCATGGCGGTCTCCTCGAGCGTATGACCCTCCTGGCCATGCAGGAGTGCGGTGACGAGGGCCGTGTCCGACGTGTTGCCCTGCTTCATCTCGCCGGTCAGCTCGCCACCGGTGAGCTTGTCGATGGCCTTGTGGAGCTCTGCCGTGTTGGTCAGGTTTCCGTTGTGCGCTAGGGCCACGGTGCCGTTGGCGGTGGCTCCGAGCGTCGGCTGGGCGTTCGCCCAATGGCTTGAGCCGGTCGTCGAGTACCGGCAGTGCCCGACGGCGAGGTGGCCGGTCAGCGTGTTGAGGGTCGACTCGTCGAACACCTGGGACACGAGGCCCATGTCCTTGTACACGTTGATGCGTGTGCCGTCGCTCGTGGCGATTCCCGCGGACTCCTGTCCGCGGTGTTGGAGCGCATAGAGGCCGTAGTAGGTGAGCTTGGCGACTTCTTCGCCGGGCGCCCACACGCCGAAGACGCCACAGGCGTCTTGGGGGCCTTTGTCGAGGGGGTCTAAATCAAGGGAGAGGAGTCCGTCACCGCGTACCACTGGTTGATTGTCTCACGGCGCAGGCGATAGCCGGGCAGGTATCGCGTGGGCCACATCTTCTCAGGCGGATGCGCCGCCTTCTGTACGGTGGTCCGCCGACGCGTCGGTGGGATCGGCGGACGACGGCGCGGGGCCGGCGTCGTGCGTCTCCTCGCCCTGCGCGGGGGCGCCGGGAGCGGCGCTGGCGGGCTCCTCGACTTCCTCGACTGTGGCCCGCTCGGCGCGGCGCAGCGAGACGCGGTCCAGGATGAGGGCAACCACGGCGCCCACGAGCACTCCGCCGGCCGCGAAGAGGACCAGGAAGTAGCCGAACACCGATCCTTGCGTGTAGTCCTTCGGGGCCGGGACCGAGAAGGAGGTGGCCGCCGCGATGATCACGCCGAGGAGGCCGCCGGCCACGAGGAATGGGACGTACTTGGGGGCGCGGCGAACGGTGATCTGACGCTGGGTGGGCATGGAACAAGCGTACCCGCGTGCGTCAGGCGGCGAGCCAGTCTGCGATCGCCGCCGAGATCGGCTGGCCCGTGTGCTGCTCGTAGAAGCTGAACGCCGGTGACGGATTCACCTCGAAGCACACGATGCGCCCGCCTGGGGCCACGCGAAGGTCGATTCCCGCCAGAGGCAGGCCCAGCGCCTCGGCCAATGAGACGCAGCGCTCCTCGATGTCCGGGCTCAGCCGTGTGGCACGAAGGTCGGAGGTTCCCCCGTCCCGACTCGCATACCGGTAGTCCGTGCTGTCACTCTCGATGGCTGTCGCGAACACCTCGTGCCCTACCGCATGAACCCGGACGTCCACGCCCGGAACGTACTCCTGGAATTGGACGGGACACCATCTGACGAGGTCGAGCCTCGCCTCATCGGCGTCCGTGAACTCGCGCACGATCGACCGGATCCCGCTCGCCGACTTGTAGACGATCCTGCCGTAGCGCGCACGGAAGCGGAGGACCTCGGCCGGATCGTTCGTCACGAGCGTCGCCGGGACCGAGAACCCCGCCGCCGAGATCCGCTGGGCCTGGTACGGCTTGGACGCGTTCGATGCCTGCGGGCGTGCGCGGTTGAGCACGCGGGCCGGCGTCGCCTCGAGCCATTCGCCGAGCACGGTGTGGAAGCCCCGGCAGCGCACACGGTCTGGCGCGTCCGCAGGGAGACCGGCCAAGTCCGGCAGTCTCGAGTCGTCCATCAGCCTCACATAGGCTCCGTGGACGGCCTCAAGCGCGACCGTGGCCGCCGGGGTGTCGAGGTGCCCGGTCAGCCGCCTGCCGCCGACCTCGACTCGGAGGTCGCAGCCGGCCCAGTCCCGCTGGTCGACCATCAGGAATTTCGCGCGGCGAGCCTCGAGCCGCTCGAGAACGAGCCGCAGCGGGGGCTCCGAGGGGATGCCGAACAAGAGGATCACGGCGCCGCCCGTCCCGAGCGGGAGCCGACCGGCAAGCCGGACAGCGCCCCCGTGAGCACGGTGAGCCCTGCGGCACCGGCGACCCGCAGATCGGGCAGCAGCCCGATCTGGCTGATCCGGCCCAGGACGTCGAACTGGACACCGAGGGTGTCGGCATCCGCGAGGGACGCGAGGAGCGCGAGCTGCCGCGCCCGTTCCGGCGGCGCCGTCCCGAACACCTGTCCGCAGAGCACGACGGCGCTTCCCCCGCTGCCCGCCCCCGCGCCGAGGTCGTCGGACTCCACTGCGGGCGACGGACGGTCCGGAGTCAGAGCGAACGGACGGGTGCCGAGGCCCGCAGCCGACGCGAGCGCGGCCCACTCGGTCGGGTACCGCCACTCTCCCGCAAACCCGGCAGGATGAGGCTTGCCGATGAACGCCACGCCCTCGGCGGCCAGGGACGACAGCCACGATGTGGTGAGCGCCCGCAGCTCTTCGCGCGCATAGGCACGGTCTTCCGCAGGCAGGCCCGGCATCGTGGGGACGGGAATGTCGGCGAGCCGGTTCAGGATCCCTCTGACTGGTCGAGGTCCGTCCCGTCCAGTCCACGAGCGCCCCAGAGGCAGGTCGAGCTGGAGCCGGGTCCCGCCGTCGTCCACGGTGTGGACTACCCTCAGTGCGCAGACGAGCTCGGCGGCCGTGACGACGACCGCCTCCGCCCCGAGCAGCCGGAGGCCTCGGGCCGCCCAGACAGCGGAGGGGTCGCCGTCACCGCATAGGACGAGGATCATGGGGCCCCTAGCCGAGGCGCTCGGCGTCCTTGAGGTCCTTCTCATCCTTTGAACGCGCCTGCTGCGCCTGCACGTCGTCGTACGCTAGCGCGCCTGCGCCGAGATCGGGCCGCAGCGATTGGGCGATGAAGTGGCCCAACTCCTGCACGGTGCTCTCCAGTGCGGCGAGCCTCGCCTCCGTGTCCGAGGCGCCCGGGACGACGCCGCCGCCCAGGACGACCTCGGACAGCTTCTGGCCTATGTCCTGAATTTTCCCCTCGACTTCAGCCTTGCCGTCCTTGATGTCCTTCCGGAGCTCTTTGCCTTCCTTGATCTCGAT
>NZ_JAIZDP010000005.1 GCF_021554725.1 Sinomonas notoginsengisoli | reverse complement strand
GAGCGGCCTGAGGTACGGGCGCCGACTGGGGACGGGCCTGAGGTGCGGGATTGAGCACACTGCCCGCTGCCTGCTGCTGTTGGGCCAGAGGCTGCGCCGCCTGCTGCACTGTCTGGCTTGCGCGCTGCGCCGCGGCTGCGTCAGCGACCCGGCGCTGGGCCTCGAGCGCTGCCTGCTCTGCGGCCCGCCGCTTCGCCTCCTGAGCGGCCGCATAGGCAGCTTGGGCAGCCTGGCCTTCACGGTAACTGCGTTCCACCGATACGGAGGTTCCCTTGAGGTCGGCGAGCTGGGCGAGCAACGTGTCCTCCCGCTCCTGGGTCTGGGCAACCACGGTCTGGGCTTCCTTCTGGGCCGACTGGGCATCCGCAAGCTGACGGGCCGCGGTTGCCGCGAGGTCTGCGAGCGCGTCCTTCGCGGCGCGGGACTTGTCCTCGGCAGCCGTCGCGGCATTGGCCGCGACGCGGTACTCGGCAACCGCTTGCGCGGCCTGGTCGCCGAGGACCTGGAGCGTCTGCAGCCTGCCGATGCCATCGGGCTGGTTGAGGACCGAGAGAGTCTCGATCGGACCGGTGGGAGACCCGCCCATGTAGGAATCGGCGGCGAGCTGTCCGGTAGCCCGCTGGGCGGCATCCCGTTCCCCTGCCCGCTTCGCGGCCTCCTGCTCGAGCACGGCCACGACCTGTATCTGGTCGGTGACTGCTTGGGCTGCCTTTGCGGACGCTGCGCCGGCCGTCACAGCCTTGGCCGAGGCATCAGCAGCCGTCCCCTCTACCGTTGTCAGGAGGGAACCGATCCTGTCCGACTCGACTTTCGCCGAGTCGGCATTCGCCTTGGCCGTCTGGACTTCCGCCCACGTGGGATACCCAGTGGGAGGCGCGTTATCGTCAGCAAGTGCCGAGGGCGCCATGGCTGGTGCCATGCAGGCGAACGACACGGCGAGAACAAGCGCACCACGCACGCCTTTGGCACGCCTCGCCACGCTCACTCCACGTCGAGATTGCACACCTTAGAGAATACCGCAGTAATCCCATCTGTCACCCTAGTCACAGAAATCCCATCAGCGACGCCGACACGCCGGGGCCTGCCGACTTCTCAGGAGCACGCCGAGTTTTTGGAGCACCGTCAGCATAGAGGCCGTCAGTAAGGGCGCTGCTCAAGCACATTGTCTCCGGAATCGGCGTCGATCACCTGTGCTGCAAGGCGGAACGCAGAACCGGGCGAGTGTCCCTTCCGCGCGAGCAGGCCGACGAGCCGCCGCAGCTCCTTGTCCCGTGCGGCAGGGTCTGTCCGGTCGAAGGGCCGCACGCGCCGCGCGAGGAGGCGGCGCGCGGATTCCTCCTCGGCGTCCGGAGTCAGCTCCTCGAGGGCCTCCTCCGCCAAGTCGCCGGTGATGCCCTTCTCGTTGAGCTCGCGCCGGAGGGCCGAGCGTCCGAGAGACTTCGCCTCGCCGCGTCCCCGTACCCACATCCGCGCGAATTCGGCGTCGTCGACGAGGCCGACGTCCTCGAAGCGGTCGAGGAGGGCCGCTGCGACCTCCATCGGAACGTTCCGGTCACGCAGCTTCCGCTCGAGCTGAAGCCGGCTGCGTGGGCCGAGGGTCAGCTGCCGAAGAAGGATTGCACGCGCCACCGACTCCGAATCTGCCTCCGGGTCCTGCTCCGGTGGCGGTGGGGCCTGCCGGCCCCGGCGTACTACCACCTATTCGCCGTCGACGGCCTTGAGGCGCGGCTGCTCCTCGTCAACATCCTTCTTGACGCCGACTCCGAGCTTCTCCTTGATGAGTCGCTCGAGCTCGTCCGCGAGCTCGGGATTGTCGCGAAGGAAGCGCCGGGAGTTCTCCATGCCCTGGCCCAGCTGATCACCGTCGTAGGTGAACCACGAGCCGGACTTCTTGATGATGCCGTGCTCGACACCCATGTCGATGATGCCGCCCTCACGGGAGATGCCCTGCCCGTAGATGATGTCGAACTCGGCCTGCTTAAAGGGCGGGGCCATCTTGTTCTTGACGATCTTGGCCTTGGTACGGTTGCCGACGGAATCGGCGCCTTCCTTGAGCGTCTGGATGCGACGGACGTCAATGCGCACCGAGGCGTAGAACTTGAGTGCCTTGCCGCCGGTGGTCGTCTCAGGGGAGCCAAAGAAGACGCCGATCTTCTCGCGGAGCTGGTTGATGAAGATAGCCGTCGTCTTGGTTTGGTTGAGGCGCCCGGTGACCTTGCGGAGTGCCTGGCTCATGAGGCGGGCCTGGAGTCCCACATGGCTGTCGCCCATCTCGCCTTCAATCTCCGCCCGCGGCACGAGGGCTGCCACGGAGTCGATCACGATGATGTCGAGCGAGCCCGATCCGACAAGCATGTCCATGATCTCGAGCGCCTGCTCGCCGGTATCCGGCTGGGACACCAGCAGCGCATCGGTGTCCACACCGAGCTTGGCCGCGTACTCCGGGTCGAGTGCGTGCTCCGCGTCGATGAATGCGGCGATGCCGCCGTTCCGCTGTGCGTTCGCGACAGCGTGGAGCGCGACCGTCGTCTTACCGGAGGATTCGGGGCCATAGATCTCGACGACTCGGCCGCGCGGGAGGCCACCGATGCCGAGCGCGACGTCAAGCGCGATGGAGCCTGTGGGGATGACCTCGATCGGCGCCCGGGTGTCGTCCCCCAAGCGCATGATCGATCCCTTGCCGAACTGCTTGTCGATCTGGGCGAGAGCCGCCTCGAGCGCCTTCTGGCGCTCCGGCGTTGATGCTGCCATGGGTCTACCTCCGGTCGGGTTATTCGCGGCAGGGCCTGTCCTGCCTGCCGCACCTCCATGCCGCTCACGCTACCGGCGCCCACTGACAGTCGTAGCCCGCGACTGCGGTATGTGGACATTTCGGCGCACTTCGCAGGTGGAATCCTCTGTGGAGGACATTACCGCTTCCCCGAACACATCTTCGACTCATTGGCGGCGTGTCGCCACATCCTCGCAAGTTCAGTCCTTGATGGGACGATCCCTGCCGAGCCGGCGCTCAGGGGGCACATCCTGGAGCTCGCAGACGGCAAGCCACACGCTGCGAGGATGCACACCGGCCCTCAGGGCCTCCTCGGCGGTGCGCCCGCCGACTGCGGCGAGAACGGCAGACCCGGCCAGGACATGTGCATAGCCTGCTCCGAACTCGTCATCCATCAACCGCCAGAAATCACTGTTCCGCATCGGTTCATTCTCCCTCAGGCAGCGACAGGAGCCCACCGCCCCGGCTGAGGGCACTTGGCAGCCTAAGATGAGGTATGTCCAGCCCGCGAGTGTCCGCCGCATTCGATGACGCCCTGACCGACGTCGAGCGGCAGCTCGGCGTCTTCTGGCGGCGCGGCCGTGCTGCATCCCTAGGGCTGTCCCGAGAGCTCCACCCCGATCTCGATCCAGCGGCTTACGGGCTCCTCACGATCCTCCACGGTGGGGGTGCACAGCGGGTGACCGATCTCGCCGCGACGGTCGGCGTCGGGAAGCCGACCGTCAGCCGGCAGGTTGCGCTGCTCGAGGAGATCGGGCTTGTGGCCAAGGAAGCCGACCCGCACGACCGCCGGGCCCAGCAAGTAGCACTGACCCCCACGGGGCTAAAGCATGTCGAGGAGCTGAAGGGCCGCCGCCACGAGTTCTTCGCTGAGCGGCTGGCATCATGGGAGACCGCGGAGTTGGCAGATCTGGCCCTGTATCTCCGGCGCCTCAACGAGGCCCTCCTCTGCTCCTGACGACGTCAGCTGATCTTCGTCAGCTCGGCGTCCAAGTCCGTGTTCATGTCGCGCCCATACCGCTGGGCGAATTCCTGCGGCACTGTGTCGGGGATGGTGACACCCTCGGCGACTGCTACCCGGTCGCTGACCTCGCGCAGCATGACTGAAAGGGGCACATCAAGGGCAGAACAGATCGACGAGAGCAGTTCGGAAGAGGCTTCCTTCTGACCGCGCTCCACCTCACTCAGGTAGCCCAGCGACACACGTGCGTTGTGCGAGACTTCACGGAGCGTACGGCCCTGGCGCTGACGGACGTCGCGGAGGACGTCTCCAATCTCATGACGCAGAACAACCATCTTGCGCTCCTTCTGTTCCTGCTTACCGATCTCGGCCAAGCCCACGTCACGCCAGCGCACCACGCCGTTGACGGATACGGGCTGCTTAACCATGTGTATCGATGTGCTCCTTGGTTCGGGCGCCCCGTCTCCCGGGGCTCCAGTGTGAATCATCCTAGTGGTGCCGCCGATCATTGACGACACTATCGATAACTCCTGCAGCACCAGCATTGTTCCCCGGAAAGCGGCGACTCCAACAAACTCACAGCTGGCTTCCAGTATCAGGTGGCGGCTTGCAAGGCACCAAGCAGCCCTTCGAGGGCAGCACGCGTCGCAGCGGCGCGGATGGCGGGCCTGTCCCCTACGAGAACGTGCTCGCGGACAGTCGTGCGGCCGGGCCCTGACACCGCGACGAAGACCGTGCCCACCGGCTTGCCGTCATGCGGCTCGGGACCCGCTGCGCCGGTCGTCGCAACCCCGTAGTCGGCACCGCAGACTCGCCGGGCCCCGTCGGCCATCTGCCGCGCCACCTCTGGGTCCACCGATCCGGCCTTGGCGAGCAGCTCGCGGGATACGCCGAGCACGTCGGCCTTGACTCCACTCGCATAGCTCACGACCCCTCCCCGGAGCATCCCGGAGGCACCCGGCACGTCGGCGAGGGTAGCCGCCACGAGCCCAGCAGTGAGCGATTCGGCGGTGGCCACGGTGACCCCGCGGGCGATGAAGGCCTCCACGACCGCGCGCGCCGTCGCCCCGGCACCGCTCCGGCCCTCCGTTGCCTTCAACGGTACGGTCACTTCCCTCCGAGCGCATCTGCCCGCAAGCGAACCGCCTTGACCAGGTAGTCGATCCCAGTCACCACCGTCACCGCCAGGGCAAGAACCATGGTCCAGAAGGCGATCGCCGCCAGGACTGGAACCGCGGGCGTGAGCGGGAACAGGTACAGCAGGATCGCGACCGTCTGCAGCACTGTCTTGAGCTTGCCGCCCGGGGAGGCGGGCATCACGCCGTACCGGATCACGACAAAGCGCAGCGCCGTGATGCCCCATTCGCGCACGAGAATGAGGACCGTGATCCACCACGGCAGTTCACCGAGCACGGAGAGGAGCACGAGCGCCGAGCCCGTGAGGAGCTTGTCCGCAATCGGGTCCGCGATCTTGCCGAAGTCGGTGATGAGGTTGTGCTTGCGCGCAATCGAGCCGTCGAGCTGGTCTGTGTAGATCGCGACGGCGAAGAGGACGAAGGCCACCCATCGCAGCACACCGCCATGGGAACCGTCTGCCAGCAGCGACCAGATGAAGAACGGGACCAGGACGATACGCACCATCGTGAGGATGTTCGGCACGTTCCACAGCTGGGAGGACGCCGACGGCGAGGTGGTCACCGTCCCAGCCTATCGTCCGGTGAGCGACCACGCGTCCTCGCCGCCCTCACCGTCCCTGTCATCGTCGTGGTAGTCGACCGCCTGCGGCCGCGAGTCGAGGTCCTTCGTGACGAGGTCTTCGGCGTAGGGCGAGTCCACCTCGTACTCGCCCGTGTGGTGGTTGGCGCTCCCGTTGTCGGCCAGGGCGTGGTCCGTGGGGCTAGCAGCGGACGACGGCGCGTCCTGCCCCCGCAGCGCGGCGAGCACCGCTGGCAGGTCGTCGGGCTTGACGAGGACGTCGCGTGCCTTCGACCCCTCGGATGGGCCAACCACGCCTCGGCTCTCGAGAAGGTCCATGAGGCGGCCGGCCTTCGCGAAGCCCACTCGGAGCTTGCGCTGGAGCATCGACGTCGAGCCGAACTGGGTCGTCACGACAAGCTCCGTGGCCTGGAGCAGCACCTCGAGGTCGTCGCCGATCTCCTCGTCGATCTGCTTCTTCTCGGGTTCGACCGCGACGTCGTCGCGGTACGTCACCTTGAGCTGGCCCTTGACGTGCTCGACGACCCTGTGGATCTCCGATTCGGAGACCCATGCCCCCTGCACGCGCATCGGCTTCGACGCCCCCATGGGGAGGAACAGGGCGTCGCCCTGGCCGATGAGCTTCTCCGCTCCCGGCTGGTCGAGGACAACCCGGGAGTCGGTGACCGAGGAGGTCGCGAAGGCCATGCGGGAGGGGACATTGGCCTTGATGAGACCTGTGACGACGTCGACCGAAGGCCGCTGTGTCGCGAGGACGAGGTGGATGCCCGCCGCGCGCGCGAGCTGCGTAATGCGCACGATCGAGTCCTCGACGTCGCGCGGCGCCACCATCATCAAGTCCGCGAGCTCGTCGACGATGATGAGCAGGTAGGGGTAGGGTCGCAACTTGCGCTCGGACCCCGGCGGCGGAATGACCTTGCCCGCACGGACGGCCTTGTTGAAGTCGTCGATGTGCTTGTAGCCGTAGTTGGCGAGGTCGTCGTATCTGGCGTCCATCTCCCGCACAACCCACTGGAGCGCCTCGGCCGCCTTCTTCGGACTCGTGATGATCGGCGTGATGAGATGCGGGACGCCCTCGTAGGCGGTGAGCTCGACCCGTTTGGGGTCGACCATGACCATGCGAACCTCGTCTGGGGTGGAGCGCATGAGGATCGAGGTGATCATCGAGTTCACGAACGAGGACTTGCCCGCGCCGGTCGCGCCGGCCACGAGCAGGTGGGGCATCTTGGCGAGGTTCGCGACGACGTAGCCGCCCTCAACGTCCTTGCCCACGCCCATCACCATGGGGTGCTCGGTGCGGCGGGCGTTCTGGCTGCGCAGCACGTCGCCGAGCGAGACCGTCTCGCGGTCCGTGTTCGGGATCTCGATGCCGATCGCGCTCTTGCCCGGGATCGGGCTGAGGATCCGCACGTCCGAGCTCGCGACCGCGTAGGAGATGTTCTTGCTCAGCGCGGTGACCTTCTCGACCTTCGTGCCCGGAGACAGCTCGATCTCGTAGCGCGTGACCGTGGGGCCACGGGAGAAGCCGGTCACCTCCGCATCGACGTTGAACTGCTGGAGCGTGTTGGTCAGCGCGGCCACGACGGCGTCGTTGGCCTCCGTCCGCTCTTTCGGCGCAGACCCCTGGACGAGGAAGTCCGACTGCGGGAGCGTGTACGCGACGTCGCCCGAAAGCTGGAGCTGTTCGGTGCGCTGCGGAATCGGAGTGGGCGGCGGGGTCGGGGCGACGGGATTCGACGGGACGTGGACAGCAGAGCCGGGGTTGGGCGTGGGAAGGCCCACGGTGGGGATTGCCTCGGTGGCGTCGCTCACGCCGTCGTCCCCGCTGGGGGCCTGAGCGTCCCGTCGCCCCTGCGCCGCACGGATCTTCTGGATCGCAGCCTCAGCTTGGGACCGGCCCTGCGCGGGCGCCGGGAGCGCGGCGGTCGCCCCCGGATCATCGACGACGGCGCGCTCGTACGGCTCGTCACCGGCGAAGCCGTCGGTGCGCTCGGCCGGATCCTCGTCATCCCTGCCGAACAGCCGCCGTTTCTTCTTGCGGCGCTCCTTCGCCGCGCCTTGGGCCCGCCGCTCCGAGTCGTAGAGGTAGCTGCGATCGTGAGCGTCCTGTTCCTCGGGGGCGAGGTCGAGGCCCATGAGGTGCTCCCATCCGGAGCGGAGGCGGCGGGGGATTGCCGCGAACGGCGTTGCCGTCACGATGAGCACCGAGACGAAAGCGAGCGCCGAGTAGATGACGATGGGCACTGCTGGGTGGACAGCAGCCAAGAGCGAGGCGGCGAGGAAGCCGAGCATCCCTCCGGCGCCCTGCAGTCCCTCGAAGCCGTTCGCAGCCGAGGGCAGGCCGCCGAGGACGTGGGCGAGGCCCGTCGCTGCGAAGGTCATGACGATGAACCCGATGCCGACTCGGTTGTTGCCGCGATGGTCAGCCGGCTTGCGGAAGAGCCGGAACGCACATGCTCCCAGCATGAGCGGCAGGAGGAGCGAGACCCAGCCGAACGTGCCGTTGACCACGGCGTAGACCGCATCAGGGAACCAGCCCTTCCAGCCCCACCATGCGAAGGTCGCCACGAACACGGCCAAGACGAGGTTGAACAGTGCGGCGCCGTCCCGGCGCGATTCGGGGTCAAGGCCGCTCACGTCGGTACCGATGCGGCGCACACCGCCACCGACCGCGTGGGCGAGCGCCCCCCACGTGGCTCCGATGACCCGGGCGAGCCAGGGCTGCCCGGTGTGAGAACTCGTGACGCCACGCGATGCCGTACTCCCCTTCCCCGATGTGGCGCGGGATGAGCCGGCGCGGGATCGGCCGCCTGACGTGGCCGTGGCCTGCGTCGAGCGTGTTCTAGGCGTGGGGGAGGTACGAGTCGCCATATTGGCCACCGTACCCCGAAAGGCCGCCGCTTCCGCGGATTTCGACGGGAGCGGCGGCCTGAGGGGGTAGGGAGTAACTGTCTGTCAGGCCTCGAGGACGACGGGAATGATCATCGGCTTGCGGCGCAGCTTGCGGCTGACCCATGTGCCCATGACACGGCGGACCACCTGCTGGAGCTGGTAGGCCGTGTGGTCCGACTTTGCGAGGATGGCCTCCTCGAGGGCCTCGTTGATCCTGGGGACGATGTCGTCGAAGACGGCGTCATCCTCGGCCACACCGCGTGCATGGATCTCCGGACCCGTGACGACCTTGCCCGTGGAGCGGTTCACCACGGTGATGACCGAGATGAATCCCTCCTCGCCGAGGATCCGGCGGTCCTTGAGGTCGACGTCGGTGATCTCACCGACGCTGCTGCCGTCTACGTACACGAATCCGACCTCGACCTGGCCGACGATCCTGGCGATGCCGTCCGCAACGTCGACAACGGTGCCATTGTCCCCGAGGATCACGCTCTCCGGATCCATTCCCGTCTCGAGCGCGAGGTTGCCGTTGGCGATGAGATGCCTCGTCTCACCGTGAATGGGCATGGCGTTGAGCGGTTCGACAATGTTGTAGCAGTAGAGGAGCTCGCCCGCGGCCGCATGGCCCGAGACGTGAACCTTGGCCATGCCCTTGTGGATCACCGTGGCGCCTAGCTTGAGCAGGCCGTTGATGACCCGGAACACCGCGTTCTCGTTGCCGGGGATCAGCGAGGAGGCGAGGATGACCATGTCCCCCTGGTTCACCTGCACACGGTGGTCGCCGTTCGCCATCCGGGACAGAGCCGCCATCGGTTCGCCCTGGGATCCGGTGGACATGAGCACGAGGCGGTGGTCCGGGATGTCGTCGATCGCCTTCATGTCCACAAGGATGCCCGGCGGGATGTCGAGGTAGCCGAGCTTCGCAGCGATACCCATGTTCCGCACCATCGACCGTCCCACGAAGGCGACCTTGCGGCCATGGTGATGGGCGGCGTCGAGCACCTGCTGTACGCGGTGGACGTGCGAGGAGAAGCTGGCCACGATAATCCGTTTACGGGCCTGCCCGAAGAGGCGGTCCAACGTGGGGCCGATTTCCTTCTCGGCGGTCGTGAAGCCGGGGATGTCGGCGTTCGTCGAATCCGCCATGAACAGGTCCACGCCCTCCTCGCCGAGACGGGCGAAATGGCGGAGGTCGGTGATGCGCCCGTCAAGGGGGAGCTGGTCCATCTTGAAGTCCCCGGTGTGCAGGACCGTCCCGCCGGCGGTGCGGATGAACACCGCGAGGGCGTCCGGGATGGAGTGGTTGACGGCAACGAACTCGGTCTGGAACGGGCCGAAATCGAGTACCTGGCCTTCCTCGACGACCCGGAGCACGGGGTTGATGCGGTGCTCGGCAAGCTTCGCCTCGACCAGTGCCAAGGTGAGCTGGGACCCGACTAGCGGGACGTCGCGGCGATGGCGAAGGAGGTAGGGGACAGCGCCGATGTGGTCCTCGTGGCCGTGCGTGAGCACAACGGCGAGGATGTCCTGCACACGGTCCTCGATGTACGAGAAGTCCGGCAGGATGAGGTCGACGCCGGGCTGGGTCTCCTCGGGGAAGAGGACGCCGCAGTCGACGACGAGGAGCTTGCCCTCGATCTCGAATACGGTCATGTTCCGCCCGACCTCGCCCAGCCCGCCAAGCGGGACGACCCGCAGGGTCCCCGGTTTCAGCGAGGGCGGGGTGGTGAGGACGGACAGGGCTCGTTGGGTCATTCTGGTGCTGCTCCTAGGCGGCGAAGTCCATTCCGGCTTCGGCCAGATCGTTGCGGATGAGGGCAAGCTCCGCGTCGCCGGGCTCCACGAGGGGGAGCCGGACCACGGAGTTGGGCAGGACACCCTGCCACTTGAGAACTTGCTTGGTTGCCACGGCGCCCTGCACGCGGGTCATGACACCGCGGATCACGGGATCGAGCTCGAAGTGGATCCTGCGAGCCGTCGCGAAGTCTCCCGCGAGCGCGGCGTCGACGAGGGCCCTGAACTGCTTCGTGGCGACGTGCGCCGTGACAGAGACGACACCGAGCGCACCTGCTGCCATCCAAGGCAGTGTGAGCGCGTCGTCTCCCGAGTAGACGGCAAGGTCGGTCTTGGTGAGCACTCGGGTGACCGCGCCGAAATCGGCCTTGGCGTCCTTGAGGCCGGCGATGTTCGGGTGCTCGGCGAGCCGCAGGATCGTGTCGGTCTCGATCGGGATCCCCGTGCGGCCCGGGATGTCGTACAGCATGACCGGAAGCTCGGTCGCGGAGGCGACCGTCTCGAAATGCGCGCGCACGCCTGCCTGGCTCGGCTTGTTGTAGTACGGCGTGACGAGGAGGAGGCCGTCGACCCCGAGCTCCGCGGCCCCCCGTGAGAGGCTCACCGAGTGGCGGGTGTCGTTGGTGCCGGTGCCGGCTATCACCTTGGCCCGGCCGCCCACTGCCTCGAGGACGGCCTTGAACATGCCCAGGTTTTCCTCGTCCGTCAAGGTCGAGGTCTCACCCGTCGTGCCCGTGACGACTAACCCATCGCAGCCGTCATCGACGAGCTTGGCCGCCAACTCGCCCGCAGCGTCGTAATCGACATCGCCGTCCTGGGTGAACGGCGTCACCATTGCCGCCAGGAGGGTGCCGAACGTGCGCGCGCGGGTCTCAGTGTCAGCCATGCACAGAACGTTACCGCGTGCACCGCCGCTTTGGGCAACGCGGCTCAGGACGGGGCACGGTAGGGTGCGAGCGCCGAGCGGAACAGGACTGCGGGCACAACCTCGGCCCCGGTCCCCGCAGCCGAGGCCATCCGGTGCCCATCCGGCCCCCAGACACCGCTCTGCCCGCAGGACGGTCCCAAGGCGCTCACCCCACCCGCGTTGGCCAAGAGAGTGAAGAAGCGGCTGTCCAGTGCGCGGGATCCGAAGTGGAGGTCGAGCCGCCGCTCCTCCCCCACCACGTACACGGCCGACGCCGCGTAGAGGTCAGCGCCCGCGGCCGCGGCCTGTGCCGCATGTGCCGGGTGGGCGACGTCGAAGCAGACGGCGAGCGCTACGTTCCAGCCGTCGATGTCCACGACGGTGGGCCTCCTGCCCGGCTCGAAGAGCTCCTTCTCCCGCCCGTGCAGATGCACCTTGGGCGCAATGAGCGACGGGACACCCGGCCGGACCAGGACCGACGCAAGCCGGGGTGTCCCGTCCGGCTCGCGCACCGCCGCTCCCACTGCCGCCGCGATGCCCATGTCCTCGCATGCCGCCTGAAGCTCTGCGAGCTGGGCGGAGGGACTCGTCAGCCAGTTTGCCTCATCCGACAGGAAGCGGAGGTCGTATCCGATCAGTGACAGTTCGGGGAACACTGCGAGGCGGGCTCCGTGGCCATCCGCGTCTTCGAGGAGCCGCACGTGCTCGCCGACGTTCGCTTCGAGACCGCCGGGAAAGGCCACGGACTGCACGGCGGCGACGGTCAGCTCGGCGGACATACGGCCATCCTAGGACACGCTCACACGCCGCCCGGCGGTGCAGTGAGCGTCATGGGCGACGGGCTGGCGAAGGCCGTGCCGCCCGGTCCTTGCTGTGCTCCGGGTGGTGTGCATCGCGCGCGGCGAGCTCGGTTCGGGCCGCGCCCTCGCGGGCCTCGGCCCAGCCTCTGAGGCTCGCGCACGCGCTCACGTAGGCCTCGAGCTCCCCGGCGGTGAGGAATGCGATCTCGGTCTCACAGAGCCTCCGTGCCAGTTCTCCCGGCGGCGGCTCTCCCGGCAGGAGCGGACCCCCGGCGCGCCACGCATGCACCGAGGGGTCCCGCCCCACCATCCTCTCCACCAGCTGCCGGGAGAGGTGTCCCACCGCCCCGTGGGACAGGAACGTGGCGGTGGAAGCCGTTGGCTCGGGCGTGGCGGGCTTCGCGGTGGCCGCTGGGTTCGCCCGATTGTCCGCCCTTCTCATGGCACCCATGCTAATCGAACACAGATTCGAATAGCAATAGGCATGTACGAAAGCGCGCGGGTGATTCGAACGCCGGGCACGGCGTGAGACGATCGCTTCCATGGGCGGACGGCAGGGATCCCCTCACGCAAGAGGGTCCAGGACCACCCGCGCGTTGCCGGGCGGCGGGGCGCGTCTCGAGGGGATCGACATGGCCCGAGGGGCTGCCCTTCTCACGATGATGGCCACCCACGTCCTGCCTGCCTTCGAGCAGGATCCCGCCACGACAGGTTGGTCCGCCACCTGGATCGGCACGGCCTTCTCGGGGCGCTCGGCAGCGCTCTTCGCTGTACTCGCCGGAATTTCCCTCACGCTCGGACGGATCCCCGCCGTGCGGAATCGGCTGGGCCTTGCGTTGCGCGCGGGAGTGATTGCCGCCGTCGGCCTCACTCTCGGGCTCGTGCAGGTCAGTGTCGCTGTGATCCTGGTCCAGTACGCCGTGCTCTTCTGGTGTGCACTGCCTGTGCTGGGGCTCCGGCGCCAGACAGTGGGTCTGCTCGCTGCCGCCTGGCTGTTGCTCTCCCCTGTCGCTGCGTACCTGATCCGGCCATCCCTGCTAGCTGCCGACCCCCAGCTGAGGCTGGGCCACAATCCCGTGTGGACGGACGTCGCCGCACCGGATCGGCTGCTCGCAGACCTCGCGGTGACCGGGTACTACCCCGTCCTGCAGTGGTTCGGCTATCTCCTCGTGGGCCTGTGGATCGGCCGGGCCGATCTGACGCACGCGGTAACCCAGGCGGGTCTTGTCGCGGGCGGCCTGGCCGCCGCCATCGTCGCCAAAGCCACGGCCTGGGCGTTCCTTGTCCCCTTGGGCGGGATCAACGCCATCCTCGCGACCGAGCAGGCAAGAGTGTGGCCGCTGCGCGCCATGCTCGAGGCCAACCTGACCGGAGTCGAGCAGACGGGAACCTGGTGGTGGCTCACGACAGCGGCTCCACACGCCGGGACCACCCTCGACCTCGTGCACACCTCGGGGACGTCCGCGGCAGCAGTCGGCGGTTTCCTCCTCCTGGCGCGGATCGGCCCGCTGTCCCGCAGCGGGCTCTTGGCGCCGCTCGCCGGTGCCGGGGCCATGACGCTCACGCTGTACACCGTCCATGTCTGGGCGCTGTCGGAGCCAGCCCTGACGCCAGTGTCGCTCACGAGAGAGGCTCTGCTCGCGATGCACGTCGCGGCCGCGCTCGCGATCGGGCTCTTCATCAGGTCCAATGGCCGGCGCGGGCCACTCGAGGCGGCAGGGCATGCGGCGTACCGGCTCGGGCTTGCAGGGCGGAGGACCACGGCCAGACGCTGATGTCCAGGGGCTGCTCGGCCCGCGAATCCCGCTATTGGCCCCGGTGGAGGGCGATCGCCCTGCGCATGGCGGCGCGGGCCTGCCTGCGGTCTCCCGACGCGTCGTAAGCGAGGCCCAGGCGGTACCACGACCTCCAGTCCTCCGGGGCCGCCTCAGCGTCCGTGCGGTAGACGCCGAAGTCGGCGTCTGCCGCGGAGCGGACGATCCGGCCGCCCGGCGTGCGGGGCAGGGTGTCCTCGGGCAGGCCGCCCTCGGCCGCTAGCTCCCTGCCCATTCGTTCGAGGCGCGCTCCGAAGGACAGCTCCCGCACGAGCGCCCAGGCTCCGACGATCGGCAGCACGAGGTATCCGGCGCCGATGGCCTTCGCGACCGGCTGCGGGTCCATCATGAGGATCCGGGCACGGTCGAACGTGACAACGAGGTAGAAGACAAGGAGGAGCGTCACGGCGGCGACACCGATCTTGACCTTGTTTGCCTTCACCCAGGCCCACGCGCCTGCCTGACGCGATGAGTCCACGGCGCTCACAGCCCGAGGTCCAGGTAGCCGTCGAGGCCGACGGTGAGCCCGGGGTGTGCGGCCACCTCGCGCAGGCCCAAGAGCACGCCCGGCATGAAGGACGCCCGGTCGAACGAGTCGTGCCGGATGGTGAGCTGCTCGCCGACAGCGCCGAGGAGAACCTCCTGGTGGGCGACGAGGCCCCTCAGCCGTACCGCATGGACGCGCACGCCATCGACGTCTGCACCCCGTGCGCCGTCGAGCTGCTTCGCCGTCGCGTCCGGGGAGGCACCGACGCCGGCGTCGGCGCGGGAGGCCGAGATGAGCTGGGCCGTGCGGACGGCGGTGCCGGAGGGCGCGTCCACCTTCTCCGGGTGGTGGAGCTCAATGACCTCGACGGACTCGAAGTAGCGCGCGGCCTTCGCGGCGAACGCCGAGGCGAGCACGGAACCGAGCGCGAAGTTGGGCGCGATGAGCACTCCCGTCTCCGGATACTCGGACAGCAGGGTGCCGAGGGACTCGAGACGCCTTGCGTCCCATCCGGTCGTCCCGACGACTGCATGCAGCCCGTGCTCGACCGCGAAGCGGACGTTGGCCTCGGTCGAATCCGGCACGGTGAGGTCCACGAGGTACCGTGCACCGGAATCGATGAGGTCCTCGAGCGAGTCCCCTCGCCCGAGCGCTGCGACGACCTCCATGTCCTCAGCCGCGTTGACTGCCCTGACTGCCTCGGAACCCATGCGCCCATTCGCGCCCAGCACTGCCACGGGAAGTCGTTCTGCCATGCGCCCAAGCCTAGCCCAGCAGAACTCAGCCCAGCGCAGCCACCCACTCGCTCCCGCCACCGTCGAAGAACTGCTCCTTCCAGATCGGCACCTCGGCCTTGACCCGGTCCACGAGGTCGGAACAGAGCCGGAAAGCCTCGCCGCGGTGGGCCGCGGAGACGGCGCACACGAACGCGGCGTCGCCGACTGCGAGCTCCCCGATGCGGTGGGCGATCCACACACGCATTGCGCGCTCTGGCGAGCCGTGGGCCTGCGAGTGCTCACGGATGACCGCGCCGACCACGGCACGGAGAGTGCCCTCCGCTGTGGGATGCGCGGTATAGGAAAGGCGCGTCACACCCCGTCCCTCGTCGTGGTCCCGCACCACGCCGGAGAAGAGTACGACGGCGCCCGCGTCCGGCGCATCGACAGCGCGCCGCGCGGCCGCCTCGTCGAGAGGTTCGAGGGAGACTGCGGCGAGGACCACCACGACGGTACCCGCGCCCTGCGCGGCCGTGCTCAGCACCCCTGCCGCCCCGTCGTCTTCCCTGACGCCGCGAAGCTCTGGCTCAGTGCCCATACCTGCCCTCCACCTGATCGCACACGTGCCCGACGAGCGGGTCCAAGACCGACAGCCCATCCATGACCCCGGACGGCGAGCCCGGCAGGTTGACCACGAAGGTGTTCCCGGCGAGGCCCGCATGCCCCCGGGAGAGCGCCGCCAGTGGCGTCTTGGCGGCTCCCGCCGCCCGGATGGCCTCCATGATCCCGGGTACCTCCCTGTCCAGCAGGGGCCTCGTCTCCTCCGGTGTCAGATCGGTGGGGCTGAGGCCGGTGCCCCCGCTCGTGACGATCACCGCCGGTTCGAGGGCCAAGAGGGCACGGAGCGCGGCCCCGACACTCGGTCCGTCGGGCACCACGGCGGCCGGGACGACATCGAATCCGTGCTCTGCCAGCCAATCCGCAATGACGGGTCCGGTACGGTCCTCGTACACGCCCGTGGCCGCCCTGGTCGACGCGATCACAATGCCCGCGCGCCTCACCGGCCCTCCCCCAGCGCCCAGTCGCCGCTCTTGCCCCCGGACTTCGCCAGGACCTTGATGTCCGAGATGACCGCATGGTTGTCGACGGCCTTAACCATGTCATACACCCCGAGAGCCGCGACGGACGCCGCGGTGAGGGCCTCCATCTCGACCCCTGTCACACCCCGGGTCTTCACGGTCGCGATCACGGTGACCGAAGCCGCGCCAAGCTCGAAGTCGACCGTCACCTTCGCGATCGGGAGCGGGTGGCACAGCGGGATGAGCTCGGGGGTCCTCTTCGCTGCCATGATCCCGGCAACGCGGGCGACCGCCAGCGCGTCGCCCTTGGGCAGCCCGCCGGTGGCAAGCAGGGACATCACCTCGCGGGTGGTCGCCAGGACGGCCTGCGCGGTGGCTTCGCGGGTGGTCTCCTGCTTGCTGCTCACGTCGACCATGTGGGCGCTCCCGTCCGCGCGCACATGGGTGAGACGGCCGGATGTCCCCGGGTCCAGCGGGTTCTGCGTGGTCTCGTTCACAGGAGCCATACTTCCACGTCGGCACCGGCGGGGAGCCGTGCAGCATCCTCGGGGACCATGACCAGCGCGTCTGACGCCGCGAGGGCGCCGAGAAGGTGCGAGTCTGGGCCGCCCACGAGCTCTACGACGCCGTCGGCCCTGAGACGGGCGCGGCGCACCTGGAGCTTTCCGGCCGGGGATTCGAGCGGCTCGGCGAGCGCTGCGCGCACCCGGCGTCTGGCAGTCGGCGCTCCCAGGAGCCCGGCGAGGACGGGGCGGAGGAGGACCTCCCACGAGACCCAGCAGCTCACGGGGTTCCCGGGAAAGGCCACAATGGGGACGCCGGAGAAGCTGCCGAGGCCCTGAGGCCCGCCTGGCTGCATCGCGAGGTGGACGAACTCGACCTCGTGCCCCTCGAGGGCGAGCTTGGTCGCCTCGAAGGCGCCCTTCGAGACGCCCCCTGTGGTGACGACGAGATCGGGCCGGTGGTTCTCGCCCAGGCTGGCCAGGGCTTCGAGCTCATTGCGCAGCTCGGAGGGCTTGTCGCTGCGCACTACGACGTTGACGGCCACGAGACCGGCTTCACGCAGCGCGGCACCGAGCAGTGTGCCATTGGCGTCGTAGATCTGGCCGGGCCGAAGCGGCACGCCCGGCGGAGCAAGCTCGGCGCCCGTGCTGACCAGCACCACGCGCAGGGGCGGCCGCACCGGTACCGTTTCGAGCCCGAGCCCCGCGGCCAGTCCGATCTGCGGGGCGCCCAGCGGCGTGCCGGATCGAAGCACGACGGCGCCTGCCTCCACATCGCTGGCGGCTGGCCGCACGTAGGTGCCCGCCCCTACCGGAGGAAGGGCCACTGTGCCGCCCTCCTCCGGGAATCCGGACGGAACAGCACGCTCGACGGGGACGACTGCGTCTGCGCCGGCGGGCATGACGGCGCCCGTCATGATGGGCGCGGCATGCCCGGACGTGAGGCGCCTCGGCACGGTCCCCGCCGGAATCGCCGCCGCTACCCTGAACTCCTGCAGCCCTGGGCCGAGATGGCCGGGTGCACCGTCGAGGCCGCCGGAGAAGTCCGCCGAGCAGACCGCGAAGCCGTCCATCTGGGAGTTGTCGAACGGGGGAAGGCTCATGGGGGCAACGAGGTCCGCCGCGAGCGCCGTGCCGAGGGCATCCCGCAGCGGCCACTCCTCGGCGGGACGTGCGGCGAGGGGTGCGAGCAGCTCGGCCAAGCGCGCACGGTGCTCGGAGACACCGCGACGTTCTCCGACGTGGGCGTGTGCATGCGGGTGCGCCTCGGGGGTCGCGGCTTCTCTCATGTGGCCTCCACGTCGATGGTGTCGTACCCGGTTGCCCCGTCGGGGGCAGGCGGCGTCGTGTCCGCGCTCTGGATTTGGCCATCGCCGTCAACGGCCCGGACCGCGATCCGGTGATGGCCACCCGCGAGCCGGACGGAGGCGGCCCATTGATACCAAGTATCCCGGGAGATCCCGGCGCCGAGTCGGGCGGGCGACCACGCGCCGTCGTCCACCCGCACCTCGACGCGCGAGATCCCGCGATGCTGGGCCCACGCCACTCCGGCCACGGTGACATCGCCTGCCGGAACCCGAGTGCCGCGTCGGGGCACGTCGATGCGCGAGGCGGTCTTGATGGGCCCCTTCTCGCTCCATCCCCGGGTGCTCCAATAGGCCTTGTCCGCGGCGAAGGTCGTCACTTTGAGCTCGGTGACCCACTTGGTGGCGGATACGTATCCGTAGAGGCCCGGCACCACGAGGCGCACGGGGAAGCCGTGCTCCGGCGGGAGCGGCTCGCCGTTCATCGCCACGGCCAGGAGGGCGTCGCGGGCCGGATCCGTGAGCGCATCGAGCGGGGTGCCCGCCGTGAAGCCGTCGACGCTGCGGGAGAGCACCATGTCCGCCCCGGCCCGCGGCCGCGCCCGGGCGAGGAGCTCGCGGATCGGCCAGCCGAGCCAGCGGGCGTTGCCCACCAGATTCCCCCCCACCTCATTGGACACGCACGTGAGCGTCACGTACCGCTCGACCAGGGGCTGGGCGAGGAGTTCCGCCCACGTGATCCGCACGGGCTGCTCAACCATGCCCGTCACATCCAGATGCCAGCCGTTCGGATCGACTGAGGGCACCACGAACGCCGTGTCGATCCGGTAGAAGTCCGCGTTGGGCGTCACGAGTGGGGAGACGCCCGGCGCCGCGACCTCGACGCCATCGGGAATCGGCGGGGCGGGGTCCTTGGGGGCCGGGAAGCGGAGTGCTTCCCGCGCGGCGCTCGCCGCGAGCGCGGTGCCCCGCATGACGCCGGCCACGACGGCTCCCAGCGCCACCGCGGCTGCCGTCCCGGTCAGGGCGCGCAGGAAGCCGCGGCGCGCCAAGGCGCCGGACCCCGAGCCCACCGGCCCCGGTGACGTCACGCGTGCCGGGGAGCGCGCGGCGTCGCGCTCGTCCATGTCGCCCGGCATGGTCGCCTCGCGGCGCAGCCGCCCGATCAGCCACCGTACGAGCGACATGGCGACGATCCCGGCCAGGAGCGCGGATGCCCATGCCGCCGGCGATGAGAGGGACCGCGTGGCGACGGCCCCCAGGCCCACAAGCCCAACGGCACCCGCGAGGGCGGCCCCGAGGCCCCCACGGCGCAGCTCGAGCACTCCCGCCGCGGCGCCCAGGAGCGCCAGGGCGAGCCCGATCACGGTCACGAGGAAGGCCTTGTCCCCGGTGCCGAACGTCTGGATGGCCCAGTCCTTGGCTGCGGCAGGGGCGAAGTCGACCACGGCCCCGCCGACCGCGGAGACGGGGCTGAGTGAGGGGCTCAGCAGGGCGGCACTGACTTCCCCGGCGAGGACTCCCGCGCCTGCCGCAAGCACGCCGGCGAGGGCGGCGAAGGCGTCGCGGGACCTTCTCGGGGAGCGTTTCACCGCCTCCGCCGCGCGGGCTTCGCGGGTTCCCATGTGTCCAGAATAGGTCCGCGCACCGCCGGGGCGTGACCTGCCCCACTCGCGTACTGTAGATGCATGACTGTTGAGCTCGGCATGCCGCGACGGCGTGCCCCGGACGGGCCCGGGGCGGACCCCCGCGCCACGGACCGCCCCGAGGGCCTCCCCGGCCTCGTGGACCGGTACGGACGCGTCGCGACGGACATGCGGCTCTCGCTCACGGACAAGTGCAACCTTCGCTGCTCCTACTGCATGCCCGCGGACGGCCTCCCATGGCTGCAGAAGGATGCCCTGCTGAGCGCGGAGGAGATCGCCCGGGTCGTCGGAATCGGTGTCCGACTCCTCGGGGTGCGCGAGCTGCGGCTCACGGGCGGCGAACCCCTGGTCCGCGCGGACCTCGCGGACATCATTGCCGCCCTGCGCGCCGCGCACCCGCACCTGCCGATCGCGCTGACCACCAACGCGGTCGGGCTGGACAAGAGGGCCGCCGAGCTGAGATCCGCCGGCCTCACACGCATCAACATCTCCCTCGACACGCTTCACCCCGAGACGTTCGCACAGCTCACACGCCGGCCTTTCTTCGACCGGGTGCTCGCCGGCATCGAGGCTGCCGACGCCGCGGGGCTCGGTCCCATCAAGATCAACTCCGTCCTCATGCGCGGAATCAACGACGCCGACGCCCCCGATCTGCTGGCCTGGTGCCTCGAGCGGGGCTACGAGCTGCGGTTCATCGAGCAGATGCCCCTCGATGCCGACCACGGCTGGACGCGGCAGGGCATGGTCACAGCTGCGGAGGTGCGTGGCCTCCTCGGCTCACGCTTCCAGCTCTCGCCCGATCCCCGTGCACGCGAGGGCGCCCCGGCCGAGAGGTTCGAGGTGCGGCCGCTCCACTACGGAGGGCAGGGCGGCGGGCTGCTCGGCACCGTGGGCATCATCGCCTCGGTCACGGAACCGTTCTGCGCCGACTGCAAGCGCACCCGGATCACGGCCGAGGGCAAGGTCATGAGCTGTCTGTTCTCCCATGAGGAGGTGGACCTCCGCGGGCTCCTGCGCTCGGGGGCGAGCGACGAGCAGGTGGCGCAGCGGTGGCAGGAGGCCATGTGGCTCAAGCCGAAGGCGCACGGCATGGACCACACCGGGCTCGGCGCCGATGGCTTCGTCCAGCCCGACCGATCCATGTCCGCCATCGGCGGCTGAGCCACCACCACCCAGATCCCAGACCACGCGTCCCGCGCCCCGCCCGGCCGGTGACCGGGCCCTCCAGGAGGAGCAACGTGCAGATCACCGTGAGGTACTACGCCGCGGCGCAGGCAGCAGCCGGTGTAGCCGAGGAGCCGCTCGAGGCCCCCGACGGCGCGAGCCTCGCCGACGCGCTCGAGGCGGCGCTCGCCGTCGACCGCAGCCAGGCGCCCAGCGGAACGGGCAGCGGCGCCACGATCGCCACCCGCACCACAGCGCCGCCACTCGCCGAGGTGCTCCGGCGGTGCACCTTCCTCGTCAACGAGATTGCGGCCAAGGACCGTTCCAGGGTGCTCGAGCAGGGGGATGTCGTCGACGTGCTGCCACCGTTCGCCGGCGGCTGATCTGCGCTCCGCCCTTGCCGATCAAGCCGGCCCCGGCGGGATGGAGTTACGCCCGAGGGATGACGACACGACGGCACGGGCGGCGTAGCGTGGAGTCAGGTTCTTCCGGGAGGTCTCCATGCCCATCACGCAGCGCCGCTGGCTCCGATGGATCCCTGCAGCTGCCGTCCCCGCCGTCGTGGCCGCGGGAGTGCTCGCCGCTGGTGCGACGGCGGTGTCCCCGCCCCCGCCGGCCACACCCCAGCAGGTCCTCGCCCTCGCAGCGGGGCACACGGCCCGTCAGTTCTCCGGGACGCTCGAGCAGAGCTCGGATCTGGGCCTCCCCTCGATCCCCGGACAGGCCCTCGGTGCGGCGAAGGGCAGCTCGACTCTCGGCTCCGAGGCCGCGCTCCTCGAGCTGCTCACCGCGCCCCACGCGGCCAAGGTCTACGCAGACGGGCCTTCGAAGCTGCGCGTGCAGGTGCTGGACCGGCTGGCCGAGCGCGATCTGGTCCGCAACGGCAGCGATGCGTGGACGTACGACTCCGGGGCGAACACCGTGACCCATGCCGTGCTCCCCGCCGGTCCGGCCGCCTCCGCTCCCAGCGCCGCTGCCGTATCCCCGGACCAGCTCGCCCAGAGGCTCCTTGCCACGTCGGGGCCCAGCACGGACGTGGCCCTCGGCGACCCGACGACCGTGGCCGGCCACAGCGCCTACTCGCTCGTCCTCACTCCCAAGACCGCAGCCACCCTCGTCGCATCGGTGAGGATCGCCGTCGAGGGCCAGACCGGGCTCCCGCTCGCCGTGGACGTGTACGCGAAGGGCCAGGAGAAGCCTGCGTTCCATTCGGCGTTCACCCAGCTCGATCTGGCGGCGCCGAACGCGTCCGTGTTCGCGTTCACGCCCCCCGCCGGGGCGAAGGTCACCGAGAAGCCTCTCCCGCAGGCGCCCGCAGGCAAGGCGCCGGGCGCCGGCGAGCCGTCCCACTCCGCCCAGCAGCGCCCTGCGCCCGGGACGAGCGCTGCGGCGAAGGGATGGGACGCCGTCGTCGTGGTCCCTGCAGGCAAGGTACCGGCCGGACTGGCAGACCAGCCGCTCATGAAGCAGCTTGCCGCGCCGGTTGCCGGCGGCCGGGTCATCTCCTCGTCGCTGTTCACGGTCTTCCTCGCCGATGACGGCCGCCTTCTCGCCGGGGCCGTGCCGGCATCGGTCCTCGAGGCCGCGGCGGCGAAGTGACCGCAGCACCGAGCCCGAGCAGCGTTCGGCGCACCCCCCAGAGTCAGGAAGGCGGCACGTCTGAGGACGGTGTGGCGTACGCGCTGAGGACCCACAGCCTCACGAAGAGGTTCGGTGCCCACACGGCCGTGGACCGGCTCACCCTCGAGGTTCCCCGCGGCTCGGTCTTCGGGTTCCTCGGGCCGAACGGCTCCGGCAAGACCACCACCATCCGGATGATCCTGGGTCTCGTGGCCCCGACCGCGGGCCGTACGGAGCTGTTAGGGCGCGAGATGCCCCGCGCGGCGCGCGCAGTGCTGCCGCACGTCGGCGCCCTCGTCGAGGGGCCGGCGTTCTACCCGTTCCTCAGCGGCACGGCGAACCTGGCCCGCCTCGACACTGCGGACCCGCTCGCGCCGGCCCACACCCGCCGGGCGCGCGTCGCGGACGCGCTCGACCATGTCGGGCTCTCGCACGCCGCCGGCAAGAAGGTCCACGCATACTCGCTGGGCATGAAGCAGCGACTCGGCCTCGCGGCCGCTCTCCTGCTGCCGCGTGCCCTGCTCGTCCTCGACGAGCCCACGAATGGGCTCGACCCTCAGGGCACCCGCGAGGTCCGCAGCCTCATCCGCTCGCTCGCTGACGACGGCACCACCGTGTTCGTCTCGAGCCACCTCCTGGCCGAGGTCGAGCAGATCTGCACGCACGCCGCAGTGCTCCGCTCGGGCCGCCTCGTGGCGCAGGGCACGCTCGACGCACTCCGGGGTGCCGCCCGACCGCGGCTCGAGGTGCGCACTCCGGACGTGGCCGCGGCCACCGAGGTCCTGGAGCGCCTCGGCCTGCATGTTGAGCCGGCCGGACCGGGCACAGTGGTGGGGACGCCCCCCGCGACGCACGACGGCGCGCACACGCCTGCCGCTGCTGCCTCCGCTGACGTGCGGCAGTCCCCGTCCCACGCTCCCGAAGCGGTGGTCGCGGCACTCGTGGCCGCCGGGGTCCGCGTGCGAGGGTTCAGCGCGGAGAGTGCCACGCTCGAGGAGCGGTTCGTCGAGCTCACCGGGGAGGGATTCGATGTTGCGGGCTGATGAGGCCGACTCTGCCCTGACCGCCCGTGGATCGCACACCGCTCGCCTCCTCGCCTCAGAGCTCCGGGTCCTGTTCGGCCGCTGGCGGACGTGGACGATGCTCGCGGCGCTCGCGGCGGTGCCCGTGGTCATCGGGCTCGCGGTGCGGTTCGGCCCGGGCCGGCCGACGGGACGGGGACCGGCGTTCCTGGACCAGGTCACCGACAACGGGCTGTTCGCCGGGGTCGTGGGGCTGGTGGTCTGCACTCCCCTGTTCCTGCCACTCACCGTGAGCGTCGTGTCCGGCGACGCCGTCGCGGGCGAGGCCAGCCTCGGGACGCTGCGGTACCTGCTCGCCGCGCCGGTGGGCCGCGTGCGTCTTCTCGTGGTGAAGTACCTCAGCGCGGCGGTGTTCAGTGCGGCGGCGGGACTCGCCATCGTGCTCGGCGGGGCGCTCGTGGGCGTGCTGCTCTTCCCACTCGGGAAGGCCACGCTCCTCTCGGGAACCCAGATCGGGGCTGGAGAGTCGTTGGCACGGCTGCTGCTCATGGCCCTGTACGTCACCATTTCCCTGCCCGGGATGGCGGCGATCGGACTGTTCGCCTCGACGCTCACGACCGTGCCCGTGGGGGCGATGGCCGCGACCGCGGTACTCGCCGTCGTCGCCCAGATCCTGGGGGCCCTCGACCAGCTGGACTGGCTGCACCCGTGGCTCTTCACGGACCACTGGCTCGGGCTCGCGGATTTCCTGCGGGATCCGATCTCGTGGGACTCGTTCGGCGCGAACGCGTGGGTCCAGCTCGGCTATATCGCCTTCTTCGGCGCCCTGGCCTACGGGCGATTCACGACGAAGGACATCCTGGCCTGAGCCCGAGACACAGGGACATGACCCCTCAAGACAGGGACATGACCCCTCAACGCCTGCAGCGTTGAGGGGTCACTTCCCCACGATGAGGGGTCACTTCCCTACGTGAGGCCGAACGTCTCCGTTTCCTCGAACGGGCCCACGACCGTGATCGTGCGGGGCGCGGTGGCCAGGACGCGCGCCAGCTCCTGGACCTCGTCCGCGGTAACGGCCGCGATCTGCGCGAGGGTCTCCTCGATGTCCTGGAACTCTCCCGAGACGAGCTCGGCGCGGCCCAGACGGGACATCCGGGAGCCAGTGTCCTCGAGCGCGAGCACGATCCCGCCTGAGAGCTGGCCTACCGCCTTGCGGAGTTCTTCATCCGTGATGCCCTCCTCGGCCAGCTTCTCGAGTTCAGCGCCCATGAGGGCGAGGACCTGCGGGACCTTCGCGGGTGCGCAGCCGCCGTAGATCCCGAAGTACCCGGCGTCCGCGTACGCGGAAGCGAACGAGTACGTCGAATAGACGAGGCCGCGCTTCTCGCGGATCTCCTGGAACAGGCGCGAGGACATCCCGCCGCCCAGGACCGCGTTGAGCACGCTCATGATGTAGCGCCGCGGGTCGGTGGCGATGATCGACGGACAGCCCATCACCACGTTCGCCTGCTCGACCTGACGCCTGACCACACTCAGGCCGGCCCTGCCGGTGATGGCCGCAGGCGCCGTCGTGCGCCGCGCCACGGGAGCAGCGCCGTCGGCGAGGGTCCAACCGGCGCCGTGCAGCGCGTCGAGGACCAGCCGGCACACCGTCTCATGCTCGAGGCCGCCGGCTGCGGTGACCACGAGCTCGTCCGGGCGGTAGTACCGCCGGTAGTGCTCCCACACCGACGCGCGGGCGACCGCCTTGATGGCGTCCGGGGTGCCCCCGATGGGACGGCCGAGCGGGTGCTCGCCGAGGACGGCGGCGACGAAATGCTCGTGAGCGACGTCCGTCGGGTCGTCGCCGTCCATCGCGATCTCCTCGAGGATGACGTCGCGCTCCTGCTCGAGCTCCTCAGAGTCGAGGACCGCGGACGTGATCATGTCCGCGATGACGTCGATCGCCATCGGCAGGTCCGTATCGAGCACGCGTGCGTAGTAGCACGTGCTCTCCTTCGCCGTCGCGGCGTTGGACTCGCCTCCCACCTCGTCGAACGCCGAGGCGATCTCGAGGGCTGTGCGACGCTGGGTGCCCTTGAAGAGCAGGTGCTCGAGGAAGTGTGTGGACCCGTGCTGCCCGACAGCCTCGTCACGGGAACCGACGCCGACCCAGAAGCCGATCGACGCCGACCTCTGGCCGGGCATGGCCTCCGTGAGGACGCGCACGCCACCGGGGAGGATGGAACGGCGCACGACGGCGCCGCCCTCCTTCCCGAAGATCGTGGACGCCGCCGGGGCGCCGTCCACGAGCTGGCCAGAGGTCAGCGGCAACTCGACTGTGGCCATGCGGCTACGCGTCTGCCGACTCGGCAGCGGGCTCAGCCGGCGCCGTCTCGGCCTGCTCGTCCACGACGGGGGCGAGGGAGAGCTTGCCGCGGTCGTCGATCTTGGTGATCTCGACCTGGACCTTCTGGCCCACGGACACGACGTCCTCGACGTTGTCCACGCGCTTGCCGCCCGCGAGCTTGCGGAGCTCGGAGATGTGCAGGAGGCCATCCTTGCCCGGGGTGAGCGAGACGAACGCGCCGAACGTGGTGGTCTTCACGACGGTGCCGAGGTAGCGCTCGCCGACCTCAGGCAGCTGCGGGTTTGCGATCGCGTTGACCGCGGCCCGGGCCGCCTCGGCAGAGGAGCCGGCGGTGGCGCCGATGAGCACGGTGCCGTCGTCCTCGATGGAGATGTCCGCGCCCGTGTCCTCCTGGATCTGGTTGATCATCTTGCCCTTGGGGCCAATGACCTCGCCGATCTTGTCCACCGGGATCTTGATCGCGATGATGCGCGGTGCGAACTCGGAGAGCTCATCCGGGCGGTCGATCGCGGCGTTGATCACCGAGAGGATGTGGAGGCGGGCCTCGCGGGCCTGCTTGAGCGCGGCCGCAAGCACCGAGGCGGGGATGCCGTCGAGCTTCGTGTCGAGCTGGATCGCTGTGACGAACTCGCTCGTACCCGCAACCTTGAAGTCCATGTCGCCGAATGCGTCCTCGGCGCCGAGGATGTCGGTCAGGGCCGCGTAGCGGGTCTGGCCGTCCACCTCGTCGGAGACGAGGCCCATCGCGATGCCGGCCACGGGGGCCTTGAGCGGGACGCCGGCGTTGAGCAGCGACAGAGTCGAGGCGCACACCGAGCCCATGGACGTCGAGCCGTTGGAGCCGAGGGCCTCGGACACCTGGCGGATCGCGTACGGGAACTCCTCGCGGGACGGCAGCACCGGCACGAGGGCGCGCTCCGCGAGGGCACCGTGGCCGATCTCGCGGCGCTTCGGGGAACCGACGCGGCCCGTCTCGCCGGTGGAGTACGGCGGGAAGTTGTAGTTGTGCATGTACCGCTTGTGCGTCTCCGGGGAGAGCGAGTCGATCTGCTGCTCCATCTTGAGCATGTTCAGCGTCGTGACGCCCATGATCTGGGTCTCGCCGCGCTCGAAGATCGCGGAGCCGTGAACGCGCGGGAGCACCTCGACCTCGGCCGTGAGCTGGCGGATGTCCGTCAGGCCGCGGCCGTCGATGCGGACCTGGTCCTTGAGGATGCGCTGGCGCACAACCTTCTTCGTGACCGACCGGAAGGCCGCGGAAAGCTCCTTCTCACGCCCCTCGAACTGCTGGGCAAGCTGGGCGATGACCTCGGCCTTGAGGGAGTCCGCTGCGGCCTCCCGCTCCTGCTTGTCCGCAATCTGGAAGACCTCGGCGAGCTTGGCAGCGGCAGCAGCCTCGACGGCGTCGTACGCATCCGCCTCGTGGTCGAGGAAGATCGGGAACTCGGTGGTGGGCTTCGCGGCGCGGCCTGCGAGGTCCTGCTGCGCCTCGCACAGGGCACGGATGAACGGCTTGGCGGCCTCGAGGCCCTCGGCGACGACCTCCTCGGTCGGGGCGGTGGCGCCCTCGTCCTTGATGAGGCTCCAGGAGTGGTCGGTGGCCTCGGCCTCGACCATCATGATGGCGACGTCATCGCCGGCGATCCTGCCGGCCACGACCATGTCGAAGGTCGCGTGGGCCAGCTGCGAGTGCTTCGGGAACGCGACCCACTGGGCGCCGTTCTCATCGTGCACGAGCGCGACGCGGACGCCGCCGATCGGGCCCGAGAACGGGAGGCCCGCCAGCTGGGTGGACATCGATGCGGCGTTGATCGCGACGACGTCGTAGAGCTCGTCGGGGTTGATCGCAAGGACCGTCACGACCACCTGGACCTCGTTGCGCAGGCCCTTGACGAAGGCCGGGCGGAGCGGGCGGTCCATGAGGCGGCACGCAAGGATTGCGTCCGTGGAGGGGCGGCCCTCACGGCGGAAGAACGAGCCGGGGATGCGGCCCGCGGCGTACATGCGCTCCTCGACGTCCACCGTGAGCGGGAAGAAGTCGAAGCCCTCGCGCGGGGCCTTGCCCGCGGTCGTGGCAGAGAGCAGCGCGGTGTCGTCATCGATGTAGGCCATCGCAGCGCCGGCGGCCTGCTTGGCGAGGCGGCCGGTCTCAAAGCGGATGACGCGCTGTCCGAAACGGCCGTTGTCAATGACGGCCTCAGAGAACTGGATCTCGGGACCCTCCATGGGAGAGCACCTCCATTTCCATGTCTGCGGAGGCTTCTCGGAACCCGGTCTTCGATCGAGGCCCTTGGCGCGTCCCCATGGTGCGGGGACGCCCTCAAAGGCCACTACCGAGGACCGCAGGCCGCAAGAGCCTCCTGGGGATGAGTTCAGTTGTGGGGCCCCGTTCAGGGCAGGGCCCGTTGTGAGAAGCGGCCCGCGCCCCCAGAGGGAAGGCAACGGGCCGCCTCCAAGACTACCGGCGCAGGCCGAGACGCTCGATGAGCGAACGGTAGCGCGCGATGTCGGTGTCGCGCAGGTAGGCGAGCATGCGCTTGCGGCGACCCACGAGCGCGAGCAGGCCGCGCTGGGTGTGGAAGTCGTGCTTGTGCTGCTTCATGTGCTCAGTCAAGTCCTTGATGCGCTTGGTGAGAACGGCGATCTGGACCTCGGGGGACCCGGTGTCGCCTTCCTTCGTCGCGTATTCCTTGATGATTTCCTGCTTGACAGCGGGATCCAAAGCCATTGGAGCTCCTCGTTTCGTGCCGTGCGGCCCGCTGGACACTGCGTCCCCGGGGAACACCGGCCCCTTCCAGCACGGTCGGAACACGTGTCGAGGCAGCCGGTGCGGCCCAGGCCGCCACGGACTGCAGCGAGGGCCACAGAGGATTCTATCGGTTCCGGCGCCTGCGTGTCGAAACGCGGGCCCTCAGCGGGAGCGGTTCGAGCGGGGGCTCCCGCAGCTCCGCCCATCCGAGCACCACGAACGCAAGCCCCCAGACGCCCACCGCGAACTCGCCGAGCCGGCTCCCGCCAAGGTAGGCGAACAGCAGGACGAACGGCAGCAGGCCGACCCCGAGCGGGACGTAGCGCTCCCAACCGTGCCAGGCGTGTCCGCGCAGCGCCGCGACACCAGCGAGGAGGAAGCCCACGGGGAGCGCGACGGTGGCCACCATGTAGAACACGGCAAGGTCGCCGAATGGCGTCAGGAGATTGCCGATGGCGAGGAATACGAGTCCGAGGATCGCGAGGGCGAGGCCGGTCCGCGCAAGGATGCCGCCGCCGAACGCATGGTCTGACCAGAGGCCGACGCAGCCGAAGGCGATGAGGATCTGGGCGACGCCGATCGCGGGGGCCACGACGCCGAAATAGCCTGACTGGCTCGAGGCGAAGAGCACCCCGGCCTGGAGGACGAACATGGCGGCGCCGCCCACCATCATGGCGAAGGCCGCCCACCGGAACCAAGTCCGGCTTGCGGGACTGCTAGAGGCTGAGTAGTCACTCATGCCGCGAATTTTAAGCCCCCGACCCGACCCCGGCCAGAACTCGGCGGGCCTGATCGACGTCGAGCTTCATCTGCTCGACGAGGGCCTCAGGGCCACGGTAGGCCACCATGCCGCGGAGGCGGTCCACGAACTCGATGACGACCTTCTGTCCGTACAGGTCGAAGTCCTCAGGGCCCTCCTCCGGACGGTCAATCACATGCGCCTCAACCTGCCGCGCCACCCCGGCGAACGTCGGGTTCGAGCCCACGGAGATCGCGGCTGGCCACCGCGTCCCAGACTGGTCGACGAGCCAGCCCGCATAAATCCCGTCGGCAGGGATGTGCCCCACCGCGTCGTGGGCCAGATTGGCGGTCGGGAAACCCAAGGCACGGCCGCGCGCGGCGCCGTGGACCACCTCGCCGTGCATCATGTGCGTCCGGCCGAGGATCTCGGCCGCCGTCCGGACGTCACCCGCGTCGAGAGCCTCCCGCACCCAGGTGGACGAGCAGCGGCGCCGCTCGGCGTCGTCGTCCGCGTCATGCAAGGGGTGCGCGGCGCCGTCGGCGAGCGGCCCCCCGGCGCGGGCCTCTGCAGCCGGCGCCTGCTCCGTGAACTCCTCGACGACGACGACCTCGAAGCCGAACCGAGCGCCGAGCTCCGCCATCGTGGCGAGATCACCGGAGTTGCCGCGCCCGAAGCGGACATCGTGTCCCACCACCACATGCGAGGCGTGCAGCGCGTCCACGAAGATCCCGCGCACAAACTCCTCGGCGCTCTGCTGGGCGAACTCGAGGGTGTAGTGGAGGACGAGGATCGCGTCGACGCCGTGGGCAGCGATGGCGGCCAAGCGGTCCTCGATGCCCATGATGAGGTCCGGGGCGGTATCGGGACGATGGACCTTTGCGGGGTGGGGGTCAAAGGTGACCGCGACGGAGCGGCTGCCACTGTGCCGTGCGGTTGCCTTCAGCGTGGCCAGGACCTGCTGGTGGCCGCGGTGCACGCCGTCGAAGTTGCCGATGGTGACGGCCGTTGGCCCGAAATCCGTGGGAATCTCGTCCACTCCGTGCCAGATCAAGACCATCGTCCTCGCCTCGTTGCCCTGTGTGTGCCTGATAAGACTACCGGCTTGGCCGGGCACGTCCGCTCAGGCCCGCGTGCTGCGCGGCCTGTTGTAGAAGAGCCATGCGAGCCCGAGGAACGGCAGGATGAGCGGCACGTACCCGTACCCGCGCCCGAACCCGCTCCACACCGTGTCGTGGGGGAAGGCTGCCGAGTCGAACACGCTGGCCGCGCCGACCGCGAGGATGCCGACGAGCTCGACGAGGATCGCGCCGAGCGTCACGTACCAGCTCGTCACTCCCCGGCGGGCCATCGCGACCGTCGCGACGATGTAGACGACGGCTGCTACCGCGCTCAGCAGATACGCCAGGGGCGCCTCGGAGAACTTGGTGGCGATCTGGTAGCCGGCACGGGCCGTCGCGGAGAGCGCGAACACGCCGTAGACGGCCACGAGGATCCGGCCAAGACCGACGTTTCGCGTCCGCGGCGAGTGCTCTGGGGTCAACTTGTCGGGACTCATACGAAGGGGGCTCCATTCCAGATCTGTTCCATGCGGAACAGCATCACGAAGATGGTCAGGGGGACAGCGGCGAGCACGGCGTTGCTCCAGCGGGTCCTGTCCGCGATGGCCCACCAGAACGCGGCGACGGGAATGATGAGCGCCGTGGCGAGGTACCCCCAGAACTCCCATGTCTCCCCGCGGAGCACCTCTCCCCCGCCCTGCCGGATGCCGGCAGCGACGCCATACACGATCAGGAACAGCTCGACGACCGCGACGGAAATGATCGCGGCATCACCGGGGTAGGTCTTGGTGATGACCGCGGCGAGGCACACGACGAGCGAGAGCGCGCACACGGCCGTCCCGACGAGGAAGTACGGGTCCACGCTCAGGCGTCCTCCCCGTGTGCGGCAAAGACAAGCTCGGGCTTGGCCTGGCCGGCGACGTCCTTCACCAGGGCCACGAGCGCGCCGTCCGGCGCGAACGCGGCCGTGAGCGAGTCAGAGCCGGTCGCAGGGATCCTGCGCCCGAACGAGAGCTCGACCGTCTCGTCGCCGCTCAGCTCCCGCACGGGCAGAAGGGACCGTGCCGCGTCAGAGAGGGGCAGGAGCTCGAAATGCTCGGCGAGCTGCTCGAGGGTGTGGGCCTGCTCGATTCCGTACGGACCCACCTGAATGCGGCGCAGCGCCGTGAGATGGCCTCCGACGCCCAGATCAGCGCCGAGGTCGCGGGCCAGAGCGCGCACGTAGGTGCCCGACGAGCAGCGGACGGTGACGTCAACGTCCTGGAGTTTCCCGCCGCGTTCGCGCCGAATGGCGTGGATGAGGAACGCGTGGATCGTCACGGGCCTCGCCGCGAGCGAAACCTCCTCACCGGCCCGCACCCTCGCGTACGAACGCTCGCCGGCAACCTTGATCGCGCTGACGCTGCTCGGGATCTGGAGGATCTCACCCGTGAGGCGGGCCGCCGCATCGCGGATCTGCTGCTCAGTGACCGCCGCGGCGATGCGCTCCTCCAGCACCTCGCCCTCGGCGTCATCCGTGACCGTGCGCTGGCCCAAGCGGATGGTCGCGGTGTAGGTCTTCTCGGTGCCGACGATGTGGGACAGGAGGCGCGTGGCCTTGTTGACGCCGACCACGAGGACTCCCGTGGCCATCGGATCGAGAGTGCCGGCGTGTCCCACCTTGCGGGTGCCCGCAAGCCGGCGGACCCTCCCCACGACGTCGTGGCTCGTCCACCCGCGTGGCTTGTCCACGATCACCAGTCCAGAAAGCACGCCTCCCAGTATATGGAGCCGGGATCAGTACTCGGCTCGGCCGGCGAACTCGGTCCAGGCCGTGAAGGGGCGCCCCTGCGTGGGCACGACGGTCCGCGTGATCGGAAGCAGCGAGCTCGCGCCGGCGTCCGCAGCGCCCGTGCTGAAGTACTCGTAGAACGCGGCGTCGTCGAAGCCCGCCGCCGCCGCGTCCTGCCGGTCCGCCGCGTAGTGAACCGAACCGATCCGCGCCCACAGGGCAGCGGAGACGCACAGCGGGCAGGGCTCGCAGCTCGCGTACAGCGCCGCGCCGGTGAGGTCGAAGCCAGCCGCGGCCGCAGCCGCCCGGATGGCGACGACCTCGGCGTGCGCCGTCGGATCGTTGTCGCGCGTGACCCGATTCTGGCCCTCGAACGTCCGCCCGTCCGGTAGCCCGACGACGGCGCCGAACGGGCCGCCGCCTTCCGCAACGTTCGCTACCGCGAGTTCGACGGCGCGCGCGAGGTGGCGCTCGACGACGGCCGGCAGCGTGGGCTGGGAGCTCTCGGGCATGGGCCCATCCTAGGGGTGGCCCACAGGGTACGTGCCAGCGGACGGCACGCTCGTCTCGCTCGAACTGGCGAGCATCGAAAAAGCGAGGAAGGGCGGTGCCTCATCCGATGGGATGCAGCACCGCCCTTCCTCGTGGTGAGCGTGTCAGTCGTCGCGCGGCTCGACGCCGTCGGACTCGTCCTCGCCGTCGTACTCGTCCTCATCGCCGTCGCCGGGGGGAGCGTCGTCCTCCGCCTTGCGGTACGGGTCCGGATCGCCGGCGGGGGTTGCCCCCTCGGCGAGTCTGGCCACCTCGGCGTCGCGCGCCTTCGCCTCGCGGAGCAGGTCCTCGAGGTGGGAAGCGTTGACCGGGATCTCGTCGGCGACGAACTCGAGCGTGGGAGTGAGGCGAATCGTCAGGTTGCGCCCCATCTCGCGGCGCAGCACGCTCTTCTTGGTCTCGAGGATCTCCCGGGCGCCCTCGGCAGCATCCTCACCGCCGAGCACCGTGTAGTACACGGTCGCGTGCTGGAGGTCGTTGGTCACTCGTGCGTCGGTGATCGTAATGGCCTCGGCGCGCTCGTCCTTGACGGCCTTGCGCAGCGACTCGGCCACGACCACCTTGATGCGCTGCGCGAGGCGCGCGGCGCGGGCGGGATCGGCCATAGGTGTCTCCTTCTTGGGTCTCAAGGCCGCTCGGTCACGCGAGCGGCATCACATCAGGCGGGCAGGAAGGGGGTCCCGCCAAAGCCGGGACCCCCTCCACTCGCACGCTCAGACGCGGGGCTTCTCGCGCATCTCGAACGTTTCGATGACGTCCTCGAGCTGGACGTCGTTGAACGACCCGAGCCCGATACCGCACTCGAAGCCCTCGCGAACCTCGGTCGCATCGTCCTTGAACCGCTTGAGCGACTCGATGGTGAGCTTGTCCCCCACCACCACGCCGTTGCGCAGCACACGGGCCTTCGCGTTGCGGCGGATGAGACCGCTGCGGACGATCGAGCCGGCGATGTTGCCGAACTTCGAGGACCTGAAGATCTCCCGGACCTCGGCGGTGCCGAGCTGGACCTCCTCGTACTCGGGCTTGAGCATGCCCTTGAGCGCGAGCTCGATGTCGTCGATCGCCGCGTAGATGACCGAGTAGAAGCGCATGTCCACGCCTTCGCGGTCCGCGAGTTCGGCCACGCGCTCGGCCGGCTTGACGTTGAAGCCGATGATGATCGCGTTGTCGACCGTCGCGAGGTTGACGTCGTTCTGGGTGATCGCGCCGACGCCGCGGTGGATGACGCGGAGCTGGACGTCCTCACCGACATCGATCTTGAGCAGCGAGTCCTCGAGCGCCTCGACCGCACCGGACACGTCGCCCTTGAGAATGAGGTTGAGGGTGTCGATCTTGCCCTCAGCCACAGCCTGGTCGAAGTCCTCGAGGCTGATGCGCTTGCGGCGCTTGGCCAGCTGGGCGTTGCGATCGGCGGCCTCACGCTTCCCAGCGATCTGGCGCGCGGTGCGCTCGTCCTCGGTCACGAGGAACGTGTCGCCTGCCCGCGGCACCGACGACAGGCCGAGGACCTGGACTGGACGTGACGGGGTTGCAGCCTCGACGGCCTCGCCATCCTCGTCGAACATCGCACGGACGCGGCCGTGGGCCCTGCCCGCCACCATGTTGTCGCCGACGTGGAGCGTTCCGGATTGCACGAGCACAGTCGCGACGGCACCACGGCCCTTGTCGAGGTTGGCCTCGATCGCAACGCCACGCGCATCCTTGTTGGGGTTCGCGCGGAGGTCGAGCGCGGCGTCAGCCGTGAGCAGGATCGCCGAGAGCAGGTCATCGATGTGCAGGTTCTGGCGTGCGGAGACGTCCACGAACATCGTGTCGCCGCCGTACTCCTCGGGAACAAGTCCGTACTCGGTGAGCTGGCCGCGGATCTTCTCCGGGTTCGCGCCCTCCTTGTCGATCTTGTTCACCGCGACCACGATCGGCACTCCCGCCGCCTGGGCATGGTTGAGCGCCTCCACCGTCTGGGGCATGACGCCGTCATCCGCGGCCACGACGAGCACGGCGATGTCCGTCACCTGCGCACCACGGGCACGCATGGCGGTGAACGCCTCGTGGCCCGGGGTGTCGATGAAGGTCAGCCTGCGCTCGCGGCCGTCATGGTCGAACCCGATCTGGTAAGCACCGATGTGCTGCGTGATGCCGCCGTGCTCGCCCTCCACCACATTCGTGTTGCGGATGGCGTCGAGCAGCCGGGTCTTGCCGTGGTCGACGTGGCCCATGACGGTCACGACGGCGGGCCGCTTCTCGAGGTCCTCGTCCGTCTCCGCATCGAGCTCGGCGTCAAGGTCGATGTCGAAGGACTCGAGCAGCTCGCGCTCCTCGTCCTCCGGCGAGACGACCTGGATCTTGTAGCCGAGCTCAGCGCCGAGCACCGAGAACGTTTCCTCGTCGAGCGACTGCGTGGCCGTCGCCATCTCACCGAGGTGGAACAGGACGGTCACGAGCGAGGCGGGGTTCGCATCGATCTTCTCGGCGAAGTCCGTGATGGACGCGCCGCGGCGGAGGCGGACGATAGTGCTGCCGTCGCCACGCGGCACCGAGACACCGCCGAGCGACGGTGCGCTCATCTGCTCGAGTTCCTGGCGCTTGGCGCGCTTCGACTTGCGCTGCTTGCCCCGACCCGCGCCACCCTTGCCAAAGGCGCCCTGCGTGCCGCCGCGACCGCGGCCGCCCTTGCCGAAGCCGCCGCCAGAGGGTGCGCCGCCACCGGGGGCGCCGCCGGGACGTCCCGGACCTCGTCCGCCGGTACCCGCAGGACGGGCACCCGGCTGTGGCCGGTCAGTACGAGCAGGCATCATGCCGGGGTTTGGGCGCGAACCGCCCGAGCCACCGGGGCGCGGGGCGCCCGGACGAGGCGCACCGGGACGCGGAGCGCCCGGACGAGGGCCGCCGGGACGCGGGGCGCCCGGACGCGGGATGCCCGCGGTGCCCCCGGGGCGCGGAGCGGCCGGACGCGGGCCGCCGGGACGCTCGCCGTCCCGTCCGCCGCCGGGACGCGGCATGCCCTGGGACGGCGCGAACGGGTTGTTGCCCGGACGAGGTGCGCGGTCGCCGTCGCGGGCAGGACGCTGCATGCCCTGTGAGGACGAGAACGGATTGTTCCCGGGACGGGGGCCGCTGGGACGCGGGCCCGGGGTTACGCCCGCACGCGCACCGGTGGAGGGGCGGGCCGACGGCGCGCCGCCGGCCGGGCGGGCGGCCGGACGGGATGTCTCGGAGCCTGCGTGGGGAGCGGGACGCGTCTGCTCGGCCGCGGGACGCGGGGCGGCCTCCGCGGCAGGGCGCTGGGGTGCAGGCCGCGCCGGCGAGGGCGTCTCAGCCTTCGGAGCGGGTGCGGGCGCCGGGGCGGTCGCGGGACGTGCGGGGCCCGGAGTGGGTGCCCCTGCAGAGGGCCGGGGAGCCGGGCGGGCAGCCTTGTCGGTCGCCTTGGCGCTTCCGGCCGGGTAGGCGTCGCGAAGCTTCTTCACGACGGGCGCCTCGATCGTCGAGGACGCAGAACGCACGAATTCACCGAGCTCTGCGAGCTTGGCAACGGCGTCCTTGGAGGTGATACCGAGCTCCTTGGCGAGCTCGTGTACGCGGACCTTGGCCACATTTCTCCTGTCTCGGTCCGCACCGAGCCAGGCACGGACCGTCTACTGCTTGCTGCAGGCTCCCTCAGCGCGGGTGCGCTTCACGGAGCCCTCGGCGGTGCGCAACGAGAAGTTCATTGCTACGCACTCATCGGTCGGGGACTCATCGGGTGTCCATCAGATTTCTAACCCGCTTTCAACTTGGACGGTTCCCGCTCCGAAGGTGGCCGGAACGGAGGTGCTGAAGTAGTCGTCGACGCGGCTCGCATCCACCGGACCACGCAAGGCACGGTGGAACGCACGCCGCTTGACGGCTTGCCTCAGGCATGCCTGGTCGGGATGCAGCCACGCCCCGCGACCGGGCAGCCGGCGGCGGGGATCCACCATGACGCACGAGGCGTCCGTGGGGTCCTTCACCAGCCGGAGCAGTTCTGACCGGGCTGCGACCAAGCGGCATCCGATGCATGTTCGCAGAGGCTGACCATGTGTCTGCGCCATCCCTGCTCTCTCACATCATGGGCCCTCCGTGGGGACGGTACCTCACCGCATCCACTTTCGGGCCCTGCCGCCGGGCACACGCCCAGACTTATCCATTCTAGACCCTTGCTGCAGGGAACCCGGAACGGGGGCTCGCGGAGCTCAGGACTGCGCGTCGGACCCGATATCGATCCGCCAGCCCGTGAGCTTTGCTGCAAGCCGGGCGTTCTGGCCCTCCTTGCCGATGGCGAGAGAGAGCTGGTAGTCGGGCACGAGGACGCGGGCCGAACGGGTGGCCTCATCGACAATAGTCACCGAGGTGACCTTCGCCGGCGACAGGGCGTTCGCGATGAATGCCGTGGAGGTGTCGCTGTAGTCCACAATGTCGATCTTCTCGTCGTTCAGCTCCGTCATGACCGCGCGCACGCGCGAGCCCATCTCACCGATGCATGCACCCTTGGCGTTGATGCCCGGCACGAGCGCCCGGACCGCGATCTTTGTGCGGTGGCCGGCCTCGCGTGCAATCGCCACAATCTCGACGCTGCGGTCGGCGATCTCGGGGACCTCGAGCTCGAAGAGCTTCTTCACGAGCCCGGGGTGTGAGCGCGAGAGCGTGATGGAGGGGCCCTTGAGCCCGCGGTGGACGTCCACCACGTAGGCCCTGATCCGTGATCCGTGCGCGTACTTCTCGCCGGGGACCTGCTCTGGCGGGGGCAGGACGGCCTCGACCGCTCCGAGGTTCACCTGCACCATGGTCGGGTTGTGGCCCTGCTGGATGAGGCCCGCGACGAGCTCGCCCTCACGGCCCTTGAACTCGCCCAGGACGTTGTCGTCCTCGACGTCGCGCAGCCGCTGGAGGATGACCTGTCGGGCGGTGGTCGCGGCGATGCGGCCGAAGCCCGCGGGCGTGTCGTCGAACTCGCCGACCGCGTTGCCCTCCTCGTCCTCCTCGGTGGCCCAGATGGTCACGTGGCCGCTCTTGCGGTCAACCTCGGCCCGAGCGCGCTCGATGGCTCCCGGCGACTTGTGGTAGGCGAGCAGAAGTGCCTGCTCGATGGTGGGGATGAGCTTCTCGACGGGGATGTCACGCTCCCGCTCCAGCAGGCGCAGCGCGCTCATGTCGATGTCCACTAGGCCTCCTCGGCGTTGTCGGTGTCGTGATTCTCTGGCGCGCCAGCAGGACCGCCGTCGTCGAGGTGCGAGAACTCGATCTCGACCCGGCCGTTGCGGATCTTCTCGAACAGAAGCTCGACCGGCTCCCCCGGCTTCGGCTTGAGGCCCTTCTTTGCCGGGAGGTCGGGCACGACCACGACGCCGTCATCCGTCACCTCGCGCAACCTCCCCGTCACGTTCTCCCCGCCGACGACGTTGACCTTGACCAGCCGGCCCCGCGCTCGGCGCCAGTGCCGGACCTCGGTGAGCGGACGGGAGACTCCGGGCGAGGAGACCTCGAGATGGTAGGGGCGCGTGTCGCCCTCGGGATCGGAGTCCATGACGTCCGAGAGTTCGTGCGAGAGCTCGGCGATGACATCCAGGCTGACGCCCCCGGTCTCGTCATCCCCGAGGTCGACGACGACGTGCACTGTCCGGTGCTTGCCCGCGGCCTTGACGACGACCGACTCGAGAACGAGGCGGCGCGCCCGGACCGCCGGTTCGAGGAGTGCGTGGAGACGGGACTCCTCCCCACCCGCGCGCAGATCCTGCTCTGCCTGCGTCGGGGTGGCCCTCGAGGGCAGATCGGGCTCGGACATGGAGGTCCGCCTCCTTTAGCTCAGTTGTCCCCATAGACTATCGGTTCGCGGGGCCCGGCGCGGCTGGCCCCTTGATCCGTGGCATCATCGAGACCGTGAATCCCGCCACGCCCCACCGCCTCCGCCCTTGGATCTGGGCTGGCGCACTCGGGGTCGCCGCCGCGATCGGGATAGGAGCGTCGCTGCTGGCCGCCCCGGCCCCTCCCGCTGCCGGGCCCACCCTGAGCGAGGCGGCCCTGTCCAGGGCGCACGACGACGCCGCCCACCTCGCCGCTGCGGCCTCCCTCCTCGCGGGGTCCTCTCCGTCGTCCGGCCCCTCGCCCAGTCCGGACGTGGTTCCCGCCGCGCGCGTGGCCACCGTGCTCCAGCTTCAGGCCGACGTCCTCGGGGCGTCACTCCCCCCCTCTGCGGCGACGTCGGCATCCGGCGGGTCCCTGCGTCCGTCGTCTCCGGAGAGCCTTTCCCCCCGGTCCCGGACCTCCTCCGCCGCGACGCCACCCCTGCATGATGCCGCTGCCCTTGCCGAGGATCTGTCCGCGAGCGCTGCCGCGCGACGGGCGGACTTGGCGGCGGTGGACGGTCCCACGGCCGCCCTCCTGGCGTCGGTGGCCGTGGGCCAGACGATCGAGGCCGAACGCCTAGCTGCCCTCGCCGGAACGGCTGGGTCCGGTGGGCCGTCCGCCGCTCCGGCTCCCACCACTCCTGCACCGGCGGCCACGACGACCTCCTCTCCCAGCCAGCGGGCGTGCGCCTCCCCGCCGGCGACTCGAACGGCGCGTGGCACTCCAGCCGGCCGCGCGCCGTCGTCCGCACCGACGGCGCCGCCAGCCCAACCGCCAACGTCAGAGAATGCGGCAGGGCCATCCCCGGGAGCGCTCGACGAGGCCACGGCCTTGGCCGCAGTGCAGACGGCGGAGCAGGCCGGGGTATGGACGTACACGGTGCGGGCCGCGCGGACGGCCGTGGATGGGCGCACCCTGAACCTCGCCGCGGCAGGACTGCACCGCTCCCAGCTCCGCGCGCTCGAGACCGTTGCGCGGGCGGCATGCGTGGAGCTTCCGCCTGAGCAGGCCGGCTTCGCGCTGCCCGGCGATGTGGGAGGGGAAGCCCAGCTTGTCCAGCTCGAGGGGTCCGCGGCGGCAGCATGGTCGGACCTCACCGGGGCAGCCGACCCGCCGCTGCGCGCCACTGCCGCCAGCGCGCTGCTGGAGGCGGCCCGGCGGATCGCAGTCGTGGATGCCCCCGGAACGGCCGCGGCCTCCGCCTTCCCCGGGAATGCACGAGCGCAGGCCGCGGCGCTCAAAGCCGCACAGAGCGGGGTCTCAGCCTCTCCCAAGGGGTAACCCGGCGCGCATAAGGGAAGGCTTGCTTCGCTGGAAACCCCGCCGCAATGGGGTCAGAGTGGATCGCATGAGCAGCGATTCAGCCACGCAACTCCACCCCGAGCCTCAAGGCACCGATATTGCCGCCAAGCTCAACTGGCTCCGTGCCGGGGTGCTCGGCGCGAATGACGGCATTGTGTCCGTCGCCGCCGTCGTCGTCGGCGTCGCGGGGGTCACCACGAACAACGGCCCGATCCTCGCCGCGGGCCTAGCCGCCGTCGTCGGCGGTGCCATCTCGATGGCACTCGGCGAGTACGTCTCCGTCAGCAGCCAGAGCGACAGCCAGAAGGACCTCATCGCGAAGGAGACCCGCGAGCTCCACGAGCAGCCTGCCGAGGAGTTCGAGGAGCTCGTGAGCCTGTACCAGCACAAGGGCCTCTCCGACGAGACAGCGCGGACGGTGGCGAAGGAACTCACCGAGAACGACCCGCTGCGGGCCCACCTCGACATCGAGCTCGGCATCGACCCGGAAGAGATCGTGAGCCCGTGGCACGCTGCCTTCGCCTCGGCCATCTCTTTCCTCATCGGCTCCATCCTGCCGATGCTCACGATCCTCCTCGCGCCGGCCAGCTTCCGGGTCCCGCTGACGTTCGTCATCGTGCTGATCGCGCTCGCCGTCACGGGGTGGGTCGGCGCCTGGATCGGTGGCGGCTCGCGAAGCCGTGCGTCAATCCGAGTCGTCGTCGGTGGAGCGTTAGCCCTTGCCGCGACGTTCGGACTCGGCAGCCTGCTCGGGACTACGGGCATCGCGTGACCGCGGCGGGACTCGTCCCGTCAGTCACAGGCCCTCGGTTGCCGCCAGGGCCGCACGCACCGCGGCGACGCTCGCCTCGACGTCCCGCGCGTCAGTGGACCAGTTGGCTACCGAGATCCTGAGCACCGTGTGATCGCGCCAGGGCGAACCCGTCATCCACGCGCGCCCGTCCGCGACGAGCCAGTCCGCGACCGCCTGCGTGCGCGCGTCTGAGCCGAACGCGAGGCACACCTGGCTGAACACGACGTCGTTGAGCACCTCGGCGCCGGGCAGCGCCCCGATGCGCCGGGCGAGTTCGCGGGCGTTGGCCACGAGCCCGGACACGAGATGGTCGACTCCGGTCCGGCCGAGGGACCGCAGAGCCGCCCAGACCGGCACACCGCGGGCACGCCGCGACAGCTCGTGCACCTTCTCGAACGGATCCCCGGGACCGTGATCCCCGAGCGGGTCGTGGATGAGGTAGTCGCCGTGCATCCCGAGCGCCGTCCGGAGGGCCGGGACGTCGCGGCAGGCAACGATCCCGCAGTCGTACGGAACGTTGAGGTTCTTATGGGCGTCGGTGCCCCACGAGTCGGCCTGCTCCGCTCCGGCCATGAGGTGCCGGGTGGCGGGCGATGCGGCGGCCCACAGCCCGAAGGCCCCGTCGACATGGACCCAGGCGCCATGTTCGCGGGCTACGGCGATGGACTCGGAGAACGGGTCGAATGCACCCGAGTGCACGTTCCCTGCCTGAAGGCACACGATCGCCGGTCCGTCACCCGCTGAACCGTGCGCGAGCGCGTCTTCGAGGGCGTCGGGCAGGATCCGGCCCTGGCTGTCCACGTCCACCGTGATCGGCGCGCCGAGTCCGAGCAGCCTCAGGCCCATGTCGACCGTGTCGTGCCGCTCCGCCCCGACGAACACGGGGATGCGCGGAGCACCGGTCAGGCCATTCCCGTTGACGTCCCATCCGGCCCGCTCGAGGACCCTCCAGCGCGCAGCGGCGAGGCAGGTCAACGGTCGCCGGGGCGAGGCCGGCCTCGGGCAGGGGGCCGCCGAACGCCTCGGCGAGCGAATCCGCCGTCGTGCTCGGCGCGACGTGCCGCTCGGGCACACTGGCCAACCACTTCCGGGCGTGCGCTGCGGCGCAGGCGAGGGGTTCGTCGAGCCTTCGGGGCGCAGCATGCGGGCAGCATAAGCCTGGCTCCCCCGCCCCAACAGGCCTGCGCTAGGCGAAGTTCTCGTTCCAGACGTCGACCCCGAGCTTGAGCGCGAGGGCCGCGACCACGGCGAGGAAGACCCAGCGGATGAACCTGTTGCCCCGCGCTACGGCCATGCGCGCACCAAGGTACCCACCGCACATGTTCGCGGCGCCCAGAGCCAAGCCGAGGCCCCAGAGGAGCGTCCCTCCCGGCGCGAACACGGCGAAGATCACGATCGCGCCGATGTTGGTGGCCATGTTGACGATCTTGGCCTTGGCGCTCGCCTCGAGGAACGCGTACCCCATCCCGGAGACAAGCGCGATGACGAGGAACGATCCCGTGCCCGGGCCGATGAGGCCGTCATAGAACCCGATCGCAAGCCCCAGCCCGCACGCGGTGGCGAGGTGCCTGCGGCCCTTGAGCCGCAGCTCCGTGTACAGGCCCATCTGCGGCTTGAACGCAGTGAAGAGTGCGACGGCGATGATCGCGGCCAGGATGATCGGCTTGAACACCCGGCCCGGCAGCACCGTGGCCACTGCCGCCCCGCCGAACGCGCCGGCGAGCGCGACGAGCGCCATCGGGATGGCCGTGCGCAGGTCCGGCCGGACGCGGCGCGCGTAGGTGAACGCACTCGTCGTCGTGCCGAAGACCGAGCCCATCTTGTTCGTCGCGAGCGCCTGGACGGGCGCGATGCCGGGCACTGCGAGGAGCGCGGGCAGCTGGATGAGTCCGCCGCCGCCCACGACGGCGTCGACCCAGCCCGCGCAGAAGCCTGCCACAACGATCAGGACGACCGTCAGAGGCCCCAGTGATTCGAACCCGCTGAGCACGCCCGGTGCTAGTCGACGTCGGCCGTGGCGGGCGCTTCGGCAGGTGTCACGCCGCGCACGGCCGCCATGACGCGGTCCACGACCTCGGCGACGGGGACGTCCTCCGCGGTGCCGGAGCGCCGGTCCTTGACCTCGAGGGTGCCTGTAGCGAATCCCTTGCCGACGGCGACGATGGTCGGCACGCCGATGAGCTCGGCGTCGCCGAACTTGACCCCCGGGGAGACCTTGGGCCGGTCGTCGAGCATGACGGTGAGGCCGCGGGCCTCGAATTCGGCCGTGATGCGTTCGGCCTCGGCGAAGATCTCCTCGCCACGGCCGACGGCCACGACGTGCACGTCCGCGGGGGCCACGGCCCGCGGCCAGATGAGGCCTCGTTCGTCGTGGTTGGACTCGGCGAGGGCAGCGACTGCGCGGGTCACGCCGATGCCGTACGAGCCCATCGTGACCGTGACCTGCTTGCCATTCTCATTGAGGACCTTGAGCTCGAGGGCCTCGGCGTACTTGCGGCCGAGCTGGAAGATGTGGCCCATTTCGATGCCGCGCGCGGTCTCGAGCGGGCCGGAGCCGTCCGGGGCCGGGTCGCCGGCGCGGACCTCGGTGCACTCGATGACGCCGTCCCAGCGGAAGTCGCGGCCGGCCACGAGGCCGTAGACGTGCTTGCCGTGCTCGTTCGCGCCGGTGATCCACCGGGTGCCGGAGACCACGCGCGGGTCCACGAGGTAGAGGATCTTGGTCTTGCCCTCGAGGCCGAGGATGGCGTCATCGCGCTCCAGACCGGGGCCGAGGTAGCCCTTGACGATGAGCGGCTGCTGCTTGAGCTGCTCGTCGTTCGCGGCCTCGACGCCGATCTCGCCCGCCACCGGGAGGAACGCCCCGATGTTGGCCTCGACCCGCTTGAGGTCCACGGCTCGGTCGCCCGGGAGGCCGATGACCACGAGCTGGGACTCGCCGGTGGGCAGCGTGACCGCGAGGACCACGTTCTTGAGCGTGTCCGCGCCGGTCCACTCGCGCTCGGGGTTGGGGAAGATGGTCTGCGAGGCAGCGACAAGCGAGTCGATCGTCGGCGTGTCCGGTGTGTCGAGCACCTGCGCCGCGGGGGCACCGGCGAAGTCGATCTGGTCGGGGACGACCGTCGAGACGGCTTCGACGTTGGCAGAGTAGCCGCCGGGCGAGCGGACGAACGTGTCCTCGCCGATCTCGGTCGGGTGGAGGAACTCCTCGCTCTTGGACCCGCCCATCGCGCCGGCGGTGGCCTTCACGGCGACGACCTCGAGGCCGAGGCGCGCGAAGATCTTCACGTAGGCCTCGCGGTGCTTCGCATAGCTGGCGTCCAGGCCGGCGTCGTCGACGTCGAACGAGTACGAGTCCTTCATGATGAACTCGCGGCCGCGGAGGAGGCCAGCCCGGGGGCGGGCCTCATCGCGGTACTTGTTCTGGATCTGGTACAGCGAGAGCGGAAGGTCCTTGTAGGAGGAGTACAGGTCCTTCACGAGGAGCGTGAACATCTCCTCGTGTGTCGGGGCAAGGAGGTAGTCAGCCTCCTTGCGGTCCTTGAGGCGGAAAATGCCTTCGCCGTACTCCGTCCACCGGTTCGTCGCCTCATAGGGCTCCTTCGGCAGCAGCGCCGGGAAGTGGACCTCCTGCGCGCCGATCCCGGCCATCTCCTCGCGGATGATTTGCTCGACCTTCCGCAGGACGGCGAGGCCGAGGGGCAGCCACGTGTAGATGCCAGGCGCGGCGCGCCGGATGTAGCCTGCGCGGACGAGGAGCCTGTGGCTCGCGACCTCTGCATCGGCGGGATCCTCGCGGAGGGTACGCAGGAACAGGGTGGAGAGTCGCAGGACCACGGGCATCCATTCTGGCTGAGGGCAGGAAAAGGTCAGCTACCAATGTATCCCAGCAGCGGCACTCTCACCTTGTGGCGGCGCCCTCGGAAGCCACTCCCAGCGCGCTGGGCATTCACCTCGCGGCAGCGACGTCGAACACTCCGTGTGCGCCGCGCTCGGCGTCCACCATGTAATGGCTCACGAACGGATAGTGCCCCGCCTCGTGAAACGTCAGATCGACGAAGCCGCCCTGGGCCGGCGCGAGATCGAGGGCCTGGGAGGCTCCGGCCTGCGCCGCGCCCGCGGCGGGAGCGAGCCGGTACGCACCCTCAGCCCACGCGGCGCTGAACTGCGCCCCCACCACATGGAACGACGTCGCGTGGCTAGGCCCGGCGTCGAGCACCCAGACGCGCACCCGCTCGCCCACCCGCACGGCCAGCGGCGCGGCGTCGTACTGGCTGGGGTAGCCGTTGAACACGACGGCGTCCGGCGTCGCCGCCGTGATCTTCGCAGAGACCGCGTCAGGATCGGCGATGCCAGGGATCCCGTTTGCAGCGGCCCCGCGGTACTGCTCGCTCTGAACGAGGACGAACTCATGGTCCACGGGCGGCTCGTCGCGCGGATCGATCACCACGGCACCGAACATTCCGTTGGCGATGTGCAGCGACATCGGCATGGTGCTGCAGTGGTACATCCAGATGCCGGGCTGGTTGGCCGTGAAGGCATAGATGAGGGACTGGCCGGGATCGATCGTGCGCATGGGGCCGTCCGGTGCGAGGGCCCCAGCGTGGAAGTCGATCGAGTGGCCGGCAGAGGCATTGTTCACGAGCGTGACCTCGAACCTGTCCCCCACCCGTCCGTGGAGCACGGGTCCCGGCGCAGTGCCGTTGTAGGTCCACAGCGTCTGCTCGACGCCGGGCGCGACTTCGGTGACGGTGTCGCGCACGGTCAGCGTGACCTTGTGCACCGTTCCTGCCTCGGCTGCGGGAAGAGCCGCGGGGTACGGCGCATGGGGGCTCGGTGGGCTGGCCGCCGAGGGCGAAGCAGACGCGGCGGTGTGCTGCATGCCCGGCATATCCATCCCTGCGGCCGGGGCCGCCGCAGGCTGGGATCCCGTCACGTTCACGCGGAACACCATGCCCATCTGCTTGTGCCCGACCACAGAACACCAGCCGTTGGCCGAGCCGGTCATGACGCCCGCGTCGAGCTGTCCGCCCTGGCCGGGGTAGATCCGCCCGGAGTCCTGGCCGGTCGCGAGCACGAGGTCGTGGGGCGTCTGGTCCTTATTGGTCAGCTTGATGACGAGCCTGTCCCCGGCCGGGACGGCGACGGCGTCCGGGACGAAGCGCATCCCTGACATGGCGACCTCCACTGTGGTGGTGTGGCCGCTGGGCACGACGCCGGTCCCTCCGGCGGTCGCCGCCGCACCTGTGGCGGGGGAGCCTCCGGCGGCCGTCGGCAGGACCGAGGGATCGGCGGCGACGCCTGAGAGGACAGCAGCGAGGAGGACGGCAAGGCCCACAGCACCGGACCCGAGCCTGCTGCGCACCGAGGCGCCCACGGCGATCGGCCCTGAGCCGGCAGGGTGCTTCTCCTGGTCTTCTGGCCGGGGCCGGGACAGGACCGCCCGCGCCGCGAGCCACACAAAGGCGATGAGCGCCAGGAGCCCAGCGACGGCGGCAGCGACCCGCACGGTGCTCGGCACGGGGAGCATGTACAGGGCGAGTGCACCGTTGGCGAGCACAACGCGGAACCACGCCCCGGCGTCGAGCATGTCGGTGCGCCGCCGCACAACGGAGGGACCGCCGCCGAGCACCACCGGGAGGAGGTACGAGAGCGCCCCGAGGAGCACCTGGGCAGCGAACCCGGCGGCGAGCGTCGGGGTGAGGTCCCCGAGCGCGAGGTGCAGGGCTTCCCAGTCCGGCGCCGTCGCGCACAGCCACACGAGCCGCACTAGCGCACCCGTGAGCCACAGGAGGGAGGCCACCGCGGACAGGGGCGCGAACGCGACCGGTGGCCTGCTGCGGACCGCGAGGGCCAGCGGGACGGCGGAGACCAGGACCCCGCCGAGGTACACGAGGGCGCCCGCGGCGACCACAAGGCGGTTCCCCGCCAGCGCGCCGCCCGCCGCGGCCGCAACGCCGGCCAGCAGGATCCACAGGGCCCTGCGGGCGGTGGGTTCGGCCGTCTCGTGGGCGCGGGTGCGAAGCATGGTGGGCAGGAGGGTCACGAGCGTGCCCAGGACGCTCAGGCCCACCCAGCCGAGCACATTGATGGACTCGTGGGCGAGCAGGAGGCGGGGGTGGAGGTCACCGCCGTCGTCGGCGCCGGGCAGTGCCAGCAGGGCACCTGCTGCCGCGCCGAACGGCAGGAGCGCGCATGCGGCGAGGTAGTACCGCAGTGTCGAGGCGAACCGTGACGGGAGGGCCCGGCGGAGGCGGAGAAGCAGGGCGATGCCCTGCCATCCCGCTGCCACGCCCACCGCGGCGGCACCGATGACAGCTGCCGGCCACACCGCCGTGACGACTCCGGCCATCGCGGCGGCCGCGCCCGCGTTCAGCAGGACGATCCGGGCAGCGAGGGACTTTCTGGAGGGCACGGGCAGGCGCAGGAGCGCCTCGGCGAAGTGCCACGAGTAGACGAGGATTGCATTCGTCGCAGCTCCCAGGAGCGCGAGGTGCGTCAGGAGCCACCCGGATGCCGGGATGCCCCGGTGGATCCCCGCGAGGACCGCGATGGCCGCGAGCCACGCGAGCGTCGGGGCGTTCGCCCAGCGGTGCCAGGCGGCGCGGCCGGTCCCCGGCCTGCCTGGGCCCCCTGCGCTGGTACCTCCGGCGGCGGGGCGTCCGGGGCCGGGCCGCAGACTGGGCAGGGACGGCGAGGGGCCGATCCGGGGCGTCACGATCGGGCCTCCCTGACGACGTCTCGACTGGGACCGGCCGCACTGCCTGGCGCCGGTGGTCCGGTCAGCGCCGAGTAGGCGGCCACTGCGACGAATGTGAGCACCGCGACGACGTTCCCGGAGCCGCCCCACTGCCACGCCGCGATGTCCCCGCGCGCGTCGCCCAGGCCGAGCCGCAGCACGAGCGTCGCGTGCAGGAGGGCAGCCGGGATCCACATGACGGGCCGATACGGGAGAGGCCTGCGCAGGACGGCGGGGAGGATCACGGGCGCATGGGCCATGATCATGGACATCACGAAGCCGAGGAACATCGCGTGCAGGAACGCGTCATATGCCGCGCCTGCGGGCGCTCCGGGGACGAGGAGGCAGACGGCGGCAGCCACCACGAGCCAGGCATAGCCCGCGAGGAGGCATGCGGCGACGAACCGTGGCAGCCCGTGGGAGCGGATGGTGGCGCGTGCCACGTCATAGGCCACGAGCCACGCGGCGAGGCCGAGCAGCGCCCCCCAAAGAGCGGATAGCCCACGGCGGGCCACAGCAGGGTGGCAGGGCACAGGACCACGATCGCGGCGCACGCCGCGACGAGCAGCGGCTCCGCCCAGCGCCCTCGGATCCGCAGGCGGGCGAGCTCAAGCCGCTCCCCCGCGATCGTCGCGAGGAGGAAGGCCCCGAACCAGGGCACCACGGCGGGCACGGGCACGCCGACGGCCAGCAGCGCGGCCGCGCCCGCAGCGGCGAGCGCCCCAAGGGCCTGGACGAGCACCGCGGGGTCCCGCTGGCGGCGCCACAGGGGGACGTAGACTACGACGAACATCACAGCGCCCGCGAGTACGACGACGCGCGCGGCCCACGCCGTTTCCGCACCGAGCGCGGGCGCGAGCTGGGCCACAGAACCGATCCCGAGGAGCGCCGGGGCCGAGTAGCCCCAGACCCGCCGCAGTGCCACGGCCCTCTCCAGTGCGATGAGCGTGCCCACGAAGCCGAACACCATGAGGCTTCCGTGTGCGGCGGGCAGCGCGGGGGCCTGGGCGCTGCCCACGGGTGCCGGGACGCCGAGGAGGACGAGGGCGGCGTCGAGCCCTGCCACGAGGGAGGCCCCGCCCAGCACGAGCAGGAGTGCCCGGGGCCAGACGGTCGTCGCGATCTTCGGTGCGCCCTTCACCGCGCGCTTCCTGCCAGCAGCCGGCCGGCTTGTGGCGGCTCCGCTCATGCCCGCCCGATCGTGAGGAGGCACGCGCCGGGCTCGGCAAACGGCTCGAGCCTGGAGGCGACCTCGGGATGGCCGAGGAGTCGGAGCGACTCCTCGACGAGCCCCGCGTGGACCGAGCACACGACGCCGGGCTGGTCCCGGGCTGCGGACAGCAGCGGGCACGTGACAAGGCGGGCCACCGTCTCGTCGTTTGGCTTTCCAGCCGGATCGGGTGCCGTATCGACGCCGAAGCCGAGCTCATCGAGTTCGGCGAGCACGCGGCGTCGTGCGTCAGCGGCCGTACGGGTGGCCGCGGCCTCGCCGAGCGTCTGGCGGGCCCAGCTGCGCCCCGCCTCCGCCCCCGCTGCCTGGGGATCCGGCGCGAGGCGTGCAAGCTCCCCCGCCAGGACGGCGGCCAGCCCCGCGTAGCTGGACGATCCTATGGCGGGCGAGGCGGCGCGATAGTGCTTGGCAGGGCGTCCTCGCCGGCCCGGACGGCCCTCCCCCAGCGGAGGGCCGTCCGAGAGTTCGGCCAAGTCAACGCCCACGAGCGCCTCCAGGTGCTCCCGGACGGTGTTGGGGTGCTGGCGCGTCTCCCGCGCGAGCTCCTCGACGGTGCTGGGTCTGCCCTTGGCTCGCAGGAGGTCCAGGATCGCCGCGCGCGCAGCAGAGAGCGGCGTTGCTGGGCCAGGCGACGTGGCCTGCGGGCCGCGCGGATTGTTTTTCACGGAATTTATTGTAGTAAAGTTTGGCCTTGGAGACCTCACCGAAAGGACATGACATGGAGTACACCGAGGCACACCCGCTGACCCTGACCCAGAAGTCCTCGTGCGCCTGCGGGGAGCACGACGCCGAGGGCTTCCCCGAACTCGATGTGCGCGTCATCCCCCACGCCATCCGCCACGCGACCATCTTCGGTGCACTCGACTCCCTCGCTGTCGGCTCCGGACTCGTGATCGTCGCCAACCACGCCCCGCTCCCCCTCCTGGCCCAGGTCGAGCAGCGCTACCGCGAGGGCGCCTTCGACATCTCGTTCCTGGCCGAAGGGCCCGAGGAGTGGAAGGTGCAGTTCCGCCGGGAGGCCTGAGCCGGCGCGATTGACTCCCGGGGTCACCGGACCTACGCTCAATTCACCAGCTGATGAATTGAGCGTCCCTTCCCCCGGGAGTCAGTCATGCCACAGGGTGCCCACGCACACGCCGCCCCCACACCACCGGCGGTCGAGGCGGACCGCCTCTCCGTCCGCATCCGCCGCGCGCCCATCCTGCACGAGCTCAGCTTCAGCGTCCCAGCCGGCCGGGTCACTGGCCTGCTAGGGCCCTCCGGCAGCGGCAAGAGCACGCTGATGCGCTCGATCGTCGGGGTCCAGCGCCTCGGGGGCGGCACCCTGACCGTCCTCGACCAGCCGGCAGGCTCAGCCGCCCTCCGCCGCCGGCTGGGCTACATGACCCAAGAGGCAAGCATCTACCGGGACCTCACCGTCTTGGACAACGTGCGCTACTTCGGCGCCCTGCACGGCCGGAGCGCGGCCGATGCACGCGCGGCAGTCGACGCCGTCGGCCTCACCGACCTCGCGAAGCGGACGGCGTCTGATCTCTCGGGCGGCCAGTTCAGCCGCGTCTCCCTCGCGTGCGCGCTCGTCGGAGACCCCGAGCTCCTCATCCTCGACGAGCCCACAGTGGGCCTCGACCCCGTGCTGCGTGTGGACCTGTGGGACCGCTTCAAAGCGCTCGCAGACGGCGGAGCGACGCTCATCGTCTCGAGCCACGTCATGGAAGAGGCGAGCCGCTGCGACTCCCTCCTCCTGCTGCGCGAGGGCCGACTCCTAGCCCAGCTCACCCCCGACGCCCTCCGCGAGCGGGGCGGGAGCAGCGATCTGGAGAAGGCCTTCCTCGGCATCATCCGCGCCGACCTCGAACGCCAGGCGGCCGGTCTCCCCCTGCCGGCGAAGGAGCATGCGGCATGAACCCCCGGATGCTCTGGGCGACCACGGCCAGAGTCCTGACCCAGCTGCGCCACGACCATCGCAGCCTCGCCATGATCGTCATCGTGCCCTCGGCGCTGCTGGCGATCGTCTACTGGCTCTACGAGAACGAGACGCTGCCGCCCGGCGTGCCGCGCACGTTCGACAGGGTGGGCCTGATCATGCTCGCGATCTTCCCCTTCATCGTCATGTTCCTGATTACTTCGATCACCATGCTGCGCGAGCGGACCACGGGAACCCTCGAGCGGCTGATGACCACGCCTATCCACACCGCGGACCTCCTGTTCGGTTACGGCATCGCCTTCTCCCTGATGGCCGCGCTCCAGTCGGCGATCGCCACCGGCGTGGCGTACTGGGTCTTCAACCTCGACATCAAGGGCAACGGCGGCTACGTGGTCCTCGTCGCTGTGGTCAATGCGGTCCTCGGCGTGGCTTTGGGCCTCTTCTGCAGTGCCTTTGCCCGCACCGAGTTCCAGGCGGTGCAGTTCATGCCCGTCGTGGTGATCCCTCAGATCCTGCTCTGCGGGCTGTTCGTGGCGCGGGACCGGATGAACGATGCCTTCCAGACCGTCTCAGACTGGATGCCGTTGACCTACTCGGTCAATGCGCTTCAGGAGATCGCCAAGAACACGGACGCCACGGACGCGATGTGGCGGGACTTCGGCACCATGGCCAGCATCGTCCTGGGACTGCTCGTCCTCGCCTCGTTCACCCTGCAGCGCAAGAGCTCGTGAGCCGGCGGGTCACATGGCCAGACGGGGCAGGCCCGACGACGGCGGGGACCGCCGCGCGCGGATCGTCGCCGCCGCGGCCCGCCTCTTCGCCGAGCAGGGCTTCGACGGCGTAAGCCTGCGTCAGGTAGCCCGCGAGGCCACAGTCGATCCGGCGCTCGTGCACCACTACTTCGACGGCAAGGAAGACCTGTTCTCGGCGGCGGTCTCCCTTCCCGCGGACCCGGGGGACCTTCTGGCCACCCTGGACCCGAGCATGTCCGAAGGCCGCGGGCGGTACGTTGCCCACGCGGTCATGCAGCTGTGGGAGGGGCCCCAACAGGCCGTGCTGAGCGCATTCCTCCGCACAACCCTCGGCTCGACGACGCGCACGAGGCTCCTCCGCGACGTCGTGCGGCGACGCATCCTCTCCCGCGTGGCAGAGGGCCTGCCTTATGACGACGGCGAACGCGAACTCCGCGCGGCCCTCGCCGCGACACAGGTGGTCGGCTTCATCATCGCCAGGTACGTCGTGAAGCTCGAGCCGATCGCCTCACTTGCCCCCGCCGAGGCCGAGGCTCTGCTCGCCCCGGCTGTCGAGCGCCACCTCACCGCGCCGCTGCCCTGACCTGGCCCCTGCGGACGGCCTAGAACAGGACCGTTGCGAAGGTGCCGACCTGCTCGAAGCCCACCCGGCGGTAACTCGCTCGGGCCTTGTAGTTGTAGTCGTTCACGTAGAGGCTCACGATCGGCGCGAGGCGCCGCGCGTGCTCGACGACCGCGGCCATGCCGCCGTGGCTGATCCCCTTCCCCCGCTGGGAAGGCGCCACCCAGACTCCCTGGACCTGGGATGCCTCGGGGGACACGGAGCCCAGCTCCGCCTTGAACACCACCGATCCATCCGCCCCGAACCGCGCGAACGAGTGGCCCTCGGCGATGAGCTGGCGCACTCTGCGGTAGTAGTTGTCGCTTCCCCCGGTCACCGGCGAGTAGCCGACCTCTTCCTCGAACATCGACACGCACGCGGGCGCAAGCGCGTCGAAGTCCTCGACTCTCGTGCAGCGCACGAGTGGATCTGCCGGAAGCGCGGGTGCGCCGTCCATCGCCAGAAGCGGCTGGTGCGTGCGAACGTCCCTCGCGGGCTGCCCAGACAGCTCGGCGAAGATGGCGAGCGTGGCCTCGGCCGGTCCGAAGATGGACGCGAAGCGGCGCCGCGAGTGGCGGATGAAGTCCGCATAGGCGCGGGCGTGTGCCGCAGGGACCTCGACCGGGACGATGTTGGCACCGAGCCAGCATGCGCTGGCGAGCTGTCCGTCGCCGTCGAACGTCCCAAGGATCTCCGCCCCCGTGGCGGACACGGCGGCGCGGCCGTGCGCCGCGAGGTGCGACGCTACGAACACGTTCGCCACCGGGTCCGTGGCAGCGAGCTCGGCGAGGGCAGGAGTGTCCTCGTCGGTCAGCCTGCGCACGGCCCGTGGCGCGGGTCCGCTACGAGACGCTGACCACGGGGCCGCCCTGGACAGAATCTTCGCCACCGGCCTCCCCCATCTCCTCGGCGATCTTCATCGCCTCCGCGATCAGAGTCTCGACGATCTGGCTCTCGGGCACGGTCTTGATGACCTCGCCCTTGACGAAGATCTGGCCCTTGCCGTTCCCGGAGGCAACGCCCAGATCGGCCTCGCGTGCCTCGCCGGGGCCATTCACGACGCAGCCCATGACGGCCACGCGCAGCGGGACCTCCATGCCCTCGAGTCCGGTCGTGACCTCCTCGGCGAGCTTGTACACGTCCACCTGGGCGCGCCCGCAGGACGGGCATGAGACGATCTCGAGCTTGCGGGGACGCAGGTTGAGCGACTGGAGGATCTGGATGCCCACCTTGACTTCCTCGACCGGCGGGGCCGAGAGGGAGACGCGGATCGTGTCGCCGATGCCCTGGGACAGTAGCGCCCCGAACGCCGTGGCGGACTTGATGGTGCCCTGGAAGGCCGGCCCGGCCTCGGTCACGCCCAAGTGCAGGGGCCAGTCCCCGCGCTCGGCGAGGAGTTGGTAGGCGCGCACCATGACGACGGGGTCGTTGTGCTTGACCGAGATCTTGAAATCGTGGAAATCGTGCTCCTCGAACAGGCTCGCCTCCCACAGCGCGCTCTCGACGAGCGCCTCCGGGGTCGCCTTGCCGTACTTCTGCATGAGCCGAGGGTCGAGGGAGCCCGCGTTGACGCCAATCCGGATGGACGTGCCGTGGTCCTTGGCCGCCTGCGCGATCTCCTTGACCTGGTCGTCGAACTTGCGGATGTTGCCCGGGTTGACACGCACTGCCGCACACCCAGCCTCAATCGCGGCGAAGACGTACTTGGGCTGGAAGTGGATGTCCGCGATGACCGGGATCTGCGACTTCTTCGCGATGATCGGCAACGCCTCGGCGTCGTCGGCCGAGGGGCAGGCCACGCGGACGATGTCGCATCCGGCCGCCGTGAGCTCGGCGATCTGCTGCAGGGTCGCGTTGATGTCCGTGGTCGGCGTGGTCGTCATGGACTGGACGCTGACCGGCGAGTCGGAGCCGACGCCGACCGAGCCCACCCTGATCTGCCGGGTCTTGCGCCGGGGGGCGAGGACGGGCGGCGGGGCGTCTGGCATTCCGAGGCTGACCGAGGTCACTGGGTGGCTCCTTTGGGGTACTGCTGGTGAGGGTTGGGGCGGCGGGGCGGGCTGGCTCAGACGCTTGCAGCTCAGACGGTTGCAGCTCAGACGGTCGCGGCGTCGGCGAGGCGGCCGATGATGGGGTTCCACTCCGGCGCCTGCGTCTCGGCGACGAGGGACGCCTTCTGGAACGGGTCCTGGGCCAGGAGGGCCTCGAGCGCATCGCGGCTGTCCGCCTGGAAGATGAGCAGGGCCTTCGAGCCGTCGCCCACGGGCCCGCTTGCGAGCAGGTCACCGGCCTCGGCGCGCTCGCGCAGCCAGGCGCGGTGCGCCGGGCGCACCTCGTCGAGGCGGGGGGCCTCCTGGGGCGCGGAGACGTAGCGGTATTCGACGGCGAAGACAGTCATGGGTCCAGACTATCTCCCGATGGGCCGGCGCCGTGCCTCAGCCGAACAGCTTGACGGGCTTGACGATGTCCGCATAGATCAGCAGCGCGCTCATGCCGATCAGCACGCTCGCCACGACATAGGTCAACGGCAGGAGCTTGGCGATGTCGAAGGGCCCCGGATCCGGGCGCTTCCGCCAAGCCGCCACGCGCCGTCGGACGCCCTCGTAGAGCGCGCCTGCCACGTGCCCGCCGTCGAGCGGCAGGAGCGGGATGAGGTTGAACACCGCGAGGGCGAGGTTGACACCCGCGAGGATGCCGAACAGGGTGGCGACGCGGGCCTGAAGAGGGATCTCCTCCATCGCGGCGACCTCCCCGGCCACCCGCCCCACTCCGACCACGCTGATGGGGCCATTCGGATCGCGCGGCTCGCTGCTGAACGCCGCCTGCCCCACCGCGATCACGCGGGCCGGGAGATTCACGACGACGCCGGTCACCTGGGCGATGCTGTCCCCGACCGCGGGCAGCACGCTCGAGGCAGGCTGAGGAGCGAGCGCCTGGCGCGAGCCGATGCCGAGGAAGCCGGCCTGGACCGTCTGGTACGAGCCGTCCGCGTTCTTGACCGCCTGGCCGTTCGGGCCGATCACGGGCCGCTCGCTCAGGACGGGCGTGACCTTGGCGGTCACCTCCGAGTCGCCGCGCTTGAGCGTCACCTCCACCTCCCGGCCCGAGGAGGAGCGGATCCACGTGGTGAGCTGGTCCCAGCCGGTGACGCGCTGCCCGTCGAACGCCACGATCGTGTCCCCGGGCAGGATCCCGGCCGAGGCCGCGGGCGTCTTGGTGCATGTGTTCGGGTCGGTGTTCTGGCTGGTGTCCGGCCCCGCGTTCTGGCCGGCGCTCTGGGTGACCATGCATGCGGAGACGGTGGCGACCTGGGTGGTGGGCTGCGGCGTGCCGAAGCCCATGAGGAGGATTGCCGTGAACAGGACCCCGAGGATGATGTTCATGGCGGGGCCGCCGAGCATCACGATGACCTTCTTCCACACCGGCAGCTGGTAGAAAAGCCGGCCGTGGTCCTCGGGACGGACCTCCTCGTGGGCCTGGTCACGCGCCGCCTCGGCGAGGCTCTGGAACATCCCGGTGCTCGAGCGGCGCACCGACCCGTCGCGGGCGTTGGGCGGGTACATCCCCACCATGGCCACATAGCCTCCGAGCGGGAGCGCCTTGACGCCGTACTCGGTCTCACCGCGCGTGAAGGAGAACACTGTGGGGCCGAACCCGATCATGTACCGCGTCACGCGGACCTTGAAGAGCTTGGCAGGCAGCAGGTGCCCCACTTCATGCAGGGCTATGGACACGGCGATGCCCGCGGCGACGAAGAGGACGCCGAGGATGAACAGAACGGTTGGATTCACAGGTGCTCCTAGGACTTCTGCATAGCCAAACGCTCGTTGGCCCGCGCGCGTGCCCATTCCTCGGCAGCAAGGACGGAATCAACAGTGAGTTCCGAGGAACCTTGATGCTCGGACAGGACGGCCTCGACCGTGTCGACGATGTCGAGGAACCCGATCCTGCCCTCATGGAACGCCTCGACGGCCTCCTCGTTGGCCGCGTTGAAGACCGCCGGGAACGTCGTGCCCTGCATCGCGGCGTCGCGGGCGATCTCCACCGCCGGGAACGCGCTCGCATCGAGCGGCTCGAACGTCCACGCGGTGGCCTGGCTCCAGTCACACGGGCGCGCCACGCCGGGCACCCGGTCCGGCCAGCCGAGCCCCAGGGCGATCGGCAGCCGCATGTCCGGGGGGCTCGCCTGCGCGATCACCGAGCCGTCGGTGAACTGGGCCATCGAGTGCACCACGGACTGGGGATGCACGACGACGTCGATCGCGTCGAGCGGGACACCGAACAGGAGGTGGGCCTCGATGAGCTCGAGGCCCTTGTTCACGAGGGTGGCCGAGTTGGTGGTGACGACCTTGCCCATGTCCCACGTGGGGTGGTTGAGCGCCTGAGCCGGGGTCACGCCGGCGAGCTCGGCGCGGGTCCGGCCACGGAACGGGCCGCCGGAGGCCGTGAGGATGAGTTTCTCGACCTCGTCCGCGCGCCCGGCACGGAGGCATTGCGCGATGGCGGAGTGCTCGGAGTCGACGGGCACGATCTGACCGGGCGCGGCGGCGGCCGTCACGATCGATCCGCCCACGATGAGGCTCTCCTTGTTCGCGAGCGCGAGGGACGCGCCGGACGCGAGGGCCGCGAGCGTCGGGGCGAGCCCGATGCTGCCGGTGATGCCGTTGAGCACGACGTCGGCCGGTCCGGCCGCGCCGCTCCATGCGGCGATGCGTGTGGAGGCCTCCGGACCGGAGTACAGCTGGGGCGCGTAGCCCGCCGCACCATGGGCGGCCGCCTCGCCGTCGATAAGCACGCGCAGCTCGTCCAGGCTGCCCGACGCGATGCCGACGGCTTCCGCGCGGGTGCGGACGGCCTGGGCGGCGAGGAGCCCCGGGTTCCCCCCACCCGCGCTCAATGCGGTGACGCGGAACCGGTGCGGCGCACCGTCGACGACGTCCAGCGCCTGAGTGCCGATGCTGCCGGTCGAGCCGAGGATGACGACGGAACGCTGTGTCTCGTGGGCAGGCTCGGGACCGGAATTCTGCATAGGCCAAGTATCCCTTACCGTCAGAGCCTGCCGATGCCGTTGGCTACCGCGAGCAGCGCCCCTGCGTAGGCGATGAGGATCACGGCACGCCGGACTGTCTCCCCGGCGACGCGCCGGGCGAGCACGTCCCCGACCACGATCCCGGCCACCATGGAAACGAACACGGCGAGCCACTGCCAGCCCTCGAGGCTGGGCCAGTGGCCACCAGTGGCGAAGACCTTGGCGAGCAGCGATGTGGTGCCCGTGGTGATGAAGTACGGCTGCAGGGTCGCGCCGAAGGTCCGCTGGTCCCAGCGGCTCAGCACGGCGTAGGCGGTGACGGCGGGACCGCCTACGGCTGCGGCCGCGTTCATGAGTCCCGAGGTGAAGCCGCTGGCGGCCATCACGCCGAGGCCGTCCCAGCGGCGTCGTGCCCGGGCCACGAGCTGGGAGGCGACGAGGGCGACGATCAGCGTGGCGCCGATCCCGATCTCGAGCGGCGCAGCCGGGACGCGGCTCGCGAGGTAGGCACCGAGCGCGATGCCGGCGAACCCGGGGACGATGAGGCCCACGTAGCGGCCCCACTGAACATCACGCCATACGCGGGACAGGATGAGCAGGGACGACGCCGCGCCGCACGCGTTGATGATCATGACGCCGTCGAGCGGTCCGAGCAGCACCACGAGAATGGGCGAGACGACGAGCCCGAACCCGAGTCCGGCGACCCGCTGTGCCATCGCGCCGACGACGACGGCGGTCAGGACGAGGGCAAACATCCTACGATCCTAGGGGAGCCGCGGGAGCGACGCTGCCGGAAGTTGCGTGAAACCGGGGCTGCAGGACTCGCACCGGCGCCCGCAATGCGCCAGCATGGAAGCATGACTGAGATCAGCACGATCGAACTCGATGAGCAGCCGACCGCCGTGGTGCGCGCCACCGTGACGATGGACGAGCTGCGGGGCTTCTTCGACGGCGTCTTCGGCAAGGTGGTGGCCGCCGTTCAGGAACACGGCAGCCGCGTGACAGGTCCGCCCTTCGCCATGTACCACGGCATGCCCGCCGAGAGCATCGATGTCGAGGCGGGCTTCCCGGTCTCCGGAGCATTCGCAGGCACAGAAGACGTCAACGCGAGCGTCCTCCCGGGCGGCCGGACGGTCCACACGACGCACGTAGGGCCCTACGACGCCCTGCCGGACACCTACCGCACGGTGACGAGCTGGATGGAGGAGCAGCAGCTCACCCCGGGTGCCAGCATGTGGGAGGTCTACCTCAGCGATCCCAGCGCAGAGCCCGATTCCGCCACGTGGCGCACGGAGCTGTACTGGCCGGTGAGTGAGAGCTCATCCCCCACCGGCGCCGGGTGACTCAGTCGGCGCGGTGCCGGCTGCGCCCCACCACCGTCTGGGCATGGCGCAGGATGGGCCCGTCGATCATCTTCCCCTGATACTGGAAGACGCCTGTCCCCGCCGCCTCGGCAGCCGCGAGGAGCGCCTGAGCGGCCTCGACCGCCTCCGCCGTGGGCGCATAGGCCGCACGGACGGCGGCAACCTGGTTGGGGTGGATGCACGCCTTCGCGGCGAAGCCGGAGGCGACGGCGTCGGTGGCCTCGGCGGCGAGCCCGTCCAGGTCCGGGATGTCGGTGTAGACCGCGTCGATCGCTGCCTTGCCGTGCGCGCCAGCGGAGAGGAGCACCGATGAACGGGCGTGGAGGGCAACGGCCCGGTACGCGCCGTCCTCCCCCCGGCTCGACGTGCCGCCGAGAGACGCGACGAGGTCCTCGGCGCCCCACATGAGCGCGACAGCGTTCGGCTCTGCGGCGATCTGTGGCGCCGCGAGCACCCCGGCAGCGGTCTCGCACAGTGCGATCACTCGGTAGGCGCGCAGGAGGGCGAGCTGCCCGGCAGACTCGGCCTTGGCGAGCATGACCGTACGGTAGGCCGTGGCTTCGAGGGCATCGAGGTCCGCCTCGAAGTGCGCCGAGTCCGCGGAGTTGACCCTCACGATCGTCCGCACGGGATCGAGCGGGACGTCCGCGAGGTTCCGGCGCGCGTCTGCCTTGGCCTCTGGGGCGACCGCATCCTCGAGGTCGAGGATCACGGCGTCGGCGCGCGCAGCCGCCTTCTCGAAGCGCTCCGGCCGGTCTGCGGGGCAGAACAGGATCGCGGGGCCCATCGCGAACTCGGACACTGCGAAGCCAGGCAGGGCGAACTCAGTCACTGGGTGTGCGCTTCCTTGGTCCAGATGAGGCACGAGCGGCGGGCCCGCGCCACGACGGTTCCATCCTGGTTGCGCCCAGTGTGCTCGAACGTCACAATCCCCTGGCCAGGGCGTGAGGCCGAGAGGCGCTTCTCCACGACGGTTGTCTCGGTGTAGAGCGTATCGCCATGAAAAAGCGGGTGCGGGAACGCGACATCCGTGAGGCCGAGTTGAGCCACGATCGTGCCCTGTGTCAGCTGGTTAACGGACTGGCCCACCATCGTCGAGAGGGTGAACATGGAGTTCATGAGCCGCTGCCCGAAAGGCTGACCAGCGCTCCAGGCGGCGTCGAGGTGGAGCGCTTGGGTGTTCATGGTCAGGGTCGTGAACAGGACGTTGTCCGCCTCCGTGAGCGTCCGGCCCGGGCGGGCCGCGTAGACCACGCCCTCCTCGAGCTCATCGAAGTACAGGCCGCGTTGGACGACGACGCGCGGCTCCCCCGCGTCGTCGCCTGCCTGAGGCTGGGGCTGGCTCGGCTCAGGGCTCGTTGTCATGGATCTCCACTTCGAGCTCCGCGGCAGTGGCGGCGACCACCTGCTCCTCGGTCACCCCCGGGGCAAGCTCCCGCAGGACGAGCACGGCCGCCCCGGCGCTCGGCTGCATGCCGGCACCCACCAGTCCAGCGTCCCCCTCTCGGACCACGTCGATCACCCCCAGATCGGTGATGATGCGGTCCACGCAGCCGCTACCCGTGAGGGGCAGCGTGCACTCGGGCAGGATCTTGGGGTTCCCGTTCCGGTCGGTGTGCTCCATCATCACGATGAGGCGCTTGGCGCCGAACACCAGGTCCATCGCCCCGCCCATGCCCTTGACCATCTTGCCGGGGATCATCCAGTTGGCGAGGTCCCCGTCGACGGAGACCTGCATGGCCCCGAGGACCGCGACGTCCACGTGGCCGCCGCGGACCATTCCGAAGGAGGTGGCGGAGTCGAAGTACGCGGCGCCCTTGTTGACCGTCACGGTCTCCTTGCCGGCGTTGATGAGGTCCGGGTCCACCTCGTCCTCGCGCGGGTACCGACCGGTGCCAAGGATCCCGTTCTCGGAGTGCAGCACCACCTCGACTCCGTCGGGGATGTAGTTCGGGATGAGCGTGGGCATCCCGATGCCCAGATTGACGTACTGGCCGTTCTCGAGCTCCTGGGCCACTCGGGCGGCGAGCTCATTGCGGGTCCACGGCATTATGCAACCCCTTCCGAAGCCGACACTGTCCTCTTCTCGATCCGCTTCTCGCTGTGCGGGCTTCCGGCCGGCACGTGCACCACGCGCTGCACGAAGATGCCCGGCAGGTCAATGTGCTCGGGATCGAGCTCGCCCGGCTCCACGAGCTCCTCGACCTCGGCGATGGTGATCCTCCCCGCCATGGCACACAGCGGGTTGAAATTCATCGCGGTCGCGTGGAACACGAGGTTGCCATGGCGGTCGGCCGTCTGCGCGTGGACGAGCGCGAAGTCCGGCGTGAGCGATTCCTCGAGCACGTACTGGGCGCCGTTGAAGGTGCGCACCTCCTTCGGCGAGGACGCGAGCGTGACGTTCCCCTCGGCGTCGTACATCTGCGGCAGCCCGCCCTCGGCTACGAGCGTGCCCACCCCCGCCGTCGTGTAGAAGGCGGGGATGCCGGCGCCGCCGGCCCGCAGCTTCTCCGCGAGCGTGCCCTGCGGGGTGAGGACCACCTCGAGCTCGCCCGCCAGGAACTGCCGCGCGAACTCCTTGTTTTCCCCTACATAGGAGCTGATGGTCCGCGCTATTCGTCCGTCGGAGAGCAGGACGCCCAGGCCCCAGTCGTCCACGCCGCAGTTGTTGCTGATGGTGGTCAGGCCGCCGGTGCCCTGTTGGTGCAGGGCGTCGATGAGGGCCACGGGGATCCCGCACAGCCCGAAGCCGCCGACGGCGAGGGACGCGCCCTCCCCGATGTCCGCGACCGCCTCCTCGGCGCTCGCCACTACTTTGTCGATCACTGTGCCTCCTGACCTCGATGTCCCGTATGCAGCAGTCGCTGTGACCTACGCTACAGCCCAAGCTCGCGTGCGATCAGCATGAGCTGCACCTCGGTGGTGCCCTCGCCGATCTCGAGGATCTTCGAATCCCGGTAGTGCCGGGCCACGGTGGATTCGTTGATGAACCCGTAGCCGCCGAACACCTGGGTGGCGTCGCGGGCATTGTCCATCGCCGCTTCCCCCGCCACCATCTTGGCGATCGCTGCCTGGGTCTTGAACGGCTTGCCCGCGAGCATGCGGGCCGCGGCGTCGTAGTAGGCCAGACGTGCCGTGTGGGCGCGGGCCTGCATGCGGGCGATCTTGAACTGGATGCCCTGGTACTTGCCGATGTTTACCCCGAAGGCGGTGCGCTCCTTGGCGTACCTAACCGATTCGTCCACGCAGCCCTGGGCTGCGCCGGTCGCGAGGGCAGCGATGGCGATGCGGCCCTCGTCGAGGATGGAGAGGAAGTTCGCGTAGCCGCGCCCGCGGACCCCGAGCAGGTTCTCCTCGGGGACGCGGGCGTCCTTGAACGAGAGGGGGTGGGTGTCCGAGGCATTCCAGCCGACCTTGTTGTAGGCCTTCTCTGCGCGGAATCCGACCGTGCCGGACGGGACGATGATCGTGGAGATCTCCTTGCGCTGGCTTCCGTCACCGCGGTTCTCGATGCCGGTCACTGCGGTCACCGTCACGAACTTCGTGATGTCCGTCCCCGAGTTCGTGATGAATTCCTTGGAGCCGTTGATGACCCACTCGCGCCCCTGGGTGGTCTCCTCGAGACGGGCGGCGGTCTTGGTGCCGCCGGCGTCGGAGCCCGCCCCGGGTTCCGTGAGACCGAACCCGGCCAGCGCACGGCCGGCGGCGAGGTCCGGAAGGAGATCCTCCTTCTGCTGCTGGGTCCCGAAGCGGTGGATCGGCATCGCACCGAGCGAGACGCCTGCCTCGAGGGTGATCGCGACAGACTGGTCCACGCGCCCGAGCTGCTCGAGGGCCAAGGAAAGTGCAAAGTAGTCACCGCCCATGCCGCCGTACTCTTCCGGGAAGGGGAGGCCGAACAGGCCCATCTCGCCCATCTGGGCGATCACCTCATACGGGAAGCTGTGCTCCTCGTCGTGCTTCCCGGACACGGGCGCCACAACCTCGTCGGCGAACTCTCGGACGGTGTCGGAGAGCTCCTGGTACTCGTCGGCGAGCTGGAAGTCCATGGTTCAGTCCTCTGTGGTGGCTTCGTGCAGTGGGGCTTCGTGGGGGTTGACGGTGGCGACGACCTGGTCCGCCTTGACCAGAGCGCCCGCGGCGACGTGGAGCTGCACCGTGCCCGGCAGGGCCGCGACGAGCTGGTGTTCCATCTTCATCGCCTCGACCGAGACTAGCGGCTGGCCGGCCTCGACGCTCTGGCCCTGCTCAACGGCCACCGAGACCACCGTCCCCGGCATGGGTGTGCGGACATCGGGGTCCGCTTCACCGTCGTGCCGGTGCATGGTGGCCCGGACCCGCTTGAGCCTCTCCGCTCGGTCCAGGACCGGCAGTGGGACGGACCATCCGCCGTCGCCGAGGAACACGGTCCCCTCCCCCACGCCGTCCGTGCTGAGCACCCACGCGAAGCGGCGCTGCTCGGCACTGCCATCGCCTGCGGCGAGATCGAGCACGACGGCGTCCGCGCCCTCCCGCCGCAGGCTCGCCTTCCGCTCGGGTCCGCGGACCGCACCCTCGCCTGAGCCCGTCTCCACCCGCACGACGGCGGCCCACGGTTCGGGCGGTCCGCTCGCCGCGATCTCACGCGCCACGGCACCGGCGGCCGCCGCCACGTGCACGGTCGCGACTCCGCCGTCCGGTGTTCCGAGCGTCACCCGGAGTGCGGCGGGCGATCCGAGGCGCCACGAATCTAGGCCCCATGGTCCCGGCGCAGGTGCGCCGGCCGCTCGCGGCTGGTGCGCGCCGTCGTGCGTCCCAGCGTGGCGCCCGTCGAGGGCGAGCAGTGCGGCGGCGACGTACTCGCCCTCGCCCGGCTCCCGGAACTCGAGCCCGCCGAGCCGGCGCTCGATGAGGGTGGTGTCGAGGTGGCCGGCCTGGACGTCCGGATCCGCGAGGAGGAGGCGGAGGTACTCGATGTTGGTGGCGACACCCAGGACGGTGTACTCGGCGAGCGCGGCGTCGAGGGCCCCGAGGGCCTCGGCCCGGTCGCGGCCCCATGCGATGCATTTGGACAGCATGGGGTCGTAGTCGGATCCGATGGTGAGGCCGGCTTCGAGGGAGCTGTCGACGCGAACCCTCACACCGCCGTCATGCGCGGCCTCCAGCGAGCCCGGCTCGTGCAGGAGCTCGATCCGGCCGGTGGCCGGGAGGAAGCCCCGGCCGGGGACCTCGGCGTAGACGCGGGCCTCGACCGCGTGGCCCTCCAGGCGGATATCCTCCTGGGCCAGTCGCAGGGGCTCCCCTGCCGCGATGCGCAGCTGCTGCTCGACCAGGTCGACCCCGGTGACCATCTCCGTGACCGGGTGCTCCACCTGCAGGCGGGTGTTCATCTCCATGAAGAAGAACTCCTGGGGCGCCTCGTCCGAGACGAGGAACTCCACCGTGCCGGCACCCACGTACCCGACCGAGCGGGCCGCCTCGCAGGCGGCCGCCCCGATCCGGGCCCGGGTCTGCGCGTCCAGCAGGGGCGAGGGGGCCTCCTCGATGACCTTCTGGTGCCGGCGCTGCAGAGAGCACTCGCGCTCGCCCAGGTGAATGGTGTTCCCGTGCATGTCGGCCAGGACCTGGACCTCGATGTGGCGCGGGGACCGGATGAGCCGCTCAAGCAGGAGCGTGTCATCCCCGAACGCGGCAGTGGCAACGCGGCGGGCAGTGGCCAAGGCCGTGGGCAGGCCCGCGGCGGACTCCACCGCGTGCATGCCCTTCCCGCCGCCCCCGGCGGAGGGCTTGATCAGCAGCGGGTACCCCACGCCATCGGCCCTCGCGGCCAGCTCCTCGTCCGTCAGCCCCGGCTCGGACACCCCCGGGATCACAGGCACCCCGTACCGGGCGACATGGTTCTTGGCCCGGATCTTGTCCCCCATCACGGTCAGCGCCTCGACCCCGGGCCCCACGAAAACGATGCCCGCCGCTGCCAGCGCCCGGCCGAAGGCCTGGTTCTCGCTCAGGAACCCGTAGCCGGGGTGGACGGCCTCGGCACCGGTGGCGCAGCACGCCTCCACAATGGCCGGGATGCTCAAGTAGCTCTGCGCCGCCAGGGCGGGACCGATGCGCACCGCCTCATCGGCCTCGCGGACATGGCGGGCGCCGGCGTCGGCATCACTGTAGACCGCCACCGAGGCGATCCCGAGCCGGCGGAGCGTCCGGATCACCCGACAGGCGATCTCGCCACGATTGGCCACGAGGACCTTGGCGAAGAGGGCCACGTTCTCCATCCGGCCTCCAGGGAGCTGAGAGGACACCACTCCAGTTAGTGGTGGCTAACTAAGATCTAAGTTAATGTGGACTAACTTTGATGTCCAGCATGGGAGGGACATGGGCGAGCCATCCACTCACCGGGTCAAAGCAAAGGCCGAGCGCCGGCAGGCCATCCTCGACGCCGCCGCGGGCCTCTTCGCCGCCCAGGGCTTCGCAGGAGTGTCCCTCGAGGACCTCGGCGCTGCGGCAGGTGTGAGCGGGCCAGCGATCTACCGCCACTTCGCCGGCAAGCAGGCCGTGCTCGGGGCCCTCCTCGTGGGGGTCAGCGAGGAGCTCCTCGCCGGAGGCGAGCGGGTGGCGGCAGCGGAGCACGACGAGGGTGCCCGCCTCCGTGCGCTCGTGGACTTCCACGTCGATTTCGCACTGCGGCGACCGGACGTGATCCGCGTCCAGGACCGAGACCTCCCCTCGCTTGCAGAGGAGGACCGTGAGCGCGTACGCGCCCTCCAGCTCGCCTACGTGGACGTGTGGGTAGGCACGCTGCGGACGCTACACCCGGGAGAAAGCGCAGCCGAGCTGCGGCTGCGGGCACAGGCGGTCTTCGGCCTCATCAACTCCACGCCCCACTCAGTGCGCCGGCATGGGGGGCGGGTCGCAGCGGCGTCCGCACGGGCCCTGCTTACGGCAATGGCCTCCGTCGCGCTCGCGGTGGCGAAGGCTCCCGATGGCCCGTGAGCCCGAGGACGCTAGCCGACCACCACTCCTGACCACGGGTACCAGATGAGCCTGCCCCCCTGGAAGTCCGATTCCCGGCCGCCGGGGACGGCGTACTCGTCACTGATCGGGTAGCCCAGCTGGCCGCGCTCCCAGTTCATTGCGGCCCACTGTTCGCGGATCCCACCGTGCACCTCATGGGCACCGGTCGACGGTGACCAGAAGATGGACGACCCGCTGGAGCCGGTGAAGTGGTTGTAGCGGCCCACGCCGTCGGCCGTTCCCAGCTCGTCCGTGGTGGGGTACCCCATGAAGCTGAGAGCACCGCCCAGCTGCAGCCATTTGGCGCGGATGCCGCCGTGCACCTCGTGCGCCCCTGACGAGGGGGCCCAGTAGATGGACGACCCGCTCGAGCCCGCAAAGTCGTTGAACCGCCCCACGCCATCGCCCGTGCCCAGCTCATCAGTCGTCGGATAGCCCATGAAGCCCAGCGCCCCGCCAGCCGACATCCATGTGGCGCGGATCCCCCCGTGCACCTCGTGCGCCCCGGTCGACTGCGACCAGTAGATCGAGGACCCACTCGACCCCGTGAAGTCGTTGAACCGCCCCACGCCATCGCCCGTGCCCAGCTCATCAGTCGTCGGATAGCCCATGAAGCCCAGCGCCCCGCCAGCCGACATCCATGTGGCGCGGATCCCCCCGTGCACCTCGTGCGCCCCCGTCGACGGCGTCCAGTAGATCGAGGACCCGCTCGACCCCGAGAAGTCGTTGAACCGCCCGACACCGTCGGATGTCCCCTGCTCATCGGTCGTCGGGAAGCCGAGGAAGCCACCCGCGCCCCCCGCGTCCGCGTACTGCAGGTAGATCCCGCCGTGCACCTCGTGCGCACCCGTCGCCGGCGACCAGCAGATCACGCCCCGCTGGTAGTCCTGGCACTTGCCAACACCGACGGTGTACTCCGCAGAGGTCGCAACACCGAGGGCCGACCAGAGATTGCCTCCGCCGACCTGCTGTGCCTTGATCGCGATCGGGTCGTCGACTCCGTTGCCGGTCAGCATGACCTCGAGGGCTCCCTGCCCGTCATCGGACGTGATCAGGTAGTAGGTGCCTGTGGTTCCTGCCTGGCCGGCCGCTGTCGGGGTGAAGGTGACGCTCTGGTAGACCGACTGGCCGGCTGGCAGGACAAGCCCTTCAGCAAGAGGAGTCGTCGTCGAGAACACCCCGAGGGGCGCCTTCGCCTTAGTAATGGTGAGTGGGATGTTGCCCGTGTTCTTGATCTGGAAGGAGCGGGTCGAGGAGGCACCGACGGGGACGTCACCGAAGTCCAGCGACGCCGGCAATTGAAGGTGCGATGCTCCCGATACAGCTGTAGCGGTGATGGGCACTGTGACGCCGCCAAGGTTGCTGGTCACGACGAGCGAATCGCTGACCGCGGCCGTGGTGGTGGGGCTGTAGCTGACCGAGACCGGGACAGACGCAAGCGGCTGTATCTGCTGTCCCACGGCCGGAAGGGTGCTTGGGTCGACGGTGAGGCTACTGGTCGCCGGCTGAGCTACGCCCGTAATCGTGACGACCGTTGTGCCCGTGTTGACGATGTTGACGGTATGGCGGCTGATCGACTGCGTCGGCACGTCGGTGAAGGTCATGGCGGACGGCGTGGCGCCGAGGCCGTCCTTGGTCCCGATCGCGTGGACGCCCAAGAGGTCTGTTTCGCCGTCCGAGGTCGTCACCGAGAGGTTGCCGTTCGCCTGTCCGGCGACGGTCGGCGAGAAGGTGACCGGAACGGCAAGTGTCCCACCTGCAGGCAGCGTCACGGGCAGCGCGGGGGCAGGCGAAATTCCGAACGGTGCGGCCGAGGTAATCGCGGTGATCGTCACCGGGCGCGCTGCGGTGACGGTGACGGTGCCGCCGCCGACGGCTCCGACCTGGGCCTGGCCGAGGTCGGTACCTGTGGCGCCGACGGCAGCGTGGGTTGGTGACCCGAAGCCGTAGACATGGCCGTCACGCGTTCCGACGTACACGTGGCCCCCGTCCGTGGCAACCGACGAGAACTTGGCCGCGGTTCCGATCGGAGCCGCGAAGACCTGCTGAAGGGCGCCGGTAGCGTCCGGGATCGCCCGGTAGGCTCGGAGCTCCGCGCTGGATCCACTGCCATTGGCCGCGTACACCACCCACACGAGGGCGGATGATCCGTCGGTCCCAGTCGAGGTGACAACAGGCGAACCCGAGGAAAAGCCGAAGGTGCCCGTGGACGTTCCGACGGCGGCCAGGCTCACCCCTCCCGTGCTGCCCGGGACGACCCGGAACGCGCGCAGGTACCCGCTGCTCTCTACTTGGTAGAGATATCCGCCCTGGCTCGTGCCGAGGAACGCCTGACGGCCCCACACCCCGTTGTAGGGACCAGCCTTGTCAAGCACCGCATCGGTTCCGCCAGCTCCCTGGGCCATGCCGCCCAGATGGTCACGGTCCAGAAGGTACACCTGCCCAGCTTTCCCGACCTGGGTGGCGAGGTGAGGGTGCGCCGGTGTGCCGTAGCCGTCGGGGATCGCCAAGGGGCTGCCGGAGCCGAGATCCGCATCATCGGTGTTGAGCCTCGCGTTGTTCGCCGGGCTGAAGAAGTCAGTCGCAGTGAGATTGCCGTCGCTGCCCACGTTCAGCCGGACCACCGACTCGGCGAGCGTGGTCGGCGGCGTTGTGCCCGGACCGGGAGGCGGCGCAATGCCGTTCCCGGAGGTGAACAGGATCTGACCAGGGCCGTCCGAGGCCAGTCCGCCGCCAGACTGCCAGATGCCGCCACCTGCGTTGCTCGTACCCGATTCCGTCGCCCACATCGTCGTTTGACGTCCGCTCGTGGACACGCCCACGACATACCCGACATAGGGGCTGTAGTCACAGTGTCCACCGAAGGCCGCGTACACCACACCGCCCAGGAGAAGCAGCGCGGGACGCTGCATCTCGGTCATCGCGTTGAAGGGTCTGGTGGGGTCGTTGGTCGGAGCACCGTCGATGAGCACGGGGAAGCCCGCACGCTCCGCACCCGTGGTGACGTCGAGCGAATGCATGTACCAATGAGGGAGCTGAGGACTCGCTCCGTCATTCGTCTTCGCCATGAGCAAGACGCTGCCGGTCGCCGGATCGTAGACCGGTGTCGACGTGACACCGATGTTCGGCACGAGGTCACCGCAGCCCACCATCGACGCCGGCCAAGAGGGCCCCAGGGAGCGCTGCCATGCGACTGCGCCGGTGGTCCCGTCGAGTCCGTAGACCTGATTATTCTCGGTGGCCGCGATAACGGTCCCGCCGACCACGAGGGGCTGCGCATAGACCTGCCCGTCCACGGCCGTGGAGAAGAGCTTGCCGAACGTCGAGGATCCCACCGAGGATGGGGTCAGCGCAGGCTCATTGTTGTCCCACGCTGTGCGCATCGGGCCGACGGCGATCGTCCCGACGTCACCCGAGGCTGCCTGGCCGACGAGCAGCGCGACGAGCGCGAGCACCGCAGCCAGCAGCAAGGACCCCGGGCGCCAAGAGCTGCGGATGGACCGCCCCCTAGCACCCGGGGTACCGCGCCGTGATGTTTTCCCTGCCCGACCCTGTGCAGTCCGCCCCATCTTCGAGCTCCCTCCCCCAGTCCGCCCGCGCGAAAGCGGTTCACTACGGGTGAGCATATAGGCGGTGCAGAGGCAGGCAAGTGACTTTGGTACTCGTATTTGGAGCCGCACTACTTGCTCCAGGCACGGATGCATCGACGTCCCGTGCCGTAGCGGGAGGCTTTGAGGATCTCGAGCGGAGCGTTTCGGGGTCTTCGACCGCCTCAGACCATGGTGAGGACCATCCCCGGATCGGCCAGTATGGCCCCCACGTCGGCGAGGAACCGTGAGGCCTGCTCTCCGTCCACAAGGCGATGGTCGAACGAGAGCGAGAGCGTCATCACCTGTCGCAGCGCGACCTCCCCGGCGTGCTCCCACGGGAGCCGCCGTACCTGGCCCATCGCGAGGATCGCCGCCTCGCCGGGGCTGAGGATTGGGGTCCCGGCGTCGATGCCGAACACTCCGATGTTGGTGATCGAGATGGTGCCCCCAGAAAGCTCCGTCTGGTTCGTGTGGCCGTCCCTCGCCGTCTGCGCGAGCTGCGCGATCGCTTCGGCGAGCCCGGCGAGCGAGAGGTCCTGCGCGTCCTTGAGGTTCGGCACGATGAGCCCGCGCGGCGTCGCGGCCGCGATCCCCAAATTCACGTAGTGGTACTGCACGATCTCCTGTGCGTCCTCGTCCCAACGGGAGTTGAGCGTCGGGTTCCGAGTGAGCGCGATCAGCAGTGCCTTCGCCACAAGCGTGAGCGGAGTGACCTTGAGCCCGGCGAACGCCCTGTTGGACGTGAGCCGGCCGATCAGCTCCATCGCCGGCGTGACGTCGACGGTGAGGAACTCGCTCGCGTGCGGAGCAGTGAAGGCGCTCGCGACCATGGCCGCCGCGGTGGCCTTGCGCACCCCCTTGATCGGCGTTCGTGTCTCGCGCGCGACGCCGCCCCCCTCCAACGCGGTCGGGGCACCCGCCGGGGGCGCTGCCTCGGGGGCGGAAAGGCTTCCACTCGAGGCGAGCACGTCAGCCCGGGTGATAAGCCCTCGCACGCCCGAACCGCTGACCGCGGCGAGGTCCACGCCGAGGTCCTTCGCGAGCTTGCGCACGGGAGGCGTGGATCGGGGGCGCTCGGCAGCCGCCGAGGACTGACGCTCCGCTGACGCGTCGCGGGTCCGCGCCCCTCCGCCGCCCTCGACCACCCGCGGCTCGGCACCCGCCCATGCGCGGGCGCGGCGGGCTGGCCGGGCGCCGCTCTCCGGCATCGCGCCATAGCCCACAAGCGTCGCCTGCCGCTGTGATGGCGCGCTGGCGGCCTTGGCGGTTCCCACGTCGGATGGCGGCCCGGACGCGGTGGGCGGCCGGGCGGCGTCGTCCGCTACCTCGAACTCGGCGACCGGCGCACCGACGGCCACCACATCGCCAGGCTCGGCGAGCAGAGCCGTGACCCTGCCGGTGTAAGGGCTGGGAAGCTCCACGACAGCCTTGGCCGTCTCCACCTCACCGATCACCTGGTTCAGGGTGACCGCGTCACCCACCGAGACACGCCACGCGACGATCTCGGACTCGGTGAGGCCCTCGCCGAGGTCGGGCAGCAGGAACGTGCGGGTCACGGTCTCCGGCGTCGGGTCCACGGCTGCCGCGCTCATGCGTCTTCCTCGGTGCCGCTCATCGAATTGGGGCGGTCCAGCGCGCGGTCCACGCCATCCAGGACCCGGTCGAGATCCGGCAGGTGGTGGAACTCGAGCTTGGACGGCGGGTACGGCACGTCGAAGCCGGTGACACGCACGGGCGCGTGCTCGAGGTGGTAGAAGCAGCGCTCGGTGATCTCGGCGGCGAGCTCGGCTCCGAGGCCGAGGGTCCTCGATGCCTCATGGGCAACGACGAGGCGACCGGTCTTCTTCACCGACCTCTCGAGGGGCCCGTAGTCCACGGGCGAGAGGGACCGGAGGTCGATGACTTCGACCGAGACGCCCTCGTCCGCGGCGGCGACGGCGGCGTCGAGGCAGATGCGCACCATCGGCCCGTAGGCCACGAGGGTCACATCGGAGCCCTCCGCAGCCACGCGCGCCGAGCCCATCGCGAGGGCGCTCGAGTCGGGCACGAGGTCCTCGTCCACGCTGCCCTTGTCGTGGTACCGGCGCTTCGGCTCGAGGAACACCACGGGGTCATCGCACGCGATCGCCTCCTGGATCATCGTGTAGGCGTCCTGGGGGTTGGACGGTGTGACCACGCGGAGGCCGGCCGTGTGCGCGAAATACGCCTCCGGCGACTCCGAGTGGTGCTCCGGGGAGCCGATCCCGCCCCCGAACGGAAGGCGCAGCGTGATCGGCACCTTCACCGCGCCGCGCGTGCGGTAGTGGAGCTTGGCCACCTGGGCGACGATCTGGTCGAACGCCGGGTACACGAAGCCGTCGAACTGGATCTCGACCACCGGGCGGTAACCGCGAAACGCCATGCCGATCGCCGTGCCCATGATCCCGGACTCGGCGAGGGGCGTGTCGATGACGCGGTGGGACCCGAAGTCCTTCTGGAGTCCGTCGGTGATGCGGAAGACCCCGCCCAGCCTGCCGATGTCCTCTCCCATGAGCACGACCTTCGGGTCCCGCTCCATCGCCTTGCGCAGGCCGGAATTGATGGCCTTCGCGAACGTCATGTCAGACATCAGTGGCCTCCCTCAGCGTGCGTGCCTGCGGAGTGGGCCGCATCGTCCGCGAATCCCGCATGGTAGCGCTGGAGGTAGTCCAACTGCCGGTCGAGGATCGGATGCGGACCGGCGTAGACGTGCTCGAGAAGTTCCTGCGGTTCGGGCTCCGGCATGTTGATCGTCGCCTCGCGGAGCGAGGCTGCCACCGCGTCAGCCTTCTCGGCCACCCGCCCGCGGAGGGCGTCGTCGAGGAAGCCGAGGTCGGCGAGGTGCGCCTCGAGGCGGCTGATAGGATCCCGGCTCCTCCAGTCCTCGAGCTCGTTCGCGTCCCTGTACCGCGTCGGATCGTCCGCCGTGGTGTGCGCCCCCATGCGGTAGGTCACGGCCTCGATGTAGGAGGGGCCGTTTCCAGAACGTGCGCGCTGGAGGGCCTCGCGGGTTACAGCGAGGCACGCGAGCACGTCGTTGCCGTCAACCCGCACACTGGGGATCCCGAAGCCGGGGGCGCGCAGGCCGATCGGAACGTGTGCCTGCAGGCCCACCGGCTCCGAGATCGCCCAGTGGTTGTTCTGGCAGAAGAAGACAACGGGCGCCTGGAAGCTCGCGGCGAAGACCATGGACTCGTTCACGTCGCCCTGGCTCGTCGCGCCGTCGCCGAAGTAGGTGATGACGGCGGTCTCCGCGCCGTCGAACTGCACGCCCATCGCGTATCCGACCGCGTGCAGCGTCTGGGCCCCGATGACCACCTGGGTGGGGGCCATGTTGAAGGTGGACGGGTCCCAACCGGCGTTCGCTGTGCCGCGCCACTGCTTCATGAGATCGGGAGCGGGGATCCCGCGCACGTAGGCCACGGCGATCTCCCGATAGCTGGCGAAGATGAAGTCGTCGCTGCGGATCGCGTGGGCGGACCCGATCTGGGCCGCCTCCTGGCCGACGAACGGGGGCCACAGGCCCAATTGGCCCTGGCGTTGGAGCGCGGTGCCCTCGGCGTCGATGCGCCGCGCCACCACCATGTCTTCGTAGAGCGCCACCAGCGCGCCGCGATCGATGTCCTCGATGAGGCGGTCGTACCGCTCATGGTGTCGGCGTTCGCCGGTGGGCGAGAGAAGCTGGATCGGCGAGCCGTCGTCGCCAGTCAACATCTGGTAAGTGGACACTGTGGTTCGCATCCCTCTCTGGTCTCGGGAGGCCTGTAGGCCGCCGGGTTAATGTGACCATACTCACAAGGCACAGGGGGTACAACCAATCCCTGAAAAAGTGATCAGGATGCCCAGAACGGAGCCCGCCTGGCGTGCTAGTCTGCGCAGCATGCACGTCGTGGACGCCACCGACGCCCGGATTCTGCGGGCCCTCACGCATGATCCGCGGCGCACTGTCGTCGCCCTCGCCCAAGAGCTGGGTCTCTCCCGCAACACGGTGCAGGCCCGGCTGGCCCGCCTCGAGGCGGGCCACGCGTTCCTCGCGTTCGACAGGCGTATCAACCCCACTTCCTTGGGTTACCCACTCCTGGCGTTCATCACCGTCCACGTGCAGCAGCGCAAGCTGTCGGAGATCACGGCCCAACTCGCCCAGATTCCGGAGGTCCTTGAGGGCCACGGGCTCACGGGCACGGCAGACCTGCTTTTGCGGGTGGTCGCCGTGGACGCCGAAGACCTCTTCCGGATCAACGGCAAGATCCTCGCGGTGGAGGGGGTCGAGCGGACGGACACTGCCCTCGCCATGGGCGACCTGATCCCGTTCAGGATGGATCCCCTCCTCGCCAGAGGCCCCCGGCCGCCCGCCTGACGCCACCGGCCACGCTTGGGGATCGGCGGGGACTGGCGCACGACGCCGCCCGGCCCGCCTGCGCAGCGCCGGAACCGGCCGGGGCGGGAACCACAGCGGGCGGCGGCCCCCGGCTGGGAGCCGCCGCCCGGCGTCGTGCGCAGCTACGCCAGCGCGCTACCGCGGAGGCCTAGCTGACGTCGGTCAGTGCGTGACCGCCTTCTCGGCGCCGATGCCCGTGAGGGACCGGACCTCCATCTCGGCCTGCTTGACACCATTCTCGCTGCGCTTCTCCAGGACCGTTCCGAGCCAGCCGAGGAAGAACGCGAGCGGGATCGAGACGATGCCGGGATTGCTGAGCGGGAACCAGGCGAAGTTCGCACTCGGGATCATCGAGGTCTTCGAACCCGAGACCACCGGGGAGAACGCGATAAGCAGGATCGCCGAGGAGAGCCCGCCGTAGATGCTCCAGAGCGCACCCTTGGTGGTGAACTTCTTCCAGAAGAGCGAGAAGAGGATCGTGGGCAGGTTGGCCGAGGCAGCCACCGCGAACGCGAGCGCCACCAGGAAGGCGACGTTCTGGCCGTTGGCGAAGATGCCGCCGACGATCGCGAAGATGCCGATCACGACCACGGTGCGCCGTGCCACCTTGACCTCGGAGGCCGGGGTGGTCTTGCCCTTGGCGAGGACGTTCGCATAGATGTCGTGGGCGAACGAGGCCGCGGCGGTGATCGTCAGGCCGGCAACAACCGCGAGGATCGTGGCGAATGCGACCGCCGAGATGAATCCCAGAAGCAGCGGGCCGCCGAGCTGGAAGGCCAGCAGCGGGGCAGCCGAGTTCACACCGCCGGGAGCGGCCTTGATCGCGTCCGCGCCGATGAGGGCAGCCGCGCCGTAGCCGAGCACGAGGGTGAAGAGGTAGAACGCGCCGATGAGCCAGATGGCCCACACGACTGACTTGCGGGCCTCCTTGGCCGTGGGAACGGTGTAGAAGCGCATGAGCACGTGCGGCAGGGCGGCAGTGCCGAGCACGAGGGCCAGGCCGAGGGAGACGAAGTCGAGCTTGGACGTATCGCTCTTGCCGTACTGCAGGCCCGGGTTGAGGAGCTTCTCGCCGCCCGCACCGGCCGTCTCGACAGCGCTGCCCAGCAGGGCCGAGAGGTTGAAGCCGTTGATTGCGAGGACCCAGATGGTCATGGCGAACGCGCCGATGATGAGCAGGACGGCCTTGATGATCTGCACCCAGGTGGTGCCCTTCATCCCGCCGAGGAGCACGTACGTGATCATGAGGGCGCCGACCACGGTGATGACGATCGCCTGGCCCGCCCAGTCCGAGATGCCCAGGAGGAGCGCGATGAGTGCGCCGGCTCCGGCCATCTGGGCCAAGAGGTAGAAGAAGCACACGGCGAGGGTCGAGATCGCGGCCGCGATGCGCACCGGCTTCTCCCGCAGCCGGAACGAGAGGACGTCCGCCATGGTGAACTTGCCGGTGTTGCGCAGGAGCTCGGCGACGAGCAGGAGTGCGACAAGCCACGCCACGAGGAACCCGATCGAGTAGAGGAATCCGTCATAGCCATTGACCGCGATCGCGCCCGTGATGCCGAGGAATGAGGCCGCGGAGAGGTAGTCTCCTGCGATCGCCGTGCCGTTCTGGCCGCCGGTGAACGAGCGTCCGCCCGCGTAGTAGTCGGCGGCGGTCTTGTTGTTCTTGCTCGCACGGAGCACGATCACGATCGTGACGGCCACGAACACGCCGAAGATCGTCATGTTGAGCCACGTGGTGCTCTGGAGGTTGGCGGCGAGGTTCATCGGGCGCTCCCATCGGCATCGCGGCGGGATGCGGCCCCATCGAAGTCGTGCTGCTCGATCTCGCCGCGGATCGCCTCGGCAGCCGGATCGAGGTTCTTGTTGGCATGGTGGACGTACCACGCGGTAATCCCGAAGGTGCTCACGAACTGGAGCAGGCCGAGCACGAGGCCCACTGTGATGTTGCCGAACAGCTTGATCGACATGAAGTCGTGCGCATAGTCGGCGAGCAGAACGTACAGGAAGTACCAGAGCAGGAACGCTCCGGCGATCGGGAACACGAAGCTGCGGTGGCTCTTGCGCAGTTCGCGGAACTCTTCACTGGCCTGGACCAGCTGGAAGTCCGGGTGCGCGGCCGAGGCGGCCGTCGCGTCCCGGGAGGCGTCGTTGGCCATGGGTCCTCCGTAACGTGCCGGGCCCTACCCCGGCGAATGAGTGATGCACATCACTCTCGCGGTCCGCAAGGCGCAAGTTCCAGCGCTCAGGGCACCCCGTCGCTGAACGGACGTCTCCCTGCGCCGAACGGCGCGCAACCCACGCCGAGCGGCACGCCCTGACACGACGCCGCCCCCTGCCGTTAGCCTGTCAGCATGCCGCCTGACGTCCTCACCTTCGCCGTCCTTGCCCTGGTGCTCGTGACGGGGGTGGCCGTGGGGGCAGGTGCCTGGAGGATGTGGAGCTCTCGGCGGGACTTCGGCAGCGATGCCGAGCGCGCCAGCTACACGATCCTGCACTCAGCGGCGCAGGCAGGGCGGTACCTGCGGGGCGGCCTCGAGCCAGCCGGTGCGGCGAAGGCCGCCCACCATCTCCGCTCGATGCTCGGCGCGCCCGCGCTTGCCCTCACGGACGACTCCCGGCTGCTCGCATGGGACGGGGAGAGTCCGGCCCACGCAGGAACGGCCATGGCGCTTGCGGCCACGACCCTCGCACAGGGCCGGGCCCGTGTGGCGGACGAATCCGAGCTGGAGTGTGCTGAGACGGGCTGCACCGAGCCGGAGTGCCGGCTGCGCGGAGCCGTCATCGCGCCGGTCCGCGCAGGGGCGCGCGTGATCGGCACCGTCATCGCCTTCTCTCCCTCGGCCGGAGCGGGGCTCGTCCGTGCGACAGGCGAGGTGGCCGAGTGGGTCGCAACCCAGGCCGAGCTGGCCGAGCTGGACCGCTCGCGCACTCTGCTCATGGAGGCGGAGGTGCGGGCGCTGCGGGCCCAGATCAGCCCGCACTTCATCTACAACTCGCTCAACGCGATCGCCTCGTACATCCTCACCGACCCCGCGCGGGCCAGGGAGCTCGTGGTCGAGTTCGCCGACTTCACGCGGTACTCGTTCCGCCGGCACGGCGACTTCACCACGCTGGCGGAGGAGCTCAGGAGCATCGACCAGTACCTCCTCCTCGAACGGGCGCGGTTCGGCGAACGGCTCCAGGTGAGCCTGCGCATCGCGCCCGAGGTGCTCGGCATCCTGATTCCGTTCCTGAGCCTGCAGCCCCTCGTCGAGAACGCCGTGCGGCACGGTCTCGAAGCCCGCGAGGGCGCGGGCCGCATCAGCATCACCGCCGAGGACAGCACCCACGAGGCAATCGTCCGGATCGAGGATGACGGCGCAGGCATGGACCCAGAGCGGCTGCGCGAAGTCCTCGCGGGCCATGCCGGTGGGGTCCACGTGGGCCTCCGCAACGTCGACGCGAGGCTCCGCCAGGTCTACGGCGACGACCATGGCCTCGTCGTGGAGACCGCCCCCGGGGAAGGCACGCTCGTCACCATGCGCATTCCCAAGTCGCAGCCTCAGCATGACGTGCTTCCGCCAGTAAACTGAGGCGCATGATCACCGCCCTCGTCGTCGACGACGAGCTTCCCGCGGTCCAGGAGCTCTCGTATCTCCTGGGCCGGGACGACCGCATCGGTGCGGTCCACACGGCCACCTCGGGAACCGAGGCGCTGAAGATCCTCGAGCGCGAGGACGTCGACGCGATCTTCCTGGACATCCACATGCCCGGGCTCACCGGCCTCGAGCTCGCCCGGGTCATCGCCCGCTTCGCGGCGCCGCCCGCGGTCGTGTTCGTCACCGCGGACGAGGACCACGCCCTTGAGGCCTTCGACCTCGCCGCGGTCGACTACCTCCTCAAGCCTGTCCGGCCCGAGCGCCTCGAACGCTGCGTCGGGCGGATCGCCGAGGCACGCGAGGGCAGCCGCGGGGCCGCCACGGAAACGGCACCCGAGGTGATCACCGTGGAGCAGGGCGGCGTGACGCGCATGATCCGCCGGGATGACGTCGCCTTCGTCCAGGCTCAGGGCGACTACGCGCGCCTGCACACCCCCGAGGGCTCGTATTTGGTGCGGGTCCCGCTCACGGACTTGGAACGGCAGTGGGGTCCCGCCGGGTTCGTGCGCATCCACCGCTCGTATCTCGTGGCCATGGACGCGGTCCAGCAGCTGCGGCTCGGCGGCCCCCAGCCCTCGGTCCTCGCCGGCGGGAGCGAGCTGCCCGTCAGCAGGCGTCTCCTGCCAGGACTGCGCGAACGGCTCGCAGCGAACCGGATCCGCCCGCTGCCATGAGACGCACTGCCGCGTACGGAGCCGCGCCTTGATGGAGGGCGGCGGCGAGCGCCGCGTCGACCGGTCGAAGCGCGTGCGCGTGACTGCCCCGCTCTCCAGCGCGGCCCGCGCCCCGCGCACCCCGTCGCTCTCGCGGGAGGTTGCTGAGCAGTCGGAGCTCGGAACCGTGGTCCTGCGCTCGCTCCTGCGCTCCCAGCTGCGCCTCGCGGCCCTCGTCGCCGGCGCCTTCCTCACTGCCGTGGCAGCCCTCTGGGCCCTGTCCGAGCTCGGCGGAGACCTTCCCTGGCTGCCAGGGGTCCCACTGGGGTGGCTGCTCATCGGCGTCCTGCCCTACCCCGCCGCGGTGGTCGCTGCCATCGCCTACTACCGGGCGGCGACACGCAACGAGCAGCGGTACGCGGACCTTCTGAGGGATCGTCCGTGACCCCGGCGATCGGCCTGACGGCGCTCGTCGTCGTAGCGGTTGCCACCGTCCTCGTCGGGTTCTACGGGCTGCGGATCTCGCGCACCACCGGCGACTTCTACGTCGCCTCCCGCACCGTGCCACCCTGGTGGAACGCCTCGGCTATCGGCGGCGAGTACCTCTCCGCGGCAAGCTTCCTCGGGGTCGCCGGCCTCATCATGATCAGCGGCTCCAACGCCCTCTGGTACCCGGTGGGGTACACGGCGGGATTCCTCATGCTGCTGCTGTTCGTCGCCGCCCCTCTGCGGCGCTCAGGGGCCTACACGATACCGGACTTCACCGCCGCGAGGCTCGGATCGCTGGCCGCCCGCCGCACCACGAGCGTCCTGGTGATCCTCATCGGATGGCTGTACATCATCCCGCAGCTGCAGGGGGCGGCCCTGGCGGTCCGGATCACCACCGGACTGCCCGGCTGGGCCGGCTCGGCGGCCGTGATCGTCGTCGTCGTTCTCGCCGTCATGCTTGGCGGAATGCGGTCGATCACCTTCGTCCAAGCCTTCCAGTTCTGGCTCAAGCTCGCTTCCCTCGCCGTTCCGGCCGTGTTCCTGGTCCTGCTCCTCGCAGGGCGCGGCGTCCCTGACCTCGCCGGAGCCGTCACGGCAGGATCCGGACCCGAGCTTCCTGCGGGCTCACTGGGGGCGCCCGACGGCGGATACCGCACCTTCTCGCTGCTGCTCGCCCTGCTCTTCGGGACGCTCGGGCTGCCGCATGTCCTCGTACGCTTCTACACCAACCCGGACGGCCGGACCGCCCGCCGGACGACCGTGATCGTGCTGGGCCTGCTGTCCGTGTTCTACCTGTTCCCGACCGCCTTCGGCGCGATCGGCCGTCTCGCAGCGCCTGACCTGGCAAGCCAAGGCGACGCCCTCGCGATCCTCCTGCCAGAGCGCCTCTTGGCCGGACCGCTCGGCACCGCGCTCTCCGCCCTCGTGCTCGCAGGAGCGATGGCTGCCTTCCTCTCGACGACTTCCGGGCTGCTGGTCTCCGTTGCGGGCGTGATCAGCCAGGAGCTGTTCAGCGGGAGTGTGCGGGGATTCCGCGTCTCAGCCGCCCTGTCGGCACTCGTGCCCTTCTCGTTGGCGCTCGGGGTCGGCCCTCAAGCCCTTGCTGGGAGCGTCGGGCTCGTGTTCGCGTTCACTGCATCGACCATCTGCCCCCTCCTCGTGCTGGGCATATGGTGGCGCGGGCTGACGCCCGCGGGGGCGGTCGCCGGGATGGTCGCGGGCGCCCTCGCGTGCGGTGGGGCGCTCATCGCGTCCGCCCTGATTGCCTCGGGAGCGTTGGGAGAAGCGGTCCAGCACTCCTTCCTGGCAGTGGCGTGCGCCCAGCCGGCCGCGTGGACCGTCCCGCTCGCCTTCGCGGCGATGTTGCTCGTCTCGCGGGCCAGCGGCGGGACAGTGCCGCGCGGCGCAGACCGCTTCCTCGTGCGGCTGCACTCGCCCGAACCGCGGGACTGAGGACGCCGCGCGCGCTCGTGCGTCAGTCGATCGCTGCCATGAGCTCGACAACCCGGTCAAGGAAGGCGTCCACCTGGGTCTCCTCGTAGCCCTCCGGCCCGCTGACGGTACGGAAGACGGCGGTGCGGACCTCATCCGCGCGCAGTGGCGAGCCATGCTCGAGGTACTCGAGGAGACGCACGCACAGCGAATCGACGTCCTGGACGTGGTAGCTGGGGGCCTTCTGACTGGACGGACGGCGGAACCGCTCTCCGTCCGGCCGTACGAGGCGGCCGCGGAGGACCCCGGCGAGCTGGCCGATCTCCCGCAGCCAAGCATCCTCGCCCGAGCGCTGGATGAGGTCGTCCCGCTCGCGGCGCGCGAACGCGTCCTCGAGACGGTCCAGCGCGGCGTCGACCTCGTTCGCGTCGTAACCGCCGCGTACGGCGTCGAATGAGACCGTGCGGACCTGGTGGCTCGTCACGGTCGGTACCGACGGATCCTCGAGGTAGGCCCGGGCCGCGCTGAGAAACTTCTCCACCTGTTTGGGGCTGTAGCCCAGGTCGCCGCGTCCTACTCGGTCGAATCCTGCCGCAGCGCTGTCCTCAGTGTGGGCCACGTGTACGCGTCCTCTCATCCATCCGAAAGTCGATCATCGACGCCTCCAAGCCTTAGACCACAGCTAAGTACCCGCCAGGAGATTGAAGACGAGGTAGGCGGCGGGCGTCGCGAACAGTATCGAGTCCAGCCGGTCCATCATGCCACCGTGCCCCGGGAGGATACTGCTCATGTCCTTGATGCCGAGCTCGCGCTTGACCATCGACTCGGCGAGGTCTCCCGCAGTCGCCGCGCCGACCATGACGACTGCGAGCACGACACCTACCCACCAGGGCCGCCCGAGCAGGAAGACCGCGCCCAGCACGCCAACGACCATCGCTCCCGCCACCGACCCCGCGAAACCCTCCCACGACTTCTTGGGGCTGATCTTCGGGGCCATCGGATGCTTGCCCAGGCTCGCTCCGACGATGTAGCCGAACGTGTCGTTGGCCACGACCAGCAGGAGCGTGAGCACGAGCTCGAGCGTCGCGGAGGGTACCGTCCCGCCGGGCCACAGCCCGAGGCCCGGTGGCGATGCGGAAGCGTGGAGCGGCAGGACGGCGTAGCCGATCAGGAACGGGACCCACAGGACCAGGAACACCCCGGCGAAGACGCTCCTGGCGGCGCCGTCGGGGTGCTCGAGGCTCTGCCAGAGCAGCACCGCCGCGCAGCTGGCCAGGAGCGCGAACAGCTGGGCCTCCTGGCCGGCGAAGTACGCCGTCGCGGGAATCGCGACCGCCGCGCCGAGGATCGGCACGACGGGAACTCGGGTGCCGTGGGCCTCGAGGGCCCGGAACACCTCCCACACGCCGAGGATCGCCGCGGCCACCGCGATGAGCACGAAGCCCATCGGCCACAGGAAGAGCCCGGCCAGGAGCACCGCGAGCAGGGAGAGCCCTACTGAGATCGCGGCGGGTAGGTTGCGGCCAACCCGCGAGGACCCCGGGGACCTGCGGTCTCGGCGTTGACCGGGACCGGCCTCCCCCGGCGCCGGGGCGCTCGGGGATTCGCCTCCCGTATGCGGCACGTCGGGCTGGGGCGTGCTCATCAGACTTCGAGAAGCTCGGCTTCCTTGCGCTTGACCAGCTCGTCAACGGCCTCGACGTGCTTCTTGGTCAGGGAGTCGAGCTCCTTCTCGCCCCGCGCGCCGTCGTCCTCTCCGACCTCGCCGTCCTTGACGAGCTTGTCGAGCGACTCCTTCGCCTTGCGGCGGATGCTGCGGATCGAGACCTTCGCGTCCTCGCCCTTGCCCTTGACGACCTTCACGTACTCCTTGCGGCGCTCTTGCGTGAGCTCAGGCAGGACAACCCGGATCACGTTGCCGTCGTTGGACGGGTTGGCGCCCACCTCAGAATCGCTCAGCGCCTTCTCGACGTCGCGCAGGGCGCTCTTGTCATACGGCGTGATGAGGATGGTGCGAGCATCGGAGACCTGGAACGAGGCGAGCTGCTGGAGCGGCGTGGGGGTGCCGTAGTAGTCCACCATCACCTTGGCGTACAGTGCGGGGTTGGCGCGGCCCGTCCGAATCGACGCGAAGTCCTCCTTGGCCACCTCGACGGCCTTCTCCATCTTGTCGGTGGCCTCGAGCAGGGTCTCTTCGATCACGTCGCACTCCTTGTGGGCTTCGTTGAAGCTTCGTAGTTCTGGACCGGCCGACGCAGCTGGCCGCGCCGGGCGCCCGGCCGGGGCCGCGGGACTAGGAACATCCTAGCCGCATGTGCTGCGCCCTCAGACGGTCACACGCGTGCCGAGGCGGTCGCCGCGGATCGCCTTCGTGACGTTGCCCTTGCCCTCCATGCCGAACACGACCATCTCGAGGCGGTTGTCCTTGCACATGGTCATGGCGGTCTGGTCCATGACCCGGATGTCCCGCCGCAGTGCCTCATCGTACGTGAGGTGCTCAAGCTTCTGGGCGCTGGGATCCTTCTTGGGGTCCGCGGTGTACACGCCGTCCACCCCGCTCTTGGCCATGAGCACGACGTCGGCATGCACTTCGAGTGCGCGCTGCGCCGCCACCGTGTCGGTCGAGAAGTACGGCAGCCCAGCCCCGGCACCGAAGATCACGACCCGGCCCTTCTCCATGTGGCGAATGGCCCGGCGTGGAATGTAGGCCTCCGCGATCTGGCCCATCGTGATGGCGCTCTGGACTCGGGTCTCCACGCCTGCCTGCTCGAGGAAGTCCTGGAGCGCCAGGCAGTTCATGACTGTGCCGAGCATTCCCATGTAGTCCGCGCGCGAGCGGTCCATTCCGGAGAGGGAGAGTTCGGCGCCGCGGAAGAAGTTGCCGCCGCCCACGACGATGGCGATCTCGACGTCGTCGACGGCCGCAGCGATCTGCTCGGCGACCCCACGCACGGTGGCCGGGTCGACCCCGAGCGTGCCGCCGCCGAACACCTCGCCCGAGAGCTTCAGCAGGACTCGGCGCCTGTGCTCGGGTGCGCTGACGGGGTCCGGGGCGAATGCGGTGAGGTCTGAGGGGTCGGCGGGGTCGGCGGTCTGTACGGATTCCATAGGTGTGTCCCCTCGGGTCATGCGTGTGTGCGGGAGCCTGCGTCTAGAGTAGCCGCCCCTGCATCTGGTCACAGCAAAGGGGCGGCCACGCCAGGTGGCCGCCCCTTCGGGTAGTGCTAGGCTCCGACGCGGAAGCGGGCGAACGCCGTCGCCTCGACCCCTGCCTCGGTGAGGACCTTGCCGACGGACTTCTTGGCATCCTTGGCGAACGCCTGGTCGAGGAGGACCTCGCCCTTGTAGAAGCCGGTCACGCGACCCTCGACGATCTTCGTCAAGGCTGCCTCCGGCTTGCCCTCGGCCTTCGCGGTCTCCTCGGCGATGCGACGCTCGGACTCGACGAGATCGGCCGGGACATCCTCACGGCGGAGGTAGTTAGGCGCCATGGCGGCCACGTGCACCGCGACGTCGTGGGCTGCGGCCTGGGCGGCCTCGCCTTCGCCGTCCACGGCGAAGAGGACGCCGACCTGGGCCGGGAGGTCCTTGGACGTCTTGTGGAGGTAGGCGTCGACGGTCTTGCCCTCGATGCGGGCGAGGCGGCGGACGACGACCTTCTCGCCGAGGACAGCGCCTTCCTCGACGACGAACTCGCTCAGCGGCTTGCCGTCGACGTCGGCGCCCAGGAGCGCCTCGAGGTCGGAGGCGCCCGAGGCGACAGCGGTCGCGAGCACCTTGTCGGCGAGCTCGATGAACTTGGCGGACTTGGCGACGAAGTCGGTCTCGCAGTTGACCTCGACCATGACGCCGACGCCATTCTCGACCTTCGCGGCCACGAGGCCCTCGGCGGTCGAGCGGCCCTCGCGCTTGGTCGCGCCCTTGAGGCCCTTGATGCGGATGATCTCGATGGCCTTCTCGGCGTCCCCGTTGGCCTCGTCGAGAGCCTTCTTGACGTCCATCATGCCGGCGCCCGTGCGCTCGCGCAGGGCCTTGATGTCAGCGGCGGTGTAGTTCGCCATGTGAACCCCTCTGTCGTTGTTCTGCAGTTCTCTTCCGGCCGCGAGGATGGCTCCCCCTCGTGCAAGGGAGAACCATCCTCGCGACGGTCCCCGGGCGCCTGTCCGGTCCCGGCGAGATCTTGAGTCGAGTTACTCGGCGGACTCGGTAGGGGCTTCGGCAGCAGCTTCGGCAGGAGCCTCAGCCTCGGCAGGAGCCGCTGCCGAAGCCTCAGCCTCGGCCGCAGCCTCAGCAGGGGCCTGGGCCGGAGCCTCAGCGGGGGCCTGGGCCGGAGCCTCAGCGGGGGCCTGGGCCGGAGTCTCAGCGGCCGCCTCGGCCTGCTGGCCCTCGAGGAGCTCGCGCTCCCACTCGGCCAGCGGCTCGGCCTGCGCACCCTCGGAACCCGAACCGCGGTTCTGGCGGGCGATGAGGCCCTCGGCCACGGCGTCGGCCACGACGCGGGTCAGGAGGTTCACGGAGCGGATCGCGTCGTCGTTGCCCGGGATCGGGAAGTCGACCTCGTCGGGATCGCAGTTCGTGTCGAGGATCGCCACGACCGGGATGCCGAGCTTCTTGGCCTCGTCGACCGCGAGGTGCTCCTTCTTGGTGTCCACGACCCAGAGGAGTGACGGGGTCCGGGAGAGGTTCCGGATGCCGCCGAGGGTCTTCTCGAGCTTGTCCTTCTCGCGCTGGAGGATGAGGAGCTCCTTCTTGGTGCGGCCCGAACCGGCCACGTCCTCGAAGTCGATCTCCTCAAGCTCCTTGAGACGCTGGATCCGCTTGGCGACCGTGGAGAAGTTGGTGAGCATGCCGCCCAGCCAGCGGTGGTTCACGTACGGCTGGCCGACGCGCGTGGCCTGCTCGGCGATGGCCTCCTGGGCCTGCTTCTTGGTGCCGACGAAGAGCACGGTACCGCCGTGGGCGACCGTGGCCTTGACGAACTCGAAGGCGCGGTCGATGAAAGACAGCGACTGCTGGAGGTCGATGATGTAGATGCCGTTGCGCTCGGTGAGGATGAAGCGCTTCATCTTGGGATTCCAGCGGCGGGTCTGGTGGCCGAAGTGGACACCGCTGTCGAGCAGCTGGCGCATGGTAACGACGGGCATGCCGACGCTCCTTCCGGCAGGTCTTGCTACGAGGGCCATCCGTGGTGGCCCTTGCCCCTGCCATAGTTGACGGTTGTTGACGACGACGGCCGGGCGGCCGTGCGTCCCTGGCATCCCCTCCCCGCCCGACCGCTGTGCGGACCGATGGGCGGGCAGTGCCCATTCCGACGCGGCCCAGCCTGAGCTTGGGCAGTCGACGGGACGAGCGCTGGATGCGCGGAGTCGGCTTCCCGCCCCTCCCTGCGGGCGCCGGCGTGGCGGACCACGGATTCTGGCACAGCAAAGGAGGCTCGAAAAGCCGCGGTTCCCAGTGTACTACAGGGGCGCGGTACTACAGGGGAGCGTCTGGGCGGGCGCTCTCCGCGCCAACGCTCTCTCCACAGCGTCCCACCGAGGCGCGCACGACGGCGCGTTGTCCACATAGCGGCGACGTCGCCTTGTCGGGGCGGCTCGCCACCGCCGACGCTGGGGGCATGACCGCTCCGCGCCGGATCCTGATGCTCGTCATCCTGTGCGGCGTGCTCGCGCTGTCCGCACTGGCCGCCGGGAGTGCGGGTCCGGCGTCGGCACAGTCCTCCTCGGCGGAACGCCCGCCCGGACACGGGTGGACGTGGCCGCTCGAGCCGAGGCCCGCCGTCGTGCGCCCGTTCGACGCGCCGAAGCGGCCGTGGCTCTCGGGACACCGGGGTGTGGACCTAGATGCGGAACCCGGCTCACCGGTCCTGTCACCTCAGGCCGGCACGGTGGTGTTCAGCGGCTGGGTCGTGGACCGTCCCGTGGTCACGGTTGACCACGAGAACGGGCTGCGCAGCAGTTTTGAGCCCGTGTCTGCCCTTCTCCCGGTGGGTGCGGCTGCGACCAAGGGCGAACCCATCGGCTCGCTCGCGCCGCCCCCGCTCGGGGCGGATGCCAGCCATTGCGGCACAGCCCGCTGCCTGCACTGGGGCGTACGCAGGGGCGAGGACTACGTCGACCCGCTCGCGTTCATCGAGGACCGCAGGCCCTCGGTGCTCTTGCCGTGGTCGGGTCCGCCGTGAGCACTTCTTACCCTGAGCACCTCTCACGCGATGGCCGATATGCCCGTGATGGCACGGCCGGCGACGAGGGTGTTGATCTCGTGAGTGCCTTCGTAGGAGTAGATGGCCTCGGCATCGGCGAAGACCTTCGCCATGCCGTAGTCGGTCACGATGCCGTTCCCTCCGAGGAGGGCGCGCCCGATCGCCACGCTCTCGCGCATACGCGCCGTGGTGAAGGCCTTGGCAAGGGCAGACTGCTCGTCACGCGCCTGCCCGGCGTCCTCGAGCTGGGCGAGGCGCACCATCATCCCCATGGAGCTGACGGAGTTGCCGAGCATCGTCACGAGCTGGTTCTGGACGAGCTGGAAGGATGCGATCGGGCGGCCGAACTGCTCGCGCTCCACGGCGTAACGGCGCGCCACATCGAACGCTGCCAGCTGCTGGCCCACAGCCTGCCAGGCGACAGCGAGCCGCGTCACCTTGAGGACCTTGTTGGTGTCCTTGAAGCTGTTGGCGTGTGCGAGCTTGAAGTCGGCGGGCACCCTGACGTTCTCTAGGGTGATGTCGGCGTTCTGCACGGTACGAAGGGCGATCTTGTTCTCGATCCTCGTGGCGCGATAGCCCGGCAGGCTCGTGTCCACAAGGAAGCCCTTGACCTGGTTGTCCGCCTCATCCCGTGCGAAGACCACGACCCAGTCTGAGAAGGTGGCGTTCCCGATCCAGCGCTTCGCCCCATTCAGGACCCAGACGTCCCCGTCGCGCCGCGCGGTCGTCCGGGTGCCGCCGGCCACGTCGGAGCCGCCGAGGGGCTCGGTGAGGCCGAACGCACCGATCTTCTCGAGTGCGTACGCCTCGGGCAGCCACGCGGCCTTCTGCTCCTGGGAGGCGAGGAGCTCGAGCGAGCCGGTGAAGAGCCCGTCGTGCACGCCCATGAACGTGGCGATAGACGCATCTGCCCGCGTGAACTCGGCGTGGAGGAGTCCCGCGAGGAGGTTCGAGTGGCCTTGCCGGCGCACTGGGCTCATGACGTCGAGCTCCGCGAGCTTGGGCACGAGATCGTGCGGGAACTCGGCCCGGTTCCAGCACTCGGTGGCGATGGGCCTCACTTCGCGGTCCAGCCAGGCGCGGACCTCATGCAGGCGGTCTCGCTCCTTGTCGGAGAGCAGGGCTTCGAACGAGTAGAAGTCGCCGTCGGCGTAGGGCAGGGATCCGTTGCTGGACGTGCGCTGGGACATAGGGACGCTCCTGGAAGATTTGTTACCCGTCAGTAACTACTGGACAGTAACTTATCGCCCCGTTCCGCGCAGGGCAACTCTTGAGCGCCGATGCAGCGGAAGGGGCCGGATCCGTGACGGATCCGGCCCCTTCGGGTGGGTAGGGCCTGTGGGACTTGAACCCACGACCAAGGGATTATGAGTCCCCTGCTCTAACCGGCTGAGCTAAGGCCCCATAGGGCGCGCTACGTGCCCCGCGAGGGACCGGACCGCACCTGGGTCTCCACCATCGTAGACGAGCGCACGGGGTGGGGCGCACGCGAGGCGAGCGGCCGGCGTCGTGCGCAGGACCCTACAGGGACTCGGGGCCTGCATCGGCGCCGCGGTAGAGCGCCTCGAACGTATCCATCGTGGCCTTGATGCCGTGCTTCTGGACCATGCGATGACTCTCGGCCCCCATGCGGGCGCGCTCCTGTGCCGGCAGGCTGAGGACCGCAGTGATCTTGGCCGCCAGGTCGTCGCTGTCATTGGGCCGGAAGAGATAGCCGTTCTCGCCGTCGGCCACAAGGTGCGGGAGGGCCATCGCGTTCGCGAGGACCACCGGCGTGGACGCGCTCATTGCCTCGAGCGTGACAAGGGACTGGAGCTCGGCCGTGCCGGGCATGCAGAACAGGTCCGCGCGGAGGTAGGCACGGCGCAGCTCGTCGTCCGGTGCGAGTCCCAGGAAGCGAACCCGGCTGCGCACGCCCAGGCTGTCCACGAGCCTCTCGAGCGCCGGGCGCACCTCTCCCCCGCCGACGATTTCGAGGTGGGCATTGAGCTCGGCCGGCATCTTCGCGATCGCCTCGATGAGCACGTCCACGTGCTTTTCCTCCGCGAGCCGTCCCGCGAACAGCACCGTCGGGTAGGGATTCCTCTCGATGACCTCGTCCGGCCGAGGCTCGTACGCGGCGACGTCGATCCCGTTGGAGAGCGGCAGGACCTCGCTGAGGAATGCATGGTCGCGCATGGCCTGGGCGGCGAGCGGCGTCGGCGTCGTGACCACATCCGCCTTGCCCATGACCTTGCCCATGTCCTTCCATGACTGCCGGCCCACGATGTTCAAGAACCACTGCGGGAACGGCAGGAAGGGGTTGAGGTTCTCCGGCATGAAATGGTTGGTCGCGACCACCCGGATGCCTCGCTTGACCGCCTCGTACAGGACGTGCTCGCCGATCATGTAGTGGCTCTGGATGTGCACCACGTCGGGCTGGACGTGGTCGAACAGGAGCGCGATCTCCTTCTTGACCTCCCAGGGGAGCACTATGCGCCAGTACTCGTGGGTCGGCACCGAGTGGGAACGGAGGCGGTGGACGATGGCCTCCGGGCGCACCTCGGTGAAGCTCTTTCCCTTGTCGGAACGAACGGCGGCAACGTGCACATGGTGTCCCCGGGCGGTCATGCCCTTGGCGAGCCGGTACCCGAACTGCGCGGCGCCGTTGACGTGGGGCGGATAGGTGTCGGCACCGATGAGGATAGTCAGTGGCTTGCTGGTCAGGTCCGTCTCGGGTTCAGGCGTAGTCACGAGCTCTCCTGGTCGGGCGGACCGGCGGTTCCGGTCCGCGTGCACAGCGGCCTGCTCGGAATGGATCAGCCGCCGGTGTGGGAACGTGCATCGGGCCCGGATCCTCCAAGGAGCTCGCGGGCGGCGTCCTTCTTCCGCTTCGCGACCTCCGGGTGGTGCCGGGACAGGGCAATGACCCCCACGATAGCAATGACGGCGGCCGTGGCCATGGCAACGGCGAGCACAGGCGGCACGTCGGGACGCAGCTCGCCGAGGATGGTGATGCCAATCGCAATGCCGACGATCGGATCGATCACCGTCAGGCCGGCGATGACGAGGTCGGGGGGGCCCGACGAGTAGGCGTTCTGGACGAACCATGACCCGAGCGCTCCGGCAGCGACGATCGCGACAACGGAATACCACTGGACATTGAGCAGGAATTGCCCGTTCGAGGCGAGGAGGTCGCGCCCGATGATGCGCGTCAGGACGGCGACGAAGCCGAACAACACGCCCGCGCCGAGGATGAAGACGAACGCGCTCAGCCGATGGCGGAACATGACGGCGAGCCCTCCGAGCACCCCGACGGCGAGGGCCAACAGGAGGACGATGGTGAGCTCCTCCTCGGGCCCAACGTGGTGGTTCTCCACGGTTGCGTTGACCGCCAGCAGCACGAAAAGGGCCGAGCCCGTCACGCACGCGCTGATGGCCACGACGGTGGCGCGGTTGATCGTGATGCCCTGGTCCCTCGAGTTCACCACCGTGGTGATCACGAGCGCGATCGCCCCGATCGGCTGGATGACAGTCAACGGCGCCGAGACGAGGGCGATCGTGTTGCACAGCATTCCGGCCACGAGCAGCGACAGCCCGAGTATCCACCGCGGGTTCCTGAGCAGTCGCACGAAGCCCCGGGAGCTCAGGGCGAGGCCGCCCATGTCGGCCTTGACGGCACTTCCCTGCCGCTGCGCACCGATCGCGAGGAAGAATGCGCCGAGCACGGCAAGCAGGACAGCGAACCACACCATCAGCGGCCGCCTCCCCTGCCGTTGTCCCCGAGCCTCGTCTCACGGACAGGGCGCCCCTTGGCCACAATGGCCCGGAAGTAGTTCACCGCGGCAATCCAATGCCCGATGAGACCCAGGATGAGAAGCGCCCAGGCCGCGGCCGAGTAGCCTGCGGCGCCCGGGACGGACAGCTTCGACAGCACCAGCAGCGGAGTGCCGATGAGCAGGAACGCGGTGCGGACCTTGCCGATCTTCGATACCGGGAGATCCGGGTGGCTGCGGAAGTAGAACATGGAGGCGGTACCGAGGACGAGATCGGGGACGAGCAGCGCGGCGAGGTACCACCACTGGACAACGCCCCCCAGGACGAGCGTCAGGGCGACTGCGATGAGAGCCAGCCGGTCAGCCGCGGGGTCGAGGACCCGGCCGAGCGCCGAGACCTGGCCGAGACGTCGGGCCACGTAGCCGTCCACCCAGTCGGTGCTGCCCATGATGGCGAGGACGGCCACCGCCCAGCCGTACTCCTTCTGGGCCAGGACGAGCCACATGAAGAGAGGTACGCCGAGGAACCTCAGGACCGTGATGACGTTGGGCATGGTGAGGACGGCGCTCGTCTCGGCCCGCTCGTTGCCAGGCCGCGCTCCGGCATTGAACATCCTCATCGTCGCCGCACCGCATGCCCTCGGCACAGCCGTGACTCCCGTTCGCTCTCGGGCAGAGTACCGCTATTCACGTGAGCGCCTCTGGGCCGCTCAGCTCTTCACCAGCTTGCGCAGGAAGACGACGAATGCCGTGGCCGAGACGGAGAACACCGCAAGGGGTGCCCAGCGTTCCTTGAGCATCTCCGCCGCGTCCGCGCCGCGCCCCGCGCCCCCAGCATCGATGCTGTGGGAACCCAGGCCGCTGCCCGCCGTCGTGCCCGTCCTGGCGAAGGGGACGCGGCTCGCACCCCCCGCGACGCTCGACTTGAGGTCGTTGGCAAGGTAGCCCGCCTGCCGCTTGAGGTCCATCTCGGCGGCCAGCCCCTCCCTCACATCCAGAAGATGCTCCCGGCGCTTCTCGAGCCGCTCACGCAGCTCCGCCTCCGACGGCGGCGGCAGCTTGACTTTGCCGCGGGCACGGTCTCCCGCGTCCTTCTCCAGCTTCGCCCTCGCCTTCTCGGCTTCCTTCGTAGCCTGAGCGCGCTTGTACTGGATGGTCGACGGATCGAGCAGGCGCGGGTCGAAATTACGGCCTTCGGTCACGACCCCAATATCATGGCGCACTCCACGAATGGCGTCGGCCGGCATGAGCGGCATGGCCTTTTTGACCCAGCGCATGCCGATGAACGCCGCGATCGCGAGGATCACGAGGAAGGCTGCGCTCACGATCAGGGCGGCGAGCCATCCGGGCATCACGGTGGCCAGCCCGAGGATGGCTGCCACGACGAGCGCGATCACGAGGAGGCCGAGGAAAACGAGGGCGACGCCGAAGAGGCCTGCACCGATGCCTGCCTGGACCCCCCGCGCTTTGAGCTCGATCTTGGCGAGCGTGAGCTCATCGTTCAGCTGGCGCGGTGCGAGCCGAGCCGCCTGGCCTACCAGGTCCGGCAGAGCAGCCAGCTTGGGCCGCCGGTTGTCCGGCATGCTGTGGCGTCCACTCATCGTCGTCGGGTCCCTTCCTGTCGGTCCGGAACGCGCGAGGCGCAATCCGTGACCAAACTACCATCCAGTCGTCGGAAGGGCCCGTTGCCGCACAGCGCACCTGCGCAGCGGTGATCTGCAGTCAGGGCGACGAGGGAGTCCCTGTGCCGAGCGCGCCGAACGTGGCCTCGACCTGCAGGAACTGCTCCGCCGCAGTGACGGCCGCGCTGAACGCGTCAGCGTCTGTCGTGGATCCTCGGGGGCCGCGCGGGAGCCACTCGTGGCGTTCGGTACGGATCGTCTGGAAGCCCTGCCGCGGAGGCGCGTAGTAGATCGCGAAGCGTTGGACCGGCCACCCGCCAGGCGTCTCGGGGGCCACGAGCAGGGCGGAGCGCAGGGCGAAATTGACCCACTGCGCGATAGGGCGGCGCTGGTCCCGCACGAACATTCCGTCGTTGAATCCGGTCGCCGACCCCTCGCCGTAGACACCCTCGAATCGGGCACGCCAGATGGTCAGCAGGGGACCCTCGTAGCGCGTCCACCCGGCGGGAAGGCCGGTCGGAGCGGATGCCGACGGCTCGGACATAGGTTCATGATAAGACGACAAGGGCCCCGACTCAGCGGGGCCGAACGCCCTGGAACAGGGGCAATCGCACGAATGCTCCCCCGACTGGACTCGAACCAGTAACCCTTCGATTAACAGTCGAATGCTCTGCCAATTGAGCTACGGGGGACCGACTGCACATTGCTCCCCCGACTGGACTCGAACCAGTAACCCTTCGATTAACAGTCGAATGCTCTGCCAATTGAGCTACGGGGGATTGCAGCGGGTCCCACCCTATCAGGGCCCGAGCCCGGACGAGAAATCGGGTCGGCGAGACCGAATCAGTCCTCTGAGCGCAGGGCGCGGCGGCGCAGTTCGAGCTCCATCAGGCCGCGATTGAGCCGCTGGAACTCCTCGGGCGAAGCGGCCGGGTCGAGCCGCTGCAGCTGGCCCATCATCTCGGCCTTCTGGGCCGTGATCTGCAGCTCGGCGAGCCCAGCCAGGATGTCCCGACAGTACCGCTCGAGGGACTCTTCCGTGGTGGCGGGAAGGGGCGTGACCGCGAGTTCCGCCAAAAGCGGCCGCAGCGGCTCGGGAAGCTCGTGGCGCACACGCTCGATCCAGGCCGCCGTGGCCTCCTGAGCGGCAGGGCGTCCGGCCGCGACAAGGGCGGAATGGAGGGCCGAGTGGGCGGGCGCAGCAAATCGGGCCGCAGCGAATTCCGTCCACGACCCGTCTCGGACCATCTGCGGCTGCTGGAGGACCACTTCGAGCGCTTGGCGCTCCATGACAGCCACCGGATCGCGCGGGTCCGGCGTCCACGCGGGGGGCGAGAAGGGAGCGGGAGCCGGCCCGTCGGCGTCGTGCGCCGACCGCGACGACTTCTCGTGGCGCCCCTGCTGGGGAGTCCACGGCGACCCGGACGACGACGCTCTCTTCCCGGCGGACGCGACGGCCCATGCGACGTCTTCGAGGGGCACCCCCAGCCATTTCGCAAGCTCCCGTGTGTAGGCGGGGCGGATCGCATGGTCGCGGATCTGTGCCACGACGGGAGCGGCCTCGCGCAGCGCCGAGACACGACCCTCGACTGACTCGAGGTTGTGCTTGCGCAGAGTTGCCTGGATCGCGAACTCGAAGAGGGGGCGGCGCGTCTCAATGAGCTGGCGGACGGCCGCGTCGCCGCGGTGCTGACGCAGCTCGCAGGGGTCCATGCCGCTCGGCTCCACAGAGACGTACGTCTGGGCGACGAACCTCTGGTCCTCCTCGAACGCCTTCAGCGCGGCCTTCTGGCCAGCGGCATCGCCGTCAAAAGTGAAGACGACCTCTCCCCCGGTCCCGTCATCGGAAAGGAGGCGGCGGGCGATCTTGATGTGCTCGGCACCGAACGCCGTGCCGCACGAGGCCACTGCCGTGTCGATGCCTGCGAGGTGGCACGCCATGACGTCCGTGTAGCCCTCCACCACGACGAGCTGGCGCTTCTTGGCGATATTGCGCTTCGCGATGTCGATCCCGTAGAGCACCTGCGACTTCTTGTACAGCGCCGTCTCCGGGGTGTTGAGGTACTTGGGCCCTTGGTCGTCGTCGAAGAGGCGGCGTGCACCGAACCCGATGACGTCCCCCGCAATATCGCGGATGGGCCAGATGAGCCGCCCCCGGAACCGGTCGTACAGGCCTCGGTTGCCCTCGGAGAACATCCCTGTGAGCCTGAGCTCCTCATCCCGGAAGCCCTTGGTCCGCAGATGCTTGAGCAGGCTGTCCCAGCCCTGCGGGGCGAATCCCACGCCGAACTGCTCGGCGACATGCCGCTCGAAGCCCCGCTCGAACAGAAACTGCCGGCCTGCGGCGGCCGCCGGTGCGAGGAGCTGGGATTGGAAGAACTCTGCGGCGATCTTGTGCGCGTCCAGGAGCCGCTGCCTGCGGCCGACCTCCTCGCGGCGCGGGCCGGCGCCGTCCTCGTAGCGGAGCTCGTAGCCAATGCGTGCAGCGAGCTTCTCGACCGTCTCGGCGAAGCCGGTATGGTCCATCTTCATCACGAAGCTGATGACGTCGCCGCTCTCACCGCAGCCGAAGCAGTGGTAGGTGCCCACATGGGGCCGTACGTGGAACGAGGGAGAGCGCTCATCGTGGAAGGGGCAGAGGCCCTTCCACGAGCCGATGCCGGCACTCTTGAGGGTCACATAGCCCTCGACGACCTCCCTGATGTCCGTGCGGGCGCGGACCTCCGCGATGTCCTCAGGTTTGATCAGGCCGGCCACTCGACCCACCTTAGTCCCCCCACTGCACCGGGCATCGGGCTCACCAGAGGCTCGGGAGGCTGCCCACGAGCCTCTCGTACCACGCGAGGGCCGATGCATCCGTGAGGGAGGCCACCTGGTCGACGACGACGCGCCGCCGCCCGGCGTCATCTTCGGCGGCGCGCCAGTCGGCAGCGAACATGGGGTCGAGGTGGCGGTCGCCGGTGGCGCTTAGAGCGGTCACGAGCGCGTGGAGGACTTCGCGCTGGCGCTCGTAGATCGGCTGACGGTGGTCCGTGGTCATGACGAAGGTGGTCGCGAGCCCCTTCATCACCGCGATCTCCATGACCGTCTCCTCGGGCACCATGATCTCGCCTGCGTAGCGGGTGAGGGGAGCCGCTCCGTACGCTGCCCGGGTCAGGGTGAGCGCGCTGTCGCAGAAGCGGCCGATGAGCTGGCTCGTCATGTTCTTCAGGGCTGCCATCGCGCGACGCGAGCCATCCGCCTCGCGCACCCATATGGGAGTGGCCTCGAGGCGCGCAAGGGCGGCGTCGATCTCGGCGGGCTCGCTGTGCGGGAGGTACCACTGCTGTGTGTAGCCCACCACGCGGGCCCGATGGTCTGAGTTCTCCATCCAGCGCAGCTGGAATTTGCCGGCCACGATCGCGTCCTCCACATCGTGCACCGAGTAGGCGATGTCATCGGATAGGTCCATGACCTGGGCCTCGATGCACGAACGTCCCGAGGGTGCGCCGCCGCGGATCCACGAGAAGATCGGCAGGTCATCCTCGTAGGCACCGAACTTGCTCGTGCGGTGTCCGTGGATGAGCGGCGCGTCGACTGCCGTCCAGGGGTACTTGCACGAGGCGTCGAGGCTGGCACGAGTGAGATTGAGGCCGGCCGGGTGACCGTCACGGTCGAGGACCTTCGGCTCGAGCCTCGTGAGCAGGCGGAGGGTCTGGGCATTGCCCTCGAAACCGCCGATCGCGTGGGCGATGTCATTCAACGCGCTCTCGCCATTGTGGCCGAAGGGCGGATGGCCGAGGTCGTGGCTCAGGCACGCCGCGTCTACGACGTCCGGGTCGCAGCCGAGCACCCTCCCGAGCTCCCGGCCCACCTGCGCGACCTCCAGTGAATGGGTGAGCCGGGTCCGAACGAAGTCGTCGGTATCCGGGGCCACGACCTGTGTCTTCGCTCCAAGCCTCCGTAGCGCCGACGAATGCAGTACGCGCGCCCTGTCCCGCTCGAAGTCGCTGCGGTACGACTTCTTGGGCGGCTCGACCACCCAGCGGCTGCAATCCTGTTCGGAGTACCCGCGAGTGTCTTCCGCGACAGCCTCAGCCACCGGACACGTCCAGCTCGGCGGCGGCGATGTCCCTGCTCTGCGAGTCATTCATCGAACGGCTCTCGAGCCACCGGTGTGGAAGGGCAGGCCTCTTGGGCGATCCTGCCCTGCCGCGTGGACCCTCGGCTTCGACGCCCGGGTACGGTGCGTCGGAGTCCAGGAGGTCGAGCAAGCCCGCCAGCTCCTCGAGCGTGTTGACCTGCGCGAGGCGCGCCCGTAGTTCCCCGCCCACCGCGTATCCCTTGAAATACCAGGCCACGTGCTTGCGGATGTCGCGCAGCGCCTTGCCCTCTTCCTCGAAGTACTCGACGAGGAGCTGCGCGTGGCGGAAGAACGCCTCGCCCACCTGGCCCAGACGAGGGCGGATACGGTCCGCGCGGCCCTCGAACGCCGCCTGCAGGTCGCCGAACAGCCACGGGCGACCCTGGCATCCGCGCCCGACGACGACGCCATCCACTCCCGTCTCGCTCACCATGCGCACAGCGTCCTCGGCGCTCCAGATGTCCCCGTTGCCGAGCACCGGGATATCCGGCAGGGCCTCGCGGAGCCGCGCGATAGCGCTCCAGTCGGCGGTGCCCGAGTAGAACTGGGCGGCCGTGCGGCCATGCAGTGCTACTGCAGCGACACCTGCGTCCCTCGCGATCAGCCCTGCGTCGAGGTAGGTGAGGTGATCCTCGTCGATCCCCTTGCGCATCTTGATGGTCAGCGGGACGCCGCCCCTGTCCGCCTCGCGGACCGCAGTCCGGACGATCTGGGTGAAGAGGTCCGTCTTCCACGGCAGGGCTGAGCCACCGCCGCGTCTGGTGACCTTGGGCACAGGGCAGCCAAAGTTGAGGTCAATGTGGTCCGCCCGGTCCTCCTCGACAAGCATGCGCACGGCCTGACCCACCGTCAGCGGGTCCACACCATAGAGCTGGACCGATCGCACCGCCTCGTCCGGGTCATGCCTGATGATCCTCAGCGACTCGGGATGCCGCTCGACGAGCGCCCGCGACGTGACCATCTCGGAGACGTACAAGCCGCCTCCGAACTCACGGCAGAGCCGCCGGAACGCGGTGTTGGTGATGCCGGCCATCGGCGCGAGCACCACGGGTGTGTCGATCATGAGCCGACCCAGCTTCAGGGGCGGCAGCTCAAGCCGCACGGGCTCCGCAGCGGAGGCCGCCGAGGGCGCGTGAGGAAGGACGGTTGGCACAGCAGTCACCGTTCCATTGTGTCAAACAGCGCAAATCGAGCATGGGCAGCCACACCGGGGGCTCAGGCTGCCTCCTCCGCGTTGCCGCCGGCACCAGCCGTCCTCTCCGTGGTGGTCTGCGGGAGCGTGAGGGTCAGGTGCCCGTCCTCGAACGACGTCGCGGGACGCACGGGATCACCAGGGCGCCACCAGTAGACGTGCGGGCTCAGGGGCGCGAGTTCGTCCTGACCGAGGATGGAGTTGAGCTCGAGCATGGACTCAACCCCGTTGAGCGTCATGCTCTCCTCGATGACGCTGAACGTGATCATCCTCAGAGCCGGTACGCCGAAGAAGACCCCGAGCGGGCCCGGCTCGATGCCGAAATGCTCCATGAGCCGCTCCGGATAGGCCAGCCATGAGGCCTGCTGCGGGTGCTCGGACTCGAGGAGGAGCACGGCCGTCCCGTCCTTCATGAAGGCCTGGGCCTCACCGAGGCCAGCCGAGAAAAGATTCTCCTCGGCGGCGTCCCATGCTGCCTCGAGCCCTCCTGCTTTGGCCAGGTGGACGTCTGAGAGGAGCATGGACGCCTGCTCGCGTCGGATCGCCATGATGAGCGGCAGGCCTGCGACATCCTTCGCGTACGTGTAGTCCTCGATGAGCTGGTGAGGCGGCATCCGGTCCGGGGCGACGAACCGTGGGAAGAGCCGCTCTCGGAGGGCCGGGCCGGCATATCCGATGCTCCCAGGCGCGGTGCTCCCCTGGACTGCCGCCCCGATGACCTGCCTCACGATCGCCTCTGCCATTGCGCCCCACTCTGACTCAGGGAGCTGACGCGCCTCTGTCGCGATAGCTCGGAACCCGAGCTGCGCGCCTGCTCCCGTGAAGGGACCGCCCATGACCGCGATGTGCGTGCCCAGGTCCTTCGCCCGGAACCCGAGACTGCGCACCGCGTCCGCGCAATGGCGTCTGAGTGCATCCGCCTGCCGGACGCTGAACTCGGGCAGGTGCGGGTCGCCCGGCTCATCCGGAGGACGAGTGCTCCCCCGCGGCCGCTCGCCGACTCCTCGCATCACGTTCCCCGTGGACCGCGCGCGGTTGCGCTGGGCCTTTCCCATACCGAACTCCCTTATCCCGTGCCTCGGGCGCCTCCTCGGATGCCCGTTCCAGACGGTACGCAGGCCTGCACACGGCCCGGGAGCCCAATACTCCCCTATGTGGATAACCCGTCGACAAAAGGCCAATCGCTAGCTCTGGGTCAACAGCACAGAAGGTCGGCACCGACGATAGGGTGGGCGTATGGCCACCCTAGGCGACGGCCGCCGTCTCCGGCCCGAGCGCAGGCCGCGAGCACTGCAGCCCGGCAGCCTGTGGCTCTACGATGCTGCGCGCCGGGCCTTCACGGGGCTGAAGGACCTGTTCCGGGTCGAGGTACTCCCCACCGGTCTTGAGGGCGTTCCGCCCGGCCAGGTTGTCCTCGCGATCACGCACTTCGGCTATCTCGACTTCGTGGCCGTGGCGCTGCTGTGGTGGGAGAGGAGGCAGGACCGCTTGCGGTTTCTCGTGGGCCCGCGCCCTTACCGGAGCCGCCTGCTGGGCGCCGCGATCACGGCATGCGGGGGCCTGGCGGTCGTGGGCAGGCCGAACCACGCGAGCCTGTCCGCATCGCTCAGGGCACTGGATGCGGGCTGGAGCATTGCCCTCTTCCCGGAGGCCGGCGTGAGCCGAAGCTTCACCGTGCGGCGCTGCCATACGGGAGCGGTGCGCATGGCGCAGCAGACCGGCGTCCCGCTCATCCCGGTGGGCGTCTGGGGCGGGCACCGCATCACGACCCGCGGGCATGGGACAACGCCGGAGCGCGGCAGCGGCTCACTTGCCGACCTCTGGAGGGCACCCATCCGTACACATTTCGGCGCGCCGGTGGACCTCTCTGCCGCCGCCGATCCCGCAGACGCCGCGCGCCGCCTCCAGAGAGCGCTGCAGGATGCGGTCGACGTCGCGGTCCTCGACTTCCCGCTTGGCCATCCGGCTGGCGCCTGGTGGGTCCCGGCGAAGTTCGGCGGCGGCGCACCGACGGAGGCGGAACGGGATATCTGGGATGCCAGGGACGCCGTCAACGGGCTGCGGCCTGAGCGCGACAAGATGTGAGGCCGCACGCTAGACCGCCTTCAGCGGCACCTCACGTCCATCGCCCTGCTCCTGCGACCCACGGCGCGACCCCTCCCCCGGCGCGCACCGGTCAGTCCCCAAGGGTCAGGATAGCCGGCCCGATCTGCTCGGCGGACCCCGATGCGAGGAGCGGATCGACCGTGGCACGGAGCGCTGTCATGGAATCATCGATCTCAAGCCGGACAGGGTGCTGGTACGCGATGAGCGCGAGGAGGCCCCGCACGGCGTCCTGTGCGTCGTCAGGCGTGAGGCGCACGTCATGGCCTAGCAGCACTTCGCTCGGCTGCTCGGCCGCGGCGCTCGCCGGTCCGGCGTAGCTCACAGCGAATGCCCTCAGCCGCCCCTTCTTCCGTGACGGCGTCGCACCGGCCCCGAACGCGCTCACTGCGGGCGCTCGGAGCACGACGGCTCCGTGGGCGCCCGCCGCATCGGAGAGGAAGAGCTGCTGGGCACGCCCTACGCTGATCGGCGCAGGGGGGTCCCACGCATGGACCTGGGCGTAATAGCGGCCGACGGCGTCGCTCAGCTCGACCGAGCCGGTCGCCAGGTCCTCCACAAGGGGCGAGGAATCGCCGGCATCGGTACCGTCGCCGAGCACGGGCAGCTTCAGGACCCCCGGCTTCACGAGGACCTCTCGGGAGCGTTGGAGCAGGGCGAACCCGGCATCCTCGGCGAACGCTTTTCCCGGCGTGCCCTCGGTGACCTTGGTGCGGAGCTTCACCCCTCCGCCGGTCGCCTCGTCGGGAGCTGAGGCTGCCGCCGCACGCAGCCTGCGCAGCAGCTCGCTGCCGACTCCGGCTCGACGATGGTCGCGCGCCACTTCGACGTACGCCCATAACCGCTGCGGGTGGAGGACCGCCCGGTACACGACGGCTGCCGCGACAGGAATGCCCTGATCCTCCGCCACGATGCACCGGCGCCACACCTGGGTCGAGCCGGGTGCGGCGGCCGAGGCCGCGCCGTCGTGCGCTGCTACGCCATCCGCGTCCGGCGCGAACGCCCCACGGAACTGTTCGGCAGCTGCGCCCTCGGCATCGCCCCACAGCTCGAGGAGCGTCCGGTCGTCGCCCTCGCGCCAGGGCCGGTAGGTCAGCTGGGCCACGGAGGTCCTACTTTCCGAGGCGCTCGAACAGGTAGCCCGAGACCTTGTCGAGGGAGACGCGGTCCTGGGACATCGTGTCCCGTTCGCGGATCGTCACTGCCTGATCCTCGAGCGTGTCGAAGTCCACCGTGATGCAGAACGGGGTGCCGATCTCATCCTGGCGGCGGTAGCGCCGGCCGATCGCGCCGGCGTCGTCGAACTCGATGTTCCAATGCTTGCGCAGCTCGGCACCGAGGTCCCGTGCCTTCGGCGAGAGGTCCTCATTGCGGGACAGCGGCAGCACCGCAGCCTTGACGGGCGCGATTCGCGGGTCGAGGCGGAGCACGGTGCGCTTGTCCACGCCGCCCTTCGTATTGGGGGCCTCGTCCTCGGTGTAGGCGTCCACGAGGAAGGCCATCATGGACCGGGTCAGGCCGAACGACGGCTCGATGACGTACGGGATGTACCGCTCGTTGCTGGCCTGGTTGAAGTAGGCGAGTTCGTGGCCGGAGGCCTTCGAATGGCTCGAGAGGTCGAAGTCAGTGCGGTTGGCGATGCCCATGAGCTCGCCCCACTCGTTCCCCTGGAATCCGAAGCGGTACTCGATGTCGATCGTGCCGGCGGAGTAGTGGGCGCGCTCGTCCTCGGGGACGTCGAACTTGCGCATGTTCTCCGGATCGATGCCCAGATCGACGAACCAGTTCCAGCACGCGTCCACCCAGTGCTTGAACCACTCGTGCGCGTCGGCCGGTGCGGTGAAGAACTCGATCTCCATCTGTTCGAATTCACGCGTGCGGAAGATGAAGTTGCCGGGGGTGATCTCGTTGCGGAACGCCTTGCCGATCTGGCCGATGCCGAACGGCGGCTTCTTGCGGCTGGTGGTGAGCACGTTGTTGAAGTTGACGAAGATGCCCTGGGCCGTTTCCGGGCGCATGTAATGGAGGCCATCGGCGTTGTCCACGGGACCGAGGAAGGTCTTCATGAGGCCCGAGAACATCTGCGGCTCGGTCCACTTGCCGGTGGTGCCGCAGTCAGGGCAGGTGATCGACTCCATGCCGTTCTCCGGCTGGCGCCCCTTCTTGGCCACATACGCCTCGATCAGGTGGTCCTGCCGGTGCCGCTTGTGGCACTGTAGGCACTCGACGAGCGGGTCGGTGAACGTCGCCACGTGCCCCGAGGCCTCCCAGACCTGCTTGGGCAGGATGACGGAGGAATCCAGGCCCACCATGTCCTCGCGGCCGCGGACAAAGGTCTGCCACCACTGCTCCTTGATGTTCTCCTTGAGCTCCACGCCGAGGGGGCCGTAGTCCCAGGCGGAGCGGGAGCCTCCGTAGATCTCACCCGCCTGGAAGACGAATCCGCGGCGCTTGGCCAGGGAGACGATCGAGTCCAGTGGGGTCTTCGGTGCCAAGGGTTTCCTCCAGAGAGTCAGGCCGCTGGGTGCGGTCCTCAAGGTATGCGCTTCTAAGACTACCGGCGGGCGGCAGGGGCTGCTCACGTGGCGACGCACGACGGCGCGTGGTCAGCGCCCGCGGAGCTGGGCACGGTTCCAGGGCAACGTCGCCAGGACCATCGCCGCAAGCGTCGCGAGGGTGCCGACCACGGTGGGGAGGGCGACGGCGCTTCCCGCGACGGGGACCAGCGCATCCAGCGCGAGGGATCCGAGGAGCTGGCCGGCGATCACGCCAAGACCCGTGACCAGGACGCCGAGGTGCCGCACGAGCACGGCCGTGAGCGCGATGTACGCGACGCCGAGCGCGCCGCCCGCGTACAGCCACGCGTCGGCGGGTGCCGAGGGCAGTGTGCTGCCGCTCCCGCCGGCGGCGATCGTGATGCCCCAGGCCACCGCGAGGGCGGCCGTCCCGGAGATGAAGTTCACAAGGGTGGCTGTGAGCGGGCTGCGGTACGCCAGGGCGCTCGCGCCGTTCATCGCCGAGGAGAAGCTCTGGAAGAAGCCCGCGAGCACCGGAAGGAGGATCAGGGCGAGGAGGGCCGCGGCGTCGGAGACGACGAACTTCGGGGCCACCGCGAGGGCCACGGCGGCGAGCGTCAGCACGGTCGCGATCACGCGCATCCCGGTGAGCGGGCGGCGTCGCCCCTGGGCGAAGCCGACGCGGTCCACGAGCAGGCCGCTCACGGTCTGGCCGGTCACGACGGCGACCGTGAACACCGCGATCCCGAGGATTCCGACTGCGGTGGTCTGGGCGAGGACGAAGAGTGCCCCGAGGAAGCCCGCCCCGACGTACCACCAGGGGATGCGGCCCTCGCGGACGGCAGGCAGGATCTCACGGACGCCGGAGCGCGCGGAAGGCAGGACCGCGGCTGCGACGAGCATGAGCACGAGTCCCGTTCCGAAGCTCGTGAGGGCGGCCGCGAAGGCATCGCCCAGCCGCATCCCGAGCGCCCCGTTGATGCGGCCCTGTGCCGGAAGGGCGAGGCCTGCCGCTATGGCGGCCGCGAGGCCCAGAGGCACGGGCAGTCGGCGGGTGCGGGTCGCGGGCCTAGCCTAGAGTTGCACCATGACGCGCCGCGAATCACCTGCCGCATCTGGCTCCTCCTCCGACTCGCAGGACGTCGAGGTCCGGGAGGGCACCATCCGGCTCGGGCAGCTGCTCAAGCTGGCCTCGCTCGTGGAGGACGGCGTGGAGGCCGCGGACCTCATCCGCAATGGCCTCGTCAAGGTCAATGGGGACATCGAGGAAAGGCGCGGGCGCCAGCTCATCGTCGGCGACGTCGTCGAGGTGAACGGGCAGACAGTCCGGCTGGTCCGGCGCCCCTGACCGCCCTCGAGGACGTTCAGCCCTTTGCCACCGTGAGTTCGAGGAACTCCTTGACGTGCGCGATCTCGGGGCCGCTGATGCTGTGGCCGATCCCGGGGTACGTGACCTTGGTCAGATCGACATGTCCGCGGACCCACCCGATCGTGTACTCGACCTTGTCCGGAGTGATGATGGGGTCGGCCTGGTCACGGCCCCAGAACATCGGCAGGGCGGCGTCGAGCTCGGAGTCGCGGAAGTAGGCGTAGTCCTCCTCCCCCGCTGCGACGGGGTCGATTGCGAACCCGGAGAGGCCGACCACCGCGGCGAAGTCGGCGGGGCGGCGGCGCACGAGCGAGGTCGCCATCGCCATGCCCATGGAGAATCCGAGGACGGTGACCGAGGTGTGCTGCGAGCGGACTCCATCGAGCCACGCGAGGACATACTCAGTCGCGGCCTCGACGGAGTCCATCGTGAAGTCCTGGGCTGCCATGAGGGGGAACCACTGGTACGCGCCCGGGGCCAGGACCTGAGGCGCGCGCAGGGAGGCCACGGTGAACTGCTCCGGGAAGTACGGGGCAAGGCCCATGAGGTCGGCCTCATTGGAACCATAGCCATGGAACAGGACGATGAGCGGCGTGCCCGCCCGCTCGTCCTCAGGCCGGTTCCAGAGCGCGTAGTGCTCGGGGTAGTGGGCCGGGTAGTTGGCTCGCTGGGCGTGGGTCGCGGCGTCTGTCATAGACCCATTGTTCCACATAGTTGAAGTATCAAGTAATCTACGGCTTCATCCGCCAAGGAGACCGTGGAGCGCCTCGTTGAACGCCTCCGGGAACTCGAGGTGCGGCGAGTGCCCGCAGCCCGGGAGCTCCACCTCGGTCACGGCCCCGCCCGCCGCCCGGTACGCCTCGAGGACGTGACGTGTCTGGGCGACCATCGGCTGCGGCGGGGCCATCTCCTCGCCCGGCCACCCGGGGACCACGCCGAGCTGCCCTAGGTAGTTCAGGTCCGCCATCGAAGCATCCGAGACGATCGCGTCGGCGTCCCCGTGGATCCACACGACCGGAGGCTTGTCCGGCAGGTCAACGATGCCTGAGAGGTCGAGGTGGCCCGGCGACATGGAGTTGAGCACTCCAGAATCGCCGGGGGCGAATCCTGGCCATGAGGACGACGCCGCGGACGTGCCCGGGTAGTTTCCGTCGCCGATCGCTGTGGTCAGCATCGAGGCGACCCAGACATCCTCATGGGGCGACTCGAAGCCCGGGTGGACATAGGCTGCACGGTAGACGGAGCGGGGCGAGGTCGGCGCATCGGCCGAGGTGTCCTTGGCCTTCAGCCTGGCAACGAAGTCGGGGTTCACTCCCCCGGCCCCCGTGCCGGCGTCGTCCTCCGTCAGGCGTCGGCCGTCAAGCCCAGCGGTCCCTCCGAAGCCGTACGGTGAGACCGGTGCTTGGAGCGTCATCGAGAGCACCGGATGGTCCAGGGCGTACTGCAATACGACGCCCCCGCCCATGCTCCACCCGACCAGGTGCGGCACCCCGAGGCCGAGCGTTTCGACCACGGCAGCGAGGTCATCGCTGTAGTCCGAAAGGCCCCGGCGCGCATCGACCGGCAGGACTTCGCTGCCCCCGAAGCCGCGCAGGTCGACGGCCACCGCCCGAAAGCCGGGCGGGAGATCGAGCATCGCCTGCTGCCAGAATAGGGACGAGGAAACGTTGCCGTGGACGAAGACGACCGCCGGGGCGTCTGCGGCGCCCGGCGAATCCGAGGCTCGCTCGAGAATCTGGGCGTCATAGCGGGCCGTGGGGACGCGTCGCGAGGTGATGCCATCGAAGAGCATGGCGCCACGCTATTCAGCCGAAGCGGACAAGGGAAGAGAAAACTGAAACTCAATTCATGTTACCTTCGAGTAGAACAAGATATGCTGTGCGGCGCATAATGGTCTCGTGAGCGACATGACTCCGACGACCCGTTCGGAGGCGGACCTCCCCGAAGGGCACCGTCACCCATGGCACCGGTACGTGGCCATCGGGGACTCATTCACCGAAGGGATCGGCGACCCAGACCCTCGGCACCCGGGCCGCCACCGCGGCTGGGCCGACCGCGTGGCCGAGGAACTGGCCCACGGCTCCGAGGACTTCGCCTATGCCAACCTCGCCATCCGGGGGCGCCTCCTCGGGAAGATCCTCGACGAGCAGCTCGAACCGGCCCTCGAGCTGCTCCCGGACCTCGTCTCGGTCTCCGCGGGCGGCAACAACCTGCTGCGGCCGGGAAGCGATCCGGACGCCCTCGCCGTCAGGCTCGACGACGCCGTTGGCCGTCTCGCGGACGCAGGGGCCACCGTACTGCTCTTCAACGGCCCGGACGTCGGCTCAACCCCGGTCCTTGCGGCCATCCGGGGCAAGGTGGCCATCTACAACGAGAATCTGAGAGTGGTCGCCGCGCGGCACGACGCCGTGATCGCGGACATGTGGGGGCTCCGCCAACTCTCGGATGCGCGGATGTGGGACACGGACCGGCTCCATTTCTCGCCGCTGGGCCACCACACGATCGCGATCATGGCGCTTGAGGCCCTCAATGTGAAGCACGGGCTCACGCCCATGGAACCCAGCCCGATGCCTGCGCGCAGCTGGCGTGCCGCGCGGGCGGAAGACCTCGTGTGGGCTCGGGAGTTCTTCGTCCCGTGGGTGATCCGAAGGCTTCGGCACAAGTCGAGCGGCGACGGCGTCCTGGCGAAGCGTCCGACGGCGGAGCCCGTCTTCGGCGCGGGCGCCCCCTTGGGCTCGGGGGAACCCAGCTGACGTCCAGCGTCCACTCATGCGCGGCGCGTAGGCTGGACTGATGAACAGCTGGTTCATGTGGTTCATCGTTCTCGGTTGGGTTGTCCCCTTCGTCCTCCGAAGGATGAGCCAGTCCGGGCAGCGGGGCGGCCGGCCGCCGTACCCGCCGGGCAGGCGCGACGAGTACGGGCAGTACCCGGGCCGATCCCCGCAGAGCGGACAGTACCCCGGCAGCCAGTATCCCGACGCACCGCCTCCGCAACAGCTCCCTGAGAGCCACACCGCCACGCCCCAAGATCCCCCGACGCTGTGGTGGCAGCAACCGCTCCCGCCGGGTTTCCCCGGCCAGCCTGCCCCGCAGGACCAGCCGGCTCCACCTCGGCAGGCGCCAGGGCAGGCGCCGCAGGCCGCGTCGCCGGACCAGTCGGCGTGGTCCCCGACCCTCCCGGGAGCGCCCGACGACGCACCGCAGGGCTACCGCGCGAGGAAGCTCGCGGAGCTGGATCAGAAGTTCTCGGAGCAGAAGATATCGCTCGAGGAGTACATGAAGGCCCGGAGCGAGATCATGCGCGGTTGACCCCCCGCCGCATGAGGAGTGCCGGATGGGGCACGCCTAGAGCGTGAAGACCCGCCTGCGCAGTTCGCCGCCAAGTTGGCCGATCTCGGTGAGGAACCCGTCGTGCCCGATCTTGGCATCGATCGAGTGGACGGGGACCTCGCCGGGGAGGGCGCGCGCAAGCTCGTCGCTCTGCTCGGGGAAGTAGAGGCGGTCGGAGTTGACCGAGGCGATGAAGAATTCCGCCTTGGTCCCCGCGAGTGCGCGTTCCATCCCCCCGCGGCCGCGGCCCACATCGTGGCTCATGAGGGCCTCGGTGAGTACGACGTAGCTGTTCGCGTCGAAGCGGCCCACGAGCTTGCCGGCCTGGTGGTCGAGATAGCTCTCCACCTGGTAGCGCCCGCGCTCAGCGGCAGCTCCCGGTGCTTCGAGGGGGTTCTCTGCGCCTTGGCCTCGCCGGCCGAACCGGAAGCTGAGCTCGGGCTCCGAGCGGTAGGAGATGTGCGCTATGCGCCGTGCAAGCCCCAGGCCCGCCGCAGGGACGGGGCCTCCGTAGTAGTCGCCGCCGTTGTGGGCGGGGTCCTGGCGGATGGCCAGCAGCTGGGCCTGTGCGAGCGCGATCTGCTCGGCAGTGGAGTAACCGCCGATGGCGACGACGACGCAGTGCCTCACCCGGTCCGGATAAGTCGCGGCCCATTCCAGCGCGCGGGCACCGCCCATGGAGCCGCCGAGCACGGCGTGCCAGCGGCGGATCCCCAGCCGGTCGGCGAGCCTGGCCTCCGCACGGACGGAGTCGCGGATGGTCACGAACGGAAAGCGCGAACCCCACGGAACGCCCTCGGGGTCGAGGGTGCTCGGGCCGGTCGAACCGTAGCAGCCGCCGATCATGTTGGCCGCGACAACGAAGTACTTCTCCGTGTCCACCGGCTTGCCCGGGCCCACGAGGGCATCCCACCAACCGGGCTCGTCGCCGTCGCCCTGGGCAACGTGGGTGTCGCCAGTGAGCGCGTGCTGGATGAGAACGGCGTTGCTGGCGTCCCCGTTGAGCGTCCCCCACGTCTCGTACGCGAGCTCCACCTCGGGCAGGGCCCCGCCGCCTTCCAGCTGGAGTGCACCGACCGCGACGGTGCGGACGACGCCGTCCTGGCCCCTGCCGCCGTTCGGTCCGGGCATCGTCCGCTCGCCGTCCTTCTCAGGCGCGGTGCTGCCGATCCCAGAACTGCGCACCATCGTCACGCGACGGCCTCCGCGACAGCGCCAGCACCCTCCGTGTGCTGCGGCACCGTGCCCGCTGCGGCAAATCCCGTCTCGAGGTCGGCGAGGATGTCCGCGATATTCTCGAGCCCGACAGCCAGGCGTACGAGGCCCGGGGTCACGCCCGCGGCGCGCTGCTGGTCCTCGCTCAGCTGCGAATGAGTGGTGGACGCCGGGTGGATGACGAGCGAGCGGACGTCACCGATGTTCGCCACGTGGGAGTGGAGGGTGAGGGCGTCCACGAAAGCCTTGCCCGCCTCGACGCTGCCCAACTCGAACGAGACAATGGCGCCTGCGCCCTTCGGGGCGTACTTCTTGCCGAGGGCGTACCACGGGCTGGACTCGAGGCCCGCGTAGGCGACCGACTCGACGTCAGAACGCGCCTCGAGCCATTCGGCGACCTTCTGTGCGTTCTCGACGTGCCGCTCCACCCGCAGGGAGAGCGTCTCGATGCCCTGCGCGATGAGGAAGGCGTTGAACGGGGACACGGCCGAGCCGAGGTCGCGCAAGAGCTGAACGCGGGCCTTGAGGATGTATGCCAGGTTCGCACCGAGGATCCCGGTGACCCCGAGGTCGCGCGCGAACACGAGACCGTTGTAGCTCTCGTCCGGAGTGTTGAATCCCGGGAAGCGCGCGGGATCCTGGGCGTAGTCGAACGTGCCGCCGTCGACGATGACACCTGCGATCGCCGTCCCATGCCCGCCGAGGTACTTGGTCGCGGAATGCACGACGACGTCCGCACCATGCGCGAGCGGGTTCAGGAGGTAGGGGGTCGCCACTGTGTTGTCGATGATGAGGGGCACGCCGGCCCCGTGGGCGATCACCGCGACAGCCTCGATGTCGAGCACGTTCTGGCGCGGATTGGAGATCGATTCGGCGAAGAAGGCCTTCGTGTTCGGCCGAACGGCGGACGTCCACTCCTCGAGGCTGTCCGGGTCCTGGACGAAGGTGACCTCGACGCCGAACTTCGCGAAGGTGTGCTTGAGCAGGTTGTACGTGCCCCCGTAGAGCGCGGCGGAGGCGACGACGTGGTCCCCCGACTCTGCGACGTTGAGGATCGAGTACGTGGTGGCGGCCTGGCCCGAGGAGAGCAGCAGCCCGGCGAGGCCACCCTCGAGGCTGGCGATGCGCTGCTCAACCGCGTCCTGGGTCGGATTGCCGATCCGGGTGTAGATGGGCTCAAGCTCGGCGAGGGCAAAGCGTGCTGCGGCGCTCTCGGCGCTCGGGAACACGAACGAGGTGGTCTGGTAGATCGGGAGGGCACGGGCGCCCGACTCGGAGTCCGGAGTCTGGCCGACATGGATCTGGCGAGTCTCGAAGGACCATTGGGGATTGCTGGACATAGCAAGCTCCTTTGCGCTGCGCTTGACCGGCGGCTCTCGCCGGTCCAGGTCTTCACCCGGGGCACCCCACCGCGGCGGAGGGTTGCCGGCCAGCAAACCGGGGTTTGGCGCTGGCACTCATGACCTATTGGCGAGTGTAAGGGTGGGCCAAGCCCGGCAGCCAAGAGTGTGACCGACTGTGAACAACGCCCCGCCTCAGCCCTCCATGAGCCGCCGACGATGCCGCAGTTCCTTGACCCACGCCCGGGTGACACCGGGAAGGAAGGGCGAGGGGCCGCCGTCGTGCGCGGAAAGGTCCTCCAGCAGCGGCCCGGAAGCCCGCAGGGCCGAGGCGAGCACCCCCTCTGCTGCCCGGGAGGGGAGGCCGAGCTCCCGAACCCAACCCAAGAAGTGGCGCCGCGAGATCCCCGTGCGCTTGCCCCCGAGCGGCAGGGCCAGGGATTTGTCGCCGTACGGGACGGTCGAGGGGATGTCATACACAGGGGCAATCCCCCACTCCCCCGGCACGGCAAGCCCTTGCACCACTGAGACGTTCTTCGCGTGGAGGTCCCCGTTGCCGGTCAGCCACGCGAAGGCACCCTGGAGCGCGAGGCTGCGCAGCGCGGGCAGCGGCGCGGCGCAGTGGGCGGCCACCGCGCGGCACAGTTCCTCATAGCTGACGTTGTACTTGTCCGCGGGATACAGGCCGAGCAACTGCGAGCCGTCCTCGACGGCGAGACGGGACACCGCCCTTCCCTCGGCCTGCGGCGGCCGGTCGAACCGCTCGACGAGCAGCCCGGCGCGGCCCGCGACGTCCCGCACGAGCTTGACCCGGCACACCGGAATGCGCAGCCTGGCCGCGTACCGGTACATGAGGTGCTCGTTCTCGACCACGTGGGGGAACTCGGGAGCGTTGAGCTTGAGGATGTACCGCCGCCCGGACTGGGCTGCCGGAAGGGAGATCATGCCGGCGCTCACCTTGTCCTGCACGCCGGCGAGCGCCTTGGGGTCCACGAGCAAGGGGTCGTCGACGAGCGCGGCGAAGTCCGGGGTGCGGCGGGCGTCGAGCACAACGGCGTGCTGGTCGCCACCGCTCTGGGCGTCCCCGCCCCCCTCGCCGCCCAAGCCCGCCAGGAGTTCGCCGTGGGGGACGATCTGAACGTCGCCCACAGGGTCCGAGCCGGCAGCCATGAGGAGCCCCAACTCGTCATCGGCGCTCGTCTTCACGGCGCGCCGCAGGGAAGCGAGCCGGCGCCCCTCGGGGAGCAGGCCGGTGAAGAATGCCGGGACCGCGCCGGCACCAGTGACGACGGGTCGGGTGGTGATCGGGAGCGTCGAGGCCACGGGCTCTCCGCCCGAGGCGACGTAGGCGGGCAGGTATGTAAAGCGGGTGCCGCCCTCGAACCGCTCGAGCCGGGCGGCGAGGACCCCGCCCTTGTACACATCCGCGGTCCGGTGCCGGGTCATGGCCTCCCTCCGCGGGCCGCGACCCGAAGCTCGAGGCCGAGGGCGCCGAGCACCGATTCAAGCGCGTCGAGCTGGACGCTTGGCTTGGCCTGCTCGACGAAGCGGACGAACCGCTCGCTCACGCCCGCGAGCTCGGCCAGGTCCTGCTGCGTCAGCCCGAGCGCACGACGCCGTTGCCTCACCTCAGCGGCGATGGCTCGACTCAGGAGCTCCATACGGATTCCTCGCTTCCCCAGGAGCCGGACCGCAACCCTGTTCCGCTCGAAACGGCACGAACGTTCCGCTTCACAGCTTGCGCGGAACATTCTCGTGAGTCAAGTCACGAAGGATGCAGGAATCGGCACGCTCGTACCGGTAGCGGGTAACGGCCGAGACACGGCGTGATTCTTAGAACCGTCTTAGACCCAGGGGCGCACCATAGGCACATGACCACCTCGGACTATGCGACCTCCAGGCCTAGGGCCTGGGCCCACCTGCCGGCCCGCAGCGGGCTTCTGCGCCTGCCCACGCTCAGGCATTGGATCGCGGTGCCCGTCATCCTGAGTGTCGTGCTGCTCGCCATCGGACTCGCCGCCACGACGACGCCCTACACCAACTCCGAGCTCGCCATCGACCAGTGGATGAGCAATCAGCACGTCGGCTGGTTCAATGCGGTTGCGCTGGCGATCGAGCAGATCCTCGGCCCACGCGGCGCGATCGTGATCCTCGTGCTCCTGCTCGTGGTCCTCTGGGCGGTGCGCCGCACGCCCGTGGACGCGCTCGCCGTAGTGAGCATCACCGGTTTCGGCTGGGTCTACAGCCTGCTGTTCAAATACGTGATCCACCGCCATCGCCCGGATTCGAGCCTGCTCGCGAACCCCCTCTCCCCGGACATGGACCCCAACAGCTTTCCCAGCGGACATGTGTGCTTCGCCGTGTCGCTGACCATCGCGCTGTACTTCCTCTTCCGGCACACGCGCGCCGGAACGTGGATCCTCGTAGTGGGCCTGATCGTCTCGGCCTTTGTCGCGTGGACGCGCGTCTACGTGGGCGTGCACTACCCGATGGACGTCATCGCCTCGTTCCCCGCCTCGATCGCGGGAATCCTCCTGTGGTCCGGACTCTGGAACCGGTTCGCGCCGCCCATGCTCGCGAAGCTGCCCTTCATCACCCGTCTCGAAAGCCGCTGACACCCCTATGCTCGATCCAACCTCCCTCCTGATCGGTGCCGGGCCCTGGGTCCTCGGCGTGGTTGCCCTCCTGGTCTTCATCGAGTCCGGGCTGCTCTTCCCATTCCTGCCCGGCGACTCCCTGCTGTTCACCGTGGGGCTCCTGCACGCCCAACTCGGCCTCAGCCTCCCGGTGCTCATCCTGGTCGTGGCCATCGCCGCCGTTGCAGGAGACCAGGCCGGGTACCTGCTCGGCAAGTTCGTGGGGAAGCGCTGGTTCCGCGAGGACGCAAAGGTCCTCAAGCTCAGCCACCTGGCAAGCGCCGAGGAGTTCTTCGGCCGGTACGGCGGGCGCGCCCTCGTGCTGGCCCGGTTCGTGCCGATCGTGCGCACGTATGTGCCGCTCGTCGCGGGCATGGCCCACTACCCGTACCGGAAGTTCCTTGGCTGGAACGTGCTTGGCGGAGTCGCCTGGTCGGTGTCCATCACCCTGCTCGGCGTGTGGCTCGGGCACGTCGATGTCATCGCGCAGAACATCGACATCCTGTCGGTGCTCATCGTCGCTGCCTCCGTCATCCCGATCGGCATCGAGATCCTGCGCCGGCGCCGCAAGGCATCGCTGACAGGACAGCCGCAGCCGGCCCCTGCGCGGGTCGACGATGACGAACGCGGCCCAGCCGAGGTCGATAGCTACCCTCGCTGATCCGCTCCACGCTCGTGCCCACCCCTCGGGCCCGCGCTCTGGGGCGAGACTGGGAGTCGCTTTCCGGAGGCGAGTTGGCACAATGGCAGCCATGGACCCCACGGAGCCCCCGACCAGGCGGCGCGTGCTGCTCATTGAGGACGACCCGCAGCTCGGCCCGCTCGTGGCCGCGCTCCTCGAGGACGACTTCGACGTGGCGCTCGCCGCGGATGGCCGGGAGGGGCTCGAGCTGGCCCTGGCGCAGGAGTGGGACGCGCTCGTCGTGGACCGCGGGCTCCCCGGCCTGGACGGGGTCTCGCTCGTGAAGTCGGTGCGGGCCAAGGGCCTGACGGCGCCGATCCTGCTGCTCACCGCGCTCGGGAGCGTCCCGGACAAGGTCGAGGGCCTCGACGCCGGAGCCAACGACTACCTCGTCAAGCCCTTCGACTCCGAGGAGCTCGCCGCACGGCTCCGTGCGCTCACGCGGACCTACGAGCGGCGGGAGGGCGAGGGCACCTCGGCACTGCTCGCAGTCGGCTCGTGGGACCTCGACCCGGGAACGCGCGTCCTCACCTCGCCCTACGGGCACCGGGTTGAACTTTCCGCGGCCGAATCGGCCCTTCTGGCCCGCCTCGCCGCGGACCCTGCGCGCGTCCACTCCCGCGCCGAGCTCCTCGGCTCGGTATTCGATCCCGCAGACACCCCCGGTGTCGTGGACACTTACGTGCACTACCTCAGGAAGAAGACGGACCGGGGCGTGATCAGGACCGTGCACGGCCTCGGCTACCAGCTGGGCGGGCTCGAATGACGCCGCGGTGGCGCACAGTGCGCGGGACAGCCCGAGCGCGGCGGCCTCTCAACTCGGACGAGCTGGCCCTCAGGCGGGCTGCCCTGCGGGTCGGGCTGCAGATCGCGGCGGCCGTGGCGGTCGTCGTCGTACTCCTGCTCGCGGCAGCGGCGCTGTTCGTCTGGGCCAAGTCCCAGCCGGCCGAGATGATCGCGCACCTCGAGCGCAGCCAGCCGCAGATTGTGCTGGACTCCGTCGACGTGTTCGGCGCGCTTGTGGTCGGCGGCGTGCTCGGGATCGCGCTCGCGGGGACAGTGGGAGTGCTGATCGCGCGGCAGGCGGTCAAGCCGCTCGGGGAGTCGCTTGCGCTCCAGCGCTCCTTCGTCCAGGACGCGAGCCACGAGCTGCGCACGCCGCTGACGGTGATCGACACGCGCATCCAGCTCGCCCAGCGGCGCCTCGCCAAGGACAGTGAAGCCGCAGCAGTTCTCGCCGAGCTCCGTGCGGATTCCGCGAAACTTGCCGCGATCATCGAAGACCTCCTCCACGGCATCTCCGGCGGACCGGATGTCCCCGAGACGCCCACGGATCTCACGGCCCTCGCGCGCGACGTCGTGGCCGACCTCACCGTGATCGCCCGTGAGCGGGACATCGCCCTGAGCTGTGAGGACTCAGGCGAGGCGGTGCCGGTCGCCGTCGCGCCCGCCGCCCTGCGGCGCGTGATCGTGGCGCTTGCCGACAATGCGCTCAAGTACACCCTTGCCGGCGGGCGGGTCACGATGGGCGTCACCATCGGCTCGGGAGGGACGACGGCGGTCCTCACCGTCGCAGACACAGGCCCGGGGATCGCGGGACCAGCACCGGAACGGGTGTTCGAGCGGTACGCGGGGGCTGGGAGCGAGGCCCCGGGCGGGCAGCGCAGCTTCGGGCTGGGTCTCGCGCTCGTGCGCGACATCGCCGTCCGCAATGGCGGCTCTGTGCGCATTGCCTCGACCGGGGCGGAGGGGACCACGATGGAGGTCTCGCTGCCGCTCGCGCGCTGACGCGGGGACGTGGCCGCTCCGCTTTTCTGCGGCTTGTTGACTGGGAGTTCCCCGTGAGTTAGGCAAACGTGGAGTAAACACAGCCAATGCTCAGGTTAGGCAAAGCTAATATCGGAATGTTTCCGTTAGCTATTCCAGTCTGGAGCTCACCATGCCGCGTGCCGTCCTCCCCCGTCCCCGGAGCCGACGGCGCCTTCTCGCCGCCGGCACGCTCGCGGTCGTTCTAGCAGCGGGCGGTACGGTGGCCGCCATCGCGACACCACCGCAGGCCCTCACGGCAGCCGAGCAGGAGCGGGGCATGGCCCCCGGCGCGCCGCTGACGGAGCCGCCGGTCATCGAGGCGTCCGCCGGCGTGGAGGTCACGCTCGACCCTGCGAAGACCCGGTTCTCGATCTCGGGCAAGGACGTGTGGGGCGCTTCGTACGCCGGGGCCATCGTCGCGCCCACGCTGCGGCTCGACCCCGGCACCACCGCGTCGATCACCGTCCGCAACCGGCTCCAGACCGCGACGAACCTGCACTTCCACGGGCTCCACGTCTCGCCAGAGGGAAGCTCTGACAATCCGATGGTCTGCATCCCGCCCGGCGCCGCCTACACCTACCGGCTGAGCATCCCGGCCGACCATCCTCAGGGCACGTACTGGTACCACTCACACGCGATGAGCACCTCCTGCCCCAACCCGAACGCTGTGGCGAACGGCCACTCGCACGCGACGCCCGGCTTCATGCCCGCCGATACCGAGAACCAGATCCTCGCCGGCCTCTCGGGCGCGATCGTCATAGGAGACTCGCGCACCGGCCTGCCCGGCGGGCTGCGTGACGTCCCCGAGCGGGTGATCGCGCTCAAGGACGCGCAGATCGACGTCGCGGGGAAGATCGTCCAGAACACGGCGAACACCTCCATCGACTCGAACGCGGACACTGTGCGACTCGTCAACGGTCAACTCCGGCCCGTCCTCTCCCTGCGGCCGGGAGAGACCGAACTGTGGCGCGTGGCGAACCTCGGAGCGGACATCTTCTACCGCCTCCGGCTGGACGGCTACCGGTTCTCCGTGGTCGCCGAGGACGGCAACCCGCTCCCCGTCTCGGCTGACGCCACCGAGCTCCTGCTGCCCCCGGGCAAGCGCTTCGACGTCCTCGTCACGGCCTCCCAGACTGCCGGCTCGGCCGTGCTGCGCACGCTCGCGTACAGCAACGGTCCAGGCGGCGACCAGTACCCGGACACCCAGCTGGCGCGGCTCGACATCGGCGGCGCGCCGACGGCCTCCCTGCCCGCCGCCGACGTCCGGATCGCCGGTGCCCAGCCCGACCTCGCAGGCGCCCCGATCGCCCAGAGGCGCCGGGTCGTGCTGTCCGAGGAGGAGTCCACCTCGCAGTTCTTCATCAACGGCAAGCAGTTCGGCATGGATTCCCCGACCTTCGACCTCGCGGCGAAGCTCGGCACCGTCGAGGAATGGACCGTCACCAACGTCACCGGCGAGGACCACCCGTTCCACATGCACAGCAACGCGTTCCAGGTGATGAGTGTCAACGGCGCCGCGCCAGCATCCATCCATCGCCAGGACACCGTGGTGGTGCCGCACGCCGTCAACGGCGTCCCCGGCACAGTCGTCCTGCGCCAGGCGTTCACGGACTACCCCGGCCGGTGGATGTTCCATTGCCACATCGCGGCCCACGAGGACCACGGCATGATGGGCTACATCCAGGTCGTGCCGTAGAGCCGACCACGCCAACGTGAGCACCGCGGCTAGGCACCGACCCTCGGTTAGGTAACCCTAAGCTGAGGCGCCCATCACAACGTGGCACCATGACTTCCATGCGTATGGACCATGTTTCTTATGCCTGCGAAGCGGACGGTCTGCTGGCCACCACGGAGCGGATCGCCAATGCCCTCAGTGTCGAGGCAGTCAAGGGCGGGGTCCACCCGCGGTTCGGTACCCGCAACATGATCATTCCCCTCACGGACCACCACTACCTCGAGGTTGTCGAGGTCCTGGACCACCCGGCGTCGGACAAGGCACCGTTCGGGCAGGCGGTGCGTGCCCGAAGCGCGGCGGGCGGCGGGTGGATGGGCTGGTGCGTCGAGGTCGAGGACCTCGCGCCGTTCGAGGAGCGCCTCGGCCGCCATGCCGTGCCCGGCAACCGCAAGTTCCCGGACGGGCGCGAGCTCGTATGGAAGCAGATCGGCATCCTCGGACTCATCGCGGATCCCCAAGTGCCCTACATGCTCAAGTGGGAGGGCGATCCGTCCCTCCACCCGTCCAACGCGTACCCCGGCACCGTACGCATGAGCAAGCTGACCATCGCCGGGTCTGCCGAGCGCGTGACCGAATGGCTCGGGGAGCCGGTGGAGAAGCCGCTCGAGGACGTCGAGGTCGAGTGGGTCTCCCCCAAGGGCACCCCCGGCATCATGTCCGTGACGTTCCAGACCGCAGGCGGCGCCGTCACCATCTGACCAGGGAGCCCGAAAGGGGCGCCCAGAGACCCCGCACCCGACCAAGAGGTGCGGGGTCTCTGGCATCTTGCCGTGCGCTCTCTGGCCACCTTCTACCCCAGGCCCATCGCCTTGCCCGCGACGCTGAAGCCGACGAATGCGGCGATGTCCAGCAGCGCGTGGGCGATCACGAGCGGCATCACCCGCCCGTACTTCCGGTACACGAGCGCGAAGACCACACCCATCACGGCGTTGCCCACGAACGGCCCGATCCCCTGGTACAGGTGATAGCTCCCGCGCAGGAGGGCGCTCGCAGCAATTGCCGCAGGGACGCCCCACCCGAGCCGGCGCAGCCACCCGAGCATGAACGCCACAACGATGACCTCCTCGACCACGGCGTGGCGCACCGCAGAGACGATGAGCACCGGCACGGTCCACCAGTACTGGTCGAGCCCACTGGGAATAATCGCAGTGGTGATCCCGAGCGCGCGCCCGGCCCAGTACAGCCCGAGCGACGGAATGCCGACCGCGAGGAAGAGGCCCGCGCCCCAGAGCCAGTCGCGTCCAGGCCGTGCGAGGTTGAACCCGAGGCGGCCGAACGGCGTGGTCCAGAGCACGGGGCGCCGGATGCGCGCCGACGCGTCCCAGACGAAATACAGGACGAGCGCCACCGGCACGAGCGCGAACAGGATGTCGAGGAGCTGGTACGCGAGGTCGAAGTATTCGCGCGAGCTCAGCGACCGGTTGAGCGTGCTGGTCCCCTGCGAGAGGGGCGCCCGGGTGGCCTTGTCGAGCAGCTGGATTACCGAGTACACCGCGGACTGCCCGAGCGAGAGGCCTAGGACAATCAGGAGCTGGGCACCCCACCGCGCGCGGGAGGGGGAACGGGCGACGGCGCGTTCTTGCGGCATGCGTCTATCTTGCCTGCCGCGCCCGGCCGCCGCTCTCAGCCTGCCCTAGGGTTGGCTCGCGGACGCCGCGGACCACGGCGGGAACCGTCCTCGAGGCGACCTTCGAGGAGCTGGTCCGCGGCCGGATCACCGCACCCGGTCCCCAGCGCGCCACACCGCGTGCGTGAGGGGCATACCGGGGCGGTAGGCGAGGTGGGTGGCCGAAGGAGCGTCGAGGAGGTGGAGGTCCGCACGATGGCCGACGGCGATAGACCCCACCGCCCGCCGCTCGTCCTCGTCAGTCCCCACATGCCGCCGTAGGGCGAGGGCGCCCCCGAACGTCGCGGCCCGGACCGCTTCCTGGACCGAGAGTCCCATCTGCAGGACTGCGGTGGTGACGCAGAAGTCCACAGCGCTCGTGTAGCTCGTGCCCGGGTTGCAGTTGGACGCGATCGCGATCTGCACCCCGGCGTCAAGCAGGCGGCGGGCGGGTGCAAGCGGTGCGCGGGTCGAGAGGTCGCAGGCAGGCAGGACCGTCGCGACCGTCCCGGCCGTGTCCACCGAATCTGGCGCGGCGGCCCCGGTCCAGCCCGCCCACGTGCCGGCGAGGGCCTCGACATCGGCGTCCTGAAGGAAGTTCACGTGGTCAACACTCGCGGCACCGACCTCCACGGCAAGCCGCACCCCGGCCCCGGGCCCGAGTTGGTTCCCGTGCACCCGGAGCCCGAGGCCCGCCTCGCGGCAGGCCTCGAGAACACGGCGGGCCTGCTCCTCCGAGAAGGCCCCGCGCTCGAAGAACACGTCCGCCCAGCGCACGTGAGGCCGCACGGCGGCGAGCATGTCCCCGCACACGAGCTCGGTGTACTCCTCGGCATCGGACCCGGCGGGCACGAGATGCGCTCCGAGGTACGTGACCTCGTCGACGAACTCCGCGGCCAGCTGCGCGCTTCGGCGCTCTTGCTCGACGTCGAGCCCGTACCCGGTCTTCGTCTCCAGATACGTCGTCCCGCCGGCGACCGCCTCAGCAACGCGGGCAGCAAGCAAGCGCCGCAGCTCGGCGTCGGACGCGGCTCGCGTGGCACCCACGGTGACCCCGATGCCGCCCGCTGAATAGGCCTTCCCGGCCATCCGCGCCTCGAACTCCGCCGTGCGGTCTCCCGCGAAGACGAGGTGCGAGTGCGAGTCGACCCATCCGGGCAGCACGGCGCGGCCCTCCGCGTCATACCGCTCGTCGGCGGCCGGGGCCTTCGACGACTGGCCCACCCAGGCGATCCGCTCGCCCTCGATCACGACGGCGGCCTCCCGCAGGACGCCGGCCGCCTCACCGCCGGCGGCAAGAACGGCTGGGCGCGCCTCACCGGCGAGGTGCTGGGTGGAGAGCTCGCCGATGTGGTCGATGAGAAGGGTCATATACCCATGCTCTAGGTCCTGACGGAGAGCCGGTGCGGGTCGAGGGCCCTCGCTGTCTCGGATGCCGGACGCACACCCGTTCGCAGCGCCCCTGGCCCCGCGAGGAGCTGGGCCGCGGCGTCCTCGGCGAGCGCCGACGAGGTCTGGAAGCCATACCCGCCCTGACCGGCGAGCCAGAAGAACCCGGGACCCTCGGGATCGAAGCCCATAACCGGGAGACCGTCTTTGGGGGAGGTCCTCAGCCCGGTCCAGGCCCTCACCACTCCCGTCACCTTGAGGTCCGCGACCGCGCGGATGAGCTCGAGGGTCCTCTCGACGTCCCCAGGACGCGGCACGGCGTCCTCGGCCCGGGACGGCTCGGCCTCGGACGGCGAGACGAGCGCGCCGGCCTCGTCTGGGCGGAAGTACCATGTGTTGTCGGCTGCGGCGACCATCGGGGTATCCGGGTCGAGGGGCTCGGCCAAGGACACGAGCGCGGCCGTGCGGCGGTATGGCTGCAGGCCGAGGCGCTCGACGCCGAACAGGATTGCGACGTCGTCCGCCCAGGCACCCGCAGCGTTGACCACGTTGACCGCGTGGAAACCCTCCGCGCCGGCGCCCACGAGCCAGCCCTCGCCGACCCGCTGTGCCGTGTGCACGGGGCTTCCGACGCTGATGTGGACTCCTGCGGCCCGCGCGCGCTCCTCGTGGAACGCGAGCAGCGCGGGAGCATCGACCCGCACGGACCCGATGTCCAGTGCGGCCGCCTCGAAGCCGTCCGCGCGCAGCGCAGGCACGAGCTCGCGTGCCTGATTCCGGCTGAGGGGCTGCATCCCCTCATGGGAGGCCTGGCCCACGTCCGCCCAGGCGCCCACGAGCATGAAGCGGCTGGGCCAGACGAGGCGCCGCCCGTCCTCGTCCGCGGCGTCGCGGAGCGTGCCGAGCGTGCGTCGGGTCAGCTCCTGGATTGGCTGCGGACCGTAGCTGGGGATGAGCTGCTCCGCGGACCGGCCGGAGGTGTGGTAGGCGAGCGAGGGCTCCGATTCGACGAGCGCAACGCGGCATTTCCCTGCTAGTGCCGAAGCGAGCGAAAGGCCCGCGATACCCCCTCCGACGATGAGGACGTCTACGTCGTGCGCACTGTTGGTGGTGGCCGTCATGGCCACACCATACCCGCGCACGGGTGATCCCGGGAGGGTCCTAGAGCTCTGACGATCCGGGAGAGTTCACTCCGGGTTCCGGGTAGGCTGCAGCGCCCTCGATATCCGGGAAATGCCTCACACTGATGCGGCTCCCACCGCCTCCCGTGCTGCGACGAAGGCCCCGACGGCCGTCTCGACGTCCTCGGACGTGTGCGCGGCGGAGAGCTGCACCCGGATGCGCGCCAGCCCCTGGGGGACCACGGGGTAGGAGAAGGCAGTCACGTACACGCCGTGCGCGAGCATCTCGGCCGCGATCCGGCCCGCGAGCGCGGCATCTCCGAACATCACGGGAACGATCGCATGCTCGCCCGGGAGGAGGTCGAAGCCCTCCTCCCCCATGCGCCGCCGGAACAGTGCGGCATTGGCGAAGAGCTGCTCGCGAAGGTCCTTCGAGCCCGCCACGAGGTCCAGGGCCCTGAGGGTGGCCGCGACGATCATCGGAGCAACCGAGTTCGAGAACAGATAGGGTCTGGCCTTCTGGCGCAGCGTTGCCACGATCTCTGCGCGGCCCGAGACGTACCCGCCCGAGGCCCCCCCAAGTGCCTTTCCGAACGTGCCTGTGTAGATGTCCACCCGGTCCGAGACCCCCGCGTGCTCGGGGGTCCCGGCGCCGGTGGCTCCCATGAACCCGACAGCGTGGGAGTCGTCCACCATCACCATCGCCCCGTACTTCTCCGCGAGGCCGCAGATCTCGGCAAGCGGCGCAAGGTAGCCGTCCATGGAGAAGACGCCATCGGTCACGACGAGCACCCGACGCGCCCCAGCGCCGTCGTTCATCTCCTTCGCCTCATTGAGGCGCGCCTCGAGCTCGCCCATATCCCGGTTGGCGTAGCGAAGCCGCACCGCCTTGCACAGGCGGATGCCGTCGATGATCGAGGCATGGTTGAGAGTGTCGGAGATGACCGCGTCCTCGGGGCCGAGAATGGCCTCGAACACCCCGCCGTTGGCGTCAAAGCAGCTTGAGAACAGGATGGTGTCCTCGGTGCCCAGGAACTCCGAGACGCGGCGCTCGAGGGTGAGGTGCATGTCCTGGGTGCCGCAGATGAAGCGCACGGATGCCATGCCGAAACCTCGGGCGTCAAGGGCGTCCTTCGCCGCCGCGATGAGCTCCGGATGGTCGGCCAGGCCAAGGTAGTTGTTGGCGCAGAAGTTCAGGACCTCCCCCGCGGGCCTCCCGAGCGCTCCGGCCTCGATGTGGGCCGCCTGCGGGGAGTCGATGTGCCGCTCCTCCTTGAACGTCCCGGCCGCACGGATCCCTTCGAGCTCCGCGGCCAGCTGCTCCCTGATTCCTCCGAACATGCCTGCTTCTCCCTCTTCGCTTCGTCCCGCCGCCTCCGCCGGTGCGGCCCTGCCTGCACTCCCGCCCTGACTACACGCTCGCCCAGTCCAGCACCACCTTGCCGCCGCTGCCAGAGCGGGCAACGGCGAATCCCTCCTCCCAGCGCTCGGCCGGCAGGACATCGGTCACCACAGCGGCGACATTGCGGTGGAGCACGGGGTTGGAGGAGAGCATGGCGCTCATGGCGTACCAGGTCTCGAACATCTCGCGGCCGTAAATGCCCTTGAGCGTGAGCATATGCGTCACGATCTTCGTCCAGTCCAGCTCCGCCGCCTGAGACGGGAGGCCCAGCATGGCGATGCGGCCCCCGTGGTTCATGTTCTCGATCATGCCCGCGAGCGCGGCGGGGCGCCCGGACATCTCGAAGCCCACGTCAAAGCCCTCCAGCATGCCGAGCTCGCGCTGCGCCTCGCGCACGGACATGGCCGAGACGTTGACAGCGAGGTCCGCGCCCATCTTCCGGGCGAGCTCGAGGCGGCGCGGGGAGACGTCCGTAATGGCGATCTTGCGGGCGCCGGCATGCCGTGCCACAGAGATGGCCATGAGCCCGATGGGTCCGGCGCCGGTGATGAGCACGTCCTCGCCCACGAGCGGGAAGCTGAGGGCGGTGTGGACAGCGTTGCCGAACGGGTCGAAGACTGAACCGAGTTCGGGGGTGATGGAGGGATCGTGGTGGACCCAGACGTTGGCCTCCGGTATGACCACATACTCTGCGAAGGCCCCGTCGCGCTGCACGCCCACGCTGACCACGTTGATGCACATCTGCCTGCGTCCGGCCCGGCAGTTGCGGCACATCCCGCAGACTATATGGCCCTCGCCCGAAATCCGGTCCCCGACCCTGACCACGTGAACGTCCTCGCCAACCTCGACGACCTCGCCGTAGAACTCGTGGCCGGGGATGAACGGCGCCGTGGACATGGCCTGGGCGGAGGCATCCCAAGACTCGAGGTGGAGATCGGTGCCGCAGATTCCGGTGGCCAGCACGCGGATCTTGGCGTCTGTGGGCCCGGCTACTGGCTCGGGGCGCTCGGTGAACTCGAAGCCGGCCCGCGGGCCGGGCTTGTAGAGGGCCTTCATGGGCCCATTCAACGCTTCCGAACAGCTCCAGGTCACCCCCTCGGCGGTTTCGCAGCAGCTCGCACTGCTCGCGCGCAGCGCCGGTGTCCAGCTGACGCGCAAGGAGGTCCGCACTCTCGTCCTCACGGACGCCGGGAGGGTGCTCGCGGAGGCGGGAGGCGCCGTCGTGCGCGCCATGGCGGACGCGCGCGCTGCGATCGGCATGTACCACGAGGACCCTGCCGGGCTGGTGAGCGTGAGCGCGTTCCACTCGGCCGCCCAGACGCTGTTCGGACGGCTCACGAGGCGGTTCTCCCCTGAGGCGCCGGAGGCGCACGACGACGCCGTTCCCGCCTCGGCCCCGGGGCTCCCCCGGCTGCGCCTCACCGACGAGGACGTCCCGCAGCACAGCTTCCCGGCGCTCACCGCCAAGCACGACATCGTGCTGGCGCACCGTCTTGCCCACACGGAGGCGTGGCCATCGGACCGGCTCATCGTCGTTCCGCTCGTGCAGGAGCCGTTCGACGTCGCGCTGCCAGCCGGGCACCGCCTCGCGACGAGCGCGACGCTGGCTCCCGAGGATGTCGCAGGCGAGCGCTGGGTCTCCAGCCGTCCGGGCTTTTCGCCCGCGGACGTGCTCTCCACGATCGGGGCGATCACGAGCCGGTCTCCCGACGTGGCCCACCACATCAACGACTACTCGACCGTCGCCGCCATCGTGGCCGGCGGCGGCGTCCTAGGCCTGCTTCCCCGGTATACCGCAACGATTGGGCTGCCGGACGGCGTCGTGCTCCGCCCACTCGCCGGGATCGGCACGAGGCGCAGCATCGACCTTCTAATTCGCCCCGAGAATGCGCGCAGGAGATCAGTCCAGACGGTAGCCGGCGAGCTTCGGGCGCTCATGGCTGAACTCGTCGCCGAGGCCGAGTCCGCCGCTGTGGTGCCCTAGCTGCCCTGGGACTTGTGGCCTCGGTGGCCGCCCTGGCCGTTCTGCGCCTCGGCGGACTTGGCCGGGAACGGCCCCTTGGCCACGGCGGTAGCGGTGTCGTCACTGCCGTTTCGCTCGGCACGCACGGCCACCTCGTCGCCGGCCTTGAGGTCGGAGGCCTTGAGCGCCGCGGCGTTCCGGTCTGACGCAGACCGGATCTTCGTGCTGCCGTTGAGCACATACGAGTGCGTGTACCCGTCCTCGCTCTTGACCGTGAGCTTCGCATCGGTCACCTCCGTGACCGTGCCGCGCTGGCCCACAAGCGTCGCATACGTCCCATCGGGCCGTTTGACGGTCGTCTCGCCGTGCAGACCATGGCGGGCCTCGAGGGCGTGGCCGTTTCCGTGGGCCGCGCCCTGGTGCGGCGAGGCGGACTGCGAGGCCGAGGGTGAAGGAGCCGAGGCGGCCGACACGGCAGCGCCGCCGCCCGCAGCGAGGGCAACGCCGAGGGCGCCGATCACGAGCGCGCGCCGCGCACGACGGGGCGTGGAAGAACTCATGACTCCATGATGCGCCCACAGACCGGACTCCTGTCCATGGCGGGTCGGAATCATCAGAGAATCGAAAGGCCTCTCACAGCTTCGGACCCCCGGAGTCAATTCTCGAACAGGCAGAACGGGTGACCGTCCGGGTCGAAGAACACGATGACGTCATCCTGCGGCTGGTGGGGGGAACGCACGGCACCGCACTCGGTGGCATGCGCGCAGGCCTTGGCCAGGTCCTCAACGAGGAGGTCCAGATGCATCATCATCTGCTGCTTCCCCTGCTCCTCGGGCCACGCTGGCCGCTCGTAGTTCTCCTCGAACTGGAACGAGAGCTTCGGCCCACCCCCAGGATTGAGCACTGTGGCCCACTCCTGCTCGTCGTCGCCGAGCTCCCAGCCCAGAAGGTTGGAGTAGAAGCGGGCCGCCGTCTGGGGATCGGGGCTTCCGAGGACCGTAGCGTGGTAGCTGATGAGGGGCGCCATGCGGCAAGAATACGCACGACGACGCCCCCACGAGTAGGTTCCGCAGACCGGCCGAGGTGGGTGGCGCCGTCGTGTGCAGGAGCTTGCTAGGCCTTCACACCGAGCCGCTCGAGGATGAGCTCCTTGACGCGGCCAGCATCGGCCTGGCCGCGGGTGGCCTTCATGACTGCGCCCACGATCGCGCCGACGGCCTGGACCTTGCCGCCGCGGATCTTGTCCGCGACGCCGGGCTGGGCGGCGAGCGCGGCGTCGATGGCCTCCAGGAGGGGGCCGTCGTCGGAGACGAGCACGAGGCCGCGGGACGCCATAACCTGGGTAGGCGTGCCCTCGCGCGCTATCACGCCGTCGAGCACCTGGCCGGCCATCTTGTTGTTGAGCTTGCCGCCCTCGACGAGGCCGTTGAGCTCGACGATCGCCTCGGGTGTCACGCCGAGATCGGCTGGGTCGACGTCCGCGGCCTTGGCACGGCCCACAATCTCGCCCATCCACCACTTGCGGGCGGCTTGGGGGGTCGCACCCGCGGTGATGGTCTCCTCGATCGAGTCGACGACGCCGGCATTGACCACGTCGCGGAACTCGGCGTCAGCGTAGCCCCAGGCCTCCTTGAGGCGCTTCCGGCGCTCCGCCGGCGGCTCGGGCAGGGACGCGCGCAGCTCCTCGACCCATTCGCGGCTCGGGACCACGGGCACGAGGTCGGGCTCGGGGAAGTAGCGGTAGTCGTCGGCGTCGCTCTTGGGGCGGCCGGCCGTCGTCGTGCGCGTGTCCTCGTGCCAGTGCCGCGTTTCCTGGATGACCTTCTCCCCCGCTGCGAGGACTGCGGCGTGCCGCTGGATCTCGAAGCGGACCGCGTGCTCGACCGAGCGGAGGGAGTTGACGTTCTTGGTCTCCGAGCGGGTGCCGAACTGCGTGGCACCCTTGGGCATGAGCGAGACGTTGGCATCGCAGCGGACGTTGCCCCGCTCCATCCGGGCGTCCGAGACGCCGAGGTTCTTCACGATCTCGCGGACCGCAGCCACGTAGGTGCGGGCCAGCTCAGGGGCGCGGGAGCCAGCGCCGACGATCGGCTTGGTGACGATCTCGACGAGCGGCACACCTGCACGGTTGTAGTCCACGAGGGAGTAGTCCGCGCCCTGGATGCGGCCGGTCGCGCCGCCCATATGGGTGAGCTTGCCGGCATCCTCCTCCATGTGCGCGCGCTCGATCTCGACGCGGAACACCGTGCCGTCCTCGAGCTCGATGTCGAGCCACCCGTCATGGGCGATCGGCTCGTCGTACTGCGAGGTCTGGAAGTTCTTGGGCGTGTCCGGGTAGAAGTAGTTCTTCCGGGCGAACCGGCAGGACTCGGCGATCTCGCAGTTGAGCGCGAGGCCGATCCTGATGCTCGACTCGACGGCGGCCCTGTTGACCACGGGCAGGACGCCGGGCATGCCCAGGTCCACCTCGTTGACGTCGGAGTTCGGCTCGTTGCCGAACACGTTCGGCGCTGAGGAGAACATTTTGGTCCTGGTGTTCAGCTCGACATGGACCTCGAAGCCGAGAACCGGGTCGAAGCGCTCCATGGCCGCCTCGAAGGACAGGATCGTGTCGGTGGATGCCATCTCTACTTCACTCCAGTCGTCTTCTCGGCCCCGAGCACCGGCGCCTTGGCGAGCAGCGGACCGCCCCACCGCTCCTCGAGCAGGCCCTCGAGAGCCGCACCCACACGGTACAGGCGCGCGTCCTCGCGGGCTGGGGCGAGGAGCTGGATGCCGGCGGGCAGGCCATCCTCCTCGGTGAGGCCGCTCGGGAGGGACAGGCCCGGGACGCCGGCCAGGTTGGCCGGGATGGTGGCGACATCGTTCAGGTACATCGCCAGTGGGTCGTCGAGCTTCTCTCCGAGGGGGAACGCCGTGGTGGGCGCGGTCGGGGAGATGAGAACGTCGGCCTGAGCGAACGCGTTGTCGAAGTCCCGCTGGATGAGGGTGCGGACCTTCTGCGCCGAGCCGTAGTAGGCGTCGTAGTATCCAGCCGAGAGCGCGTATGTGCCGAGGATGATGCGGCGCTTGGCCTCGTCGCCGAATCCAGCGGCACGCGTGGCGGCCATGACCCGCTCGATGGTCACTGGGCCGTCCTGCGGCATCACGCGGAGACCGTAGCGGACCCCGTCGAACTTGGCGAGGTTCGAGGAGACCTCGGACGGCATGATGAGGTAGTAGGCACCGAGCGCGTACTTGAAGTTCGGGCAGGAGACCTCGACGACCTGCGCGCCCGCGCCTTCGAGCAGTGCGAGCGCCTCGCGGAAGCGGGCCTCGACGCCGGCCTGGTAGCCCTCACCGCCGAGCTCCTTGACCACGCCGATGCGCACTCCCTCGAGCGAGCCTTCGACGGCGCCACTGCGGGCCGCGGCGACGAGCGTGTCGAAGGAGTCGGTGAGCGACGTCGAGTCGTAGGGGTCATGGCCCCCGACGAGCTCCTGGAGGAGCGCCGAGTCGAGGACCGTGCGGGATACCGGGCCGATCTGGTCGAGGCTCGAGGCCATCGCGATGGCACCGTAGCGCGAGACGGCACCGTACGTCGGCTTGACACCGACGGTTCCGGTGACGGCGCCGGGCTGGCGGATGGATCCGCCTGTGTCGGTGCCGAGCGCCAGCGGGGCCTCGAACGCCGCGACAGCCGCCGCTGACCCGCCGCCCGAGCCGCCCGGGATGCGGTCGAGGTCCCAGGGGTTGCGGGTCGGGCCGAACGCCGAATGCTCGGTCGAGGAGCCCATGGCGAATTCGTCGAGGTTGGTCTTGCCGAGGATCGGGAGCTTCGCGGCGCGGATCTTCCTGATGACTGTTGCGTCGTACGGGCTCATCCAGCCCTCCAGGATGCGGGAGCCCGCCGTGGTGGGCTGCCCGACAGTGACGATGAGGTCCTTGATCGCAATGGGGACGCCCGCGAGCGGGTGGAGGGCCGAGGCGTCGTCCCCGCCCGCCGCGCGGACGGAGTCCACCGCACGTGCGACGCCGAGGGCCTCCTCCGTGTTGACGTGCAGGAAGGCGTGGACTCCCCTCTCGCCGCCGTCGACCTCGCCGATGCGGTCGAGGTGGGCCCGGGTGACCTCCTCCGAGGAAACCTCCTTGGCGGCGAGCTTCTCGGCGAGGGCGGATGCGCTGGACGTGATCAGTTCGCTGAGGATCTTCTCATTGAGGGACATGGCTTACTCCTCGTCCAGGATGGCCGGGACCTTGAAGCGGCCCCCGTCGGAATCGGGTGCGCCCGCGAGCGCCTCGGCCGGGGTCAGGACGTGGCCGACCACATCCTCGCGGAAGACGTTCTGCAGCGGAATCGGGTGGCTCGTGGCCGGAACGTCAGGCCCGGCGGCCTCGCTCACGCTCTTGACGGCGTCCACGATGTGGGCGAGCTCGCCCGCCATCTTGTCCAGCTCCGCGTCGCTCATCTCGATCCGCGCGAGCTGCGCGAGATGCGCAACGTCGTCGCGAGTGATCTCAGCCATGGATCTCCCTATGAAGGTTTCAGTGTTCGCGGACCAGTCTAGTCGCGGGACGGGAAGGCAGTCTGCGCGGAGGTCCCGGTCCGGCTCCGGCCCCGTCAAAGCCGTTTGATGTACACGGGCAGCATGATGTCCGTGCCGGGGACAGGCCAGTCGAGTTCGGGCGCGCGCTCGTACCCGAGCGTGGGGTAGAGCGCGTTCGGGGCCTCCCAGCCCTCACCCGTGGTCAGCACGACGGCGGTCGCTGCCGCGCGTCGGGCCCTCGCCTCGACCTCGGCCACCAGTGCGGTCGCGGCCCCCATCCGCTGCGCCTTCGGGTCCACCACGAGGAGTCTGAACTCGTACTCGCCTGGGCGGGCCACCTGGTCGAAGCCGTCGCCGTGGGCCATGACCGTCACCGAGGCCACGATCCGGCCGTCACGCTCCGCGACGAGGACCGTGCCCCGCGCTGCCCGGTAGGAGACGTCTGCGATCTGGCGCATGTAGGGGTGCTCGGGTCCCTCGAAATACCCGGCGCCGAGATAGGCGGCCTCGGTGATGCGGACGATCTCTGGATAGTCCTCGGGGCTCGCTTCGCGGATGGTGAGTGACGTCCCGTGTCTCCGCTGCGCTTCGCTCGGTTCAGTCACAGTGGTCACTCGACGGGGAAGCGGCCGGAGAACTCGAGTCCTCCAGCGCAGGTCCAGCCGGCAAGGCGTTCCTGGTCGCTCGGCCCGCCGAGGAGCGGACTCGTGAGGATCGGCCTGCGCACCCAGCAGCCGGCCTCCTCGGCGATGAGGGCTCCCGCGGCGAAATCGTGCTCGTTGAGGCCCCGCTCCCCATAGGCGTCGTGGGTTCCGTCAGCCACGAGGCAGAGGTCCAAGGCGGCCGATCCCAGCCTGCGCATGTCCCCGAAGCCCTCCATCAGCCCGGGCAGGGAGGCTGCCTGTTCTGCGCGCACGCCGGGATCGTAGCTGAAGCCGGTGGCCAGGAGCGCCGATCCGGCCTCGGCACGGCCCGCCGCAGGGCCATTGAGGCGCCGCGGCCACGGCTCCGACCCGCCCTCGCCTCCGAGCGAGCGGGGAACGTCGAGCCGCCAGGCCCCGCCACCGCGCACCGCCCAGTACTCCCGGCCCAGTGCGGGCGCGTTGACCACACCGGCCAGCCACACCCCCTCGGCATCGGCCACAGCGACACTCGTCGCGTAGTAGACGATGTCCCGGATGAAGTTGGTCGTGCCGTCGAGCGGATCGATCGACCATCTGAAGCCGCTCGGCTCGGTGACACGGCTCGTTCCCTGTTCTTCACCGGTGACCGTGTCATTCGGCCTCTCGGCCGCGAGCACCGCCCGGACGGCCTTCTCAGCAGCGAGATCGAACTCGGTGACCCAGTCGCTGCCCGAGCTCTTCGTCTCCGCTGCGCCGTCCACGCGGCTCAGCACGCCCGCGTCCCGCCCCGCAAGGACTGCGGCACCCGCCGCCGCCGCGCGCCGGGCGGTCTGCAGGAGGCTGGCGGCGAACTCGGCCGGCTGCGCGGTTTCGGAGTCAGGGTGGCTCATTCTGGATCCTCCTCGGCCTCGGCCTCGCCGATGCGGGCGGCGAGCTCCTCGCGGGAGGCGGCGTCAGCGCCGCCGTCGTGCGCTGGAGCAACGCGTTCCGGCTCCGCCTCGCTCCGCTCCCCCACGGCCTGCGCGCCCTCGTCACCAACCGGCGCATCCCCGACCCCCGCCGGGCCCTGCGCGAGCAGCGCGAGGAAGCCCTCCTCGTCGAGGACCCGGACACCGAGCTGCTCGGCCTTATCGAGCTTGGACCCCGCACTCTCGCCTGCCACGACGTAGTCCGTCTTCTTCGACACGCTGCCGGCCGCCTTGCCACCGCGGATGAGGATGGCTTCCTTCGCCTCGTCCCGGCTCAACCCCTCGAGGCTTCCGGTGACGACCACGGTGAGCCCCTCCAGCGTGCGGGGCGCCGAGGTGTGCTTCTCGTCCTCCATCTTCACGCCGGCTGCGGCCCAGCGATCCACGATCTCACGGTGCCAGTCCTCGGCGAACCACTCGATGAGGGCATCGGCGATGATGGGTCCCACCCCGTCCACCTCAGAGAGCTGCTCCCGCGCGTTCTCGGTCGCGAGAACCTCGCGCATCGCCCTCATCGAGCCGTACCGTGTGGCGAGCGCGCGTGAAGCGGTGGGACCGACGTGGCGGATGGACAGTGCGACGAGCACGCGCCACAGCGGCTGGCCCTTGGCCTTCTCGAGTTCGCGGAACAGCTTCTCGGTGTTCGCGGTCGGCTTGGACGGGGCCTTGGCGGTCGGCTTCGTGTAGAAGTACGGCACGAGGTCCCACTGGCCTGTGCCCTTGCCCTTGGAGCGTTTCTCGCGGCGGATCCTGACATCCCGGAGGTCTTCGGGGGTGAGCTCGAAGATCCCGGCCTCGTTCTGCAGCGGCGGTACCGTCGGTTCGGCCGGCTGGGTCAGCGCGATCGCAGCTTCCCAGCCGAGCGCCTCGATGTCGAAGGCGCCGCGCCCTGCGAGATGGAACACGCGCTCGCGCAGCTGGGACGGGCAGGAACGGGCGTTGGGGCAGCGGATGTCCACCTCGCCCTCCTTGCTCGGCGCGAGCGGCGTGCCGCACGAGGGGCACTCGGTGGGCATCACGAAGTCCCGGACAGGAGGATCCTGCTGCTCTCGCAGCGCGAGGACTGGGCCGACGATCTCGGGGATCACGTCCCCGGCCTTGCGCAGCACCACGACGTCGCCGATCTTCACGCCCTTCGCCCTGACCACGTCCTGGTTGTGGAGTGTGGCCATCTCCACGGTGGATCCGGCTACCTTGACCGGTTCCATGAGGCCGAAGGGAGTTACCCGGCCCGTGCGGCCCACGTTGACGAGGATGTCGAGGAGCTTCGTGTGGACCTCCTCGGGCGGGTACTTGAACGCGACGGCCCAGCGCGGCACGCGGGAGGTATGGCCGAGCGCGCGCTGCGTCGCGAAGTCGTCGGCCTTGACCACGATGCCGTCGATCTCATGGATGAGGCTGTGCCGCTTCTCGCCGTACTTCTCAATGAACGCCAGCACCTGCTCGTAGGAGTCGAGGACCTCGCAGTACGGGCTGGTGGGCAGTCCCCAAGCCTTGAGCAGCTCGTATGTCTCCGCCTGGCTCCTGGCTGCAAGGCCCTCGCGGGCGCCGATGCCGTGGACGAACATGCTCAGAGGACGCTTGGCCGTCTCGGCCGGGTCCTTCTGGCGCAGCGAGCCGGCGGCAGCGTTGCGCGGGTTGGCCAACGGTGCCTTGCCCGCGGCGATGAGCGCCTCGTTGAACTCGGTGAACGCCTTGGTGGGAATGTAGACCTCGCCTCGGATCTCGACTTCCTCGGGATGGCCCTCGCCCGCGAGACGGGTCGGGATGTCCTTGATGGTCAGGACGTTGTGCGTGACGTCTTCGCCGGTGCGTCCGTCACCGCGCGTGGCAGCCCGGACGAGCTCGCCCTTGCGATAAAGGAGGTTGACGGCGAGGCCATCGATCTTGAGCTCCGTGAGCCATTTCGCCGGAGGGAGCCCCATGGCCGCGACGCTCGCCTCCGCACGGCGGATCCAGGCCTCGAGCTCGTCGAGCGAGAAGACGTCCTCGAGGCTGTACATGCGTGCGAGGTGCTCGACCGGGGCGAATGCCGCCGTGGCCTCGCCGCCGACCTCCTGCGTCGGCGAGTCATTGGCTACGAGCTCGGGGTGGAGCGCCTCGAATTCCTCCAGTCGCCGGTACAGGGCGTCGTACTCCGCGTCGGAGATGAGGGGTGCGTCCTCGTTGTAGTACAGCGCGCGATGCCGGCGGACCTCGTCCGCGAGGGCGTCGTACTCTTCGCGGAGCGACTCAGACGGCACCACCGCCGCGCCGTCTGCCGCTGCTGTGCTCGTTGCCTGGGTGCTCGCTGCTTCTGGGCTCACGCTGACTATCTTGCCCCATGGCTCGGACACTTCTGCAGGTTCCCCGCAGCGTCAGAAGGCGCAGGACGGCGGCGCGCATCCGCCGTATGCCGCCCCTTGGGGATCAGCCCGCATTGTTTCGAATATATGCACTATTCCCTGTAATGCTCGCTCTCAGCATCGTATATAAGTATCATACTCATGGCATGAGCAGCGGACACGAGTTCCCGCTGCGGCTGCACGCCGACCCGACTAACCAGCGACGTCCTGCGCGTCGACCACGATCACGGTGACGTTGTCCCGGCCGCCGGCCCTGAGAGCAGCATCGATGAGGGCCTCGACAGCGTCCTGCGGATCCGCCCGGGTGGAGAGAAGGCCACGGATCTCCTCGTCCCGCAGCTCGCCCGTCAGTCCGTCAGAACAGACCAGGATGCGGTCGCCGTCCTCGACGGGCAGGAGCCACAAGTCCGCCTCGGCGTCCTCCCCCGTTCCCAGTGCACGCGTCACGACGTGTCGGCGCGGATGGAACAGCGCCTCCTCGGGGGTGATCTCCCCGGCATCGATCAGTTCGCGCACCTCGGAGTGGTCGATGCTGATCTGGGTGAGGCGGCCCTCGCTAGCGAGACGGTACGTGCGCGAGTCACCCACGTTCGCGACCAGCCAGTAGGGCATCGAGGAGATCTCCAAGAGCACTGCCCCGGAGAGCGTGGTGCCGGCGCGGGCACCGGTCGCCTCCCTGATGCGACGGTCGGCCTGCTCGATCACCTGCTGGATGTCCTGCGCCGTGGCCTGGTGCGTCCCAGGGGCCAAGCTCGCGGCATCGCGCAGCGTCTCGACGCAGAGCCCGCTCGCCACTTCCCCGGCCTCGTGCCCGCCCATGCCGTCGGCGACCATGAACACAGGATCCTGCGCGAGGAACGAGTCCTCATTGAGCTCGCGGCGGAGGCCACGGTCGGTGCCGAAGCCCACAGCCAGCCGCAAGTGCGGAACATGTTCCTGCGCGTGGCTGTCGGTCACGCGTGTCCCCTTCCGTTCGCTGGGGGGCGGCGGTGGAACGTGGAGTCCGTCAGCGCGGGCCAGAGGCCCTGAACTGTCTGCGGCCCACCGCTTTCGGGCCCAAGGGCGCCCCTGCCCGACCATACTGTCACACGCGCGGACCTGCGCCCGGCAGGCTCAGTCCGGCGCGCAGCGAGCTCAATCCAGCACGATGCCCGGCCCAGCCCCGTGCCGGAGTGCGACCGGATGAATCTCCCCAAAACCACGGACCATCTCCGGCTCCTGGGGCTCAAGCACAAACCGGTCGTCGCCACTGAGCGCCTTGGCCGTGATGTCGTCCACGAGGACCTGTCCGGGGTCCGCGATCGAGGTGAGGCGGGCCGCCAGGTTCACGGTGGGACCGTAGATGTCCCCGAGCCGGCTCAGCACGCGCCCCCACACCATGGCGACGCGGCACTCGGGAAGGATCTCGTCGTCCTCGAATTCCTTGGACAGGGCCAGTGAGATCTGCGCCCCCGCTGCGGGCGTCTCAGCGATGTACAGCACCTCGTCGCCGATCGTCTTCACGAGGCGGCCACCGCCCATCGTGATGATCTCGGAGCTCCGGTTCTCGAAGCGCTGCACGAGCTGAGCGAGAGTCTTCTCGTTCATGCGCCGGGACAGGGAGGTGTAGGAGACGAGGTCCGCGAAGCCGACGGCGCGTGCGAGCGGAAGTGGAGCGTCGTCCTCCGACCCGTCGCGGCCCTCCGCGCTCGATTCGAGACCGGCCTGAACTCGCAGCACGAGCCGCTGAACACCGGCCGTGAGCTGGCGGCGCCAGGAGTAGACGAGCATCTCCTCGAGCGGCTCGATGAGCTCGGGGATCCTGTCGAGGAGGGCGAGCCGCGCCTCGGCATCGGTCATTCCCTGGGTCGAGACCATGTCCTCGACGAGCGCCTCGACCTGCCACACGACCATGCGGTCCGTCATTTGGCCGATAGCACGCGTCACCGAGAGCGCGGCATCCTCCGTAATGACGCCTTCGCGCACAAGCGCGGGGACGACCTTGAGGTGTCTGAGGTCCGCCTGGGTGAACGCCAAGTCGTCGTCGGTGTAGTTGGGCATGCCGAGGGCCCGCCACAGTTTGCGGGCGGAATACAAGGAGAGGCCCACCCCCGCGGCCACCTCCCGCCGCTTGAGTGTCCGCTCTCCGCCGAGCAGCAGGGCCTCGAGCTCCTTCACACGCCGCGAAGGGCCCAGCCCCCGTGCGGGAACGGTGGGCTGGGAGGCCTCGACGGGAAAACCGTGAGCATCGTCGTCGTACTCGTCGTCGTCCGCGTCGGCGTCCGCGTCGGCGTCCTCGTCGAGGTAGGGGCCGAGGACCGGGGCGGTGGCAGCTGCGTCGGCCGTGGCATCAGCGTCCTCCGCGGCGCCGGCCCGCGGCTCTCCCGTCGGCTCGTCCATCAGTCCTCCCTCAGTTCCCACGGAAGCGACGCATCGCTGAAGTCTGTGATCTCATCGCCCCGATCCGCCTCCCAGTCATCGCTGGGCAGCTCCTCGATGGCGTCGAGGACGAACTCGCTGAAGCGGCGCGCCTCCGGCACGTCGGCGAGCGTCAACTGCGCCGACTGGCCCGAGGACAAGATTATCGTTCCGGACCTGAGCATCCCCTGCATGAATCCCTGACGTACGTTGACGTCTCGCACCAAGGAAAGCGGCATCTCGCGGTCCCGCCGCGTGAGGCCCCGCTCGCGCCGCAGCACCCGGCGGCTCGTGAGCACATAGCTCACAGAGCGCCACGCGACGAGCTCCCGCAGGCAGTACCCCAGGATCACCCAGACGGCCAGGGCCACCGGCACGAGCGCGAGCCACGGCCGCACACCGCTCGGCAGCCAGGTGACAGCCTGTTCGAGATGCCCTCGGGACAGCCACCCGGCCGCGAACGCGCCCAGACCACTGGCCAGGACGAGCACCGCGGCGGGAGGCACCAGCATCCTGCCATGGCGCCGCGTCGTGACGATGAGCTGCTCCCCGGGTGTGAGGATCCTACGCATAGCCGCCATCGGCCGGACGCAGGTGCACCACGTCACCCGCCGCGACCGAGTGGCGGGAGCCGTCCTCCTCGACCACGCGCAGGGCACCATGGGCATCCAGCCCGGTGGCCCGCCCCACGAGCGTCCGTCCGCCGGGGAGCTCCACCCGCACGCGCTTGCCCAAGGTGACCGTCGCGTCCTCAACCTGCCCCCACAGGCCGCGGCCGTCTGAGAGCGGCAGTTCGGGGTTGCCGTCGGCAGCGCAGAATTCGCGGTACCGGCGGCCGAACGCGAGGAGGTACGCGACGAGGACGTCCTCGCGCCTGATCTGGCGGCCGGTCGCGAGGACAACGCTCGTGGCGGTGGGAACCGGAAGCTCCTCCTCGACCTGGCCCACATTGATGCCGGTCCCGAGCACGACGGCGGGCGGAGCCCCGTGCGCACCCGGCGCCAGCTGGGCGAGGATTCCAGAGATCTTGCGGCCGTCGACGACCACGTCGTTGGGCCACTTGACACTCGCCTCGATCCCGGCGGAGACGGCAAGCGCCTCCCGGAGCGCGAGGGCAGCGAGCGGGGAGATCCACGAGTAGCTCTGGGTCCGCAGGGGCCGTGCATCGCGGCGGTGAGGGCGCAGAACGAATGAGACGGCCACTGATGCGCCGACGGGCGATTCCCAGTGCCGCTGGAGCCGGCCACGGCCAGCGGTCTGGTGGCCGGCGACGAGCACGGAGAAGTCGCCCCAGCCGTCCGGGTCCGCCCCGGCCCGGCGTACGAGCTCGGTGTTGGTCGAGTCGATATCGTCCACCACCTCGAGGCGTGACATGCCAGCCTCCTGCGCGAGGCCCGGGCCCAGGAGGGACCTGTCAAGAGGTCCGCGGGCGTGGTCCTGGACCTGGGGCTGCGCGTGATCGTCCATGAATGAATCGTACCGACGCCGGGTTCCGGCGCCGGGGGGTTTTCGGGGAAGGTGTCCGCGAATCGGCGCAGGGCACCTCGTCAGAGGAAGATGTCCGGAATGAGGCGGTCCTCGGGCGTGCCGGGGCTGTACTCGGCGAAGTCCGTCACGCCGTGCGCGGCCAGGACCTCCTCGTCGATGAAGAAGTTGCCCGTGGTGGTGCGAGGGTCGCTCGTGAGGAGCACGTGCGCGGCGTCGGCCACGATCTGCGGCGAGCGGCCCGCGGAGGCGAGCGTGTCGCCGTCGGGCATCGCGCGGATCGCCGCGGTGTCGATGAGGGTCGCGGGCCAGAGGGAGTTGACGCCGATCCCGTCCGCTCGCAGCTCCTCGGCGAGGCCGAGCGTCGTGAGGCTCATGCCGTACTTCGCCATGGTGTAGGCAAGGTGGCGGCCAGCCCACGTCGGGTCGAGGTTCAGGGGCGGGGAGAGCGTGAGGATGTGGGCGTCGGTGCCGGCCCGGGAGGAGGCGCGCAGGGCCGGGAGGGAGAGCTTGGAGAGGAGGAACGTGCCTCGGACGTTGATGTCCTGCATCAGGTCGTAGCGCTTCATGTCCACGGCCTCCGTGGTGGAGAGGTCGATCGCGGAGGCGTTGTTGACCACGACGTCGATCCCGCCGAACCGCTCAATGGTCGCCGCAACGGCGCGCGCCACATCCTCGTCCTTGCGGACGTCGCCGACGATCGGGAGCGCCTGGCCGCCAGCCGCCTCGATCTCCTCGGCCGCCGTGTAGACCGTACCGGAGAGCTTCGCGTGCGGCAGTGCAGTCTTGGCCAGGAGGGCGACGTTGGCGCCGTCCGCGGCCGCGCGCTTCGCGATCGCGAGGCCGATGCCACGGCTGCCGCCGCTCATGAGGATGGTCCGGCTGGCGAGCGTGGGGACGGCGCCCGGGGTGATGATGGCGTTCGCGGTCCCTCCCGCGTGCGATGTGATCCGCGTCATGCGGACAGTGTACGACACGATGTTACTAGTCAGTAACTTGATCGGCGGGGAGTACTGACTTCGGCCCGCCCCGCTGGAGGTTCCGACTCCGCCGAGCCCGCCGGCGCCGTCGTGCGCCCAGTCCCTTCCACAGCGACGGACATTGTAGGGTTCCTACACGCGTCTGCCGAGTCCGCCTCACTAGACTGAGGTGACGGCTTCGCCGATTGTGCGGAACCTACGAAAGCCACCGCGAGTGCGCACCGACCGACAAGCTGGAGTGAGCGTGACCCACGACCTGACCACGACCGCAGGCAAGATCGCAGACTTCCGCGACCGGCGGGCGGCCGCGCTCGCGCCGTCGGGCCGGGAGGCGATCGAGAAGCAGCACGCGCGCGGCAAAGGCACGGCACGGGAGCGCATCGATCTCCTGCTCGATGCCGGCAGCTTCGTCGAGTTCGACTCCCTGCGCGTGCACCACTCCGCGGCGTTCGGCATGGAGAAGAAGAAGCCGCTCGGCGACGGGCTCGTCTCGGGCTACGGCACGGTGGACGGGCGCCCAGTCGCCGTCTACAGCCAGGACTTCACCGTCTACGGCGGCTCGCTGAGCCAGGTCAACGGCGAGAAAATCGTCAAGGTCCAGGAGTACGCGCTGCGCAACGGCTTCCCCGTGGTGGGCATCCTGGACGGCGGCGGAGCCCGCATCCAGGAGGGCGTCGCGTCCCTGGCGATGTTCGCGGACATCTTCCGAAACAACGTCGCCGCCTCCGGGGTAGTACCCCAGATCTCCGTCATCATGGGTCCCTCGGCCGGCGGCGCGGCGTACTCCCCCGCACTCACCGACTACATCGTCATGGTCGACAAGACGAGCCACATGTTCATCACCGGGCCAGACGTCATCAAGACCGTCACAGGCGAGGAGGTGGACATGGAGACTCTCGGCGGCGCACGGCAGCACAACGCCACGACCGGCACCGCCACCTACCTCGCCTCCGATGAAGCCGACGCCATCGAGTTTGTCCGCGAGCTCCTCGACTTCCTGCCCTCGAACAACCTCGTCGAGGCACCCGTCCTCGAGTCCGACCAGGAGCTTGAGGAGACCCCGGAGGACGCGGCCCTCGACGCCCTCGTCCCCGACTCTGCGAGTCAGGGCTACGACATGCGCACCGTGATCGAGGGAATCGTCGACGAGGGCAACTTCCTCGAGATGCAGTCCCTCTACGCGCCGAACGTGATCATCGGCTACGGGCGCATGGAGGGCCACACCGTGGGGATTGTCGCGAACCAGCCGATCCAGTTCGCCGGGACGCTCGACATCGCGGCCTCCGAGAAGGCCGCCCGCTTTGTCCGTCACTGCGACGCGTTCAACATCCCGATCATCACCCTCGTGGACGTCCCCGGCTTCCTGCCCGGCAAAGAGCAGGAGTTCCAGGGCATCATCCGCCGTGGTGCCAAGCTGCTCTACGCGTACGCCGAGGCCACCGTCCCCAAGCTCACAGTGATCTGCCGCAAGGCGTACGGCGGTGCCTACATCGTCATGGGATCCAAGAAGCTCGGCGCGGACCTGAATCTCGCGTGGCCCACTGCGCAGATCGGCGTCATGGGGGCGCAGGGTGCCGTCAACATCCTGTACCGGCGCGAGCTGGCCGCCGTTGTCGCGGACGGCGGCGAGGGCGGGGACGTCGAGGCCAAACGTGCCGAGCTCATCCAACAGTACGAGGAGGAGCTCCTCAACCCGTACCAGGCCGCCGAGCTCGGGCACGTGGATGCTGTCATCGCACCCTCCGAGACCCGCGTGCAGCTGCTCCGCGGCCTGCGTGCCCTGCGCGACAAGCACGCGTCCATGCCCGCCAAGAAGCACGGGAACATCCCGCTGTGAGCACAGATCCGAAGACCGAGGCGACACACGACGGCGGGGAGGCGCCCGCCGTCGTCTGCGCGCCCTTGCTCTTCTCGGTCACGAAGGGCAATCCGACGCCGGAGGAGATCGCGGCGCTCACAGTGGCAATCGCTGCTGGCGCCGTCCCGGCCGGACCCCAGGCCACGCCGACCTCCCCGACGCGCCGGGAGCGCATCCGCCGGGCGAACCTGCGCCCGCGGCACATGATCGCGCAGCGTCGCGGCCGCGCCTGACGTCATCCACACCGCGGATCGGCGGCGTCAATCTGCAGGGGTTCTTTCAGATGTCGGTGTGGGGCGCTAGGCTCGTCAGCGTGACGCAGAACACTGACAAGACCACCGAACACCCCAAGGGACACGAAGTGAGCGCGGCCGATGCGGTCGCCAACGACTTCACCCGAAGGCTCCTCGAACTCGACCCCGCGCTTGCCACCGAGCTCGGGCACCCGGGCCACGAAACGGAGTACGGTGACAACTCCCCGGCCGGTCACGAGGCCCACGTCGCCCTGGTCCGGGAAACGCTCGCTGCCCTCGACGGCGTGAGAGGCGCCGATGAGATCGACGATGTCACGATCGATGCGATGCGCGAGCGGCTCGGCCTCGAGGTCGAACGCCACGAGAGCGGGTGGGTCGCCGCCGAGCTGAACAACATCCATTCGCCGGCCCAGCGCATCCGCGCGGTCTTCGACCTGATGCCCACCGACACCGAGGAGCAGTGGCGCCACATCGCCGGACGCGCGGCCAACGTCCCCGGCGCCCTTGAAGGCTACCTTGCTTCGCTGCGGGCGGCCGCCGACGACGGAAAGGTCGCCGCCGCACGGCAGGTGCGTGCCGTGGTCGGCCAATGCCGCAAGTACGCAGCCAGCGGCACCGGATTCTTCGCCCAGCTCGCTGCAGGCGCGGCGCTCGACGGCGGCGCGCGGCTCCCGGCGGACGTCGCCGAAGCCCTCGGGCAGGGCTGTTCCGCGGCCTCCGCAGCGTATGCCGGCCTCGCGGACTTCCTCGAGGACGAGCTCCTTCCGCAGGCGCCGGAGAAGGACGCGGTGGGCCGGGAGCGCTACGCGCTCGAGTCGCGCCGCTTCCTGGGCGCCGTGGTGGACCTCGAGGAGACGTACGCCTGGGGTGTGGCGGAGCTGGACCGCATCATCGCCGAGCAGGAGGCTGTGGCCGAGCAGATCAAGCCCGGCGCAACCATCGCCGAGGCCAAGGCGGCCCTCAACGCCGATCCGGGCCGCCAGCTCAAGGGCACGGATGCGCTCAAGGCCTGGATGCAGGGCCTTTCGAACCGGGCCGTGGCGGACCTCGCCGGAACGCACTTCGAGATCGTCGGCCCCATGCTCGAGCTCGAGTGCATGATCTCGCCCACTCAGGACGGCGGCATTTACTACACGGCCCCCTCAGACGACTTCTCCCGGCCAGGCCGCATGTGGTGGTCGGTGCCCGAGGGCGAGGACACCTTCACCACGTGGGCCGAGACGAGCACCGTTTACCACGAGGGCGTGCCGGGCCACCACCTGCAGTGCGCCACTGCCGTCTACCGCCGCGAGCTCCTCAACGACTGGCGGCGGAACATCTGCTGGGTCTCCGGCCATGGCGAGGGCTGGGCGCTCTACGCGGAACGGCTCATGGACGAGCTCGGGTACCTCGCCGACCCAGGCGACCGGATGGGCATGCTGGACGGCCAGCGGATGCGGGCGGCACGCGTCGTGTTCGACATCGGCGTCCACCTCGAGCTCGAGGTCCCCGGGCGGTGGGGCTCGGGGACGTGGACAGCCGAGAAGGGCTACGAGTTCCTCAAGAAGAACCTGGACATCTCCGAGGGCCAGCTCGACTTCGAGTTCCACCGCTACCTCGGCTGGCCAGGCCAAGCGCCGTCCTACAAGGTGGGCCAGAGGCTCTGGGAGCAGATCCGAGCGGAACTCAAGGCCCAAGCCGAGGCGGAGGGCCGCGAGTTCAGCCTCAAGGCCTTCCACACGCGCGCCCTCAATCTAGGCTCGGTGGGCCTCGACACGCTGCGTCGCGCGCTGGTGGCCTGAGGGGTGAGATATCCCATACGGAGAGGGGGAATAGCGTAATAAATGCCGCCTGAAGGCACGTTTTTCGGGGAATGTGCGGTCACCACGCCGTCATACTCGGCGTCACACTGCGAAATACAAGCATCGTATGCTATTTGTGTCCGCCCTACGGTGTACCGGTGAGCACCTCCACCAGCACCCAGAGCGCCGAGCGCCGGCTCCCCACGTGGGCCACCTCGTTCGGCCCGCAGATCATCGCTGCCCTCGTCGTCGGCCTTGCCCTCGGGCTCCTTGCGAAGTACACGGGCAGCACGAAGGCCAGCCCGAACGGCCTCGGCAGCACCCTCGCCACGATCGGCAGCAGCTACGTGAGCCTCCTGCAGACGGCGGTGGTCCCCCTCATCTTCACCGCCGTGGTGAGCTCGATCGCCAACCTGCGTCAGGTCTCCAACGCGGCCAAACTCGCCTGGAACACTCTCCTGTGGTTCGCCATCACAGCGTTCATCGCGGTCATGATCGGGATTGGCCTAGGCGTGTTCTTCCAGCCGGGTGCGAACACCGGGATTACCCAGGAGGCCAAGTACGCCGGAAAGACGGGCGACTGGTGGGCCTTCCTCACCGGCCTGTTCCCGAAGAACTTCCTCGGACTGTCCGCGAGTTCGACGGTAGCGGACGGCGGCGCCGTCACCACGAGCGTGAGCTTCAACGTCCTGCAGATCCTCGTCATCGCGATCGCCGTGGGCGTCGCCGCACTGAAGATCGGCACTAACGCGGAGCCATTCCTGACGATTAACCGCTCGGCCCTCGAGATCATCCAGAAGGTCCTCTGGTGGATCATCCGCCTGGCCCCGCTCGGTACGGTCGGCCTCATCGGCAATGCGGTCGCCGTCTACGGATGGGACACCATCGGCGCACTCGGCAAGTTCACCGTCGCGATCTATGCGGGGCTGGTCCTCGTCCTGTTCGTGGTCTACCCGATTCTGGTCAAGACCCATGGCCTGTCCATCAAGCAGTACTTCTCCGGTGTGTGGCCGGCCGTGCAGCTCGCGTTCGTCTCACGCTCCTCGATCGGCACGCTGCCGCTCACGCAGCGCGTCACCGAGCGAAACCTCGGCGTGCCGTCCGGCTACGCTTCCTTCGCCGTGCCGCTCGGCGCGACCACCAAGATGGACGGCTGCGCGGCGATCTACCCGGCTGTCGCCGCGATCTTCGTGGCCCAGTTCTTCGGCATCAACCTGGACTTCAGCCAGTACCTGCTGATCGTGCTGGTCTCGGTCCTCGGCTCCGCCGCGACGGCGGGCACCACGGGCGCCGTCGTCATGCTGACGCTGACGCTCTCCACCCTCGGCCTCCCGCTGGCCGGTGTGGGCCTGCTCCTCGCGATCGACCCCATCCTAGACATGGGCCGCACCGCGGTGAACGTGGCCGGGCAGGCGCTCGTCCCCACGATCGTGAGCAGGCGCCAGGGCATCCTCGACCTCGGCCTCTACAACGCGCCGCGCCACGGCGACCCGTTCAATGACGAGTCCCGTGAGGGGAGCGCCAGCGCTGATGGCGCCGAGAATGCGCACGACGGCGAGCTGGCTGCCGCCCGCTGAGGGCTAGCCAAACGCTCGGCTCCCCGCGTTGAGGGCCCCGCCCCCGCGTTGAGGGGTCATATCCCTGCCGTGACTGGTCAATGACTTCCCACGAGATGCCCTGTCGCGAACGAGACGCCTCCAGGCGATCTCCTCGCGGCAGGGCGTCTTTGCGCCCGTGCGAGGGAGATGACCCCTCAGCGCAGGGTGATGACCCCTCAGCGCAGGGACATGACCCCTCAAGCTCTGCACTGCGCCCGGGTGCAAACTTGCCCTTCGTGCAAAGTTGCACTTAGTGTAATGGGGTGACTACCGAAACACCCTCCCGCCGCGAGCAGAACAAGGCCGCGACGCGGGAGTCCATCATCGCCGCCGGGCTGGCCCTCGCGGCCGAGCGTGGCGTGGGCGGATTCACCGTCGAGGAACTCGCGGACGCGGCCGGCGTGTCCCGGCGCACGTTCTTCAACTACTTCGGCAGCGTGGACGAGGCCATCGCAGCACCCACGTTCGGCTTCCTCGACACCGCTCTGCGCGAGCTGGCCGACCGGCCGGTCGACGAATCCCTCCTCGACTCGGCCCTCCACGTCCTCACCGGCCTGGCGGACAATGACCTCATCGCCCCCATGGCCCAATCATTCCTCCTGGGCGTGGGCCACGATCCCGTGACCCGCTTCCAGCTCCAGGCGTTCGACGAGTGCGCCGAGAAGATTGCCACTGCCATCCGCTCCCGCGAGCCCGGACTCGGCGCCCTGTACGTCGAGGCCCTCTCCGCGAGCGTCATCGCGTGCGGGAAAGCCGCCCTCGAGGTCTGGCTCGCCGAGCGCGAAGGCGACCTCTCGCCGTCGTCCCTCGCCAGGCTCCGCGCGCTTCTCCGCGAGGCGATCACCCACCTCCGAGCCGGCTTCGACGTGCCCTGATCTGCGGGCAGCTCGCCCGAACTCCACCCGCCCCACGCGATTCCGCACTTCCGTCCCACCCCAGAGAGAGACCCATGGCTTCACTCCTCTACCGCATCGGCAGGTTCGCCTACGACCGACGGTGGCTCGTCATCGCCCTCTGGGTCGTGATCATCGCGGCCGTCGGAGGCTCGGCCGCCGCGTTCCACGGCACCACGACCAACACGTTCCAGATTCCGGGCACCGAGACCCAGCGCATGCTGGACAAACTGAAGGCAGACCTGCCGTCCTCAGCCGGCGGCAACGCGACCCTCGTCTTCGAGTCCCCCGACGCCCCGTTCGCGGAGGCGCAGAGGAAGGACCTCAGCGCCGCGCTGCAGAAGATCAAGGGACTCGAGGGCGTCCAGAGCGTCACGGACCCGTTCGCCACCCAGGCCCAGCTCGACGGCGCCACCCCGCAGATCGCCGACGGCGAGAAGCAGCTTAACGCGGCCCAGTCCCAGCTCGACGCCGGCAAGCCACAGCTCGACGCCGCAAAGGCGCAGCTAGATGCATCGAAGGCCCAGCTCGACGCCGGCCAGGCGCAGCTCGACGCGCAGAAGCGGGCCCTCGCCGCGCAGGGCCTTCCCGAGGCCGCGATCGCCCAGGCCACCGCGTCAGCCCAGGCACAGCTCGACGCGGGGCGCGCCCAGTACGAGGCCGGCAAGGCGAAGTACGACGCCGGTGCCAAGCAGGCCGCCGACGGCGCCGAGACCATCGCCCAGAAGAAGGCCGATCTGGCACTCGGCAAGCGCCAGGCTGACGCATCCGCGGGCCTGAGGTTCGTCTCCACGGACAACCGCGCCGCCATCGCGCCGATCCAGTTCACCAAGTCGACGGACAGCCTCCCGCAGTCGCTGCGCACCCAGATCCAGGACATCGCCTCGAGCGTCAACGGGGTCAAGGGGTACGCGAGCAAGGAGCTCACTCAGGACATCAACCAGATCTTCGGGCCGGCCGAGGCCATCGGCGTTGCCGTTGCGGCCCTCGTGCTCATCGTCATGCTCGGCACGTTCGTCGCTGCCGGCCTGCCCCTCGTCATGGCGCTCGTCGGTGTGGCGGCCGGAGTCGGCGGCACGTTCGCCCTCACGGGCCTGATCGAGATGAGCTCGGTGACGCCGATGCTCGGCCTCATGCTCGGCCTTGCGGTCGGCATCGACTACTCGCTGTTCATCCTCAATCGACATCGCAACCAGCTGCTAAACGGCATGGATCCGCGGGAGTCCGTCGCGCTCGCGATCGGCACGTCCGGCACCGCTGTCGTGTTCGCCGGCCTCACGGTGGTCATCGCACTGGTTGCCCTCGTGGTCCCCGGACTGCCGTTCCTCGCGGTCATGGGCGTTGCGGCCGCCGCCACGGTCGCAGTCGCGGTGCTCATCGCCGTCACGCTCCTGCCCGCCGTCCTGAGACTCGTCGGGAGGCGCATCGTCTCGAAGCGCCGCTGGGCCAAGGCCGACCGGGAGAACGTGAAGCCCGGACACGAGGCCGAGGCGGCCCGCGCGGACCTCGACAAGTCCAACCACGGCTGGGGAGCGTGGGTCACGGGGCACCCGTGGATCGCCGTCGTCGCCTCGGTGCTCCTGCTCGGCGCGCTCACCATCCCTGCGGCGCAGCTGCACCTCGCACTCCCGGACGGCGGCGCCGACCCCGTGGACTCGACCTCGTACAAGGCCTATGACGCCACCGGCAGGTACTTCGGTGCAGGCATGACCGGACCCATCGTCGTGGTCGGCGAACTCCCCGCGGGCCTCGACGATACCGCGGCCAAGGTCAAGCAGCTCGACGTCGTGGACCAGCTCCGCTCCGTGCCGGGCGTGGTGGCCGCCGTCCCGCTGGCGCTGAGCCCGGACCACCGCACGGCCGTGTTCCGCGTGGTCCCCACGGAGGGTCCCGCAAGCGCGAGCACCGTCCAGGTGGTCCACGACCTGCGGGCCGAGGGCCCGGCGATCCAGTCCCAGACCGGCGTCTCGATCGGGTTGACCGGCCAGACCGCTGCGAATGTGGACGTGACCTCGAAGATCGCGGACGCTCTGCCGGTCTACCTAGCGATCGTGGTGGGGCTCTCGTTCCTCCTCCTGCTGCTCGTGTTCCGGTCACTGCTCGTGCCGGTGCTCGCCACGGCCGGTTTCCTGCTCTCGCTCGGTGCGGCGTTCGGCTCGGTGGTGGCCGTGTACCAGTTGGGCTGGCTCGGCCCGGTCTTCGACGTCACGCACCCCGGCCCAATCCTGAGCTTCATGCCGATCCTGCTCATCGGCATCCTGTTCGGACTCGCCATGGACTACCAGGTCTTCATCACCTCGGGCATCCGCGAGTCCTTCGCGCACGGCCAGGAGGCACACCTGGCCGTCCGGACCGGCTTCCACCACGCCGCCAAGGTCATCACAGCCGCGGCGATCATCATGGTGAGCGTGTTCGCGGGCTTCATCTTCAGCCACCTCACGATGGTCCGGCCGCTTGGGTTCGGGCTCGCGCTCGGCGTGCTGCTGGACGCGTTCATGGTCCGCATGACGCTCGTGCCCGCCGTCATGCGACTGTTCGGCAAAGCGGCCTGGTGGCTCCCGCGCTGGCTTGACCGGCTCCTGCCTGACCTCGACATCGAGGGCGCCAAGCTGGAGCGCACGACGGCGGCCGCCCGCCCCCGCGCGGAGGAGGAACGGGAGCCGGTGGGCAGCTAGCAAGGCGCCCGTTGAGGCGGCGCGGCCCCGGGTCTATCCTGAGGGCAGCTGGTGGGGACACGGCGCGCAGTTCCGCGCGCCTGTCCCCCTCGCGCTGAGGAGGTGCCGCGATGTCCGGGGCCTTGGACGCCGCGCGAGAGGCCTTCGCCTCCCGCAGGTGGGGTGAGGCAGCTCAAGGCCTGCTCGCGGAGGACGGGGCGGTCGGACTCGAGGCTCGGGACGCGGAGCGGCTGGCTACCAGCTACTGGATGCTGGGCCGGAGTTCCGAGACCATCGCCGGGCTCGTCCGAGCCCACGAGGCGTTCGAGAGGTCAGGCAACGCCCGAAGCGCGGCGCGCGTGGGGCTGTGGCTCGCGTTCTACCTCCTCATGCGCGCGCAGCCTTCCCAGTGCTTGGGCTGGACCGTGAGGTGCCAGAGACTCCTCGACGATCTTCCCGAGCCCACCCCCGAGCACGCCTTGGCCCTGACCCCGGAGGCCTTCGCCCTGCAGTTCCAAGGGGAGAGGCCACGCGCCGAGGCGCTCTTCCGCCGCGCGCTCGAGATCGCGAGGCCCCTGGGAGACCCGGAAGTCCTCGCGATCGCCGAGATGGGACTCGCATTCACGCTCGTGGGGGCTGGCGAATTCGACGAGGCCTTCGGGCTGCTCGATGAGGCCATCGCGATCATCGGTTCAGGGGCAACCGGTCCGCTCACGGCAGGGATCGTGTACTGCCACGCGATCGAATGCTGCCACGTGGCCTTCGACCTCACGCGGGCGCGCGAGTGGACCGCGGCACTAGCGGCCTGGAGGAACAACGAGGGCGACCTCGTGGAGTTCTCCGGCAAGTGCGACGCGCACCGTGCCGAGCTGTTCCGCCTGCACGGGGCCTGGGACGAGGCGCTTGAAGCAGCGCGTGACGCGCAGACGAAGTACCGGGCGGGTGACTTCCCTGCCGGGTTCAGCTCCTTCTACGAGGAAGCCGAGATCCAGCGGCTCAGGGGCCGGCACGAGGAGGCCGACCAGCTGTACGCGCAGGCTTTGCGCTGCGGATGGGACCCGCTGCCCGGGCTCGCACTGCTGCGGCTCGACCAGGGCCGCACGGCGGAGGCTCAGGCCCTCCTGCGCAGTTCCGCGCTTTTGGACAACGCAGCCTACGGGCACCAACTCCTCGCGGCGCGCGTCGAGGTGGAACTGGCTGCCGGAGACGCGGAGGCCGCGGAGGCGGCATGCCGGAAGTTGGCCAGCCTCGATGAGCAGCACCCGACCGAATGGACATCCGCCCTCGCCTCGACGGCGTCAGCCCGGATCCATCTGCGAGCCGGACTGGTCCGCGACGCGCTGCGCGAGGCGGACCGGGCCTGGACACTGTGGTCGAGGCTCGGAGTCCCCTATGAGGCGGCACGCGCCCTCGCGCTCAAGGCGGAGGCCTGCCTCTCGCTCGCCGACCCAGTCACCGCGCGCTTCGAGATGGAAGCAGCCCGGGCCATGCTGGCCGACCTCGGCGCCGGGTCTCCCGCAGGCACCCCGACGGGCCGCGACAGCACCGCATCAGGCGACCCACCGTCGTCGGACGCTCCTCTCAGTCCGCGAGAACTGGACGTCCTGCAGCTTGTGTGCACGGGCCTGTCCAATCGGGACATCGCCCTGCAGCTGTTCTTGAGCGAACGGACGGTTGCCCACCATGTGGCCGCGATCCTCGCCAAGCTCGGCGTTGCCTCACGGACGGCCGCAGCGGCACAGGCGTTCCGCGCGGGCCTTGCCGCGCCCGGGCCGAAATGACCATGGGGTGCAGCCCAGAATGGGGCGCGAAATGGGCCGCGCATGGGCAATCGTGCCGATTCGCGGCATGCCCGCACTGCGTAGCGTGAAAGGCATGGAACCCGCAGTCCTCGCCGGCACCGTCTCGACGGCGCTCTTCGCATCGAGCAACCTTCCGATGCTCGTCAAGGCGGCGCGGACGCGGAACCTCGCCTCGTACAGCCTTGCCAACCTGATGCTGTCCAATCTGGCGAACGGGATCCACACGTTCTACGTGCTGAGCCTTCCGGCGGGTCCGATCTGGGCCCTGCACGGGTTCTACGTGGTCACCATGCTGTTAATGCTCGTCTGGTACCTGCGGTTTGCGTCTTCCCGCTCACGAATACGGGGCGCCCGGCTGGCGGAGGTCCGCCATGCCGCGGGGCTAGGCTGGGCGGGTGACCGTGCACACCGCGCCTCCCGCCCCGCCCGCGCTCATCCTCGCCTCGAAGTCGCCAGCCCGGACCAAGCTGCTCGAGGAGGCCGGGATTCCGCACCGAATCCTGGTCTCCGCCGTGGACGAGGAGTCCGTCGCCGCGGGGCACCCCGGCGCATCCCCCGCCGAGAAGGCCCTCCTCCTGGCCCGTGCCAAGGCCGAGGCCGTGGCCGCGCTGCCCGCCGCTGCCGGAACCCTCGTGCTGGGCTGCGACTCGGTCTTCGAGCTCGACGGCGAAGCCCTCGGCAAGCCCTACACGCCTGATGTCGCCCGCGAGCGTCTGGCCGCGATGAGCGGGCGTGCCGGCGTCCTGCACACGGGGCACTGGCTCGTGGACCGTCGGCCCGTCCAGGACCAACAGGACGGGGCGCACGACGCCGCGTGGTCCCCCGGGGCGGGCGAGGTCGCCTCCGCCGGGGTCGAGTTCACGGCGATGAGCACGGAGGACATCGCGGCCTACGTGGCCACCGGCGAGCCGCTGGAATGCGCGGGGTCGTTCACGATCGACGGGCTGGGCGGGGCGTTCCTGGCCCGCGTGGACGGGGACCCGCACACCGTCGTGGGGCTGTCCGTCTCGACCCTTCGGGCCCTCCTTGCCGGAGTCGGGGTGCGCCTCACGGACTGGTGGGCGACCGCCGTCGACCGCTGAGGAGCGACTCCGGCACCTTTTGTAGGTCTTCTACAACAGATCGACCACCTACGGGCGGAATCCGCCACCAATATGGGCGATCCCACCAATTGAGCGCTAGGCTTCGCGGAGTACAGAACGGAGTTGCCCTTGTCTCCCAATGCCGCGTCCTCCAGCGCTGCCCACGAGCCCACCAGCCGGCCCATCACGAAGGTGCTCATCGCCAATCGCGGCGAGATCGCCGTGCGCGTCATCCGCGCCGCCCGCGACGAGGGCATCGCCTCAGTCGCCGTGTACGCGGACCCGGATCGGGATGCGCTGCACGTGCGGCTCGCGGACGAGGCCTTCGGACTCGGCGGCAGCAGCGCGGCCGAGTCCTACCTCGTCATGGAGAAGATCCTCGACGCGGCGCGCGCCTCGGGCGCGGACTCCGTGCACCCCGGCTACGGCTTCCTGTCAGAGAATGCCGAGTTTGCCCAGCGCGTCATCGACGCGGGGCTGACGTGGATTGGTCCCTCCCCCGAGGCGATTGCCGCGCTCGGCGACAAGGTCCGCGCCCGCCACATCGCCGAGAAGGTGGGCGCCCCGCTCGTCCCCGGCACTCCGGATCCGGCCGAGTCCGCGGACGAGGTCCTCGCGTTCGCCCGCGAGTTCGGCCTCCCGGTGGCCATCAAGGCCGCGTACGGCGGTGGCGGCCGAGGCATCAAAGTGGCCCGCACGCTCGAGGAGATCCCCGAGCTGTTCGAGTCCGCCGTCCGAGAGGCGACCGCCGCGTTTGGCCGGGGCGAGTGCTTCATCGAGCGCTTCCTCGACGCGCCGCGCCACGTCGAGACCCAGTGCCTCGCTGATGCGGCCGGCAACGTCGTCGTCGTCTCCACCCGCGACTGCTCACTCCAGCGCCGCAACCAGAAACTCGTCGAGGAGGCCCCCGCGCCGTTCCTGAGCGAGGAGCAGAACAAGCGCCTGTACGAGGCGTCCAAGGCCATCCTCGCCGAGGCAGGCTATCTCGGTGCAGGCACGTGCGAGTTCCTCGTGGGCCAGGACGGCACCATCAGCTTCCTCGAGGTCAACACACGCCTCCAGGTGGAGCACTGCGTCTCCGAGGAGGTCACCGGCCTAGACCTCGTGCGTGAGCAGTTCCGCTTGGCCCGCGGCGAGGAGCTCGGCTACGACGACCCCGAGATCCGCGGCCACTCGTTCGAGTTCCGCATCAACGGCGAGGACCCCGGCCGCGGTTTCATGCCCGCCCCGGGCACCGTCGAGACGCTCACCTACCCGACCGGGCCGGGCGTGCGCGTCGACTCCGGCGTCGTGGCCGGGGACGTGATCTCCGGCAACTTCGACTCGATGCTCGCCAAGCTCGTCGTCTCCGGCTCCTCGCGGCAGCAGGCGCTCCAGCGTGCCCGCCGCGCGCTCGACGAGCTCGAGATCACGGGCATGCCGACCGTGGTGCCGTTCCACGCCGCCGTCGTCCGCGATCCGGCCTTCGCCCCGGCCGAGGGCCCCTTCAGCGTGCACACGCGGTGGATCGAGACAGAGTTCGCCAACGACATTCCCGCATACGCCGGCCCACTTGGTGCTGCTGATGGTGCAGACGACGACGCGGCGCGGCAGAGCGTCGTCGTCGAGGTGGGCGGCAAGCGCCTCGAGGTGACGATTCCGGCCGGACTGTCGCTGGGCGTCGCCAAGGCGCCCAAGGCGAAGAAGAAGGGCCGCAGCTCCCGCGGTCCCGCGACCGCGGCGGCGAGCGGCGACGCCCTGACGGCCCCGATGCAGGGAACGATCGTCAAGGTCGCTGTCGCGGACGGTGACGTGGTCGCGGAAGGCGATCTCGTCGTCGTGCTCGAAGCCATGAAAATGGAGCAGCCACTCACGGCCCATAAGGCGGGCACAGTGAAGGGCCTCACGGCCGAGGCGGGCCGTACCGTGGCCGCGGGCGCGGTCATCGCCACGATCGAGGACTGACGCCCCGAAGGGGACTCGGCGACAAGGACCCCGCAAGCGCCGGCCGAAGACGCCGCAAACGCGAGAGGTGACCGCGCAACGGAAGAATCCGTCGCGGGGTCACCTCTCAGCGTCCCGAGGTCACTTCGCCGAGACGTTGTCCTCGAACTTCTTGTCGCGGGTCTCCTTGGTCATCAGCAGCGCGACGAACGTCAGGACCGCGGCGGCCGCGAGGTACACGCCGACCCACACCGTGCTGCCCTTGCCGAACTGCCACAGCGCGATCGCCACGAAGGAGGCGGGGGCGGCGCCGAGCACGGACGAGAGGTTGTACGCGATGGCGGAGCCCGTGTAGCGGACGTTCGCGGGGAACAGCTCCGGCAGGATCGCGGCCATGGGGCCGAACGTGGATCCCATGAGCGTGAAGCCCACGATGAGGCCGACCATCGCAGCACCGGTGCCCGGGCCGAACATGAGGCCCCAGGCGAGGCCGAACACGAAGATGAGTCCGGTGACCCAGAGCAGGAACCTGCGGCGGCCGTACTTCTCGGCCAGCGGGCCGGACACGACCGTGAAGATGCCGAAGAAGACGACGCCGATGATCAGCATCCAGAGGAACAGCCCGCGGTCGATCCCGAGGCCCGGGACGAACGAGGAGGCGTCGAACGTCTTGCCGGCCTTGGCGGCGGCAGCCTTGGCCTCGTCGACCTTGTCCGTCGCCGTGCCGTACGTCAGGGTGAAGCTCGTGGTCAGGTAGAAGAGCACGTAGGTCGCCAGCATGATGAACGTGCCGGCGATGACCTCGCGCCAGTGGTGCTTGAAGGTCGCGGCGAGCGGGACCCTGGCGACCTTCTCCGCCTCGACGACCTTCTTGAAGGACGTGCTCTCGACGAGCTTGAGCCGCACGTACAGGCCGACGGCGACCATGATGATGCTGAACAGGAACGGGATCCGCCAGCCCCACGCCTCGAACTGCGCTGCGGACAGGAACGAGTTCATGACCACGTACATCACGTTGGCGATGATGAACCCGATCGGGGCGCCGAGCTGCGGGAACGTGCCCCACACGGCCCGCTTGTTGGCGGGTGCGTTCTCGGTGGCGAGCAGCGCGGCACCGGACCACTCGCCGCCGAGGGCGAGGCCCTGCAGGAAGCGGAGGATCACGAGTGCGAGCGGGGCCAGGACCGTCCAGCCCGCCGTCGTCGCAGGCGGCAGGAGCCCGATGAGGAACGTCGCAACACCCATGGTGAGCAGCGACGCCACGAGGGTGCCCTTGCGCCCGAGCCTGTCGCCGAAGTGACCGAAGATGATCGAGCCGACGGGCCGGGCGATGAATGCCACGCCAAAGATCGCGAACGAGGACAGGATCGCGTTGATGTCCGATGCGTTCGGGAAGAAGAGCTTCGGGAACACGAGGACCGAAGCGGTCGCGTACGCGTAGAAGTCGAAGAATTCGATGGTCGTGCCGATGAGGCTCGAGAAGATGACCCGGCCCTTCGTGTTGGCCGCCTGGCCGGCCGAGGGCTCCGTCACCGCGGAAGTGGTAGACATGATTTCGCTTTCACATGCTGGACCGAGGATTGACTTCGGCCCTGGGTTTGAGTACAAGCCATCCTACGTCCGGCCCGTCCACGCAACGGACAAATTGTCCATATAGTGAGACGTCAAAGCTGGGACGAAACAGCATGGTCCCCCGCCTCACGGAATGCCGCGGGACGCGGAGAGGTGGATGTCACAACCTGTTTACGGCTGGCGCCACTCCGCGAAACGCCCCGTTCCTACCGTGGAAGGCAAGCACAGAGCCCGCTCCCGAGGAGGACCAGTGAGCACCGAATCCCAGACGGCGCACGACGCCGCACCCGCACCTACCCGGGAACCCTCGCTCCGTCTCGACGTCCGCAAGGGCCGCTGGATCGAGCACTGGGATCCCGAGGACACACGCCAGTGGGAACACGAGGGCCGCACCGTGGCCCGCCGCAACCTGCGGTGGTCGATCTTCGCGGAGTTCCTCGGGTTCGTGGTGTGGCAGCTGTGGTCGATCGTCGTGGTCCAACTCCCCGCTGCGGGCTTCGCTTTCGACACCGCCCAGACGTTCTGGCTGCTCTCCATGCCGAGCCTCGTCGGCGCGACCCTGCGTATCCCCTACACCTTCATGGTCTCCCGCTTCGGCGGCCGCAACTGGACCATCGTCTCCGCCCTGCTCCTGCTCATCCCGGCCATCGGCCTCGCGGCCTGCGTTTCGAACCCCTCGACGCCGTTCTGGCTCATGCTCGCGGTGGCGGGCCTGGCCGGCTTCGGCGGCGGCAACTTCGCAAGCTCGATGGCCAACATCACGTTCTTCTTCCCCGCCAAGGAGAAGGGCTGGGCGCTCGGACTCAACGCCGCAGGCGGGAACCTCGGCGCCGCAGTCGCCCAGCTCGCCGTCCCGATCGCCGTGGGCCTCACGGCCGCCCTCCTCACCGGCGCGCACGGCACGACCCTCGCCGTGGCGGGCCTCATGTGGATCCCGCTGATCCTCGTCGCCGCCTTCGGCGCCTGGCGGAACATGGACAACCTCTCCCACGCGAAGGGCGACGTCGCGGGCTCGCTCGCGGCGCTCAGGGAACCGCACCTGTGGGTCATCGCATTCCTCTACGTCGGCACGTTCGGCTCATTCATCGGGTTCGGCGGAGTCTTCCCGAAGCTCATCCACGACATCTTCCCCGCCTACTCCACCTTCACCCTCCACGCGGCCAGCGTCCCCGTGGCACTCTCGCTCGCCTTCCTCGGCCCGCTCGTGGGCTCGCTCGCCCGGCCCTACGGCGGCAGGCTCGCCGACCGCTTCGGCGGCGCACGGATCACGGTCGCCTCGTTCGCGGCGATGGCACTCGTGACCCTCGCGGTCATCGCCACCCTCCCCCTGAGGAGCTTCTGGCTCTTCCTCGCCCTGTTCCTCGTGCTGTTTGCAGCCAGCGGCATCGGCAACGGGTCGACGTACCGCATGATCCCGGCCATCTTCGCCACGTCCAGCCGCGCCGCACGCGCCGGCACCGCGCCGTCGTACACCACCCGGCTCGCCTCCGCTGCCCTTGGCCTCATCTCGGCAATCGGCGCCTACGGAGGGTTCGTCATCCCGCAGGTACTAGGCGCCTCGAGCAGTTCGACCGGCTCCTACGTCCCCGCGTTCTTCGGCTTCGTGGGCGCTTATGTGCTCATGCTCGCGGTCTCGTGGGCGTGCTACCTGCGCCGTGGCGCACACGCCGCACGGGCAGGGGTGTGACGGTGACCGACACGCACTGCCCCTACTGCGCGCTCCAGTGCGCGATGTCCGTGGTGGCAACGCCGCAGGGCCCATCCACCGGCCCGGCCCCGGCCGCACCCGAGGTGGCAGGACGCGAGTTCCCGACCAACCGCGGCGGGCTGTGCCGCAAGGGCTGGACAGCCGCCGAGCTACTCGGCCACCCCGAGCGCCTCACGGAGCCGCTCCTTCGCTCGGATGACGGCGAGCTCCGCCCCGTGAGCTGGGACGTGGCACTGACTAGGATCGCGGCGGAGGTGCGGACGGCACAGGACCGGTACGGGAAGGACGCCGTCGGCGTGTTCGGGGGCGGGGGCCTCACGAACGAGAAGGCCTACCTGCTCGGCAAATTCGCCCGCGTCGCGCTGGGCACCTCGCGCATCGACTACAACGGCCGGTTCTGCATGTCCTCCGCCGCGGCGGCCGCGAACCGCGCGTTTGGGCTCGACCGCGGGCTGCCGTTCCCCGTCGCGGACCTCGCCGGGGCGGACACGGTCCTCCTGCTGGGATCCAACGTGGCGGACACGATGCCGCCGTTCGTGCAGCACCTCGCCGGCGCGCGGGATGCCGGCGGCCTTATCGTCGTCGACCCCCGCCGCTCCGAGACGGCGGCGCTCACGGCGGACGGCGCCGGGCTCCACCTCCAGCCCGCTCCGCACACGGACCTCATCCTGCTCCTCGGGCTCGCGCACGTTGTCATCAACGGCGGCCTCGCCGCCCGCGCCTACCTCGCCGAGCGCACCGAGGGCATGGAGGACCTGATCCGCTCGGTGGCACCATGGTGGCCCGAGCGCGTGCAGGCGGCCACCGGCGTCCCGGCGGCCCTCGTCCGGGAGACAGCTGCACGCCTCGCGCACTCGGCCCGCACCGGCTCGTGCTACATCCTCACGGGCCGCGGCATCGAGCAGCACGCGGACGGCACGGACACCACGACCGCTGCCATCAACCTCGCCCTCCTGCTCGGCCTGCCCGGCTCGGCGCGCGGCGGCTACGGCACGCTCACTGGCCAGGGCAACGGCCAGGGCGGCCGCGAGCACGGGCAGAAGGCGGACCAGCTCCCGGGCTACCGCAAGATCACCGACCCCGCGGCACGCGACCACCTCGCCCGTGTCTGGGGCGTGCCCGAGGCGAGCATCCCGGGGACGGGGCTGCCCGCCGTCGAACTCCTCGCAACATTGGGCGCACCGGCGGCCGAGGGCCAGGCGGGCGGCGTGCGGTGCCTGTTCGTGCACGGTGCCAACATCCTGGTTTCCGCCCCGGACGCCACGGCCGTCCGCCGCGGGCTGCAGGCGCTCGACTTCCTCGTGGTGAGCGACTTCTTCCTCTCCGAGACGGCGCGCGAGGCGGACCTCGTGCTGCCCGTGCTGCAGTGGGCCGAGGAGGAAGGCACCATGACGAATCTGGAGGGCCGCGTGCTGCGGCGCAGGCGCGCCGTCAGCCCTCCCGCCGGGGCCCGGTCCGAGCTGTGGATCCTCAACCGGCTCGCGGCGCTCCTGGATGCGCCGTCCGCCTTCCCCGACGACCCACGCGAGGTGTTCGAGGAGTTGCGCGCCGCCTCGGCAGGCGGCCCTGCCGACTACTCGGGGATCACCTATGAGCGGCTCGACGCCGGAGAGGCGTTGCACTGGCCGTGCCCGCAGGGGCGGGACGGGATCCCTCCGACGGGCACCCCGCGGCTCTTCGCCGAGCGCTTCGCGCACCCCGACGGCCGCGCGCGTCTCGTGGCGGTCCGTGCCGCCGTCTCCGTCCGTCCGTCCGGGCGCGGCGAGTTCGCGCTCGCGACCGGCCGAGTGCTCGAGCAGTACCAGTCCGGCACGCAGACCCGCCGGGTCGTCTCCCTCTCGGCTGCCCAACCCGAGGGCCGGCTCTCGCTGCATCCCGCAGCGGCCTCTGGGCTCGGGATCGCGGACGGCGACTGGGTGCGGGTCCGGCGTTCGGGGGAGGCCGGGGCTGCCCGGGCGTCGTCCGCCGGCCCTGCGGTCCTGGTCCGCGCCGAGCTGGCCCTCGGCCTCCGGCCGGACACGGTCTTCCTTCCGTTCCACTTCCCCGGCGCCGGCACGGCCAACCGCGTCACCGAGGCCCGCACGGACCCCACCTCCGGGATGCCCGAGTTCAAGACGACCCACGTGATCGTGGAGCGGGCGCCGGTCCCGGGCCCCGTCCTCGCCCCTGCAGCACGCAGCACCCTCGCCGCAGCGCCCGACCTCCAGGAGGCACCGTGACCAGCCCGCTCCCCCAGCGCGCCGAGCCCTCGGGCCGGCCGCCGCGCATCGTCGTCGTTGGCTTCGGACCCGTGGCCGCCCGGTTCGTGGACGAGATGCTCCCCGCGGCTGCCGCGGGAGCCGTCGAGGTCACCGTGGTGGGCGACGAGGAGCATGCCGCCTACAACCGGGTCCTCGTCGCGGACCTCGGCGTCGGCAGGACGCACCTGGGCCTCATGGGCCTCGCCGACGCGGACCAGCTCGCGGCGGAGAATGTGCGCGTCCTGGTCGGAACCCGCGCGGTGCGCCTCGACCGCTCCCGCAGGCTTGTCCGCTTGGCCAGCGGGGAGACGCTCCCCTATGACCGCGTGGTCCTCGCGACGGGCGCGCGCGCCGTCGTTCCCAACCTGACCGGCCTCAACCCGGATCCGCTCCACCCGGTCCTTCCGCCGGGGGTCACGGCGCTCCGCGACACGGACGACGCCGCCCGGCTGGCCGCGGCGGTCAAGGCGCGCGGGCGGATCGTGGTCCTCGGCGGCGGCGTCCTCGGGCTCGAGGCCGCACTCGGCGCGAGCGAGGAAGGGGCCACGGTGACCGTGGTCCACCACGGCGACCGGCCACTCGGGCGCTCGATCGACCAACTCGGCGGAGCAACCCTTGCCGCGGTCCTGCGCTGGCGGGGGGTCCGCGTGGCGGGCAACGCCCGGTCGACGGGGCTCGAGACCGGGCCGGACGGGTCGTTCCGGGCCCTCCTGCTCGACGATGGGTCTGCAGTCGACGGGGACCTGCTGCTCCTCGCGTGCGGGGCGAGGCCCCGGACGGAGCTCGCCGAGGGCGCCGGACTCGCCGTGGGCCCCGGTGTCCTCGTCGACGCGGGCCTAGGTGCCCTGCACACCGAGCACGTGTTCGCGATCGGCGACTGCGCGCAGCCGGGCGAGGCCGCCCCGAGCGGTCTCATCGGCCCCGGGTGGCGGCAGGCGGAGTGGCTCGCGGCCCAGTTCCGCCACGAACTCCTTGGCGCGCCGGCCCCCGCCCCGCTCGCAGCCGAGGGGCCCGGCGTGATCCTCCTCAAGGCCCGGGGAGTGAACCTGGCCACTGCCGGGGACGTGGGCGCCGATCCCCTCGATGCCTTCGCGCTCGACCACGCGGGCAGCGAGGGAGGCCCCGCGCCGCTGAGCGTCTCGGTGTGGTCCGACCCCGAGCACGGCGCCTACGTCAAGATGGCCACCCGGTCCGGCGTCCTCACGGGGTTCGTGGCACTCGGCATGCCGCGCGCCGCCGCAGAGCTCACGCTCCTGTACGAGTCGGGTGCCGAGCTCCCGGCCGACCGGTCGGTGATCCTGCGCCTGGACGGCCCCGAGGCGACGTTGGGCTCCGGGCTGCCCGGCATCGCGGCCGGCCCCGAGTCGACGCTGTGCCGCTGTGCGGGCGTGAGCCGCGGGACGGTGGAGCAGGCCGTTGCCGGAGGGTGCGTCACGACCGAGGAGGTCTCGGGCGCGACGCGTGCGGGGACCGGCTGCGGCGGCTGCCGCGACGACGTGCGCGAGCTCATCGAACGGCATTTCGCGGCCGTCGCGGCCTGAGTGCACCGAGCAGGACGTACGCTACCGTCCCTGCCAGGAGCCCCCAGAAGGGCGCCACAATGCCGAACGCGCTGACCCCTGAGGCCGTGACCACGAGCGTGATCACCGCTGCCTCGATCGCGTGCGGCGCCGCAGCGCCGTCGCGCGGGTGGGTCACGGCGTCGATGATCGCGCCCTGAGTCGCGCCGAGGAGCGCGACGCCGGCCAAGACGGTCAGGAGCGCGGCCGGCACCGCAGCGACGAGCGCCACGGCCGCCGTGCTGAACAGCCCGAACAGGATATAGAAGACCCCGCACGAGACGCCCGCCACGTAGCGCCGGGAGGGATCCTGGTGCGCCTCGCGGCCCGCACAGATCCCTGCCGTGATGGCCGCGAGGTTGATCCCGTGCGAGCCGAAGGGTGCCGAGACGAGCCAGGCGAGGGACGCGCCACCGATCATGAGGCGGTCCCCGGCGCTGTACCCGAGCTGGCGCATCATCGCCAGACCCGGCGCATTCTGGCCGGCCATCGTCACGACGAGCAGGGGCACCGAGATGCCGACAATGGCCGACGCGCCGAACGTCGGGGTGGTCCAGACGGGACCGGCGAAGTCCCACGCGACACTCGGCGCCGCCATTCCGCCTGTCGCCGCAGCAAGCACGACGCCGGCCGCGAGCGCCACCAGGACGGCGTAGCGCGGCGCGAACCGACGCCCGGCGAGGAACGCGAGGACGAGCCCGCCGGCCACGAGCGGGGCATCGACGACGGCGCCGCTCGCCTTGAGCACGAACGGCAGCAGGACTCCGGCCAGCACGGCCGCCACCACGGGCCTGGGAACCGCGTTCAGGATCTTCCCGAACAGGCCCGTCACGCCGAGCACGAGCCCCATTGCCGCCGCGACGATGTAGGCGCCGAGGGCATCGCTGTACGAGTAATGGCCGAGCGCAGTGAGCAGAAGGGCCGCGCCCGGCACGGACCAGGCCACGACGACCGGCTGCCGCGTGAGCAGGCTCAGGACGACGCACGTGATCCCGCTCGCGATCGCAATCGAGCTCACCCACGACGCGGTCAGCTCGGCGCTGAGGTGCGCGGCCTGGGCGGCCTGCAGCACCACGACCATCGGCCCCGCATACGAGACCGCCACGGCGATGAAGCCGGCGGCGACGGCAGAGAACGACGCCGCCGCAAGCAGCCCCTGTCCGCGCGGATGCCCTGTGCCCTCCCCCACTGAGCGGGCGCCCTCCCCCGTTGAGCCCGTACCGGTGGCGGCGCGGTCGTCGGCGCCGGTGAGTTCCTCTGCGGTCCTAGTCATGGTCCTCCTCGCGCTGCGACCTTCCCTGTGACGGAGGCCACGGTAGCGGAGAAGGCGGATATGAGCCGAAACTCCCTGCGTCTCAATCCGAGCGGGGCCAGGTCTACTGTCCGACGACCTCCTCGAGCCCAGCCACGGCCTCCGCAAGCGAGATGTCCGGATTCCGCGCGATGTAGGGGAAGAGCAGCTCGTTCTCCTTGCGGAGGTGGAGCGCGAACGCCCGGGTGATCACGAGGCCCAGCGCGGCAGCCCGTGCACCCTCGGCGGGCCGGAGCTCCTCGACGAGGCCGATGATTGTCTGGTGGTCCAGGAGCATGCCCTCCACCAGGAGGCGGCCCTCAGGCGTGTCCCGGGCCGGGCCGTACAGCGGTCCCTCCTCGGCCACGGCGTGCGGAATCAGCTCGTCCTCGCACCACGCAACGAGGGTGGCGTGCTCGTCGTAGGCGGTGCCGCCGTCTCCCCCGGCGACGGCGGCGATCAGGGCATCGGACAGCGCTGTCACCCGGTGCAGCATGTGGGTGTGGTGCTCCTCGATGGCTGCCAGGGCGTCGTCGTCGTTGTCGAAGGCGCGATGGGAGTGGGAATGCGCATGGGAGTGGGAGCGGGCGTGTTCCTCATCAGTGTGTGCCATACCGCCATCGTCCGCGCGCCGCAGACAGTCCTCAAGGGACTAGAGGCCCGAACTCCTCGAACTCCGCGAACTTCTCCTTGAGGGGCCCGCCTACATGTGCACGTGAAGGCGGCGGGCGGCCTCGGCGACCGACCCCGACAGCGACGGGTACACGGCGTACGTGTTCGCAACGTCGTCCACATGAAGCTTCTGCTCGACGGCCATCGCGAGGCCGAAGATGAGCTCAGAGGCGTTCGAGCCCATGACCACCGCGCCGATCAGCGTCCCCGAGCCCTTACGGGAAATGACCTTGATGAAGCCGTCCGTCGTATTGCGCATCTTGGCCCGGGGGTTGCTCTTGAGCCGCAGCATCACGATGTCCCCGGCGACCCGACCGCTCGTGACATCCTCCTCGGAGACGCCCACCGAGGCGATCTCGGGCGAGGTGAAGATGCTGGACGCCACGTGGTTGAGGTTGAGCGGGGTGACCTGGTCGCCGAGGATGTGCGCTACGGCGATGCGGCCCTGCATCGCGGCGACCGAGGCCAGTGCCAGGACACCCGTGCAGTCCCCCGCGGCGTAGATGTTAGTCGCGGTGGTGCGGGAGACGCCGTCCACCTTGATGTGGCCGCTCTCGGTGACCGCAACGCCGGCCTGTGCGAGGCCGATCCCGTCGGTGTTGGGGATGGATCCCACGCACAGGAGGCAGTGGGTGCCCGTCACCTTGGTGCCGTCGCCGAGGGTCACGGCCACACCGTCGCCGGTCCGCTCGACCGCCTCGGCCCGGGACCGCGACAGGACGCGGACGCCGCGGCGCGCGAAGACCTTCTCGAGCACCTCGGCCCCGTTCGTGTCGGAGCCGGGGAGGACCCGGTCGCGGGACGAGATGAGGGTGACGTTGGAGCCGAGGCCGTTGTACGCCGAGGCGAACTCGGCGCCAGTCACGCCAGAGCCGACCACGATCAGTTCCTCGGGGATCTCCTCCAGGCTGTAGATCTGGGCCCAGTTGAGGATGCGCTCGCCGTCGGGTCGGGCCGTGGGCAGTTCCCGGGGGTGTGCGCCCACGGCGAGGATCACGGCATCGGACTCGATGCGCTCGGCGCCGTCCACCGTCGTGGCCTCGATGACGCTGCCGTCGACGAGCTGACCGGAGCCCATGACGATCCGCACGCCTTGGGCAGCCAGGGCCGCACGGATGTCTTCGGACTGCTGCCGCGCAAGGCCGAGCAGGCGGTCATTGACGATGCGGAGGTCGGCGTGCAGGTCAGAGCGCTGGAGCGGGCCGCCCTCGTCCGAGGCGAGGCGGAGGCCCAGAGCCGAGGAGGCCTCCTCCACGCGGGTCATGAGGTCTGAGGTGGCAATGAGGGTCTTGGAGGGGACCACGTCGGTCAGCACCGCCGACCCGCCGAGGCCGGCACGCTCGACGATCGTCACCCTGGCACCGAGCGAGGCCGCGACCGATGCCGCCTCGTAGCCGCCGGGGCCGCCGCCGAGGATTGCGATATGAGGAGCCGCGAAGTCAGGATTCATCGTCACGGACACCCATTCTGCCCCGGCTGCGCCCTGCGGGCCATTCCCGCCCCGCGTCCGGCCGTGTGTGCCGCGCGCAGCCAGTACGGCGGACGTGCGTGCTCCGGGTCTGTGCGGATTGGTAGGTTCTTCCTGTGACGACAACGGCGAGGACGGCGATCATGGACAGCCCCTTCGAACTGGCCCATGCCGCGGCAGACCACATTGCGCGGGCAACCGGCGTTGAGCGGCACCACATCGCGCTCGTCCTCGGCTCCGGCTGGGGCGGTGCGGCGGATCTCGTCGGCGAGACCACGGCGTCGCTCGAGGCGTCCGAGATCCCCGGATTCTCGGCGCCGGCCGTCGAGGGGCACGTGGCGACCGTCCGCTCGGTGCTCACCCCGGACGGCAAGCGCGCCCTCGTCCTCGGAGCCCGGACCCACTACTACGAGGGCAAGGGCGTGCGCGCGGTGGCCCATGGAGTGCGCACGGCCGCGGCCGCCGGCTGCCGAATCGTGGTCCTGACCAACGGCTGCGGCGGGCTCAATGCGGACTGGGCGCCGGGCACCCCCGTGCTCATCAGCGACCACATCAACCTCACGGCCGCCTCTCCCCTCGAGGGCGCGACCTTCGTGGACCTGACGGACCTGTACTCAGCGCGGCTGAGGGCCGTGGCCCGGTCCATCGACCCGAGCCTCGCCGAGGGCGTGTATGCCCAGTTCACCGGGCCGCACTACGAGACGCCGGCGGAGGTCCAGTACGCCAAGCGGATCGGAGCGGACCTCGTCGGCATGTCCACGGCGCTCGAGGCGATCGCCGCACGCCATGCCGGGCTCGAGGTCTTCGGAATCTCGCTGGTGACCAACCTCGCGGCAGGCATCGGCACCGAACCGCTGAGCCACGAGGAAGTCCTCGAGGCGGGCCGCGCCGCGGGACCCCGCATCTCCCGCCTCCTCGCCGACGTCATCGCCGCGATCTGAAGGACTGCACCCCATGAGCACGCTCCCCCCTGGAACGCCCGACCTCGCCGACCTCGCCCCGCTGGCGGAGGTCTGGGCGGCAGCCGACCCCGACCCCGAGACGGCCGCGCAGCTGCGCGAGACCCTCGCACGGGCCTCCGCGGCGGGTCCCTCGCCCGCCCGCGATGCGGCCGTCCAGGAGCTTTCGGACGCCTTCTCGGGGACGCTGCAGTTCGGCACCGCTGGCCTGCGCGCTGCCCTCGGGCCCGGGCCGAACCGGATGAACCGTGTCACCGTGCGCCGGGCCGCGGCCGGGCTCGCGGCGTTCCTGACGCGGCGCGTCCGCGCGACGGAAGACGACGGCGGCGCCCCGCCGCGCGCCGTCGTCGGCTACGACGCGCGCACCAACTCCGACGTCTTCGCGGCCGAGACGGCGGCGATCTTCACCGCCGCCGGGATCGACGCCTGCCTCCTGCCATCGGCGTTGCCCACGCCCGTTCTGGCGTACGCGCTGCGGGCCCTCGCCTGCGATGCCGGCGTCATGGTGACCGCGAGCCACAACCCGCCGCAGGACAACGGCTATAAGGTCTACCTCGGCGGCCGCACCGTGGAGGAGTCCGGGCGCGGCGCACAGATCGTCGCCCCGACCGACGCGGAGATCTCCGAGCTCATCGAGGGCATCGGGCCGGTCGGGGACATCGCCCTTGCCGAGAGCGGCTGGACCGTGCTCCCGGCGAGCATCGCCGCGGACTACTGCGACGCCGTCGTGCGTCTCGCCAAGCCAGAGATGTTCCCCGCGCGGGACCTCAGGGTGGTCCTCACGCCAATGCACGGTGTGGGCGGCGAGACGGCCATCAGCGTGCTGAGGGCGGCCGGATTCACCGACGTCTCCCTCGTCTCCCAGCAGGCGCAGCCTGACCCCGCGTTCCCGACGATCGCCTTCCCGAACCCTGAAGAAGCCGGTGCTCTGGACTTGGCCATCGAGGCGGCGAAGTCCGCCGGCGCGGACCTCGTGATCGCCAATGATCCCGACGCTGACCGCTGTGCCGTGGCCGCCCCGGATCCGGCGACGGGCGAGTGGCGCATGCTGCGCGGCGACGAGGTGGGCGCACTGCTGGGCTCGCACGTGGCGCGGCGACTCGGGCGGGCTCAGGGCCTGACGGACGACGACGTCCCCCTGCCGGCCGCTGACGGCTCACCCGCCGCCGGACCTCTGGCAGCGGCGGACGGCGAACCCGCTGCCTCAGCGGCCGCGCCCGTGTTCGCGAACTCGATCGTCTCCTCCCGGCTGCTGGCCCGGATCGCGGTGTCGGCCGGTCTGGGCCACCGCGAGACTCTCACCGGCTTCAAGTGGATCTCCCGTGTGCCGGGCCTCGTGTACGGATATGAGGAGGCCCTCGGCTACTGCGTCGCGCCCGGTCTCGTGAGGGACAAGGACGGCATCTCCGCTGCCCTGCTCGTCGCCGAGCTGGCCGCGGACGTGAAGGCCCACGGCCTCTCGCTCTTCGACCGGCTCGACGCGCTGCACGTGCTGCACGGCGTGCATCTGACCGACCAGCTGAGCGTCCGCGTGGCGGACCTCGGCCTGCTGGACGCGATGATGACGCGCCTGCGGCACGACCCGCCGACGTCCTTCGCCGACTCCCCTGTCGAGGCGGCTCTGGACCTCTCTGCCGGTTCCGAGGAGCTGCCTCCCACCGAGGGGCTCCAATGGCTGACGCGGGACGCGACGAGAGTCATCATCCGCCCGAGCGGCACCGAGCCAAAGCTCAAGTGCTATCTGGAGGTGATCAGGCCCGTGGACAGCTCCGCGGAGCTCGCCGCGGCGCGCCAGGAGGCGCGCCGCGCGCTGGACGCGGCGATCGACGACGTGCGCGAGGCCCTCGGGCTCTGACCCTGAGGGCGCTACGCCCTCGGACGAGTGGCTTGCGGGCATAACCGCTCCTCGCAGGCACAACCGTCCCTCGCAGGCATAACCGGCCCGCGGTGACAACGGTTATGCCGCCCAGGGATGGTTATGCGTCTCAGGACGGTCGTAGGAAGCGAACGACCCGTGGATTCACGCGGCGAGCCGCGCGCGGACCGTGCGCGGGTCAACGCCCAAGCGCGCGAGGAGCGATGCCGCGGGGTCGGGCTCTGGTGCGTCCAGGAGCGCGAGGATCAGATGCCGGCCCGTGATGGTGCGGGACTTCTCGGAACCTGCATACCCGACGGAGCGGGAAAGCACCCCCTTCGCCCCTGATGTGAATGGGAGGCGTCCCACCCTCGCCGGAACCTCGGCGAGCGGTCCCGGCCCCGGATCGATGCCGACGGCGGCGAGCGCCTCACGGTCCAGGGCCTCCTCCGCAGCGCGTGCATCCTTGAGCCCGGTGCCGAGCGTCGCGGCGCTGTCCGGATCGTGGAGGAGACCGAGCAGGAGGTGCTGGGTGCCGATGCGCCGGTCTCCCCGACGCTCGGCCTCGCGCATCCCCTCCGTCACGGTGGTGCGTGCCGCAGCTGCGAATCGTTCGAACATGTCATCCGCCCTTCAGATGGGCAGGGCGCGCCTCAGCGTGCCTTGCCGTGCTTGGTATGGACGGACTGGCGGGACACCCCGAGAGCATCCCCGATCTGTTCCCAGGTCCAGCCCCGCTCGCGGGCAAGGGCCACGTAGCGCGTCTCCGTGGACTCGGCGAGTCGATGGAGCGCTCCGACCGCCCGGAGGCCCACGGCGGGATCCTCGGATGCCAGCGAGCGCGATAACTGCTGTTCGTCCATATCTGTCAATCTAGCCTGACAGGCACGATTGTGTCAATGCAAACTGACAGACGCATGTTGCCCGGGGAAGGCTCAGGCCGCGATCTCCACGATCCCGTTGACCACGCGCGTCGGGAAGGCGGCGATGGACGTGCCGGGCCCGTCGAGCCGCTCCCCCGTCGCCAGATCGTAGACCTGCTTGTGGAGCGGGGAGGCGATCGTGCGGCGCTCTCCGCGCGAGCCCACGATGCCGCGCGCCATGACATGGGCCTCGGTTGCGGGATCGCGCTGCTCGACGGCGAAGACCTCGTCCGTCGCCAGACGGAAGACGGCGATCTGCCGGCCACCGATGAGGGCAGCCTCGCCCCAGTTGGGCTCAAGGTCAGCCAGATTGCAGACGCTGTGCCACGCGCCCGCCGAAAGGGCGAGGGGGGCGTCGTCTGTCGGGGCGGCGGGGGCGGGTGAGTCGGCGGTGATCGTCATGCTCCAACGCTACGGAGTGGGCCATTTCGGCGGGGTTGAGTCTGTGTCACAGCCACGTAAAACAGGCCTCACACAGGCCGAAACATCCTCGTGACAGCGAAGTTCATCGGCCGTTACACACGGGCAACTGGACCGAAATCGCCGGTTCGTACGCTGGAGGAAATCGTTTCGCCGGCGCCCGTTGCCGGCTCCCACTTCGACGGAAGGCCCCACACGTGAGCATTCCCCTTCAGCCCGAGAAGCCGACCTCCCCGGCCCCGGAGACTGGCGCACGCCCTGGTCTGCGACGCGTTGTCGTGGTCGGCGGCGGTCCCGCCGCGCACCGCTTCGTGGACGCGATGGCCGCCCGTGGCCTCGACGGCTTCGCGGTCACTGCGATCGCCGAGGAGGCGCACCTCCCCTATGACCGGGTGGCGCTCTCCAAGGCCCTCACGGGGGACCCGGCCGACGTCGACCTCACGCTCGGCGACCCCTCCATGTGGGATCAGACCGGTGTGACGCTCCGCACCGGGGCCCGCGCGGTGAGCATCGACACCGAAACTCGCATCGTCTATACGGAGGACGGCACCGGCCAGACCGAAGGGCACGCGTACGACGAGCTCGTGCTCGCGACCGGCTCGAACGCGGCCCGGCTCCCCATCCCCGGCTCCGACAAGTCCTACGTGTACCGCACGCTCGAGGACGTCTGGTTCCTCCGCGCCGAGATCGGCCGCCTGTCCAAGGATCTGGGCCGCACGCCCGTCGTCGCCGTGATCGGCGGAGGCCTGCTCGGCATCGAGGCAGCGGCGGGCGCCAAGTCCCTGGGCGCCGAGGCCATCATCATCGACGGCTCGCCATGGCCCATGAACCGCCAGCTCGACGAGGGCGCAGGCCAAGCACTCACCCGCCTCATCGGGACGAAGGGCTTCACCGTCCACGGTGGCGTGTTCCCCTCCGAGGTCCAGACGGACGACGCCGGCCGGGTCACCGGAGTCCTCATGGCTGACGAGCGCGTCATCGACGCTGACCTCGTGGTCGTCGCGATCGGCGTCCGGCCCCGGGATGAGCTCATCCGCGCAGCGGTCGATGCGGCCGTCGAGGCGGGCAGCACCGGCAGCACGGACAGCGCCGGCCTCGCGCTCGGGCCGCGCGGCGGCGTCGTGATCGACGAGGCCTGCGCCACCGGGGCACCGAATGTGTGGGCCATCGGCGAGGTCGCGAGCTTCGGCGGCATGTGCCTCGGCCTCGTGGCCCCCGCGAACACGATGGCCGAGATCGTGGCAGACCGCCTCCACGGCGGCGATGCGACGTTCCCCGGCTTCGACACGGCGACGAAGCTCAAGCTCTCGGGCGTGGACGTCGCGAGCTTCGGGGACGCGTTCGCTAAGGAGCCCGGCGCGCTCGAGATCGTCTACGCGGATCCCGCCCGCGGCGTGTACCAGAAGATCGTCACGACCGACGACGCGCGCACGCTCCTCGGCGGCATCTTCGTAGGCGACGCCTCCCCCTACATGGCGCTGCGCCCGCTCCTCGGCCGCGAACTGCCGGCCGAGCCCGGCGCCTTCCTCACCGCGTCAACTGCTGGCGCAGAGGGCGGCGATGCACCCGAGACCGAACTCCCCGACGACGCGATCCTCTGCTCGTGCAACAACGTCGCTGCGGGCACGCTCCGCGATGCGGTGAACGCGTGCGGGACGTGCGAAGGTAAGGACCCAGTGCGGGACGTCCCCGGCCTCAAAGCCTGCACCCGCGCCGGAACCCAGTGCGGCTCGTGTGTGCCCATGATCAAGAAGCTCCTCGAGGCCGAGCTGACCAAGTCCGGCGTGACCGTCAGCAAGGCGCTCTGCGAGCACATCTCCCTCTCGCGCCAGGAGCTCTTCGACGCCATCCGCGTCCTGCAGCTGACCTCGTTCGAGGACATCATGTCCCGCTACGGGACGGGTGCCGGGTGCGACATCTGCAAGCCGACCATCGCCTCGGTCCTCGCTTCCCAGACCTCGGCCTACGTGCTCGACGCCGGCCGCGGCACCCTCCAGGACACCAACGACCGCGCGCTCGCGAACATGCAGAAGGACGGCACGTACTCGGTGGTCCCGCGCATCCCGGGCGGCGAGATCACCCCGGAGAAGCTCGGAGTGATCGCGGCCGTCGCCCAGAGGTACGGCCTCTACACGAAGATCACGGGTGGCCAGCGCATCGACATGTTCGGCGCGCGCCTCGAACAGCTGCCCGACATCTGGGCCGAGCTCATCGCCGCGGGCATGGAGTCCGGGCAGGCCTACGGCAAGAGCCTGCGCACCGTGAAGAGCTGCGTCGGCTCAAGCTGGTGCCGCTACGGCCAACAGGACTCCGTGGGGATGGCGATCCAGCTCGAGCTGCGGTACCGCGGCCTCCGCAGCCCGCACAAGCTCAAGCTCGGCGTCTCCGGGTGTGCGCGCGAGTGCGCCGAGGCCCGCGGCAAGGACGTCGGCGTCATCGCGACGGCCGACGGCTGGAACCTGTACGTGGGCGGCAACGGCGGCGCGACCCCGGCCCACGCCCAGCTCCTTGCCAAGGACCTCGACGATGCGACGCTCATCGCCTACATTGACCGCTACTTCATGTACTACATCCGCACCGCGGACCGCCTCCAGCGCACGGCCCGCTGGCAGGAGGAGCTCGACGGCGGGCTCGAGCACGTCCGCCAGGTGGTGGTCGAGGACTCCCTCGGGATCGCCGCCGAACTCGAGGCCGCGATGGCCACCCATGTGGAGAACTACGAGGACGAGTGGGCAGCGACCTTGAAGGACCCGCAGCGGCTTCGCCGGTTCCGCTCCTTCGTCAACGCGCCCGGGGCCTCGGATGATTCGATCGTCCACGTCACCGAGCGCGACCAGATCAGGCCAGCCACGCCGGCGGAGCGCGAGAAGGTCTCCCTGGGCTTCGAGATCCCCGTCCGCACGGGCACGGCCGGGCAGGAGGCCTGACATGCAGCTCAGCATCAGCCTGGAGGGGATGCCTGTCGTCCTGCTCGGCGACGCGGACGCCGCGCGTCAGGCCGTCCTTCGGTACCGCAGGGCGGGCGCAGTCCTCGCGCACTTCGAGTCGCCAGCCGCGTTCATGGCGGCAGTGGCCGTGCCCGCGCGGCCAGCGCTCGTCGCCGTCGTCGGCTCCCCTGTGAAGGAGCGCGGCACGCACGACGACGCGTGGTCGCCTGTGCTCGACCACTACCGCAAGCTCGGGGTCCCGCAGGTCGACGAGCCGCCCGCCGGGCGCCGAGGCCACGTGACGCTCGTGGGCGGCGGCCCGGGGTCCCGCGGGCTCCTCACGGTCTCCGCCGTCAAGGCGCTGCGTGACGCCGATGTGGTCCTGTTCGACAGGCTCGCACCGTGGCGCGAGCTCGAAGACCTCACCACCGCGCAGCTCATCGACGTCGGGAAGCTCCCCGGCCACCACAGAGTGCCCCAGGACGAGATCAACCGCCTGATCGTCGAGTACGCGACTGGCGGGGGTGATGGAGCCGGCTCCAATGTGGTCCGGCTCAAAGGCGGCGATCCCTTCGTGTTCGGCCGTGGTGCCGAGGAGGCGGCCGCATGCGTCGCGGCGGGTGTGACCGTACGCGTCGTGTCCGGGATCTCGAGTTCGATCGCCGTGCCGGCCGCCGCCGGGATCCCCGTCACCCACAGGGACGTGAGCCACTCGTTCACGGTCATCTCCGGGCACGCACCGCTCACGGAGGCGGAGCACCTCCACCTCGCCGGGCTGGCAGCGGAAGGGGGCACCGTCGTCGTGCTCATGGGGATCGCCAATCTTCCTCATCTCGCCGCCGGGCTCAGGCGGTCGGGACTCGGACGGGACACGCCGCTCGCCGTCGTCGAACGCGGCCATCAGGCCGGCCAGCGCACCACGATCACGGACCTCGGCAAGGTCGAGGCGGATGCAGGGGCGTGCGAGAACCCCGCGGTCATCGTGATCGGCCGCGTGGTGCGGCTCGCTCGGGGCAGCGCGGACGGCGAGGAGCTGCGGGACCTCGCGGAGTCGCTCATGATGGGGGCCGGAGGGGCCACATGATCCATGAGAGCCCAGCAGCGGCCACGACCTCGGCGGCCGGCCAGGGACTCGAGACGGTGCTCAGGGGATTCCGCGTCGGCGTCACGTCCCACCGACGCTCCGAGGACCTCATCGAAGCGCTCGAACGGCGCGGCGCCGAGGTGCTGCACGCCCCCGTCCTCACCATCGCGCCCGTGGACCAGGACCTCGGCGTCATCGAGGACACGCGGACGACCATCGCTGCACGCCCGGACACGTGCATCGTCACCACCGCCTACGGCATGCGCCGGTGGCTCGAGGTCGCGGAGGCTGCTGGCCTCGGCGACGCCCTGCAGGATGTCCTAGGCCGCGCGTCGCTGTACGTGCGGGGCCCGAAGGCCCGCGGCGCGGTCCGCGCGGCCGGGCTCGCCGACGTCGGCATCGCGCACGACGAGACGACCGCGACACTCGTCGGCATGGTCCTGCACGAATCAGGCGGCCGACTCGATGGCAGACGGATCGTCATGCAGCTCCACGGTTACACCGATGGCGCCCAGCTCGACCGGCTTCGCGCCGCAGGAGCAGACCTGACCACCATCACGCCCTACCGCTGGGTCCGCCCGGCGGAAGGCGAACGGGTCGAGTCGCTCATCAGAGCCATCTGCGCGGGCGAACTCGACGTCGTCACGTTCACGAGCGCCCCCGCCGTCGACGCCCTGTTCAGCACGGCCCACGAGCTCGGCGCCTACCCGCAGCTCATCGCCGCCCTGCGCGGACGGGTGGCAAGCGCCGCCGTCGGGCCCGTCACGGCCGCGCCGCTCGCGGCAGCCGGCCTGCGCCCCTGGGTTCCCGAGCGGTTCCGCATGGGCGCCCTCATCCGGCTCGTCGCGGACAATCTCACCCGGTGCCAGGTCAGGTGCCTCGCGTCGCCCGCCGGGGAGATCGAGGTGCGGGGCCGTGGAATCACGATCGGAGGCGAGGAGCTGTCCCTCGCACCCGCCGCCATGCTCCTCTTCCGCGCGCTCCTCGACGCCGGCGGGGCTGTCGTGCCGCGGGAGGCGCTCGCGCGGCTCGTCTCGCCGAGCGCCTCGGGCCACGCTCTCGACATGGCAATGAGCCGCCTGCGGGCTGCCCTGCCCATGTCCGAGCTCGTCCAGACCGTGGTGAAGCGCGGGTACCGGCTGCGGGTCGCCGCGCCCCGGGCGTAAGGCGTTCGCGCCATCGGGTCGGTGTGCCAGTATGGGATGACCCAAGCGAAAGGACGCAGACGTGTCTTCCGAGCCCGCACTGACTCCCGCGGACCTTGCCGGCTACATCGACCACACCCTCCTGAAGCCAGAGGCGAGTGAGGGGGACATCCTCGACCTGTGCAGCGAGGCTGTCCGGTACGGGTTCAAGTCAGTGTGCGTCAACCCTGTGTGGGTCAAGGCGGCGAACAAGGCACTGAGGGGCTCGGGTGTGCTCACGTGCGCCGTCGCGGGCTTCCCCCTCGGGGCGACGCCGACAGACGTCAAGGTCTTCGAGGCGCGCGGGGCGACACTCGACGGCGCGGACGAGGTCGACATGGTCATCAACATCGCCGCCGCTCGCGCCGATGACCGGGGGGCACTCGCCGAGGACATCCAGGCGGTCGCCGAGGCCGTGCACGGCAGCTCCTCGATCATCAAGGTCATCATCGAGACCTCCCTGCTGACCGATGCGCAGAAGGTCCTTGCCTGTGAGGCCGCCGTGGAGGCGGGGGCCGACTTCGTGAAGACCTCCACCGGCTTCAACGGCGGCGGGGCAACCGTCGAGGACGTGGCGCTCATGCGGGCCACGGTGGGCGCCGACATCGGTGTGAAGGCCTCCGGCGGTGTGCGCACTGCGGATGAGGCGCGGGCTATGATTGCTGCGGGTGCCACCCGGATCGGAGCGAGCTCCGGCGTGGCCATCGTCACCGGTGGCTTGCAGAGCACCGGCGGCTACTAGACGCACCGTACAGGAGAGACATGTCTGACGATCAGTACAACCGCACCCTCGAGCCGAACCCCCTCCGCGGCAGCATCATCTTCTTCGTGATCTTCATGGTCCTCTTCCTCGTGGGCCTGTACCTCGTGCAGTTCCTTGACTTCACGAATGTCTGGCCGATGGCCGCGCTCATCCTGCTCTTCGCCGCCACGTTCGGAATCCCGATGACGTTCATGGCCAGGAACGACAGCGGCAGCGAGCACCGCCACTAGACCGACGCACTCGTCGCAGACGCCCGCCGCCTCCCTTGGGGAGACGGCGGGCGTCTGGCGTCCTAGTCCGGGAGCCCAGCGGCGCGCCTCAGCTCCGGACCACCACGTTCTCCGGCTCGTCGCCGCGCTGCATTCGCTCGACCTGGCGTCGCAGCAGCCGCGCCATCCTGGGCGTCATGGCGCTCGACGCCCCGCCGACATGCGGACTCAGAAGCACGTTCGGCAGCGCGAACAGGGGATGCCCATCCGGGAGGGGCTCAGGATCCGTCACGTCCAGCGCGAACCGCAGCCGGCCGCGCCGGGCATGGTCGAGGATCGCGTTTGTGTCCGCAACGGGTCCCCTGGCCATGTTCACGAGGAGGGCACCCTCCGGCAGGAGAGAGAGGAACCGGTCGTCGACGAGGCGTGTCGTCGTCTCGTTCAGCGGCACGCCGACGACAACGATGTCGGCCTGCGGCACGAGCGAGTCCACCTCGTCCATCCCGTGCACATGCACCCCGCCCTCGTCGCGCGCACGCGACGCCACGCGCAGCACGGTCGTCTCGAACCCGCGCAGCCGCTCGTCGATGGCCCGGCCCACCCCGCCGTAGCCCAGCAACAGCACCGTCCGGTCAGCGAGAGAGGCATACCGGGCCGGCGCCCACGTGCCCCGGGAAGCGGCTCGGACAAAGTCCGGCAGGCCCCGCTGCACGGCGAGCATGAGCGCCACCGCCAGTTCGGCCGTGGACGTCTCGTGCACGGTGACCGCATTGGCAAACACGTGCCCTGAGGGGAGGGCCGCGGCCACACCGTCGTACCCGATCGACTGGCTCTGCACGAGCCGAGTGGCGACGCCGTCGAGGGCGGCCAGAAGGGTCGGTGCGCTCATGTAGGGCGGCACCACAATGTCGATCTCGGCCCTCGGAGCGGGCCTGGACATGTCCCATTCGATGACCTCCACACCCTCGGGCGCTTCCCCGAAAGCACGCCCCAGGGCCTTGTCCGGAATGCTGACCACGAGATCTCTGGGTGCCATGCAACGGAGCCTATACCCCGATGCTGGGCGCCGTGACAGTCGTAGGATGGCGGCACCGGGCCCCTGAGGCTCAAGGGCCCGTCGTGTCAGAACGAGGGTGGAACGTGGAACTCGCACAACGGCTGGGAAGACTGGGCACAGAGACTGCCTTCGAAGTGTCGCGCACCGCGGAGCAGTGGGCCGCTGCCGGTCACCGTGTCTATCCGTTCCACCTGGGGGACATCGACCTGCCGACGCCTGCGAACATCGTCCACGCGATGGACGAGGCCATCGGTGCCGGCAAGACAGGCTACTGCCCCGGACCGGGGATTCCCCTCCTGCGCGAGGCTCTCGCCGAGGACATCGGGGCGGCGCGCGGAATGCAGATCAGCCCCGAGCAGGTGACCGTGCACCCCGGTGGCAAGCCCGTCATCACCAAGTTCATCCAAGCCGTCATGGACCCGGGCGACGAGGTGCTCCACCCGAACCCCGGCTACCCCATCTACGAGAGCCAGATCGAGTACTTCGGCGGCGTGGCGCGTCCCTACCGGTACATCCCCACCGGGACGGGCTTCGCGATCGACCTTGATCAGGTCGCCTCGATGATCGGGCCCAAGACCAAGGCCATCGTGTACAACGATCTCCAGAACCCCATCGGGGCCGAATCCACCGCCGAGGAGCGGCGGGCCATTGCCGAACTGGCTCAGCGCCACAACCTGTGGGTGCTCTCCGACGAGGCGTACTTCGAGATGCGCTACTCGGGCACGTCCGAATCGATCGCCGCGCTGCCGGGCATGGCGGAGCGCACGGTCATCCTGTACACGTTCAGCAAGAAGTTCGCCATGACGGGCTGGCGGCTGGGGTGTGCGGTCGCACCCCCGGACGTCTCTGCCGCCATCGCGAAGCTGAACACGAACAACGAGTCCTGCACCACCCATTTTGTCCAGCACGCCGGGGTCGAGGCGCTCCGCGGCGACCAGGCGGGTCCGCGGGCCATCCTCGCCGAGCTTGAGGCGCGCCGCGACGCCGCGGTCGACCTGCTGAACTCGATGCCGGGCGTCACGGTCGCGAAGCCCAACGCAACGTTCTACCTGTTTCCCGACGTCACCGAGGCCATGACGCTCAAGGGCATCAGCGACCTGCCGACGTTCGCCGCCGAGGCGCTGCAGGCCACCGGCGTCTCCTTCTGCACGCGGCTGCACTTCGGCCGGCCACAGCCCGGCGAGGACCGCTCGTACGTGAGGCTCGCCTACTCGGGCCTGCCCGTGGACGACATCCGTGAGGGGCTCGGCCTGCTCCGGTCCTGGCTCGAAGGCTGAGCAGATCCACCGTGGGCTGGCCGGGCGCCGGCCGTCCTGCGCCGCCCGTCACGCGCTGCGTCATGCGGCGGGCGCGGGGGCCGGGGCGAAGATCGCCTCGACCACCTGGTCCGCCCACGCGAGGATCTCACCGTCGATCAGGTCTCGCCCGCCCACGGGCGCGGTCTTGGGCTTGGGGATGAGCACCGCGTTCAGGGCCGGCTTGTACTGGGCTCCCTTGTACATGCGGGTGAGCCGCATCTGCTTGGATTCGGGCAGGTCCGCGGGCGCGAACCGGACCATGGTGCCCTGGAGCGCCACGTCGGTCAGCCCGGCCGCACGGGCCCGGACCCGGAAACGGGCCACGGCCGCGAGGTTCTGCACGGGCGCCGGCGGCTCGCCGTACCGGTCGGTGAGCTCGTCCATGACCTCGGAGATGCCGGCGTCATCCGTCGCGGCGGCGAGCTTGCGGTAGGCCTCGAGGCGGAGCCGCTCGCCCGGTACGTAGTCGTGCGGGAGGTGGGCGTTGACCGGCAGCTCGATCTTCATCTCGGCGACCTTCTCCTCGCCCTCGCCGCGGAAGTCCGCAACGGCCTCCCCCACGAGCCGGATGTACAGGTCGAAGCCCACGCCCTGGATATGGCCGGACTGTTCCCCGCCCAACAGGTTGCCCGCGCCGCGGATCTCGAGGTCCTTGATGGCCAGCTGCATACCGGCGCCGAGCTCGTTGTGGGCGGCCACGGCCTTGAGCCGCTCGAGCGCGACGTCGCCGAGGGGCTTCTCCGCAGGGAACAGGAAGTACGCGTAGGCCCGCTCGCGCCCCCGCCCGACGCGGCCGCGCAGCTGATGCAGCTGGGAGAGCCCGTACTGGTCGGCCCGGTCGATGATCAGGGTGTTCGCGTTGGAGATGTCCAGCCCGGTCTCGATGATCGTGGTGCAGACGAGCACATCGAAGCGCTTCTCCCAGAAGTCCACGATGATCTTCTCGAGCCGGGACTCGGACATCTGCCCGTGGGCAACCTCAACCCGGGCCTCGGGCACGAGCTCGCGGATGGCCGCCGCCTGCTTCTCGATCGAGGAGACGCGGTTGTGCACGAAGAACACCTGGCCCTCGCGCATGAGCTCGCGCCGGATCGCCGCCGAAACCTGCTTGTCGGTGTACGGACCCACGTAGGTCAGGACGGGGTGCCGCTCCTCGGGCGGGGTGGCGAGGGTGGAGGTCTCGCGGATTCCGGTGAGGGACATCTCGAGCGTGCGCGGGATCGGGGTCGCAGACATCGCGAGGACGTCCACGTTGGTCCGCATCTTCTTGAGCTCTTCCTTGTGCTCGACCCCGAACCGCTGCTCCTCGTCGATGACCACGAGGCCGAGGTCCTTGAAGTGGACCTCCTTGGAGAGGAGCCGGTGCGTGCCGATCACCACGTCCACCGAGCCGTTCCTGAGCCCCTCGAGCGTGTCCTTGGCCTCTGCGGCGGTCTGGAACCGGGAGAGCGCCCGGATGCGCACGGGGAAGCCCGAGAACCGCTCGGAGAACGTCTCGAAGTGCTGCTGGGCCAGCAGGGTGGTGGGCACGAGCACGCCTACCTGCTTCCCGTCCTGAACTGCCTTGAAGGCAGCCCGCACGGCGATCTCGGTCTTGCCGTAGCCCACGTCGCCGGACACGAGGCGGTCCATCGGGACCTCGCGCTCCATGTCCGCCTTGACCTCGTTGATGGAGGTGAGCTGGTCCGGCGTCTCGACGTACGGGAAGGCCTCTTCAAGCTCACGCTGCCACGGCGTGTCCGGGCCGAAGGCATGGCCCTTGGACGCCATCCGCGCGGAGTAGAGCCGGATGAGCTCGCCTGCGATCTCCTTGACGGCCTTCTTGGCCTTGGACTTGGTCGACGCCCAGTCGGCGCCGCCCATCTTGGACAGCGCCGGCGTGTCCCCGCCGACGTAGCGTGTGATCTGGTCGAGCTGGTCGGTTGGCACGAAGAGCCTGTCGCCCGGCGCCCCGCGCTTGGCCGGCGCGTACTCGAGGACCATGTACTCACGCGTCGTGTCGGGACCGGCCCCCGCGGCACGGCGCTGCACGAGCTCGACGAACTTGCCGATCCCATGCTGCTCGTGCACCACGAAGTCGCCCGAGTGGAGCGAGAGAGGGTCGACGGCGTTGCGCCGCCGGGAGGGCATCTTCCGCATGTCGCGGGTCCCCGCGGCGCTTGCGCGGCCGAGCAGGTCGGCCTCGGTGAGGAGCCCGAGCCTGAGCCCGTCCAGCACGAACCCGGTGCCGGCCGGCGCCGTCGTGATCTCGATGATGCCCGGTTCGGGGAGCCGCGCGAGGCCGTCCACCCGGCTGCAGGGAATGTCCGCGTCATGGAACAGCTCGGCCAGTCGTTGGGCCGGCCCCGGGCCGTCGGTCGCGACGACGATGCGCCACCCGTCTCGCACCCGTCCCCCGATGAACCCCATCATCTCCGCCACGTCGCCCTGATAGCCCCGTGGCTCGCGTGCGGCGATGGTCACGATGTCGACGTCGAGCACGGTCTCCTCGTCCGCGGCGAGGGGCGTCAGCGACCACCAGGTGACGCCCCGCTGCTGGGCTTCGGACCGCACCTCGCCGAGTGTGGCAAAGCTCGCGTCCTCGAGACGGCCGGCGTGCTCAGCTGTGTCTGTGCCGGTCCCCGCAGCGGCGGCGAGGCCAACGTCGAGAGGTGCCGCGCCGCCGTCGGACGCCGTGGCCCATGCCGCGGCAAGGAACTCCTCGTTGGTCGCCGCGAGGTCGTGGGCGCGGGCCCGCACCTTCTCCGGCTCCACGACGAGGGCCAGGGACCCCTCGGGCAGCTCGCCTATGAAGGGGACCATGCGGTCCACGAGGAGCGGGGCGAGTGACTCCATGCCCTCCACCGCGATCCCGCCGGCAATCTTCTCGAGCATGTCCTCGGCCGCAGGCAGGCGGCCCTTGAGCTTCGCGGCCCGGCTCATGACGGACGGCGTGATGAGCAGCTCGCGGCAGGGCGCCGCCACGAGCGCCGCGGGGTGGTGCACGGCGGGGCCCGTCAGCGAGCGCTGGTCGGCCACGGCGAACCAGCGCATCTGCTCGACCTCGTCGCCGAAGAACTCGACGCGCACGGGGTGGTCCTCGGTGGGTGGGAAGACGTCGATGATGCCGCCGCGGACCGCGAACTCGCCGCGGCGGGTCACCATATCCACGCGCGCGTAGGCCGCGTCGCCGAGCGCATGCACCACGTGGTCGAAGGGCACCTCCTGTCCCACGGCGAGGGACACCGGCTCGAGGTCGCCGAGGCCCGCGACGAGCGGCTGGAGCACGGCACGCACCGGGGCGACGACGACGCGCAGCGGCGACCCCGCGCCGTCGTGAGCCGCTGGGGGGCTTCCCGCGGGCACGGCGGGATACGCGAGCCGGCGCAGGACGGCGAGGCGGCGCCCCACCGTGTCCGACCGCGGCGAGAGCCGCTCGTGCGGCAGGGTCTCCCAGCTCGGGAACAGCGCGACCGAGCCGGCCGGCACGTACGCGCCGAGGGCTGCGACGAGATCCTCGGCCTCCCGCTCGGTTGCTGTCACCGCGAGCACGACGCCGCCCGGTTCCGGGAGTGCCTCGAGCACCTCTGCGACGACGACGGGACGCAGACCGGCGGGTGCGACGACCTGGAGGTCCTGGCTGCGACGGGAGGCGGGCTTGGATGCGTACTCGGTCAGGCGGGACACGCTCGAGTCCTCGCCGACGGCACGCCGAAGGCCGTCGAGGATGGGCGCGCCCCCACGGCTCGCCGGACGCAGGACCTCAACAGGCACTTCTGGCTCCTCATCTCGCGCTGACGCAGATCCTCAGCGCGCAGAAGACAACACGACAACCCCGACACTGGGGCAGTGGCGGGGGCGGTTCAAGCTTAGCCAATGCCGCCGCTCCAGATGTCTGGTTTCGCCCTTGGCATGGAGGGGACAAAACAGCCCACGCACGCTGCCGTGTGGGCGGCGTCATGGCCGTCGCCACGCACCGGCGCGGTGGTGCCGCGTCACGGGCTGCCTGCGGTCCGGCCGGAGCACCCCAGCACCCTAGGATGGTCTTCGGCGCGCGCCCCCGCGTGCCTGCGCCGGAAGCCGCTCTTCCGGACGCCCCAGCCTCCTATGGAAGGACCCCTTTGGCACTGTCAGCCAGCCAGACCCTCAACTTCCCCGTCGACCGCGTTGCCGCGGTGTTCGCCGATGAGGCGTTCCAGCGCCACGTGAGCGAACTCGTGGGCGGCCGCCTCGAGTCATTCACGATCGATGGCGATGTGGCCGGCCCGTTCACCGCGACGGTCGTGCGCCAGCTACCCACCCAGCGCCTGCCCGAGATCGCCCGCAAGGTAGTCGGCGAGTACCTCAACGTCACCCAAACCGAGACGTGGGGCGCTCCCGAGGCCGACGGCTCCCGCCAGGCCGACATCAAGGTCAAGGTCGCCGGTGCCCCGGTCGACGTCGCCGCGGTGCAGCGCCTCGCGGCCGACGGCGCTGCGACCCGCATCGAACTCAACGGCACCGTGAGCTCCGGCGTTCCGCTGCTCGGCGGCAAAATCGCCTCCGCGGCCGAGCCGATGGTGGGCAAGGCCCTCAACCTCCAGGCGACGCAGGCCGAGGCCTGGCTCGCCGGGGAGATCGGCTGATGCAGCTCCCCGTCGCCCTGTCCTGGCTTCTCATCGTGGCCGGCGTATGGAACCTCGTGGTGTGGCCCCAGTTCTTCCGCCGCATCCTGAAGGATCCGCGGGCCAAGGACGAGCAGGGCCGTGCAACACGGTTCTTCACGGTGCACCTGGCGCTCGTGGCGATCTCCATGACCCTCGGGATCGCGGTGGCCGTGGTGGGCGTCAGGACGCTCTTCTCCTGAGCCGCGGCCTCTTCAGGAGGCCCGTCAGGGGGCCGTTCCGGGGCGGGGGACGCCCGGGACGTGCCGGTGGCGAACAGGCGCCCCGGCCCTGCATGGTGCGGGGGCCGGGGCGCTCTGCTGTCCGTGCGCCCTGTCGTAGTTCCGCCCCACAGCCTGCGTGGCCCGGTAGAGTGGGACTCAGGTGTGCCGGGAAGCCTGGTCGGCGTGGACTTTGTCCGCCCCAGAGGAACCCCGACCGAAACGGACCCTTCCATGAACAAGCGCCCCGCGCGGCGTCGTCCGCCCACTCCCACGCTGAAGCGGGGAAGCTACCCGGAGTACCGCCGGATTGCGGAGATCCTGCGCAAGGAGACCGTGGGCGGGGCCCTGCTCCTGATCGCCACCATCGCCGCGCTCGTGTGGGCGAACTCGCCTGCCCGCAATGCGTACGCCGCACTGCGGGACACCCCGCTCGGGTACTCGCCCTGGAACCTCGACCTCAGCATCGGAGACTGGGCGGCGGACGGTCTGCTCGCGCTCTTCTTCTTCGTGGCGGGGCTCGAGCTCAAACGCGAGTTCGTCGCCGGTGACCTGCGGCGACCGTCCACCGCCCTCGTGCCGATCGTGGCCGCCTTCGGGGGCGTCGCGGTGCCTGCCCTGATCTACACCTCGGTCGGCCTCGCCACGGGGTCGGACGGCCTTCGCGGCTGGGCGATCCCGACGGCCACCGACATCGCGTTTGCCCTTGCCGTCCTGGCCGTCATCAGCACCCATCTGCCGGCCGCGCTCCGGACCTTCCTGCTGACCCTGGCCGTGGTGGACGACCTCATCGCGATCGCCATCATCGCGTTCGTCTACTCATCGCACCTCGAGCCCGTGTACCTGGTCCTTGCACTGCTTCCGCTCGCCGGGTTCGGCGTCCTCGTCCAGCTCCGCATCCGGGCCTGGTACCTGCTCGTGCCACTCGCCCTGGTCACGTGGGCGCTCGTGCACGCCTCAGGCGTCCACGCCACCGTGTCCGGGGTGCTCCTCGCCTTCAGTGTGCCCGTGCTGCGCAGCGCCAAGAATGGCGGGCCCGACGCCGGGCCCGGCCTTGCCGAGCACTTCGAGCACCGGCTCCGTCCGCTCTCAGCTGGGTTCGCGGTGCCCGTCTTCGCATTCTTCTCAGCGGGCGTGGCGCTCGGCGGCTGGGACGGCGTGGCCTCGGCGCTGCGCGATCCCGTGGCGGTGGGGGTTGCCGCGGCGCTCGTGATCGGCAAGGCCGTGGGCGTCTTCGCCTCAACGTGGCTCGTGACCGCGAGCCGCCATGCGGACCTCGACCCTGCCCTCGCCTGGGTGGACGTGGCGGGGCTGGCCCTCCTGGCCGGCGTCGGGTTCACCGTCTCGCTGCTCATCGCCGAATTGTCCTTCGGCCCCTCCTCGGCGCACGGCGAGCACGCCAAGGCCGCGATCCTCGCCGGCTCCCTGACAGCGGCGCTGCTCGCCGCCGTCGTGCTTCGTCTCCGCAATCGCCACTACAGGCGGGTCGAGGCAGAGGAAGGGGTCGACGCCGACGGCGACGGGGTGCCGGATGCGTTCCAGCGCGGGGACCGGGAGTAGGGTCACCGCGGAACAGTCAATCTGGATCGGGGTCAGGCACTCGCCTGCCGCGCCGCATCCTCCGCAGCCACCCAGGCGATCATCGCGCACTTGACTCGGGCAACATAGCGAGACACTCCCTCGAAGGCCGCCGCGTCACCGAGTACCTCAGGGTCTGCGGCCACGGCCCCCCGGGAGCGGAGCATCTCCCGAAAGGCATCGACCAACTCGGCGAACTCCGCCACCGTCAGCCCCTCGGCCATGTCATGGAGCACCGAGGCGGACGCCATGGAGATCGAGCAGCCCTGCCCGTCCCAGCGGATACGACGCACGACGCCGTCACTCACCTCGACGCGGACCGTCACCTCATCGCCGCACACCGGATTCAGCTGGTGCGACTGGCCCTCGTGGCCGCCGGGCTCGCCGTCGAGGCCAGCACCGTGGCGGGCCTTCGCGTGCTCCAGGATGATCTGCTGGTAGAGGGAATCGAGGCTCATCGGGCAACTCCGAAGTAGCCGCGGACCTCGCCGAGGGCACCCAGGAAGGCTTCGACCTCCGCGGTCGTGGTGTACAGGTAGGCGCTAGCCCGGGTAGACGCGGTCAGGCCGAGGCGCCGGTGGAGCGGCTGGGCGCAGTGGTGGCCCACGCGGACGGCGATGCCAGCATTGTCGAGGTATTGGCCGACGTCGTGAGCGTGGACGCCCTCGACGTCGAACGCGGTCAAGCCGATCCGGCCCGAGCCGTGCCACTCCTCCCCCGGCTGTGGGCCCAGGAGGCGAACCCCCTGAATCCCGGCCACGCCCTCAGCCAGCCGGGCGCCTAGGCCGGCTTCCCATGCGTGGACGCGCTCGACGCCGATTTGGGACAGGTAGTCGACGGCCGCTGCGAATGCGACCGCCTGGGAGATGCGCTGGGTTCCTGCCTCGAAGCGCTGCGGCGCGGGAAGGTACTCGGCGCGCTCCATTGTCACCGTGGTGATCATGGACCCCCCGACGAGGAACGGGGGAAGCGCGTCCAGGAGCTCACGGCGGCCGTACAGAGCGCCGATCCCCGTGGGCGCAAGCATCTTGTGGCCGGAGAATGCCGCGAAATCCACGTCGAGTGCTTTCAGGTCCAACGGCATGTGCGGCGCGGACTGGCACGCGTCGAGGACCGTGAGCGCTCCGACACGGCGGGCCAGGGCAACGAGCTCCTCGACCGGCGCGACCGAGCCGAGCACGTTGGATGCGTGCGCGAACGCGAGCACCCTGGTCCGCGGGCCGATGAGGCGCTCAGCCTCGTCCATCCGGAGCCGCCCGTCGTCGTCGACCGGAATCCACCTGAGCGTCGCGCCGGTGCGGAAGGCGAGCTCCTGCCAGGGAATGAGGTTGGCATGGTGCTCGAGCTCCGTCACTACGATCTCGTCCCCGGGTCCGAGCGCGAGCGCGCGCATCGAGTCGCCGCCGCGGCCACGCTCGGCCCAGGCCGTTGCCGTGCCAAGGGCGTACGCGACGAGGTTGATGGCCTCGGTGGCGTTGGAGGTCCAGACGATCTCGTCAGGGGAAGCGCCCACGAACTGTGCCACCGACACCCGGGCGTCCTCGTACGCGTCCGTCGCCCGGACGGCGAGCTCGTGGGCACCGCGGTGCACTGCTGCGTTGCGGTGCTCGTAGAACTCCTGCTCGGCCTCGAGCACTGTCCTGGGATGCTGGCTTGTGGCCCCCGAATCGAGGTACACGAGCGGTTTGCCGTGGACGGTCGTCTCCAGCACAGGGAAGTCGTTGCGGATGCGGGCAACCTCGGCGTCGTCCAGCGCGGGCTGGGAGTGCACGAGGGTCGACGGCGTCTTGACAAGGGCCACGGGCCGGGCTCCTTCGGTGGAACGGAGCTGCTTTCGCAGGCATAGATGAATTAGGGCACGCTGGCGTGCCGCAATACATTGTCCCACGCCCAGCAGGAATCCCGTTCCGGGGCGCCACCACCGGGGCCGGGCGACGAGAAGACTTCCCCAAGATGGGCCGACGGCGGCTGGGGGGAGGAACCTTGGTCTCGGGGAGGTTCCGACGCCGCCGGCCCAGTTCTTGGGAGGGGTGGCTTCGAGCAGTCTCCCGCTCGGCCACACTTCAACTGTCGCGCCGCCTGTCGCCCGCCGCATCCGTAGCCACTACTCGTATTTGGTAGCCTGCGTGGCCCCCGACTACTTGGTCGCGCTAGGGGTGTACTCAGTTTTGGCAGCGGTGTTCATCGCCCCGGGCTCGCGCTGCGGCCTCGTCCCATGGCAGAGGTCAGCTGCTCGCGGCTCGTCACATCAAGTTTCGAGTAGGCGCGGTACAGATGGCCCTCCACGGTCCGCACGGAGACCGTCAGGCGGTCTGCGATCTCCCGGTCACTGAGCCCAGCCACCGCCAATGCGACAATCTCGCGCTCGCGCCGCGTGAGCCGTCTCGTGTCAGGCGGCACCGAGGCCGGCCCCTCATCGCCAAGGATGGCATCGCACTCCGTCTTCCTCGCCCAGGCAGCGCGCGCCTCAGCGCGGCGCAGCGCCCGGTCCATGGCCCTGGAGGCGTCCGCGAAGCACTCCCGCGCGTAGCGCACCGCGCCACCATTCCACAATGCCTCGCCGGCTTCCAGCAGCACTTCCGGTGTGCCATCCACGAGCGCCGACGCCGTGAGCGCCGCCGTCTCCGCCCAGCTGCCTTCAATGTGGCGCGCCACATCCAGCAGCCGGTCGAGACGATCCCTGCGGCCAGCCTCGAGCCACAGCAGCTCTCCCTGCAGCTGAAGATCGAGCCGATCGCCACCTGAGAACGTCTCCAAGGTCGCCTTGAGGCTCCTCCCCTCGGCCCCTCGATCTGCCAGGCCCGCAGGGGCCGTGCCAGGCGCCGCAGGGGTGAAGCGGTCAGACTCCAGAGGGGCGACGGCGTCGCGCACGACCTGCCGCACCGCGCCATCGAGCGCGTCCCTGGCCGCTGCCGCAAAGAGGTCTGCGAGGGGGCCGAGCACGGTGACCCTGACGTCCGCGTGGTCCACCACCTGGCCCAGGAGGCTGCGTGCCGTCTCATGCTTCCCGAGGCGGGCCCCAGCGTACGCCGCACCAGCAGCGGCAAACGGGAGGACCTGCTGTGGGTCACGCTCCCGCAGGGCGTCGACGGCGGGGGCCAGCGTCAGGAGGGCTTCCCGGAAGCGGCCCCGCCGCAGCAGGCCCAGTCCCCGCACGGTCTCGGCAACGGCGCCGTCCGAGACGAGCCCTGCGTTCGAGGCGATGAGGAAGCGCTGCACGTCCTCCTCCGCGGCGTCCCATTCCCCCGCAGCGAGGTCCGCCATGAGGAGCCGCGCGGCCGCGACTGCCTGCACGTAGGGGGTGAGCGCGTTCTGTTCAACCGCTCGTGCGAGCGAGCCTCGGAGGGCCGATCGTGCCTTCCGGGGGCGCCCAGAGCCGATGAGCAGCTCAGCCTCGACGGATCGCACGATGACCTCGCCGACCGCTTCTTCGTCCTCCGTCGTTGGCTCCGGCGAACCATCGTCGAACGTCAGGGGCGCGCGCGGGCTCGCTCGCCAGCGGGCAAGTCCGGAGGCTACCCGTGCGGCGTCGTCGGTGAGGGAGTCGACAACAAGGCCGAGGATGTCCGTGACCGGGGAGGTGGGGAGCGCGTCGATGTCCTTGCGGATCGCCGCCGGTGGGTGGTTCAGGGCCGTACGGGCCGCAATCCACACGAGCGCACTCGTCAGGCTCGGGCGCAGCACACCGTCGCGCCCCGCGACTGGCCTGAGCAGCGCGACCGCCTCTGCGTACTGGCCCCGGCTGTGGGCAACCTGCCCGAGCACCTCCTTCGCCGCGAGCCGAGCCCGAGGGTCTTGGACCGCTCCCGCCGCCCGCACTGCGAGCGCATTCTCGAAGAGCCGCAGCGCGAGGCGGGCCGCGGCCAGGAGCGTCGCGTCCTCCATGGGGAAGCCGCAGTCCAGAGCCCAGGTGACGGCCCGGAGGAGTCCTTGGGCAGTGGAGGTCTGGTGGGCCATGTAGGCCGTGGCGTGCTGCCGGAGCGCGAGCGAGGTGGTGAGCGGTATGAGCGAGAGGAGGGCGTCGCCGTAGACCGGGTGGCGCAGGCGGAGGACCCCGTCAGGGCCCTCGGGAGGGCGGACCAGGCGGGTCGCGACAAGCCGTCTGATCGCCTCGGCGCCGCACGCCCGCTCGATGAGTTCGAACGGTGCAGGCTCAGCGACGACAATGAGGCTCAGCGCCTCCCGCTCGGCCGCCGAGAGACGCGCGAGCTGGGCCCTGGCGAGGCCCAGCAGACCCGCCCCGCGGTGCGGGAGCTCGCCCGTGATGATCCAGGTGCTCCCCCGCAGCGAGAGCGAACCGGCGCGGCGCGCCTCGTCGACGAGACGCCCGAGGACGAGCGGATTGCCCTCGGACTCCTGCCAGAACAGCCTGGGAACGGAGGGCAGGACTCGTCCGCCTACTGCTGACTCGATGAAGTCCCACACCTGGTCCACGGTCAATGGGGACAGGTCAACGCGCTCAACCCCGCCGTCGAGCCACAGCTCCATGAGCGGCCGGGGCAGCGCGGCCCCGCTGGGAGATGCCACGAGCGCCTTGGTCCACCGGGCCGAGACGAGTTCCGCGACGACCTCGCTCGAGGCCGGGTCCAGCTCGTGCGCGTCGTCGATCGCGAGCAGGAGATCCGACTTCCGGTCGTGGCGAAGCTCCTCGACCGCGCGCCAGAACGCCCTGAGCACCTCGACCCGGGATCCCGCCTCTTCCGGCGGGAGGCCGCCCAGGAATGGCGCGAGGACGCCGTAGGGGACCTTCGCGAGGGCGGGGCTGCCGTGCAGCCTGAGCGGCTCCATCGCAGTCGCGAGCTGCTGGCATGCACCGTCGAGGAGCGCGGACTTGCCCACGCCCATCTCACCCAGGACCAGCACCGCGGCAGTGCCGGGCCGCTGGATGAGCTCGACGACCCTGCCCGTGTCAGGGGGCAGCGCCGGGCCGCGGGCCTCTTCGCTCACGGGCGGACCTCTCGGCCGCCGTTCATACGAGCCCCGCCAGCTCGCTCCGGGTCGAGACCGACAGCTTGGCGAACACCTGGTAGAGGTGGCCCTCTACCGTGCGCACGGACAGGCCCAGGTCCTCGGCGATGCGTCGGTTCGAGGTTCCGGTCGCCGCCAAGGCGGCGACCTCCCTCTCGCGCTGGGTGAGAACGGGCGGTGCGTGGCTCGGCGCCACGGGCAGGACGGGGACGCGACCCGCCAAGGCATCGAGGCGCGCCTGCATGAGGCGGACCATCATGGCATCACCGGCCTCGCGCGCACGGTCCAAGGCCACGGCTGCACAGCGGGATTCGAGGGCGTCGAGTTCGAGGCCGGCCGCAAGGTCAGCCGCCGCGATGAGGTCCTCGAGGCTGCCCGTCCGTGTGCCCCGTGCAAGGAGCCCTCCGAGCTCGGCCAACTGTCCCTGCCGATGCCCGCACACCTCTTCGAGGAGGCGAAGGTCCTCGGAGTGTCCCTCGACCGTGGCACCCACGAGCTTGATCCCCGCTTGTGCCCATCGACCGTGCGCGATGTCGCCGCGGGCCGAGGCGATGAGGCGGGCCGCCGCGTGGGGGTCCCCGATCCAGCGTCTGGCCATGTCGGAGCAGAACTCGATATAGGAGCGGGTCTGGTAGCTGCTGGCACCCGACCATCCCTCGAGCCTATCAAGCCACATCCGGGCCGAGGCGGCGTCGCCAGTCTGCGCGAAGGCGAACGCGGTCGCCGCATACGCCGGGCCGAGGGCGCTCACGGCGGGATTGTTCTCGAGCAGCGCCGTGGCTGCAAGCAAGGGCCCGAGGGCGTCGCGGCCGCGGCCCGCGTACACATAGGCGAGGCCGACCGCCAACTCGACGGACGCCCCGTTCGTCCTCAGCCGCTCGAGGGACCACTGTGGCGTCCCTTTGAGGAGTGCAAGCGACTGGCGCCAATGGCCGTTGTACAGCAGCACCGTGAACGCTCGCGAGGCGAACGCCTGGCGGACGTGGTGGGAGCCATGGCGCTGGCTCATCTGTGCCGCGATCTCATGCATGAGGGCCAGGCCGTCCTGTTCCCTGCCGAGCACCGTACGGGCCTCCATGAGGATGCATGCGGTCCGCAGGCGGATCTCCTCGTCGACACCCCCGCCCTCGTCCACCATGGCCTCGAGGCGATCGATGATTCGGCGGAAGTCCCCCACGAACGCCGAGTGCTCGAACTCGGCCAAGTCGAGCCGGGCCGCGGCATTGCGGTGCTCGGCCTCCGGCACCGCGCCCGTTCCGGCCCGCATGAGGAGTTCACCGCGGGCGTCTTCGAGGAGAGCCCGGGCCTCATCGTCCTTGTCCGGAAGCCAGCGCATGGCCTCCGCTCGCGTCGCGACGAATTCGGCGACGGCCGAGGGGCTCTGTGCTTCGAGGTCCGCCTTGCTGACCTGCTCCAGACATGCGAGGGCCTGGTGGGGAAGCTGGAGCCCGAGAAGGGCCCGTGCGCGCAGCCGTTGGACCGTAGGCCAGGTGTGCGGATCCCGTTCAACGCCATCGAGGCACTCGAGTGCGAAGTCCGCATCGTGCAGTCGCAGGGACGCAGTCGCCGCCGCGATGGCGTGGGACGCGGGAAGGGTCGCATGGCATTCGCGGGACCACGCCGCCAAGCCGAGGAGCTCGAGGGTCGTCATCACCTCAAGGGGCGGCTCGCCGTCGCCCATCAGGAGGGCCCGCAGCTCACGGCGGCGGGGAACGGAGAGCCAGCCGCGCACAACGTCGCCGAGCAGGGGATCTGTGAGCGAGACCGAATGACGGCCGCCGTCCTCGAGCGTGATGAGGCCTTCGCGCTCCATCTGGGCCAGATCCTCGTGGGGGAACACCGCTGCAAGCAGGGCCAGTGGGATGCGCCGGGCGCACGCGAGAGCCTCGATGATCACCTGGACGCCGGCGGGCTGGCGCTCGATACGCGCCCGCACGAGGTCGTCGATCTGGCGGATGCCGCTCAGGTCAGCGCCAGCGTCGAGCATCCAGACTCCCGCGGAGACAGTCAGCGTCTCCCTCTGCAGCAGCTCGGAGACAGCCAGGAGTGCCACCTGCGGATTGCCCCGGGACATCGCGTGGAGCTGGAGTCCGACTGTCTGCGGGACGATTCCGCCCAGCAGCTCCCTGAGCCCCCTGACCATCTCCTCAGGCTCCAGCGCGGCGAGGGGCACTTCCTGGAGGCGCTCCTCCGCGAGCATCCAGTGGAAGTCCGCGGGCAGGTCGCTCGCGCGGTCCGCGACGATCACGAGCTTCGCCGTGCCTGTGACCATGACGTTCACGAGGGTTGCCGTGCTCAGCTCGTCGAGGTTGTTCGAGGTCTCCAACGAGAGCACGGCCGGGCGGGACCCGGCGTCGGCTGCGAGCAGCTGCAGTATGCCCCGCATGATGGTGCCCGGGTCGTCCTGCGCATCCTCGGGCAGCCGGGCGAGCAGGACCGCGAGCGCCCCGTACGGCGTCTCGGTCCCTACGATCGTGCTGCGCAGGCGTACCGTGTGCACGGCGCCCTCAAGGTCGTTCAGCAGTGCGGAAGCCACGGCGGACTTGCCGAAGCTGGCATCCCCGGTGATCACCACACCATACGTCGCCGGCTCGGCCAGGACCTTCCCGGCCGCCGCGATCTCCTTCGCCCGGACCACGCGTGCCCACGCCAGCCTGTCGCCGACGCGCGCCTGCGCATCATGGACAAGCTGCCCGGTCCGGGGCATGCCCACTCGCATCCTCATATAACCTCCGCCCCCATGCGTCGGCACGTCCCCCCTGAGGACGTTGTTGGAAGACACGATACCGCCCGCTGCACGCGAACTGGCAGGACCGAAGGTCACATTCGCGCAAGGTCAACGCTCCGTGACTACGCCTTGGCCGGATGGAACTTCTGCTGGGCGGCGGGGAGGCCCTCCCGCGCGAGCGTCTCGACTGCGTCGGCTGCCTCGTCGATGAGGAACGGCAGGTCCTTCTTCTCAGCGGTGCCGAAGTCGCGGAGCACGAAGTCCGCGGCATCCATGCGGCCGGGCGGCCGGCCCACGCCGACGCGCACCCGGAGGTAGTCCTTGGTGGCGAGGGCCTTGGAAATGTCCCGCAGGCCGTTGTGGCCACCCTCTCCCCCGCCGAGCTTGAGGCGGACGGTGTTGAAGGGGATGTCCAGCTCGTCGTGCACCGCGACGAGTCGCGCCGGGTCGATCCCGTAGTACTTCGCGAGCGCGGAGGTCGGACCACCGGAGACGTTCATGTAGGTGAGGGGCTTGGCGAGCACGGCGCGCGGCCCGCCGGGCCAGAGCCTGCCCTCGAGCACGACGGCGCGTGCTCCCTTGTGCGCGGCGAACTTGCCGCCCATGCGCGACGCCAGCTCGTCGAGCACCATCTGCCCCACATTGTGGCGGTTGCCGCTGTACTCAGCTCCCGGATTGCCGAGTCCCACGATGAGCCAGGCGTCGGTCATGGATGCACTCCTCGAAGATGCGTCAGGACAGGGAGAGGCGGCCCGCCCCCGGGAGGATGGGCCGCCTCACGCGCTACACCGTAGCGGGACTACTCTGAGGCAGCTTCCTCGGCAGGGGCCTCGGCGCCCTCCTCCGGCTCAGCCTCGGCGGCCTCCTCCTCGGCCACGTCGACGGCCTCGGAGACGTTAACCACGAGGGTCTCAGGGTCGGTCAGGAGCGTGACGCCCCGCGGGAGCACGATGTCCGCGGCGTGGACGTGCTGCCCGGCCTCGTGGCCCTCGACGCTGACCTCGAGCGCGGTCGGCAGGTGCGTGGCCTCGGCCTCAACGGAGACGGTGACGGCCTCCTGGTTGGCGACGAAGCCGGGGGCGACCTCGCCCGTGACGTGGACCGGGACGTCGACCGAGACCTTCTCGCCGCGCCGGACGGTGAGGAGGTCGATGTGCTCGATCGTCTGGCGGACCGCGTTGCGCTGGACGTCCTTCACGATGGCGAGGTGCTCCTCGCCTGCAATGTCGAGCGTGAGGAGAGCGTTGGCTACGCGGAGGGCGAGGGTCGTCTCGCGGCCCGGGAGGGCCACGTGGAGGGGGTCGGCGCCGTGGCCGTAGATGACTGCGGGGATCTTGCCGGCAACCCGCGTGCGGCGGGCGTAGCCCTTGCCGAACTCGGTGCGGACGTCGGCTGCGAGCTTCTCGCTCATGGTGTCTCCTTCGGTGACGGATGCATTGGCGCGAGGTCTGTGTGACCTCCAGCGGCAAGCCCGTGGGGCACCCGAGGAGTCCTCAGACCCAGTCGATCACGGAGCGCATGCGGATGCGCTCCCTCGCCAAGGTTCGCCGCCCATCCTACCAGCTGTCTCAGCATGCCCTCTGCATGCGGCGGGTGGCAGCGCACGACGGCGCCGTCCCCACCTTGGCGGGGACAGCGCCGTCGTGCTTGGTTCCTGCTCCGGCGCGATCAGCTGCGGCCGTCGAAGAGGCTCGTGACCGAGCCGTCGTCGAAGACCTCGTGGATGGCGCGCGCGATCAGCGGGGCAATCGAGAGCACGGTCAACGTCTCGAAGCGCTTCTCCGCGGGGATCGGAAGCGTGTTGGTCACGACGACCTCGCGCGCCCCGCACTCGGCGAGCCGCTGGGTGGCGGGGTCGGAGAAGACCGCGTGGGTCGCGGCGATGATCACCGAACGGGCGCCGGCATTCTCGAGAACGGAGACGGCGCCGGAGATCGTGCCGCCGGTGTCGATCATGTCGTCGATGAGCACGCAGTCGCGCCCCTCGATCTGGCCGACAACCGTCTTGGAGACGGCCGAGTTGGGAACGTTGACATCCCGCATCTTGTGGACGAACGCGAGCGGGGCCCCGCCGAGGCGCTCGGCCCACTGCTCGGCGACGCGCACGCGGCCCGTGTCCGGCGAGACGACCGTGACCTTGCCGAGCTCCACCCGGGTCCGGACATAGTCGGCGAGCAGGGGGATCGCCATGAGGTGGTCCACCGGTCCGTCGAAGAAGCCCTGGATCTGCGCGGTGTGCAAGTCCACGCTCATGAGGCGGTCTGCACCGGCCGTCTTGTAGAGGTCCGCCATGAGGCGGGCCGAGATGGGCTCGCGGCCGCGGTGCTTCTTGTCCTGGCGGGCGTAGGGGTAGAACGGCGAGACGACGGTGATCCGCTTCGCGCTCGCGCGCTTGAGCGAATCGATCATGATGAGCTGCTCCATGATCCAGTTGTTGATCGGCGCGGGGTGCGCCTGGATCACGAAGGCGTCTGCGCCGCGGACGCTCTCCTCGAAGCGGACGTACGTCTCTCCGTTGGCGAAGTCGTACGCCGAGGTCGGCAGGAGCTCGGTGCCGAGCTCTTTGGCGATCTCCTGCGCGAGCTCCGGGTGTGCGCGCCCGGAGGCGAGCACCAGGCGCTTCTCGCCATGGGCCGTGATCTCGGTCATCTACTTGCCTTCTTCGTTCTCAGTGGGGGTTGCGACGGAGGGGGAATCGGCGGCGCGCGACCGTGCGGCTGCTGCGGCTTGGGCGGATGGGGATCCCGCCCGGTTCGCCTCGGTCCAGCCCTCCGCGTTGCGCTGCGGGGCCACCGAGAGGGAGAGCGCCCCGGCAGGCACATCCTTGCGCACGATTGCTCCGGCCGCGGTGTACGCGCCGTCGCCCACGGTCACGGGGGCCACGAATACGGTGTTCGAGCCGGTGCGCACGTGGGCGCCGATCACGGTGCGGTGCTTGTCGACACCGTCGTAGTTCGCGGTGATGTTGCCGCAGCCGATGTTCGCGCCCTCGCCGATCTCCGCGTCGCCGGCATACCCGAGGTGCGAGAGCTTCGCCCCGCGCCCGATCACGGCGTTCTTGGTCTCGTAGAATGCGCCGATCTTGCCCTCGGGCCCGAGCTTCGTGCCAGGCCGCAGGTAGGTGAAGGGACCCACCGTTGCACCAGCACCGATCTCCGCCCGCGTGCCGTCGGTGCGCTTGACCGTGGCGCCCTCGCCGACCGTGCAGTCGGTGAGCGTCGTGTCGGGACCGATGACGGCCTCCCGCTGCACTGAGGTGGCGCCGTGCAACTGGGTGTTGGGCTTGAGCGTGACGTCCTCGGCGAGCGTGACCGTCGCATCGATCCACGTCGTGGCCGGGTCGACTACCGTGACGCCGGCACGCATCCACGCCTCGACAGTACGGCGGTTGTGCTCGGCCGCGAGGGCCTGGAGCTGCACGCGGTCATTGGCGCCTTCGACCTGCCATCGGTCGGTCGTCGCGAGGGCGGCGACGCGTCCGCCGGCCGCGCGGGCGATGGCCAGCACGTCGGTCAGGTACTTCTCGCCCTGGGCGTTCTCGGTGGTTACCTGCTTGAGCGCGTCGCGGAGCATGGCGGCGTCGAACGCGTAGATGCCGGAGTTGACCTCGTGGATTGCACGCTCGTCCGCGGAGGCGTCCTTGTGCTCGCGGATTCCCGCGACAGTGCCGTCTGCCTCGCGCAGGATCCGCCCGTAGCCGGTCGCATCCTCGAGAACCGCGGTGAGGACGGTCGCCGCGTTGCCGCCGGCCTCGTGCTCGGCGACGAGCTCGGCCAGAAGTGCAGCCGTCAGGAGAGGGACGTCGCCGTAGGTCACCACGACGGTTCCCTCGAGCGCGCCGCCCTCGCCAGCCTGGCCGGCTTCCAGCGTGTCGAGGGCCTCGAGGGCCGCCTCGACCGCGCGTCCCGTCCCGGGCACCTCATCCTGGTCGACGATGATCACGCCGGGATCGTGGGCGGTGATGTGCTCGGCCACCAGGTCGCGCTCATGCCGGACGACGGCGGCAAGCCTCTCAGGGCCCAGGCCCCGCGCGGCGTCGAGCGCGTGGGCGACCATCGACCGCCCCCCGAGCGGATGGAGGATCTTGGGAGTCCGGGACTTCATGCGTGTCCCGGCGCCGGCGGCGAGGACGATGACGGCGGCCGGGCCGTGGTGCGCGGAATGCGGCGGGGACGGCTCCGTGCGCGGCTTGGCCAGGTGCTCTGCTGCTGTGATCTCTCCGGGGGTCTCCGCATTCACTGTCGCTGGCTCTCCTGGTCTTGTCGGCTGGCGCGAGTGGGGCCGACGGCCATTCTAGCCGGGCCTCGTTCCGCCCCTAGGATTCGAACCTAGACTGCACGGCTCCAAAGGCCGGCGTGCTGCCATTACACCAGGGCGGAGTGCGCGCGCCGTCCCGGGGACGGGCGGGCACAACGGTCAATTCTGCCATGGATGGCCACGCCCGACAGCACCCGTGTGCCCCGCCCCCATACCGTGCGCACGTCCTCAGTCCAGCGTGGAACGGCCTCACTGGCCTTCAGAAGCGTCCGGGGCCGGCCGAGACCTGAATTCCCGTTCGTCGCGGCGCTCGGCGCGCGCCTTGCGGACGCGCCAGACGACGATGCCGATCACCGCGACCGCGAGCACCACGGCGGCCGCATCGCGCCCCGCGGCGCCAGCGACGGCCTGGTAGGAGGCGCCCGCCGCAAAGCCGAGAAGGGTGAACCCGGTGCCCCACACGATGCCGCCGAGCGCATTGAACGTGATGAACCGCGGATAGCGCATCCGGGAGACCCCTGCCAGGGCCGGCATCATCGCGCGGAAGAACGCGACGAAGCGTCCGAGGAACACCGCCCATCCCCCGCGGTGCCGGAGGAAGCCCTGGGCGTTCTCGAGCTTCCTGCGGTGCCGGTCGAGGAGCTTCACCGACATGAGCTTCGGCCCGAGGTGCTTGCCGATCTCGTAGCCGACCGTGTCTCCGATGATCGCTGCGGCGACGACCAGCGGGGCCATGATCCAGAGGTCAACCTTGCCCTGATGTGCGACCACGCCCCCGAGCACGGCTGCAGTCTCGCCAGGAATCACGAAGCCGACGAAGATCGCATCCTCCGCGAAGACCAACGCGAACACGACCACATACGCCACCAGCGGCGGTACGGAGAGGATCGCGTCGACGAATGCACCCACCCGAGACATGCTAGGCGCCGCTGGCGGGAGAGCCCAGAGGGCGGCCGGCCCTGGGCTCTTACGGTCCGTGGCGGCGGACGACGGCGTTCAGTCGCCTCGCCTGCGCACGGAGGCACCATCGGTTCGGTGCACCATGCAGCGACCTTGGCCGCCGTCCTCGATCACCCACAGCACGGAAGCATCGGGCGCCACCGCGTCGACGATGCCGGAGACCATGAGCCGTCCGGGAGCCGTCACCGTCACTGGGTCTCCGGGTACCACTTGGGTGAAGTCGTCCCGGGTGAAGTCGTCCCGGGTGGAATCATCGTTGTGCCCGCTCATGCGTGTCCCCTTCCGCGCAGCAGATCGCCCTCGGGGTCCACGCTACGGAGCGCCGGTGCCGTGACGGTGGCCGTGAGGTGAACGCTTGATGGTCAGCTCAGGCGGCCGAGCCCTACTCGACGATCTCCGAGGCCTCGAGCCAGGCCATTTCGAGCTCTTCCTTCTGCCCGAGCACGTCCTGCAGCTCGGTGTTGAGCCGGCCGAGCTTGGCGTAGTCCTCGGCGGACTCGGCCATCTGCGCGTGCAGCTTCTGCTCCGCGGCCGCGAGCCTGGTCAGCTGCCGTTCGATCCGCGAAAGCTCCTTTCGCGCCTCGCGCTTCTCGGCCTCACTGTGCTGTGGCGCGACGGCCAGCGGTGCCAGCCGGCCACCGCCCGAGACCTCGCCGCCGCCGGCGTCCGGCGCCGTCGTGCGCGCGGCGTCCCCGATCGCGGCGGATTCCCCGGCCGCGCCGAGGACCTCCTCGCGCAGCGCGAGGTACTGCTCAACGCCGCCCGGCAGATCCCGGACCTTGCCGTCCCCGAGGAGCGCGAGCTGGTGGTCGGTGACGCGCTCGAGGAGATAGCGGTCGTGGCTCACCACCACGAGCGTGCCGGGCCAGCCGTCGAGGACGTCCTCGACGGCGGCGAGCGTGTCCGTGTCGAGGTCGTTGGTGGGCTCATCGAGCATGAGGACGTTGGGCTCGCCCACGAGGAGCCGCAGGAGCTGGAGGCGGCGCCGCTCACCGCCGGAGAGCTCGGAGACCCGGGTCCACTGCTTCTCGTTGGTGAACCCGAGCTGCTCGACCAGCTGCCCTGCGGTGAGCTCCTTGCCTCCGACCGAGAACGTCTGCTTCTCGCGCTGGATCACCTCGACGACCCGCAGGCCGGCAACGTCGTCCAGCTCCGTCACGTCCTGGCTCAGCATCGCAGAAACCACCGTCTTACCGCGCTTGACCCGCCCCGACGTCGGGGCGATCTCCCCCGTGAGGAGACGCAGGAGCGTGGACTTGCCGGCACCGTTGACACCGACGAGTCCGACCCGCTCGCCCGGGGCAAGGCGGACTGTGATGCTGTCGAACAGAGGAGCAGCGCCCTCGTGGGCGAGCGTGACTCCTTCGAGGTCGATCACGTCCTTGCCCAGCCGCGCGGTAGCCATCTTCGACAGCGCCACGGTGTCGCGCGGCTCGGGGACGTCCGCGATGAGCACATTGGCGGCCTCGATGCGGAACTTGGGCTTGGAGGTGCGGGCGGGTGCACCGCGGCGAAGCCAGGCAAGCTCCTTCTTCATGAGATTGGCCCGCTTGCCCTCGACCACGGCGGCCATGCGGTCCCGCTCGGCGCGCGCTAGGACATACGCGGCGTACCCGCCTTCGAAGGGTTCGACGACGCCGTCATGGACCTCCCACGTGTCAGTGCAGACCTCGTCGAGGAACCACCGGTCATGGGTCACCACGAGGAACGCCCCCTCGTTCGGGCGCCATCGCGTCCTGAGGTGCCGGGCGAGCCACGCGACCCCCTCGACGTCGAGGTGGTTCGTGGGCTCGTCCAGCATGATGGCCTCGTGCGGCTCGATGAGCAGCTTGGCCAAGGCCACCCGTCGCTTCTGCCCACCGGAGAGGGACGAGACCCGCGCGTCCCAGTCGACGTCCTCGACGAGGCCGCCCATGATGTCCCGGATCTTGGGGTTGGAAGCCCACTCGTAGTCGGCGCGGTCCCCCACGATCGCGGCGCCGACGGTGAGGTCGCCGTCGAGCACGTCGGTCTGGTCGAGGTAGCCCACGTTGACGCCGCGGCGCTTGGTCACACGGCCGGCGTCGGGCTCTATGCGCTGCGCGAGGAGGCGCATGAGTGTGGACTTGCCGTCTCCGTTGCGGCCCACGATCCCGATCCGGTCACCCTCGTTGAGCCCTACCGTGACGCCGTCGAGCACCGTCCGCGTGCCGAAGGAGATGGCGAGGCTCTCGCCGCCGAGGAGGTGTGCCACAGATCAGGATCCTCACTGCAGTGGCCCGCAGGCCAGGAAAAGGGACGTCAGAAGCCTACCGCCGCGCGGGGCCGGGAGGTCAGAGGACGGTGTCGCTGACGATCCGGGCGCCCGGCACCGGACCGTGGACTGCCAGCGCCTCGACGCCGCGGTGGGCGAGGTCGGCGGCCAGGTCCGCGGCAGCGTCGGCGTCGCGCGAGAGGAGTGCGATGGTGGGCCCGGAGCCGGACACGATCGAGGCGAGGGCCCCGTTCGAGTCGGCCCAGCCGAGCGTGTCGCGCAGCTGGGGTGCGAGGCCAATCGCGGCGCGCTGGAGGTCGTTGACGAGCAGGTGGGAGAGCCCCCCGGCATCACCTGTGCGGAGGGCGGCGAGGATTGCGGGCTCGACTCCGCTCGGCTCGGCCGCGCTGATGCCCTCCTCATCGCGCAGGCGGTCCAGCTCGGCGAAGACCCTGGGCGTGCTGAGGCCGAACTCGGCGGGGACGAGCACCCAGTCGAATCGGCTTGTCGCGAGGGCCGGCGAGAGTTGGTCGCCGACGCCGAGCCCGACGGCGGCCCCACCCAGGAGCGCGAAGGGGACGTCGGCGCCCAGCTCTGCGGCGACATGGGCGAGCTCCTCCTTGGACAGGCCGGAGCCCCACAGGGCATCGCATGCGAGGAGGGCCGCGGCGGCGTCGGCGGATCCGCCGCCCATGCCGCCGGCCACGGGAACACGCTTGGTAACCCTCAGGTGGACGCCGGTCGGGTTCTCGGTCATCTCGGCCATGAGCATGGCGGCCCTCACGGCGAGATTGCGCTCATCGAGGGGGATGTCGAGGTCGTCAAGGTCGAGGGTGCTCTCAGGGCTGAGGCTCACCGTGACCCCTGGCTCCGAGGTGCTCGTGGCGATGACCTCCTCGAAGAGGGAGACCGCCAGGTACACGCTGGCCACCGAGTGGTAGCCGTCAGCCCGCAGCGGGCCGACCTTGAGGGAGACGTTGACCTTGCCTGGGGCCTTGACCCTCACGGACCGGTGACGGCCACCGCGGCCGGTCGGAGTGCGCATGGCCTCCACGCTATCGGACCGCCCCTGCCTCGGCAGATCCAGTGGCCGCACGCTTCTGTTCTGCTATGCGGGCGAACTCGGTGATGGCCAACACCTCTCCCCTCGCCTGCGGGTCCACGCCGGCCGCCCGCAGCATGCGCTCGGCTTCGGCGCCCGAGCCCGCCCATCCCGAGAGGGCTGCCCGCAGCGTCTTGCGGCGCTGGGAGAAGGCGGCGTCGATGACGCCGAAGACCTCCGCCCGGCTCGCGCTCGTGGCCGGCGCGTCGGTGCGCGTGAAGCCCACCAGGCCGGAGTGGATCTTGGGCGCGGGCCAGAAGACGTTCATGCCGATCACGCCGGCCTTGCGCATGGTCCCGTACCACGCGGCCTTGACGCTGGGCACGCCGTACACCTTGGAGCCCGGCTTGGCCGCAAGGCGGTCGGCAACCTCGTCCTGGACCATGACGAGCCCGTGTCGCAGGCTCGGGAAGTGCTCGAGGAGATGGAGCACCACGGGCACGGCCACGTTGTACGGGAGGTTCGCTACGATCGCGGTCGGCTCCCGCGGCAGCTCGGCGACCTTGAGCGCGTCGGAGAGGACGAGGTCGAAACGGCCGACGGCGTCCGGTCGCCACCGGGCGACGGTGGCGGGGAGCCTGCCGGCCAGGACGGGGTCAATCTCCACCGCGACCACCCGTGCGGCGGCGTCGAGGAGCCCCAGCGTGAGAGAACCGAGGCCTGGGCCGACTTCGAGGACCGTCTCGGCCGGATCGAGCCTGGCTGCGGCCACGATGCGGCGGATGGTGTTGCCGTCGATCACGAAGTTCTGGCCGAGCGTCTTGGTGGGCCTGATGCCGAGCTCGCCCGCCAGTGCGCGGATCTCTGCGGCGCCGAGGAGCGGGCGGGATTCGCGGGCTTCAGTCACCCGAGCATCCTACCGTCGCCCCGGCTCCCGCGACCGGCCTCTCAACCGCCGACCACGTGGCGGCAGCCCCACGGAGCGAGGCCGGCCTTGGCGTAGTACGCGTTGGCAACGGCGATCTGCTGTTCGCGGGTCGCGAGGGACGCGTTGGGGGCGTACTGGCCCCCGCCGTTGGCCATCCAGGAGGAGACGTCGAACTGGAGGCCCCCGTAGTAGCCGTTGCCGGTGTTGGCGGCCCAGTTCCCGCTCGACTCGCACTGGGCGATCCTGTCCCACATGCCGGCGTTCGCGGCTGGCGCCGCGGCGGCCCCGCTGTTCTGTCGGGCCTTGGGCTTGGTGCCCACGAGGATCTTCTCGGGGACGGGAGCCTTGATCACGTCCTGGGAGACGAGGGTGCGCTGCGCCTCGCGGCCGTCCACGGTCACGAGCTGGTACTTCTTCTCGATCTGGCCGTCCACACCCTTGGCCAGCACCTTGGTCTCGGCCTCGGCGAGGTCGGCGCTCTCAAGCTTCTCTGTGCTGTACGGGAGGGATTCGGTGACGGTGGCTGCGGCGGAGGCATCCACTCTGGTGACCTTAAGGGCCATGTTCGCCACGATGGGTGCGCTGCGCGGGGCGGAGAGGCGGTCGGCTTCCCCGGGGGTGAGGCCCAGCTCGGTGAGCAGTTCCGCAACGGTCGCGGCCGCCGTCGTGCGCGTCACGGGGCTGCCGTCCACCACCACGGTGACGTCTTTCGGCGTGGTGATCCGAAGCGGGCCAGCGCCCGGCTCGAGGCGGGCGGAGCGGTCGAGCGAGGTGCGCGCACCGGAGGCCACCTTGAGCTCCGTGACGAGTTCCGAGACGTCGGACGCTGTCGTATCCACGGCACGGCGGGCGCCGTCGACGTCCACCTCGACGCGCTTGGCGCGGCTGATCGTCACGACGCCGCCGTCCACGACGGGCGCCTCGACCGCGGGCGAGACCCTGTCGGCGCCGCCCACCTCGACGGACGCGCTCTTCACGACCTGGTCCACAGTGGAGGCGAAGGTCGTGATGGTACTGGCCTGGCCGTCCACGTTGAGGGTGACCGTCTTGCCGTTGACGACGAACGCCGTGGTTCCGAGAGCGAGGGCCGCGACGACTGCCGCTTGGCCTGCGACGCGGACCGGGGAAAGGGGGGACCTGCTCGGTCGGGCGGCGTGGCGCGCGGAGTGTCTGCTCACAAGGGTCCTTCGTCGTTCCATCCGGGCACCCCCGCCCCCGGCCACGAGGACTCACTGTAATAGAAGCGTTACTCGGCGGCCAATCAGGTCACGGAACGACTACAGCGCCAGCGGCCCCCCGGCTCAGTCCCACGAGCCGTACGCCTCCTCGGTGTTCGCCGAGAGACGCGTGCAGAGCTCGGCGAGGTCCGCGTCGAGGACCTCTGCCATGGAACGGACAGTGTAGGGGACCATGTAGCTCGCATTGGGCCGCCCTCGGTACGGGTGCGGGGTGAGGAACGGCGAGTCCGTCTCCACGAGAATCCGCGATGGCTCGGCGAAGGCGATCGCCCGGCGGAGGCTGTCCGCATTCTTGAACGTGAATGTGCCCGCGAAGGACATGAACCACCCGTGCTCATTGCACGTCCTCGCGAGGTCCTCGTCTCCTGAGAAGCAGTGGAACACCACCCGCTCGGGAGCACCTTCCTCGGCGAGGATCCGCACCACGTCGTCATGCGCGTCACGATCGTGGATCTGCAGTGTCTTGCCGAGCCGCTTCGCCAGATCGATGTGCCAGCGGAAGGACTCATGCTGGACGGCGAGGGCATCGCCCTTCGAGCGGAAGTAGTCGAGTCCCGTCTCTCCGATCGCGCGGACGCGAGGATGGCCGGCGAGCTGCTCGATCTCCGCGTACGCAGCCTCGAGCTCGCCGCGGGCGGCGTACCGCGGGGCGTCGTTGGGGTGGAGGGCGACGGCGCCGAGCAGCCGGGCATCGGCGCCGAGGGCCTCGACTGTGAAGCGCGAGGACGGAAGGTCGCAGCCCACCTGGACGGCGCGGTCCACGCCCACGGCGGTGGCGGCGTCGAGCGCGTCCTTCACGCTGACCTCGACCAATCCGTCACGGAAGTTCAGATGCGTGTGGTTGTCCACCACGGGAACCGGCAGCGGCTCGGGCGCCGGTGGGTACTCGAGCCGCCGCCTGCGCCCCGACTCGTCTGTGGCGGCGCGGCGTCCGGAGGACGCGGAGTCCTCGCCGCCGGGGGCATCTGCGGCCTCGTCGGTCCAGCGGTAGGCAGCGGGAGGATGGGCGGAGCACATGGCCTCCACTGTATAAAACGACCGCTGCGGGTAACGTTGAGCTAGGGCGTGACGCAGGGCACATTCCGCCAGTCGGAGGGAACACATGGATGGTCATGACACGAGTGCCAACCGGATTCAGGCATCCATCGGCCCCTTGCGCGCGCTGGACGGCCGCGAGCGCGCCGAGCCCATGGAGGCGGCGCGCTTCAAGGCCACGTGCGAGCGGATCCTCGCCTCGATCGGCGGGGTGGTGGATGGCCAGGCGGAGGCGGCGCGCCTTGCCCTGACAGTACTGCTGGCGCAGGGCCACCTCCTGGTCGAAGACGTCCCGGGCGTGGGAAAGACAATGCTCGCCAAGACGCTCGCGCGGTCCATCGACTGCTCCGTGAGCCGAATCCAGTTCACTCCGGATCTACTTCCGAGCGACGTCACAGGAGTGTCCATCTACAACCAGGCCACCCGTCAGTTCGAGTTCCGCCCCGGCGCCGTCTTCGCCAACATTGTGATCGGGGACGAGATCAACCGCGCCTCGGCCAAGACCCAGTCGGCGCTGCTCGAGTGCATGGAGGAGCACCAGGTCACGGTGGACGGTACGTCCTACACCCTCGGTGAGCCGTTCATGATCGTGGCAACCCAGAATCCGATCGAGATGGAGGGCACCTATCCCCTGCCGGAGGCCCAGCGGGATCGGTTCATGGCCCGGATCTCGATGGGCTACCCAGACGCGGCAGCCGAGGCCGAAATGCTCGAGGACCACCAGTCCGACTCACCGCTGCTCAGAGTCGAGCCCGTGGTCGATGCCGAGGAGATCCGCTCCATGGCGGCCACCGTCAAGGATGTCTTCGTCTCCACGCCGGTCAAGGAGTACACCGTGGCCCTCGGCAGGGCGACGCGGACCAGCGAACGCCTCCGCCTCGGGGCAAGCCCGCGCGCGGTCCTCCAGCTGCTCCGCGCCGCCAAGTCCCACGCTGCCCTCTCCGGCCGGGACTTCGCGCTCCCGGACGACGTCGCCGCGATGGCTCCGGCAGTCCTGACGCACCGCCTCGTGCTCGAGCGAAGGGCTGCCAGCAGCGGCCTCACGTCCGCATCCGTCCTGAACGCTCTCGTGGACTCCGTGCCGATCCCGGCCTCGGGCCACGCGTCGGTCCGCCGGCGGGGGTAGGGGCACAGGATGGGCCGGGGCGCCCGGGCCGATTGGCGGGGCACGCTGACACCGCGTGGTTGGGGTTTTGCAGCCGCGGCCGCGATGGTCCTCGTGTCCGCCCAAGTCATGGGTCGCCGGGATCTCCTCCACCTCGCCGTGTTCCTTGCACTTATTCCGGCAGCCGCGCTCGTCTCCAACCTCCTCATCCGGCCGTCGATGAGCGTACGGCGCGAGCCACGCCCCGAGGTCGTGGAAGCCGGGCAGCTCACAGAGGTTGCGCTGAGCCTTGCTCACAGCGGGATCCTGTCTGGGCGGATGTCGATGGCCGAGCAACTGCCCGCTTCGCTCGGGACCGGCCCAGCCTTCGTCTACCCCGGCCGGTCGATCTCCCGGGACGGTTCGAGCAACTACCGGTACGAGCTCGGATGCCCACGGCGCGGCGTGTTCTCCCTCGGGCCAGTGGAGGCAAGGCACACCGACCCCTTCGGGCTCGCCGAGCGCCACAGCCGCATCGGCTCCTCGACTCGCCTCACCGTCACCCCCGCGGCAGTGCCGCTCGCGGCGTCCGTGCTGTCGGGCGTGCGCGGCGCAGAGGGCGCAGTGGCCGCCCGCATCCAGTCGATGCCGAGCGACGACGACGTCATGACCCGCGAGTACCGCCACGGCGACCCCATGCGCCGGGTCCACTGGGCCGCAACGGCACGCCATGGCGAGCTCATGGTCCGGCAGGAGGAGTCCGCGGTGTCCCCCGAGGCGACCCTCGTCGTGGATCTCCGCCGCCCGGCCTTTTCCCAGGCCGGGCACAACGACTCCGGGGGGCCGGACACGCCCACGTTCGAATGGGCAGTGACAGCGGTCATGTCCATCGCCGCGCACCTCTCCGAACGCGGCTATGCGCTCCGGCTCCTCGAACCCGCGGGCGGGCTGGCCCTCGCCCACTCGGCCTCCGCGCCCGAGCCGGACGCGCCCGACTACTCGGGCCGCGACGGGCTCGCCATGGTTGCCGAGGGACTGGCCGCGATCGCACCGCTCGAGGGCTCAGGAGGCACCGAGGGCTTCAGCGACCGGCTCTTGGACCGGCTTGAGGGCCACAGGCACCGGGGGCCGATCGTCGCCGTCCTCGGGCGCACCACCCGCGAGGACGCCCGTCAGCTCGCAACGGCTGCGAGCTTCGCTGAGCGCGCACTCGCCATTATCGTCACTCCCCGCGCCGGATCCTCCCGGGAGGCGGTCGAGGCGCTCCGGGACTCCGGGTGGCTCGCCATCGAGGCGACGCCCCGCTCCTCTGTTGCCCGGGTGTGGACGGCTCTGACCGCGGCGACGGCCGGCCCGGGCACTGGCCAGAGCCCCGCGTACGAAGGCAGGCGCGATGGTGGCGGCGAGGAGAGGAGTTCGGCATGAAGGCCCCGCGACGTAGGCGCTTCACATGGCGCCACGTCCCCGCGGAGGTGTTCCTCGCGATTGCTGTGGGCGGAGGGTCGATCGCCTACGGCGGCGTACTGCGCGGCTGGGGCTGGCTGTATCCCGTCCTGGCGGTCACCTGCGCGGCACTGGCCGGCACCGCGTTGTCCCGGGCCCTCGGCCTGCATCCCGTCCTGACCGCCGTTGCCGGACTCGCCGCATGGACGTTGGCCATGGACTCGATGTTCTTCCGCGACGCGAGCTTCCTCGGCATCGTCCCGACCGGTGGGACCCTCGAGTCCGCGCACGAGGCGCTCGACCAGGCCTGGCACACCGTGGCCTTCGACGCCGTCCCGGCGTCACCGAACGTCGGCATCGTAGCCCTCACGGCAGGCGCCGTCGGACTCATCGGGCTCATCACCGAGACCATCGCGCTCTCCTGCCGGATGCCCGCCGTGTCCGGGGTTGCAGTCCTCGCCGTCCTCGTGGTCCCTGCGGTCCTCAAGCCGGAGAGCGTTGGCGTGGTCGGGTTCGCTGCCGCAGCGGTCGGTTACCTGGGCCTCTTGGCAACCGCGGGGACCGCCGACGCCGATCACTCGACCGAGCACACAGCAGCCGCGCTTTCGCCCGGCAGGCTCGCCGTCCTCGTCGCCGGCATCGTCGCCGGAGCCCTCGTGCTCCCCCAGATGATCCCCGGGTTCGACCGCGGCACCTTCCCCGAGGGATCCCGCCTCCAGAGCCTCGGGCAGAACGTGGGCCTCAACCCTCTCATCAGCCTCGGAAGCGACCTGCGCAGCTCGGACGCGCTCGGTGTCCTCAAGTACGCCACCGATTCGAAAGCCCCCGTGTACCTGCGCACGGTCACAGTGGAGGACTTCAACGGAGGCACCTGGGGCCCCGAGAACCGCGACGACCAGCTCGAACGGCCCCTTTCGCGGATCGCCGCTGGAATCCGGGTGACCGCACCCGTTGCTACGAGCACCACGGTGATCATGACCGGCGGGTTTACCAGCCCCTACCTGCCTGCGCCCTATGCGCCGACCTCGTTCGACGGCGTCCGCGGGGCCTTCGGCTGGGACCCCAGCGACCTGAGCGTCAAGGGCGAGCCGGCATCAAGCCAGAATCAGCTCTACATTGTCCGTTCCGTGATGCCCCAGCTGACCCCCGCCGCGCTCAGCGCCGCCGTCACCGCGCCCCGCGGGATCGACCTGATCGCCGCGCAGGTACCGCGCGGCGTCCCGCAGCGCGTCCGGACCGCTGCCGAGGACGTCACCAGGGGAGCCCGGACCTCGTACTCGCGGGCTCTCGCCATCCAGACCTGGTTGCGCACGTTCAAGTACTCCGAGAAGACGCCCGTCGAGGACGGCTACGACGGCACCGGCATGGACGTCCTCGACACGTTCCTCGCCAAGCGTTCCGGCTACTGCATCCACTTCGCCGCCGCGATGGCGGTGATGGCCCGCGTGGTGGGCATCCCGAGCAGGATCGCCGTGGGATTCGCCCCCGGCCACCCCACGGGCCAGACCGTCTCGGTTCCGTCCGCCGAGGCGCTCCCCGAGTACCAGGTCGACGGGCGGGACGCCCATGCGTGGCCAGAACTGTACTTTGAAGGGCTTGGATGGGTCCCCTTCGAGCCCACCCCGTCCCGAGGGTTCCTTCCCTCCTACGCCTTCACCGACTCGACCGCTCCCAGCGAGAGCACCAACCTCGACAACCTCAACGATGGCCTCAGAGCCGGCCCTGATGGCACAGAGGCCTCCCCCGCACCGAGCCAGGCGCCATTGGCTGCCCCAGGTGAGGGCGGGTCCACGCCGTGGGTCCCCGCGCTGCTCGTCGCGCTCGCGGTCGTCATGGCCGCCGTAGTGGTCGCCCTCCCCGCCGCCATCCGCACCGCGCAACGACGCCGGCGGCTCAGACGTGGGCTCAAGGGCATCTGGGAAGAACTCGAGGCGGTGGGCCTCGACCACGGGCTCGCGCCCGGCCCCGCGGACACGCCGCGGAGCTACGCGAAACGTCTAGGCTCCTGGAGCGAGGACGACGCCGGGCTGCACCGTGCGCTCGACACGCTCACCACCGCGTACGAACGGCAGGAGTTCGGGCGGCCCGGTTACGAGGCCGACCAGGACGCCGCGCGAGTGGCCGTCTCCGAGGTGCACCGGGCCGGAAGGCTCGCACAGCGCCCCGTCCACCGGGCCCGCATCGCCGCGCTCCCGCCGTCGTCCTTCACCTGGCTCACCCGTGCCCGGACGCACCTGGCCCCCGCAGCCAGGGCTGCGGGGGTCAGGATGCACACGGCGGTCAAGCGTGCGCTGCGGCAGGTGCGGCGGAAGAGGGACTAGCTGGTGCCCTCACGTCGAGGGGTCAGCCAGCATACGGGTCCGCGATGCCGATGTACTGCGCCGTCGTGTACTCCGCGATGCCCTCGGCGCCGCCCTCGCGGCCGAGGCCGGACTGCTTGACGCCGCCGAAGGGCGCGGCGGCGTTCGAGATGACTCCGGCATTGAAGCCGACCATGCCGTACTCGATCTGCTCGGCCACCCGAAACATGCGCGCGTAGTCGCGGGTGTACAGGTATGAGGCGAGGCCGTACTCGGTCGCGTTGGCGAGGCGGATGGCGTCCTCCTCGGAGGTGAAGGTCGTCACCGGGGCGACCGGACCGAAGATCTCGTTGCGGAGGATCTCTGCATCGTTCGGGACGTCCGCCAGAACGGTAGGAGCGTAGAAGTAGCCGTCGCCCTCAAGCGGGGCACCACCGGTCGCGACGCGTGCGCCGGAGGAGACGGCCTCGGTCACCAGCGCATGGACATCCTTGCGCGCCCCGCCGTCGATGAGCGGGCCAACCGTCGACTCGGCCTCGGTACCGCGGCCGGGGGTGAGCTCTGCCATCGCGGCAGCGAACTTGGAGGTGAACTCCTCGGCGACCGACTCCTGCACGAGGAAGCGGTTCGCTGCCGTGCAGGCCTCGCCCATGTTGCGCATCTTGGCGGCCATCGCACCCGCAACGGCCTTGTCGAGGTCGGCGTCCTCGAACACGATGAACGGGGCATTTCCGCCGAGCTCCATCGATGTGCGCAGCACGTTCTCGGAGGCGTCTGCAAGGAGGCGTCGGCCGACGGGGGTCGAGCCCGTGAACGAGACCTTCCGCAGGCGGTGGTCCTTCATGATCGGGCCGGAGATGCTGGACGCCGACGACGAGGAGACAACGTTGACGACGCCGGCCGGCACGCCAGCCTCCACGAGGATTGAGGCGAACAGCTGCGTGGTGAGCGGCGTGAACTTCGCCGGCTTCACGATCATGGTGCAGCCTGCGGCCAGCGCCGGGCCGATCTTGCGGGTGGCCATCGCGAGCGGGAAGTTCCACGGGGTGATGAGCAGGCATGGGCCCACCGGCTTCCGCTGGACCAGGATCTTGTTCTTGCCCTCGGGCGTGGTGAGGTAGCGGCCGTAGTCGCGCACTGCCTCCTCAGAGAACCAGCGCAGGAATTCGGCGCCGTAGGTCACCTCGCCGCGTGACTCGGGGAGCGGCTTGCCCATCTCGAGGGTCATGAGGAGCGCGAAGTCCTCGGCCCGCTCGGTCACAAGGTCGAACGCACGCCGCAGGATCTCGCCCCGCTCGCGCGGGGCGGAGCGGGCCCACGAGGCCTGCGCTGCTGCGGCGGCATCGAGGGCCGCGACAGCGTCCTCGCTCGTGCCATCGGCAATCTCAAGGAGCGTTTTGCCGGTCGCGGGATCCTCGACCGCAAACTTCTTGCCGCCGGTGGCCTCGCGCCACTCGCCATTGATCAGCAGGCCGGTGGGGACTTTGGCGAGCAGGTCCTGCTCGCGCTCGGGGGTGACAGCGGTGGTCTCAGACACGTCGACTCCTTCATGGGCACGCTCGGCGGCGAGCGTCGGTGGACTCCTTCCACGCTAGGCCCCGCGACCCGCGGGTGTCCATGAAAAACGGAATGACAGTGACACACTTCACCTGTGCAACTGCACAATCTACTTCCGCATGATTCCGGGGTTTCGCGAACGCACTGCCAGTTCTCAGCGGGACGCTAGCACGGCGGCATACAGCTCGCGCTTGCTGGTGCCGGCCTCATCCGCCACGACGGCAACCGCCTCCTTGAGGCGCGTGCCGGCGGCAACGAGGGACTGGACGTCCGCCACGAGGTCTTCCGTCCGTGCAGGAGGCGCCTCGGGAGCGCCTTCGGCCACCACCGCAATCTCCCCCCGGACCTCGCCCGCCTCGGCCCAGGAGGCGAGCTCGCCCGCGGTGCCCCGCAGTACCTCCTCATAGGTCTTGGTCAGCTCTCGGCACACCGCGATGCGGCGGTCGCCGCCGAACGCGTCCACGAGCGCCCGCAGCATGGCCGCGAGCCGATGGGGTGCCTCGAAGAACACCATGGTGCGCCGCTCCGTGCGCAGTTCGACCAGCCGGGATGCCCGCTCGCCGGCCTTGCGCGGCAGGAAGCCCTCGAAGCAGAACCGGTCCGTGGGCAGGCCTGAGAGGGCGAGCGCCGTCAGGACCGCGGAGGGACCCGGCACGGCCGTGACCGTGAGGCCCCGCGCAACCGCCGCCTCGACCAGCCGGTAGCCCGGGTCTGAGACCGCGGGCATCCCGGCGTCCGTGACGAGGAGGACGGTCGCTCCGCCGGCGACCGCCTCGAGGAGCTCGGGGGTCTTTGCCGCCTCGCTGTGCTCGTGGTAGCTCAGAATGCGCCCGCGCGGGTGGACTCCGAGGCCGTGTACGAGTCGCTGGAGGCGGCGGGTGTCCTCTGCCGCGATGACATCCGCCTCGCCGAGCAGCTCGGTCAGCCGGCGGCTCGCGTCCCCGAGGTTGCCGATAGGAGTCGCTGCGAGGACCACAGCGCCGCCGGAAGCCGACCGCCGACCGGGAGCGCCGGCGTCGTGCGCTGCGGTGGGGATCTCGGGATGCTGCTGCACCGACCCAGCGTACGCCAGCACTGCCGCAGGTGCCCGACGCCCACCGGTAGCATGGGGCAGGATGGCCACCCCGACCGAGACCCGTGCCCAGGTGCGCAGCTGGAACTCCCCGCGCTCCCGCCTGCTCGACCCCCCTTCGGCCGCGGCGGGCCGAACCGCAGACTCCCTGCACACCAGGCTCCTCGGACCAGCCAGCGCGTGGAGGGATGCCGGCCGTCGCGACCGCCTGCTCGTCTGGCTCATCCCGGTCGCGGCCGGTGTCATCGCAGGCATCTTGCGGCTCTGGCAGCTCGACCAGCCGCACGCCCTCATCTTCGACGAGACCTACTACGTCAAGGACGCTTACTCCTATCTCGTCTCCGGGGTCGAGCGGAGCTGGACCCAGAACGCCAACGACCTCTTCGTCAACGGCGACATGGCCGGCCTGCTCGCCTCGCCTGAGTATGTGGTCCATCCCCCGGTGGGCAAGTGGATGATCGCCTTCGGGATGGCTCTCTTCGGCCCAGCAAGCTCGTTTGGCTGGCGCTTCTCTGCCGCCGTGGTCGGGACCCTGGCTGTCATGATGACTGCGTGGGCCGCCCGTCGGCTGTTCCGCTCCCACACGCTCGCGGCCGCAGCCGGCCTCCTCCTGGCCATCGACGGGCACCATCTGGTCCTCTCCCGCACGGGCATCTTGGACATCTTCCTCTCGTTCTGGATACTGGCCGCCTTCTGCGCGCTCCTTCTGGACCGCGACGACGGACGGCGGCGCCTCGCGGCCCACCTCGGCGCACTGGCGGGACCGGACGGGCGGATACGGCCGACGGCGCTCGTGGCCGGTCCGTGGCTCGGCGTGCGGTGGTGGCGGGTCACCGCCGGAATCTGCCTGGGCCTCGCGGTCGGGGTCAAGTGGTCCGCGCTCGCCTTCATCGCGGTCTTCGGGATCATGACGGTCCTCTGGGATGCCGGGGCGCGGCGCGAGGCGGGGGTCCGCGGCTGGTTCCCGGGTGCGATCGTGCGGGATGCGCCTCTCGCGGCGGCGAGCATCCTTCTCACCGCGGGTGCTGTGTACCTCGCCTCGTGGACCGGATGGTTCCTCTCGGACAACGGCTTCTACCGTCATTGGGCGGAGGAGAACCCCGACCCGGCGTGGAACTGGGTCCCCGCGCCCCTGCGGTCCCTTGTGCACTACCACCAAGAGGCCTATTCCTTCCACAATGGGCTCTCGTCGCCGCACCCGTATGCCTCAAGCCCATGGAGCTGGCTCCTCCAAGGGCGCCCAGTCTCGTTCTACTATGCGGAGCCCTCGGGGGTGTGCGGTGTCCAGCACTGCTCGTCCGCCGTGCTCTCCGTGGGCAATCCGCTGATCTGGTGGGCGGCCACAGTATCGCTCGCCGTGCTCGTGCTGCTGTGGGCCGGGCGGCGCGACTGGCGCGCTGGCGCCATCCTGGGCGGCGTCGCCGCCGGCTACCTGCCGTGGTTCATGTACCCAGACCGGACGATGTTCGCGTTCTACGCCGTCTCCTTCGAGCCCTTCCTCATCCTCGCCCTGGCCACGGTCCTCGGGCTCGCGCTCGGCCGTCCGACCGACCCGCCGGCCCGCCGGCAGGCCGGATTCCTGGCAGTCGGCGTCTTCGTCCTCGCCACCCTCGTGGTGTCCGCCTACCTCATGCCCCTCTGGACCGGGGAACCCATGCCGTACCTCGAATGGCGTCTGCGGCTGTGGATGCCGAGCTGGACCTAGCCGTCCCGCCCGTGGCAGCCGCCCCCCCAGCACGGAAGATGGCAGGATGGGGGGCGGGGGATGGGGGAAGCAGTGCCAGTCGACACGAACGCCGGAGCGGACAAGGCGCGATAGGCGCGGAAGAGGGAGAACAGGTGGCAGGCGAACTGGAGGCCGAGTCCCAGCAGCAGGCTCGGAGAACCGAGGCCTCTGCCGAGCTCCTCGCCACTCTCCCGCCCGACGCCAACGTCACCGACCTCCTCGAGTCCCGCGTCGCCGAGGACCCTGACGCAGAGCTCTTCTCGCGCCGGACTGAGACGGGCTGGGAACCGGTCTCCGCCGCCCAGTTCCAGCGTGAGGTCGTCTCGCTCGCCCAGGGGCTCATCGCGAGTGGCCTCGACGCCGGGGACCGCGTCGCGGTCATCTCGGCCTCAAGCTACGCGTGGGCCCTCGTCGACTTCGCTGTCTGGTATGCGGGCGGCGTGCCCGTCCCCATCTACGAGACGTCCTCTCCGTCACAGATCGCGTACATCCTCGCCGATTCGGGAGCGCGCCGGGTGTTCGTCGAGAGCAGCCACCTCGCCCTCAAGGTGCAGGAGGCCATCGCCGACTCACCCGAGCTCGCCCAAACGTGGCTCCCCGTCACGCTGATGAGCGAGGAGGGCACCGGGTCGAACTTCCTGAGCCTCGCGGGGCCGGGCCTCGGGGTCTCGGAACGGGAGCTCGAGCTGCATCGCAGCGCGGCCCGGCTCGATTCGCTCGCCACCCTCGTCTACACGTCCGGCACCACGGGGCGTCCCAAGGGCTGCGAGATCACCCACGGCAACCTCGCGCTGCTCGCCGTCAACCTCCACGCCCACCTCCCGGAGGTCGTCGGCCCGGGGGCCCGGACCCTGATGTTCCTCCCCCTTGCGCATGTGCTGGCCCGGGCGGTCCAGATCACGTGCATCGCCTCCGGTGTGGTCTTGGGGCACTCGCGCCAATCCACGCTGCTCGAGGACCTTGCCACGTTCCAGCCCACGTTCCTGCTTGCCGTACCCCGGGTGTTCGAGAAGGTCTACAGTGCGGCGCAGGAGCGGGCTGCCGAAGGCGTGCGGGGCTCGCTCTTCGAGCGCGCCGCCGAGACGGCGCGTGAGTACTCCCGTGCGCTCGACCATGAGGCTTCCGGCCAGGGCGACGGTCCGGGACGGGCGCTGCGGCTCCGGCACGCGGTCTTCGAACGGCTCGTCTACGGTCGGCTCCGGGCCGCGTTCGGCGGCCAGGTGTCGACAATCGTCTCGGGCGGGAGCGCGCTCAGCCCGTCTCTCGCGCACTTCTTCCGCGGCGCGGGGCTCACCGTGCTCGAGGGCTATGGGCTCACGGAGACGACCGCACCGTGCACGGTCAATACGCCCGGCGCAACACGTGTGGGAAGCGTGGGGCAGCCGGTCCCCGGGACCTCGATCCGGATCGACAGCAACGGCGAGGTGCTCGTCAAGGGCATCGGAGTCATCCGGGGATACCGCACGGACGCGGGCGAGCCTGCCGCGGCACAAGCCCTCGGCGCCGCGTTCCGCGAGGACGGCTACTTCGCCACGGGAGACCTTGGCGCACTCGACGCGGACGGTTTCCTCACCATCACCGGCCGCCTCAAGGACGTACTCGTGACTGCCGGCGGCAAGAACGTCGTCCCGGGGCCCCTCGAGGAGGCCCTGCGCGAGTCCGAGCTCGTAGCCCACGCAGTGGTGGTGGGCGAGGGACGTCCCTTCGTGGGCGCCCTCGTGGCGCTCGACGGCGATCAGCTGGCCGCGTGGTCGCGTCGCCGTGGGCGGGTGCTGAGCATTGCGGAGGCGTCCGACGATCCCGAGGTGCTCGCCGAGGTCCAGCAGGCAGTCGACGTCGCCAACAGCACCGTCTCGCGCGCCGAGTCGATCCGCCGCTTCGTCGTCCTCCCGCGGGAGCTCACCCTCGAGGACGGGGACCTGACACCGTCCCTCAAGCTGCGGCGCCAGCGCCTCGTCGCGTCATTCCCCGAGCTGCTCTCGGATCTCTACTCGGCGTGATCCTCGGCGCTGTCGACTTCCCGCGCGACTGACCGCCGGCCCCGGCGGCGCGGCGTCGGCCAGCAGAAGATCACCATCAGGCTGGCCGCGAGCGCCACGAGCACGCCGACCACCGCCGCGGAATCCACCCAGAACTGCCCTGGGAAGAGCCGGATGAGGGTGTCCTCGAGCCGGAACGTCCACGTCCCATTGGCAAAGAACAGCCGATGGAACTCCATGAAGAACTGCTGCCAGCCCAGCACGGCGAGGACGGCCAGTGCCACGATCACGGCGATGGTCACGAACCCGCCTGCGAACAGGCCCCGAGTGAACGCGCCCGGAGTCTTCCTCAGGCCCAGGTACGCGATGACGAAGAACAGCACCAGGATGATTCCCGCCCCGTACGCCGCCAGTACCACGCCCTTGACGTCGGCCATGTGGCTGACCTCGGCACCCGTGAAGAGGTGCTCGCCCGAGGGGAACACGAGGTCGCCGAGGTACCTGGGCCCCGCGAGGTTGGCGAGAAAGTCCACGGCATACGAGCCGTACGTGAGCCTGTCGTCCGCTGTGAACCCATACCCGTCCCCGGGAAAGCCCGGTCGGTAGTACTCGATCCAGAGGAACGCGGGGCTGGCGACAAGGCGAACTGCCGAAATGAGCAGGAGGAACGGGGCGAGGATCGCCATGAGCACCTGGACGACACGGCGGCCGGCGGGCTTGGAGCGGGCCACCGCATCCCGCTGGTCGCGCCTCCTCCTGACCTCCTCCTCGGGCGGCCTGACGTTGAGCGCGCCCGTCGGGGCGGGTTCCCTGTGTGGCACAGGCTCTTCCCGTGGCACCGTCTTCTCGGTGGAGACCGGCGCCTCTCCGGCTCGGGAGGAGTCAGGAGCGCGCTCGTCCTTCGGCTTGCCGGCAGCGGCGGGTTCGGCTGCGCCGTCGGCCGTATGCGCCCCGGACCGGCGGGCATTCGTCATCCACTCGAACGCCGGTTCATCGCTGTCCCGGGACTCGTCGAAGTCGGCCCCGGACTCAGATCCGGGTCTGTTGTCGGTCAACACTGTCACCGTCCAGTAATGGCCCGCGCGGGCCTGGAGTCTGCATGGTCTGGATCCACCGTACCCGCTGATGAGGCCCGCTTCCCGGGCGTCGGCACCGGCGTGGCCGAAGCGTTATCGCACCTGGCCGTCTACCCGTTGCCGTACTGGGCCCACGGGATGTTCCAGTCCCCGAAGCCGTCATCGAAATTGGCATGCTCGCCATCGGTGTTGATGACCTGGACGACATCACCCGTGGTCATGTTGTCGAACACCCAGGCGGCGCCCTCGGGTCCCAGTCCGATACAGCCGTGCGAGAGATTCACCTGGCCGAGGTACGGCATAGCGGTCTCGGTTGCCTGATGGATGAACTCGCCGCTTGGGGTCAGGCGCGTGGCGTACTCGACGTCGAGTTCGCCATAGTTCGCCGGGTCGCCGGGCTTGAGCCCGATCGACGCGGCCACAAAGTGCGCCCGGCGCTGCTTCTCCATCAGCACGAGATAGCCCCGGGCGGACGGGAAGCGGGTGTCACCGAGGGTGGCTGGCCAGGCGTGGACCTCCTTGTCATTGACATAGGCCTTGAAGGTATGCGCCTTGGCGTCCGCCACTGCAGTGCGCTTGTCCCCGATGTGGACGGTGTTGGTCTTGGAGAAGTTGCCGATCTGCCCGCCGCCGAGGTCAACCCCGAAGAGGTCCATCTTGACCGTGACCGTGCTGTTCGCCGCCCAGAACGTCTCGGGGCGGAATCGCACCATCGTGTCGCTGAACCAGTGGAATGCCCCGGGCTGGCCCGAGGTCGAGGTGATGCTGATCGCCTTCTCCACGGCCTTCTTGTTCTTCACCGGCTCGCTGAAGGTGAGCTGGATCGGCTGTGCCACACCGACTCTCATGCCGTCCAGCGGGTACATCGCGGCGTCGGCCTCGTTCTTGGTCGACACCGTCGTGAATGTCGAGGTCGACGAGGCGGTCCGGCCGGCGGCATCGACGGTCGTGTAGCTGAGGGTGTATGTCGAGTTGAATGCGAGCTGTCCGTTTGACGTCCACTCGGTCCGGGCCGCACTCAGCGCTCCCTCGACGTCCTGCCCTGCGGCGGAGCGGAGGCTCACGTTGTCAAGGGTGCCGTCGGTCACCGTCAGCTTCACCGGCGCGGCGGGATTGACTTCCTTCGCACCTGCCGCGGGCACCGCTGTGGCTGCCGCGGGCTTGATCACGGGGAAGGCAGTGCCGGGCTCGCTGCGAAGGGGCGAGGCGGACTCGGAGGTGATCGGCGAAGGCTGGAGCGGGCCGGCGGCGGCGAAGGTCCCACCTACGCCCGCGAGCGTGAGCACAGCGACGAGAATGGCGATCTTGCCGCCCTTACCGAACCTCTTCCGATCAGACACCAACAGTTCTCCTCCCCCAGCAAGCCTTCTTGCAAGCGTACCGGCAGGGGCACGCCGGACCGATCACATCCCGGGCACGGTCGGGACACGATCGGGCCAGCGCGCTGCGGGGAGAGCGGTCAAACCGCTAGCGGTCAGTACCTGTAGTGATCAGCCTTGTACGGGCCAGCGACGTCCAGGCCGAGGTACTCCGCCTGCTCCTTGGTCAGCTCGGTCAGCTCGACCCCGAGCGCCCCGAGGTGGAGGCGTGCCACCTTCTCGTCGAGCACCTTCGGCAGGACGTAGACCTGGTTCGCGTACCCACCACCCTCCGCAGGTTCGTCGCGCTTGGTCCACAGCTCGATCTGGGCGATCGTCTGGTTGGCGAACGAGTTGCTCATGACGAAGGACGGGTGGCCCGTCGCGTTGCCAAGATTGAGCAGGCGCCCCTCGGAGAGCACGATGACAGAGTGCTCGGGCACGGCGCCGTCGATCCCCGCGGCGGCGGGGAAGACCCACTCGTGAACCTGCGGCTTGATCTCGATCTTGCCGATGCCGGGGACCGCGGCGAGGCCGGCCATGTCGATCTCATTGTCGAAGTGGCCCACGTTGCCGACGATAGCCTTGTCCTTCATGGCCTCCATGTGGCTCGCGAGGATGATGTCCTTGCCGCCGGTGGTCGTGATGAAGATGTCTCCCTCGCCGACGACGGACTCGAGCCGTGCCACCTGGTAGCCGTCCATCGCGGCCTGGAGGGCGCAGATCGGATCGATCTCCGTCACGATCACCCGCGCGCCCTGGCCGCGCAAGGCCTCGGCCGCGCCCTTGCCCACGTCGCCGTAGCCGCACACCACGGCCACCTTGCCGCCGATCAGGACGTCCGTGGCGCGGTTGATCCCGTCCGGCAGCGAGTGACGGATGCCGTACCGGTTGTCGAACTTGCTCTTCGTGACAGCGTCGTTGACGTTGATGGCGGGGAAGAGGAGCTTGCCGTGCTCGGCGAGCTGGTAGAGGCGGTGGACGCCGGTGGTGGTCTCCTCGCTCACCCCCCTGATCCCCGCTGCGATGCGGGTCCACTTCTGCGGGTCCTTCTCCTGTCCCGCGCGCAGGACGTCGAGGATCACCCGGTACTCGTGCGGGTCATCCTCGGTGGGCGCCGGCACGGAGCCGGCTGCCTCGAACTCGACGCCCTTGTGCACGAGGAGCGTCGCGTCGCCGCCGTCGTCGAGGATCATGTTCGGGCCGCGCGACGGGTCCTCATCGGCGCCGGGCCAGGTGAGGATCTGCTCCGCCGTCCACCAGTACTCCTCGAGCGTCTCGCCCTTCCAGGCGAAGACGGGAACGCCCTCGGGATCCTCAGGCGTGCCGGGGCCGACGACGACGGCGGCCGCCGCCTCGTCCTGAGTGGAGAAGATGTTGCACGAGGCCCAGCGGACCTCGGCGCCGAGCGCCACGAGGGTCTCGATGAGGACGGCGGTCTGGACTGTCATGTGCAGGGACCCGGCAATACGGGCACCTGCGAGCGGCTGCGAGGCTGCATACTCCTCGCGCAGCGCCATCAGCCCCGGCATCTCGTGCTCCGCGAGACGGATCTGATGGCGTCCCGCCTCGTGGAGGGACAGGTCCTTGACCTTGTACGTGAGGCTCATGCGTCGGGCTCCTGGTTGTGCGTGAGGTCCGTGGCGGGGGCGAGAAGGACAGGAATGCCGTCCTCGATCGAGTAGCGCGGGCGTGTGCCGTCCGGCCCCGGCGCTGCCGTGACGAGGGTCTCCCCCTCCTGGACGAGCGCGGATCCCGTCACGGGGCACCTGAGGATCGCGAGCAGTGATGGGCTGAGATTCGGCATGCCTTCTAGACTACCGAGTCCACGGAAACGGCGGGCCGCCGAGGACGGCCACGGCGTCAGAAGGGCTCGCGCAGCAGACGGAGGTGCCGCCGCGGCATGCCGTCCGCGCCTCCCGGGGCCTCGAGGGGCAGGCGGTCGGCAGAGCCGCGGTGGGCTGGCGCATTCGGGCCGGGGGCGGCGTCGTGCGCGTCCTCGGAGTGGGCGGGTTCGCGCACCGCCTCGGCCAGGGCAAGGAGGTCGTCGGGGCTGCACGGCGGTGAGACGGGGAGGGCCAGACGGAGCACCTCCCACCCGCGGGGTACGGTGAGGCGGTCTGCGTGGGCCGCGCAGAGGTCATAGCTGTGCGGCTCCGCGTAGGTGGCAAGTGGACCGAGGACGGCAGTGGACTCGGCGTAGACGTACGTCAGGGTGGCCACCGCGGCCTGGCGGCAGGCAGATCGGGAACAATGGCGTAGGGGACCCACGGCACAGAACCCTACTCCGGCCCAGCAGCGTAAGGGCGCATTGGTTTCCCGGACGCCGCCCGTGCCGCGCTGGCTGGCCGTGCGGCGCGACTCGCACGCCGCCGAGGGGCGGACTACAGTCGGTGTATGCAGGATCGTGCCTTCCCCGGGGCGCCGCTGGAGTCGAGCGGACCCTCCCTTGTCTTCCGGCCCGTTCCGCCGGAGGGTGAGCCGGGAGCGGGACGACGCCGGGGCTTCCGCGAGCGCCGCAGGAACAGGCACGGCCGGGGGCTGCGCGGCGACATCCTCCCGTCGGTCCTGCCTGCGAGCCGGACCCGCGCAGAGCGCTTCGAGGACTGGGTGTTCGACGCTGCCGACCGCCTCCAGGACCTCAACGGGTCCAAGCTCGACGGCGTCGAGTACGCGGTGGAGGAGATTCCTCCGGGCCTCGAGCAGATGCTCCGCGAGGGCGGACGGCCGCCTCAGGGCCAGTACACGCCCGGCGCGCCGGGGCGCGCACCGCGGATCACCGTCTACCGCCGGGTGGTGGAGACCGGAGCGGCTTCTCCCGCGGAGCTCCAGGACCTCGTCCACGACATCGTGGTCGAGTACACGGCCCTCATGCTCGGCGTGGCGCCGGAGAGCCTCGACCCCTACTACCGCGGATACTAGTACGCGATCGTCACGGGCAGTGACCGGGCACCTGTCGCTGCAGGGACGATCGACGCCGCCGAGATTGCGTTGCCCTCGCCCATGACCAGAAGCGACCCGTACGCCGCGCCTCCCGACGCCGAGACGACGTAGCCCGTGAGTGCCGCGCCCTCGACCTCGTCGGGAACGTCGAGCACGGCGCTCGTGCCCCCCGCGACATCGAGCGCGACGGGGGTGTGCATTCGACCGTCCGCGGTCACCGGAACCGCCCGGATCTGTGCGCGGCCGTCGGGAACACCGAACACGATCTGCCGTGCTCCGCCCGGGCCGACGGAAACCACGTGATTGTCACCGATCCGCTGGGACGCGCCCACGATGGCGAAGTCCATGGACCCGCTCGCAGACAGCCCGCGCGCCATGCGCGCAGAAGCCGTGAAGGATACGTCCGCGGTTGCGGAGACGCTGTAGGTGCCCGCAGGCAGCCCCTCGAGCGGCACCTCCGTGACCCTCCCCGCCTTGGCCGTGACGACTCCCCCGCTCGGAAGCTGCACAGCGCCGTTCCGCCCATAGACCCGCAGCTGGACAACGGCGTCCGCAGCCCCGGGGACAGTGACCTGGACGGCGGGACGCGAGTCCGCGAACCCATCCTTGGACGCGAGGGCCTGCGACCGGGCCGGATCCTGCAGCTCGAGGCCGGTGACCGTCTGGCGTACTGCGGGGGCTGCGGCCGGCGTGATCAGCTCGACTCCTCCCGGTGTGAGGCCGCGCAGCGTGGATTGCTGGATGGCGGCGGCCACCGGGCCGCCGGTGCTGCGCACGTGCACGGAGACATTCGACTGGCCAGGCATGTAGCCGTTCAGGACATAGGACGCTGAGCTTCCCGGCTTGACCGTGAGGCCGCGGCTCGACGGCGGGGCCTGTGTCAGGGGCTTGTCCCCGAAGAATTCGAGGTCAACCGTGGCGGGAGTGACGCTCGTGTTCGTGAGCATGAGGATGGAGGTACGCCCCACCGTGGTTTCCGCGCCCGAGAGCCACTGGTCGTTGGACGGGGCGGAGCATGTGGCTGTGGCCAGCCCCTGGAGGTCTCCGTCACTGGCCTCGAACCGTGCGAGTGCTCCGATGGACGACTCCACCGAGCCCGAAGGCTTCGCGGTGAGGACGCTCCGCGCGTCGGTCGCCTGCCCTTGGACCACCGCAGTACGCGGCTGGGCGACGGTCCCTGACGGCACCGCCTGAGCCGGGAGCGCACGCAGCGTGGAGCCACCCTCCCGTGCGAGCGCGGCGTCCGGCAGGGTGCCCTGAGTGTCGGAGAGGACGATGCCGCTCACCGAGGTACGGGCGGTCTTGCTGGCCGGGCTGAACTGGGGGTCTCCCTGAACCGGAGTGCCCTCGAGGAGCCGCGCCGGGCCCGAGCAGACGCGAATGGCATCGCTCGTAGGCACATTGACGGACGGGGGCCCGCCGGGCACGAGCGATGCGGGCGCGGGCACGCCCGACGCCGCAACGGTCAGGCCAGCCCCTACCCCCGTGAGAATGGTTCCCGCAAGAGCCGCGAGGAGGATGCGCGTACGACGACGGCGGGTTCCGGTGACGTGCTTCTCAGACGCCGACTTCGTCACGGGCGGTCTCCTCTCCCCTGCTTGGATGATCAGATTCGTCGTCGTCACGTCTGCGGGGTGTGGGCCGCGTCCGCTCGCTCGAGTCTCCGGCAGCCTTGCCTAACGCGGAGGCCTCCGGCCTGCGCCCGAGCGCGTCAGGCACGAGCAGCGCCGAACGGGCCCGTGACCGCCCGGTCCGCCGGGGTCCGGCCGGGATGGCCAGGAGGAGGGTGAGGATCAGGGCCGCGATGGTGACCAGGGCGAGCGGGAGGGCGGCCGGATTCGTGTACCGGACCTCGAGATGGCCACCGGCTGCTGGCAGATCGAACGCCTGTGCCCAACCGAGGGACGCCGGCTGGAGAGCCCGGCCGTCGAGGGTCGCCTCCCACCCCGAGTCGCTGCGTTCGGCGAGCACGAGCCTGCGTCCCTCGGGCCCGGCGGGCACTTCCGCCGAGAAGCTCTCGGGAGCTGAGGGTACGGCCGTCATGGTCCGCCCTGCGGAATCGACGATCCGGGCGCGTTGCTCGATGGCAAACCCCGTTGCGGGCGCGGTGGTCCGAGGCGTGACGCGCCAGAGCCACCCCAGATCAGTGCGGCCCACGGCAACGAGTGAGGGGACCGCGTCAATGCGCCGTGCCGTCAGCGCATCGAGGTCTCCGTTGTCCTCCAGCACCACGAATCCGACCCCAAGCTCCTCGAGGTCGCCCCGGGGATCCACTCCCGTGCCCCCACCCACCGTGGCGACAGCTCGACGCTCCGCGGCCAACGCGGCGTCGTCCGCCGTCACGCGCTCGGCACCCCACTCTCCGGTGAGGCGGCTCGATGAGGCGATCGCAGAAAGTGAGTCCAAAGTGGTTCCGGCACCGCGCATGAGGGTTGCCGTGAAGCCCCCCTCATCGGTGCCGCGCAGTACGAGCGCTCGGGTCTGCTGCGGGCCCTGGCCGAGGTCCGCGGCGGTGGCCGGCAGGACGCGGGCCTTGCCGGGACCGACGATGGTCTCGACACCGAGCCCGCCGGAGGCCTTCGCAGGGGTGAGGCCTGTCGCGGCCCACTGCGCGAGGACGCCGACCGGGCCTGCCGCCATCAGGACGCACGCGAGTACTAGCGCCGCCGAGGCAAACCTGCTCAGCCGCGCATGGGCGGCTCGGATGCGCTCCGGGCGCGGCCTGCGCTCTAAGGTCCTGCGGCGCTCGAGGAGGCGGTCCCCCGCCAGGACGGCAACGATCAGGAACGCCAGGAGTGCGGCCCCGAGTCCGGGGCCCGCGAAGGGCGTGGCGAGTGCATCCCCGGCCACCGCGGTGGGGAACCGCGAGACCGCCCAAGCGTAGGCGAGTGCGCCGATGCCGAGGCTTATGAGGAGCCGCGCCGCCATGCCTCGCCTGCCCGTGAGGAGAACGGCTCCCGCAACCGCCGCGAGAAGGACGGGGACACCCACGAGCAAAGCGCCCATCAATGACCACGGGACGCCCGCCGGAAGGAACGGCATGCCGGTGAGGGCCGCCGCAGCGTCGAACGCCACCGGCTGGCCGAGTACGAGTTGCCACGGTGCCGCCGGATTCGCCGGGAGCGGCACGCCAGGGTCCGTGACCCAGGCGCGGGGACTGTTCGGCGCGGACAACCAGAGTGGCAGGAAGATGGCGATGGTCGGAACGAGCACCCACCAAAGGGTCTTGGCCCGCCGCCAGAGCATCATGGAAGCGAGAAGCACGACGGCGCCCGCGAGCGGTACGAGGGACGGCGCACCGGCCGTCGCGAACGCGAGCGCAAGTCCACCCGCCGCCGCCGCGGTCCACGAAGGGACTCCTCCCGAGCCCGGGCGCGGCTCATGGTGCTCGCCGAGGGTGCCGCGCACGCGGGCACCTCCAACAGCACGGAGCATCCCGAGGGCCGCCCACGGAAGGGCCATGTGGGCCACGACGGCTCCCAGACGCCCCTGGGCAAGAGCGACGACGAGGGACGGTGCGGCCGCCCAGAGGAGCGCCGCGAGCGCTCTCGGCAGGCGGTGCGCGGTCAGATTGGCCGCTAGGGCCCACGCGCCCAGCCCGGCGACCGGTGCCGCGATGACAAGAGTGATTGCCACGGCACGGTTCGCGTCACCGAAGCCCAGGAGGCCCATCACCCAGAGCACGAGATCGAACGGGTCCCCGTGGCCGGGCTGGCCGGGCCCGAGGCCAACCCACCACGTCGTCGCGTGGGCGAAGATGGCCGAGAGGGCGGTCGAGACAGGGACGAGTGCCCCGCCAACCGCGGCCTCCGCGCCGATGAGTGGTGCCAATGCCACAAGCCCGGCAAGCAGCGCGGCGCCGGCCACGATGAGCGCCCCCGTGCCGACCCATCCGCGTGGCGCCACCGCGAGGGCGGCGAAGTCGTGCTCGGTGTCGCCGGTCGGCTCGCTGGGACCCTCGGCAACACCCGTGCCGTCCCCCACGACCGAGTCCGGCTCCGAGGCTGCGGATTCGAGCAGTGCGCGGCGATGGGCCCGGACCTCAGCCCGCGGCGTGACGAGCGGCCGGACCACGGATCGGGATACGGTCCGGGTTCGGGCGGCGATGCGCCGTCCCCGGACGAGGCGGCCGAGTGCCGCGAGCGCTGTGAGGCTCGCGCCGAGCTTGGCCGCTCCGAGCCCCGGCTCCTTGAGCACGATCCCGAGGAGGAACTGCCACAGGCCGCCGAGCAGGGCTCCGAGCATCTGGGCTGGCAACTGCCACAGGGGGGCGTGCTTGAGGCGGGTGTAGACCTCCGCACGCCGGGCCGCGAACGGCGTGCCTGCGGCGTCGGGCCTAACTGTGTGGTGCATCACTGCGGCGGGAACAACCACAACACGGTGGCCCGCAAGGCGGGCCCTCCAGCAGAAGTCCACGTCGTCCCCGGAAGCGGGAAGCGCGGCATCGAAGCCGCCGAGGGCCTCCCAGACGTCCCTGCGCACGAGCATGCCGGCCGAGTTGACGGCGAAGACGTCGCTGCGGGCGTCGTACTGGCCCTGGTCCTGCTCGTCGACATCGATGAGCGTGAGGCGCTCACCCCACCGGCTGACTGTGAGCCCCGCATCGATCAGGCGGCTCGACGACTCGGCGTCGACCTGCTTGCACCCTGCCACGGCGACGCGCGGCGCGGTCTCCATGGCCGCGAGGAGCGCGGCGAGGGCGCCGGGTTCGGGCGCCGAGTCGTCGTGGAGGAGCCACATCCATTCCTGCGTGCCGCCTGTTGTCCCGGGGGCGAGCGCACCGATCGCGCGTGCTACCGCCCCGCCGAATCCGCCGGGTACGCGCACAGCCGTAACGTTCTCCGGGCCGAGCGCGGCGCGCATGAGCTCTGCCGAGTCGTCCCGGGAACCTGTGTCCACACCGAACGCGGCATCCGCGGGCCGTGTCTGGGCAGCGAGAGCCGCGAGCGTCGCGGGCAGGTAGGCACCGCCGTCGTGGGCCACGACGACAGCGATGACTCGTACCGCCTCCAGGATCAGACCGCCCGCTTACGGAGGCGACGGCGCTCTCGCTCGGAGAGGCCGCCCCAGATCCCGAAGCGCTCGTCGTTGGCGAGGGCATACTCGAGGCACTGCGCCCTCACTGTGCACGAACCGCAGACCTTCTTCGCGTCTCGGGTCGAACCGCCCTTTTCGGGGAAGAACGCCTCTGGATCGGTCTGGGCGCACAGGGACTCCGCCTGCCAGGCAAGCTCGCCCTCCTCGGGCTCACCTGGTTGAAGAAGGTGAATGAGGACGGGCTTCGGCGTGTGCCGTACGGGGTCCGCGAGGAGAGCGAGCGCCCGTTCGATCGCCTCGTCTGCAGGCTCGTCGTCGCCGTCGTCCTCGTCGTCGAGATCGGCGTCCTCGGGTTCATGTGCCGTGAGGAACGCGGTGGCGGCGTCCTCCAGGGCTTGGGCGGACATGGCCTCGTAGCGCTCTTGGGCCTCTGGGTCCGCCGGGTCGACGTACCAGTCGGAGGGAATCCCCCGCGGCCGGTACCGGGCCGATTCTTGCGCAACAACTGCCGATTCGTGCTGGATACGCTCCGCCTGTCCCACGGTGCTCCTCCTCGGGTCGTGTTCTGCGCGGCCATCCGCGGAGTCCAGCGCCAGGAAGATTCCCGGTGCCGGTTCCCCTCGGCCCATGCGATGATCGGTTCATCGATGTCCGCCGGCGCAGTTACTGTCCAGTGCTAATTACATCCGTGTAAGTCCTTCGGAGTCAAGCGGCGGCGGCAAATTCTAGCGAGAGTGCCGCCTTCATTCTCGGGCCGACACGCCCGGACGCGTGGGGGATCAGGCGCGCAGAATGAGGGCGTCGAATTGAGGTCCGGCCTTCTTTAAAGGCGTTTCTTGAATCACGTCCGCCCAAAACCGTGGGGGAGGAAATCGAGGAGAAATTCCACGGCTGTCATCGTGCTGGATTGCCGCCACAATAAGCACATGGCATCCACGATCCCCGACCTCCTCAGGCAGCTGCGCAGCGGCCACCATGCCTCCTCTCCGCGACTGACCTGGTACGGACCCGGCGGCGAGCGCATCGAACTGTCGGGCCGCGTGCTGGACAACTGGGTCGCCAAGACCTCGAACTTCCTCGCCGAAGAGCTCGAGGCCGAGCGGGGCACCCTCGTCCGCGTCGACCTGCCCGCCCACTGGAAGGCGGCGATCGTGGCGCTTGCGGCGTGGCAGGTAGGAGCCGTCGTGGTCGACGGTGCGGATGCGGGAACGGCGGAGATCACCTTTGTGGGCCCTGACCATGCATCGCACACCGACGTCACCGATGCGTCCGGCGCGTGCGTCGCGGTGGCCCTCGGAGCCCTTGAGATGGCCTATCCGGGCGAGCTGCCTTCCGGCGCCTACGACTACGCTGCGCTCGTGCGCCAGTTCGCGGATTCGTTCGAGCCCTTCGATCCCCCGGCCGCGGACGACGCCGCGCTGGCCACCTCGGGCAGTCTGCTCACCCACGCCGAGCTGCTCGGGCGCTTCGCCACGCCGGCCAGCGCGGATTCTCGCGTCCTGGTCACTGCAGGATCAGGGCTCATGGACTCGATGGCCCAGCTGCTCGGCGCCTGGGCGGCAGGAGGATCGGCCGTCCTCCTGCACGAATCGGTCGAGGACACGCGCGCCCTCCGCGACGCCGAGAAGGTCAGCGCAGAGGACGGGACAGCCCACTAGGGCTTGGGCTTGGCCCTCACCTCGGAGGGTTCGGCAGCAACGGAGGGTTCTGCAGGATCGGAGCGTTCTGCAGCATCGGCGCGTTCGGCCGGCGCGTGCCCGCTCCGATGCCCTGCGTGCTCGTGTTCGAAGATCTCGTGGTCCTCCTCGTAGCCGGGCTCGGCGTCGAGCTCCTGGTTGAAGACCCAAAAGCGGTACGCGAAGAAGCGGACGATCGTCGCGACGACGATGCCGACGATTCCTGCGAGGAAGAGGAGATTCTTGTCCTGGACGTTGAGCCAGTACTTGGCGATGGCCGTGAAACCGGTTGAGATGCCGATCCCGATGCCGTTGATCACGGCGAACATGACGAACTCCCGGAGCATGTTGGACTGCTTGCGGTGCCGGAAAGTCCAGTACCGGTTGGCGACCCACGAGAAGATCGTTGCGACGGTGGCCCCCACGAACCGGGCCTTGGCCTCGGCGTCGGACATGGCCGTGTGCATCAAGAGATAGGTCAGACCGTTGTCGATGACGAACGCTACTCCGCCTACAGTCCCGAACTTCGCGACCTCCCGCCAGAAGAGCGAAACCAGACCGCGGAGACGGTCGGAGATTGTCGAGATCATGTTCCTCCAAGAGGCGGTGTCCAAGTTGCGGCCCGTCCAACCGGCGGGCAGGCGGCAAGCCTGAGTGCGCGGACAGAGCACAGGCCATTCTACCGCTGCAGCCCTGTGCCCGGCCTCGTTCTGTAGTCTGTGGGGGTGAGTTTTCCTGTGATCGGCGTGGTTGGAGGCGGCCAGCTGGCGCGCATGATGGCCCCGGCCGCGACGGCCCTCGGCCTTGAACTGCGTGTCCTCGCGGAGGCCGAGGACGTCTCTGCCGTCCCCGCCGTGCCCTATGCCCCTGTCGGCGACTACCGCAATCTGGATGATCTGAGGGCGTTCGCCCGGGGTGTGGACGTCCTGACGTTCGACCACGAGCACGTTCCCACGGAGCACCTCCTGACGCTCATGGCGGAGGGGGTCAACGTGCAGCCCGGACCCGACGCACTGGTCCATGCCCAGGACAAGCTGAGAATGCGAGCGGCCATCGACGCCCTCGGGCTGCCGAACCCCCGGTGGCGTGCCGTGCACCACATCGAGGAGCTCGTGGACTTCGGCGCCGAGATCGGCTGGCCGATCGTCTTGAAGACGCCGCGCGGCGGCTACGACGGCAAGGGTGTCCGGGTGCTGCGGTCACGCGCCGACGCCGAGGAGTCCGACGACTGGTTCGGCACGATGACGCCCCTGCTCGCCGAGGAGCTGGTCGAGTTCTCCCGGGAGCTCTCCGCCCTCGTCGCGCGGACGCCGAGCGGCGCATCCCGCGCCTGGCCAGTGGTCCATACGATCCAGGTCAGGGGCGTGTGCGACGAGGTGATCGCGCCGGCACCCGAGCTTGACCCGACGGTGGCCGATGCCGCCCAACAGGCGGCGCTGCAGATCGCCCAGAGTCTCGGTGTCACGGGCGTGATGGCGGCAGAGCTGTTCGAGACCCCCGGCCGCGGTCAGGGATTCCTCATCAATGAGCTCGCCATGCGACCGCACAACACGGGCCACTGGACCCAGGACGGCTCCGTCACGAGCCAGTTCGAGCAGCACCTGCGCGCCGTGCTCGACCTCCCGCTCGGCGCCACCGACGTGCTCGGCGAGTGGACGGTCATGAAGAACTACCTCGGTGGTGCCAACCAGGACCTGTACAGCGCATTCCCCGCGGCGTTGGCCGCGGATCCGGCCGCCAAGCTGCACGCCTACGGCAAATCGGTCCGTCCGGGGAGGAAGATCGGCCATGTGAACCTTGTAGGCGCGCCCGGCTCTGATCCTGCTGCCCTGCGCGAGCGGGCCTCCCGTGTCGCAGGCATCGTGCGGGACGGCACACCGACCGAGGCTGGGCAGGGTGAGCGCTGACATGATGACACCCGAGGAGAACCTATGAGCACCCCCGTGCATGCCCAGCCCCTCGTGGGTCTCGTCATGGGCTCGGACTCGGACTGGCCCGTCATGGAGGCGGCCGCGGACGTCCTGTCCGAATTCGGCGTCCCGTTCGAGGCCGACGTCGTGTCCGCGCACCGGATGCCCGAGGAGATGATCGCGTACGGCAAGGCCGCTCGCGGTCGTGGCCTACGCGTCATCATCGCCGGCGCCGGCGGCGCGGCGCATCTGCCGGGCATGCTCGCCTCCGTGACCACCCTGCCGGTGATCGGGGTGCCCGTGCCGCTCAAGACCCTTGATGGCATGGATTCCCTCCTGTCGATCGTGCAGATGCCTGCGGGCGTCCCGGTGGCGACAGTGTCGATCGGCGGCGCGCGAAACGCCGGGCTGCTCGCGGTGCGGATGCTGGGATCCGCGGCCGATGAGCTCGGCCAGCGCCTCTCCGCGGGTTTGGTGGACTTCGCCGCGCAACTCAATGCCACAGCTGCCCGCAAGGGCGAGGCACTGCGCGGAAAGGCCGCCCACATGTTCACGGCCGAGCACATCGAGCAGCGAAGCGTGTGATCACGCCGAGCGCCGAGAAGGAGGACCATGGCCCTGCACGTTCCTGAGCGCAGCCACCAGACGGATCCGATCCGGTATCCCGAAGGCGCACCTCCGACCGTACGAACCAGGCGCGCGTTCGTGCTCATCGCGCTGACGCTCTTAGTACCCGGCACGGCGCAGTTGGTCGCGGGCAACCGCCGCCTCGCTCTCAGGGCTCTCACCGTCACGGTGACGGCCTGGGTGATGCTGCTCCTCATGCTCGTCGTCGGCCTCCTCAACCGGGGTGCGGTCCTGACCATGGTCACCCACCCGGTCATCTCGCTCGTGCTCATCATCGTCCTGATCGTTCTGGCGATCGCCTGGGCCGTCCTGTTCCTCAACACGCTTCGGCTCATCCGCGTACCGCTCCTGGCTCCGGGAATGCGCCCCATCGTGGTCATCGCGCTCGTGCTGTCCATGGTCGCCACGAGCGGCAGCCTGGCCTATGCCGCGTACCTCATCGGTGTGGGCCGCGGGGCCATCGGAACGATCTTCGGCGGCGGGCCCGCCATCGCCCCGGCGGACGGGCGCTACAACTTCATGGTCATGGGCGGCGACGCAGGCGATGATCGCGAGGGCAGGCGCCCGGACAGCCTCTCGATCATCAGCGTTGACGCGAACACCGGCCGAACGGCGCTCATCTCGATCCCGCGCAACCTCCAGAACGCTCGGTTCTCCGCGGACTCGCCGATGCGGAAGGTCTACCCCAACGGCTACAACTGCGGCGACGAGTGCCTGATCAACGCGATCAACACCGAGGTCAACCAGAAGTACCGCGACCTCTACCCCGGGGCCGAGGATCCGGGGGCCCAAGCAACGCTCGAGGCGGCATCCGGCACCCTCGGCATCAAGGTCCAGGCCTACGTGGTCGTGGACATGGCCGGATTCCAGCAGCTCATCGATGCCATGGGCGGCATCCGCATCAAGGCTGGCGGCTGGGTCCCCATGAGCGGCGCGGCCCTGGATGACAACGGAGGACACGCACAGCCCGTGGGGTGGATCGCACCCGGCGAGCAGAAGCTCGACGGCTTCCACGCGCTCTGGTACGGGCGCAGCCGAGAGTTCGCAAGCGACTACGACCGCATCGCCCGGCAGCAGTGCATCCAGCAGGCCATGATCAACCAGCTCAACCCAGCCACACTCCTGAGCAAGTTCGAGGGCATCGCCAACGCGGGTACCAAGGTCGTGGAGTCCAATATCTCCTCATCGCAGCTGGGCAGCTTCGTCGACCTCGCGCTCAAGGGCAAGGGCCAGCCCACGAGCCGCCTCGTGATCGGGCCGCCGGACTTCGACGCGTCATTCCCGACCTACCCCGATGTCGCGGCGATCCGTGCCAAGGTCCAGGACGTCCTCAAGAGCGCCACGGGGTCCGCGAGCAGCTCCCCCTCCCCCAGGGCCTTGGGAGGCACGACGGCGGGCCTCGCCGGCGGCGCTGGGCTTTCCGTCCCTGGACTCCTCCCCCAGGGCCAGTACGCCCCGGCAGGACACCGCGTTCCTGCCGGGCAGTACAACGATGTCGGCCCCGACGGCATCAAGGTCACAGCGGACCGTCTGGACCACCTGTTCCGCACGGGACAGAACGGCGTGCTGGACGCGATCATGGCCGGCAACGGAGAGTGCACCCCGCTCTGACGCACCACGACATCACCGGCTCCCTGATCTGGAGGACCCATCCACATGCATCTGCTCAGCAACCCGCTCCGCGACTACGCGTGGGGCTCCACCACGGCGATTGCCGAGCTCCTGGGCCGCAAGGCGAGCGGACGTCCCGAGGCCGAGCTGTGGATCGGCGCCCATCAGGACGCACCGTCGCGGCCCGTGGGTGCAGCGGACGGTGAGACGCTTGCCTCGCTCATCGCCGCCAACCCTGTCGCGGCGCTCGGCGCCGAGAGCGTCGAGGCGTTTGGCCCGCGCCTGCCCTACCTCGTGAAGGTCCTCGCGGCTGCGTCCCCGCTCTCGCTCCAAGTCCACCCGAGGCTCGACCAGGCCAAGGCGGGCTTCGCCGCGGAGGAGGCCGCCGGCGTCGCCCGTTCCGCGCCCCACCGCAACTACAAGGACGACAACCACAAGCCGGAGATGATCTTCGCGCTGACCCGTTTCGAGGCACTCTCGGGGTTCCGGCGCCCCGCAGAGGCAGCTGCCCTGTTCGAACGGCTCACCCCGATCGTCGCGGGATCCCCCGCCGCCGAGGTCACCGAGCAGGTAGCGGAGCTCCTGCGCACCCCGCGGGAGGACGAGGCGCTCAGTGCCGCGTTCGCCCGGCTCATCGCCGGGGGCGAGGACGTGCGCGCATGCGTGGATGCCGTCGCCGCCGCCATCGCCACAAGCACGCACGCCCGGTCCGACGACGCCGCGCTGGCCACTGTCGCGCACCTCGCCGCTGCCTACCCCTCGGATCCGGGAGCACTCATCTCCCTCATGCTCAACCGTGTGACCCTCTCACCGGGCGAAGCGCTCTACCTCCCGGCCGGCAACGTCCACGCCTACCTCGAGGGCCTGGGGATCGAGGTGATGGCTGCCTCTGACAATGTCCTGCGCGGAGGACTCACGCCCAAGCACGTCGACATCCCCGAGCTTCTGCGCACGGTTGCCTTCGCCGCGTCCGCGGTGCCCATGGTCGGCCCCCAGGAGTCTGAACTCGGCCAGGAGCTGTACCGTCCCCCGTTCACGGAATTCCAGCTCCAGCGGATCGACGTCCCGGCCGACGGCCGGGATGCGCGCGAGCCTGTCCCGATCGCCCAGGCCGGCGCCGTTGTGGTGCTCGTGGTGGGTGGTTCGCTCACGCTCGACACCCCCAAGGGGGACCTTGCCCTCACGCGCGGAGAGAGCGCCTTCATTCCGGATTCCGAGGCTCCGGCGCTCGCGCACGCCGGCCCCGAGGGTGTCTTGGCATTCGCTGTGACAACCGGGCTCGGAGCAGCGTCAGGATTGGACTAGCGGCGCACAAGCTCCCATACGGCACCGACTGCGCCCTTGGCCCGGCGCACGGCCGCGCCTACAACGGTGCGGCCCCGTCGGAGGGCGCGGCGCGCGATCGGCATACCCGTCGCATAGACCGGGTAGAACGGCGAGAGCGGGAGCTCCCACGTGCCCGTGAGCATGTCCTCGTGCTGGGCGAACTGCTTCTTGAAGTCTGAGATGCCGTCGTTGAGCAGCCCGTTGAGGTCGTAGCGTGTGCAGCCATCAGACTTCATGGCCGTGAAGGCTGCCCACTTGACGCCATAGTTTGCCCGTGCCTTCTGGCCGGCGGCGCTCACACCCCCGTACAGCTCGAAGGCCGTTCCCGCACTACGGGCTATCCACACGAACGCGACCACGTCGTCGCCGTCGAACGCCGCGACGATCGGCGAGTCCTCGCCGAGGAAGCGCCAGATGTCCCGGTAATACGCATCCTCGTGGATCCCGAAGCCAGCCCGCGCAGCCGTCTCGCGGTAGATGGCGAGGACCTGCTCGAGTTCAGCCTCGGTCGCGACCTTGCGCAATTCGAGGTCGCCCTTGAGGTTCTTGCGCACGTTGGCACGAGTAGTGCGCGACATCGCGGCCATCAGCTCGTCCTCGGTCTGCGCAAGGTCGAGGATGAGCGTGCGCGGGATGAGGATCATGTCCTCGGTACGGCGGAAACCAGCCGCCTCAAGGCCCTGCCCGCCAGGGGAGCCAGCGTCCCAGTCCGGCTCTGCCACGAGGGCCACGGAGCCGTGGGCCTCGCGGACGGCGGCCGCGATGGCGGCGAGAACGCGCTCCGCGTCCTCGCCAGCGCACACCGGGCCGCGCGAGAGATAGGCGAGGGACTTCAGTGGCCACGGGAGAGCCCGGTAGAGGACCTGCGCCCCGCCGATCGCCGTGGCGCCGTCACGGACGATGAGGCGTTCAACCCGCCAGTGGTGGGCCGCCTTCACCTCTCCCCAGCCCCACAGCTGGAGGGGGTGCCCTCCGTGGCCGTTCACCAGCGCGTCCCAGACGGCGCGGTCCCTGCAGGGACCCACTGCCAGCTCTGAGGCGGTGGACAGCTGGCTCTCGGGGCTCATGTTCCTCCTGGTGATGCGGCTCGTCGGTGACGGGGGACACGCCGGGGCAGCGGGCGTTGAAAGGGGCGCGGCCACGCGGACCGCGCCCCAGTCTATCTGTGGCTCAGGCCCGGCGCGCCCAGTTCTCCCACTTGCTCGCGTGGTGCTCGGCATCCACGAAGCGGACGGTACCCGACTTGCTGCGCATCACGATGGACTGCGTCTTGACGCGGTCCTTCTGGTAGCGGACGCCCTTGAGCAGGTCGCCGTCGGTGATGCCGGTTGCCGCGAAGTAGCAGTTGTCGCTCGTGACGAGGTCGTTCGTGGACAGCACGCGCTCGAGGTCGTGGCCGGCGTCGAGCGCCTTCTGCTTCTCCTCGTCGCCCGTGGGCCAGAGGCGGCCTTGGATGACACCGCCGAGTGCCTTGATCGCGCATGCAGCGACGATCCCCTCCGGGGTGCCGCCGATGCCCATGAGGGCGTCGACGCCGGTGCCAGAGCGGGCCGCTGCAATCGCACCGGCCACGTCGCCGTCCAGGATGATCTTGGTGCGTGCCCCCGCCTCGCGGATCTCCTCAATGAGCGGCTTGTGGCGGTCACGGTCCAGGACCATGACGTTGAGCTGGTTGACCTTGACGCCCTTGGCCTTCGCGATGAGGTGCAGGTTCTGCTTGACCGGCAGGCGCAGGTCAACCATGTCGGCCGCCTCGGGGCCCGTGACGAGCTTCTCCATGTAGAAGACCGCGGAGGGATCGAACATCGTCCCGCGCTCGGCCACGGCGAGCACGGCAAGCGCGTTGTTGATGCCGAGGGCCGTCAGGCGGGTGCCGTCGATGGGGTCGACCGCGACGTCGACCTCGGGGCCCGTTCCGTCACCGACGCGCTCTCCGTTGAAGAGCATGGGCGCCTCGTCCTTCTCGCCCTCACCGATGACCACGACGCCGTTGAAATGGACGGTCTGGAGGAAGGAGCGCATGGCGTCGACGGCGGCGCCGTCGGCCTTGTTCTTGTCCCCGAAGCCGACCCAGTGGCCGCCGGCGATCGCCGCGGCCTCGGTGACGCGGACGAGCTCGAGGGCGAGGTTGCGGTCCGGCTCATCGGCTCCCACATGGAGCGAGCTGGAAAGGGTCGAGTACTGGGTGTCTTCGGGAGCTGTGGACACTGAGGACCTCTTCTTCGGGCGGGCTTGTGCTCTCATCCTAGTCTTTCCGCTCTGCTCGTCCGAGACGATGACGGGGCGGGCGCATTCGCGCCCAGTGGCCCTCATGCGGGACCATAGACGCGTGAGCAGCACCGACCATGTCCCCGAGGCACACGTCCCCGGGACGCAGAGCCCCACCCCGGCGGGCAGTCCGGACGGCACCGCCGTCAAGCCCGTCCTGACGCCGGCCGCCGCCAAGCGCGCCAACGCCTCGGTGATCGGAATGATCATGGCACTGCTCGTCAGCGTGCTCGCCATCGTGCCGGTCGTGCTGCTCAACGCGTCGCAGAAGGCCGACACCTTCCGGCCGGAGGTCGACGTCGCCGCGATCTCTGCGAACGCCAAGCCCGTCGCCGGGTTCACGCCGGTGGTCCCGAAGCTCCCGTCCGGCTACTCCCCCAACTACGCGCGGTGGGTGTCCGGGACCTCCGACGGCGTCTCGCACTGGGACATCGGGTACCTGACCCCGTCCCAGCAGTTCGTCTCGATCGTTCAGACCGCGTCCGCGAACCCGACGTGGATCACCACGCAGGTCAAGAAGGCTCCGAAGACCGGCACGCGTACGGAGGCCGGCGTCGAGTGGACCCTCTACGACAAGCCGGGCGTCGAGAAGAGCCTCGTCGCGTCCGTGGGCACCACCACCGTGGTGGTGAGCGGCTCGGGCGGGTTCGACGAGTTCGACGCCGTCGCGGGCGCCGTCGTCAACGCCTCGCGCTGAGGCGGGTGGGGCCGTGGGCGTAGAGTGGGGCCGTGCCTCAGACCCTTACCCCGGCCCAGGCGTGGCAGCTGCTGCGCGAAGGAAACGAACGCTTTGTGGACGGCAAGAGCCTCCACCCCAATCAGGACTCTGCCAGGCGTAGCGAACTCGTCGACACGCAGAACCCCGTATGCGTCATCTTCGGCTGTTCTGACTCGCGTCTCGCCGCGGAGATCATCTTCGATCTCGGCCTCGGGGACGCTTTCGTCGTACGCTCCGCGGGCCACGTCATCGACGAGGCGGTGCTCGGCTCTCTCGAGTACGCGGTAGACCCCCTCAACGTGCCGCTCATCGTGATCCTGGGCCACGACTCGTGCGGCGCTGTGACCGCGAGCGTGAATGCCTACGAGACCGGCGAAATGCCTCAGGGCTTTGTGCGTGACCTCGTCGAGCGGATCATGCCGAGCGTGCTCACCGCGCAGCGCAACGGCGTGACCGACGTCAACGGCACCGTTGTCGAGCATGCGAAGCAGGCAGGGCCGCGACTGATCGAGATGTCCCAGGTCATCGCGTCGGCCGTTCAGGAGGGCCGTGCAGCCGTCCTGAGCGTGTGCTACCACCTCGCAGAGGGCAAGGCGGAACTCGTCTCCAAGATCGGCGAGATCTAGCCGACATCGGTTCGGGAGTGTCCGTGCGAGGGGTCTAATCTGGGTGCCATGACTGACTCTGCAGTGCAGGCCCCTGCCACGGAATACCGGATCGAGCATGACACGATGGGCGAGGTGCGCGTCCCGGCGTCCGCCCTCTACCGCGCCCAGACGCAGCGCGCCGTCGAGAACTTCCCCATCTCGGGCAAGACCCTTGAGCGCAAGCACATCGAGGCGCTGGCGCGCGTGAAGAAGGCCGCCGCTCGCGCGAACGAGGACCTCGGTGTGATCGACGCTGATCTCGCTGACGCGATCGCGGACGCCGCCGACCGCGTCGCCGCTGGCGAGTTCGACGAGCACTTCCCGATCGATGTCTTCCAGACCGGATCGGGCACGTCCTCCAACATGAACATGAACGAGGTCATCGCCGAGCTGGCTACGCGCGCGCTCAAGGACAAGGGCAGCGACAAGGTGGTCCACCCGAACGACCACGTCAACGCCTCCCAGTCCTCGAATGACGTGTTCCCCACGTCGGTGCACGTCGCCGCCACGAACGCGCTCCTGAACGACCTCGTCCCGGCCCTCACGTACCTCGCGGCCTCGTTCAGCCGCAAGGCGGACGAGTTCAAGGACGTCGTCAAGTCCGGCCGCACCCACCTCATGGACGCAACGCCAGTCACGCTCGGCCAGGAGTTCGGCGGCTACGAGGCGCAGGTCCGCTACGGCATCGAGCGCATCGAGGCCTCGCTCCCCCGGGTCGCAGAGGTCCCGCTCGGCGGAACCGCCGTCGGCACCGGCATCAACACCCCTGCTGGCTTCCCGCAGCGGGTGATCGAGCTCCTCGCCGCAGACACGGCACTTCCGATCACGGAGGCCCGCAACCACTTCGAGGCCCAGGCCAACCGCGACGGCCTCATCGAGGCCTCCGGCCAGCTGCGCAACATCGCCTACTCGGTCATGAAGATCGCCAATGACCTGCGCTGGATGGGCTCAGGCCCGAACACCGGCCTCGGCGAGATCGCCCTCCCGGACCTGCAGCCGGGCTCCTCGATCATGCCGGGCAAGGTCAATCCGGTGATCTGCGAGGCCGCGATCATGGTCGCGGCCCAGGTGATCGGCAACGACACGACGATCGCGCTCTCGTCGACCAATGGAGCGTTCGAGCTCAACGTGGGCATCCCGGTCATGGCCGCGAACCTGCTCGAGTCCATCCGTCTCCTCGCGAACACCGCGCGCGTCATGGCGGACAAGATGGTGGACGGCATCGCCGCCAACGTGGAGCGTGCGCGCTTCCTCGCCGAGGCCTCCCCCTCGATCGTCACGCCGCTGAATAAGTACATCGGCTACGAGAACGCTGCGGCGATCGCGAAGAAGGCCGTCAAGGAGGGCCTCACGATCCGCGAGGCGACCGTGGCGCTCGGCTTTGTTGGCGAGGGCGACGGCAAGGTCTCCGAGGCAGACCTGGACAAGGCGCTCGACGTCACCACCATGACCGGCTCCAACAAGTAGCCACCGCCCCGCGTTGAGGGGTCATGTCCCCGCGTTGAGGGGTCATATCCCTGCCGGCGAGCACGACGGCGTCCGCAGCCTCCTTGAGTTCTAACGGTCGTTGCAACACCTCGAGTTCGAGGAGTTGCAACGACCGTGCCGCGTTCTGGGAATGGTGCTGGTGGCAGGGGCCGGTTCGGGCCCTCCGTGCGGGAG
>NZ_JAIZDP010000004.1 GCF_021554725.1 Sinomonas notoginsengisoli | reverse complement strand
CCCTGGGAAGGTGACCGGGCCGCCGTCGTGCGTCAAGCGGTGTCAGTCCGCGACGTAGTAGAGGCGCTTGTTGACGAACTCGTCCATGCCGAGCGGGCCGAGCTCGCGGCCGAAGCCCGAGCGCTTGACGCCGCCGAACGGCATCTCGGCGCCCTCGGCGGCCGGCGCGTTGACGCTGGACATGCCGGTCTCCAGCCGGGAGGCCAACCTCTCGGCGCGGGCCGTGTCCCCGGAGAAGACGGCACCACCGAGACCATACGGGGTGTCGTTGGCGAGCCTGAGGGCCTCCTCGTCGCTCCCGACCTTGTAGACCACGGCGACCGGGCCGAACAGCTCCTCCTTGTACGCGCGCATCTCCGGGGTGACGCCCGTGAGGACGGCGGGGGAGTAGTACGCGGCATCGCCCTGTCCGAGCACGCCTCCCGCATGGAGGGTGGCACCCTTGTCCACGGCGTCGCGCACTTGGGCGGCGAGGCCCTCAGCGGCTGCACGTGAGGAGAGCGGGGCGAACGTGTCCTCGGCTTTCTCGGCCGGGTTGCCCGGCTTGAGGTCCCGGGCGCGCGCGGTGAGCTGGGCGACGAAGTCGTCGAAGATGTCCTCCATGACGATCATGCGCTTGTTGGAGTTGCAGGCCTGACCCGTGTTCTCCATGCGCGTGTCCCAGGCGGTGTCCGCAACAGCCCTGGGGTCTTCGGAGTCGAGGACCACGAAGGGGTCCGAGCCGCCGAGCTCGAGCACGGCCTTCTTGAGGTTCTTGCCCGCGAGCTCGCCGATGATCGCGCCGGCACGCTCCGAACCCGTGAGGGAGACCCCCTGGATGCGCGGGTCCGCGATGATGTCCGCGATCTGCGCGTGGGAGGCGAACACATTGACGTACGCGCCCTTCGGGAGGCCGGCGTCGTCCATGATCTGCTGGATGGCGAGAGCCGAGCGTGGGCACGACTCGGCATGCTTGAGGATGATGGTGTTGCCGAGCATCAGGTTGGGCGCGGCGAAGCGGGCCACCTGGTAGTACGGGTAGTTCCACGGCATGATGCCCAGGAGCGGTCCCACCGGGAGCTTCTGGACCACGGCGCGGCCGCCCGAGAACGTCTTGATCTCCGTCTCAGCCGCGAGGGCGGGCCCCTCCTCGGCGAAGTAGGTGAAGATGTCCGTGCAGAACTCCGCCTCACCCTTGGCTTGGGACAGCGGTTTTCCCATCTCGGTGGTGATGATCCCGGCGAGCTCGTTGGCCCGCTCGGTGAACAGCTCCCCGATGCGCGCGACGACCTTGGCCCGCGTCTCGATGGGAGTGTCCCTCCACGACTCGAACGCGGACTGGGCCGAGGCGATGGCTGCCTCGACATCGGCGTCGGTGGCGGTGGGGAAGGTCTCGACGACCTCCCCCGTGGCTGGATTCAGGACCCGGTAGCCAGGTTCGGCGGTGCTAGTCATGGCACCATCTTGCCCCGTTTGGTGGCGCCGATCACTGTGCTTAAGCACGACGACGGGCGGTCGCCGCTGGGCCACCCGTCACCGCTTCACCTTGTGGGGTCTCGGTGCAGAGACCCCACCATCCTATGGCGTGGGCGACGGGCTAGGGCAGGACCTGGCGCTTGCTCGAGATGACTCCCGTGTTGAAGCCGGCGAGGTGCAGCCCGCCGTGGAAGCGGGCGTGCTCGATCTTCACGCAGCGGTCCATCACCACGTTCAGGCCGGCCGCGTCGGCGCCGGCCGCCACGCCTTCATGCCACGAGCCGAGCTGGAGCCAGATCGTCCTGGCCCCCACGGCCTTGGCCTCCTCGAGGACGCCGGGGAGGTCGTCGTGCTTGCGGAACACCTCGACCAGGTCCGGCGTCTCGGGCAGGTCCGCGAGCGAGGCGTAGACCGGCTGGCCCAGAATCGTCTTCACCACCGGGTTGACGAAGTACACGCGGTACTTCGTCGAGGACAGCAGGTACGTGGCCACGAAGTAGCTCGCCCGGCTCGGCTTGTCCGACGCGCCGACGATCGCGATGACCTTCGTATCGCGCAGGATCTTGAGGCGCTCGGGGGCCGACGGCCCCACCCAGGTGCGCTTGGTGCTCTCGGCTGCGATTGCCGGTTCGGCGGTGCTCACTTGGCCGTTCCTTCCTGCTGGTGACCCCCGCGGGAGGCGAGCGACGGGATCTCGCACGCCTCGCCGTCGTACGTCGGTGCCGCGAATCCCTGCTCAAGGTCCTGGATCTCCTGTGAGGCAGCGAGTGCCTGGTCGAGGTCCCAGATGATGTCCTCGACGTCCTCAAGGCCCACGGAGAGGCGGATGAGGTCCGCCGGGATGCCTGCGGCGACGAGCTGCTCGGCGGAGAGCTGCTGGTGGGTGGTGGAACCCGGGTGCAGCACGAGGGTGCGTGCGTCGCCGATGTTGGCTAGGTGTGAGGCGATCTGGAGCGCCTCGATGAACCTGGCACCGGCCTCGCGGCCGCCCTTGACCCCGAAGCTGAACACGGAGCCGACCCCGAGCGGGAGGAGTTCCTTCGCGTACGCGTGCTGCGGGTGCGTGGGCAGGCCCGCGAAGTTCACGTACGTGACGCGCGGATCGGCCTCGAGCCACTCGGCCACGCGCTGGGCGTTGGCGAGGTGCGCGTCCATGCGCTGCGGGAGCGTCTCGACGCCCTGCAGGAGCTGGAACGCGGACTGCGCCGGGAGCGCCGGGCCGATGTCGCGCAGCTGCTCGGAGCGCAGCTTGGTGAGGAACCCGTACTCGCCGAAGTTGCCCCACCACGAGACGTTGCCGTAGCTCGGCACAGGCTCGGTCATGGACGGGAACTTCCCGTTGCCCCAGTTGAACGTCCCTGACTCGACGACGACTCCGCCCAGCGTGGTGCCGTGGCCGCCGAGGAACTTCGTGGCCGAGTGGATCACGATGTCCGCGCCATGCTCGATCGGCCGCAGGATGTACGGCGGGGTGAGGGTTGAGTCGACCACGAGCGGGATGCCGTGCTCATGGGCGACCGCGGCGAGGCCGGCCAGATCGGCGATGTCACCCGAGGGGTTGGCCACCACCTCGGTGTAGACGGCCTTGGTGTTCTCGCGGAGAGCCGCCTTGAACGCCGCCGGGTCGGTCGAGTCGACGAAGGTCGTCTCGACCCCGAAGCGGCGCAGCGTCACGTCGAGCTGGGTGATCGTGCCGCCGTACAGCTTGGATGACGCGACGATGTGGTCTCCGGCCTGGGTGAGCGCGGCGAAGGTGATGAACTCCGCGGCCATGCCCGAGCTCGTTGCCACTGCGCCGATGCCGCCCTCGAGGGACGCGATGCGCTCCTCGAACGCCGCCACCGTCGGGTTGCCGATGCGGGAGTAGATGTTGCCGTACTTCTGAAGCGCGAAGAGGTTCGCGGCGTCGTCCGTGTCCTTAAAGACGAACGAGGTGGACTGGTAGATCGGGACCGCCCGGGCACCGTGCTCGGCGTCAGGCGTGCCGCCGGCGTGGAGGGCGCGGGTGCGGAACCCGAACTGGCGCTCGGCCATCAGCGGGCACCTGCCGTTTCGAGGCCGGAGGCCGAGGAGGGAACAGTCACGGGAAGCAGGTCCGTGCGGAGCTCGGTGCCGTTCTTGCGCGCAAGGTCCGCTTCGAGCTCGCGCACGATCGGGAGCACGTCGCGGCCGAACGCGCCGACCTCCTCCTGGAAGTGCAGGTAGCCGGTCAGGAACAGGTTCACGCCGATCTTCTTGTACTCGACGATGCGCTCCGCGATCTGCTCGGGCGTGCCGATGAGTTTGGTGCGGAAGCCGTCGTTGTACTGGACGAGGTCCTCGAACGTGGAGTCCTCCCACATGCCCTTGCCGTCCTTGGTCGACTGGCCGGCCTCCTTGACGGCTGCGGCGAAGCCCTCGACGGCGGGCTTGTGGGCCTTGGCGATGATCTCGCGGAGGGTGTCCTGCGCCTCCTTCTCGGTCTCCCGGGCGATCACAAAGCCGTTGAGTCCGAACCTCGGGGCGGCTGGCGCGGTGCGGCCCGTGTTAGCGGCCGCGAGGACGCCGCGGATGTTGTCCTTGAACGGCTCGAGGTCGCGGCCGTTGGAGAAGTACCAGTCCGCGGTGTGGCCGGCGGCGGCCTGCGCGGCAGTCGAGTTGCCGCCGAAGAAGATCTCCGGGTGTGCGCGGCCCGGCACGTCCACCGGCGCTGGGTTCAGGGTGAAGTCGGTGATGTTGTAGTACTTGCCGGACTGCGAGTAGTCCTTCTCGGTCCACAGGCCGCGGAGCACGTTGATGAACTCCTCGGTGCGTACGTAGCGCTCGTCGTGTTCGAGCCACTCGAGGCCGAAGTTCACGAACTCGTCCTTGAGCCAGCCGGAGACGATGTTCACGGCGGCGCGGCCCCCGGAGAGGTGGTCCGCGGTGATGATGAACTTCGCGAGGACGCCGGGGTGCCACATGCCGGGGTGCACGGCGGAGATGACCTTAAGGCGCTCGGTGGCCATGAGGAGAGCGAGGCTGAACGAGGTCGCTTCGTGCTGCTTGTCCGCGCCGTAGCTCGCGGCGTACCGGGTCTGGGTCAGGGCGTACTCGAAGCCGGAGTCCTCCGCGATGCGGGCCAGCTTCTTGTTGTACTCGAACTCCCAGTTGGTCCTCTGCTCGATGGTCGAGACGACGAGGCCGCCGGAGACGTTGGGCACCCAGTAGGCGAACTTCAGCGGGGTCTCGAGGTCGATCACGTGATCGGTCATGGTTGCGCTCCTTGGAACTCGGGCGCGACGCGGAGCGTTTCCTGACACTCGCCATCGCTTCTGGCAGTAGCACCTGTGGCCGGTGGGGGCCCGGGTTGCTGCGGCGTCACGGATCCAGATCTCTCAGCCGCTCGGGATGGTTCATCTGATTGTCCGGAAACAGGGTGTAACGATGCAAATTATTTCGTCACACTTGGGCGACGGCGTGGCGCGTCGAATATCGTTCGGGGGGCGCGCGGCCGAACCGCGCGCCGTCGTACGCCTGACGCCCTCGCCCTCGGTCGCACAACATTTCGTAACCGACCCCGTTCCCCCGGCCCTATCGAACTATGTTCGAGACGATGCCGCAGCTATGTGGGCGTACGAGGAGGAAAACCATGGGAACCACGACGCCGCGCGGCGGCTCATACGCAGCACTCGCCGAACGATTCGCGCCGGTCTTTGCCCGGATCGCCGAGGGGGCGCTCGAGCGCGAGCTCAACCGGACCCTGCCGTTCGAACAGGTGGGCTGGCTCAAGGAGGCCGGGTTCGGGCGTATCCGCGTGCCTGCGGAGTACGGCGGCTTCGGCGCGTCGGTCGAGACGCTCGTGCGGCTGCTCGTTGACCTCTCTGCCGCGGACTCGTCCGTGGGACACCTGCTCCGCTCGCACTTCGCGTTCGTCGAGACCATCTCGCTCCAGGACGAGGCGTTCCGGGCGCGGTGGTTTGGCCGCGTGGTGGACGGCGTGATCTTCGGCAACGCCGCGACCGAGCGGTCCGGAAACGCTCTCGGCACTGTGGCGACGCGGCTCACGCCTGCCGCGGATGGCGGATGGCTCCTCACCGGCGAGAAGTACTACACGACGGGGACGATCTTCGCCGACTACGTGGCCGTCATGGCATCACCGGAGGGCGAGGCCTCCCGGCTGTATGCGATCGCGCCGACCCGCCACGCCGGCGTCGAGATCCGCGACGACTGGGACGGGTTCGGCCAGCAGATGACCGGCACCGGGACCGCCGTGTTCCGCGAGGTGCCGATCCCGGCCGAGGACGCTGTGCCGCGCACCGAGTCCACCACGCACGAGCCCGCCTTCCTGCAGCTCATGCTGCTGTCCGTCCTCGCGGGGATCGGCAAGGCCGTAGTCGCGGACGCTTCCGCGCTCGTCGCGAAGCGCACGCGCACGTTCTCGACCGGGTCCGGGCAGCTGTTCCGGGACGACCCGCTCATCCTGAACCTCGTGGGGCAGCTTGCGGGGAAGTCGTTCGCCGCCGAGTCCTCGGTGCTCGCCGCGGCGCGTGAACTTGACGCCGCGCTCGCCCTCGGCCCGGACGCCCCCGCCGAGGACAGCTACGTGCGAGGAGCAGTCGCCGTCGACCTTGCCCAGGTGGCGGTTCCGCCGCTTGTCATCGACGCCGCGCAGCAGCTGTTCGATACTGCCGGCGCTTCTGCGGTGTCCAAGGGCAAGGCGCTCGACCGCCACTGGCGCGACGCCCGCACCGTCGCGACCCACAACCCCGTGGCGTTCAAGGCGCGCGGGCTCGGGGACTGGTTTGTCAACGGGACGCCCCCGATCGCGCTGCACAGCATCGGGGAGGCAACAGTGGGAGCGGCGCACTAGGGCGTGAGCCGCCGCCCTCCCGTTGTGGGGACTCCGGTCGCGCCAGACCCCCCAACGTCAGGGACATGACCCCTCAGTGTTGAGGGGTCATGTCCCTGACGCGACACGTCACGCCCTCGCGAGGAGCTCCTCGCCCACGCGGCCGCGTTGGTAGAAGACCTCGCGGCCAGCCCGCAGTGCCTCCGCGAGCCCGGACTCCGCGAGAACCTTGAGGTGCGCGTTGACCGTCCCGGCGGCGAGGTCTAGTGCGCAGGCAAGCTGCGTCGTCGTCATCGGCACGTCCAGCTGCGCAAGGATCTGGGCCCGGGTGCGGCCCAGCAGCCGCGAGACCGGGGACTCGCGCGTCTCCCGGGTTGTCTCCCACAGGCGCCCGACGCCGCGGGGCGCGTAGGTGATCGTCGGGACGAACGGGGCGATGTTCAGCACAAGCGTAGACGGCCACACGAACGCGTTCGGCACGAGAATGAGCCCACTGCCGGGCGCCGGGAGGTCCGTGGCCTCGCAGCCGCGGGTGATCTCGAGGCCCGTCGGCGTGGGACGCACGCTCGGATGCAGCGTCTTGAAGACCTCCTGGATGCCGTAGCGCGAGAGCTCCTCAAGGCGCGAGTCGATGTCCGCGAGCAGCACCGAGCGCAGCTTGGGCCAGTACGGCTCGACGGCGGTGTGCCAATACCAGCGCAGCGCCGCGATAATGCGGGGCACGGCGGCGTCGACGTCGGCGCGGAGCTCGTCGAGCGTCGCGCGGACGTAGCCCGTGGGCTTGCGCCCCTCGAGGCAGTCGAGGTCGCGCAGCCACAGCTCTGCCGGAACCCCGGCGACGGCGTCGAGGGCCTCGGCGAAGGTGTCCGCGTGCGATGGCGTGGGCGTGAGCGAGTCAGCGATGAATCCCTGCGGCTGCACGAGCGTGGTGAGGACCCGGAGGTGCTCGCGGGCGAGCGGGTCATCGCTGGCCGTGATGCGCTGCCTGGCTTCTGCGATCCACGGCCGGTGCAGCGGTGTGCCTGCCTGCAGCGCCCGCAGACTCGTGACTGTCTCCCATAACGGAGACGTCTCGAAATGGACCTTTGTGAGGTCCTCGCTCGTGAGCGTGATGAACATGCGTCCAGCGTAGGTATGACGCCCCTAGGAGGGCGAGGATTCGGTAAGACCCGAATCGTTGGGCACCTCAGAGGTGGGTCGCACACTCGTGGTCATGGCAACGAACAACTGCACCGAAACCGCCGCCGGCAGCGACTCCGACGTACGGCTCCCCGACCCCCACGCCATTGAGGCCCGCGGCGTCGGCGCCTCTGCCGGCCACGCGCCGTCTTCCGCCGACGAGCGCCTCCTCTATCCCGTGCGCCCCACCGCGCCGCGCCCCGTCCGGGCACCGCACTCGCGGCCCGCAACGGGCGGGGGACGCACGACGCCGGGCGGGAACGGACCGTCGTTCGTCCCCCTCCCGCTCAGCGCGGCACCCCGGGCCGGGGGACCCGCGCTGGTGCGGCAGACCACCATCCCCGAGGTCTCAGGGGATCTCCTCGGGCTGCCGGACTTCTCGGGCCTTGGGCGCGCGCTGCGCCGGGTATGGCCCTGGTTCGCTGCTCAGATTCGGGCGGCCGCCGAGATGGACGGTCGGCTGCGCACGCGGCGGGACGAGGATTCGGCCGCGATGTACCGCGCTGGCGTGAACCCGACCCGCTTCGGGTGACCGGGTCACGGCGGGACTTCAGCCTGCGCGCCTCGCATCTCCTTGTCTGACCCGTATCTCCTTGCGTGGCCAGACAAGGGGAAGCGGGCGAGGCAAGGAGATGTGCAGCAGGTAAGTTGATACGTCAACTTGCATGCCGTATAGTGTTAGTTGAAACATCAACTACTTCCCCTTGTGAGGCGTCATGTCCTGGTTCAAGAAGCTCTTCGGCAAGACTGAAACCCCTGCCCACCGCGCCGAGGCCCCCGCCACTGCGGCTCCCGCCGCTCCGGCGTCTGTCCCCGCCGAGGCGAGTGCCGCCGTCGTGCGCGAGGGTGCCCCCCGCATCGCCGTGGTGACCGGCAGCACGCGCCCCGGCAGCGTGAACCGCCAAGTGGCCGAGTGGCTCGTGGCCCGCGCGAACCAGCGTGGCGACGCCTCGTTCGAGCTCGTGGACATCGACTCCTTCAACCTGCCGCTCCTCGACGAGGCCTTCCCCGCCGCGTACGGCAACTACCAGGGCGAGCACACCAAGGCGTGGGCCGCGAAGATCGCTGAATTCGACGGCTACGTGTTCGTGACGCCCGAGTACAACCACTCCACGACCCCGGCTCTCGCCAATGCGATCTCCTTCCTCAACGCCGAATGGGCCAACAAGGCCGCCGGCATCGTCGGGTACGGCTCCGCGATGGGCGCGCGCGCCGTGGAGCACCTGCGCGGCGTGCTGTCCGAGCTCCAGGTCGCGCACGTGCAGAAGACCGGCATGTTCTCGCTGTTCGGTGACTTCGAGAACTTCTCGGTGTTCGCCCCGACCGAGCTGCAGGCTGCGTCCGTGGACCCGATGCTCGACCAGCTCGTGGCCTGGACCGTCGCGTTCGCCAAGGTTCGCGAGGGCGAGCTCGAGGCCGCCGCGGTCTGATCTGACCTCGCGTCCCAGGGACGTGACTCCGGGTCACGGAAAGGTGACCTCGCGTTGGAACAGCAACGCGGGGTCACCTTTTGAGTATCCGGGGTCAGGTCCTAGCAACGCGGAGCCGCGTCCCAGCAATCCGGAGTCCCGGTTTCGTGCCTAGCGGGCGGCGAGGACCTTCTCGATCTCCGCAATGCACGGCTCGTTCTGCAGGCTCGTCGTGTCACCCAGAGTGGTGCCCTCGAAGAGCTGCGTGAGCAGGCGGCGCATGATCTTGCCCGAGCGCGTCTTCGGCACGTCCGGGACCACGACGACGTCTCGCGGCTTCGCGATCGGTCCGATCTCCTTCGCGATGTGCGCACGGAGGGCGTCAGCCAGTTCCGCGTCCAGCCCCACCACTGCGTCCTGATTCACGACGACGAACGCTGCCACCGCGTGTCCCGTCACCGCATCCTCGACGGGGCAGACCCCGGCCTCGATGACGGCAGGATGCGACACGAGGGCCGACTCGATCTCGATCGTCGAGAGGCGGTGGCCCGAGACGTTCAGCACGTCGTCGGTGCGGCCGAGGATCCAGGTGTCGCCGTCGGCGTCGTACTTTGCGCCATCCCCGGCGAGGAACCACCCCTGCTCGGCGTACTTGCGCCAGTACGAGTCGAGGTAGCGCTGCGGGTTGCCCCACACGGTCCGGGCCATGGCGGGTCCGGTCTCGGTGACCACGATGTTGCCCTGCACGCCCCGCGGAACCGGTGCGCCATCGTCGTCCACGATCGCCGTCGCGAGGCCCGGAAGCGCCCGAGAGGCGCACCCGGGCTTGAACGAGGCGTCGGTCTGGCGGGGCGAGAGCACGGTCGCGCCGGTCTCCGACTGCCACCACGTGTCCACCATCGGCACGCCGCCGTCAACATCGCCGCCGGAGGAACGTCCCAGATGCGTCCGCAGCCACCGCCACGCCTCCGGGTTCACAGCCTCCCCCACGGTGCCGAGCACGCGGATCGAGGAGAAGTCGTACTCGGCGGGCACGCCGTCCGGGAACCAGCCCATGAGCGAGCGCACCAGCGTGGGGGCGGTGTAGTAGCTCGTGACGCCGTAGCGCTGGATGATCTCGAAGTGCCGCCCCGGGTGTGGAGTGTTGGGCGTGCCCTCGAAGATCACCTGCGTGACGCCGTTCGAGAGGGGCCCGTAGATCTCGTACGTGTGCGCCGTGACCCACGCGAGGTCCGCGGTGCACCAGTGCACATCTTTCTCCCGCAGCGCCGGGTCGGGGTTGGCGAACAGGTACTCGTGGCTCCAGGACGTCTGGGTGAGGTACCCGCCGGTCGTGTGGACCAGACCCTTGGGCTTCCCGGTGGTGCCCGACGTGTACATGATGAACAGCGGCGTCTCGGCGTCGAAGGCCTCGGCCTCGTGTGTCTCCGGCTGGGCGTCGACGAGCTCGTGCCACCACACGTCCCGCCCCGGCGTCCACGCGATCTCGGAGCCGGTGCGCTTGATCACCAACACGTGCTCGACGGCGTTGTCCCCGCCGGCCGCCCCACCGCGCACTGCGGCATCGGCGTTCTCCTTGACGGGGACGGCCTTGCCGCGGCGGTACTGGCCGTCCGTGGTGACGAGCAGCTTGGCGCCCGTGTCCTCGACTCGGAAGCGGAGCGCCTCGGCGGAGAAGCCGCCGAAAACGAGCGAGTGCACGGCCCCGATCCGGGCGCACGCGAGCGTGATCACCACGGTCTCGACGAGTACGGGCAAGTAGATGACCACGCGGTCGCCCTTGCCGACGCCGAGCGCTACCAGCGCGTTCGCGGCCCGTGAGACGCGGCGCTGCAGGTCCGCGTACGTGACGGTGAGGCGGTCGCCGGGCTCGCCTTCGAAGTGCAGCGCGACCTTGTCCCCGCGCCCGGCAGTGACGTGGCGGTCCGCGCAGTTCACGGCGGCGTTGAGCTTCCCGCCCTCGAACCAGCGGATCACCGGCGGCTCGTTGGCCCCGACGTTCGCGGGGATCCACGTGTGAGCGCGCTCCCAGGGCTTGGCCCACTCGAGGCGCCGGGCGGCGTCCTCCCAGAACGCGATCCGCTCCGGGCCTGTTTGGCCGGGATTGTCGAAAACAGGGGTGGTTGCGTGGATATCGGCCAGCGGGGTCATTCTCATCTCCATCGGTTCTGGCGGTAGCACCGGTGTCCCGCGCACGGGGCCATGGTTGCTGCGGCGTCACGGAGCCAGATCTCTCGGCCGCTCGGGATGGTTTGCTGCAACTTTCACGCATTTGTGGCGGCGGGCGCAAAATTGCCGTGTCCAGCCCGTAACAAAGGGGGCGCACGACGGCGGCTGCGCACCCGCCGTCGTGCGCCTCACCCGGCCAGCACGTGCCGGGCTACGCCCACCGCCGCACGGCCCACCGCTCAGCCACACCGAGCAGCGCATCGGTGACCTTGCCGATCACGGCGAGCAGGACGATCGCCAGGAGCAGCCGGTCCGTCCGCCCGTTGTTCTGTGAGTCGGTCAACAGGAAGCCCAACCCCATGGAGGACGCGATCAGCTCCGCCGCGACGAGGAACAGCCATGCCTGCGCGAGAGCGAGCCGCAGGCCCGAGAAGATCGCGGGCACCACGGCGGGCAGCTGGATCGTGGTCAGGAGCTGCAGCCCGCCGAGCCCGAAAGCCCGCCCGGCCTCGACGAGCTTGCGGTCCACGTGCCGCAGCGCGAGGTACACCGTGGTGAAGACGGGGAAGACTGCGCCGATCGCGATGAGCGTGAGCTTCGAGTTCTCGCCGATCTTGAGCCACAGGATGAGCAGCGGCACCCACGCGAGGGACGGCACGGCGCGCAGCGCCCCGATCGTCGGCGAGAGCAGCCGATCAGCCCACTGCGAGAGCCCCACGAGCGAGCCGAACGCGAGCCCGAGCGTCCCGCCGATCAGGAATCCGAGCAGCACGCGCTGCGTGGAGATGCCCACGTGCGTCCACAGCTCCCCGCGCCCCGCGAGCTCAACGCCCGCGGCGAGCACTGCGCCGGGCGCCGGCAACTGAACCGCGCTGAACAGGCCGGCCGACGTGGACCACTGCCACAGTGCCAGCAGCGCCAGGGGCACGATGGCGCCGATCGCCGCGCGCTTGAGGGCGGCCCGGGCGTCGCGCGCGCCCTCGCCGCGGCGGCCACCGCGCGAGGTGGGACGCACTGCGGCCGGGGCGTCTCCGGCGTCGTCCGCTGTCTCGACCTGGGGCTCAGGCCGGGGGCTGGTCACTTCGAGGCCTTCGACGCGAAGCTAGGCTCGAGGAGCGAGGCGAGGGCCGAATCGATCTTGTCCTGTCCCGAGACGTCGCCCGAGGCGACGAAGATGGGGCCCACCTTCTTCAGGACGGCCAGTTGGGCATCGCCGGGGACCGGGTTGATGGCGAGGCGAGTGCGCTCCTTGATGACCTTGCCCGCCACGGCGTCGGAGATGTTCGCGGCCTTCGCCAGGAGAGCGCTGGTCTCCTCGAGGTTGTTCGCGGCCCACGCGCGGGCCTTCTCATAGGTGTCCACCACGGTCTGGGCCTGCTCGGGACGGTCCTTGAGGAACTGCTCCGTGGCGTTGAGGAAGCCGTACGTGTTGAAGTCAATGTTGCGGTAGATGAGCTTCGCGCCGTTCTGCTCGGCGGCCGCCATGATCGGGTCGAGGCCGCTCCACGCGTCCACCGAGCCATTCTCGAGGGCAGCCCGGCCGTCCGCGTGCTGGAGGTTCTGCACCGTGACGTCGGACTGCTTGAGGCCATTGGCCTCGAGGGCCTGGAGTAGGAAGAAGTACGGGTCCGTGCCCTTTGTGGCTGCGATTTGCTTGCCTTTGAGGTCCGCAACGGCGGTGGCCTTCGAATCCTTGCCCACCACGAACGCGGCCCACTCAGGCTGCGAGTAGAGGCTGATCGCCTTGATCGGGGAGCCGTTGGCACGGGCCAGGAGGGCGGCGGAGCCAGCGGTCGAGCCCACGTCGACCGCCCCGGCGCGCAGCGCCTCGTTGGCCTTGTTCGACCCGGCCGACTGGACCCAGTTGACTGTGACGTTCTTGGGCTTGAGGGCCTCCTCGAGCCAGCCCTTCTCCTTGATGACCACCGAGAGCGGGTTGTACGTGGCCCAGTCGATGCTCAGGGTGCCCGGCTTGCCGCCGCCGTTCGCGGCGGCTGCCCCACCGGCACCCTCTCCGGCGCAGGCACTGAGGCCTAGGGCGGCGGCGCCGAGGCCCAGGGCGAGGAACGAGCGGCGCGATGAGTGGAATGCGGGCACGGCAGGCATGACAGACCTCTTCTTGCAGATGGGTGAGTGCGCGGGTGGGGTTATTGGTGGTGCGTGTCCACGCCCAGCGTGGACAGGAGGGTGCGGCGTAGTTCGGCGAGGGCCGCGTCGCCGCGGTCCCGGGGCCGCTTGCCCGGGACGTCGAGGACGTGCTGGACCGTCGCGCCGGGCCGTCCCGGCTCCGCGCCGAGCACCACGACCCGGTCGGCGAGCTGGAGGGCCTCGTCGACGTCGTGCGTCACGAGCAGCACCGTTGTGGGCTCGGCCTCGTGGACGCGAAGGAGGAGGTCCTGCATCTTGAGGCGGGTGAGGGCGTCGAGGGCGCCGAAGGGCTCGTCGAGGAGCAGCACGCCGGGGCGCCGGGCCAGGGCGCGCGCCAGCGAGGCGCGCTGCGCCATGCCGCCGGAGATCTCCGCCGGGCGGTAGGCGGCACAGTGCTCGAGCCCCACCAGGGCGAGGAGGCGTTCGACGGCGGCCCGCCCCTCGCTCTTGTCGGTTCCCTTGGGCAGGCCAAGGGCCACGTTCTCGTGCACGCTCAGCCAGGGCAGGAGCCGGGGCTCCTGGAATCCGACGGCACACCTTGGCGAAATGCCAGTGCTCGGTTCCCCAGCCACGAGCAGTTCCCCGGCGGCGGGGGCGTCGAGGCCGGCGGCGATGCGCAGGAGCGTTGACTTCCCGGACCCGCTCGCGCCCAGCAGTGCCAGGATCTCGCCGGGGGCGAGCGTGAGGTGCACGTCGCGCAGGACCCGCGTGGCGGCGTCGTGCTTCCCTCGGCCCGCGAACTGCTGGGCGACGCCGCGGAACTCCAGCGGAACGGCGCGGGCCGCCCTGGTGATCGCGTCTGCGGGAGGGGTCGCGGGGGCCACTGCAGAAGGCATGTGCATACTCCATCGTTTCTGGCGGTAGCACCTGTGGCCCGGTTGCGGGAGCCATGGTTGCTGCGGCGTCAGGGAGCCAGATCTCTCGGCCGCTCGGGATGGTCACTCCACCTTCGCGCGCCGGACGCAAGGTGCGCAAAGGAGGCGTGGAGGTGCACGTAACAAATGTCAATGTTTCTTTCTGTTTCCCTGTGCTGGACGCCACGGCGGAGCCTTCCGTAGTGTGAAGGACTGGATCAAGAGTCCCGGCGCTAAGCTCTGGCTGGCCGGGCGGCAACCCTCTGACGTAGTGGGGTGCCCCAGATGAGGATTCGGCCGCGGTGGCCATCCGTGGCAAGTACGGCGCCTGAAAACCATGGGCGTCCGGCCAACTGCTGGAGGAACTCATGACCGCCACCCCGCTCGACCTTGTGACGGGCGCCGACCTGCGCCGCGCCATGGGCTGTTGGGCCACCGGGATCGCGGTCATCACCACCGCGGACGGCGGCACCATCGCGGGCCTCGTGAGCAACTCGTTCACGTCGATCAGCCTTGATCCGCCGCTCGTCTCGTGGGCGGTGGACAAGAAGTCGAGCTCGTACGCGACCTGGATCAACACCGACAACTACGCGGTGCACATCCTGTCCGAGTCGCACAGGGACCTCGTGGCGCGGTTCGCGGCGAAGGGGGCGGACAAGTTCGCGGGACTGGCCTGGGAGCCCGGACTGCTGGGCTCACCGATCGTGGCCACGGACGTCCCGCGCGTCGAGTGTCGTCTCTGGCAGCGGGTGGACGCGGGGGACCACGTCATCCTGATCGGCGAGGTTGTCAGCGTCTCGGGCCAGGACGACTTCCGCCCCCTCACCAACCACGTGTACTGGGCAAAGTAGGCAATTCCTGCTGGGGCCCCGGCTCCGTTTCACCGGAGGGGGCCCCAGCGGCGCCCTGGTTCACACATCACGGCTCCCGCCGTAGGCTTGGCATGTGTTCCTTGACCTGCTCGGTCCCCTGCGCACACGCCTCCGCCTGACATTTTCGGGACAGTCCGAGAGCGTGCCGGCGTGGGAGACGGCTCTGGAGCAGGGCGAGGACGCGGGTTACTTCGCCCCGAACTCAGCCGTCTGGGCGGTCCATAGCTCGATGGCGCCGATCGCTAGCGGGATCAGGGCATTGTTGACCCAAGCGCTCCACCCGAGAGTGCTAGCGGGAGTCGTGGACCACTCGAACTATCGCTCGGATCCGCTCGCGCGGCTCGCTGGGACTATCCGCTGGATCTTCACGGTCACTTACGGGGACACCGAGGCGGCGCAACGTGCGTCCGAACGGGTCCGCCACGTGCACTCATCTGTGACGGGGACCTATATCTCCGGCAAGGGCGAGTTCCTGCCGTACTCGGCGAACGATCCGGACCTCGCCGAGTGGGTGCACCTCGCCTTTACTGACGCATTCCTGCGCAGCTACGAGGCGTTCGATGGGCCGGTGCCCGGTGGCGCGGACGCCTATGCTTCCGAGTGGGCCATGGCGGGTGAACTCATGGGCGTGGCCCATCCGCCGCGGACCAATGCCGCGCTGCTGGCCCGGATCGACGCGTACGACGCCGCGGGGCAGCTCGCCGGTGGACCTCGGGTTGACGAGGTGGTCGCCTTCCTGCGGCACCCGCCACTCGATCCGCTCCTGCGCCCGGGCTACGCGGTGCTGTTCGGCGCCGTGCTCGAGACGATGCCGCAGCGGCACTTGGACCTACTGGGACTCGCGCGGCCGCGCCTCGGTCCCGTGCCGCTGCCGATGGCCGGCGCGGCGAAGGCGACCCTTTCCGTGATCGGCAGGGCCCTCGGCCCGGTCGGGCCGAGCGAGGCGGCCGCCCGCCGACGGCTCGGCCGCCTCGGCCTCCTGTGACAGCGCCGCCCCCCGCATCCAGTTGAGGGGTCACTTCCCAACGTTGAGAGGTCATGTCTCAAAGGTCAATGTGCTGACATTGGCCACTCAAGCGTGGATGTGACTCCTCACCGCCGCCTGAAACGTTGCACCGTTCCCTTGACTTCCCAACCCCTCAGCCTTGGGATGTGACCCCTCAACGCCAGGGCTGGGGAGAATGGGCGTATGTGGATCGCCTGGATCGAGCTGGATCTGCTGCTCGGGGACGTGCACTCCCTCAAGGAGAAGCGCTCAGTGATCCGGCCCATCATCGCCGACGTGAAGAAGCGCTTCGAGGTTTCCGTCGCGGAGGTGGGGGACATGGACTTGCACAGGCGGGCGAAGATCGGAGCGGGCCTGGTGAGCCCAGACAGGGCGCACACGCTCGAGGTGCTCGACGCCGTCGAACGCCTCGTTGCGGGCCGCCCGGAAGTGGACCTGCTCAGCGTGCGTCGGCGCGAGGCGCATAGCGAGGACTGAGACCCTGGCGGCTCAGCGCACGAACAGCATCACGACGTGCAGCACGCTTAGCGCCGCACCCGCGACAGCCATGGCGGAGACGCGTGCGGCCAGCACCTTCGACCGGGCGAAGGAGCCCCAGGCGGCCAGCGCCGAGGCGGCCAGGGGCCCGGCCGAGAGGAACGCGCCGATCCAGGGCACCACCCCGAGGGTCAGGGCCATGATCCCGAAGCCCAGTGAGATGGCACCGAGGACGGTCGCCAGCCGCGATAAGGGCTTGGGCGCCCGCCGCGGCATGTTCCGCCGGTGGGGCTGTGCGGACGACGGCGCGGGCTCGCCACGGCGGGCGACCTCGCCGCGGCGCCGGCCGTCCGGCACAAGACCGTCGATTCCCTGCGACCCGGGCACGTGCGAGCCGACGGGCGGGACCCCGTCGGGCCAGTAGGCGCTCGGGTCCCGGTAGGGATTTCGCCGGGGGGCGTTGCCGGGAATGCTCACCGTTTGATTATGGCCGCTGGGGGCACCCAGCGGAGTAGGGGTTCGCCCTGAGCGCACCCTGAAACTGGATACGCGCAGGAACCACTCAGGAAAGTGCGGAGAATCTGCCTTATGGCGCTGGAGACCGGACACGATCGTCGCGAAAGCTCCCGGACGCACAGGACGGGCGCGGGCGGCCATCTCCTCGTGGCGCTGCTGGCCCTGGCTCTCGCGCTCGCCGGCTTGTATGCGGTGAGGACCCTGACGCTGTTCGTCTCGCCGATGCTGTTCCTGACGGCGATCTTCCTTGAAGCCGTGTTCATCACGGTGTTCGTCTTTGCCCTGGTCAGGGCGCTGACCCTGCCGGGGCGGATGCTGCGCTCCCTCGCGGCATCGGCGTGGACGGGCCTCGGCTCGAACGAGTATGTGGTGCGGGCCAAGACCTCCAACGCTGCGTGGGCGAGGTGGCTGAGGAACAGGTTCAAGGACACAGCCACGGGGATCTGGCTGACCGCGACAGTGGTGGTGGCCGCCGTGCCCTTCGTGAACTTCCTCGGAGTCGCGCTCACCACCGGGAACGGCGGCCCTCTGGCCCAGATCGATGAGCGGATTGCGAACCTCATGCCGAAGGTCAGGACCTCGGGGGAGACGGACTTCTTCGCCGCCGCGACGATGCTCGTGAACTGGCAGTCGCTCATCCTCCTGACGGTCCTGGCCGCGGGCTTCCTGTGGTGGCGGCGTCGGCGCTTCCTTGCTCTTGCAGTGATTGGGACGGTGGTAGCCCAGGAGCTCCTCGCGGACGTGGCCAAGCAGATCGCCCATCGTCCGAGGCCGGATGCCTCTCTGGCGCTTCTCGTGCAGGGCCCTCTGGGCTTTCCGAGCGGGCACGCGATCCGCGCCACCGTGGTCTACGGCCTCATCGCCTACCTGCTCGTGAAGGCCTACCGTTCCACGGCGGCCCGGGCAGCGATCATCGCCGCCTACCTCGTGGTGGTCCTGCTCGTCGGGATGAGCAGGGTGTACCTGGGCGTGCACTTCGTCAGCGACGTATGGGGCGGGATGTTGCTCGGGGCGACCATCCTGGCGGTGCTCGTCGGATTCCTGGAGATCGCGACCCGGTTCCCGGTGGTCAGGCACAAAAGGAGGTCCGACCGCGCGGGGCGGGTGTTCGCCGTCGTGCCCGCCATAGGGATACTCTTCGCGCTCGTCGCTGCACCTGAGCTGATCCATCCGCAGGAGCACCTCGCCGAGCGGCATAGTCAGGAACTGCCAGCGCTGGACCCGGCGTCGCTTGCGAGGCTGCCGCTCTACAGCGAGACTCTCACGGGAGACCACATGGAGCCCGCAAACTTCATCTTCGTGGGATCCGAGGACCAGCTCGTCCGGACATTCGAGGGCCACGGCTGGGACCGGGCCGACCCCTCCACGTTCGCCAACACCCTCCGGGCCTTCGCGGTGGGCTTCCAAGGCGGGCAGTACTCGACGGCGCCGGTGACACCGTCGTTCATGGCCGGGCAGCCCGAGGCGATCGCCTTCCAGAAGGCAACAGCGGCCCAGTTGCTGCGCCAGCGCCACCACACCCGCATCTGGCGCACCGACTTCACCGCGCCGGACGGCCGCCCCATCTGGGAGGCCACGGCCAGCTTCGACGACGGCATCGAGTTCGCGGGCGCCGCGAAAGTGCCCACGCACCACATCGACCCGAACATCGACGGCGAGCGCGCCTACATCATCGGCTCGCTCGGATACCCCGAGCAGCTCGTACCCGTGACCCACCCGCAGATGGGCCGCAACGGCAGCGGCGACGAATTCTTCACGGACGGCAAGGCCGAGCTCGTGGTCCTGCAGTGATTCAGCCGGCTAACGCGGACGACGGCGCTGGGGCCGGTCCCGCCTGCGTGGCCGGTTCGCGATGGCGCACCGCCAGGTATGCGCCCGGGGACATGCCGTAGGCACGGGTGAACTCGCTGACCAGCTCGCGCGGCGGCATGCCGACGCCGTGCGCGAGCGCCGCCACGTCCAAGGGCAACGTGTGCTCTCGGTCGATTTGATCGCGTACCCGCCGTACCCGCGCGAGTTCGTGCGGGTACGGCACGGCTGCGCGAGCAGGCGCCCACGCGGGGAGGCACATCAGCGGATTTCCTGGATCCGGATGTGGTTGCCAGCGGGGTCACGGAACGCGCAGTCGCGCATGCCGTACGGCTGCTGCGTGGGCTCCTGGATGACCTCGGCGTCGGTGGCCTGGACCTTCTCGAAGACCTCATCGAGGTTGGGCGTGGCCAGAAGGATCCACCCGTAGGTGCCCTTGGCCATCATCTCGGAAATCATCCGGCGCTCGTCGTCGGTGATTCCTGGGTCGGTGGCAGGCGGGGCCAGGAGGATGGACATGGTGGGCTGGGCGGCGGGGCCGACCGTGATCCAGCGCATCGTGCCCTTCCCGACGTCCTGGCGGATCTCGAAGCCGAGGGCGTCGCGGTAGAAGGCGAGGGAAGCCTCTGGATCGACGTGGGGGAGGGCGGCTGCATGAATGGTGAGTTCCATGAGGACAACGCTAGGCGCGCACCGCGGGGCGTGCTTCTCGATTCCTGACCGGTCTCGACACCTGCTTGGCGATGCACGGCAGCATGCCCTCGGTGACGTCCGTGCCCTGGTCCCGGTAGACGCTGGGCGGCACGCCCACGAGCTCCGAGAACCGCGTGCTGAAAGTGCCGAGAGAGGAGAAGCCGACCTCGAAGCACACCTCCGTGACGCTGAGTTCTCCGACCCTCAGGAGCGCCATGGCCCGCTCGATCCTGCGGGTCATGAGGTACTGGTACACCGACTCGCCGTAGGCCTGGCGGAACTGCCGGCTCAGGTGGCCGCCGGACATGTGCACGCCACGGGCGAGGGCCTCGACGTTGAGCGGTAGCGCGTACTCGCGGTCGATCCGGTCCCGCACCCGGCGCAGGAGTGCGAGATCCCGGAGGCGAGGGCCAAGGGCTGGTCCGGTGTCCACGTGCACGATCGTGGCAGGCACTCGCCGCGCTGTCGAGCATCGCGCCGCCGCTTCCATTCCCTGCATGTTCAGCGGGGCATCACAGGCCGTTCACGGGGATGTAAGGACTGACCACAAGAGTGGTGAGGCCTGGGGGGCCGTCAAGACCAGTGACTAGGAGTAGTCCATGACAAGCCTGAACCGTCGACGTTTCCTCCAGCTTTCGGGGGCTGGGGCCGCGACGACCGCGATCTCACAGATGCTCGGCCAGAGCATAGCCCGCGCCGCGAGCATCCCCGCCAACCGTGCTACCGGCTCGATCAAGGACGTCGAGCACGTCGTGGTCTTCATGCAGGAGAACCGCGCGTTCGACCACTATTTCGGCACGCTCAAGGGTGTGCGCGGGTTCGGCGATCCGCACCCGGCGATCCTGCCCAGCGGCAAGGACGCGTTCCACCAGGCAAACCTCACCCGCGAGGTCACGCCCTTCCACCCGACGGCGCAGAATCTCGGGATGCAGTTCATGGAGGACCTGGACCACAGCTGGGAGCAGACGCACCTCGCGTTCAACGCCGGCAAGAATGACAAGTGGCTGCCGGAGAAGACCGACGCCACGATGGCGTTCTACGAGCGTGAGGACATCCCGTTCCACTTCGCGCTCGCGGACGCGTTCACGGTCTGCGACCAGTACCACTGCTCGGTCCTCGGCCCCACGGACCCGAACCGGTACTACATGTTCGCCGGCGGCGACGACCCGTTCGGCAAGGGCAACGGCAGCGGCGTCGGCGGCGGCCCGGACCTGTGGAACGCCGAGACGGGTTACACGTGGAGCACCTACCCGGAGGAGCTCGAGAAGGCAGGCGTGAGCTGGAAGGTCTACCAGGACATCGGCGAGGGCCTCGATCCGGCGCACTACGAGGGCTGGACGGGCAACCCGTACATCGGCAACTATGGCGACAACTCGCTCCTGTACTTCCTGCAGTACCAGAACGCCAAGCCGGGCACCCCGCTCTATGACAAGGCGCGAACCGGCACGAACCTCTTGGGCGGCCACGACGACTTGTTCCGCATCTTCCGGGAGGACGTCAGGAACGGGACCCTTCCCCAGGTCTCCTACGTCGTGCCACCCGAGACGTACACGGAGCACTCGAACTGGCCCCCGAACTACGGCGCCTGGTACACGGCGAACATCCTGGACATCCTCACGTCCAACCCGGAGGTGTGGAGCAAGACCGCGGTGCTCTTCATGTACGACGAGAACGACGGCTTCTATGACCACATCGTCCCGCCGCACCCTAACAACCCGCAGATCCCGGGTGCGTCCACGGTCTCGACCTACGGCGAGTGGTACGACGGGCGCATGACGTCCTCCGGCAAGGCCGATGTCCCCGGCCACTACGGACTGGGCGTCCGTGTGCCGATGATCGTCGTCTCGCCGTGGAGCATGGGGGGCTGGGTCTGCTCCGAGACGTTCGACCACACCTCGATCGTCCGCTTCCTCGAGGCCCGCTTCGGGGTGAAGTCGCCGAACATCACGCCGTGGCGCCGCGCGGTCTGCGGTGACCTCACGAGCGCGTTCGACTTCTCGGCCAGCGGGGGTGCCGTCCCGACGATGCCGGGCACCGCGGCCTACAAGCCGAGCGATGCGGACATTGCGAGCGCCAAGAGGTACCCGAGCTACGTGCCGGTGCCGCCCACGGTCAACACGATGCCCACCCAGGAGAAGGGCATCCGCCCCTCCCGGGCGCTTGGCTACGCGCTCGACCTCGAGGCAACGCTCGACGCCGGCACCCTCAGCGCGCACTGGACGAACCGCGGTGCCCTCGGCGCGCACGTGCAGGTCCGCTCGAACCTCCTGCCCCAGGCGCCGTACTCCTACACGATCGGAGCGGGCGCAGCGCTCGACGCCTCGTGGATCCTCGGCCCCGAGTACGACGTGCAGATGCACGGCCCGGCCGGCTGGTACCGGAGACTCGCGGGCACGACGGCGGCCGCGGACGTCCGCGTGAGTGTCGCCGCCGACGGCAAGGCCGACCACGCCCAGTTCCGCATCATGAACACGGGCGCGGCCAAGGCCGAGCTCACGCTCAAGGACGCGTACGGCAGAGGGTCGCAGTCGCTGTCGCTCAACCCGGGCCAGGGCAAGACTGTCGTGGTCCCGACCCAGGGCGGATGGTACGACCTCACCGTCACCGCCTCGGCCGACCCCAAGTTCGTCCGCGTCCTCGCCGGACGCCTTGAGAACGCCGGAACCCTCACGAGCGACCCGCAGCTGGGCCGCTGACCTCGGTGTCTGGCAGGGGAGCCCCCGCCAGACACATGCTCCGACGCCGTAGTACACCCATGCACCCCGCTGCCCGGGGCGCAACCCGAAAGGACACACCCATGCTCAATGTGCTCAAGAGCCGCGCCGCAGGGGCGGTGATTGCGGTTGCCGCCGCCGTCACACTGACCGGCGCTGCCGCCGTCTCCGCCACTGCAGCCTCAGGGGGAGCAGCGGGCGCGAATGCCCAGAGCGGCCCCGACCACGTGTTCGTCATCATGATGGAGAACCACGGCCGCGACCAGATCGTCGGAAACACGGCCGACGCACCATACATCACGTCGCTCGCCCAGAGGTACAACGAGGCGACCAACTACCACGGCGTGACCCACCCGAGCCTGACGAACTACCTCGCCGCGATCTCGGGAGACTTCCAGGGCATCTGGGACGACTGCAAGGCCGGCGTCACGGTTAAGTGCGCCCCCGAGGAGTTCATCCCTGGCCCGGGCGAAGACCAGCTGGGCGCGTTCCTGACCGCGGCGCAGATCGCGAGCGCCTCGGCCACCCCGCACATGTTCTCGGGCAAGAACATCGTCGACCAGCTTGAGTCCAACGGCCTGTCCTGGAAGGCCTACATGCAGTCGATGCCGGGTGTCGGCTCGAACGTCGAGTACGCGCCGACGATCGGCGGCAAGACCGTCAAGCTCTACGCCCAGAAGCACAACCCGTTCATGTACTTCTCGGATATCGTGAACAACCCCGCGCGGACCTCCAAGATCGTTCCGCTCGAGAACAACCTCTCGGCGGACCTCGCCTCGGGCAACGTTCCGAACTTCGTGTGGATCAGCCCCGACCAGTGCCACGACATGCACGGCATCTCCCCCTCGAGCGCGAAGCTCATCAGCAACGAGACGTGCGGCTACCCGGCCTCCGGCCTTGACCATGGCGCGATCAAGCTCGGCGACGACTACGTCAAGCAGCAGGTTGCGCAGATTATGGACTCGACCACGTGGAAGACCACGAAGTCGAGCATCGTCCTCGTGTGGGACGAGAACGACTACTCAGGGTCCTCCGGCGGCCCCGGCAGCCCCGTGGGTGTGAGCACCCCCGGTGGGACCACCCCGGCGGTCCTTGGCGGTGGCGACGCCCCGTTTATCGTGATCAACTCGGCCGAGGGCCCGCACAAGACCACGGACAAGCTCTCCGACCACTACACGCTGCTCTCGACGATCCAGCACATGTGGCACCTCGGCTGCCTCGCCAACACCTGCTCCCCGACTACCTCCGGCACGTTCGAGGAGCTCTTCCGACCCTGACCAGACGGCCCCTGCCTCACGGGACTCAGTCCGGGAGCATTTCCACGGGGTCTAGTCCCGACGGCCTGCCCACGACCACGCAAGGGCAGGCCGTCGGCGTTTCCGCCTGTCTCTCCCGCGCCTCGGGAGCAAGAATGGCCGCATGCGCGCTTGGTGGGTTGACGTTCCCCGTTCCGCTCGGGCTCATCCAGGGCCGCTCGTGTTCGGCGAGCGGCCCGATCCCGTGCCCGGCCCGGGCGAGGTGCTCGTGCGGGTCTTGGTCTGCGGCGTGTGCCGCACCGATCTGCACCTCGCCGAGGGCGACCTCGCGCCGCGCCGGCACGGCGTCATCCCCGGCCATGAGGCCGTGGGCCGTGTCGAGGCGCTCGGGCCGGGGTCGGAGCGCTTCGTGGTCGGAGACCGGGTGGGAATCGCATGGCTGCGCGGCACGTGCGGCGAGTGCCGCTTCTGCGCCTCGGGCCGCGAGAACCTCTGCGAAGCACCCCGGTTCACCGGGTGGGACGACGACGGCGGGTACGCGGAGCTCGCCGTCGTGCGCGAGGACTTCGCCTACCGCATCCCGGAGGAGTTCGGGGACCGCGACGCCGCGCCCCTCCTATGCTCGGGGATCATCGGGTACCGGGCGCTCAAGCGCGCCCAGCTCCCCGACGGCGGCCGTCTCGGCATCTACGGATTCGGTGGGAGCGCGCACATCACGGCCCAGCTCGCGGTGCACCGCGGCGCGGCCGTGTACGTCATGACCCGTTCACCGAAGGCGCGCGAACTGGCCCTCGAGCTCGGCGCTGCCTGGGCCGGAGGCGCCGCGGACGAGCCGCCCGAGAAGCTCGATTCCGCCATCCTGTTCGCGCCCGTCGGCACGCTCGTCCTGCCGGCACTCGCCGCGCTGGACCGCGGCGGGACCCTCGCGGTTGCGGGCATCCACCTCAGCGACATCCCGGCTCTGAACTACCATGAGCACCTCTTCCAAGAGCGCCAGCTCCGCAGCGTTACTGCCAACACTCGCGTCGATGGTGAGGAGTTCTTCCGGCTCGCGGAGGAGATCCCGATCCGCACCACCACGGTGCCCTACGCGTTCGAGGACGCCGGCCGCGCGCTCGCAGACCTCGCGGAGGACCGGATCACCGGCGCGGCCGTCCTCGAGCTCACACCTGCAGCCGGCGCCTGAGAATCTGGTGCGCGGCCTCGATGACCACACACGCCCCTGCAGCGAATGCGAGCGCTGCGATCGTGAGCTGGAGGTCCGGATCCGCGAGCTGATGGTAGGCGAGCGAGGCCGGCACCGTGAGCACCGCCACGATCCCGGCGTACATCGACGCCACCAGGAGCACTCGCCAGACGTTGAGCGGCCGTGCCGCGACCGTGAGGACCCACAGGCCGGAGGCGGTGAGCGTCAGGAACGCGGCAGCCTCGATCTGCTCCTGGGAGGACTCGGTGGCCCACCGCCCGTAGGCGTAGAGGCCCAGGATCGCAATGGCCATCGCGAGTCCCGAGGGGAGCGCCATGAGGATCGCCCGTCGCAGGAAGCCCGGCATATAGCGGCGGGCGTTGGGGGCGAGGGCCAGGACAGCAGCGGGGAAGCCGATCATGAGGAAGTCGGACGTGGAGAGCTGCCGCGGGAGGAACGGGAACCCCCACGTGAGGGCGCCGAAGCCGACCCCCAGCAGGAACGCGTAGATGGTCTTGGTCAGGAACAGCTGCGAGACTCGCTCGATGTTCGCGATGATCCGCCTGCCTTCGGCCAGCACCGCGGGCAGGCGCGAGAACCGCCCATCGAGGAGCACGAGCCGCGCGACAGCCTTGGTTGCGGGGGCGGCGTTCCCCATGGCGATCCCGAGGTCCGCGGCCTTGAGGGCGAGGGCGTCGTTGACGCCGTCACCCGTCATGGCTACGACGTGCCCGCGTGACTGCAGGGCCAGAACCATTGCCTCCTTCTGCTCGGGCCCGACCCGGCCGAACACGCTGTGCCGCTCGAGGGCGTCTGCGAGCTCCGACGGGTCTTCGGGCAGAGTCCGCGCGTCGACGGGTTGGGCCACGTCCATCCCGGCGCCCCGTGCCGCCGCGGCCACTGTGAGCGGGTTGTCGCCCGAGACGACCTTGAGCGCCACGCCCTCCTTGCGGAAATAGGCGAGCGTCTCCGCCGCGTCGGTCCGCAGTCGCTCGCGGAAGGTAAGCACGACGACGGGCCTCGCCTCGGCGGGCAGCTCACCCTTCTCGGGGAGCCGGACGGCGCGGCACAGCACCATGGCGCGGAGCCCGCTGTCCGCGGCCGCGGCCGCCATCTGCCCGGCCGCCTCTCCCGCGGGGCCGTCCACCAGAAGGGCTTCCGGGGCACCCAGCAGCCATGCGCCGTCGGCATTGCCGCCCTCGAACTGCACTGCGCTCCAGCGGCGGGCCGAGGAGAACGGGACGATCCTGGTCGGCTCCCGGTCCGGGAGGTCGGAGAAGCCCTCCGCGAGTGCCGCCGCACTCGGGTTCGCCTCCGGGTCCGCGCCGATCCAGGCAAGCACCCGTTGCCACCCCGGAGTGGAGTCGGTCTCGGCGCCAGAGGGGACAGGGGCCGCCGACTCGAAGCGGATCCCACCCTCGGTGAGCGTTCCTGTCTTGTCGAAGCAGAGGACGTCCACGCGGGCCAGCACCTCGACTGCGGCGAGCTCCTCGACGAGGACCTCACCCCGGGCGAGGCGGAGGGTCGCCAGCGCGAACGAGATGGTGGTCAGCAGCGCCAGGCCCTGCGGGATCATGATGGTCACCGAGGCGATGGCGGCGACCACGGCATCGCGCCAGGCCCCTGATCCGAAGGACTCGGCCCAGCCGCCGGCGGCCTGCATCTGGCCATTGAGCACTACTGCGATCATCGGCACCAGTGCCACGCTGATCCACCGCACCACCCTGTTCAGGGCTTCGCGCAGCTCGGACTTCACCTCGCTGAAGCGACGCGCCTCGGTGGTGAGCCGCGCCGCGCGGGAGGCGGAGCCGAGGGCGGAGACGCGGAAGCTGCCGTTGCCCGAGACAACGGAGGAGCCCGAGGACACCGCTGCGCCCGCGGCCTTCGGCACGGGTTCGGACTCGCCCGTGAGCATCGATTCGTCCAGATCGAGCTCGTCGGTCCGCAGTACCGTGCCGTCGGCGGGGATCTGGTCGCCGCGGCGCAGCAGGACGATGTCGTCCATCACGATGTCCTCGGGCCTGACCTCAACCGGGGCCCCGGCCCGGAGGACGCGGACCGGGTCGCGCTTGAGCAGGGCGAGCTTGTCCAGTCGGCGCTTCGCCTCGAGCTCCTGGGCGAAACCGACGACCACGTTGGCCACCGCTGCGGCGAGGAACATGAGGTCCAACCAGCGGCCCAGCAGCACGAGCGTCAGGCCGCACAGCCCGAGGATGAGGTTGAAGACGGTGAGCAGGTGGGTTCGGGCGATCTGCCAGACGGAGCGCGAGGTGCGCCGGTCCATGGCGTTGACGAGGCCGGCTGCCGTCCGGGCGGCCACCTCGGCCTCGTTGAGGCCGGTGAGACCCGTGGCACCGGCGGGTCCGGCGGCAAGCGATGGCCCCGTCGGGGACGCGCGGGGGCGCAGCTGTTCCTCGGGCGGGGCCACCGTCATCTGCCTCGTCTTCTCGCGGGGCTCAGCCGAAGTACTTCGGCAGCGTCCCCGCGTTGGCTTCGCGCAGCTGGTTCAGCCGGAGGTCGAAGAGGCCTTGGATCTCCAGTGACGTCGCGAGCACATCCACCACACCGAGCCGGACCACCGGGTAGTTCCGCGCAGAGGCCATGTCGTTGAAGCGGACCTCCTCGGAGCGGGGCACGGCCACCACGGCCCGGCCCTGGGACTCGGAGAAGAGCGCGGTGAACGCGTCCACGCCGTCCCGCTCGCACAGGTCCCCGAGCGAAACTCGGGCACCGACACCGAAGCGCAGCGCCATCTCGGACAGGGCTGCGGCCAGACCGCCCTCGGAGAGATCGTGGGCCGAGTCGATCATGCCGTCACGCGAGGCGTTGATGAGGATCGCACCGAGGGTCTTCTCCGCCGCGAGGTCGAGCTTGGGCGGGAGGCCGCCGAGGTGCCCTCGGAGATTCGCGAACTCGGAGCCGTCCAGCTCGTCGCGCGTGGTGCCAAGGAGATAGATCGCCTGGCCGTCCGCGTTCCTCTGCCAGCCCGAGGGGGTGCGGCGGGCCACGTCGTCGAACCTGCCGAGGACGCCGACCACCGGGGTGGGGTGGATCGGCGTCGTTCCCGTCTGGTTGTAGAGCGAGACGTTGCCGCCGGTCACGGGGATGCCGAGCACCTGGCAGGCGTCGGAGAGGCCGCGGACGGCCTCGGCGAACTGCCACATCACCTCCGGGTCCTCTGGGGAGCCGAAGTTGAGGCAGTCCGTGACGGCCATCGGCACAGCACCCGAGGTGGCGACGTTGCGGTAGGACTCCGCAAGGGCGAGCTGCGCGCCTGTGTGCGGGTCGAGGTAGGCGTAACGGCCATTCGCGTCCGTCGAGATGGCGATGCCGAGCCCGGTCTCCTCGTCCACCCGGACCACGCCGGCATCGTCGGGGGAGGCGAGGGCCGTGTTCCCGCCCACGTAGCGGTCGTACTGCTTCGTCACCCAGGACTTGTCGCACATGTTCGGGCTCGCCATGAGCTCCAGCACTGCCGCCTTGAGCTCCTCGCCCGTGGACGGCAGGTCCTTGTCGGCAGCGGAGGCGCGGAACGTGTCCGCCTGGACGCCGTCAAGCCACTCCGGGCGGGAGAACGGGCGGTGGTAGACCGGACCGTCGACCGCGACGGTGCGCGGGTCGACGTCGACGATCGTCTCGCCCTCCCACGTGATGACGAGCCTGCCGTCCTCGGTGACCTCGCCGAGCCATGAGAACTCGACGTTCCACTTCTCCATGACCTCCTCGAACGCCTCGACGTTCTCCGGGGTCACCACGGCCATCATGCGTTCCTGCGACTCGGACATGAGGATCTCGCCCGGGGTCAGGGTGGGGTCCCGCAGCAGCACCGAGGTCAGCTCGATGTGCATGCCCCCGTCGCCGTTGCTCGCGAGCTCGCTCGTGGCGCACGAGATGCCCGCTGCGCCGAGGTCCTGGATGCCCTCGACCAGAGAATGCTTGAACAGCTCGAGGCAGCACTCGATGAGCACCTTCTCGGCGAAGGGGTCGCCCACCTGGACGGCCGGGCGCTTGGAGGGCTTCGAGTCGTCGAAGGACTCGGACGCGAGGACGGACGCGCCGCCGATCCCGTCGCCGCCCGTGCGGGCTCCGAACAGGACGACCCTGTTCCCGGAGCCCGAGGCGTTCGCGAGACGGAGGTCCTCATGCCGCAGCACGCCGACCGCGAGCGCGTTCACGAGCGGGTTGGCCTGGTAGACCGAGTCGAACACGACCTCGCCGCCGATGTTCGGCAGGCCGAGGGAGTTGCCGTAGCCGCCGATGCCGGAGACGATGCCGTGGACGAGGCGGGCCGTGTCGGGGTGGTCGATCGCGCCGAAGCGCAGCGGGTCCATGACCGCCACGGGCCGCGCACCCATCGAGATGATGTCGCGCACGATCCCGCCGATCCCAGTCGCGGCGCCCTGGTACGGCTCGACGAAGGACGGGTGGTTGTGGGACTCCACCTTGAACGTGACGGCCCAGCCGTCACCGAGGTCCGTCACACCGGCGTTCTCGCCGATGCCCACCATCATGTCCTTCTTCATCTCGTCGGTGAGCTTCTCGCCGAACTGGCGCAGGTGCACCTTGGAGGACTTGTAGGAGCAGTGTTCGCTCCACATGACCGAGTACATCGCGAGCTCGGCGGCGGTGGGGCGGCGGCCGAGGAGCTTGACGATCTCGTCGAACTCGTTCTCCTTGAGGCCGAGCTCGGCCCACGGGAGCTCGGTCTCGGGGGTCTGGGCGGCGTGCTCGACCGTGTCGATGTTGAACTTCTTGGCCGTCGCCGCGGTGTTCGCCACTGTCGTCGAGTTCCCTTCGGTCACTTCGTGCCTCCCGCAACGAGCGTGGTCAAAACGGATGTGAAGAACCCGAGCCCGTCCGTGGAGTAGCTGGGGGTGTCAGGATCGAGCGGGCCGAACCCGGGCTCCACGGCGTGCTCGGGGTGAGGCATCAGGCCCACCACGTTGCCGGCGGCGTTGGTGATGCCCGCGATGTTGCGCCGCGAGCCGTTGGGGTTCCAGCCGACGTAGCGGAAGGCGACCCGGCCCTCGCCCTCGAGCTCGTCGAGCGTCTTCTCGTCCGCGACATACTGGCCGTCCTGGTTCTTCAGGACGATCGTGATCTCCTGGCCGGCCGCGTACTGGTTGGTCCACGCCGTCTGGTTGTTCTCGACGCGCAGCACCTGGTCGCGGCAGATGAACTTGAGGTGGTCATTCTTGACCATCGAGCCGGGGAGCAAGTGTGACTCGGTGAGGATCTGGAAGCCGTTGCAGATGCCCAGCACGGGGAGCTTCGCGTCCGAGTTCGCAGCATCGACGATCTTGCCCATGAGCGGGGCGAACCGCGCGATCGCACCCGCGCGCAGGTAGTCGCCGTAGGAGAACCCGCCCGGGAGCACTACGGCGTCGACCTCACTGAGCGCGCTGGGCGAGTCATCCGCATGCCAGAGCGGCACGGGAGTGGCGCCGGAGAGGCGGACGGCGCGGGCGGCGTCGCGGTCGTCGAGGGTGCCGGGAAAGGTCACGACGCCAATCCTGGCGCCAGTCAGCGGGGCCGGCTCGGGACCGCTCAGGTCTGCGATGAGGGGAGTCTCGCCCATGTCAGTTGGCCTCGGCGTCCTGCGTGCCGGCCTCGTCGAGCACTGCGACGTTCACCACGTCCTCGATCACCGGGTTGGAGAGCATCGTGGAGGCCGCGTTCCGGGCCTGCTCGAGGATCTCGTCCGTCACCGGGCCCTCGACGGTGAGCTCGAAGCGCTTGCCCTGGCGTACCCCGCTGAACGCGGTGAAGCCCAGACGCGGCAGTGCGCCGACGATCGCCTTCCCCTGCGGGTCCAGAATCTCGGGCTTGGGCATGACGTCGACAACGATCCGCGGCATCGAAGGAGGCTCCTTGGATAGGGAAGGGGGCACCCCGATTCTACCGGAGAGGCAAGCGGCACCCTCACCCGGCAGGTCACTGGCTGGGCCGACTCCCGCTGTGACGTGGCTCTTGGAGGTTGCCGCCTCGCCGAGCAGCCGCACCGCTACGCTGTCGGCATGCCACTCGCCCCCGACGCCCGATGCCCCTGCGGAAGCGGGGACGTCTACCGCGCCTGCTGCGGCCGCTTCCACTCCGGACTGCAGGCCGGCACGGTGGCCCCTACAGCGGAGGCACTCATGCGCTCGCGCTACTGCGCCTTCGCCATCGGCGGTCCTGGCATGTCCGAGTACCTCAGGGCCACGTGGCACTCGTCCACGAGGCCCGCCACGCTGGAACTCGACGAGGCCACGCAGTGGCGACGACTCGCCGTCGTGCGCACGACGGCGGGTGGTCCCTTCGACGCGAACGGCACCGTGGATTTCGAGGCCCGCTATCGGGATGAGGGCGGGCGCGGGGTGCTGCGCGAGCACTCGAGGTTTGTCCGCGAGGACGGGCGCTGGTTCTACGTGGACGGCGACATCGGCTGAATCCGGGCACGAGAGAAGGGGCGCGTCGGCTGTGACACGCCCCTCACGGCATCTGGCTTTCTGTTGAGTGTTTGACGGAATCCGGCCTCTTCGAGTCCGGACCGCGGCGGGGGTTCGAGGCCTCAACCCTCCTGCGGTGTTCCGGCGTACGTCTCTTGCGCTGCCTTCGCCTCCCTAGTCGTCCTTGACTTCACGTTTGGCGATTCGGAATCTACTCCGACGCGGGCGGGAAAGAGCCGCCCTATTAGGGCATATTTGATTGTGCTATTCCGGCCTGTATCCACCGGTCGTCACGTTCCATCAAGGATCCTGTGTGAAAGCTTGGATTGCGCTGTCAATTGACTGGTGTGAAGCAGTCATTTCGGGTAGCTTATGGCCATTCCTCCAGTGGTGGAAGTCACATCCTCGCCCCATGAAAGGTCCCCACGTGAAGAGAGAATCCCTGCGCGGCGCACGGCCGCGACTGCAGCGGCTGGCCGCGCTCGCCCTCGGCCTCCCGCTCGCACTCACGGCCGTCGCGCTGCCGGCGAACGCCATGCCCGACATCACGCCCAACGCCCCCGCGGCCTCGGGCGCACCCGAGTCCGGGAAGGTCTACCAGGACGGGCGGTACGTGGTTGTGCTGGCCGAGCAGGCGGTCGCCGCCTACGAGGGCGGCACTCCCGGCTACGCCGCAACGAAGCCCGAGACGGGCCGCAAAGTGGACGTCGGCAACCAGAACGTCAAGGTCTACGAGGCCCACCTGCGCAACGCCCAGCGCGAGGTGGCCAGCCAGCACGGAGTGGCGGTGGGACAGCAGTTCACGACGGCGCTCAACGGCTTCACCGCCGAGCTCACCGCCGCGAAGGCCCAGGAGCTGGCCAAGGACGCCAAAGTGCTCACGCTGTCCAAGGACGAGCAGTTCGCGCCCGACTACACTTCCAACGACTTCATGAAGCTCTCGGGCCCGCAGGGCTCATGGGCCACCCAGTTCGGGGGCCAGGAGAACGCAGGCAAGGGCACGGTCGTGGGCGTCATCGACACCGGCTATGCCCCGGACAACCCCTTCCTCGCCGGCGAGCCGGTCGCGCCGCTCGCGAACGGTGCGACGCCCCAGATTGGTGTGCCGTACCGGGACGCTGACGGCAAGATCGCCATGCTCAAGGGGGACGGGACCACGTTCACCGGAGAGTGCCAGCCGGGGCAGGCCTTCGACGGTACGGCATGCAACTCCAAGGTCATCTCCGCGCGATACTTCGCCGACGCATTCCTGAAGTCGGTCCCGCCCGCGAAGAGGGCACCGCAGGAAGTCATCTCTCCGGTGGACATCGCCTCCCACGGTACGCACACGTCGTCGACCGCAGCGGGCAATGCCAACGTTCCGATGACGATCGCCGGCACAGACTTCGGCAAGAGCTCCGGCGTGGCGCCAGCCGCGAAGGTCGCCGTCTACAAGATCTGCTGGGAGGACACGGACCCCACCACGGGCGGCTGCTACACCTCGGCTTCGATCGCTGCCATCGAGGCCTCGATCAAGGACGGGGTCGACGTCCTGAACTACTCGATCTCGGGCAATACCAACTCGACCACTGACCCCGTGGCGCTCGCGTTCCTCAACGCGGCCTCGGCGGGCATCTTCGTTTCAGCCTCGGCGGGAAACTCGGGCCCTGCGGCCTCGACCGTCAACCACTCCTCGCCGTGGCTCACGACGGTAGCAGCCAGTACCTTCCCCGGCGACCTCGTCGGCACGGTCGAGGTGTCGGACGGTTCGAAGTACCGCGGAGCTACCGTGATGAGCGGCCAGGTCAAGGACGCGGCGCCCATTGTCGCGGCTGCCGCCGCGCTGCCGGGTGCCACCGCCGCGAACCTCTGCACAGCCAACAGCCTCGACCCGGCCAAGGTCAGTGGCAAAGTCGTAGTCTGCGACCGTGGCGTGATCGCGCGCGTCGACAAGAGCGCCGAGGTCAAGCGGGCCGGCGGCATCGGGATGATCCTGGTCAACCTCACCCCAAGCTCGGAGGACTCCGACCTCCACTCGGTCCCGACAATCCACGTCAACGCCCCCGAGGGCCCGGAGCTCAAGGCCAAGATCGCGGGCAATCCAGCGCTCACGGTGAGCCTTCTCAAGGGCGACTTCACCGGCAAGCCCCCCGCGCCCACCCCCCAGATCGCCGGGTTCTCCTCGCGCGGCCCATCGCTCGCCTCGGGCGGCGACCTGCTCAAGCCGGACATCTCGGCTCCGGGCGTGAACGTCCTGGCTGGAGTCTCGACCGTGGGCAATGCCGGCGAGCAGTTCGGCTTCATGTCCGGCACTTCGATGGCGGCCCCGCACATCGCTGGCGTCGGAGCGCTCGTGCTCAGCAAGAACCCGAAGTGGTCTGCCGCCATGGTCAAGTCCGCCATGATGACCACCGCCTACCCGCTGGTGAACCGCGACGGCACCCCGAACCGCAACCCGTTCGACGGCGGCGCGGGACACGTCAATACGACCAAGGTCACCGACCCAGGCCTCGTGTACAACGCCGGCCCGAAGGACTGGAACGCGTTCATCAACGGCCAAGGCTACCCCTCGAGCGATCCGCAAGCGGGTTCCATCGCGGCCAAGGACGTCAACGTGCCATCGATCGCCCTCGGCTCCCTCGTGGGCGAGGTCCAGGTCAAGCGCCAGATCACCGCGCTCGTCCCGGGCATGTACCGGCCGAAGGTGGACCTGCCCGGCGTCTCGATCCTCGTCGAGCCGCAGGCGCTGAACTTCGCCAAGGCGGGCCAGACGCGCGAGGTGACGCTGACGATCAAGAACGTCTCGGCTCCGCTCGGGAAGTTCACCACGGGCACGCTCTCCTGGGTCGGGCCCCGCACGGTCACCTCGCCCCTCGCGGTACGTCCCGTGGACGCCAAAGTCGATCCGAGCTACAGCTTCTCGTCAGCCAGCGGCGACGGTTCGGGAACGTTCTCCCTGACCTCCGGAACGGACAGCCCGATTCCGGTGGGTGTCGAAGGGCTTGCCCCGGTCGCCCAGAAGGCCGTCACCAAGACCCCCGGCCAGCCCGCGAAGACGGACAACGCCGCCAACGCCGTTGTCGCCGTGAGTGTGCCCGCGGGGCAGAAGGTTGCCCGGTTCGGCGTCAACGCCGCCGACCAGCATGCTGACTGGGACATGTATGTGTTCGCGCCGACCACCTCCGGCGGCTACAGGCAGATCACCGTCGCGACGGCGAGCGCGAGTGAGTCCCTCGAGCTCGCCAACCCGCTCCCTGGCACCTACTACATCCTGGCGAACCTGTTCTCGACCCCGGACACCGGGCCGTCCAACGCGACCGTCTTCGCGGCGACGTGGGCCGGGGACGCCGGCAACGCGTCGGTGACGCCGGACCCGATCGTGGCCCCCAACGGTTCCCAGGCGACCGAGGCCCTCTCCTGGAAGGGACTCGCGCCGGGCGCCTACATGGGCCGGCTCACGTTCGGCGCCAATGGGGTCCGCAGCTGGGTCGACGTGACGGTCGGCTCCGGTGCGCCCGCCCCGGCCGGTGCCCCCGAGATGGCATCCGTCGACCGCATCCCGGGACAGTGACGCGTTAGCCTCACTCACAGCACCCGCAAGCTGCCCAGTCGGCGCCGTCCTCCCCCGGACGGCACCGCCGGGGCAGCCGCGTCGGGGGTCACGTCCGTCCGGTCCAGGAGTCACCCCGCCGCTGACGAGCAGCCATGGCTGCCACCACCCGTTGGGGGCGCGGTCAGGCGGGCGCAGGCGGGTCGAGCCGACTGAGCTACACGCCCGACCCCCACGTCGTCAGCTGCGCCTCCAGCTGATCGAGGTGTTCCCGCGGCGCCGCGCCGACCTTCTCGATGATGGTCTGCGGAGAGAACCGAACGCGCGGGCCCCTGACATGTGGGCCCACCCACTCGGCGTCGGCCCGCACCGCCGCGATCGTGTTGCCTAAGAACACGGCGGCCGCTTCCGCGAGACCGGGCCGACCCATGATCTCTTGGTGATGGGCGCGGAGGTGCGCCAGCAGCGCGAGTGGATCACGCGCCGTCGTGCGCGGGTCCATGCCGCGCGAGGCGAGGAATTCCGCGAACCGCGCGTAGCCGGCGCGGTGCCGCACAGGTACGGGGTCGGGGCCCTCGGCGCGGCGCGTGTAGACCGCGGCGTTGCGCGCGAACTGCGACGGCGGGGTGTGCAGCACGTGCGCACGCCCGTCGAACAGGTCCTCGTCCATGCGGCCCAGCCTAGCCTCTGAGCGCGGCCTCGAGCGGACCCATCGCCGCAATAAGCCGCTCCCTCAGCACGGCGGCCTCGGCCGCGAATGCGCGCTGCGCCTCGACGTATTCGGCCTTCCCGGCGGGCGTCTCGATCGCAATGGGCTCGAATTCCCAGTCCGAGAGGTCATAGGGGGAGGCCTGCATGTCCATGGTCCTGATGCGCCATGCGAGCTCGAAGCAGTCCATGAGCAGCTCGCCGGGGATGGCTGGCCCGAGCTTGTACGCCCACTTGTACAGGTCCATATTCGCGTGGAGGCAGCCGGGCTGCTCAAGGTCCCGCTGGGTGGCGCGGGTCGGCTGGAGCTCGTTGAGCGGCGCGGCGTCGGGGGAGTAGAAGCGGAACGCGTCGAAGTGCGTACAGCGGATGCGGTGCTCCTCGACGACCCGATCCGTGCCTTCGGCACCGAGCCGCAGCGGGAGGTATTCGTGCCGGATCCCGAACTTCTCGCTCCGGTACGCCATCGCCCACTCATGCAGCCCGAAGCACCCGAACTGGGCCGGCCGTGCCGCCGTGCCGCGGAGGATCACCCCACTGAAGCGGATGGTCTCCTCGCGCTCGGCGGCGTACGCGGGCAGATCGAGCACGACGGCGGCACTCGCCCCGGGCGCGTCGTCGGCGGGAAGGCCCGCAGCCGCCCGCTCGGGCTCGGTGAGCGTGCGGTAGTGCTTCCAGCCGAGGCGTTCTTGAGCGGCGTCACCCACGAGCGCGACCTCCACCCCCGGGTGCCAGCGGCCGAGCTGCCCGGGCTTGTGGGTGTAGTACGTGAAGAGGAAGTCCTCGACCGGGTGCTTCTTCCGTGCGTTGCGCCGGGCCACGAACGGCTCGGCGAACCGTCCGACCCGTTCCGCATGCGCCCGGGCACGCCGGAGCCACTGGTCCTCGGCGAGGACGGAGTTGACTGATGCGGGGGTGCGTGACGGGACGGGCAAGGGCACCCCTCGATTATCCCCGAAACAGCTCAGATGCCCGCTTGCGCTATGGTCTGCGGGAGCTCGGGGCGTGCCTTCCTGCTCAGGATGGCTCGTGGGAGGAGGTGATCTCTCGGGGTGTTGCCGCCGACACGCCGAAGCAGCGCGGGTGACCTGAGCACGAAGGCACGCGCCTCTGTCCGCGCCCCTGCTGACCGGTCACACAGCCCCGCCCGGGGCTCCCAGAAGATCTTGAGCGGCGGCCCACTCACCAATCCCGCAACCGTCGGTGCGCGCGAAGCGCCGATCAATCGGCCTGTCGTTGACCGTCCCCGTCACCGTCGCGACCTCCGGCCCGCCGTACTGCTGGGTGCAGAGCCGGTCCTCGGCCGGCGGGGCCAGCAGTTCGGGCCGCGTGGCGACGAGGGCGCAGGCGGACGCCGCGGCGGGATGGGTGCTGCCAGCCAGGGGCTGCGAGCCCGAGCACCTCAGCGTCCAGCGCTGCTCGGCCTCGCCTGGCGCGCGCACGACGAGGACCTCCAGATCCGCCGTGAACGCACCTTGGGTGCCGCTCGGCGACCCAGAAGGGGAGCTGGCTGCGGCACCTGGGTTGGGCGGCGCCGTCGTCCGTGGTTCTGATCGATTCGGCTGGGATGCCCCCGGTCCCGCTGCGCATGCTGTCAGGACCGCCGTGCATGCCGCGACCGTGAGCAGGACGGGAAGCCAGAGATCGGCCCGACGCCGCATGGGCACTCCTTTGTCCGCAGGTCCTTGCCTCCACTGTCGCATAGGGGCGCATCCTGTACGCCTGAGGCCCCGCAACCGCGCGCAGTGACTCCTCAACGTGCCGTCAGGGACTCGGCAGCCTCAGCGTCAGCGGCACGGCTGGCCTGGGCGGCGGCGATGAGCCGCATCATGGAGGCATGCAGCTCGGCGGCCTCGTCCCGCGTGATGTTCAGCCGGTCCATCATCGTGGTCGGCACGGAGAGCGCCTGCCCGCGCAGGGCCGCGCCGCGCGGGGTGAGGGCGACGTCGAGGGCGCGCTCGTTGCCCCGCTGCCGGGACCGGGTCAGCAGCCCCGCGTCCTCGAGCCGCTTGAGCAGCGGGGTCACGGTCGCGGGCTCGAGGAGCAGCACGTCGCTGATCTCCTTCGCCGTGCGGGGTGACCGTTCCCACAGGGCCAGCATCACGAGGTACTGCGGATGGGTGATCCCCAGCTTGTCCAGCACAGGCCTGTAAGAGGTAATGACCGAGCGGCTCGCGACGCTCAGGGCGAAGCACAGCTGCCGCTCGAGGAGAAGATCGTCGTTGGCGTCGCTCATGGCATTCCTCCATTAGTTAGTGCACTAATAATGAGGGTACTATCCGATGAAGGACCTGAGGACGGAAGGATCGCAATGTCGGGGGAGAACTTCGCACAGAAGCTCATGCGGACCACGGGGAAGCTCCGTTACTTCTTCGGGCCCGCGCACCGCAGCTCGTCCACCCACGCGATGACGGAGGCCAACAGGCGCCTGCTGCTCCAGCGCGAGGCAGAGGCGCAGCAGTTCGAGACGGTCACGCGCCCGGACGGCAGCACCTATGTTGTTCCCAAGGACCCCGAGGACCAGTCCCTGCGCTGAGCCTCATCGAAGCGCTCATCCACCCCTGAGATCTGCGTCACCCCGCGCGTACAATGACGCTACCGGAAGGGGGTGATGAGAGATGCCCGAGAAGCACAGGGTACTCGACACCTTCATGCGAGTCGCTGAACGTGCCGAGGCCGTCTGGGGTCCCGCCGCGCACAGTGATCCGGAGGCGCCGATCGTCCATAGGCACGACGCCTTCGAACAGGCGTCCGAGGACGAACTGCGCAGCTTCGAGGTAGAGACCGACAGCGAGGGACACCACTACGCTGTCCGCAAGGGGGAGCCCGCGCCCCGAAGACGCCGTTAGCACCGCGCCCAGCGCAGCACGCACGACGACGGCCGGCCACCCCCAGCGGAGGGTGGCCGGCCGTCGTGGTGGGATCAGCGGCCCGTGCCGCCGTACACGGTTGCCTCAGCCTCGGCGTCAAGGTTGAAGGCGGAGTGGATCGCGCGGACGGCGTCGTCGAGCAGATCGGCGCGGGTCACCACGGAGATGCGGATCTCGGAGGTCGAGATCATGTTGATGTTGATCCCCGCGTCCGAGAGTGCCTGGAAGAACGTCGCGGAGACGCCCGGGTTGGAGCGCATGCCGGCGCCGATGAGGGAGAGCTTGCCGATCTCGGCGTTGTACTCGATGTCCTCGAAGCCGATCGTGTTCTGGGCGGCCTTGAGCGCCGTGAGGGCTTCGGCGCCCTCGACGATCGGCAGGGTGAACGAGATGTCCGTCTTGCCGCGGCCGAACGTGGAGATGTTCTGCACGATCATGTCCACGTTCGAATGCGCCTTGGCAATGACCTGGAATATGGCGGCGGCCTTGCCGGGAATGTCCGGGACGCCCACCACAGTGACCTTGGCCTCGGAGCGGTCGTGTGCAACGCCGGAGATGATGGGCTGTTCCAAAGCGACTCCCTCGCTGATGGTGATCTTGTCTTCGGGGCTGGGCAGCACCCAGGTTCCCTCGTGCTGGCTGAACGAGGAGCGCACGTGCAGCGGCACCCCGAAGCGGCGCGCGTACTCGACGCAGCGCAGGTGGAGGATTTTGGCGCCGGAGGCGGCTAGCTCGAGCATCTCCTCGCTGGAGATGCGGTCGATCTTCTTCGCGGCAGGCACCACGCGCGGGTCCGCGGTGTAGACGCCGTCCACGTCGGTGTAGATCTCGCACACGTCTGCGTCGAGCGCAGCAGCGAGGGCAACGGCGGTCGTGTCGGAACCGCCACGGCCCAGCGTGGTGATGTCGTGCGATTCGCGGCTCACCCCCTGGAAGCCCGCGACGATCGCGATCGCACCCTTGTCCAGCGCCGTGCGGACGCGGTGCGGGTCGACGTCGATGATGCGTGCCTTGCCGTGGATCCCGTCCGTGATCATTCCGGCCTGCGAGCCCGTGAACGAGCGGGCCTTCGCACCGAGCTTGTTGATGGCCATCGCGAGCAGGGCCATCGAGATGCGCTCGCCGGCGGAGAGGAGCATGTCCATCTCGCGAGCCGGGGCCTCGTCCGTGATCTGCGCGGAGAGATCGAGGAGCTCATCGGTGGTGTCCCCCATCGCCGAGACCACGACCACGACCTCGTGCCCGGCCCGCTGGGTGTCCACGACGCGCTCGGCTACCCGCTTGATCCCGGCCGCGTCCGCGACGGACGAGCCGCCGAACTTCTGGACGATCAGCTGCCGGTCAGGCAATTCGAGGGGCAACGACATGCGGGCACGCTCACAGGGGGTTAGACACTACGGGGGTCCCAAGCAGTTTACGCCCCGGCCCTCTCGGCGGGTGAATTGTGTCCGCCCCGCGGGCGGCCCTGGGCGAGGCATAGGCATCAGCACGGGAAGTGCCGTTCTCAGCCAGAAGGCGCTGTCACGGGCACTTCCTGGGGAAAGCGGCACTTCCGGTCCCGGGGCCGGTACGCACGACGGCGAGCGGCCCGCTTGGGTGCAGCCCGCCGTCGTTCGCTGGGGTTGAGCCGGCGCCGTGAGCCGTGCCGTCAGCCGACCAGCTGCGGGTAGTGGATCTTCGCGGTCTGCGGGTGCGCGCGCAGCCAACCCTTGAGGACGTTCTGCCCGTAGGAGGCGAGCATCGGGTTTTCCGGATCGTCGGAGACGCCGCGGGCCTGGGCTGCGAGGTCGGCCGGCAGCTCGACCGGCTCGATCACTGCATCGAGGCGCGGTGACCAGAAGAACGGCACAGAGTAGCGGTCCACGCCGGCGGGCGGGGCGGTGACGCGGTGGATCGTGGCCATGAGGTAGCCGTTGGTGGCCACCTCGAGCATCTCGCCGAGGTTGACCACGAGCGCGCCCGGCGTGGGCGGGACATCGATCCACTCCTCCTGCCCGTACGGCTGGACCTCGAGTCCGCCCACCTGGTCCTGCAGGAGGAGCGTGACGAAGCCGTAGTCCGCGTGCAGGCCTACGCCCTGCTTTCCGGCCTCGGGGACAATGCCCGTGCCCACGTAGTGGACGAGCTTGCCCATCCAGGCGGGCGTGCCCGCGAAGGGCTCGGCGAAGTGGTCCTCGGGCAGGCCGAGGGAGACGGAGATGGCGGAGAGCAGCTCGGCGCCGACGGTGGACATCAGTGCGGCCCACTCCATGGCCGCCTTCTCGATCGCGGGGAACCCGGCCGGCCACTGGTTCGGGCCCTGCAGGCCCAGGTACGGCTGGTCCGCGGGCACATCCTCGAGGGGGAGCCGCTCGGGGCCGTAGTCGATCTGCTCGCGGGCGTCCGCCCGGCCGCGGGTCACCTCGGTGCCTAGACGGGTGTAGCCGCGGAACTGGGCCGAGTTGCGGTTGTCCAGGGCGAGGCGGTCCTCGAGGGGGAGCCGGAAGAACTCCGCCACCGTGTCCAGGAGCTCCTGGTCCTGGCCGGGCCGGGCGCCATAGCCGACGATCTGGAAGAAGCCCACGTTGTGCGTGGCGTCGCGCAGTGCATCGAGGAATCCGGGGGTGAACTGGCCATCCGCGTCCCTCGCCGTCGAGAGGTCCAGGACCGGAATGGACGTGCGTGCAGTGCTCATGAATCCAGCATGCCCCCGCCGTGCGCGGGCGCTTAACAATCTGTCACAAATCCCGCGGTGAGATGTTCGGTGAGGGTGGGAGCACGCCGTCGGTCGCGGCTAGCCGATGGCGCTGCGGCGGCCCTCGAACGCGCGGCCGAGGGTGACCTCGTCTGCGTACTCGAGGTCTCCGCCCACCGGAAGGCCTGATGCCAGGCGCGTCACGGTGACGCCGATCGTCTTGAGCATCCGGGCCAGATAGGTGCTCGTGGCCTCGCCCTCGAGGTTGGGGTTCGTGGCGAGGATGATCTCGGTGACTGTCTCGTCATTGAGGCGCGTGAGGAGTTCGCGGACGCGCAGCTGGTCGGGCCCGATGCCGGCGATGGGGTTGATCGCGCCGCCCAGCACATGGTATCGGCCCCGGTAGGCGCGGGTCCGCTCGATCGCCATGACGTCCTTGGACTCCTCGACCACGCAGATCACGCTCGGGTCGCGGCGCGTGTCGCGGCAGATGGCGCACGTGTCCTGCTCCGTGACGTTGCCGCAGATCTGGCAGAACTTGACGCGCTCCTTGACGCCGATGATCGCCGCCGCGAGGCGCTTCATGTCCGCCGCATCCGCCTCAAGGACATGGAAGGCGAGCCGCTGGGCCGACTTGGGCCCGATGCCCGGGAGCCGGCCGAGCTCATCGATCAGGTCTTGGACTGCGCCTTCATACACCCCACTACGCTACCGCGGCGGTATGACAGTCCCGTCCAGAGACCGCTCCTCGATGAGTTTGCCGCCGAGGATCCTCTCCACCGCGGTCCGGCCGAACACGCTCGACTGCTCGATCGTCTCGTCGTCCGCGCTCGGGATGTCCTCGACGTACTGCTGGTTCTGCACGGGCTCAGGCTTCTGGGCCTGCGAGCGTTCCTGGGCAGCCTTGCGGCTCAGGCGCTCGTACATGCTCAGCTTCCGACCCGGATCGTGCGGCGGGCGGGACGCGCCGTCGGTGGGAGGCTGGGGTGCGCGCTGGGGCGGCTGGGCCGCAGCCGGCTCGTACGACGGCGCTGCTGCCGCTGGCTCCTCGGGCTTGGCCGCCCCGGTCTCGGCGGACTCGGCAGATTCTGCGGGCGCGGGGGGTTTGACCGCCGAGGGTGCCGAGCCGGCGATGGTGTCCGGGCGCACGTTCGGTTCGGTGCCCACGCTCCATACGCCCGGCGTGCTCTCGCGGGCGTACGACCATGGGTCCTTCAGTCGCTTCTCCTCCGGCGTGTTCTCGTTCGCCTCGGTCGGTGAGCCCTGCGGGCCGGGGGCTGCTGGCGCGGGGGGCTGCCGCTTGACGGGGTTCTGCCTGGGCGCGCCGTAGCCAGCATCGTCGGGGTACGGTTCGTCCCATTCGCCAGGTGGTTCCTCGTCCGAGTACGGGATGCCGTCGAATGGTCCCCCAGAGGTCTGGGGCTCCTGGGACGCGGGTGCTTGAGGCGCGGTGGCTTGGGGCGCGGGTCCCTTCGCCTCCCCGCGTGCCTGAGGTTGCGTGGCCGGTTTCGCGGAATGCTGGCCCTGCGGAGGCGGCTCCTCCTGGGGGGTTGCTGCGGCGGGCTGAGGCGCGAGGCCGGGGGTGAGGCCCCAGGCGACGTCTGCCGCGGAGGGAGCCGTGGGGCCAGCCGGGGAGGGTGCGGGCCGCGGTGTCGCTTCCTGAGGCGGCTCGGGCCTCGGGGCGGACGCAGGTGAAGGCGCCGGCTGCTGCGCGGGGGCCAGTGAGCGGTCGGGCTGCTGTGCAGCCGTTGGCTGGGAGGGGGCGCCCACGCGGGGCACGGACGTGCCCTGGGACGGCTCAGCCGATGCTTTTGGGCGGGCGTCGCCTCCGACCAGAGGCGAGGGACCTGGGCCGTTGCCGCCCGTGACGGCGTCGATCTGGCAGTCGACACCGAGCACGCTCTGGATCGCCTGGTGCAGGTTGGCGGAATGGTCGCCGCGGGTGAAGGCGGCCGCGAGGCCGGAGGTTCCGAACGCGAGCGCGAGGGTGCGTCCGTCGAAGCCGGCGACCGAGGCGTTGGGCCCCACGAGTGCCCACGTGCTGCGCTTGACCTTCGCGAGGGCGTCGAGGATCTCCGGCCACGCGCGGCGGAACATCTCCACGCTGCCTGCCCCGCCGCCCTGCGCCGGCGCCGGAGGGCGTGAGGCCGAGGTCGGGGTCGGGGGCGCCGAGGTCTGGGCTTCTGGACGCGGTCTCGGCTCCGCTTCGCTGCGCTCACCGGCTGGCGGCTCGCTCCGTTCAGTCACCGTGGGCACCGGACGGTCAACCGGCGCGGGTCCGGGCTGCTCAACCGGCGCGGGTGTGGGCTGCGCAGCCGAAGGGGGAGTGGCCTGGGGATTCGACTCCGCTTCGCTCCGCTGGGTCACCCGGGATTCGCGGGGCGCTGTCGATTCTGCTCCCGTGTCCGGGCGGCGCTCCTCGCTGCTCGACGGACGCTGCTCGGCCACGGGTGGCGACCCCGCGCCGTCGTGCGCGAAGGAGAGGCGGCGCTCAAGCCGGTCGACCCGGGCGGCCCAGCCCCGCTCGACCGCGTCCGCGGCGGGGAGCATGAGCCGCGCGCAGAGGAGTTCGAGGTGCAGGCGCGGCGAGGTGGCGCCGGTCATCTCGTTGAAGGCCTCGTTCGTGACGTCCGCGGCCCGGGAGAGCTCAGCCGCCCCGAGGTTCTGCGCCTGGACCCGCATCCGCGCGAGCTGGTCGGCGGGCACGCCGCGCAGGATCGACTCGGCGGCGTCGGGCAGCGCCTGGACGATGATGAGGTCGCGGAACCGCTCGAGCAAGTCCTCGACGAAGCGGCGCGGATCGTGCCCGGTCTGGATCACACGGTCCACGGCGCGGAACACCGTCCCCGAATCGTTTGCTGCCATTGCATCGACCACGTCGTCGAGCAGCGTCGCGTGCGTGTATCCGAGCAGGGCGACGGCCAGCTCGTAGTCGATCCCCTCGGGGCCAGCGCCGGCCATGAGCTGGTCCAGCACCGAGAGGGAATCTCGCACGGACCCGCCGCCGGCGCGGATCACGAGGGAGAGCACCCCAGGCGCCACGCGCACGTTCTCGGACGCGCACAACTGCTCGAGGTACTTCAGCAGCGGCTCCGGCGGGACGAGCCGGAAGGGGTAATGGTGCGTGCGCGAGCGGATGGTGCCGATGACCTTGTCCGGCTCCGTGGTCGCGAAGATGAACTTGATGTGCTCCGGAGGCTCCTCGACGATCTTCAGCAGCGCGTTGAAGCCGGCTGACGTGACCATGTGGGCCTCGTCGATGATGAAGATCTTGTACCGGTCACGCACCGGCGCGAACGTAGCGCGCTCCCGCAGGTCACGGGCGTCGTCCACACCGCCGTGGCTCGCGGCGTCGATCTCGATGACATCAAGTGAGCCGGCGCCGCCGCGGGCCAACTCGACGCAGCTCGGGCACGCGCCGCACGGGTCCGGCGTGGGGCCCTTCTCGCAGTTGAGGCAGCGGGCGAGGATCCGCGCCGAGGTGGTCTTGCCGCAGCCGCGCGGGCCGGAGAAGAGGTAGGCGTGGTTGACGCGGTTCTTGCGCAGCGCCGTCATGAGCGGCTCAGTGACGTGCTCCTGTCCGATCACGTCCTGGAACGTGTCCGGCCGGTACCGGCGGTAGAGGGCAGCTGGAGCAGTCACGTAAGAAACCCTACCAATCGGGGCCGGAGCGGAGCCCGGGTTATCCACAGGTATGAAAAGGCCCCTCATGCACCCGCCAGAGCCCACTTACCCTTGCTACCTTCCGGTCCTGGGGGAGTTCAGCAGGATGACGCCACATGAGGGGCTGCAAATCATCTTAGCGGAGTCCGGGCCGGGCCTCGAATCGCAGGCGGTCAGCTCCCTGCGGACGGGGCCGGCGATGGTGTCGCGGGTGCGGACGACGGCGCAGGGGACGCCTTCGCGGGCGCCTTCTGGATCGCCTCGGCGAGCTTCTTCACAGCGTCGCCGTAGGTTCCGTCGAGGGCGTGCCCCTTGACGGTCTGGGCGGCCGCGGCCTCCTGACCGGATGGGGCGCCAGCGAGGGGCCAGAGCTCGTCCCGCAGCTTCTGCGGCAGGTGGCGGAAAGCCGCCGGGTGCCCATTGATCGCCGTCCGCGCCGCTGCCTGCGCGTGCTGGCCGTACTGTGACGTGCCGTCCTGGCGGATCACGACGGCGAGCAGCCGCCGCAGCGCGGCCCTCGCGGGCTGCTTCGCGGAGGCCTTCGCTCCCGCACCCGGGGTGGCAGACGGCGACGGGGTGCTTGCCGCCGCCGGGGCGATGGCCGCTGCCGGCCGCGCCGAGGTCATGGAGGGAGTCGAGGCGGCCTCGGCGGCCGCGGCCCCGCCCCCCACGAGCACGGCGGCTGCGACGGCCGAGGCGGCGCCGACCGCCCAGCGGCGCCGGCGAGAGGGAGCGGGAATGGCGGTAGTGGGGTCCTGGGGCTGCATGGCGTTGCCTTTCGTCGTCATGCCACCCATGGTTCCGGCGCAGCGCAAGCGTACGGTTCGGCCAATGTTCGGGGAATGTAAGGCGTGGGCGCGCGCCCGGGCGGGGCGGCGCCGTCGTGCGCTTGAATAAAGGGGTGGAAGAGCGCAACGCCCGCGGGGCGCGCGGGCTGGTGCTCGTGGCCGAGGACGAGGACGCGATCGCTGATCTCGAGCGCCTGTACCTCGCCCGGGCGGGATACGGCGTGCACGTGGAGCGGGACGGCGTCGCCGCGCTCGAGCAGATCAGGCGGCTCAAGCCCGTGGCGGTCGTCCTCGATGTGGGCCTGCCGGGACTCGACGGCGTGGAGGTCTGCCGCAGCCTGCGCGAGGCAGGCAACTGGACGCCCGTGATCTTCGTGACCGCCCGGGACGACGAGGTGGACCGCGTGCTGGGCCTCGAGTTGGGGGCCGACGACTACTTGACCAAGCCGTTCTCCCCGCGTGAGCTCGTGGCGCGGGTGAAGGGCCTCGTGCGCCGCGCCGCCGGGCCGTGGGCGCCGGAGTCCCTGCGCGTGGGGCACATCCGGCTGGATCTTGCGCAGCGCACCGCGGAGGCGGACGGGCGCCGCGTGCAGCTCACCGCGATGGAGTTCGACCTTCTCGCGCACCTCATGTCCCAGCCGGGACGAGTGTTCAGCCGCGAACAGCTCCTCGCGGCCGTGTGGGGCCAGGCTGACTACGGCGGTGGGCGCACGGTCGACGTGCACGTGGCACAGCTGCGCGCCAAGCTCGGCGACGCGAGCCCCCTGCGCACCACGAGGGGCGTCGGATACAGCGTGTCGCCGGATCCGGGTCCGGCGCGGGGATGATGGCCTGGTTCCGGTCGCTGCACGCGCGCGTCACGCTCGTGATGGTGGCCGTGGCAGCCCTTGCAACGGTCGTGGCGGGTCTCGTGGGAGCCCAGCTCATCCAGTCTGCGGCGGTGGATCAGGCCCGTTCGAGCCTGTCCCGCGAGGCGACGGCTTTGAGCGCCTCGGGGAATGTCACGGACCTCGCATCGCTTCGCGAACTCGCGTTCGGTGAGTCTGGCCGCATTGCCCTGATCCTGCCGGACGGCGCCGTGACTGGTGCCGGTCGGCGATTCGTCAGCTCGGGCGCGGTGAAGAAGGTCCTGGCAGGCCAGTCTGTCTCACAGACGGAGACCGTCGCGGACGTGCCCGTGGTCGTCGAGGCGCGGCCCATCGCGGCGGGGGGCGGCCTGGTCCTTGCCGAACCCGTCGCTGCCGTCACCCGGGCAGCCGGGCCCCTCGTCACGCGGCTCCTATGGGCACTGCTCATCGGGTTCATTGCCGCGGCGCTCGGCGGAGCGCTCGTGGCGCGGTGGGTCGCCGGGCCCCTTGTGCGGGTGGCCGCGGCAGCGCGTCGACTCGCCGGCGGCGAGCGGGGTGTGGCGGTCGACGCCGCCGGGCCGGGTGAGGTGGCGCAGGTTTCCCGGGCGCTCGCGGGCCTCGATGCGTCCTTGGCCGCCAGCGAGGCGCGCCAGCGAGAGTTCCTGCTCTCCGTCTCCCACGAGATGCGCACGCCCCTGACCGCGCTCCGCGGCTACGCCGAGGCCCTCGCCGATGGGCTGATTCCCGACCAGGAGGTGGCGCGCGTGGGCCGGACGCTCAGCACCGAGACCGAACGCCTGGACCATTTTGTGCGGGACCTCCTCGAGCTCGCCCGGCTCGAGGCGGACGACTTCCGGATCGATGCCCAGCCGGTCGACGCCGCGGAGCTGCTGCCCGCAGTCGTGGAGGCATGGCGCGGCGTGTGGGAGCCGGCGGGCGTTGCCGCACGGGCCGACGTTGCCGGCCCACTCCCGGTTGTCACGGATGCCCGGAGACTGCGACAGCTGCTGGACGGGCTGGTCGAAAACGCACTCAGGGCGACGCCGCGAGGCTCGCCGCTCGTGGTGGCCGGACGACGGGATCGCACGGACGTGGTGGTCGAGGTGCGCGACGGCGGTCCCGGGCTGAGCGACGAGGACCTCCGCCAGGCTTTCGAGCGCGGGGCGCTTAGGGACCGCTACGCCGGGGAGCGGAAGGTGGGCACCGGGCTCGGCCTCTCGATCGCTGTCCGGCTGGCTGCACGCCTCGGCGCCGCGATCACTGCGGGCCGGGCGCCGGAGGGAGGCGCGCAGTTCTCCCTCCGATTCCCCTCGGCGTGATGAGCGCGAGGGGCCGATTCGGAGCATCCGCCCCGGTCGGGTATTCTGGTACCTGCTCTTGACGAGCGCACCTGGAGGATTCGCCTAGCGGCCTATGGCGCACGCCTGGAACGCGTGTTGGGTTAACAGCCCTCGGGGGTTCAAATCCCCCATCCTCCGCACCTCGATGCCCCGGTCTTCGGACCGGGGCATTGTTCGTTCGCGCCGCCATGGCCCCAAGCTGAGCGCGAGCGGGGCAGCCCACATTTCTCACAGCTTCCGCCCCTGTTCAAATCCCGCCGAGGTCGCCAGAATGAGACCGTGCGCCGGGCTGCGGCGGCGCCGCGACTGATTGGGGAGTCCGATGGCACCTGCCGTCAGCCGCGCACTGTCCCGTGTGCGGGCTCGTGTGACCGCAGTGATGGCAGCCTTGACGGCCGCCGTCATGATGAGCGCCTCACCTGCTCTCGCGGGGGACCTTTATCCCATCACAGCGGATCCGGGCGCGGTCGTGCAGTTCTACCGCACCGCGGTCGGCTCCCTCGCGGCTGGCCACATCTCGCCCATCGCGGTTGCCCAGGCCGATCTCCCTCGGCCCGAAGCGGGAAAGCTGTACGCGCCGTTGACGAGCCTAACCCCCACCTCGGGGTTCGGGTATCGCACAAGCCCCCTGACCGGCCAGATCGGTGAGTTCCACTGGGGTCAGGACTTCGCCGCAGCCTGCAGCACCCCGGTCTATGCGGCGGACGCCGGCGTGGTCCGCGCCGCCGGATGGCATCCGTGGGGCGGCGGGAACCGGGTCGAGATCGATCACGGCAATGGGATCATCACCACGTACAACCACATGCTCGGCGCTGCCATGAGGACGGGCGAATCGGTTGAGGCGGGCCAGGTGGTCGGCCTGGTCGGGTCCACCGGATCATCGACCGGCTGCCATCTCCACTTCGAGACCATCAAGGACGGACGGCACATCGACCCGATGATGTTCACGTTCATCCCGATAGCGCAGAAGGACCCCCTGGCCGCCATCCAGATCACTGACTACTCCCCGAAGGACGGCAAGTCCACGAGCGAGCGGCAGAACTGGGCCGTTCCAGTGGTGGCCGAGGAGCCTGCACCGGGCGATACCGTCACCCGCGTTCCGTCGGCGCCGACTCCTCCAGCGCTCACTGACCCGACTCCCGCTGGTCCGCCGGCAGCCCCGCCGACCACGTCGCAGGTGCCGGCCGCCGGCCCAACGTTGTCCGGGCCGTCACCGTCGCCTGCAGCAGGCACAACGGCGCTCCCGCCTGCGCCTGCGGCGACTCCAACCCCGAGCCAGACGCCGACTGATCCCGCCCCGGCTACGGCTGCCCCAACCCCGACCGCAGGGACGACGCCGACTCCCACCCCGAGCGCGACGGCGGACCAGCCGGCGCCGACGTCCTTCACCACCGCGACGACAAGCCCCACAGTGGCCACAACGGCCGCGCCCGCGCCCACGCAGACATGCGCCCGCCCGACGGCGACAGCCACGGCGACCCCGACGGCTACAGCGTCTCCGACGGCGACAGCCGCGGCGAGCCCGACGGCGACAACCACGGCCAGCCCGACGGCTACAGCCGCGGCCCGCCCCACGGCGACAGCCGCGGCGAGCCCTACGGCGACGGCGTCTCCTACGGCAACCGCCCCGCCGGGCTGCTGAGGCCCGTCTCCTAGGCCTCGCCGGGCCTCGACCGGGCCAGGCCTAGACTGGCCGGGTGAGCCTGCACGAGATTGCCCTAACCCTGAACGACGGCACCGAGACAACGTTCGGCCAGTTCACTGGCCGCGCTGTGCTTGTCGTGAATGTCGCCTCCAAGTGCGGCTACACCCGCCAGTACGAAGGCCTCGAGGCCCTCTACCGCAGGTTCAAGGACCGTGGATTCACGGTGCTCGGGGTGCCTTGCAATCAGTTCGCCGGGCAGGAGCCCGGGAGCGATGCGGAGATCGTCGAATTCTGCCGGGTGAACTTCGGGGTGACGTTCCCGCTCGCTGCCAAGGTCAACGTCCTGGGCAAGGACCAGCATCCCCTGTACGCCTCGCTGACGCGGTTTCCAGCCGAGGATGGCTTGGGTGAGAAGGTCAAATGGAACTTCGAGAAGTTCCTGGTCAGCCCCCAGGGCGGGGTGGTGGGCCGGTTCCGCTCGGCCGTGGAGCCGGATGACCAGGAGTTCATTGCCGTGATCGAGGCGGTCCTTCCGGCATCGGTGCCCATCGCCTCTTGATCCTGGACCCAGTCCGCTCGGGGCCGTGGTCGGCGACCGCGTCAGCCCGCCCAGCCGCGCCGCACGGATTCGAGCGCGGCCCGGTACGCGACGTCCCAGTCGGCGTCGGAAGGTCCCATGTGGGCCAGCTCGAGGCTCACGAGGCCGTGGACCTGGCCCCAGATTCCCACCGCAACCACCTCGACGAGGCCGTCCCTGAGCTCCCCGGAAGCTTGTCCGGCCGCTACGGCAGAGCGCAGCGGAGCCATGGAAGCGTCCGCGACCTCGGGGTCCGGCGTGCAGTCGGCGTACGCGGAGAGCGCTCCGCCGAACATGAGCCGGTAGAGCGCCGGGTGTGCAAGCGCCCATTCACGGTACGCGAGACCGAGACCTAACAGGCCTGCGCCCGCGGCTGCGCGCTGTGAGGCGCCGAAGGATGCGAACGCGCCATCGAGCACCGCGGACAGCAGTTCCGCCTTGCTGCCGAACAGCGAATACACGGCAGTCGTTGACGTCCCTGCCTCCGCGGCGACCTGGCGCAGCGAGAATCGCGCCGGCCCGTCCCGGTCGACTAGGTCGGCGGTGACTTCGAGCAGCCGATCGCGGAGCGCCGCATCGTGGACCGTGGGTCTTGCCATGATGGGATTGTATACGTAACGTTGTTTTGTAACATCGTTATGAAACAGGAGTGGCAGTCATGGGACAGGAAGTCTTCGCAGGCAGGTACACGGCGACGCCGGGCCGGCCCGTCACCGTGTTCCTCATCGGCATGCGGGCCAACCGCTGGTGGAAGCTCGGCACGGTGCTGCGTGTCGGGAGTGCGATGGGAACCATGCTGCGCCATCTGTCGCAGAATCCGGAGGCGGGCATGCTCGGATTCCACCAGTGGCTCGGGCGGACCACAATGCTGGTGAGCTACTGGGAGAGCCCAGAGCACCTCCAGCGCTTCGCCGCCAACCGCGACGCGCCGCACCTCGCCCCCTGGCGTGACTTCATGCGAACCGTGGCGGGCAGCGGGGACGTCGGCGTATGGCATGAGACGTACCAGACGCCTGGCTCCGGCATCGAGACGGTCTACAGCGGAATGCCGCGCTTCGGCCTGGCGCGGGCCATCGGACACGTCCCGGTCAGCGACGGGCTCAATACCGCTCGTCAGCGGCTTCGCACCGCCGGTGCGGCCTGACGCACGACGGCGAGTGGCGGCGTCGTGCGTCAACGTCGCCACCCGTACGGGTGACCTCGACGTCACAGGGGGCGACGTCGGCGTTGCGCGGGGTGATCTGGCGGCTCAGTCTGCGAGGGCGAGGGCGTCCCGCCAGCCGGTGAGGAAGGCGAGGCCAGCGTCATCGTGGATGACCTCCGGGCCGAGGCCCAAGTATGCGGAGGTGTAGACCTCGTACGGCTTCGAGGGCACACCGTCGGCAGGGCGTACGTCCACGTGGGCCACAGTGTGGTCGTTGTGGTGCAGCCAATCAGCCATCGCGTAGTCGGTGCGGGAATCGCCCATCGTGTACCAGGCCGCCGGGACGACTCCGTCCCGGCGCAGGCGCTCGCACGCGCGGGCGGCGCCGAGGTCCTTGCCGAGGCGGACCGACTCGATGTCCGTGGAGATGATGGTCGGATCGACGCGGTAGTCCACCGTGTCGTCGCTCCCGGGGCGGTGGTGGTCCAGGCGCGTGGCGCCGAGGTCGTGCCGGGCCATGAGCTCCAGCGCATCGGCGTCGAAGTGCTCCTGCTCCTCACGGTAGTCCCGGTTGGAGACATCGACGCGCTGCTCGACCGAGACCATTGCACGCTTCGTCTCGTCGAAGAACATGTGATCCGCGTACTTCGCCGCGACGAGTTTGCGGACGTCGTCGGCGAAATCGCCCGGGACGGCGAGCTCCCGGTCCACGTGCACCACGCCGGCATCCTGAGGTGTGAACGAGAACCAGGTGGCGCCCTTCTCTCAGACCGCGTGGACCGTGAGGTCCTTCGGCATGCCGGCGCCGATCATCGGGTCCATGACCCGCTCCCGAATGAACGTGTCCGAGCGCCCAGTGTTGAAGATGATGGGAATCCCCGCTCCGCCCAGCTCGTTCAGCAGGGCAATGACCTCCGGCATCACGGTGCGCGTGACCGGGCTTGCGATCGGGCCGTCGACGTCGAGGAGCAGGGCAAAAGGAGGGGCGGTCTGCATGGGCCCATTCTTGCAAAAGGGTGGCGAATAACCGTTTGGCCACAATGCGCGGTGCCCGCCCGCACGCGCTCCCGCGACGACTCCCGCGAGCCTAGGCTTGAAACGTGATTTTCAAAGCGGTGGGCGAGGGGCGCCCCTACCCGGACCATGGCTACGTGACGCCGAGGGACTGGGCAGCCCTCGCGCCGCGCCCCGTCCGCTTGGACGAACTCGTCACCACCAAGCGCACCCTCGACCTTGAGGCACTCCTCGCCGAGGACTCCACCTTCTTCGGAGACCTGTTCCCGCACGTCGTCCAGTACAAGGGCGTCCTCTATCTCGAGGACGGTCTGCATCGTGCGGTCCGCACGGCCCTCCACCAGCGCACTGCGATCCACGCGCGCGTCCTCGACCTCGACGCGTGAGCCCCCGATGGCACGCAAGCCCCAGGACTTGACCCGGTACCACGGACACCACGTGGTGAGCGGCAGCCAGCTGCGCACGCAGTTCGAGGAGGATGCCGATGCGCGGCAGCGCTCCCGCCAGTGGAGGAAGGCCCGCCATGCCGTTGCGATCGGCCTCCTCGCGGCCCTCCTGTTCGCAGGAGTCGGCGCGGCCTTGGAAGTCCTGTCGGGCCGTCTCACGATCCCGGAACCGGGGAGCAAGCCCACGCACCCCACGACCTGCCCGTCCGGCACCTACGACTACCTGCCGCCCGAGAAGGTCACCGTCAACGTGCTCAACGGCGCAGGCAAGGAAGGCCTCGCGGCCGAGGTGGCGGACCAGCTCAAGGCGCGCAAGTTCATCGTGAGGGCCGTGGGCAACGAGCGGACGGCGATGGAGTCGCCCGCCGTAGTGCGCGGGGGGTTCGGGGGAGAGGCCGCCGCGTTCACGCTCCAGCGCAATGTGCCGGGGAGCGTGTACATCCGGGACGGCCGCTCGGATGCGAGCGTTGACCTCATCCTCGGCTCGTCCTTCAAGGTGCTCACGGACCCCGCCGTGGTTGACCAGACGCCCGGCCCGATCGCGTGCACACTCCCGACTGCGAGCTCCACTGCGCCCACATCCCGCGAATGACCGTGCTTCGAACCTCCACCGTGGCCGAATCCAGTCCGCGCTCGGCCTACAGGACGTGGACGGACCCAGGTTCTACGCTCAGGCCTCTTCGAGGGCGTCTCCGAAGGCTTTGAGGGTCTTGTTTCTCGAGATGCGCGAGATGAGATGCCCTGCAGCCAGGACCCCGGCAACCGGCCACTCGATAATCCCTGCTGCGGCCAGCACACCGATTCCACCGAGGAAGGCCAGCTCGTCGGTGGGCGGGAGTCGCACCGTGCCGACACCTTCGAAGTTGATAATGATGGTGCGGTGATTGCCCGCTTTGCTCGCAGCCGCGGAATAGGTTCCCTTGGCGGCTCTTTCGGTCTCAGTCACGCTCTCTCCCAGATGTCAGAACCAGATGTCAGAAGGGGTAGGGTCTGCTGCTGCAGCGCTCATGCGACCTCCGGGACCGCGGACGCCGAGTCCTCAACGGCCCGCATACGCTCGTTGTACTCGGGCGTTTCGGAGAACTTCCTCCTGGCCACGAGGGCACCGAGAAGGACCACGGCAAGGCTCGCTCCAGCGGCGATCCCCCACCCTAGGGGGCCGAGGGGCACCGAACCGAAGAAGGCGCTCAGACCAGGGGTCTGGATTACGGCGGCGAGGGCAGCCAAGGAGATGGCTCCGCTGACAACGACGCCGCGAGAGGGGCCTCCGACCGTGATGGTCTGCCCGAGTTGGGTCGCCACGAGTGAGACGAGTCCCACGGTCGGGGCCGCTCGGCGGAGCCCGAGCAGTCTGGCGAGAGCCCAGCCGGCGCCGGCCCCGGCCGTCGTCAGGGCCGCCCTGAACCCTACTTCTCTGGTCAGCGCCGAGCCGAGTGAGGCTTCCGGTCCTTCTGCCAGCAGAGCCTCGGTCGAGGCCGCGTGAGGCGGTCGCAGGGCGACGGCCAGAGCGGGAGCAAGGTCGGTGAGCAGGTTCACCAGCAGGAGTTGCCGTGCCCGCAGGGGCGACAGGCCCGTGGCCAGCGCTCCTAGCAGGGTGAAGGCGATCTCCCCGAGGTTCCCTCCCACAAGGATGCCGAGCGCTTCACGCACCGAGCCCCACATTGCCCGTCCTTCGACGAGCGCCGCGATGATCGTCTCGAGCCTGTCGTCCGTGACCACGAGGTCCCCTGCGGCTCGCGCAGCCGGAGTGCCCCTGCGCCCCAGGGCGATCCCGACGTCGGCAAGGCGTATGGCGGGGGCATCGTTCGCGCCGTCGCCCGTCATGGCGACCGTCTTGCCGAGGCCCTGCAGCGTTTGGACGACGCGTACTTTGTGCGCCGGGGTGCCCCGGGCCACCACTGCAACATGCGGGAGCACCCGCGCTAGTTCGTCGTCACCGAGGGCATCGATCTCGGTCCCGGTGATCACCCTGCCCCCGTCCTCGAGAAGGTCGAGCCGCTGTGCGACCGCCGCGGCGGTTCCCGGGTGATCGCCGGTGATCATCAGGATCTGGACACCGGCTGCGCGGAGGGCTTCGACAGAGGCCGCGGCCGCCGGGCGCACCGGGTCGGTCAAGGCAAGGAAGCCGAGGAACGTCAGGCCCACAACGTCATCGTCCTCGAGTTGCCGGGGGGACTGATCGAGGCGCGCTTCTGCTACTGCCAGGAGGCGGTACCCCTCTGAGGCGAGCTTTTCGACGCGCCGTGTCAGCCGCCGGCGCCGAGCCTCGTCGAGGCCTCGTCGCCGGTTGCCGGACCTCACGGCCGTGCAGCGTGCTAGAACAGTCTCGGGGGCGCCTTTGACGCTGAGCAGGGTGCCCTCGTGGGTGCTGGCCAGGGTCGCGTGGTAGGAGCGCGATGGCTCGAAGGGCAGCGCGCTGAGCCTCTTCCAGCCCTGCGCTCCCTCGTCTGGGCTGATGCCGGCCTCGCGGGCCGCGGAAGAGATGGCGCGGTCGGTCATGTGAGCGAGCGGGCGCCGAGCTGAAGGCGTGGCACGCAGCCCAGCCGCCACGACTCCTCGGCTACGCGTCTGCAGCGCGTGGAGGGAATCAAGCTTGCCGTCAGCGCCGGTCGCTGATTCCAGCCTGATGCGTCCCTCCGTGAGAGTGCCCGTCTTGTCGAAGCCGAGGACGTCGACTCGGCCGAGAGCTTCGATCGTCCTCGGATTCCGCACCAAGGTCCCCCGTGTCGAGAGGCGGCGCGCCGAAGCGAGCTGGGCGGCGCTGACCAGGAAGGGCAGCCCCTCGGGGACGGCAGCGACTGCCAAGCTCACGCCCGCGCCCACCGTGCTCCTGAACGGACGACCCCGGAGGAGACCTGCAGCGATGACCCCGACCGCGGACACGAGGGTGATCGGAAGCGTGACATCGGTGATGTGCGCCAGCCGAGCTTCAACTCCGCCCGTCGCCGAGCCCGACCTTGTGGCGGCCATGCTGCGGCCGGCCTCGGTCGAGAAGCCGGTCGCTACCACCACAGCAGTGCAGCGGCCCGCGGCCACGGTGGTCCCCTCGTAGAGCATGGAGGACCTCTCGGCGACGCTCTCGGCAACGATCGGTTCCGCGGATTTGGCCAGCGGGAAGGGTTCGCCCGTCAGTGATGACTCATCCGACTGCAGCGCGATGGCCTCCAGGATGCGGCAGTCTGCGGGGACTACTTCGCCTGGCCCGATGAGGACGATGTCTCCCGGGACGAGTTGTTCGGCGGCCACGTGAGCCTCTGCGTCGTCCCGCAAAACGCGCGCCGTCAAGGCGCTCTTCGAGAGCAGGTCCTCGAGTGCGCGGTCCGTGCGAGAGCGCTGGACCCCTCCGATCACGGCGCTCGCGAGGGCCACGGCGGCCACTAGCCCGGCATCGACGACGGCGCCGATGGCCGCGGAGAGGGCCGCTCCGGCGCCGAGAATCGGAGTCAGCGGGTTGTTCAGCTCTTCGGCAATCGCGGATGGGAGCCGGAGGATCGGGGGCCGGGCGTCGTGTGTGCCCCGCAGCCGCCGGCGCGCTTCGTCCGAGCTGAGGCCGCCGCGGCTGGTAGACAGCGCCTCGAGGACGGCCTCGGACGGCATCGCATGCCATGGCACCCGGGATATGGGAGGACTCATGGGTGCGCGGATGAGACGCGAGGCGGACCAGACTCCCATCGCGAGGGAGATTGCTGCGGCGGTGTTCACGGCGAGAAGGGACCGCGGGGCGGCGGCCGAGCCTGCCGCGGCCGCGGTCGCGGAGACGCCCCCGATGGCAGTCGCGGCCTGTGCGAGCATGACACTGCGCCGGCTCACGTCTGCAGCGACAGCCGAGGCCTCCATCAGGAGAGCGGCGAGGGCATAGTCCTGCCCCGCCAGTATGTGCGCCCCCCATGGCGGTGCCTTGTCCGCTGAGCGCGGGTCCACTACGCCCACTCCCACGTCCGCGGCGGCGAGGGCGTGCGACCGGCCGGAGAGCACCATCACCACTTCGCCCTGCGCCTGCAGGTCGCGGACTGTTGAGACGAGGCGGGGTCCCCCGGGAAGGAGATCGTCGGCGGCGAGTGCCAGATTGGCCCCCGGGCGTCCGGCGAGGACGAGACGGTGGCCTGATCGGTGCCCGGCGGCGGCAAGAGCCTCGAGCGACTCATGAGGCTCGTCGATCACAGCGGCCATGGCCTTGAGCTGCCCACCGTGGACCAGGCCGAGCACTGGGTCCGTCCCGTCTCCGCGGTGCGTCTGCTCCCGCGTGCCGCGCTGCTCTGGGAGTTCGGAGAGCTCGGAGAGCTCGGGGCCGAGTGGAGCAAGGGTCCAGCCATCCGCAGAGTGCCCCGAAAGGGCGTCGTCGGGCCTGAACAGGGCGTGCAGCCTTTCGGCGACCTCTTTGGGATCCGCGCCTGGAAGGACCCTCATCTGCCCCAGCAGGTGCCTGCCTGTGGTGAGGAGGTCGACGTCGAGCACGATCGCTGTGACGCGGTCCAGTCGTCGAAGGGCTGCCGCGTCAAGCACGATCGCGCCCCGCGACGCGAGGTGCCTGCCGACGCTGGATGAAAAGGCTTCGCGGCCGGCACGACCGGCCTTGGGGAGGGCGGCGAGCGCGAAGCCGACAGCTTGCCTCGGGTGGCGTGTCGCTGCCAGGGCGATGCCGAAGGCTCCTGCCCCCAGAAGCCCCGCACGATCTGCCCAGACCTCGACAGGCCCGGGTGGCAGTTCGCGAGGGCGTTCCACGACGATGGGAGCAGCGCGTGCGCGCTCCGAGGATTCGAGCAGACCGGCCGCGTGCATCCTCCACGCGGCGGACTCGGCTCTGGCCTCGGCCAGTATCAGGTACCTTTGGGCGGCGTCGACGCTCAGGCTTACGACACCGCGGGACATGGCCTGGGCTGCGGCGTTCGTCAGGGCCAGCACGAGATCGGCGGGCCCCTCCCCGATCTGCCGCTCAAGGACCCCCCGCAGGCGCGGCGTGCTGTCTACCACCGACACCGCCGCGGCGATCTCCTGCGGGAGCGCGCTGAGCCTCAGGAGGTGCGAGGCTGCGGCCGCGGCCAAGCCGGCAACGTCCGCTGCCAGCTCAACCGCGGCTCTCTCCACCGCAACGCGGTCAACAGGGGCATTTCGCCCCCGCGGAGCGTTGTCAGCGGATTCGGTGAATTCAGCTTCGACACGGTCGACGATGGCGACCAGCTCCGTAAGCAGAGCATGGGCGCGGGGGTCGTCTCCGGCCGCGCTGGGGCGGAAGCAGATGACGACGCGCCCGAGCGGCGCATTGACGCGGGCCCACGTGACGTCAGCATGCTCCTCGAGAGCCCTCTCGAGGTCCGCGATGTATCTGGTGCTGCCTGGACGGTTCACGCCCTTGGCTTCGATCGCAGCCCTGCCCTCGATGGCCCAAGCGCGCCTCCCCGCGACGCGGTCCGGGACCACTGCATCGAGAAGCCGCTGTGGAAGCGAGGGCACCCCCAGCTGCCGGGCTGGCTCGACGAGCGCCTGCAGAAGCGACGATAGGAACGGCACGTCGCCCTTACTGGTCTAGCGGCCGGCCGCGCGTCGGTTTGACTCGGCGAACCGCTCCGCGACGTAGCTGCCGATACCCACGGCCGCGACCACGGGCCACTCGAGCACTCCGATCACCCCCGCAGCCGCCAGGCCGCCGAACCACAGCAGCCGCTTGGGCTCCATCAGTTCCGCCATGGCAGGGACCTGCGGAACTGTGAAGGTGATCTCCTGGCCCCCGGGACGATTCTCGCCTGCAGTCCCAGTAGACGATGCTTCCTTCTCGTTACCGGCGCCGGTGTTCGTGGCCATGTCATCCTCCTAGTCGACGGTCGGATCAATGGAGCACGCAATAGTAGGCACCCTCGCTGCCAGATGCGAATACTTTGGACGAGATTTCCTCGGTTCGGGTTTGACAGCCGTTAACCTCGCGGCAACGAGCGATCGCTACCGTCCTTGTGACACTGATGACGGCGACTGCCCGACGCACAGGCGTACGGTTCCAGCGCTCCACCGCATTGCTTAGGAACGCATCATGAATGAACTGGCTGAGGCCTGGTCCTCAGGGCCGATCCGCATCCACTTCGAGGGAATCGGCACCGTAACCCTGCCACCGGTCGACACGCTCGCCTTCCTCGGCGGCGCGGCCCTGCTGGCGGCCGTCGGCCTGATCGAGTGGCCTCTCGCGGTGCTCGTGGTTGTGGCTCGTCTGCTGGCGCTCACTAGGCGCAGCGCAGGCCTGCGGGGACTGGGCGACGCCCTGGCCCTCGTGCGGTAGCCGCGGGGCGAGTGCTCAGAGGGCAAGGCGGCGCGGCTGTGCCTCGTTGGTGGCCTCCGACGGCTGGTCAGGATGACCCGGCCAGGATGCGGTCGAGGGTGGCGAGATCCACAAGCACTTGCCGGCGGTAGCCCTCTACAGCGAGCGTCTCTGCGACCACGCTGAAGCTTGACCCCGGGCTGGGGCGAGCGTCCGCGCGGTAGGCGAGCCGCGTGCCAGACCCCTCGGGAATCATCGTGTAAGAAATAGTGACGCTGATGTTGCCCGCTACGGCTTGGAAAGATATAATACTCGGCCGTTCGTGATCGACAATCTCCGCCGTCCAGTCGTAGGTCCGCCCGAGGATCTGGCTCGTCCCCCTGAAACGGGAGCCGCTCCGTATCGGCCCGTCGCCCTGGGTCTCTGCGTGCAGGACGATTCCGTGATGCGAGGCGAGGTTCCCGGGGTCCCGCACGTAGTCGAAGACCTCCTGCGGCGTGGCCGCGATGAAGATGCTCGCTTCAAGGCTGGCCATGCCGTCTCCTTCTGCGGCTGCCCGAGGCCGCAGCCTCGCTAGTCGGTAACTCGTGCTGACGGACGCGTGCGACTACCTGCGGCCTGAGCGCGCGAAGCGCTCCGCGACGTAGGTGCCCACTCCAACTGCAGCGACGACCGGCCATTCGAGGACACCGATCGCTCCGGCCACGGCGAGACCACCGAACCAGAGGAGGTGCTTAGGCTCAAGAGCGTCGGCAACTCCAGTGATCGATGGCACGGTAATCGTGGTCCCGGCTGCCGCTGCCCGGTGTTCTTCTTCATTGGCTGTCTGAGCTGCCGCGCTCTTGTCTTGGTTCGTGGCCATGATGTCCTCCTGCTGACTTCTGCGATGGAAGGGTTGTGCCAATTTCCCCGCTGTCAATGCTAGGTCTGCTTGCCGGACATGTGGAGAGGTGCGGTCGCGCTCCGGCCGCCCATCACCTATCACCGCAGCGGGTGGCCCCGGTCGTCGAAGCGTGCGCCGACGCCGAGCTGGATGAAGCGGACGGTGGCTTCCGTGCGCCGGTCCGTGTCGGCGTCGTGCGCCGCCTCCTCTGCCTCCTCCTCCGCGCGTCCGCGGTCCGCGCTCGCCGTGAGCGAGCCGTGGACCAGCCCGAGGAGCTCTTCGACGTCGGCCTCGGGCAGGTAGCCCTCGGCCATCGCGTCACGCAGGATCTGGGCCAGGAGGGCGTTGAGCTCACCCACGTGGTCGCCGAGCTTGGCGAAGGACTGCGCGGAGAGCACCGCCCGCATGGCCGGCCCTGGGGGCAGATGGCGGCGGGAGAGGTCCTCGACCTGGGCCCGGATGTACACCGCGAGGCGGTCGATCGGGTTGGCCAGTCCGGCCAACTGCGCCTTGAGGTCTGTGAGGAACCGGCCCGTCTCGTCGAGCGCGTAGCCGATGAGGAGCTCCTCCATGTCGGCGTAGTAGTTGTAGACGGCGGTGCGGCCCACTCCGGCCTGGCGGGCCACGTCGGTCATCGTCAGGCCCGGGAGGCCCCGGGTGAAGAGCAGCTGCCCGAAGGCATCGAGGATGCGGCGCTGGGTGACCGCCCGCTGTGCTGCGTTCGACTCGGCCTGAATGCGGGGCATACCTCACTTTATGTCGATGTGTCAGTAAGAGTCGTTCATGTCACACGGCGGCGCCGTATGACATGCCACTTTGACACCCTCCCGTGACGCGGACCACACTGGACCGGTCGCAGCCCACCGCGGCCTACAAATGAACATGCCGACCATCCGCAGCGGGAGAATCCTGCCACTGCAGCAGGTGCCGTAGGAGCAACTCCTCCCCAGGAATCTCTCAGGCCCAAGTACCGCCGCGGACAGGCAACTCTGGAAAGCAGCCCGGCTCGTCTGGGCTCACCGACGGTGCAAGCGACCCGCCACAGCGGCGAAGCGAAATCTCTCAGGTCCACGACAGAGCGGGGAGGGTCCAAAGCCATCGCGGCACGCCGACGTGCCGCACGAACGCTGGAGATCCCCCATGGCCGTCCATCCGCTCTCCGCCCCGCTCACTCTGGCCGACGGCGCGCCCCTGCCGATGCGCCTCGAGATCGTGCCAACCGAGGACATCGTCCCCCAGGTCGCCACGACCGTCCCGGAGGGCTCGGCCCTGACCGTGACGTGCCTGCCGCACCACGGCATCGAGACGACGGCCGAGACGTCCGTCCGCCTCGCCGGGCTCGGCTATCAGGTAGTCCCGCATCTCGCCGCCCGCAGCATCGGCGACCGGGCTCGGCTCGCGCGGGTGCTCCGGCGATTCGAGTCCGCTGGGATCACGGAAGTGTTCGCGGTCGGAGGGGACGCGGTCCAGGCGGCGGGCCCGTACGCGAACTCCCTTGAACTCATGGAGGACATCGCGGAGCTCTCCGGAGGCCGCCTCAGCATCGGCGTCGCCGGATACCCCGAGGGCCACCCCACGCACGGTGCGGTGGCGCTCCTCGACGCACTCCTGGCCAAGCAGCACCTCGCCGCGAACGTCGTCACTCAGATGTGCTTCTCGGCTCGCATGATCACCGCCTACGTGGGGCTGCTGCGCAGCGAGGGCGTGGAGCTGCCGGTCTGGGCGGGTGTGACCGGCCCAGTTCCGCGCACCCGGCTCATCTCGCTCGCGGCGAAGATCGGCGTCGGGCCGTCGCTGAAATTCATCAGCCGTAAGGGCCCGCTGGCCCGCAGGTTTTTGCGCGGGGACGCGTACTCCTGTGAGACGCTCGTGCGCGACCTCTCAGCACCAAGGACGGGCGTGGCCGGGATCCACCTGTTCACCTTCAACAGCTTCGAGGGCCGGTGACCGTGGCATCGGTCGGAGTCCAATCCCGCCGGGCGCCCCGGGTTGCCCCCAGGCCCCTCAGCGTGTGCCCTGGGGGCAGCTGCGCCGCGGGGCCCGCGTGCACATCGTGGCCGAGGGTCGCTACCTCGGCGAAGGGACCGTGGACGGCCTCAGCCGCGATGTGTCCACCCTGTGGGTCCAGTTCGGCGGTGTCGAGGGGCGCAGGATGTTCCATCGGTCCGACAACGTAGCGGTCGGACTGCGAGGCACCCGCGCGCGCCGGAACCTGTAGGGGAGCCCAGCGGGAGCGGCGCACGACGGCGGCGGCCCGACTGGCGCCGTCGTGCGCCCCGCGCGTCCATGGCCGGACCCGTGATTTCTGGGCTGAGCGCCGCCATGATGGGCACATGTTCGAACTCACGGAAGACCAGCGCGCACTCGTCGACACCGTCCGCGACTTCGCGGCGGACAGGCTTCTTCCGCACGCGCTCGAATGGGACACCCAGAAGCACTTTCCCGTGGACGTGCTGCGCGAGGCCGGCGAGCTCGGCCTTGGCGGCGTCTACATCGGCGAGGACCACGGCGGGGCGGCGCTGCAGCGTTCGGATGCCGTGCTGATCTTCGAGGAGCTCGCCAAGGCGGACCCCACCACGGCCGCCTACATCTCCATCCACAACATGGTGGTCTGGATGGTGTACACGTTCGGGAACGACGAGCAGAAGCTGACCTGGCTCCCGGGCCTCGTGTCCATGGAGGACCTCAGCAGCTACTGCCTCACCGAGCCGGGCGCCGGCTCCGATGCAGGCGCCCTCAGCACGAAGGCCGTCCTGGACGGGGACGAGTATGTGCTCAACGGTGTCAAGCAGTTCATCTCCGGTGCAGGACACTCCGCGCTCTACCTCGTCATGGCGCGCACGTCAGACGCCGGCAGCCGCGGCATCACCGCATTCCTCGTCACGGCGGACACCCCCGGCCTCTCCTTCGGCGCGAACGAGAAGAAGATGGGGTGGAACGCCCAGCCCACCGCGCAGGTGGTGCTCCGCAATGCGCGCATCCCAGCGGCCAACCGACTCGGGGCCGAGGGCCAGGGGTTCGGCATCGCGATGAAGGGGCTCAATGGAGGCCGCCTCAACATCGGCGCCTGCTCCCTTGGCGGTGGGCAGGCGGCCCTCGAGAAGACGATCGCGTACCTCAAGGACCGCACCGCCTTCGGCGAGCGGCTGGCGGACATGGAGGCCCTCAGGTTCGCCGTAGCGGACATGGCGATGGAGCTCGAGTCCGCTCGCGCGCTGCTCAGAGTGGCCGCCGATGCCCTCGACCGCGGTGCCCCGGATGCCCTGCGGCTGTGCGCGATGGCCAAGCGGGTCTGCACCGACGCCGGGTTCTCAGTGGCAGACCAGGCCATCCAACTCCACGGCGGCTACGGCTACCTGCACGAGTACGGCGTCGAGAAGATCGCCCGCGACCTGCGCGTGCACCGGATCCTTGAGGGCTCCAACGAGATCATGCGCCTGATCGTGGGCCGTTCCCTGCTCGAGGGGTGACCGGAGCGCAGAGTCAGGTCTGGTTGCTGAAGGCGGCGTCGAAGGAGGCGGTGCTGGGGGCGAAGTCGAACTCATGCCCGGACCCCGTCGAGGGTCGCGTCAGTGGGAGCCCAGTCCACAGGCAGGGGCGCGGACGACGGCGCGTTGCTGGCGACGTCGACGAACTCGCCTGAGTCGATGGATTCCGAGACCGAGACCATCGTGTCGAGCACGTGGTAGGCGAGCTGACCGGTGGCACGGTGGGGCGTGCCGGCGCGCACGGAGCGCGCCATGTCGAGCACGCCCATGCCGCGGCCGTTGGCCGGGCCGGCGGTGGGAATCGACGTCCAGTCGGTCTCACCGATGCGGCAGATCTGTAGGTCGCCGTCGAAGTAGTTCGGGTCGGGAAGGGACAGCGTGGCCTCCGATCCGGTGATCTCGACGAAGCCCATGCGTGTGCGGGGGGACTCGAAGCTGAAGATGCTGTGCGAGGACCTGCCGTCCTCGAACTGGGCCAGTGCGCTCACGTGAGTGGGCACCTCGACCGTGAACTCCTCGCCGGCCTTCGGACCAGTCCCGATCACGCGGGTGGCCCGGGCCTTCGACCCCAGCGCCGCCACGCGGCGGATGCTGCCGAAGGTCTGCACGAGCGCCGTGACGTAGTACGGGCCCATGTCGAAGAGCGGACCGGCGCCGGGCTGGAAGAGGAATCCCGGATTGGGGTGCCACGACTCGGGTCCAGGGGTCTGGAGAACCGTCTGGGCGGTGAGTGGCACGCCGACGTCCCCGCGTTCGATCACGCGCCGAGCGGTCTGGAGTCCAGCCCCCAGGAAGGTGTCCGGCGCGCACCCGAGGCGGAGGCCGGCGTCGTGCGCCTCCTTGAGCAGGGACAGGCCGCTCTCTCGGTCGAGGGAGAAGGGCTTCTCGCTCCAGACGTGCTTGCCAGCACGGACCGCAGCGGTGGCCACCTCGACGTGCGCCGCCGGGATCGTGAGGTTCACGATGATCTCGACATCCGGGTGGTTGAGCGCGAGCTCGGGCGTGCCGAACTCGGCGATCCCGTACTCCTCGGCCCTGGCCTTGGCGGCTTCGGGGAAAAGGTCAGCGATCACGTGGACCGTGATGTCGGGGAATCCTGTGAGGTTGTCGAGGTACTGCTTGCTGATGACGCCCGCGCCGATGACGGCGACGCCCACCGGTCCGCGGCTCATCGTGCGGTCTCGGTGCCGGCGCCGTCTGTCGTGCTGGGTGCGCCGGCCTCGAGGTAGTGCAGCGAGGCGGAGAGGCCGTCGAAGATGTCCTCGGCGTAGTCGTCGAACTCGACGACCCCGACCTCGAGGTTCTTCGCCGCGGCGAGCACGCGCCAGACGCCCACATCGCCCTGCCCCGCTGGGAGCTGGGCCCGCTTGTCGTGGTTCACGGGGCCATCCTTGATGTGAATCGCGACAACGCGGTCGCCGAGCCGCGCCAGGAGGGCCGCCGGGTCCTCGCCGCCCACCGCGGCCCAGAAGGTATCGACCTCGAGAACGAGCTCGGGGTCCAGAAGACCGGCGAAGAACTCGAGTGCCGTGGTGCCCTCGACCTTCGAGGAGATCTCCCAGTCATGGTTGTGGTACCCCACACGGATCCCGTACTCGGCGCCCTTCTTTGCGGCGGCGTTGAGCCGGGCCGCGGTATCGCGGATCGTGTCGACATCCTGCCAATGCTCAGCCGGAAGGTAGGGCTCGATGACCGTGCCGATGCCGAGCTTCTTGGCGGCGGCGAAGATCTCGTCCTGGTCCGCGGACAGGAGCGGGGCGTGCCCTGTCGGCGCCGTGACGTCGTTCTCGCGGAACGCCGCGGCGAGCTCTTCCGCACGGGGGGCGAAGTCGTACGGCTCCACCTGGGTGTACCCGATCTCGGCGAGCCGGGTGATGGTGCCCGGGAGGTCGGCGTCGAGCGCGTCGCGGACGGAGTAGAGCTGGACTGAGTAGGCCATGGGAACCAGTCTGCCTCCCAGGCGTCCCGAGCGGGAGGCCCCCGCGGGCAGCCGGGGTGAGCCGGGCGTGGGCGGGTGACGGGCGCGTGCCCGACGCGTGCGGCAGATGTGAGGAGGAGATGCTCGGCCGAGCGGGCCTGGCGTCAGCACTCCTGCGGGCGGTTCTGACCGATCCGGAGACCGTCCTCGGCCTACGCGACGAGCCCGAGGATCCCGAGCCAGAGCAGGCCGGCCACCTTTGCGACCTCGAGGCCCACGTACGTGAAGTGCAGCGTGTTCCGCGGCATGCTGTCGCTGACATTCCCGCTGGTCACACGGCGGTCCATCCTCCGACGCAGCACGGCGACGTCGAGCATCACGATCACGGCGAGCACGACGGCGAGTGCCCACCCGGGCGCTGGCACCCGTCCGCCCAGCGCGAGCATCACGAGCACCACGGCGGCGAGCACGCATTCGACGATGTTGAGCGCCTTGAACACGAGCCGCCCGATGCCCACGCCGAGCTCGACGGTGATGCCCGGGGCCTGGAACTTCAACGGCGCCTCGATGAACGAGATGGCCAACACCATCCCCAGCCACACAAACGTCGCCGCCACCAGGACCGCTGTCGCCACAGCCATGCGCTACCACCTCAGAAGAAGGAGTGTTTCCAAGCCCGCTCAATTGAGTATTCGAAATGCCATTTTACAGCCGGCACTGTGCCCGATGAGGATCAGGCTGTCAGGCCCCCTCGAGCCAGGCATCCGCTACGTGAGTCGCTGCCCTCGCTGGGCATCCGGGCCCTTCGCCTCGGCTTCCCCGATTGCCCAGGCTGCGTTGACTAGGCCGATGTGGCTGAAGGCCTGGGGAAAGTTGCCCAGGAGCTCGCCGCTGCCCGAGGCCACCTCCTCAGCCAGCAGGCCCAAGTCGTTGGCGAACCCGGCGGCACACGAGAAGACCTCCCGTGCGCGATCCGTCTGGCCTGCCAGGGCGAGGGCGTGGGCGAGCCAGAACGTGCAGAGCAGGAACGTGCCCTCATGGCCGGGAAGCCCGTCAGCGCTCCGGTAACGGAAGACGAGCCCTCTGGAGTCCGTCAGATTCTGCTGCACAGCCTCGATCGTGGCCAGCATGCGGGGGTCATCACCAGGAAGGAACCCGGTGAGGGAGAGCATCAGGGCGGAGGCGTCGAGGTCTTCGGAGCCGAAGGCCTGGGTGTAGGCGCCGGCCTTCTCGTTCCACCCCTTCTCGCGGATCGCGGAGGCGATCTCCGACCGGGCCCGGCTCCAGCGCTCAACCCGGTCCTGGGCCTCGAGGACTTCAGCTAGGGCGATGGCCCGGTCCACCGCCACCCAGCACATGAGCTTCGAGTGCAGGAAATGCCGCGGTTCCCCGCGGACTTCCCAGATGCCCAGGTCGGTGCCTTGCCAGCGGGCTGCCGCAGCGTCGGCGACGTCGGCGAGGAATCGGCGCGTCTCTGGTTCCGTGTCCGCAAGCGTCTCGGGCAGGCGGGCGGCCGCCCCGAGCAGCTCACCGTACACGTCGAGCTGGCGCTGGCGCCAGGCGGCGTTGCCCACCCGCACCGGTGCGCTGCCAGCCCACCCCGGCAGGTGGTCCAGCACTCGTTCGGACAGATCGCGCTGGCCGCCGATGCCATACATGATCTGCAGGTCTCCGGCGTGGATCTGGGTGCCTCCTGCCGCCGCGATGAAACCGAAAAACCTCCAGGCCTCGTGGGGACAGGCCGCAACCCACAGTGCCCGCAGGGTCATGCTGGCATCCCGGATCCAGGTATAGCGGTAATCCCAGTTCCGAACGCCCCCTGCCTCTTCGGGCAGTGAGGTGGTGGGGGCCGCGACGAAGGCTCCGGTCGGGGCGAAGGTGAGCGCCTGCAGCACCCGACCGCTGGTGCAGACAAGCTCGGAGAACGGACCGGCATAGTTCTGGTGCTGCTCGGACCAACTTGCCCAGGCCTGGCGCGTGTCTGCCAGCCGAGCCAGAATCTGCTCCTGATCCCAGAGTGGAGGAAATGAATCCCAGCTGGGTCGGTGCTGGAGCACGAACCCGAGCGTGTCCCCCGCGACGAGCTCGGCCTCAGCCCTGGCCGTGGCCCCCTCCAGAATGAAGGGCACAGGGCTGGAGAGGGCCAGCACGTCAGCCCCTCCTCGGGCGAGCAGGCCGCCGGGGACGTCCCTCAGCGTGGGTTCCACGAGCCCGTACTCCGGGCGCGGCGCGAAGACCACCGAAAGCTGGACGGTGCCCTCGGTGCAGTGTGCCCAGCGGGCCAGCGCCCCGGGCGAGCCCGTGCCCAAGTCGTGGCCTCGGATCCCAGCGCCCATCACCAGCGCGTCTGTGACCGTCACAGCCCCGGTTTCTGTGCGGTAGGCGGTCTCGAGCACCATTGTGCGCCCGGCGTAGCGGCGGCTGCGCGCTGTCTCGCGTTCGGCGCGGATGGACCAGAAGCCGGCATCCTCCCCGAGAAGCCGGCCGAAGACTGCTGGGCCGTCGAAGTGCGGGAAGCAGAGCCAGTCCACGGATCCGTCCGAGCTGACGAGTGCGGCGGACCTGCAGTCCGAGAGCAGCGCGTAGTCCGCAATGGGACGAGCGCCCATCGGCTCTCCCTTCCATCCATGCTGACTCGAGAGGGCTCCCGGGCCGAAGTCTGCACCGCCCGGAGGGATCACGCCAGAGTGGCTACTCCTTGACGAGCCTGCGCGCCTTCAGCACCGCGTCGGTCAGGACAGCAGTCTGCCCCTCGGGACCGGTCGCTTCCCGGCCCTCGGACGTGCTCGTCTCGATCTCCCATTCGTCGGGGCGCAGGCCCAGAGCGCCGGCGAGCTCGTCCGCGGAAGGCATGTGGACGTCGTCGAGCGGATGGTGCGCCCACGGCGGGAACGCAGTGTGGCCGACCACGAAGAGGGTCCCGCCGGGTGCCACGGCATGCACGGCGGCCAGGAGAATGTGCTCCCGCGGCAGCTCGATGGGAGAGTGCAGGAAGGAGGCTGTGACAAGGTCGTAGGCCTCCTCCGGCTCCCACTCGGCCAGATCGCGCGCGAGCCAAGTGATGCGTTCCGCGACGCCGGCGTCTTCGGCGTGCAGGGCAGCCCGGCCGAGGGCGACGGCGGAGACATCAACGCCCGTGACCGTCCACCCCCGCCCGGCGAGCCAGATCGCGTCGGCCCCCTCGCCGCAGCCCAGGTCAATGGCCCGCCCCGGTGCCACCATGCTGACCTCGCGCACGAGGGCGCCGTTTGGCTTCCCGCTCCAGACCCGCTGCCGCTCGTTGTAGAACTCGTCCCAGAACTCGCTTGGGCCGGGCTTGTGTTCGGTGTCCATGCACCACTCCTATCCGCCCCCGCGCATTCCGCGCAAGGCCCTGACGCACGACGCCGCCCCGCTCTCCGCGCGAGCCCTTCCCGCCTGATGCTCGGGTTACGTACCCTCGTGAGCAGGAGGTGATCCGCGATGAATGCAGCGCAGGGCGACCGGATCGTCATCCGCGGGCGGACCGTGGACGCGGCGGACCGGCACGGGGAGATCATCGAGGTCAAGGGTGCGAATGGCGAACCGCCGTACCTCGTGCGGTTCGACGACGGGCACGAGTCCGTGGTGTTCCCGGGCGGCGACTTCTCGGTGGAGAAGGCTGCGGGCTAGGCGCAGCCGTCCGGCCCACACACGTCGCCGTCGAGCCCCTCCGCGGTGCCCTCAGCGCCGGCGGGCTGGCTGACCATGACGAGCGGGTTGGCCTCGCGCCAGGCGGTGTCGAGCGCCTGGGCAAACAGTTCTGAGGGCTGGGCGCCTGAGACGCCGTACTTGTTGTCGAGGACGAAGAACGGCACGCCTTGGATGCCGAGCGCCTGTGCCCGGCGGATGTCCGCGGCCACCGAGTCGCGGTATGTGCCGGCGTCGAGGGCGGCATTGATCTCCGCCGAGTCGAGGCCGGCCTCTGCGCCGATCCGCACGAGGACGTCCCGTGCGCCGATGTCCTCCCCGTGCTCGAAATGGGCCGAGAGCAGCGCCTCCTTGACAGCGTCGGCCAAGCTGGTGCCAGCCTCCGCATCCTTCGCCTTGGCGAGGTGGAGGAGTTCGTGCCCGGCGTAGGAGTTGGCCACGACGACGGAGCCGAAGTCATACTCGAGCCCTTCGCCGGCCGCAGCTTGGGCGACGTGGTCGAACATCTGCGCGACGCGGTCCGCCGGCGTGCCCTTGCGCTGGCTCAGGTACTCGAGTTCGCTGCCGTCGTAGTGCTCGGGGAGCGTGGGGTCCAGCTGATAGCTGTGCCAGGTGACCGTGATCTGATCCTTGTGCGGGAAGTCGGCGAGGGCGTTCTCGAAGCGGCGCTTGCCGATGAAGCACCAGGGACAGGCGATGTCGGACCAGATGTCAACGTTCATACAAGCGACAAGTTCTGGGGAGCGAGAACTATTCCGTCTCTTCTACAAAACGTAGAAAAGTAGGAAGATGGTGGTGTGCCCGGAAGGATCCGAGCAGCTTCACAGGAGATGAGAACCATGGCCGTTCTGACAAGAAGAAGCGGGATGCGGCTGGCCGCTGCTGGCCTGGGGATCCTCGCGGTGGTGCTCATCGTCGCCATGTTCTTCTTCGCCTCCGCCCAGCTGGTGGCCGGTCGGCTGTACACGGCGGCGTTCCTGGCGGCGCTGGCGGCCATTGTGCTCGCCGCCGTGGGCAGGCTCCGGGAGCGCAGCGAGAGGCTGACGGCCAAGCCGCTGACCAGACTGGGGTGGTGGTCCCTAGGGCTCACGGTGGCGGGTCTGGCGGTCTTCATCTTCGTGCCGGTGGCGATCGGTGCCCTGCGTGAGGCTGCCCAGGCGCCCCTCGTGAGCCTCGCCATCCCGGCGGGTCTTGGAATCCTGCTCATGGTCGGGGCCGGCGTCGCAGCCGTCGTGGCCTGGTTCCGCCAGGCCGAGCGGTCCGTGCTGGTTCTCATCACCCTGCTGCCTGCAATGTTCGCGCTGTACTTCGCGACCGGTGAGCTCGCCTTCACGCACTAGCCCTTCCCGGGCAGGGGTTGAGGGGCCGTTCCTCCGCAGCACCACTACGGTAGGACCGGCCCCTCAACGGGTTCCCCGGTGCCTCTGCCCCCGTCCTTCGGGGTGCCTTGTTGCGATTGAGGCGTGCAGGGTCCGGGAAGTTCTCAGGCTGCGGCGAACTGGCGCTCGGGCAGCCCCGCCTCGTACTCGTCCTCCTTGCCGGCGGTCTCGCACAGGTACCGTGCGTAGGCCGGCATGGTGAGGAAGGTCGGGAAGTCGGCGCCGAGGGCCACTTCGCCGAACAGCTCGCGGGCGTCGCGGAAGCGGTCGCCATCGAAGCGCTCGAGCTTGTGGAACTCCTCGTCGAGCAGCTCCTCCACCGACTGGCGGGTCACAATCTCGCCCTGGTCGGTGACGGCCCGGGCATAGATCCACTGCCAGATCTGCGAACGGGAGATCTCGGCGGTCGCGGCGTCCTCCATGAGGCTGTGGATCGTCACAGCGCCGTTGCCCCGCAGCCACGTCTCGATATAGCGGATGCCCACCTCGATGTTGTTGCGGATGCCCTCTTCGGTGATCGTGCCACGGCAGGTGCCCAGATCGATGAGCGCGCGGTCGTCGGGTGTCACGTCGTCACGCAGGCGGTCGAGCTGGTTCGGCCGGTCGCCGAGCACGGTGTCGAACGCGTCTCGCACCACCGAGACGAACTCAGGGTGCGCCACCCAAGCGCCGTCGAACCCTTCCTCGGCCTCGCGCAGCTTGTCCGCACGCGTCTTCAGCAGCGCTTCTGCGTTGGCAGCGGGGTCCCTGCGGCTCGGCACGAATGCAGCCGGGGCGGCGATCGCCATCGCACCCCTGCGGTGGCAGGCCCGCACGAGCTGCTCGGTGTACGCCCGCATGAAGGGCTGGGTCATCGTGACCTGCTCGCGGTCCGGGAGCACGAACCGCGGGCCGCGGGTCCGGAAGTTCTTGATGATCGAGAAGATGTAGTCCCAGCGCCCGGCGTTGAGGCCTGCGGCATGCTCGCGCAGCTCGAAGAGGATCTCCTCCATCTCGAAGGCCGCGGTGATCGTCTCGATGAGCACTGTGGCGCGGATGGTCCCCTGAGGGATGCCGAGCAGATCCTGGGCGAGGACGAAGATGTCGTTCCACAGTCGGGCCTCAAGCCGGTTCTCGATCTTCGGCAGGTAGAAGTATGGGCCGTGGCCGAGCGCGATGAGCCGCGCGGCGTTGTGGAAGAAGTAGAGGCCGAAGTCCATGATCGCACCAGCGATTGGCTTGCCGTCCACGAGCATGTTCTTCTCGGGTAGGTGCAGCGCGCGAGGGCGTAGCACCGTGGTCGGGCGCTCGGAGAAGGGCTTGAGGCGGTACTCCCGGCCCTCGGCAGTCGCGAAGTCGATGGTGTCGCGGAGCGCGTTGAACAGGTTGATCTGGCCCTGGATGAGGTTGCGCCACGACGGGGTGAGGGAGTCCTCCATGTCAGCGAGCCATACCTTCGCGCCCGAGTTCAGTGCGTTGACTGTCGACTTGCGGTCCACGGGACCTGTGATCTCGACGCGGCGGTCCGTCAGGCCCGGCGCGGGCGGGGCGACCTGCCAGCCCGCGTCGTCGCGGATCTGTGCCGTCTCGCGCAGGAAGCGGGGGTCGTGGCCACGGGCGATCTCGGCGCGGCGGGCGTGGCGGGCCGCGAGGAGTTCTTGGCGGCGCTCGGCGGTGGCTCGCTGCAGGCGGGCGACGAACTCGAGGGCGTCCGGGGTGAGGATCTCGCGCTGGCGTGCGATGGGCTGCGCGGTGATGGTCACGCCGTTGATCGTGGTGTCGGTGCTGAAAGTGTTCATGGCGGTCTCCTGGTGGTGTACGACGGCGGATGGGCCGGCTGGGCGAGCCAGCCCACCCGTCGTCGTGTGCCTATGCCGAACTGGCTGTTAGTGGAACTGGCCCTCTTCGGTGGATCCCACGAGGGCGAGGGTGCTGGCGTTCGGGTTCAGCGCCGTGGAGACCAGATCGAAGTAGCCGGTGCCCACTTCGCGCTGGTGCTTGGTTGCGGTGTAGCCGCGGTCTTCGGAGGCGAACTCGCGCTCCTGGAGGTCGACGTACGCGCTCATGCCGTTGCGGGCGTAGCCGTGGGCGAGATCGAACATCGAGTAGTTGAGGGCGTGGAAGCCGGCCAGCGTGATGAACTGGAACTTGAAGCCCATGGCGCCCAGCTCGCGCTGGAACTTGGCGATGGTGTCGTCGTCGAGGTGCTTCTTCCAGTTGAACGACGGCGAGCAGTTGTAGGCGAGCATCTGGTCCGGGAAGTCGGCCTTGACGGCCTCGGCGAACTTCCGGGCGAGTGACAGGTCCGGGGTGCCCGTCTCCATCCAGATGAGGTCGGAGTACGGCGCGTAGGCCTTGGCGCGGGCGATGCACGGCTCGACGCCGTTGGCGACCCGGTAGAAGCCCTCCGCCGTGCGCACCGGCCGTCCCTCTTCGCGGAGGATGAACTCCTGGTCCCGCTCGTCCACGTCAGTGGTGATGAGCGTGGCCGCCTCGGCATCGGTACGGGCGATGATGACGCTCGGGACGCCCGAGACGTCCGCGGCGAGCCGGGCGGCGTTGAGGGTGCGAATGTGCTGCTGGGTCGGGATGAGGACCTTGCCACCGAGGTGGCCGCACTTCTTCTCCGACGCCAGCTGGTCCTCCCAGTGAACGCCAGCCGCGCCGGCCTGGATCATCGACTTCATGAGCTCGTAGGCGTTGAGCGGGCCGCCGAAGCCGGCCTCGGCGTCCGCGACGATCGGGACCAGCCAGTCCTCGACCGACTGCTTGCCCTCGGAGAACTCGATCTGGTCCGCACGCTGCAGCGCGTTGTTGATGCGGCGCACGACGGCCGGCACCGAGTTGGCGGGGTAGAGGGACTGGTCCGGGTACGTGTTGCCGGAGAGGTTGGCGTCCGCGGCGACCTGCCAGCCGGAGAGGTAGATGGCCTTGAGACCGGCCTTGACCTGCTGCACTGCCTGGTTGCCGGTGAGGGCGCCGAGGGCGTTGATGTATCCCTCGCCGTCGGCACGGCCCTCGGTCACGGCCTTCCAGAGCTTCTCGGCGCCACGGCGGGCCAGCGTGTGCTCCTCGGGGACGCGGCCACGGAGGCGGACCACATCCTCGGCGGTGTAGTCGCGCTGGATACCCTCCCAGCGGGCGTCGGCGGACCACTCGAGGGTGAGGGCCTCGGCCTGCTGCTCGAGGGTCTGGTTCTGGGGCTCGGGCTGTGCGGTCATCGCAGGTCTCCTTCGACTCAATGCTTCGGCCCTTCCGGGCCGTGGTGGTATCGGCTTCGCTCGACCACCGTTTCGTTCTTCGTGAGAACAACTTTTCCGTGTCTGCAAGCACATCAACAGGGAAAAGCACTGGAAAGAAATGCAAATCTTCACGTATCCTCAAGAAATGCCTCGTCAAGCCTCTTGGGCCCGCCCCGCTGCGGCCGCCGCCCCCGCACCTGGGAAGGGCAACAGCGTCGATGTCATCAGCTTGGGCCGGCGCGTCCGCCACCTCCGCAAGGCCGCGGGGCTCACGCTCGACGAGCTCGGGGCAGCCGTGGGTGCCGCCGCCAGCCAGCTGAGCTTGATTGAGAACGGCAAGCGCGAGCCGAAGCTGAGCCTGCTCCAGCAGCTCGCGGGTGCTCTCGGCGTCGGCATCGATTCCCTCCTCGGCACCGAGCCGCCGAGCCGGCGCGCCGCACTCGAGATCGAGCTCGAGCGCTACCAGCGCAGCCCCCTGTACGAGAACCTCAACCTTCCCAAGATCCGCATCAGCTCGCGCATGCCGATCGACGTCCTCGAGTCGCAGCTGGGGCTACTGCGCGAGCTCGAGCGCAAGATGAACGAGCAGATCGCCACCCCTGAGGAGGCCCGACGGGCCAACGGGGAGCTGCGCAAGATGATGCGCGAGCGGGGCAACTACTTCGCGGAATACGAGGCGGAGGCGCAGAAGGTCCTTGCCCAGGTCGGACACACGTCAGGTCCGCTGAGCCAGCACACGATCTCCGACATCGCTGCGCACCTCGGCTTCACCCTCCATCATGTCGGGGACCTGCCCCACTCGACGAGGAGCGTGACCGATCTGAAGAACCGCCGGATCTACCTCACGCACAACCAGCGCTCCGACCACGATCCGCGCTCCGTGCTGCTCCAGGCCCTCGGCCACTACGTCCTGGGCCACGGAACCCCGCGCTCTTACGGGGACTTCCTGGCCCAACGCGTCGCAACCAACTACTTCGCTGCAGCACTCCTGCTCCCCGAGCAGACCACCGTCGAGTTCCTTTCGCGGGCCAAGGCCGCCAAGGAGATTTCGGTCGACGACCTCCGCGACGCCTTCTCCGTGAGCTATGAGACCGCCGCCCACCGGTTCACCAACCTCGCCACCCAGCACCTAGGCATCACAACTCACTTCCAGAAGACCCACAAGTCCGGCATCATCTACAAGGCCTACGAGAACGACGGGGTCAACTTCCCCATGGACCACACAGGTGCCATCGAGGGGCAGCCGTCCTGCAAGGCCTGGACGAGCCGCGCCGTGTTCGACGTGCCGGACAAGTTCAGCTCGTACAGCCAGTACACCGACACGGTCAATGGCACTTTCTGGTGCACCGCACGTACGGAGCGCAGTGCGAGCGGCGAGTTCTCCCTCAGCGTCGGCGTCCCGTACCACCACGTGAAGTGGTTCCGCGGCCGGGAGACCACGTCGCGTGCCGTCTCGCGCTGCCCAGATCCGGACTGCTGCCGCCGCCCGCCGGCCGAGCTCAGCGACCACTGGGCCGGCAACGCGTGGCCGTCCGCCCGGGCGCATTCCCACCTGCTTGCTGCCATGCCGCCCGGCGCGTTCCCGGGCGTGGACGAGACAGAGGTCTACTCGTTCCTCGAGGCGCACTCGGGCGCCTGAGCATCAGAGCACGGTGTTGGTCATCATCGTGTTCGTCAGAAGCCCGGGAACGGACGTGCCGGGATATCCGGCTTTCCATCATGGTCCTCGTCGCCGTAGGCGCGCATCGCGATACGTTCCGCGAGTTCCTCGTTCATCTCCCACGGAGGCACTTGCCTGAAGGCGTGGGCTTCCCTCTTCGGCTTGCGGGTCGCCGCCTGGTGCCCTCCCGGCCCACTCTCGGCATGCATGGAGGGAACGTCTGTGCCTGTACCCTTCTCGGCCTCGACCGCGGGCTGCTCGTGCTTCTTGAAAAGGCCCATGATGTCCTCCCCAGGCGACGGATTCCGGGGAACCCGATGTGATTCATCTCGCACCTTCACCATACGCCGAAAGACCGCGGAATTCAGGGAGCGGGAGAGGCAGCGGGATCCCGCGTGTGGCCGTCTCCGAGCACGGGAAGGCAGCAGGCATCGGGCCAGGCCGCCGTCGTGATTGCCGCGGAAGCGCGGAAGGACGACGTCGTGCGCCTCCTCACGCACGACGCGGGGGTGAGCGGGGCGCGGCAGCCGGGTGCCGTCGTCGGCGGCACTCGTGTTCAATAACGTCTTTGCGCTCGCTGCTCGTTTCCGGCTCAGCGGTGGAACGCCCGGTAGGCCTCTGCTGCCGCGGAGTGAAGCGGGATCCCGGTGGTGCTGATGAGGGTCTCCGGGCTCAGGAACTGCACGCCGAGGCTTGAGGTCGGCACGAGCTCGCTCGCATGGTTGAGCAGCAGCTCGACCGTGGCACGGACGGCGTCTGCAGAGAGGCTTTCCTGGCACAGCAGCAGGTTGGGGGCGCCGACCGTCCACGTGGACGGGATGCCCTGGTAGGCGCCGGCGGGGACACGGACCCGCTCGTAGTACTCCCCGAATCGTGTGCGCGTGGGCACGACCAGGGCTGAGAGGTCCAAGAGGGCGAGGCCCACCTCCCGTGCCGTGGCGGCGACTGCGGCGGTGGGCACGCCGCCGGACCAAAACAGGGCGTCGATGGCGCGCTCGCGCAGGGCTGCGAGCCCCTGGTTGAGCCCGAGAGTGTTCTCCTGGACCACGGTCCCGGCGGCCTCGAGCAGCCGATGCGCGGTGAAGCTGGTACCTGCCCCCGTCGCGCCGACACCGACCCTGCGCCCGGCGAGGTCCGTGACTGCCGCAATCCCGCTGTCCGCGCGCACCAAGCAGTGCACATAGTTCTCGTATACCCTCCCGAGCGCCACGAGCCGTGGCGTGCCGGGCGAAGACGACGAGGCGTGGGCGCCAATGCGGTCTGCCGCAGTGTCCGCGAGGGAGATCCCGAGCGTGGCCCGGCCCTGGGCTAGGCGATCGAGATTGTCCAGGCTGCCGCCGGTCTCCACTGCCGAGGCATGTGCGGCCACACCATGGCGCTCGAGGGAGTGGGCCAGGAGTGTGGCGAACTCCAGGTAGAAGCCGCCCTGCTCGCCTCCCGCCACCGATATGGAGTCAAGGACGGGACTCGGGGCACAGGCCGCTGTGGCGGCGCCGACCAGGGCTAGGCCTCCCGCAGTCACGCTTGTGCGCAGGATGGCCCTGCGCGTGAGGACCCTCGGTGGGGAGGAGGCGGTGTCTGCGAAGCGGGGGAGTTCACGCATCGGTTCCCTCCCCCTGGACGCCGGTGAGGTCCGCGCCGCCGGAGGGGCCGGCGTCGTGCGGGGCAGCGTCCCGGCGAAGGACGGGGAACTCGACCCGGGCGACGAGCCCATGGGGCTCCGCGTCAGCGAGAACGAGTCGGCCGCCGTTGGCGGTCGCGAGCTGGTCGACGATGGACAGGCCGAGGCCCGTGCCGCGCGTCCCAAGGTGGCGCGGCGAGCGCCAGAACCGTGTGGTCGAGGCGGATCTCTCCTCGGGGGTGAGGCCGGGGCCGCGGTCAGCAATCTCTATCACGGCGCTCGTGCCGTGCAGGGAGGCGGCGGCCCGGACGTGCGCCGGAGAGCCACCGCCCATGGTCCCGTACTTGACGGCATTCTCGAGCAGCTCGCCGATGAGGTCCGCCAGGTCGGAACGGTTCGCGAGGACCCGGACCGGCTGCGCAGGCGCGTCTGCGAGCTCGAGACGTGCGCCGGCGAGCTCCGCGGCGGGCATGGTGTGCTCCACGGCCTCGGCGAGCACCGCCCACACGTCCAGCACCCCCGCACGCTCTCCGAGCGTCCCGCCGCCGGGGATGGCGCCCTCGCGCGCCCGGTGCTCGGCCGAGGCCAGCCGCAGGAGGCCGTCGAGAATCTCCTCGACGTGCTCGAGCTCACGGGTCATGCCTGCGGCGGCGGCCTTCTGCGCCGGGGTTTCCAGGGCGAGCCCCAGCAGGTCGGTGCGCAGCCGCAGCGCCCCGATGGGGTTGCGGAGCTGGTGGGACGCGTCCGCGATGAGCTGGCGCTGCGCCTCCATGCTCGCCCCGACATGCTCGGCCATGGCCGAGAAGGCCCGCGAGAGCTGCTGCAGCTCTGGCGGACCCTCCTCGCGCAGCCGCATGGGCCTCCCGGTCTCCTCGAAATCGGCAACAGCGGCCGTGAGCCGGTGCACGGGCCGCAGTACCCAGACGGTGACCCGCTCCGCGCCGGCCACGAGGAGGGCCGCGACCGCGATCGCCCCGAGGACCACGAGGAGCCAGCGTTCCCGCAGTGTCTGCTGGGCGGTCCTCAGATCGACCTCGAGCGCGGCCTCCCCGAGGACCTGGCTCGCTGTGCCGAACGAGCGCGCGACCACCTCGGAGCCCGGGCCGAGCGGCTGCACTGATGCGAGCGTGGTGTCGTTGAGGTTCAGTCGGGCGCGGGCGAGGGCATCCCGGACGTCTGGCCGGTCCGCGCTGAGGCCGGCGGAGGTGAGCGTGGCCTGCGGCGTGCGCACCACCACGCCTTCGCCGTAGAGCTCCGAGTACCGGTCCATCTCGCGCTGGAGCGGGACGGTGTCTCCGCTGGACGCGGCGTCGTCGGCCACCTGCGCGAATCGGTTCAGGGCCGCTACCCGGCTGATCTGCAGCTCCTGCGTGAGCTCGCGGCCCACGGAGGCGAGGATCGCAGCAGACACTGCCACGACCACGATGATCGCGAAAAGGCTCAGGATGCCCAAGACCCGCAGCCTCACGGCTGGTCCTCGGGCCCCCGGCCCGGGGGTCCCTCGACCCGGTACCCGACGCCGCGGACGTTGATGATGAAGCCCGGCAGCTTGAGCTTGGAGCGCAGCCCGGTCAGGTGGACGTCGAGGGACCGCGACGAGGCGACGAAGGCGTCACCCCACAGCGTGTCGAGGATCTGCTCGCGGGTGACGACCGAGCCGGCGTTGCGGGCCAGGAGCGCGAGCAGCTCGAATTCGGTCGCGGTGAGGTTCAGTTCCCGGCGGCCGACGGCGGCCACGCGCCTGTGCAGGTCGATGCTCACCTCGCCGACCTCGAACCCAGGCGGCTCGGTGCCGCCGGCCCGGGCCGCGCGACGGCCCACCGCCTCGATGCGGGCCAGGAGCTCGGCCAGCTTGACCGGTTTGACGAGGTAGTCGTCCGCGCCGGAGCGCAGGCCGAGCACAACGCTGCGCTCGTCGTCGCGCGCCGTGAGGATCAGGATCGGTGCCAGGCTCACCTGCCGGAGCTTGCGCAGCACCTCGAGGCCATCCATGTCCGGCAGGCCCAGGTCGAGCAGGATCGCGTCATGCTCCCGGTGGGAGAGCAGCGCATCCGCACCCCGGCTCACGCGGGTGGCCCGGTGGCCGGCCGAGGCCACCGCCGCCAGCAGCGCCGAGGCCATGGCGTCGTCGTCCTCGACGATCAGCACCCGCATAGCCCGTTTCCCTCCGCTGTCCACGGCCGAGACTACCCGCTGTGGCCAAGACTTAAGGAAGTGTTAGGACTTGTCCGCCCGGCTTGGGCTGTGTCCGGCGTCACCCCTAGCGTCGAGGGCATGACCATTGCACAGACTCGCGGTGGTGGCGCCGCAGCGACGCGGCGCGCCATCACCAACACCCTGAAGGGGTCCGCGGGCAACCTCATCGAGTGGTACGACCTGTACGTCTATGCCGCGTTCTCGGCGTACTTCGCGACCTACTTCTTCAACGCCAAGGATCCCGTCCAGGCGCAGATCGACGCGTACCTGACGTTCGCCCTGACCTTCCTCATGCGCCCGGTGGGCTCGTGGTTCTTTGGCCGGTACGCCGACCGGCGTGGCCGCAGGGCCGCGCTCACCCTCAGCGTGAGCCTCATGGGCGTGGGCTCCCTCCTCGTCGCCGTGCTGCCGGGCCTCGCTCAGATCGGCGTGTGGTCCACGGTGCTCCTATACCTCTCGCGACTCCTCCAGGGCTTCTCGGTGGGCGGCGAGTACGGCACGGCCGCGACCTACATGTCCGAAGTCGCCACGGCCAAGCGGCGAGGATTCTTCTCGAGCTTCCAGTACGTGACGCTCGTGGGAGGCCAGGTGCTCGCGCTCCTGACCCTCGTGATCCTGCAGAACGTGCTCTCTGACGCGGACCTCAAGGGCTGGGGCTGGCGCATCCCGTTCCTCATCGGCGCCGTTGCCTCGCTCATCGTCCTGTGGCTGCGCCGCACCATGGACGAGACGATCTCAAAGGAGCAGGTGGCGGCGGCAAAGGGCGGGGAGTTCGAGGCAATCCAGCCCGGCACCCTCAAGCTGCTCTTCACGAAGCACTGGAAGCCGTTCGTGATCGTCGTGTTCCTCACCATGGGCGGAACGTGTGCGTTCTACCTCTACACGACCTACATCCTCAGCTTCATGAACAACGTCTCCCACATCCCGAAGACGCAGACCTCGGTGATCAACTTCTGGGCGCTGTTCGTCTACATGATCCTGCACCCGCTGTTCGGGCTGCTCTCGGACAAGATCGGCCGCAAAGCACAGCTCATCGTGTTCGGCGTCCTGGGCGCGATCTTCACCTGGCCCATCATGTCCACCCTCGCCGGGGTCAAGGATCCGTTCATCGCGTTCCTGCTGATGCTCGCCGCGCTCATGATCGTCATCAACTACACGTCCATCAGCGCGATCGTGAAGGCCGAGCTGTTCCCCGCATCGGTCCGCGCCCTGGGCGTGGGCCTCGGCTACGCGATTGCTAACTCCCTGTTCGGCGGGACGGTGCCGTTCATCGGCGAATGGCTCTCGAGCGCCGGACACAAGGAGTGGCTGTTCACCTATGTGACGGTCACGATCCTCGTCTCGCTGGTCGTGTACGTCTTCTTCCTTCCGAACAAGCAGAAGGAGACGCACCTCGACGAGGACCTCACACCTGTCGATCCGGTCGGCGCCCCAGCGGACGACGACGGCCGCTCTGGCGCGCGGATCCGCTGACCCTGGGCGTGTGCCCACCAGATCCCGGGTGCTCGCGGCTGCTGGGGGCCGCGGGCACTCGCGTGAGCGGGGCTGTGCGTCGGCTCGACAACGCATCACCAGCGCTCCAGCTGGCCGTGGGAGAATACCTGCCGTGAATTCCCCGCCGCGCTACGCGTCCATCGGCAGCCCCGTCCACGGCATCGTCCTCGCGGCCATGGCCATCGAGCATGCCGTGCCCAGCTACGGTGCCGCGCAGGGGGAAGCGGCACTGGTTCTGTGAGGCGCGCATCCTCCGTCTGGCTGCTCCTCGTCGCCATCGGGCTCATCGCAGTGAACATGCGAGGCCCGTTCGTTGCGGTGGCCCCAGTCGCGAAGCCGCTGTCCGCCGATCTCGCCCTCACCCCGGGTGAGCTCGGCCTGCTCACGGGCATTCCCGTGCTGTGCTTCGCACTCGCAGCGCCGCTGGCGTCCCTGACCGCGCGGAAGCTCGGGGCCGAGGTGGCGGTGACGCTGACTCTCGCTGGGGTGCTGGCGGGTGTGGTGATCCGCTCGGTGGATGGCACCGCGGTGGTGATGCTCGGAACGGCGCTGCTCGGCGTCGCCATTACGATCGGGAACATCGCGGTGCCCCTCATCATCCGGCGCGACTTCACCAAGGAGCGCCAGGGCATGGCGATGGGCGTCTACACGGCGGCACTCAACGTCGGCTCCTTCGTGACCTCCGTGGCGACCGCGCCCTTGGCCGAGGCGACCGGCTGGCGCGTTGCGCTCGCGGGCAGCGCCGTGTTCGCGGCGGTCGCGGCAGGGTTCTGGGCCGCCGCCACGGGGCTGCGCGCGTTCAGGCCCGAGCCGGTCGCATCCGAGGCCCAAGCACACGACGGCGCCGCCGCGCCCGCGCGCCGCAGCTTCGCCGCCGTGACCATCGCCCTCCTCCTCGGCTTCGGGGGACAGGCGTTCTCCTACTATGGGCTGACGGCCTGGCTCCCGAGCCTCCTGAGCGATGAGCTCGGCCTGACACCGTCCGCGGCCGGTGCGGGCGCATCCCTCTTCCAGATCGTCGCGATTCTCGGCGCCCTCGGCGCGCCGCTCCTCGCACGCTATGCGGGGGCCATGACGACCGTGGCGCTTCTCGGTGTCCTCTGGATCTCGGTGCCCGTGGGGCTCCTCGTGGCACCCGAGCTGTGGCCCCTGTGGTCGTCCTTCGGCGGTGCCGCGCAGGGCGGCGGGATCACCCTCATCTTCACAGAGATCAATGTGATCGCCCGGGACCAGGTCTCTGCCGGGCGAATGTCCGCGATTGTCCAGGGGTCCGGCTACGGCCTGGCGGCCGCGGCGCCGACGCTGCTCGGGTGGATCCACTCCGCGTCCGGGTCTTGGACGCTTCCGCTGGCGGTGGTGGCGGGGTCGGTGCTCGCGTTCATCGTCGGCACGACGGCTGCCGTCCGGGCCGCGGCGCGGCACCACTGAGGTGCGCGCGCGGCGGGGGGTGCGCCGGCCGGCGTCGTGCGTGGCGCCAGGCATTCCTACGGTCGGGACGGCCCGCGCAGGGACATGACCCCTCAACGGGGGTGGTGGGAGGTCAGCGGTAGTACCGCCCCAGGGTCTCGGCCTTGAACTCGTGAAACGTTCCGTCCTCGATCGCGTGGCGGGCATCATCGACCAGACGGACGACGAACCGCTCGTTGTGGATCGAGATGAGCGTGTGCGAGAGCATCTCGGACGCCTTGTACAGGTGCCGGATGTAGGCGCGCGAGTAGTTGGCGCACGTGTAGCAGTCGCAGCCGTCCTGGAGCGGGCCCCAGTCCCGCTTGTACTTGGCGCCGGAGAGGTTGAGGCGGCCCTCGGCGGTGTAGAAGGCGGAGTTGCGGGCTACGCGGGTGGGGGAGACGCAGTCGAACGTGTCGGCGCCGGCCTCGATGGCCACGAAGATGTCGTCCGGCTCGGAGATCCCCAGCAGGTGCCGCGGCTTGTCCTCGGGGAGCTCCTCCGAGCACCAGCCCACGATCGTGCCCAGGTTCTCCTTCTCGAGGGCGCCGCCGATCCCGAACCCGTCGAACGGCATCGCCCCGAGGTCGTGGCAGGCCTTGCGGCGCAGGTCCTCGTACTGCGCGCCCTGGATCACGCCGAAGAGAGCCTGGTACGGCTTGCCCGCGCGCTCGTCGGTGAGCCGGAAGTGCTCCACGACGCAGCGCTCCGCCCACTTCCTGGTCCGCTCGAGCGCCTCCTCCTGGTAGCCGCGCGAGTTATGGAGGGTGGTGAGCTCGTCGAAGGCGAACATGATGTCCGCGCCGATCTGGTGCTGGACCTGCATCGAGATCTCCGGTGTGAACCGGTGCCGGTCCCCGTTGAGGTGGCTCTTGAACCACACGCCGTCGTCGTCGATGTGGGCCAGACGCTCCTTGCCCGGGGCGACTGCATCATCGGCGCTGGCAGCGCCGTGGGCTGTGCCATCCCTCCGGGGGCCCGTCATGTCGATGACCTTCTTGAACCCGGACCCGAGGCTCATGACCTGGAACCCGCCCGAGTCCGTGAACGTGGGGCCCCGCCAGTTCATGAACGTCCCCAGCCCGCCCGCCTCGTCGAGGATGTCCGCGCCCGGCTGGAGGTACAGGTGGTAGGCGTTGGCGAGAACCGCCTGCGCGCCGAGCTCGGCGATCGACTCCGGCAGGACCGCCTTCACTGTCGCCTTCGTGCCCACCGCGATGAACGCCGGTGTCTGGACGGTGCCGTGCGGCGTCGTGATCGTCCCGGTGCGCCCGAGCGAGGGTGCGCCGTCCGGCCCAACAAGGCGTGTGCCCACCTCAAAGGAGAATTCGGACTGGCGAGGGTGGGCCCGGGGGCTCGGGACAGGCACGGCGGGCGCGGGGGCGGAATCTGGCACCCGTCTAGTCTGCCACCGAGGTCCCCCGCGCGAAGATCACTTGATCGCTCGCCGCTGACCTCTCAGCGCCCTCACTTTGAAACTATTGGCGGCACGGCGGCAGGGCTTCCCGCAGAGGCTCCCGGCGGAGTGACAATGCTGGCTGTGGACACTGCGGAGAACCATCAGGTGGTCATAGCGGGCGGCGGACCGACGGGGATGATGCTCGCGGCGGAGCTCGCCCTGGCGGGCGTCGACACCGTGATCGTCGAGCTCCGCGCCACCCATAAGGTCGAGGGCTCCCGGGCCGGCGGCCTGCACTCGCGGACCCTCGAGGTCCTTGACATGCGCGGCGTCGTCGAGCGGTTCCTCGAGGCCGGCCAGACCCTGCAGATCACGGGCTTCGCCGGGATCCCGCTCGACGTGAGCGACTTTCCCACGCGCCACCCTTACAGCCTGGCGCTTGGGCAGGGCGAGATCGAGCGCATCCTGGGCGAGTGGGTCGAAGAACTCGGCGTTCCCACCCTCCGGGAGCGCAAGGTAACGGCCTTCACCCAGGAGTCGGGCGGCGTCGTCGTGCGCCTCTCCGACGGCGCGGAGCTGCGGGCGGACTATCTGGTGGGGTGCGACGGCGGCCGCAGCCTCGTGCGCAAGTCCGCGGGCATCGGGTTCCCGGGCTGGGACCCGTCGGTCAGCTCGCTCATCGCGGAGGCCGAGGTGGACGAACAGCCTCAGCGCAGCATCCGGTACACCGAGGAAGGAACGCAGGCGATCGGGCCGATTGGCGGCGGCCCGCGGGTACGCGTCGTCCTCACGGAGAAGTTTGTTGGGCAGGCGGATGAGCCGACCCTCGACGACGTCCGCGGGGCCCTCGCCTCGATCTGGGGCACCGACTTCGGCATCCACAGCCCCACCTGGATCTCCCGGTTCACAGACATGACCAGGCAGGCCGAGGCGTATCGGAAGGGGCGCGTTCTGCTCGCGGGGGACGCCGCCCACGTGCACTACCCGGTGGGTGGCCAAGGCCTCGGACTGGGCGTGCAGGACGCCGTGAACCTCGGCTGGAAGCTCGCACAAGTGGTCACGCGCACCTCGCCGGAGAGCCTGCTGGACACCTATCATGCGGAGCGGCACGCGGTCGCGGCCCGCGTCCTGCAGGCCACGATGGCCCAGACGGCACTCACCCGCCGCGACGCGCGGATGGACGCCCTCCGCGGCACGATGACTGAGCTGCTCGCCATGGATGAGCCTCGCCGGAGCTACGCGGGCCTGCAGTCCGGTCTCGACATCCGCTATGATCTGGGCGCCTCGGACGAGGGGCATCCGTTGGTAGGGCGCCGCATGCCCGACCTGGCCCTCGTCACGGCCGACGGGCCGTGCCGCATGTTCGAACTCCTCCGCGAGGGCCGCCCTGTGCTGCTCAATCTCGCCGGGCGCGGCGCGCTGGACGGGGCGCCGCGGCCGGACGGGGTCCAGCTCGTCGACGCCGCATACCACGGCGCGTGGCATCTTCCCGTGGTCGGCGAAGTCCAGGCTCCCGATGCCGTGCTCGTGCGGCCGGACGGCTACGCCGCTTGGACCGGAGAACCGAACGGTTCCGGGCTCACGGAGGCGCTGGCCAGATGGTTCGGGCTAGACGTCAGCGCACCGCGCCCGGGAACTGGGCGATGATTCCGGTGCTCAGGAGGTCTGCAAGCATGAGCATGTGCGCCTCGGCCTGGTCGTAGGCCGTGATCCCGGGCGCGTAGTTGCCGGTGAGCTCGTCGGTCGCGTACACGATGGTCTGGTCGATGTGGCCCTTCATCATGTCTCGTAGGGTCGCCTGCGGCCAGTTCTTCGGGTTGGCCGAGGAGAGGAAGTCGGCGATCGCGTTGGCGTTCGCGTACACCGCCGCGGTCGCCGTCTGCACGCCCGCGGAGTCATTGGACTTGGCGGCCTGCAGGAGCGCGACGAAGCCGTTGATGTGCTCCTCGAGCAGCCCGGTCAGGCGGTTTGCCGCCGCATCGCCGTAGAAGGGCCTGATGGCGTTGCCGATGTCGGCCTGATTCTGCAGGAGCCGCGCGGCCGTTGCGCCGAAGCCGCCTGAGCTGGCGGCGAAGTCCGTGATCGCCATGCGCGTCCACTCCATGTGCTGGTTCCACAGCAGGCGCATCGCCATGCGGAACCGCATCTGCGCCGCGGGGACGGAGCTGTCACTCACCTGACCCACCGAGGCCACGGCCGCGGCATCGTGGGTGAGGTGACCCGCCGCCGTCGTGCCCGACGAGCAGCCGGCGAGCCCGCCGCCGAGGGCCAGTGCCGCGACGAGCGCGACGGCTCCCAGCCGCCCACGCGATGTTCTGGTTTCCATAGTGCTCTCCTTCTCTGAGGGGGCTCGCGCCCGTGCACCCTTAGTGGCGCCCGAGGCCGCAGTCTTACCGGGGTAAGAAATGGCCGCCGGGTGACACTCACGACGTATGAGCATTCAGTGGGACGCGGAAACGCGCAGCGGGGCGGGGGTGCCCCGTGATGAGGGACAGCACATCGTGGCCTGGCGCGCCCGCCTGCTCCGCGAGGCCGGGTTCACTGCTACTCTGGCGGCACGGATGGCCTCCTCGCGGGGCGTCGACATCCACGAACTCCTCAACCTGGTGGACAGGGGATGCCCGCCGGAGCTCGCGGTCCGGATCGCCGGGCCGCTCGACCTCGGACCCGAGAGGTGAGGCTGTGGACGGGATCAGGTCCCCCAGCACAGCACCGTCCCATGCCGGGGGAGCGCACGACGGCGCCGACTGGGTCGCGCTACTCGGCTCGCCCGGGCCGGGGCACCAGGAGGCCCTCGCGCAGCTCCACGCGCTCCTGACGAAGGCGTGCCGCCACCAGATCTCGCTCATGTCCGCGCATCTGCCGCCGATCGGCGTCGTGCGCGTCGAGGAGATCGTGAACGAGGCCGCCGACGAGGCGATGGTGGCGGTGCTCGCGAAGCTGCCCACCTTCGAAGGCCGCAGTCGCTTCACGACCTGGGCGTACAAGTTCGGCATCCTGTACGCCGCGGTCGGGGTCCGGCGGAACCTGTGGCGGCACCGGGACGTAGAACTCACGTCGGTGCCCGAGCCGCTGGCCCGGATGACCTCGCCGGAGCAGCTGGCCGAGGGGCTCGAGCTCTCGGCCGCCGTCAACGCCGCGATTCGCGATGCCCTCACCCTGCACCAGCGACGGGTGGTCATCGCCCTGCTCATCGACGAGGTGCCGATCGACGTCCTCGCCGAGCGGCTCGGCACCACCCGCAACGCCCTCTACAAGACCCTCCACGACGCCCGGGCCCGGCTTCGACGGCACCTCAGCGCCGCCGGTTACCTGCCCGAACCGCCCACGCCTGCGAAGGTGACGCCATGACTTCGCCCCGCCGGGACATTAGCCCGGATACCCTCCAGCGGCTCACCGTCGCCGCCGAGCCGTGGCTCTCCTGCGACGACTGCTTCGAGCAGGTTGACCTGTACGTCGAGCTGCTCCTCGACGGCGAGACGGACACGCTCCCCGGACTCCGGGCCCATCTGACTGCGTGTGCCGCCTGCGCGGAGGAGGCGCGGTCACTTCTGGTGCTCGCTGCCGCAGACGCTGGCCTCGATCCCGAGGAGGCGCTGCGGCGGCTGGGATAGGCCGGGCGGCGCTGAGCCTCGGGCACCACCGTCGCGGTCCTCGCCCACACGCGGCTGCCCCAGCCGAACGGATCTGCTGCCCTTTTGAGGCAGTTCGAAGCCGGCCTGGGAACCTCTCCTAGGCCCAGCCCCTTCCCCTTCAGCACGTCGCGCGGTACAAATGCCCCGGGGGACATGTGAACGACGTCCGGCATCCTCCACCCCGGGGGGCCCGCCGGGCGGGACCAGAGGAGGCCTCGTGTCCGGATCCACCGTGCCGACCCGCGCTACACCGACCCGCGGGCCGGCCAAACCGCTGCCCTACGTCGTGGCGGGCATCCTGCTCGCGGCGGCGATCGTGCTCCCGCTCGTGCCACAGCTGTACTCCTTCGACAAGCCGCGCTTGGGCGGGATGCCGTTCTTCTACTGGTACCAGCTCGTCTGGGTGCCCATCTCCGCGGCGTTGAGCGGGAGCGCCTACTGGCTCGTCACCAAGGAGGACCGCCGACGGCGCGAGGTCGTCCGCGGCGGTTCGCCCGGTGTGGGCGGTAGTTACGACACCAGTGCAGATGGCTCGACCGCGGCTGGCAAGCACGCGGCGTCGTCCGATGACCGGACGGACGAGGGAGGCGAGAAGCGATGAACAGCCGTTCAATCGACTGGGTCGCGCTCATCATCGTGATCCTGCTGTTCCTCATCGTGGCCGTGATGGGTTTCATGGCCGCCCGGTGGCGCAGGTCGAAGGAGGAGACCGGCCTCCACAGCCTCGATGAGTGGGGCCTGGGCGGGCGTGGGTTCGGCACGTGGATCACGTGGTTCCTGCTAGGCGGAGACCTGTACACCGCCTACACCTTCGTGGCCGTGCCCGCCGCCATGTGGGCCACCGGCGCTGTGAGCGGCTTCTTCGCGGTGCCGTACACCATCGTGCTGTACCCGATCATCTTCATCATCATGAGCCGCCTCTGGTCCGTCTCGCACCGGCACGGCTACGTCACCAGCGCAGACTTCGTGGGTGGGCGCTACGGGAGCCGCGCGCTGTCCCTCGCCGTCGCAGTCACGGGCATCGTGGCGACCATGCCGTACATCGCCCTGCAGCTCGTGGGCATCAAGGCCGTCCTGACGGTCCTGGGCCTGGGAAGCGCGGAAAACGCCCTGCTGACCGACCTGCCGCTCATCCTCGCGTTCGTGGTCCTGGCCGCGTACACGTACACGTCCGGCCTGCGTGCGCCCGCGATGATCGCCGTAGTCAAGGACCTGCTGATCTACCTCGCGGTGATCGTGGCCGTGATCTACCTGCCGATCAAATTCGGCGGGTGGGACACGATCTTCGGCGCGGCGCAGACCAAGCTCGGCACCGTGAGCCAGGCCACCGGCAAGCCGGCTGGCGTGTTCATCCCGTCCGAGAGCAGCTACTCGGCGTACTGGACGCTCGCCCTCGGTTCGGCGATGGCGCTCTTCATGTACCCGCACTCCGTGACCGGCGTGCTGGCCTCGAAGGCGCGCAACACGATCCGCCGCAACGCCGCGATCCTCCCGCTGTACTCGCTCATGCTCGGGTTCCTCGCGCTGCTCGGGTTCGTGGCGATCAAGGCCGGGACCAAACCGATTGACCTCGACGGGTCCACCAACCCGCAGCTCGTGGTGCCGCAGCTGTTCCTGGATCACTTCCCCTCGTGGTTCGCGGGCATCGCGCTCGCCGCCATCGCCATCGGCGCGCTCGTGCCGGCGGCGATCATGTCCATCGCAGCGGCCAACCTGTTCACCCGCAACGTGTACCGGGACTTCTTCAAGCCGGACGCCGATCCGAAGACCGAGGCGAACATCTCCAAGATCGTTTCGCTCGTGGTCAAGGTCGGGGCGCTCGTGTTCGTCATCGCCATGGACCAGTCAGCGGCGATCAACATGCAGCTTCTCGGCGGCATCTGGATCCTGCAGACCTTCCCCTCCGTGGTAGGTGGCCTGTACACGCGCTGGTTCGACAGGTGGGCGCTGCTGATCGGATGGGCTATCGGCATCGCCTTCGGCACCATCTCGGCGTACAACGTGGTCAACCCGACCACGCACGCACACTTCGGCGGGTCGGTGTCCCCGATCCCGGGCACGGACTTCCCTGTGTACATCGCGGTGTCCGCGTTCGCGCTCAACCTGATCGTGGCCGTGGTGCTCACGCTGGTCTTCCGGGCGTTCAAGGTGCCGCAGGGCATCGACAAGACCCGGTCGTCCGACTACGCCGCCGACGAGACGGATCCCAAGGTGAGGCAGATCGAGGCGACGGCAGGGCCGACCAGCCCGCTCGCCTAGCCCCAGGCGTTGAGTTGAGGGGTCATATCCCTGGCGTGAGCGTCACGGGATATGACCCCTCACCTTGCGGCCTGCAACCGCCCTTCTGGCTCCCGGGCTCCGGTGGGGCTAGGCGCGGATGGCACCCAGCTCGACCTCGATGCGCCGGTCGAGCTCATCGTCGGGAAATGCCTTCGAGCCGCCGTGCGCCCGCAGGTGGAGGAGGTTCGCGAGGCGCAGGATCCGCCACGCGCGCTCCTCGCCGTGGTCCTTCGCTTCGACCGCGCGCGAAATCTCCGTGTCGTACAGGTTCGGCTCGTTGAGGATGCGTTCGCGCACCCGCTCGGCCATCTTCGCGCGGAAGGGGTCGGATTCCGCGGTGTCAGGCTTGCGCAGCAGGGCGTCGTACACCTCGGAACGCTCGGTGCTGCCCTGCTCCTTGGCCAGATGTGATGCGAGGCCGAGCGCCGCCTCGATCGAGGACCAGCGGGCAGGATTGCCGTCGTAGGGCAGCACCGCCAGAATGTCAGCGACCTTGAGGGCGCTGTCCACGTCCGACTGGCCCACGTACAGCTCGTACGCGAGGTCCTTGAGGTCCTTGAGGCAGGCTCCGGACTTGACGTTGATGCCCTTCGCGAGGCGTTCTGTGAGCTCGTGGACGGCCTGGCGGCCCGGATGGGCCTGGTCGATGGCCCGCATGAACTCCTCGGGCTTCTCCATGGGTGCGGGGAGTCGCTTGAGAAGGTCGGGGTCCGCGCCCTCCGGACCAGCTGGGGCGGAGCCGGGAACGATGACGACGTCCCCGGTGTCCAGGGTGATCTCGGCCGGGGCCCGGGGTGCGGGTGGCTGCGGCGCAGGCACGGTGACGTCCGCGGGCGACGGCGAGGGCTCACCCTCGTGCGCGGGCGTGCCGGCCTCGGCGTCAGGCGGGGTGCTTGCGCGCTCTGGCGCGGTGCCTTCGGCGGGGGCGGTGGGCCCGGAGAATAGCAGATCAGCCGGCCGGGGGACGCGGCCGCGGAAGATTTTCACCCGGGTCCCATGGGCCACCCGGAGGTTCGTGTGGTTGTCGAGGACCGCAAAATACAGCGCCGGCCGGCCGTAGTCGTCCAGCACGGTGTCCACCTCGACAATCTCGGCACTGTCCTCGCCCTCAGGCAGGAGCAGGCGCAGGCCAGGCTTGAGCTCGTGGGCGTCGATCTCGTGGAACTCCTGGGTTCCGGGCCGCTCGTGCGGCCCCGAGCTGTCATGCATCTGGGTCCTCCGTGGTGGCTTTCGGTCCGCCTCTACCTTATAAACAGTTGGTAACGGCCGGGCTCAGGCGCGCGGGAGGCGGGGCAGAAGGCGAACCTACAAGGCGATGCCTGCGAAGGCCAGGGCCTGCCGCACGAGCTCGCCCTTTCCGCCCACGAACTCCATTTGCACCGGCCCGCTGAGCGCCTCGGCGGGGGACATCCAGGTCAGCTCGAGAGCGTCCTGCCGCGGCTGGCACTCGCCGGCCACCGGGATCACGTACGCGAGGGCGACGGCGTGCTGCCGCTCGTCCGTGAACCCTGTCTGCGACGGCGACGGGAAGTACTCCACCACGGTGAACGGCACGGGACTCACGGGAAGCTGCGGGAGCGCGAGCGGCCCGAGGTCCTTCTCAAGGTGGCGCAGGAGCGCGGCGCGCACGGTCTCCTTGTACAGCACCCGCCCCGAGACGAGGCTGCGCATCATGTTGCCCTCGTCGTCGGCCTGGAGCAGGAGGCCCACCTCATTGACGTACCCGAGCGGGTCGAGGCGCACGGGCAGCGCCTCGACATACAGGATGGGCAGCCGATTCCGTGCCTCGTAGAGGTCCTCCGGGGAGAGCCAGCCGGGATACGGGTCGGGGGTGCGAACTGCCATGCCTACAGTTCTACCGCATGGCGCCGGGGGCGGTCAGGATCGTGACTTCGCTTCCGTCCGAGGTCGGCACGCGCAGACGCACGACGCCGTCTGCTCGCCCCGGCGCCCCGCTCCCCCCGGCTTCGGGTTGGGGCGACCAGCCGTGGGAGGCAAGCCGGTCGGCAAGGGCGCCCAGATCGCCGTCGTCCTCGAGGAAGAGCCCGCCCGCACCGAGGACGCGGTGGCCGCGCGCGGCTAGGACGCCGCCGTTCTTCGCCGTGAACTCTGCGGGATCGCGCTGGCCAGGGGAGTCGGTGCGGGGGCGGCCCCCGATGGCGGCGAGGGCGGCGGCCGCGCCCGGTACATCCGGAGTGAGCCACTCCATGTGCACAGTGACGTTCGGGTCTGCCGCGGTGGAGGTGACCGCGTGGCTCGTGGGTTCGGCGAGGAAGCTGAAGCCGTCCGGACCTGTGACGCGCACCCGCGGGCCGGTGATGGTGTCCTCGACGTGTGCCCGGCCGCCGTCCTGGACCATGCGCCGCACGAAGGTGCCGGGCTCACGGATCTCGACGCTGAACGCTGTCATGCCGTCCCCGGGCGAGCCCGCCGAAACCGAGCGGAGCCGCACGCGGCCGCTACCGGCGTCGAGCACCACCCAGCTCTTGCCCTCCTCGGTCGCCACGAGGCCGATGTCCTCGAGCAGCCGGCGGAGCTCGGGCAGGGCCGAGGTGTAGCGGGTGGGGTGGGCGCGGAGCATCGAGGGTCCTTTCAGATGCACCTATCGTCGCATCGCTGCGCTTCCGTGTGCCCTGGGCCTTGTGCCCTAGACGACGCGCCGCAAGGCTTGGCGTCATGGCCCTCGATCTTCCAGAGCTCCTGGTACCCGACGCTTCCGCATGGCGCGAGTGGCTTGCCGAGCACCATCGCTCGAGTCCCGGTGTGTGGCTGGTGATGCACAAGAAGGGTGGGGCCGTCACGGAACTGACGTACGAGCCGGCCGTTCTCGAGGCACTCTGTTTCGGGTGGATCGATGGGCAGCTGCGCACCCGGGACGCCGAAAGCTCGGCGATCCGGTTTACTCCGCGGAGGGCGAAGAGCCGCTGGTCTGCGACCAATGTGGAGCGGGTGGGCCGGCTCGAAGCTGAGGGGCGGATGGAGCCGGCGGGTTTGGCGGCGGTCGAGGCCGCGAAGGCCGACGGGCGGTGGGAGACGGCCTATGACGGTGCAGCCAGCGCCGAGGTGCCTGCAGACCTTGCGGCGGCGATTGCCGCCGTGCCCGCGGCCCAGGCGATGTTCGACGTGCTCACGTCGACGCATCGCTATGCCCTAATCTACCGGACCACGTCCGTCAAGAAGGCCGAGACGCGGGCACGCAAGATCGCCGAGTATGTCGAGATGCTCGCTCGGCAGGAGACCATCTATCCGCAGAAGAAGCGCCCGTAGCCTGTGCCTGGGCCCGGTCATACGGGCGGGGAGCAGGTCAGGAGGCCAGGGCCTGCGCCAGCACCACCGCCGACGCCGCGCTCCACGCCTGCGGCCAGCACGCGGCGGGGTAGGCCAGGGCAAGCTCGGACTCGCCAGTCCCGACCCCGGAGAACAGTTCCGGCAGCCCATTGCCGAACGACTCGGATGCCCGGACCAGCCCCCGTGCCACCGAGGCGGCCTCCGCCCGGAACCCCTCGGCGAGCATGCCGCGCACGGCGATCGCGGTGTCATGCGCCCACACTGAGCCGCAATGGTAGCTCAGCGGCCAGTACCCGGCGGCCTCCGTGGAAAGCGTCCGGATCCCGAACCCGCTGAACAGCTCGGGACCCAGCAGCCGGTCCACCACGAGCCGGGCCTCGTCGGCGTCGAGCAGCCCGGTGCCCAAGAGGTGCCCCATGTTGGAGCCAGGGGAATCGAGGGGAGTGCCCGCGGCATCGAGCGCCATGGCAGGGAAGCGCCCGGCGGCGTCGTCCACCCAGTACGCTTCGCGGAATCGCTCCTGCAGCCCGCCCGCGAAGTCCCGCAGAGCCGAGGCCTGCCCCCGAAGCCCCTTCCCGCCCCCGGGCTCGCGCAGTTCCTCGAACAGCGCAGCAGCCTCGAGCGCGGCCTGGTGTGCATAGCCCTGCACCTCCGCTAGCGCGATCGGGCCCTCGGCCCGCCGCCCGTCGAGGAACTGCATCGCATCCGCCGAGTCCTTCCACCCCTGGTTGCTCAGGCCGTGGCCCGACTCGTCGCGGTACGCGAGGAACCCGAGCGGACCCGTGCCGGCATTCAGCAGCCAGTCTGCGGCCCGCCGCGCCGCGGGCAGGAGCCGTCGCACCGCGTCGGGCGCCCGGCCGGTGCGCCAGAGCTCGCCGAGGAGGCAGAGCCACAGCGCCGTGGCGTCCACGGTCCCGTAGTAGACAGGGGGCAGGCGCAGCTGGTCGCCCCCGGGCCCGTTGTCCACGACCAGCTCACGCGCCCTGATCTCATGGGGGATCTTCCCGGGCTCCTCTGCGGACTCCACGGCTCGCTCCGTGCCCTGATACGCCGCGAGCGCGTGCAGTGTCCCCGCGGCCAGCGCGCTGTCCAGCGGCAGCAACAGGCGCGCGGCCCACAGCGAGTCCCGCCCGAACAGGGTGAAGTACCACGGAGCCCCGGCGGCGAGGAACGGCGCATCCGGGAGCCGGGTGGTCGCGACCCGCAGTCCCGCGAGCTGGTTGAGGGACTTCGCCAGCAGACGCCCCACGGCACCCGGCCGGCCCTCCTCCTCTGCGCCGGCATCCGCAGCGGCGCGTACGATGGCGCCCGCATCCTCGAGCGCGGCACTCCACTCCGCGTGGAAGGGCTCTCCGCGCCGCAGGGTCGCAGACCACGAGAGGGACGGGTGGCCTGAGGGGAACCCGTCCGTGTCGTCGGAGTCCCGGTCGATCGAGGTCACGAGCTGCGCACCGGGCGTCGCTGGGGTGATCGCAGCCGACTGGTCGTTACGCTCCCAGACCAGCCGCCCGGCGTCGTGTGTGGGCTCCGCAGGTTCCCCAGGCCGCCCGACGCGCACGGCATCCATCGGAGCAAAGTCGGAACTCACGTGTACGGCGAGCGTGCAGGCACACTCGGGCAGGGACGTGCTGAGCTCGATCCGGTGCCGCACTGCACCCGGCTCCACCGTCCAGACCTGGACCACCCGGACCGCAGGGTCCAAGGTGGGGCCCGCGATGTTCCGTGCGAGGCCCTCGACCGTGATCCGGTTGCCCCGGACCACCACGCCCACGGGCTGCGGCTCCCCGCCGTCCACCGTCACCAGCGCCCGGTCCAGCAGCCGGGTGTCCGCGTGGAACACGCCCGTGAGCCCGGCGGGATCCGGCGCAAGGCGGCCCTCTGGGCTGAGCCAGAGCTGCGACGGAGCGGCCACGGCCACGTGCTGCCTGTGCAGGGAGGGCTGCAGGGACGGCTGGGGGAGCGGGCTCATGCCGACACGCTACCGCCGGGCACCGACATCCGAAACAGGCGGGGAAGCCCCTCCCCAGCGATTCCCAGCTAGCGCCGAGGTTTCTCCCGGGATCCTCCAACGGGCCGCGGCGACACTGGAGTGATGGTCCACGTCTCCGCATCCACGAGACGCGCTGCGGCCGCTGTCCTGGGCGCGGCGGGGCTCGTGCTGTTTGGATGGCTCCTCGAATCGGTTGCGGGAGACTGGGGCCTTGCCGACCTTGACTGGCCCGTCCTCGATGCGCTGGCAGCCCACCGCGCGGCACCTGCGACGTCTGTGGCGGAAGTGCTGCGTGCGGCGTCAGCCCCGTCCATGCTGCTGGCCGCGGCTGCTCTGCTCGCTGCGGTATGGGCCGTGTGGAGGCGTGAGCTCTGGCGGCCGGGTCTGCTGCTGGGCGCCTCGGCCGCGGACCTGCTGCTCGTGACGGGCGCGCGGCACTGGGTGGACCGTGCCCGTCCGCCTGCGTGGTTCGGGGCCGTGGGCGGCCCCGACGGCCCGGCCTTCCCCTCGGCGCACGCCTCGGGCACTCTGACGCTGCTGTTCGCGGCCCTCTATCTGGCCTACGCGAGGCGCGAGAGCATCCGGGGACTCGCCGCCCGGGCGCTCGGTGCCGTGCTGCTCGCCGGGGCGGTCGCCGCGAGCGACGTCTATCTGGGCCGCCACTGGTTCACGGACATTGTGGCCTCCTGGTCGATCAGCGCGATGGTGCTCGCCGCCGTCGTGTGGGTCGACGCGCTCCGGCTCCGCGACGCCCGCCCGGACGCGGCAGCTGCGGAGGTGGCAGGCTTCCGGGCCTCGGCGGACACTTGAGGCATGTCAATCTTCCGGCGCCATCACGAGACGCACGACGCCGCCGACTCGCCTGACGCCGCCGACTCGCCTGACGCCGCCGACTCGCCTGACGCCGCCGATTCGCCTGAGGCACGGCTCGAGGCCACGGTCCACGGAATGGTCCAGGGAGCCGGGTTCCGCTACTGGACGCTCGGGGAAGCCGAGCAGCGCGGCCTCGTGGGGTCGGCGGGCAACCTGCCCGACGGGACGGTCCAGGTCGTGGCCGAGGGCCAGCGCGAGGACGTGGAGGCCCTTCTGGCGTGGCTCCGCTCGGACCAGACCCCGGGCAGCGTGGAACGGGTCGAGGCGAGCATCGGCGCCGCGACGGGAGAGTTCACCCGATTCCGGCTGTTCTGATCCCTCTGCCCGGCGTAGCGCGCAGGAGGGCGATCGCGCGGGCTGCGATCACGACCGGTGAGGCCGGCCCCCACCCCTCACGCTTGTCAAGACCTCAGCTTCGCTTCCACGAAGGCCAGTAAATCGCTCTGCGAGAGCATCGCTACCGCCCCGACTGCGCAGTCTGGACGAAGGCACCGAGCAGTGCCGCGAGCCTGGGGAGCTGGGCCGGGTCCTCCAGGGCGGATCCGACGGCGACCACTCGTGCGCCTGCGGCGAGGAAATCCTCCGCGTTCCCGGCATGCATCCCGCCCGTGGTGACGAACTTGGCCGCGGGGAAGGGGCCCTTCATCGCCTTGATCCATTCGGTGCCGAGCACGGATGCGGGAAAGGCCTTGAGCCAGGTCAGGCCTTCCTTGAGCGCGATCTGGACTTCGCTCGGCGTGGCCACCCCGGGAAGCGGTGGCAGCCCGGCCTCCGAGGAGGCCCGAACGACCTCGAGGTCGAATCCGGGGCTCACGGTGAAGTGGGCGCCCGCGTCGATGGCATGCTTAACGTGCTCGACGGAGACGACGGTGCCTGCGCCCACGACCTTGCCCCTCTCGCGCCCGGCGGCTGCGACGACGCGCAGGGCCTCGAGGTCGTTCGGGGTCTGGATGGGCAGCTCGACCACGTCGATGCCGAGATCCCAGGCAGTCGTTGAGACGGCGAGGCTCCTCTCCGCTCCGATGCCGCGGAGGATCGCCATGAGCGGGGCGGCGCCGAAGATGCTGCTGAACTCTGAGTTGTCGATCATCGCAAGACCGGTCCTTTCAATCGGTGGAGTGTGTGAGCTCAGTGGACGTGGCGGCGGCGGGAGGGGGATCTGCGACGAAGTCGCTCATCGAGAGCAGGACCAGCCTCGCCCGCTCGTGGCCGGCACGGAGCCGATCAGAGGCGCTCGCGCCGTTCAGGTCGGCTGCGAGGTAGGCCGCGGCGAACGCGTCGCCGGCACCCACCGCCTCCAGGACCTCGGTGGGGATCGCCGGCTCGAATACGGTTCCGGTGCTGCTCAGCTCTGTAGCGCCGACCTCACCGTCCTTGACCACAACCCTGTCGGGTTCCGCCAGGAGGGCCCGCCCGTCCTCCGGCGTCCCGCAGCCCCACAGGGCCTGCGCTTCATCGAGGCCCACGAGGACGACGTCCGCCCGGTTGGCCAGCTGGCGCAGGACGTCGGAGGCCGTACCCTCGGGCCACAGGGAGGGGCGGTAGTTGACGTCGAAGGTCACCGTGGCGTCGCTGGCGGCGACCTGCTCGAACACGGCGTCGACCAGCGCCGCGCAGGTCGCGGACAACGCAGGCGTGATGCCCGAGAGGTGCACGATCTCGGCATCCTCGAGCGGAACGCTCGCGAGGGTGGCGGGGCTCATCCGGGACGCGGCAGACCCACGCCGGTAGTACAGGACTCCGTGGCCCGGGTCCTTGAAATAGACCCCGGTGGGGGCATCTGGGTCTGACGTCACCCACCGGGTGTCGACGCCGCGCTCCTCGACCGACCGGACAATCCGGCGTCCGAGGACGTCGTCGCCGACGGCGCTGACCCATGCTGAGGGGATTCCCAGGTGCGCAGTGTGGCAGGCGACGTTCGATTCCGCGCCACCGGGGTGGAGGCGAACGTCTTCGGCCGTTGCCAGGGACTCCGCACGCGCAGGAGTCACCATCATCATCGTTTCGCCGATGGTGATCAGGCGTGGATTCGAGGTGTGCGGCATGGCTCCCTATCCTTTGATCTGCTCGCGACTGAGACCCCACTCGGGGGTGATGTCCACGAGCGTGCCGTGGGCAAGCAGGGTCTGGCCCGCCACGAGGACGCGGCTGGCCACCACACTCACGTCAGAAGCCCTTGTACCCGGGCGGCTGCCTTGTTCATGGCGGGTACGAAGCCGACAACGGTGTCGAGATCGGTGAGCAGCGTGACTGTTGAGATGCTGATGGCGCCAATGGTTTTGGCATTGATGCGGACGGGCACGGCGACGCAGCGGATGTTGTCTTCGTTTTCCTCGTCGTCCAATGCGAAGCCCCTTTCCCTCACGCCGGCGAGATCGGCCAGCAAGGCGTCGAGGGTGTCGTGTGTGCGAGTCGTTCGGGCAGGCAAGCCTGTGCGCCGGACTAGGTCCGCCAGCTCCGCGTCGCCCACTCCCGCAAGAATGCATTTGCCGATCGCAGTGCTGTGCAGGAGCTGTTTCATTCCGACGTGTGAGGCGATGCCGAAGCCCTGCGGGCCCTCCACTTTGTGGGTGTAGATGAAGTGATCGCCTGCTGCCAGCCCCAGATGCACCGTCTGGGAGACTTCCGTGGACAAGCCCTGAAGGACTGCGTCCACGCTGGCGTTGACCGGGTCGCGTATCGCTGCTGCAGCAACAGCCCTGGCCCGGGGCCCCAGCTCATAGGAGCCCTCGCGGCTAGCCGCCCACCCTTCCGCGACCAGTACGGCCAGCAGGCGATGCGCAGTGGACTTGGCCATACCCGTTTCCGCCGCCAGAGACGCCAGGCGCAAGGGGCCTTCGGCGCTCCCGAGTGCTTCGAGGACTCTGAGGAGTTTCCTCGAAGCAGCCCCTTCGCCGGAGCTCATCGAAGTCATCGGTCTGCTTCTTCCCTTCACGCGGTGGAGGCCGCTCTCTGCCGGAATCGGGCATTTGACACGACCCGTGACCCTACATACTGTTTCCTATACGATTCCAACATATCGAATGCCATTCCGTCAAACGGAACGCAATTGATCGGCGAAGGAGCCGTAATGGACCAGAAAGAACTGCTGAGCCTCAGCGACCGGGCCGCCGAGCATGTGCTGAACCAGGAAGGAACAGGCGACGGGCGGCGTGCGGGGTGGCTGATGATTTCCACCATCCTGATAGAGGCCTGGGATCTCTACTCGATTTCCTTCCTCCTGATTTTCGTGAGCAAGGACCTGCACCCCAGCCCGGCCATGCTGGGCCTGGCCTCGGGCGCAGTCCAGGCCGGAGCGCTCCTAGGTGCATTCTTCGGAGGCTGGATCGCGGACCGCTTCGGCAGGCGGAAGGTGTTCCTAGCCACCATGGTCGCCTTTATCGTGCTTGCCGCTGCTCAGGGCTTCGCCACCGATATGTGGCAGTTGGTCATCATCCGGTTCCTGCTTGGCTTCCCGCTCGGGAGCGACATCTCCACCGGTTACGCGTACATCATGGAGAGCATGCCCAGGGGCAAGCGCGAAGTGATGGGCAACCGGTGGCAGATGATGTTCGGTGTCGGGGAGATCGTCGCCATCGTGGTGATCACCATCCTCTACATGACGGGCATGGACCAAGCCCTGCTGTGGAGGCTCGGACTGGCGCTAGGGGCCGTTCCTGCTCTTGCCTTGCTGGTCATGCGCCTCGACGTTCCCGACACCGCCCTCGCCCTGATCCAGCGCGGGAAGTTCGCGCAGGCCAAGAAGGTCTCGCGCGAGATGTTCAATGACGACCTCGACATGCTCCCCAATCAGGACTATGCGATCGACCGTCCCCGCACCCGGGACTTCCTTTCCAGCATTTGGGCCGACCGCACGCGCCGCCGGGCAACCATTTTCGCTTGGATCTCCAACGCCATGCAGGGCGCCGAATTCTCTGCCTTCGGGTTCTACCTGCCCACCATCCTCATCCTCACCGGCGTGTCCGGTATTACGGCGACCAACTTCCTTACCGCTGGGATTTACGTCATCGCAACGATCGGCGGCTTCACGGCACCGCTGGCCACTCCGAAGATCGGGCACAAGGGCGTCGCCCGTGTGGGTTACGGCCTGGCGTTCGTCTCCCTCATCCTTGCGGCCATCTTCCTGCAGGTGGACTGGAAGCCACTGGTCCCCCTCGCGGCAGCCGGTCTGATGTTCGGCCACTACTGGGATGCGTCCAACGGCATGACGATCGCCTCCATGGTCGCCCCGTCACGCTACCGCGCGACCGCTTCGGGGTTCGGCTACATCTTCGTGAAGCTCGCATCGTTCGTCACGATCTTCTTCTTCCCCATCATGTTCACCGCACTCGGCGTCCCGCTGGCCACCGCATTGGTGGCCCTGCTGTCCCTGACCGGGTTCCTAGCCGCGACGTACATCCTCCCCGAGGTGTACGGCTACGTTGACCAAGAGCAGACGCAGCGGCAGCCGGCCCCGGCGACGGAGGGTGACCTGTGACATCGCCTTCAGGCACGCACGCTGCCGACGTCGCCGCGCCCCTGCGCGAGGACGCAACTGACACCGGCGGTGAATCATCCGGCGCTTCAATGCGCATCGTCGTCACCGACTGGGACCAAGAGTGCCTCGCCGAGGAAGAGGCCGTGGCCAGATCGAGGGGAATGGAATTGGTCCGGGCTGACTGCCGGACGGAGGAAGACGTTATCCGTGCGGCGGCCGATGCCCGCGGGATCCTCGTCCAGTACGCTCCCGTCACGCGGAAGGTCTTTGAGGCTCTGCCCGGATTGAAGGCCGTGGGACGCTACGGAGTCGGCGTGGACAACGTGGACGTGGACGCCGCAACCGAGTTCGGCGTGGCCGTCTGCAACGTCCCGGACTACGGCACGGAGGACGTCAGCGACCACGCGCTCGCCTTGACGATGACCCTGGCCCGCGGAGTGGCCATGCTCGATCGCGCGGTGCGACGGGGCGACTGCTCCCTCGCGCCAGCCCAGCCCCTGCATCGCCTTTCAGGAAGGGTCTTCGGGGTGGTCGGGCTAGGCCTGATCGGCGCGGCCACCGCACGGAAGGCGAGGGGGGTCGGCTACAGCACCATTGGGTTCGACCCCCTCCACACTCCCGGCACCGTCAGCCCGGATGGAACGGAGGTCGTGGGGTTCGACGAGCTCATCAGCCGCGCCGACGTGCTCTCCCTGCATGTCCCCCTCAACCGGCACACGCACCATCTCATCGACGCCGACGTGCTGGCACGGTTGAAGGCCGGAGCCTTGCTGATCAACACCTGCCGCGGCGGCGTCGTAGACACGGAAGCCCTCGTCGAGGCGCTCCAGTCGGGCACTATCCGCGGTGCCGGGCTCGACGTGTTCGAGGAAGAGCCCCTTCCACCCGGCGCCAGGCTCTTGGGACTTGACAACGTGGTCCTCACCCCGCACGCCGCCTGGTACAGCGAAGAGTCACAGGAAGAGCTCAAGCGCCGCACGGCAGAGAACGTGATGGACGCTGTCGCCGGGCAGACGCCCCGGAACATCGTGAATCCGGAGGTACTCCAATGACCGTGACCGAAACAAGGCACGTAGCAGCCGCACCGCAGGTGCAGCCCGCCCCCGACGGCAGCGTGCCGGTGCGCCGGCAGCTGCCCCGACTGTCGGAGGTCCGCGAGCTGCTGCAGTTCCGCGCGCCCGTTCTAGATCCGGTGAAACGGCGATTGGAGAACGCCCTCACGATAGAGGACCTCCGGCGCATTGGACGCCGCACTACACCGCGTGCTGTCTTCGATTACGTCGACGGTGCGGCAGATGCTGAAATCACGGCTTCGCGAAACGTGCACGCCTTCCGGGAAACAGAATTCATTCCCGAGAACCTCAATTCGGTGGTGGACCCGGATCTCTCCACAGAACTGCTGGGAGAACGGATCGACTTCCCCCTCGTCTTCGCGCCCACCGGATACACCCGCATGATGCACCACCAGGGGGAGGGGGCAGTCGCGCGGGTTGCCCAGCGCAACAACCTGCCGTACACCCTCTCCACGGTGGGAACCGACACTATTGAGGGAATCTGGGAGGCCGCGCCCGAGGGCCAGAACTGGTTCCAGCTCTACCTCACCAACAACCACCGGTTGAACAACCAGCTGGTGGACCGGGCGCTGGAGGCCGGCAGCAGGACGGTGGTCCTGACCATCGACACAGCCGTGGGCGGGCGCAGGCTGAAGGACGTCCGAAACGGCCTCACGATCCCGCCGTCCTTGACCCTGAAGACCTTCTTCGACATGTCCCGCTTCCCCTACTGGTGGGTCAACAAGCTCACCACCGCACCGATCGAGTTCGCCTCCGTCCGTGACTTCCCGGGGACCTCCGCCGACGTCGCGGCCCTCTTGTTCGACCCGGGGCTGGACTACGAGGACCTGGCGTGGCTGAGGAAGAAATGGCCGCACAAGCTCCTGGTTAAGGGGATTCAGAACCCCGCGGATGCAGGCCGGGTGATGGATCTCGGGGCCGACGGCGTCGTCGTGTCCAACCATGGCGGACGGCAACTCGACCGCGCTCCTGCCAGCCTCGACATGCTGCCTGCAGTGCGGGACGCCGTAGGCCCTGACACGACAGTGCTCCTGGACAGCGGAGTCCGGCATGGACAGGACATCATTGCTGCCGTTGCTCTGGGAGCGGACGCCGTGATGGTTGGGCGGGCTTATCTCTATGGCCTGATGGCGGGTGGGGAAGCCGGCGTCGAGCGCGCGGTCGAGATCCTTCGTTCGGAATATCGGCGCGGCCTCCAACTCCTCGGCCTCGACGGAACGGCGAAAATCGCCGAACGTCACGTGAACCCCCATACCCCAGCCCCGAAGCGGTGAGTAGGAAACAGATGGTGAACCCAAGCGATATGCCTGTAGGAACTCTCATGAAAGCGCGCACGGCGTGCGGCTCGATCCGCTGGTTCTACCAAAGCCGGGGCGGATTGCGGGTCCTCGACGCGGAGGCCCGACTCGGGACCTTGCTGGCCCTCGAGGTTCCCGAAGCCCTGCGCATGCTTGAAGCAGCGCCCCTCGCCTCTGAGGCACCGGTGCAGGTCCTCGCTCCCGTGGACGACCACACGGAAGTGTGGGCAGCAGGAGTGACCTACCAGATCTCCAAGGAAGCCCGGATGGAGGAAAGCACTGAGGCGGACATCTATGACCGGGTGTACGACGCCGAGCGGCCGGAGCTGTTCTTCAAGGCGCTCGGGTGGCGGGTGTCCGGCCCCGGGGGAGCGGCAGGCATCCGAAGCGATTCGGAATTGAATGTACCGGAACCGGAACTCGCTCTCGTTCTGAACTTCCGAGGCGAAGTCCTTGGCTACACCATCTGCAACGACATGAGCTCCCGATCCATCGAAGGGGAGAACCCGCTCTACCTGCCTCAGGCCAAGGTATACCGGCACAGCTGCGCGATCGGTCCCTGGATCCGGTTGGCGACCCACCTGCCCCACCCGGAAGACGCAGGAATCGCGATGGAGATCACGCGCCATGGCGAAGTGGTGTGGAAGGGGGACACGTCGACGGCGAAACTCAAGAGGACATTCTCGGAACTCTCTGCGTACCTCCTCAGGGCAGAGGCCTACCCCGAAGGCGCTGTGCTGTCGACGGGGACCTCCGTCGTCCCGGGCCTGGACTTCATTCTGTCCGAGGGGGACACCGTGAGCATTGCCATCGAGGGCATCGGGACGCTCGCCAACCCGGTCGCCCGTGTCTGAGACGCCGAAAGGAGCACGATGTCTGTGCTAAGCGGGGTCTTGCCTGTGGCCCCTACCATCTTTTCCGACGACGAGACCCTCGACCTCGCCGGACAGCTGCGCGTCCTCGACTACCTCATGGATGCTGGCTCCGACGGGGTGTGCCTTCTGGCGAACTTTTCGGAACAATTCTCGCTCGATGACTCGGAGCGGGACCTGATCACCCGGAGCGCATTGGAGCACGTGGGCGGACGCCTTCCTGTTTGCGTAGCCGCGAGCCACTTCAGCGCCAAGGTCGCCCGGGCCCGTGCTATGCGAGCGCAGGAACTGGGGGCCTCGATGGTGATGCTGATGCCGCCGTTCTACGGAGCCGGAGTCGTCGCCGACGAGGAAGCGATCCTCGAATACTTCAAGAAGCTCGCGGACGGGCTGGAGATAGACGTCATGGTCCAGGACGCCCCGGTAAGCCCAACCCGGCTTTCGGTGTCACTGCTGGCGCGCTTGGCCCGGGAAATCCCACAGGTCAAGTACGTCAAGATCGAGATGCCGCAGACAGCGGAGAAGCTGCGCTCGCTGATCACAGCAGCCGGGGATGACCTGCCAGGCCCCTTCGACGGAGAGGAAGGCATCACGTTGATTCCGGATCTGGAGGCGGGCGCCAGCGGGACGATGTCCAGCTCGATGCTTCCCGACAAGCTGGGCGCGATCGTCCGCCGCTTCCACAAGGGCGAACGCGAGGAAGCGGCCAAAGACTGGGAAGCAATACTGCCGCTCATCCATTTCGAGAACCGGCAGTGCGGCCTGCGTGCAGCGAAAGCTCTGCTGAAGGAAGGCCGCATCATCGCAAGCGCCAAGACCAGATCTCCTCTCCCCGATCTGCCGCCTCATACCCACCACCGGCTGGTCAGCCTCGCTCGAAGAAACGACCCCCTCATCCTGGGCTGGGCCTGATGCCCAGATTCCTCCCACGGCGACCAAGACAACGCCACCAGCCCGCATCCGCACAAATCACGGAGGCAGCACCCGTATGAAGGACACCAGCCCGCACGAAGTCGATACCGCTGTTCGTGCAGCCTATGAAGCATTTCACGTCGGCCGGCACGTCGACCTATCCACCCGGGCCTCGTGGCTCGAGGCCATCGCTGACGGACTGGCCCGGAACGAGGCGGCACTTGTGGCCATTGCCGACCGGGAGACCTCGTTGGGGAAACCAAGGCTCGAATCGGAGCTCAGGCGAAGCATATTCCAGCTGGAGCTGTTCGCGGGCGAGATCCGTCAAGGCGAACACCTCGACGCGACGATAGACCACTCTGATCCTCACTGGGGAATGGGTCCTAGGCCGGACCTGCGCCGGGTCAACCAGCCGGTGGGGGTAGTCGGCGTCTTTGGCGCTTCCAACTTCCCCTTCGCCTTCAGCGTGATGGGAGGTGACAGCGCCTCGGCCCTCGCCGCTGGGTGCTCCGTGGTCCACAAGGCCCACGAGGCGCACCCGGACCTCGCCGAACAAACAGCGCAGACGGTTGCGGCAGCCCTCGAGTCCGCCGGGGCGCCCCCAGGGCTGTTCTCCCTCGTGGCCGGCCGGACTGCCGGCGAAAACCTCGTAGACCACCCGCTCATCAAAGCCGTCGGGTTCACCGGCTCCACCGCAGGGGGCCGGGCCCTCCTGCAGCGGGCCCAGAGTCGGCCCGAGCCCATCCCGTTCTACGGCGAACTCGGCGGCATCAACGCCGTCTTCGTGACGACAGCTGCATGGCAGCGGCGCAGGGAGAGCATCCTGAAGGAGTATGTGAACTCCTTCACCCTGGGCATGGGCCAGTTCTGCACCAAGCCCGGACTGTTGTTCGTCCCGGCCACCGGCCGAGAAGAACTGCGCCGGCTCCTCTCGGAAGCACTGTCGGGCTTCACGCCGATCCGGCTCCTCAGCAGCGGCATACTCGAAGGCTACGAGCGCTCCGTCACCGCACTCCGGGACCAGTCAGAGGTTGACGTCCTCGTGGAAGGAACCTTCGCGCCCCAGCCCGCACCGACTGTTCTGCACACCACGGGCGCCGACGTGCTGGCCCAACCTGAGCTGCTGCGTCAGGAGATGTTCGGGCCCGCCAGCCTCGTGATCGAGTACGAGGATGACATGAAGCTTCCGGACCTTGCGGGGCTTCTCGAAGGCCAGCTCACCACGACCCTTCAGACGGAACCGGATGAGACCCCCACCAACCTGCTGGAGGTCCTCGCAGGAATCAGCGGCCGTGTCCTCTGGAACGGCTGGCCCACCGGCGTCACCGTCAGCTACGCCCAACACCACGGCGGCCCCTACCCGGCGACGACCTCCAACACCACGTCGGTCGGCACGGCTGCCATCCGCCGCTTCCTTCGCCCCGTCTCCTATCAGTCTTTCCCGCCAGGCCTCCTGCCCGAACCGCTTCGGGATGAGAATCCGTGGCGCGTCCCGCAGCGGATCGACGGACGCTGGGATCGCCCCGGGCAGTCGTAGCCCCGCACCCGCTGCTCGCACTAGAGGCGCTCCGGCACCGGATCTTCCCCATTTCCGAACTGTGAATCCGACCCCATCACCCGGCCCCCACGAGGAGCACCATGGCCATCACGGAAATTGAAACGATCAGAACAGCGCTTCAGCCCAACCTCACCCTCGTCGCCATCCGAGACCAGGACGGGACCCTCGGCTTGGGGGAGACCTTCTTCGGCGCCACGAGCGTCGAAGCCTACATCCACGACGTCGCCGCCCCCTTGCTCGCCGAAGGCGGAGCGGACACACCCTCCGCCGCTGCCGCTGCCCTGGAGCCCTACATCGGCTATTCCGGCTCCGGCGCGGAAGCCCGCGGCAATTCTGCGATCGACATCGCCCTCTGGGACTTGCTGGCCAAACGGGCATCCCTACCGCTGAACGAACTGCTCGGCGGCCGCTTCAATGATGGACTCCCCGTCTACAACACCTGTGCCGGGTACTCCTACATCAACGCCCAGTCCTGCCAATCTTCGTCCAATTGGGGCACTCCCCTCAGCGCTGACTCGGCACCGGCGGACCGTTATGAAGACCTGTGGGCATTCCACCATGAGCCGGCGAAATTGGCCCGAGAACTGGTAGATGCCGGTTACCCCGGCATGAAGATCTGGCCATTCGACCTCGCCGCGGAGCAAAGCCGCGGAAGCCGGACCGCTGACCTCCGCCCCGGGCTGGCCGTCCTTGACGCGATCAGGAACGAGGTCGGTGATGAGATCAATATCTACCTCGAGCTGCACGGACAATGGACCCTCTCAGGAGCGAGCCGCCTCCTTTACGCCGTTGAACCCTTCGGCCTCACCTGGGCGGAAGACCCGATCAGATCCGACCAGCCAGCAGCGCTGTCCGCGCTCCGCGCGCGGACCCCCATCCCCATCGCAGTCGGAGAGAGCACCGGCGCCGGGAACCTCGGCTACAAAGCCCTCTTCGACAACAACGCCATCGACACCGCGATCCTTGACCTCGGATGGTGCGGAGGCGTCACCCAGGGGAGGAAAGCCGCCCACCTCGCTGACAGCCACGGCCTGCCCATAGCACTCCACGACTGCACCGGCCCGGTCGCGCTCGCTACCGCAGTACATCTCGCGACCGCCACCCCGAACGTCGAAGTCCAGGAAAGTTGCCCGCGCCTTCTACCACGGCTGGTATCAAGACATCGCCACAGGCCTGCCCGTGCTCAGCAACGGCACCATCACCACAACGTCGGCCCCCGGCCACGGAATCGAGCTGACGAGCGGGTTCCTCTCCCGGGAGGACACCTCTCGGCGAGTGACCAGACTGTGAAGCAACCCATTTCCAGGAGGACAGAAAGACCGATGGATCTGAAACCACAGGGATTGAAGTTTGTCCGGCTCGGGCCGCTGGGAGCTGAGCTTCCGGCCGTCATCGCCGGGGACGGCGCTGGCAGCGAGAAGACGTATGATCTGTCACCGCTGACGGCGGACATCGACGGGGCCTTCCTGGCGGGCGGGGGCATTGACGAGGTGCGCCGACAGCTGGCCGATGGGGCCCTCCCTGAGTTGGACGCCGAGGGGCTGCGCGTGGGTTCCCCTGTCGCGCGCCCGTCGGCGATCGTCTGCGTCGGGATGAATTACGCCGCGCACGCGGCAGAGTCCGGCGCGCAGCCGCCGAAGGCGCCGATGATCTTCCTCAAAACCCCGAACACCGTTGCCGGACCGGACGACACAGCGTTCATTCCGCGCAACAGCACCACGACCGACTGGGAGGTGGAGTTGGGCGTGGTCATTGGCCAGCGGGCTGGCTACCTGTGTTCAGTGGAGGACGCAGCGTCGCACATTGCTGGGTACCTCGTGGCGAATGACCTGTCGGAGCGCACGTTCCAGATGGAGGATTCCGGCGGCCAGTGGTCCAAGGGCAAGTGCGCTCCTGGGTTTTCCCCGCTCGGCCCGTGGCTGGTGCCAGCGGAGGAGGTGGACGTGCACAACCTGCGGCTGCGCAGTTGGGTCAACGCCGAGCCCCGGCAGGATTCGAGTACGGCGGACATGATCTTCCCGGTGCATTACCTGATCCATCACGTGAGCCAGTACATGGCACTGGAGCCTGGGGATGTCGTCATGACTGGCACGCCGGAGGGCGTGGCGCTCTCGGGCAGGTTCCCCTATCTGGCAGCCGGCGACGTCGTCGAACTCGAAGTTGAAGGCCTCGGCCGGCAACGCCAGACATTCGCCCAGGCCTGACCAGCAGCAAAAGCGAGCGGCAACGGAAGGAGACCGCATGCATGAATTGGACTCGATGGTGGCTATCGTCACCGGAGGTGCCTCCGGCATCGGTGCGGCCGCCGCGGCGAGACTGGCCGCAGCGGGCGCAACAGTGGCAGTCCTCGACCTGAATCCGGGGGATGCCGCCAGCGGGCTGTTCGCCGTGGACTGCGATGTGGCAGACGACGAGTCAGTTGTGGCAGCGGTGCAAGCCGTTGTCGACAGGTTCGGACGGCTGGATATTGTGGTCAACAACGCCGGCATCGGCGCGCAGGGCACGGTTGAAGACAATGCCGATGATGAGTGGCGCCGGGTGTTCGACGTCAATGTGCTCGGAATGGTGCGCGTCAGTCGTGCGGCCCTGCCGTACCTGCGCCGTTCGCAGGCGGCAGCCATCGTGAACACATGCTCGATCGCGGCGACCGCCGGGATCCCCTCGCGGGCCCTCTATTCGGCGAGCAAAGGGGCCGTCCTCTCGCTCACGCTGAGCATGGCCGCTGACCATCTGCGGGAGGGCATCCGGGTCAACTGCGTCAACCCCGGCACCGCCGACACGCCCTGGGTCGGGCGCCTGCTCGCCTCTGCCGAACACCCAGACGCCGAGAGGGCAGCCCTGAACGCCCGGCAACCCCACGGACGGCTCGTCACCCCGCACGAGGTGGCCGCCGCGATGACCTATCTCGCCTCCCCGTCAGCTGGGTCCACTACCGGGACCTCCCTCGCGGTAGACGGGGGCATGCAGGGGCTGCGGCTCCGCCCGGCGGAATAGCGCGAGTCCCGACCCCGATAGATCCTGCCCTTCCTATGTGCGCTGTGCCGCCCCCCGCTGGCAGAAGGACCCCTACGCCCAGCCGCGCAGGTAGTCCAGCTGGGCGGCGACCGAATTCTCGGCGGCGCGGCGCACGTTCCCGTCGATGTCCGTGTAGACCGCATCTGTGACGGCCGCGATTGGCGCATCCTGCCCCAGCTGGGCGAGGGCCGCTCGCACCTGGTCCAGCCGCTCCTCGCGGTGGGCGAGGTAGGCCCGCGAGATCTGGCCGAGGTCCGGCAGCACCGGGCCGTGCGCGGGCAGGACGGTGGCCGGGCCGAGCGCCTCGAGCTGGCGGAGGGTTTCGAGGTAGTCGCCGAGCCGCCCATCGGGGAACATGATCACGGTGGTGCCGCGGCCCAGGATGGTGTCGCCGGTCAGGACCGAGCCGTGTTCGCCGTCGTCTGGCAGGTGGAGGCTGATCGAGTCCGCCGTGTGGCCGGGGGTGGCAAGGACTTCGATGCGGACCCCCGCGGCGTCGAGGCGCTCGCCCCCGCCCAGCGGGCCCGCACCGAGGCACAGCTTGGAGTCCAGCGCGCGTACGGGAGCGCCGGTCATCCGGTGGAACTCCTCGGCGGCCTCGCTGTGGTCCGGATGGTGGTGGGTGAGGATGATGAGTTCGACGCGTCCCGCGCCCGCGAGCTCGGCCAAGTGCTCGGCGTCGAGCGGCCCCGGATCCACCACCACGACCGACTCTGAGCCGGGCGTCGCGATCACGTACGAGTTCGTCCCGTCCAGGCTCATCGGCCCGGGGTTGGGTGCGAGGCGGTAGCGGGTCAGCGCCGAACTCGTCACCCATCGGGTCGCGGGATCGGCGGAGGCTTGGGTCACGTCGTCGGCCATGCGTTCAGCCTAGCCGGACACCTCCCCTGCGCACGACGCCGCCCGCTCACCGCGGTGAGGAGCGCGCTGGGGGTGGGTGGTCGCCGTCGTACCCGGAAGCCTGCAGGCGGGGTTGGACTGACGGGTGCGTCAGTCGACCGGGAAGGCCACGCCCTCGCCGATGACCTTGAGCGCGAGGTCCATCCCTGCCCGGGCCATGGCGGCATTCCAGTGGCGGATCGTGATGACTTCGCCGCCTCCGGGGACCCGGGGGTCCGCGGGCCGATCGGGCAGCTTGATGCGCACCGAGGACTCGGGGCCGAAGTAGTCCCAGTCGAGCACGGTCCCGTGGATGCGAGAGTCGGCGGCGATGCGGATCTGCTCGGGACGGAGCATGATCTGCACACGGCCCTGGGTCGGAGGGCGGCGCACCGGAATCGCGCCGAGCGAGCACATCGCAAGGGAGCCCTCGAGCCACGCCTCGAGGATCACGGCGTCGCCGAGGAACTCGGCGGTCGCGCGGTCAGCGGGCCGCGTGTACACAACGAACGGATTGCCGATCTGGGCGAGCCTGCCGCCGCGCATCACGGCGACCTGGTCCGCGAACGAGAGGGCCTCGGCCTGGTCGTGCGTCACGAGGATGGTCGTGACGCCAGCCTCGTGCAGGACCTTGCCGATCGCCCGGCGGGTGGAGACCCGGAGGCCGGCGTCGAGCGCGGAGAACGGCTCGTCGAGGAGCATCACCTCGGGCTCGCACGCCATGGCCCGGGCCAGCGCGATGCGCTGCTGCTGGCCGCCGGAAAGCTGGTGGGGTCGGCGGTTCGCGTAGGAGGAGCCGAGGGCCACCATGTCCAGGAGCTCTTCGACGCGCCTCGCCACGGCCTTCCGCCCACGGAAACTCTCGCGGTCGAGCCCGAACGCGATGTTCTGCGCCACCGACAGATGCGGGAAGAGAGCGCCGTCCTGCGCCACGTACCCGATGTTGCGTCGGTGCGCCGGCACCCACGTGTCCCCGGCGACCTCACGCCCGTCCATGAGGATGCGCCCGGTATCGGGGGCCTCGAATCCTGCGATGAGGCGCAGGAGCGTGGTCTTGCCGGATCCGCTGGGCCCCACGATCGCGGTTGTTGCCCCGCGCGCCACGGAGAGGTTGATGCCCTTGAGGACCTGCTGGTGGCCGAAGTGCTTGGTCACCCCCTCGATATCGAGGTGGTGGTCGGCCGTCTCGGCGATCTGCGGCGCGACGCGCGGTTCAGGAAGGCGAGCTGAGGTGACGGGCGTGGGGGACTGTTCGGTCACTGTCCGGCTGCTTTCTTGGACTGCTGGAACAACAGGTAGGTCATCGGTGCGGAGAGCGCGATCATGAGGAGGGCGTAGGGCGCCGCGCCCACGTAGTCGATCTCGCTCGAAAGGGACCAGAACTCGGTCGCGAGGGTCTTCGTGCCGAGCGGGGAGAGCAGGAGCGTGGCAGTGAGCTCGTTGACCACCGCGAGGAACACGAGCGCCGCGCCGCCCGCCGCCGCGGGGGCGACGAGGCGCAGGGTCACTCGGGAGAACGCCAGCAGTGGCGGCTTCCCGAGCGCCTGGGCGGCCTCCTCGAGCTCCTTGGGCGCCTGAGCGAGCCCCGCGCGCAGGTTCACGAGTGCACGGGGCAGGAACAGGAGCACGTACGCGGCGACGAGCAGGCCGGTGGTCTGGTAGACGCCCGGGATGGCACGCAGCGCCACCGTGACGAAGGCGAGGGCCAGGACAATGCCGGGCATCGAGCTTGTGACGTAGTTGGAGAGCTCGAGTGTTCGCGAGAGCCACCCCGGGAAGCGCACGGCGAGGAACGCGAGCGGGAACGCGACGACGGTGGTCACGACCGCACCGAGCACTCCCAGCCAGAGGCTCGAACCGAGGGCTCCGGCGAGCTCGCGGGTCTCCCAGATGGCGCCACCGCCCTGGCTGGCCCACGCAATGGTCATCCAGAGGGGCACGCCGACCGCGACGACCGCGAGAGCAAGGAGTCCGAGCTGGGCGGGCGCCTGCCACCGGCCGAGGGCGAGCCGAGCGGGCGTGGCCTGCACCCCCGAGCCGATGCGCGCATACCGCGCGTCGCCCCGGAGCCTGGCCTCGGCAACGAGGAGCACGAGGCACACGGCCACGAGGACGGACGCGAGCATGTTGCCCGCCGCGCCGCTGAAGGTCGAGCGGTACTGCTCCATGATTGCCGTGGTGAATGTGTCGAAGCGGATCATCGCGAACGCGCCGTACTCGGCGAGGAGGTGGAGGGCGACGAGCAGCGCCCCGCCTGAGGTCGCGATCCGCAGCTGAGGCGTGACTACACGGAAGAACACGCGCCATGCCCCCAGCCCGAGCGATGCTGCCGACTGCTCGATCGCTGGGTCCATCCGGGACAGTGTGGCCGCGATCGGGATGTACACCAACGGGTAGTACGAGAGCGTCGCAATGAGGACGCCTGAGAAGATGCCCTGGAGGTTTGGCACCGCTGAGACCCACGCGTACGAGTTGACGAATGCCGGGATGGCGAGCGGTGCAGCGAGCAGGACCGCCCAGGCCTTGTTCCCCTTCAGCGAGGTCCGCTCCACGAGCCAGGCGCCGCCCACTCCGAGCACGATGCACAGCGGCACAGTGATGACCGCGAGAGCGAGGGTATTGCCTAGGAGCTCCAGGGTGCGCTGGCGGAAGATGAGTGCAATGGCGGCATCCCACCCCGTCGTGATCGTCATGACGACCACGAAGCCGAGCGGGATCAGGGACGCGGCGGCCACGAGGGAGGCGGCGAGGACCACTCCGGCCGGGGGACGGGCGCGACGGGGACGGGGGCCCTGGTCCTCGACCGCGTTCCCGCCCCCGCGCGGCGCAGCCTTCCCCGCTGCCGGTACCGCGGCGGCGGGGAAGGCTGTGGCTGGGGTGGAGTCCAAGGTCTAGAGGAGTCCTGTTGCCGTCATGATCTGGTTGACCTTCTGGGAGTTGAGTTTGGCCGGATCGATCTTAGGCGCGTTGAGCTCGCTCAGCGGCACCAGCTTTTCATTCGACGGAACCTGCGAGCCCACCGCGTACTCGAAGGAGGTGCCCTTCTGCAGGACCTCCTGGCCCTTCTTGCCCGTGACGAACTTCAGGAACTGCTGCGCGGCCGCCTGGTTCTTGGAGGACTTGAGCACGCCACCGCCGGAGATGGACACGAACGCGCCGGGGTCCTGGTTCTTGAAGTACTCGACGCCCACGTTCTTGGAGTTCTCGCCGGTCTTGGCCTGGTCGCCGAACCAGTAGTAGTGGTAGATGACCGCGCCGTCGACCTCGCCGCTGTTCACGGCCTTCATGGCCGTCGAGTTCCCCTTGTAGGTCTTGGCGTTGTTCTTCAGGGCCGTGAGCCAGGTCTTGGTCGCGGCCTCGCCCTTGAGCTCGAGCATGGCCGAGACGATTGCCTGGAAGTCGGCGCCGGACGGCGAGGCGGACCAGCGGCCGTTCCACTCCGGGTTCTGAAGGTCCATGAGCGACTTGGGCAGCTTGTCCTGAGAGAGCTTGTCCTTGTTGTAGACGAACACGGTCGATCGCGCGGCGATGCCGATCCACTTGTTCGTCGAGGGACGGTACTCGGCGGGGACCTGGGTGACTGTGGCGGGGTCGATGTCCGCAAACAGGCCCGCGTTCTCGATTTGGGTCATCGCCGGAGAGTTCTCGGTGAGGAACACATCGGCGGGGGAGTTGGCGCCCTCCTGGACGATCTGGTTGGACATCTCGGTGTCGTCGCCCTGGCGGTAGTTCACCTTGATGCCCGTCTCGGCCGTGAACGCGTCGATCCACTCCTTTGTGAGCGACTCGTGCTGGGCGTTGTAGACGGTGATCGTGCCTTTGTCACTGGCGGCGCCGGAGGTGGAAGAGCCGCAGCCGGCAAGGCCGAGGGCGGCCGTGGCGATCATCGCGAGGCCAGCGAGGACTCTGGGGCGGAGCGTCATAGGAGCGTCCCTTTCGTGGGTCACGGGTCATGGTGACGGCGCCGCCGGCTGGCGTCGTCGGGGTGACGTCAGGAACGACTGTAGGTTAGCCACACCTAAGAAATGCCTGATTCCCTTCATAATGTGGCGCATCTCACCCCAATTACGCAACCTGATGCTTCGCTAATGTCATCCTGTGACGCGTCCGCTAGGAGGGGAAGTCTGCCGTCAGCGCGTCAGTTCGTGCGCGAACTCCAGGACCATCCACGCCTGCAGTTGCGTCGAGAGCTCGACCCGCCTCCCGCGCGGGTACTCGTCCGACGCCGCCTGCCCGGGCTTCTGAGGGAACGTCCAGTAGGCCTCACCCCGCGTTCCGGGGTGCCTCTCGGCGCCACGCCACAGGGCTTCGGCGGTGTCGAGAACCAGCCGGCGTGCAGTGTCCCCAGCCTCCGGCCGGAGGCTGGGGTCCAGAGCGGCCAGGGTGAGGTACCTGGCGAGGATTCCCATGAACAGTCCCGCGTCTCCGCCGCCGTCGCCCCGAAGCGGGCGGCCCAGCGCGGCGTCGTGCGCGTCCACCGTGAGGTGGCGGTCGATCGCGGCGATGAGCCCCTCGGCGCGGGCGAGGTTCTTTGCGCCAGCGAGTTCGAGGAGGGCTCCGAGGACCGGGCCCTGGTTGTAGGTCCAGATGTCGCGGACGAGCTCCGTAGTGCCGTCCTTGGCGAGGTTGATGCCGTCCAGGTAGAGGCCCTGCGCCGGGTCGAAGAGCGTCGCGTCCATCCAGTCGACGAGTTTTTGGGCGCGGTCGCGCTCGCCGGTGCGTGCGAAGAAGAGGGCGGCCGGCGCCGTGGCGGCCATGTTCTTGAAGCGGCGCCGTGTGTTCCAGAACAGGCCCCCGCCGCCAGCCCCGGTGTTCGCGGCGACCAGCTGCCTCCCCAGCGTGCGGGTGATCGTCTCCGCATCCCGGAGCCCGCGCCCATGCACCCGTTCAGTGAGCCGTTGCGTACGGCTCCCTGACAGGGCAAGCCAGGCCATGTCGTCATAGAACGCGTTGCGGTACTGGAAGAAGTTGCGGATCCTGATGCCAGCCAGCAGCGCCCGTGCGAGCGCGAGCTCCCGCGGCTCGGACCCTGCCCCCGCCGCCCCCGTTGAGGGGTCATGTCCCTGTGGTGACTGGTCATCGAGCTGGCGCCATGACGCGTCCACGAGACAGTCCACGTAGTGCGCCTGCCACCAGTAGTGCCACGGGTCCCACGGCCGGCCGACCTTCCGGGCAGGCCTCGTGACCGAGGCGATCCAGGTGCCCGGGACCAGGCGCAGGACGCGGTGGCCGAATCCTGAGTTGACCGAGGTTGCCGCGGACCGGGCGCGTTCGGCCCACGTCGCCGTGCTTGTCTCCGCATCCATGGCGCCAGCGTAGCCGGACAGCTCGGCGGCCTCGCTCCGGGCGGATTTCGAAAGCCGCCCGCGGGGAAGCGTCGTGACCGGCGTCACGAGGTCCACTAGGATGGCCGGAGTTATCGAGTATTAACCGAAGCGAGGTCTGATGGAGCTTCATGGTGCGAGTGCGCTGATCACGGGAGGTGCCTCGGGGCTCGGCGCTGCGACCGCCCGGCGCCTGCATGCCGACGGGGCCGCCGTGGTCCTGGTCGACCTGCCAGGCCGGGCGGGCGAAGCCCTCGCCTCCGAGCTCGGCAACCGCGCGGTGTTCGCCCCCGCGGATGTGACGGACGAGGAGCAGGTGCGGCACGCCGTCGTGCGTGCGGGAGAGCTCGGGCCGCTGCGCGTTGTGGTGAACTGCGCGGGGATCGCCACCCCGGGCAGGGTTTTGGGGCGCGAGGGCGTGCTGCCACTGGAGCAGTTCGAGCGCGTGATCCGGGTGAACCTGATCGGGACGTTCAACGTCATCCGGCTTGCCGCCGAGGCCATGGTTGCAGCCGAGCCCGTGAGCACGGAGCTCGGCGGACCGGAGCGCGGAGTCATCGTCAACACCGCCTCGGTCGCGGCATTCGACGGGCAGATCGGCCAGCCTGCATATGCCGCGTCGAAGGGCGCGGTCCACGCCATGACGCTCCCGATCGCGCGGGAGCTTGCCCGCTCGCTCGTCCGCGTCGTGACGATCGCGCCCGGGATCTTCGAGACGCCGATGATGGCCGGGCTGTCCCAAGAGGCGCAGGACTCGCTCGGCAAGCAGGTCCCGCATCCGGCCCGGCTCGGGCGCCCCGCAGAGTACGCGAACCTCGTGGCGCACATCGTGGACAACGCCATGCTCAACGGTGAGACGATCCGGCTCGACGGCGCGATCCGCATGGCGCCGAAGTAAACGGGACGCGACTCAGATCGGGACCTGGGCGACCCCCGCATCGTAGGGATGTGACCCCGCATCGTTGGGATGTGACCCCGCATCGTTGGGATGTGACCCCGCATCAGACGGGGTCGGGGCTCTTCTCGCCCGCTTCGACGGCGAGGTCCAGGGAGTTCCCCCGCACCGGCATGGGGCACGTCCCGTACGGCGTGAAGGCGCTCGGGTAGTTGATGGCGCGGTTGAAGTCCAGCACCACCGTGCCATCGGGGCGGGGTCGGGGCGTCTCCACCTTGCGCCAGTCATCGGTGGTCCGGCCGTTGGTCTCGTCGTGGAACGTGATGGTCAGCTCCCCGAGCCTGCCTTGCTCGGCCTGGAGCCGGTACTCGTGCCCATTACGGTGGAACACCACCTCGCCGGCGGAGCGGTGCACGCCGTCCACGAGGGGATTCGCCGTGGAGATGGGCACGTCCCGCGGCTCGGGGTACGGCTCCCACTGGGCTTCCACGACCCAATCCGGTGCGTAGTCGAACACCGGGACGCCCATGAATTCTGTGAGGGTCGGCGACGCCGAGTCCCGGGTGCGGATGGCGTACCGGTCGGCGCGCATCGCGAGCTCCACGACGATCGTGCCGGCCTGCACCCAGTTCAGCGACTCCTCGTCCGCGAGCTCGGCGGTGATCGTCCCGCCGACCGGCTCACCGGAGTCCGCGAGGGCCAAGCCGTCGGAGGCACGCGCGGTGAGTACCGCCGTCGTGCGCCCGCCCTCCGCGGAGAAGGACCACAGCCCCGGCACTAGCTCCATGGGGGATGGCGTGGGCTCGAGCCACTGGAACGAGGTCAGCGTGAGCCAGCCGTGCTCCGCGGCGAGCGCCGCGTTGCGGTTGTCGCGGAAGCGGCGCCAGCGGGCAAGCTGGGCCTCGGTGGTCCGGGTGGCGGTGGAGTCGGTCATGCTTCTGAAAAAGCCCCGCGCCCCGGCGATATTCCCGCTCTCAGGCGTGGCGCGTCTCGAGGATCGCGGCGACGCCGAACGCCCCCAGCGCCGTCCCGGTCACCCGGTCGATCCACTTGCGGAACGTGACGCCGTTGAGCCACCGGCTGAAGAAGCGCGCCGCGGCCACGATGGCCACGAACCACAGGATGGCCTCGATGCTCGCCACGACCGAGAGCAGGAGCCCCATCCACACCGACGGCACGCCAGGAACGAGGAACTGCGGGATGACGGCGATGCAGAACATGCCGTACTTGGGATTGAGGATGTTCGAGACGAAGCCCTTGGTCCACGTTCGCCGTAGTGGCTCGAGGCTGTGGGGAGGGAGGGCGCCGGGCGGCAGCTCGCCGTCGCGCTTCGCGAACGAGGCCCGCCACAGGCCCACCGCCAGCCACAGCATGTAGAGGGCGCCGGCGACCCGCAGGGCGTTGTACGCGACCTCTGAGACCGTGAGCAGCGCGGACACCCCGGTCGCGGCGGCGGCACCCCACACGAACGCCCCCGTGATCATGCCCAGCGCGGCCGTATACGCGTGGCGCCGGCCCTGGCTGATCGTGTACCGCAGCACAAGCGCGGTGTCTGTCCCCGGCAGCACTGTGATGAGTGCGGCGATGGCGGCGAAGCCGAGGAGGGAATCGGTCAGGGTCATCGTCCAAGGATATCGGCGGACGACGCCGCTTCCTCAGCACCGTTCGCCGCACCGCAGCTACCGCTCGGCGCAAAAGTGACGAAAGTCACTCGTGGACCGCTAGCTTAATCGGAACAGCTGCGGCAGGGCCGGGCTGAGACAGGAGGACCCCGATGGCGTGGCTCGACCGGGCGCACAGCGTTGCCCCAGAAGGATTTAACCGGTGGCTCATCCCCCCCGCAGCGCTCGCGGTGCACCTGTGCATCGGCCAGGCGTATGCGACGAGCGTGTACAAGACCGCCCTGGTCAAGCACTTCGGCGCTAGCCTGACCGAGATCGGGGTCATCTTCTCGGTGGCAATCGTGATGCTCGGCCTCTCCGCGGCCATCATGGGCACGTGGGTGGACCATAATGGGCCCCGCAAGGCCATGGCCGTGGCCGCAGTGTTCTGGGCGGGCGGCTTCCTCGTCGGCGCCATGGGCATCTTCACCCGCCAGCTGTGGCTCGTGTACCTGGGGTACGGGGTGATCGGGGGGATCGGGCTCGGCATCGGCTACATCTCGCCGGTCTCGACGCTCATCAAGTGGTTCCCCGACCGCCCGGGCCTCGCCACGGGCCTCGCGATCATGGGCTTCGGAGGCGGGGCGCTCATCGCGAGCCCGCTCTCCACGGCGCTCCTGAACGCCTACGACTCCGCCTCAGCGGCACCCGGCGGGGTGGCGAGCGGCGACGCAGTGGGCAAGCTGTTCCTCTCGCTCGCCGTGATCTATCTGGCATACATGCTCTTCGGGGCCTTCACCATCAAGGTCCCGCCGCCCGGCTGGGCGCCCGCGGGCTTCGACCCGGCCTTGGTCCGCACCCACGCCCTCATCACCACCGCCAACGTCCGGGCCGCCAAAGCGATCAAGACCCCGCAGTTCTGGCTCCTGTGGACGGCGCTGTTCTGCAACGTCTCGGCCGGAATCGGCATCCTCGAGCAGGCCGCCCCGATGATCCAGGACTTCTTCCGACAGCCGAGCGGGAAGTCGCTTGTGGCGGCGTCCGTGGCGGGCGGGTTCGTCGGGCTCCTCTCGATCGGCAATATGGCCGGGCGCTTCGCGTGGTCGGCAACGTCGGACGTGATCGGCCGCAAGCGCATGTACATGGGCTACCTCGGCGTGGGTGCAGTCCTGTATGTGCTGCTGGCCTTCGCCGGGCACACGGCCACAGCCCTGTTCGTGCTCTTCGCGTTCATCATCATCTCGTTCTACGGCGGCGGGTTCGCCACGGCGCCTGCATACCTGCGCGACCTCTTCGGCACCCTCGAGGTGGGGGCCATCCATGGCCGCCTCCTCACCGCCTGGTCCGCCGCCGGCGTCGTGGGTCCGCTGATCATCAACGGGGTGCTCGACTCGCAGGGAACACCAGGCAAGCTCAACGCCGCCGCCTACCAGCCGGCGCTGCTGATCATGGTGGGCCTGCTGGTTGTCGGGTTCATCGCGAACCTGCTCATCCGGCCGGTGAACGAGAGATTCCACGAGCCGCAGGAGCCCACCACCACGGGCGCAAAGAAGGAGAGCTGACTTGAAGACTGCACGCCTTGTCATCGTCTGGGCCCTTGTGGGCCTGCCGCTCCTCTTCGGGGTCGCGACCACGCTCATGAAGGTGGCTGACCTGTTCGGCTAACGCCCGCGGCTACCGGGCTCCCCGGCTGCAGTACCGTAGGCCGCATGCCCAGCTACCGCGCCGTCCTGCAGATTACGGGCCTCCGTCCCGGCTACGCACCGGAGCGGGTCATGGAAGCCGCGCGAGAGGCACTCGACTCGATGCACCACGTGGAGGCGCACCAGATCAACGTGGTCCGCGGCGTCCCCCAGATCACGCTGCGGTTCCTAGTCGAGGCGGAGAACGACGATGCCGAGGTCGCCGCAGCGCGACACGCCGCCCTTGCGGTCCAGGACGCTGTGGAGGACGTCGCGACCACAGGCCGGCTCCAGGTGCTCCGTCGGCGTCGGGGAGCGTGGGTGCCGGTGTAGCAGTGGGAAACTGCACAGCTCAGGGCGCGGTCGGTCCGTTTTCGGGGGGAATCGGCTCTGAGTTGTGTCGAAACCCACGAGTCCGGCGGGCTCCGGCGCCGAGCCGGCGCTGCCGGGCCGCCACGGCGGCCCCGAAGACGAGTGCGACCGTGAGGCCGATGCCGGATCCGATGAGTGCACTCGCCCAGAAGGGGAGGCCGGTCGCGGTCCCGGTGACGTATCCAAGCCCCACGTGCCAGGCCGACCAGAGGACGCTTCCCACGGCGGACGCCGCGGCGTATCCCCGCAGTGGTACCTCGGCAACCCCCGAGGTCGCGCTCGCGGCCAGTCGGCCGCCGCTGAGAAAGCGAATGCCGACGATAGCGCCATAGGTCGAGGTGCTGCCAAACCGTTCGACCGCCGTGTGGAGTGTGCTGTGGATCCGCTTGCCCCAGCCGACGCGGTCGAGCAGACCCGTGAGCCGGTACCTGAAGAGGAGGTACACGGCCAGGTCCGCGAGCCAGCAGCCAAGTGCTCCGAGTGCGATGAGGACCGGCAGGCTCAGCCGTCCCTCGGCGGCCGCGCCGCCGGCGGCGATCAGGGCAACTTCGGACGGCACGGGCGGGAAGAATCCGTCGGCCACGATCATGAGCACAAGCCAAGCCAGCGCCCAAGGTCCGGTGAGCCCTTCAATCAGGGCGGCGTCCATCTCAGCTGGCCCGGTGAAGGGCGGCGGCGAAGGCCGCGGCGGTGGTCGCGCCGAACAGGACGAACTCCACGGTCTCGACACTCCCGTCCGGCGCACTCTGCACGGTCTCGACCGCTGTGGTGGCCACGACGTTCCGGTCCCACCCGTAGATTCCAGCTGAGATCGCGGGGAACGCGACCGATGCCGCGCCGAGCTCGCGCGCCACCGCGAGGCTCTCGGCGAAGCAGGAGGCGAGCAGTTCCGGGTCCCGTTGTCCCGCGTTCCAGTTGGGCCCCACCGTGTGGATCACCCATTGCGCGGGCAGACGGAAGCCGGGGGTCGCCACGGCCGAGCCCACCGGGAGGCCTTCTGGCAGGCGTGTGCGGCGGAGGGCCCGGCACGCTTCGAGCAGTTCCGGGCCGGCCGCTCGGTGGATTGCTCCGTCCACGCCCCCGCCGCCGAGGAGGGAGGAGTTTGCCGCGTTGACGACCGCGTCGACCCGGCGTGTGGTGATGTCGCCCTCGACGATCTCGATCCGCATGGACTAAGTGTGCGCCAAGAGACCCCCCAACGTCAGGCGGGGGTCTCCTGGAGCGTCAGCTCGCTGCGGAACTCGACATCCCGCCCTGACATGGGGTCGCGGAACCGGATGCCTCGGGCCAAGAGCTGGAGCGGCCGGGAGTAGTCGTCGGGGGCCTTGTCGCGGAGCACAGGATAGAACGGATCGTGCATGATCCCCACCCCGAGCCCAGCCATGTGCACTCTCAGCTGATGGGTCTTGCCGGTGTGCGGCTCGAGCCGGAACAGCGCCCGCGGCGCATCGGCCGGTCCGCCCACCCGTTCAAGGCTCACACGCGTCTCGGCGTTCGGCTCCCCATGCACCACCGCGGCGAGCAGGTAGTCGCGCGACTTCACCATTCGATTCCGCACGACGGCGGGCGAGCGGAACCGCTGGGCAGCCCACCCGGCGTCGTGCGCGCCGCCGGCCAGGTCCAAGCGTGAGACGCACTCGTACTCCTTCTGCACCGCCCGCCGCTCGAACAGGACCTGGTACCGCCCGCGAGTCTCGGGGCTGACGGAGAACAGGAGGACGCCCGCGGTCATCCGGTCGAGGCGGTGCATGGGAACGAGGTCAGGCAGGTCCAGCTCATTCCGCAGCCGCACGAGGGCCGACTCCTGGATGTACGTGCCGCCGGGCGTGGTGGGGAGAAAATGGGGCTTGTCGGCGACCACCACGTGCTCGTCCCGATAGAGCACCGAGACCTCGACCGGAAGGCGCACCTCGGCCGGCAGCGTGCGGTAGTACCAGATGAAGGTGTGCTCTTCGAGAGGGGTGTCCCGGGACAGCGGTGAGCCGTCGGCGGCGACGATCTCGCCGCCGTCGAACCTTTCGAGGATCCCCTCGGGGTCGATGTGCCCCCAGCGGTGCAGCATGTAGTCCAGTGCGGTGTCCCATGGTCCCTCCGCTGGCAGGCGCAGGCGCGTGGCGTTGACGCCGTTGCGCACGGGGAGGGGGGATTTCATCACCCATCAAGGGTAGCGTTGTGCGCTGGAACCCTATTCGCTGGAGGCCATGACCGTGCCCGCCGACCTGCCAGATGCCCGCACCGGCGCCGCTGCCGCCGCTGGTCCGGCGGCAGAACTGAGAGCCGACGTCCGCCGCGTTTCGACGCTGTTGGGCGAGTCCCTCGTGCGCCAGCATGGGCCCGGGCTCCTGCGCCTCGTCGAGGAGGTCCGCCTCCTGACCAAGGAGTCCAAGGAGGCCAGCCGCGGGGGAGCGGGCGCGCTGGGCCCATGGAACGCGGCCGACGTCGCCGAACAGGTCCGCGAGCTCCTTTCCTCCCTGCCGCTGGACGAGGCGACCGATCTCGTGCGCGCGTTCGCGTTCTACTTCCACCTCGCCAACGCCGCTGAGCAGCTCCACCGCGTCCGCGAGCTCGGTGCGGTGGCGGACGACGACGCGTGGCTGGCTTCCGCGGTCCGCGACATTGCCGAGCAGGCTGGCCCCGCCGTGCTCCAGGATGTCGTGGACACGCTCGATGTCCGTCCGGTGTTCACCGCACATCCTACGGAGGCGTCGCGCCGGTCGGTCCTGGACAAACTGCGCGCGATCGAGGGTATCCTCGCGGTGCCCTCCGCCGAGGGAACCGAGCTGCGCCGTCGTCAGGACCGCCACCTGTCCGAGCTGATCGACCAGATGTGGCAGACGGATGAGATCCGGCACGTCCGCCCCGCCCCGATCGACGAGGCGCGCAACGCTGTGTACTACCTCGGCGAGGTCCTGGCGGGCGCTCTTCCCGAGGTGCTCGACGAGCTCGCCGGGCTCCTTGCCGAGCATGGCGTCAGCCTTCCGACGGGCCGGGCGCCGCTGCGCTTCGGCTCATGGATCGGCGGGGACCGGGACGGCAACCCCAACGTGACTCCCGAGGTGACACGCGAGATCCTGAGGCTGCAGAACCAGCATGCGGTGCGGATTGCCGTCGGCATCATCGACGAGCTCATCAGCACTCTCTCCAACTCGCAGGCGATCGCCCCGGTCGATCCCGAACTGGAGGAGTCGATCCGGAGTGATTTGGACAGGCTCCCGGGTCTGGATCCGCGCGTCCTGGAGCTCAACGCCCGTGAGCCGTATCGGCTCAAGCTCACGTGTATCAAGGCCAAGCTCCTCAATACAGCGCGTCGGGTCGCCTCCGGCACCCCGCATGAGCCGGGCCGCGACTATGTCAACTCCGGGCAGCTGGCCGCGGATTTGGACGTGATCGAGGGCTCGCTGCGGGCCCACGCGCCCCTGGCCGCCGACGGCGTGCTGGCCACCGCGCGCCGCGTCCTCGCCTCGTTCGGGCTGCACCTCGCGACCCTCGACATCCGCGAGCACGCCGAGTACCACCACGAAGCCGTGGGGCTCCTGCTCGATCCGCTCGCGGAGCTCGGCCGCCCTTACGCTGAACTGCCGCGCGAGGAGCGCCGGAAGGTTCTGGCCGCGGAGCTCGGCTCGCGCCGCCCCGTGTCCGCACACCCCATCGTGCTGCCGGGGCACGCCGGCCGCGTGTACGAGACGATGCGCGTGGTCCGGCAGGCGCGGCGGCTCCTGGGCCCGGACGTCATCGAGACGTACATCGTGTCGGTCACTCGGGGGGCCGACGACGTGCTGGCGCCCGCGCTGCTGGCCCGAGAGGCCGGGCTCGTGCGGCTTCACGGCGAGGAGCCGTACGCGCACATCGGGTTCGCCCCGCTCCTCGAGACCCTCGAGGAGGTGCGTGGCGCCGCGGAGATCCTCGACGACCTGCTCTCGGAGCCCGCGTACCGGGAGATCGTGGGGCTGCGCGGGGATGTGCAGGAGGTCATGCTCGGGTACTCGGACTCCAACATGGAGTCCGGGGTGCTCACGAGCCAGTGGGAGATCCACAAGGCGCAACGCCAGCTCCGCGACGTCGCGGCCCGGCACGGCGTGCGCCTGCGGCTGTTCCACGGCCGCGGGGGATCGGTGGGCCGCGGCGGCGGGCCGACGTACGAGGCGATCATGGCCCAGCCCAACGGCGTCCTCGAGGGCGAGATCAAGTTCACCGAGCAGGGCGAGGTGATCAGCGACAAGTACTCTCTGCCTGAGCTCGCGCGGGACAACCTCGAGCTCGCGCTCGCCGCCGTGATGCGCGCTTCGGCGCTCCACCGCCTGCCGCGCATCAGCGATGATGTGCGCGACCGCTACAGCGAGCTCATGGACCTCATCTCGGACGCGGCGTTCGCGCGCTACCGAGCCCTCGTGGACGATCCTGACCTGCCGGCGTATTTCATCGCCTCGACCCCCGTTGAGCAGATCATCGAACTCAACATCGGATCGCGGCCTGCCCAGCGGCCCGATCCGGAGACTGCGACGGAGGGGATCGAGGGGCTGCCCGGACTGCGGGCCATCCCGTGGGTGTTCGGCTGGACGCAGTCGCGGCAGATCATCCCCGGCTGGTTCGGCGTTGGTTCGGGTCTGCGCGCCGCGCGGGAGGCCGGCAAGGACCGCGAGCTGCGCGAGCTTCAGGAGCGGTGGCCCATCTTCCAGTCCGTCATCTCGAATGTTGAGATGACCCTGGCCAAGACGGACCTCGAGATCGCCTCGTACTATGTGACGTCCCTCGTCCCGCCCAAGCTGCACCACGTCTTCGAGTCGATTCGCGCCGAGTACGAGCTCACGGTAGCCGAGGTCCTACGCCTTACGGGCGGGCACGAGCTCCTCGCCACAGCTCCAACCCTCAAGCGCACCTTGGAGATCCGCGACCAGTATCTCGACCCCATCAGCTACCTCCAGGTCGAACTGCTCCGGCGCCTCCGGGCCGGCGCCGCCGGAGAGGGCGCACGAGAGGGCGCGCACGACGCCGGCGGGCCCGGTTTCGCCGGCCAGCTCCAGCGCGCACTGCTCATCACGATCAACGGAGTCGCCGCGGGGCTGCGCAACACCGGTTAGGCGCCTGGCGCTCCGCCCACAGCCGCCCGTAGGACTATCGGCCCTTCCAACCGGCCCTCATCCGTTGCAGGCTAGGTGAGGGGTGGGCCTGCCAGGGGCCCGCCGATCGAGGAAGGTGATGACCCATGTCCGAACTTGCCCACTGGCTTGATCCGCGCAGCAGGCGGCCGTTCGAACTCCTGGAGAAGTTCTTCGAAGGCGACACCTCGAGCACTGCTATCAAGGTCGAGGAGGTCCGTGAAGGCGATTCGCTCGTGGTCCGGGCGGAAATGCCGGGAATCGACCCTGAGAAGGACGTCGATGTGAGCATCTCCGAAGGTTCCCTGCACATCAGCGGGCATCGCGAGGAGAAGACGGAAGAGAAGTTGAAGGACTCCTACCGCTCCGAGTTCCGCTACGGCTCATTCTCACGGTCTCTCCCTCTGCCCGAGGGCGTCACGGCTGAGTCTGTGACGGCCTCGTACAAGGACGGGGTGCTCGAGGTCCGCGTGCCCGTTCCCCCCACCCCGCCGACTCCGACCACGTCCAAAGTGCAGGTGACCCGCGGCTGACACCAGGCCGGGGCCGCCGGCACCTCATCGGGGCACGTGCGACGACGGGTGCCCGACCCACATGGGTCGGGCACCCGTCGTGCGTGCGAAACGCGTGCTCACCCGGCTGCCTCTGCCTTAGCGGCTGCCCCTGCCTTCGTGCGGTCCTCTGCAGCGGCGATGATGGGCACTGTGCGCAGCACGCTGTCCGGGTTGAGGGAGATGGAGTCGATGCCCTCACCGACGAGGAACTCGGCGAAGTCCGAATGGTTGCTCGGGCCCTGGCCGCAGATGCCGATGGGGATTCCGGCCTCGTGGGACTTCCGGATGGCCTCGGCGATCATCGTGGTGACCGCCTCATCGCGCTCGTCGAACCGGGACGCGAGCCGCTCTGAGTCGCGGTCCACGCCGAGAACGAGCTGAGTGAGGTCGTTGGACCCGATGGAGAACCCGTCGAATCGGGAGGCGAACTGTTCGGCGAGCACCACGTTCGAGGGGATCTCGCACATCATGTACACCTTGAGTCCGTTCTCTCCGCGGGCCAGCCCGTGCTCGGCCATCGCAGCCAGCACGGCATCAGCCTCCCCCGGTGTGCGGCAGAAGGGCACCATGACAATCACGTTCGCGAACCCGAGCCCCTCCCGCGCCCTCTTCAGGGCCCGGCACTCGAGGGAGAAACCCTCCTTGTAGCGGTCGTCGTAATACCTCGAGGCACCGCGGAAGCCGAGCATGGGGTTCTCCTCGGCATCCTCGAAGGCGGCGCCCCCGAGCAGTCCTGCGTACTCGTTGGTCTTGAAGTCGCTCAGCCGCACGATCGCGGGACCAGGGTGGAAGGGTGCGGCGATCTTGGCGATGCCCGTCGCCAGCCGCTCCACGAAGTACTCTGTCGGGTCGGCGTAGCCGCGGGTGAGCTCCTCGATCTCCTCCCGCTCACTGGGATCCTCGACCCGCTCGGGATGCACGAGGGCCATCGGGTGCACGCGGATGAGGTTGCTGATGACGAACTCCATGCGCGCGAGCCCCACGCCGGAGGCGGGCAGGCGCCACCACCGGAATGCTGCCGAGGGGTCGGCGAGGTTCACCATGATGTGGGTTCGGGTCTCCGGCAGCGCCCCGACATCCACGTCCTCCACCTCGAACGGGACGAGCCCGCCGAGCACGAGGCCCTCCGCGCCCTGGGCGCACGAGACCGTGATCGGCTCCCCGTCCGTGATCGATGTGGTGCCGCTCACGGTCCCCACGACGGCCGGCACGCCAAGCTCGCGGCTCACGATCGCTGCGTGGCTCGTGGGGCCGCCATGGTCTGTCACGATTCCCGAGGCGCGCTTCATGATCGGCACCCAGTCAGGATCCGTCATGGTGGTGACGAGGATTGCGCCGTCGCGGAAGGTCGCGATCTGGGACGGGTCCGCAATGACGCACGCCTCGCCGGACGCCACGGCGTCCCCGATCGCCGCGCCGTGGGCAAGGACGGGCCCGGTTCCCGTCAGGTGGTGGACCCGGAACGCCGAGGTGCCACGCCGTGCCTGCACGGTCTCGGGCCGCGCCTGGACCATGAACAGCTCGCGTGTCTCTCCGTCCTTGGCCCATTCCATGTCCATCGGCCGGCCGTAGTGCTCCTGCACGGCGACGGCCCATCGGGCGAGCGTGAGGATCTCGTCGTCGTCGAGCACGAACCCGGCGCGCTCCGCAGGGGACGTCTCGAGCATCTCCGTCCCCGAGCCCCCGGCGAAGACGAGCTTGCCCTCCTTGGCCCCGGCCGTGCGGGAGATGATGGGTCGGGCCCCTGCTTGGGCCAACAATGGCGAGAAAACCTCGTACGAGTCCGGATTTACCGTGCCCTGCACCACGGTCTCGCCCAGGCCCCAGGCGGCGCTGATCTCCACCATCCGGGGGAAGCCGGATTCGGTGTCGAGGGAGAACATGACTCCTGAACCGGCCAGATCGGAGCGGACCATGCGCTGCACGCCGATCGAGAGCGCGACGTCGAGGTGGTCGATCCCGCGCAGTTCCCGGTAGGTGATGGCACGGTCAGTGAAGAGCGAGGCGAAGCACCGACGGCACGCGTCGATCAGCTCGTCCTCGCCCACCACGTTCAGGAAGGTCTCCTGCTGCCCCGCGAAGCTTGCCTCGGGCAGGTCCTCCGCGGTCGCGCTGCTCCGCACGGCCACGGACGGCTGGTCCCGCCCCACCCGGGCGGCGAGGTCGCGGTACGCGGCGCGCACCGCCGTCGCGAGCTCCTCGGGGAAGCTCCCCGAGAGGAAGAGGTCCCGGGCGGCTGCGCCGGTGCGCCTCAGGCTTGCCTGCTCTGCGCGGAATGCGGAGAGCAGGTCGGCCAGGGAATCCCGGATCCTGTTCGCGTCGACGAAGAGGCGGTACGCGGCCGCGGTCGTGGCGAAGCCCTCAGGGACGGCGACGCCGACTTCCCGGAGGTGCCGGGTGAGTTCCCCCAGAGAGGCGTTCTTCCCTCCGACTCGGGCCAGGTCGGCGAGGCCGACCTCCTCGAACGTGAGGACGAGCGGCGTTCCGGGACTGGACGGCGCGGACACGGCGTCAGTCCAGGGCCAGCATCGCGGCGGCGGCGACCCGCACCCGGGCGCAGGATTCGGCGGCCACCCTGCAGTGGGCGTAGGCCCCCGCATACACGCCGCACACGTCCTCGCACAGCGCAGCCACGTCGTCGAGGGCGCGGAGCACGGAGGCCGGGGTGGGGCCGAAGTCGGAGCCGAACCTCGAGAGGATCTGTGCCGTGGCCGAGCACATGGCCGCACAGTTCTGCTGGGCCCGGATCAGGTGGCGCAGGTGCGTCACGCCCGGTTCCTCGAGGCAGGCGTCCGCGCCGGTGGTGCAGGCCTGGCCGCAGGCGAGTGCTGCATCGATGCACTCGCTCAGGGCCGTTCGCTGGGATTCGTCCATGTCCGGCGCGGCGGGGTGGACTACTAGGGCCTGGCGGGCGTGTGACATGCGGTGCTCCTGGATCTTTGCGTGATGCCGGGACGGGCGACGCCGCTCCTCACCCCATGCTTGCGTCGCACCAGCTGCTCCGCGAGAGTCTTTGGTCCTGATCAGCGCCGAAATACTGGCGCGGGAGGTGGAGCAGCCAGAGGTGATCTGGGCATACTGAGCCTGGGGTGAGGGACAGTGAAGGTGCCAATGGAAGATGCGGGCAAACCCGACAGCGCGACGAGCCGGATCGAGGACCTGCTGCGCCAGTTCGTCTCACGCGCCCATGAACTGCTTGAGACCCAGGAGCGCATGCGCGGGCTGCTCGCGGCGGTCGTATCCATCGCGGAGGAGCTCACGCTCGAGGCGGTCCTCGAGCGAGTGGTGGCCTCGGCGCAGGAACTCGTTGGCGCGAAGTACGCGGCGCTCGGCGTGCTCGGTCCGGACGGCACGCACTTGAGCCTCTTCGTGACGGTGGGCCTCGACGAGGAGACCGTGAAGAAGATCGGTCCGAGGCCTACCGGGCACGGTGTCCTCGGCCTGCTCATCCGCGAGCCACAGCCGATCCGCCTCCACGACCTCGGCTCCCACCCGGACTCCTACGGGTTCCCCGCGAATCACCCGCCGATGAAGACGTTCCTCGGCGTGCCGGTCCGCGTCCGCGACGCGGTGTTCGGCAACCTCTACCTGACCGAGAAGGCGAACGGCGAGGACTTCAACGCCGAGGACGAGGACCTCGTGGTAGCCCTCGCCGCTGCGGCCGGAGTGGCGATCGAGAACGCGCGCCTCTTCTCGAACATCGCCCGGCGCCAGCAGTGGCGCGAGGCCAGCATGGAGGCCGCCGGAAAGGTCCTCGGCCTCGATGACCCGTCGACCGGAAGCGAGCTCATCGCCGATCAGGCCCTGACCATATCCGAGTCAGACCTCGTGGCGATCCTGAGGCCGCGGGGCGCCGGAATGGGCCACGAATGGCGTGCCGTGGCTGGGCCGGCGAAGGATGCCTTCGACGAGGTGGCGCGGGCCGGCGCCCTCACTGTCGCCGCCAAGGTCTCCGTCGCGGGCGAGGCCCTGCTCCTGACCGGCACCGAAGTCCTGGGTCCCGACACTCCGATCCGGCACGTTCTCGTGGTCCCGTGCGGACAGTCGGGGCAGGACGCCGGCGCCGCGGTCTTCGGCCGCCTGCACCCGGACCCCTACTCCGTAGTGGACTTCGAGATGGCGCCGGCGTTCTGCGCCTACGCCTCCCTTGCCCTCCAGGTGGCCCGCCAGCACCGGCAGCGCGAGGAGCTCCTCGTCTTCACCGACCGGGACCGCATAGCCCGCGACCTCCATGACGTGGTCATCCAGCGCCTGTTCGCGGCAGGCCTGAGCCTGCAGGGCCTCCGGCGGTTCGTGGGCCAGGGGGCGGACGCCGGGCGGGCCGCCGAGAAGATCGATTCGATCACGGGGGAGCTCGACGAGACCATCGCCGCACTGCGCAGCACCATCTACTCGCTGAATGAGGCCAGGAGCGGCGACAGCCTGAGTGCGCGCCTGGTCAGGGTGGTCCAGGAGCGTACCGAGGAACTGCCCACCACGCCCCGCGTCGAGCTCCTCGGCCCCATCGACACTGCCGTCTCCGTTGCCGTGGGGGATCAGGCCCTCGCCGTGCTCACCGAGAGCGTGTCCAATGTGGTTCGGCATGCGCGGGCGGACTCGCTGTGGGTCACCGTGTCGGTGGCCCACGGTGAGTTCGAGCTCGTGGTGGCTGACGATGGCCGAGGCCTGGGTGAGGTCACGCGCCGCAGCGGGCTCAAGAACGTCGAGGAGCGGGCCGCCGCGCTCGGCGGCAGCTTCGAGCTCGGTCCCGCGGAGGACGGCGGCACTCGGCTTCGGTGGGCTGTTCCACTCAACTCGCGGTGAGGTACCCCACCGCTCGCCGCGCTGAGGGTCAGTGTCCGTGGGGGGAGTTCCGGGCGATGAACAGCGCCGCTTGTGTCCGCCGTTCGTAGCCGAGCTTGGACAGGAGGGACGAGACGTAGTTCTTGACGGTCTTCTCCGCGAGGAAGAGCTTCTCGCCGATTTCCCGGTTGGTCAGGCCTTCGCCGATGAGCGCGAGGACGCGGCGCTCCTGCGGGCTCAGCAGGGCGAGCCGGGGATCCGTCACCTCTTCCTCACGGGGCGCGAACCCGGCGAGGACCTTGGCCTTGAGGGCCGGATCGAACAGCGACTCTCCGCCGGCTGCGCGTCGCAGCGCCGTGATCAGTTCCGTGCCCCGGATCTCCTTGAGGACGTAGCCATTGGCGCCGGCGAGGATCGCCCCGCGCAGGGAGTCCTCGTCGTCGTAGCTCGTGAGCATGATGCAGGGCAGGGTGGGGTCGACCGCATGGACGTCGCGGCAGACCTCGATCCCCGTGCCATCGGGGAGGCGGACGTCGAGGACGGAAACGTCCGGCTTGAGGGCCGGGATTCGGCGTGTTGCCTCTGCGGCTGTGCCTGACGTCCCCACAACCTCGAACCCTTCGGCCTCGAGCAGTTCCTGGAGGCCGCGGCGCACGAGTTCATGGTCATCGAGGATGAAGACGCGCAGAGCTCCCGGCTTGGCGGATTCGGCAGGCGTTTCACGGTGCACGGTGCGACCCTCTCCCTGTTTCCCAGCTGACCTTCCCATTCTCTGCTCGCCTCAATCAGGGCGCCTAGGGACTTAGGGCTGTTCTAGCCCGCCGCTCGGCCGTCGCCGCTTCCCGGCTGGCTCCTCACACCGGGCGGGCGGAAGCGGGCCCCCTCCGGTGGGCCCTCTCCCCGTGCCCGGCCAGATAGCGCCCCGCCGTGAAAAGCCACAAGGGCCATCCGAGGTATGCGACGACACCCAGGGCCGCGCCCGCAGCGTACAGGGTCATCTGGAGCGCAGGCACACCGCTTGCGAGGTAGCCCGCTCCTATGATCGGCAGGGCCGCGAGCATGCCCAGCCCGATCGCCCGGCCGGCCATGGCCAGCCTGTGGGGGTACCTGGGGTGATGGAGCAGTCTGTGGTTCGCGAGCGCCGCCCACGCGGCCTGGGCCACGATCCCGGCCACGCTCACGGCGGTCGAGGGGCCGAAGCCGATGAGATGCAAGGACAGCAGGACGCCGCTCGCGGCAGCGGCGGCCGAGCACACCACAACGGCCACCGTTCCGGCCCGGGTCCGAGGGCCGCGGCCGAGTCGACGCTGGATCTGGAGGATGGGCGGAATGGTTGCGAGGTAGAACAGGCCCCCAGTGAAGTCGTTGATCCCGCCGAATACGTATGGACCTCCGCGGGGGACCTCGACCGCGTACATCGCCGCCAAGCTGGCCACCGCCAAAGCGCCAAGGCCGGCCGCGGTGTACGCGGCGAGGGCGGCAGGGCCGTCGGCCGGGAGATGTCCAAGCGAGGTCATGGTGTCGTCGCGCATGGCTGCTCCTCGTGGGTACGCTGCCTCCCAGCCGGTAGCTGATTCGAGGGTACGCCCACCGCAACACCGACTTCTAGAATCTCCTTGACAAATTAATTCGTCGGTAGTCAACTGGAGACATGCAGGACGTCATCGTGATCGAGGATGCGGCGGCAGCGGCCGCGAGTCTCGACCCGCTCAGGGCGAGGCTGCTGCGGGAGCTGGCCGCGCCGTCGTCCGCCTCCGGGCTCGCCGCCAGGTTGGGGCTGCCGCGGCAGAAGGTGAACTACCACCTGAGGGCGCTCGAGGAGCACGGGCTCGTGACCCTCGTCCAGGAACGGCGCAAGGGCAACGTCATGGAGCGTGTCCTGCAGGCCACGGCGGCGTCCTACGTCATATCGCCGGAGGCGCTCGCCGTCGTCCAGCCGGATCCCGCGCAGGTGAGGGACCGGTTCAGCGCTTATTGGCTCCTGGCCCTCGCCTCGCGCATGGTGGGCGAGGTAGGCAGGCTCATCTCGGGCGCTGCCTCGGCCAAGCAGCAGCTCGCCACCTACGCGGTCGACGGCGAGATCACCTTCGCGTCCGCCGCCTCGCGGGCGGCGTTCGCGGCCGAGCTGGGCGCCGAGGTGGCCACGCTCGCCGCGAAGTACCACGAACCTGGGGCGGCGGGCGGGCGCAGGCACCGGCTCGTCGTCGCCCTCCACCCCACCCTCAAGGAGCCCCCGGACGTCCCCGCGCCCGGCACCCCAGACAAGGAGATCCAGCCATGACCGAGCAACATCCGTTCGAGATCGTCCAGGACGTGGTCCTGGCCGCATCGCCGGAGCAGATCTGGAAGGCGATCACTGAGGACACTGCAGCGTGGATGTTCCCCACCGACCAGTGGCCCTCCGTCCGGACTGTCGACGAGTACCCCAGCCATCTCGTGACCCGCATGGAGGGGCCCGACGGCTGGTTCAACCAGCTTGAGCACGTCCTCACCCCCGGACCGGAAGGGACCCACCTGCACTACGTCCACTCGGGCGTGCTCACCGACAACTGGGAGCAGCAGTACGACGGCGCCGCCAAGCACACCCTGTTCTACCTCCACACTCTGGGACAGTACCTCGCGAACTTCGACGGGCGCACCGTGGTCTACGTGGAGGTCCGGGGACCGGACGGCTCGATTGCCCCGGACGCCTTCGAGCGCTTCCTCGCCGCCTTCGGGCTGGTCGGTGTGATCCCAGGCGAGAAGAAGGAGCTCGACCTGCCGGTACTGGGGCCCGTCGAGGCCACTGTGGACTACGCGAACGAGTACTTCCTCGGCCTGCGCACGGGCGATGCGATGGTGCGCGTCTTCGGGCGCAATCTCTTTGGTGACCGCGTGGGCTTGACCGTGCACGACTTCTCGCTCGACTCCGCGTCGGAGGCTGTACGGGCGTCGCGCGCAGACCAGCACGCCGAGGCGTGGCGAGCGTACCTGGAGAAGCTGTACGCGTAGTCCAGAACTGCCATCTGTGCCGCGTAGCATGACCCCGTGAGCGTCGATACCGTCTCCGAACGGGTCCAGATCCCGGCAGCCGAGGCCGCGGCCATGCCCGCGCAGGCCGTGCTTGCCGCACTGGGGACCTCCGCGCAAGGGCTCTCCGGAGCCGAGGCGGCGCGCCGGCTCGCCGACGGCGCCAACGTCCTCGAGGCGAGGCGCGTGAGCTGGTTCCACGTGCTGGTGCGGCAGTTCGCCAGCCCGCTCCAGGCGCTCCTCGTGGGAGCCGCGGCCATGTCCTTCGCCACAGGGGACCACCTCAATGCGTCCATCATCGTCGCCATCCTCCTCGGCAGCGCCCTGCTCGGCTTCGCCAACGAGTTCCGCGCCGAGAAGACCGCCGCGGACCTGCACGAGCGGATCAGCCACACCGTCGTCGTGGTGCGCGACGGCTCCGAGCGCCAGCTGCCCGTTCGCGAACTGGTCCCGGGAGACCTCATTCGCGTGGGCCTGGGCAACATCGTTCCCGCGGACGCCCGCGTGCTGGACGCCGTGGGCCTCGAGACGGACGAGGGCGTGCTCACCGGCGAGTCGGCCGCCGTGGAGAAGTCCGGGGATCCGGTCCCGGCCGGGTCGGACCTCGCGGACCTGACAGACTCCCTCCTCATGGGCACCGTGGTCCACGCCGGGTCCGCGCGCGCCGTCGTCACCGCCACGGGCCGCGACACCGAGTTCGGCCGGATCGCTGCCGGACTCGCGCAGGGGCTCCCAGAGACCTCCTTCCAGCGCGGGCTCAAGGAGTTCTCGCTCATGCTCCTGTGGGTCGGGGTATTCCTCACCGTGGGGATCCTCGTGATCAACCTGATCCTGCAGCGTCCGTTCCTCGACTCGGTCCTGTTCTCCCTCGCGATTGCGGTGGGCATCACGCCCCAGCTGCTGCCCGCCGTCGTGAGCACGTCCCTCGCCGCCGGCTCCCGGCTGCTGGGCAAGCGCGGGGTGCTCGTCAAGCGGCTGCTCGCGATCGAGGACCTCGGCAACCTCGATGTGCTCATCACCGACAAGACCGGCACGCTGACCGAGGGGAGGATCGGCTTCGAGGAAGCAGTCCCCGCAGGCCCTCCCACGGGCGACGGCGCGAGGCGGCTCACTGAGCTCGCGATGCTGTGCTGCGAGGTCGACCCGGGCGAACCGGGCGCCTCGGGCGCGGGCCAGAACCCCGTGGACGCGGCTCTCTGGGAGGCGTTCCCGGACCTGCCCGCGAGCCTGGGGGGCCGGCGCCGGATGTCGCTGCGGCCCTTCGACCACGAGACCCGGACCATGGAGACCGTCGTCGCGCCGGACCAGCCGGGCGGCGCTCCGGTGCACATCCTCAAAGGCGCCCCCGAGGCCGTCCTCGAGGCCTGCGCCGGCGTCACCGACGCGGACCGTGTAGCCCTCGAGGCGCTGTTCTGCAGGGGCGCGCGAGTCGTTGCCGTGGCGAGCGGGCCAGCCGAGGCCGCAGCCCCGGACACTGCGGCGCACGACGACGCCGGGCCGCTCACGCTCGCCGGATACCTCAGCTTCATCGACAGGCCCAAGAACGACGCCCGCGCATCGCTCGCGAGGCTCGCCAGCCTCTCCGTCGACGTCAAGATCGCAACGGGGGACAACGCCCTCGTCGCCGAGCACGTCACGTCAGTGCTGAAGATGACGCCAGGGACGGTGCTCACCGGGACCCAGATCGAGGCGATGGACGACGGCGCCCTCGCCGCCGCTGCCGCCGGCGCCCGGGTGTTCGCGCGAGTCTCGCCCGAGCAGAAGGCCCGGATCGTCACGGTCCTGCGCCGCACCCACTCCGTGGGGTTCCTCGGCGACGGCGTCAACGACGCCCTCGCCCTCAACCGCGCCGACGTCGGCATCTCCGTCGATTCGGCGACCGACGTCGCGAAGGACGCCGCCGACGTCGTGCTCCTCGAGAAGGACCTCGGCGTGCTCGCGGACGGGGTCATGGGCGGCCGGCGCATCTTCGCCAACACGGTCAAATACCTGCTCATGGGCACGAGCAGCAACTTCGGCAACATGTTCTCCGCCGCCGCGGCGAGCGCGTTCCTCACGTTCCTGCCCATGCTCCCCGGACAGATCCTGCTCAACAACCTGCTCTACGACTCGAGCCAGCTCTCCATCCCCACCGACAAGGTGGACCGCGAGCAGCTGCGCAAGCCGGCCCACTGGGACATTGGCGGCATCCGGCGGTTCATGATCGCGTTCGGGCCGATCTCCTCGCTGTTCGACTTCGCCACGTTCGGGCTCATGCTGTGGGTCTTCCAGGCCGCCCCCGAGGAGTTCCGTGCGGGCTGGTTCGTCGAGTCCCTTGCCACGCAGACGCTCATCGTCTTCGTGATCCGTACGCGGCGCATCCCCTTCGTCCGCTCCCGCGCATCGGCGGCGCTGACCGCGAGTGTCCTGGCCGTGGTGGCGATCGGTGCCGTGCTCCCGTACACGCCGATCGGCGAGCTCGTCGGCTTCTCGCCGCTCCCCGCGGACTTCTTCCTCGCGCTGGTGGGCATGGTGCTCCTGTATCTGGTGCTCGTGGAGATCGCCAAGTACTTCTACTACCGGGCGGAGGATGCCCGCGCCGGACGCGAGGCCCCCGGTCGGGCCGAGGCCCGCGCAGCCGCCCGGGCCGTGGGCCTGCACCACGGCCGGTCCCGGGTCCATCGTCGCGCTGTGCCGTTCCTCGTGCACACGGGCAGGGCGAAGTTCCGCCGCCCGCCGGGGCACGGGGTCGCCGCCGGGCGCCGCTAGCCTCAGAGGCGTTCTCCCCCAGAGGCGTTCTCCCAAGAGGGAAGAGTCAGCGGAGCGGCTGGCAGCTCGGGCAGAACCAGATGTCCCGTTCGCGCGTCTCCCCGATACGCGTCCCGGTGCCGGGAGTGGGTTCGGCAAGCGTGCCGTGCTCGATCCGCGTGCGGCACCTCAGGCACGGCTGGCCCGTCCTGCCGTAGACCCACGTGCCGTTGCGCGGACCGAACCCGCCCACCGTGTTGCGTGGCCGTGCCTTGTTCGCCTCGAGGAGCCTCTTTGCCAGGGCAACTATGCCGGCGAGGTCCGGGACGTTCTCGACGGGCGTCGCGGGATGGACGCGGCTGAGGAAGCACACTTCGCAGCGGTAGATGTTGCCCATCCCGGCCAGGTTCCGCTGGTCCAGGAGCGCGAGGCCCACGGCCCGGCCGGGATCCGCGCGCAGGTTCGCTTCCGCACGGGCGGGGTCCCAGTCCGGGCCCAGGAGGTCGGGCCCGAGATGCCCGACCGCGGCGTTCTCCTCGACGGTCGGGATCACCTCGAGCAGGCCGAGGGAGAAGCCGACCGCCCCCGTGCCGTCCTCGGCCGTGAGCGCCACGCGCGCCGTGTGGCCAGGTTTCCGCCACCTCTGGCCGGGGGCATACACCTGCCAACTGCCCTCCATGGACAGGTGCGAGTGGATGCTGAGCCGCCCCGCGCCGTCGTGCGGTCCAGGCCCCGTGTCCCCGTCCTCGGTCACCGGTGGAGCGAGCCGGTGCAGCAGGTGCTTGCCTCGGGAGACGACCTCGAGAACGGTCCAGCCGGCGAGGTCCAGAGTCGCGAAGCCGGGAACCCGGAAGTCGCTCGCCGCGAGGCGCTTGCCCGCGAGGGCCCTGTGCATCTTCTGGGCGGCCTGGTAGACGTTGTCGCCCTCAGGCACGGACCCTCACGCCCTAATCCGCACGCCGCGCGGGGTCGAGTAGGCGCCCGCACCGGTGAGGGCCCGGGCCAGTGGGGTGTCGAGGAGATCATGTCCGTTGACCTTCTCCATGGCCAACCTGTCCACCGCTCCGGCACGGACCACTCCCACCAGTGCCTCAGCCGCAGGTGCCAGCACGGATTCGTCCTCACTGAAGGCGAGGAGCGTCTTGCCGCCGCGCTCTACGTAGAGGGCGAGTGCGCCGTCGACCGTCACGACGAGGGCGCCGGCCTTCCTCCCCGGCCGGTGGCCGGTCGCGGCCCCAGGGACTTCCGGCCAGGCGAGAGCGGCGCCGTAAGGGTTTGCGGGGTCCGTGGCCGCGAGGGCGAGCGCGTCGCGCGGGGGTGCGGCGGCGGGCTCCGCGGCGAGGGTGTCGTCGCGCACGAACGTCCTCAGGCGGTCCACGGTGGCGGGGACGGCGAACTGGGCCGCGCCAAGCCGGTCCACGAAGTACCCGCGGCGGCACACGCCGGACTCTTCGAGCCGCGCCAGGACCTTGTACAGGAGGCCGAACCCACCCGGGACGTTCTCGGCAGTCACCGAGCCGCGAGTCAGCACGCCGTAGCGGTCCATCAGCAGCTGCGCTAGCGCGTGGGCCTTGACCGTCGTGTCGAGGTCCGGATGCGGCACTGCGGACCAGCGACCCACTGCCGTCGGCGGCGCGGCGGCAGAGGGCGGCTCGAATCCGTTCACGCCCACTGCGCCGAGGCGTCCCATTCGGGGCAGCCGTCCGCGGCGCAGGCTCCCGCCGTAGCCGTATGAGCGTACCCGGGGCGTGCGCGAGGGTTGCCGGTGTGCCGTGTGCCCGGCGTCGAGCATCGCCCGCACCGGGGCGAAGGTGTCCCCGGTGAGGCGCCCGGCCCAGACGAGGTCCCAGAGCGCCTGCAGGGCGGCCTCGTCGGAGAGCACGGCGTCCATCCCCCCGGCTGCCTCGGCAAGCTGACGGAAGAAGTAGCCGCCACCTCCGGCGAGGTAGTCGAGGATGCGCTGTTGCGCGGCGTCGGGTGTGAACTCCCCATCCGGCGCGAGGGTGAGGGCTGCCGAGTCGGTGAGGTGGAGGCTGACCCAGCCGTCGTTCCCGGGGATCGACCCGGCGCCCGTCCACATCACCTCGCCGCTGGCCATGAGCTCGTCCAGAATCGACGGCGCGTAGTCGGAGACGCGCGAGCGCATCACAAGGGACTCCCACGCGCTCGCGGGGATCGGCACGCCGGCGAGCTGGTCGACGACCGCCAGGACGCCGTCGTGGCCCTTGAGGGTGCCGCGCGGCTGGCTCCCGCGCACGCTCCCGATGTGCTGCCACGCCGCGAGGAAGCGCGCGAACGCCGATTGGTCCACGGGCTCGATGTCGGCCCGCAGCGCGGCGAGCGAGCGGCGGCGGATCTTCCGCAGCACCTCGGCATCACACCACTCCTCAGCGGGCGATGCCACCGACTCGCCTGAGCGCGGGCGGAAGGAGCCCTCGACCGCGCGACCGTCCGCGGCAAGCCGCTTGAGGGTGGTGTGCACGACGGCGACGCCCAGTCCGAGCCGGGCTGCGGCTTCCCCGGCGACGAACGGCCCATGCGTGCGGGCGTACCGCCCGACAAGGTCTCCGAGGGGATCGGCCACCGGCTCGATGAACGCGAGCGGAATGCCCATCGGCAGGGGCACGCCGAGAGCATCCCGGAGCCGCGCGGCATCCTCGATCGCGGCAAACCGCTCCACGCCGCCAACATTCACCAGAAGTGCCCGGCGGCCGGCAACAAGGTGCTCGAGATGAGCAGGCGCGCCGTCAGTGTCCTGGAGCCGCTCCGTCACCTCCTCGACTGACAGCGGCCCCAGCAGCCGCAGCAGGTCCGCTGCCCCTTCGAGTCCCTTGAGCTTGCGGTCCTCGGTGAGCCTCTGCAGTTCGCGTTCGGTCTGCTCGATGACCTTGGGGTCGAGCAGATCGCTCAGCTCCGCTCGGCCGAGGAGCTCGTTGAGCAGGGTCGAATCGAGGGACAGCGCGGCGGCGCGACGCTCGGCGAGGGGCGAATCGCCCTCGTAGAGGAACTGCGCAACATACCCGAAGAGCAGGGAGCGGGCGAATGGGGAGGGCTGCTGCGTGGTCGCCTCGACCAGCCGGAGTTCGCGGCGCTGCACCGCACCCGCGACGTCGCGCAGGCCCGGAAGGTCGTAGACATCCTGAAGGCACTCGCGCACGGCCTCAAGGATGATCGGGAACTGCGGGTACTTCTTGGCGACGTCGAGCAGCTGCGACGCCCGCTGGCGCTGCTGCCAGAGCGGCTGGCGCTTGCCAGGATTCGGGCGGGGGAGCAGGAGCGCCCGGGCGGCGCATTCGCGGAACCGTGCGGCGAACAGGGCGGATCCGCCGACCTCCTCGGTGACGATTCCCTCGAGCTCCTCGGGATCGAACACGAACAGCTCGGCACCCGGAGGCTCGTCTTCCATCATGGGCACCCTCAGCACGATGCCGTCGTCGGCGGCCATCGCCGAGCCGTCGAGGCCGTACCGTTCGCTCAGCCGCCGGCCGACTGCGAGGGCCCACGGCGCGTGCACGGGCATCCCGAATGGGGAGTGCAGGACCACGCGCCAGTCCCCGAGTTCGTCCTGGAACCGCTCGACCAAGAGCGTCCGGTCGCTCGGCACGATCGACGTGGCCTGCTTCTGCTCCTCCAGGTACTGCAGGAGGTTCCCGGCAGCGAAGGCGTCGAGCCCAGCTGCCTCGATGCGTTCCGTAGCGCGTTCGCGGTCGGCGCCGGAGACCTCGCGCTGGAACGCTCCGAGGGCGCGTCCGAGCTCGACGGGGCGGCCCACGCCGTCGCCCTTCCAGAACGGCAGCTTCCCGGGCTGGCCGAAGGCAGGGGAGACGAGCACGCGGTCATGCGTGATGTCCTCGATCTTCCAGCTCGTGGCCCCCAGAGCGAAGATGTCCCCGACACGCGACTCGTAGACCATCTCCTCGTCGAGTTCCCCGACGCGCCGCCCGCCGCGCGCCGCCTGCGCCGCCGTGCCAGATTCCTCCTCGGTCCCGACGATGTACACCCCGAAGAGCCCGCGGTCCGGGATGGTCCCGCCGGAGGTCACGGCGAGTCGCTGGGCGCCGGGTCGGCCCACAATGGTTCCTTCTGTGCGGTCCCAGACGATGCGCGGGCGCAGCTCGGCGAACTCATCCGAGGGGTACTTGCCTGAGAGCAGATCCAGCGTCGCCTCGAACGCCGAGCGCGGCAGAGTCGCGAACGGCGCGGACCGGCGGAGCGTGTCAAACCATTCCTCGACGTCCACGGGCCCGAGTGCTGTGGCCGCCACGGTCTGCTGCGCGAGGATGTCCAGGGGATTGGCGGGGAGGCGCAGGGCCTCGATCTGGCCCGCGAGCATCCGCTCGACGGTGATCGCGGTATGCACGAGGTCCGCGCGGTGCTTTGGGAACAGCACGCCCTGGGAGACTTCTCCGACCTGGTGGCCCGCGCGGCCCACGCGCTGCAGGCCGGACGCGACGGATGGAGGCGACTCGACCTGGATCACGAGGTCCACCAGGCCCATGTCGATCCCGAGTTCGAGGCTGCTCGTCGCGACCACGCAGCGCAGGCGCCCGGACTTGAGGTCGTCCTCGATCTGTGCCCGCTGCTCCTTCGAGACCGAGCCGTGGTGGGCGCGCGCGAGCACAGGGTCGGCGCCCGCTGTCTGGCCCGCCTGGGCCATCATCTCGGCAGGAGTGCGGGTCTGGTTCCGACGCCGCTCAACCACCGTGGACACGGCGCCTCCCGCCGTCGTGAGCCCGAGACCTTCGTCCCCTGGCTCCGCGGCGAGTGGCTCGTCCCAGACGCTCGGCTGCATCCGCTCGGCGTAGATCTCGTTGAGCCGGCCCGTGAGCCGCTCGGCGAGGCGACGCGAGTTGGAGAAGACAATGGTGGACCGGTTCGCGAGGATGAGATCGACGATCTTCTCCTCGACGTGGGGCCAGATGGAGGCGCTTGGCTGGAGCCCCGATGCCGGGCCCGTGTCGTGGGCAGCGGCAGCTGCGGCCAAGTCGCTCATGTCCTCGACGGGCACGGTGACCGTTAGCTCCCAGGTCTTGGCCGCGGGCGGTGCCACGACCTCGCATGGTGTCTGCCCGGCTAGGAACTGCGCCACGAGCTCCTTGGGCTCGACCGTCGCGGAGAGGCCGATACGCTGCGCGGGACGCCCCAGGACCGCATCGAGTCGCTCGAGAGTGACGGCAAGATGCGCGCCTCGCTTGGTCCCTGCGACAGCGTGGACCTCGTCCACGATCACCGTCTCGACCTGCGTGAGCGTCTCGCGCGCCTGGGAGGTCAGCATCAGGTAGAGCGACTCGGGTGTGGTGATGAGGATGTCCGGTGGGTTTGAGAGCAGCGCGCGCCGATCCGACGCCGAGGTGTCACCGCTGCGCACGCCTACACTCACCTCTGGCACCGGCACGCCCAGCCGACGCGCCGTCTGTGAGATGCCAATGAGCGGGGCGCGCAGGTTGCGCTCGACGTCCACCCCGAGAGCCTTGAGCGGGGAGATGTACAGGACCTTGGTGTGATTCTTGGGCGCACGACGGCGCCGCCCTCGGCCAGCCGCCGGATCGCCGCTGTCTTGGGCAGCAGGCAGATCGGTCCTGCCCAGCCCCGGCAGGGCGTCGCCGCGTCCAGCGCCCGGCACGCCTGACGCCTCAGCCGGGCGGGCGCCGTCGTGCGCGAGGAGTCTGTCCAGAGACCAGAGGAACGCCGCGAGCGTCTTTCCCGAACCGGTCGGAGCAACCACGAGCGCGTGCCGGCCCGAGGAGATGGCCTCCCATGCGCCGGCCTGGGCGGGCGTGGGGTCGCGGAAGGCGCCCAGGAACCACTCGCGTGTAGGCGCACCGAACCGGTCCATCACTGCCGCGCGTCCTGCCTGCTCCCGGGTCACGGCACCATCATCCTCTACCCCACCGACACTCCTCGCTCCGCCCGGTCCATCTCGAGCACTGGCTTTTATTTTTTTCTCGGGTATGGTCATGGATACAGGTATGCCGGTTTCGATTTTTTTTCGAGTAGGGAGCTGAAATGTCAGGAAAATCTCCGCGAAGTAGCAAGAACCTCAAACAGGGAAAGTCCATCAAGGAAAAGCGCGTCGAGAAGAAGGCGAAGTCGTCCGCGGATCAATTCCTTCCGTGGCGCCGCAAGGGCGCCCTCTGACAGTTCCACCTGGCTTCTGACGCTGGGCGCGCAGAGGGTCGGCCAGTAGCCGGATTCCGCGGTTTGCCGCGTTGAGTCACAGGTAAAGCTGCTGGCCCGGACGGCCGGAGAGCGTGCCGCGCTCCGGCCGTCCATCACGTTTCGGGGCGTTTCTCCAGGCCCCGGTTTTCTCGCAAGGCCCGGCATATCCTAGAAGGGCTGGAATGCCCGCAGCGTGAGCAGATGGATGTCCGCATTGCCGCAGGCCGTTGCGGGAGACGGAATGAACAGCGAGCCATAGTCCTCAGGCGGATATACCCGGTAACCGGCCGCATCCACCACTGTGCATCCTTGGAAATTGCGTGCCTGTCGCAGGCCGAAGTCCGCAGCACCGCTCTGCCCCGGCTGGAGGATGATGGGAACCACCGCAACGGAGGTGTCCCGGTCTGCCGGGGCCCCGATCGGTTCGCCCTCGGGCCCGTTGATGAGCGAGACGCCCGCAAAGCCCTGCAGGAGGCAAGGGGCCTGGGAGACGTTCTTGAGCGCAATCTTGGCGTACACAGTCCCGGCCGCCCCGCCGGCCCCAGGCTGGATGCTGCCCTCGAGCTGGGTCGAGAGGCACCGCGCTGTGCCTCCCGCCGCGGGCGTGCTCGGCGTCCCGCTCGGCGAGGCCGGGGCAGTGCTCTCGCCCGAGGAAGCACTGGACGTGGGGGTTTGCGACGGGCTCTGCGACGGGCTCTGCGTGGAACTGGAGGACGCGCTCGACGACGCCGACGAGGCGGTCGGCGCCGCCCCTCCCGATCCGCAGCCAGCCAACCCCGCTGCCAACACGAGCGGGGAGGCGAGGACGAGGGCACGCCGAATCCGTTTCATGGGTCCCACCATTCACTCCCGCCACACTGCCGTCAAGGCGCAATGCCGTTCTGAGCGGGTCACGCTTCGGCAACATGCCCAGCCGTAGCCCTGACGTGCCGGCCGCGGCGCGATGGGGCCGGACCGGGGCGACGTCAGGCCTTGAGGGCTCTCCTCCGGACGAGCGCAATGCTGACGAGGATTTACTGCGCGGGCTGCACCCCGTCCTGTGGGGGCGGTGGACCGGAGGCCGGAGCTGGCCCCGCCGCCGCCGCTCGCCTGGCCGCCCAGGCAGCGGCCGCCGTCGTACTCGCGATGGTCACGAGGGCGCCGAGCAGGAGCGCAGAGTCCTCCCCAGGCGCGAGGGCCCCCACGGTGCGGCCGATCGTCGCCGCGGCGACCGGCACGCCGAGCTGGGCCGCCGAGCCGATCGCGAACGGAAGCGGCAGCCCTATGAGCCGATTGAGGGAGTGAGCCACTACGGCACCCAGACCCAGCAGGACGCCGAGGAGGATCATCTGGGGGTGGCCTCCGAGCTGGCGGAGGTCGATCGAGGCCCCAAGCCAGACGAAGAAGACCGGCCCGAGGAAGCCGTCGTTGACGGCGAACAGCTGGCGCGCAAGCCGCCGTGGCTCGCCTACTGCGGAAACGGCCAACCCGAACGCGAACCCCGCGAGCATGATCGAGACGTGGGTGAAGGCGGCCAGCCCCGCGAGCGCGAAGAGGATCGAGAGCTGGATCCGCAGCTCGAGGGCGAACTTGCGCTCCTCGGAGAAGTCATGGAGGCGCTCCCTCGAACCGTTGTTCTCGAAGCGCCTCAGGAACGCCCAGAGCACGACGGCGGATGCGGCCACCGCGCCCGCACCGGCGGCCTTCGGGCCAGCGTTGGCCGGATCGATGGCGAGGGGGAGGGCCACGATCGCCGCGACGTCCGCGAGGGCCACCTGCGCCGTGAGTTCGAGGACGGTCCGTCCGGTCAGCTTGAGCGAGGTGACGATGGGGAGGACGAGTGCGGCCGAGGACGAGGCGATCAGCACGACGTACAGGGGGGCGTTGTGCGAGGCGAAAAGGAGAGCGATTCCGATGCCGATGGCGGTTGCCACCGCGGTCGTGAGGACCATGCGGAGAGCTCCCCTGCCCACCGCGGCCCGGATGGTCCGGTCCCGCATGGGGACATGGGTGCCGGCTACGAACATCATGAGCGCGAAGCCGATGTCCGCGAGGAACGTCAGTGTCTCGTCCCCGGCGTTGACCCAGTCCAGGATGGACTTGCCGACAATGACGCCTGCGATGAGTTCCCCGAGCACGAGAGGCAGGTGCCACGAGCGCTTCGCGGCGAGTGCGGGTCCCACGAGGGCGACGATGCAGATCAGTGAGAGTTCGAAGAAGGACACGCCCGCGCGTCCTCACGCATTCCGGGTAGGGAAGTCTGCGACCTTGACTGGGATATCTGTGTTCTCGTCTGTGTGGTAGCTAGCGCACACCCGGTGGTACCCGTCCGCTATGTGCAGCGGCACCCCAGAGACGAGGTCGCCGCGCACCAGCAGGATGGGGGACAGCTTCTCGCCCTTGTGGATCTTCGCCAGGTCTGAGCGGACGTGGGCATTGGACTCGTCGAGCAGGTCCAGACGTGAGGCGCGCAGGATGTCCTTCGCCTTCTGCACGGTGACGGGCGCCTTGCGCAGGGCCTTCACGACCAGCTTGACGTCCTGCGGCGGCACGAGTAGCGAAAGGTAGGCTGCCGCGGCCGGGTAGTCCTGATCCTCCGGCTCCTTGAGCCATTTGACCGACATCGGCACTCTCCGTTCCCTGACGTGTGGCCCGTATCATACGTCAGCACTGGTTCCCTAGGTCGGGGCGCGCCCTGTGCGCGGTGAAAATGATGTCATCCCGAGGTCGTGGCCCTCCCCGGATGCTGCGCGGGCTTGCTGCGGCCTCGTTCGCGACCCTTGCGGCCCTCCTGTCCCACAGCTCGGGCGGCCGACCCTGTGGCGGCCGCCGCTGGGGATCGGCGTCAGCCAGCTGCTCTTCTCGCGCCTCACGGCAGTGCACCCCGGCTCGCAACCTGCGGCGCGTTCTCAGCCCTGAGCCATCCATGCATCGTGCGGAGGCCTACGCCGGCCCGGTCCGCCAGGTTCTGGACGGTCAAGCTATAGAAGCTGCGCTGGGTGTTCATGACGCGTGCGGGCCGCACGAGTTGTGGTGAAGTCATGCGACCACTCTGGCGTAAACCGTCCGGGTTGAGCAGGTTATCCCCATGCCCTATTTCCCTTGTCGGAGCGTGGGGCAAATTGGCGGCGTGCCGGTCCTACGATGGATGGCATGGACTATGACGGAATTGCCGACTTCCCCGACTGGCCGCTGAACATCCTGTCTATGGTTGAACTGGGCTTCGTGGAGCTCTGAGGACAACGAGCGACCCCCGACTCGTTGTGAGCCGGGGGTCGTCCCGTGCCGCCTGGGTCCTATTCCGAGAGGTGCCCAAACGGCACGACGGGAGCATGACTAAGGCCCCCACTTCCCTGTGATTCCGGGGCCGTGGGGGCCTTCGTGCTGGGCGGTGGTGGAGGGATTTGAACCCCCGTTGGCTTTTACACCAAACATCATTTCGAGTGATGCACCTTCGGCCGCTCGGACACACCACCAGCAGGCATTTACTTTACCGGCATGTTCCCGCCACTCCAAACCGCGGCGCTGGCCTCGCCTCGATTGGGGGAGACCCACGCGGCACGAAGCGCCGGACGACCCCTGCACCAGAACGATCGACACCGGAGGCGTTCGCGCGTATGGCTCGTCGCCGAACCGCCTCGTGGGGAGCCCGCTAGCCCACGCCTGAGACATAGGCGGTCGCCGTCCACAAGTGTGCCAGGGCATACGCCCTGAAAGGTCTCCAAGCCTCGGCACGATTCGCCGCGGCCCGGCTGGTGATCCCGCCGAGGGCGCGTCGGAGCACGAGGTCGCCGGGCGTGAAGGCGTCCTGATTCCCGGTGCGCACCTCGATGTAGTCGGCCGTCCACGGGCCGACTCCGGGAAGACCGAGAAGTTCGTCTCGTGTGAGGGGCAGCGTCTGACCGCCTCGGGGATGGCCCCGCTCTGAGAAGGCACCCGCGACGGCCTTCACTGTGCGCGCCCGGGACTCCGTCAGCCCAATGGCAGCGCGCATCTGCGCGACATCAGCTGCTGCAAGAGTCTGGGAGTCGGGAAACTGACGCAGGCCGGAGGGCCCCGGTGCGCCGTATGCTGCGACGAGCCGCCCCGCAAACGTCCGTCCAGCGGCGAGCGAAACCTGTTGCCCGAGGACGGTCGTGACGGCCGTCTGGAACGAGTCCGTTGTGCCGATGACGCGTAGCGCTGGACGGGCCAGCACAAGCGGCCTGAGGAGTGGGTCGCGAGCGAGGATGGAATGGACCCGAACGAGGTCCGCATCCAAGTCAAGCCAGACTCGGATTGCGCCGAGGACCGGCTCGTCCGTTGCCGAGATGCCCTGTCCAACTACGTCCACCCCGTCAGCGCCCAGGTGAACGGATACCGCGACCGGACCTTGAACCGTGTGGATGAGGCGTTGGTGTGTGGCATTCTCGGAGTCAGTGCGTTCGGCGGCGGGAACGGTGTGTGCAGCCAAGCTCGCCACCATCGCTCGTGGCTCAAGTCCGTCCTCCGCGAGAAGGCGCACGGGCACGTCAGACAGTTCGGGTTGCGACTTCGCCCCTCTGCCGCGCATTACTGCCGTATCGCCTTCCACCGAGCCCCTCTCCACTTTGTCCGCTAAACCTGCGTGAGGGGCCATACGCCCGAGCTTCCGCGCCGATGGCTCCCCACGAGATGGGTATCGATGATGCCTACCGCCTCCATCAGGGCGAACATTGTGGTGGGGCCGACGAAGGCGAACCCTTTCCTGCGCAGGGCCTTCGACAGTGCAACAGACTCAGGGGACGTCGAAGGGATCTCGGCGAACGATGCCGGAGCGGGCGTCTCGGGCGGCTGGAAGAACCACACGAACTCTACGAGCCCTCCTTCCCGGCGCAGCGCGATGGTGGCCTTGGCATTCGTGATCGCGGCGTTGATCTTCGCCCGGTTGCGGACGATGCCCGGATCGAGCATGAGCCTCTCGACATCGTCCTCGGTGAACAGCGCCACGGCGTCCGGATCGAAGTCGGCGAAGGCGTTTCTGAAGGCGGGCCGCTTGCGGAGGATGGTCGCCCACGACAGACCAGCCTGGAAGCCCTCAAGGCAGATGCGCTCGTAAAGGCCCTGTTCGTCCCGGATCGGCATGCCCCACTCGGTGTCGTAGTACTCGCGCATGAGAGCATCCGAGCCGGCCCACGAGGGTCTGGCCAGCCCGTCCTCACCTGTGATGAGTGCCGCCTCGCTCATGGTGTTCCCCTTTCCCGCCCAGCTTCAGGCAAGTCCCGTCACGCGGAGTGTGATGTTAATACGCCCGGACGGGAGCCCGCACGCGGCGGGTGCCGTTCCCGGAAAGGTCTTCATGACGCCATGGAACGAGAGCCGCGCGGGGCCGCCGAACACAAACAGGTCTCCGGACGCGATGGTGATGTCTTCGTAGGGCCTCGTCCGGGTGCCGGTGTTGCCGAAGCGGAACAGGCAGCTGTCGCCGACGGAGAGGGACACGACCGGTGCCCGCGAGAGTTCGTCCCTGTCCTGGTGCATGCCCATCCGCGCCGACTCGTCGTAGAAGTTCACAAGTGCGGTGTCCGGTGTGTAGTCCTCGCCCTCGGTGCTCTGTCCGTAGGCCTCGGCGACGGCGAGGCGGCCGACCCGCGCCAGCCACTCCGGGAGTGGCAGAACTCGGGCGCCATTGACGTCGGTGGCCTCACGCGTGTACCGGTACGGCTGCCAGTGCCAGCCCAGGCAAAGGGTCCTGACCGACATCTCGTGGCCACGCACGCTCGCAGCCCGGAGCGGGACCGGTCCCGCGGACCACTCGTGGAATCGAGCGGTAATCCAGGCTTGCTGCGGGAGACTGAGCCAGCCCGGGACGTGCACTGCGCCCGGGCTGAGCTCGCGGCGAGGCCGCTCCAACAGCTCGTCGCCGAAGAGTGCCGTATTCACGCTGCCGCCTCGAGAGCGAGGAGCGCGGTCTTCGCCTCAAGGCCTCCGATGTACCCGCCCAGGCTCCCGTCGGAGCGGAGCACACGGTGACACGGCACCACCACCGGCAGGGGATTCGTGGCGCAGGCGGTGCCGACCGCCCGGACGGCCTTGGGGTTGCCTACCGCGCGCGCAACCTCCGTGTAGCTCTCCGTCGCACCGAACGGGATGATCTCGAGATGGGCCAGGACCGTTCGCCGGAACCCGCCGGAGAGGCTGAGATCGAGCGGGAGGTCGAACTGTGTGCGAGTGCCGGCGAAATATTCCTCCATCTCACGGGCGGCGGACCCCAGCCGCTCGGGTGCCTCGAGGATCCGGGGGCTCAGCCTGTCGGAGAGCACCTGCAGGACCGTGTCGAGGCCCTCCCGCTCGTAGGCCACCCGGACCAGTCCCCGTTCTGTCGCCGCAATGAGAAGGCGCCCCACGGGCGAATCGATGATCCGGTAGGCCACATCAAGCAGGCCCTCACGGCTCGCTTCCGCGGCCAGCGAGCCGCGGAGCTTGGCGAGAACCTCCGGCGCGATGGCGGCCAGATGGGGAGAGAAGGCAAGATCGACGGCCCCGGGGCCTCGCTCTGGCATCTCAGGGGTGTTCATGGCGGTCTCCTTCCGGCTGGTCAGCCGTGACGAGGATACGAAGCTTCTTGAGCCCGTCCGCTGCCGCGCGACGGGCGGCAGCGGGCGTGCCGCCGACGATCCCGGCAATCTCCCCGAAGGGGAGATCCGCCAGATAACGGTACGCGATGACCCTGCGCTGCTTGTCGGGCAGCCGGGCCACGTGAGCCCAGACGCCGTCTGCTGGCGGTGACGGATTCCCCAGCGGAGATGTGCTGTCGGGAACTCTGTCAACGGGAACGGGCCGGCGGACTTCCGCGCGGACTGAGTCCAACGATCGCCGGTGCGCAATCGTGACGAGCCAAGCCTCGACGTTGGCGTCGACGGGCAGGTCTGGATACGCGCGGAGCGCGGAGATGAAGGTCTCCTGCCACACGTCGTCGGCGTCCAGCGGGCCGACGACGGCGCGGCACACCCGCAGAACCGTCGGTCCATGGAGATCGACGATCTTCTCGAAGGGCTGTTTGGTGTCCATCACTATGCAGACGCTGCAGGGGCCGGAAGTGTGAGGTCGGACGGCATGATCCCGACCATCATTCCACCGAAGGGCCCACGCTGGCGTACACGACGGTGGGGCAACCCTTGACGCTCCTCATGCGCGGGGAAAGACTGGGGCCCGCGGCCTGCCTAGGGCCCGAAATCACCCACTGTCGAGGAGGCTCCATGCGCGCCGTCGTCTTCGAGAACTGGCAGACATTCCCGGTCCTCAAGGAGGTGAACAGGCCTACGCCGGGACCCGGCGAGGTCCTGCTGAAGGTGGCCGGTGCCGGTGCCTGTCACTCTGACGTGGCCGTCTACAACTTCCAGGAGGGCGCTCCAGGCTCCGTCAAGCCCGCCTTCACGCTCGGCCATGAGAACTCCGGCTGGGTCGAGGAACTCGGCCCCGGCGTCTCCGGCATCACGGTCGGAGACGCGTTCCTCGTCTACGGGCCCATCGGCTGTGGGCACTGCAAGGCCTGCTCGCGAGGCCAGGACACCTACTGCGAGAATGTGGCCGAGATGCCCTACCTCGGCATCGGGCTCGGCAGGGACGGGGGCATGGCCGAGTATGTGACCGTCCCCGTCCGCAATCTCGTGCCGCTCGGGGACGCCGACCCTGTCGATGCCGCGCCGTTGGCGGATGCTGGCCTGACCCCGTACCACGCCATCAAGCTGGCGCTGCCCCATCTCAACGGCGGCGGACGCCACGCCCTCGTCATAGGACTCGGCGGACTCGGCCAGATCGCCGTGCAGATCCTCAAGGCCCTCACAGGGGCCACCGTGATCGCGACGGACATGAAGGAGGACGCGATGCGGATGGCCGAGGCCAACGGGGCGATCACCATTCCGGGCACCGAGGGGCAATCGGAACGCATCCTCGAGCTCACCGGCGGGAAGGGCGTGGATGCGGCCTTCGACTTTGTCGGCGCGGGCCCCACGATCAACCTTGCCGCCTCGGTGATGGCGAAGCGCTCACGGCTCACTGTAGTGGGCATCGCCAACGGCTCCCACGAGTGGAGCTTCTTCACGACGCCGTACGAGTCGACCATCACCAACACCTACTGGGGCACCATCGAGGACCTCCACGAGGTCGTGGCCATGTACCGTGCTGGCCAGATCGCCCCGCAAGTCCAGCGGTTCTCCCTCGATCAGGCCCTGGACGCGTACCGGAAGCTCGAGGCCGGTGAGGTCAGCGGGCGGGCAGTGGTGGTGCCCCACGCGTGACGGCCCGGGCTAACGGTGCCCGGCGAAGAATTCCCGCAGGATTGCCCCGCACTCGTCCTCGAGCACGCCCGGGTACACCTCGACCCAGTGGTTGAGCCGGCGCTCGCGGAGGATGTCGAACACGCTCCCCGCGGCCCCCGCCTTCTCGTCCCACGCGCCGAACACAACCCGCGGGATCCGAGCAAGCACGATCGCCCCCGCGCACATTGCGCACGGCTCGAGCGTGACCACGAGCGTGCAGTCGGCCAGCCGCCAGCCCTCGCCGGCGCCGTCGTGCGCCAGGGCTGCCGCCGCGGCGCGGATTGCCTGGAGCTCGGCGTGCGCGGTCGGGTCGCCGAGTGCTTCCCGCTCGTTGCGGCCAGCGGCGAGCAGCTCCCCGGCCGGCCCGACCACAACCGCGCCGATGGGCACATCTCCCGTCCTGCGGGCACCTTCGGCCTGCTCGAGGGCGAGTCGCATCCACGCTTCATAGAGGTCGTCCTGAGCAAGCGGGTCGAGCGGTTCTCCGGGGGCGGGCATGGCTCCAATGATAGGTTCGCCCCTGACGAGGAGGTGGGCCCGCCGTGCAGGGGAAGAGAAGGCCGCTGCAGCGCGTCGTCGAGGGTCTGGCGCGCTGGCTGGGCCCGCACGCCTCCATGTGGACGCTCCTTGCCCTGGGGCTCGCGCTCTCCCTCGGCTTCTCGTGGGCGGGCGGGGAGGTGTACGAATCCGTGGTCGAGAAGGGCTCTCTCGCAGCCATGGACCAGCCGGTCCTCGCCGAGGCCGTTGCCCTGCGCAGCCCGTCCCTGGACGCCGCCGTCACGGCCTTTACGAACCTCGCGGGCGGGGTGGCCGCCCCGATCATCGCGGTGGTGGCGATGGTGGTCCTGGCGGTCTGGATGCGGCACTGGCGGCCTCTCGTCCTCGTTCCGGCCGCGGGCGTCGGATCCCTCCTCATGACCCTGTTCGGCAAGCAGCTCGCCGGCCGTGCCCGACCGCCGCTGGACCTCGCCGTCCCGCCGTACGAGTACTCGGCCTCCTTCCCCAGCGGCCACACGCTCAACGCGACCGTAATCGCCGGCGTGGTCGTGTACCTCATCTGCCTCAGGCTCCGCCGCGCGTGGGCGCGGGCGGTGACGATCACGGTGGGCGGGCTGTACGCGTCTGCGGTGGGCTTCTCGCGCGTGTTCCTCGGCCACCACTGGCTCACGGACGTCATTGCCGGGTGGCTCCTGGGATGCGCGTGGCTGACAGTGGTCATCGTGGCCCATCAGGTCTTCCATCTCGTGCGGCATTCGCGGTCCACACCGGGTTCCGCGAAGGGCGCGCACGACGGCGGCGGGGAGCTGCCGCCGTCGTCCTCCTCCCGGCCGGGGTGAGCTGGGGTGAGCCGTGAACGCACGGCTGGTAGGTTCTCTGCCATGCGAACTCTCGTCGTCGAGCACCCCTTGGTCGCCCACAAGCTGACCGTCCTGCGGGACAAGAACACGCCCAGCCCCGTCTTCCGGCAGCTGGCCGAGGAGCTCGTGACCCTCCTGGCCTACGAGGCCACCCGTGAGGTGCGCACCGTGCCGGTTACGATCGAGACCCCGATCGCCAAGACCGTGGGAACGGCCTTCACGAAGCCGACCCCGCTCGTCGTGCCGATCCTGCGGGCCGGCCTGGGGATGCTCGAGGGCATGGTCAAGCTCGTCCCCACCGCCGAGGTCGGGTTCCTCGGCATGGCCCGCGACGAGGAGACCCTGGACATCGTCACGTACGCCGAGCGCCTTCCCGAGGACCTGACGGGGCGCCAGGTGTTCGTGCTCGACCCGATGCTTGCCACCGGCGGGACCCTGAGGGAGGCCATCACGTTCCTGTTCCGCCGCGGTGCGAGCGACGTGACGTGCATCTGCCTGCTCGCGGCACCGGAGGGACTGGCCCGGCTCGAGGAGGGCCTTGGGGACGCGAACGTGAAGATCGTGCTCGCCTCGATCGATGAGCGGCTCAACGAGAAGGCCTACATCGTGCCCGGCCTCGGTGACGCCGGCGATCGCCTCTACGGCCTCGCGAAGTAGCCGCCGCCGACGCCCGTCAGCGGAAGGTGCCGCGCGGCGTCCTCTGCCCCTAGCGTGGAGGCATGGATTGGAAACTCGAACTGGCCTTCATCCCCGTCAGCGACGTCGACCGCGCGATCGACTTCTATGTCAACAAGGTGGGTTTCCACCTCGACTACGACCAGCGGGTCAACGAGCATCTGCGTTTCGTGCAGATCACCCCGCCGGGCTCGGCCTGCTCGATCGCATTCGGCGAGGGGTTGTCTCCGAACCCCCCGGGCACCTCGGCCCTGCAGATCGTGGTGGGGGACATCACCCAAGCCCATGACGAGCTCGCCTCCCGCGGGGTCCCGGTCAGCGACGTCCAGATCCTGGACTGGGGCCACTTCGTGAACTTCGAGGACCCGGACGGCAACCGCTGGGCTATCCAGTACCTGCCGAACCGCCCCAACGGCTGAAGCGCTAAGCGCTGCCCTTCGGGCTCAGGACCGAGGAGAGGTCGTAGCTGACCGGTTCCTCAAGCTGGTCATATGTACATGACTCCGGTGTCCGGTCCTCGCGCCACCGGGCCCACTGGGCGGTGTGGCGGAATCGCTCGCCCTCCATATGGTCGTATCTGACCTCGACCACCCGCTCCGGTCGCAGCGGGACGAACGAGAGGTCCTTCTTCGCGTTCCAGCGCGAGTGCGCGGCAGCGGTCGGCGTGCGCGGCGTCGACTGGTCGCGGTTGTCCGGCGTCGTCTCGGCCGGCTGCGCCCACGCCCACGGGTGGCCCTCGAATGTGGTGACGAGTGGCTGGAGCTCCGCGAACAGTTCCCGCCGGCGGCCCATCGGGAACGCCCCGATGACCCCCACCGAATTGAGCTGGCCCGCGTCGTTGTACAAGCCCAGAAGCAGCGAGCCGATCGCGTCGGGCTCGTCCTTGTACAGTCGGTAGCCGGCCACGACGCAGTCCGCCGTCCGCTCGTGCTTGAGCTTGGACATGACCCGTTTGTCCTCGGCGTACGGCTCATCGAGCGGCTTGGCGACCACGCCGTCGAGTCCCGCGCCCTCGAATCTGCTGAACCACTCCATCGCGAGCTCGGGATCGCCGGTTGCCTGAGTGAGGTAGACCGGAGGCCTGGCGTCCTTGAGGGCCTCTTCGAGGGCCGCGCGCCGCTCGCGGAACGGCCGCTCCACGAAGTTGGTCTGGCCCAGCGCGAGGAGGTCGAACGCCACGAAGCTCGCCGGCGTCGCCGCGCTCAGCTTCGCGATGCGCGAGGCCGCCGGATGGATGCGCTGCTGGAGGGCGTCGAAGTCGAGCCGGTCGCCAGTGACCGCGTCCACGAGCACGATCTCGCCGTCGATGACCGAATGGTCCGGGAAGTTCGCCACGATGGCGTCGACGAGCTCTGGGAAGTAGCGCGTCATGGGCAGGGCGTTGCGCGATCCGATCTCGACCCGCTCTCCGGAGCGCCACACGATCGAGCGGAAGCCGTCCCACTTGGGCTCATACAGGAAGTCGCCGACCGGGAGCTTCTTGACCGGCTTGGCCAGCATCGGCCCGTAGGGGGGCGCGATCGCAGTGCCCCACTCGGCGTCCCGCTCCGCCTTTGGGGCCATGTATTCCTCGTCCGCGCGGTCGGCCTTGCGCTTGCTGGGGGGCACGCGCGGGGGCTCGCCCGGCATCTTGGGGTAGTCGGGCGGGAAGTTGAGCTCTCCCAGCCCGCGCTCGAGGTCCTGCTCCCACAGGGCCAGCGCGCCGCGGACGTCGGCCGCCGTGGCGTCGATGTCGGCCCAGGGGCAGCCCCGCGTGGCCAGGAGCGCGGGGACTGTGCGGACGGTGAAGTCGCGCGGATCGGCGTCGTCCAGCTCGTCCCACGTCAACGGAGTCGAGACGGGGGCGTGCGGCAGGGGCCGCGGAGAATAGGCGGCAGCGATCGTCCTGTCCCTGTTGGCCTGGTTGAAGTCCACGAAGACCCGCTCGCCGCGCTCCTCCTTCCACCACGAGGTGGTGACCAGCTCCGGCAGGCGCCGCTCCAACTCGCGGGCGATTCCGATGACGGCATGCCGCACATCCTGGAATTCGTGCGTGGGCCGGATGCGCGCGTACACGTGAACGCCCCGGTTTCCCGAGGTCTTCGCGAAGGCCGTGAGGCCCGCCTCGGCCATGACTTCCCGGAGGGCGTGCGCAGCGGTGACGGCGTCGCGGAAGACGCGCCCGGGCTGGGGATCGAGGTCGATCCGCAGCTCGTCGGGATTGTCCAGATTGGCCGTCCGCACCGGCCACGGGTGGAATGTGATGGTTCCCATCTGCGCCGCCCACGCGAGCGCTGCGGGCTCGTCGAACACGAGTTGGTCGTGACGCCGGCGCGAGGGGTAGGTGCAGGTCACCGTCCTGAGGTAGGGGGGCGCGCCCCTCGGCGGCCGCTTCGAGAAGAACTCCTCGCCGTCGATCCCCTCGGGAAAGCGCTGCAGCGTCATGGGCCGATCGCCGTTGAGCTGCAGGAAGGGGGATGCCGCCGAGACCAAGTAGTGGGCGAGATCGCGCTTGGTCAGCGGTTCATTGCCCTCGACAGCGGGCCACAGCACTTTGTCGGGGCTGGTCAGCTTGACCTCCCGCACACCGTTGGGGCCGTCCACCTGCAGGATTTCAGAATCCGCCATGGGGCCAACCGTAGCTGCCGCACCCGCCGTTGCGGCACCCATTGCTCACCCGAGCCTGTAGACCGTGGCGCCTCCGATGCTCTGGGCCGTGTAGTTCGCCTCGATCCACGCTGCAATCTGCCGCGCCGCATCCGAGCCGGAACTGCCCTGCATGAGGGTCGCGGCGATGAACCAGTGGACCTTCCCCTGGGCCACAAGGTCTTGGAACTGGGCGAGCGTGGGCGACGGGTCGGTTCCGTTGAACCCGCCGAGGGCCATCACGGGCAGGCCCGACGCGAGCTGGTAGCCCGCGGCGTTGTTGGACCCCACCACCGCGGCGGCCCACGTGTACTTCGAGGCGTCCGCCGCGAGGGCCGCGACGACCTCGGACGACGGCGCGCTGGCACCCAGGAGGCCGCCCACACCTCCGCGGCCACCCGTACCGCCGGCGAAGCCGCCCTGCCCGAAGCCCCCGGCCCCGGGACCACTGGTCCCCTGGCCGAGCTGTCCCTGGATGAACTGCCGTTGGTTCTGGAATCCGCCTCGCCCGAACCCCGAGGAGGGCCCGGCGCTCACTATCGCACCGGTGTGCGCGGTGGACACGGTTTGGGCGGTGAATGCGAAGGGCCCGGCGAGGCCCGCGACGATGGAGAGTGCCGCCGTCGTGCGTGAGGCCCAGCCGTCCCAGCGGGGTGCGAGCCGCACACCAAAGCCGTAGGCGCCGACGGCGAGGGCCGCGAGTACCCCCGCCACCGCGACCACCGGGGCGAGCCACGGCGCGAATCCTGCGGGGCGGCCAAGCAGGGCGGCCCCCGTCAGGCCCCCGGCGAGGACTGCAAGGCCAAGCGCCACCGCATCGAAGCGCGCGCGGCGGCGATGCCACAGAATCCCGCCGCCGAGTCCAACGAGCGCCGCGATTCCGGGTGCCAGGGCCACCGAATAGTACTCATGGATGATCCCCGCCATGAGGCTGAACGTCAGCCCCGTGACGAGGACCCACCCGCCCCACACCAGAACGGAGGCGCGCACAGCATCGGTCCGGGGCGCCCGCCGGCCCGCCCACAGCACTGCCGCACCCAGGATGAGAGCCCCGGTGAGGAGCCACGCGATCTGGCCGCCGAACGAGTCGGAGAACAGGCGAGCCAGTCCCGGCTGTCCCCAGCCGGTGCGGCCTCCCACCGAGCCGACCTCGTTGCCGTCGATTCGCCCGAGGCCGTTGTACCCGAACGTGAGCTCGAGGATCGAGTTGGTCTGGGAACCGCCGATGAACGGGCGCGCGCTGGAGGGGGTGAGCTCGACCGCGAGGATCCACCACCCCGCGGCGGCCACCATCGCGGCGAGTCCCGCCGCGAGGTGCGCGAGCCGGCGCCCGAGCGAATGCGGGGCCGCCCACAGATATGCGAGGCCGAACCCCGGCACCACGAGCAGCACCTGGAGCTGTTTGGTGAGGAACCCGAAGCCAAGGAGCGCCCCGGCGGCGACGAGCCAGCGAGCCTTTCCCTCCTGGACCGAGCGCACCACGCCGTATCCCGCCCCGGTCATCAGCAGCACCAGCAGCGCATCGGGATTGTTGAACCGGAACATGAGGGCGGCTACGGGGGTCAGGGCGAGCACGACGGCGGCGACGAGTCCCGCGCGGTGGGCGGCGGCCTCGCTCCCGGTCGCCGGGCAGACGGCCCTGCGCACCGCGAGGTACAGGAGCCAGGCCGTGGCCACGCCCATCAGTACTTCGGGGACGAGGATCGACCACGTGCTCAGGCCGAAGACCCGCACGCTCACGTCGGTGACCCACAGCGAGGCGGGCGGCTTGTCCACCGTGATGGAGTTGCCCGCGTCCGAGGAGCCGAAGAAGAATGCCTCCCAGTTTTGGCTGCCGGCCTGCGCCGCCGCGGAGTAGAACGCATTGGCCCACCCGTTTGCGGACAGGTTCCACAGGTACAGGATCGCGATCGCCGCGAGCACCGCCACGAGCTCGGCCCGCCGGCGCAAGGCACCCGGGACGGAGGCCGTGACCGCAGGCCGCGGCCTCCAGACGGTGGCTCCCAGTTTGGCTCTCAGGCGGGGGAGACGGGACTGGCGCCGAGCCGCAGGCGCAGACGAGGACTCGTATTCGAGGGTGCCCGTCATCGTCCCACCAGCCTGTACACGGTTGACGAGCCTACGGTCTGCGCCTGGAAGTTCGCCTGGACCCACTGGCTGATCGCTGAGGTGTCGCTGCCGCCGCGCCCGCCGAAGCCGCCGCCCGCGACGTAGTACGTCACCTCGCCCTTGGCCACCATCGCCGTGAACTCGTCGAGGCTCGGGTACGGGTCGCTGCCCGTGAAGCCGCCCATAGCGATCACATTCGTGGAGGAGGCGAGCTCGAGCGCCGCGGCGGTGTTGGAGCCGTTGGTCGCCGCAGACCACTTTGTGGTGGTCTGCTGCAGGAGCGCCACGAGCTCGCTCGAGGCGGAAGCGCCGCCGCCGAACCCTCCGCCAGGCTGCCCTGGGGCGTCTCCGGGGAGGCCGCCGGGGGCATCCGGGGAGGCGTCACTGCGGTCTGCGCTGGTGCGGTCGCGGACCTGCCCGAACCCTGCGCGGGCCCCGAACCCATCGCCGCCGGACGGGCCCGAGGTGGGGATCGCGCCGCTGTGGCCTACTGAGGCCGTGGCGACGGTGAACGCCGTCGTGCCGAGCCCGCCGGCGAGGAGGGCAGTGACAGCGAGGGCCACCGCCCCCGCGCGGAACCTGCCCGCGCCGACGCGGTCGAGCCGTGCGAGGAAGCCGAGAGCGGCAAGGACACCGAGGACCACGACAGCCACGCGCAGCCACGGGAGCCAGGAGGAATCGCCGCCGAGCAGCACGGCGGTCCAGATGCTTGTACCGAGCACCACGACGGCGAGCACGATCCGCGAAGGCCAGTACGCCCGCCCGCGCCATAGCTCTGCGGCGCCGATGCCCACGACCCCGGCGATTCCGGGAGCGAGCGCGATCGCGTAGTAGTTGTGCACCGTCCCCGTCATGAATGAGAAGACGAGGGCGGTGAAAATGGTCCAGCCGCCCCAGATCACCAGAGACGCGCGGACGCGGTCTGTGCGCACCGCCCGCCGGGTGAACCAGAAACCGGCCACGAGGAGGATGAGCGCGGCGGGCAGGAGCCAGGAGATCTCGGTGCCGAAGGTTGTGCCGAACATGCGCGTGATCCCCGCCGCTCCGCCGAAGCCTCCGCCCGGGCCTCCTCCGCCGGGTGCGCCGCCGGTGAATCCGCCTGCCGGGAAGCCGCCTGTGGCAGCATCGCCGGCGGCAGCAGCGGCGTCGGACGCGCCGTCCCGCGCTGCGCCGCCGGAGCCAGCACCGCCCCGGTTGCCGAAGATGCGCGCGAGCCCGTTGTACCCGAAGGTGAGCTCGAGGAAGCTGTTGGCCTGCGACCCGGCCATATAGGGCCGCACGTTCGTGGGGGTGAGCGTGAACGCGGCGATGTAGGCTCCAGCGACGGCGACGAGGCCGGCCACCGCGCCGAACAGGTGCACGATCCGCCGGCGCAGCGTGGTGGGCGCCGCCCACAGGTAGGCGAGGCCGAGAGCGGGGACGATGATGAGCCCAGCGAGCATCTTCGTGAGGAACGCGATGCCAAGGACGGCACCCACTCCCACGAGCCACGGCCAGCCCGCCTTCTCGATCGCCCGCACGGTCATGTAGGCCGCGAGGACGAGGCAGAACGTGAGCATGGCGTCGGGGTTGTTGAACCGGAACATGAGCGCCGCGACCGGGGTTGCCGCGAGCGTGGCTCCAGCGACGAGGCCTGCGGCGGGCCCGCTGACCCGCTTGAGGGCCGCGTACACCAGGGCCACCGAGGCCACACCCATGAGGGCCTCGGGCAGGAGCATCGTGAAGGAGTTGAACCCGAAGATTCGGCCCAGGAGTCCGGGGATCCAGAATGCGGCCGGGGGCTTGTCCACGGTGATCGCGTTGCCAGCGTCGAGGGAGCCGAAGAACCATGCCGTCCAGTCCTTGCTGCCGGCCTGGATGGCCGCGGCGTAGAACTCGTTGGCCCAGCCGGAGTTCGTCAGGTTCCACAGGTACAGGAACGCCGAGGCGACGACCAGCCCGACTGCGGACGGTCGGGCCCAGCGCGGCTGGCCGGTGCCGAAGGCCAGGCGGCGCCATCCGAGGCTGCCAGCGCCGGTGGTGAGCGCACGACGGCGGGAGGCGGCCGCCGTCGTGCGCTCACCGCTCGTGCCGGGAGGGAGAGTGCGGGGAGGTGGCGTGTCGACGCTCGCACCGGAGTCGGAGCTGAGGGAGGTGGTCATCGGAAGCCCTTTCTGGGGTCACGTTCTGGGTCAGCTTCTGGGTCCGCCTCACGCGCGTCACGGGCGCCGGCGGAATACCCAGCGCCGGAAGAGGTGGAACCTGACGGCGGTCGCGGCGAGGTTCGCGAGGATGAGGACCCCGAGCTCGAGCCCTGTCGCCGGGGTGGCAATCGTGTGTATCCACGCGAGCGCACCGGCCGTGAGGGCCCAGCCCATGCCGAAGACGGCGAGCCCCTCGACGTGGTGCCGCCCGAGCCCCTGGACGCCGAGGACGCCGAAGGTGAAGCGCCGGTTCGCGGCCGTGTTCGCCACGGCCGTGATGAGCAGGGCGACCACGTTCGCGGCCTGCGCGTCCATGAACTCCCGGCCGAGCACGTACAGGGCCGCATAGGCCAGTGTCGAGGCGACGCCGATCGCGCCGAAGCGCGCGAGCTGGCCGAAAAGGCCCTGCCGCCGGCCCGTCTCCCCGGTGCGCTCGCGCGCTGGCAGCGGTCCGCGGGCAACGGTCGCGCCGAGCTCGGCGAGTGGGATGCGGCCGCGGGTCAGGTCCGTGGTGAGCCGGTACATGCCGCGCAGGTCGTCGAGGGCCGTGCGGACCACGTCCACCGTGGAGTTGGGGTCTTCGGTCCAGTCGACGGGGACCTCGTGGCAGCGCAGGCCGCAACGCTCGGCCAGGATGAGGAGCTCGGTGTCGAAGAACCACGCGGTGTCCAGAGTGTGGGGGAGAAGCTGCTGCGCGACGTCGGCGCGGAGGGCCTTGAAACCGCACTGTGCGTCCGAGAACCCGGCGCCCATCAGGGAGTGCAGCAGGAAGTTGTACGAGCGCGAGACGAACTCGCGCTTGGGGCCGCGGATCACGCGGGATGTGCGGGCGAGGCGCGTGCCGATCGCGAGGTCCGAGTGGCCTGAGAGCAGCGGGGCCACGAGCGGGCCGATCGCGGCCAGGTCAGTGGAGAGGTCCACGTCCATGTACGCCAGGACTGGCGCGTCCGAGGCGAGCCACACGCGCCGCAGCGCGTTGCCACGTCCCTTCTGCTCCAGGTGCACTGCGCGGACCTCGGGCAGTTCGCGGGCCAGGCGCTCGGCCACGCGCAGCGTCGCGTCGGTTGAGGCGTTGTCTGCGACCGTGATGCGGAAGCCGTGCTCGAATGTGCGGCTCAGGTGGGCGTGGAGTCCGCGCACGCACTCCTCGAGGTCCTCCTCCTCGTTGTACACCGGGATGGTGATGTCCAGAACCGGGATGCTGGCGGCGTCGTGTGCGGACGCATCGATCTCGATGCCCGGGCGGAGCCGGGGGAGGGAACGCTGAGGGACGACGGCGGCCGCCGGCTGTGCGGCAGGCTCACCGGAGCCGGTGGTCGGGGCCGTAGCGGCTGTGCCCGTGAGGGCCGGGTCGGTGAGCGTCATGCACTGACTCTCCCGGGCCAGCTTTGGATGCTCATTGCGAGATGCTGTGCTCGGGCTGTGAGCTGCTTCCGAGGTGCAGGCCCGACCTCCCGGCCGCGGCACCCTGGCCTCGGCGCCAGGATTCGGCCGAGCACGAATCCTTTCAGGGCCGTCGGAGGGCAGGCTTAGAGTTTCCCTGTGATGCGCAGCACTGCAGGGAGGGGCCTGACGCGATGAGCCGCCGGGCCTGGATCCTCTTCGTGGCCATGAGCCTCATCTGGGGCGTTCCGTACCTGCTGATCAGCCAGGCCGTCGCCGAGGTGAGCCCCGCGGTGGTCGTGTTCGCGCGGACGGCGATCGGCGCCATCGTGCTTCTCCCCTTCGCCCGCCGGGGTATGCGCATCGTGTGGGAGCACCGCTGGCCCGTGCTCGCGTTCGCGCTGCTCGAGATGGTGGGGCCGTGGTTCCTGCTCAGCGACGCCGAGCGGTTCATCACGAGTTCCTTGGCGGGGCTTCTCATCGCGTTCGCACCTGTGCTCGCGCTCGTGGTCGCGCGGATCATCGGGCTCGAGAAGCGGATCGGGCGCGGGAGGATCGTGGGTTTGGTGGTCGCTGTCGGGGGAGTGGCTGCCCTGGGTGGGGGCGGGATGGAGGCCTCGGGCCCCTGGCCGGTGATTGAGATGATGCTCGTGGCCGTCGGCTATGCGGTCGCGCCGCAGGTCGCCGCCACCAGGCTGCGGGACGTGCCCGCTCTGCCCCTGACAGCGGTATGCCTGAGCGTGGCCGCGCTCGTCTCGCTGCCGTTCGCAATCACGACGTGGCCGTCCGAGCCGCCCTCGGCCCTGGCCACCGGCTCACTCGCGCTCCTCGGCCTGCTGTGCACGGCTCTCGCGTTCCTGCTGTTCTTCCGCCTCATCGCCGATGCCGGTCCCGCACGGGCCACGGCGATCGCATACGTCAACCCGGTGGTGGCCCTCGCGCTCGGGGTCACCCTCCACGGCGACCCGCTCACGCCGCTCATCGGCCTCGGCGCGGTCCTCGTTCTCGCGGGCGTGTTCATGGCCACGCGCCGGAGTGCGTCCGAGGCGGAGCCGGCGCCGAGTGGCCTCGAGCGGACCCGGTCGGCAACGCCGACCTGAAGGAGAACGATGTCACAGCATGACGAGCACTGACGTGCCCCAGAACCTCGGCGGCGCCTGACGTGCCGAGCGTCCACTACCCGGCCGGCGCGGGCGCCTGTGCTGCGGCGGCCGGCAGGTACACCGCGAACTCGGTCCGGCCGGGCCGCGAGCTGAGGTCGATCGTCCCGCCGTGCGCTTTGACGATCGCGTCCACGATCGAGAGCCCGAGTCCCGCGGAGCCCTCACCGCCGGCCGTGCGTGCCTTGTCGGCGCGGGTGAACCGGGCGAACACGGCGCCCTGGAGGTCTGCGGGGATGCCCGGCCCGTCGTCGGTCACGGTCAGCACGGCGTCGCCCCGCGCAGATCTGCCCGCTGAGGCAGTCACCGTGGTACCGGCAGGGGTGTGCTTGCGCGCGTTGCTCAGCAGGTTCACCAGCACCTGGTGCAGCTTCGCGCCGTCCGCGGTGATCTCCAACGGCTCCTCGGGGAGGTCGAGCCGCCAGACGTGGTCCGGGGCGATCACCTTCTGGTCCGTCACGGTCTCCACGAGGAGCTGCGTGAGGTCAACCGGCTGGCGCTTGAGCGGCTGCCCCTCATCGAGCCGGGCCAGCGTGAGGAGATCCTCGACGAGCCGCGACATGCGCAGGGACTGCGTCTCAACACGCCCCAGCGACTCGGCGCCCTGCTCCGAGAGCCTCTCCGTGAGGCGCAGCATGTCCGTGTAGCCGCGGATGGCGGTGAGCGGCGTGCGCAGTTCGTGGGAGGCGTCTGCGACGAACTGGCGCACCTTCATCTCCGAGGCCTGCCGCGCCTCGAGCGCGCCGGCCACGTTGTCCAGCATTCGGTTGAGCGCATTCCCCACCTGCCCCACCTCGGTTCCCGGGTTCGCGGCCGCCTCCGGAACGCGCACCGCGAGGGCCACCTCGCCGGCGTCGAGCGGAAGCTGGGCCACCTGGCCCGCCACCTGCGAGAGCTGATCGAGGGGCTTCATGGTGCGGCGGATGATGATCGTGCCGAGCAGCCCGACGAGCACGAGTCCGCCGAGCGAGACGATCACAGTGGTCAGCACGAGCGATCCCAGCGTTGCCTGCACTGCTGCGAGCGGGAGGCCCGTCACCACCACATCGCCGTTGGCGACCTGGACCGCGACAAGCCTGAACGATCCCGCGCTGAGCCGGCGGTCGACCGCGTTGGGCAGTTCGCTGCTCGGTGGCGCACCGGGCGTCTGGCTCACGACGGGGAGCGACGCGAGCGCCTCGGCGTCGGACTGGGTGATGGACACAATCTTTCCCTCACCGTTCCGCAGACCGCTCGTGAGGAGGACCCCGTTGCTGACCCGGGCGTTGAGGGTCCCGGCGCCCTGGCCCGGGGCATCCAGAGGGTCGCGGCGGAGGCCGCCCGAAGGCGAGCCGAACTCGACGGCGCGGCGGCTGGCCTGGGCGAGCTGACCGTCGAGCTGCTGCGTGAGCACCCGGTCCATGGCCGCGTACAGGAGTATGCCCACGACGGTGCAGATCCCCACGAGCAGCAGTGTCGTTACGGCGACGAGCTTGGTCCGCAGGTGCCATGTGTCGAGGTGGAGCCAGCTGTGCCCCGAACGCGGCTCCGCGCCCGAGAGCTTTCCCAAGGTCAACCTTCCTTCCGTGCCGGCGCTCACGTCTCAGCAGGCTTGATGACATAGCCCGCGCCGCGGACCGTGTGGATCATTGGCGCGCGGTCCACATCGATCTTCTTGCGCAGGTAGGAGATGTACAGCTCCACGATGTTCGCCTGCCCGCCGAAGTCGTACTGCCACACGCGGTCCAGGATCTGGGCCTTGCTGACCACGCGCTTGGGGTTCTCCATGAGGTAGCGCAGGAGCTCGAACTGGGTGGCCGTCAGCTGGATGTCTTCGCCCCTGCGGGTGACCTCGCGAGTGTCGGTGTTCAGGACGAGATCACCGACCACCAGCTCGGCGTCGTCCTGCGCGGCCACGCCGGAGCGCTGTACTAGCCGGTGGAGGCGCAGCATGACCTCCTCCATGCTGAACGGCTTCGTCACGTAGTCGTCGCCGCCCGCGGCGAGACCCGTGATGCGGTCCTCAACGGCGTCCTTGGCGGTGAGGAACAGGGCCGGGACCTCGGGCATGAACTGGCGGATGCGCGTCAGCGCCTCGACGCCGTCGTACCCGGGCATCATGACATCGAGCACGAGCACGTCCGGCCGGAACTCCCGCGCGGCCTTGACCGCGGACGGGCCGTCCGAGGCGATCTGGACGCTCCAGCCGGTCATCCGCAGGCCCATGCTCATGAGTTCGGACAGGCTGGGCTCGTCGTCGACCACGAGGGCACGGATCGGTGTGCCGTCCGGGTGGGTCAGGGCCGGAAGGTTGTTCGTCGAGAAGGGGCTTGCCATGGTTCGAGACTCCCTGTGAGAAATAGCCTGAGCCTGAGCGGCAGCTGTGATGCGCCTGTGGAGGCAAGCCTAGCGCCGGTCACAGTCGCCACAGCAGGGTGGCACAGCCGTGACACAGCCTCCGTGCCAACGCTGGGAACAGAAGCTCTCACACCAGGAGGACAGATGGACCAGCAGCAGCCCCCGCGCCCCGAAGAGCCCCTGGTTCCCGAGCCGACCAAGCCGTCGGCGCGGGAGGCGGCCGCGCACGCGGACCACTCAGCGGGCTGGGGTGCGCCGCAGCAGGCGGGGCCGTACGACGGCGCGCGGCGGCAGCCGCAGCAGCCTTCCCCGGGGTGGGGCTCATCCCAGCAGGACCAAGGGCAGCCCGCCCCAGGCTGGGGCGCGCCCGAGCAGCTGCACCTTCAGGGGCCCGGCGGGTGGGGCGCCCCCGCCCCGGGGTCACCGCGACCCGGAAGCGTGCGGTGGCACCGCCTCACCAGTGCGCAGAAGGGTCTCGCCGCCGGAGCCGCGGCTGTTGTCCATTGCAGGGGGCGCGGGGGCGGCCGTGTGGGCCGCAACCTCGGCCAACGCCGGCACGAACGGGAATGCGCTCGGCGCCCAAGGGGGACCGGGCCAAGGGTTCGGGGGGCAGGCTGGCCAGAACGGGACGCAGAACGGGCAGGGCTTCGGCGCCCAAGGAGGCGCGCGCGGCCAGAGTTTCGGCGCTGGTGGCCTCGGCATGGGCATGCTCGGCGAGGTGCTGCACGGCGAGTTCGTGGTGGTCCGGGACAACGCCAACGTGGCCATGGTCGCGCAGACCGGCTCCGTCACGGCAGTGTCGGGTCAGTCGGTGACCGTGAAGAGCGCTGACGGGTTTACGCAGACCTACGCGATGTCGTCCGAGACGCAGATCGGTGCTCGCGGCTTGCGTGGCCAGGGGAACACGGGCAGCTCGGGGACGAGCTCCTCGACATCCCTGGCGCAAGGCCAGACGGTGAGCGTCACCGCCCTCAAGGACGGGCTGGCCGCCCAGATGGTGCTGATCGCCGGCACCAACTGACGCCCCCGGCGCCCCAAGAGCGGCCGACGCTCAGTACCAGCGACGCTCAGTACCAGCGACGGTCAGTACCAGTTGTGCGCGAGGTGCCAGCCGAGCGCTCCCGCGGGCGAGCCGTAGCGCTCCTTGATGTAGCCCAGCCCCCACTCGATCTGGGTCTTGTAGTTGGTCTGCCAGTCACCGCCGGCGTTGGCCATCTTGTCTCCGGGCAGCGACTGCGCGATGCCGTAGGCGCCGCTCGAGGGATTGGTGGCTGTGGTAGTCCAGTCGGACTCCTTGTTCCACAGCGTGACCAGCGCTCTCATCTGGTCCTGACCCCAGCCGAATGCGGCGAGGCGACTGGCGGCGTAGGCCTGGGCGCCGGATGGGTCGTTGACGGGTGTGGCTGCGGCCTTGTCGGCTGCGGCCTTGTCAGCGGCTGCCTTCTCCACAGAAGCCTTCTCGGCAGCTGCCTTGTCTGCCGCTGCCTTGTCTGCCGCGGCAGATCGGGCATCAGCCGCGGCCTTGGCGAGGACGCTCGACTCGGTCTGTTCGGCGTTGGGAGCCGAGGAGGCAGCGGTCTTCGTGACGGCCGCGACGTTCGCCAAGTCTGTGGCGTTGGCGGTCGCGGCTGCCCCTCCGCCGGCAACGGCGAGGAGCCCGAGGGAGAGGGCCACGACGGCGCTGCGGTGCCCGAAGCGCTCGGAGCCGGGCTTGAGCCCGGACTTCGCAGCCACCCGGGCAAGGGCGGAACGGGTGGGGGCTTCAGCGCGGCGTCGGCCATGAGGGCGTGCGGCAGCGCTGTTCGGGGTCTTGCTCAAAGCTGTAGGGCCTCTCGTTTGCGCCTGCGAAGTTAGCTGTCGGGTTCGGATGAGAGCCATCCGGCCCGGCCAATGGCCCGGGCTTCACCCCCGAGGCCGCACCGCACGCTCGTCACGAGGGGGCGCAGCCGGCTGAGTGGGTCCTCCGTCTCTGCCTTCACGTGTCCGTCCAAGGCGTCGGCAGAGCTCGGCGGACATGCTCGGAGGATGCTCGCCATCCGGCGGCACCCATCTACCCTACGGGACGACCGCGCCATTGTCACATTTGGGTAACGGCCAAGGGGCCCCGCGGGCTGCGGCCGTTTAGCTCTTTTGAGGGGTGTGTGTCCACCGGGAAGAGCGTCCCAGACCGGCCTGTCCAACGACGTCCGGATAGTGAGAAGTGACTCACCGCTCCCTCGCATGAACGCCAAGCGAACACAGACCGAATAATCTTCGACCCAAGGGAAAGTTCTCGTCGAAACTGTGAAAATATGCGTTCATATCGGCGGTTAACCGAATAGTGATGCTCGTCACATCAAGCGGTGATCGTCTCGCATGGTGAGACAAAGGCAACATTGTTACTTGCCTGTAGCCATTGTTACGGGCCACACTCTCAGTGTGAACAATGACTCAGCAGCACCTGCAGCCGCAGAACAGCCCACTGGCACACCCGCCAGTCGATCCATGTGCTGCTGTCGAATGTCGAGCTAACTGCACCACCCCAGCAATCAGCCCCAGTCTTGTCGCCGCCCAGCGTCGGGCACATCCGCTCCGCGGGCGCTAACGCTCCGCATTCGAAGCCATTACGGCTAGTTCTTTGAGGTTCAATCCATGTCTATTGCATCCGGCTACGTCCACATCTCAGTCCGAAACGCCCAGAAGGCCCAGAAGCCCGCACGCCGCCAGCAGTTCGGCTCCCGCTTCGGCGCCCCGGCGGAGGCCTATCAGCAAGGGTCCGCAGCGCAGCTGCGGCCGGTGGGGGATGGGGCGCCGATGACGGCGCCGACCCCAGTGGTCCAGCCCGGGGCCGAGTCCGTTCGCGCCGTGGCCGCGGACAACGTTGCCCACGGCTTCGTCGTCTACGTCGGCCTCTCCGAGCAGCAGGCTGCAACTGCTGGGACGTCGATCGCCCGGATCGCCCAGGAGATCCGCGCCTACGCGCAGACGCTCGTCGACGGCATCGAGAGCTATGCGGCCGTGGCCGTGGCACCCGGGGATGCCCCCGGCACCTCGCTCGATGTGGTCCGTTCGACCTTCGGCGATCCGACCATCGCCTCCCGTCAGCAACCGCGCCCCGAGCCGCGGCCCGCTGCCTCCTCTGAGACCCGCCCGGCCGGGGTCCTCATCGACCTCGCCCGTCGGGAGGTCCACCTTGATGGCGAGACCCTGAACCTGACCTTCAAGGAGTTCGAGCTCCTCAACTACCTCGTCGAGAACGGGGCCCGCACTGTGAGCCGCGATGAGCTGCTCGAGAGCCTCTGGAAGAATGCCGAGGAGGTGCCGAACGAGCGCACGATCGATGTGCACATCCGCCGGCTCCGCTCCAAGCTGGGCCGCCTCGCCAACACCGTCCGCACCGTTCGCGGCCAGGGCTACCGCTTCTACGAGCACCCCGAGGTCATCGTCTGGGCTGCGCCCGAGTACTCGATCTAGCTCCGCGGCGTCCAGGCCGGCCGGTCACCCGGGCCGCCAAGATCGCGTTGTGGGTGCCCCGTAGGCTAGTGCTGTGGCAAGGCATCACCTCAAGCGGCTCATCATCCTGCGCCATTCCAAGGCGGCGTGGCCCCAAGGGGTGGCTGATGCTGACAGGCCGCTCGCCGAGCGGGGGCACGCAGACGCCCCGGAGGCCGGCAAATGGCTCGTGAGGAACGGCGTCATCCCTGACTTCATCCTCACCTCGACCGCTCTGCGCACGCGCCAGACCACTACATGGGTCTGCGACGTGCTCGGCGAGAAGGCTCCAACGCCCAAGCTCGAGTCAGGCCTCTACGCCGCAAGCGCGGCCCGGATGCTGGCTGTGGTGAACCATGTCCCGGAGACGGTCCGCTCGCTCATGATCGTTGCGCACATGCCCGGGGTCCAGGACCTCGCGCTGCGCCTAGCCTCCCGGGATTCGGATCAGGATGCGTACATGGACGCCGCGAGCCACTTCCCGACCACGGGTCTCGCCGTCTTCGAGACCGAGACGCCGTGGGCCGAGCTTGACGGCCAGGATGCCCGGCTGGTCAGGTTCGCCGCGCCCCGCGCACCGAAGAAGCACTGACGCGGCCCGCAGCACGCCGGATCGTGGCGCGGGGGACGGTCGGTGCCACCTTCCGTGGAGCGGACGACGCCGGGTGGACGGGGCGGCGCGCTGCGGCGCCAGCGGCTGGATGGCGCCTCTTGGAGGCGGGCGGCACCTCTGGCCACGCGGCACCCGCGAGAAGTAGCGCGAGCGTCACACCCGCGGAGGCGACTGCGGTGAAGAAGAGGGGGTCCGCGTCGCGGCCCGAGACGTTCGTGATGGCGTCCGGGTCCTGATCCCACGCGAGGCCGAGGAGTCGCAGGAACGCGAGGGCCGAGCCGATGGCGAGTGCCGAGCTGGCTGCCGCACAGGCCGCGACCGCTTAGCGGGACATGCCCAGCACCGCATAGAGCGCACAGGCCACGAATGCGCCCAGCGAGACGAGCGCGAGTGACACGGCAACGCCATCGAGCGTCGCGCCGGCGATGAGGCTGAGGGCCACCGTGGTGCCCGCCGTCCAGAGCGTGGCCCTGGCACTGGTGCGCAGAGGTCGGAAGCGCAGAGGCATGTGTACAGTGTGACAGGAGTTTTTCCTGTTGCTGGTGTTATCTATAGGGCGTGTGCAATCCGGCGGCCAAGCGCAAAACCGCTACAGTCCGTACGCCTCGAGGAACCGCAGCCATACCTCGGAAATGGTCGGGAACGCTGGGGTCGCGTGCCACAGACGGTCGAGGGGAACCTCGCCGACGATCGCGATCGTCGCTGCATGCAGGAGTTCGGCGACGTCGGGCCCCGCAAAGCAGGCACCGATGACCGTCCGCGCATCCTCGTCGACGAGAAACTGCGCCCAGCCCTCGTAGTCCTCTGCGTGCTGCCACGCGCCCGCCACGGAGATCGGGAGCTCCACGCTCCGAACTCGGATACCGGCTTCCCACGCGTCCTCCTCGGTCAGGCCCACGGAGGCGAGCTCTGGATCCGTGAAGACCACGTGGGGGACCGCGAGGACATCGGCGGTACGGGCGTAGCGGCTCCATGGCGGGGGCGCGGTGGAGATCTCTCCTTGCGCGCGGGCCACGATCGCGTCCCCGGTGATGCGCGCCTGGTACTTGCCCTGATGGGTGAGCTTCGGTCCGCCCGAGCAGTCGCCCACGGCGTAGAGCCACGCGAGGCCCTGCACCTGTCCCGTGTCGTCCACCCGCAGTGCGTGGGGCTCGACTCCGAAGGCGGGGAGCCCGAGGCCGTCCAGTGCGGCGCGGCGCCCCGCGGCGACGAGAAGGCGGGCTACCTCGAGCGTGCGGTCCCCGGGAAGCGCGAGCCGCACGGCGCCGTCGTCCCCGGCCTCGGCGCGCTCCGGGGTGACCCCCTCGAGGATTTCCACCCCGTCCGCGCGCAGGCCCTCCGCGACGAGGGTGCGCGCGTCCTCGGGGAATGCGCTTAGGAATGTCCCGCGCGCCAGTACCGTCACCTTCGATCCCAACCGGGCGAACGCCTGGGCGAGCTCGGCGCCCGCCACGCCCGCGCCGATGACCGCCAGGCTTTCGGGCACCTCCTGCGTGCTCGTGGCGTCGGCGGTGGTCCACAGGGGGACGTTGTGCAGGCCCGAGACCTTGGGGATCACCGGCTGCGAGCCGGTGGCGAGTACGACGGCGTGGAGCGCCGTGAGCGTGAAGTGGTTGCCGCCGTCGTCGGTCACCCAGAGGCGTTTCGCGCCCGTGAGGCGGGCGGTGCCGCGGATCACCGCGATGCCGGCGCCTTCGGCCCACTCGACTTGGCTGGCGTCGTCCCAGTGGCTTGAGGCCTCGTCGCGGTGGGCGAGGGCGGCGGGGACATCGAGCTCCCCGGTGACGGCCTCCCGGGCGCCGGGGACACGCCGCGCGGCATGGAGTGCGGTGCCCGGGCGGAGGAGGGCTTTGGAGGGCTCGCAGGCCCAGTACGAGCAGGCGCCGCCGAGCAGCGACTTCTCCACGATGGCTGCCGTGAGGCCGCCCTTGACCGCACGGTTCGCTGCGTTCTCGCCGGCCGCGCCGCCGCCGATCACGATGACGTCATACTCGCTGTCCACCCCAGCATGCTACGGGAGAGATGCGCAGGCGCACTCGCCGATTCGGTGCGGCCGAAAAGCACCCCGAAAAGCAGATGGACCCAGCCGTGGGGCCGAGTCCATTTGCCAATTTTCTGCTGTGCGCCCAGAGGGATTCGAACCCCCGGCCTTCTGTTCCGTAGACAGACGCTCTATCCAGCTGAGCTATGGGCGCTTACCTGCCGTTCGCGAAGCACTTCCCGCTCCCGTTCGGCTCGAATTACTTTACGCGAACAGCTACCCAACGCCAAATCCCCCCAATATGGCCGTCGGAACGTTCCTGGAAGGTCACACAACTTACACTCCGAGGTCATACAAGGTAGACCGGTCTACGTGACGTTAGTCACTTAAAAGGGTCGCTGCCCACGTTCTCATCCCGGTAAAAGCGGTGTTTTGAAGGTATGGCTCTCATTTTCCGCCCTTTCGGCGTCCGGTGGTACAGACCACCTTCCCTAGCATGGAAGGACACGCCGACCCCAACAAAGGAGACCGACATGGGCGAAACTCGTCTGCCGCTGATCGCGGAAGCCCCCACCACGTACGAGCCGCTGCTCCTCTGGGTCGAAGAAGTCGCTGAGCTCACCAAGCCCGACCGCATCCACTGGGTTGATGGTTCCGAGGCGGAGTACCGCCAGCTGACCGACGAGCTCGTCGCCGCGGGCGCCCTCACGCGCCTCAACCCCGAGCTGTTCCCGAACTCCTTCGCCGCGTTCTCCGATCCTGCGGACGTGGCCCGCGTGGAGGAGCAGACCTTCATCTGCTCGAATAACGAGCGCGACGCCGGCTTCACGAACAACTGGATGGACCCGGACGCCATGAAGGAGAAGCTGACAAGCCTCTTCGACGGTTCCATGCGCGGCCGCACCATGTACGTCATCCCGTTCGTCATGGGCCACCTCGACGCCGAGGACCCGAAGTTCGGGGTCGAGATCACTGACTCAGCCTACGTTGTCGCCTCGATGCGCGTCATGGCCCGCATCGGCACCGATGTCCTGAAGAAGATCGAGCAGACCCGCGCGTTCTTCGTGCCCGCGCTCCACTCGGTCGGCGCCCCCCTCGAGGAGGGCCAGGAGGACGTCGCGTGGCCGTGCAACCCGGAGAAGTGGATCGTGCACTTCCCGGAGGAGCGCTCCATCTGGTCCTACGGTTCGGGCTACGGCGGCAACGCCTTGCTCGGCAAGAAGTGCTACGCGCTGCGCATCGCCTCGGTCATGGCCCGGGACGAGGGCTGGCTCGCCGAGCACATGCTCATCCTCAAGCTGACCAGCCCGGAGGGCAAGGCTTACCACATCTCCGGCGCGTTCCCGTCGGCATGTGGCAAGACCAACCTTGCGCTCCTCGACCCCACCATCGAGGGCTGGAAGGTCGAGACCCTCGGCGACGACATCACGTGGATGCGCTTCGGCAAGGAGGGCGAGCTCCGCGCGGTTAACCCGGAGGCAGGCCTGTTCGGCGTGGCCCCCGGCACCGGCTGGGGCACCAACCCGAACGCGATGCGCGCCATCGCCAAGGGCAACAGCATCTTCACCAACGTGGCCCTCACGGACGAGGGCGGCGTGTGGTGGGAGGGCATGACCGATGAGGTCCCGGCCCACCTCACCGACTGGAAGGGCAACGACTGGACCCCGGACGCCGGCCGGCCGGCCGCCCACCCGAACTCGCGGTTCTGCACCCCGATCGACCAGATCGACATGCTTGCCCCCGAGTACTTTGCCCCGGAGGGCGTTGAGATCAACGCGATCCTCTTCGGCGGCCGCCGCAAGACCACCATCCCGCTGGTCACCCAGTCCCGCAGCTGGGCGAACGGCATCTTCATGGGCGCCACGCTCTCCTCGGAGACGACGGCGGCGGCTGCCGGTGCAGTCGGCGTCGTGCGCCGCGATCCGATGGCGATGCTGCCGTTCATCGGGTACGACGCGGGCGACTACCTCGGCCACTGGGTCAAGGTCTCGGGCAAGGCCAACCCCGAGAGGCTGCCCAAGATCTTCCTCGTGAACTGGTTCCGCCGCACCAAGGACGGTGGCTTCGCCTGGCCGGGCTTCGGCGACAACAGCCGTGTCCTCAAGTGGGCCATCGAGCGCATCGAGGGCAAGGCTGACGCCATCGAGACCCCGATCGGCTTCATCCCGACGTCCTCCAGCCTGGACCTCAAGGGCCTGGACATGTCCGAAGCGGAGGTCGAGGAGGCCACCCACTTCGATCGCGAGGAGTGGCTCAAGGAGCTCCCGGGCGTCACCGAGTGGTTCGACCGCTTCGGCGGCTCGCTGCCGAAGAGCATCACGGCCGAGCTCCAGGGCCTCAAGGCGCGCCTTTCCTGACGCGCCACGGATTCCGGCGGTTTAGACGGCGCCGGTTCTCAGGGAGGGCTGCCCCGCTGCACGGGGCGGCCCTCCCGCTTTTTCCCGCCCATCCCAACGGCTGACTCCATCACCGCCGGCGGGTAGGTTGGGGTGATGCACGACGGCACAACCTCGCCACCGGTCCTGACCCTCGCCTCCGTGGGCGCGGCGGATGGTGCGGTGGTAGGCGGCAAGGCCGCGAACCTGGGGGAGCTCATCAGTGCAGGCCTCCCGGTGCCGCCGGGCTTTGTGGTGACGACCGCCGCCTACCGCGCCCACGCGGCGTCCGCCGGACTCAATCCTGCGGCCGCCGTCAGGGACCCCGCTCGCGCCCGCGAGCTCCTGGCCTCCGCGCCCCTCGACCCTGCCGTCGCGCACGCCGTGTCCGCCGCGCTCGCAGAACTCGGCCCTGCGGGCACCGCAGTGGCCGTGCGATCGAGCGCGACCGCCGAGGACCTCCCGGGCGCAGCCTTCGCGGGCCAGCAGGACACGTTCCTCGACGTTTCTGGCAACGATGCCGTGATCGACGCCGTGCGGCGGTGCTGGGCCTCGCTGTGGACCGACCGGGCCGTGGACTACCGCAAGCGGCAGGAGATCGATCCCGCAACAGTGGCGATCGCCGTCGTCGTCCAGCGGATGGTCCCCGCGGAGGCGGCAGGGGTCCTCTTCACGGCCAATCCCATCACCGGGCGCCGTGAGGAATTGGTCGTGGACGCGGCACCGGGCCTCGGTGAGGCGGTCGTGTCCGGGCAGGTCACCCCAGAGCACCTCGTGTTGGGCCGGGACGGAGGGGTCCGCTCGGTGGTCCTCCAGCATGAGGGTGCGCAGCGCGTCCTCGAAGACCGGGCCGCCGCCCAACTCGCCGCCTTCGCGGTCACGGCTGAGGAGCATTTCTCCCGGCTTGCCGGGGAAGAACGGCCGCAGGACATCGAGTGGGCCCTCGCGGACGGGAGGATCAGCCTCATCCAAGCCCGGCCCATGACGGCGCTGCCGTTCGAGCCGCCCCGGCTTAATGCGGTCCAGCGCGTGGTGGGCCCGTTCTTCCTCGAAATGTTCACAGTGAGGCCGTATCCGCTGGACGTCACCGGGTGGCTTGGGCCCGGAGTGCTGCGGATGCTCCACATGATGGCCGACAGTGTGGGGGTCCGCTTCCCGCCGCTGCCTGAACTCCTCCGGGAGCGCGACGGCGTGCCCCTCCAGCTCATCCCGCCACGCCCGCGTCCAGGCCCGCGCGTTATCGGCGCGCCCCTGTCTGTGGCCCGGCGGGTGCGCGCCTACGACGTCCGCCGCTGGACCAAGGACCCGCTCTTCACCGAGTTTGAGACCCGAGTCGCCGCGCTCGAGGCCCAGGCGCTTGCGGCGCTCCCCTGGGGGGACCTGGTGCGGCGGGTGGATCGCTGCAATGAGGCCATGGTGCCCCTCGCGCAGGTCCGCGTGCGGTACCTTCCGTCCTCCTTCCTGCCCTTCGCTCCGCTGCGGCTCCTGCTCGCGGTCCTCGGGCTCGGCCGTCTCGCGTCTCCGCTGGTCGCCGGCGGTCGCACCCGGACACGGGAGGGGAACGACGCGCTCGAGGCGCTCGCCGCCGTCGTGCGGGCAGATCCGGAACTGGCCCGGGCGGCACGCGAGCACGATGCCGCGGAGTTCCTCGCCGCGGTCCGCACGCAGCCCGAGTTCGGCGCGTTCGCGGCAAGGCTTGAGGCCTACCTCGCGGAGTACGGGCACCGCGAGTCCGTGAGCGTGGTCATGGCGACGCCGCCCACGTGGCGGGATGATCCGACCCCGGTGGCCGCGATCCTCCAATCCCTTGCCGCTGGGTCCCCCGTACCGCAGCGGGCAGATCCCGGCGCGTCCGCACTCGACGAACTGCTCGCGCATCCGATGCTTCGGGACCCGCGGGCGTCCGCGCTCGCGCGGCGCCTCGTCGAGGCCTGCCGGCGCGGGCTTGCTTTCCGCGAGGACACCCATTTCCACATCACTCGCGTGATGCCCCCGCTGCGTGCCACGTTCGTCGAATTGGGCGGGCGACTTAAGGAGGTGGGGGCCCTCGCGGAGGCTGAGGACGTCTTCCATCTGCGGCTCGAGGAGCTCCGCGCCCTGGCCGATCCCGTGGTGATGGACGACGGCGCCGCCACCCCGGTGCGCGACCTCGCCGACCGTCGGGCACGGCTGAGGCGGGAGTATGCGGGCGTCCCGATGCTCGACCCCGGGCTCTTCGGCCAGGGTGAGCGGCTTGCAGACGCGGCGGGGGCGCTGCTCGTCGGCACGGCCGCGAGTGCCGGTGTTGCCGAGGGACCGGTCCGAGTGGTGCGCGGGCCGGAGGGCTTCGCGACGCTGCGTGCGGGGGAGGTGCTCGTGTGCCCTAATACCAACCCGTCGTGGACGCCGCTCTTCGCGCGCGCTGCAGCCGTGGTCGTGGACACGGGCGGCCTTGGTTCGCACGCGGCGATCGTCGCGAGGGAGTACGGGGTACCGGCCGTCATGGGGACGGGGGATGGAACGGCCGTGCTGCGAGAGGGCCAGCGCGTCCGCGTCGACGGGACCCGCGGAAGGGTCGATCCGGCCTGATCGGTCGTTGAGGGGTCATGTCCCTGCCGTCGAGGAGTCAGATGCCCGCCGCTGACGGGTCAGAACATGGCGGTGAGGGAGCAGTTCATTGAGACCTGACCCCTCATCGCAGGGACCTGACCCCTCATCGCAGGGACCTGACCCCTCATGGCAGGGACATGACCCCTCATCGCAGGGACATGACCCCTCATCATCAGAGGGCGGCGGGGACCGCCTCGGCGGCGTGCGCGCTCACGGTGAGCTCGGCGCCGTCGTGCGTCCCGGCCTCGCCTGCCACGGCACCCTCCGCGCTGCCGGAAACGCCCACGGTGACCCGGCCGCCCTCGACGACCTCGCCGGCGACGAGCAGGTCCGCCACGCGGTCCTCGAGCTCGCGCTGGATCACACGGCGCAGCGGACGGGCACCGAACTCGGGCTCGTAGCCGCGCTCGGCGATCCAGTCCACGGCGGCGTCGTCGACGGACAGGGCGATGCCCTGAGCCGCCAGCCGGGCCTCCGTGCCGCGCAGCTGCAGCCGCACGATGTCATGCAGCTGCTCCCGCGTGAGCTTCCGGAACAGCACGATCTCGTCAATGCGGTTGAGGAATTCCGGCCGCATCGTCTCCCGTAGCCGGCCCATGACCCGCGCCCGCAGCTCGGCCTCAGAGGGTCCGCCGTCAGCACCGCCAGCTGTGAAGCCGAGCGAGGCACCGCGCGTCGCGAGGAACTCGGAGCCGAGGTTCGAGGTCATGATCACCACGGTGTTCCGGAAGTCCACGGTGTGCCCCTGGCCGTCGGTGAGCCGCCCGTCGTCGAGCACCTGCAGGAGCAGGTTGAACACGTCCGGGTGCGCCTTCTCGACCTCATCCAGCAGCACCACCGAGTAGGGGTGCCGCCGCACGCGCTCGGTCAGCTGGCCGGCCTCGGAGTAGCCAACGTACCCCGGAGGCGCGCCCACAAGGCGCGCCGCGTTGTGCCTTTCGGAGAATTCGCTCATGTCGAACCGGACCATCGCTGACTCGTCGCCGAATAGCGAGGCAGCAAGCGCCTTCGCGAGTTCGGTCTTGCCCACGCCAGTTGGGCCGAGGAACAGGAAGCTGCCCACGGGCCGCCCGGAGTCACCGAGGCCCGTCCGGTTGCGCCGCACCGACTTCGCGATCGCGGACACCGCGTCCTCCTGGCCCACCACGCGCCCGTGGAGCTCGTCCTCGAGGCGCGCGAGCCGTTCGCGCTCGCCCTCGGTGAGTCGGGCTGCCGGGATGCCGGTGGCGCGCGCCACGACGGCCGCGATATCCGCCTCGCGGACAACATCACGCACGACGGCGTCCGGCCGGCTTGCGCTCTCGGCCCCGGTCTCGGCGTTGCCCGCCTCGGCGGGAGTGGCGGTTCCGGGGAATTCGGCCTTGATCTGCGTGGCGATGGACTCGATGGCATCGCGCAGCCGCGAGGCCTCCTCGTAGTCCTCCCTGGCGATCGCGGCCTCCTTCTGCGCCGTGAGCTCAGCGGCTTGGGCTTCGAGTTCCGCCCGCAGGGCCTCGAGGTCAACGCGCGGCCCGCGGGCGAGGCTCAGGCGTGCACCCGCCTGGTCGATGAGGTCGATGGCCTTGTCGGGTAGGTACCGGTCGGTGATGTAGCGGTGCGAGAGCTCCACCGCGGCGCGGATTGCGTCCTCGGCGTAGGTGACGCCGTGGTGCTCCTCGTAGCGGGACTTGAGCCCATCCAGAATCGCCACCGCGTCCTCGACGCTCGGCTCGCCCACGGTGACCGGCTGGAACCGCCGCTCGAGCGCGGGGTCCTTCTCGATCTTGCGGTACTCGTTGAGGGTTGTGGCGCCGACCAGGTGCAGCTCGCCCCGGGCCAGCCGCGGCTTGAGGATGTTCCCTGCGTCCATGCCGCCCTCGCCACCGCCTCCGGCACCGACCACGGTGTGGATCTCGTCGACGAACGCGATGACGCTGCCGTCGGAGGCGATCTCATCCATGGTCTTGGTGAGGCGTTCCTCGAAGTCGCCCCGGTACCGGGTGCCCGCGAGCATCGCGGGCAGGTCGAGGGACACAACCGTCTTCCCGGCCAGCTGTGCGGGCACGCTGCCGGAGGCGATGGCCTGCGCGAGGCCTTCGACGATCGCGGTCTTGCCCACGCCAGCCTCGCCGATGAGCACCGGGTTGTTCTTGGTGCGGCGGGCGAGGATCTCGATGGCCTGTTCGATCTCGGCGGCGCGGCCGATCACGGGGTCCAGCTGGCCGTCACGCGCGAGGGCGGTCAGGTCGGTGCCGAATTTCTCGAGCATGGAGCCCTTCTTGGCGCGCCGGCCCTTCTGGTCCGCCGTGGCGCGCAGGGGACGGGGCCCCGTGCGAGGCGACTGGGCGGCGTCGTGCGCGGAGTCCGCGCCGTCAGCGCGCGCGGAGGCATCCCCGTCCTGCATGGTCTGCGGGGAGACGCCAGCGGCGGCCAGGATCTGGCCGGCGGCGGCATCCGAGTTGAGCACGAGCGCGAGGAAGAGGTGTTCGGGGTCGATGTACGTGGACCCGACAGAGCGCGCCACCTTGTACCCGTCGAGGAACGCGTGTTGCGCGCTCGTGGTCAGGGAAGGCATCCGCTCGTCGTCGGCGTCGTGGGCGACGGTGCCGGGGAGTCGCTCCTCGGCGGCCGCGGCGATCGCGGCGGGGTCGGCCCCGGCGCGTTCGATGAGCCCGGCCACGGAGTCGGCGTCCGTGAGAGCGCGCAGCAGATGCAGGGCATCCACCTCGCGGTGTCCGTGGTCCTTGGCGTAGCGGCCGGCGGCATTGAGGACCGTCTGGGTCCCGCGGCTCACGAGCCGCGTCATGTCGAGGGGGCGTCCTGGCTGGCGAGCACCTTGGCCCTGCAGATAGCGGGCGAGGAACTCGTCGAAGGAGCCGTTGCCGGCGGCGGGGCCGAAGAACAGTGGCATTCGAAGTCCTCCAAAGAGTTGAGCGGATTACGCTCAGGTTCAACGCTGGGTCCAACGAGATATTCCCCGGGGGTGTCCGAGAGGTCCGTCACACCGTTAGGTTGACCCCATGACGACCATCGCCCACAACATCGTCGAGACCCTTGCCGCCAATGGGGTGCGCCGCGTGTACGGCCTCCCTGGAGACTCGCTCAACGGATTCACGGACGCACTCCGCACTGAGCCGAGCATCGAGTGGGTGCACGTCCGGCACGAGGAGGCCGGCGCTTTCGCGGCCGCAGCGGAGGCCGCGCTCACCGGCGAGATCGCCGTCTGCGCAGGATCGGCGGGGCCGGGGAACCTGCACCTCATCAACGGCCTCTACGACGCCAACCGCTCGCGCGTGCCGGTCCTCGCGGTCGCCGCCCACATCCCCAGCACCGAGATCGGCTCGAACTACTTCCAGGAGACGCACCCGCAGGAGGTCTTCCGCGAGTGCAGCGTCTACGCCGAGGAGGTCACGGATCCTGCGCAGATGCCGCGCATCCTCGAGATCGCGATGCGCACCGCCATTGAGAAGCGGGGCGTCTCCGTGGTGGTGCTCTCCGGCGACGTGGGCCTCACGGCCATGAATTCGGAGCGGGTCACGGTGGTGCGTCGGACCCGGCCGCGCGTAGTGCCGAGCGATGCCGAGCTCCGTGAGGCCGCGGACCTCCTGAACGCCGCCGGCAAAGTCACGATCCTGGCGGGCGCCGGGGTCGAGGGCGCGCACGACGAGGTGGTGGCGCTCGCGGATGTGCTTGGCGCGCCGATCGTCCACGCGATGCGCGGCAAAGAGTTCATCGAGTATGACAATCCGTTCGACGTCGGCATGACCGGCCTCCTCGGATTCAGCTCGGGCTACCGCGCCATGGAGGATTGTGATGCGCTGCTCATGCTCGGAACCGACTTCCCCTACCAGCAGTTCTACCCGGCGAAGGCCAAGGTCATCCAAGTCGATATCCGCGGGGAGCAGCTCGGCCGCCGCGTGCCGCTCGACCTCGGCCTGGTCGGGGGCGTGCGGGACACCGCCGCGGCGCTGATGCCGCTGCTGTCGCGGAAGAGGCGCCGCACGCATCTGGATTCGTCGCTCAAGCACTACGCGAAGGCGCGGTCAAAGCTCGACGACCTCGCAACCCCGACCAAGAAGGGGCACCCGCTCCACCCGCAGTTCATCACCCGCACGCTCGATCGGCTCGCTGCAGACGACGCGGTCTTCACTGCGGACGTCGGTACGCCCGTGATCTGGGCCGCCCGCTACCTGACGATGAACGGACGACGCCGGCTGGTCGGCTCGTTCACGCACGGATCCATGGCGAACGCGCTGCCCCACGCGATGGGCGCCCAGGCAGCGTTCCCGGGCCGGCAGGTGGTGGCCCTCGCAGGCGACGGCGGCCTCTCCATGCTCCTGGGGGAGCTTCTGACCATCGTGCAGAACCGGCTGCCGGTCAGGCTCGTGGTCTTCAACAACTCCTCCCTGAACTTCATCGAGCTCGAGATGAAGTCCGTGGGGTTCGTGAACTTCGGCACCGGGCTGGACAATCCGAACTTCGCCGCGGTGGCCGAGGCGATGGGTATCAAGGGCGTGCGGGTCAACGACTCCTCGGAGCTTGAGACCGGGCTCAAGGAGGCGCTCGCGCACGATGGCCCGGCGCTCGTGGACGTGGCCACGATGCGGGAGGAGCTCGCGATGCCGCCCACCATCACCGCTCAGCAGGCCGGCGGCTTCACACTGTACGCCCTGCGGACGGTGCTATCGGGCCGGGGGGACGAGGTGCTCGACCTCGCTCGGGCCAACTGGCGCCGGGTCTTCTGACCCCCGTCGCAGGAATATGAGCGCGCATTGGTGATGTTGAAATGTTTACACTTCAACTTTTAGGAGCCCTCATGAAGATCGCCGTCTACGGAGCCACCGGCATGGTGGGAAGCCAGATCGTCGCCGAGGCCGCGCGCCGCGGCCACGAGGTGACCGCGATCAGCCGCAAGGGGACCCCGGTGGAGGGTGCCGCCGTCGTGCGTGCTGCGGATCTGGCCGACGCCGAGACGTACCGTGAGGTAGCGGAGGCGAACGACGCCGTTGTCCTGGCGACGTCTCCGGACCGCACCGGCGGTTCGCGCGAGCCCTACCTCGATGCGCACCGTGCGATCTCGACGGTGCCGACCACGGCACGTCTGTACATGGTGGGCGGCTTTGGCGGGCTCAAAACCCCAGACGGTACGCCGATCAAGGACACCCCGGACTTCCCGGCAATGTACAAGGGCGAGTCGGATGCTGCCTTCGCCGCCTATGAGGCGCTGCGCGACGCCGGCACTGACCTCACGGTCCAGGCTCCCGCGGCCGTGATCGCGCCGGGTGCGCGCACGGGCAAGTACGTCACCGCCGTCGGCGTTCCCGCGGCCGGTGACACGATCTCGTCGCAGGACTTCGCCGTCGCCGCGCTCGATGAGCTTGAGCAGCCTCAGTTCCGCGGGACGTTCTTCACCGCCTCCAACTGATGGCAAGCCGCGCCTACGCCTGAGGGTCACCTCCTGAGAGTCACGTGATGTGACCTTCAGGAGGTGACCCTCAGGCGTTGGAATGCGGTGATCTAGTTCTGTGAGGCGAGCCAGAGATCGGGCCCGAAGACCTCGTAGTGGATCTTCGTGGCCGGGATGCCCTTGGCGATCGCCTGGGAGCGGACCTTCTGCATGAAGGGCAGCGGGCCGCAGAGGTAGACGTTCGCGTTCTCGGGGATCTCGACGTCGGCGAGGTTCATGAAGCCCTCGTGTGTCTCGGCGGCGCCAGCGCCAGCGCCAGCTCCCGCGCCCACGGCGGCGAGCTCGGCCTGGGGCTGTTCGAGCCAGACCTTGAGGCTCGCGCCGTCGATCTTCTGCACATCGCCGAGCATCTGGTCGGAGAGTGCCCACGTGTCGAGGCTGCGATCGGCGTGGAGGGCGAGGACCTCGCGTCCCGAGCCGTTGTTGGCAAGCGTGCGCAGGATCGAGGCAGCCGGGGTGCAGCCGATGCCGGCGGTGGCGAGCACGAGCGGGCCGTCGCCGTCGTCAAGCGTCACGTCGCCGTACGGGTTGGAGAGCTCGACGACGTCCCCTACCTGGATCTTTTCGTGCATGATGGGCGAAACCTCGCCGCCGTCGTTGAACTTGGTGGTGATGACGCGGCGCTCAGTGGACTCGGCGTCCGCAGAGAGTGTGTACTGGCGGGCCTGGAGAAGGCCATCGGCAACGGGGATGCGGACCGAGACGAACTGGCCGGGCTCGCCCGGGGTCACCGGGGTCTCGTCGGCGGGCTCGAAGACGAACGTCATCGTGGTCGGGCTCGCCGGAGTCTTCTCGACGACCCTCCACGGCATCCACATCTTGTCGTTGGCCTGCTTGGCGTAGAGGCCCTTCTCGATTTTGATCAGGGCGTCTGCCATGAGCCAGTAGACCTCGGTCCAGGCTTCGGCGATCTCCGGGGTGATGACCTCGGCGAGGTCCTCGGCGATGGCCTCGAAGAGGTACTTGTAGACGATCGGGTACTGGTCCTCGGTGATGCCGAGGGACGTGTGCTTGTGGGCGATCCGGCTCAGGACCGCCTCGGGAAGGGTGCCGGGGTGGTTCACGAGGTGGCTCGCGAATGCGGCGATGGCGCCGGCGAGGGCCTGGCGCTGCTGGCCGTTGGCCTGGTTGGCGCGAGAGAAGATCCCGTTGAGGAGCTCGGGATGCGCAGCGAACATCTTCTGGTAGAACAGCGGCGTGATTTCGCCGATCCGGCTGCCGACGAGCGGCAGCGTGGCTTCGATGACAGGCCGCGCGGTATCCGAGAGCATTGAGACTCCTCAAACTGGGACTGGCCCCTTCAGGGGCGTCTTCGGTTATTCTGCATCCGCGATGCTGAATTAGGCCCAGTCTTCTACGACGTGTAGAAAATGGCAATTTGCGGCGGCATGACGATCGTCACATGACGTCATCGCCAGTCACCCAGGTGGACTGGCGGCTCAGGCCGCGGGCGGGCGGAGCCCAATCCGCACCAGGACCGGCCCCATCTGCCGCTCGTGAGGCAGGGCGGCGACCAGCACGCCGTCGAGCTCGCGGTAGAACGCCTCACGCGCACGCCGCAGTGCACCCCGCAGCCCGCATTGGAGGTTCAGGGGACAGTCGCCGTTCGGGGTCTCGCAGTCGGCGAGGTCCGCGCGGGTATCGAGCGCACGGAGGACGCCGCCCACGGTTGCCTCGCGGCCGGCGTCGCTGAGCTGGACACCGCCTGAGCGGCCCCGCGTGGCCTCGATGAAGCCGAGTTCGCGGAGCTTGAGCACCGCCTTGCTCACGTGGTTGTACGGGGTTCCGATACCCTCGGCGATCGTGCGGGTGGGGAGCGTCTCGCCCGTGTCATTCGCGGCGAGCAGCATGAGGGCGCGCAGACTCACATCCTCGAAGGCCGTCATGCGCATGCCGAATAGTCTACGCTGTCGGTTCGCGCTCACCCTCGGGTCCGAAGACCGCCGCCTCATGGGCATCCGGCTCGAGCGCGGCGAACACGTAGCCCTCCGGGGTGAGCTCGTAGGGCACGACGGCGGCCATGACCCCGCCGCCGGAGTGCTCGGCGGCGCCATGGATGCCGTCCGAGCCGTATTCGGGGAGGTGCACGTCGGAGGCGAAGGCGACTGCCTGAGAGCCGTCGCGGCCCTGCCGGAGGAGCTCGAGGATGTCCGCCATCATGCCCTCGGCATCGAGGTCCCCGTCCGCCCCCGGTTCCGGCGGGGTTACCATCACCAGCCGCAGCTCGCCGTCGTGATCCAATATCACGCCGAAAGGCAGGAAGCCGCCGTTCTGTTCGAGGTGCTCCTGCGCGAGCCCGAGAGCGGTGCCGAGGACCTCGCGCAGCTGGGCCTGCTGGGTCTTCTGCGGGATCTCCGCCATGCTCAGGCCCTGTGCCGCGTCATCGCTCACGCTCTGACGATTGCGAGCACGTTGTCCCGCATGGACTCGAGCGTCGCGAGGTCCTTGGCCTCACCGTTGAACCGCAGGAACGGCTCCGTGTTGGAGGGGCGGAGGTTGAACCACCAGGTGCCGTCCGCCGCGGAGAACGTGGTGCCGTCGAGCTCGTCGATCGCCACGTCATCGCCCTCGTACTCCTCGCGCACACGGGCCACCGCGGCGGCCTTGTCCTCGATCTCGGAATTGATCTCGCCTGAGGCCACGTACGGCTCGTACTCAGCTGCCAGCTCGGACAGCGGGGCGTCCTGGCCGCCGAGGGCCGCGAGCACGTGCATGGCCGCAAGCATGCCCGTGTCCGCGTTCCAGAAGTCACGGAAGTAGTAGTGCGCCGAATGCTCGCCGCCGAACACCGCGCCTTTCTCGGCCATGACGGCCTTGATGAATGAATGGCCCACCCGGGTGCGCACTGGCCGCCCGCCGTCGTGCTCCACGAGCTCAGGGACGGCACGCGAGGTGATGAGGTTGTGGATGATCACGGGATGGTGCTCGCCGGCCGCCTTCGCGCGGGCAATCTCGCGCCGGGCCACGAGACCCGTGATGGCCGATGGCGAGACTGGCTCGCCCTTCTCGTCGATCACGAAGCAGCGGTCGGCGTCGCCATCGAACGCGAGGCCGATGTCCGCCCGGTGCTCCACGACGGCCCTCTGCAGGTCATGCAGGTTTGCGGGTTCGAGCGGGTTGGCAGGGTGGTTGGGGAAGGTGCCGTCGAGCTCGAAGTACAGCGGGACGATGTCCAGCGGCAGGGCCGGGAGGAGCTGGTCCCCGAGTACTGCAGGCGTGGTCATTCCGGCCATGCCGTTGCCCGCGTCCACGACGACCTTGAGCGGACGGATGCCGGAGAGGTCCACGAGCTTGCGCAGGTACGCGGCATAGTCTGCGAGGATCTCCCGCTCGGCGACGGTGCCCGGCGCATCCACGCCCGGCACGAATCCCGCGGCGAGGTACGCCTCGGTAGCAGCCTGGATCTCCTTCAATCCCGTCTCGGAGGAGACGGGCTGCGCGCCGGCCTTGGCCATCTTGATCCCGTTGTACTGGGCCGGGTTGTGGCTCGCGGTGAACGTGGCCCCCGCGGCGTCGAGCGCGCCGCACGCATAGTACAGCTCGTCGGTGGAGATGAGGCCGAGCTTCTCGACCTTTCCGCCTCGGGCCGCGGCGCCCTTCGCGAACGCGTCGATGAACTCGGGGGAGGAGGGGCGCATGTCGCCGCCCACGAGCACGGTCTTCCCAGTCAGGCCAAGCACATCGACGAATGCAGCGCCGGCCGCTTCGACGACCGTCGCATCGATGGTCTCGCCGACAATCCCGCGGACGTCATACGCCTTGAACGAGCCCGAGAGGTCGGGAAAGGCGCTGCTGGCCTGGGCGGAGGAATCGGGTGCGGCGTTAACGTTGCTGGTCACGGGCTCGATTCTACGATGGGGTCCGACAATCCTTCGGTCCCGTTGATTGAGCGCGCGCGCAACCCCGTCTAGGTTGAGCCCATGGACTGGACCCTCGAAGTAGTCATCCTGCCCGTTTCCGACATTGACCGCGCCATCGAGTTCTACCGGGACAAGGTGGGCTTCCACCTCGACCACAACACGGTGAACGAGCACATGCACGTGGTGCAGCTCACGCCCGAGGGCTCGGGCTGCTCGATCGTGTTCGGCGACCTGCCGCCGCAGCGCGAGATGGAGCCCGGCTCGCTCAAGGGCCTTCAGCTCGTGGTCGCCGACGCGGAGGCCGCCCGGGCCGAGCTCACCGGCCGCGGGGTCGAGTGCTCCGAGCTCATGGTCTTCTCACCCGACGACGGCGGCACGTTTTTTGGCTTCGCCGATCCCGACGGCAACTCGTGGGCCGTGCAGCAGATCCGGGCCCGTGCCGACAAGCCGCTCATCCCGGTCGAGCATCGCGGCAGCTTCGGCGCGTAGCCCCGTTCCTGCCTACACGCACGACGGCGCGTCCCGCCTGAGGTGGGGACGCGCCGTCGTGCGTCTGCTTGCCTAAGTGAGGCTCAATAGGCTCTGACCCGCTGCTGAACGATGAGGTGGATGAGCGCGAACGTCCCGTCCTCGTCGATCGCCTTGAGTGCTGCCTCGAGGGCTGCGGGGACGTCGGCATCCTTCTCGACCCGCACGCCGAAGCCGCCGAAGGCCTGGGCCATGAGGGCGAAGTCGGGGTTCTTCAGCTGGGTGCCGGAGATGCGGTGGGGGTACTGGCGCTCCTGATGGGAACGGATCGTGCCGTACTCCTGGTTGTCCATGACGACTACCAGCGGGGTTGCACCGTACTGGGCGGCGGTCGCGAGCTCCTGCCCGTTCATGAGGAACTCGCCGTCGCCGGCGATGGTCACGACGCGACGGCCCGGGTTCGCGAGCGAGGCCGCGATGGCGGACGGCACGGAATAGCCCATGGAGCCGTTGCGGGCGGAGAGCATCGACGCGTAGCGCTGGGTGGGGAAGTAGCGGTGGGCCCAGTTGGTGTGCTCGCCCGCGCCGAGGGTGATCATCGCATCCTCCGGCAGGCCGGCGACGAGGTTGGCCATGAGGGTGTCCATACGGGCCTGGCCCTCGGACGGGGTGGCCGGGGGCAGGGCGGCGAACTTCTCCTGCTCGCCCCGCATCCGCTCGGTCCAGGCCTTCCACTCCTCGCGCACGGGCAGGTTCATCAGGGCGAGGTCGCGCACGAACGAATCCGGCTTCGCCACGATCTGGTGCGAGACGGGCCCGGAACGGCCGCGCAGGGACGGGTCGATCGTGACGATGAAGTTCTTCTTGGACCAGTCCTGGCGCACGAGGAAGCCGTCGGTGATGACATCCCCGGGGACGGTGCCCACGAACACGAGGAGGTCGGTCTCCTCCAGGAGGTTATAGGTGGGCTTGGGCCGGCCATAGCCGATCGGACCGACGTAGGAGGGGGAGTCGAACGGGATGGTGCCCTCGCAGCGCCACTCCGCCGCGGCGGGGATGTGGTGATCCTCGAGCCAGTTGGTCAGCGCGGTGGCGCCCTCTTCGCTCCAGTCGTTGCCGCCGACCACGAAGAGCGGCTTCTCGGCCTCGGACAGGGCGGACTTGAGCGCCTTCCAGTCGGTGACGGTCATGCCGCCCTCGGCCACCGGGATGACTGGGTGGATCGTCGCATCGATCTGGCGCTGGATGATGTCCTCGGGCAGGCCCACCACGACGGGGCCGGGACGGCCGCTCATGGCGGAGAACATGGCCTCGGCCACGACCTCGGAGGCGCGCTCGGCGGCGTCCAGGACCATGACGCGTTTGGCGCCCGTGTCGAACCAGGACTTGATGTCGAACTCCTGGAACGCCTCACGTCCGCGGTGCGCGAACGGGATGAGGCCCACGAACAACACCAATGGGGTGGAGTCCTGCCATGCAGTGTGGAGCCCCACGTGGGCATTCGCGGCGCCCGGGCCCCGCGTGACCATGGCCACACCGGGGAGCTGGTTCATCTTGCCGTCGGCCTCGGCCATATAGGCGGCGCCGCCCTCGTGGCGGCACACGATCGTCTCAATGTCCGCGCCGTGGAGTCCGTCGAGCACGTCCAGGAACGACTCGCCCGGGACCACGTAGGTCCGCTTCACGCCGTGGGCTGCGAGCGAGTCCACGATCACGTGGCCCGCGCTCTTCCGGGGCGGCGTCTGCTCGGCCTGCTGGCCAGGCGAATCGGGGTGGAGGGCATCAGAAAGGGGCGGCACCGTCGCCGTCATGTCAGGTTTCCTTCTCTTGGCACTGAGATAACACAACGGTATCGGTGTTCGACCGCTTGGGTGAGCGAAGAGTGTCAGAGGTCACCGCCATACTTGAACCATGGCTGGGAACATCAGTGGAAACGTCCATTCAGCGGAATATGTGACAGAACGTGACGTGGCGCACGACGGCGCAGCCGCCCTTCCGCCCTCGGGTGCGGGAGGGCTCCGGGCTGACGCCTTGGCCATCCTGCGCGCCCTCGTGGGGCGGGAGGACGCGGCCTTCCACCCCGGCCAGTTCGAGGCGATCGACGCGCTCGTGGAGCACCGTCGGCGCACCCTCGTGGTCCAGCGCACCGGCTGGGGGAAGTCGGCGGTGTACTTCGTCGCGTCCTTGCTCCTGCGGGCGCGAGGGGCTGGTCCCACGCTCATCGTTTCCCCGCTCCTGGCCCTCATGCGCGACCAGGTGGCGGCGGCGGCCCGGGCCGGCGTCCGTGCTGTCGCCATCAACTCGGCGAACCGACTCGAGTGGGACGAGGTGCATGCGGCGCTCGAGGCAGACTCCGCCGACGTCGTGCTCATCTCGCCTGAGCGTCTGACCAATCCGGGCTTCCGGGAGCAGCATCTGCCAGAGCTTCTAGCGCGCACGGGCCTGCTCGTGGTGGACGAGGCGCATTGCATCTCCGATTGGGGCCACGACTTCCGGCCCGACTACCGGCGGATCGCCGCGCTCCTCGACGAGCTCCCTGCGACGGTGCCCGTGCTCGCCACCACCGCGACGGCGAACGCGCGGGTGGTCCACGATATCGAGGAGCAGCTCGGCGCCGGAGTTCTGACACTAAGGGGTCCACTCGGCCGCGAGTCGCTGCGCCTCGGCGTCTTGCGGCTGCCGGATGCTGGGCACCGGCTCGCCTGGCTCCTCGCGCACCTTGAGGGGCTCCCGGGAAGCGGCATCATCTACACGCTGACCGTCTCGGCGGCCGAGGATACAGCGCGCATCCTCTCCGACGCCGGCCACAGCGTCCTCGCGTACACCGGCAAGACGGACACCGAGGACCGCGAACGGGCAGAGCAGCTCCTCAAGGACAACGCGGTCAAGGCGCTCGTGGCCACGAGCGCCCTCGGAATGGGCTTCGACAAGCCGGACCTCGGGTTCGTCATCCATCTGGGCGCACCCTCAAGCCCTGTCGCCTACTACCAGCAGGTGGGCCGAGCAGGCCGCGGCTCCGCGAACGCGGACGTCCTCCTGCTGCCCGGGCCTGAGGACAGGGACATCTGGCGCTACTTCGCGACCGCCTCGATGCCGGACGAGGCCAAGGCCCAGGCCGTGATCGCCGTGCTCGTCGAGGCCGGGCGGCCGTTGTCCACGGTGGCCCTCGAGCCCCTCGTCGAGCTGCGCCGCACACAGCTTGACCTGCTGCTGAAGGTCCTCGCCGTGGACGGTGTGGTGGAGCGCGTGGCCGGAGGATGGCAGGCCACCGGGCTCCCATGGGAGTACGACGCGGATCGGTACGCGCGCATCTCCGAGGCCCGGATCGCCGAGCAGGATTCGATGCTCGTCTACGAGGAGACCGCCGGATGCCGCATGGAGTACATCACAAGCGTGCTCGACGATGAGACTGCTGCCCCCTGCGGCCGGTGCGATAACTGCGCGGGCCGCTGGTTCCCGGATGACGTGGACCCAAGCCTCCTCGACAGCGCGGGGGCGCGGCTCCGCCACGCGGGGATTCCGGTCGAACCCCGCGCCCAATGGCCCTCCGGTATGGACAAGCTTGGGATATCCGTCAAGGGCCGGATCCCGGCGGAGGAGCAGCTCGCCGAGGGCAGGGCCTTGGCCCGCCTCACCGATCTCGGCTATGGCGGGCCGCTGCGCGAGCTCTTCGCCGCCGGAGCGCCGGACACCGAGGTCCCTGCTGCACTCGCGACGGCCTGTGTCGAGCTGCTGGCGGCGTGGGCGCGGGACGATTCGCCGGGTGGTGCGTGGAGCGGCATCGGGCGGCCAGCCGCCGTGGTGAGCATTCCCTCGGCGACGCGACCTCGTCTCGTCGAGTCGCTGGCACGCGGGATTGCGCAGGTGGGCCGGCTGCCATACTTGGGTGCGCTAGAGCGCACGGAGGCAGCGAGGTCCGGCCAGGGCGGTGGCAACAGCGCGTTCCGGCTGGCCGGGGTCTGGGAGGCGTTCGACGTCGGCCCCGACCTGAGCGACGCTCTCGCAGGAGCCACGGGGCGGCCGGTGCTGCTGGTCGACGACCTCGTCGACAGCCGGTGGACGCTCACGGTCGCCGGCCGGCTGCTCAAAAGGCAGGGAGCCGCGGCAGTGCTGCCTCTCGTCCTCGCGCGGGCAGGCTAGGCATGAGCGCGAACTGTGACACGCCACACGTCACGCGATGATTACGAAATGATCACGTTTCGGTAGGGTGGGGGTGGTTCTGTTGCACTGTGATCTGAAGGAAACGGCCCCCGTGACCCGTTTGGCCCCGCCCACCATCCGGCGTCTGGCGACTCTCGCCGTCCTCCTCGGTGCCTTCTCGGTCATGCTCGCCCTTGCACTTGTCCAGACTGGTGCCCCGGCCAAGGCATCGGACGCTGTCTCGCCCGCCCCGGGTCCGAGACCTTCTCCGAAAACCCCGTCTCCGAACCCGGCGCCCCCCAGTGTGCAGGTGAGCTTAGTTCCCGAGGCTTGCGATGGAGTGCGCCTGTCTGCTCGAACGGCCTCCAGCGCGACACTCTCGTACCGGGTCGCCGACGAGTCCGGCAATGTCGCGGCTTCCGGTACCTTCAACGGGTCGACCGATCGCGTGCTCTCGCTGTCCTCGGGGCATGACTACACGGCGAGCGTGAGTGAAACTTCCAGCAGCCTGCCGCTTGCGAGCACCGCCGCAGTGGGCCTGCGGAACCCCTGCCCCGTCTCTGTTGCCGCTGATCTGCCGGCGTTCAATGACCTCTGCGGCACCGAGCGCGACGCCGTCATTGTCCCGCGGATCATAGGGGTGGACTACCTCGTGGGCGGATCGACGCTCGCACCGGGCCCCAATGCCGCCATTGGCACCGTGACGGTCGAGGCGGTCGCGCAGCCCGGCTACAGCTTGAGCCAACCGTCCCAGTGGACGCACACCTTCACGGCGGACCCCTGCCCCACGGTGCCGGAGCCTGCGGCGCTGGCGCCGTCGTTGCAGCCATTGGACGCGGAATCTCCGAGCCACGCTGCTCCTGCTCCTGCAGGCAAGTCCTCGGAGCAGCCAGGATCGACGGCTGCGGGTACCGCTCATGCCGCGCAGACCGTGACGCCGCAGCACGACGACGTGGTGACGCGCCGGGATGACCGGGTTGTTCAGGCCTCGGTGGGAGGTCCGGGTCCGCTCGCCTGGGGAATCATGATTGGTGTCGCCGTGGCCGGCGGAATCCTGTTCTGGTTCAAAACCCGCCACTGACCATTCGCAAAAGCACGCGTGGGGCGGAGCTACAACGAGAAGACCCCCGGATGCTCCGGGGGTCTACGCGGCGGAGACGGGGGGATTTGAACCCCCGGTCCAAGTTTCCCCGGACCCTTCATTAGCAGTGAAGTCCATTCGGCCGCTCTGGCACGTCTCCTCGCTGTCGCCAGCCTGACAAGCGTACCCAAACCCAGGGCAGAGACGCAAAAGGGCTGCGTGGTCCGAGGATCAGAGATCTGCAGCCGTGTGGCTCGAGAGGAATCGCGCTAACGCCCACCACGGCAGCCGTCTAGAACGGAGGCGGCCAGTTGGCCTGCTGCGTGAATGCCGCGGGTAGGTCGGAGGCGCGTGGGGCCGGGTCGCGGCTTGAAGGGAAGGGAGGCGGGTCGACGGTGCGTGGTGCGAGGATGTGGTCGCGGGCGAGGGGTTCGGCGGGATGTTCGAAGCCCAGGAGCGTTGTCCAGACAAGCTCGCCGTTCAGGGAGCCGGCGTCCGGTCCGGCCGCGCGGTGGAGCGTGCAGAGGGCAAGCGATTTGAGCGCATGGTGCTTGGGACACAGGAGCGCGAGGTTGTCGGCGTCCGTGGTGCCGCCGTCCTGCCACTCGATGGTGTGGTCCACCTCTGCTCGCCGGGCGGCGCACGTACAGCCGGGCACGAGGCAGACGCCGTCTCGGTAGCGAATGAACCTTCGGAGCGGTTCGGGCGGCCGGTAGGCGGTGCGGCCGAGTTTGACAGGAACGGAGTCCTCGTCGTCCCAGATCCGCTGCCATGTGGGTTCGGCCGCTGCGAGTTCCCGTGCGGTGTGGGCGTCGATGACGCCGTACCCTTCGAGTTCCGCAACATCGTCCGAGGAACCCACCAGCACGGCAGCGGGAAGGTGGACCACGATCTCGGCCCGAATCAGGTCCGTGAGGTTCTCGGGAATGGGGACAGGAACCGGCTCCGCGGCCTTGGGCTCGGACGGCTCAGGACCCTTCGAGTCGCCCACGGCCGCGCTCCCGCCAGTCAGGAGAGCCTCGCCGTTCAGGGCAGCCTCGCCGCCGAGGAGGGCCTGGGCCAGGGCGTCCGCGCGAAGCTGGGGCTTGGTCCGGTACTCGCCGTCCGCCCGGTGGGCAGTCTGGGCTATGGCGTCGATCCGCCGATATGCCGCGTGCCCGACCTCGGCGGGCAGCAGCGCAGTGAGCGTGCACATCCCGTCGTCCTCAGGCTGGAGCCACACGTCACGGTCGGCTAAGGCCCTTGCCTTGCGCGGGGTGATGGACTCGGGATGCATCCGTTCCCGCAGCGCCTTGATCACTGTGCGCAATTCGCCAGGCGTGCGCGGATGGCCCTTGCGCGTGTACAGCCGGGACAGCGCCTCGACTCCAAAGGCCTCAGCTGCCTCGTCCGGCAGGGTCGAGGCCTGGTCCAGGATCACCTTGACGTGGGCCTCGGTCGTGTCCCCGGACAGGAGAGCCTCGTGCGCGGCGGGGTGCCGGTCCACAAGCCCATTCGAAAAGCTCACGGTCCGTGCGGCGGCGGCCTCGGACGTGTTGGTCAGCAGCGCGATCTCGGATACGGTCGCCGCGTGGGCCAGTTCCCCGCCGAGCCGGGTTGGCTGCCCGTCCCGGCCCTGGATCGGCTCCTCGGCAATCTGCTGCCCTATCAGGTTCACGAGGAACGCCTTGGCTCCGGCCGCGTAGGCCTCGAAATCCGTGATCGCCCTCAGGGCCCGCGCTGCCCCGCCCGGCGTGACAAGGATGGCCGGATCAACCCACAACGCACCATGGAGTGCAGCCGGATCCCGCGAGGTGAAGGCGATCGGCGCAGACATGGGCAGGTCGATGGCCTGCGCGGAAATGTTCACAGCAACCCCTCCCGCCCGCTTAAGATATCGAATATATATTCGATACTACAGGAGTGCGTCGTGGAAGGCTAGGACACACAGGCGAGGGAAGCCCATCTTCGACTCGGAGGGGAACCGTGAGTCGGTGTCAGCGGAGCGTGCCCGTGAGCGCCCGCCATAGGAAGCTCTGGCTCCTCGCTTGCAGGGCGGCGGCCTGCCGGTTGTCGCTCGCCCCGGCATGCCCGCCCTCCAGAGCCTCGTGGAACCACACGTTGGGGATGCCCATGGCCTCCATGCGAGCGGCCATCTTGCGCGCTTGGACGGGCCCCACCCGGTCGTCGGAGGTGGCGGTCCAGATGAACGTGTCAGGGTAGTCCACGCCATCGCGCAGGAGATGGTACGGCGAGAAGGTCCGGATGTACTCCCATTCCTCTGGCTTGTCCGGATCTCCGTACTCGGCGATCCACGAATAGCCAGCGGAGAGCTTGGCGTACCGGCGCATGTCCAGCAGCGGCACCCCGCAGGAGACCGCACCGAACAGCTGCGGGTAGCTCACGAGCATGTTCCCCACGAGCAGTCCGCCGTTGGACCCGCCCGTGCAGCCCAGATTCTCCGGCGAGGTCACATCCCGGCGCACGAGGTCTCGGGCCACGGCCGCGAAGTCCTCGTAGGCGCGGTGGCGGTTGGCCTTGAGCGCCGCTTGGTGCCAGGAGGGGCCGTACTCACCGCCCCCGCGGATGTTCGCCACGACGTACACGCCACCCTTTTCAAGCCAGGCCCGTCCCACGGCGCCTGAGTAGGACGGTGTTCGCGCGATCTCGAACCCGCCGTAACCGGACAGCTGTGTGGGTGCGGTACCGTCCAGTTCGAGGTCCTTGGGCCCGATCTGGAAGTACGGCACCTTCGTCCCGTCCGCAGAGACCACGAAGTGCTGCTCCACCGTGAACCGGGACTCGTCGAAGAACGACGGCGCCCGCTTCACTTCCGCATGACGCCCGCCGAGGGTGCCGCGCAGCAAGGTGGTCGGGGTCAGGAAACCGGTGGCGACCAGCCAGTAGTCATCCCCGGCCCCGGGGTCCTCGTCGTCCACGGCGTAGCTCTCGACGAGGTGTAGCGGCGGGCACGCGTCGAGCACGGTGGGCGACCACGCGCCGTCGTGCGAGGGGGTTTCGACGGCACTCGACCCCTCCGGCGGGGTCAGGACGCGGATCTCCGAGGAGACGTCGCGCAGGAGGTTGAGCATGAGGTGGCTCTTGGTCCAGGACCACGACTGAAGCGAGGTGTGGCCGTCCGGGGAGAACAGCACGGTCACGTCCCGCGAGCCGGCCATGAACTTCTCGAAATCAGCCACGAGCAGTGATCCGCCCGGGAACACCTGCCCATCGGTTTCCGCGTCGCCGTCGAGGTGCCAGTCCCGCTGGGGCCTGAACAGGATCCACTCGCGGTGCAGGTCCACGTCCACGTCGGTGGGCACGGAGATCGGAGCCCACGCGCCCTCCCACCAGATCGAATGCGTCACGTCGAAGAAGCTGATGCGGTCACTCGCGATGAGGCGCTCGAACCCGGGGGTGTCGTCGAACCCAGCAGCGGCCATCATGTGCCCAGCCGGGACCTCGAAGATCACCTCGGCGTCGGCCAGGTCGACGCCGCGCGGGAGCTTCCGCACGATCCGCGGGTAGGACGACGTGGTCACCGCGTCCTTCCCCAGGGTTGAGGAGACAATGAGCGTGTCCGCATCGAGCCAGTCCACGCCGCCCTTCGCGGGCGGAAGGGAGAAGCCGCCGTCCGCCGTCGCCACGAAGGCGCGCTGCTCGACGTCGTACTCCCGCACGGCGGCCGCGTCGCCGCCATCGGGGGAGAGGCGGACCATGCAGTGGCGCCACGATACCCCGTCGGCTGGCCGGAGGAAGCTCGCGCCGCCCCACACCCACTCGACGCCCTCCTCCGCGGCGAGGGCATCGAGGTCGAGCACGGCCTCCCACTCGGGTGTCTCCGTTGTATAGGAGTCCCAGCGGGTTCGGCGCCACAGGCCCTTGGGGTGCTCGGCGTCGCGCCAGAAGTTGTAGTACCAGTCCCCACGCTTGCTGACCATGGGGATGCGATCGGTCGAGTCCATGACCTCGAGGATTCGTGCCTCGAGCTCAGGGTAGTCGCCGGTCTCGAGGAGTTCCTCGGTGCGGGCGTTCTGCTCGCGTACCCACGCGAGCTGGTCCGCGCCGTGGATGTCCTCGAGCCACAGGTTCTCGTCCACCGGCTCGCCAGGGACATGGGCAAGCGTGGCGGTGTCTGCAGTGGGGTCTGGCGCCGGAGCAGTCATGAAGCCATCCTTCCACGCTGCGCGTTAAGCTCAACCCTATGGTTCGGGGCGGGATTCTGCGCGTGGCGGTGGTGGGCGGCGGCCCGCGCGGCGCTTCCGCAGTCGAGCGGCTCTTTGCCGTGTATGCCCAGCAGACGCGCAGCGCCGCGCTTTCGCCGCGTGCCCACCAGGTCGTGCGCCTCGACGTCACGGTCTACGATCCGTTCCGCCCAGGACCGGGCAGGGTGTGGCGCACGGATCAGCCGCGACTCTTCCTCATGAACACGCCATCGTTCTACCCGACGCTCATCCCGAGCGAGCCCGGACTCGCGGCCCCGCTCGCCGGCAGCACCTTCGACGAGTGGCGTGCGTGCCAGCGCGAGGCCATCGAGGCGGGGACGTGCGCCCTCGGCCCCGAGGAGCAGGCGGAGCTCAAGGGCCTTGAGTCCAACGACTTCCCGCCGCGCGCTCTGTACGGCCGATACCTCGAGGAGACGTGGGCGGCCCTCGTCGCCGCGGCTCCGCAGGGCGTCAGCGTGCGGCATGTCGCCGCCGAGGTCGCGCGCGTGGGCCGCACCCCGCATGGGTTCGCCGTCACGTGCGTCAACGCTCGTGCACAGGAGGCGGACGCCGTCGTGCTCGCGCTGGGCCATGTGCCGGCCAGGCTCGGCGGCGACCAGCAGGCGCTCGCTGACGCCGCCGCACGGCTCGGCCTGCACTACTTCCCGCCCGCGGCGCCGGCGGACGTCGAGTGGGACGCACTCCCCGCCGGCCAGACCATCCTGGTCCGCGGGATGGGCCTGAACTTCTTCGATGTGATGGCTGCGCTGACCGAGGGCCGCGGCGGGCGGTTCTCGGAAGGCGCGGGTGGCCGCCTCGCGTACACGCCGTCCGGCCGTGAGCCCCACATCGTCGCGGCCTCCCGGCGTGGGGTCCCGTACCGGGGGAAAGCGGAGCTGGGCGCCTACTATGCGCCCTCGGTCCAGCTGCGCTGGTTCACGCGGGAGGCCGCGCTCGCGCCGAGGCGCGCCGGCATCCAGCCCTCCTTCGACCAGGACCTCTGGCCCCTCCTGCACCGCGACACCCTCTGGGCGTACTACACGACGCTCGCCCGCGTTGACCCGGGAACGGTGTCCGAAGGGTTCCTCGCCCGGCTTGACGACGCCCTCGAGGTGGAGGGGCCTGGCTGGGAGACCCGCGCGTCCCAAGTGGTGCACGACGGCGTGGTCCCGGCGCGGCGGTTGGACCTCCGCGCGCTCGGCGTGCCGCTGGCCGGCTGGCATGCCCACGACCGTGCTGATCTGGACGCACGCGTCCTCGAGCACCTCGACGCTGACGCGGCCGGGTCCGCGGCAGGCGAGGATAACCCGCTCAAGATGGCCATCGCCGCCCTTCACCGCGGCCGGGCGGTTCTCAAGGAGGCCGTCGCCGACGGCGGGATCACCGAGGCCTCCTGGGTCTCGGGGTTGCGCGGCTGGTTCGAGGGCCTCATCGAGGGCCTCGCGAGTGGTCCGCCCGCCCAGCGGATCCGCCAGCTGGCAGCGCTCGTGCGGGCCGGCGTCGTGAGTACCGTGGGGCCCGAGCCGCGCTTCTCGATCGACCGTTTAGGTCTGGGAGGCCCGGCGTTCACCGCGGCCTCGCCCTGGGTGGGCGGCCCCGAGGTGCGTGCACGATGGTTCGTGGAGGCGCTCGCGCCCGCGAACATCGTGGGACGCGCGGAGTCCCAGCTCCTCGAGGGGCTTCTCGCCGACGGCCTCGTGCGGCCCCGATTCCTCGCCGGTGCCGACGGAGTCCCCCAGGCCGCGTCGGGGCTGGACGTCACGCTGCCGCCGTACCGCGCGCTCGACGTCAACGGCCAACCTGTCGAGGGCCTCTACGTCCTAGGGCTGCAGCTGTCCGCCGTGCAGTGGGGCACGGCGATCGCCGCCGAGGCACACCCCTTCGCCGCGCCCGGCGAGGCGCGCGAGGGCGCCCCGTACCCGAGCGCTCAGCGCACCCTCCGTGACGCGGACGCCATCGCCCAGCACATTCTGGCGATGCCCTCCGGAAGGTGACTCCCAGCGGGGGGCGGACCTTGCGGGAGGACGACGACGGCCGGCGACCTCCTCACGAAAGCCGCCGGCTGTCACTGCACGCTTGCCCGGTCAGTGATGGGATCGCTTGCCGCAGACCGTCGCGCAGTCCTTGGCCAGGGACGCCACGGCCCGCTCCGAGTGTGCGGCTACTGTCCGGCCTGCTCCCCGCCCTGGCCGAGGTCCTGCGTGATGCGGAATGGCGCTCCCCACGGGTCCGCGAGCTGCGCCATGCGTCCGAACGGCGTGTCGACTGCGGGCAGGACCACCTCCGCACCGAGCGCTGTTGCCTTCTCGACCGTCTGGTCCGCGTCCTCGACCGCCCAGTACACCAGCCAGTGCGGGGGCACCCCGTCGGGGAGGTCATTGGCGGCGTCGAAGATCCCGGCCTTGGACTCCGGCCCCTCACCGTACGTCGAGTAGCGGAAGTCAGTGGTGTCGCCCATGACCGCGAGGTCCCAGCCGAGTGCCTTCGCGTAGAAGGCGACCGCGCTGTCATAGTCCCGCGCGTGCAACTCGAACCATGCCGGGGTGCCGGGTTCGGCGACAGCGAGGAATCCGGTGTGCTCAGCAGCCTGCCACGAGCCGAAGGCCGCCCCGTCAGAGTCGCCGAAGACGGCCATGTGGCCCTGCTCGGGGACCTCCATGGGAGGCATGTAGACCTGACCGCCCGCGGCGGAGACCGCGCTGGCCGTCGCGTTGATGTCGTCAGTCTTGAAATAGACGGTCCACGCATCCGGAGCGGCGGCCTGCTCCTCCATCTTGCCCATGAGGCCGGCCACCATCCTCCCGTCGCGGAACGCCGTCGTGTAGCCGCCGTACATCTCCTGGTCGCCGGTCTCGTAGGTCCAGCCGAAGAGCTCGGAGTAGAACTCCTTCGCCTTCTCGAGGTCGGTTGTCAACAGATCAACCCAGCAGGGTGCGCCAGGGGTGAGATCGGGAGTGGGCATGGAAGCTCCTCGTGTCGGTCTGTCAGGGTGTCTAGCCGAACGTGATCGACGCTATGTGGGGGTTCCGACACTTTTCAAGGGGGTCTCGACGCCGAGGGTCCCGTTACGCAGGAACGGCGCCCCAGATGCGGGGCGCCGTTCCTGTTCCAGCGGAAGGTAAGGGATTTGAACCCTTGGTACGGGGTTACCGCACACTGGTTTTCAAGACCAGCTCCATCGGCCGCTCGGACAACCTTCCTTGTGCCTAGTAGTGTTTCACAGTGCAGTGACCTCGTGAAACCGACGCCCCAGCGGGGGAGGAGCAGCACAAGTATGAAGGCCGTTTTCATCACTGAGCCAGGGGGGCCGGAGGTCCTGCAGGTCCGCGAGGTCGACGCTCCCGTGCCCGGTCCGGGGGAGGTGCTCATCGACGTTGTGGCCGCGGGCATCAACCGGGCCGATGTCCAGCAGCGCCGCGGCTTCTACCCGCCGCCGCCCGGAGCGTCCGAGATCCCCGGACTCGAGGTCTCAGGGCGCATCGCTGCCTTCGGGCCCGACGTGACCCGGCCTTTCTCCGTTGGGGACAAGGTCATGGCACTCCTGGCAGGAGGCGGTTACGCCGAAAAGGTCGCCGTGCGGGCCGAACAGGTGGTGCGCATCCCCCAGGGCGTGGACGTGGTGACCGCAGCCGCCCTCGCCGAGACGGCCGCCACCGTGTACTCCAACCTCTTCATGACGGCCCAGCTGCAGCCGGGTGAACTCCTTCTCGTCCACGGCGCCACGGGCGGCATCGGGACCATGGCGGTCCAGATGGCCAGGGCCTACGGGGTTCGGGTCGCGGCGACGGCCGGCACGGAGGAGAAAGTCTCGGCGGCGCGCGCGTTCCTGGGCGTGGACATTGCCATCAACTACAAGGAGCAGGACTTCGTCGAGGCACTCCGCGAGGCGACTGACGGCCACGGCGCGGACGTGATCCTCGATGTGGTGGGTGCGAAGTACCTCGAGCGGAATGTCGAGGCGCTCGCGACCTACGGCCGGCTCGTCATCATCGGCCTCCAGGGCGGGGCGAAGGCCGAGCTCAACCTCGGCATGCTCATGAACAAGCGCGCCGCCGTCATTGCGACGTCGCTCCGTCCCCGCCCCGTGGAGGAGAAGGGGGCGATCATGGCGGCCGTCAAGGAGCACGTCTGGCCCCTCGTCGCAGACGGTCGCATCAAGCCGCTCGTCGACAAGACCTTCCCCCTCGCCAACGTCGTGGCCGCACACGAGTACTTCGACTCGGGCGAGCACGTGGGCAAGATCCTTCTCACCATCTGACCGGCGCACGACGGCGCGCGGCCGGCCTTGCGCCCCGTCCCAGTCGAGGTTGTCCGGCGCCCGTGAGAGTATGGCGACATGACTGCAGCGGGGAGCGAGCACATGCCAGGAGCGGGCAACCGCGCCGAGGAACCGGTTGAGGGAACCCCCATTGACGGCGCCGCGCACCATGCTCCTGGCCACGGGTTCGCCGGCCAGGCCCCGCGCGACGGCGCCCCGAGTGCGGACGCCGACCACGCGGCGTCGTCCGCCCAGCAGCCCGCCAAGCGGGCCAACCTTCAGGAGCTCGTGGACCAGCCCGCCAAGGTGATGCGGATCGGAACGATGATCCGCCAGCTTCTCGAGGAGGTGAAGGGCGCCCCGCTGGACGAGGCAGCACGCGAGCGCCTCGCCGAGATCCACGAGCGCTCCATCGCCGAGCTCGAGGACGGTCTCGCACCCGAGCTTGTTGACGAGCTGCACCGCATCTCCCTGCCGTTCTCCGACGAGTCGGTCCCCTCGGAGCCCGAGCTCCGCGTGGCCCAAGCACAGCTCGTCGGCTGGCTCGAGGGCCTGTTCCACGGCATCCAGACGGCCATCGCGGCGCAGCAGGCCGCCCACCAGCTCGCGGCCGCCCAGGTGCAGCTTCGCCAGCTCCCGCCCGGGACGATGATCGCCCCCGGCGTGGTCATCGGCGAGAACGGCGAGCCGCAGCGGGCAGCTCAGGGCGCCGGCCAACGCCCCGGCGACCCGAATCGCCCGGAGCACGGCCCGGGCCAGTACCTCTAAACGCCCGATGGGGTTCATCAAGTCCGCACTCGCGAACCGGCGCGATGACGCCGAACTCGGCAAGGGCCTGTGGCGACGCGCGCACGACCGCTTCCGCCGCGGACTCGACCGGTACCACCAGATCCTCGAGGGCATCGACGACGACGTGCTCTACAGTGAGCTGCTCGTGATCGGCAACGGCCTGGCCAAGCTCCTGCCGCGTGTGCGGGCGGTCTGCATGGAGGCGCAGAAGCGCGCGCCCAGCGAGGGGCTCGACATCCCGGGCGAGTTCGCCGCGGTGCACCGCGCGCTGTCCCGTGCCGGCAACGCCCTGGCCACCACGGCCGAGGCCGCCGCGATGGCGCGCCTAGCCGTCGGCCCGGTCCCCGTGGGCGCGTTGTCGGTGCAGCGCCGGGCCGCGACCGTGTCCGAGCATGTCCAAGAGGCCGAGGAGCTCATGCACCGCTGACGCCGGGCCCGTAGATATTCCAGAGTTCGCGCTGGGCGAAGTCTGCTGGGAATTCGTGCAGAACCCGTGGTCTGCGCCGCTTCCGGTGGCAGGATGGACCGCATGACTTCTGGGCAGACACTGACTTCCCCTGTGCTCACCTTCCACGACGGCCACACCATCCCGCAGCTCGGCTACGGGGTGTGGCAGGTGGAGGACGCGGTCGCCGAGCACGTTGTCGGCGAGGCGTTCCGTGTGGGCTACCGCCACATCGACACGGCGGCCGCGTACCGCAACGAGAAGGGCGTGGGGCGCGCAATCGCCTCCTCCGATCTGGAGCGCGAGGACCTCTTCATCACCACCAAGCTCTGGAACGCGGATCAGGGCCGCGAGACGACGGCTGACGCGTTCGAGGCGTCCCTGGAGAACCTCGGCCTTGACTACGTGGACCTGTACCTTATCCACTGGCTCCAGCCGAAGCGCGGCCTGTACCTCCAAACGTGGGAGGAGCTGGCCAAGCTCAAGGAGTCCGGTCGCGTCCGCTCGATCGGGGTCTCCAACTTCACGATCGAGGCGCTGGGCGAGGTCGAGCGCGAGACCGGCGTCCTGCCGGTGATCAACCAGGTCGAGACACACCCGTACTTCCAGCAGGACGAGCTGCGGGCGTATGAGGAGTCCAAGGGCATCCTGCATGAGGCGTGGTCGCCGCTCGGCCAAGGCAAGGACCTCCTGGCGGACCCGGTGCTCGGCCGCATCGCGAACGCCCACGGTGTGAGCATCCCGAACGTGGTGCTCGGCTGGCACTTGGCCATCGGCAACGTCGTGATCCCCAAGTCCGTCAACCCGGAACGCCTCGCGCAGAACTGGACGGCGCTCGCCCTCGAGCTGGACGCGGAGGAGATCGCGGCCATCAGCGCCCTGGACAAGGGTGGGGCGGGCCGCATCGGACCGGACCCGGCGGTCTCAGACTTCGCCTGATCCGCACCGTGGTGCGCACGACGCCGGTGACTCGCCCGCCGTGGGCGGGCCACCGGCGTCGTGGGTCTGGCCGGGACAGTCTCACGAACGACGGTCCCAAGCCGCCCTCGTTGGTCATACCACCCGGTACTGCTCGGCGTCGGCGGAGCGGAAGACCAGCCCGTTCCCCGGAATGTCTGGGTCCGGAGCGATCATGCCGCCGGTGGGATCAAGGGTTCCATCGAAGAGCATCTCCTCGACCCGCACGTGGTCGTGGAACCACTCAAGATGCCGCAGGCCCGGGGCGGCCGCAGCAGGCGCTGCGGAGATGGCGGGCGCGCAGTGGCCTGAGAAGCCCAGCCCGTGCGCTTGCGCGACGGCGGCGATGCGCAGCCAGATGGTGATCCCGCCGCAGCGCGTCACGTCCGCCTGCAGGCAGTTGACTGCACGGGAGGCGCACATCCGCTCCGCGTCCGCGAGCCGGGTGAGGTACTCGCCTGCGGCGACGTCCACGCCGACGGACTCGCGCACCTGCCTGAGTCCGGAAAGGTCCTCGCTCGAGACCGGCTCCTCGAACCAGGAGATGCCCGCCTCGCCCGCGGCGCGGGCCACCCTCATCGCCTGCTTAGGGGTATAGGCGCCGTTCGCGTCGACGAAAAGCTCGGCGTCGGTGCCGATCGCATCCCGGGCGAGCAGCATGCGTTCGATGTCGCGGGCCTCCTCCTGCCCACGGTCCTCGCCAATCTTGATCTTCACCCGAGGAATCCGCTCCTCACGGGTCCAGCCCGTCAGCTGGTCCGTGAGCTGCTCGTCCGAGTAGCTCGTGAAGCCACCGCTTCCGTAGACGGGAACCTCAGCGCGGGCGGCGCCGAGGAGTGTGTGCAGGGGCATGCCGTTCAGTCGGGCGGCGAGGTCCCACAGGGCGCAGTCCACGGCCGACGCCGCGTATGCACCGGCCCCGGACTGCCCGGCGTTCCGCAGGGCACGCGCCATGGCTTCGGCACAGGCGGGCACGGCGAGGGCGTCCATGCCGCGCACCGCGGGCTCGAGCAGTTCAGTGATGAATCCCACGAGCGCCGCGGGGCCGTACGTATAGCCGACGCCCGTGGCCTCGCCGGTGGTGACCTGGACGACCACGATCGTCGTCGAATCCCAGGCGAAGGTCCCATCGGCCTCCGGAGCGTCGGTGGGGATCCGGTACGCATCGGCCGCCACCGAGGCGATGGGCGTCCCGGTCATTGATGGTGCCCCGGCAGGATCTCCTGGACTTTCGTCTTGATGCCCTCCTTGATGAAGCCCCAGGCGTTGTCGTCGCCGCGGACCACGCTCTTGGCCATGTTCATGGCCTCCTTGAGCGTTGCGTGCGGTGGGATGGGCGGCACATTTGGATCGGTCCGGACGTCGAGCACCGTGGGCCGTGTGGCCGTGAGCGCGGCATCCCATGCCGAGCCGAGATCCTCTGGGTTGTCCACGGAGATCGCACCGAGGCCCAAGCTCGCGGCGAAATCCGCGTAGCTGACGTCCGGCAACTCCTGGGTCATGGGCACGGTTGGGGAGCCGCTGAAGGCGCGCAGCTCCCATGTGACCTGGTTGAGGTCGTTGTTGTGGAGCACCACGACGACGAGCCGGGGGTCCTCCCACTGCTGCCAGTACCGGGAAACGGTGATGAGCTCCGCGAGCCCGTTCATCTGCATGGCACCGTCGCCCTCGAAGGCGATGGCGGGACGGTCCGGGTGCCCGAACTTGGCGCCGATGGCGTACGGGACCGCGGCGCCCATGGTCGCGAGGTTCCCGGAGAGGCTCCCGCGAACGCCGGCCGCGAATCTCAGCTGGCGCGCATACCAGTTCGCGGCGGTCCCGGAATCGGAGGTGACCATGGCGCTCGCGGGCAGCCGGTCCGAGCATTCGGAGAAGACCCTGAGCGGATTGACCGGGTCCGCCTCGACCATCGCCTCGCTGCGCATCGTCTCCCACCACCGGGAGACCTTGTCCTCGATGTGCTCGCGCCAACTGCGGTCTTCCTTGCGCACGAGCAGGGGGATGAGCGCCCGCAGGGCCTCACCCGCATCGGCCACCAGATTGACCTCATACGGGAAGCGCAGGCCGATCATGGTGGGATCGATATCGATCTGCACCCCACGTGCCTGGCCCGGCTCGGGCATGAACTGCACATAGGGGAAGTTCGAGCCGACCGTCAGGACCGTGTCGCAGTCGCGCATCATCTCGAAGCTCGGCCTCGTGCCGAGCAGGCCGATCGAGCCGGTGACGAAGGGCAGGGTGTCCGGCAGGGAGTCCTTACCGAGCAGTGCCTTGGCTACGCCGGCGCCCAGAAGATCGGCGACCTCCTGCACTTCCGCGGCGGCATTGCGCGCTCCGTGGCCGATGAGGATCGCGACCTTCTCGCCCTTGTTGAGCACCTCGGCCGCACGCCGGACCGCCGCCATGTCCGGCCGGATATCCGGCCACTCGATGCCCAGGCTCGAGGGAACCATCTTCATCTCGTGCGTTGGTGCCGAGTACTCGAGGTCCTGGACGTCGGAGGGGATGATCACCGCCGTAGGGGCCTGGCGCGCGGCGGCCACTTTGATGGCGCGGTCAATGACGTTCGGCAGCTGCTCGGGGACGGTGACGAGCTGGACGTAGTCCGAGGCGACGTCTTTGAACAGCGTGGGCAGGTCCACTTCCTGCTGGTAGGAGCCGCCGATCGAGCTCCGGGCCGCCTGCCCCACAATGGCCACCACGGGCACATGGTCGAGCTTGGCGTCGTAGAGGCCATTGAGGAGGTGGATGGCGCCGGGGCCGGACGTGGCCATGCAGATGCCGACCCGTCCTGTGAATTTGGCGTAGCCCACGGCTTCGAAGGCGGCCATCTCCTCGTGCCTTGCCTGGACGAACCGGGGCCCGTCCCCCTTGCCGAGGGCGGTGACGATTCCGTTGATGCCGTCGCCCGGGTAGCCGAAGACCGTGGAGACATCCCACGCCTTGAGCCGCTCGAGGAGGTACTCCGCGACATTCTGAGCCATGTCAGCTGCTCTCCTTTACTGGTTGACGCGTGCCAACCCGGGCGCCGGCAACGAGCCGGGCGGCCGTCCGCGCCGCGAGGGCCATGATGGTCAGGGCGGGGTTGGCGCTTCCCTGGGTGGGAAGGATGCTGCCGTCCGTGATGAGAAGGTTCGGTACGGCGAAAGTGCGGGAGTCGGCGTCGACCACGCCGTGCTGCTCATCCCGCGCCATGCGGGCTCCTCCGACGAGGTGCGCGTACCGTTCGATCGTGACCACATCACTCGCGCCCGCTGCCTTGAGGATCTGCTCCATCGTCTCTCGTGCAGCGGTCATGAGTCGGCGGTCATTGCCGCAGCGGCTGTAGGTGAACCGGGCAACGGGCATGCCACGGCGGTCAGTCTCGGAGTCGAGCGTGACCCGGTTATCGGGCAGCGGGAGGAATTCGCACAGCGCGCCCAGACAGGCCCAGTGCAGGTAGTCCGTCATCCTCCGCCGCAGCTCCTTTCCCCAGTGGCCCTGTGCCGCGATGTGCTCGGCCCAGGTGATGGGAAGGGGGGAGACGGTCTGAATCGAGTAGCCGCGTTTGTAGGGCTTGGACGGGTCCGTCTCGTAGTACTCCTCCGTGCTCACCTCGGGAGGTGGCGCCTTGTACATGCGCACCTCCTTTTCGAAGCGGCCGCCCGTCTGCGGTGCACCCTGGACCATGAGGTAACGGCCCACGAGGTCATGGTCGTTGCACAGCCCGTCGGGGAAGCGCGTCGACGCCGAGTTCAGCAGGAGGCGCGGCGTCTCGATCGAGTACGCCGCAATGGCCACATTGCGGGCCTTCTGGAAGCGGTCGACGCCGCCGTGCACGTAATGCGCTCCCGTCGCCAGCCCGATGCGCGGGTCGACCTCGATCCGGGTCACCGTCGAATCGGCCCGGATCTCCGCGCCGTGCGCGATCGCATCCGGGACGTGGGTCACGAGGGGCGAGGCCTTCGCATCGACTTTGCAGCCCTGGAGGCAGAAGCCACGGTAGATGCAGTGCCGGCGGTGGCCGAAACGGCCGTTGGAGATTGCCACAGGGCCGACACGGGCCTCGATTCCGCAGGCTTGCGCCCCCCGCAGGAGCACCTCTCCATTGCCGCCCACCGGGTGCGGCGAGTGCGGGTAGCGGTGTGGATCGCCCCACGGCCAGTCCTGCCCGGCCACCGGGAGCTCCTCCTCGATGTCCGCGTAGTACGGGCGCAGGTCCTCGTAGGCCACCGGCCAGTCGGCCCCGACGCGGTCGAGGGTCTGCGTCTGGAAGTCGCTTGGGTGGAACCGTGGTGTGTAGCCGGCGAAGTGCACCATGGATCCGCCCACACCACGGCCGGAGTTGTTGGAGCCGAGCGGTACCGGGTCCTCGCCGTCGATCACTCGTGGCTCGGTCCAATAGAGCCGGTGGGACCCGGCCTCGTCGCTCACCCAGTCACGGTCGGGGTTCCAGAACGGGCCCGCTTCGAGCACCACGACGCTCCAGCCCGCGCGTGCGAGGCGCTGTGCGAGGGTGGACCCGCCCGCGCCGCTGCCCACGATCACGAGGTCCACGACGTCCTCGTCCGCGAACCGCCGCATGCCTTCCGTCAGGTCGGGGCTCGCCGGGGACAGGAGCCACGCCGAGGCGTTGCGGGCGCGAACCGAACTCAGGGAGCTCACGCCTGCTCACCCGGACGGGCGTCCGGCACCTCAAATCGTTCGCGGCGGTCGAGCCCCAGATTCCCGTACCCGCGCGGATAGGCCGGGCCGGGGAAGCCGATCTCGTCCCACAGCGAGGGGTGGGAGTAGAACGCCGTGCACGCATACCGCAGCCACAGGTCCCAGAGCCGCCGCGTAGGAAGGCCATGCCAGGTGTCCGCGGACGAGTGCACGGCTTCGAGGAGGGCCTCCTGCTGCTCACGCGTGACTCCGGCGAACCCGGCACCGTAGCGCTCGCGCGAATCCTCGTCGAGGTAGCGGACGGTGCGGCGCCACACCTCCTCATCCTCGGGGAGATTCGCATAATGCCAGCCGTCCGTCTCACCGGCCGCCAGACGCGCATCGACGAGGTTGACGAGGGGCACGTGCGGTGCAGCCGACATCCCGTCGGAGGAGTCGGGGTCCGCGTGGTCTTGACCCACGAGGCAGTCCAGGAGGGCGGATGCGACGCCCTCCTCTTCGGCGGTGAAGAAGCACACCTCAGGAGGATGGTCGGTCCGGGCGAGGATGAGCGCTGCAGTCGTCTCGTCCCAGTGGTCCCGCTGATCGAGGGAATTCTGGCCGGGAAAGCGACCGCCCTCGTCGCTCGCACCGAGCGTCAGGCTCACGGTTCCCGCCTCAGGATGGACGCAAGGAGGCCCATCCCACCGACGAGGGTCACGAGCAGCGGGGCGAGAAGCGGCGGCCCCACCTCGGCGTTGTAGCGGAACTCCCTGAATCCTCCCGGACGTTGGGCGATGCCCCTCAGGTGCAGGTAGGTGCCCTGGAGCCCGTTCGCGATGATCGCCGCGCTTGCGAGCGGAAGAGCGGTGTGCGCCATCCGGGCGCTGACCACACCGGCAACCCCCGCGGCCGCACCAATCGGCCCGAGAACCACGGGAGCCCACATCCAAGGATTGCCGAAGCTCGCCCGGTCGTGCTCAAGGTAGATCTCGGCTGCGGTCACGAGCGCGCCTGCCGCGGTGAGCCCAGAGAGTGTGCGCTCGAACCGGCCGGTCTCGACGTTGCGAACGAGCCGCTGGATTCCGCGGGGCGCATGTGCACTGACGGCATTCATGGAGCCCTTCCTTTCACTGCGGATGGGTGTGGCCTTCCGGCCTGCCTCTTTTTTCCTGCATACCCCGGCGGGGCCCCCCGAAACGGGTCGGTCTCACCCATCGCGGAATGGGATCGCCGGGCCGGCGTACGCTGGCCGCATGAGCCAGGCTGGAGCGCCGGAAGGGACGCACGACGCCGTTGGGCCGTCCGCCGCGGGTCGGTCACCGGCGTCGTCCTCTCCCGATGGGATGGCTGACACGGGCCGGGGAACGGTCGGCACGGGCCGGGGAACCGCAGGGGCGCCCTCCTGGGCCACGACTCCTGCGGTCCGCAAGACCATGCTCGGCAACCGCTCGCGGGATACCGCCCCCGAGCTCAGGGTGCGCCGCGCAGTGCACGCGATGGGGCTGCGGTACCGCGTCGATCGCCGGCCCGAGCCAGCCCTCCGCCGCACCGCCGACCTCGTGTTCACACGGGCGCGCGTCGCAGTATTCATCGACGGGTGCTACTGGCATGGCTGCCCAGAGCACTACATCGAGCCTGCGAGCAATGTGGACTACTGGCGGCCCAAGATCGCACGCAATCGGGAACGGGACATCGAGACCACCGCGGCGCTCGCCGCCTCCGGCTGGCAGGTGCTCCGCTTCTGGAGCCACGAGGACCCGGGCCAGGTGGCCGAAGCGATCGCAGCTGCCGTGAGGGAACATCGACCCTAGGCCTGGCTCTCGACGGGGAGTGATTGGTTCTCCCGGCGGGGGGTAAACAGTGCAAGAGGTCTACCCCAGGAGGTACTCGATGGATCCCACCCAGCTGACCTGGCTCATCGTCATCGTCGCGATCATCGTGATCATCGCGATCGTCGTCGCGGTCATGGTTTCGCGCCGGCGCTCTGAGGCACACCGCCGGCAACAGCGCGAGAAGGCCAATGATCTTCGGGCCGAGGCCCACGCCCGTGAGCTCGACGTGCGCGAACGGGAGGCGAAGAGCCACGAGGCGCAGGCACGGGCCGAGCGCGCCGAAGTGGAGGCCGCCCGCCTCCGCCAGCAGGCTCATGAGCGCAATGAGAGCGCGCGAAGCGATCGCGAGCGGATCGACGAGCAGCGCCGCAAGGCCGACGAGATCGACCCCGACCGGTCGGGTGACGACAGCGACCGGCGCGGGACCCATGGTCGTCGTGCCGTCCCAGACGACGCCGACCGCACGGCGCCGGACGGGCGCGATCGCGGCATCCGGCATGACACCGACCGCAGCGTCCCGCGTGAGGGCGACCGGCCGAACGACCGTGACGCTAGCACGAAGGGTGACGACCGCGAGCGCGTTGTCCGCGAAGACCGGCCCACAGAGGCGACTCGCGACGACGGCGCGCACGACGTTCGCCAGAACCGAGACCATCGCTGAGGAAGGACCCTATGAGCAACACCGAGAATCCAATCCAAATCCAGAAGTTCCTAGCGGGGGTCGACTACCCTGCCGAGAAGTCGACCCTCGTCGACGCCGCGAAGCAGCAGGGCGCAGACAGCAACGTGCTGCGGGCGCTCATCGGCATCCCGGACGGCTCCTACGCCAAGCCGACCGAGGTGAGCCAGGCCATTTCCGATGCCGGCAACCATCCGGAGCGCAGCTCAGAGGACCGTTCCGACACGGGCGACGAGGCTGAGCGCGGAGGAGATCGCTTTGACGCGGGGTGAGCGCTCAGTGCTCGCTGGGCGGGTGTCCCGCTGAGCTGACGTGAGGAGCGCCGGTCCCGTCGGGGCCGGCGCTCTCTCATGGTCAAGCGAAGACTGGCGTCAGAACGGTTTTCCGCCGGTCACCGGGTACACGGACCCGGAGATGTAGCTTGCCTCCTCGGAGGCGAGCAGGACATACGCGGGCGCGAGCTCCGCCGGCTGTGCGGGCCGCCCGAGCGGTGAATCCTTGCCGAACTCCGGGACGTGTCCTGGCCACCCGGTCGCGGGAATCAGCGGGGTCCATACGGGCCCAGGGGCCACCGCGTTGATGCGGATGCCCTTCTCGCCGAGCACGGGTGCGAGCGCCTTCACGAGGGCTACCTGGGCTGCCTTGGTCATCGCGTAGTCGAACAGCGTCGGCGAGGGTTGCACGGCCTGGATAGAGCTGGTGATGATGATCGAGGCACCCGCCTTCAGGTGCGGTATGGCTGAGCGCAGGATCCAGAACTGGCTGTAGAGATTCGTGCGGAGCACCCGATCGAACTCTTCGGTGGGCACCGCGTCGATCCCGTCCCGCTCTTGCTGATAGGCCGCATTCAGGACGACGATGTCAAGTTTGCCGAGCGAGTCGAGTACGCGCTCTGGCAGCGAGGACGTCCAGCCCTCGTCCCTCAGATCGCCCTCGAGCAGTTCGGCACGGGCGCCGGCTTCTCGGACCTGGTCGGCCACTTCGGCAGCATCCTTGGCCTCCTCCGGCAGGTACGTGAGGGCTACATCCGCACCCTCGCGCGCGAAGGCGATGGCCACGGCGCGGCCGATCCCCGAATCGCCTCCGGTGATGAGGGCCGAGCGGCCCTCGAGGCGGCCGTGTCCCTTGTACGTGCGCTCTCCGTGGTCAGGATGCGGAACCGTTGCCTCGGTGGTGCCCGGCGGCTCCTGCTGCTGCTCAGGCATGCTTCCGGTGTCGCGGGCTTGACGGGGGTCCTCCGGCTGGGATGTGTCCACAGGTGTTCCTTTCGGATTGTGCTGGTCGGGCTAGGGGTAGTAGTGCGTCCATGACGCGTCGCAGTCGATCGGCGCGCGGCGTGTTCATCCGACGCCGCGCCGGAAAAGGGTTCATCTATCGGGATGAGGAGGGCGAGCGCGTCGACGCGCCCGAGGTGTTGGCGCGGATCGACGCGCTCGCCATTCCACCGGCCTGGCGGCATGTGCGGATCGCCGGGTCCGAACAGGCCCGCATCCAGGCCACTGGAATCGACGCCGCGGGGCGCAAGCAGTACCTCTACCACCATGCTTGGCGCGCCCGGCAGGACGCGCGGAAGTTCGACCGCGCTCTTGCGCTTGCCCGGCGCCTGCCGGCGATCCGCCGTGCCGTCACCGAGGATCTGCGCGGCCGGCACGGTGCAAGGGAGCAAGCACTTGCGGTCGCCCTGCGTCTCGTGGACCGGGCGGGTTTCCGCGTGGGAAGCCGGCGCTACGTTCAGCAGAATGGCTCGTTCGGGGTCACGACATTGCAGCGCCGGCACGTGAGCGTCGATGGCGCGGTGGTTACCTTCCGATTCCCGGGCAAGTCGGGAATGCGGTGGGCTGTCGATCTGCACGATGCCGATCTGGCCGCCTACTTCGCCGAACGCGCCGACGGCTCTCGCACAAGCCGCGCCATTGGCTTCGAGGAGGGCAACGGCGTTCAGCCGATCAGCGCCGAGGCCCTCAACGGCTACCTGAGGGGCCGAGCCGGCATGGGGGTCAGCGCGAAGGACCTCCGCACGTGGCGAGGGACGGTGGTGGCCGCCGAAACTCTGGCCCGTGAGCGGGAGAAAGGTTCCGACGCGGACCAGGCCTGGCGCGCTGCTATCGGGGCCGCCGCTGAGTGGCTGCACAACACCTCGGCCGTCGCCCGCGGCTCCTACGTGGACCCCAGACTGCTCTTGGCGTATCACGAGGGGACCAAGCTTGCAGGTCGGGCGGGCAAGGTCTCGGACGCCGAATTGGCCAAGACCCTAGCCTCGTCGCCGCGCACGGGCCCGGGCACCTGAGAGGTACCCGCAGGTGTCCTCGCCCGCGAAGCACGAGCGGAGAGGCGGACGTGCGATGAGAGGTGAAGAGTGGTGCCTGGCCGAAGCCCCAGCCCCCGGCCAGGCACCGGTATAAGGGGGTACCTCTGGTCAGCCCGGCTAGCTGTCAGGGTACTGATCCGTGGTTGCTGGCGACTCAGTATCGGCATCGCGAGGGAAGAGGTAAGCTTCGCCGTCCTCGGTCGTCTCGACCACGTACTCTTCGGCGATAGCGTCCATGCGCTCCTGATCCTCGGGGCTCGGTGGTTTGACGGGGCCTGGGTGGGGGGTGCGGTTGGCATCTCCGTAGACGGCACCGAGGCCCTGGGACGACGGTGTGACGTCCTCTGGCGACGTCACGGCGTCGTCCTTGGGACGTGGGACGGGCTTTCCAGCCCGGCCGTCAGTGGCTAGCTGCTCGGGCTCGTGGGGCGCGTTGTCCTGCATCATTGGTACCTAATACCCGCGATGCCGCCTCCTCAAAACCCCCTCAGCTCGAGCGGATTTGTGCCCTAGCCAGCGATGGATCTGCACCAGTAGAAATGTGCGCAAACTGGGAAACGCCGCCAGTAGTGGTCCTCTCAGGGGCAGCGAGGGCCAGTGACACTTCTCCTCGAACCCTTGAAGGCTGAGTGCGAGTGTGCCTACTGTTGAGTTGGAGTCAAGCAGTTGGCGTCCACCTTCGCAGCCGAAAGTAGAAATTGTTGGCCGCTGACATTGGAGTTCATCGTCTCCACCCCTGAAGCGGCGCGACTCGAAGGCCGCCGCATCCTCATCACTGGCGGAACCTGCCTCGGTGTTTGACGCCCAAGCATTTCTGGCCATCAGTCCGCTCTCGAGCCTTAATCTCCCCCCACTCGAGCCCTAATCTCCGGATCCGTGATTTCTGTGGCGCGGATCGTCGATTCTGAGGAGGGTCGGCCTAGCGTTCCATAGGTTTTTTCTGACCCCAGCGAGGAGGAAACTCGCAATGAAAAATGTTGAGAAGCGGCAGGGCGACCTGTCGGCAGTTCCATTCGATCCGGTCATCGCCGGTGTGCCCGAGGATGCTCTCAGGAGCCGGCCGCTGCCGACCTCCGCCGTTCGCTCGTCCATTTCGCCATTGACGCCGGCCAGCGCACGGGCAGCGGGAAAGCTGGCGCTCGAGTACCTCGGAGTGGCAGATGCCCTCGCCAGACGGTTCCGGTGTGTAGGGCACGATGCCGATGACCTGCGCCAGGTGGCTCGACTAGGGCTCATCAAGGCCGCCCAGCGGTACAAGGAATCCCTGGGCCACGGATTTGTGCCCTATGCGGTCCCAACCATCAACGGTGAACTGAAGCGCTACCTGCGCGACCAGTCATGGGTGGTCCGGCCGCCCCGGGCCCTTCAGGAACTCCGGCTCAAGGTCAACGCTCTCCGGCCGGGGCTCGCACAGGAGCTCGGCCACGAACCGTCCACTGCGGAGCTGAGCACGGCGGCCGGAGTGCCGGCAAGCGATGTCGCGGACGCCCAGATTGCAGACGCGGCCATGGTCGGCCAACCGGTCGAGCATGGCGACATGTCCGATGATCCTGAGGAACGCCGGGTCATGGTGATCCTCGGCGGGGAGGACCCTGGCTACGAGCGTGTCGAGCAGATTGATGCCCTTGAGGCGGCCCTCTCGGACGCGTCCGTGGACGACAGGCGCCTTCTGCAGCTTCGCTTCGTGAACGAGATGACCCAGGACCAGATCGCGGCGGAGCTGGGTGTCAGCCAAATGCAGGTCTCCCGCCTCCTCAAGCGGCTGCTCGACAGGCTGCGTCGGCGCATGGCCGCCTAGCAGGACACCTGAAGGACAAGGCGCTGGAAGAACGAGCGCTGAATGACGGGAGCCGAGCCTCAGGGCTCGCTCCCGTCATTTGTGTCGGCGGGCCGGAGAATGCTGCCTCAGCGGAGGTGATGTGTCAGAAGGGGCGGCCTGCCCCCGCGGTGATCATGCGGCGTCGTGCGCCTCAAGGCTGTCCACCGCGTCGAGAACGTGCCCCGGAAGGACGGCCAGGATCGCCGGGTCGGGTACTTCTGCGAACGGTTCGCCGGCCCGTACCTCGGCGTCGGTCAAGACGATGTGCGGTCCATCGGCTGGCGGGCCCCAGTGCTCTGGCGCGGCGGGGCCGAACAGGACCACTGACGGCGTTCCATAGGCGGTGGCCAGATGGCCGGCCGAGGTGTCCGCCGTGATGACCAACCGTGCTGCGGCAATGGCTGCCGCGAACTCATCGAGCTCCCAGCGCCCGGCCACGCAGGCGCTTTCCGGAAGTCCGGCGGTTTTGGCCACGGCCGTCGCCCGGAGCAGGTCCTGGCGGCCGCCGGTGATCACGACCCGGTGCCCGCGCAGGGCCAGGACCGCCGCGACATCGGCGAACCGTTCGACGGGCCACTGGCGGCTCCCGTGTGCGGCGCCGACGTGGAGGAGGGTCGCATCCTCGAGAGGTGCCGACACCTCCGGCGGGCACAGGCGGTAGTCATTCGCCTCTGCAGCGAGGCCGTGCCAGTTCACCAGACGAACCCAGCGGTCCCGCTCGTGGAGATCGTCATCCCAGGTGGGACCGCTCCAGCCCGGCGCCGCGTGTCCGATCCGATACGTCGGAGAGAGCTGTTCGAGACGCCCGCGGCTCTCGGGACCGTTGCCGTGGAGGTTGACCGCCACGTCTACCGTGCCCTCCCAAGGCAGAGGATCATCGAGGCCCGGCGTAGCCAGATGCCGGTTGATGCCTCCGATGAGTGGCAGCACGGGGCTGAGCCAGCCCGGGACCGCGAGCACGAGTTCGTGATCGGGAAAGCCTCGCCTGAGGCCGCGGAGCGCTGGGACCGCGACGAGGAGATCCCCGAGCTTGAGCGCACGGAGGACGAGGAGAACGGGTCGATGAGGCTTGTCCACGGCAACTCCTTGAGGCAAACGACGCAACAATCTGTGCCCGCGGCTTGAGCTAGAAGGAGGAGAACTCCCGTCAGATCCGTTTAGTCTACTGCGGCTCGGGCACTTCTTCTCCATGAAGATGATGGACCATGAACGCAAGCTGACTCCCGCTGCGGTGCTCTTTGACCGCGACGGCACGCTTGTCGTGGACGTCCCCTACAACGGGGACCCTGAGCTCGTGACCCCGATGCCCGGGGCCCAGCAGACACTCGAGCGTCTGCGTTCACTCGGCCTGCGCACGGGTGTCGTCACGAATCAGTCCGCGGTGGCCCTCGGCAAGATCGGCATGGATGACATGCGCTCCGTCAATGCCCGTGTCGAGGAGATCCTGGGCCCGTTCGACACGTGGCAGGTCTGCCCGCACGCTCCTGACGACGGCTGTGCCTGCCGCAAGCCGCGTCCGGGACTTGTGCTTGCCGCCTGCCGTGACCTCGGCGTGAGCCCCAAGGAGGTTGTCGTCATCGGGGACATCGGTGCGGACATGACGGCCGCACTGCGCGCCGGTGCCCGCGGCATCATGGTGCCCAGCCCCACTACCCTGCGTCGCGAAGTCCTCGACGCGCCGGCCGTGGCGGGCGACCTGTGGTCTGCCCTGACCCTCGCGCTCGGACCCGACATGGCCTCCGCAGCCGCATCCCCGGACCCCGACAGTGGTGCTTCCGCGATGAGCAGTGCCGCATGAAGCGGGTCCTCGCGGTCAGGCTCGACAGCCTTGGAGACGTGGTCATGGCAGGCCCGGCTGTCCGGGCGATCGCGACCCGGGCCGAGCCGTTCCTGCTGACAGGTCCGCGCGGAGCGGCCGCTGCGCGGTTGTTGCCGCACGTGCAGCACGTCAGCGAGTGGGACTGCCCCTGGATCGGCAACCCTGCCGCCGAGGCAAGCCCGCGCCACCTGCGCCGGCTCGAGCGCCTCATCACCGACATAGCCCCTGATGAGGCAGTCATCTTCACCTCTTTCCACCAGTCACCGCTGCCTCTGGCCCTCGAACTGAGGCTGTGCGGGGTGCCTCGCATCACCGCTCTCTCCGAGGACTACCCGGGCTCGCTCATCGACGTTCGCGTGACTACCCGCCAGCTCCCGTGGTCTGTCCACGAGGTGGACCGTGCCCTCGGCATCGCGGCCGCGGCGGGCTTCTCACTGCCCGCGGACGACGACGGGCTCCCGGCCCTCGCTCCCCAGCGCCACAGCGGGATCCGACCGACCGGCGCATATGTCGTTGTCCACCCTGGCGCGGATGCCCCTGCCCGGGCTTGGCCCGCCGAACATTGCGCAGCGCTAGTCGAACTGCTCGCGGCCACCGGCATGCAGGTCGTCGTCACCGGCGGCCCCGACGAGCGGGCGCTCACCGCCCGGGTGGCAGGCTCCCAGGGGATCGACCTCGGAGGCCGTACGAGCCTGCCCGCCCTCGTGGACCTCTTGGAAGGCGCGAGCGTGGTCGTGGCAGGAAACACCGGCCCGGCCCATCTGGCGGCGGCGACGCGCACACCCGTGGTGAGCCTCTTCGCGCCCGTCGTGCCCCCGGGAGTATGGAAGCCGAGGGGAGCACCAGTCGTGGTGCTCGGCGACCAGACCGCTGCATGCTCGGGCACCCGCGCTCGGATCTGTCCGATTCCTGGGCATCCGTGCCTCAGCGACGTCCGCGCCGAACATGTTCTGACCGCCGTTCGGGAACTCTTGGGCGCCGAGACCGGGGCGGTGGCCTAATGCGCATTCTTGCGTGGCACATGCACGGCGGCTGGATGGACGGATTCGTCCGCGGAAGCCACGAGTACATCCTGCCCGTTGACCCCCAGGACAGCGCCAAAGGCCTTGGCATCGCAGGGAGGCAATGGCCCTCCGCTGTGGAGGCCACAGCGGAACAGCTCGCCGAGAGCGCGGGCCGGATCGACGCCGTGGTGCTCCAGCGGCTCGACGAGATTGAACTCGTACGCTCGCTGACAGGTCGGCTGCCGGGGGCCGACCTGCCAGCGGTGTACGTCGAGCACAACACCCCGCGAGGGGGAGTTCCCGATACCCGCCACCCCTTGGCGGGCCAAGCGGAGATCCCGATCGTGCATGTGACCCACTTCAACGCCCTCATGTGGGACAGCGGACGTGCCCCGGTGTACGTCGTCGAACACGGAGTCCAGGATCCAGGGCCGATGTACACCGGGGAGCTCGCCCGGCTCGGCGTCGTGGTGAACGAGCCCGTGCGGCGCGGCAGGGTCGCAGGCACCGACCTGCTCCCGCGATTCGCCGAGGTCTCACCGCTGGACGTCTTCGGCATGGCCGGTGACGGGCTGGAAGCGGCCGCGGGAATCGCGGCGGGGCGGCTGTCCTGGGCCGGAGACCTCGCCCCAGACCGCCTGCACCTCGAGCTCGCCCGGCGCCGGGCCTACCTGCACCCCTTCCGCTGGACCTCGCTCGGCCTCGCCCTCATAGAGGCCATGATGCTGGCCATGCCGGTGCTCGCCATCGGTGCCACCGAGGTCTGGCGTGCGGTGCCCGCCGGGGCCGGTTGCGTGAGCTCGGACCCTGGTGAGCTCGCCGCCGCCGCACAGCGCCTGCTCTCGCACCCGAACAAGGCCCGCGAGGCAGGTCTGATCGCCCGTGAAGCCGCCTTGGCCCGCTACGGACTCGGACGGTTCCTCAAGGACTGGGATGAGGTGCTCAGTGACGTGGTGCTCGGGCGACGCACCGCGCCGGCCTCGTCGGGCAGCCCATTGATCCCAGCCCGTGCGGAGGTCCGGTGAGATGGACGCGCCTATGGACGCCTTCAAGCCGGAAGGAGAACAACCATGAAGATCTCAATGGTCTCGGAGCATGCCAGTCCACTCGCCGCGATCGGCGGAGAGGATGCTGGCGGGCAGAACGTGCACGTGGCGGAACTCTCCGCCGCGCTGGTCAGACGTGGCCACTCGGTCACCGTGTTCACACGCCGTGACAGCGCGCGGCTCCATTGGGAGCAGATGCTCTCGAACGGAGTCTGCCTCGTCAACGTCGATGCCGGTCCTCCCCGTGAGATTGTCAAGGACAAGATCCTTCCCTTCATCCCCGAGTTCGGTGACCACCTCGCGGACTACTGGGCCGAGAACGTCCCCGATGTTGTCCACGGGCACTTCTGGATGTCGGGCGTGGCCTGCATCGAAGGGGTCGCGAAGCTTCAGGACCGGGGCTTCCAGCCGCCGGCCGTGGCTGAGACCTTCCACGCGCTGGGAATCGTCAAGCGCAGGCATCAGGGCGTCGCAGACACGAGCCCGCCGGAGCGCGAGTTCCTCGAGCCGTGGGTCGCTCGCTCGGTGGACCGGGTCATCGCGACCTGCCCTGACGAAGCCTTCGAGCTGCGTGCGCTGGGCGTGGGCCGTAAGCGTATCTCCATCGCGCCCTGTGGTGTCGATACTCAGGTCTTCAGGCCAGACGGGCCGGTCCGCGAGCGCGGACACCGTTTCAGGATCGCGACCATTGGACGCCTCGTGCCGCGCAAGGGAGTGGACACCGTGATCGAGGCGCTTGGCCGCCTCGCCGCCTCCGGCCGAACTGACATCGAACTCCTCGTGGTGGGCGGGTCGCTGACGAAAGACCACGTCGCCTCTGACCCCGAGGTGCGCAGGCTCCGCGACCTCGCCGACTCGCTCGGAGTCTCCCGTCAGGTCATTTTCACGGGGCAGGTCCCGCGGGACGAGATGCCGGCTCTCACGCGGAGCCTGGACGCTGCCGTGTGCTGCCCGTGGTACGAGCCCTTCGGCATCGTGCCCCTTGAGGCGATGGCCAGTGGCGTTCCTACCATCGTCGCCGCCGTCGGCGGGCTCGCCGAGACAACGGTCGATGGCGTCACCGGCCTCCACGTGCCGCCGAAGGATCCCGCGGCGCTCGCCGAGGCCATTTGCACGCTCGCGGATGATCCCCAGCTCCGGTCCAGGTTCGGCGAGGCTGGCGTGGAACGCGCCCGGGCACGGTACACGTGGGACAGGATCGCCGGGGACACCGAGCACATCTACCGCGCGATGCGTGACCACTGGGAACAGCCCGAGCCGGAGGTCGCCAGGTCCAGGCGGAGGCTTCGGCGCGTTGAGGAAGGGAGCTGAGGATGCGTCCACTGCACCGCGGCGTGAACAGCGCCCAGACAGCAGGACGAGGGCGTACCGCCCTCAGGCCCGTGCCCGGCGTCGTGAGCGTCGGTTCCCCCTTGGCCCTAACCGGCCCCGATCGAACGGCGTCCCTGGCGCAGGACGTCGCCTCCCACATCGGCACGTCCATGGAGGTCCTCGAGCTGCTCAAGGACCACTCGCCGATGCTGGCCAGATGGGGGCGACTGCTGGCCGAGCGCCTCACGGGCGGCGCGCGGCTCCTCGCCGCGGGCAACGGCGGGTCCGCCGCGGAGGCCCAGCACCTCACGGCTGAGATCGTGGGCCGATATGACGGGGAGCGGCAACCGTTCTCCGCCATCGCGCTCCACGGCGACAGCTCCGCCATGACCGCCATCGGAAATGACTACGGCTACCACGAGGTGTTCGCACGTCAGGTACGGGCCCATGCGAGGGCCGGGGACATCCTCATCTTGCTCTCCACCTCCGGCAAGAGCCAGAATCTGCTCGCCGCCGCTGGTGCAGCCCGCGAGTGCGGCGCACTGACATGGGCCCTCACGGGGCCCGGGCCGAACCCGCTCTCTGTCGTTGTCGACGAAGCGCTCGTCCTCGACGGGCCGAACTGCCACGTGCAGGAATCGCAGCTCGTCGCCATCCATGCACTCTGTGCATGCTTCGACGCCTGCGTAGCAGGCGAATACTCGGGCGCCGAGAGGCCCTCGGGACTACGGGAGGACTGACGTGAAAGTTGCCGTAGTGGGCGATACGCTCATGGACATCGACGTGACCGGGCACGCAGGCCGGCTGTGCCCTGACGCGCCTGCGCCCGTCATCGACGTGGCGCACCGGCAGGAACGCGCCGGGGGAGCGGGCCTCGTGGCAACCATGCTCGCCGACGACGGTCACGAGGTCGAGCTCCTGACCGCGCTTTCCGATGATCACGCTTCGGAACGCCTCCGTGCGCTGCTGGATCGCGTGCACCTGAGCGCGGGCGAGCTCCAGGGTCCGACCCCCGTGAAGATGAGGGTCACCGCGGACGGCCAGCGGATCGCCCGCATCGATGAGGGCTGCGGTCCCCGGCCCTTCCCGCTGGTGGACCATGCGATGCTCGATTCTCTCGCGGATGCCGGCGCCATCGTCGTGGCCGACTACGGGCGCCGCCTCGCAGACGACCCGACGATGCGGGCAGCGCTCGAAGACGCGGCGCGCCACGTTCCCGTGGTCTGGGACCCGCATCCTCAGGGTGCGCCCCCCATCAGCCATGCCGCGGCCGTGACGCCGAACCTGCCCGAGCTGCTCGCCTTCTCGGGTCGCGCAGCGAGCGGGCTCGACGCAGTGGCCAGCGCGGCCGGAAAGCTTCGGCTGCAGTGGAAGGCAGACTCGCTCATCGTGACCCTGGCCGAGCGCGGCGCGCTCGTCTGCGGCCCCGATGCCGACACGCACATTGCAGCGCCCTCGACGGGTCTGCGGATCGAGGATTCCTGCGGCGCCGGGGATCGCTTCGCGGCCTCGCTCGCGGTGGCCCTGGCCGACGGGAAGGGAATCGAAGCGGCTGTCGAGGCGGCTGTCTCGGCATCCGCATCGTTCCTCGCCCGCGGCGGAGTGTCCTCGCTCGGCGCGGGCAGCTTGACCCGTCCGCCCGCCGCAGCCGACGGCGCAGGGTCGCAGGGCGCTGCACGCCTCGTGGCCGGGCCCTCCGCCGAGGCAGAGGAAGCGCCGGCATTCTCCCTCGCCCGGAGGGTCCAAAGCCTCGGCGGCCGCGTCGTGGCTGCCGGAGGATGCTTCGATCTCCTCCATGCCGGGCACCTTCGACTCCTCGAGGCGGCGCGCGACCTCGGCGACTGTCTCATCGTCTGCGTCAACTCCGACGACTCGATCCGCCGCCTCAAGGGCGAGAGCCGTCCCCTCATGTCCCAGCAGGACCGTGTGGAGCTCCTCCTCGGCCTGAGCTGCGTGGACGCGGTCGAGGTCTTCGCCGAAGACACCCCGGAGCAGCTGCTGCGCGAACTCCGCCCGGACATCTGGGTGAAGGGTGCCGACTACGAGGCCAGCAAGCTGCCCGAAACCCAGCTGCTGCGCCGCTGGGGCGGCGAGGTAGTCACCATTCCCCTCGAGCCGGGGCGGTCGACGACGGGCCTCGCCACGGCGATCGCCAGCCTCAGCTGAGACGCGGCCCGGATCGGCCCGTACCGGAACAACCTGACCACATCACCACCAAGGAAGGATCCTGATGACCCAGACCGTGACCCAGAACCAGCAGATCCAGGACGCCCAGAGCCCGCTGCGGGGTGCCCGCATCCTCGTGACCGGGGGCGCATCGGGGCTCGGCGCCGCCATCGTCGCCGCGGCTTCTGCCGAGGGCGCTCACCCGCTCGTCCTGGACCGGCAGCCGGCCGCGGAGGGAGTGAAGGCATGGACGGTGGACCTCTCCCAGCGCGAGGCGGCGGAAGCCGCGGTAGCGCGCGCCGTTGAGGAGACCGGCGGCCTCGATGCCGTGGTGTGCGCGGCGGGGATGGACCGTTGCGGCGAACTCAGCGAGGTACCCGGGGAGGAATGGGAGCGCGTCATCGCTGTCAACCTCCTGGGGACCGCCGCAGTCGTGCGCGCTGCCCTGCCGCACCTCACCAGGTCGCACGGGCGTGTCGTGACGGTAGCCTCTACTCTCGGCCTGCGTGGCGCCGCCGGCGCCACCGCCTATTGCGCCTCGAAATTCGGCATCATCGGGTTCAGCCGCGCCCTTGCCGCAGAGCTCAAGGGCCGAGTGGGTGTCACGACCCTCATTCCCGGCGGCATGGACACACCGTTTTTCGACGACCGCCCCGAGGAGTACAAGCCCCACGACAGGACCACGCTCAATCGGCCCTCGGACGTGGCCCGCTCCGTGCTGTTCGCGCTCTCCCAGCCTCCCGGCTGCGAGGTCCGCGAACTCCTGGTCGCCGGCTCCATGGAGGATTCCTGGCCCTAATCTCCGTTCAGCAGGTCATGGGCGTCCGCGAGCACGCCCTCGGCAGGCACGTCGGCGACCCAAGGCTGTTCGTGGGGGCAGGACCGGCCCAGGGGGTCGGTCCCGTCCGCGCCGCACACCGGGCAGAGCTGCCGCCACGACACCTGCACCCGATGGTGCCGCCGCTGCGGGGGCCCGGCGTTGACGAGATTGGGGCCCCAGTACACCGACGCCGTGGGCGTTCCCAGCGCTTGGGCCAGGTGCCGCGGCCCGCTGTCATTGGCGATCACGAGCCGTGCGGCGTCGAGCAGGCCGACCAGGCCGTGCAGGTCGGTGCGGCCGGCTGCCGAGCCGATGCGGTGCGCCGCGCTGGGAGCCGCCCTGGCGGCGTCGTCCGCAATCCCCTCCGCAAGCGCCTTCTCGCCGGTGTCACCGACCAGGAGCACCTGCCACTCCTCCTGGGCGAGGGCTGCGACGATCTCCGCGAACCGTTCCGCGGGCCAACGCCGGCGCGGGTCGCTCGCCCCGGGATGCACGATGACGAGGCCTCTCGCCTCCGGGTCCAGCCACGGCTGGGCGGCATCTCGGTCCTCGCCCACTGTGAGGAACCGCGGCTCGTGGTCCTGCACGGCGGCACCGGCGAGGCCAGCGACCTCAAGCCAGCGCTCCACTTCACGCTGGTAGTAGACGTGCGGGAGCTGGCGGTCGAGACGGGGCGCGTCGGGCGTGGAGCAGCCCACCGCGTGGGCGGCGCCAAGCGCGAGGACGAACGGATTGGAGTTGCGGCCGCCGCCGTGCATCTGGATCGCGAGGTCCAGCCGTTCGGCCTGGAGCTCGTCCACGAGGCGCAGGGTTGCCTGATCGTCGCGCCAGAACACGCGCTCGGGGGCCGGTGCCTCCGGAAAGACCGGCACGATCCTCACGGAGTCGTAGGGGCCGGGCCGGCCGTCGAGCAGGCCAGCGAGGAGCGGCGTCGTCAGAAGTGTGATGTGCACGCCGGGATACGTGGCCCTAAGTGCCACGAGCGCCGGGAATGCCGAGAGCAGGTCGCCGATGCCGCCTCCGCGGAGTACCGCGATCCTCCTGATGTCCTCGAAGCGCCTCGCGACGTCTCTGAACGGTTCGTCCCGGTCTACCATGGCCTGCCTTCCTTCGCGGTCCTGTCTCCCACGCGCTACCCGAGGGTGCTCTTCGGCAAACGCCTGCACCACGTACGGCCCCCAGCGGTGGGGGGGCGCGGCGAGGCGGCTTGGACGCCGGCCCTCGGGGTAATAGCCGTCTGCACGTCTGATCAGGAGGAATGCCATGAGCGCCACTTTGCCGGAGAAGGCAGAGAGCGCAGGAGCACTGCGCGGATCCGAGAACGAACAGGATGAGGCCCCGGCAAGGCCACCCAGGCCGGCCCCGCAGTGTCAATGGAGGCGGTTGCCGCTGAGCTGCGCGGGCTGGTCCTCGCCGTGATCCGGGTCCACAGCTTCGACGAGGCCATTGCCGAGGCCGCCGAGTACCCGTGCGGGGCCTTGGGGATCGTCCTCACACGGGACATCGCGCACGCGCAGATCGCTGCGGCGGAGCTTCCGGTCGTCAACGGCCTCGCACAAGGAGCCACGGGAACAGACGCGCCGGGACTCCCGCAGGCAGGGAGCCCCGTGGGCTTCGGGCCCCGGCTGCTCGACGAGCTGAGCCGCCCCAAGGTAGTCCACCTCGAACCTCCAGTCGTTGCCCGTACGGATTACAGAACGGTGGTATGAGATGAACCCAGACCACATCGTCTCCGCCCTCGCGGCGCGTCGGCCCAAGGTCCTGGTCCTCGGGGACGTGATCCTCGACCGGTGGTGCGAGGGCGAGGCCGACCGGCTGTGCCGTGAGGGCCCCGTACCAGTGCTCGACATCGAGCGGACCGTCGATGCCCCCGGCGGTGCGGCGAATACGGCTGCCAACCTCGCGGCGCTCGGAGCCGAGGTGGTGCTCATCGGGGTTGCGGGCGACGACGAGCCCGGCGAGGCGCTGTCGTCGTGCCTCTCAGGGGCGGGGGTCGGCGCGGGCGACGGCGCGGGGGGCCTCGTGCGCCGGCCCGGGAAGACGACGTCGGTCAAGGCGCGCATGCTCGCCCAGGAGCACCTTCTCCTGCGCGTCGATTCATGCAGGCCCGCTGACGAGGACGAGGCGAGGGAGGTCGCTGACCGGGCCCTCGCGGTGTTGGACACAGCGGACGCGGTGGTGGTGTGCGACTACGGCCTCGGCGCGCTCGCCGCGCTGGACCGGGTGGCCCTGCGGCGTGGTGCACGCGCCCTCGTCGTGGACGCGCGGCACTTCGCCGGTTGGACGAGCCTCGGAGCGGACGTGGCCACCCCGAACGCCGAGGAAGCCGCCGCGCTGCTCGGCGAGCCGAGCCCCCGTGGCGATCGCCGGGAGTGGGCGGCCGCCCGTTCCCGCGAACTCGAAGCCGCCACAGGAGCCAAGCACACGCTCGTGACACTTGACACGGACGGAACGATCCTCCTCGGCCGCTCGGGCTCCCCGCACACCACGAGTGCCCGCCCAGCACCGGAGCAGAATGCGGTCGGTGCGGGCGACACGTTCGTGGCCGGGCTCGCCTACGCCCTCGCGGTAGGACTGCCGATCGAGGTCGCCGCAGACGTGGGCCAAGCCGCGGCGGACGTCGTCGTGGAGACCCGCGGCACGACGGCGTGCAGCGGCGAGCGCCTCGCTGTGGCGCTCTCGGGCGGACCGGTCCGGTCCGTCAGTGCCCTCGACACCGCGCGCGCAGGCGCACGCCGGGCGCGGGCGGAGGGACGCGCCGTCGTGCTCACCAATGGGGTATTCGACGGCCTGCATCGCGGGCACACCGCCTTCCTCGAGGAGGCGTCCCGGCTCGGAGGCCTGCTCGTGGTGGGCGTGAATTCGGACGAGTCGGCTCGGCGTCTCCACGGTGTGGCCCCTGAGATGGCGGAGGATGACCGTGCAGCGGTCGTCGCTGCACTGGCCTCGGTGGACCATGCCCTGATCTTCGACTCGGAGACTGCCGTCCCGCTCATCGAGGTCCTCGAGCCGGATGTCTACGTGAAGGGCGGGGACTACCTGCCGGAGATGCTCGCCGAGGCGAGCGCGGTCGAGGCCGTCGGCGGCCGCCTCGAAATGCTCGGATACGTTGAGCGGGGCTTGGCCCAGCCGGTCGACGAGCGGGCCGAGCGATGACGCGGCGAGGGCCCCAGGAGTGGGCTGCCACCGCACCGTGTGCCACGCCCCCGGCACTCGAGGTCCTCATCCCCACGCGCCATCGGCCCGCGGAGCTCGCCGCGACCCTCGCCGGGCTCGCGGCACAGGACGCGGAGGACTTCGGCGTCATCGTGAGCGACCAGAGCGACGGCTCGCCGGACTGGGCGCACCCCGCCGCGGAGGCCATGCTGCGGGTCCTCGAGGCCCAGGGCCGCGCTGTGCGGGTCCAGCAGCACCGCCCGCCCCGGGGTCTGGCGGAGCACCGCCAGACCCTCCTCGAAGCCTCCTCTGCGCCGCGCATCCTCTTTCTGGACGACGACGTGTGGCTGGCTCCTTCTGCCGTGCGCACGCTGGACCAAGCACTCGTGACGCTCGGTTGCGGGTTTGTGGGGATGGCGGTCCAAGGCCTCTCCTACTTGGACGATCGGCGTCCCGACGAGGTCCGGGAATTCTCGCTGTGGGATGGACCGGTGCAGCCCGAACACCTGGACCGAGGGACGCCGGGCTTTGAGCGATGGCGGCTCCACAACGCCGCGAACCTCGCACATCTCGCCGCCGACCTGAGCAAGGAGGGCAGGCTGCAGCCGGGAGAGTGGCTGCCTTATCGCGTGGCATGGATCGGCGGGTGCGTCCTGTACCGCCGGGACGCGCTCGAGGTGTGCGGCGGCTTCGGTTTCTGGCGCGACCTTCCTCCTGGCCATTCGGGGGAGGATGTCGTTGCGCAGTGGCGTGTCATGGAGAGATTCGGCGGTGCCGGAATCATCCCCTCACAGGCGGTCCACCTCGAGAGCCCCACCACCGTGACCGACCGCAGTGCCGAGGCGTCAGAGGTCCTCGCTGAGGGCGCAGCCCGTTCCGACGTGTGAACCGCAGCTGAAGGGGAAACAGAAGTCTACGCGGGCCCCGGTTGGTCGGTGCGCGGCGCGGAAAGGATCACGGCCATGAGTAGCGAGCAGATCGATGGCATCCGGAGCCACTGAACGGTCCCCTCAGCGCTCCGCCCTCTACCACCGCCGGGAGACCTATGCCGAGAAGCTGGACAGGAACTGGGCCGAGATCCTTCAAGAGCTGCGCATCCTCCAGACGGGGCTCCAGCTCGTTGCGGGCTTCCTGTTGACACTGCCCTTCCAATCGCGCTTCGCCGCGCTGGACGACTACTCGCGCGCGCTCTACCTCATCATGGTCGTGACCGCCGCCATCGCGCTGCTCGTGGTGCTGACGCCGTTGAGTGTCCACCGATGGCTCTTCCGCAAACAGGTGAAGGACCGTTTGGTCGCGAGCGGCTCATGGGCGGCGAAGGTAGCGCTCGGACTCGCCGCGGTCCTGATTGTCGGCACGTCGTCGCTCATCTTCGATGTCGTGCTCGGCCGCTGGCAGTCCTGGGTGGCCGGAGGAGGCCTCGGACTACTGTGCATCCTCACGTTCCTGGCGGTCCCCGCGATGATCTCCCGCTTCCCAGAACCCACCAAGCTCCCTGAGACGGAGACCGTCAGACCTGAGAGCGAGGGCCGGCCCGGGCACGGACGCAAGGCGGTCCGCCTCCGGCGTGACCAGGGCCGATAGGCTTCCCACGGGGAGCCCGCTTCATGGTTCTGTACGCCGAACCACGGCGGCCTAGTGTGGTGGCGAGGGAGCGGCCACGGTTCCACTAGGCGGGAGAGGGGCCTCGAATGCAGCGGTACGCGGTGATCGGATCCGGCGTGGCCGGCTGGACCGTTGCCCAGAAGCTCGCACAGCAGGGGGAGCGGGCAAAGGTGATCACCCGCTCGGGCAACGGTCCCGCACATCCCCTCATCGATCTCAGGGCTGTGGACGTGAACGACGGCGCGCTGCTCGCCCGCGAGCTCGACGGCACCTCCGCCGTGTTCTACACCCTGAGCACCGCCTACTCCGCGGCGGCCTGGGCACGGGAACTGCCCCGCGCCCAGCGCTCGGTGCTCGACGCCGCCGAGGCCGCGGGCGCCGTCGTCGTCTTCGTTGAGAACCTCTACGCCTACCCGCGGCCGGACCTGCCGATGGCCGAGGACTCCGAACGCAACGCAGTAGGTGGGAAGCGCGGAGTGCGGGCGCAGCTCATCCGAGAGCGCCAGGCGCACCCCGCTCGGAGCGCGAGCGTTGCCGCGAGCGACTTCTTTGGGCCGCGTGTCCTCGCCTCCCACGCCGGCGACCGCATGCTGCCGCGGATCCTCGCAGGCAAGCCCCTCGACCTGATCGGAAGCGCGGACCAGCCGCATACCTTCACCTACGTACAGGACCTCGCGGTGGCCATGATCGCGGTGGCCCGAGATCCGAAGCAGTGGGGCCGCATGCACCACGCTCCGAGCCTCCCTGCACTCAGCCAGCGAGAGTTGGCCGCGGCGTTCGCACACGCCGCGGGCGTGGAGCTGCCGCCGATCCGCGTGCTGCCTGCCTGGCTCGTCCGCGCCGGTGGACTCGTCGTTCCCCTGCTTCGCGAGGTGGGGGAGACGGCGTACCAGTTCGCCCGGCCGTTCGTCATGGACTCCAGCATCACGCAGGACAGGCTCGGCCTGGCGCCGACGGCGCTCGAGGAGGCGGCCTCGGCCACGGTGGCATGGTGGAGGTCACGGGCCTAAGTCCCTAGGCGGTCCCAGAGTCCCGCCGTACCCTCGGGCTATGAGCGAAGCACAGGATTCTGCCCGTCAGCCACACGGGATCGTCGTCGGCGTCGACGGTTCGCCACTCTCGATCGAGGCCCTGAAGTGGGCTGCGCGCCTCCAGCCCACAGTGGGCGGCCCGATTGCCGCCATCGCAGCGTGGCATCTTCCCACGAGCTCTGCTGGGTACCTCCAGTACTCCGGGATCGAATGGAACCCGGAGCAGGACGCGGCCACCGTACTCGAGGAGGCGCTCAACGACGCGTACGGTGACGAGCGGCCCGAAGGCCTGAGTGCACGAACCGTGGAGGGGCGCGCCGCGCGAGTACTCGTCGAGGCGAGTCGAGACGCCGCCATGCTCATCGTTGGATCACGTGGTCTGGGCGGATTCATGGGCATGCTGCTGGGGTCTGTGAGCCGCGCGTGCGCCGAACACGCGGCATGCCCCGTCATGGTGCTGCACGCGCAGGGAGACGAGCAGTCAGGGGAACGTGTGGAGTCTGGAAAAATGGCCGCGCACTAGGGCGTTCATGCTCTTTACAGCATCCACTCTCGGGGGTGTACTGGAATCGGCCAGCGCTTCGGGCGCCGGCGCGCATGCACCGACCAACACTAGCACTGACCGATCCCCCCGGGGGGACCGGGGGTAGAGAGTTGGGAGGAGAGAGCAACCCATGAAGAAGTGGACGCGCTGGGAGGACTACGTCGCGATCGTGGCTGGCCTCTACGCGGCGCTCGCAACGATGTGGACGGCGCAGACTGCGTCGTCGACGTCGCTCATGCTCGTGTTCGGGGTCCTGTTGATCGTTTCGGGCGTCCTCAACCTGTCGCTGCCCGGTACACCGTGGCTCGAATATGTGCAGTGTGCACTCGGCATCCTGCTGTTCGTGTCCCCGTGGATAGGCGCGTACACCAGCCACACGGGTGCGTCCTGGACATCGTGGATCGCCGGCATCATCGCCGCTGGAGTGACAGCTGCGGCCTTCAAACCGGCCAACGACGCCAGGCACCATCGGGTGATGCCCTCGCACTGAGCGAGTCATCCTCACACAGGCCGCGGCCTTCGGGCCGCGGCCCTTTCTTGTGCGGGTCTTGTGCGGGCCGCCCCCCGACTCTTCGCTCACGTGGACGTCGCGGATCGGGGACGCAACAAGGCCCCGCTTCCCAGTGGTACAAGGGAAGCGAGGCCTGCTGCTGCACCGGAGCCTCCCAGCGGGATCGAACCGCTGACCTTCTCATTACGAGTGAGACGCTCTACCGTCTGAGCTAGGGAGGCATTCCTGCGATCCGCGAGGCGAACCACCGGGAAACAACTCTAATCGAGTCCCGCATCCTCGGTCAAAACGTAGTCGGCCGCTTGCCGCTGTGAGCGTGTTCACCCGGCGTACCCGGTGCGTTCAGGAACCCGACGAGCCCGTCTGGGATGCTCGGCAGGCCCGGGCAGAGCCGGGAGCCCGGGCAGAGGCCCGGCCGGCGAGTGGAAAGAGGTCCCATCCGTGACGCTGCATTGGCGGCCTGCACCAGAGAGCACCGTGCGCTTGGCCGTGCTGGACATGAACGGCACCACGGTGACGGACGGCGGCGCCGCTGAGCGCGCCGTCGACCAGGCGCTCCGTGCCGGAGGAGTGCAGGGGCAGCGGCTCGAGGACGCTCTCGCCCAGTCGCGCCGCAGCGCGGGTCTGGACCGTACGGAGCTGTTCGCGCGGGTCTTCGCGGAGGACGCCGCCGCAGCCCAGGCTGCTGGGCGCGCCTTTGCCGCAGCCTACGACTCGATGATTGCGGGAGGCGCCGTGCAGCCCATCCCGGGGGCGGAGGAGACGGTCCACCTCCTGCGGGACCGCGGGGTCAAGGTGTGTTTTGCCACGGGGTTCGGCCGGCACACCCAGAACAGCATCCTCGAGGCCCTGGGCTGGATGGGACTGGCCGATCTGTCCCTCTGCTCTGAGGACGCCGGGCGAGGACGCCCGTACCCGGACATGGTGCTCACGGCCGTCCTCGCCCTCGATATCTCGGACGTGCGGGACGTTGTGGTGGTGGGGGACACCGCGGCGGACATCGCCTCGGGCCGGCGGGCCGGTGCCGGCCTGGCGATCGGGGTGCTGACGGGAGCGAACGCCGCCGGTGAGCTGGAAGCCGCCGGCGCTGGCGCCGTCGTGCCCTCCATTGCGGACGTTCCCGGGATCCTGTGGCCGGCCCGGAGCTCCGCCTTCGGCTGACCCTCATCCCAGACGCACGACGCCGCCCCTCACCGCAGCGGTCGGGTTCAGGCAGCGGCGGGCTGGCCCGGGATCAGCACTGTGCGCGATCCGTAGGCGCCTTGCGGTCCACAAGGTAGGAGTCGACCGCGTTGTCGACGCACTTTGATCCGCGCCCGTACGCGGTGTGCCCCTCGCCCTTCCATGTCAGGAGCGCGGCGTTGCCCAGCTGGTCGCGGAGGTTGCCCGCCCACTGCACGGGCGTAGCCGGGTCTCCCGTAGTGCCCACTACAAGGATGGGGCTCTGGCCCGTATAGTGCGCTGGCGCGGGTGTGCGGACGGGCTTGTAGGGCCAGTCGCGGCAGTTCACCCCGCCGTACGCGAAGAACTCGCCGAGTGTGGGGGAGTCCCGCCGCAGCTCCGCGTCCTCGGCCCGCATGGCGGCAGGGTCCGCGTCAGTGGGGTAGTCGAGGCAGTTGTACGCCGTGAAGGCGAACGTGCTGTTGGAGCTGTACGTACCGTCCTGCTCTCGGTCCGCGGCGATGTCGGCCAGGCGGAGCATGCTGCTGCCGTCGCCGCGCAGCGCACCCTTGAGGCCCTGGGACAGGGCGGGGTAGTTGCTGTCGTTGTACAGGGGCAGGATGAAGCCGTTGACGAAGTCCGTGCTGTTCAGGATCCGGCCGCTGCTCGTGGACAGCGGCCGCTCCTTCGTTGAGGTCACGAGCGAGCGGATCTGGGCCACGGCATTGTCCTCCGGGCCGGCCAAGGGACAGTCGGATTTGGAGAGGCATGAGCGCACGTACGCGTGGATGGCCATCTCGAAGGCCTTCGCCTGGCCGCGGGTGATCTCGTGGTTGCCCAGAGAGGGGTCGAGTGCGCCGTCGAGCACCATGCGCCCTACCCGGTCCGGGAACAGGCTGGCGTACGTCGAGCCGAGGAAAGTCCCGTAGGAGTAGCCGAGGTAGTCGAGGTGCACTTGGTGGGCGGCCGCGGCGCGGATGATGTCGAGGTCTTTCGCCGCGGAGACGGTGTCGGCGTGGGCGAGGATGGGCCCGGTATTGGCCTCACACGCGTCGACGAGTTTCTTCTGCGCCGCGAACTGGGCAGCCAGCCCTGCGGCGGTGTTCGGATCGAAGGTCTCCTGCCGCAGCGCGTCGCGCTCGGTGTCGCCCACGCACGTCACGGGCGCCGAGCGCTTCACACCGCGCGGATCGAATCCGATCACGGTGTAGGCATCGAGGAGTTTGGCCGAGAACATGGTCTGGGCCGAGTCCTTCACCATGTCGTACCCCGAGCCGCCGGGGCCGCCGGGGTTCACCACGAGATTGGCCTTCGCGTTGCGGCCCGCGAGCCGGATGAGGGCGAGCTTGGCCGTGTCCCCGGACGGGCTGGCGTAGTCGATCGGCACCGACACCGTGGCGCACTCGAACTTCCCACCCTCGCAAGGCTGCCAGGCGACGTCCTGCGTGTAGAAGCGCTCGAGCCCGGGCGGCGCCCCCTGGGTTGCCGCCGGGTCGCTGCTCGGCTGCGCGCCGGGTGCGCCGAACGGCGTGCACCCCGTGAGCACCAGCACGGCCGTGGCCACCGCGGCAAGCACCGCGCCCAGCCGCGTGCGGAAGCTTCCGCGTCCTCGCACCGTCCGGCGTACCCGCTGCGTCCGCCGCACCCGCACGCTCCGACCCACGACGGCGCCGCTCGCCTTCCGCGCCGATGCGGCGGGCGAGTGGTCCTCGGCTCCGCCGTCAGGGCGCAGGGAAGCAGGGAACGTCACAGGTCTCCTCAGATCAGGGCAACGGCCATCGCCTCGACCGCGAGGAGCGGGGCGACGTTCGTGGTGGTGATGCGCTGGCGGGTGGTGTTGATGGCATCCATCCGGGCCAGAGTGGCCTCGGGGGTCGATGCCGCGGCGAACTCGCGGACCTCGGCGGCCAGTTCGGTGTTGACGGGCTCGACCCCTCCATCGAGCTGGAGCATCAGCACGTCCCGGTAGAACGAGAGGAGGTCCGTGAGCGTGCGGTCGAGCGAGTCCGTCACGGAGCGCTTGGCGCGGCGCTTCTGGTCCTCCTCGAGCTGGCGCAGCTGCGACCGCAGGGAGGGCGGAAGTCTGTCCCCCTCGGCCACCCCGAGGGTTGCGAGGAGGCGGGCACGCTCGGCCGCGTCGCGCTCGTCGTTGGAAGCGTTTGCCTCGTCGGTGGCGGTCTTCACGAGCCGTTCGGCGAGCACCACTGCCTGCGAGACCGTCCTGAGCGACAGGGGCGCGCGGACCGTGTCAGATCGCCGTGCCCGAGCCGCCTCATCGTGGGCGAGGCGCCGGGCGATCCCGATGTGGCTCTGCGCGGCGCGGGCCGACTCGAGCGCGAGGTGGGGGTCGGCGCCGTCGCGCTCCACGAGCAGCGCCGCGACGTCCGCGACCGGAGGAAGCCGCAGGCCGACCGGCCGGCAGCGCGAGCGGATGGTCACGAGGACGTCCGCCGGGGAGGGGGCGCACAGCATCCAGACGGTCCGCGGAGTAGGCTCCTCGATGGCCTTCAGGAGCACATTCGTGGTGCGCTCGGCCATGCGGTCCGCGTCCTCGACCACGATGATGCGGTAACGCCCGCTCTGGGGCCGGTCACCGGCCTTGGCGACCATCTCCCGTGCCTCTTCAATGGTGATCGTGACCTTCTCGGTGCGCACGAACTGGACGTCCGGGTGGGACTCGGCGAGCACCGCCCTGCACCCCGCGCACACACCGCAGCCGCGCGCGGTGACGTCCTCGACCTCGCAGTTCAATGCCGCAGCGAACGCCTTGGCAGCGGTAGACCGGCCGGACCCGGGCGGCCCGGTGAACAGCCAGGCATGGGTCAGGCCTTCGCCGGCCGCCGCTCGCCGCAGCTGTTCCACGATCGCAGCCTGGCCTCGCAGCTCATCCCAGACCGTCATGCCGGCACCTCGCCTGCAGGCAGCACCGCGCGCACGCGCTCGGCGATCTCGGCGGCGAGTTCCGTGGCGGGGCGGCCCGCGTCGAGCACGATGTAGCGGTCGGGAGGTCCGGAGGCGAGGTCCAGGAACGCCTCCCGGACGCTGCGATGGAAGGCATCGGGCTCGGACTCCAGACGGTCCTCAGCCGTGTTCCCGGCGGTGCGGCGGGTCCGTCCCTCCGCTTCGTCGACATCGAGCACTACGGTCAGGTCCGGCCAGAGCCCCTCGGTGGCCCATTCGTTGAGCCCGCGCACGTCCCGCGCTCCGAGCCCGCGCGCTATCCCCTGATACACGATCGAGGAGCCGATGTAGCGGTCTGTGATGACGACGGCGCCCCGCGCGAGCGCGGGGCGGATGGCCTGCGCGACGTGGGCGGCGCGGGCGGCGGCGAAGATGAGCGCCTCGGTGCGCGCATCGATCTCGCCGTGGCCATGCTCGAGCACGAGGCCGCGCAGCTTCTCGCCAATCTGGGTACCGCCCGGTTCGCGGGTGAGGAGCACTTCGCGCCGGTCAGCGAGCAGCGCGTCGGCGAGGAGCCGGGCCTGCGTGGACTTTCCGGCGCCGTCGCCGCCCTCGAACGCGACAAAGAGCCCCGGGGCGGAACTCGGGCCGGGGCTGGACGGGACAGGACGGGGGAAGTTCACCACTTCAAGGGTACCGGCGGCGCTGGCACTCTCCGTCACAGCAGGCTGGACAGCGCGGACCCCTGTGGACAAACCGCGGCCTTGGGGCGAGCGCCACACCGCTAGATTGGAAGGCATGACCTCTGACCCCGCGTATCCCCACCTCGACGACGCGGCATTCGCCGCCCTTGCCCCCGAGACGCTCGCCGTCGCCGCCGGCCGTCCAGAGCGCGGGCCGGATTCCCCGGTGAACCCCGAGATCGTCCTCTCCTCCACCTTTGTGGGGCTCGGCGGGGTCGGCGAAGGCTCGAGGGGCTATGCGCGGTTCTCGAACCCCACGTGGGATCCGTTCGAGGACGCGGTGGGAAAGCTCGAGGGCTCACGGTTCCCCGCGCTCCTCTTCGGCTCCGGCATGGCGGCCATCGCCGCGGCCATGAGCCTGGTGCCGGTCGGCGGAGTGCTCGTGGCCCCGCGGCACTCGTACTCTGGAACGCTCGGCCTGGCCCAGCTGAAGGCGGAGCGCGGGGAGCTCACGCTCCTCGAGGTGGACATCGACGACACCGAGGCCACGGTCGCTGCCCTGGACGGTGCCGACGCCCTGTGGGTCGAGAGCCCCACCAACCCGATGATGGAGGTCGCCGACCTGCCCGCGCTCGTCGCCGCCGCGCAGGCCGCCGGAGTGCTCGTGATCGTCGACAACACGTTCTCGACCCCGCTGGGGCAGAAGCCGCTCGCGGTGGGCGCGGACGTCGTCGTGCACTCGGCGACGAAGTACCTGGCCGGGCACTCTGATGTGCTCCTCGGTGTTGCCGTCGCCGCGACCGAGCAGCTGCGCTCGCGCCTGCACCAGCACCGCACCCTCCACGGCGCGATCGCCGGCCCGGTCGAGGCCTGGCTCGGGCTGCGCGGCCTGCGCACGCTTGCGCTGCGCGTCGAGCGGTCCCAGGCCACAGCCGGTGAGCTCGCGCGCCGGTTGGATGCCCACCCCGCCGTCGTACGGGTGCGGTACCCGGGGCTCCCCTCGGATCCCGGCCACGAGCGCGCAGCCGCGCAGCTGACGGGTTTCGGCTCAATCGTGAGCGTGGAGCTCGACGGCGCCGCGGCCGCCGACGCATTCGTGGGCCGCCTCGCGCTGTGGCTCCCCGCCACGAGCCTCGGCGGTGTCGAGTCGACGATCGAGCGCCGTCGCCGGCACGCCGCCGAGCCGCTCACCGTGCCCGAGGGGCTCGTGCGCCTGAGTGTGGGGATCGAGAACGTCGAGGACCTGTGGGAGGACCTGCGCCGGGCGCTCGACGCCGGGCTGTAGGCTGGTCCCGTGGACGGCAAATTCCTCATCTCCTGGATCCAGTTGGCCACGTTCTACGTGACCGGGTTCATCTGTGCGGCCGTTGCCGTGTGGTCGTTCCTGGACTGCGTGATCCGCAGAGGTCCCGCGTTCGAGGCGAACTCCAAGCGCACCAAGGGCTTCTGGCTCGGGGTCACCGGCGGGGCCGCCCTCGTGACGCTTCTCGGACTGCTCCTGCCTCAGGGCAGCGGGTTCATCTTCGGCTTCGGCGGATACGGCCTGTTCAACATTGCGGCCGTGACTGCCGCGGGCGTCTACCTCGCCGACGTGCGCCCCGCGGTGGCCCACCGCTGATCGCTCCCCGCCTGAGGTCGGGTCGTGTGAGCGCGAAGGCAGGCCGCGCACGAGGCTAGGCTGTCTTGCGTGGTGCAGAAGGCGAGGCCCGTGCGTGTGGTGCGGGGCGGCGCCGTCGGCAACGTCACCCGCGGCACCACGAACCCGAACCGGATGCGCCGCGTGGACCGCTGGATCACCGGGACGCAGGCGCGCAGGCTCCTGGCCCACGGGCACGCACCGCACGCCGTCGACCTCGGCTACGGTGCCTCCCCTGTCACGGCCCTCGAGCTGTTCACCCGTCTCCGTGCCGTCCGCCCCGATGTGCGCCTCACGGGAATCGAGATCGATCCGGGTCGAGTGGCGGCCGCCAAACCCCTCGAGCGCGAGGGCCTGGACTTCCGAGTGGGCGGCTTCGAGCTGCCGGTCGCGGGACGGCCGGTGCTTGTGCGCGCGTTCAACGTCCTTCGGCAGTACGAGGAGGGCGACGTTCCCGGCATCTGGGGCCTCGTCCGGTCACGGCTCGCTCCCGACGGCATCTTCGTCGAGGGCACCTGCGATGAGATCGGCCGCCGTGCGGCATGGGTGACGCTCGACGCCGCCCGCCCCCGGGCGCTCTCCCTCGCGGTGTGCTTCGGCTCGTTCGAGCGGCCCTCTGATGTTGCCGAACGTCTCCCCAAGGCGCTCATCCACCGCAACGTCCCCGGCGAGCCCGTGCACGCCTTCCTCTCCGCGCTCGACGCCGCATGGCTGGCCGCCGCTCCGCTCGCTCCCTTCGGGGTGCGGCAGCGCTGGCTCGCCGTGTGCCGGGCGGTCAAGGCTGAGGGTTGGCCCGTGTTCCATGGCCCGAGCCGGTGGCGGCTCGGAGAGATCACCGTTGCCTGGGAGGCCGTGGCACCGGGCGGGATCCGCTGACCCGACCTCGGGCTTGCAGGCCCCGATTTCGGCATCGCTGTGCCCGACCTCGGCGGCGTCACGGAAACGCCGGTGTCTCGCCACTGCCGATAGCATTGGCCCATGACCTACACCCTCATCCTGCTGCGCCATGGGCACAGCGAGTGGAACGCTAAGAACCTGTTCACCGGCTGGGTGGACGTGGACCTGAACGATCAGGGCCGCGAGGAGGCCCGCCGCGGCGGTCAGATGCTCGCGGACAAGGGCCTCCTGCCGGACATCCTCTACACTTCCCGCCTCAAGCGCGCGATCAACACCGCGAACATCGCCCTGGATGTCGCGGACCGCGGCTGGATCGACGTCAAGCGCTCCTGGCGCCTCAATGAGCGTCACTACGGCGCGCTGCAGGGCAAGGACAAGGCCCAGATCCGCGAGGAGTTCGGCGAGGAGCAGTTCATGGTCTGGCGCCGCTCCTATGACACGCCGCCGCCCGGGCTCCCCGACGATTCGGAGTTCTCGCAGGTCGGCGACCCCCGCTACGCAGACCTCGGCGACGACATTCCGCGCACCGAGTGCCTCAAGGACGTCCTCGAGCGGCTCATGCCGTACTGGGAGTCGGACATCAAGGCAGACCTCGCGGCTGGGAAAACGGTGCTCGTCACCGCCCACGGCAACTCGCTGCGTGCGCTCGTGAAGCACCTCGATGGCATCAGCGACGATGACATCGCAGGCCTGAACATCCCCACCGGGATCCCGCTCGTCTACGAGCTCGACGAGGACTTCCAGCCCACCAACGCGGGCGGTACCTATCTGGACCCCGAGGCGGCCGCGGCCTCGATCGAGGCGGTCAAGAACCAGGGACGCAAGTAGGGGTTCCGGCAGGATCGCCTCACGGACGACGTCGGCCGCCCACCCCGCCGCTGGGATGGGCGGCCGACGTCGTGCTCGGGTCAGTTCGAGGTGTTGTCCCCGTCCCACTCGCCGGTGACGAGGTAGGACACCTTGCGGCTCACGGACACGCCGTGGTCCGCGAAGCGCTCGAAGTAGCGGCTGAGGAGCGCTGCATCGACCGCGACGGCCGGCGATTCAGCCCACTGGGGGTCCGCGATGGATCGGAAGATGCCCGCGTGCAGCTCGTCGAGCTCGGCGTTGGCAGCCTGGATCTTGCTCGTGCGGGTCAGGTCGTGGTCCTCGAGAAGGGCGGTCACCTCGTCGATGATCGTCGCGTCGAGCTCGGCCATGCGGGCGAACGTCTTCGTCAGCGAGTCGGGGACGGCGTTCTCGGGGTAGCGGAGGCGGGTCAGCTGGGCCACGTGGCGGGCGAGGTCGCCCATTCGCTCGAGGGAGGCGCTCATGCGGAGCGAGCCCACGATGATGCGCAGGTCCGATGCGACGGGGCCCTGGAGCGCCAGGATTTCGATGGCCTTCTCATCGAGGGCGGTCTGTAGGAAGTCGATGCGGGCGTCGCCCGCGATGACCTCTTGGGCCAGCTCGACGTCGGCGTTCGTGAGCGACTCGACGGCCCTCTCGAGCGCGGCGGCCACGAGGCGCGAGATCTCGACGAGATCCTCGTGGACCTTCTGCAGCTCCTCCTGGAATACCTTTCGCACGGCGGCGTCCTTTCACAGGGGTTCACGAGTCAGGAGCGCAGTCGGGCGCTCCGACTCGTCACACTCTCAGCGGCGGGTGAATTGTTGCCCGCCTCGAGGTGAACGTTAGTTGAACCGGCGGTCCGCATCCAGCCGCCCGTCTGAGTGCGGGGTCCGCGCGGCCTAAGCTAGCTACTGTGGATCCACTCGTCGTCGGCATTGTGGCGGGCCTGATCGGCCTGTCCTTCGGCGCGTTCGGCGTGCTCGCGTTCCGGGCGAGCCAGCGCCAGCGCCGCCTCCTCGAGGGCCCCGCGAGCGATCCGGGGTTCCCTGACGGGGCGGCGGACGTGCTCTCGGTCCTCGGCAAGGCGTTCGTGGTGGTCGACGCGATCGATGGCGTGGTCCGGGCCAGCCCGGCTGCCTACGCCTACGGGCTGGTGCGCGGGCACACGGTGGTGCACCGCGAGCTCCTGAAGATGACGGCCAAGGTGCGCGGCAACGGCGTGATCCTCGAGAAGCAGTTCGAGCTGCCACGCGGCCCGCTCGGCCAGGGGACCATCATCGTCAACGTCCGGGCCGCCGTGCTCGGTGACGAGTACATCCTCCTGCTGGCAGATGACCGCACGGAAATCACCCGCACCGAGCGCATCCGCAATGACTTCGTCGCGAACGTCTCCCATGAGCTCAAGACGCCGGTCGGCGCCATCTCCCTCCTCGCCGAGGCCCTCGAGGCCAGTCCAGACGACGAGGACGCCGTTCGGCGCTTTGCTGCGCGGATGCGCAAGGAGGCCAGCCGCCTCGCCGCGCTCGTCCAGGACATCATCGAACTCTCCCGCCTCCAGGGCGCCGACGTCGTGCACCGGGGCAGGGCCGTGGACCTCAACGAGGTCGTGGCCGACGCAGTGGACCGCTCCCGCCTCGCCGCCGAGGCGAAGAGGATCGAGGTGCGCGTGGGCGGGCGCGTGGACGTCCCCGTGTTCGGCGACCCGGATCTCCTCACGAACGCGTTCCGCAACCTGATCGACAACGCGATCCGCTACTCGCCCGAGGGCACCAAGATCGGGATCGGCCTCAGGCACAAGGACGGCCTGGTGTCCGTGTCCGTCACGGATCAGGGAGAGGGCATGACGCCGGAGGACCAGGAGCGCGTGTTCGAGAGGTTCTACCGCGTGGACGCGGCACGTTCGCGGCAGACCGGTGGCACGGGTCTGGGACTGAGCATCGTCAAGCATGTTGTGGAGAACCACGGCGGCGAGGTGACGCTGTGGTCGCAGCTGGGCAAGGGCTCCACCTTCACGGTGAGGCTGCCCGAGATGGAAGAGGACCCGGAAGGGAACAGCCCTGCAGGGGACACCCCAGCGGGGGAGAAACGGCATGACCGGATGGCCGGGCGGACGCCCGAGCAAGGAGCGATGGCTTGAGCAGGATCCTGATCGTCGAGGATGAGGAGTCGTTCAGCGACCCCCTCTCGTTCCTCCTGGCAAAGGAGGGCTACGAGGTCGAGGTCGTGGACAACGGCAGCGACGCGCTCGTCGAATTCGACCGCAACGGCGCCGACCTCGTGCTGCTCGACCTGCAGCTCCCCGGAACCCCCGGGACTGAGGTGTGCCGTCAGCTGCGTGCGCGCTCGAGCGTGCCCGTCATCATGCTCACGGCGAAGGACTCGGAGATCGACAAGGTTGTGGGCCTCGAACTCGGTGCGGACGACTACGTGACCAAGCCGTATTCGTCCCGTGAGCTGGTAGCCCGGGTACGGGCCGTCCTGCGCCGCCACGGCGAGCCCGAGGAACTTATCTCCTCGACCGTCCAGGCCGGCCCGGTCCGTATGGACGTCGAGCGGCACGTGGTGAGCGTGGACGGCCAGCAGGTGTCCCTCCCGCTGAAGGAATTCGAGCTCCTGGAGATGCTGCTGCGCAACTCGGGCCGCGTGCTCACGCGTGGGCAGCTCATTGACCGGGTCTGGGGCTCGGACTACGTGGGGGACACCAAGACTTTGGACGTGCACGTGAAGCGCCTTCGCTCCAAGATCGAGCCCGACCCTTCAAGCCCCCGCTATCTCGTCACTGTGCGCGGTCTGGGCTACAAGTTCGAGCCGTGACGCTCCACCGGTCCGGGACCGCCCCTTCAGGCGCGACCGGACCGGAGGTCTTGAGCACAGCGTCGGCCGCTCACCTCACAGGTGAGCGGCCGACGTCGTGCATCACGTGCGGGCCCGCCCGGGGCAGGTCCCGCGGGGGGAGGATTAGCGGCTCGAGGTCGCAGAGGGGGACGCGGAGGCGGAACCGGTGCCGGACGTCGAAGTGGACCCGGACGCCGAAGCGGACCCGGAGGCAGAGCCCGAAGCGGAACTGGAAGCCGAACCGGACGCCGACGCCGAACCGGAGGCGCTCGAGCTGGCGGCGGGGGTCGGGACGTACGAGCGGTACTCGGGGAGCGTGGCGTCGACGACCGGGATCTGCACGTCCTGAGTGGTGCCCTCGGCGGTCACGGTGACCTTCGCCATGGCGCCGGGTGCCGCGCCCGTCTTGGGCAGGATCGTGTCCGTGCTCGACTTCGAGAGGTCAGTCTCACCCTTCTTCGGGACGTTGACGCGCACGGTCTTCGCGTCATTCTTGAGGGTGACGGTGATGTCCTGGCCCGAGGTGTTGAAGACGGTGCCGATCAGACGGCCGGGCGCATCCGCACTGCTGGAGGAGCCCGTGGTGCCGGACGTGACGATGAGCATGTTACGCAACTGCACCGAACCGATGTCCGCACGGATGCCGTCTGACGCGGAGTACGTGTGGGCGGTCTGCTGGGCGTTGATGTAGCCGCAGCCCGTGGCGGTCAGCAGGCCGGCGCCCAGCGCGGCGACGAGGGCGACGCGCTTGGCCGGCTTCGTTGCAGAAAAACGCACAGCTGGCTCCTGAAGAGGGTGGAGGATGTCTGGTCGCCCCTAGCGTATCCCCAACTTCGACGTTCTGTAGATTCGGCGCGCTTGCCCTGATTCTGTGTGACCGAGCGCGCGCGCCCGCGGACATGAAGCATCCTTTTCGCTCCTGGTCAACCCCATCCTACGGTGTGGAAGGCCGCAGTTCCGCGTCATTCCGGGCTTCTCGAGGGGTGATGGGAGCCAGCCGAGACGCTGGACGTGGTAGACTAGTCTGCGGGAAAGGGGAATGTCCACATGGTTTTTGAGGTTGGCGAGACGGTTGTTTACCCCCACCACGGTGCAGCCAAGATCGAAGAGATCAAAATGCGCACCATCAAGGGCGAAGAGAAGATGTATCTCAAGCTCAAAGTGGCTCAGGGTGACCTGACGATTGAAGTACCGGCCGAGAATGTGGACCTTGTCGGGGTCCGCGACGTCGTGGGCAAGGAAGGCCTCGAGCACGTGTTCGATGTTCTCCGTGCCGAGTTCACCGAGGAGCCGACCAACTGGTCCCGCCGCTACAAGGCGAACCTCGAGAAACTGGCCTCCGGCGATGTCATCAAGGTCGCCGAGGTCGTCCGCGACCTGTGGCGCCGCGATCAGGACCGTGGACTCTCCGCCGGCGAGAAGCGCATGCTGGCCAAGGCCCGCCAGATCCTCATCTCCGAGCTCGCGCTCGCAGAGAAGACCGACGAGGAGCAGGCGGCGACCGTGCTAGATGAGGTCCTCGCCTCCTGAGGCAGCAGAAGTAGACGAAGGCCCCGGCAAGCGCCGGGGCCTTCGTGCGTTCACAGGGCGCCGGCGGGTTTCAGGGGGCCTTCGCGCCGTCGTCTAGGCTGGGGCCATGACTGACGCGCCTCCTCCCGCCGTCCCGACCGCCGTCGTGATCGTGGCAGCGGGATCCGGGACGCGGCTCGGCCACGGCCTCCCTAAGGCGCTGGTGCCGCTCGCCGAGGCTCCTCTGCTGCTGCACGCCCTCCGCGGCGCGGCGGGCTCGGGCGTGGCGCAGCAGATCTGCGTGGCTGTCCCTCCGGCTGACGCCGAGCTCACGGAGTTCTGCCACACCTTCGCAGAGGAGCTCGGCGACGCCGGGCCCGAGATCGACGTCGTCGAGGGCGGGGCGACGAGGGCGGACTCCGTCCGGGCCGCGCTCGCCGCGCTCGCTCCAGGGACCGTGCACGTCCTGGTGCACGACGCCGCGCGGCCGCTCACGCCGCCGGAGGTCTTCCATCGCGTCGCGGAGGCGCTCAACCGGGGTGCACTCGCCGTCATCCCCGCCATGCCGGTCGTGGACACCATCAAGTCCACGGCCCCGACCGAGGGCGACGCCGCCTCGATCGCCGCCGAGGTGGTCACGGGCACCGCCGTGCGCGAGCAGCTCCGCGCGGTCCAGACGCCCCAGGGATTCGACGTCGGCACCCTTCTGCGCGCCCATGAGGTTGCCTCCCGGTGGGAGCCCGATCAGGCAGCAGCCATCACCGACGACGCGATGCTCGTCGAGTCGCTCGGCACGCCTGTCTATGTGGTGCCGGGCGACCTCCAGTCGTTCAAGGTCACGACCCCGATGGACCTGCACTTCGCCGAAACGCTTGTCGCCGCGCAGGGGGGCTGAAGGACCATGGTCATTCAGGGTCCCATTCCCCGTACGGGGATCGGCGTGGATGTCCACGCCTTCGCCCCCGGCGATGCCCCACGTCCCCTCTGGCTTGGCGGCCTGGAGTGGGAGGGCGAGCGCGGCCTCGCCGGCCACTCCGATGCGGACGCGGTGGCCCACGCCGCGGCCAACGCGCTCTTCTCTGCTGCCGGCCTCGGCGACCTCGGCACGCATTTCGGCACCGATCGTCCCGAGTACGCAGGTGCCTCCGGCACAACGCTCCTGTCGGAGGCCGCGCGGATCGTGCGGGAGGCCGGCTTCGAGATCGGCAACATTGCCGTGCAGCTTGTGTGCCAGCGGCCCAAGTTCGGTCCCCGTCGAGCCGAGGCCGAGGCCGTGCTGTCCGAGGCGGCGGGCGCCCCTGTGGGCGTCACGGCCGCCACGACGGACCACCTCGGCTTCACCGGCCGCACGGAGGGCATCGCGGCGATCGCGACGGCGCTCGTGTATCCGACCGCCTGAAGCTTCAGTGGAAGCCGGGCTCGATGAGCCCCGATTCGTACGCGAGCACCACGGCCTGGACCCGGTCCCGCAGGCCCAGCTTCGCCAGAACGCGCCCTAGATGGGTCTTGACGGTGGTTTCGGAGAGGAACAGCTCCGAGGCGACCTCGGTATTGGAGAGTCCTCGGCCCACCGCGGCGAGGACTTCGAGTTCACGCGGGGTGAGTCCCGTGAGGCGCTCTGCTGGCCGTCCCGGCGCCGGGCGCCTCACGAACTGCTCGATGAGCCGGCGTGTCACGGTCGGGGCGAGGAGCGTCTCGCCCGCGGCCACGGCGCGCACGCCATGGCCTAGCTCGGAGGCAGGGACGTCCTTGAGGAGGAATCCGCTCGCGCCAGCGCGGATTGCATCGTAGACGTACTCGTCGAGGTCGAAGGTGGTGAGCATGAGTACCTTCGCGGACCCCGCTGCGCAGATCCGCCGGGTCGCCTCGATCCCGTCCATGACCGGCATCCGGACGTCCATGAGTACGACGTTGGGTGCGAGCCGCGCGCACTCGCTCACCGCTTGCGCGCCGTCCGCGGCCGTGCCCACCACCGCCAGATCTGGCTGCGAATCGAGGATCATCGCGAAGCCGTCCCGCACGAGGGCCTGGTCGTCCACCACGAGGACCGAGGTGGCGGTGGTCCCCTCGCTGTGCCCGCTCATGCTGCCATCACCACCGGGAGGGAGGCTCGGACGCGGAAGCCGCGGCCCGGCATCGGACCGGCCTCGAGGGTGCCACCGCACAGCTCGATCCGCTCGCGCATGCCGGTCAGCCCCAGCCCGCTGCCGGCCGTGCGGGAGGCAGCAGGGTGCGCTGCGCCGTCGTCCTCGATGTCGATGACCAGATTCTCGCGCCCATAACGGTAGGCGATGCGCGCTGCGGTTGCCTCGGCGTGCTTGACCACATTGGTGAGGGACTCTTGGACCACGCGGTAGGCGGCGAGGTCCGCTGCGGGCGTGAGCGCGCGCGGCTGCCCCTCTGTCTCGACGCGGACGGCGAGCCCGCCTTCGCGTACGCGCGCGACGAGCGCGGGCACGTCCGCCAGACCGGGCTGGGGCGCGAGGGCGGGGACGCCGTCCTCGGGGCGCAGCGTGGACAGCATGGTCCGGAGCTCGAGCAGTGCTTCGCGGCCCGTATCCTGGACAGCCGTGAGGGCCTTCTGCGCACGGGCCCGGTCGGTGTCCAGGACGCTCTGTGCGGCACCGGCCTGGACAACCATGACGCTCACGGCGTGCGCGACAACATCATGCAGCTCCCGCGAGATCCGCGTCCGCTCGAGCTCCACCTGGGCGCGCGCCTCGGCGTCGCGAGAGGCCTCGAGGTCCTGCGCCGTCGCGGCGAGCGCGACCAGGGCACGCTTCCTCGAGGCCAGCAGACGGGAGATGAGCAGCACGGCTAACATGACGGCCCGCGTTCCAGAGGAAGGATCCCACGGGGTCTGCGAAGCCGACCGAGACGGTGACCAGCAGGATCACCGTGCCCCACACTGCATGCGCGAGGGGGAGACGCGCCCCGAGGGCCCAGATGACAGCGAGTCCGCCAACGAGGGTGGCGGTCGAGTTGTCCATCGCATAGCCGAGGGCCGGCCCGGCGCCGAACACAGCGCCCATGATGACCGCCGCCGCATAGGGGTAGCGGCTCCGGGCCAGCACTCCGATCGCAAGGGCGCCAAGGATGAGCACGCGCTGGACGGGAGTCCACGCGGTGACATGCCCAAGCCCTTCGATGATCCCGAAGGCCACCGCGAGCGCAGCCATGGCCGCATCGCCCCACCAATGGCTGAGGGGCCCCGTGAACAGCGCCCGCAGCCGCGCGGTGCCCACGCGCGGCGCGATGGCCATGCGCTGGGCTGAGACACGAGCGGCGGCCGCATCCATGGCACGACCATACGCCCGCCCTCCCATGCGCACTATGGACCGGGGGAGGACCCGGCTCATCCCCCGGGAGGAGTGTCGGGCACGCGATGTCATTCCGGCGGCCGCCGGTCCGGGCCTCCGATCGGATCCGCCGCGGGGCCGCAGAATCTTACGGTTGCGGGGTCAGTTCCACCCTCCAGCATCTCAAGGACCCATCATGAAGACAGCATCACGCGCGGCGCGGCTCCGCACGTATTCCGGCGCCGCAGCGCTCCTCACGGCCCTATTCGCCACCCTCGTCACGTCCTTCCTCTTCGGCGACTCCGGGCCCGACAGCGGCTCAGTGCCCGCGCGGCCGCAGCGGACACAGGACGCACCATCCTGATCGGGTGGCTGCTGATGCTCATCGCCGGGCTCTTCCTCGGCGGCGTCCTGTTCCTCGCAGGTGCAACGCGCGGCCGGGGATCCGGGTGGGGGTCCGCGGGCGTCGTAACGGGCCTCCTCGGGACGGCCGGGACCGCGATGATCGCCATGCACGCGCTGATCACCGCCGCGCTCGCCCAGACCGAGACCGGCCCGGCGGCCGCGACCATGGATGCCCTCGACAGCCTCGGCGGATGGCTCATCCTGCCGCTCATGACGGCCCAGAGCCTCGCGATCACCCTCTTCGGCCTCGCCCTATGGCGCTCCGGGACGGTGCACTGGTGGGTCCCCGCAGCGACCGCGCTGGTGGTTGTCGTCGCTCTGCTGCCCTCTGCCTGGTCCGGCCCCGTGTCCCTGGGATTGGCGTTGGCGGCGATGGGGTATGCGTGTGCCGCGATCGTGCGCCGCCGCGCGGCGACGGGCTGGGCCGAGGTGCCCACGCCGGCGCACCGCGTGTGGGCGGGCGCGGCGTGCGCGGTAGCGCTCCTGGTCCTGAGTGTGGCGAAAGAAGTCCTGTTCCCCGGGGCCGATGACCCAGACTCCGCAATGACCGCCGCGGGATCGAGCCCTGTACCTTTCGTCACCGAAGGCCTCATGGCGCTCGGGATCGCCGTCCTGTTCGGCGGCGCGGCGGCCTTCTTCGCCGGGGCCGTCCGGGAGCGGGGGAGCGGGCTCGCGATCGCCGGCACAGTGCTCGGCTGCGCCGGTGCCGTCTCGATTGCAGCCATGGGCGTGCTCGACTTCCTCACCGCGGCCCTCGGAGCCTCGCATGCAGGGTCCGCCGTGTTCGGCCCGCTCGGCGCCATCTTGTTCCCCGCGTTTATGCCGCTGTTCCTCGTCGAGAACCTCATGATGGTCGCCTTCGCCGCCGCGCTCTGGCGCGCAGGCACCGTCTCGTGGGCACCGCTGGTGCTCGCCGCCGCGTTCGCAGTCGTCGGCCAGATCCATCCGACCGGCCTCGTCGCGGTCGGCCAGATGCTCGTGGGCCTCGTCGCGGTGGCGTGGCTCGCGTACGGTGTGCTGCGCGCGCAAGGTGCGCTCGCCGGCGTCGTGCGCGGCCGCCGCGCCAGCGGGATACGCACGACGACGCCCGCCCCCACCGGCGGTGCGCTCGGCTGAGGTGCGGCCAGGCTCGCGCAAACAAATCGACTAGAATGGATGGCTGGCCCCGCTCGGGGCCGGCCATCCTGCTCTCGACCCCCAGGAGTTCTGCGTGAAGAAAGGCCTGCTCGCCACCGCCCTCGCGGCCACCATGCTGCTCACCGCATGCGGTTCGGACGGCCGGCTCAGCGTTGCCGAGAGCTGCAAACTCCTCAACAGCGACCAGTTCAAGCCCACGGGCAATCAGGCCCAGCAGGCCAAGCAGGTTGCCGACCACTACGCGGACATGGCCACCAAGGTCGACCCCTCCGTCGGCACACTCATCCAGGGCATGGCGGACCTGCAGAAGAAGGTCGCCGATTCCTCAACCGCTGTGGCCACCCCCCAGCAGCAGAAGCAGTTCACGGACGCGCTGAACAGCATCGGCAAGGTCTGCGGAAACTAGCCCACCACGCGCCGTCGTGCGTACCCGCGCGGCGGCCGGGGCGCTCGTCGTCCCAGCCGCCCACCCGTATACCCTTATCCAGTGACCCTGCGCTTCTACGATTCCGCCACCGCCGAAGTCCGTGACTTCGTCCCGCTCGAGCCCGGCAAGGCCTCGGTGTACTACTGTGGCGCCACCGTGCAGGGTTCGCCGCACGTGGGGCACGTGCGCTCGGCCATCGTCTTCGACCAGCTCACGCGCTGGCTGCAGTACAGGGGCTTCGCGACCACCGTGGTCCGCAACGTCACCGACATCGACGACAAGATCCTGGCCAAGTCCGAGGCCAGCTTCGCCCCGGACTTCACTCCGGAGGGGACCTATATTCCGCGTGAGGAGTGGTTCGCGCTCGCCTACCGCTACGAGCAGGAGTTCGAGGCCGCCTACGAGGTGCTCGGCGTCCAGCGCCCCACCTACGAGCCCCGTGCGACCGGGCACATCACCGAAATGCACGAGCTCATAGCCCGGCTCATCGAGCGCGGGCACGCGTACCCGGCCGAGGACGGCTCGGGAGACGTGTACTTCGACGTGCGCTCGTGGCCCGAGTACGGGTCTCTGACCCATCAGAGCATCGACGAGATGCAGGCGGCGACGGACTCCGATCCGCGCGGCAAGCGCGACCCGCGTGACTTTGCCCTGTGGAAGGGCCACAAGTCCGACGAACCCGAGACGGCGTCGTGGCCGTCCCCATGGGGCCGCGGCCGGCCCGGCTGGCACCTCGAGTGCTCCGCGATGGCCACGAAGTACCTTGGCCCGCGCTTCGACGTCCATGGCGGGGGCCTTGACCTCCGCTTCCCGCACCACGAGAACGAGCTCGCCCAGTCCACCGCAGCCGGGGACGGGTTCGCGAACTTCTGGATGCACAACGGGATGGTGACCTACGAGGGCGAAAAGATGTCGAAGTCGATCGGCAATGTCGTCTCGCCAGCGGAGATGCTCGCGCTCGCGAGCCCGCGCGTGGTCCGGTACTACCTGGGCCAGGCCCACTACCGCTCGGTCCTCGACTATAGGCCCACCTCCCTGCAGGAGGCGGCGGCCGCGGTGGAACGCATTGACGGGTTCATTGCCAAGGCGCTCGCCAAGTACGAGGGCCGCTCGTTCTCCGGCGCCCGGGGCGCGCAGGATTCGACCGCTATTGCCCCTGACGCTCAGGTCCCGGACGCCTTCGCGGCAGCCATGGATGACGACCTCAACATCCCCCAGGGCCTCGCCGTCCTGCATGAGACCGTGCGCGAAGGCAACACCGCCCTCGCCGCCGGCGACCCGGTGGCCGCCAGCCGAGCCGTGGACGCAGTGCTGGCCATGACGCGCGTCCTGGGCCTGGACGCCGCCGGTGGCCACGCGCCGTCGTCCGACGGCGCCGCTCACCACGCGCTGTCCGCGCTCGTCGACGCGCAGCTCACCGCGCGCGCAGCCGCCCGGGCCTCGAAGGACTGGGCCGCGGCGGATGCCATTCGGGAACTGCTCGCAGGTGCGGGAGTCGTCGTTGAGGATTCAGCGGACGGGGCCACATGGAGCCTCGCCGCGTCACAGCCAGCACGGACCAACGGAACGGGAGCATAGATGGCCGGCAAGGGACGCCCAGGAGCCGCGAAGGGCAAGAAGGGCCCGTCCGTCGGGACCGGAGGCCACGGCCGCCAGGCCCTCGAGGGCAAGGGACCCACACCCAAGGCAGAGGACCGCGTGTACCACAAGGCCTACCGGGCCAAGCAGCTCGCCGAGCGTTCCGTCGCGAAGCGTGCGGGCCAGCCAGGCCGCCTCGCCGCGGGCCGCGGTGGGACCGGGCGCGCGCGGGGTGCTGAGGAGATGGTCACGGGGCGCAACTCGGTGGTGGAGGCGCTGCGTGCGGGGGTGCCCGCCAAGGCGCTGTACGTCGCGGTGCGCATCGAGATGGACGATCGTGTGCGCGAGGCCATGAAGCTCGCCGCCGAGGCAGGTGTGCCACTGCTGGAGGCCCAGAAGCCCGAGCTGGACCGCATGACCGACGACGCGATCCACCAGGGGCTGGCGCTCCAGGTGCCTCCCTACGAGTACCCCGACGCGTTCGAGCTCGCCGAGGATACCTACGAGAAATGGCGGCGGGGGCACGTTGCGAATGCGCCCCTCTTTGTGGCGCTCGACGGCATCACCGACCCTCGCAACCTCGGTGCGATCATCCGCTCGGTGTCCGCGTTCTCAGGACACGGCGTCATCGTGCCGGAGAGGCGTTCAGTGGGCATGACGGCCTCCGCGTGGAAGACGTCCGCCGGTGCCGCCGTGCGCGTCCCGGTGGCCAAGGCCCCTAACCTCAACACCGTGCTGCGGCAGATGAAGGAGCTGGGGATCTTCGTCCTCGGGCTCGACGGCGGCGGCGACGTGAGGCTGCCGGGCCTCGCACTCGCGACGGACCCCGTGTGCCTCGTGGTGGGCTCGGAGGGCAAGGGACTCTCGCGGCTCACCCGCGAGCTGTGCGACCAGATCGTCTCGATCCCGATCGATTCCGATATGGAGTCTCTCAACGCCGGTATGGCCGTGGCGATCTCCCTGTACGAGGTCTCGACCCGACGCGCCGCCGCCGAGGGAAGCGCCAGCTGACTCGTCGGCGGCCCCGGTTCAGGGCCTCAGGCTCAGAGCCGGACGCGGTTGGCCAGGACCGGCAGAACCTCCCGGGCCTTCTCGACCGCAGCGACGTCGAGGTCCACATACAGGATGTCGGGCCCTGAACCGAGGCGTTCCACGAGGTGCCCGAACGGGTTCACCACCGCGGACCGGCCGATCCCGGTGGGAGCTCCATGGTGCGCCTCAACTCCGGCGGCCTCGGGATCGGACTGCCCCACGGCCACCACAAAGCACGTGGAGTCCACGGCGCGTGCCCGCACGAGCAGGTCCCACTGTTCGGCTTTGCCGGGCCCGGCGCCCCAGGAGGCGCAGACGAGCTGGATCTGGGCGCCGTCCTCCGCTGTCGCGGTGAAGAGGTCCGGGAACCGGACGTCATAGCACGTCGCGAGGCCGAACGTGACACCGTCCACCGTGAACGTCACGGGCTCTTTGCCTGCGGTCACGGTGTCCGACTCGAGGAAGCCGAAGGCGTCATACAGATGGATCTTGTCGTAATGCGTCTCAACGCCCCGGCCATGGACGAGGAGGGTGTTGCGCACTGTCCCCGGTACGCCCGGGGTGAACATCCCGACCACGACGACCACGCCGGCCTCGTCCGCCGCGGCGCGCACCGCGGTGGCCCAGGGACCGTCGAGGGGCTCGGCGATGTCGGTCAGGGAGTTGCCGAAGGCCCGCATGGTGGCCTCGGGGAGGACGACGACGTCGGCACGCCGCCGGCCCGCTTCGGCCAGGGTCGACCGGACGAGGCCGAGGTTGTCGTCGAGGGAACGGGACGAGGTCAGCTGGGCGAGTGCGATCCGCATGGGACCAGTATGTCCGACGGGCCGTTCAGATGGCGCGTGTGAAGCAGCGCGGCTTTCCGGCTGATACTAGGATGAGCGTGCCGAGGGAGGCCGCAGCGATGTCGACCCTGTCCGCGACGAGGAAGGACTCCGGCCCGGGCAATGGGCCGATGGTGCTATGAGCATGAGCAACATGACGATGCCCCTGGCCTTCGTGGTGACGCCGTCGCAGCCGTTCCCGCTCGGCCTCACGCCAGCCCGTTCAGCGGAGCAGCAGGCCAGCCACACCGTCAACCTGGCCGTTTACGCCCCCGGGCTCGACGCTGTGGACGTCCATTTCGTTGACCAGACGGGTGCGTGGCGCAAGGATCCCCTGCCCGAGTACACGAACGGGGTCCACCATGGCCTCGTGACGGGGATGCCGGAGGGCACGCACTATGCCTTCGCTGCCCGCCTCGGCGCGGATGGGGTGCCCCCCGAGCCGGGCCGCGGAAGCCTCCTCCTCGATCCATACGGCCGAGCCGTGGACCGGGTGGGGACACGCTGGCTCAACGTTCGCGTGCACCAGGATTTCGACTGGGGAACGGTGGGGCGCCCCGCGGTCCCCATGCGGGACACGATCGTCTACGAGGCCCACGTCAAGGGCCAGTCAATGCTCAACCCAGAGGTCCCGGCAGAGCTCCGCGGTACCTACGCGGGACTTGCCCACCCCGCGATGATCGAGCACTTCCACCGGCTGGGCGTGACGAGCATCCAGCTCCTGCCCGTGCACTTCCACCTCGACGAGTCCCACCTCCAGGACGTGGGCCTGACGAACTACTGGGGGTACAACACGGCGGCCTTCTTCGCCCCGCATCCGGCGTACGCGACCAAGGCCGCACGGGCGGCCGGCCCGCAGGCCGTGCAGGACGAGTTCAAGGGCATGGTCAAGCTCCTCCACATGGCCGGTCTCGAGGTGTTCCTCGACGTCGTCTACAACCACTCCGCGGAGGAGGGCGCGGGCGGCCCGACGATCAGCTTCCGGGGCCTGGGGGACCGGGAGTACTACCGCTCCGACCCCGAGGGCCGGTACATCGACACGACCGGCTGCGGCAACACGATCGATTTCTCCAACCCCCGTGTAGTCCAGCTGGCCCTCGACTCCCTTCGGCTGTGGGCTGAGGAGTACCGGATCGACGGCTTCCGGTTCGATCTGGCCGTCTCGCTGTGCCGCGACGGCCAGCATTCCTTCACGCCCGCGCATCCGTTCCTTGTTGCGGCTGCGGCGGACCCGGTGATCTCGCAGACCAAGCTCATCGCCGAGCCGTGGGACCTCGGATTCGGCGGCTGGCAGACCGGGCGCTTCCCTTTGGGGTGGGCGGACTGGAACGACCACTACCGCGACACGGTCCGCGACTTCTGGCTCGTCGACCGCGCCGAGCTCGACTCAGGAGGGCTGGGAGGCCCGACCGCGCGCCTCGCCGACGCGGTCTCCGGCTCACACGGACTGTTCGCGGCGTCCGGGCGCACGGCCCTCGCATCCGTGAACTTCTTCGCGGCGCACGACGGCTTTACCCTTGCGGACCTCACGTCCTACCACCGCAAGCACAATGAGGCCAACGGCGAGCAGAACCGGGACGGTGCGACCCACAACCGTTCGTACAACCACGGCATCGAGGGCCCGACAGAGGTCGACTCGATCATTGCGGCGAGGCTCCAGACGGCGAAGAACCTCATGGCCACCCTCATGGTCTCCCTCGGCGTGCCCATGATCACCGCGGGCGACGAGTTCGGCCGTTCCCAGCAGGGCAACAACAACGCCTACTGCCAGGATAACGAGGTCACGTGGCTCAACTGGAACCTCGACCTCACGCGTCAGGCCATGCTCGAGCACACGGCATGGCTGATCCGCATCCGGAAGGACTTCCTGGCCCGCCAGCCTACGAGCTACCCGGAGCGGGAGGAGAGCAACTACTTCCACTGGTTCGGCGCGGACGGAACGCCCATGGACCCTGACCGCTGGCAGGATCCGCGCGAGCGGCTCCTCCAGTTCCTCCTCGGCTCGAAGGCGGGGTATCTGGACGGCCTCGTGGTCATCAACGGCGGACCGGAGAAGCTGGACGTGACGTTCCCCGAGGCGAAGGGACGCGGGATGGAATTCGAGCTCCGCTACTCCACCGCCACGCAGACCGAGCATCGGATCGGAACGGTGTTCGCGTCCGGCGAGGCTGAGGTCGCCGAGCCCTACTCCGTGTCGATCTACCGGGCCCGAAACGTCCGGTGATCGAAGAGGGGCATCCTGGCGAGACGCCGGTGACCCCTCGCCAGGACCCCCTGATCCTCGAGGCCAGCCTCAGGCGTTGACCACCAGCCCCAGCTCGGCCTTCGAGGCCAGCCCCTTATGCCGTGGGATCACGCGAACGGTGTACCCGAACGCCCCCGAGTGCTCGATCGTCACGGCACCGGAGAACTTGTAGCGGCCGTTGCCGAGGTTTTCGCTCGGCTCGAGCTCGGCCAGGCCCACCCCGTTGAGCTGGTCCGACTCGTCGACCTTGCCGTAGGCGAGCTCAACGAGGACGTCGGCAGGGCCCAGGACGCCGAGGTTCAGATAAGCATTCACTGCCAGCTTGTCACCGACCTGCGGTACTTCTGAAAGGCCGCCGGAGTCGATGTGCTCCACATGCACCTGGGACCAGTTGCTGCGCACGTGCTTGGTCCAGGCTGCCAGTTCGCGGCCCAACCGGTAGTCCTCGGCCCTCACGGCCCGCCCTGCCTTGGCTGCCGGGGTGTAGAGCTCCCTGATGTAGTCGAGGACCATCCTGTCGGCTGAGACGGCCGGCCCGAGGTGCGAGAGCGTGTGCTTGATCATCGAAATCCAGTGCACCGGCACGCCTTCGGGGCCGCGCCGCTCGATGGACGGGCCAGCCGCTCCGGCGGACTCCGCGCCCGCGCCTGTGCCGGAGGCGCCGTAGAAGCGCGGGGCGATCTGGGTCTCGAGGAGCTCGTACAAGGCGGCCGCCTCAACGGCGTCCCGCTCTTGGGGGCTTGAGCTGCCGCCTGCTGTCGGGATGGCCCAGCCGTTCGCGCCGTCGTACATCTCGTCCCACCAGCCATCGAGGACGGAGAGGTTGAGCGAGCCGTTGATCGCGGCCTTCATCCCCGACGTGCCGCATGCCTCGAGCGGACGCAAGGGGTTGTTGAGCCACACATCGCACCCCGGGAACAGGGTGCGCGCCATGGCGATGTCGTAGTTCGGCAGGAATGCGATGCGGTGGCGCACCTCGGGATCATCCGTGAAGTGCACGAGGTCCTGGATCATCTTCTTGCCGGCATCGTCCGCCGGGTGTGACTTGCCGGCGATCACGATCTGGATGGGATGCTCGGGGTGCAGGAGGAGGCGCTTGAGCCGTGCCGGGTCGCGGAGCATGAGGGTGAGGCGCTTGTAGGTGGGCACGCGGCGCGCGAATCCGATGGTGAGCACATCCGGGTTCAGGACCGAGTCCGTCCAGGTGAGCTCCGCCTCCCCTGCGCCTCGCTTGCCCCACGCGGCGCGCACACGGCGTCGCACATCCTCGATGAGGCGTCCTCGCAGCTGGCGGCGTATCTCCCAGATCTTCTCGTCCGGAACGTTGAAGACCACGTCCCAGCGGGCGCCGACCGTGCCGCCGGGAGCGAGTTCCTCGGCCATGGCCTCGATCTGCGGGTCCACCCACGTGGGCACATGCACGCCGTTCGTCACTGACGTGATCGGGACCTCCGAGTGGTCGAATCCGGGCCACAGGCCGGAGAACATCTCCCGGGACACCCGCCCGTGGAGCTTCGCCACCCCGTTCGCCCGCTGGGCCAGGCGGAGGCCCATGACGGCCATGTTGAAGACCGAGGGGTCGCCGCCCTCGTAGCTCTCGCGGCCAAGCTCGAGCACCTTGGCGGTGGGGACATCGGGCGCGAGCCCCGCGTCGAAGAAGTACTTGATCTGCGCGGCGTCGAACCGGTCGATGCCTGCTTCCACGGGGGTGTGGGTCGTGAAGACCGTGGAGGCGCGGCCCGTGACCAGAGCCTCGTCCCACGTCAGCGGCGCCGGGCCGGACATGAGCTCCTGGATCCGCTCGATTCCGAGGAATCCTGCGTGGCCCTCGTTCGTGTGGAACACCTCGGGGGCCGGCCTGCCCGTGAGCCTCTGGAAAATCCGCAGTGCCTTCACGCCACCCATGCCGAGGAGGATCTCCTGCTGGAGGCGGTGGTCCCCGCCGCCGCCATACAGGCGATCGGTGATCGAGCGCGCGCCGTCGTCGTTCGCCGGCATGTTCGAGTCCAGGAGGAGGAGCGGCACGCGTCCCACGTCGGCCCGCCAGATGTTGGCGTGCAGCTTGCGCCCATTGGGCAGGGGGAGCGTCACGACGCATGCCGTGCCGTCCGCTTCCCTCAGGAGGGTCAGGGGCAAAGCGTCCGGGTCCAGGACGGGGTACGTCTCCTGCTGCCACGCGTCGCGCGAGAGCGACTGCTTGAAGTAGCCGGCCTGGTACAGGAGGCCCACGCCGATCAGCGGCACGCCGAGGTCGGAGGCACTCTTGAGGTGGTCGCCCGCGAGGATGCCGAGGCCGCCGGAGTACTGGGGGAGAACCTCCGTGATGCCGTACTCGGGCGAGAAGTACGCGATGCACTGGGGCACGTCCTCGCCGAGCTCCTGGTACCGGCGCGGCTCCTCGAGGTACCGGCGCAGGTCCTCCTCCGCGGCGCGGACCCGCTCCACCACGTCCGTGTCGAGGGCAAGCCGCTGCAGCTGCTCGCGCGTGACCAGGCCGAGCAAGCCGGCCGGGTCGTGGCGGCTCTCCTCCCACAGCACAGGGTCGAGGCTCTCGAACAGTTCGCGCGTGGGCTGGTGCCAGGACCAGCGCAGGTTCGTGGCGAGCGTATCGAGCGCAGCGATGGGCTCCGGGAGCACGGTGCGGACGGTGAATCTACGGATGGCCTTCACGTGCGCCACACTAGTCGAGCCGCGCGTGCCGATGAAGTGCGTCGCGTTACGCGCCGGTGAACTGCACCCAACACGCCGGTTGATCCCCACGCTGACTACGTTGGCGCCGACGTCGCCTCCTTCGCAATCGGCTCCGCCCCGGGCTATCGTGACGGATGGACAGGGGGCCTCGCGAGAGAAGACCCGCCCCACGCCCCGCACTGCGAAAGGACCACCTGTGCCCGCTCTCGAGCCGACCATCCCCGGCAAGCTGCGATTCGGCCGCTTCCCCATCACCGACGTCTCACCCGTGGTGGAGGGCGGCGCCTTCCCCGCCAAGGCAGTGGTGGGTGAGGGAATCGACGTCGGGGCCACCGCGTTCCGCGAGGGCCATGATGCGCTCGGGGTGAGCGCCGTGCTGTACTCGCCCCGGGGCAAGGAGAAGCAGCGCGTCCGGCTCTCGGAGCTCGGCACAGGCCTGGACCGCTGGCATGGCGTCCTGACGCCCACCAAGGAAGGTGCCTGGACGTTCACGATCGAGGCGTGGCATGACCGCTACGGCACCTGGCACCACAACGCCGCGATCAAGATTCCCGCAGGCATTGATGTCGAGCTGATGCTCGCCGAGGGCGCCGCACTGTTGGCGGAAGCGGCCGACGACGACGCACGCACCGACGCTGACCGCGGCACCTTCCGCGCGGCCTCCTATGCCCTCGCGGACGCGTCTCACAGCGCCGAGGAGCGCTTTGCGGCAGGCGAGAGCGAGGTGGTGCGTGCCGCCGTCGACCGCCTCCCGATCCGCGACCTCGTCACCGAGAGCGAGCACTTCCCGCTCCTGGTGGAGCGCGAGCGCGCGGGGCGCGGTGCGTGGTACGAGTTCTTCCCCCGCTCTGAGGGCGCAGTGCGCAATGTCGAGACCGGTGAGTGGACCTCCGGCACTCTCCGGACCGCGGCCGAGCGGCTTCCCGGGGTCGCCGAAATGGGCTTCGACGTCATCTACCTGCCTCCGATCCACCCGATCGGCCGCGCGTTCCGCAAGGGGCCGAACAACACTCTCAACGCCGGCCCGGGTGACCCGGGTTCGCCGTGGGCGATCGGCGCCGCTGAGGGCGGCCACGATGCGATCCACCCGGACCTCGGCACCTTCGGCGACTTCGACGCGTTCGTATCCCGCGCCGAGGAGCTCGGCCTCGAGGTCGCGATCGACCTCGCCCTGCAGGCCTCCCCGGACCATCCCTGGGTCAGGACGCATCCCGAGTGGTTCACCAAGCGCGTTGACGGCTCGATCGCCTACGCCGAGAACCCGCCCAAGAAATACCAGGACATCTATCCGCTCAACTTCGACAACGATCCCGAGGGCCTGTCGAGGGAGATCCTGCGGATCGTGAACCTGTGGATCGACCATGGCGTGAAGATTTTCCGCGTGGACAATCCGCACACCAAGCCTGTGTGGTTCTGGGAGTGGCTCCTGGGCAGGGTGGCCAAGAAGAACCCGGAAGTCGTGTTCCTCGCCGAAGCCTTCACCCGCCCGGCGATGATGAAGGCCCTCGGCCGGGCGGGATTCCAACAGTCCTACAGCTACTTCACCTGGCGGAACACACGGGAGGAGCTCGAGGAGTTCCTCACCATGATCTCGAAGGAGTGGGCCGCGTTCTACCGGCCCAACCTGTTCGTGAACACGCCGGACATCCTCACCGAGTACCTGCAGTTCGGGGGCAAGCCGGCGTTCAAAGCGCGGGCCGTCCTCGCCTCGACCGCGAGCCCCCTCTGGGGCGTGTACGCCGGTTACGAGCTCATCGAGCACGTGGCCAGGCCGGGGGCCGAGGAGTACATCGACAACGAGAAGTACGAGTACAAGCAGCGCGACTGGGCTGGCGAGGAGGCCGCTGGGCGTTCCCTGGCGCCGTACATCACGCGGCTGAACGAGATCCGCCGCGCCCACCCTGCGCTCATGGACCTGCAGAACCTGACGCTGCACTCGAGCACCGACGACTCCACCGTGGTGTACTCCAAGCACAAGGTGCTGCCGGACGGGACGAAGGACACGATCATCGTTGTGGTGAATGTCGATCCTCATTCGGCTCGCGAGAGCACGGTCAACCTCGATCTCGCCGCGCTCGACCTCGAGCCCGAGCTGTTCGACCTCGAGGGCCGTTTCCGCGTCGACGACCTCCTCTCCGGCCAGTCCTGGCAGTGGGGCGAGCACAACTACGTGCGGCTCGACGCCCACGTCGAGCCCGCACACGTTCTCCACGTACGTCGCTAGCCGGTTCCGTGGCGCCGCGCTAACGTGGCCTAGACCTGAACCAGCGTGTCCCCGCCGCGAAGGAGACTACCTCGCCCATGAACATCGGCCAGCAGGCACAGCCGAATTTCAATGTCAACGCCCCCGGCCTCAGGCACGACACCGCCTGGTACAAGAAGGCCGTTTTCTATGAGGTGCTGGTGCGTGCGTTCAACGACGCGAACGGCGACGGGTCCGGAGACATCCAGGGGCTCATCGACCGTCTGGACTACCTCCAGTGGCTCGGGGTTGACTGCCTGTGGCTCCCGCCGTTCTTCGAGTCGCCGCTCCGCGACGGCGGCTACGATGTCGCGGACTATGAGTCGGTCCTGCCTGAGTTCGGCTCGATCAGCGACTTCCAGCGCCTCGTGGCTGAGGCGCATGCCCGCGGCGTGCGGATCATCATCGACCTCCCCTTGAACCACACCTCTGACCAGCACCGCTGGTTCCAGGAGTCTCGCCGGGATCCCGAGGGGCCGTACGGCGACTTCTACATGTGGAGCGACACTGACGAGAAGTACCAGGACGCCCGCATCATCTTCATCGACACGGAGGAGTCCAACTGGACCTTCGATCCGATTCGGCGGCAGTTCTTCTGGCATCGCTTCTTCAGCCACCAGCCCGACCTGAACTATGAGAACCCGAAGGTCCAGGAGGCGATCGTCGCCGTCGTGCAGTTCTGGCTTGACCAGGGAGTGGACGGCATTCGGGCCGACGCGGTCCCGTACCTCTACGCGGCTGAGGGCACCAACTGCGAGAACCTTCCCGCGACCCACGTATTCCTCGCCAAGCTGCGGGAGTTCATGGACCAGAAGTACCCCGGGCGCATCATCATCGCCGAGGCCAACCAGCCGCCGCACGAGGTGGTCGAGTACTTCGGCACCGATGAGGCACCCGAGTGCCACATGGCCTTCCACTTTCCGATCATGCCGCGGCTCTACTACGCGCTGAGGGACCAGCGGGCCCAGCCGATCATCGACACGATGGTGGACACCCCGGCCATTCCTGGAGGCGCCCAGTGGGGTACGTTCCTGCGCAACCATGATGAGCTCACGCTCGAGATGGTCACGGTCGAGGAACGCGAGGCCATGCTCGGCTGGTACGCGTCGGATCCGCGCATGCGCGCGAACGTCGGCATTCGCCGGAGGCTCGCGTCCCTCCTGGACAACTCGCGGGCGGAGATCGAACTGATCAACGCGCTCCTCCTCTCGCTGCCGGGCAGCCCGTTCCTGTACTACGGCGACGAGATCGGGATGGGAGACAACATCTGGCTGGACGACCGCGATGCCGTCCGTACGCCGATGCAGTGGAACCCTGACCGCAACGCCGGTTTCTCGACCGCGGACCCCGGCAAGCTCTACCTGCCCACGATCCAGTCCCTCGTCTACAACTACGCCATGGCCAACGTCGAGGCGGAGATGGCGCATTCCGGGAGCCTGCTGCGCTGGATGAGGAACATCCTCGGGGTCCGGCGCGCCCACCCCGTGTTCGGGCTCGGCGGCTACCGGAACGTTCCGACGGACAGCGAGAGGGTCCTCGCCTATGTGCGGGAGATGCCGGACAGCGTGGCCCAGGAGCAGCGCGGCGAGGCCATCCTGTGCGTCTTCAACCTGGCGGGCCATCCGGTCGCGACGGACTTGGACCTCGGGGAGTACGCGGGACGCGGTCTGCGCGACGTCTTCGGTGGCGAGCCTTTCTCGCAGGTGGGCCAGGACGGCCGGTTCCATGTGACCCTCGGCGCCCACGGGTACTTCTGGCTGAGGATCCGCAACGCTGCGTCCGTCCCGACGAGCCCCCTGACCACGGCACTGCCGGTCATTGTGCCAACGCCCCTACCGGGGGAGCTGAGCGAATGACGGACACGTCCCTGTTCCCCTCGCTGGAGGCACTGCTCGAACACTGGCTCCCGGGCCAGCGCTGGTTCCCCGCCAAGGGCCGCGAGGTCCAGTTCGCCCCGGCGGGCCGGTTCGAGCTTCCCGGCCCGGAAGGAGGCCCGCGTCTCGAGGTGCGGTTCGTGCTCGTACGGGCAGGGCGCCTCGAGAGCGTGCTGAATGTCCCGCTGAGCTTGCGCGATGGGCCCCTCGCGGGCGGCGAAGCAGCCTTGGTGGGGCGTGCCCGCATTGCCGGCCGTGCCCTCTGGGTTTACGACGCAGTGCACGAGCCCGCCTTCGCCGACGCGCTGCTGGGCCTCATGGCACGCCGCGCTCAGGTCGACGGCGAAAGCACGACGGCGACCGGCGCCTCGAGCGGCCAGGGGTCGCTTCCGTCGGGCCAACTCACGGCATCGGTGCTGCGCGGCGAGCAGTCCAACTCCTCGATCATCGTCCGCTCGGCGTCCGGTGACGCGATGGTCAAGGTCTTCCGCCAGATGGCAAAAGGCCTCAACCCTGAGGTGGAACTCGGAGCCGCCCTGGCCCGCGCCCATACGAGAGACGCCCCGACGGCGCTCGGCTGGGTGGATGCCCAGTGGCGCTCGCCGTCGGGAGAGAGCGTGAGCGGTCAACTCGCCGTGGCCCACGAATTCCTCAGCGGGGGCGCGGACATGTGGCGCGTAGCGCTGGATGCGGCGGTTGAGGGCCGAGACTTCTCGTCTGAGGCCCGCGGGCTCGGTGCGGCCACTGCGCGCATCCATACGGCACTGGCGCAGACCCTCGGAACGAAGACGCTCGGTGGCGCGGAGGCCGAGGCCTTCGTTGAGCGGCTTTCTCAGCGACTGCGCGAGGCATGGGGTGAGGTCCGCACGAGCGTTGCCGTGCCCGACGAGGCGCTCGAGCGCCTCCTGGCCTCGCTCGCCGGCCCCCGGGAGGGAGGGCTCGCGGTCCAGCGGATCCACGGCGACCTGCACCTCGGCCAGATTCTCCATTTCGCGCACCGCGAGCGTCCATTCGCCATCCTCGACTTCGAGGGTGAACCGCTCCGCCCGGTCGCCGAACGGAGCCACCCGGATGTCGTCCTCCGCGACGTGGTGGGCATGCTGCGTTCGTTCGACTATGCGGCCGGTGCGGCCCGTCGCACAGACCCGGCGGCGCGTGTGCCGGACGGCTGGGCAGAGGCGGCAGGGCAGGCCTACTGGGACGGCTACTCGTCTGTGGCAGGGGGAGACAGCCCGTTCGGGACCGCTCTCTTCGCTGCGCTGTGGCTCGACAAGGCGCTGTACGAGGTTTCCTACGAGGAACGGAATCGGCCCGCGTGGGCCGAGATCCCCCTTCGCGCGGCGCGGACCGCGCTCGGCGACTGGCTCCCCGACGCGACTTGGGTTCCATCAGGAGAGAGCTTCACCGGTGCGCTTGGGAAGGCGCCGGGCGGGGTAGAGGTCGGGGCGGTGGGATCACCGCCCGGAGAGGAGACGTACGTGGCACACGGAGAACATGCAGCGGGAACGGGGAGCCGCCCAACGGAGGGAGGCGTGCCAGGCCTGGGGGGCGCCGAGCACGGTGGCGCGGTCCCAGCACCGGACCTGGCCGGGGGTTCCGTGGATGCCCCTGAACACACCCTGCCGGGTGCGGGGGAGGAGGATCCGATCCCGGTAGACCGTGACGTTCTGGCGAAGATTGCAGCCGGCGCGTTCCATGCGCCCCATGCCATCCTCGGCGCGCACCTCGACGGCGAGGGAACGGTGACCATCCGTGCCCTCAAGCACCTCGCGACAAGTGTGACGGCACTCACCGCGGCCGGTCGTGTTCCGCTGGCCCATGAGGCGCATGGAGTGTGGGTGGGCACGGCGCCCGAGTCGGAGTCCGGCCATGTGCCCGATTACCGCCTCGAGGTCGAGTACGGAGAAGGACATCTCGTCACCGTCGATGACCCCTATCGCTATATGCCCAGCATCGGGGAGCTCGATCTCCATCTCATCGGGGAGGGTCGCCACGAGGAGCTGTGGCGTGTGCTCGGGGCACACGTCGAGCGGCACCATTCGGTTCTCGGTGACGTCGAAGGGACGTCCTTCAAGGTCTGGGCACCCAATGCCCAGGCGGTGCAGGTCAAGGGCGACTTCAACGGCTGGGACGGGCGTGAGCATGCCATGCGCAGCCTTGGCTCCTCAGGGGTGTGGGAGATCTTCATCCCGGGCGTAGTAGCAGGGATGTGCTACAAGTTCGGGATCCTCACGCGGCACGGCCAGTGGGTCGAGCGCGCCGATCCGATGGCCTTCGGCACAGAGGTACCGCCGCGCACGGCCTCGCGGGTTGTTGAGTCGCGATACGCGTTCAAGGACGACGCCTGGATGGCCGCGCGCGCCAAGGCCGATTCGCACAGCTCCCCTATGAGCGTGTATGAAGTGCATCTCGGTTCGTGGCGTCTCGGGCTCGGGTATCGGGAACTCGCCGAGCAGCTTGTCGAGTACGTGACGTCGATGGGCTTCACGCATGTCGAGTTCATGCCTGTTGCCGAGCACCCTTTCGGTGGATCGTGGGGCTACCAGGTCACCTCGTACTACGCGCCCAGCTCGCGCTTCGGCCATCCGGACGACTTCCGCTTCCTCGTCGACAGCCTCCATCAGGCCGGCATCGGGGTGATCGTCGACTGGGTGCCCGCGCACTTCCCCAAGGACGAGTGGGCGCTCGCCAACTTCGACGGCCAGCCGCTTTACGAGCACGAGGACCCGCAGCTAGGCGAGCACCCCGACTGGGGAACGCTCATCTTCAACTTCGGCCGCACCGAGGTGCGCAACTTCCTCGTGGCCAACGCCCTGTACTGGCTTGAGGAGTTCCACATCGATGGGTTGCGTGTGGATGCCGTGGCGTCGATGCTCTACCTCGACTACTCGCGCGAGGAAGGCCAGTGGAGGCCTAACCAGTACGGGGGCCGCGAGAACCTCGAGGCCATTTCCTTCCTTCAGGAGACCAACGCCACGGCCTACAAGCGCAATCCGGGAATAGTCACCATCGCAGAGGAGTCCACCGCATTTCCCGGCGTCACGAAGCCGACCTCGCTCAACGGGCTTGGATTTGGGCTCAAATGGAACATGGGCTGGATGCACGATTCGCTCCAGTACATGGAAGAGGACCCGGTCAATCGCAAGTGGCACCACAACAAGATGACGTTCTCGATCGTGTACGCGTTCAGTGAGAACTTCCTTCTGCCGATCAGCCATGACGAGGTAGTCCATGGCAAGGGCTCCATGCTGCGCAAGATGCCCGGCGACCGGTGGAAGCAGCTGGCGAGCCTCCGTGCCTTCTACGCGTTCCAGTGGGCTCACCCCGGCAAGCAGCTCATCTTCATGGGATGCGAGTTCGGCCAGGAGGGGGAGTGGAACCAGGAGCACGGACTCGAGTGGTGGATGGCGGACTTGGAGCCCCACAAGGGTCTGCAGAACCTCATCCGCGAACTCAATGCTGCATACCGTGCCACGCCTGCGCTGTACGAGAAGGACAACGAGCCTTCCGGCTACGAGTGGATCCGGGGTGACGACGCCGACCGCAACGTCATCTCGTTCATCCGGTGGTCCGAGGACGAGACCCCGCTCGTGTGCATCGCCAACTTCGCGGGTGACCCGCACATCGACTACACGGTGGGACTGCCGCTCACGGGACGATGGCGTGAGCTGGTCAACACCGATGCCAGCGAGTTCGGAGGTTCGGGTGTGACCAATGGCGGCCTGGTCATGGCTGAGGCGCGGGAGTGGGACGGCAAGTCGGCCTCTGCCGTGCTGACCCTGCCCCCGCTTGGCGTCGTCTACCTGGTCCCCGATACCGACGGCGACGAGCCCGAGTAGGCAGCCTGCTCGACGGGACGGCGATCTGGATCGTGCGATCCAGGTCGCCGCCCCGTTCTCGTGGGGGCACCCCTCGGAGGCAGGGGCTCTCTTGCCGTCACCGGGGTGTGTTGGTGATCCCGGTCCGACGGTGGTATAGTTTTGTCCCGCGCCAAGGGCGGGGATTCACTCCCTCATGGCGCCAGAGCTCGAAGATCCCAGGGTCAGATGTGGCCGACTGAACGGCCGGTTTGACTCCGCGAATCCGAGCG
>NZ_JAIZDP010000032.1 GCF_021554725.1 Sinomonas notoginsengisoli | reverse complement strand
GTCGGTGCCGGCCGCGGGGCTGGTGTCACCGCTGGTGGACAACGTCGCGCCGATGCCGCCGTAGAACGGTGCGCCCTCGGTGGTGCTGATCACTCCGTCCTTGTTCGTGTCCGCGGACATGTCAGGGCAGGTGCCCTTCGCTCCGATGTGGATGTGCTGGACGTGCGGGTACGGGTTGCCGTTGAACGTCGCGGCCAGACCCGAGACCTTCTCGGTCACCGTGGCCTGGTCACCGTTCAGGGTCAGCATGAACGTTCCCGAGGCGTTGCTGCCGTTGATCGCGGCGAGGTTCGCCTGGTACGTGGTGCTGTCGGCTGCGAGGGCC
>NZ_JAIZDP010000031.1 GCF_021554725.1 Sinomonas notoginsengisoli | reverse complement strand
ATCGGTCCCGGCCGCGGGGCTGGTGTCACCGCTGGTGGACAACGTCGCACCGATGCCGCCGTAGAACGGTGCGCCCTCGGTGGTGCTGATCACCCCGTCCTTGTTCGTGTCCGCGGACATGTCAGGGCAGGTGCCCTTCGCCCCGATGTGGATGTGCTGGACGTGCGGGTACGGGTTGCCGTTGAACGTCGCAGCGAGTCCGGAGACTTTCTCGGTGACGGTCGCCTGGTCACCGTGGACGGTGATCATGGCCGTTCCCGAGGCGTTGCTGCCGTTGATCGCGGCGAGGTTCGCCTGGTACGTGGTGCTGTCAGCCTCGTGGGCGAACGCG
>NZ_JAIZDP010000030.1 GCF_021554725.1 Sinomonas notoginsengisoli | reverse complement strand
ACTTTGTGTTGGCTGTGGACGCGGACGCCTTGCCGGAAACGCTGGGACCGCACCAGGTGACCCGCGCCGCGTTCGCGTACCAGGTTGCCACCACGGTCCTGGCCTGCTGGTCCGAATAGCACCTCCTTGGCCCCCTACGGGGAGGCCATATGCCGGCGGCCGTGTCTGGTCAGGGCACGTCCGGATGTGGGTGATGAAAACTTTTCTGATGATTGGACCAATCCGTGACGGGGAGCACAACGAACCGATGGTGTCACAGGTTATGTGCGTTCCCATCAGGGGAGCGCTCTTTGTCAATGGAGGAAAAAAGCGCCATGAAGAAATCCGCTTTCCTGATCGCCCCGGCCCTGGCCCTGGGCGCCCTCGCACTCTCCACCAGCCC
>NZ_JAIZDP010000003.1 GCF_021554725.1 Sinomonas notoginsengisoli | reverse complement strand
TTAAGGAAAACGCCATGAAGACCACCACGACCCGCCAGCGCCTCGCCCTGGCCCTGACCGCCACTATCACCGCTGATGAGGGCTCCTTCGATGCAGTCGTCAAAGCAGGGACCAGCACCGCCTTCACCGCGCCCGCAAAACCCGGTTCTTACACCTACAACTACACCTACCACTCCAGCATGACCCTGAGGGTTAAATGAGCACGGACCCGCGCGCCCAGGGCGCGGGCATCCAGGGGGCACCAACTCACTGAACCGTCCGGGCCGAAGGGCTGTTCTGCAACCCGGCGCTGCAGCCAGGGGACCCGGGCCGCGCGGGCGCCGGGTCACCGGTGCACGGGAGTCAGAAGAGGATGAGCGAAGGAAGAGGAGCTTTGGAATGGCCGAATCGGACATCGACTACTACTTCGATCCGGTGTGTCCGTTCGCTTGGCTGACAAGCAAATGGGTCCGCAGCGTCGCCCTCCAGCGTGGCTACACCGTGAACTGGCGGTTCATCTCCCTACGGATGCTCAATGCCCATATCGACTACGAGCGCCATTTCCCGCCCGGGTACGAGGCCGGGCACACCTCCGGCTTGCGGCTGCTGCGGTTGGCCGCGCGGGCCCGAGCCGAGCACGGCCCGGCCGTGGTGGGGCCGCTGTACGAGGCCATTGGCGCCCAAGTGTTTGATGCGGAGGGCTCGGAGGACTTGGACCCGGCCGAACGGGGCAGCCGGGCTTTCGTGGAACCGCTGCTGGCCGAGGCCGGCCTGCCGGGGCACCTGGCCGAGGCGCTGGAAGACGACCGCTGGGACGCGCTACTGCGCGCGGAGACCGACCGGGCGCTCTCCCTTACCGGGAAGGACGTCGGCACGCCGATCGTCCATTTCCGGCCGCCCGAGGGCATGGCGTTCTTCGGGCCCGTGATCAGCCGCCTGCCCGCCGAGCCGGACGCGGTCAGCCTCTGGGACCACGTTGTCGGACTCGCATCGTTCCCGGGCTTTGCCGAGCTCAAGCGCAGCCTGCGGGAGCGGCCGCAGCTGCGCAGCTTCGGCGTGACGCACGGGGAAGCGGGCCAAGAGGAGGACTGGCACGGCGGAAGCCGACGGCACAAGCGCTGACAGGCCGGGGTTGAGGCCCGGTTTCGGTCCCCGCAGCGACCGCTCGCCGTCGACTTCCTCATCGACGGGCTGATCCTTGGGGCGCCGTTGCGAAGTACGGGGTCGTCGTCGCCGGCCCTCGGGCCGTAGGCCGCTGAACCCAGGTTCTGGCCTGGATTATCCGGCGGGCAAGCTTCGTCCGTCGGGACGCCCTAGCCCTTCGACTCTGGCGAAGGTGCTGCATGCTGGTCTGCATGGAGCAAACAGAGCAGCCCGAGGGGAGCGACCCACGCCCGCGAGACCCGCTGTCCGGTACCACGGTGGTCACGCTCGCCGTCAACCTCCCCGGCCCGCTCGCCGCGGCGAGGCTCGCTACGCTCGGCGCGGCAGTGGTCAAGGTCGAGCCGCCCCAGGGCGATCCGCTCAAGGCAGGTGCGCCAGCTTGGTACCGCGAGCTCGTCGCCGGGCAGGAGATCGTGACACTTGACCTCAAGGACCCTGCCGACCGCGCCCGTTTCGAGAAGCTCCTGGTCCGCGCCGACCTGCTGCTCACCGCGCACCGCCCCTCCGCGCTCGTCAGGCTCGGGATCCCAGAGGCCGTCCGCCTGCGCGGGCTCGCCCATGTCGAGATTGTCGGGCATGACGGCGACGGCGCCGAGCGCCCGGGCCACGATCTCACCTATCAGGCCGCCCACGGCACGCTCAGCCCGCCCGCGATGCCGCTCGTCCCCATCGCCGACCTGCTCGGCGCCGAGCGCGCCGTGGCCGCCGCGCTCCTCGCCCTGCGCGCGCGGGACCACGGCACCGAGGGCCGGCACGTACGCGTGGTCCTCGACGAGGCCGCGCACGACGCCGCAGCTGCCGCCCGCTTCGGCCTCACCTCCCGCGGGGGTCCCCTCGCCGGGGGCCTGCCCGGGTACGGCATCTACCCGACGGCCGACGGGTTCGTGGCCGTCGCCGCGCTCGAGCCCGTGTTCGCCGAGCGGCTGGCAGCCCATATCGGAAGGACGCAGGAGGAGCTCGAGCTGAGGTTCGCCTCGGAGCCCGCCGCCCACTGGGAGCGATTGGGGGAGGAGCTGGACCTCCCGATCGTCCGGGTTCGGCAGCCCGGCGGCGGGTAAGCATTCGGGCGGAAGGCGGCGCCGCGGCGTCATGCGTCCGGAAGGAGGAACCGGAAGTGAAGCTCAACAAGAAGGCTTACGAGAACGCGAAATCCCTCATTCGCGACGGCAAGGTGGTGCGGGACTCCCGCGACGACTGGAGCGAGCACGCGCCGTCCACCAAGGAGCTGAGCGCGTACCTCGACGAGCACGGCGAGGGCGAGTACTCGCGCTGGTTCCTCGGGGTGGACGACGACGAGTCGGGCACCAAGGGGCGGTACAAGTTCCCCTTCAGCGACTTGGAGAAGGTCCACCGCTGTGCGGTCATCTCGGGGGAGAGCCGCGCGTCCCAGTACGACCACGACGAGATCCGCGACGCGCTCGGGGACCTGCTCAAGCGGATCGACGAGGGGTAGGGAAACTCACAGGTTTCCGGGAGAGCCGGATTGTTGCAGAGTGTGTAAACTTGCAGAGTCTGCAAAGTAGTTTCGGCGAGCTAAGCGCACCCTAAACCCCCTCTGAGAGATTCGGACCCCTGATGTCTCAAGCAGCGTCCGGCCGGGCCGCGCGCAACGCGGCCCCCGCGCCGTCGGGCGAGGTGATGACCCAGCGTCAGATCATGCTGGTCATCTATGCCCTCATGTCGGGCATGTTCCTGTCCTCGCTAGACCAGACCGTGGTAGGCACCGCGATCCGGACCATCGGCGACGACCTCCACGGACTCGACCAGCAGGCGTGGGTCACCACCGCCTACCTCATCACGTCGACCATCGCCACGCCGATCTACGGCAAGCTCTCCGACATCTTCGGACGCCGCCCGCTGTACATCTTCGGCCTCGCGGTGTTCATCCTCGGCTCATTCCTGTCCTCGTTCTCGACGTCGATGATCATGCTCGCCGCGTTCCGCGCGTTCCAGGGCATCGGCGCAGGCGCGCTCATGTCGCTGCCGCTGGCGATCATGGGAGACATCCTCGCTCCACGCGAGCGTGCCAAGTACCAGGGCTTCTTCCTCGCGGTCTTCGGCGTCTCCTCGGTGGTGGGCCCGCTGATCGGCGGGATGTTCTCCGACGCCAACGAGATCCTGTGGGTGGCGGGCTGGCGCTGGGTGTTCCTCATCAACGTTCCGATCGGCATCCTCGCGCTCCTCATGGTGCTCGCGTTCCTGCACCTTCCGAGATTCCACAAGAACACCGCGCCGCGCATCGACTGGTGGGGCGCCACGGCCGTCATCGTGACCCTCGTCCCGCTCCTCCTCGTGGCCGAGCAGGGCCGCGAGTGGGGCTGGGGCTCCGCGCTGTCCATCACGTGCTTCGTGATCGGCGGCGTGGGACTCGTGGCGTTCATCCTCATTGAGCGGGCTATGGGGCCCAACGCGATCATCCCGCTGCGACTGTTCCACTCCCACACGTTCTCGATGGCCACAGTCATCGGATTCTTCGTGGGCTTCGCGATGTTCGGCGCGATGCTGACGCTTCCGCTCTACCTCCAGCTCGTCACGGGCCTGAGCCCCACCGAGTCCGGCTTCGCGACGTTGCCGATGATTGGCGGTCTCATGGTTGCCTCCATTGCCTCGGGGCAGATCGTCTCGCGCACCGGCAGATACCGCATCTTCCCGGTGCTCGGCACACTGTTCATGGCGGTCGGCTACTTCGTCCTCACGTCAATGACAGTCGACAAGCCGCTGTGGTTCCTCATGGGCGCCATGTTCCTGCTCGGGCTCGGCCTCGGCCAGCTCATGCAGTCCCTCGTGCTCGCGTCGCAGAACTCAGTTGAGCCCAAGGACATGGGCGTTGCCACGAGCTCCGCTACCTTCTTCCGCCAGATCGGCGGCACCATGGGCACCGCCGTCCTGCTCTCCGTGCTGTTCTCGACGATGCCCACCAACATCAGCACCGCGATGCAGAACAAGGACGATCTCACGACGGCGCTCGACGCCGCCCTCACGCCGTCGATCGCCTCGAACTCGTCGAATCAGGGCGTCATGAACCAGGTCTGGAACCCGATTGTCACCCCGGTCAAGGAGCAGGTGCAGTCGGGCCTCAACCAGGGCTCCGCGGCCGCCAAGCAGGCCGCGGACCAGACGGTGACCCAGCAGGTGACAGCCGCCGTCCAGAAGCAGGTCGCCGCCGGTGCGGTCCCGGCGTCGGCCGCCCAGGGCATCATCGATGCCCAGGTCGCGGCAGCGAAGCCCGCGGCCGAACAGACGGCCCTCCAGGCCGCGGCGCAGAAGGCGGGCGCCGGCGTCGTCAACGGTCGACTCGAAGTGGACTACGCCGACGACGCCCAGCGCAAGGCGATCGTGGACAAGCTCGCGCCGACCATGCTCGACAAGCTCAAGGACGGGCAGTCCAGTTCCAGTGGGTCGTCCACCACGTCGGATACCTCCTTCCTGAAGGGCGCCGACCAGCGGCTCTCGCGGCCGTTCCTCGTCGGGTTCAACAGCTCGGCGGTGACCATCTACTGGGTAGGCCTCGGAGTCACGATCCTCGCATTCATCCTCTCCTGGTTCTTCCGCGTGCCGCCGCTGCGGCAGCGCTCGGCGCTCCAGGAGCAGGCCGACGCGCAGGGGACGGCCGACGATCTGGAGTCCGACGCCGCGATGGCGGCCGCCGAGACCGGGGCGATGACCGGCCCGGACACGGGCGCGATCAAAGTCAACCGGGGGTGAGTGCCATGGAGGGCAGTCCTGTGTCCGACGACGCACCAGGGACCCTGCGCGAGCGCAAGAAGGAGCGGACGCGGCGTGCGATTCACAACGCCGCGTTCGCCCTCGCGGCCGATCGCGGGCTCGGCCAGGTGACGATCGCGGACATCTGCGCTGCTGCGGGCATCTCCGAGCGGACGTTCTTCAACTACTTCCCGTCCAAGGCCGCGGCTACGCTCGGGGTCCCCGAGCAGCCGCTGTCCCCTGAGCAGGAGCGGCGGTTCCTCGAGGGCGAGGGCACCCTCGTGGGCGACCTCTGCGAGCTCGTGTCCGGGATCGCTGAGGGTCCTGAAGGCGACATTCCGAGGATCAAGCGGCTCATGGGCTACGAACCGGATCTCCTGGCCGCGCTCCACCAGTGGTCTTCGGGGGCGCGCCGGGACGTGATCCGTCTTGCTGAGGAGCGGGCGACGCCGGAACGCGCGCGCCTCGCCGTGGGGCTCGTCTTCGCCGCACTCATGCTGCACGCAGACACCACGTTCTCGTCGGGCCCGGGCCGGGCGACGCCGGAGGAGCTTCGGGGGATCGTGGCGAGACTCTGCGCCGTCGCCCAGACGTAGGCGCGTTGTGTGCGGGGAAGCTGGGCTCCTCCTTGCCCGACCACCTCCGCCTGGCGACCGCGCGGGCCCGGCCCCGCGCCGTCGTGCGTCTGAGACTGGTCCTGTCAGGACCTCCCACGGGTCTGGGGGGCGCCGGTAGCGTGGGACGAACAGCTCTTCGAGCATTCACTCAACGGAAGGAAAACCATGGAGTACCGCACTCTCGGACGCAGCGGGGCAATCGTCTCGGCATTCGCCCTCGGAACCATGACGTTCGGCCACGAAGCCGACGAGGCAACGTCCCACGCCATCCTCGATGACTACGCCGCGGCCGGCGGCACGTTCATCGACACCGCAGACGTCTACACGCACGGCACGTCCGAGGAGATCGTGGGGCGGTGGCTCGCCGCGAATCCCGAGCGGGCGGAGCAGATGGTCATCGCGACCAAGGGCCGGTTCCCGATGGGGGACGGGCCCAACGACCACGGCACCTCGCGCCGCCACCTCCGCACGGCACTCGACGCGTCGCTGCGGAGGCTCGGGGTGGAGCACATCGACCTGTACCAGATGCATGCGTGGGATCCGCACACCCCCATCGAGGAGACGCTCCGCTTCCTCGACGACGCCGTGGCCGTCGGGAAGATCGGCTACTACGGCTTCTCCAACTTCCTCGGCTGGCAGCTCACCAAGGCCGTCTACGAGGCCAAGGCCCACGGCTGGGCCGCTCCCGTGACCCTCCAGCCGCAGTACAACCTGCTCGTGCGCGGGATCGAGTCGGAGGTCGTGCCCGCCGCGCTCGACGCCGGCATGGGCCTGCTGCCGTGGGGCCCCCTCGCCGGGGGCTGGCTGAGCGGCAAGTACCACCGCGACACGCAGCCGACCGGCGCGACGCGGCTCGGCGAGGATCCCCAACGCGGCATGGAGGCGTGGGGCCCGCGCAACGCCCGCGCCAAGACCTGGGACATCATCGATGCCGTGGGCTCGGTCGCGGAGACGCATGGCGTCTCGCACGCGCAGGTGGCCCTGCGCTGGGTCGCCGATCGGCCCGCCGTGACGTCCGTGATCCTTGGCGCCCGAACCCGCGAGCAGCTCGCGGACAACCTCAAGGCGGCCGACCTGGCCTTGGGCGAGGAGGAGATGGCCAAGCTCACGAAAGTCAGCGAGCCCGAGCTCGAGGCCTATCCCTATGGAACCAAGGCCATCGAGCAGCGCAGCCGCAAGATCGAGGGCGGCCGGTAGGGCCTTCGGCGGGCGAGATCTGGCCACTCGAGATTCCTTCATCGAGTGGCCAGATCTGGCCGCGGCGCTCCCCCTCCAAGCTCGAGCCGGCGCTTCACCGCCCAAGGTGTCACCACCGTCGCGCCGTGACACGCTCCGGACTAGGGCTGCTGTGGGACTGTGGCTTCGGGCTGGCGGGCGACCGGCCGTCGAACAACGGGGCCGGGGCGGCCGCACCGGGTCAGTTGCCTCGGCTAGGGTCTGTAGAGGGCGGTCCAGGGTGCCGCCGGGATTGGGGGATTCCGATGGAGGCGAAGGCTTCAGCTCGATATGCCGCGCTGATCCGGTGGGCCGAGGCAGCTAGTGAAGCTGGGCACGTAGTGCCGACCCATCAAGTGTTGGAAGTGCTGGCCGTGACGAGGTCTTTGGAGGCGCCCGAGGCGGAGCACCCCGCGGTGGGGCCGTGGGTGGAGACGATCCACTGGATCATGACCCAGGCCTCGATGGGGGTGGTCGACCCGTACTCGCAGCTTCCGCCTGAGCTGGCGGGGCCCGGGAGGACACCGTCGGCACCTGCACAGGACGAAGAGGATCGGCCAGGAACTCCCGGGGCGGAGCTGCCTGCCGAGGGGGCGATTGGTTCTGCCATTCTGGCGGATGACGGACTGCCCGACGAGGGCATCGTGCCCTCAGGCCCTGCCGAGGGCGGTGTGTCTGACGGCCAACCCGAGATGTTGGCTGGGTCCGGGGAGGATGATCCGGCCGGAAAGGTCACCCCAGCTAGGCCTCGGCTGAAGGTCCCCCGTTGGGAGGAAGCCGCGCGGGAGCAGACCCTGGCGGCTGTGCGGAAGTTCGGGGACCCCCTGCGCGCTCTGCTGGAACGCGACGCGAACGAAGGCGATACCCGCCTCCTGATCACCGATCTGCTGTGTGAAGGGTTGGGGTACGACAAGTACGCGGACCTGACTACTGAGTACATGGTCCGTCAGGATTTCGCTGACTACGGCGTGCGCATCGACCGCCAGCTCGTCGCATTCATCGAGGTCAAGCGTGTCAGTCAGAAGCTCAACGAGCGTCATCTGCGGCAGGTCCAGATGTATGCCGTGAACGAGGGCATCGAATGGATGGTCCTGACGAATGGGCAGATCTGGCAGGTTTACCACCTCACCGGCGGGCTGCCTGTCGTCGTGGATCTCGCCCTCGAAGTGGACCTGCTCGGACCTGAGCCGGCTGAGAGCAAGGCTTCCCGGCTGTTCTACCTGCATCACGAGTCCCTCAAGCGTCGGCAGATCGAGGAGGTCTGGCGACACAGTGCCGCCACGGCTCCTGAGCTCCTGCTCGATGTCATACTTTCGGACTCCGTGCTGGACCTCATCCGGCGAGAGGTGAAGAAGAGGACGGGCACGGCGACAAGTCCAGACGTTCTCCGAAAAGTCATCCGGAGCGACGTCGCCCAGCCAAAGCTGCTGGACAGGATCTCTCGATAGCCTAGGCATCTGGAGGCGGCCGGGTATCGACCCGACGGGCGCACGCGGAGATGCGGGCCACCCCAACTGTGCAACGCAGGTCGCGAGCCCGAGCTCGAGGCCTATCCCTATGGCACCAGGGCTATCGAGCAGCGCAGCCGCAAGATCGAGGGCGGCCGCTAGGGCCCTGCCCGATTGACCTCCCCTCTGCGGGGTAAGTGCCGAGGCGTCCAGCGGAAGCATGAGAACCAGCACTGAACGGAGAGGTACATGGCCAACGAGCAGCCGGAGGGCGTCCGCCCCGAGGACGTCCGGTCCGACGAAATGCAGTCCGACCAGGAGCGGCTGGACGGGTTCCAACGGGACACGGGCATCGGCTCCGACACGGGCGACACGAAGGCGGAGGACCTGGAGGAGAAGGCCTACGGCGACGACGAGGAGCCGCCCAACGTGCCGCTTCCCGGCTAGGCCCTGCGTCGAGGGCCGCTGTGGTGCCGCACGACGACGACCTGACCAGGCGTCGTCGTGCGTCCCATGCCGGCGCGGCAGGCTGCCGGGTGGGCAGGCGGCAGCGTCACTCGGCCACGACGCGGATGGTCTGGAAGGTCGGGTCGGCGGGGTCGGGCAGGTTCATGCCTGCTTTCACGCCGGTACGGAGGTATTCCAGGATTGCGGCGTTGATCCGCTCACCCGGCAGCAGGGCGGGGATGCCGGGCGGGTAGGGCGTGACCTGTTCCGCCGCAATCCGGCCGACAGCCTCGGCTATCGGGACGGAATCCACCGGCCCGAAGAACGCGTCGCGGGGCTGCAGGGCCATGTCGGGTTCGAAGTCACTCCCCTCGGGGAAGCTGATCGGCGGGGGAGTGGGGAAGTCCTTGGCGGCACGGGTGAGCTTCTCGAGAGCCTCGAGGAGCCTCCGGGCGGTCTCGTCGTCGTCGGCGGTGCTCAGGGTGGCCTCGACGCGCCGGTGGTCCACGAGGCCCATGTCGATCCGCTGCTCCGCTCGCAGCCAGTCCGAGGCCTGGTACCCGCTGATCCCCAGCCCCGAGACGTCGATGAGGACGTGCAGGGGGTCAAGGTCGTGCGACGCCTCGACGCCGAGAAGCTCCTCCCGGGGGACATGGAGGCCGGGGAGTGCCCCGATGTCGCCCCGCAGCCGGTCCGCCAGACTGAGAGCGGAGTCGAGTAGCGCGTGTCCCTCGGCGACCATCTGGCGCCGCCAGCCATCGATCCCGGCGTAGAGGACCACGCTCGAGCTCGTGCTCGCCAGGAGGTCTGCGCAGTGCTGGAGCCGCACCGGGTCCACGAGCGGGCCCTGCAGCTGGTACACCGATCCCTGCTCGAAGCCCAGCCCCATCTTGTGGATGCTCACCACACAGATGTCCGCCCCGGCATCCATGGCCCACGTCGGCAGGGCATCGTGGAACGGCAGGTGCGCTCCCCAGGCCTCGTCGACGATGAGCGGCTTGCCGCGTGAGTGGCAGATCTCCGCGATGGCCTCGAGATCCGCACACGTACCGTACGGGGTCGGGCTGACGACGAGGGCGGCCGCCGCGTCGGGATGCCGCTGCCACATCATCTCGACGCTCTCCGGCGACGGCGGATGCGCGATGTGGAGCTCGTTGTCGTAACGGACGGGGATCCAGCGCGGCTGGAGGCCGGAGAACAGGAGCCCCGCCGTGACGGACTTATGGGCGTCCCGGGAGATGAGGATCTCCCCGCGCCCGCGGGTCACCGCGAGAATCGCCGACTTCACGGAGAGCGAGCTGCCGCACGTGGAGAAGAACGCCTTGTCCGCGCCCACGGCATCGGCCATGAGATCCTCCGCACGGCTGAGGATGGCGCCCCGGGACAGTCGGTCGTCGAGCCCGGCCGTGGCGAGGAGATCCGAGCGGAAAGTGTCCAGCCCGAGGGCGTCGAGGGTCCGCTGGTCCACCCCGCGGCCCTGACGGTGCCCGGGTGGGGTGAAGCCGTAGCGGTCGAGCCGGTGGTACTCCTCGATGGCCTCGAGGATGGGGGCGCTGCTCTGGTCCAAGGTCTTCTCCTCCATCGGTCTCTGCTCCGTGTGGGTGGTGCATTGCCCGAGGGCTGGAATGCCGGTCCCCCGTTCGGAGGTGTCCCGAGGAGGCACTACCCTGACACCGCTCGGTTCAAAAGGAGGGCCCTGGAGGCACCCGGGGGGGGGCGGTGCTACTCGGAGAACACCTTGCCCGGGTTGAGGATCCCACGGGGGTCGAAGACCCTCTTGATCTCGCGCTGGAGGGCGTACTGCTGCGCGCCCAGCTCGTCGCCGAGCCAACGCCGCTTGAGGAGGCCGATCCCATGCTCGCCCGTGAGCGTCCCGCCGAGCTCGAGGGCGGTGGCGAAGATCTCGCCGGCGGCGTCCCAGATCTCCTGCGGCACGTCGCGGCCCGTGAAGACGAAGGTGGGGTGGAGGTTGCCGTCCCCGGCGTGACACGAGGTGGGGATCATGACCCCGTACTTCTCCTCGATGCGGCGCACAGCCGCGAAGGCGGCCCCCATCTTGTCGCGGGGGACCGCGATGTCCTCGACCAGCAGGGTGCCCATCGCCTCGAGCGCGGGGAATGCGCCGCGCCGCACCCCGACGAGGCGCTTGGATTCCTCCGGTTCGGTCGTGACCTCGGCCCGGGCGCCTGCCGCGCGGAGGATCTCCGCGACCTGTCCCGCCGTGGCACCCGCGCCGGGGCCGTCGCACTGGACGAGCAGGTACGCCGCGCCGTCGGCCGTGTGGCCTGTGAACCGGGCCACGCAATCGAGCGTGGGGCGGTCCATCAGCTCCATGATCGCGGGGACATGGCCCTGTCTGGTCACCTCGGCGACTGCGCCGAGTGCGGCCTCGAGCGTCCCGAAGTACGCGCCGATTGTTGTGATCTCCCCGGCGACGAGCGGCTGGAGCTTGAGCGTGCACTCGACGATGATCCCGAGGGTCCCCTCCGAGCCGATCATGAGGGCGCACAGGTCATAGCCCGTCACGCCCTTGACCGTGCGGTGGCCCACCTCCAGGAGCGTTCCGTCCGCGAGAACCACCTTGAGGGCGAGCACCGCCTCGCGTGTCACGCCGTACTTCGCACACAGCAGGCCCCCGGCGTTCATGGCGATGTTGCCGCCCACCGTGGAGATGTCCTTGCTCGCCGGGTCCGGTGCCCACCACAGCCCGTGTTCCGCGAGCACAGCGTTGAGCGCCCCGTTCAGGATGCCCGGTTGCACCACCGCGAGGCGGTTCTCGCCGGAGATCTCGAGGACTCGGTCCATGTCGCGGACGGATAGGACGATCTCGCCCGGCCCGCCGATAGCCCCGCCCGCCAGACCCGTCCCGGCGCCGCGGGTCACGATGGGTACTCCTGCCTCGGACGCGATCCGGCAGACCGCCTGCACGTCCTCGACGGCGCGCGGGTACACCGCGGCGAGCGGCGCCCCGGCCGAGCGGTGGCCCGAACGGTCCGTGGTGAAGGGACGAAGCAGCTCCGGGTCCGTCTCCACCTGACCGGGAAGGGCGGACTCGAGGGACTCGACGACGGTGGCGAGTTCGGCACGGGGCATGGAGGTCCTTCGGTCGGGTGTGGTGCGGGTGTGGCGACGATATCAAGCCCGGAGGCGTCCGTTCCTGCTCACACTGGGCTCGGGAACAGGCGGCAGCGCGGCGTGTCGTCCCCCCGACACGCCGCGCTGACCCCTCCCACCGAGCACGAAGGCACACGGCAGGGTCGTGTTGCCTGCGGCGGCCGCGGCCAGGGTGCGCCGGTTTCAGGGATTGGTGCGCCACTTGGCGCGGGTGTACTGCGGCGGCCAGTAGTCGATCTCCACGCCGAGCTCGTGGGCCGCGCGGAGGGCGAAGTGCGGGTCGCGGAGGAACTCGCGGGCCACCATGACGGCGTCCGCCGCGCCGTCGTCCACGATCTGGGCTGCCTCCTGCGGGGTGGTGATGAGGCCGACGGCGTTCACCGGCATCCCGGTCCCGTTGCGGACTGCGGTGGCGAACCCCACTTGGTACAGGGGCTCGACCGGGATGCTAGCCCGAGCCACGAGGCCGCCCGAGGACAGGTCGAACCAGTCCGCGCCGGCCTGAGCCGCCCAGCCCGCGACCGTGATCGTGTCGTCGATGTTCCAGCCGCCCTCGACCCAGTCGGTGGCGGAGAGGCGAACGAGGAGGGGCACGCCGTCGCCCGCCTCGTCCCGCACGGCCCGTACGATCTCGAGGAGCAGCCGCGCGCGGTTCTCCAGGCTGCCGCCGTACTCGTCCGTGCGCAGGTTGGAGAGCGGGGAGAGGAACTGGTGGACCAGGTACCCGTGCGCGCCGTGGATCTCCACGGCGTCGAAGCCGGCGTCGAGAGCGCGGCGGGCGGCTGCCGCGAAGTCCGCCACGACGCCCTCGATCTCCTCGGGGCCGAGCTCCCGGGGCACCGCGTAGCCGTCGAAGGCGACGGCGGACGGCGCCACGGCCTCCCAGCCTCCCTCCTCGACCGGCTGCGTCCCGTGGCCGCTCCACTCTCGGAACGTCGAGGCCTTCCTGCCGGCATGGGCGAGTTGCATCGCGGTCGGCGCACCCTGCGCATGGATGAACGCGGCTATCCCGCGCCACGCCTCCGCCTGGGCATCGTTCCAGATCCCCGTGTCCCAATTGGTGATGCGGCCCTCCGGGCTCACCGCCGTCGCCTCCGTCATGACGAGGCCCGCGCCGCCGCGGGCGAACGAGCCGAGGTGGGCCGAGTGCCACTCGGTGGGCACACCGTCCCACTTCTCGACGGAGTACTGGCACATGGGGGAGACCCACAGTCGGTTCCGGGCCTGGATTCCCCGGAGGTCTACGGGAGTGAAGAGCTTGTCAGCGCACATGCGCCCAACGTTTCCGCGGCAGGTCGCCGCAAGTCAACTACGGCGGGTCACGAAACGATTGGTTCCGCTGATCCGGGGCAATACCCCAGCAGGCGCCTGCAACAGGGGCGCGTGACGACTGTTGCCGCTACATCACATCAGCCATCAAAGGAGGGCGGACCAAGTGAGCCACCCAGAACACGGCCGGGACAATCACTACGAGGATCGCGAGCGGTACGACGGGGACACTGAGCGCTCCGCCGCGGACGCGGAACGTGACAGGGACCGAGGGCGGTTAGACGCGGACGCCACCCGCCGCGAGGGGGACACTGAGCGCTTCCCAACGGACGCCACGCGTCGCGAGGGGGACACTGAGCGCTCCGCCGCGCACGCCGTGCGTCACGACGGGGACCGCGAGCGCTACGACGGGGACCGCGAGCGCTACGACGGGGACCGCGAGCGGCGCGAGGGGGACCGCGAGCGCTACAGGGAGCGCGAGCAGTACCCCGCGGACGCTGAGCACGACAGGGACCGTGGGCGGTACGACGCGGCCTCCGAGCGTCATGTGGGTGACCGCGAGCGCTCCAGGGAGCGTGGACGGTACGACGCGGACGCCGAGGAGCGTTACGAGGACACCGAGCGCTACGCGGTGGACAGCAGGGCCACCGTGGCCGAGCAGAGGAGGCGCTTCGGGGGTGTGAAGCCCGGCTCCGCCTTCTTCGGATGGCTGACCGCTATGGGCATGTCTGTGCTCCTGACCGCATTGATCAGCGCCGCCGGCGCCGGCGTCGCGATCGGCACCCAGACCGACACCAGCAAGTTGGCCAATCAGGGGTCGACGGTCGGGATCGCTGGTGCCATCGCCGTGGCCGTGATCCTCTTCGTAGCCTACTACTGCGGTGGTTACGTTGCCGGACGGATGGCACGCTTCGACGGGGCCCGGCAGGGCGTCGCGGTGTGGCTGTGGGCGGTCATCATGGCGATCATCCTCGCGGTCGTCGTTGCGGTGGCCGGAAGCCAGTTCAATGTGCTCTCCAGCCTCAACAGCTTCCCGCGAATCCCGGTCGATGAAGGCACGCTGACCACTGGCGGGATCGTCGTCCTGATCGTTGCAGCGCTCATCGCGCTCGCCGGTGCCGTGCTCGGCGGCGTGGCCGGGATGCACTTCCACCGGAAGGTCGACCGCGCCGCCGAGTCGCCCGTCGCGTAGCTGTTCAGTCGCCCTTTGCGAAGCTGGCGGCGCTGAGGAACTCGAGGCCTACGAACTTCTCGTCGCCGACCACGTGGGCGTCGTGCCCGGGCGGGATCGTGTACGAGTCGCCCGCCGTGATGGTCGCGGTCTCGCCGGAGTTCAGGCGCACCTCGAGCGTGCCCGCCACGCAGTAGCCCACGTGGTTGTTCTGGCAGCTCTCGGTCCCGGCCACGGGCTTGATGCACTCGGACCAGCGCCAGCCTGGCTCGAACGTGAGGCGGCCGATGGTGTAGTCGCCGACCGTGACGAGGTCGATCTCGGACTTGTCCGGGCGGCGCTTCTCATCCGGGGTGTTGTGGGATTTCACGGCAAGGGTCGTGACGATGTTGAGTGACGCGTTGCTTGTCATGGCGTGCTCCTTTGAACTCGAAGCCGCCTCACCGAGCCCCAGCATCCCAGCGGGACGATTCATGGTGGTGGACGTTTCAAGGGTAGGCCTCGCGTCCAAGATTCACCACAGGGCGTGCAGGCTTCATCTGACCAGGGCCCGCACTGACGCGACGCGGCGTCAGACCTTCAGCGCGTCCGACGCCGCTCCCACGCCCGGTGCCCCATGGTGACCACTGCGATGAGCACCACGGTCGCCGCAAGGCCCAGCAGGAAGATGGCGCCGTAGCGGCCCGCGTCCGCGAGACCGGCGGTGAGGAAGGTCCCGACCGAGCTGCCCAAGAACAGCGCACATGCGAACAGCGAGACGGCTGTGGCCCGGGCTGTGGGTGCGACGTCCGTGGCCCAGCCCTGCACCGATGAGTGCAGGACCCCGTTCGAGGCGCCGACGAGCACCGCCGTGGCCGTGATTGCGGTGGGGTTCTGCGCAATGGACGACGCCGCGTACCCGACGAGCAGGACCACCCCTCCGATCCCCATGAGCTGAGTCCGCGAGAAACGCTGGACGAGGCGGCGCATGATGCGCGCGCCCACGATCACGCCGACTCCATACCCGGCGGCGAGGAGGCCCGCGAGGGCGATGGGCACGTCTTCATGCTGCAGGGCCGGGACAAAGTAGGTCAGGATGCCCATGAGCACCGCTCCCTCGAGCACCGCCACGCCGTAGACGACGAGTGCTGCGCCCGAGAACGCCGCGCGGAGCTCTACGTGCCCGCCGCGGTGCGTGCCGGCGTCGTGCGCTCTGCGCAGGAAGAGGAGCAGGGCGACGCTGCCCACCGCAGGGAGGCCAAACACCACGCGCCAGTCGGTGAACGCCGCGATCGCACCAGCGGCGAGGGTCGCCCCCGTGGTGCCGAGCGCCGAGTAGATCTGCAGGTCGGAGAGGCCGCGGGCGCGTTCGACCCCGGCCCGGGTGTCGCCGAGGATCGTCAGGAGGGTCGGATAGAGGCAGCCGGCCATGAGCCCGGCGGCCGAGCGTGCGATGAGCAGTGGCACATGGGTGCTGACCAGCGTGCTCGCGACGGCGGCCAGCAGTAGGCCGGCGAGGGCCGCGCGGAGCACAGTGACCCGGCCGAACCGGTCGCTGATGAACCCCCACAGTGGCTGGCCGAGCGCGTAGAAGAGGGCGTAGGAGGCCACCAGCCCCACGGCCTCGGCGAGCGAGAGGCCTGTCCTGCTGGCGAGCACCACGAGCATCGGGGGCGTGGCGAACCGGTCGAAGAAGGAGAGGAAGCCGATCGAGAACAGGACGGGGTCGGGGATCTCGCCCCGTCCTGTCCTCTGTTCGGAATCCTTGGTCACGGCCACGGCGTCCACCCTATCCGGCTCTGTGGACCACCCGCTCGCGCGTGGAGCCGCCCTCATTCTGGGGGATCATTGCTGCACGTACAGCCTTGGTACACGCCCGATTGGTACGATCCGGCCGTGAGCCTGACACTCTTGGCGCCCTTGTACATCCCGTCCCCCACCGTGAGCGGGTTCCCGATCGGGCCCCTAACGATCCGCTTCTACGCCCTCTGCATCCTCGCCGGCATCGCTGTGGCACTGTGGATTGCGGCGCGCCGGTGGACCGATCGGGGCGGGCTCCCGGGCCAGGCCACCGACATCAGCCTCTGGGCCATCCCGTTCGGGATCATCGGCGGGCGCATCTACCACGTCATCACAGACCCCGAGCTCTACTTCCTGCCCGGGAGGAACCCGTGGAACGCGTTCGCCATCTGGGACGGCGGGCTGGGAATCTGGGGAGCCGTTGCGCTGGGCGCGCTGGGTGCCTGGATCGGATGCCGCCGTGCCGGGGTCTCCTTCATCGCGTTCGCGGATGCGATCTCACCCGCAGTCCTCGCCGCGCAGGGCATCGGTCGGTGGGGCAACTGGTTCAACAACGAGCTCTACGGCGACCCGACCGACCTGCCGTGGGGTCTGGAGATCCACCAGATGGACCCGGCCGCCGCCCGCGCTGTCACCGACGCCTCGGGCAACCCCGCGGTGCTCGGATACTTCCAGCCAACCTTCCTGTACGAGTCGGTGTGGTGCCTCGTGACCGCCGGGGTGATCATCTGGCTTGACCGGCGGTTCAAGCTCGGCGCCGGGAGCGTCTTGGCCCTGTACGTCGCCGTGTACACGGCCGGGCGGTTCGCGTTCGAGCTCATGCGCTCCGACTACGCCAACCTCATCCTCGGGCTGCGGGTGAACACGTGGGTCTCGGGTCTCCTGTTCGTCGCTGGCCTGGTCGCGTTCCTGCTCACCTTCCGCAGGCCGCGTTCGACGGCGCGCCCCGCCTCGGCCGAGGTTCCAGCCGAGGGCTGAGCTCGCCTTTTCTTCGGGCTTGGATTACGCGTTTGCACGTGGCCGTGCGGCGAGATGAAGAGCCCGTCGCCCGGGTGGGCGTAAGCCGCTTGGAGCGTCCAGGGGCCAACGGCCCCTTCCCTGCGCGCGGAGCGCCACGGACACTGAACCCGTGAAGTCCCTGCGCCTGACCATCATCCTTGGGGCGGTCGCTGTGCTCGTGCTGACGGGGGCGTCGCTCGCCGCAGTGGCATTGGTCGGTGGCCCGCGTCCTCGTCCCGTGGTCACCGGGTGCTCGTCGCCCAGCTTCGCGGGCACGGTCGTGGACGTGACGCTCGCCGACATGGGCCGGGGCATGATGACGGGCGGGCGCATGCGCCTCGTGCCGGAGGTGCGGAGCGTGCCCCACGGCCGGGTCTCCTTCGTGGCGGCGAACCGCGGCTCGGTGCCTCACGAGCTCGTCGTCCTCCCGCTGGGCGAGGGCCAGCGCGTAGGTGCCCGAATCGTCGGAGCAGATGGGCGCATCGGGGAGGACGGAGCGGCTGGCGAGGCCTCCGCGTCGTGCGGGGAGGGCGCGGGCGACGGCGTGCTGCCGGGCGCCGAGTCGTGGGTGACCCTCACGCTGGCCCCAGGCCGGTACGAGCTCGTCTGCAACCTGCCCGGGCACTACGCTGCGGGCATGTATGCGGAGCTCACCGTCAGCTGAGAACGGTGGGACGACGGGACGGCGCCTGGACGCGAAGAGGTGCAGGGGAGCGAGCAAGGGGAATTCCCGGACAGGCCTCCTGAGGAAGGCCGCGTAACTCTGACCGGATCGGGTATTGAGTGCTCAGGAAGCGAGCACTGCCGTTCCAGAAGAAAGGGAGGATGCCATGCCGAAGACAGACAAGAGCGGAAAGGCGAGGAAGGACGAGCTCCCCTCGACCATCCAGCGCTCCGACAAGAAGGCCCAGCAGACCTTCGCGAAGGCCCACGACTCGGCGGAGAAGACCTACCACGATGAGGAGAGGGCCCATCGTGTCGCGTATTCGGCCCTGAAGCACTCGCACGAGAAAGTCGGCGACCACTGGGAGGCCAAGGACGAGAAGGGCCCGTCCGACGAGCAGGCCAAAGGCGGCAAGACGACCCGGCGCGAGACCCATGGGGGCGTCGATGCCAATGCCTCGAAGCAGCACCTCTACGACCTCGCCAAGAAGCTCGACGTCCCGGGCCGTTCGCATATGACGAAGGGCCAGCTGGTCGACGCCTTGGAGAAGGCCAACAACAGGAAGACGGCCCAGAGCCGCAAGAAATAGGGCCAGCGGCGGGATCCCCCTGCCGCTTCGCCTGAATTGCGGCGTACATTCGGTTCCGGAACCTCGCACTCGGAAGAACGCTCATGCTCGGTCTGGAACTCATCGTCGCGCTCGGCGCGGCGGTTGTCGTGGGGAGTCTTGCCGCGCCCAAGCTGCGGATCACCCCGCCGGTGGTGCTCTTGGCCCTCGGCGTCTTTCTGACCGCCATCCCCGTGTTCCGCGGGGTGGGGCTGCCGCCGGAGATGGTCCTGCTCCTGTTCCTGCCGGCGCTGCTCTACTGGGAGAGCCTCACGACGTCCTTGCGGGAGATCCGCAGGTTCATCCGGGGCATCCTGCTCTCGTCCACCCTCCTCGTGGTGGCCACGGCCGGGGCCGTCGCCGCTGTGGCGAACGCGTTCGGGCTGGACTGGGGGTCCGCGTGGATCCTCGGCGCGGCGGTCGCTCCGACGGACGCGACAGCGCTCGCGTCCTTGGGCAAGGCGCTGCCCCGGCGGCAGCTGACGGTGCTAAGGGCCGAGAGCCTTCTCAACGACGGCACCGCCCTCGTGGTCTACGGAGTGGCACTGGGCTTCGCCGCGAGCGGAGGCGAAATCAGCCTGCCGCTCGTGGCGGGCGAGTTCGTGTACTCGTTTGTCGGCGGTGCCGCGGTGGGCCTTGCGGTCGGATGGGCGATGGTCGGGGTCCGCCGCACGATCGAGAACGCGATGATCGGCAACGCGACGGCCCTCCTGACGCCTTTCGTTGCGTTCCTCGGTGCCGAGCTGATCGGCGCCTCGGCGGTTCTCGCCGTTGTCGCGTGCGGCCTCTACCTCTCCCGGACGGCGCCGTTGTCCGTCTCGGCCCACACGCGCCAGCAGACCATCGCCGTCTGGTCGCTCGCAAGCTTCATGCTCAATGGTGCTCTCTTCGTACTCGTGGGCCTCGAGCTCCCGGCCGCGATCGCCGGCCTGTGGACCACCGTGGGCCGCACCAACGGCCAGGCGCTGGGCCAGGTCGTGCTCATCGGCATCGCCGTCTACCTGGCGATCCTCGTCACGCGTCTTGTGGTGCTGATCGTCTCCGCCTACCTGATCCGCGCCGTCGACCGCCGCCCCTACCAGCGCGAGCTGCGCACTACGAACCGCGTGCGCGTGATGAACACGATGGCGGGCTTCCGCGGCGCCGTCTCACTCGCCGTCGCCCTCGCGATTCCCAGTACCGCCCAGTTTCCCGAGCGCGATGCGATCGTGTTCATCACCGCGTTCGTGGTGGTGGCCTCGCTGGTCCTGCAGGGCTTGGCACTGCCCAAGGTGATCCGGTGGGCGCGCATTCCCCACGACACGACGGTCGCCGAGGAGCTGGTGGTCGCCAAGCGCGCTTCCATTGAGGATGCGCTCGAGGCCCTGCCCTCCCTTGCCCGGGAGATCGACGCCGACGATGACGTCGTGGACCGCATCCGCGGCGAGTACGGAGAGCGCCTCGAGGCGCTCAACGTTGGATTCGACGAGCACGAGCACCCCGCGGTGGTGCGAACACGCCAGTACACGCGCCTCCGGCTGGCCATGATTGCCCGGAAGCGCGCAGCGGTGGTGCGGCTCCGAGACGAGAAGACCATCGACGACACCGTTCTGCGCACCATCCAGGGCGAGCTCGACGCAGAGGAAGTCCGGCTCAGCCATCAGCGGGAGACCGAGTAGCCTCGAGTGCACCCGGGGTGACGCAGGCGTTCCTGCCTGCCGCATCAAGCAAACGCCCTCCCAGATCCAGTCCACACCTCCCGGCGTCCGGTCCAGGTTCAGGTCGTCTGTCCGGCGGGCCTGCCCTCGCTCAGGGAATCGCCGGTGAGGAATCCGCTGCGCAGCGCGTCGACGCTCGACGGCGGGTGGCCGGCGGTATTCGCCACGACGGCCCAGGTGCTGGTCGCCTTCCTCGTTGTCGCGCTGCTCCTCCATCTCGCCGGCAACCTTCGCGTGGCACTGACCACGGCACGCCGCCAAGAATGACGGCGTGCCGGGTCCGAGGGGCTATCAGCGCGGCGAGGGGTTGCGACGGGCGCGGCGGGCGGCGGAGCGGAGCTGGAAGATCCGCACCGCCCCGGCGATGGCCACGAGCACTCCGCCCGCCACGGCGGCGATGAAGAGTGCTAGGCCGAGCGGCACCGGGCCGACCAGCCCCAGGAAGTGCACCTGCACCATGTCCTGGTTCTGGATGAAGAAGACCACGAGCAGGATGAAGACGACGAGCCCTGCAACGACCGCCGTCCACGTAGCCCCGGCCCGGGTCACGCGGCCTTGGCCCCCCGGTGCGGGCGCGGACGGCGGTCGCTCGGTCCGGCCCCCTGATGGGGCGCTCAGACGTGGAGCGTCCCGGGATCCCTCGGATCCCGCTTGGCGGCCTCTGGGTACGCTCGAATCGGGGTTCGGCGCACCCAGCCCCTCCGGCTCATTGGCGGAGCGCCGGCCCTCGACTTCCCGTCCGTCAGCGGGGCCCGTCGTCATCAAGGCCCCTATCCGTCTCGACGACCTCGTGCTCCACCGGGATTGGCTGGTTCACGCTTGCAGCCGAAGGACGCCTGCGGAGGCGTCCCGGGAGCCGACTTCTGTCGATAGCGTCGCCCCCTGCCCCTGCCTCTGCCTCGCTCTGGATCCGGGCTTCGCCCTGGGGGCGCTGAGCGTCTGCGAGCCCCTGAGGCGCTGACCGTCCATAGTGGCGGTAGAGCCTGTCCTCTTCGCCGGGCTCGAGGTGCTCGTCCGCGTCCACCCGGGGAGCATCCTTGACCTGATCCTTCGAATAGGGGACCACGAGGTTCTCCTCGGCGATCCTCGCGCCCTCGAGGGGCGCCAAGGACTCCTTGGTGCCGAATAGACCCGTCTTCACCGTGACCCACGTGGGGGTGTCGGTGTCGTCGTCGAGGTAGAAGCCGCCGATTCCGCCGATCTTCTCCCCGTCCTGCGAGACCACGTCGCCATTGCCCTGAACGAGGTCCTCAAGATCCGCGTTGGTGAGCATCGCGCTCCTCCTTGCCTAGTTTCACTGTGCCATGCCGGGCACTCAGGATGCGCAGTAGCTCAGGAGCGGTGCGAGCCGCCTTCGGGCTTCTCGGGCATGTGCTGACGAGCCGCCTCCTTGATCTGCTCGGTGGCCGGCGGCGCGGACTCAGCGTGCGCCTTGACCCGCGGGGCCTCCTCTTCCGCTCGGGAGAGGTAGCTCTCCCAGCGCTGGGACATCGGCTTGATGAGTCCGCCGCCCACCCCCACGATGACGACGCCGACGATCGCCGCGAGCACTGCGATGAGGATCGGGGTCGTGACGGTCACCGCGATGTCCACCTGGTTCAGGGCCGCGATGATGCCGATGCCGATGATGAAGATGCTCGCGATGTTGGCCAGCGTCCGGCCGTAGGAGAGTCCGCCGAGCGACCCCTGGATGAGGGTCTTGACGGCGGCCGCGATCGCTGCGCTCACGATGACGATGATGATCGCCACAATGATCTTCGGCAGGAATCCGATGATCGCTGCGAGCAACGTGCTGACGGGATTCGGGCCGAAGACCCCGAATGCGAATTGGAGCACGAAGAGGACGAGGGTGTAGTAGATGATCTTCGAGACGATCTCGCTCGCGTCGAGATTGGATCCAGCGAGGGCACGCTTCACACCCCCACGCTCGACCCACCGGTCGAAGCCGACCTTGGTCAGGAGACGTGAGAGGGCCTTTGCGATAACCCTGGCCACCAGCAGTCCCACGATGAGGATGACAAGGAACAACAGGAACTGCGGGATGAACCGCGCCACTTCGGCGAGCCCCGCGGTGAGTGAGTCCATGGTCAGGCCTTCCGTTCTGGTGTTTCACGTGGTGCTTCTGATGGTGCGCATTTTCCCACTTTTGGCATGGGACAAACATTCGCGCAGCACTGGAGCACGCTCCCCTGAGGAAATGGCCATTGAATCCCGGCAGAAGTACGACGGCGCGGGGTCGCCTCCCGTACGGAAGGCGACCCCGCGCCGTCGTGCGCGCCACCCGAAGGGCGGCTGCGTCGCATCAGACCTCGGCGGTGGTGCGGCCCTTCATGACGCCCGCGAAGAACGCGCCGAGCTCCTCGGTGGCTGCGAGCGGGACGATGTTCGCGACGTACTGGTCCGGGCGGACCACCACGACCACGCCATCGCGGTTGAGGCCACGCTCCTGAAAGATGTCCTCGTCCTTCAGGGTGCCGAAGACATTCTCGAGGTCGTTGAGCTGGAACGGGCCCACGTGCGGCTTGAACGCGGCCGGGACGTCGTTGAGGTCGAAGGTGCGGTGGTCCTGCTGGTAGACCACCTTGACGTCGAACCACGCGTTGCGGTCGAGGTTCTCGGGCGTTGTGACGACCGGGGAGGCCGGGTCGTTGGCGAGCCAGTCGGCGAACTTCTCGAGGGTGGAGTCCGCGGTGCCCGGGGCTGCCTGGTCGGCGAAGACGTAGATGCGCCAGCGGCCGTCCGCCTCGGCGAGGTGGCCGATGTGCAGCGGGTTCGTGTCCGAGATGCGCACCGCCTTGGCGGACTTGAAGCGCTTGCCCATCGGGAAGCCCGTGGCCAGGTCTTGGTGCTTGGCCTCGCCCACGATCATCGAGGGCTTGTACTCGGTCATGAAGCCCGCGGGGAACTCCGCGGTGCGCACGTAGAAGTCGGCGAGCTCCGAGGGGCTCTCGAACTCCTCCGGGTTCTTGGCCATCATCGAGGACCAAGTCCGGTCGAAGTCGATGAGGTTCTGCGCGATGACCTGCCGCTCGGCGGTGTAGGTGTACAGGAGGCTCTCGGGGCTGCGGCCCTCGAGGACGTGGCCGAGCTTCCAGCCGATGTTGAACCCGTCCTGCATCGAGACGTTCATGCCCTGGCCGGCCTTGGCGCTGTGGGTGTGGCAGGCGTCGCCCGTGATGAAGACGCGCGGCGTGCGGGTGCCTGCCTGCTCGGTGGGGACGTCGTCGAAGCGGTGGGTGACCCGGTGGCCCACCTCGTAGACGCTGTTCCACGCAACGCTCTTCACGTCCACCGAGTACGGGTGGAGGATCTTGTTCGCGCGCTCGATGATCTCCTCGAGGGGGGTCTCGCGGATCTTGCCGTTGTCGTCGTCCGGCACCACGCCGAGGTCCACGTACATGCGGAACAGGTAGCCGCCCTCGCGCGGGATGTGGAGGATGCTGCCGCCGTCGTGGGACTGGATGGCGCACTTGGTGCGGATGTCCGGGAAGTCCGTGTTGGCTAGGACGTCCATGACGCCCCACGCGTGGTTCGCGCGGTCGCCGGTCATGGTGGTGCCGATCTGGTCGCGGACCTTGCTGCGGGCACCGTCGGAGCCCACCACGTACTTGGCCTTGACGGTGCGCTCCTGGCCCTCGTGCTGGGAGGTGCCGGAGAGCTTGACGGTCACCGGGTACTCGCCCTCGCCGATCTCGAGGCTGACGAACCCCCAGCCGTAGTCCGGGACCATCCGGGTGGGGGAGTGCTTCATGAAGTCGGCGAAGTAGTCGAGCACGCGGGCCTGGTTGACGATCAGGTGGGGGAACTCGCTGATGCCCATCTCGTCATCGACCGCGCGGGCGGTGCGGATGATGTCCTGCGGGTTCTCGGGGTCCGGCTGCCAGAAGTTCATCTCGGTGATGTGGTACGCCTCGGCGATGATCTCCGGGGCGAAGCGGAATGCCTGGAAGGTCTCGACGCTGCGGGCCTGTATGCCGTCCGCCTGGCCGATCTCGAGGCGGCCGCCGCGGCGCTCGATGATGCGGGTGGTCACGTCCGGGAACTGGGAGAGCTGCGCGGCGGTGATCATGCCCGCGGGGCCGGTGCCGACAATCAGGACGTCGACCTGGTCCGGGAGCTCCTCGGGGCGGTTGAGGCCAACCCCCGCGGCTGGCTGGACCTTGGGGTTCGTGGAGACGTAGCCGTGATGGTGGAACTGCACGGGGGTTTCCTCACTTCTCTGTGGGGTGGCGACCACTCGCCATCGGATGATTGTTCGATATTAGAACACCGTGTTCTAATATCGCTCTCATCGATGGTAAGCGAGGAGTGGGGCAGCACACAAGAGAGCGTGGCGCGTACCGCTCTCGGGTTCGCGCCGCGCTCCTTCGCCTCAGTGCAGCCCGTGTCCGCCGCCCCGCCCCGTAGGCCGCGCCGTCCACCGGCTCGACCCAGATGGTCTGGCCGAGGGCGTGGACGGGCCAGTTCGTGTGCGCACCGGGTGCACGACGGCGGCGGAGAGCCAGCCCGAACTGCCGCGTCACGCCCTGTGCAGCACCCCCGCCTTTGCGTTGGGCGCGAGGGTGGTTTCCGTGACGGGGATGTCGCCGAGGGCGTTGTCGATCGCCGAGATGACATCGTCCGAGAGCTCTACCCCGGAGGCCGCCGCGTTGGAGTGCACCTGTTCGGGCCGGGACGCGCCCGTGATGGCGGAGGCGAGTTCACTCCGGCGGAGGACCCACGCGAGGGCCATGGTCGGCAGGTCCAGCCCAGCGCCCTCGGCAACCGGAATGAGACGCTGCACCGCCTGCAGGATCGGCTCGCGCATGAGCTGCTCCTTCGAGACGTTCATGGTGTCGCTCGCGAAGCGGCTGCCCTCAGGGATGGGCTCACCCGGCTTGTACTTGCCGGTCAGGACGCCCTGGGCGAGCGGGGACCAGACGATCTGCGAGATCCCGTTGGCCGCGCAGAGCGGGAACACCTCGCTCTCGGGCGAGCGCCAGATCATGGAGTACTGCGGCTGGGAGGAGACGAACAGATCCGGGCCGGCGACGTCGATCGCCGCCTGGATCTGCTCGGGCGTCCATTCACTGAAGCCCAGATAGCGGGCCTTGCCCTGCTCCACGACCTTGGCGAGCGCCTCGACCGTGTCCTCGATCGGCACCTTCACGTCGAAGCGGTGGGCCTGGTAGAGGTCCACGAAGTCGGTCTGGAGGCGGGCCAGCGAGGCGTCGATCTGCTTGGCGACCTGCTCGGGGGAGAGGCCCTGATCGGCTGGATCGTCGGACATCTGGCCGAACACCTTGGTGGCGAGCACGTACGAGCTGCGGGGATGCTTCGAGAGGATCTCGCCCCAGGCCGTCTCCGAGGCGCCCCGGCCGTAGACGTTCGCGGTGTCGAACAGGGTGATGCCGGCGTCGAATGCGGCCTCCGTGCAGGCGCGGGTCTGCTCCGCCTCGATGCCCCCGGAGAACGTGAGCCACGAGCCGAGGGAGATCTCCGAGACCTCGAGGTCGGAACTGCCGAGCTTGCGATAGCGCATGGTGATGCTCCTCTGCGGTCGGGCGGATGGGGCCGTTGATGGCTGCCCTCCATGCCTACGCCGATTCAGCCGCCGTGTGAAGTGGCCGTTGCTCGCTTACCTCAGCCCAGGCGACCCAGGCGGTGAGCACGAAGCCGACGGCATAGGCGGCCATCCCCGTCCACTGAGGACCCGGCACAGCTGCCAGAGCGGCGAAGAGGACCCCGAGAGCGATGGCGGCCGCGGGTACGAGCCGGGCACGCCAGGCTGCGAGGGCGACAAGGAGGAAGATCACCGGGCCGAGCATGAACAGGATCGGCAGGGGCCCCCCGGCGGCGTGGAACCCGTCGAGGGCGGCCGCGGCATCAGTTGCAGGGATCCCTGACCTCGTGAGGCCCAAGGCGACGAAGTGGTTGAGCGAGATAGCAGCCATGCCCACCCCGAACGGGACGGCGAGGATCCCGAGGACGTTGGCCAGCCAGGCGCCGCGGGCGCGGATCGCCCCGACCAATGTCAGGAGGCCGCCGATGCAGATCGCGGCACCCAACAGCTCCATCCAGGCCAGGGCGGACAGGGCCGCGGGGTGATCGGCGGCGAACGCGAGGGTCTGGGGCGAGGTGGCCGATTCCGCGAGCGGAACGACGAGGCTCCCGACGATCATCTCGAGAAAGAGCAGGGGCAGGCATGCGGCACCTGCTATCCGCCGGACCCTGAATGCCTGGCGCGGATGGGCTGCCACCCCGTCGGACGGGGCATGGAACCAGCTGATGGTGTGGGTTGAGGCTGACATGGGAGGGCTCCTTGGAGATCGAATCCGAGTGGACGCTGCAACAGTAGGAGTCCGAGGCAGGGCACCGCGTCGTCGGGCGTGAGGATCTCCGCCCCGCCCGGTGGCCCATCTCTCGAGATCCCTGTACATCCGAAGGAGGATGCGCACACCTTCCTTCGGGGGATCCGCGCCGGCGGCGCTGCTCCTATTCTTGGGACCATGGGCGCTCTAGCGCGTGGTCCAGGACAGCTCGGCTGGTTGCTCGCGGCTGTGGTTCTCGCCGTTGGGCTTGGACAGGCCTTCGCGGAGGACTCGGGTCCGCAGCTGTGGGGAACCGCCGCGGTGGCCGTCGCCTTCGCCGTCTCGATGCTGCTCTTCCGTGGGGCGCTGTGGGTGTCGGTGGGCTTGGTGGTAGGGACGGTCCTCGTGTCCGCTGCTGTGGGGCTCCGGCATGGCAACTTCCTGGCCGAGGTCATTGCGTGCCTTGTCGTGGTCTACGCCGTGGGGTTCACGCTGGAGTGGCGGCGGGCCGCCGTGGGCCTCGGCGGCGTCGTCCTCCCCCTGGCCGTAGTGAGCGCGCCTGACCTGCGGCAGTACGCCTGGCTTGTGATCGTCGTCGGCGGGACGTGGGGCATGTCCCGCGTCCTCAGGAGCCGCCGTCAGCTCATCCTCGACCTGCGCGCGGCAACAGTCGAGCTCGAGCGCAACCGTGAAGAGCTCGCGGATCGGGCCGTGACCCAGGAGCGCCTTCGGATCGCCCGGGACATCCACGACGTCGTCGCGCATTCCGTGACCGTCATGCTGGTCCAGGCCACCGCAGCCGAGCGGACTATGCATCGCGGGGGGCCGGATGCCGTCGAGGCTGTCCACGCTGTGCAGGAGACCGCACGGGATGCGCTCGCCGAGCTCCGGCGGATGCTCGGCGTGCTGAGGTCCGATCAGGGCAGCGGCGACCCCGCGCCGTCGGACGCCCTCGAACCCCAGCCGGGGCTCGCCGAGCTGGAGCGACTCGTCACGCATTTCCGCGACGCTGGGCTCGAGATCGAGTACGCGATGTCGCCGCCGCACGATGACCCGCCCCCGAGCGTCCAGCTCACCGCGTACCGCGTGGTGCAGGAGGCCCTGACTAACGTTCTCAAGCACTCCGCAGCGTCCCACGCGCTCGTCCAGGTCCACGAGGACGACGGCGCGCTGGTCGCCGAGGTGCGCGACGTCGGGCCCGCCCGGGGCCCCGGCGGGCCTACTGGAGGCCACGGCATCGCCGGCATGCGGGAGCGCGTCGCCGGGCACGGCGGCAGCATCTCGGCGGGCACGACGGCGGGCGGCGGGTTCTGCGTCACGGCCCGGCTTCCGCTCGGGGCCGGATCATGACCGGTGGGAAGATCAGGATCGTCGTCGTCGACGACCAGGCGCTCGTCCGGCGTGGATTCGCCCTGATCCTCGGCGAGGAGCCGGACATCGTCGTCGTGGGCGAGGCCGGGGACGGCAAGGAGGCGCTGTCCGTGTGCCGCGAGCAGGACCCAGACGTGGTGCTCATGGACGTGCGCATGCCCGTTCTGGATGGGGTGGAGGCCACACGCCGCCTCGTGGCCGGGTCCCGTGCGAGGGTGCTCATGCTCACCACGTTCGACCTCGACGCCTACGTGTACCAGGCCATCCGGGCCGGAGCGAGCGGCTTCATGCTCAAGGACGTGCGCCCCGACGACCTCGCGCACGCGGTGCGCACCGTCGCCGTGGGCGACACCATGCTCGCGCCCGCCATCACCCGCAGGCTCGTCGAGGAATTCGTGAGCCGGCCCGCCCCCGGCACAGTGCCCGACGCAACCTCTGCCCTGACAGAACGCGAGCGCGAGGTCCTGATGCAGATAGCCCGCGGACGCTCCAACGCCGAGATTGCGAAGGATCTTGTCCTCTCGGAGACAACGGTCAAGACGCACGTGACGCGCATCCTCACCAAGCTCGGAGTGAGGGATCGGGTTCAGGCCGTGGTCCTCGCGTACGAGTGCGGGCTCGTGAGGCCGGGGGCGCTGTAGGCCAGACCCGGGGGTCGGCTGGGAGCGGGCCCGGGTGCTGAGAGCCGAAAGACTCTACAGGTGCCTCCCAGCGCCTCCGTAGGGTGGACTCACCGACCGGTTGGAGAACGAGGGCGATTCTCGGAAGCGGCCTGGCCCATCACGCAGGGAGCGGGAGATGCATTCACGCCAGAGGTTGTCGCACGGGGCCGCTGCGTTGACGGTGGCGTTCGTCCTGGTGCTGAGCGGGTGCGCACAAGGCGGTTCGGCGGCGTCGTCCTCCTCGTCGTCCGGGTCGTCCTCGTCCTCGTCCTCATCGTCCTCCTCATCGTCCGGATCCGCCTCCAGCACCGGCAATCCCGCCTGCGACCTCATCACGCCGGCGATCGCGGCGAAGGTGGACCCGGGCCAGACGCCGATGGCGAACTCCCCGGCGAGGCCGGGCGGGAGCAGGGCCTACCTCTGCGGCTACTACAGCAGGTCCGCCAAGGGCAATGGCCTCTCCGTGGCCCTGACCTCCCCCGCGTCTGCCACGGAGATCGCCGAGGCGAAGAAGACCCCCGACTGCTCGCCCGCGGCCGGGATCGGCGACTTCGCGTGCTTCCAGTGGAGCGGGTGGTTCCACCGTGAGGCCAACGCGTCGGCCAACACAATCCTCACGGCGGTCCGCGGCAACGAATCCCTCGACTTCCGCTACCTCGCCATGCCGCCCGTCGCTGCGGGAACCCCGGTTCCGGACGGCAACGCCTCGGCCCGTGCTTTGGCCCAGGCTCTCGTCGACGCGGGCTGGGGCAACGGAACCGCGCTCAGCGTCCCGTCCGCGCCAGCGGCTGGTCCCCAGGCCAGCACGAACAACCCCGTGTGCGCCTTCGTCAGCGCCGGAGCCATCAAGCAGGCCTTTGCCGCGACAACCGAAGCGCAGGTCCTCCCGGGTGATGGCAGCTGCAGGTACACCTTCGGGAACCTCGCAACGCCGGGGCCCGACTCGCTCACCTTCTCGATCGAGTCCCATCCCGGCGGAGCGTCCTTGGTCTCCGGGCAGCTGCCGCCGGACGGCCAGAAGATCGAGGGAGTTGGGGATCAGGCGGTCCTCATCGTCCGTTCGGAGCCGAACATCGGTAAGTCCCTCCGCCCAGCGGGCGACGTGCCGATCACCGTCATGTCGCTGATGGTGGCCCGCGGGCAGAACATGGCCATCTTCGTGGCGCAGCTCCTGATCTCCCCCACGGGTCCGACCATTGACCAGACGAGGGAGCAGTTCATCACCCTCGTGAGGGGAATCGACTTCTGACCCTCCGCGCCGCGGCTAGGATCGGTGATGGCCCTCACAAGGGGCCCGTCCACCGAATCAGGCAAGGAGACCCCCGTGGCCGAAGGCGTCCGCGACATCGAAGCGTCCATCCGCACCGACTTCCACGGTGCGATGACGTACGGCAGGTACCTCGACCTGGACCGGCTCCTGCACGCCCAGCACCCCGTGAGCCAGCCAGAGCATCACGACGAGATGCTGTTCATCATCCAGCACCAGACCTCCGAGCTGTGGCTCAAGCTCGCGCTCCACGAGCTGCGGGAGGCCCGCGCCCGCTTTGCCCGCGATGATCTGGGCATGGCGCTGAAGTGCCTCGCCCGGGTCAAGGCGATCCAGAAGCAGCTCACCGACCAGTGGACGGTCCTCGCGACCCTGACCCCGCGTGAGTATGCACAGTTCCGCGGCTCCTTGGGCAGTGCGTCGGGCTTCCAGTCCTACCAGTACCGCGCCGTCGAGTTCATCCTCGGGAACAAGCACCGAAGCATGCTCAAGGTCTTCTCGTCAGAGCCCGAGGCGCAGGCGTTGCTCGAGGGGATCCTGAAGGAGCCGACGGTCTACGACGAGTTCCTGCGCGCCGTCGCCCGCGTCGGGTATGCGATCCCGGCCGAGGTCCTCGAGCGGGATGTGAGCGAGCACTGGACGTTCCGCGAGGAGCTCGTGCCGGTGTTCCGCGAGATCTACGAGTCGGACAGCACGCCCTGGGGGCTCTACGAGGCCTGCGAGGCGCTCGTGGACGTCGAGGACAACTTCCAGTTCTGGCGCTTCCGCCACCTGCGCACGGTGCAGCGCACCATCGGCTTCAAGACGGGCACGGGGGGCTCCTCCGGCGTCGGCTTCCTCAAGCGCGCCCTGGACCTCACGTTCTTCCCCGAGCTGTACGCCGTCCGCACTGAGATCGGAGCCTGAGCCGTGACTGGCCCCCTTGATTCCGGTTGGGCGCACGACGCCGTTGCTGCCGCGGCTCCCGCCGTCACCGCGTCAGCGCTCGACGCCGCGGACCCCCTCGCGCGGCTCCGCGACCGTTTCCTGCGGCCCACCGGGCCGAACGGCGAGTCCGTCCTGGCGTACCTCGACGGGAACTCGCTCGGGAGGCCACTCGCCGAGACGCCCGTCCGGCTCGCCGAGTTCGTCGCCGGGCCGTGGGGCGAGCGGCTCATCCGCGCGTGGGACGAGGAATGGATGGACGAGCCCACCGCCGTGGGCGACCGCCTCGGCGAGCTGGTGCTCGGCGCGGCGCCGGGTCAGACGATCGTCGCGGACTCGACGTCCGTCCTGCTGTACAAGCTGCTCCGGGCGGCCCTGGACGCGCAGGCCGCCGCCGGGGAGGGCCGGAACGAGATCGTCGTGGACCGCGACAATTTCCCCACGGACCGCTTCATCGTGGAGGGCATCGCGGCCGAGCGGGGCGCTCGGCTCGTGTGGATCGAGTCCGACCCGGCCGCCGGGGTGAGGCCCAGCGACGTCGCGGCGGCCGCAGGGCCGCGTACCGCCGTCGTGCTCCTCTCCCACGTGGCCTACCGTTCGGGGTTCTTGGCAGAGGCCGCCGCGATCACCCAGACGGCGCAGGATGCCGGGGCGCTGATGCTGTGGGACCTGTGCCATTCGGCGGGAGCGGTCCCGGTGGAGCTGGACGCGTGGGGCGCGGACCTCGCCGTCGGCTGCACGTACAAGTACCTCAACGGCGGCCCGGGGGCGCCAGCGTTCGCGTACGTGCGCTCGGACCTCCAGGCCCGGCTCCAGCAGCCCATCTGGGGGTGGATGGGCGCGGCAGACCCGTTCGGCATGACCCACGCCTACGAGCCGTCAGCCAACGTGCGCCGGTTCATCACGGGCACCCCGCCGATCCTTGCTATGCAGCCGCTCAAGCACATGCTGGAATTGATCGCTGAGGCCGGGATGGATGCGGTGCGGGCCAAGTCGGTGCAGCTGACTGAGCGGGCGATCGCCCTGCATGACGAGCTGCTCGCCCCGCTCGGGGTCGAGCTCGCCTCGCCCCGGGATCCGGCCGAGCGCGGCTCGCACATCACGGTGAACCATCCGCGGTTCCGAGAGGTCACGGCCCTGCTGTGGGAGCGCGGCGTCATCCCGGACTTCCGGCCGCCGCACGGGCTGCGGATCGGGCTCTCGCCGCTGAGCACGTCCTTCGCCGAGCTGCAGGAGGGCATCGAGGCGATCCGCGACGCCCTCCGAGAGCTCGCCTGACCCCTCACGGTTGAGGGGTCATGTCCCAAGGGTGAGGGGTCATGTCCCACGGTTGAGGGGTCATGTCCCAAGGCTGAGGGGTCACTGCCCCGACCCGCGCGGGGCGAACATGATCACCGCCACCCCCGCGAGGCACACGAGTGCCCCGATCACATCCCAGCGGTCGGGGCGGAAGCCGTCCACGAGGATGCCCCACGCAAGCGACCCCGCCACGAACACCCCACCGTACGCCGCGAGCACGCGCCCGAAGTTCGCATCGGGCTGGAACGTGGCGATGAACCCGTAGATCCCAAGGGTGATGACGCCGAGCCCGGCCCACCACCACGGCTTCCCCTCGCGCACGGACTGCCACACGAGCCATGCGCCGCCGATCTCTGCCGCAGCGGCAAGGGCAAAGAGGACCACGGACCTGAGGATGCTCACCCGCCCATGATGCCAACAAGGGAGAGGGCAGTCAGTCCAGAAGCTCCCCGACGAGCCGCCTGCACAGACGGTACGCCTCGTGCGCCGGGTCGATCACGGCGAAGTGATCGCCGGTGGTGTGGTGCAGGACGGCGGGATCCCCGGCCGCCTGCGCGGCCGCGACATAGTCGGCGGAGAGCGCGAAGGGGACGGCGTCGTCGGCGCGCGAGTGCACGGCGTGCACCGGAACACCGATCGGCAGCGCCCGCATCGGATCCGCGAGCGTGAAGGCGCGCGCAAGCTCGGGCGAGTCGCTCGACGCCCCTCCCATGAGGTTCCGCGCCGCCCCTCGGCTCAGGTTGAGCTCCTCCGCCGCGGCGAGGCTCAGCACCCCGGCCTGGCTCACGACGCCGCGCAGCGCCACCGGGGTTGCCTCTCCTGCCGCGGGCACACCTGGGGCTCCGGCTGGGAGCGTGTGCCTGCCGGCCGCCCACACCGCGAGGTGGCCGCCCGCTGAATGCCCCAGGCCGACCACGCGCCCGGCTGCGATGGTCTGCGCAAGCCGCTCGGCGTCGTCGTCCGCGAGCAGGCCTAGCCCGGGAACCGCGGCGAGGCAGTCGATCCCGGCGGCGACGTCGAGGAAGGTGGCCGGCCATCCGCCGTCGCCCGCCGCATGCGTCCCGTCTGACGCGTCGGAGCCCGCCCGGCGGTACTCGAGGTTCCACGCCGCGAAGCCGTGCGCGGCGAGGTCGCGGGCAACGGGAGCGCCAAGCTCCGCGGTGTACTTGTCCCGCCAATAGCCGCCGTGGATCACGACGACGACGCCGCGCCAGCCGCCGTCGGCCACTACGGCAGTGCCGAGCCCGTGCAGATACAGGTCGCCCCACTGGTCTGGGTGTGCGCCGTAGGGGATGCGGACAGGCTCGCTCACGCCGCGACTCTACCGTTTCGAAGGGCCGGCATGGGTAGACGATCCCAGGGCGGCTCTCATCCCCGGCTCCCGTGCGGGCCGTCCGGCTGGGCCCGGTCCGGCGACCCATGCCCCTTCCTCCCGGCTCGCTGCTCCGGTCCCCGCGACGTCGCCATGAACCACACGCCGGCGACGGCGGCGGCCCCCGCGGCGACGAAACCCGCCCACGCTTGCGGCGGGGCGGCGTCGGCCTCGCCCAGGACGACGATGCCGAGGGTCACTGCGGTCAGAGGATCCACCACCGTGAGGCCTGCGACGACGAGCTCGTCGCTGCCGCCGGCATGCGCCTTCTGCACGAGCCGCGCGCCCATCACGACTGCCACGCCCATCCCCACCAGCCCCGCCAGGGAGAGCCACGAAAAGTTGCCCTGGGCCATGCGCCCCAGGACCGTCTTGACCAGTGTTGCCACGAACCCATAAAGGATCCCCGCGGCCGCGGTGGAGAGGGCTGCGCTCGGATGGGTGCGATTGCGGGCCGAGGCCACCACCGCGCCAACCACGGCGAAGGCCAGAACGATGAGGATCGTGCGGAGGTGGCTGTCGCTAATGTCGACGTCTTGGGCAGTCAGCGACGCGATGCCCACGAAAGCAGCGATCCCGGCAACGCACAGGATGATGGCGAGGGTCTGGCGCCTGCTCGGAAGCTGCCGCGACAGGCGGACATTGGCGAGGACCGTGACGATGAGCGCTGACGCTCCGATCGGCTGTACCACCATGAGCGGGGAGAATCTCAGGGCGGCGAGCTGCAGGAGGATCGCGCCGCCGATCAGCGAGGTCCCCACGGCCCACACGGGTCTGCGGACGAGCCGCCTGAATCTCGTCTCCTGTGCCCCGCGCGCCGCGACCCCCCGTCCTTGGAAGATGGTGCCGACGGCCAAGAGCACCGCCCCGAGCAGTGCAATGGGAATGCCGAGCCAGTGGGTCGACGAGAAGACCCCGTGCCCGGCGCTGAGCCCCACCGTGATCGCGGGCACCGCTCCGACAGCCATTCGCGGCCAATACCCGCGCCTCTGCGGTAGGAAACGCCGAGTGACTCCGTCCGACCATCCCCCTCCTCACTTGTTCGCATTGCGAACAGTTGTGCAGGATACGAACACCCGCTAGTCTCGAAGGGAAGGACGACTACTTGGCAGGAGGGTCTCAAGAGGCGCGCGTGCCGTGCGAGGCGCTTCGCGGCGTCGTGCGCGAGGACCAGGTGACCGACGCGGAACTGGACGACCTGCTCAACCCAGCCACCTTTCAGGGCGACGCCGCGGGGATCGTGGAACGCATCCTTGCCCGCTACGACGCCTGACTGCCATGACGAGGAAAAACGAGGATGAACGAGGAAAGGACGGAGCACGTGGGTGTGCCGAAGATCAATGCTGCGCAGCTGAGCCCGCGGGAGCATCTCGGGGAGAGGGAACTCGTAGTTCTCGGGCCGTCGCTCGGGACCTCGAGGGTCATGTGGGACGACACCGCGCGGCTCATCGGCGACGACTACGACGTCCTCGCCTGGGACCTCCCCGGCCACGGCATCTCCCCGGCGGTCGATCCGGCCGACGCCGCCGCCCCCGGGGCTTTCACCATGGCGGAGCTCGCTGAGGCCGTGCTGGGCCTCATCGACTCGATCGAGCCGGCCGTCCGCTTCCACTATGCGGGCGATTCCGTGGGCGGGGCGGTCGGAGCCGAACTCGTCCTCGCCCATCCGGAACGCCTCCTGAGCCTGTCGATGCTGTGCTCCTCGCCGAAGTTCGCAACCCCGGAGTCGTGGAACGATCGCGCGGACGCCGTGGCGGCCCAGGGCACCGCGATCCGCATCCAGGCCTCGGCTGAGGCCTGGTACGGACCGGGCTTCCTCGCCGCCCACCCGCACGAGGCCTCGCGCCTGCTCCACGCCCTCCGCGATGCCGACCGCTTCGGCTACGCCGCGGTGTGCCGCGCGCTCGCCGGCTATGACGTCCGTGACCGCTTCAGTGAGATCGCCCTGCCGTTCCTTGCGGTCGCGGGCGAGTTCGACACGGTGAGCCCGTTCTCCGACGCCGAGTGGATGGCCGTGCACGCGCAGAACGGCACGGCCGTGGAGGTCCCGGGCGTCGCGCACATCGCGCCCACGGAGAATCCGGCCGCGATTGCCGACCTGCTGCGCAAGCACTTCCTCGGGGCGCGGCAAGAGAGCGGAGCCGAAGCTGCCGGCGAAACGCAGGAGGCCACTAAGTGACTGTGCCGGCGGGCGGCCATTTCCGGCAGGCCGGCGACACCTGGGTCTCCGACGAGCGTGCGGGCACCGTCCAGCCGGACGCGACCCAGCGCGACGAGATCAAACCCTCGACCAGATCGACAAGGACAACCACTGATGACTGAAGCATTCCTCTATGACGCGATCCGCACCCCGTTCGGCAAGTTCGGCAGCGGGCTCGCCGGGGTCCGCCCCGACGACCTCGCCGCGCACGTGGTCCGCACCATCGTGGACCGCGCTCCCGGCCTGACCCCCGAGGCGCTCGAGGGGAACGGCAGCGAGCCCGGCGCGATCGACGAGGTCATCTTCGGCAACGCCAACGGCGCAGGCGAGGAGAATCGCAATGTGGCCCGCATGGCAACGCTCCTCGCAGGCCTGCCCGTCTCGATCCCGGCCACCACGGTGAACCGACTGTGCGGGTCATCGCTCGACGCCGCGATCATCGCCTCCCGCCAGATCGAGGTGGGCGACGCCGACGCGATGCTCGTAGGCGGCGTCGAGTCCATGTCCCGCGCGCCCTGGGTCCTGCCCAAGACCGAGAAGCCGTACCCTGCCGGCGACATGACCCTCGCCTCCACGACCCTCGGCTGGCGCCTCGTGAACAAGAACATGCCCGCCGAGTGGACCGTGTCCCTCGGCGAGGCCACCGAGCAGCTGCGCGAGCGCTTCTCGATCGGCCGCGACCGTCAGGACGAGTTTGCGGCCCGCTCGCACAACCTCTCTGAGGCCGCGTGGAACGAGGGGTTCTACGACGACCTCGTCGTCCCGGTCCCCGGCACCGACCTCACGCGCGACGAGGGCATCCGCCCCGGCTCCTCGGCAGAGAAGCTCGCCGGGCTCAAGACCGTGTTCCGCAAGGACAACGGCGACCGCTCGGGCTCGACCGCGGGCGGCACGGTCACCGCGGGCAATGCCTCCCCGCTCTCCGATGGCGCCTCCGCAGTCCTGCTCGGATCCGAAGCCGCCGCAGGGAAGACCGGCCTCGAGCCGATCGCCCGCATCGCCGGCCGCGGCGCCGCGGCGAACGAGCCGCAGTTCTTCGGGTTCGCGCCCGTCGAGGCCGCGAACCGGGCCCTCACCAAGGCCGGGATCGGCTGGGACCAGGTGGGCGCCGTCGAGCTCAATGAGGCGTTCGCCGCGCAGTCCCTCGCATGCGTGGACGCGTGGAAGATCGATCCCGAGATCGTCAACCAGCACGGTGGCGCGATCGCGATGGGCCACCCGCTCGGCGCGTCGGGCGGCCGCATCCTGGGCACGCTCGCCCGCTCCCTGCAGCGCAGCGGCGAGCGGTGGGGCGTCGCGGCGATCTGCATCGGCGTGGGCCAGGGCCTCGCGGTGGTGCTCGAAAACGTGACGGTTACGAAGTAAGCGCTTAGCGCGGAACAAAGGACAGGATTCAACGGATGCTGGAATTCAAGGACACCGTCACGGAGGCTGTGGCGGGCATCGAGGACGGCTCGACAGTCATGATCGGCGGCTTCGGAAACGCCGGCCAGCCGTTCGAGCTCATCGACGCGCTGCTCGAGTGCGGGGCGAAGGAGCTCACGGTCGTCAACAACAATGCCGGCCAGGCGGATGAGGGCCTCGCACTCCTCATCAAGGAGGGCCGCGTGAAGAAGATGATCTGCTCGTTCCCCCGGCAGAGCGATTCGTGGCACTTCGACGCGAAGTACCGTGCCGGGGAGATCGAGCTCGAGCTCGTCCCGCAGGGTAACCTCGCCGAGCGCATCCGCGCGGCGGGCGCCGGGATCGGCGGATTCTTCACGCCGACCGGCTACGGCACGATGCTCGCCGAGGGCAAGGAGACGCGCTTCCTCGACGGCACGTGGCAGGTCTTCGAGACCCCGATCCACGCAGACGTGGCCCTCATCAAGGCGCTCAAGGCGGACGGCAAGGGCAACCTCGTTTACCGCAAGACCGCCCGCAACTTCGGCCCGATCATGGCCGCTGCGGCGAAGCAGACCATCGCCCAGGTCGCGGAGGTGGTGCCGATCGGCGGCCTCGATCCCGAGAATGTTGTCACGCCGGGAATCTACGTCAACACGATCGTGAAGGTGGGCTGAGAGCATGAGTGAGCAGACGACGTCGAACGCGGTGCCCCAGACGAGCGGGACGACCCTGAACCGTGACGACATGGCCAAGCTTGTCGCGAGGGACATTGCCCCCGGATCATTCGTGAACCTCGGCATCGGGCAGCCGACCAACGTGTCCAACTACCTCACCGCGGAGCAGGACATCACGCTCCACACCGAGAACGGCATGCTCGGCATGGGCCCCGTCGCGGTGGGCGAGGAGATCGACCCGGATCTCATCAACGCGGGCAAGATCCCGGTCACCGAGCTCCCGGGCGCGAGCTACTTCCACCACGCGGACTCCTTCGCGATCATGCGCGGCGGCCATCTCGACGTGTGCGTGCTCGGCGCATTCCAGGTCTCCGCCACAGGCGACCTCGCCAACTGGCACACGGGCGCGCCGGACGCCATCCCCGCCGTGGGCGGCGCGATGGACCTCGCCACCGGCGCCAAGGACGTCTACGTCATGATGAACCTGCAGGCCAAGGACGGCACGTCCAAGCTCGTCCCCGAGCTGTCCTACCCTGTGACTGGCGTGGGCTGCGTGACCCGTGTGTACACGGAAAAGGCGGTCTTCCTCATCACCCCCGAGGGCGTCCGGGTCCGCGAGACGTTCGGCATCGCGTTCGAGGACCTGCAGGACCTCGTCGAGGTACCGCTGCTCCAGGACGCTGGCTGACGCACCCTAAGGAGGAACCATGGCCGAGGCCGTGACGCAGGCCCCCGGCGACCAGTTCGTGCAGTCGCTCGCGCGCGGCCTCGCCGTGATCCGCGCATTCGACGCCGAGCACCAGGAGATGACGCTCTCCGAGGTTGCCGCGCGCACAGGGCTCACCCGCGCAACGGCCCGGCGGTTCCTCCACACCCTGGTCGAGCTGGGGTACGTACGCACGGACGGGCGCGTGTTCGCCCTGGCCCCGCTCGTGCTCCAGCTCGGCTACGCGTACCTTTCGGGGCAGCAGCTGCCGGAGCTCGCCCAGCCGATCCTCGAGGAGCTCTCTCACCGCAACGGCGAGTCCACGTCGCTGGCGATCCTGGACGGCACGGACATCGTGTACCTCGCGCGCATCCATACTCGCCGCATCATCTCCATCGGCATCTCGCCCGGCACCCGCTTCCCCGCGCACGCGACGTCGATGGGCCGCGTCCTGCTCTCCGGCCTCACCCGCGCCCAGCTGGACGACTACTTCTCCGAGGCCCCGCTCGAGCCGCTCACGCCCCGCACCCTAGTCACCCGGCTCGCGATCGAGGACGAGCTGGCCCGGATCCGCGCCCGCGGGTACGCGGTGGTCGACCAGGAGCTCGAGGTGGGCCTGCAGTCGGTGGCCGTCCCGGTGCTCGGCGCCGACGGCCGGACCGTGGCGGCCATCAACATGGCGCTGTCCGCACGCCTCGGCGAGCACCGGGCCGATCGCGACTCCGAGGTGCGCCGGCTCGTCCCCGAGCTGCAGGCCGCGGCCGCCTCGATCGCGGAGGCCGCCCGCGCGGTGGGCGCCACCTGAAGACCTGGGCCCGGACTGACCGGGAAGAGTGAGAGGGAGGAAACGCAATGGCACTTCTCGACGCCGCCCTGTGGGGCGGCAAGGTCAACATCGGCGGCTGGACCAAGGCGGCTGGGGGCGAGTACGACGTCGTAGAGCCGGCTACGGGGGCAACGCTCGGTTCCCTCGGGGCCGCCTCGCGCGACGACGTGTACCGCGCTGCGCAGCTCGCCGCGAAAGCCCAGCCCGAGTGGGCAGCCAGGAAGCCCGAGGAACGAGCCGCTGTCCTGCGCCGAGCGGGCCAGCTGTGGGAGGAGCACGCCGACGAGATTCAGGACTGGATTGTGCGCGAGGCTGGCGGCATCCCCGCCAAGGCGCAGCTCGAGATCCACACCGCGGCGAACGAGTGCTACGAGGCCGCCGCGCTCCCGTCCCACCCGCACGGGGAGGTCCTGACCTCGGACGAGGAGAGGTGGTCGTTCGCGCGGAGGCGACCAGCCGGCGTCGTGAGCGTGATCGCGCCGTTCAACTTCCCGCTCATCCTCTCGATCCGCTCGGTGGCGCCCGCCCTCGCGCTGGGCAACGCGGTGCTGCTCAAGCCGGACCCCCGCACCGCCGTGTGCGGAGGCGTCACGCTCATGCGCGTCTTCGAGGAAGCAGGACTGCCCGAGGGTGTGCTCTCGCTCGTGCCCGGCGGCGCCGCGACCGGCGCGGCAGTGGTCGACGCGCCCGAGGTGCGGGTGATCTCGTTCACGGGCTCCACGGCGGCCGGCCGCAAGGTGGGCGAATCCGCGGCGAGGCTGCTCAAGCGCGCGCACCTCGAGCTCGGCGGGAACAGCGCCCTCATCGTGCTGCCCGGTGCGGATCTCCCCAAGGCCGCTTCGGCCGGCGCATTCGGCTCGTTCATGCACCAGGGGCAGATCTGCATGGCCACCGGGCGGCACTTCGTGCACGAATCCGTGTATGACGACTACGTCGCGGAGCTATCCGCCAAGGCGGAGCACCTGCCGATCGGCGATCCCGCGACGGCTCAAGTGGCTCTCGGCCCGGTCATCGACCAGCATCAGCGGGACCATATCCACGGGATCGTCGAGGCCTCCGTGGCCAAGGGCGGGCGGCTCGCGGCCGGAGGGACCTTTGAGGGCCTCTTCTACCGGCCCACAGTCCTCGCGGACCTTGACCTCGGGAATCCGGCTTTCGCCGAGGAGATCTTCGGCCCGGTAGCGCCCGTGACGAAGTTCTCACGTGTCGAGGAGGTCGTGGACCTCGTCAACGCGAACGAGTACGGGCTCTCCGTGGGCATCCTCGGCGACGTCGGCACGGCCATGAAGATCGCAGACCGCGTCCACTCCGGCAAGGTGCACATCAACGAGCAGACCGTCTCCGACGAGGCCAACGCGCCGTTCGGCGGAGTGGGGGTCTCGGGGACCGGATCGCGATTTGGCGGCCCCACCGCCAACATGGAGGCGTTCACCGAGGTCCAGTGGCTCACGGTCCGTCCGGAGATCGCACCGTACCCCTTCTGAGGCCGGGATCAGGTGTCACTGGGGGTTCCCCGAGGCGTGGTAGAAAGCTAGGGTGAACCCCCAGAATCCGCACCCCGCGCAGGCGTACAAGCCGATCTCAAAGCCGATTGTTGCGACAGGCATCGCCTCGACCGTCGTCATCGGCTCGGGAGCCTTTGTCCTCAGCTTCTCCGCACTGACCGACCTCGCCGTCCGTGCAGGCATCAACCCCAACATCGGGTGGATGTGGCCGCTCATCGTCGACGGCATGATCGTCGCCGCCACCGTGGCCATCGTCGCCCTCGCGGGACGCCAGGGGAGGGAACAGTTCTACCCGTGGGTCCTGCTGTTCTTCGGTGCCATCGTCTCGACGGCTGCGAACTCGATCCACGCGATTCTCGCGGTCAGGGCGGAGAACGGCAACGTTCCCGTGATCGTCTCCGCGCTGGTCGCCGCGATGCCGCCGGTGGTCCTGCTCGCGATCACGCACCTGACCGTGCTGCTCGTCCAGTACGCGCGGAACTCCGCTGATGTCCTCGCGGCTCAGGAGGCCGCGACGCAGCGGCCCGGGGTCGCCTCGGGTGTCGAGGGGGCCGATGGGGTCAGGACCCTCCCGGCCATCCTGGACGAGTCCACTACTGACCCAAGGCCGACAGCCGGGACCCCGTCTGCGGAGACCAAGGGGGCTGCCCGCCCCGCCCACAAGGCGGATGGGGCGACACCAAGCGAAGCGGCCGCGCACACCACGGGCGCGGTGGCGGCCAAGCCGAAGACCGCGCCGAAGCGCAAGCCCCGCAAGGTGCCGGCCACTGCCGCCCAGCCCGTGGCGGCGCCCCCAGCGGAGGGCGAGGCAGCGCCGTCGTCCGCTTCAACTGCGGCGAGGGCCACGCCCGGACGCACCGCCGCCAAGTCCGGAAGCGCCTCGGTGCGCCCCCTCGTTCCCGGCCTCTCGGCGATATCCGCAAAGGGCAGCGCGCCGCACCTGCCCCAGATCACGGGCACGGGCGCGTCGGGCGGCACGGGCACCACGGCCGCCGCGGGAACGACGCCGAGCGCCGCAACCGCCAGCACGGCTTCGGCCGCGGCGGCCCGTAACGCAGAAGCTGCCGGGGACCTGGATGGCGAGAAGGAACTCGCCTCCGCCCAGGCCTGATCACCGCCCGAGCGGGGCACTGGTCTAGTGCTCTGCGAGGGTGGGGGGAGGAGATCTTCGGCATCAGACCATTATCGGGCGCGCCTGAACGCGTTCGCGTTGGAGATCGCCACGCCGCCGAGCACGATCACCCCGCCCACGATCTGTGCGACGCTGATCGGCTGCCCGAGGATCATCGTCAGCACAGCCGTGAACACGGTGATGAGGTTGAGGAAGACCCCGGCCCGGGCGGGCCGGATCACGGTGAGCGCCCGGTTCCACAGCAGGTACGAGAGCACCGAGGGGCACGCGGCGATGAACACGAGGGCCCACAGCGGCCCGGGTTGGGTGGGCCATGCCGGCCCGCCGAGCGCGAGGCTCACCGGAGCGAGGAGCACGACGGCGACCACGGCCTGGGCGGCGGTCGAGGTCACCGGCGGCAGCGGTGGAGCCAGGCGACCGAGGATCGTGTACGCCGTCCACACGAAGATCGCGGCGACCATGAGCAGCTCGCCCGGGCCGAACCCACCGGCCATCAGTGCTGAGAAGTCCCCTTTCGAGAGCACCACCAGCACGCCGACGAGCGCGAGCAGCACGCCGAGGACGCTCGTGGGCGTGAGCCGCTCCCGCAGGAACGCGGCTGCCGCCAGGGCGATGAGCGCGGGGTTGAACGCGTTGATGAGGGAGGCGTTGAACGGGCTCGTGTGCTCTAGCGAGCCGTACAGCAGGAGCGTGTACGCGAGCATGCCGGTGGCCCCGAGGCCGAGGAGCCACGGCCACGCACGCAGCACAGGGCGCCATGAGGGCCGCTCCGTCACGAGTGCGATGAGGATGAGCGGGCCGGCCGCGAGCAGCCATCGCAGCAGCACGAGGCTAACCGGATCGATTGTGGCGACTGCGGCCGCGCCGACCACGTAGTTGCCCGCCCAGAACAGCGTCGCCCCCAGGAGGGAGGCGACTCCGACCGCCGTCGACGGATGGTGCTGCCCGTGCGGAGGGACTACGGACGGCTGGTTCTGCGCGGGCATGCTACGGAGCGTACGCCCCTGGCTACGCGACCGGCTGGACGGCCTGCGGGGAGGTCAGGCGCGTGAGGGCGTCGACGTCGCGCACGGCGCCCTTGTCCGCGGAGGTGGCCATGGCGGCGTAGGCGCGTAGGGCCGCCGAGACAGGGCGCTCGCGGTTCACGGGGTGGTAGCCGGTGGCGGCCTCGAGGCGCTCGCGGCGGGCGTCGAGCTCGGCGGCATCGACCACGAGCTCCATCGAGCGGTTGGGGATGTCGATGCGGATCAGATCGCCGTCCTCAACCAGGGCGATGGTCCCGCCAGAGGCCGCCTCGGGCGAGATGTGCCCGATCGAGAGACCCGAGGTCCCGCCGGAGAAGCGGCCGTCGGTGATGAGCGCGCACTTCTTGCCCAGGCCGCGACCCTTGAGGAACGAGGTCGGGTACAGCATCTCCTGCATGCCCGGGCCGCCCTTGGGGCCCTCGTAGCGGATCACGACGACGTCGCCCTCCTTCACGACCTTGTTCAGGATCTTCTCGACCGCCTCGTCCTGCGACTCGCAGACCACGGCCGGGCCCTCGAACGTCCAGATCGACTCGTCCACGCCGGCGGTCTTGACCACGGCGCCGTCGAGGGCAATGTTGCCGCGTAGCACGGCGAGGCCGCCGTCCTTCGAGTAGGCGTGCGGGACGGAGCGGATGCAGCCGCCCTCGGCATCGAGGTCCAGGGAGGTCCACTCGTTCGACTGCGAGAAGGCGGTCGAGGAGCGCTGGCCGCCCGGGGCCGCGTGCCACAGCTCCATCGCCTCCGCGGTGGCCTTGCCGCTGCGGATGTCCCACGCGTCGAGCCAGGAGGTGAGGTCGGGTGAGTGGACCGAGTGCACGTCCGTGTGCAGGAGGCCGCCGCGGTTGAGCTCGCCCAGGAGCGCGGGGATGCCGCCGGCCCGGTGCACGTCCTCCATGTAGTAGGTCTTGTTCCCGGCCACGTTCGGAGCGACCTTTGCGAGGCACGGGACCTTGCGGGACTTCGCGTCGATCTCGGCCAGACCGTACTCGACGCCGGCCTCCTGGGCCGCCGCGAGCAGGTGCAGGATGGTGTTGGTCGAGCCGCCCATGGCGATGTCGAGCGCCATGGCATTGTCGAACGCCTCGGCGGTGGCGATCGAGCGCGGGAGGACGGACGCGTCGTCGTCCTCGTAGTAGCGCTTGGCGAGGTCGACGACGGTGGCCCCCGCCCGCTCGTAGAGCGCCTTGCGCGCGGTGTGGGTCGCGAGCACGGAGCCGTTGCCGGGGAGGGAGAGGCCGATGGCCTCGGTGAGGCAGTTCATCGAGTTGGCCGTGAACATGCCCGAGCACGAGCCGCACGTGGGGCAGGCGTTCTGCTCGATGAGGTCGATGTCCGCGTCGGAGATGGACTCGTCCACGGCGTCGGCGATCGCGTTGACCAGGTCCAGGGAGCGGACCGATCCGTCCGTGAGGGTCACCCGGCCCGCCTCCATAGGGCCGCCGGAGACGAAGACGGCGGGGATGTTCAGCCGCAGGGCGGCCATGAGCATGCCTGGGGTGATCTTGTCGCAGTTGGAGATGCACACGAGGGCGTCGGCGCAGTGCGCGTTGACCATGTACTCGACAGAGTCAGCGATGAGGTCGCGGGACGGGAGCGAGTAGAGCATGCCGCCGTGGCCCATCGCGATGCCGTCGTCCACCGCGATCGTGTTGAACTCGCGCGGCACGGCGCCGGCGGCGAGGATCGCGTCGGAGACGATGCGTCCCACCGGCGCCAGATGGGTGTGGCCGGGGACGAACTCGGTGAAGGAGTTGGCGACGGCGATGATCGGCTTGCCGATGTCCGAGTTGGCGACGCCGGAGGCGCGCATCAGTGCGCGGGCGCCCGCCATGTTGCGGCCATGGGTCACAGTGCGAGAGCGAAGAGCTGGCATTGGACCAGCGTTTCACGCGCGCGCGGGCCCATGACAGACGCCGCTGGTACTAGTAGTGGGAGTGCTAGCGTTGAAGGGTGGCAATGAACGCGGCCGAGGTCCGGCGCAAGGAGCTCGGGGCGTTCCTGCGGACCAAGCGTGAGCGGGCTGTGCGCTCCGACTACGACCTCCCACCCGTGGGGCGCGGGCGTACCGTGGGCCTCCGCCGCGAGGAGATCGCGTTCCTCTCCGGCGTGTCCGTCACCTGGTACACGTGGCTGGAGCAGGGCCGCGACATCAATCCCTCACGCCAGGTGCTCGATGCGGTGGCCGTCAACCTGCGCCTGAGCGCCCCGGAGCACGACTACGTCCTCGGCCTGAGCGGCTTCGCACCCGCTCCACGAGAGGCGCCGACCGAGCCCGAGCCCGTTCCGGAGCACATCCAGCACCTGCTCGACGCCCTCGACCCCGCTCCGGCGTTCGCCGTGACATCCACGTGGGACATCGGGGCGTGGAACCGGGGGTACGAGGCGCTGTTCCCCGGCATCACCGAGGTTCCGCCGCGTGACCGCAACCTCCTGCGCCTCACCTTCACCGACCCCTACGTGCGCGGGATGCTGCCGGACTGGGAGGTCACCGTGCGCAGCTTCCTGGCCGACTACCGCTCCGAGGCCGGCTCGCATGCCGACCGGGCCGCCCATGTGGAGCTCATCACGCGCCTGCGGCAGGATTCTGACGACTTCGCGCGTGCTTGGGACGACCACGAGGTCCGTCGCTTCGCCTCACGGGCGCGGACCTTCCTGCACCCTGCCGCAGGGAGGCTGGACTTCGAGCAGCACCAGCTTGTGCCGTCGGACGCCCCCACCCTGCACATCGTTGCCTATCTGCCCGCTCCGGGCTCGGACACGGGACAGCGGATGGCGGAACTTGTAGCCAGCCGTCCCAAGCGCTAGGCCGCGAGGCGCCGGCGCATACGGTCGAGGAGACGCCGCAGGAGCCGTGAGACCTGCATCTGGCTGACGCCGAGCTCCGCGGCGATCTCGCTCTGGCTCATCTCGTGCACGAACCGCATCTTGACGAGCCGGAGGTCGTCTCCGTTCAGCCCCTTGAGTGCGATGTTCACGAGCTCGCGCTGCTCAACCTGCTCGAATCCAGGGTCGACATCGGAGAGCACATATGTGCGGTTCTCCTCGTCCGGCGTGGCGTCCAGGGGCTCGATGGCGACGCCGGACATGGCCGCGTTGACGGACTTGGCCTCGACGACCTTCTCGGCAGTGGCACCGGTGGCCTCGCACAGCTCCTCGACGCTCGGCTCGCGGCCGAGGTCCTGTTCCAGGCGGCCGTGTGCAGCCCTGACACCGAGCCGCAGTTCCTGCACGGCGCGGGGCGGGCGGACCACCCACGACTGGTCCCGAAGGTAGTGCTTGATGGTCCCCGTGATGGTCGGCGCGGCGTACTGGACGAACCCGTGGCCAGCCCCCTCGCGGTACTGCCGAGCCGCCTTGACGAGGCCCAGGCGCGCGACCTGACGGATGTCGTCGAGATCGTGGCCCGGAACGCGGTTGCGGCGAGCAAGCGCGTCTGCGAGCTCCAGATGTTCGAGCACCAGCTCCGCCACGGTTGCGGCGCATGCCTCATTCTTCTCGGGATCGACTCCCAGACCTCCGTCGAGAACCTTAAGCCGTGCCTTCGACTCACTCACAGCGACCTCCTCCTCCTCGCCGCGGGCGCGGCGCCTGGTGTGGTGGCCCGCGGTACAGGGGCTTTCGAAACCGTCTCCATACCGCTGGCCGTCCTGTGCGACAACTAGACAGGCCTGTCTGGCCCGCTGAGACGTTTATACAAGTAGACAGACCAGTCTGTCTATAGTGCTATGCTCATTCGCATGAACGGTCGAGAAGACGGCCGGGCCCTATCGGCAGCGCGTCCCCCGGCCCGGGAGAGGATCCTTAAAACCTCGTATGAGCTCTTTTCCAGACGAGGCGTCAGGGATGTGGGGATTGATGAGATCATCGCGCGGTCCGGCGTGGCGAAGGCCACGTTCTACCGGCATTTCCCGTCGAAGGAAGCGCTCGTCCTCGCCTATATGGACCGCTGGTACGAGACCCGTTCCGATGCCATCGAGGACGCCATCGCCCACAGCCACTCGCCCGACGATGCGCTCCTGGCCGCCTTCACTGTGCTCGACGAATGGTTCCGGCGCGGGGCCGCGGAGGTGAATACTTTCCTCCACGTGATGATCGAGTTCGGTCCCGACCATCCGCTGGGCCAAGCGGCCATGGGACACCTCTTCGCCATCCGCAACAGGCTCGCGGCCCTCGCCGAGGCCGCAGGCCTCGATGACCCCGAGGGCTTCGCGTGGTCATTCCATATTCTCACGAAGGGCGCGATGGTGGCCTCGATCGAGGGCGACATGCGGGCCGCGGCGCGCGCGCGCAACCTCGCACGCACCCTCATCGACCTCCATCGGCCCGACCGGCCAGAGTCTCCCCTGTCGCGGGTCGGCCTGCCCGCGATGCACTGACACCGGCCCCCGGGTCCACGGCGGCCGGCTTCTGCGCGGGCCAAGTCAGCCGAAGTACGTCGCCGGATCAGCCTCGCCGTACCGCGTCAGGACCGTGGCCGCAACGTCGCGCAGCTTCTCGTTCCGGTTCATGGACGCCTTCTTGAGCAGCTGCATGGCCTCTTCGGAAGAGCAGTTGGACTGGGCCATGATCACGCCCGCTGCCAAATTGATGGTCGTGCGGGATTCGAGGGCCGCCGCCAGATCAGCGGAGCGGTCGTTCTCCCGGGCCATGCGGACGGCCAGTTGGAGCGCGCGGGAGGCGAGCGCGGCCAGCTTCTCGGCCTCGCTGCGCAGCTCCTCGGAGAACCCGTCCGGTTCAGTGCTGTAGGAATTCAGGGCCGCGTCGGCCTCTATGGAGACGGGCAGCGGGATGGGCGTGGCGAAGACCGAGCGCAGGGGGGACCCGGAGACCGCCTTGCGGTAGCGCGGGTAGAGTGTGGTGGTCCTCAAGTCCGGGACGTACACCGTCAGCCCCGTGGTCACCGAGTCCTGGCACGGGCCCTCGCCGCTCGCATACTGGATCTCGTCCATGGCCTCGGCGGTCGGATCACTGCTCCCCACCGTGGCCCGCCTGCCTCGCCGTCCGAGGGTCACGCTGCACGAGATCTGGGCGGTGGTGGAGAGGTCGCGTGCCGAGAGCTCAGACAGCCTCTTGAGGAACGCCGCCAGATCCGGGCTCACGAGGAACTCGTCGAGGAGCTCCTCCTCGCGCGGCCACGATGTGGCGGGAGGAAGGGCAGCCGCCAGCCCTTCGGTGGTGTCCTGCTCGGACTCTCCGTAGGTCCTCTCCATGTCCTCTCAACCGCCTCTCCCAGAGCAAGCCGGCCGAACAGCTCCTCGGCCACGTCGTCCCGCAGATGATACTCCCGCTCCTGGACTGGCCAGAGCGAACTATGGACCATATAGTAGCCCGGCCCTCGCCCGGCTTGACGCTTCGGCTTAACGACCACAGGGGCTGTGACGACTAGTTTAGGGGCCCGCTGCCCCTGCCGAGAAGGGGCGTGGGGCGCGCCCGCGGGAGTATCGTGGCGAGCCACGGAGGGAGCCGCTCATGCCCGAATTCACCCACATCGCGCACCTCGACCTGACCGTCTCCGACGTTGAGGCCAGCGCCGCCTGGTATGCCGAGACGCTCGGCCTCACCCGCCTGCGGCGAACTGATCTGGACAACCGCATCATGATCGTTCTGGTCCACAGGCCCACAGGGCTGATCATCGGCCTCAACCAGCACTACGAGCCGGCCGCGCCTCGCTTCAACGAGCGCATCCCCGGGCTCGACCACGTGGGGTTCGCGGTGGCGGAGCGCGAGGAGCTCGAGGCCTGGGAGGAGCGGCTCACGGAGCTCGGTGTGGAGCATTCTCCGGTGACCGACTCCCCCTCGGGATCCGGTACGGCACTCGTGTTCCGCGACCCGGACAACATCCAGCTCGAGTTCTGGTGGACGCGTCCGCGCTAGTCGCGCTCCAGACTGGCGGAGTCGATCCTCTCGGCGAGGGCGACGATGATCCCGTCCGGGCCGCGCACGTAGGCCATGCGCCACACGTTCTCATACTCGCCCACGCCTCCGACCAGCCCATAGCCGTCCGCGGCGAGCTTCTCGACCACTGCGTGAAGGTCATCGACCTCGAAGGCCACGCTGCGGAGCCCCAGCTCGTTGGCCATCGCCGCCTGATTGCCGGCCTCGTGGTCCGGGTGGGTGAAGCTCGAGAGCTCGAGGCGAGTGCCGTCGTCGGGCGGTCGAAGCATCACGATCTCGGTCCGGGAGCCCGGGATGCCGATGACCGTGTCGATGAACTCCCCCTCGATCGACGTAGGGCCGCCCTCGACCTCGAATCCCAGCCCCACGAAGAACCTCGTGGCCGCCTTGAGGTCAGAGACCGTGACGCCGACGTGGTCGAAGCGCTGGATTGATGGCATGCGGTTCCTCTCTGGGCGCGGCGCTCTTCACTCGTGGGGGAAGCCGCCCTCGGTCCACTGCTGCAGCAGCCAGGAGTTGCCGTCAGGGTCCTCGAACCGACAGTAGAGGACTCCGCCGAGGTCTTGGACCTCGCCCAGCTCCACGCCGCGGCCGCTGAGGTCCCTCACGGCCTGCTCCATGTCCGCGACGACCAGGTGCAGCCCCTTCTGGACGCCCGCGGGCATGTCGCTGATCTCGGGGATGTTGCGCCCCAGCAGGATTGCGCAGCCGGACCCGGGCGGGCAGATCTGCACGATCCGCATGTCGTTCATCTGGACGTGGTCGGTGATCAGCCGCCAGCCGCACTTCTCGACGTAGAAGTCGCGGGCGCGGTCTACGTCGCTGACGGGGATGTGGACGAGTTCGAGTCGCATCTCGACGCTGGTAGCCATGGCGCTCAACCTATCCCGCGGGTCGGGCGGGCCGGAACCCTTCGTCCGCTATCCCGCAGCCGCGGGCAGCGCGGATGAGGCGCTCGGCACGGCAGCCCTCGTATCTTGAGATGCGCCGAAGTAGCATCGCGCCATGGCGGAAACCTACTCGGCTGAGACGTCAGTCACGATCAACGCGCCGATCGAGCGCGTGTGGGAAGCGCTCGTCAACCCCGAGATCGTGTCGCTGTACCTCCACGGGACCACCCTTGAAGCCGATTGGCGGCCCGGCGGTGTGGTGACCTGGACCGGCGAGTGGAAGTGGCAGACCTACACCGATAAGGGCACGGTCCTGCGGTACGAGCCGCCGAGGCTCGTGAGCACGACCCATTGGAGCCCCATGGCGGGCACCGAGGACGCCCCGGAGAACTACCACCATGTCACCTACGCGCTGACGGAGCAGGACGGCGGCACCCTGCTGACGCTTACCCACGGCAACAGCCCGAGCCAAGCGGAGGCCGACAACATGGCCGCCGATGCCTGGGCGCCCATTCTGGCGGACATCAAGCGTGTGGTCGAGGACCGGTCGTAGCGGCCCCATCGTGCAGGGACATGACCCCTCAGCGGGCCTTGCGGTGGATTGACTTGTACATCAGGTACGCGCCCAGGCCCTCGATCCCGTACTCGGTCCCGAGCCCGGAATCGTGCCGCCCGCCGAAGGGGGCGGAGTGGTTCGAGGCGAAGAAGTTGATCCCGATCGAGCCCGTGTCCACACGGTCCGCTACCGCCAGCGCGGCCTCCGGATCCGCGGAGAACACGAGGCCGCCGAGCTCGAACTCCGTGTTGTTGGCGAGCCCGACGGCCTCGTCGACTCCGCGGCCCGGCCGCCCGTCGTCGTACTTCAGGATCGTCAGCACCGGCCCGAAGATCTCCTCGCGCGCAACGCGCATGGACGGCGTCACGTCCGCGAACACGGTGGGCTCCACGAAGAACCCGCCCTCGAGGCCGCTTTCCGGCGCGAACGACGCCGCCCTTCCGCCCGCCGCTGCCCGCGCGCCTTCCGCGAGGCCCGACTCGACGTACTCCATGACCGTCTCGAACTGGGCACTGGTGGCGCTCGGGCCGAACACGGTCGCGGGGTCGAGCGGGTCGCCCTGCGGCGACCCCGAGATGACCGATGCGGCCATGTCCACGACCTCGTCATAGCGGGACGCCGGCGCGAGGATGCGCGTGGAGATGTAGCAGGTCTGCCCGGTGTTGCGCATCGAGGAGCGGATGAGCACCTTGGACATCGCGTCCAGGTCCGCGTCCGGCAGGACGATCGCACTGGACTTCCCGCCCAGCTCGAGCGTGACGGGCCGCAGCAGCTCGCCACACGCAGCGGCGATCTTCCGGCCCACCGGCGTCGAACCGGTGAATGCGACCTTGTCCACGCCGGGGTGCTTGACGAGCACGTCGCCCATGCGCCCGGACCCGGTCACGAGGTTCACCACGCCGGCAGGGACCCCCGCCGCGGCAATCGCGTCGACGATGAACCGGATCGACAGCGGCGTGGGCGACGCCGGCTTGATCACCACAGTGCACCCCGCCAGCAGCGCCGGGGCGAGCTTGATGACCACAAGGTTGATCGGGAAGTTCCACGGCGCGATGAGCGCGCACACGCCCACCGGGTCGCGCCGCACCACCGATTCCTGCCCCGGTGCGAACGGGAACGGCCGGACGTCCTCTCGCTCGAGGTACTCCGCGAGCGTGGCGAAGTACCGGAAGATCCCTGCCGCGTTCGCCGCTGCGCCACGCGTCTCGGTGATGGGCGAGCCGTTCTCACGGGTGTTCGTCTCCGCGAGGTCCTCGGCGCGGGCCTCGATCTCGTCCGCGATCCGCGTCAGGTACGCCGCGCGCTCGGAGGGGGAGAGGCGCGGCCAGGGCCCGGCGTCGAACGCCCGGCGCGCCGAGGCCACGGCGGCGTCGACATCGTCGGCGGACCCGTCCGGCACCTCGCCCCACACCTCGCCGGTGGACGGATCGGTCACGGGATTCCGGGCAGTGGCCTGCGCGGGGACGTACTCGCCGTCGATGAACACATCGTCCACACGGGTGTACGGGAGGCTGAGGGCGCTGCGGCGCTCACGTGCGTCGCGGGCCGCGTCCGTCGCGGCGGTGGCGGACGACGGCGTGGGCGCGCCTGGCGCTGTCGGCTGGACTGGCGTGGTGGTCATCGGAGCACTCCCGTCTTGAGCAGCGCGTTGGAGCGCGCGAGGTCCGTGGTGGCCATCTCGACGGCCGCGGCGGTGATGAGCTCGGGCACGATCTCGGCCGCGAGCCGGTCCGTATACGTGGCAGGGTCCATGCTGAACCACGAGGAGGCGAGCGCGATCCCGGCGCGGTCGAACCGCCACGCGCGGTCGGCGTCTCGGACGAGCGCGTCCTCGAGGGAGTAGGCGACATGGCGCGTGTCGTGCCCCTCGATGATCGCGGTGACCCGCTCGACGAACTCCGGCGCGTACCCGAGCCCGGGCAGCACGCGGCGGGCCACGACGCAGCCCTGGTGCTCGTGCTCGTACCGGATCGTGGCCTTGCGCCAGTCCCCGGTGAAGCCCTCGGAGATGATGCGGGACTCGTCCACGTGCGCCCAGCCGGTGTCGTGCAGGATGGTGGCGACGAGCACGAGCTCGCGGTCCGCGGAGGGGTACGCGTCGCACAGCCGCTCGGCGTACGCGACGGAGATCGGCAGGTGGATGTCGTTGCCGCGCGTGCGGGTTTCCGTGACCACGGCCTTCCAGATAGGGTCCAGGAACTCGGAGGTGCTGGGCGTCTCGCAGATGGCCCGCGTGTCCACGGGGCCCTCGGCGGGGATCGGGCGCGTCGGGTAGGCGGCGGCGAACGCGCCGGCGCGGGCGGAATCGACGGCCAGGGTGTTCTCGGTCATGAGGTTCCTCCCGCGGCGGCCGTGGTGAGCGGAACGGCCAGGGTCTTGAGCTGGACGCCCGGATCGGCGGACTGGACGGCGTCGGCCGGGACGTTCTGCCCCTTGGCGAGCGCGTTCTTGACGGCCATGAAGTCGAGTGGGGCGTTGACGCAGTCGGCGGCGATGATCCGCCCTGAGCGGTAGTAGAGGACGGAGAACTTGCCGCGCTCGTCGTCCCGGCGTACCACCGTCGCATCGAAGCCCATGGACAGGCCGGCGATCTGGAGCTTGAGGTCGGCCTGGTTGGACCAGAACCACGGGATGCCGGCGTAGTCCTCGCGCCGGCCCATCAGCGAGTAGGCGGCGACCTTCGCGTGCTCAATCGCGTTGTTGACGCTCTCGAGGCGGATACGCTCGCCGGCGGGGGAGCCGGGCACGGGGTTGGGCATGTTGGCGCAGTCGCCCACCGCCACGGTGGTGCCGTCCGAGGCGAGCGCGTGGGAGTCCACGACGATCCCGTTGTCCACGGCGAGGCCCATCTGCTCGGCCAGCTCGGTGTTCGGGACGACCCCGATGCCCACGAGCACGATCTGCGCGGGCACCACCGAGCCGTCCTCGAATTCGACGCCGGCCACGGCGCCGGCCTCGCCGGTGAACCGCGTGATGCGCGCATTAAGGCGGATGTCGAGCCCACGGGCGCGGTGCGCCTCGAGGAAGTACTCCGCGGTCTCCTCGCCCACGGCACGGCCCACGAGCCGCGGACCGTACTCGAGCACGGTGACGTTCTTGCCCATCTTCTTCAGGCTGGACGCCGCCTCGAGGCCGATGAACCCGCCGCCCACGACGGCGACGTCCGTCGCGTCGCCCACGATGGCCTTGAGGGCCAGGGCGTCGTCCGCGTTGCGGAGGTAGACGACGCCGACCAGGTCCGCGCCGTCGACCGCCATCTTCCGCGCGCGGGCACCCACGGTGAGCGCGAGCCTCTTGAAGGGGAACTCGGCGCCGGACTCGGCGACCGCGACGCCGGAACCGTCAGGATTCTTCTCCACGCGCACGATCCGCTGGTCCTTGACGAGCGTCACGTTGTGCTCGTCCCAGTACTCGGCCGAGCGGAAGATGAGCGACTCGTTGCCCACCTCGCCCTGGAGCCACTCCTTCGAGAGGGCCGGGCGCTGGTACGGACGGTGGTTCTCCTCGCCGAGGAGCGTGATGGGTTCCTCGAAGCCGAGCGCGCGGAGCGAGATGGCCAGCTGGACGCCGGACTGGCTCGCACCGATGATCAGCAGGCCGGTCTGGTCACTCATCTCACACCTGCGTTTCCGGGGTGGTCACGTACAGGTCCATCCCGTCAGCGAGCTTGAGCTGGCAGGAGAGGCGGGAGTTCTCCTCCCGGTCCACGGCGGTGCCGTAGAGCATCTCGTCCTCCATGGGCTCCATGGCGGGGAGCTCGGAGAGGCAGTCGTCGCGGACAAAGACGTGGCACGTGGCGCAGGAGAGCGAGCCGCCGCACTCGGCGACGATCCCCGGCACGCCGTTGCGCACGGCGGTCTCCATGACGGAGTCGCCGGGGCGTCCCTCGATGTCCCGGACGGTGCCCTCCGCGTCGGTGTAGTGGACGGTGGTGGTCATTGGGATGCTCTCCTGAAAATTGGTGTCAGGGTGGTCTAGATGAACTGCCGGCCGCCGTCGACCACGAGGGTCTGGCCGGTCATGTACGAGGAATCGGCACTCGCGAGGAAGAGCGCGGCGCCCACGATGTCCTCGGGCTGGCTGGCCCGCTTGATCGAGCCCCGGTCCACGCCATAGGTCTCGGCATTCTCCATGAGCCCGTAGCTGGCCTCGGTGAGCGTGAAGCCGGGGGCGATCGCGTTGACCGTGATGCCGCGTTTGCCGAGCTCCTTGGCCATCACCCGCGTCAGGGCCACGACGCCGCCCTTGGACGCCACGTAGTGGGCCCACTGCTCGGACCCCGAGTAGATCGTGGCGCTCGAGAGGTTGATGACGCGCCCGCCGTCGCCCGGGTATGGGCTCGCCGCGCGGGTCACAAGCCACGGCCCCTTGAGGTTCACGCCCATCACGAGGTCCCACTCGGCCGGATCGATCTCCTCGAACGGGCTGCGGGTCACCGTCGCGTAGATCGCGGCGTTATTCACGACGACGTCGATCCGGCCGCCGCCGAACTCGGCGGCTTCCGCGGCCATCGCCTCGGTGGACGCGACGTCGGTGACGTCGACCTTGAGAGCGAGCGACTCAGTCCCCTTGCTGCGCAGGATCTCGGCGGTCTCCTCGGCGCCTGCAGCGTTCACGTCCGCGACGGCCACCTTGTAGCCGCGGGAGGCGAAGCCGAGCGCGAAGGCCCGGCCCAGGCCCCCGGCCGCCCCCGTGATGAGGGCGAGCCGGACGCCGGAGGGGGAGGGCTGGTTCTGCTCAGGCATGTGCCGGCTCGTGTCCGTGCTCACCGTGGGCGTGCGAGTGCGCGCCGGGGCCCGCGACCGCCTGGGACCCGGGCCCGTCGAGGATCTCCACGATGCCCTTGGTCCCGTTGACCCGGAGGCGCTGGCCCGTGACGATCGTCGTGGACGCGGAGCCCGTGCCGGTCACGGCCGGGAGGCCGTACTCGCGGCATACGATCGCGGCGTGGCTCATCATGCCGCCGATGTCCGTGACGGTCGCGGCGATCTTGCCGAAGATCGGGCCCCAGGACGGCGCGGTGACGGTCGCGACGAGGATCTCGCCCTGCTGGACCTGGGAGAGCTGGTCCGCGTCGGTGACCACGCGGGCCGGGCCCTCCACGACGCCCGGGGAGGCCGCCATGCCGCGCAGGCCGCCGCCCTCGACTGCTTCTCCCTGGCCGAGCCACTGCTGCACCTGCTCGGTGGTGATGCCCCAGAGCATGCGGGTGAACGGCTCGGTGATGGACTCTGGCGGGGTGTTGAGCACCGGTGCCGGGCGGGCGGTCTTGAGCGCGTCCACGATGCCGCGGCGGCGCTCGATCTCCTCGGGCCAGTAGCTCGGGCCGATCGGCTCGGTGGCGCCGACGCCCCACCAGGTCACAAGGTCGAAGATCGCGTCGCGGACCTCGTTGCGGCCCAGGTAGAGGAGGTCGTCCGGCTCGGTCCAGAATCCCTCGGCGTGGAACAGGCGGGAGAGCTCGCGGACCTTGCGCCAGAACACGCCCATGGTCCAGTGCTCGATGTAAAAGTTGTGGTTCTCCACGTACGGGTAGCACTGGGCGGCGAGGCCGCGCTTGCCGTCGAAGGCGGCGAGGTTGTCGCCCTCGAGCAGCTCGCGGTACTCCTCGACGATCCGCTCCTTCTCGGCCACGAGGGCCTCGACCGGGCGCAGGATCTCCTGACCGGCATCGAGCCGGGAGATGTAGTCCTTGATGTAGTTCAGCGGGATCTCGGGGTGCTCGTTCCAGTACTTGTCGTGCCCGTAGAAGCCGTTGCCCACCGTGAAGTTGAACCACGGGTCGTGGGCCTCGTCCCATCGGGTCATCCAGTGGTGACCACCGGCGGTGGCGCGGATCGCGCCCAAGGTTGCGTCGGCGTCGTCCGCGTTCTCGAAGGCGGACTGGATCCCGAGCTCCACGGCGAGGGCGGCGAGCCCCTTGAGCTCGTCGTCGGGCCGGAACAGCTCCATGTCCACGCCCTGGACCATCGTCGCGATCGACTGGTCCGGGATGTTCGGGAAGACCTGCTTGCAGAAGTTGAAGAAGTCCAGGTAGGCGATGTGGCCGAGGTTGAGGAACTCGAAGTGGTACTGCCAGTTCTGGTACGCGAGCTGGATGAGGCGGTCATAGTTGTCCAGGAGGACCTCGGAGCCGTCCATGGCCTTGCCCGAGTGTATGTCCTCGATCGGGACCACGGCCGGGGGCTTGGCGAAGGTGATCTGCTCCATCTCGTCGATGGTGCCCTTGACCTTGGTGTGCCACTGCTCGAGCAGGCGCGGCCAGTTCTGGAAGTAGTAGCCCACGCGCTCCTCGAAGAGCGGCACGCGCGCGGCGATCTGGTCCTCCGGCACCGGGATGGGGCTCATGTAGAGGTAGCCGAGGTGGATGCGGAACTCGATCCCGTTCGCGTTGGGGATCATGAGGTGGCGGGCGTTGTACTGGCCCAGACACTTGACCGCGAACTCGCCGCCGATCGTCTCGAACGGCTTGAAGACCGTGGGCCAGTGCTGGCTGTCGCAGAACCAGAACTTGGCGTCCTCCTGCTCCTTGAGCTTGTCCTGGAACACGAGGTAGTAGGGGTACAGCTTCTCCCAGCCCTCGGCTCCGGCGGGGACTGGGAGCTCGGAGGGCTTCGGGAAGGACTTCATCGACATTGGTGTGTCCTGTCTTCGTGTTTCTTCGGGGGTGGGGGCGGGGTGGGGTTAGGCGAAGAGCTTGACCGAGTTCCAGCTGAAGCCGGACGACGCCGCGGGGCCGGCCGGGACGGTGGCGGTCGGCTCGGTGTCCTTTCGCTGATGCGGTGGGGGGTGATCTCCGTCACCGCGCCTTCTCCACAGACCATAGGTCCGCACCATGCGTCGGATCACGCTGTCTTTACCACTGGATGGAAAAGCCGCTGGCGGCCCTCGGATACCTGCCCTGCGCGCCTTCAGCTAGGGGCGCCCAGAGCCCTCCCGATCGCCTTCGCCGCGACCTGGAGGGCAGGCAGGGTGCGCTGGACGGGCGGCGGTGTGGTCCCGACGCCGACGGCTCCGAGGGCCGCGATGACGCGGCCGCCGGCGCCGAAGACGGGCACCGCGAGGCCGGAGGTGCCGAGCGCGTGCTCCTCGATGGTCGTGGCGTAGCCCTGCTCGCGGACCTTGACGATCTCGCGCTGGAGCCTCGAGGGATCGGTGATGCTGTGCCGCGTCTCCCTCGTCAGCTCAGAGAAGGCCTGCTCGAGGACTGACGCCGGCGCGTACGCGAGGAACACCTTCCCTGCCGCGCTCGTGTGCAGGGGGAGCCGCTCCCCGACGCGCGCGACAGGATGCCCGACGGCGGTGCCCGCGATGCGCTCAAGGAGCAGCGCGCGGGCGTCTTCGAGGACGAAGAGGTTCACCACGTGTCGGGTCGCGAAGAGCACGTCGTGCATGTAGGGCGCGGCGACCTCGCGCAGGCCCTTCTGGACGGGGGCGAGCATTCCGAGCGCCCACAGGCGATGGCCGATCTGGTACCGGCCATCGGTCGTCTTGGCCAGGGCCCCCCACTCGGTGAGCTCGCCGAGGAGACGGTGGCACGTGGCCACGGGCGTGCCGGAGCGCCGCGCGATGTCGGAGAGCCCGAGGACCGGGTGCTCCTGGTCGAACGCGGCCAAGACGTTCAGAGCCCGGGATGTCACGGACCTTCCGGCGGCCTTCGACTGCCCTGCCACAGACCACCTCACCGATGAGGCGCCCGGCACCGTGCCGGACGCCTCTTTCACGATAGCCGCACGGGCCGTCCCGGGCGCCTGGCGGCGGTCAGCTCCTGGCCGGGACTCGACCCGGGACGAAGTGCTGGCCCGGCTGGGCGACGGTGATGGGGCCGGAGAACTCCTCGGCCACCCCGGCGGTCCACTCCTCGTCGGTGGCGACCCCCGCGAGGTGGGACAGGACCACGTGGCCCACCCCGGCGGCCTGGGCGATGCGCCCGACCCCTGCCGGGGTGGTGTGGGAGATCTGCTGGTGGTTGAGGAACTCCGGCGAGAAGTCGCGGGCCGCGAAGTAGGCGAGGTTGACGGCCTCATGGATGAGCAGGTCCGCGCCGGCGGCGAGGGTCGCGACGTTCTCGCATTCGGTGGTGTCGCCCGAGATGACGACCGAGCCGTAGCGGGTGTCGAACCTGAACGCGAAGGCCGGGAACACCGGCGGGTGTTCGACCAGGATCGCGCTGACCCTCACGTTCTCGTCCGCGTACACCTCGAACGGCCGCATGGCGGGGGTCGAGTCGGGGCCGGCCGCGGCGGCGTCGGCCGGCAGCTCGATGTCCACGGGACGGACGATCCGGCGCAGGTCCGGCCGGCCCTCGTCGGTGATACGGATCGTGATGTCGTAGTCGAAGGCCGCGATGAGATGGGTGAGCATCGCGCTCGTCTGCGGCCCGGGCCCGTACACGGGGACATCCCGGGTGAATCCGTCCACGGGCCTGCCCCAGTTCCACAGCAGGTATGCGGGGAGTTCGCCGACGTGGTCCGAGTGGAGGTGCGTGATGAAGGCGGCCCGGAGGTCCTTGCCGCGCAGGCCGGCTGCGTTGGCCTGGCGCGTGCACCCGAGGCCGAAGTCGACGAGATAGTGAGCGCCGTCCACCACGATCGCGGTCGCGATGCCCGGGGCGCCGCTGCGGATCGCGGGACCGGCCGCCGTGCCCAGGGTGATGACATCGAGGCCGGTCGCAGCCGGAGTGTTTGCGGGATGCATGCTGGGTCCTTCGGTCATCGGGCCGTGCTGGCGGCGCGGGCAGGGCTGGTCCCGCGTGCAGAGGCGGGGGAGGGGACATGGGCGCGGGCATTGACAGTACGGAGCTCGAGGTAGTGTTCGAGCCCGTGGGTCCCCCGCTCGCGGCCCACGCCCGAGGCCTTCCAGCCGCCGAACGGGGCATCCAGCTCCACCTGCGTGTGCTGGTTGATCCACACCGTGCCGGCCTCGATCCGGGAGGCTAGCTCGTCGGCGCGGTCCAGATCAGGGGTCCACACCGAGGCGCCGAGGCCGAACTCCTGTCCGTTGAGGCCGTCGAGGAGACCGTCGAGGTCTGTGTACGCGACGACGGGCAGGGCCGCGCCGAATTGCTCCGTCGCCACCAACGACTGGCCGAACGAGGCACCGGCTACGACGGTCGGCTCAAGGAAGTACCCCGGCAAGGGGGTGCCGCGGCCGCCGCCCGAGGCGAGCGTCGCCCCGCCGTCGAGCGCATCCCGGACCAGCGCCTGGACGAGCTCGAGCTGGGACATGTTGTGCATCGGGCCCATCGTCGTCCCCTCCGCGACGCCATGCCCGACGACGAGCTTGGCCGCCTCGGCGGCGATCGCCTCGACGAACTCGGCCTCACGCTCCGCCGGAACGAACACACGCTTGACGGCCATGCAGACCTGGCCGGCGTTGCGGAAGGCGGAGCCGACGATTCCGGCCGCAGTGAACGCCGCGTCGGCATCGGGGAGGATGATCGCCGGATCGTTCCCGCCCAGCTCGAGCGTGACACGCTTGACCGTGGGCGCGGCCTGCGCGGCGATCGCCGCGCCGACCTCCGTGGACCCGGTGAAGGAGATCTTGCGGACCTTGGGATGCTCGCTGAGCGCCCGGTTCACGGCACGGCGGCCCGTGAGCCACTGGACCACCCCGTCCGGGACGAACTCCGCGACGGCGTCGACGAGAGCGATGGTGGACAGCGGAGTCGTGGGTGACGGCTTGGCGATGACGGTGCAGCCGGCCGCGAGGGCGGGAGCGAGTTTGACGCTGAGCAGGGAGATCGGGAAGTTCCACGGGGTGATGGCGGCGACGACGCCGACCGGCCGCCGCTGGACGGTGAGCCTGCGTCCACCGCGTTCGGGCAGGGCCTCCTGTTCGTCCCATTCCAGGCCCGCGTAGTAGTCGAACACGTCCGCGGTGACGAGGACCTCGCCGACCGCCTCCCGGAGCACCTTGCCCTGCTCGAGCGAGAGCAGGCGGCCGATCTCGGGTGCCTTCACCCGCAGCGACGCCGCCGCACCGCTCAGGGCCGCGCGGCGGGCACTTCGGTCGGCGGCCCAGCCGCGTCCGGCTGCCACCGCGCGCTGGACGGCGCGGTCGACGTCCGCCTCGGCGTGCAGGGGGGCGAGGCCCACCGGCTCAAGGGTGGCGGGGTCGAACACCTCGTAGGTCGTTGTCATGCGAAGTCCCTTTCGGCAGGCTGCTGCGGGAGCGCCGGGTCTCGGTTCTGGGTCCCAGCGTCGCCCGGGACGCCGGGGCGCGACAATGCGCGCTCTCCATCCAGTGGAAAAGCTGCGTTGCCCGTCACACCCCGGAGGCCAAGAGTGGATGGAGACGCATCAGCCGACGTACCAGCAGGAGGACCCATGGAGCCCAACCTCACCGGACGAACCATCATCGTGACCGGTGCCGCCTCGGGCATCGGGGCAGCGACCGCAGCAGCCTTCACCCGGCTCGGAGCCCGGGTGATCGGCGTCGACCGCAACGTGCCCGATGGTTCCAGCGACTTTGTCCGCGCGGACCTCTCGACGGCTGAGGGCGCAGCGGCGGCAGCCGAGGAGGTGCGGGCCTTGGCGCCAACGGTGGACGGGATCGCCAACATCGCCGGCGTGCCGGGCACGGCACCCTGGAGGACGGTCCTGGGCGTGAATGTGCTGGGCCTGCGCGCGTTCACCGAAGCCCTGCTGCCGTCCATCTCCGAAGGCGGTTGGGTGGTCAATCTCGCCTCCAACGTTGCCGACGGCTGGGCTGCCCGCGAGACGCAGATCCACGCCTTCCTCGGCCGGGCGGACGATGCCGACGCCCTCACTTCCGTCGAGGACGACGCCGAGATCACCGGCAACTCGTACCGGTTCTCCAAGGAGTGCGTGCGCGCGCTCACCCTGGCGCAGGCGGCCGGCACCCTCGGGCGGGTGCGGGTGAACTCGGTGAGCCCGGGCCCCGTGAGCACCCCCATCCTCGACGACTTCAAGCGGGACCACGGCACGGCCAAGGTCGAGGGCGCCATCAGCCTGACCGGCGGTGCCGCCTCCCCCGAGGCGATTGCCGACGTCGTCGTCTTCCTCGCCTCCCCGGCGGCACGCTGGGTCAACGGCAGCGACATCCGGGTGGACGGCGGGCTGGCAGCCCACCGATACACCGAGGCGGTCCAGCAGCACGCCTGACTTCCTGGACGGGCACCCTCGGGCGCCGGTGCCCCGGCGCGGTGTCAGTTGCGTGCGAACGTCATGTGCACGACGCCGCTCTCGGCGACCTCGCTGCTGACCGTGTAGTCGGCCTCGAGCCCGCGCAGGTCTTGCCACAGGCTCTGCCCGCGGCCGAGCAGGATGGGCGAGATCGCCACGTGCAGCCGGTCGACGAGTCCGGCCTGCAGGAACGCGCGCACAGTGTCCACGCCGCCGCCGATCCGCACGTCGGCCTCGCCGGCGGCCTCGGTCGCCTTGGCGAGCGCCTCCTCGGGGGTGGCCGAGAGGAAGTGGAACACCGTGCCGTTGTCGAACTCGATCGGCGCACGGTCGGCACCATGGGTGAGGACGAAGACCGGCGCGTGGAACGGCGGCTCGTCGCCCCACCACCCGCGCCAGTCCGGATCGTCGGGGAAGGTGTGCAGGCCGAACATGCCCGCGCCCATGATCTCCGCGCCGATGCCCTCGAAGTAGGCCGCCCCGTAGCGGTCGTCGACCCCGGTGGTCCCCTCACCGGAGCGGTCGCCGAGCACCCTCTCGCGGAACGTCCTGGTGCCCGTGTAGGCCGCGACGAGACGCTGCCAGTCCTCGCCCATCGGGTTCTCCGGCGTCTGGTCCGTGGTCGAGGCGTAGCCGTCGAGGGAGATGTTCAGGTCGGCGCGAACGGCCATGTGCGGCTCCTTGGCAGTGGCAGAGTGACGAAGCATTGTGGCGACGACGCCCTACCGCAGTTGGTGCTTCGTCATCCAGAGCCATTGTGCCGCTCAGTCCACTGCCGAGCGAGAGCGCGCCGGGGCCGCTTCGGCGACGGCGCCGCTGGCCTCGCCCGGCGGCCGTCCGGTAGAGGCGCGGGGGATGAGCGTGGGCGCCAGGACCCGTTGCCGGTGCGGGGAGGCGGGCTGGCCGTTGATCGAGGTCAGAAGTTCGTCCACAGCGGCCGATGCGATTTCCCGGAAGGGGACGCGCACACTCGTCAGGGGGACCGCGAGGCGCGCGACGAGGGGGATGTCGTTGTAGCCGACCACTGAGAGGTCCTGCGGGATGCGCAGCCCCGCGCGCTGGATCACCGAGGTGAAGCCGATGGCCGTGTTGTCGTTGACAGCGAACACGGCAGTCGGCCGCCGCTGGCCCGCCAAGAATGCCTCGGCGGCGGCCTCCCCGCTCTCCATGGAGAACGTCGAGGCATAGGCGAACTCGGCCCGCTCCTGAAGCCCCGCCTCGGCCAGTGCCCGGCGGTACCCCTCGCGGCGCGCCAACGCCGTCGGCGCCTCGTCCGGCCCGGCCACGATCCCGATCTCCCGGTGCCCCAGATCAATGAGGTGACGCGTCGCGAGGTAGCCGCCCAACGCGTCGTCGCCCGTCACGCTGGGGCTGGCGCCGTACGCGCGCAGGGCGAGCACATGCGCGATGCCCCGATCCAGGAGCTCGGCGCACAGCCCACCCTCCGTCGTCGCCGTCGTGAGGATGAGCCCGTCCACGCGTGAGGCGAGCATCGCGTGGCCGTTCTCGCGCTCAAGCCCCGCGTCGCCGTACGTCGTCGCGACGAGGGCGTGGTACCCGCGCGCCGCGCAGGCCGCGGCGATCTCCTCGTACAGCGTGGCCATCACCGTGTCGGTGAGGCGCGAGACCAGGACGCCGATTGTGTTGGTCTGCCGGCGCCGCAGGTTCGCCGCGGACGGGTTCGGCTCGTACCCCAGCGACTCGGCCACCGCACGGATCCGCGCCGCGGAGTCGCTGCGGTAGAAGGTGTGCTCGCGGTTCATGGCCCGGGACACGGTGGACCTCGCGACCCCCGCTGCTTCAGCGACGTCGGCAATGGTGGGCCGCGACCCAGCCGCGGCGTCCTTGCCCCCCATCGATGCCTCCTCAGAACTCGACCCTTGACGTGCTCCTGTGACCCAGCTTACCGTTGAAGCAATCGATAACGGAATCGATTCCCTCAGCCGAAGGAAACCTTCCGGACGGCATGAACAAAACTCGAAGAGGAGAACCCATGAGCAGCATCGACCTCCGCGGCCTCGTCCCCGCACCGGTCACCCCCTTCACCCGCGACGGCGACGTGGACGTCGACGCGATCCACCGCCTCGGCGGCTGGCTCGGCAGCGTCGAGGGCGTCAAGGGCCTCGTGGTCCTCGGCCACGCCGGCGAGGGCACGTTCCTGACCCAGGCCGAGCAGGCCCTCGTCATCTCCTCGTTCCGCGACGCCGTGGACGGCCGGCTGCCGATCATCGCCGGCATCACGGCCGAGGGCAACAAGGTCGCCGCCGAGGAGGCCCAGCGCGCCGTCGACGCCGGTGCTTCCGCCGGCCTGGTCTACCCGTCCCACGGCTGGCTGCGGTTCGGCTACCAGGAGGGCGCGCCCCAGAGCCGCTACAAGGAGATCTACGAGACGAGCGGCCTGCCGCTCATCCTCTTCCAGTACCCGGACGCCACCAAGGCCACCTACAACCTCGACACCCAGCTCGAGATCGCCGGCCAGGACGGCGTGTTCGCCACCAAGAACGGCGTGCGCAACATGCGCCGCTGGGACACGGAGATCCCCGTGCTCCGCGCGGCCTTCCCCGAACTGCAGATCCTCACGTGCCACGATGAGTACCTGCTGCACACCATGTTCGACGTGGACGGCGCCCTCGTCGGCTACGGCGGCCTCGCCCCCGAGCCGCTCGTGGAGCTCATCGCCGCCGGCAAGGCCAAGGACTACGCCAAGGCCCGCGAGGTCCACGACCGCCTCCTGCCCGTGACCAAGAACGTCTACCACCGCGGCTCGCACATGGAGGGGACGGTTGCGCTCAAGGAGGGCCTCGTGGCCCGCGGCATCCTCGAGCACGCCACCGTCCGCACCCCGCTGCTGCCGCTCGCCCCAGGCGCCCACGAGGAGATCGCCCTGGCCCTCGCCTCGGCGAACCTCGGCCTCGCCACCGTCCCGGCCCGCGCCTGAGCCGAGCCCCATCCCGGTAGAGCGCACGACGGCGGGTGCCCGCCCGCCGTCGTGCGCCGCCGCGGCGACAATGACGTCCCGATAGCTCCGCCCGTGCGCGGAGGGGAGGAATCCCACCACAATGACTGCTATGGCCAGCGGACAGACCTCCGCGACGCAGACCGAGATCGTCGCGCGGCTCGAGAGGCTGCCGATCACCCGGCGCCTCACGATGATCCGCGTCGTGATCGGCTCCGCCACCTTCTTCGACGCCTATACGGTGCTGGCGATCGCGTTCGCGATGCCCCAACTCGTCACCGAATGGCACCTCACGGCCGGCGAGATCGGCATGATCCTCTCCGCCGGCTACCTCGGGCAGCTCTTCGGCTCCCTCTTCTTCGGCGCCCTCGCCGAGAGGATCGGCCGCATGCCCACCCTGCTCATCACGATCATCCTGTTCGTCAGCATGGACCTCGCATGCCTCTTCGCGTGGGGCGCCTGGTCGATGATCATGTTCCGCTTCCTCCAGGGCATCGGTACCGGGGGAGAGGTGCCCGTGGCGAGCGCCTACATCAACGAGTTCGTTGGCGCGCGGCGCCGCGGCCGCTTCTTCCTCCTCTACGAGGTCATCTTCCCCGTGGGCCTCATGTTCGCCGGCCTCGCCGGGTTCTTCCTCGTCCCAGCGTTCGGCTGGAAGGCGATGTTCATCGTCGGGCTCGTCCCGGCGATCCTCACCATCCCGCTGCGGCGGCTTATGCCCGAATCGCCACGTTGGCTCGCCTCCGTGGGCCGGGGGCAGAAGGCCGAGGCGGTCGTGGCGATGCTCGAACGCGAGGCCGTCAAGGCAGGGCACACCCTCGCCGACCCCGTGGAGCGGCCGCTCCCCGCGGTGGAGGCCAAGTCCGACTGGCGCGAGCTGTTCCGCGGCATCTACCGCAAGCGCACCCTCATGATCTGGGGCCTCTGGATCAGCGTCTATGTGGTCAACAACGGCCTGATCACCTGGCTGCCCACCCTCTACAAGGAGGTCTTCCATGTCCCGCTGCAGACCAGCCTCGCCTACGGGTGGGTGACCTCCGGGGTCGGCGTGGTGGCGTCCGTGCTGTGCGCGTTCCTGATTGACCGGGTGGGGCGCAAGCGCTGGTACTCGGTGGCGTTCCTCGCCTCGACGGTCCCGCTCGTGGTGCTCGGCGCGCTGGGCGCAGTGTCTGCCGTGCAGGTGGTCCTCTTCGCGAGCGTCGCGTACGCGGTCCTGCAGACTATCTCGTTCTCCCTCTACCTCTACTCCGCCGAGCTGTACCCGACGCGCCTGCGGGCCATCGGCACGGGCTTCGGCAGCGCGTGGCTCCGGGCCGGCTCGAGCCTGGGGCCCCTGCTGGTCGCGTGGATCATGGACGGGTTCGGGATCTCGTGGGTGTTCATCGCCTTCGCCGGGATTGCCCTGCTCGGCGGCCTCGTCACGATCTTCTTCGCCATCGAGACGAAGGGTCGGGTCCTCGAGGAGCTCGCGCCGTAGCGCTGCTCCTAGTGTTTCGGGCCCCAGACGCAAGGAGAGCCGCCGGGTCTCTCGGGACTCGGCGGCTCAGCGGATGTCCGGCCGGCAGCAGCGGCTGCGGTCAGAACTTGTCGGGCGAATCAACCGACTGCCCGACAGTGATCTCCGGACGCGCGTTGGTATTGGCACCGACGGCGCCCATGAACGTCATCAGCTCGGGATCGCTGAAGAAGCTCTGGAAATCGTCCGCGGATTCCCATTCGTCGTCGATGAGCACGAAGCCGTCCCCGACGCCGAACCGATGGTGCAGGGCACCGTGCTTCTTGGCCCGGTCGGCGATCATGCGGTAGTCATCGGCCCGTTCTTTCAGCGACTTCGTGAAGACGTCGGTGTCGCCGGGAACCTTGACCGTGACGATGACAGACATGGCAATTGACCTCCTGCTTTCGTGAGACCAATTTCATTGTAGGAACGGCCGCCGAGGTCTTCAATGCCCGAGGGGACGACCTGATGCGGAGCACCTTGCCGCTCCGCGCCCCATGGCGGACGATGGTTCTGCAGACCTCTGCAAAGCACCGGAGCGGAACGGCTGGGGAACCCCGCATCATCCCACCACGCCAGCCGGAAGAATTGAGCGTCCCATGCCCACCACCGACGAGAGCATCGTCATCCCCCTGCCCCCCGAGAAGGTCTTCGACTACATCAATGACCCTGCGAACATCCCCGAATACCAAGGCAGCATCGTCCGCGCCGAACTAGAGGGAGACGGGCCCCTCGGGGTCGGCTCCCGGATCAAGGGTGCAAGCAAGATCCTCGGCCGGACGTTCGACTGGACGACCGAGATCACCGAGTACGAGCGTCCCACGAGGTCCGCCCTGAAGTCGGTCGAGGGAAAGATCAGCTTTAGCTCGGCCTGGACCCTCGCGCCCGAAGGCGACGGCACCCGCCTGAACTTCCACCTCGATGCCGATTCGGGCCTGGGCGGGGTCTTCGGCCGCCTCGCGGACCCGCTCGTCAACAAGGCCTACACGCGTCAGATCCGCGCCGACCTCGAGACCCTGTCCCAGATCCTTACCGAGCACGAGGAGGAATGACTTCCTAGCGTCGCGCGCTCCCTACCGCGACCCCGCGCTGTTGGTGGCATCCTCCTCGAGCTCGTTGCGTTGCCGCTCGAGCTCCTTTTCGCCCTCCTCCTCGGCCTCATAGAGCTTCGAGTTGGTGATCCGCAGCTCGCGCATCACCGCGTCGAGCTTGAGGTGCAGGGCCGCGGAGTCCCGATTCTGGGTGTTCTGGATGATGAACACCATCAGGAACGTCACGATCGTCGTGCCGGTGTTGATCACCAGCTGCCACGTGTCGGAGAAACCCAGAAGCGGCCCCGTGGCCGCCCACACGATGAGGACGGCCACCGCCGCGGAGAAGACCCATGGGTGCCCGAGGACCTTCGACGTCCTGGTCGCGAACCGGGTGAAGAAGTCCTGGCGGTCCCTGGTTTTCTTGGTGTCCATGACTCGGATATTTCCCACTCTGCGCCGCGTCACACCGGCCGTGAGGGGTTCGGCAGCCCTGAACACATGCCGCGGACGACGGCGGCGGGGCGCCGGGCGCCGTCGTCCGCGGTCTGTGGGGGAGCCACAGTGGTTCCCCGGCGTCGGCCGTCATGGCGCCACTCGCACGGGTGGGCCAGCCGCGGAAGGGGGCGGCGTCAGGCCAGGGCGCCGGCGCGGCGGCCGAAGACGATGCCGGCCGCCAGCCCTGCACCGCCGGGGTAGTTGTCCGAGAACAGGCCCCCGAGCATCTCGCCGCAAACATACAGGCCCTCGATGTGGTCCCCTTGCTTATCCAGAACTCGCCCGTGGGTATCCGCCTTGAGGCCGCCGAAGGTGAAGGTGATGCCGCAGGTCACCGCGAAGGCGTAGTACGGCGCGGTGGCGATCGGATTGGCCCAGTTGCTCTTGGGCGGAACCATGGCGGACCGGCGGCCGTCCTTGACATTCGGGTCGAACGGAACGGCCGTGTCGATTGAGGTGTTGTACTCGTTGATCGTCTTCGCCAGGCGCTCCGGGTCCACCCCGATCTTCGCCGCGAGGTCGTCGACGCTAGCGGCGGTCTCGACGGAGACGCCCGGCATATCGTATTCCTCCGCGCGCAGCATGGGGCGCTGGCCCGCATCGAAGATCTGCCATGCGACGGAACCGGGCTGCTGCAGGATGACCTTGCCGTACTTGGCGTACGTGTAGTTGCGGTAGTCCTCGCCCTCGTCCAGGAATCGCTCGCCGTTGCTGTTGATGATGACGCCGAGCGGGTAGCCGCCGCGTGTCAGTCGGTTGGTCAGTTCCCGGTTCGACTCGTTCTGCGGGGTGAAGGCGTCCCACTGCACCGAGTGGCAGCTTGCCCAGTCCCCGCCCTTGGCGGCACCGGCCTCGAGGGCCGCCGCGAGCATCTCGCCCCGGTTGAACGGCGTGCCGCGAACCTTGGCGTGCTCCCACCCCTCGCCGAGGTGCTCCCGGCGCCACTGCGGGTTCGCCTCGAAGCCCCCAGCACCGAGGACCACCGACTCGGCCCTCAGCTCCTGCACCGTGCCGTCGCTCGAACGGACCTTGACCCCGCGCACCTTGCCATCCTCGACGAGCAGCGCGAACACGTCCTGGCCGAACCGGACCCCGGTGTGGAGCTTCTGTGCGATCTCGAGGTGGTCCAGCATCAGCCCCTCGCCGCCGCCGACGTTCCCCACATGCAGGCCGCCCCAGAACAGGAAGGTGCCGTCCTCGCGGGCGTACGCCTGCCGCTCGTACATGAGCCGGTACTTCAGGCCCAGCGAGTTCAGCCACCGCACGCCGGGGCCGGCCTCGTGGACGAGTACCTCGGTCAGGGCCGGGTCGTTCCGGCCGCCGGTGACCTTCGCCAGGTCCGCCGCGTACTCCTGGGGCGAGTAGGCCGGGACTTCGGTCACCGCGTGGCGCTCGTCGAACTCGATGACGTCGCGGAGGTCGTCCAGGCCTCCGTGGGCGATCCGGGTGGCGCCAGCGGTGTAGAAGCTGTTGCCTCCGAACTGCTCCCGGGGAGCCTTCTCGAGCAGGAGGACGCGCCTGCCGCGCTCCGCCGCTGCATGCGCGGCGGAGAAGGCGGCATTGCCGCCGCCGACCACGATCACGTCCGCCGCGTTCTGCTCCGGGGCGGGTTCAGGGGCTGTGCTCATGGGGTTTCCTTCCATGGGAGGGGACTATGTGCACGAGTGTATACATAAATATCCATAAATGTACACAACTCGAATGAGGTCCGATGGGATCTGATCGATGCGTTAAGATTCGAGGGAAGTGGAGGAGGGCGCAGTGCCGACCAAGGCGACCAAGCACGACGGCCGGTCCATCTACGCAGCCTTGCGCGCAGAGATCCTCAACGGCGTGCTCCCGGCTGCGGCACCTGTGCGTGAGGTCGAGGTCGCCGAGCGCTTCGGGGTCTCCCGGACGCCCGTGCGCGAAGCGCTGGGCCGTCTGCAGCATGAGCGGCTCCTCGAGCGTGGTACGCGTGGACTCGTGGTGCACCAGCCCGATCCGCAGGAGGTGATCCAGGTCTACGACCTGCGCATCATGCTCGAGGAGGAGGCCGCCGGCCAGGCCGCCCGCTTCCATGTCATGGCAGACATTGCGAGGCTTGAAGGGCTCCTTGGCCGCGACAGGGCCATGGAGGACCACGGCGATCTGGCCCTCGCCACTGCCAACATGGAGTTCCACGAGGCTGTCTGGGCCGCGGCGCACAACCGCATCCTGGTCGATCTGCTGGAACAGCTCTCGCTGCACCTGATCCGGGCCCCGCGATCCACGCTCTCCGTCGGTTCCCGGTGGCAGCAGTCCCTCGAGGAGCACGGCCGGCTGATCGCAGCCATTGCCGCCCGGGACGAGGCCGGCGCCCGGGCGCTCGCCCGCGCCCACCTGGAGGAAGCACGCCGCATCCGGCTGGAACTCATCCGCGAAACGATCTCCCAAGGGCTGTAGGGTCCGCTCGCCGAGGTGGTGTTCTCCATGCCGGTGCCCCTCGCATGAGGGACACCGGCACAGGACCTCCGGCTACTTCGTGTAGCCGAAGACCTTGTTCCACTTGGCGAGGTCATCCTTGCCGAACGCGATGGCGTCAGCGTTCTGCATGCGGTAGACCTTGCCGGAGTCCACGGGCGGCAGCTGGACGCCCATGATGGTCGGCGGTGCAACGTCGGTGCGCGCCGGGTACTCGCCGATCTGGGCGAAGACCTGCTGGCCCGGCTTCGAGAGGTTGTAGTCCATGAAGACCTTCGCGGCCTCGGCGTTCTTGGCCGAGGCGGTGATCCCGAGGTAGTAGTCGTAGGAGACAACGCCCTCTTCCGGGACCACGAACTTCACGGGTGCCTTGTCCTGCACCGCGGAGATGTTGGTGCCGCTGATGGTCACGGTGCCGACGGCGACCTCGCCGCGCGCCAGCGCGGTTGCCTCGGCGCCGAGGGAGTCGTAGATCTTCGGCTTCTGGGCGGCGTACTTGGCGAAGTAGTCCGGGCCCATCTTCGTTTCCATGAACCTGTTCAGCGCGGCGGTGCTCCCGCCGGAGCCGCCCTGGACAATGCCGATCTTGCCCTGCCACTTGCCGCTGACCGCATCGGCCCAGGACTTGGGCGCATCGGCGTCCTTCACCAGCTGGGTGTTGTAGCCGAGGGTGTAGACGGAGTTGAACATGCGGGTGAACTTCCCGCCGTCCATCGAGACGTCCTTGAACTGGGACGCTCCGGGGACGTCGTAGGCCTGCCACACGCCGGCGTCCTCGATGGACTTGGCGATGCGGTAGTCGGAGGTGCGGATCACGTCGGCGTCCAGCTTGCCTGCCCCCTGCTCGGAGAGCACACGCTCCGAGAGCTTGTTCGGCGTCAGGCGGACCACGTTCACCTTGATCCCCGTGTCCTTGGTGAAGGCGTTCACGAGGGCGGTCTCCGAAGATTCGGTGTACCCGGAGTACAGGGAGAGGGTCTGCGTCTTGGCCTTGTCGTAGGTGGCCTTGTCCGCGATGACCTCGCCGTTGATCACGAGCCCCTCATCCGTCTTGATGGTCGGGGTGGCGGTGACAACGCTGCTGCTCTGGGTTGCGCTCCCGCAGCCGCTGAGCACTGCGGCGACGAGGAGGCCGGCCGCAGTCAGTGCCGGGAGCTTGGACGCTAACTTCATGGTGGGGTCCCTTTCGGACGTTTGTGACGATGGAGAAGCTCAGCTTCTGGTCTTGCGTTCCCCGCCGACCTTCTGGGCGATGACAGCGAGGATTCCGATCACCAGGCAGTAGAGGACACTGACTGCTGCGGCGGCTTGGCTCTGCCCGTTGTCGAAGTTGTCGAAGACGAGGATGGACAGAATGCGGGTGTTGGAGGTGAACAGGAAGATCGAGGCGCTCAGCTCCCGCATGGAGAGCATGAGGAAGAGGAGGAAGGAAGACATGATGCCCACGCGCATGAGCGGCAGCGTGACGTCCAGGACCGAACGGGTGCGGCCCGCGCCCAGCATGACGGCGCTGTCCTCGAGGTCCTGGTCCATCTGAAGCATGGAGGCGGAGACGCCACGGTAGCCCTGGGGCAGGAAGACGGCCACGCAGGCGACGGCGAGGATGGCCAGCGTCCCGTAGATCGGAATCGGCAGCAGCAGCCAGGTCCACAGCAGGCCGATGCCCATCACGATGGCGGGAACCGCGAGCGGAGTCATGGCGACCAGCTCGATCAGGCGTCCTGTGCGGGACTTGGTGCGGTACCGGACGTAGGAGGCGATGAAGCTCAGGGCCGTGCCGGAGAACGCTGCGATCAGGGCGACCAGGATGCTGTTCTTCAGTGCCAGCTGGAAGTCGTTGGACGAGAGGACCTCGAGCAGCTTTGCGAAGCTGAGCGAGTTCGCCTCCAGCAGCTGGGCGGTGGAGGAGACAAAGGGGGTTGCCTGCATGGAAGCGGTGAGCAATGCCAGCATGGGCAGCACCACGGACACTGCGAAGTAGGCGAGCGCGAGGACGGTGAAGGGCCAGCGCAGCTTGTGCAGCGGCACCCGACGGGGGCGGTTGCCCTTGCCCGTCATGGTCGTGAACTTGCGCTTGTTGAGGATGCGCTGCTGGATGACCGTCACCGCCATGAGCGCGAGCGTCAGGATGACGGCGACACTGGCCGCCTGGTTGCTCTTGGCCGGCGTGGCGCTCATCAGGCGGTAGATGTACGTGGGGAGCGTGTCCACCCCGGCTGGATTTCCGATGACCTGCGCCACGGGGAAGTTCTCCATGGTCAGGGCGAACACGAGCACAGCGGATCCCAGGAGGGCCGGGAGGGCCAGCGGCAGGGTGACGGTACGGAGCATGGTGCTCAGCGGTGCGCCGTGCACGGTCGCCGCCTCTTCGAGGTCGGCATTCATCATCGACAGCGAGCTGTGCAGCAGCAGGAATGCGTAGGGCGCATAGAAGATGCCGAGGACGAAGACCAGGCCCGGCAGGCTGTAGATGTTCAGGACGGCGTCGATCCCGAGATCCCGCAGCAGGATATTGATGTAGCCGGCGCTGGGCGAGGAGAGCAGCGACCAGGCGAGCGCTCCCACGAGAGCGGGGATGAACATGGGGGCCATCCCGATGAAGAAGATGAACCGCCGCCAGGGTGCATCGGAGCGGGCGCAGACGAAGGCGAGGAACGCGCCGATCACGAGCGCAATGAGGGCGGACCCGGCCCCGACCATGAGGGAGTTGACGAGGGCGCCGAGGGCTTCGGGCGTGGCCAGGAGGGCCATGTTGGAGAAGGTGAGGCCGCCCAGGGAGATGTTGCCCGGGCGGGGGACGCTGTCGGAGAAGGCGGCCAAGAGGACGAGGCCGAGGGGGAAGACGACGAGGACAGCCAGGATGGCCAGGACGACGAGACCGGTCGTGTTCTTCCTCAGGGCCGCGAGGCCGCGGGCGGAGCGGTGCCCCTGGCCCGAGGGACGCGGCGCGGTGCGGGGGCTCGCTTGGCTGGTCCGCTCAGCTGTCCGGAGGCTCATGCGAAGACCTCCGCCGGCAGGATCTGGACTTCACGGGCGTCGACGGCGACCCAGACGCGGTCGCCGACGTTGTGCTGCTCTCCGCGCCTGAGGGTCCCCAGGGCGTCCAGTTCAGGGCCGGCTTCGAGCTCGATCGCGTACCGGACGTCGTTGCCCTGGAAGCCGGCCACCCGGACCGTCCCGGGCCATGAGTTCGGGTTATCGGTGGGGGCCGAGGTGACCTGCAGGTGTTCTGCGCGGATGCACACCTTGGGGGAGTGAGCCGCGACGGTCTCGCCGTGCGAGGCCTCGATGAGGAGATCGCCGTCCGCGACGCGCGCTGTGGTGCTCCCGTCCGCCGTCGTGATGCCGGCGCATTCCATGATGTTCGAGACGCCGAGGAAGTGGGCGATCGAGGCGCTGGCGGGGGCCTCGTACATGTCCCTCGGTTCCCCCAGCTGCACGATCCGGCCGCCCTGGAGAAGGGCGATCCGGTCGGCCAGTGCGAAGGCCTCGTGCTGGTCGTGGGTCACGTACACAGTAGTGAGCCCGAGCTTCAGCTGGATCTCGCGGAGCTCGACCCGGAGTCTGTCCCGCAGCCTGGCGTCGAGGTTGGAGAGCGGCTCGTCGAGCATCAGCACGCTGGGGCGCATCACAAGGCTCCGCGCGAGCGCCACGCGCTGCATCTGTCCGCCGCTGAGAAGGCTCGCACCCCGGTCGGCGAACTGCTCCAGGCCGACGAGCGTGAGGGCTTCGATGACGCGCTCGTCGATCTCGGCCTTGCTGAGCCGCTTGCGCTTGAGCGAATAGGCGACGTTCTGGGCCACCGTCATGTGGGGCCAGACGGCGTAGGACTGGAAGACCATCCCGACGTTGCGCTTGTTTGGAGGAAGGTTGATTCCCCGCTCTGAATCGAAGACCACGACGTCGTCGATGATGATCCGACCCGAGGTCGGTTCCTCCAGCCCGGCAATGCAGCGCATGGTGCTGGTCTTGCCGCAGCCCGACTGGCCCAGCAGGACCAGGGATTCACCGTCTTCGATGTCGAGGTTGAGGTTGTCGATGGCAGTGAAGCTCCCGTACTTCAGCTGCAGATTCTGGATGCTGATTTTCATGGCTGGTCCTCAGAGGGTGGTTTGCAGGTTCGGGTTCAGTCGCGCGGCACGAGGATGGTGCCCTCGCTGATCACGCGCGCAGAGCGTTTGAAGGAGACTTCGCTCGGCGCCAGGGCATCGAGGGCAACTGCGGCGGTGCCTTTGAGCAGGTGGATCATGAGGCTGGGGTCACCTCCGTTGCCGATGGCGCGCTGGCTCACCACGCTTCCCGCCGCGCCGGAGGCCGCGGCGATGGCCACGGCGCTGGTGAGTCCGATGGCCGGATGCAGGGCACTCATGGAGATCATCCGGGCAGCAACGCCGGTCGACCCGTGGGGAGGTGCGCCGACGATGCCGACCTTGGGGACAGAGCTGAGGCCGGCCGGAAGGTTCATCTTGCGCGCGGCGGCTGCCCGCAGCCTGGGTGCTAGCTGGACCAGCGACCCCAGCTCCGCGGCGTCCTCGTTCGCGGTCAGGCCCAGGCTGCGGGCGTCGAAGAGCGCGGCCGGAGCTCCGGCATCGATCAGGGTTGCCGGGTACCGATGCCCGTCGAGCTCGATCTCGTCGATGGCACTGCCCGTCGGATATTCCTGGCCGTAGCTGGACCAGGAGCCCTTCTGGAAGATGACGTCCACGGGGACGCCGGGGTAGTGCTGTCCGTCCAGCCGGCGCCCGCCGTACAGCGGAACCCGGGCATCCGGCGTCGGGATCTCGCAGACCAGCCGCAGTCCTGTCACCGTGTTGAGGATCGGAACCCGGGTGACCTCGGCGGACGCCTGGACGAGGCCGCTGTGGATGGCATAGAGACCGAGGGCGGTGGCGCAGTTGCCGCAGTTGCTGGCCCACTCAACCGCAGCCTCCTCGATGCCTATCTGCGCGAACCTGTAGTGGACCGTTCCGCTCGCGTCGGTCCCGTCGACCACGATTGCCTTGCTCGTGGTGGACGAGGCTCCCCCCACTCCGTCGATCTGGCGCAGGTCCGGTGAACCGAACGTCCGGATCAGCAGTCGTTCTGCCTCGCCGGCGTCTGCGGGAAGGTCCTCGGCCCGGAAGATCCAGCATTTGCTCGTGCCGCCGCGCACAAGGGTCGCAGGAACGGACAGGACGGCCGAAGGCCCGACCTGGGTCTCTGCTGGGGATAGAAGCGCCATTGTTTCTCCTGGTCGGCCGAGGCAGGGATGCCGTCAGCGGTCAAGTAAGCCGATCTGCGAGGCACCGAGTACCAAAAAACGGTTCCCGTATGTCGCCGATCACAGACAGTATACTGTTTGAAAGAACGGTGCAACAGATTGAGATTTTGGAATACAGAGCGGATTGCGGGGGTGCCGCCGCGATCCGCTCGACAGGCGAAGGCGCCCGGCGATCGAGCGATCTGATTAGGCGGCGTATACGCTGTGTCCACTTAGGGGCGAACGGTATGCACTCGGCTAGAATCGGGTGAGGAGGGCCTAGCGCCAGCCATCCCCTCCACTTACATGAGACCGGAGGAAATCCGTGGCGTCACAACCAGTGATGAGTCCGTACCTGATGATCCGGAACGCGATCATCTCGCAGGAGTTCCCTCCGCGCGCTCAGCTCGTGGAGAGCGCCTTGGCCAAGAAGTACAACGTGTCCCGGACCCCCATCAGGGAAGCCCTCAGGCGTCTGGAGACCGAGGGCCTCGTTGAGCGCTATGGCTCGCGCATGCAGGTCCGCGAGTACAGGCCGGAAGAGATGCTCGACCTCTACGAAGTGCGGACGTTCCTCGAGGAAGCTGCTGCCAAGACTGCGGCCCTGAGGCACACGGACATGGACATGATGCTCATCGAGCGTGCGCACCAGGCAATGCGCGACCTTGATTTCGACGCCGCGACACCGGCCGAGCTGGCGGCAGCCAACCGCACCTTCCACGAGCGGGTCTGGACGGCCAGCCACAGCGCGGCGCTCCTTGACCTCCTGGATCGCATCCTGGTCCACTTCATCCGCTATCCCGGCACCACGCTCTCGACCCGAGACCGGTGGAACCAGGTGCTGAAGGAACACGAGGAACTCGTCGCGGCGATTCGTGAGCGCGATGCCGAGGCGGCGGGCAAGATCGCGAGCGCGCACATGGACGAGGCCAAGAACATCCGCATCCAGATGTACATCGACGCCCAGGAGATCAACTCTCCTGGTCTTCGCTAGACCACCGGCCGGCTGACTGAGCGCCAGAGGAGCGCACGACGGCGGGTGCCCACCCGCCGTCGTGCGCTCGGCTGGGCTACCAACCGAGGTCCGCAGCGTACAGCAGCGACCGGCAAAGCACCCGCGCCGTGCCCAGGACGGCCCGCTCGTCCACCCTGAATGCGGGGTGGTGGTGCGGCGGATAGCCCGGGCCACCGCTTCCGATGCCGAGGAAGAGCCCCGGAACGCGCTGGGAGAACTCGGCGAAGTCGTCGCTCGCGGTCAGCGGTGGCATCTCGATGACGGCGGCCAGCCCGTCTGCCTCGATCGATTCCCTCGCGGCGGATGCCAGCCGGGGGCTGTTGGCCAGGACGGGGGCATGCCCGGTCCACTCGACGAGGGCGCTGCACCCGAGTGCCCCGGCCACTCCGGAGAAGACCTCCTCGACGCGGTGCATGGCGCGGCGTTCCACCTCGGTCTCGAGCCACCGGAGATTGCCGAGGAGAGCCACCTCCTCGGGAGCGGCGTTGGCGGCGTTCCCGCCGCGCACCGAGCCGATCCCGGCCACGAGGAGCTCCCCCGGGGAGGTCTCCCGCGCGACGAGGGCCTGGAGTGCGGTGCACGCATGGGCCGCGGCCACAATGGCGTCCGCGAACTGCCCCGGTGTGCCCGCGTGGCCCGCTCCTCCGGCCACGGTTGCCCGGAAGAAGTCGGCCCCGGAGAGCACCGGGCCGGAGTTGACGGCGACCGTCCCGTACGGGAGTGCGGCGAGCACGTGTGCGCCGAGGGCGGCGTCGACGCCCTCGAGCACACCGTCCGAGATCATCCCGGCAGCGCCCGCGAGGAGCTCCTCGGCAGGCTGGAAGCAGAACCGCACCGATCCCCGGAGCTCCTCCCGGTGATGCGCCAAGACCTCCGCGATGCCTATGAGCGCGGCGAGGTGTGCGTCGTGGCCGCAGGCGTGCGCCGTCCCGCTGGTCGCAGCGAACTCCTCGCCAGCTGCCTCACGTACCGGGAGGGCATCGAGCTCGGCCCGGACCAGGATCCGGGGCCCCGGAGAGCCTCCCTCGAGATCCGCGACGACTCCCGTGCGGCCCACGCCGTTCCGCACCACGAGCCCGAGCCGGCCGAGCAGCCGCGCCACGGTAGCCGCCGTCCAGCGCTCCTCGAACCCCAGCTCGGGGTGTCCGTGGAACTGCCGCCGCAGGCGCACGAGCGCCGCTTCGCGTTCTGCCAGCTCGCGGTCCACCCGTGAGGCAACGGCGGGGAGGGCCTCCGCCACCCCAGTCATGATCCGGCTGGCTCTGGCGCCGGGATCAGGCCGAGCTGCATGAGCATCGCCAGTTGGTCCACCACGTGCCAGTGCTCGGTGAGCCGGTCCCCGGCCACGCGGTAGATGTCGATACCGGCAATGTCGAAGGCCTTTCCCGTGGCCGGGAGGCCGAGGAACTCCCCGACGTGCGTGCCGCGGTTGCGCCAGCGCACCACGACGCGGTCCCCCTCCGCGATGACGTCCTCTACCGTGAAATGAGGCTCAAGCGCATCCGCGAGCGCCGAGACCCGGTCTCGAAGTCCTTGCCGGCCCTCGCCCTGGCCGGGGAGTGGATCGTTCTCGGCATAGTCCTCGGCGGCGATCTCATCGATCACCTCGAACTGGCGGCGGTTGAGAACGTCCTCGTAGAAGCGGGCGACGAGCGTGCGTGACATCTCGGTAGACATGGTGTCCTCCTATGGTGTGTTGTTCCGATGCGACAAGGGTCCCGCGCAGCACCGGCCGCCTCCATGACGGGAACCCACCGACTAGCCCACCGAGTCCGGTCCGCGCCTGCTGCCGCCCGCGCGGGCGCCGCCCTACTCTTGATGCAGAGAGAAGGTGGCCATGGGAGCAGGCACCGAGCTCTCCGGCACACTCCGGCGCCTCCGGTTGGCGGCCGGGCTGACGCAGGAGGGCCTCGCCGAGCGCGCGGGCATCAGCGTCCGCGCGGTGAGCGACACCGAGCGCGGTCTAAGAACCCGGCTCTACCCGGGCACCGCCGCACGGGTGGCGGACGCGGTGGGCCTTGTCGGCACGGAACGGGACGGCTTCACTGCACTCGCGCGGGGGCTCGCCGGAACCGCGCGGATCCGGCCCGCTCCGCTGCCGCCCTCCCGGACGCCCCTGCTGGGCCGGGGCGACGCCTTGGCCAGCGTGACCGGCCTCCTCCGAGACCCCGCCACCAGGCTCGTGACCCTCACCGGTCCGGGCGGGGTGGGCAAGACGCGACTCGCCCTCGCGGCGGCGGGCGAGTGCGCGGCGTCGTTCGACGACGGTGCGGCCTTTGTCCAGCTGGCGAGCTGCCACGACGCGAGCTCCGCTGGCCTCGCGATCGCGACGGCGATCGGCGCCAACGCAGCGCAGGGCTCGGTGCCGGACCTGGTGTGCGAGGCGATCGGCACCCGCCGGATCCTCCTGGTGTGCGACACGTTCGAGCACGTCCTCGACGCTGCGCCTCTCGTGGGCAGCCTGGTGAGCCGGTGCCCGAACGCGCTGGTGCTGGTGACGAGCCGGGCCGCGCTGAGGCTGGGGGCCGAGCAGATTGTCCCCGTCGAGCCGTTGACTTCCGCGGCCGCGGCCGAGCTGTTCGCCGAGCGCGCGGCCGCCGTGCGGCCCGGCATCGATCTGGGCAGTGGCCGGCAGGTCGTGGAGGAGATCTGCGACCGCGTCCAGCGCCTCCCCCTTGCCGTCGAGCTCGCCGCGGCGCGGGTGGCCCACCTCGGCCTCGCCGACCTGCGGGACCGGCTCGAGGGCCAGCTCGGCATCCTGACCGTTTCCCCGGTGGACGACGACGAGCGGCACCGCACCATCGAGGCCACCGTCGCGTGGAGCTACCGGCTCCTCGAGGAGCCCGCCCGGGAGGCGCTTGCCCGGCTCGCGGTGTTCGAGGGCTGGACGCTGGCCGCCGCGGAGAAGGTGCTTGGCCGGGATCCGCTGCCCGGCGTCAGCCTGCTCGTGGACCAGAATCTGGCGGCCGCTCCGGCCCCGGGCGCGGAGCACGGACGCTACCGGATGCTGGACGTGGTGCGTGAATTCGGCAGGGCCAGGCTCCTTGATTCGAGCGCCGAGGCCAGCGTGCGGGACCGGCACGCGCTGTGGTTCCTCAAGGAAGCGCAGCTGGCCGCCACCGCCATGCGCCAGACCGGCCAGCGCAGCGCGCACCGCGCGACCGCCGCCGACCTCGGCAACCTCCGGCTCGCGTTCCAGTGGCTCCAGAGCACGGGACGAGGGGCAGACGCGCTGCGGCTGGCGAGCTCGCTGTGGATGTTCTGGCTCTGGGAGGGCGGGTTCTCGGAGGGCCGGGCCTGGCTGCGCTCGGCACTGGAGGCCGCGAACGACGTCGAGCCCTCCCTCGCGGCGACGGCTCGGTGGGGTGCGGGCTGGCTCGCCTATCTGCAGGGCGATATCGATGAGGCGCGGGTCCATGCAGCCGCACTCGCGGTCCAGGCCGAGGCGAGCAGCGGCGTCGTGCATCGTCGGAACGCCCTGACGCTTGCGGGAATGATCGCCCTCTCCGACCGCCGCCTCGAGGACGCGGCACGGCTGCTCACGCAGGCACTCGACTCCCTGCGCTCGCAGGCGGGCGGCGCGGAGGACCCGTGGATCCTCGCGGTGTCCAACCTCAACGACGGCGCGGGACTCGCCCACACGGGCCGGCTCGAGGATGCCGCGCATCGGTTTGCCGAGGCACGCGACCGCTTTGCCGAGCTCGGCGATGAGACCTACCGTGCGCGTGCGCTCCGGCACCTCGCGGCGATCAGCCTCCTCACCGGCGATGTGGACGCCGCCCGGGAGGGCCTGGACGAGAGCCTCGCCACCGCGGAGGGCGCGGACGACCGGTTTGGCCTCGCCGAAACCCACGAAGGGCTCGCGCATGTTGCGGCCGTCACCGGGGACCCACGATCTGCGGGCGCGCTCGCAGCGAGGGCGGCGGCCATCCGCCGGGCGCTCGGCATCGCGCCGCATCCCTTCGACGCCATCCTCGCGGACCGGCACCTCGGGCCGTTGCACGGCACAGAGGCGTTCGAGGCCGGGTGGCGGGAGGAGGCATCGTCAGGTGCTGTCTGAAAGGTGCGGTGCCACCTCGGAGTGACGTCGCGTCCCTGTGGGCCTACGCCTCGCGGTCTGTCACCACGGGCTCGGAGCGGTGCGTCCCGGCGGGCCCGGTCGCGGTAGCCTCTGTGGTCTCTCCGCGGCCGGTGAAGGTCTTGATGATGGACCATGCCACCGCCGTGGTGGGAACGGCCAGCAGGGCCCCGATGATGCCCGCGAGCACGGTACCCGACGCGAGGGCGAGGATGATCCCGAGCCCGTGGATCGAGAGGACCCTGCCCATGAGGAGCGGCTGGAGGAGGTGGTGCTCGATCTGGTTCGCGGCAAGGACCACGATGAGCACGATGAGGGCCACGCCAGGGCCATTGGAGATGAGCGCGATCCCGACGGCGAGGAAGCCTGCCAGTGTTGCGCCCAAGATCGGGATGAAGCCGCCGATGAAGATGAACACGGCCAGCGGCACCGCCAGCGGCACCTGCAGGATCAGCAGTCCAATGCCGACGATGATCGCATCCGCGGCCGCGACTAGGGCGGTTCCCCGCACATAGCCGCCAAGCACGTGAGTGCTCCGTTCCGCGGCCAGGTACGCCTTCTGGCGGTGCGATGGCGGCATGAACCACAGCACGAACTCGAGAATCTGGCGCCCGTCCTTGAGGAAGAAGAAGAGGATGACGGCCATGAGGATCAGGGAGGTGATGATCTCGCCGGCCGTCCGGGCGCCCGTGAGCGCCTCCGCCCCGATGCTGCCGGAGGTGAAGAAGTGCTGGATAGAGTCCTTCGCTTGGGTGATCTGCTCGTCGCTGACGCGTGCCGGCCCGTTGTTGAGGAAGGTGTGGAGCTGTTCGAGGCCTGTTGTGAAGCGCTCCGCGAGCTCGTGCGCCTGAGCCCGGATCAGGAACACGATCCCTGTGATGATCCCGCCGAATACCACCAGGATGGCCACGAAGGAGGCCAGCACCGCCAACGCCCGCGGCCATCCGCGGCGGTGCAGCCAGCGGACGAGGGGGAGGATCGCGCAGGCCAGGATCCCGGCAATGACCACGGGGATCACCACGAGCGGGATCCTGAGCAGGATCCACACGACGGCCCAGAGGAGGGCGCCGACGGCGAGGGCCTGGACCGAACGGATGCCGGCCCGGCCGAGGGGGTCAGTGAAGAGGCCGGCGAGCTGGCGCCGGTCGGGGCTGTCAGGCGTATCGGACATGGAGTCCTCGTTCCGGGTCGGTTGCCGTCGAGACTGTTCAGGGTATCGCGGTCTGGGAAAAGTTCTGGGAGGAGGGCCGATGCGCTGTCCCAAGTCCTGCCGGCCGCCGCAGATGCGCGGACAACGCACGTCGAGACGACTCGGGTGGACTGCGCCCGAAGTACCTCAGCCTACGTGCACCCACGGCCGCTGGGTGACATCCGGTACCGCCTGGCGCAGCACCTCGCGGGTCACCGGCGCGATCTCCCCCTCGCCGAAGAACATGAAGCGCAGGAGATTCCGAACCGGGTTGCCCTCGGTCCAGCGGAAGTAGATGTGGGGCATGAGGCCCGTGACGTCCCGGATGTGCAGGAGCACCGAGGCGATCGTGTTGGGGATGACGGGGCCGTGGACCTCGAGCACCCGGTACCCGTGGCGCATGGTCCCGTGGACCTCGAGCTCGGTCTCGAAGTCCGAGGAGTCATCCACCATCACCTCGAGGAAGACGACGTTGTCGTCGAGGGGGAGGTGGCTCACCTCGCTCACGGAGCGGAGCTTGTCGCGGTAGGCCTGGCTCGTGAGCCTGAGTGGCTCGTGGGCGATGATCTGCACGGGCCCCGAATCCGTTGCTGCGACGAATTCGACGGCCTTCTCGTCGAAATGGATGCCGGTGGCGTGCAGTTCGAAGGAGCGCCGGGCGCGGGAAATGAAGGAGATGACGATGATCGCGGCGATGAAGATCGCGGCGATCTGGATTCCCTCGGGCCGTTCGAACATGTTCGCCGCGGTGGTGTAGACGAAGACGGCGGCGATGACCCCGAACCCGATCGAGGCCCTGCGCTGGCCGCGATCGCGGGCAGAGAGGGTCACGGCAACAGCGGCGGACGTCATCAGCACCAGCACCCCTGTGGCGTAGGCACCGCCCTGGGCCTCGACGCTCGCCTTGAAGATCAGCGTGACGAGGATCGCCACGAACGTGAACACTAGGACGAGCGGGCGGCTCGCCCTCGTCCACTGCGGCGCCATGCCGTAGCGGGGCAGGTAGCGGGGCACGAGGTTGAGCAGGCCCGCCATGGCCGAGGCGCCGGCGAACCAGAGGATCGCGATGGTGCTGATGTCGTACACGCTGCCGAAGGCAACGCCCAGGTACTCGTGCGCGAGCAGCGCCAGGGCACGGCCGTCCGCCGCGCCGCCGGGCTCGAACTCGTTCTGCGGGATTAGGACGACGCTGGTAAAGCTGCTCGTGAGGAGGAACGTGCTCATGATGAGCGCCGCGACGGTCAGGAGCCGCTTGGTGCCGCGGATGCGGCCTGCCGGGTTCTCCTCCGTGTCGGCGGCATCCCCTCGGATCTGAGGCATGACGGCGACGCCGGTCTCGAACCCGGACATGCCGAGCGCGAGTTTGGGGAAGACGAGGAGAGCAACGGCGACCATCAGGAGCGGGTTGCCGTGCGAGGTGGTGAGGGCCTGCCACCAGTCGCCGACGAGGACGGGATGGGTGAGCGCGTGGCCGAGCGTGACGAGCACCAGGACGGCGTTGAGGAGGAGGTAAACGCCGACGAGGACGACGGCGACGCCGATGGCCTCCTTGAAGCCGCGCAGGAACACGGCGGCGAGGAGTGCGAGGAGCACCAGGGTGACCACGAGGTTCTGGTCCTGCAGCCATCCCGGCACAAGCGGGTTGGCAATCAGGTGGGCGGCGGCGTCGGCCGCGGAGAGCGTCATGGTGATCATGAAGTCCGTGGCGGCGAACCCGAGGAGGGCCAGTACGAAGAACTTCCCGCCCCACCGTGGCAGGAGCCGCTCGAGCATCGCGATCGACCCGGAGCCGCTGTGGCTCTCTACCGAGACCCGCCGGTAGACGGGGAGGGCGCCGAAGAGGGTCACGACGACGAGCACCAGCGTCGCCAGCGGGGAGAGCACCCCGGCCGCAACGACGGCGATGGCCGGCGCGTAGCCGAGGGACGAGAAGTAGTCGACCCCCGTCAGGCACATGACCTGCCACCATCTGTGCTTCTTCTCGTGCCCAGCTGCAATCGCATGCGGCCCGGGATGGACTGCCTGCCCCTGATGGAGGTCTTGCAGCAGCCAAGCCTTGAGGGAGCCGCTCCGCCCTCTCCTGCTCGCCCGCGGCTCCGCCGGGGGCCGGCTCAGAGTTGTCACAGCAACACCCTTCTATGGTCCAGTTCGTCTGCGGTCCAGTCCGTGTCGGACTGTGGAAGCGTACCCGTAGGTGCCAGCTCCCAGACTGGCCTTTACGCAATCCTTGCAGTGGCTGTGCCTCAGTGGCGGGGCTTCTGGAGCCGCTGCCGTTGGTCCCCGGCCCCACGCGCCGTCGTGCTCCTGCCACGCCGGGGAGCGCCCCAGACCCTCGCCGGTCCGTCCTCCGAGCGGCGTGGGTACCCTTGACCCATGGCTTCTTCCGCGCCCGCTCCCGAGACACGCTGGGACCCTCTCACAGCGCAGGCCGCGGCAGATCTGCTCGCGTCGTCGCCCGTCCGGTGGTGGCTCTCGGGGGGTGTCGCGCTCGACCAATGGCTGGGCGAGCCTGTTCGCGAGCGCCCCAACACGGACGTGAGCGTGGTGTTCGGCGACCTGCCGCAGCTCGTGGCGAGCCTGCCGGCGGGTTACGACGCGTGGGCGGTGCGCGATGAAGAGGACCTGGTGCCGTTCGCTGACGTCCAGCAGGGCGACGAGGTGCAGCCTGTGCTCGTCCGCGATGTCGACAAGAACGCGTGGGTGCTGAAGGTCAACGTGGAGGACGGCGCTCCGCGCGTCTGGGTGTACAAGCGTGATCCACGGCTGCAGCTGCCCTGGGACCGCGCGGTGCTCGACATCGGCGGCATCCCGACGGGGGCACCCGAGGTGCAGCTGGTCTGGAAGGCACTGCGGCCCCGCCCGGAAGACGACGTCGACAAGGACGCCGTGCTGCCGAAGCTCTCCGAGGAGGCGCGCGCCTGGTACGAGCGCTGCATCCTCTCGATCCACCCGCACTCCTCGTGGTCGATCCACGTCCGGAGTCCCTTCGCGCCGGCGAAGGCCAGCTGGAACCGCAAGCGCAGCTGACCCGCTGCGGCTCCTGAACTCGCGTCTATTCGCGGACGGCGGCCAGGACCAGCGAGCGGAACCACCGTTGTGCTGGCGTCAGGCTCGGATCGCGCCGCGTGTACAGCGACACGGGGGTGCTGTGGCCCGGCCATGGAAGGTCGGCGATGAGCAGGCCGGGGAACCACCCGCAGAACACCTCGGCGACGTGCCGCGGCAGCAGGACAACGAGGTCCGTTGCCTCCAGCACAGCGGGCACGGTCGCATACTCCTCCACGGTCAGCACGACCTCCTGCATCAGCCCGTGCTCGGTGAGCGTCTGCAGCGGGAAGATGTGCCCCCCGCGTGCCGAGACCCGGAGGAAGTGGCGTCCCGCGAACATCTCAGGCCCGGTCGGCGGCAGGGGGTGTGCTCCGGAGACAAGTGCCACATACTCGACGGCGCGCACATGCGAGCGCCACAGGCCCGGGCTGCCGATCATCGACACGGTCATCGCCAGATCGATCGTTCCCCGGGTGAGCCCGTCCTCGACCTGATCCGAATCGAGCCTCTCCACCTGCAGGTGCGGCCGGGCGTCCTCGCGTGCCAGCCCCGTCATGATGGGCGGAAGGAACGTCTGCTCGCCGATGGAGGTGAGCCCGAGGATCAACTCACCGCTGAACCCGGCTGGCTCGAACGTGTCCGGCTCGTCCACGGTCGCGTCGATCTGCGCGAGCGCTTCGTGGATCGGGCCGAAGAGCTGGGTGGCCCTCGACGTCGGCACCATGTCGTGCCCCTCGCGCCGGAACAGTTCGTCGCCGAAGCGCGCTCGAAGCCGTCGCAGCGTATAGCTGACGGTCGGCTGCGTCACGTGCAGTCGCTCGGCGACGGCGGTCACGCTGCGCAGCTCGTAGAGCACTACGAAGGTGCGAAGCTGGTTGAGGTCGGTCAACGCCATGTATTGATTGTATCTATGCGGGGTGCGCCCTAAATCTATTCGACTGTATGCGTGGACGTCCCTAGCATGGAGACATACCCCGCTCCAAGTGACAAGGACGACACTCGTTGATCATCGACATCCATGGCCACTACACGACAGCCCCAGCTCAGCTGGGCGCCTGGCGCGATAAGCAGATCGCCTTCTCCGAAGGGCGGGGTGAAGCCCCCGATCCGGCGGCGCTGCACATCTCCGACGATGACATCCGCGAGACAATCGAAGCCAACCAGCTCAAGCTCATGAATGAGCGCGGCAGCGATATCACGGTCTTCAGCCCCCGCGCCTCGTTCATGGCCCATCACATCGGCGACCTCGAGGTCAGCAAGACCTGGGCACGGATCTGCAACGACCTGTGCGCCCGGGTGGGCGAGCTCTTCCCCGACCGGTTCCTCATGGGGGCCATGCTGCCGCAGTCGCCGGGCGAGGATCCGGCCACCACGGTCGCCGAACTGACGCGCGCCGTCGAAGACCTCGGCGCGGTCACTGTCAATCTCAACCCTGACCCCTCCGGTGGCAAGTGGACGGCGCCGGCGTTGACGGATCGATCCTGGTACCCGGTCTACGAGAAGCTCGTCGAGTACGGGATCCCGGCCATGGTGCACGTCAGCACGTCCTCCAAGCCGGTGTTCCACACCACCGGGGACCACTACCTGAACGCCGACACGACCGCCTTCATGCAGCTGCTCAAGGGCGACCTGTTCCGCGACTTCCCCGAGCTCAAGCTCGTCATCCCGCACGGCGGCGGCGCTGTTCCCTACCACTGGGGCCGATTCCGCGGCCTCGCCATGGCGCTGGGCAAGCCCGAGCTCGAAGAGCACCTGCTGAACAACGTCTTCTTCGACACCTGCGTCTACCACCAGCCCGGAATCGACTTGCTCACCAAGGTCATCCCGACGGACAACATCCTCTTCGCCAGCGAGATGATCGGCGCCGTCCGCGACATCGACCCGCGCACCGGCCACTACTTCGACGACACGAAGCGGTACGTCGATGCCACCGAGAACCTGACCGACGCGCAGCGCGCGCAGGTCTTCGAAGCCAATGCCCGCCGCGTGTACCCGCGCCTGGACCGTGCCCTGACGGCGCGCGGGCTGTAAAGAGGAGGAACCTCATGCGACTGAACAACCTCGGACTCATCCACACGAACATCGAGCGCCCCGACCCGGACGATGTCGCACGCCTCTCGAAGTTCGGCGTCGCGACGATCCATGAGGCGATGGGGCGTGTCGGCCTCCTGCGCCCCTACATCCGCCCGGTGTACACCGGCGCGAAGCTCTGCGGGCCGGCGGTCACCGTGCTGCTGCAGCCCGGCGACAACTGGATGTTCCACGCCGCCGCCGAGCAGGTGCAGGAGGGGGACGTCATCGTCGCCGGATGCACCACCGAGAGCGAGGACGGCTTCTTCGGCGAGCTGCTCGCCACCTCGCTGACCGCGCGCGGCTGCAAGGGCCTCGTGATCGACGGCGGCGTCCGCGACGTGGCGGACCTCGAGAAGATGGACTTCCCGGTGTTCTCCCGGGCCATCAATGCCAAGGGCACGGTCAAGGCGACGCTCGGTTCGGTGAACGTCCCGGTCGTCGTGGCGAACGCGCTCGTCAACCCCGGTGACGTCGTCGTTGCGGACGTCGACGGCGTCGTCGTCGTCCCGCGCCAGCTCGTCGGCGCGGTCGCCGAGGCCAGCCAGAAGCGCGAGGACAACGAGGAGTCGAAGCGCCAGAAGTTCCGCGAGGGCGTGCTCGGCCTCGACCTCTACGGCATGCGGGAACCGCTCGCCGCCGCCGGCCTCGAGTACGTGGAGAACTGACCATGGCGCACGGAAAGACGACGGGCGGCTTCGAGAAGACCGCCGGCTGGCTGGACTGGTACGAGGGCCCCTCCAAGCCCACCTTCCGGCTGCCTGCCGGCGCGGTCGACGCCCACTGCCACGTGTTCGGCCCCGGCGCCGAGTTCCCCTACGCGCCCGAGCGGAAGTACACGCCCTGCGATGCCTCGGCGGAGGAGCTCTTCGCCCTGCGCGACCACCTCGGATTCGAGCGCAACGTGATCGTCCAGGCGACCTGCCACGGTGCCGACAACCGCGCGCTGGTCGACGCGCTGCGCCGCAGCGAAGGGCGGGCGCGCGGCGTCGCGACCGTCCGGCGCGACGTGACCGACGAGCAGCTCGCCGAGCTGCACGAGGCTGGTGTCCGCGGCGTGCGCTTCAACTTCGTCAAGCGCCTCGTCGACCGGGTCCCCACGGACTCGCTCGAGGAGATCGTCGCGAAGATCGCGCCCCTCGGCTGGCACGTGGTCATCTACTTCGAGGCCGCGGACCTGCCCGACCTCTTCGACTTCTTCTCCAGCATCCCGACCGACGTCGTCGTCGACCACATGGGCCGCCCCGACGTGACCAAGGACCCGAATGGCCCGGAGTTCGAGCTGTTCCTGCGCTTCATGCGCGAGAATGCGAACGTCTGGACCAAGGTCTCCTGCCCCGAGCGCCTCTCCGTCACTGGCCCGCGCGCTCTCGACGGCGAACAGCACGCCTACACCGACGTGGTGCCGTTCGCCCGACGCGTGGTCGAGGAGTTCCCCGACCGCGTGCTGTGGGGCACCGACTGGCCCCACCCCAACCTCAAGGACCACATGCCGGACGACGGACTGCTGGTCGACTACATTCCCCAGATCGCGACGACGGCTGAGCTCCAGCAGCGGCTGCTCGTGGACAATCCCCGTCGCCTGTACTGGCCCGAAGGAGCATGACATGGCACTCGACAAGCCCTACAAGCAGGTTCCCGGCACGATCATCTTCGACGCGGAAATGGCCCGCAAGGGATACCACCTGAACCAGTTCTCGATGTCGCTGATGAAGCCCGAGAACCGCGAACGGTACCTCGCCGACCGCGAGGCCTACCTCGATGAGTGGCCTCTCTCGCCTAAGCAGCGTCAGGCCGTGCTCGACATGGACCTCAACGCCATGATGGCCGAGGGCGGTAACATCTACTTCCTGAGCAAGATCGGCGCCACCCACGGCCTGAGCTTCCAGCAGATGGCCGGCTCGATGACGGGTATGTCGGAGGCTGCCTACCGCGACATGATGGTCGGCGGCGGGCGCAGCCCTCAGGGCAACCGTGCCAAGGACCTCGACGGCTGGACGCCCCCGCAACCGCACGAGAAGTCCGAGACGATGCGCGAGGACGCCCCGGCGAAGTACACGTCGGCGTTGTTCACCTCGCACGTCCCGGCGATCGGTGCCGCGATGGACCTCGGCAAGACCGAGGAGCCGTACTGGAAGAAGGTCTTCGACGGGTACGAGTGGACCCGCAAGTGGGCCAAGGAGAACACGCCCGACGTCGTCATCCTCGTCTACAACGACCACGCGACCGCATTCGACTCCTCCATCATCCCGACCTTCGTGCTCGGCACAGGCGTCGAGTACCCCGTCGCCGACGAGGGCTACGGCCCCCGCCCCGTTCCGGACGTGAAGGGCTACCCGGAGTTCGCCGCCCACATCGCGCAGTCGGTCATCCAGGACGACTTCGACCTCACCCTCGTCAACGAGATGGTCGTGGACCACGGGCTCACCGTGCCGCTCTCGCTCGTCTTCGGCGACGTCAAGGAGTGGCCGTGCAAGGTCATCCCGCTGGCCGTCAACGTGGTGCAATACCCGGTACCTTCCGGCCGCCGCTGCTACGAGCTCGGCAAGGCGCTGCGCCGCGCCCTCGACAAGTGGGACGGCCCGGAACTCAACGTGCAGATCTGGGGCACCGGCGGCATGAGCCACCAGCTGCAGGGTCCCCGCGCTGGCCTCATCAACGAGGAGTGGGACAACGCCTTCCTCGACCACCTCATCGCCGACCCGCTGGGCCTGACCGAGTGGGATCACATGGAGTACGTCGACGAGGCGGGTTCTGAGGGCATCGAGCTCGTGGACTGGCTCATTGCCCGCGGCGCGATGGACGACCAGTTCGGCGGCCAGGCTCCGTCGGTGGACCACCGCTTCTACCACGTGCCCGCCTCGAACACCGCCGTCGGGCACCTCGTCATCTCGAACCCCGTCGCACCGCGCGCAGACTCCGCCGACGACGCGGTTGTGACCGAGCCCACGGATCAGGTGCCGGCGCCCGAGCCCGCGGAGACCGCGGCGGTTCCGAACGCCTGACACTCTCACCTCGATCCGCGAAAAGGAGTAACGAATGACCGACAAGATCCGCGTCGCCGTCGTCGGCGCCAACGGCGCCTTCGGCATGAAGCACCTCGACGGCCTGAAGAACATCGAGGACGCCGAGGTGACCGTCGTCAGCGCCACCTCGCAGGAGAAGGCGGACGGCGTGGCCGCGAAGTACGGCGTGGCGAACGCCGTCGTCGGGCTTGACGCCGTTCTCGAACGCGACGACGTCGACGCCGTGATCCTCGCGACCCCGACCGGCCTGCACGCGTCGCAGACGCAGGCCGTGCTCAAGGCCGGCAAGCACGTGCAGGTGGAGATCCCGCTCGCCGACTCACTCGCCGAGGCGGAGGCGACCCTCGCCGCCGCGGAGGCAGCAGCGGCCTCGGGCCGTGTCGCGATGGTCGGCCACACGCGCCGCTTCAACCCCTCGCACCAGCTCGTGCACAATCGGATCACCGCGGGTGAGTTCAACGTGCAGCAGATGGACGTCCAGACGTACTTCTTCCGCCGCACGAACACGAATGCCAAGGGCGAGCCGCGTTCCTGGACCGACCACCTGCTGTGGCACCACGCCGCCCACACGGTGGACCTGTTCGCCTACCAGGCGGGCAAGATCGTGCAGGCCAACGCCATCCAGGGCCCGATCCACCCCGAGCTTGGCATCGCCATGGACATGTCGATCCAGCTCAAGAGCGAGACCGGCGCGATCTGCACGCTGTCGCTGTCCTTCAACAACGACGGCCCGTTCGGCACCTTCTTCCGCTACATCGGTGACACTGCGACGTACATCGCACGCTACGACGACCTGTTCAACGGCAAGGACGAGCAGATCGACGTGTCGAAGGTGGCGGTGAGCATGAACGGCATCGAGCTGCAGGACCGCGAGTTCGTCAGCGCGATCCGCGAGGGTCGTGAGCCGAACTCGTCCGTCCGCCAGGTCATCGACTGCTACCGCGTGCTCGGCATGCTCGAGGAGCAGCTCGCGTGAACCTTCCCCGGATCGGCCTCGGCTGCATGTCCCTGAGCCACGCGTACGGCGTGCCGCCGAGCCCCGAGGAGGGGCTGGCGCTGCTGCGCGCGGCGCTCGACGACGGCGTGCAGCATCTCGACACGGCCACACTGTACGGCGGGGGCCGCAACGAAGAGCTGGTCGGCAGGGCGATCGCGGGCCGCCGCGACGAGATCGTGCTGGCGAGCAAGGGCGGCATGGCGCCCGTCGATGGGGTCAAGACCATCGACGGGCGTCCCGAGACGCTCCGCGCGCAGGTGCATGCCTCGCTGGGGCGGCTGGGCGTGGACCACATCGACCTGTACTACCTGCACCGCTGGGACCGGAACGTGCCCATCGGCGAGAGCGTCGGTGCGCTCGCGGAGATGGTGTCCGCGGGCAAGATCGGTGCCATCGGCCTGTCCGAGGTCTCGGTGCAGCGGCTGCGTGAGGCCCAGGCTGTGGCCCCGATTGCGGCGGTGCAGAACGAGTACTCGCTGTGGAGCCGCAACCCCGAGCTCGGGATGCTTGAGGCCACCCGGGACACCGGCGTGGCGCTCGTCGCGTTCTCGCCCGTTGCCCGCGGCTTCCTCGGCGACTCGATCGGTGATCCTGCGGGCCTTGCCCCGAAGGACATCCGCCGCGCCATGCCGCGGTTCCAGCCCGAGCACTGGCCGGCGAACGCCGCGCTGCTGCCGGCTTGGCGTGCGCTAGCCGCCAAGGCCGGATGCACCCCTGCGCAGCTCGCGCTCGCCTGGGTGATGTCCCGCGGCGACCACGTCGTCCCGATCCCGGGGACCACCCGGATCGACCACCTGCGGGAGAATCAGGCCGCGGTGGGGCTCGCTGTCGACCCCTCACTCCTGGAGCGGGCAGGCGAGCTCATCGACACGGCGACTGTCTCGGGCCCTCGCTATGCACCCGGTCCGGCCGCCGAGGTCGACGCCGAGGCCTTCGAGGACGCCGCATGAGGGCGATCTCCTCGATGGCCACGCGGCACGTCCTCGCCGACTTGAACTCGGCCGCGGTGACGGCGGGCCTCCCGGCCGTCGAGGTTGAATCCGTCGGCGGCGTGGATGCCGCGAAGCGCGTGGCCGCCGGCGAGCCGTTCGACCTTGTCTTCCTCGCCGACGGCGCCCTCAACCGCCTCGCCGACGGCGGGCACGTGGACGCGGATTCGGTGACGCCTCTTGTCCTCTCGCAGGTCGCCGCCGCCGTCGCGTCCCACACGGACGAGCCGGCGGCACGGCCCGAGGGCACCGCCTTCCCGGACGCCGAGGGCCTCCGCGCCGCCCTGAAGGCCGCCAGCCGCGTTGGGTACTCGACCGGCCCCAGCGGCACCGCGCTCGTGCGCATGATCGAGGGCTGGGGCCTCACCTCAGAGCTCGGCGACCGCCTTGTGCAGGCCCGCCCAGGCGTGCCGGTGGCCAAGCTGCTCGCCGACGGCGAGGTGGACCTTGGGTTCCAGCAGCTCAGCGAGCTCGTGGGGCAGCCGGGCGTTCGCATCCTCGGGGTACTGCCTCCTGACTGTGCGATCGACACGGTCTTTGCCGGTGCGGTGGCGGCGGTGGCGGACGATCGTGCGGCGGCACTCGAGGTACTGCGGTTCTTCGCCTCCGAGACGGCGGCTCCGATCGTCACGGCGCACAGCTTCGCGCGGGTGCAGCCCTAGGGCGAGCGCAACCACGGGGGCTGCGGGCCCCGGGCAGCGATGGGAATTACGCCGGGCAGCCGTTTCCGTGCTAACGCCAGGACCAGGACCCGGCCGCGGACACCCCCGGACTCGAGCGCCTCGTGGGCCTTGGCCGCCTCGGTAAGGCGGAACGTCGCGCCGATCCGGGAGGTCAGCCTGCCGGTGGCCAGGAGCGAGCGGCACCACTCGGCGTCGTCCGCCGACGCCGAGGTGAGAATGCGCGCACCCATGGACTTCGCGAGCTGGATGACCGCGCCCCCGACCGCACCGCCGCCGCCAGCCACGAACACGGTCTCGCCCGGCTGCAGGTGCGCCTCGCGGACGAGTCCCAGGTACGCGGTCGCGGCGGCGTGCAGGACGGGCGCAGCGGCGCAGGGGTCGACGCCGTCGGGCAGCGGGTAGAGGCGGTCCTCGGCCACCACCGCGTACTCCGAGAACGCGCCCTGCCGGCCGGCATGGCCGAGGCTGTTGGTCCAGACACGGTCGCCCGGGACGAAGGCGACCACCCCGGGACCCACCCGCTCGACGGTGCCTACGAGGTCCCGGCCGATCACGAAGGGGAATGGAGTCCCGGTCTTGTAGGAGCCGGAGCGGACAAAGAGGTCCACATGGTTGACCGCGCTGGCCTCCATGCGCACGAGTACGTCCGTGGGCCCGGCCTCGGGGATGGGCAGCTGCCCGACCTCGATCTTCTCCGTCCCGCCGAGCTCGCGGACGAACGCCGCCTGCATCATCTGGGCTGCGTTCACCATCAATTCCTCCTGCTTGCCGTGCCTGGGCCTTCGGGGCGATCGCGGCTCCTGTGACCGCACATCTCGGGCAACCACTCTAGAGGCGTCTGTCCTTCCACGGGTTGAAGAACACTCGGCTCGCCCCGCCGGTGCGGCTCTGCTCGAAGGCGCACAGACGGCCGAGGCTGAAGATGTCCGCGCCTCTTCCTGGGGCCTCACTGACAGCGGCCCCGGCAGCGCGTAGCGTGGGGATTGTCCGATCATCGGCGAGGGAGGAGACGGCCATGGGCATCGAGGACAAGATGGACGCCGCGGGTGACAAGCTCAAGGGCAAGGCCGAGGAAGCCGTCGGCAGGGCCACGGATGACAACTCGAAGATCCTCAAGGGCAAGGCACACCAGGCCGAGGGGGCGTTCAAAAACGCCGCCGCGGATATCAAGGCTCACCTGAGGGATTCCGCCGACGAAGCCAAGGCCCGCCGGGAGGCGCGCCGCGACGAGGAAATCGACACGACGCGGGATACCGAGCGCTGAAGCGCGCCAACCGACGGCGGGCACATCATCCCCGGCGTTCCCGCTGGGCTGGAATCTAGCCAGGGCCGCCGCCTCGCCGTGCCCCGGTGACGGCGAGGCGACGGCCGGCCACGACGAGCCCGATCGCTAGCACCAGCCCCACAGCGCCGCTCACGAGCAGCGGGACCTGCCCGCCGTCGCCCCACGCGAGACCCGCCCACAGCCCGGCGACCAGGATGGCGCCGCCGGTGAGCCCCTGGAACAGCCCCTGCGCGCGGCCCTGCAGCGCGGCCGGCGCGAGGCTCGAGACCCACGCCTTGCCCACGCCATCGGTCGCCGCCGTGAACCCGCCGTACACGATCAGCACCGGGAAGACCCACAGCGGGTCGGAGATGAGCCCGAGCCCCAGGTACCCGATCGCGAAGCACACGAGCCCCATCGCGTACACGTGGTACCGCGGAATCCGGTCAGACAGGGCCCCGGCGGGGTAGGACAGTGCCGCGTAGGCGACGTTGTACAGGATGTAGGCCCCAATCACGCCCTCGGTGGAGAGCCCGAGGCCATGCGCGCGCAGCAGCAGCAGCGCGTCCGGGAAGTTCACGAGCGAGAACACCGTCAGCCCCGCGATGAGCAGTCGCAGCCTCCCGGGCAGCGGCGACCCCACGTCGGGGCGAGCGGACGACGCCGCGCGGCCACCCGCCGTCGTGCGCTCACCGAGGGTGGGCGAGGCGGCCGCGGGCCGGCGCTCGCGGACGGCGGCGACGAGCAGGACCGAGAGGACGGCCGGGACCACGGCCACCCAGAGCAGCGGCGGGATCTGCCGCTCGAACAGTTCGTACAGGATCAGGCCGAGGGCCGGGCCTACGACGGCGCCGAGGGTGTCGGCCGTGCGGTGGAAGCCGAAGATCCGGCCGCGGTTGCCGGACTCCACGCCGTCCATGAGGAGCGCGTCGCGGGGCGCGCCGCGGATGCCTTTGCCGAGGCGGTCAGTGCAGCGGGCCGCGAGGACCATGGGCCACGTGCTCGCAAGCGCGATGATGAGCTTGCCCACGGCGGCGAGTCCGTACCCGAGGCCTATGAGCCTCCGCTTCGATGAGCGGTCCGCAATCCGGCCCGCCGCGATCTTGGTCAGTGAGGCCACGCCCTCCGCCGCGCCCTCGATAGCGCCGACCACAGCGGCCGGGGCGCCGAGCACCGCGGTGAGGAAGATCGGCATGATCGGGTACAGGAGCTCGCTCGCGGCATCCTGCAGGAAGCTCACGCCGGAAAGTGTCGCGACGTTGCGCGTGAGCCACCGTGGGCGGCGGGGACCATCCGTCATGTCTTCCTCCTCGGCCCCCAGCCTTCCCGCATTCCTGCCTGACGCCAAGGGCTGGTGCGGGCCCTCTGACGCTGCTGACGGGCAGCGGGCTGTGGAATGCGGCCGGTACGGCTGCGTCGGCTCAGCCCCCCAGGCCCGCGCTGGCCCGAAGGGTCTCCAGAGGGATGTGCGCCGTTGCGCGTTCGATCTGGGCAGAGATCCCGCGCAGTGTGGGCAGGTGCCGGAGCATGGTTCCTGCCTGGGACGAGAGCACCACGAGCCCCAGCCCGGCCCCGATCCTGCCGGTGTGGAACACCGGCACCGCGATGGACGCCGAGCCGAGCCGCACCTCCTCGGCCGTCGTGGCGTAGCCCTGCGCGCGGATCTGTGCGAGCTCGTCGGCGAGCCGGGCCGGATTGACATGGGTGAATGCGGTGGGCTGTTCGAGGTGCCGGTTGAAGTAGGCGTCGCGGACCCAGTCCTCCTCGAACGCGAGGATCACCTTGCCCACGGCGGTCGCGTGCATCGGAAGGCGGCCGCCCACCCGCGACGCCCGCGGCACGCGCTTGGTCCCGTACACCCGGTCGATGTACAGCACCTCGTGGCCCTCGCGGATGGCCAGATGCGCGGTCTCGCCGGTGAGGGAGAACAGGTCCTGGACGAACGGGTGCGCCGTGTCCCGCAGCGCCCGCCCCGCGTTCTGCCCGAGTTCCCACAGCCGGATGCCCAGCTGGATGCGCCCCTGGGCGTCCCGGGCCAGGGCCCCCGACTCGACGAGCTCCGCCACGAGCCGGTGCGTGGTGCTCAGCGGCAGCCCCCCTGTCTCCGCGAGCTCGGACAGGCTCAGCGAGCGCCGCCCGGACTCGAATGCGAACAGCAGGGCGAGCACCTTGGATGTGACCGTGCGGCCGGGCTCGTTGCTGCCGCCCGCCATTCGCGCCTCCTCAGCCGGCGCCCGTCGCAACGCGCCGTGTCACGGCAACTCTAGCGCCGTCCGCTCGGGCCACAGGTTGGCCGACTCGATTGCCGCCAGGCCCCGCGCTAACGCCTTCGCCGCATCCGTGAACAGGTGCCCCTGCACGCGCGACGCGCACAGCCGCAGCGCCTGCCCCCTGTCCAGCCCGAACCAGTCCATGACCGTGTCCAGCCCGTGCGGCGAGAGCCGCCACACCTTGTCCGCGTCCTTGACAATCGCGTCCTCGACCGAGAGCGACTCCCGCCGCGAGTCGTGCCCGTCCACGATGTCCACGATCCGATCCGCGCGTTCCACCGGCACGCCGGCGTCCGCGAGGATCACCGCCGCGAGCCGCGCGCCCTCCTTCTCGTGCAGCAGGACCAGCTCCGGCCTCCCGCCGCCGGGCGCGATCGCCTCGAGGACCTCGTCCTCGGGCACCTGCGACCAGCCCACGTCGTGCAGCATTATCGCCGGGAGCACCACGGACGCATCCGCCTCCGGGTGCGCTGCGAGCAGCGACCGCGCGATCGCCACCGCGTACAGGGTGTGGGCGTCGTTGCTGCGCACCTTCAGATGCACCGCGGCGCGCGGCCAGATCCGCTCCAGTTCGCCCTCCAGCCTGTCACCCGGCCCGCAGGCAAGGCCGAAGACGCCGTCCGCCTCGGCGGGGACGGACGCGGTCAGGTCCCGCCCCGCGTGATTGGCGGACGGAGTGAGCTTGAGTGGCATAGCGACAGTGGACCCGAAAAACGCCGCGCATGCCACCCCGGACTTCCACTGGACGAAACCTAGACTGTGCCCCATGGCATCCCGCATCAGCGAACTTGTCCTCAAATGCGCCGACGCCGAGCTGCTCGCGCGGTTCTGGAGCTCGGTACTCGGCTACGTGGAAATCGACCGGGAGGACGGCGGCCTCATCGAGATCGGTCCGCCCGACGCCGGCTTCGGCGGCCTGCAGCCCACTATCCTCCTGATGCCCAGCGAGGACCCGCGCTTTGGACGGCTCCCGCTGCACATCGACGTCAATCCGGTGGACCGCGACCAAGACGACGAACTAGAACGGCTCCTCGCCCTCGGCGCTCGTCCCCTCGACATCGGGCAGCCCGCCGACGCGCCATGGCATGTCCTGGCCGATCCCGAGGGCAACGAGTTCTGCCTCCTGCGCCGCCAGCTAGAGCCCTGATTGGGCGGCGTGCGGCGCGGCCCCGCAGGGGTGTCAGCAGAGGTACCGTCCTCCTCGATCAGGACGGCGGTCGCGGGCGCGCCGCCGTCGAAGCCGCGTGCGATCTCGACCGTGGTCCCTCCGCCGTTTTTCCATCGTGTGGAGCGGAGGTCGGCAAAGCGGATGATGCGTGCGGGCAGGGGGCGCGTCTTTCTGATCGTCGGCAGGGCGCGGCCGGGGGCATCGAGGTCATGGCGCGTCATTGGCCAGGAGCGACGGGAGATCCCGGACGCCGCCCAGGATGTGCCCGTGCGGATGGGATTCCAGGTCAGCGCGGCTCAGCTTGCCGGTCAGGACGCCGACGGCGGTGACGCCCGCGTTGGTGGCCGCGAGGAGATCGTTGACCGTGTCGCCGGCGGCAAGGACCTCGCGCACGTCCTGGACGCCCGTGCGCTCCATGGCCCGGTGGATCATGTACGGGGCGGGGCGCCCGGCGGCGACCTCGTCCGAGCAGACGACTGCGTCCAGCAGCAGCCGAGGCGAGGCTCCGACGGCTGGGCCGCCGTTGCCGGCCACGTCGCCGGCCACGCGCTGAGGTGCGCTGGTCTCCGAAGCCACAGCCCATCCAAGGCATGCGAGCAGTGGTTCGGCGACATCCCGGGAAAAGCCGGTGGTCAGGGCCACCTTGACCCCGCGGCCGCGCAGTTCGGCCAGCGCCTCCTCGACGCCCGGCAGGGCGACCGGCGGCTGCTCGGTGTAGTACCTGGCAAGGACCGCCTTGAAGGCATCGAAACCGCGACGCACGAGCTCGGGGGTTGGCGTGCCTCCCACGGTCAGGACCAATGCCCCGATGGCCTCGGCCTTGTCCGCTCCCATCCAGTCCTGCACATCCGCGTCGCTCGGCCGGGCGCCGGCGATGTGCTGGACGGCGTCCGCGAGGGCGCGGTAGACCAGACCGTGCTCGTCGATGGTGGTGCCGGCCATGTCGCAGGCCACGAGTGTGATCATCTTGTCCTCATTCGCTCGAGGGGACGCGGGCCAGGCGGGCCCGGCTGTCCACGGTGTTGTTGATCGTGAAGCTCGTCAGTTGCGGCAGGTAGCGGTCGTCGGAGTACTCGATGGGCAGGACCTCGCGGGTTACAGTGACGCGACGCTCGCGCAGGAGCGCCGCTCCCATGGCACAGCCCAGAAGGGTGCTGTCCACGTCGTCCGCCAGAACCGCGTCGATCGTGTGCTGTGCCCCATGCAGGTCCGCTCCCCGGGCCTTGAGGAAGGCGAAGATCGACCCCGAGTCGGCGTCGAACTCGAAGAGGTGCCGACCCACATCCTGCACGAAGCTCGCGCGCTCCACCATGGCGGGAGCACCGTCGAGCGAACGCACGCGGAGCACGTTCACGACCTTCTCGTCGCCGTCGAGGTGTAGGGCCGCGGCCGCGGCAGCACCCGGCGCCCGCAGTGAGACCTCGATGGTCCTCTGGCCGGGCGTGCGTCCGATCCCGTGGGCCCATTCAGTGAAGGACATGAACGTCTCGAACGGCTGCGAAGGCACGGTTCCGCGAACTACGGGCGGACGCCCGCGTCCGCCCGTCACGAGGCCCTCGGCCCGCAGCGCCTGGAGCGCCTGACGGACAGGCCCCCGTGAGGTCCCGAACTCCTGGCAGAGCTCGGACTCGCTGGGGATCTTCGCCCCTACTGCCCAGACTTCCGCCGCGATCCTGTCCCGGAACTCCTCTGCGAGGAGGTGGTGGCGGGGTTCGGCGGACGGGGACGTGGTCATGAACTTGAGAATACAAGTTGTCCAGCCATCCACCAATCGTTTGATCCCCCTCGGTAAACACCATGTGAATCTTTGGCTGACGGTTGTAAACGCTCGGCCAACTTATCAATACAAGTGTCATTTGGATTTGAAGAAGTCGCCCTTCGCACCGCACGCTCTAAAGCGTGAACGATCAACTACCAGCTGTAGGGCCGGCACGCGCAGGCCTCTCCGATGATGTGGACCTCGTCGTCATCGGCGCTGGCATCGTAGGCCTCGCCCATGCCTCACTCGCCCTCGCAGAGGGGTGGAGCGTCGTCGTGGTCGATCGCGACCACGAGGCCGTCGGGGCCTCGGTCCGCAACTTCGGACACGCGTGCATCACGGCGCAGTCCGGCGACCTTCACACGATGGCGAAGTCCTCCCGCCGTCATTTGCTCGCCATGGCCGAGAAGGCCGGGTTCCGGGCAGCGGAAGCGGGGGCCGTGGTGATCGCGCGAACCCCAGCAGAGCTCGCCATCCTCGAGGAGCTCGCCGCGGCTCGCGAGGCGGGCGAGGTCCAGCTCCTCGATGCCGAGGAGACCTCGAGCCGGATCGGCCGCTCGGACGCCGAGGGCATCCTCGGCGGAGCCTGGCTTCGGGACGACCTCAGGGTCGACCCCCGCACCACGGTCGCGGCCCTTGCCGCATGGGTCGACGCCCAGCCCCGTGGAGAAGTCCGCTGGAACACGACGGCCCTCGGCGCTGATGGCGCGTCAGGTGCGCAAGGCGACCAGACCGTCGTCGTGCGCACCTCGCGCGGCACGCTGCATGCCCGCCGCGCCATCGTGTGCGTCGGGAACGATGTCGACCGGCTCTGGCCCGAGCTCGCCGCCGAGCATCAGATCCAGCGGTGCGTGCTCCAGATGGCCCGCGTCCAGATGGCCCACGACGAGGCCTCCGCGGAGCCCGAGATCGTGCCGGCCGTCCTGACTGCCACGTCGATGCTCCGCTACCCGGCGTTCACGGACATGCCTTCGGCGCAGGGCCTGCGCGAGCAGGTCGTGGCCGCGCAGCCCGAGCTGCTCGAGATCGGCGCGAACGTCATGTGCACGCAGCGTCCCGACGGCACACTCCTCGTCGGAGACTCCCACGCCTACTCGCTCACGGCCGCGCCGTTCCTCGACGAGCGCACGAGCCAGATCCTTCTCGACGAGCACCGAGCCGTGCTCGGGCGCGACCTCACCGTGATCGAACGCTGGCAGGGCGTCTACGCGTCGTCCGACGTCGCCCCCTACCTCGTGCGCGACGTCGCGCCGGGCGTCACGGTCGTCTCGGTGACGTCCGGCGTCGGCATGACGCTCTCCTTCGGCCTCGCCGAGCGCACGCTGGCCGCCATGGCCCCGACCCCCTGACCGCACCACAACACCCACCTCCGGAAGGCACAACCCATGAAGTTCCCCCTGAACCGGCCCATCAAGGCTGTCGCGCTTGCCCTCGGCGCCATGCTCGCGCTCAGCGCCTGCGGCGCCTCCGCCGCGAGCACCCCGTCCGCCGGCGCGGGCACGTTTGCGAAGGACTCCTCGACCCTCATCATCGGCATGGTCCCGGACGAGAGCGCCGCGACCTCGACGTGGCAGCCGATTGCCGACTACGTCGGCAAGGTCACCGGCAAGAAAGTCGAGGTCAAGGAGTCCTCGAACTACGCCGCCCTCATCGAGGCCTCCGTGGCCGGCCAGGTCGACGTGGTCTCCTTCTCCGGCTTCACCTACCTTCAGGCCAAGGCCAAGGGCGCGCAGTTCACACCCGTCGGCGCCTCCGTCGACGCGAGCACCCACGAGCCGGGCTACTACTCGACCGCGATCGTGCCGGCGAGCTCGTCCATCACGGACGTAGCCGGGTTCAAGGGCAAGAAGGTCTGCTTCGTCAACGAGAACTCGACCTCCGGCTACCTCTTCCCGACCTACATGCTCACCAAGGCCGGCCTGAACAAGGGCGACTACACACCTGTGTTCGCCGGCAAGCATGACGTCTCCGCCCAGAAGACCGCCCAGGGCACCGAGTGCGAGGCAGGCTTCGCGCAGGAGATCACGGTGACCACCACAGGCCCCGCGGCCGGCCTGTTCAAGAGCGGCGACCTCAAGGTTGTCCACAAGGAGTTCGTCCCGGGCCCGCCGTTCGCGGTCTCCGACGCGCTCCCCGCGGATCTCAAGGCCACGCTCAAGGACAAGATGTCCACCGTGACGACCAAGGACATCAAGGACGCCGGCATCACCACCACGGCCGCCTTCGACAAGTTCTTCGGCGAGGGCAACAAGCCGGTCGACGACAAGTACTACGACAACCTGCGCGACCTCTGCCACAAGCTGCCCGACGTCAAGACCTGCCAGGGAATCTGAGCCATGCCCGAGTCTCACGCCGTCGTCGAGATCAACGACCTCGTCAAGCAGTACGGCGACCTTCGCGCTCTCGACGGCGTGAGCCTCACGGTCGGGGAGGGCGAGATCGTGGTCCTCCTCGGCCTGTCCGGGTCAGGCAAGTCGACGCTCTTGCGGCACATCGACCAGCTCGACCTCCCCACCTCGGGCTCCATCCGAGTCCTCGGCGAAAACGTCCCCGCCTTGCGCGGCAGGGCACTGCGCCGGCTCCGTTCGCGGATCGGCGTGGTTTTCCAGCAGTTCGAGCTCGTCGGCTCCCTGTCCGTCCTCGAGAACGTGCTCTCGGGTGCGCTCTCCACCCTCGCCGGGCCGCGCCTCGGCGTCTGGTCCTACCCGACGTCATTGCGCACGACGGCGCTCGGTCACCTCGAGCGCGTCGGCCTGGCCGGGCGGGAGTATCAACGGGCCGACACACTGTCCGGAGGGCAGCAGCAGCGCGTCGCGATCGCGCGGGCGCTCATGCAGTCGCCTGAGATCCTGCTCGCGGACGAGCCCGTCGCGTCCCTCGACCCAGAGTCCTCGAGGCAGGTCATGGACCTCATCCGCGAGATCGGACGTGAGCGGGGCCTCACGGTGGTGTGCAGCCTCCACCAGATCGAGCTTGCGGCGTCCTGGGGAGACCGCCTCATCGGACTCCAGAGCGGGAGGGTCGTCCTCGACACGCCGGCTGCGGCCGTCGACCGGGAGGCTGTCATGCGGATCTACGGTCCGGTCGGCGCTGCACTGTGACCATCGCACCCCCCGCCCCGCCGCGGGCCAAATCGCCCGCGTCCGCGGTGACCACGCGCCGTCGTGCGGCGGGCATCACCGTTGCAGCGGTCCTCGGCGCCTTCGTTGCTGCCGGGGTCCTCGCGTTCATCGAGCTCGACTTCACCGGCGTGAGCCTGAACAAGAGCCTCGTCTCCGCCCAGCGGTTCTTCGCGCGCATGATGCCGCTCGACTTCTCCGAGCCCGGTGAGCTCCTGCGGCTCACCATCCTGACGCTCGCGATCGTCATCTGCGGAACCGTTGTGGCCGCCATCATCTCGGTGCCGGTCGCCTACTGGGCTGCAGGCAACACGAGCCCGCACCCCGTGCTCCGGTGGATCGGCCGGGCCATCACCGTGCTCGCGCGCGCCTTCCCCGAGCTGATCCTCATCATCATGCTCGCCACGATGTTCTCCCTCGGCTCGCTGCCTGGGATCCTTGCGATCGGCCTCCACTCGGTGGGCATGGTGGGCAAGCTCTTCGCGGACGCGATCGAGCAGATCGACGAGGGCCCCCGCACCGCCATCCGTGCCGCCGGCGCCACGAAGCTGCAGGAGTTCGCCACGGGGATCCTCCCGCAGGTCACCCCGAGCTGGATCGCGACCGTGCTGCACCGCAACGACATCAACCTCCGGGCGTCTGCGATCCTCGGCTACGTGGGCATGCCCGGTCTCGGGTACGAGCTGTCCGCGAGCATCCAGCGCCTCGACTACAAGAGGGCCATGGCCGTGGCGCTCATCCTGTTCCTCCTTTGCGTGGCCATGGAGCTGATCTCCACGGGCATCCGACGCATGGTGATGGGCTCTGGGAAGGCGTCCTCCATCAGCCCAGACGCCTGGCGTCGACGCCGCGGACCCGTCCTCGGGTGGACTGCGGCGGCGGTCGTGGTTGGCTCGACTCTCCTCGCGCAGCCAGCATGGGGAGACTTCCTCACGGTGTGGGGGGTCCTCCCGCAGCGGCTCGCGGCGTTCTTCCCGCTCTCGACGGGCGAGTACACGGCGGCCCAGGTGGTCAAGATGCTCTGGGACACGATCGCGATCGCGCTGGCGGGCACCCTCGTGGGCGCCGTCCTCTCCGGGATTGTCGGCTCCCTTGCCGCGTCGAATGTCGCGCCCGGCGGCGCCACGCACGCGGTGGCGCGTTTGGTCCTCCTTGCTGTCCGCGGAATCCCGGAGCTCATCCTCGCGATCGTGCTCATCCTCGTCACGGGGCTCGGTGGGAGCGCCGCGGCGTTGGCCCTCGGCATCGGCACAGTGGGTCTGCTCGGCAAGCTGCTGGCTGATTCCATCGAAGAGGTCGACCCCGGACCTGAGCGCGCGCTCAAGGCCGTGGGTGCCACCCGGCCGCAGGTGTACTTCTCGGCGACCCTCCCGCAGGCCGCCCCGGCCGTTGTCGGGCACCTGTTCTACGCGCTCGACGCCAACGTGCGTGCGGCGACCGTCCTCGCGGTGGTGGGCGCCGGCGGTGTGGGGCAGGCGATGTTCACGGCAGCCCAGCTGAGCCATTACAACGTGGTTGCGACCTTCGCCCTCCTCGTGGTCGCCGTGGTCCTAGCCCTGGAGGGCATCGCGGTCTTCCTGCGGAGGCTCCTCGCCGAGTAACCGGCACGCGCGGCGCGTGATGCACGAGGTTCACGCCGCGCCGGCGTCCCCGACCACGGAGACGACTGCAAGGAACCCGCGGCCGGACACCTCGGGCGCGGCACCCTCATCCGGCCCACCGAGAACGGTGTCGTACTGGGCGAGGGGAGTGGCGGCGTCGTGTGCGTCCGCGGCCTGGACCGCGGCCTGGCCGTGGAGGAGAACCCCCAGCTGGCCTGGCCCGAGTGGCAGGGGGCGCTTCTTGGAGAGTTCGAGGATCGTGACATACCCCGTGAACGCGCCGCGGCGGGTGATGAGGCCGAGGTCGCGGACCGAGCCGGTGGGCAGAATCGCGCTCGCCGGCGCACCGCCGTCGAACCGGAACGGACGGAAGCGCTCAAGGCCTTGCTCGGCTCCGCCGACGGTCAGGACGAGCAGCTCGCCTTCAATGACCGTGAGGACCCGCTCCATGCCGGGAAACTCGGAGAAGTCGCCAGCCCGCTCGACGTCCGCGATGCTGAGGCGCCAGTCCCAGTCCGCACCGGCCGCGCCTGCCGGGCCGCGGGCGATCTCGACGGTGGTGCCTCCACCGTTCGTCCAGCGTTCGGGGCGGAGCTCGGCGAAGCGGATGATCTGGGCGGGCATGGGTGTCCTTCCGTCGGTGCTCCAAGGCTACGCGGACCCGGCACTGGGTGTTTCCGCTGAGGGGCTATGATCCGCTTCCATGAGGCAGGCTGTGATCACCGCCCCCGGCGGCACCGACCGGATCGTCCTGAGGGACGCGCCGGACCCCACTCCGAGCGGACGCGAGCTGCGCATCCGCGTCCGCGCGAGCGGGGTGAACTTCGCGGACATCCTGGCGCGGCAGGGGCTCTACCCGGATGTGTCCAACTTCCCTGCAGTCGTGGGGTACGAGGTCTCGGGCGTCGTGGACGCCGTGGGGCCCGACGCCGACCCGCGTTGGGCGGGGCGCGACGTCGTCGCCGTCACCCACTTCGGCGGATACTCGGATACGGTGTGCGTGCCCGAGGATTGGTCGTTCGCCAAACCCGCGGGGCTCTCCCACGAGCAGGCGGCCGCTGTGCCCGTCACCTATCTCGCGGCCTGGCAGCTCATGGTGGTCATGGGCTCGCTCTCCGCGGACGAGACCGTGCTGATCCACAACGCCGGCGGGGGAGTCGGGCTCGCCGCCATCGACATCGGCCGGCACATCGGCGCACGCATGATCGGCACCGCGAGCTCGCACAAGCACGAGTTCCTCACGTCCCGGGGCCTCGACGAGGCCATCGACTACCGGACCAATGACTGGGCGGCGGAGACGATGCGCCTGACCGGCGGACGCGGGGCGGAGCTCATCCTCGACCCGTTCGGCGGAAGCCACTGGAAGCAGAGCTATAGGGCGCTGCGTCCTACCGGCCGGCTCGGCATGTTCAGCGTCTCCGGCGCGGTCTCCTCGAGGCTGCCCGGCAAGCTCAAGCTCCTCGGGCTCGTGGCGCGGATGCCGCTGTTCAACCCGGTCCCGCTCATGAACCGGAACCTCGGGGTGTTCGGCGTGCACGTAGGGCACCTCTTCGGCGAGGCTCAGAAGGTCCGCGGCTGGATGGGCTCGCTCCTCGAGGGCGTCGAGGACGGCTGGGTGCGCCCGCACGTGGACCGTTCCTTCCCGCTCGGGGCCGCGGGGGAGGCGCACGCATACCTGGAGGGGCGGCACAACATCGGCAAGGTCATCCTCGTGCCGTGAGGCGTGGCCGGCGACTTACGCTGGGAGCCATGACCACCGCCGCGCATGCTACGAGGACGTTCGGCCCCCGCGTTGCCGAGGCCGTGCAGACGCTGACGCCGGGGTACTTCGCGCTCACCATGGCCAGCGGCATCATCTCCGTGGGGCTCGAGCTCGAGGGCGTCCACTGGCTCTCGGCGGCGCTGCTGGCGGTGTGCCTGGTCTCCTACGCCGTGATCCTGGTGCTGAGCCTCGTGCGCCTGGTGCGGTTCCGCGCGGACATCACGCAAGACTTCATGGACCCCGGGCGTGCGTTCGGGTTCTTCACGTTCATCGCGGGGACGGACGTGCTCGGCGTGCGGCTCGGCATGGCGGGTTGGCCGGAGGCGACGGCCGTGCTCCTCGTCATCGCGGTGCTCGCCTCGGTGGTGCTCGGCTACGTTGTGCCGTGGACGGCCGTGCTGGGACGGGACGAGCGCCCCGTGGTGAAGGACGCCAACGGGACGTGGTTCATCTGGTGCGTGGCGAGCCAGTCCGTCGCGGTCGCGTCCGCGGCGCTCGAGCCCCTCGCCGGGCCGGACTGGCGGGCGGCCCTCGCGCTCGTGGCTGTGGTGGCCTGGTCGGTCGGGCTCATCCTGTACGCGGCCGTGGGGATCTTCGTCTCCCTCCGGCTCATGACCTACCCGATCCGGCCCGAGGACCTCCGCCCGCAGTACTTCGTGGCCATGGGCGCCATGGCCATCAGCGTGCTCGCGGGGGCGCGGATCGTGGAGATGGCCGGCGCGCCGATGGTCGACGCGACCCGCGGGCTCGTGGCCGGCTCCTCCGTGGTGTTCTGGTCCTTCGCCTCATGGCTGTTCCCCGTGCTGCTCGCGGCGGGGTGGTGGCGGCATGTCGTCCACTACGTGCCGCTGGCCTACGAGCCCGGCCTGTGGAGCGTCATCTTCCCCCTCGGCATGTACGCGGTGGCCGGGATCTATCTGGGCCGCACGGACCACCTGCCGATCGTCGCATTCATCGGCCGAGCAGAGCTGTGGGTCGCGGTCGCGGCGTTCCTTCTCACCTTTGGCGGAATGCTCTGGCATCTGTGGGCCACGCTCGTGCGGACGCGCGTCAGGGATTGACGTTCCGTCAGGCACAACCCACGCGCGCTTGGGCCCGGAAACGGCCTACCAGCGGCGTGAGTTGTGCTTGACAGGACGCGCCTACAGGTCCTTCCCAGCCACCACGTGCGGCACGGCCACGAGTGCGAGCACAGCCAGCACCGCCGCAGCGGCGAACACATAGAAGCCCCACGGGTAGGCGATATTGAGCGTCACGAGCGTGCCGGTCACCGCCGGGCCGAGGATCGCGCCGATGCGGCCCACGCCAGCGGAGAAGCCGAGCGCCGTCCCGCGCAGGTTGGCCGGGAAGAGCTGGGAGACCCATGCGTACACGAGCACCTGGGCGCTGAACACGAACACGCCGGTGACGAACACCGCGGCATTGAGCAGGAGCTCGTTCTGCATCTTGATGCTCAGCGCTGCCAGGAGTACCGCCGATAGCCCGAACCAGAGCAGCACCACGCGCTTGGCGCCGTGCCTGTCCGCGAGCCACCCGGCGAGGATGAGCCCCGCCACCGCGCCGACGTTGAGCACGAGCAGCAGGGTCAGCGACGAGCTCAGCGAGTAGCCGGCCTCGGCCATGAGCGTGGGCAGCCATGTGTTGAGCCCGTACACGAGCAGCAGGCCCATGAACGACGCCACCGCGATCCCCACCGCCACCACGGGGTACGGCTTCTGCAGCAGCGCACGGATGCCGTGCTTCTCGCCGGGCGCGGCGTTCGTTCCCGAGCCGGCCGGGTTGGACGGCGAGGTGGACGACGCCGGCGAGTCGCCGCCGTCGTGCGCGGAACCGTGCGCGGAACCGGCGGCGGTGCCCGCGGCAGAGGGCAGCGACTCGGGGAGCTTGGCCCACAGGAACGGGATGAGAACGAGGCCTGCCGCGCCGCCGGCAATGAACATGGCGCGCCAGTTCGGCATGATGAGCAGCGCGAGGAACGCGGTGGCGACGGCGCCTGCGTGGTAGCCGGTCATGGTGCGCGTGGTGTTGGAGGCGCCGGAGCCGGCCTTCGCGTAGTCGTTGATGTACGCGAGCGCAGCAGGGAGGCACGCGCCGAGGCCGAGCCCCGCGAGCAGGCGGAACGTGCTGAACAGCGCGACATTGGGTGCCACGACCACGGCCAGAGTGAAGACCGAGAACCACGCGACGCACGCGATGAGCAGCCGTCGCCGGCCGAACCGGTCCGAGAGCGGCGCGATGAACAGCGCCCCGAGGCCCACGCCCACGAGCGAGATGGTCGCCGCGAGGGTCGCGCCGACGGGGTCGAAGCCAATCTCGTGGGTCTTCAGGAGAGTGGGGATCACGGCCCCGAGGACCACGAGGTCGAAGCCGTCCAGGACCATCGCGAACCAGCAGAGCCACACGGGCCATGAGGAACGCGCGGAGGCGCGGGTCGTTGCGGGAAGGGTTGTGGACATGGAGAACCTCGCGGTGTGTTTCGGGGACCTGAGAGTTGTATCACCGATCGTCGTGGCCTCTGACACGTGAGACCATTGAACGGAATCTGCGGCTGTTGCGGACGTCATACAAGGGGGAGCGGGAATGGCGAATTCGATATCCGGCGACTCCGTCGTGGACAGAGTGGTGCGGATCCTCGAGGCCTTTCCGGAAGGTGTCAGCTCGCTGCCGCTCGGGGAGCTCGCAGCGCGTGCGGGACTGCCGCTCACGAGCGCGCACCGGCTCGTCAAGCAACTCGCGGAGCACCGCCTCCTCGAGCAGGCGCCGGGCGGGAAGGTGCAGCTGGGCCTGCGGCTGTGGGAACTGGTGAACCGGAATTCGCCCACGCTCGTGCTGCGCCAGGCCGCCCTGCCGTTCATGGACGACATCCACCAGGTGCTCAATCAGAACGTGAATCTCGCGGTGCTCCAGGGCGACGACGTGCTGTTCGTCGAGCGCCTCTCGCGGCGTGGTTCGGTGGCCAACCGGGCCAAGGTCGCCGGGCGCATGCCTGTGCACGTCTCCTCGGCCGGCGTGGCGCTCATGTCCGCGCAGCCCCCGCACGTCCAGGCCGCGTACCTCGCCCGGTTCCGCGACCCCACGGGCAAGGCGACCACCGAGCACGTCCGCCAGATTCTCGCCGCGGCCTCGACCCACGGGTACGCGGAGCTTGCGGGCGTGGTGGATCCGGACACCTGGGGGATCGCCGTACCCATCCATGACCGGCAGCGGCTCGCGGTGGCGGCGATCGGCGTCGTCGTGCCTCTCGCGGAGGTGCGGATACAGCAGCTGGTGCCCGCGCTCAAGACCGCCGCACGGGGAATCGGACGGCAGCTCGGGGCGCCGGGGGAGTAGGCCCCTCTCGGGCGCACGACGCCGGGAGTGCAGCTCTCGATTCACTCCCTCGCCGTTCCGATCAACGGAATTGGGGTTCGCCCTCGGAGCGAGCCGCGTCACACTCGATGCAGACGCTTCGCCGCTGCGGATCCCGCACGGCCCAGAACCCCCGAAAGGAACGATCATGGGCGATCGCACCGTCATCACCACCCAGGTGGCCATCATGGGAGCCGGGCCGGCGGGCCTCATGCTCTCCCACCTGCTCTCGCAGGCCGGGATCGACAATACGGTGGTGGAGATCCGCTCCCGCGCGGACATCTCGGCGACGATCCGCGCGGGCATCCTCGAGGCCGGCTCCGTGGACCTGCTCGTCAACTCCGGTGTGGACAACGTGCTCCGCAACGGCCACGAGCACGAGGGCACCGAGTTCCGGGTCAACGGCGAGGGCCACCGCATCGACTTCAAGGGCCTCGTGGGCCAGTCGGTGTGGCTGTACCCCCAGAACGACGTGTTCGACGACCTTGCTGCCCGCCGTGAGGCCGACGGCGGCGACGTGCGCTACTCGTGCTCCAACACCGAGATCGAGGACGTCCTCGGCAGGCCCAAGGTCCGCTTCACGGATTCGGAGGGCCGCGACTTCGAGCTGCAGGCCGAGATCCTCGTGGGCTCGGACGGCTCCCGTTCGCAGTGCCGCCGCCACGTCCCCGAGGCCAACCGCAAGACCTACTTCAACGAATACCCGTTCGCGTGGTTCGGCATCCTCACGGACGCCCCCCGCAGCGCCCCCGAGCTCATCTACGCCAACTCGGCCCACGGCTTCGCGCTCATCTCGCAGCGCACCGACACGATGCAGCGGATGTACTTCCAGTGCGACCCCACGACCAACCCCGATGACTGGACCGACGAGCAGATCTGGGAGCAGCTGCGCCTGCGGGTCAACGGCAACGGGTTCGAGCTCAAGGAGGGGCCGGTCACCGACAAGGTGGTGCTGCCCTTCCGCTCGTTCGTGCAGGCGCCGATGCGGCACGGCAACCTGTTCCTCGCCGGCGACGCCGCCCACACCGTCCCGCCCACGGGCGCCAAGGGCCTCAACCTCGCGCTGCACGATGTGGCGCTCCTGTTCGAGTCCCTCGACTCGTACTTCAAGTCCGGCTCCTCGGCTCTGCTGGACACGTACTCCGAGCGTGCCCTGGACCGCGTGTGGAAGGCGCAGTACTTCTCGTACTGGATGACCACGCTCCTGCACACCGTCCCGACCGAGAGCAACCACGAGTTCTTCCGCGCCCGGCAGCTCGGCGAGCTCCGCTCGCTGCTGGAGTCCGAGCGCGGCCGGGCCTACATCGCCGAGTGCTACACGGGGTGGCAGACCAAGTAGCAGCTGGCCCCTACTCTGGGGCGGCGTCCGCGCCGGGAGCCTGGCGCCCGGCATGATGGATCCATGACCCACGTGCCCGACCCTGACGAGCCCTCCTTCTACCTGGACAAGGCCAATCCCGCGGCGTGGAAGGCGCTCAACGGACTCGCCCTCGCGGTGCGCAAGGCGACCGACGACGCCGGCCTGCCGCGCGCCGTCGTCGAACTCGCCGCGGTGCGGATCTCCCAGATCAACGGCTGCGCGTTCTGCCTCGACCTGCACGGCAGGCTCGCGGTCGAGGCGGGCGTGCCTGAGCGGAAGCTCCACGTGCTCGCGGCGTGGCGCGAGGCCGGCCTCTTCTCGGTGCTCGAGCGCGCGGCGCTCGACGTCGCCGAGGCCGTCACGCTCCTCCCGGACGATGAGGCGCGCCTCGAGACGTTGGCCGGCGCCCGGGCCGAGCTCGGGGACGCCCGGTTCTCCGCCCTGTGCTGGGCGGCCGTGACCATGAATGCGTTCAACCGGGTCTCGATCGTGAGCCGGCACAAGGTTCAGCCGTAGCGCCCCAGTCCACCATGGGCCCATCGGGCTTCCCGAGCACCCTCCATCCCTGAACAGCTGCCCTCGCCCTCATGTGCTGCCCGGATCCGGGCAGCACATGAGAGCGAGGGCAGTTCGCGTTCCGGAGGATCTCCGGCAGCCTCTTGCCTTCCGACATTCATCGATATATCGTTAACTATCGGTTCCAGTCGGAGCCGCCCACGCATCGATTCGACAAGGAGAACACCATGCGCGGACATCAAGAACACTGCCGCCGAGAGGCGATGCACCACCACGACGGCCCTCGCCACCCCGGCGCTCGCGGCTTTGATCCCGGAGCCCCCGCCGGCTTCGGCCCCGGATTCCCGGGCGGCCCCGGTGGCTTCCCCGGGTTCGGTCCCGGGTTCGGGGGTCACGGCTTCGGCCCTGGGGGCCACGGCCACGGCCCAGGAGGCCACGGCTTCCCGCCGGGATTCGGCCCCCGAGGCGGACGGCGCGCAAGCCGCGGCGACGTCCGGGCCATGATCCTCTCGCTCCTGTCCGAGCAGCCGCTCACCGGGTACGGGATCATCCAGGCCGCGAATGCCAAGACCAACGGCGTCTGGCGCCCCAGCCCCGGCTCCGTGTACCCGACACTGCAGCAGCTCGTCGACGAGGAGCTCGTGGAGCAGGCCGGCGAGGGCAAGCGCACCGAGTACACGCTCACGGACGGGGGCCGCACATACGTCGCGGACCATGCTGAAGAGCTCACCAACGCGTGGGAGGCAGCGCCAGGAAGGAGCGAGGCCACCGAGGCGTTCATGGACAGCGTCGGCAAGTTCATGGGCGTCGTGCACCAGTTCCGGGCCGCAGCCACGGACGAGCAGCGCACTCTGGCCGCAGCGAAGCTCGACGAGGCCCGCAAGGCCCTCTACCTGATCCTCGCCGAGGACTGACCACAGCCAGCCCGGTCCCGGTGAACACCAAGAACTTGGGAGAACGCAGGAACCGGGCGGAAAGTAGGAGCATGTCACAGACCTGGCGAGGGGGAGCACCCAGCCGCGGAGGCCGCTTCTCCAGCGGCGATGCGGCCCTCCAGCGCAAGCTCAACGCCGAGGCGCCGAAGATCCCGCACCTCTTCCGGCGCACGGCGGAGCTGTTTGCGCCCCACCGGTTCGCGCTCGTGCTCACGGTGGTCCTGGTCCTGGCCTCCGCGGCGCTCTCGGTGGCCCCGCCGCTGCTGACCCAGCGCATCTTCGACCAGGGCCTGTTCCCCACGAACGGGCACCCGGACCTGAACATGCTCGTGGAGCTCGTGGCCCTCATGGTCGGCGCCTACGTCTTCTCCGCGCTGCTCGGGGTGTGGCAGACGTACCTCACCTCGACCGTGGGGAACGCGGTCATGGGGTCCCTCCGGGTGCGCCTCTTCACGCACCTGCAGGCCATGGAGTTGAGCTTCTTCACGCGGACCAAGACGGGCGTGATCCAGTCCCGACTGCAGAACGACGTGGGCGGCGTGGCGACTGTCCTCGCGAACACGGTGAGCGGCGTCGTGGGCAATATCGTCACTGTCATCGCGGCGTTCGTGGCGATGGTCGCGCTGAACTGGCAGCTGACGCTCATCGCTGTAGTGCTCATGCCGTTCCTCGTCGTGGCCCAGCGCCGCGTTGGCCAGGTCCGTGCGCGGATCGCCACGAAGACGCAGGAGTCCCTCTCGGACATGACGGCCATCACCCAAGAGTCGCTGAGCGTCTCCGGCATCCTCCTGTCCAAGAGCTTCAATCGGCAGCCGGACGAGATCGAGCGGTATTCCCGCGAGAACGGCAACCTCGTCAGCCTCCAGATCCGCCAGACCATGAGCGGGCAGTACTTCTTCGCGCTCGTGACGATCTTCATGTCCTCGATCCCCGCGATCGTGTACCTCGTGGCCGGGTGGCTCCTGACGGGCGGCGCCGGCCTCGGTGGCCCCGGAGCCATCACCGCCGGCACGATCGTCGCGTTCACCAATGTCCAGGCCCGCCTTCTCTTCCCGCTCATCGCACTCATGCGCGTGGCCCTCGACCTGCAGACTTCCGGCGCCCTGTTCGCCCGCATCTTCGAGTACCTCGATCTCAGGCCTGCCATTGCGGATACGCCCGACGCCGCGCCGCTCCCCGACGGGGACCCTCGTCTGGGCGAGGTGGCGTTCGACGGCGTGACGTTCCGCTACCCGGATTCCCGCGGCGAGGACCGGGCTACTCTGGACGGCGTCTCGTTTTCCATCGAGCCGGGCCAGTTTGCCGCGTTCGTGGGCCCGAGTGGCGCCGGGAAGACCACCGTCTCCTACCTCATCCCGCGCTTCTACGAGGCGAGCTCCGGCTCTGTGAGGTTCGCGGGGCACGATGTGCGGGACCTCCAGCGGGAATCGCTGGTGGGCCATATCGGCGTCGTGAGCCAGGAGACGTACCTGTTCCACGCCACGATCGCCGAGAACCTCCGGTACGCGAAAGTGGACGCCACGCCTGCGGAACTCGAGGCCGCGTGCCGCGCTGCGAACATCCACGAGACGATCGTTTCCTTCCCGGACGGCTATGGCACGATCGTGGGCGAGCGCGGCTACCGGCTCTCCGGCGGCGAGAAGCAGCGCATCGCCATCGCGCGAGTGCTGCTCAAGGACCCCGAGGTGCTCATCCTCGACGAGGCCACGAGCGCCCTCGACACCATCTCCGAGCGCGTGGTCCAGCAGGCCCTCGACGCGGCCTCCCATGGCCGGACCACGATCGCGATCGCGCACCGGCTCTCGACAGTGGTGGGGGCGGACGTCATCTACGTCGTGGACCGGGGGCGGATCGTCGAGCACGGCACGCACTCCGAGCTGCTCGCCGTAGGGGGTGCCTATGCCCGGCTGTACGCGGAGCAGTCGACGGCGCCCTCGCCGGCGCGCCACGCGTGACAGGAGATGTAGGCCCCGACCGGGCGGACTGGGCCGCCGGGGGGCGGATCGAGAGCGGAATCATAGTGCCCCGATTGGGCTTGGACCAAACGGGCGTGGGATGATGGACAGGATGACTTCCCCCACGCGAACCACGAACACCGAGAGCCAGTCCGCGAACAGAACGGCAGACCGCGCACAGGTCATGCCTACCGCGGAGGGCTGGGAGCAGCAGCGCACCTCCGAGGGACGCCCGCTGCTGCAGTTCGCGTCCCCGCGGGCCAAGCAGCCTCCCCAGCACCTTGCGGACCTGAGCCTTGAGGAGCGCCAGGCCAAGCTCAAGGAGCTCGGGCTCCCGGCATTCCGCGCCAAGCAGCTCAGCACGCACTACTTCCAGCACTGGACCACGGATCCCGAGGCTATGAGCGACCTGCCCAAGGCCGGCCGTGAGGAGCTCGCGAGCGCCGTGTTCCCGCCGCTGCTCACCGAGGTCCGCCGGCTCCGCACCGACGACGGCAACACGATCAAGGTCCTGTGGCGCCTCTTCGACGGCGCGCTCGTCGAGTCGGTGCTCATGCGCTACCCGGGCCGCATCACGCTGTGCGTCTCGTCCCAGGCCGGCTGCGGCATGAACTGCCCGTTCTGCGCCACGGGCCAGGCGGGCCTGACCCGCAACATGTCCGCGGCGGAGATCGTGGACCAGGTTGTCGCGGCGAACCGGCTCATCGTGGCCGGGGAGCTTGGCACCCCCGAACACGATCAGGAGCGCGTCACCAACATCGTCTTCATGGGCATGGGGGAGCCGCTGGCCAACTACAAGCGCGTGATGAACGCCGTGCACCGCTTCGTGGACCCGGTCCCGATGGGTCTGGGCATGAGCGCCCGCAACATCACCGTCTCGACCGTGGGCCTCGTTCCCGCGATCCGCAAGCTCGCGGACGAGGACCTTCCAGTCACGTTCGCTCTCTCCCTCCACGCGCCTGACGACGAGCTCCGGGACGAGCTCATCCCCGTCAACAACCGCTGGAAGGTCGACGAGGCCCTCGACGCGGCCTACGACTACTACGCCAAGACCGGTCGCCGCGTGAGCATCGAGTACGCGCTCATCAAGGACATGAACGACCACGCCTGGCGCGCCGCGCTCCTGGCCAAGAAGCTCAACGAGCGCGGCCGCGGCTGGGTCCACGTGAACCCGATCCCGCTCAACCCGACCCCAGGGTCGATCTGGACCTCCTCCGAGCGCCCCGTGCAGCAGGAGTTCATCGAGACGCTCCGCGCTGCGGGCGTCCCTACGACTCTGCGCGACACGCGCGGCAAGGAGATCGACGGCGCCTGCGGGCAGCTCGCGGCCGCCGAATGAGCCGTCCCTCCTCGAGTACTCCAGCGCACGACGGCGCCACCCACCAGGGCGTGTCCGATGGCTCCTCCTTCACTCGCCTCCGGGAGTTCCTCCGCCGGCTGTTCTTCAGCATCGGCCCGATGAAGAATGACCACCATGTGGCGGTGCGGGCCGCCGCGGGCGTCTTCATCCCGCTCATCACGCTTGCCCTCTGGGGCCGGCTGGACCTCGCGATCTTCGCGAGCTTCGGCGCGTTCACCGGGATCTACGGGCGCAACGAGCCCCACCGCGTGCGCCTCGTGACCCAGGTCCGTGCGGGCCTGCTGATGCTGGCCGTGATCCTCGCGGCCACGCTGACGGCCAGGCTCAGCCCGGGTGAGGCCACGAGCCCATGGACGATCGTCGTCGGCACCACCATCGTTGCCTGGGCCGCCACGATCGTGGTGGGCTACTGGCGCCTGCGGCCGGCCGGATCCCTCTTCCACATCTTCGCGTACGCGGCCGTCGCGTCCGTGCCGCACCAGCCCCCGTTGGGGCAGGCCATGTTCACGGCCGCGGTGACCGTGGTGCTATGCCTGCTCATCGGCGTCATCTCGCGCGTGCGCCCGTCGCGACGCACGCCACTCACCTGGGCCGGGATGCGGGCGGCCGCGCGGGTGCGCCTCGGCACCGAGGCGCGGCACGTTCTCTGGCTCGAGTCCGTGGGGTACCTCGTGGCGGCTGCGATCGCAGGCACTCTTGCGACCATCGTGGGGCAGTCGCTCGGGTTCGGGCACAACTACTGGGCGATGGTCGCCGCCGTCGTGCCCCTCGTGGGCCACACGACCCGGCACCGCGTGGCCCGCGGCCTGCAGCGTATCCTCGGCACGATCGTGGGCCTCGTGATGTTGGCCCTCATCGTCGCCGTGCGGCCGGACGCGTGGCTCATGGTCGTCTTCATCGCGGTGTGCCAGTTCGGGGCCGAGATGCTCATCGCGCGGCAGTACTTCCTCGCGCAGGTGTTCGTCACGCCGCTCGCGCTGCTCTCGACCCTCCTCGTGGTGCGCGTGAACCCGCTCGACCTCCTGCACGACCGCTTCATCGACACCGTGATCGGCGCGGTGATCGGCGTGGCCGTGGTGCTCGCGCCGAGCGTCTGGAGGCGGTGGACCCGTAGCCAGGCGTGATTTCTGGGCTGGATGTGGCTACGCTCACTCCCGGCCACTCCTGCGGAATCGGCCAGTCCACCTGCGGAAGGAACCCCCATGGAATACCGTCGGCTCGGCAGCAGCGGCATGTACGTCTCGGAGATCGCCTACGGCAACTGGGTCACGCACGGTGACCAGATCGACCAGGACACGGCCACCGAGTGCGTCCGCACCGCACTCGACCTCGGCATCACCACGTTCGACACCGCAGATGCCTACGCGGGCACGCGTGCGGAGTCAGCGCTCGGCGAGGCGTTGACGGGCGTGCGCCGTGAGGGCCTCGAGATCTTCACGAAGGTCTACTTTCCCACCGGCGAGGGCAAGAATGACCGCGGTCTCTCCCGCAAGCACGTCATGGAGTCGATCAACGGGTCTCTGCGCCGCCTGCGCACCGAGTATGTGGACCTCTACCAGGCCCACCGCTACGACTATGAGACTCCCCTCGAGGAGACCATGCAGGCGTTCGCGGACATCGTGCACGCGGGTAAGGCGCACTACATCGGGGTCTCGGAGTGGACCCCGGACGAGATCCGCGCAGCCCACGAACTCGCGACCGAGCTGGGGATCCGCCTTGTCTCGAACCAGCCGCAGTACAACATGCTCTGGCGTGTCATCGAGCCGGAGATCGTGCCGCTCTCCGAGGAACTCGGCCTGGGCCAGATCGTGTGGTCGCCGATCGCTCAGGGCGTCCTGACGGGCAAGTACCTGCCGGGGGCCCAGGCCGCGCCGGCCGAGTCCCGATTCTCCACAACCGAGGGAACCGTCAAGGCAGACCACCGCTACCTGCAGCCCGCCGTCCTCGAGCGCGTCCAGGCGCTGCGCCCGCTCGCCGAGGAGGCCGGGCTGTCCATGGCGGCGTTCGCGGTGGCCTGGGTGCTGCAGAACCAGAACGTCTCCGCCGCGATCATCGGCGCCTCGAAGCCGGACCAGATCAGGGACAACGTGACCGCCTCCGGTGTCACGCTAGACCCGGCGCTCCTCGCGCGCGTCGACGAGGTGCTGGGCGGCATTGTTGAACGCGACCCCTCCAAGGTCGAGTCCTTCCTCAGGCGCGCCTAGGACGCCCGGCATGAGAACAATCACCGGCTCACGCCCAAGGGGATGCTGAAGCTGATCGCCCCGCTGTTCGCGGCACTGGGGCGCAGGCAGGAGCAGCGGATCTGGTCCAGCCTCAAGGCGCATCTTGAAGCCGGAGACCAGCCGCCACGGAGCGGCGAGACCTGACGGCTGGCCGCAAGCGCTGAGGCCCCTTCTCTGCGGCGCGGGTCAGCCCGGCAGCGGCCGCCGCTCAAGGTCCTTCTCGGCTGGCCCCTGGATGACCCTCCCGTCGAGGGCGTACCGCGAGCCGTGGCACGGGCAGTCCCACGTGGGGGGTGCATCGCCGGAACCGGGGGCAAACTCCACCACGCAGCGCAGGTGCGTGCAGCGCGCCGAGAGGGCATGCGTCTCCCCGTCGGCGTCCGCGTACACGGCGGTGGCGCGCCCGCCGACGTCGAACACGGCTCCCTCCTTGGGTGCGAGGCGCGGAAGGCCGCGCCAGGGCGCGAGGTGCGGCTCCGCCGTCGTGCCCGCTGCGGGCGCTGGCCTGGGTACCGCACGGGTGCTGTCGAACACTGTGGCCCAAGGGCTTACTGCGCCGGTGACCGCATCGGTGACGAGAAGGGCTGCGGCTGTGCCGTTCGTGAGACCCCACTTCCGCAGGCCCGTGATGACGTAGAGGTGCCGGGAGCCGGGTGTCAGGAGCCCTGCGAACGGCAGGCCGTCCGCAGGGAGTGTGTCCTGGGTGGACCAGCGGTATTCCGCGTGCTCGCTGCCGAGGCGCTCGCGGGAAAAGCGCGCGAGCCGTTCGAACCGATCGGCGGAGCTACCCCCGGCAGCTCCGCCGTCCACGCCACCAGCGGAGACGCGATGGCCCTCACCGCCCACGAGAACGTAGTCGGTGCCGTTCTCGCGCGTGGTGAGGATTGAGCGCGTAGGCTCGTCGACGCTGATGAAGGTGGAGTCCCGCGGCATGCCCTCGGCCGGGCTGGCAACAATGTACGAGCGGTGGAGGGTGAGGCTCCCGCTGTACCGGCCCGAGTCGCCCATCGGCACGTTCGTCGCGACCACGATGTCCCGTGCCCGGACGGTGCCGTGGTCGGTCACTGCCAGGGCAGGAGTCCCGTCGCGGACCTCGCGCACCTCCGTGCGTTCGACGACGGTGCTCCCGCCGCCGTCCACGGCCCGCGCGAGCCCGTGGAGGTACTTCACTGCGTGGAACTGGGCCTGGCCCGCGAAGCGGACGGCGCCCGCGACAGGAAACGGCAGCGGGACGTCCGTGGTGAACGAGGCCGGGAGGCCGAGCCGCGCGGCAAGCTCCGCCTCGGCGCGGACGGCGGCGAGGTGCTCGGGGCCCTCGGCGTAGGTGAAGTTGGTGACCCGGCGGAATCCGCAGTCGATGCCCTCGGCCTCGACCGTGGCCGCGACGTGTGCGAGGCCTGCCTCATTGGCCTGCCCGTACGCGCGAGCGGTGTCCTCGCCGTGGTCCTCGGCCAGCTTCGTATAGGCGAGGCGGTGGAGGGAGCTGACCTTCCCTGTCGTGTTGCCTGTCACGCCGGTGCCGATCCGCGACGCCTCGAGGACCGCGACGGTGAGTCCCCGGCGCTTGAGGCCCAGTGCCGCCGTGAGCCCGGCGATTCCGCCGCCGATCACCGCGACGTCGACCTCGAGATTTCCATCGAGGCGGGAATACTGGGGGCTGTCGGCGGTTGCTATCCACAAGGACATGACCTTGGATCGCGCTATGTCGGCCACGACTGCCTCCTTGGCCCCATCCTATGTAAAATCGGTTTAACTCATTTTAGAGTGCGGGACCGTCAGAGAGAAGGGGCCATGTCGAGACCAGAGGTGCGCACGCGGGTACGGGTCCCCCTGAAGTTTCCGGACGGCTTTTCCACGGGTGCGGACGTCTTCACGTTCCGCCACCTTGCGGACCGCGGCGAGCACCTGCTCCTCGGCCTCGGGGACTGGGAGGACGCGCTCGCCAGGTCGCACGACGGCGGCGACGCGCCTCTGGTCCGCCCGCACAGTGAGTGCCTGACCGGCGACGTCTTCGGATCCCAGCGCTGCGACTGCGGCCCGCAGCTGCGTGAGGCTGCGGAGCGCATCACCGAGGCCGGCGGGTTCCTGCTGTACCTTCGCCAGGAGGGGCGCGGGATCGGGCTGTACGCGAAGCTTGACGCCTACGCGCTCCAGGACCAGGGCCTCGACACGTACGCCGCGAACCGTGCCCTCGGGCGCGGCGAGGACGAGCGCGACTACCGCGCCGCCGCACAGATGCTGCGCACCGTCGGGGCCACCCGGATCCGGCTCCTGTCCAACAATCCTGACAAGGCCCACCAGCTCGAGTCCCTCGGGATCGAGGTTGCCGAGCGGGTGCCCACGGGAGTGCATCTCTCCGAAGCCAACGCCTTCTATCTGGCCACCAAGCGCGACCACACGTTGCACACGCTCGACCTGGACGGCTACGAGGACGGCTCCCTCGAGCTCACTGGCTGATTGACCCTATTGCGCCTTGGCGCCTCGCTGCGGCGCGCCACTACGATCTGGCAGGAGCGGCCCAGTCCACCGGCGTGGTCCCGGAGCTAGCGCGCGGCGGCGATCGCCTCGTCCAGCGCCCCGAGCACGAGGGTCACGGAGGCGGGGCTCGCGTTCGGCCCCATGAGCCCGATCCGCCAGACCGTGCTCGCGAACTCGCCCACCCCGGAGCCGATCTCGATCGAGAACTGCTCGAGGAGGATCTGCCGCACGCGCGCCGAGAAGACCCCCTCGGGCACCTTGACGGTGGTGAGGCTCGGCAGGCGGTGGCCCTCGGCGGCGAAGAGTTCGAGCCCCATGTGCGTCAGGCCCTCGCGCAGGGCTGCGCCTGCGGCCTCGTGCCGGGCCCATACTGCGGACAGGCCCTCGGCGAGGATGCGGTCGAGGCCGGCCTCAAGCCCCGCGATCATGGTGACGGGCGCCGTGTGGTGGTACGTGCGCGAGTGGCCCTCGGCCGCGCCGACGTACCCGCCGAGCAGGCCGATGTCGAAGTACCAGGACCGCGGGTCCTTGGCTCGCCGCTCGAACGCGCGCTCCGAGACCGTGAACGGGGCGAGCCCGGGCGGGACGCCCAGGCACTTCTGGGTGCCGGCGTAGCCGATGTCGATGCCCCACGCGTCCGCGCGCAGCTCGAGCCCTCCGATCGAGGTCACGGCATCGACGAGGAGGAGGGCATCGCCTTTGCTGGCGCCGAGCGCGGCGATGTCCGAGCGGACGCCCGTGGACGTCTCGGCGTGGACGGCCGCGATGATCTTGGGGTTCGGGTGGGCAGAGAGAACCCGCTCGGGGTCGACAGGCTGACCCCACACATGGTCCACGCGCACCACCTCGGCCCCGCACCTGCGTGCGACCTCGCACATCCGCTGGCCGAAGAGCCCGTTCACCGCGACCACCACGGGGTCTCCGGGCTCCACGAAGTTCACGAACGCGGCCTCCATGCCGCCCGAGCCAGTCGCTGACACCGGCCACGTGCGCGCGTTCTCGGTGCCCCACACCTTCCGCAGGCCGTCCGAGACGCGGTCGAGCCGGTCGATGAACGCCGGGTCCAGGTGCCCGATTACCGGGTACGAGAGCGCCGCCATGACCTCGGGGTACGCGTTCCCCGGGCCCGGCCCGAAGAGGTAGCGGAACGGCAAGATCTGGGCGTGGGGAGCGGCCATGGCCCAACCCTACCCGCGCCGTGCGCGGAAACTTCAGGCCGGGCGCACTGCCCCCACGATGGACCACACTCGGCCCTTGCGCTGGAGCACCGGCTCCAGGCCCGCCTTCCGCACCGTGCTGACCATCGCAGCGGGCGAGTGCACGAACCCCCGGAAGGAGCGCCCGCCGAGCGCGAGGAACGCATTGGTGGCCGCAATTCCGGAGCGCGTGAACACGTTCCGCGGCGGGTGGCTGAACACGAGCGCGCGGCGGGCCTTGGCGGCTGCCGCGCCGAGAAGGCGCTCGTAGTCGGGGTAGCAGCACACCACGCGGTGGAGGACGACGACGTCGGCCGGCTTCACGGCATCGGGGGTCGCCGCGAGGTCCACGCCCAGGAGCCGGTCGGCGCGGGCGCTCAGCCCGGCCTCCTTCAGGAGCCTGGCAGCCTCCGCCTCGTAGCCGTCCGAGAGCTCGAGATTCGTCGCGTGCCCGGCGCCGCGGGCGAGCATGTCCATCTGGATTTCGCCGACGCCACCGCCCACCTCGAGGACGCTCGCTCCTGCGAGGCTCCCGCCGAGCGCCTCTTCGGCGAAGGCGACAATGCGCCGCTCGATCGGGGTCAGTCCCTTCCGCTCGAACCGCCGGGCCACGGAGGTGGAGAACCGCGAGTTGAACACGGCGCTGTAGGCGTCAGGCCGACGGCGCGGATCGTTCGGATCGGCTCCGGTCGGGCGGGAGGGGCCACAGCAGGACATGCTGCCAGTATGCGGCACGGTTGACTCTTCTGGCATGGGCCGAAAGGCTGGGTCCATGGCTGCAGATGAGATGGTGCATGCGGACGTGTGCGTGGTCGGGGCCGGCCTCGCGGGGCTCGTCGCGGCGGTCGAGGCCGCGGACGCGGGGCGCGAGGTGGTGGTCCTCGACCAGGAGCCGGCGCAGTCCCTCGGCGGCCAGGCGCACTGGTCCCTCGGCGGACTGTTCCTCGTCGACTCGCCCGAGCAGCGCCGCATGGGCGTGCGGGACTCGTTGGCGCTCGCGCGCCAGGACTGGTTCGGCTCGGCGCAGTTCGACCGCCCGGAAGACTACTGGCCGCGTCAGTGGGCCGAGGCATACCTCGACTTCGCCGCCGGGGAGAAGCGTGCATGGCTGCACGGGATGGGTGTGCGGTTCTTCCCTGTCGTCGGCTGGGCGGAGCGCGGCGACGGGCGCGCGGACGGGCACGGCAACTCGCTGCCGCGCTTCCACCTGGTCTGGGGGACGGGGCCGGGCCTGCTCGCGCCGTTCGTCCGTCGTGCCCGAGCGCACGCCGACGCCGCGCGCATCCGCTTCCTTTACCGGCACCGGGTGGACGAGGTGGTGACGCACGACGGCGCGGTGACCGGCGTGCGCGGAGCCCGCCTCGCGCCGTCGTCCGTCGAACGGGGCAGGGCGAGCAGCCGCGAAATCGCCGGGGAGTTCGTGGTGGAGGCTGGCGCCGTCGTGATCGCCTCCGGCGGGGTGGGCGGCAATCTCGGGCTTGTGCGGAAGCTGTGGCCCGAGCGGATGGGGACGCCGCCGCAGACCATGGTGGCAGGGGTGCCCGCGCACGTGGACGGCCGGATGCTCGGCATCGCGGAGGCGGCAGGTGCGCGCTTGATCAATACGGACCGCATGTGGCACTACACCGAGGGGATCCGCAACTGGAACCCGGTCTGGGAGAATCACGGCATACGGATCCTGCCGGGGCCCTCGTCGATGTGGCTCGACGCGCTGGGACGTCGGCTCCCCGCGCCGCTGTTCCCTGGGTTCGACACGCTCGCCACGCTCAGGCACCTCCGCGGGACGGGGTACGACTACTCGTGGTTCGTGCTGACCCAGTCCATCATCGAGAAGGAGTTCGCGCTCTCCGGCTCCGAGCAGAATCCGGACCTGACGGGCAAGGACCTGAGGCTCCTGGCCGCGCGGGTGCGGCCCGGTGCACCCGGGCCGGTGGAGGCGTTCAAAGAGCATGGGGAGGACTTCGTCGTCGCGTCCTCCTTCACCGAGCTCGTTGAGGGGATGAACCGGGTGGGGGAGCCGGGCCTGCTGGATGAGGCGGCCGTGCGCGCCGTGATCGAGGCGCGGGACGCGGAGATCGAGAACGCCTTCGGCAAGGACGCGCAGGTGACGTTCCTGCGCGCGCACCGGCGCTACCTCGGGGACCGGCTCATCCGCACCGCCGCGCCGCACCGCATCCTGGACCCGAAGCACGGCCCGCTCATCGCAGTGCGGCTGAACGTCCTGACGCGCAAGACGCTCGGCGGCCTCGAGACGGACCTGTCGGGGCGCTGCCTGGCCCCTGCGGGCCACGTGGTGCCTGGGCTGTTCGCTGCGGGGGAGGCTTCCGGGTTCGGCGGCGGCGGGATGATGGGCTACAACGCCCTCGAGGGGACGTTCCTCGGCGGATGCCTGTTCTCGGGCCGGGCGGCGGGGCGGGCTGCGGCGGCCCCCTGAGGAGCCCGCAGGACACACCGCAAAGGCCCCCGATCGATGTGGATCGGGGGCCTTCGAGTGGTTGCGGGGGCAGGATTTGAACCTACGACCTCTGGGTTATGAGCCCAGCGAGCTACCGAACTGCTCCACCCCGCGGCGCTTCATCGACTATACACCAGCGCGTTCGCTGGTGCGAATTGCGTGGTTGCCCTCGCCGGGTTGTGGGTATGAACGGCGCATGGGAGAACAGACCAGCGAAACATCGACCGAGCGCAAGGCTGACACAGCGGTTCCACCGGACGATTCACGCAAACCAGGCCGTGTCCGTGACATCAAGAAGCATTCCTGGAAGTACATCGGCGGCAAGACGCTCCGGGAGTTCGGCAACGACAACTGCGCCGACCTAGCCGCCTCCCTCACGTACTACGCTGTCCTCTCGCTCTTCCCCGCGCTCCTCGCCCTCGTCTCCCTGCTGGGGCTCTTCGGCCAGGCGGAGAAGACGGCGAGCGGGATGTTGGACATCCTGCAGTCGGTGGCCCCCGGGTCCTCGGCGGAGGCGGTGCGAGGGCCCGTGGAGGAACTCGTGAACAGCCCAGCGGCGGGCCTCGCACTCATTGGCGGCGTCCTCGGCGCCCTGTGGTCGGCCTCCGGCTACGTGGGCGCGTTCGGACGCGCCATGAACCGGATCTACGAGGTGGAGGAGGGGCGTGGCTTCGTCCGGCTGCGCGGCACCATGCTCGCGCTCACGGTCGGGGCCGTGGTCATCGTCGCCATCATCTCCGCCATGCTCGTGCTGAGCGGGCCCGTGGCCGAGGCGGTCGGAAGCACGATCGGGCTTGGAGGGGCCACGGTGCTTGTCTGGGACCTCGCGAAGTGGCCTGTGGCGCTGATCCTCATCATCGTCCTCATCGCGCTGCTGTACTACTTCACTCCGAACGTGAAGCAGCCGAAGTTCCGCTGGATCAGCATGGGGTCCATTATCGCGATCGTAGTGCTGGCTGTGGCAACCGTCGGCTTCGGCTTCTACGTGGGCAACTTCGGCCACTACAACAAGACCTACGGCGCGCTCGGCGGCGTCGTGATCCTGCTGCTGTGGCTCTGGATTGTGAATATGTCGCTGCTCTTCGGCGCCGAGTTCGACGCCGAGACCGAGCGCGGCCGCGAACTCCAGGCCGGCATCGGGGCGGAGGAGATGATCCAGCTTCCGCCGCGGGCCACCGTCGGGTCGGAGAAGAAGCGGAAGGCAAAGGAGAAGGACCTCCAGCATGCCCGAGAACTGCGTCACGGAGCCGGACGCACCGGGCACGGCGCCCGGCAGGACTAGGGCGTGTTGCTAAACCGCGCTGGGCCGGGTCTGCGGGCGCATGGGCAAGCGTGATGTGGTTGTACCTGGCTAGGCTGCTGCGCCTGGACGACCTGATGGCCGGGTACGCCTAGGCCTTGTGGCACAGCACGCTGAGGCTCGTCACCCCATACTTGTCGGTGGCCTTCCGCGCGCGGCGCGAGAGGAACCGGTAGTCGTCGTTGGCGCGCGTCGTATCCACGAGGAACCCGGCGGCGTCTAGGGATGTCATCAATGATTCGACTCGCATCGCCCCGCCGATGCAGGCGGCCCACAGTGAGGCGTCGCACGTGACGGTCTCGGGCATCTGGGACCGCGTCACGATATCGGATAAGACGAGCCGGCCGCCTCGCCGGAGGGCATCCGCTGCGGCGGCGAACACGATGTCCTTATCCGGAGCGAGGTTGATGACGCCGTTCGAGATGACGCAGTCCATGGAACCCGCCTCGACCGCCGGCGATTCGATGCGGCCCTCACGGAAGTCGATGTTGTCGAAGAGGTTCCCCGCCTCCGCCGCCAGTCTGCGCGCCTTGGCGAGCTGCGCCGCCGTCATGTCGATGCCGATCACGGAACCGCGGGCGCCCACGGAAATCGACGACAGGAAGCTGTCCGTCCCCGAGCCGCTGCCCAAATCCAGGACGCGCTCGCCTGGCTTGAGCGCCGCGAGATCGTGGAAGTACCCGACGCCCGCGAACGAGTCGACCGCCGCGGACGGGATCTGGTCCAGGTCCCAAGGTGGGTAGCCGAGGCGTTCCGCAAGGGCGCGCCCCGTCTCGAAATGGAACTCCTGGGAGGGGTTGTCTGCGACTTGCTCGTAGATCCCCTTGACGCGGGCCTCAAGATCAGCGGTATCGAGGTGGAGCTCGGGTTCGATGCTCATGACAGACTCCTGCGCGGTCCATTGCTGGGCCAAGGTTCCACTCCCGCATCCATTGGAACACCGTGCCGCAACGTTGTCACCTGGAGCCAGCCGCCCCGAAAGGGGGAGCCGCTCAGCTGAGGTGGTCGACGAGCTTGCCGGCGATGCCGTTGTACGTGGCCGGGGTGAGGGCCAGAAGGCGCGACTCGGCCTCGGAGGAAAGGCCGAGCTCGGAGACGAACTCCTTCATCCGGGCCGCATCGACCCGCTGCCCGCGCGTGAGGTCCTTGAGGCGCTCGTAGGGGTTGTCCATGTTCGGCACGCCCGCGATCGCTTCCGCGCGCATGACCATCTGGATCGCCTCGGCCAGGACTTCCCAGTTCGTGTCGAGGTCCTCGGCTAGCACCTCCTCGGCCACGTCGAGGCCCTTGAGGCCGCGGGCCACGTTGGAGACCGCGAGCAGCGAGTGGCCGAACGCGACTCCGATGTTGCGCTGCGACGAGGAATCGGTGAGGTCCCGCTGCCAGCGTGACGTCACGAGCGTAGCGCCGAGTGTGTCGAGGAGGGAGCAGGAGACCTCAAGGTTTGCCTCGGCGTTCTCGAAGCGGATCGGGTTCACCTTGTGCGGCATGGTCGAGGAGCCCGTCGCGCCAGCCACAGGAATCTGCCGGAAGTAGCCGATCGAGATGTAGCTCCAGACGTCCGTGCACACGTTGTGCAGGATTCGGTTGAAGCGCGCCATGTCCGCGTAGAGCTCGGCCTGCCAGTCGTGGCTTTCGATCTGCGTGGTCAACGGGTTCCACGTCAGGCCCAGGCCCTCGACGAAGGACTCGGAGACTTCCTGCCAGTCCGCGCTCGGCACCGACGCGTAGTGGGCCGCGTAGGTGCCAGTGGCGCCGTTGATCTTGCCGAGGTACTGGGTGCGGGCAATCCTGGCGAGCTGGCGGCCCAGGCGGTGCGCCGCCACGGCGAGTTCCTTCCCGAGCGAGGTCGGGGTGGCCGGCTGGCCGTGGGTGCGCGAGAGCATCGGAACGTCCCGGCTGGCCCGCGCCATGTCCGCGATCTGCCCCACGAGCGCTCGGGCTGCGGGCAGCCAGACGTCCTCCACGGCGCCCTTGATCCCGAGCGCGTAGGAGAGGTTGTTGACGTCCTCCGATGTGCAGCCGAAATGCACCATCGGGGTCAGGTGCTTGATGCCCAGAGGCTCAAGGCGACGGCCGATGTAGTACTCGACCGCCTTGACGTCGTGGACCGTGACGGCCTCGATCTCGGCGAGCTCGGCGACCGAGGCGGTGTCGAACTCGGTGACGATCTTCCGCAACCCCTCCTCCTGCTCGGCGCTGAGGGGTCCGGCGCCCGGGAGCACGGAGTTGCGCGTGAGGTGGATGAGCCACTCGACCTCGACGGCCACGCGATCGCGGTTGAGCGCGGCCTCGGACAGGTAGTCCACGAGGGGCGCGACGGCGGGGCGGTAGCGGCCGTCGAGCGGTCCGAGGGCGATGGGCCTGGCGGCTGTCTCGCCGGCAGCGGCCAGGGAGAGACGTCCGGACGGGATGCGCGAGGGGGAATCAGCCATGGCCTCCATTCTTCCACGCCCTTTCCGGTGGCTTTCGGGGACGGTTGTGCTGCCCCGGGACGAGGCGTCACTTGTCCTCCACAGGTATCCGTTCGGGCGTGCAGTCCACATACGACGCCGCAGGCCAACCATGGGTGCCGAAGGCCGCCTAGCGTCGTGGCATGGCCGGGCTGAACGAGCCCGGCAGGGCTGGGGAGGGGAACCATGACCGGATCGATGCGCGACGCCGACAAGTACGTCATCGGCACAGGGAGCTCGTCTGGGTTCGACCCTGCATGCGGCCATGACGAGACAGAGCTGCACGCGGCCGCGGCCGGGCTCGCGAAGGCGCAGGAGGCCGTCGAGGACGCCCGGGCCTTCGTGGCACGCGCGGAGGACGCCGAATGGTCCGGTCCTGCCGCCGCGGCGTTCAGGACATCGACGGCTTGCCTCGCGGCGCGGATGGCCACCGTCGCGGCGGGCCTGGCGGCCCTCGCCCTCATGATCGCGGCCCTGCAGTCCGAGGTTTCCGCGTGCCCCCGGGTGCCCATCGCCTCGCGAGCTCCGAGCGGTGCGGCCAGCCCGCAGTCGCTGGTGGCGGAGGGGCGCACGGGTCCGCTCGTGCCGCTCCCCTCCCGCACGCCCGCACTGCGCCTCTCCGTGCAGCCTCAGCCCGCGTTCACCCAGGGCCTCGGTCCCCGCGAGGGACGAGTCTGCCCATGAAACCCGACCCGCACGGTGGGGAGCGGGATGCCGCGGCGTTCGTCGTCACGGGCGGGACCGCATTCCGTGTGAACCTCGAGGCCCTCGACACGGCTCTCGGGGCACTCACAGCTGCCGCGTCGCTCGCCGAAGCGGTGCCGAGCCACCTCGAGGCGGCGCGTGCCGCCGTTTGGCGGGGTGCATGCGCAGCGAGCCCTGGTGTCAGGTCGTTCGATGCCGAGGCGGCGGAGCTCGTCGCTTCTACGGGGCATCTGGCGCTTGACGCCGCGGCAGCTGCCCGGGGCGTGGCCGTGGCCGTCGGCAGCTACCGGGCGGCGGAGGCGATGACCGCGGGCGAGGCTGGCGGCCGCCAGCTGGCCATGCGCGGTCTCGTCTGGGGCCTGGTACCGCCCGGTCTGTGGCGGATCGAGGGGGATACTCCCGCGCGCGGCGGTGCCCAACTCCTCCGGTCGATCCTGGCGGAGGGGTCCACAGTGCCACCACTCGTCCCCTGGGTCCCTGCTGGGCGAGCGAAGGATCCGATCAGCATCATCCGAGCACAGATTTCGGCCGGCGCGGAGGACGCCTCGACCTTCGCGTATGCGGGGCGGAGCCTCCAGCAGGCACAGCGCACGCCGTCGTCGATCCTCGTGGAGCGGATCCCGCGCACGGACGGCTCGACAGCAGTGATGGTGACCGTGCCCGGCACACAGACCTGGTCGCTGGACGATCCCTCCGGCGGCGTCTTCGACACCGAGGGGAACCTCGATGCGATGGCGGGGCGAGACAGCCACGTGCGCCAGCTCATCGCCCGGGCACTGGCCGATCAGCAGGTCCGCACCGGGGACGCGATCGTCTTCAACGCGCACAGTCAGGGCTCCCTGCACGTCTTCGGCCTCCTCGAGGACCCGGACTTCCGGGCGCGCTACCCCGTGGCGGCGGTGACGGTGCTCGGCGGGGTGCCGACGGCGTTCCGCGTGCCCGAGGAGGTAGCCGTCCTCAGCATCGCCAACCGGGACGATGTCGTGCCGGGGCTTTCCGGCCTCCCGCCCGTTCCGCGTCCGAACGTCGTCGACGTCCAAACTCCTTCACACTCCGACATCCGGGCAGGGGGACTCCTCAAAGCGGTAGTCGATGCCCATGACCTGGACGCGTATGCCGCCGACGCACGCGCGCTGGACGGGTCGACGAACCCGTCGGTTCGGGGCTACGCCGAGGTCCTCGGCGCCATCGTCGGAACGGGGATCGTGGGTGCTGCCCCTGGACCCGTCGGTGTCCCCCGTCGCGAACGGTTCGTCTACACCGGCACGGACACGGCGACCCCGGCCGCGGCCTCTAGCTCTTCTTCCTCAGGCCCACAGCCCAGCCCGTCAGCGCCGAGACGATCGAGACGATGATCGCCCCGAGCACGGCCGTCACGAACGAGTCGAGAGTCAGATGGACGGGGGTGTAGCTGGAGATCCAGGCCGTCAGCCCAAGCATCGCGGCGTTGATCACAAGGGCGAACAGCCCGAGGGTGAGGCATGTGATCGGCAGCGACAGCACGCTCACAATCGGCCGCACCACCGCGTTAACGAGGCCGAAGATGAGTCCGATGAACAGGTAGGCCACCACGAGGCCCGCTGTCCCGCTGGCATCGGCGCCGCCGGCGTTCGCGGCCACGCCGGGGGTAGTGGACGTCGTGATATCCATGCCGGGGAGGATCCACGCGGCCACCCAGAGGGCGAGCGCGCTGACGATGACGTGCAGCAGGAAGCGCATGCGCCCATACTCCCACGGCTACGCTGTATGGCATGACTTCACCGCTGAACGAGCAGGACGGCACCACGCCCGCCGTCGAAGCCGGGACCACGGGCGTCACCCCTCGACCCGTGATGGACCGGCTCCCCAAGTACGTCGCCGGACGCCCACCTGCACCCGTGGAGGGCCTGACGAGCTACAAGCTGTCCTCAAACGAGAACCCGCTCGCGCCGCTTCAGGCCGTGACCGACGCGATCGTCCACGAGTCGCGCATCAACCGATACCCGGATGCGGTGGCCACCCGGTTGCGGAACGCACTGGCAGGCTTCCTCGGCGTCCCGGCGGACGACATCGTCACCGGCGGGGGCAGCCTCGGCGCCCTGAATCAGATCCTCGCGGCCTTCGCCGGCCAGCAGGACGATGGCACGCAGGACGAGGTGGTCTATGCATGGAGGTCCTTCGAGGCCTACCCGATCTCGGTGGGGCTCGCGGGCGCCAAGAGCATCCAGGTCCCCGTCCTGCCCGACGGCCGGCACGACCTCGACTCGATGGCCGCGGAGGTCACGGATCGCACCCGCGTGATCCTCTTGTGCACGCCGAACAACCCCACCGGGCCCGCCCTGCGCCGCGAGGAGACCGAGCGCTTCATCCAATCGGTCCCAGGCAATGTCCTCGTTGTCATCGATGAGGCCTACCAGGAGTTCGTCCGCGACCCGGAGGCCGTGGACGGGATCGAGCTCTACCGCAAGTACCCGAACGTTGCCGTCCTGAGGACGTTCTCCAAGGCCCACGGCCTCGCGAACCTGCGCGTCGGCTACTCGGTGTCCCACGCGGACGTGACCCAGTACCTGCGCGTCGCCGCTGTCCCGTTTGCCGTGTCCTCCGTCGCCGAGAGCGCGGCCATCGCCTCGCTCGAGAACTACGAGGCCGTTGTAGGAAGGGTACAAACGCTCGTCGACGAGCGGGATCGCGTCACGGCTGGTCTCCGAGACCTCGGCTGGGACGTCCCGGATGCACAGGGCAACTTCGTCTGGCTCGCACTGGGCGAGTCGACACCGGAGTTCGCCGTGCAGGCAGCCGCCCGGGCCCTGTCCGTCCGCGCCTTCGGGGCTGAGGGCGTGCGCGTGAGCATCGGGGAGACCGAGGCGAACACCCGCTTCCTCGAGCTCTGTAGGTCCTTCACAAAGGTCTCACAGGCTTCCTAGAAGGAATCGACTTCGCGGTGGTCCGGGATCACTGGGTAGAGTAACTCTGGGCCGCCGCCTATATGCTGTATCTGGAATGAATGCTCCGAAGGGAATACTTCGGCAATGCCCTTCCCAGAAGACGCGGCAGAAGCTGCGGGCCCCGCCCGGCTCCCCCCGGGCTGGTCATCAGACGGCAGGCGAGGAGGCGGTATGGGAGTCGAATTGCCCACTACCGAGTTCAGCGACATCCCCGATGAGCTCTGGCTCGAGCTCGAGACGCACGCCCATGAAGGCACAGAGGGCCACGGCGAGATGATCCAGCTTCTGGACGAGGAGGGCCGCTTCCGGTCCGACTCGAAGCTCGCCGGGCTAATCGGCGAGCTCGGCCCAGATGCCCTGCTCGGCATGTACCGCGACATGGCGATGATCCGGCGCTTCGACGCCGAGGCCACCGCCCTCCAGCGGCAGGGTCAGCTCGCCCTGTGGGTCCCCCTTCGGGGCCAGGAGGGGGCACAGATCGGCTCCGGCAGCGCAACCCGGGCCCAGGACTACATCTTCCCGTCCTACCGCGAGCACGGTGTGGCGCTGACCCGCGGGGTGGACCTCGCCGAGCTCCTGCGCCTGTTCCGTGGCCTCTCGAACGGCGGCTGGGACCCGCGGGCCACGGGCTTCCACCTCTACACCATGGTGCTCGCAGCCCAGGTTCCGCACGCTGTCGGGTACGCGATGGGTATCCAGCGCGATGCGGCCCGTGCAGCGGCCAAGGGCGCCGCGGACGGCACCTCCCGCGGCCAGGCCGCGGTGGATCCCGCCGCCGTCGTGGCGTACTTCGGCGACGGGGCAAGCTCTGAGGGCGACATCCACGAGTCCATGGTCTTCGCCGCGAGCTTCAAGGCCCCGATCGTCTTCTTCTGCCAGAACAACCAGTGGGCCATCTCGGTTCCCGCCGAGGTGCAGTCCCGCGTCCCGCTGTTCAATCGGGCCAAGGGCTACGGCTTCCCTGGCGTGCGGGTTGACGGCAACGACGTCCTCGCCGTCCACGCCGTGACGCAGTGGGCGCTGGCACGCGCTCGGAACGGCAAGGGGCCCGTACTGATCGAGGCCTTCACCTACCGGCTCGGTGCCCATACCACCGCGGACGACCCGACGAAGTACCGCCTCAGCGATGAGGAGAAGTCCTGGGCTGCGAAGGACCCCGTAGCCCGGTTCGAAAAGTACCTCCGCGCCGAGGGCATCGCCGACGAAGCCTTCTTCGCCCAGGTTGCCGCGGACGGCGACGCGCTCGCCAGCCAGGCACGCCACGACATCCTGGACTTCGCCTCCCCGGATATGCAGGAAGCCTTCGCGCATGTCTATGCCGAAGCGCACCCGCTTGTCGCCGAGGAGCTCGCATGGCACCGCGAGTACCAGGCCGGCTTCGCGGACCAGCCGGCCGTGCAGCAGACCACGGAAGGCGGCCGCTGATGCCAACGATGACCATCGCCAAGGCGATCAACGAGGGCCTGCGTGCAGCCCTTGAGCAGGACGAGAGCGTCCTGCTCATGGGCGAGGACATCGGCACCCTCGGCGGCGTCTACCGCGTGACCGAAGGCCTCAAGTCGCAGTTCGGCGGTGATCGGGTCGTCGACAGCCCCCTGGCCGAATCGGGGATCATCGGCACGAGCGTCGGCCTGTCGCTGCGCGGCTACCGCCCGGTCGCCGAGATCCAGTTCGACGGCTTCGTGTTCCCGGGCTTCAACCAGATCACGACTCAGCTTGCCAAGCTGCACGCCCGCAGCAACGGCCAGCTCACCGTCCCCGTGACCATCCGTATCCCGTACGGCGGTGGGATCGGCTCGATTGAGCACCACTCGGAGTCGCCGGAGGCCCTGTTCGCCCACACGGCGGGACTGCGCATCATCACCCCGTCCAATGCGCATGACGCGTATTGGATGACCCAGCAGGCGATCGCCTGCGAGGACCCCGTCATCGTGTTCGAGCCCAAGCGGCGCTACTGGCTCAAGGGCGAGGTCAATACCGAGGACCCTGGCGCGAGCGGGGACCCGTTCCGTGCCCACGTGGTCCGCGAGGGGACGGACGCGACCATCGTCGCCTACGGCCCCCTCGTGCCCGTGGCCCTCGCCTCGGCAGAGGCGTCCGCCCAGGACGGCCGGAGCGTCGAGGTCCTCGACCTGCGCTCGATCTCCCCCATCGACTTCGACGCGGTGGTCGCCTCGGTGACGAAGACAGGCCGCCTCGTGATCGCCCACGAGGCGCCGACCTTCGGCGGGATCGGCGGCGAGATCGCCTCCCGCGTCTCCGAGAGGGCGTTTCTCTCACTCGAGGCGCCTGTGATCCGCGTCGGCGGGTTCCACATGCCCTACCCCGTGGCGAAGGTCGAGGGCCAGTACCTCCCGGACATCGACCGCATTCTCGAAGCCCTCGACCGCGCCTTCGCGTACTAGGAGCAGCCCGTGACGCAGCAGCCAGCGACACCGCAGACCTTCACCCTCCCCGACGTTGGCGAGGGCCTCACCGAGGCCGAGATCGTCTCGTGGAAGGTCCAGCCGGGCCAGACCGTCGCGATCAATGACGTCCTGTGCGAGATCGAGACCGCCAAGAGCCTCGTCGAGCTCCCGAGCCCCTATGCGGGCATGGTCGTGGAACTTCTGGCCCCTGAGCACCAGACCATCGAGGTGGGGACTCCGATCATCACGATCGGTGAGGCGGCGGGCGCACCGCACGACGGCGCGGCCGCACCTTCCGGCGCCCCGACCTCGCCTTCCGCTCCCGTCGCCGCAGATGCCGAGGCCCCGGTGCCGGTGATGCAGGAGCCGGGTGTCGAGAGCGGGCCTCTCGTCGGATCGGGCCCGAAGGCCGATGCCGTCAAGCGCCGCCCCAGGAAGGCAGCCGCACCCGCGCCCGCTAAGGCACCGGCGCCCGCTCCTGCCCCTGGCGAGGCTCCCCAACCCGTGGCGACCGAACCCGCTCCGTCGGGCAACGCCGTCGTCGGACTCCTGGCGCGCGTGCTGGCGAAGCCGCCCGTGCGCCGCATCGCGAAGGAACTCGGCGTCAATCTCGCGGAGGTCCCCGCCACGGGGGCCCGGGGCGAGGTGACGCGGGCGGACCTCGAGTCGTACCAGGCGCAGCGCGAGCGCGAGCAGGACGGTGCCCGCAAGTTCTGGACCCACGACCGGGCCCATCAGGAGCAGCACATCGAGGTCATCCCGGTGCGCGGTGTGCGCAAAGCGACCGCGAAGGCCATGGTGGACTCGGCGTTCAGCGCGCCGCACGTGAGCATCTTCGTGGATGTGGACGCGTCGAGGACGATGGAGTTCGTCCAGCGGCTCAAGAAGTCCCGCGACTTCGAGGGCGTGAAGGTCTCGCCCCTGCTCATCCTCGCCAAGGCCGTGATCTGGGCGGCGGCGCGGAACCCGAGCGTCAACTCGGAATGGGTCACTGCCCCGGGCGGGGACGAGATCCACATCAAGCACTTCATGAACCTCGGCATTGCGGCCGCGACGCCGAGGGGCCTGCTCGTGCCCAACATCAAGGATGCCCAGGACCTCTCCCTCAAGGAGTTGGCCATCGCGCTCAACGAACTCGCTTCCACGGCCCGCGCCGGCAAGACCAGGCCCGCGGACATGACCGGCGGCACCATGACGATCACGAACATCGGCGCACTCGGGATCGACATCGGCACGCCGATCATCAACCCGGGCGAGGTGGCAATCGTCGCGTTCGGCACCATCAAGCAGAAGCCGTGGGTCGTCTCAGGCGAAGTCATCCCGCGCTGGATCACGACCCTCGGCGGCTCTTTCGATCACCGGGTGGTCGACGGCGACCTCTCCGCGCGCTTCATGGCGGACGTCGCCGCCATCATGGAGGAGCCGGCGCTGCTGCTGGACTGAGTCCCTTCAGAGGGTTCCGCCTGCAGCACTGGGGGCGTTGGGGTCTCGGCCGTGGTCTCCGATCGCTTCGCGGGCAACATAGTTCTCGAGGTCGAAGAGGTTGTTCTCGGCCCTGCGGGCTACGTTCAGGAGCGTGGCCATGGACGCAACTTCTTCGACCTGCTCCTTGAGGAACCAGAGCATGAACTGTTCCCCGAGCGCGTCCTCCTCGGCTCTCGCGGCCCGGAAGAGGTCCTTGATCCGGGTCGTGACCTCCTCCTCCTGAGCCAGGGCCAGGGTGAGGGGTTCGGTGGCGTCGCCGAAGTCGTTGCGGACCTCTCCGACGGCCGGGATGTGAACAGGGAGGTCCCGGTCCAGCATGTATTGGACCATCATCATGGCGTGGTTCCGCTCTTCGAGCGACTGGCGGTAGAAGTGTGCCGCAAGACGCGGCAGGTCACGATCCGCATACCAGACGGCGACGGCGATGTACTGGTGCGAGGCAGTGAATTCGTTGGCGATCTGCTCGCCGAGCATGTCGTTGAATCCCATGCCGCTACCATCGGTACTCGCGCCCTGCTGGTCAATGGTCCAGCGCTCTTTTCGTTGTCTGACCGCCAGCGCCACGAGGAAACTCAGCAGTCGACCGGCGCTCGGCGACCCACGGCGGCGGGAACGGCGCGCGAACGCACGACGGCTCCGCCGTGAAACACTGGAACCGTGCTGAGCCGTCCTCGCCCCGCGACTGCAGCGTCCCAGCAGGGGCGGCCCGCGGTGGTCGCCCGTGTGCTCAGCGAGGTGTTCCAGCCGCCCTTCACGGTGGGGGCCGCACTGCTGCTGAGCCCGGGCGGGAGCCCGGGCTGGCCGGGGACGTGGTGGTTCGGCGCGATTGCGGCCCTGTTCACGTGCGTGCTGCCGTTCGCGATCCTCCTCGGGCTCGTGCGCGCCGGGAAGGTCGTGGACCATCATGTGAGCGAGCGGTCCCAGCGCGCGCCCGTGCTCGCGATGTCCATTGTGTGCGTCCTGGCCGGCCTCGTCCTGCTCGTTGTCCTTGGCGCCCCGCCCTCCGTCGTCGCGATGGTGGGCGCGCTCATCGCGGGGATCGCGGTCCTGGCGGGCGTGAGCCTCTGGTGGAAGGTCAGCGGGCACGCCGCCTCCGTCTCAACGGCGGCGGTCGCCATGCTCTTCCTGTTCGGCGCGGCGTGGTGGCCACTGCTGTTCGTCGTGCCGGCGGTCGGCTGGGCGCGCGTGGCGCTGCGCGCCCACACTGTCGCCCAGGTCATCGCAGGAGCGCTCTTCGGACCGCTCGTGATCGTGGGCCTGTGGCAGATTCTTCTCAGGCTTCAATAAGACTCAAAAAGTCCGAATAATGGTCTAATGCATATTTCCTCAACCTAATCTTCGGACCTACGCTGGTCACCATGGAGACACGACACCTGCGATATTTTGTCGCCGTCGCCGAGGAGCGCCACTTCGGGCGCGCCGCCCAACGCCTCCATATGGCCCAGCCGCCCCTGTCCCAGCAGATCAAGCAGCTCGAGGAACAGCTTGGCACCCCGCTGTTCGAGCGGACCACGCGTAAAGTCGAACTGACCCCGGCAGGCGAACTCCTCCTCGAGCGCGGTCGGCGCATCCTCCAGGACCTCGAAGAGCTCGAGTCGGACGTGGCACAGGTCGGGGCGGGCGCCTCGGGCGTACTCCGTGTGGGACTCGCGGGCTCGGCCACCTACCGCCTCCTGCCCCCGCTCGTGCAGAGGGTCCGCAGCGAGATGCCGGGCCTGAAGCTCACGGTGCGCGGTGAGATGCTCACCCCGCAGATGGTGGTGGACCTCGAGGAGGGCAGGCTCGACGTCGCCGTCCTGCGGCCACCAGTCAACTCGCCGGACATCGAGCTCGTCTACCTCGAGCAGGACCGCCTCGTGGCCGCACTTCCCGCCGAGTCGCCGTGGGCGCAGCACGCCCAACTGGACCTGGCGGAGCTCGCGGGGGAACCGTTCGTGGGCTATCCCGCCCAGTCAGTGGTGACCCGGATCTTCCGCGACGCGTGCCGCCGCGAGGGTTTCATCCCCAAGGTCGTCCAGGAGGCGGCCGAGACCTCGACGCTCCTGGCCCTTGTCGCGGCGGGGATGGGCATCGGCCTCGTTCCCATGACCACGCATCGCTTCGCGTTCGAGGGCATCTCCTTCAGGCCAGTGCGCAGCGCGCCCTCGGTGGACCTCGCCGTCGCCTGGCGCGGAGGCGAGAAGACCCCCCTCGTCCGCCGCTTCCTGACGCTCTTCGACACCGTGCCTGCTCCCGGGCCCGCCCGACCCGAGCCCACCGCCCAACCCGCGGACGACGGCGAGACCTCACCACGCGCCGTCGTCCGCACCGCACCCGTTGCCGCACCCCACCTAGGAGACCGCGCATGAAGATTGAGCGCATCGAAGCCATCCCGTATTCGATCCCCTACACCCACCCGCTGCGCTTCGCGAGCGGCGAGGTGCACGCGGCGGAGCACGTACTGATCCGGGTCCACACCGACGAGGGGCTCGTGGGAACCGCTGACGCGCCTCCGCGCCCGTACACGTACGGCGAGACGCAAGCCTCGATCATCGCGGTAGTGCGGGACATCTTCGGCCCGCAGCTGGCCGGGCTGGATCCCCTCGACCGGGAGAAGGCCCAGCAGATCATGCGCCGGACCATCCACAATGACACCGCGAAGGGCGCAGTCGACATCGCCCTGTGGGACCTCATCGGCCAGTCCCTCGGAACACCCGTGCACCAGCTCTTAGGCGGGTACGCGGACGGCATGCGGGTTTCCCACATGCTCGGATTCCGCCCGGCTGCGGAGCTGCTCGAGGAGGCCCAGCGGTTCCGCGAGCAGTACGGCATCACCACGTTCAAGCTCAAGACCGGCCGGCGCCCGCTGGGCCTCGACGTCGAGGCCGTGCACGTGCTGCGCGAGGGCCTGGGCGAGGAGGTGGAGATCTATCTCGACGCCAACCGCGGCTGGACGGCCAACGAGGCGCTCGAGGTGCTGCGCCGCACCGAGGGCATGGGCCTGACCGCGCTCGAGGAGCCGTGCGATGCCTCGGAGGCCCTCAGCCGCCGCCGTCTTGTGCAGCACTCGGCCATCCCGATTGTGGGGGACGAGTCCGTCCCCACCCCCGGGGATGTCTCCCGCGAGCTCCTCTCGGGCGGATGCAACGCGATCTGCATCAAGACTGCGCGCAGCGGCTTCACCCAGGCCACCGAGATCCTCGGGCTCTGCACCGGCCTCGGTGTGGACGTGACCATGGGCAACCAGATCGACACCCAAATCGGCTCCCTCGCGACCGTCACGTTCGGGGCCGCCCACGAGGCGAGCCAGCGCCGCGCCGGCGAGCTCTCCAACTTCCTCGACATGGCAGACGACCTGCTCGCCGAACCGCTGGTGATCCGCGACGGCGTGATCCGCGTCCGCGAGACGGCGGGCGTGGGCGCCGTGATCGACGAGGACAAGCTCGCACGCTACCGCCAGGACTGACACGACCCCACCGAAGGAGAGAGCCTCCACATGCTGTTCATGGCCCGCATGGACGTGACGTTCCCGCCCCACCTCACCCCCGAGCAGGTCGCGGACTTCCAAGCCCGCGAGAAGGAGTACTCGGGCGGCCTCCAGCGCTCGGGGAAGATGGCCGGGATCTGGCGGATCGTGGGCGAGTACGCGAACCACTCGCTGTTCGACGTCGAGTCCAACGACGAGCTCCACGAGATCCTCTCGGGCTTCCCCATGTACCCCTACATGAAAATCAAGGTCACCCCGCTGGCGAAGCACCCGAACTCGATCAGGTGAGCTCCTCCGGGAGCTTCTTGACGGCGTCCTCGATGGCCCGGTGGAACGTGGGGTACGCGTAGACCATGTCCCTCAGCCGGGCCAGCGGCGTACGCTCGTGGACCGCGAGGGTGAGCATGGAGAGCACTTCGCCTCCCGCTGGGCCGGCCGAGGTCGCGCCGACCAGGATGCGCCGCTCAGCGTCCGCGACGAGCTTGATGAACCCCCGGTTGCCCGACTTCTGGATCCAGCCCCGGGTGGAATCAGGAATCTGGGACACGGCGGTGGCCACGGACACGCCCTGCTCCCGCGCCTGCTTCTCGGTGAGCCCGACGGCGCCGACCTCCGGGTCCGTGAACGTCACCCTGGGCACGGCCCGGTACTCGGCGGCGACGGTCTCGTCGCCGAGGATGTGGGCGGCACCGATCCCGGCCTCGTACATCGACATGTGGGTGAACGCGCCGTGGCCGGTGATGTCGCCGACCGCGTAGACGCCCTCGGCGATCCGCATCTGCGGGTCGGTCTCGAGGGTGTGCTTCGTCGTGTCGACGCCGATCGAGCCCAGGCCCAGGCCGTCGAGGTTCGTTCGGCGGCCCGCGGCCACAAGGAGGCGCTCCGCCTTCAGCTCGGTGCCGGCCGCCCGCACGGAGAAGCCCGCGTCGTCGTGCGTCACGGATTCCGCGGCGGCACCCGTGTGCACGTCAATCCCCTCGTCGGCGAACACCTCGGCTACGAGCGCGCTCGACTCGGGCTCCTCCGGCGAAAGGATCCGCTCGGCCGCCTCGAGCACCGTGACCCGCGTCCCGAAGCGCGAGAAGGCCTGGGCGAGCTCGAGTCCGACCGCCCCGCCGCCGAGGACGAGCATGGACTCCGGAGCCTGGGTCACGGCGACGATCTCGCGGTTCGTCCAGAAGGGGGTGTCCGCGAGGCCCTCGATCGGCGGGACCGCCGGGTCGGTCCCGGTGTTGATCAGGATCGCCCGCGAGGCCTCGAACTCGCGGTCGCCAACCGTCACGGTTCGAAACCCGGTGACCCGCGCGGTGCCGCGGACAAAGTGCCCACCGGCCTTTTCAAAGCGCTCGACAGCGACCGCATCGTCCCAGGAGTCCGTCGCCTCGTCGCGGATGCGCTTCGCGACGGGCGCGAAGTCTGCCCTCACCTCGGACCCGCCGGCCAGGCCCGGGACGCGCCGCGCCTCCGCGAGCGCGTCCGCCGCCCGGACCATCATCTTGGTGGGGATGCACGCGTAGTAGGGGCATTCGCCGCCCACGAGGTTCTTCTCGATGCCCACCACGGTGAGCCCGGCCTGCGCGAGCTGCCCCGCCGCCGACTCGCCGCCGGGGCCCATGCCGATCACGATCACGTCTGCTTGTTCGGCCATCGCCGGTTCCTCCCTGTCCGCTGCTGTGGACATGTCTGTGTCCTGCATTGCTGAATCGGCGGCTGCTAGGTCTGGAGAGGCGGGGCCGCCGGCACGTCGAGCTCGGTGCCGGCGTAGTGGTTGAAGTAGTTGGTGAACATGTTCGCCATGACGTAGGTGAAGGCCTCCGCGAGGTCCGATTCGGTCCATCCGGCCTCGAGCGCGGCCTGCCAGACGGGCTCGGGCACGTAACCGGACTGGGCGGCTGCCGCACGGCTGACCTCGGTGATGGCAGCGAGCTTCGGGTCGAAGTCCACCTCACCGGCGCGGATCGCGAGCATCTCCTCGTCGCTGAGCCCGGCGCGGCGCCCCGAGGCCGTGTGCGAGGCCTGGCAGTAGTCGCAGCCGTTCTGATTCCCCACGGCCAGCGCGATCGCCTCCTTGATGCGCGCATCGAAGGTGCCGTGCTCGGCGATCGCTTTTTGAATGCCGCTGTACGCGGCGATCACGGCAGGCGCGTGCGCCATCTCGGCGTGGATGTTCATCAGCCGTCCCATGCGCCGCTCGAGCTTTTCCGCGTACGGGCGGGAGGTCTCGGGGGCGTTCTCGACGGTGTGGACTGGGATGCGGGTCATCGGTTCTCCTTCGCTGGCTTCAGGTACCTGATACCCACTTCATCCGATTCGCCCCCATACCGGGCGACCACGGATCTGCGGCACCGGGTCAGGCAGGCTCGCGGATTGTCAGCGTGCCCGCGAGGTCGAGGTCTGCTTGCGTGCCGGGGTAGCCGGACTCGGCGATGAGGATCGCCCCGAAGGCCGCGGCCCAGAACGTCTTGACCTCCTGCCGGGGGCTGCGGTCGATCCGCCAGCCGCGCACCGCCAAAACGTTCTCGAGGTGGTGCTCGGAGATGCGGAACAGAAGGCTCAAGTGGCCCTTGACCACGGGGCCGAGCTTGGGCTTGGCCCGCGCGAGCGCGACGGCGCTGATCACCACGGGGAGCGACGGGGTCACGAGTACCGTCCGGGCGATGGCGCGCCGGAACGCCTCGGCCGTTGAGAGCCGGGCGCCGACGCCCTCGATGCGCTCCGCATCGCGGAGGAGCAGTGCGAACGCGGCGTGGACGAAGAGCGAGTCCTTGGAGCCGAAGTGGTACGTGATCTGGTTCGGGAAGACGCGGGCGGCGGTTGCGATCTGGCTGACCGTGACCGAATCGGCGGGGCGCGCGGCGAACAGGGCCGCGGCGGCGTCGACAATCCGTTTGCGGGTCGCCGCGCTCTTGCCCTTGCGCGGGCCCAAGAGGCGGCGGGCAGTTGCTGCGGCGCGAGTCTCGACTGAACCCATGGATGAATTGTATGCTGTACAATCAATGACTCTTCTTGTATTGCATACAAGCTTGTATCCCATACAAGCACAGGGGGAGGATTCTTCTACCAGAGGACAACCGTGGGGAACACCGAGATCGTCATCACCGGCATGGGCGCCACCACGCCGCTCGGAGGTACGGTGGCCGAGCTCTGGGAGGGAATGCTCGCCCTTCGCTCCGGCGTGCGCACCCTCACGGACCTAGGCTTCGACGCCACACTCCCCGTCCACATCGCGGGCAGGCTCGCCGTCGAGCCCGAGCACGCCATGCCGCCCGTCGAGGCCCGTCGCCTCGACCGTAGCCAGCAGGCAGCTGTCGTCGCCGCCCGGGAAGCGTGGGCCGATGCCGGTGCGCCGGAGGTCGACGGCGACCGGCTCGCCGTCGTGATCGGTACCGGGATCGGCGGGGTGCAGACCCTCCTGGCCCAGGACGACGTCCTCGAGGCCGCAGGCTCCCGCCGGGTATCGCCGCGCACCGTGCCCATGCTCATGGCCAACGCGGCCGCGGCCCAGCTGAGCATCGAATTCGGCGCGCGTGCCGCGGCGATGTCCCCGGCCTCCGCGTGCGCCTCGGGCGCTGAGGCGATCGTCCACGCCGCCCGGCTCATCGAATGCGACGAGGCCGATATCGTGATTGCCGGCGGCGCCGAGGCCGCCATCACCCCGCTGACCATCGCCGGGTTCGCACAGATCGGCGCCCTCTCGAAGGACGAGGGCGACCCGCAGGCCGCGTCCCGCCCATTCGACGTCAACCGCACCGGGTTCGTGCTCGGCGAGGGGGCCGGCGTCGTGATCCTCGAGCGCGCCGACCACGCCCGTGCGCGCGGCGCCCGCACCCGCGCCGCGCTGTCCGGCTACGGAATTACCGCGGACGCGTTCCACATCACCGGTACGGACCCGGCGGGCGTCGGCCAGATCAAGGCGATCCGCAAGGCCCTCCGCAAGGCGGACGTCGCCCCCGCGGACGTCCAGCACGTGAACGCCCATGCGACCGCGACGAGCGTGGGCGACGTGAGCGAGGCCCTCGCCGTCCGCGAGGCCCTCGGTGACCATGCCGCCGTGACCGCGCCCAAGGGTGCGCTCGGCCACCTCGTCGGGGCGGCCGGCGCAGTCGAGGCGATCATCACCGCCCTCACCATCGAGTCTGGCGTCATCCCCGCGACCCGCAACTTGGACCACCTCGACCCGGAGATCGACCTCGACGTGGTGGTCGGCGCCCCGCGCGAAACCCGCGTCCAGGCGGCCATCTCGAACTCGTTCGGGTTCGGCGGCCACAACGTGAGCCTCCTGCTCACCCGCGTGTAGGCGCGGCTGGCCGCGGAGCGCTCACCAGAGCCGCGGCTGGTCCATCAGGAGCCTGCGCCGCACCTCGTCCCGTTCGGCGTCGAAGCCGGCCTCCCGCTCGGCCGCCTCGTGCCACACGCGCACGACGGCGCGCACCGCCCGCCGTGGCCAGCTCGCCCCTGCTCGGGGCTCGCGGGGGAGTGGCGTGGCCGCGCGGGCGCTGCGGATCGCGGCGAGCTCGCGCTCGACCGCCTCCTCGAGTGAATCGAACTGCGCGTCCGTCAGGCGTGGCGCATGGAAATTCGTGGATACAAAGCTCATGGTGTGCCGTCCTGTATGAGTAGCGTCCGTTGGAGGGATGGTGCGTCCGTGGTCCACCCGGTACGCGACCGTTCGTGATGACATGACCCTCAACCTTCTGTTTCGCTGTCCCGCATCCAGTCTCCCGGTGGGTCAGGACAGCATCGGTCCGCTGCAGAAACACGATATATCGCGTCTAATGGAATCAAGATATATCGCGTTTTCCCCGTCTTCAAGAAGTGACGGAGAGGTGCTTTCAATCAGGACAGATTCTGTCCGTCTCCGTGGGTGATGATGGAGGCATGAATGACACCACCCAGCGGGTGCTCAGCCTCCTGAGCCTCCTGCAGTCGCGCCCCGTGTGGACCGGGGCGGAGCTGGCGGAGCGACTCGGCGTGACCACGCGAAGCATTCGGCGCGACGTGGACCGCCTGCGGGGGCTCGGCTATCCCGTCCGCGCTGAGCACGGGACGGGTGGTGGGTACCAGCTCGGCGCGGGCAAGGCCCTTCCCCCGCTCCTGCTCGACGACGAGGAGGCCGTCGCGGTCGCGGTGAGCCTGCGCCTCGCCGCGGGCGGAACGGTTGCGGGACTGGGGGAGGCTGCCGTCCGCTCGCTCGCCAAGCTCGACCAGGTTCTGCCAGTACGGCTGCGCGCCGAGGTCAAGGGTGTCATCGACGCGACCGTGAGCCTCGACGGGCCGGTCACATCCGTGGATGCGGATGTCCTCGTAGCCCTCGCCCGTGCGATCCGCACCCCCGAGCGGGCAACATTCGACTACACGAAGCCCGGCGGCGAGCGCTCGGAGCGGCGCGTGGAACCGTACCGCCTGGTCGCTGCAGCCCGCCGGTGGTACCTCATGGCCTGGGACCTCGACCGCGAGGACTGGCGCACGTTCCGCCTCGACCGCATGGCCGCCGCCCGCGGGACCGGCTGGCGATTCAAACCGCGTGAGGCGCCGGACGCCCTCGAGTATGTCCAGGCGGCGATCACCCAGGCGCCGTACCAGTTCGTCGCCAAGGTCCGCGTCCACGCGCCCGCACACCAGGTCGCCGAACGGGTCCCGACGACGATGGCCGTGGTGGAGCCCGACGCCGAGTACGGCAGCGAGGCGTCGATCCTCACCGCGGGCGCGGACGATCTCGACTACTTGGCGTACCACGTGGTCCGGCTCGGGTGGCCCGTGACCGTGATCGAGCCGCCGGAGCTGCGGGACACCATGCGCGTGCTGGCCGAGAGGCTGACAGCTGCAGGAGCGTGAGGGGCGCTACCCGCGGGTAACATTTGCCTTCCACCTCTTGCCCCCGGGCGCCCGGAAACCGAGGATGGGCACACGAGGCGAGCGCCGCCGTCGTGCGCTGCAGCCAGCTAAGGAGAGCCATGTTCGCGAGCCCCTACCCCGACGTCGAGATCCCGGAGGTCACCCTCTACGAGTACCTGTTCGGCGGGATAGCCCCGGAGGACCTGGACCGGGTGGCCATCGTGGACGGCACGAGCGGGGCCACCACCACGTACCGTGACCTGACAGCGCGGATCGACGCGCTAGCGGGCTGGCTCGCCGGCCAGGGGGTAGGACCTGAGACCACGCTCGGCATCCTGTGTCCGAACATCCCCGCGTTCCCGGTGGTGTTCCATGGGGTGCTGCGCGCCGGCGCGGTGGTCACGACGATCAACTCGCTCTACACGTCCGCGGAGATTGCGCGACAGCTCACCGACGCGGGGGCCACCTGGCTGTTCACCATCTCGCCGTTCCTGGACCGTGCCGAGCCCGCCGCGCAGGAGGCCGGGATCCCGCCGGAGCGGATCGTGGTGCTCGACGGCGGCCCCTCGCCGTCCGGCGCGGTGCACCCCTCGCTGGGCGAGGCGGTGTCCGCCGGGCTTCCCGCGCCGGACGTCCACGTCGACCCGCACGGCGTCGCCGTCCTGCCATACTCGTCCGGCACGTCGGGTACGCCCAAGGGCGTCATGCTGAGCCACTACAACCTCGTGGCCAACGTGGCCCAGGGGCGGCCGCTGTTCGGCATCACCGACCAGGATACGATCCTCGCCGTGCTGCCGTTCTTCCACATCTACGGCCTCACGATGCTCGTCAATGCCGCGTTCCTGCATCGCGCCCGGCTCGTCACGATGCCCAAGTTCGATCTGGCCGAGTTCCTGCGCATCACCCAAGACCACCGCTGCACCTACCTGTTCATCGCGCCGCCCATAGCGGTGGCGCTCGCGAAGCACCCGCTCGTGGACCAGTACGACCTCTCGAGCGTCCGCGTGGCGTTCTCCGGTGCGGCCCCGCTTGACGCGGACCTCGGCAATGCCGTCGCGGCGCGACTGAACTGCGTCATGATGCAGGGCTACGGCATGACAGAGATGAGCCCGGCCTCGCACATCATGCCCCTCGCCGAGGCCCGCCGGCTGCCGGTGAGCTCTGTAGGGTTCACGATTCCGAACACGGAGTGCAAGCTCCTGGACCCTGCGACGGACGAGGAGATCCCCGTGCCGACCACGGGAGTGAGCGCCCCGGGCCAGCTCCTCGTGCGGGGTCCGCAGAACATGGTCGGCTACCTCAACCGGCCAGACGCAACAGCCGCGACTGTCGACCCCGACGGATTCCTCCGCACCGGGGATATCGCCACGGTCACCGCCGAGGGCGTCGTGACCATCTCGGACCGGCTCAAGGAGCTCATCAAGTACAAGGGCTACCAGATCGCCCCCGCCGAGCTCGAGGCCGTGCTGCTCACTCACCCGCAGATCGCGGATGCGGCCGTGATCGGGATCCGGGCGGAGGACGGCGAGGAGGTTCCGAAGGCGTTCGTCGTGCCGCAGGCGCGAGATACCGCGCGGGACGAACTCAGCGCCGAGGACGTCATGGCGTTCGTGGCCGAACATGTGGCGCCGTTCAAGAAGGTCCGGGTGGTCGAGTTCGTCGACGCGATCCCGAAGTCCTCCTCGGGGAAGATCCTGCGGCGGGAGCTCAGGGCTCGGGCGTAGGGATCTGACCCCTCAAGTCAGGGACGGCTGCCGCGTACTCGCGCGGGGTCATGCCGAGCACCGCGCGGAAGTCCCGCGTGAGATGGGGTTGGTCCGCGTAGCCGAGCTCCTGCGCCAGGTCCGCGAGGGCGGCATCCGGCTCGGCGCGGAGCCGCTCGGCCGCCATCTGGATGCGCCGACGCCGCATGATCGCCGCCGGGGTGGGCCCGAAGAAGTCCGCGGCGAGGCGCTCGAGCGTGCGCACGGACGCGCCCATCGCCGCCGCAAGGTCGGGCACGCGCAGCAGGCCGGGCTCGGAGTCCGCGAGCTCGGCCATCCGGTTTGCCTCGAGCCCCCGCGCGTCCGCGGCCGGCATCCGCTCGACGACCCAGCGCACGACGGCGCCGCTCGCCTCTGCGTGCCGCTCTGCCGGATGGACGCCGCCGTCGTGGGTCCGTAGACGGCGAGCCGGGCCGGCTCGGCGACGATGTTGAGCGCGGGGTAGGTCAGTGCTGCCTGACGCAGCACCTCGCCGGGCGGAAGGTCCCATTCGACGATCCAGGTGTGTCGTACGGCGTGCGCGGCCCAGGCGGGCGGGGCGATGCGTGTGATCGGGGCGCGCGGGTCCGGGGTCAGCTCGCCGCGCGAGGTGGGCTTCACACCGGACAGCCTAGGCCCGGCACACTGGCGCGAATGTTCAAGCACCCGGCCGGGGTCCCCGCATAGCGTGGGGTCCATGAGCGAAGAGACCCAGACCGACGAGACGCAGACCCAACCCGCTGACGGCAAACACACTGTGAACGGCACCCCCCGAGGCTCGACGTCGCTGACACCGTTCATCGTCGTGAACCGCGCTTCGGACGCGATCGGATTCTACGAGGAGGTGTTCGGCGCGACGCTTCTCTCCCGCACCGACTTCCCGGGGCCGGACGGCGCGCCGGTCGTGGCGCATGCGGTCCTCGACTTCGGCAACGGCCGCCTCGAACTCGGTGATGCGAACCCCGAGTACCATCTGGTGCTCCCACCCGCCGGGGAGGGCGACTGCTTGTCCCTGGCCGTGTACCTGCCGGACGTCGACGCCGCGGTGCAGCGCGCCGTCGAGCGCGGGGCTACGGTGCGCGAGCCCGCAACGAACTTCGTCTCGGGCGACCGGTTTGCGAGCATCCGCGACCCATTCGGCATCCGCTGGTCCATCATGACGCGCGTCGAGGACCTCTCCGACGAGGAGGTCAAGGCCCGCATCGAAGCATGGGCGGCGTCCATGCAGAACGGCTGAGGGCTGGGCTACCCGAACCGCACCGGGTCCCAGTCGAGCACGTGCGGCTCGGCGAGGCCCTCGGTCACGAACGGGTCGGAGGCCACGAAGCGCTCGGCCTCCGCCCGGTTCGTGAACAGCCCCATCGACCCGGCGACCGGGTTGGGTGGGAACGGCCCGAGTGCGAGGAGGCCGCCGCCGTCGGCCTCGAACTGCTGGTAGTACGCCTTGTGGCGCGGGTACGCCGCCATGACCTGGGCGCGGTCCACGCCCTCGCGCATCCGGTACAGAACAACGGACTCCATGCCGGGATCGTATCTCCGCACTGAGTCCGTTGGTGGGCTGGCGCCCAAGTTCATGCTGGACTCGCTGTTCGTGATGCTCCCGCCAGATTGGGGAATGCCGCGGGACCACCGCGCGTTGAAACCCCTCGAAGGTAGTTGACGAATCAACCGGAGGGCATCGTATGGAGCAGGGCATCAGGACCGTCGGGATCCTCGGGGCGGGCCGCGTCGGCACCGCGGTGGCCCGCGAGGCGCTCAAGGCCGGGTACGAGGTCCGGATCGCCACCGCCAAGCCCGTCGAGGACATCGCACTCATCGTCGAGATCATCACGCCCGGCGCCACGGCGGTCACGGCCGCGGAGGCGGCGCAGTCCGACGTTGTGGTCCTCGCACTCCCGCTGCACAAGTTCCGCACGCTCGACCGGGCCACACTCGCCGGCCGCGTCGTCATCGACGCGATGAACTACTGGGAGCCCACTGACGGCGCCATGCCCGAGATGCACGCCGGCCGCGGCACGTCCGAGGTCGTCCAGGACTTCCTCGCCGCCTCCCGCGTGGTCAAGACCCTCAACCACATCGGCTACCACGAGCTCGAGTCGGACGGCCGGCCCGCCGGTGCCGCGGACCGCCGCGCGCTCGCCGCAGCCGGTGACGACGAGGCCGCACGCGCCGTCGTGCTCGCGTTCATCGCCTCGCTCGGCTACGACGCGGTCGATGCCGGGCCCCTCGCCGCCGGCCGCGCCCTCGAGCCCGGCACGAGGATCTTCTCCGAAGCGCACGACGCCGAGCGGCTGGGTGAGGCGCTCGAGCGCGCCTGCGCGGGAGTCGCCGCCTGAGGCGACCGGCCCTCGGAGCGGCCTATGCCTCCAGGTCTGCGACGGCCACGACCATCGGCCGGCCCTGACCTGGCTCGGGCTGCATGTCCACCAGCGCGATCTGGGTGAGCTTCAGCTCCTGCCCCTCCTCTGCCTCACCGCGCTTCGTGGCGGTGATGTGCGCCCGGAAGCCGTCACCGGCGAAGTCGGGGCGGCGGAACGTGGGGACGTGGATGTCCAGTTCCTCTCTGAATGTCTTGTGCAGAGCGCGGATCTCCGGGGAGTCAACGAGGGCAACGGGAGTGTCATGCTTGGGCCCGAACAGCTCACTGGCGCCCGCCACCGCGGCGATTGGGGCGGTGTGGGCGGCGACCTCGCCCATGCTCGCCGCGAGCTGCGCTGCGTTGGCCCAGGTCGCGAAGACGGGCATCACCGTGATGTGCAGCGGCCAGTCCCGCACGGCATAGCGCTCGCCGACGCCCAGGGGGGCAAGGGGCAGGACGATCGCGTAGCGGTGCATCCCTCGATGGTAGGCGTGCGGGCGCGCGGCCCCGGACGGGGGACCGCACCCGCACGGTGAACCCGCCGCTAGGCTGAGCCCATGACCACCGCGCCCCTGAACTCCGGCACCCCCGTCCGCGTCGCCATCCATGGCGAGCCGCTGCCCTTCCTGACCGCGGCGATCGAGGCTGGAGGAGGCGCCATCGTCGGCCTCGGGGAGCAGCCGGAGGCGCTCATCCTCGACCACGGCAACCCCAAGAAAGAGCTCACAGCGGTGCTCGACTCCACCCCGTCGATCCGCTGGGTCCAGCTGCCCAGCGCAGGGATCGAGGCGTACACGGACGCGCTCACCGCCCATCCGGAGAAGGTGTGGACTAGCGCGAAGGGCGCCTACGCGAAGCCCGTCGCGGAGCATGCCCTCGCCCTCACGCTCGCGCTCTTGCGGCACCTGCCCGAGCGTGCCCGCGCCCGCTCATGGGGCGAGTCCGCCGGCACGTCGCTGCACGGCTTGCGCGGACTGGTCATCGGCGCCGGCGGCGTGGGCCTGGAGACCCTGCGGCTGTTTCGCTGCTTCGACATGGAGGTCGATGTCGTGCGCCGCACTCCCACCGCGGTGCCGGGAGCCAGGAGCACGACGACGCCGGCTCACCTCGCCGAGCTGCTGCCTGCGGCGGACGTCGTGGTCGTCTCCGCTGCCCTCACTCTGGACACGTCCAAGCTCATCGGCGCCCCCGAGCTCGGGCTCATGAAGCCGTCCGCCATCGTGGTCAACATCGCCCGCGGGGGCCTCCTCGACACGGACTCCGTGGTGGAGGCCCTCCGAGCAGGGACCATCGCGGGCGCGGCCCTCGATGTGACGGACCCCGAGCCGCTCCCGGACGGACACCCCCTCTGGGACGAGCCCCACGCACTCATCACGCCGCACGCGGCAGACACCCTCGAGATGATCCGACCGCTCCTCGGCGAGCGGGTCACCGAGAACCTCAAGCGGTTCGCCGCGGGAGAGCAGCTCGAGGGCGTCGTCGACGCGGCCGCTGGGTACTGACGCTCTCGTTCCAGTTCGCACGGCACGGGGAAGCGCCGCGAAGCCTTGCCGCGGCTCAGGGGTGGATTTAGCGTCGAGTCGCTCCCTGTGACGGCGACAAGCCATGCCAACAGCCGAGGAGAATGCCATGCCCGATCGTCCAGCCGATATCGTCAGCCCCATCAGCGACAGCGCCCTTCCGCTCAAGGTCTCGCCCGCCGATGCCGCGGCCGCCGGCCGCGTCCCCTACGACAAGCCGACGCCCCAGAACTCGGTGATGCTCTTCATCGACCACCAGATCGGCCTCATGGCCGGCGTGCGGGACTTCCCCACTCTGGCAACCTACAAGGCCAACGTCATTGGGCTCGCGAAGATGGCCAAGGCGCTCTCCATCCCCGTGCTGGTCAGCTCGTCCAACGCCCAGTGGCAGAACGGGGACACCCTCCCCGAGCTCAAGGAGATCTTCTCCGACGTGCCGATCATCCGCCGCACGGGCATCATCAACTGCTATGAGGACCCGACCTTCAGGAAGGCCCTCGAGGACCTCCTGAGCACCACCGGGCGCACGCACATCATCATCTCCGGTGTCACCATCGGGACGTGCTGCTCGATGCCGACTCTGGCGATGCTCAACGACGGCTACCGCGTCTTTCCCGTGGTCGACGCCTGCGGTGCTTGGGACGACTACGAGGCCCAGGCCGCATCGGCCCGGATGTCCCGGGCCGGGGCGGAACTCGTGACGGTCTTCGCGCTCGGCTGCGAGCTCCAGGCCGACTGGAAGCTCCCCACCGGCGACGCGATGTTCGGCCCGTTCACCAATGAGCTCCCCGAGTACGGCTTCATCGTCCAAGGGTTCTGGAACAACGCCAACCAGCGGGCGGTCGAAGATCCCTTCGGCACTGTGAAGTGACCTGCGGTCATCCCGTACGCGACCTACCCGTTCGACCGCCGGCTCGAGCGCACCGACGACCCCCGCGACATCACCTGGACCAGCGCCCAGTAGGGCAAGTGGCGGCCCGCGGCGCGTTGGAAACTGCATCACTGGCGGCTGAAACCGGCCGCTCGGGAGCTGAAATGGCTCTGAGATGTGCAGTTCGGAACGCCTCAGCCGTGCTGGTGCGAGCTTGGCGCCCCTGAGCCCGCAGTGCCGGCGTCCTCCACCAGGAACTGCCCCATCATTCCCTCGTCCTCGTGGGTGAGCAGGTGACAGTGGTACATGTACGGGTGCTCGGCGTCGGCGTACGGAGGCATGCGGAAGGCGATCCGGTTCCGCTCTCGCGGCAGCAGCGGGATCGTGTCCTTCCATCCCGCGCGCTCGGGTGGGGGCGGGTTGCCGTCGATGTCCAGCAGCCGGAACTGGACGCCATGGATGTGCAGGTTGTGCTGGTAGGCGTTGACGTTGTCCACAAACCACACCTCGGAGCCACCGGGTGCCGCGGTGAAGTCGACCCGGTTCATGTCCATGGTCTTGCCGTTGATCTGCCGGCCACTGAACGTGAGAGACCGCGCAGTCGCGTGCGTCGTGTCGGCGGGAGCCGGCAGTGCGGCGAGCATCGCCGGGAGGGTGGCCGACGGCGCGAGGCTGGCGGCCGCGTCGAGCCTCACCACGTCGAAGTCCTTGCCCCCGCCGAACGCGTCCGGTGGATTGACCCGGCCGAGGTCCGGAGCGAATGAGCGCAGCATCACGGACTCACCGGGCTTCATCTCCACGACGATCTCGGCGCGCTCGGCGGGGGAGAGCTGCACGGCGTCGAGCTGGAGCGGGGCGGCGAGCAGGCCGCCGTCGGACGCCACCATGTGGAACCGCCGGTGGTCCGCGAAGCCGAACTTGAACCAGCGGCCCGCGCTCGCGTTGAGGATCCGCAGGCGCACGCGGTCCGTTGTCACGGGCAGGACGGCCCCGAGAGTGCCATTGGCCGCGATCGAGTTGCCGAGGGTGCCGAGGGAGTTGCCGGCAGGGTCGAACGTGATCTTGCCGTCGGCGTCGAGGCGGCGGTCCTGGACGACGAGCGGAATGTCGTCCACACCGTAGGTGTGGGGGAGGGCGGCGGCCGGGCCGTCCGTGGCGGGCTCGTCCAGGATGAACAGGCCGGCGAGGCCGTATCCCACCTGCTTCTCCGTGCTCCCGTGCGGGTGCGGGTGGTACCAGAGGGTTGCGGCAGGCTGCTTGACGGTCCACTCGGGGGCCGTTGAGGCGCCAGGCTCGATCATGGCGTGCGGGCCGCCGTCCGTCGCGGCCGGCAGCACCATGCCGTGGAAGTGCACGGTGGTTGCGTCGGGGAGCCTGTTATCGATGGCGACCCGGACGCGCTCTCCCCGCGTGGCGCGAAGGGTAGGCCCGAGGTAGGCGCCGTTGTAGCCCATGGTCTGCGCCGGCTGGCCTGGCACGAACTCGTGCGTCCCGGCCTGCGTGGCGAGGCGGAAGGTGCGGATCCCGTCGTCCAGCGCGCCCTCGTCGAGCGGCGGGATGGGGAGCCGAGCGCCGAACTGTGTCTTGGGGACCACCTCGCCGGGCGCACAGCCCGCCACGGCGGGCACGAGGGGGGCGATGATGGCGGCGGCTGCGGTGGCGCGGAGGAGCTGTCGGCGGGTCAGGGGCACACCGTCAAGAGTAGGCCGCGGGGCGCCGCTGCCGGCCACGCGGCTACATTGGGCGGTATGGCAGCGCATGTGAAACCGGTACCGAACCCCCCGGTCGACGGGGAGGCCGCGACGGTTGTGGTGCTCCGGGACGGCGTCGCGGGGCTCGAGGTCCTGCTCCTCGAGCGGCTCTCCACGGGATCCTTCGGTGGCGCCTGGGCGTTCCCCGGCGGGCGCGTGGACCCCGAGGACTCGCTGCCGGGTGATCCGGAGGAGGGGGCGGACGACGTCGGCTCCTCCAGGGGCGCGGCGGTCACCGCTCCGGTGCGCGTGCGGCGCGCGGCCGTCCGCGAGACGCTCGAGGAGACCGGACTTGTGCTGAGCGACTCCGGTCTCGTGGCGTTCTCGCGCTGGGTCCCGCCGGCACAGGTGCCCAAGCGGCTCGTGACGTGGTTCTTCCTCGCGGCGGATCCCGGCGGAGAGCTCCTCATCAGCGCGCACGAGCATGTCGACTCCATCTGGATGGAGCCCGCAGCTGCACTCGAGCACCACGCCAAGGGCAGCCTCACCCTGTTCCCGCCGACGTGGATCACTCTGAACGCGCTGCGCGGCGCCTCCTCGGTGGCCAGCGCGCTCTCCGCCGCGCCGCAGCCACCCGCCATCTTCGCCAGCGTCCAGCTGCGCGATGAGAGCGGCAGGATGACTGCCGTCCTCTGGGAGGGGGACGCCCAGTACGGCGACCCGGAGGCGCTCGGCACAGCGCGCCACCGACTCACCGTGGCTCGTCTGCCGTGGGTGTACGAGCAGCCGAAACTTCGGTGACAAGTTCTGAAATGCGCCTTCCATCGCGTGACAAGCGCCACTAATCTTTTGACACGTCATGGAGGCCGTGCAGCCCAGTCCGTACGCCCCTCGACCCACCACGGCGACCGGCCTCGGTGGAGTTCAGGCCGGGGGCCTTCACCCGGACCCCGGCGGGATGAAAGGCACACGATGCGATCACGCTCACTTGCCAGACCCTTGCTCTGCGCCGGCATCGCCGTAGGCATTGCCACGGCCAGCGCCATACCCGCGGCGGTCGCGGAGACACCGACCGCCGCACCCCAGACCGTCCAAGGGCAGCAGGCCCAGAACTACCTGGTGCTCTACAAGTCCGGTGGCAAGGCCGCGGGCGCATCCCTCTCGGCGATCAAGGCATCGGGGGGCTCGGTCGTGGCTGACTACAGCGCCATCGGCGTCGCTGTGGTGAGCTCGTCGACGTCGGACTTCTCTGCGAAACTCCGCGCCGCAGACGCGAGCGTCGACGCGGCGTCCGCGACCGCATCATTCGGCGTGGCACTCGAGAACGATGCTGCTGACGGTCTCACCGCGGACCAGGGCGTCCCGGCCGCGCCGGCCCCGGGCAACGACGCCCTCTCCGGCCTCCAGTGGGACATGAAGCAGATCCACGCGCCGGAGGCGCGGGCGGTCAGCGGCGGCAGCCCATCGGTGACGGTCGGCGACATCGACACGGGCCTCGACTGGAGCCACCCGGACCTCGCCCCGAACGTCGACTTCGCGAAGTCTGCCTCGTGTGTCGGCGGTGTGCCGAATCAGGACCCTGCCACGTGGCTGGATGACAACGGACACGGCACCCACACCGCCGGCACAATCGCCGCGGCCAAGAACGGTCTCGGAATCGTCGGCGTGGCCCCCAACGCGAAGCTCGCCGGGATCAAGGCGGGCAACGCCGATGGGCTCTTCTTCCCCGAGGCCGTCGTGTGCTCGTTCATGTGGGCAGCAGACCACGGCATCCAGGTCACCAACAACTCGTACTATGCCGATCCGTGGCTATTCAACTGCAAGAACGATCCCCAGCAGAAGGCCATCTGGGAGGCGGAGCGGCGTGCCATCAGGTACGCGCAGTCCAGGGGCACCACAGTGGTGGCGGCCCTCGGCAACTTCAGTGACGATCTCGCCCACCCGACGCAGGACGTCACGAGCCCGGACAACACGGCACCGGTGACCCGCGAGGTGACCAACGCCTGCGCCGTGGTGCCCGCCGAGGTTGCCGGAGTGGTCGGCGTGACCGCTAACGGCAGCAAGGGCTTCAAGTCGTTCTATTCGAACTACGGTTCGGGTGTGGCGGATCTGATGGCACCCGGCGGCGACAGCCGGAACGTGGCGCCGGGCGTGGCCAACGGCCGTGTGCTCTCGACCTGGCCGGCCGCACTCATGGGCCATTGCTTCCGCAAGGTGATCGACCCCTCAGGGGCCACATACTGCAACATCCAGGGCACGTCCATGGCCTCTCCGCATGTCGCAGGGGTGGCCGCGCTCATCGTGAGCTCGGGCGTGACGAACCCGGGCGCGGTCGCCGCACGGCTCGCCAACACGGCGGACCCGGTGCCCTGCCCCGCAGATATGAGCCCGTACGTGAAATTCCCGTCCTTGGACAACGGCGCCCCTCAGACCTGCACCGGCGGCGCGGGCTACAACTCGTTTGCCGGCAAGGGCCGAGTCAACGCCTTGGCGGCGGTCGGCGGCTGAGCTGGCCTTAGCGAGCACGCCCTCGCCCTAATTGGTGGGCTGAGCAGGGTCGGGCGCGCCCACACCCTGCTCAGCCCACCATGTGCGGGACCCTCAGCCCGCGTTCGCCTCCACCGCCGCACGGATCACCGGACCCAGGCGCCGCACGCCCTCGCGGATCCGCTCGGGAGCCACGCCCGAGAACGCGAGCCGGAGCTTGCTGCTCCGCCCGTCCCATGGCGTGAACGCGGCCCCCGGGATGAACACGACCCCCGCCTCGATTGCCTGGTACAGGAGCGGGTAGGTGTCGATGCCCGCCGGGAGGGTGACCCAGACGAAGAAGCCTCCGCTCGGCGTCGTCCATACCGTCTCGGCAGGGAATTCCTCTGCGAGGGACTCGAGCATTGCCGTACAGCGCTCGGCATACACCCGGCGGGACTCGGCGAGGTAGCTGCGCCAGTCGAACGTGCGGAAGAACTCGGTGACGAGCATCTGGGTGAGCATCGAGGGGCACAGCACCACGGCCTCGGCCGCGAGGTAGAAGCGGCGGTAGAGGTGCTTGGGCACGAGGGCCCAGCCGAGCCGGACCCCGGGGGAGAAGATCTTGGAGAACGAGCCGCAGTAGACGACGTCGTCCGGATTGTCGGCGCGCAGCGGAGTGAGCGGGTGCCCGTCGAAGCGGAGCATGCCGTAGGGGTTGTCCTCGAGGATCAGGATGTTGTGCGCGCTGCAGATGTCGACCACGCGCTGGCGCCTCTCGGCGGCCAGGGTCACTCCAGAGGGGTTGTTGAAGCTCGGGATCGTGTAGAGGAGCTTGATCCGCTTGCCTGCGGCCTCGAGTTCAGTGATCCGTGCCTCGAGCTGCTCGGGGATGAGTCCGTTCTCGTCCATCAAGACCGGCTCGACCTGCACCTGGTACGCCTCAAACGTGTTGAGTGCGCCAACGTAGGTTGGGTCCTCGACGAGAACCACATCGCCCGGGTTGCAGAACACCTTGGCCGCGATGTCCTGCGCGGACTGGGAACCCGTAGTCACGACCACGTCCTCGGGCGATGCCCCGAGGATTCCCTCTTCCGCCATGATCTCGCAGACGAGCTCGCGCAGCTCGGGCGTGCCCTTGCCGCCGCCGTAGTGCAGCGCCTCCATGCCGTGCTTGGCGATGACCCGAGAGGCTGTGGCGGCGACGACATCGAGGGGCAGCTCGCTCAGGCTAGGGGAGCCGCCCGCGAGCGAGATGAGCCCGGGACGGATCGAGATGTCGAAGACGTCCCGTACCGCTGATTGCTTGATGTTGTGCGCGCGCTCTGAGAACAGGGCTTCGTGGCGGTGGCTGGCCTCGGCACGCTCGAGTGCGGTCTGCGTCTCGGCGCTGAGGGCGTCCTGCCGGGGCGCAATATCCTGCTCGGGTTCGATGTCCTGTGATGTCACGCACACATCGTAGCCCGGAAGTTGTCAGATATGCACCCGATGTTGATCGGTAGTGGCTCGGGGGCCAGACAGGCGACGGCGGCGAGTCACCCTGGTGGGTGACTCGCCGCCGTCGTAGATCCCCTCAGGGAGGGGGCTGTTGACTCAGCGGTCGGTGACGTCGCGAGCGGCGTCCTTGACGTGCTCGCCGGCCTGCTTGAAACCGGCCTTGGCCTGGTCGGTCTTGCCCTCGGCCTGGAGATCCCGGTTGTCCGTGGCGTCTCCGACCTTCTCCTTGGCCTTGCCCTTGAGCTCTTCGGCCTTGTTCTCCATCTTGTCTCCGGCACCCATGTTTCTTCCTCCTGCGGAAAACGGAAGGGCCGGTCATGCCCTCCCTGCTGGCAGGTCATTGCCCGGGTCCACGATCCCTAAACGTGGAACTGTGTGATCCGTCCCGCGAGGGGCAACAAGTATGAATGAGACTCGAGATGGACACCACGGCAGCGGCCGTCGAGGTCAGCGCCTCGGCCGACAGTACTCTGCTCTCCACGACGGCGCTCTCTGCGAGGGCTTCCTCTGGAACGGCCACCCTTCCGCCCGGACCCGGGCGCCCTGACCCCGGAACCCCGCAGCCGGACCCCGGTACGATCCCGCCCATAGACCCCAACCCTGACCCCTTCCCGATCCCCGGGGAGCCCTCGCCTGGCGGGCCCGTTCCGGGCGAGCCCCCGCCGACCCCAGGGGAGCCGTCCCCGCCCGGCGAACCTGCACCGCCGGGCCGCGAACCCCAGCCGGGCGGTCCCTTCGACCGCAATCCGGATCCGGAGCATGAGCGCGAGCGGGCATCGGAACCCGAACCGCCGGACGGGCCCCTGCGCGAGCCCTCTGATCCGGGGCCCGCTGAGGGCCGCCCCGCGGATCCCTATACGCCGGTGGCGCTGCCCCCGGACTCGCAGGAACCGCTGAGCCCCGCGCGGGACGAATAGGCACGCATTTGAGAAGTGCTGTTTCACGGCGTGCGATCGGCCAATGAGCACGGCATGAATTCACTTCTCGTGATCGCCGGCATTATTGCGATCATCCTTCTCCTGTGGGCGGCTTCTATTCGCCTCTCAACTTCCTGCTCTGGGTTGGGATCATGAGGCACTGGTCGTCAGGGCCACTTCGGCTTACAGACGGCAGAGGCGGGCGCGCACATCACTGCGCGCCCGCCTCTGCCGTCTTTGACGCTGGCGCGCCTAGCATGGCTGCATGGCCGCCTACACGATTTCCCGCAGCGCTTTCATTCCAGCTCCGCCGGAGGCGGTTTATCCGCATGTGGTGGATTTCCACAAATGGACCGAGTGGTCGCCTTGGGAGCCGCTCGATCCAGGGATGGAGCGGACGTACAGCGGGCCGGACGCGGGCGTCGGGGCGGCTTACGCGTGGCGTGGCAACAGGAAGGCGGGCGCAGGCAGCATGCAGATCCTCGAGGCGGTCGAGCCCAAGAGCATCCGGCTCCGCCTCGTGTTCGTCAAGCCGTTCAAGGCGGTGAACCCAACCGGCTTCACGTTCGAGCCCGATCACGACGGCACGCGCGTCACGTGGGTCATGAAGGGCGAGAACAGGGGCATTGCAGCCTTGGTCTTCAAGGTCCTGAAGATGGACAACTCGGTGGGCAGGGACTTCGAGAAGGGCCTCGCCAACCTCGCCAAGGTCGCAGGCGAGGCGCATTGAGCGCGCGTCTTCGCATTACGACACCGGGATGTGCTGCAATTTGGTTTAGGTAAGGCTTACCTCTTACGCTGAGCGGGATGACCGCACAGCCAGACCTCGCTGGCGTCTCCTTCGCCTCAGGCCTGGCCCGGCACGGAGACCGCCCCGCCGTCCTTCTCCCCCCGGGTGCAGGCGGCCGCACCCTCACCTATCGCGACCTCGCGCGGCGCGTCGACGATGTCGTCCACGCGCTGGGCGCCACCCCACGGCTCGTCGCACTCCCGGCGGGCAATGACGTCGCCACCCTCACCGCCTATCTCGGCGCGCTCGCCGGCGGCCATCCGCTCATCGTGCTCCCGAAAGGCAAAGACGGCGCCGCCCAGCAGATCATCGACGCCTATGACCCAGACGTGGTCATGGTGAGCCGGCCTGGAACCGACACGCCGTTCCTCGACGAACGCCGCCCCGGCACGCGTCACGAGCTGCACTCGGACCTTGCACTCCTGACGAGCACGTCCGGGTCCACGGGCTCGCCCAAGCTCGTGCGGCTCTCGGGCGGGAACCTCGAATCGAACGCCGCCGCGATCGCCGAGTACCTCCACCTGCGGCCAGAGGACCGCGCGGCCACCACGCTGCCCTTCTCCTACTGCTACGGCCTCTCGGTGGTGAACTCCCACCTCAGTGTCGGCGCCTCGCTCGCGCTCACTGACCTCTCGGTCGTGGACCCGTGCTTCTGGGACCTCGCGCGTGAGCACCGCATCACATCCTTCGCGGCCGTGCCCTACACGTTCGAACTCCTCGAGCGGACTGGCTTCGAGGACGTGGACCTCCCGCACCTGCGCCATGTCACCCAGGCCGGCGGCCGCCTCGGCGCGGACCGGGTGCAGCACTACGCCCGGCTGGGTCGGCGGCGCGGGTGGGACCTGTTCGTCATGTACGGGCAGACCGAGGCGACCGCCCGCATGGCCTACCTCCCGCCCGATCTCGCAGAGGAGCATCCGAGCGCGATCGGCGTGCCGATCCCCGGAGGGTCGTTCCGGCTCGAGCCCGTCATTGGCCTCGAGGGACCGGATGGCGAGCCCGCCCATGAACTCGTGTACTCCGGACCCAACGTCATGCTCGGCTACGCCGAGACCCCGGCCGATCTGGCCCTCGGCCGCACTGTCGAGGACCTTCGCACCGGCGACCTCGCCCGCCAGAGCCCCGAAGGCCTCTACGAGATCGTGGGCCGGCGCTCGCGGTTCGTGAAGATCGTGGGCCTTCGTGTCGATCTCGGCCGCGTCGAGCGAATGCTGGCGGACGACGGCGCCATCGCGGCCGCCGCCGGCACGGACCGTGGGCTGGTGGTTGCCATAGAGACCGGAGAGGACGACGACGCCCTCCGCCTCACGGCCAAGGATCTCGCCTCCCGCCTCGGCCTCCCGCGCGCAGCCGTGGTGCTCCACGCCGTCGAGTCGATCCCGCGCCTGCCCAACGGCAAGACCGACTACCGGGCGATCCTCGCACTGGCCCATCAGCCCGCGGCCGCCTTTTCCCCCGAGGGGATCCGCGCAGCCGCAGGCCCCGAGGACAAGTCTCCCGCCGACATCGCCGGGATCTACGCCGAGACACTTGAGATCGACGCGGTGGGAGGCGATGACTCGTTCGTCTCCCTCGGCGGCGACTCGCTCTCCTACGTTGCTGCGTCCCTGCGTCTCGAGGAGGCCTTGGGCCAGCTGCCCGCGAACTGGCACCTCATGACCGTCTCGGAGCTCTCAGTGCTCACCACGCGGACCGCACGGGCCACCGCCGACGGCCACTCTGAGGACACCACAGGCCCCGGCGACCCGGCCCGCCCGGGCGGGTGGCGGCGTCGTGCGCGCCGAGCGGTGACGAAGGCCCTCTCCACGGCCACCGTCCCCATGGAGACAGGGATCGTCGTCCGGGCGATCGCCATCGTCTTCATCGCCGGCACGCATATCGACCTGTTCGTCTGGCCCGGAACGGCGCACGTGCTGTTCGCCCTCGCAGGCTTCAACTTCGCGAGATTCCAGCTTTCCGGCGACCGGCGGGCGCGCCTGCGGAGCCAGACCCGTTCGCTCGTGCGCGTGCTGGTCCCAAGCCTTGCCGTCATCTGGTTCGCGTTCGTGGTGACGGGGGAGTACACGGTCAACAACCTGTTCCTCGTGAACTCGGTCTTCGGGCCCGAGGCCTGGAATACGACCTCGCGGTTCTGGTTCGTCGAGGAGCTCGTGTACGTCCTGCTCGCGGTCACCGCGCTCCTCGCAGTCCCGTGGGTGGACCGCCTCCAGCGCCGTTTCCCGTGGGCGTTCCCGATGGTCCTGTTCGCACTCGCGCTGCTCACCCGGTTCAAGGTCCTGCCCGTCATCCCGCATCAGGGCGCGGTGCTGTGGCTGTTCGCACTCGGCTGGGCCACGGCGGCCGCAACGTCTTCCTCACGCCGCTGGACGCTCACGATCCTCACAGTGATGACCGTGCCCGGGTTCTTCACTAATGAGTACCGCAACGCGACGATCATCGTGGGCATCCTGGCGCTCGTCTGGCTCCCCACGCTCCGCGTCCCCCGTGGCCTGACGCGGATTATCGCGATTCTCGCAAGCTCTTCGCTCTACATCTACGTCTCACACTGGCTCGTGTTCCCCTCCATGATCGAGTGGGCACAGGGCGCCGGGATCGACACCTCGCAGGGAGCATGGTTCCTTGCCGCCGCGCTCGTGGCCTCCCTTGCCGTGGGCGCGGGCTACTGGGCGGTGGCCTCCCGGGCGATGCATGGTGTGGAACGGCGTTGGGCACAACACCGTGCTCGGCGCAGCGCACCACGACCCATGCTCGTCGAGGGCGCTCGCCTCGGTGGCGCGACCGTGGCCGCCGCCCGCGGCTAGTCGTCGTCGGGGCCCTCCGCCGGCAGCTCGGAGTGCGCCCGGACCTCCGCCACGTCAAGGTCGGGATCGCCTTCGGCAGGTGCCTCGCTGTGTACGCGGTCCTCGTTGTCGGGCTCGAATCCTGACATGTGCTTCTCGCCTCGGTTTCCTGACTGGGGCCGTGCTCCGCAGAGCGGAGTCCTTTCCGGCCCCGCTTCCAGCGTAGGCCTGGGGGTGCCCGAAGGCGACGGCCACGGAGCCTACTTGAGGCTCAGCGCCTCCGCGAGCGGGCGCCCATTGACGATCACGGCCGCGTCCCGCGCGCCGGCAGCGGTGGCAGCGGTGAGGTTGATCTGGGCCTCGACCCGCGGGATGTCGCACACGCCGCCCAGGGCGAACGAGCCTGTCAGGTAGACCGTGATCGTGATGCCGTCGAAGGAGCCGCCCTGATAGGTCAGGTCTGAGCTGTGCAGTGCGTTGACGAGCCCGGACTGGCCGATCATCTCATTCTTGTTCGCGAAGAGCCTGCTCAGGCTCGGGCCTACCTTGTCGCGGAACGTGACCGGCTCCGTGAAGGTCGCCACGGCGCTGTCGCCGCACCCCACGGCTGGCCCCGAGATGCCGCCATCGTTGGGCGCGATGTAGTAGAGCGTGAGGGGCGCGGTCTGCTCCGGCAGCTGGGCCCCCGCCTCGGCTGACCGCGAGGGCTCGGGTGACTGGCTGGCCCTTGGAGTGGGAGGCTGCGCAGGAGTGGACGACGGCGCTGGGCTCGCCGGCGCCGTGGTGCTCGGCGGGGCGCTCGGGCTGGCGCTGGTCGAGACGCTCGGGGGAGCGCTCGGCGGGGCGCTCGGGCTGGCGCTGGTCGAGACGCTCGGGGAAGCGCTCGGCGGGGCTGAGCCGGACGGCGACGGTGCGGACGAGGGCTGCCCGAAGCAGCCCGCGAGGGCGAGCGATGCCGCAAATGCGGCAGAACCTACAGCCAGCCGGATGGCCCTCATGGCGCAAGCGTAGGTGTGCGCCCCCAGCGGCGACTATGGTCCAAAGACCTCGCGAGGGGACGCCAGAGACCCCGCAACCGTGGCGCCGGTTGCGGGGTCTCTGGCGTGCGTTGCGAACGTCGTTCCGCTAGGCCGCGACCACGTGGCGCCAGTCCTCGGTGAGCGGCAGGTTCAGGGCCTCGGAGACCGACCGGTGGGTGACGTTCCCCGCGGCGATGTTGAGGCCGGCGGCGAGGACGGGGTCCTTCTCGAGGGCGGCCTTGACCCCGAGGTCTGCGAGCAGGATGCCGTAGCGCAGGGTCACGTTGGTGAGGGCGTAGGTCGAGGTGTTCGGCACGGCGCCGGGCATATTCGCCACGCAGTAGAAGATCGAGTGGTGCACACGGAACGTAGGGTCCTGATGCGTGGTGGGGTGCGAGTCCTCGAAGCAGCCGCCCTGGTCGATCGCGATGTCCACGAGCACGCTGCCGGGCTTCATCCGGGCCACCAGCTCGTTGGTCACCAGCTTTGGCGCCTTGGCGCCCGGGATCAGGACTGAGCCGATCACGAGGTCCGCCTCGACAAGGGACTTCTCGATCTCGTACTTGTTCGACGCCACCGTCTTGAGGCGCCCGCCGTACAGGGCGTCAAGTTCGGTGAGCCGGGCGATGTCGATGTCGAGGATGGTGACATCGGCACCGAGGCCCATTGCGACGACTGCGGCGTTCGTGCCCGCCACGCCGGCCCCGAGGACCACGACGTCTGCCGGGCGCACGCCCGGCACCCCCCCGAGGAGGATGCCCTTGCCGCCGTTCGGGGCGAGGAGCGACTGCGCGCCCACCTGGACGGAGAGGCGCCCCGCTACCTCGGACATCGGGGCGAGGAGGGGAAGCCGGCGTCCGTCCTGGACCGTCTCGTAGGCGATCGCTGTGACGCCGGCGTCGAGCAGGGCGCGGGTGAGCTCCGGCTCGGCAGCCAGGTGGAGGTAGGTGAAGAGGATGAGGCCCTTGCGGAAGTAGCGGTACTCGGAGGCGATGGGCTCCTTGACCTTCATGACCATGTCGGCACGGGCCCACACGTCTGCGGCGTCGGTGACCAGCTCCGCGCCGGCCACGTGGTACTCGTCGTCGGTGATGCCCGAGGCGACGCCCGCGCCGCGCTCGATCAGCACGGTATGCCCGTGCGCCACGAATTCGTGGACGCCCGCGGCGGTCATGGCCACGCGGAACTCGTTGTTCTTGATTTCCTTGGGGACTCCGATGATCACTTTCGTCTCCGTTGCTAGGGGGCCTGTTGGCGTGCTTCAAGCGTAGGCCTGCCTGTGAGGCGTGTTACATGGCGTCGAGACGTGGGAACGTCAACTTCCCCGGAATTCCGCGGATCGCGCCATGCTTCCTTGAACACATGTCGGACGATAGGGAGTCATTTGTCTCCTGGTGTGGTTGCGGGCAACGTATGCTTGTGACCATGCGGCACGGCGTCGAAGATCTGGTGGAAGCGGCGGCGGCCAAGCTCGGGCGCGGGCTGAGCGTCGAAGACCTCGATGGACTGCTCATCGCGTACTCGTCCAACCAGTCCCAGGCAGACCCGGTGCGAGTGAACTTCCTCCTCTCCAAGCGACTTCCCGCGGACGTCCAGGCATGGCAGCTCTCACACGGCATCGCGACAGCCGTGCGACCCGTGACAGTGCCGGCCAACCCGGAACTCGGCATGTACGGGCGCGTGTGCGTCCCACTCCTGGTGCGTGGATTTCGGGTCGGGTACCTGTGGGTGCAGCAGGGGGCAGACGAGGCAAGCTCCGCGGACGTGCTCGCGGCCCTCCCCGGCATCCAGCTCGAGCTCGAGCTCATCGGCCAGCTGCTGCTCGAGTCCAACACGGCCGAGTCCGATCACCGGCGCCGGCGCGAGGCGGAGTTCTTGGCTGCGGCGTCGGGCGACAAGTCCGCCCTCGCAGCGATCTCCGGGTGGCGGGAGGTGCACGGGCATGCGCCATGGCAGATAGTGGTGCTGCTCGACCCCGAGGGCGTCACGCCGCAGGACCCACAAGCCGCGGTAGTGGCGACAAGCTCCGCCGCGATGCAGGCCACAGCGGGCATCGATCCGGCGCTCTTCACAGCGGGCACCGAGACGCACGCCGTGGTCCTCTTCGCCGCCACGACTGCGCGGGCCAGTCACGCTGCCGTCCTGACCCACTACGAGCGCGAGCTCGCCAAACGCTCTGGACGGCCCGCTGGACGCGTGCTCGTGGGCATCAGTCAGCCATTCTCCACCCTGCGCGAGCTCGGGGAGGCGTACGCGCAGGCGCGGACCGCGGCGCAGGCCGCCGCGGTGGACCCAGAGCTGGGCGAACTCGTCGACGTGCGGAGCGTGGGTGCCTACCAGCTGATGGGCGCTCTTGCGGCCGAGCCGTCGAGCGTCTTCTTCTCGCTCCTGACGGCCGAGGACCGAAACGACGAGCTGCTCCCTGTGCTCGAGATGCTCTACGACTCCGACGGCGCCGTGCAGACCGTGGCCGACCGCCTCCACGTGCACCGTTCCACGGTGTACCACCGCCTCGCACGGGTTCGCAATATCATCCGTGCCGAGCCGCTGTCCGGGCGGGTGCGGCAGGAGATTCATCTCGCACTCAAGGCCCGCCGCTGGGCGGGCCGCCCGCGGTTCTAGTCCTGACTGCTGCGAGGCCCCTTCTGGTCTGAGACCCAGGCGAGTACGTCCTCGCGCCGGATCCGCCGGTGTGTGCCGCGGTACTGCACGGGCCATACGCCATTGGTGGTCAGCTTGCGCACGTACGAGTGGCTGATCCCTGCGAGCTCGGCCGCCTGCGCAACCGTGAGCACGTCCTCGGCGCTGCTCACCGTTACGGCCTCACCGCGGGCCAGTCTCGCTAGTAGGTCCCGCACCGCCTCATCCGCGGCGCCCGTGAGCCGATGCGCCGTCCCGTCGACGAACAGCGAGACGTCCTTCGCCGCGAGTGCTTCGGCGAGGCTCTCGGCCTCCGCAGGCTCGAGGGCGGGGGTGGTGTGCGGCGCGAATCGGCTCATGTGCCCAGCGTACTGGCGGCGCCCGCTGCTGGTTTATGCACGGCCTAAGCACGACGGCGGGTGCCCGGCTCGTGTGAGCCGGCCACCCGCCGTCGTGCGCTGCCCGGAGGCAGAATCTGAAGCCGCGAGGTCAGACGTTGACTGTTGCTTCTTCGCGCAGGGTCTCGCGATGATTCGCGATGCGTGCCTGATGCAGGGGAGAGCGCTTCACGAACTGCCACGCGACGCCGAGGACGACGAACCAGAGGGGTGTCACGAGCAGCGCCACGAGCGTGTCCAACTGGGTGGTCAGCGCCCAGACGAGGAATGCGAAGAACGCGAACACAACCCACACCATCACACGGCCGCCGGGCATCTTGTACTTCGACGCAGCATGGAGCTCGGGGCGGCGCTTGAGGAACACGAGGTAGCTGGCGAGGATGATCGACCACACGAACATGAAGCACACGGCGGAGACCGTGGTCACCATGTCGAAGGCCTCGCCGATGCTCTTGCCCGCGTAGAGGAGCACGATCCCGGAGAGCAGCAGCACACACGAGAGGAACAGGGCGTTCTGCGGGACCTTGCGGGAGGACAGCTTGCCGAACGCGGCAGGCGCGTCGCCCTCCTGGGCCAGCCCGAACACCATGCGCGACGTCGAGTAGATGCCCGAGTTGGCACTGGACATGGCCGAGGTGAGGACCACGAGGTTGACGATCGTCGCGGCGGCGCCGAGGCCTGCGAGCGAGAACATGCCGATGAACGGCGAGTGGCCGGCCTTGAACTCCATCCACGGCGTGACCGCCATGAGGATCACGAGGGCGCCCACGTAGAAGAGGCCCACTCGAACCGGGATGGCGTTGATGGCGCGGGGCAGGTTGTGCTCCGGGTTCTTGGTCTCGGCGGCTGCGGTGCCGACGAGCTCGATCCCGACGAACGCGAAGACCGCGATCTGGAACCCTGCCACGAAGCCCATGAACTCCTTCGGGAAGAACCCGCCGAACTGCCACAGGTTCGCGAAGGACGCCGTGCCCGCGCTCGAGGAGAAGCCCGTGACGATCATCCAGAGGCCGGTGCCGATCAGGGCGAGGATTGCGACGATCTTGATGAGCGCGAACCAGAACTCGACCTCGCCGAACGCCTTGACGGTGGGCAGGTTGAGTGAGAGGAGGATGAGGATCGTGGCGAGTCCAGGGACCCACAGCGGGATGCCGGGCCAGAGCTCGTTCGAGTATCCCGCGATGGCGACGACGTCCGCCACACCGGTGACGACCCAGCAGAACCAGTAGGTCCAGCCGGTGAAGAAGCCGGCCCAGGGTCCTAGCAGGTCGCCCGCGAAGTCGGAGAACGACTTGTAGTTGAGGTTGCTCAGGAGCAGCTCCCCCATGGCTCGCATGACGAAGAAGAGCATGAAGCCGATGAGCATGTAGACGAAGATCACGGAGGGGCCGGCCACCGAGATGGTCTTGCCGGAGCCCATGAACAGGCCGGTGCCGATCGCGCCGCCGATGGCGAGCAGCTGGATATGGCGGTTGGACAGGCCGCGGGAGAGATGGGGCTCCTCGATGTGGCTCGACGCTGAACCAGACGGGACCCGGGACGGGTTTGGGGTTGTCATAATGCGCAGACCTTCGCAGTGATGCCGGAAATGTGATCCCTCTAACAGGGCCATTCCAGACTACAGCGCTCCTCGTGTGCTCTTGACCATACAGAGTGTCTGGATGATCACACCGGAGCTGCGACAAATGTCGCATCACACCAAGCGAAGGCCAGTGCACGGCAAATTGTGAAGGAGTTCGTGCATTTGTTGGAGATGCGCGCGCCGAGTAGTGTCCTCTGTCAGTCTGAAGATTCGAGGAGATCCCCGTGTCCCGTGGAAAGCACGCCCATGAGGCCCTGACCGTCGTCGTCCGTTCAGCACACGAGCTCGATTCGGCGCTCGGAAGCGCCATCGGAACCCTCCAGCAGCACGCGGTTGCCAGCCGCTGCTGCGGGATCCTCGTCACACGTGAGGATGCAGGCCAGTACACCGTGACGCTCGATGAGAGCGTCCCGTTCGGCCTTACCCAGGAGCGCTGCGCCTAGCTACCCGCGCCCTCAACCGCGTGAGGGCGCTTGAGAGGAGCGCGTCACGTGGCACTTGTCGTGACTGTGATCTCCTCGACGTTCGGCAGTGCGCGCGTCAGCCGTTCCGCGGCGTCGTGGCGCACGACGTCGGCGCCCGCCACCGGAGTCTGCGCACCGATTCGCACCAGCGCCGAGCCGTGGAGCCGGTGGCCGATCCAGCGCAGTTGGACGCGGTCCACTCCGAGCACGCCGGGGGTCTCCGCGAGGGCGTGTTCGGCGCGGTGGACGAGCTCGGGATCGATCCCGTCCAGGAGCCGCTGACCGAGACTCTTGACGGTGCCCCATAGAAGGATGAAGATCGCCGCGCTGATGAGCAGGCCCACGATCGGATCTGCGAGGGGAAAGCCGAGCATGACGCCGGCGGCACCCACCACGACAGCGAGGGACGTGAAGCCGTCCGTTCGGGCGTGGATGCCATCCGCCACAAGGGCGGCCGAGCCGATCCGCCGCCCCACACTGGTGCGGTAGACGGCCACGGCCTCGTTCCCCGCGAAGCCAATCACCCCCGCGGCCATGACCCACCACAGGTTCCCGAGCGGCTGTGGGTGGATGATGCGGTCGATCGACTGCCACGCCGCGACAACCGCTGAAAGTGCGACGACGGCGATGATGAACAGTCCCGCGAGGTCCTCGGTCCTGCCGAGGCCGTACGTGTAGCGCTTCGTGGCGGGCCGCCGTGCGAGCAGGAACGCGACCCACAGCGGGACGGCGGTCAAGGCGTCCGAGAAGTTGTGGACTGTGTCGGCGAGGAGGGCAACGGAACCGCTGACGAGCACGACGGCGAACTGCAGCACGGTCGTGGCGAGCAGCGCAAACAAGCTGATCTTGAGCGCGCGGACGCCCTCCGCGCTGGCCTCAAGGGCATCGTCGATCGAGTCCGACGAGTCGTGGGTGTGCGGCACGAAGAATTCCTTGAGGGTCCCGAGGAAACCATGTGCGTGGTGGTGGTCTTCGTGCCCGTGGTGGTCATGCCCGTGGTGGTGGTCGTGCTCGTCGTGCCCGTGGTGGTGGTCATGCCCATGGTGGGGTGCGGCGTCGTGCGTCACCGGGTCGGCGTGGGAGTGATGGTCGTGGCTCATGCCCCTGCCCTCTCTGCGTGATGGTGGCGGGGATTGGCGTCGAGCGCGTGCTCGGCCTGGAAGATCGCGTCTGCGACGAGCGTGCTCGCGTGTTCGTTCTCGAGCCTGTAGAAGACGCGGGTGCCGTCCTGACGGGTGGAGACGACGCGCGCGAGCCGCATCTTGGCGAGGTGCTGTGAGACGGCGGCGGGGGACTTGCCCACGGCGTCGGCCAGGTCGTTGACGCTGCGCTCGCTGTCTCGCAGGGCCAGGATGATCCGGACCCGCGTAGCGTCGGCGAGCATCGAGAAGATTTCGACGGCGAGTTCAACGTACCCGCTGTCGACGTCGAGGCCGCACCCCTGCTTGTCTGCATGCATACGCAGATTATTTCACAAGCTCGCTGAGCACCGGTCTAGCCATACTGAAGTATTGCCGTTAGGATCGAATATATCTTCGAATATCGGAATTGCTTGGTTGGATGTCTAGTTGGAGGTGGGTCATGGAGGAGGTTCCCGACGTTCCCCTGCCTGGCTCGGGCGCATTGACTCGCTCCACCCCGCCAACTGGTTCCGGCACCTCTCTCGTCTTCTGCGCTCCGAGCGGGTCCAGTCTCATGGGTGAGCTGCGGCTGCCTGACGTGAAGGCGCTTGATCGCGAGGAGGGTCTCGTGGTCGCGCAGGCGGCAGCGGCGCTGCGATGCTACGCCGCTGCGCTCGAGGCGGTGGGCGCGGAGCGGGTGCTGGTTGGATTCGAGGGTGAGGTTCGCTCGGCCCAGGCCAACCCAGCCGTTGCGCCGGGTGGAGGGCCCGCGAGGTTCGGGGGAGACGTGGCGCGGGCGCTCGCCGTCGCAGAGATCGCGACCGCGCAGAGTGTGTCCGAGTACGCCGCATTCCGGGTCGTTGCGCTCGCCGAATCGCTCGCTGGGCCGCTACGGCAGGTGCGGGACCTGCTCGCCGCGGGTGCACTATCAGAGGGGCACGCGCGGATCATCGCACAGCAGACCGAGGGGCTGGCCGCGCAGGACGTTGACGAATTCGTGAGGCTTGCGGTCGCACGCCTTCGGACTCGCTCGGGTCGAATGCGCACGGTTCAGGAGTTTCGCCCCGTCGCACAGCGGCTTCGCGAGAAGTCCGATCCGGAGTCCTGGGCGCGGCGGCGCAAGCAGGCTACGCGGGAGCGCGGGGTATGGTTTCGGCCTGAGGCCGATGGAATGTGCACTCTCACGGCGTTGCTGCCCGCCGAGGTCGGCGTCGGCCTGTACGCAGCGGTCGATACGGCCGCGCGCTCGCACCGCGCGGTGTTCCCGGACGACCCGCGGACCTGGGCCCAGCTGCGCGCCGACGTCCTGACCCACGCCAGTCTTTCGGGCACGTCACTTCCTCGAGCGGTCCCCGCTGACTTCGACCCGTCCTCATCCATCCGGATGCGCCTGGGGGCCACGAATCACTCGGCGCTGTCCCGGACTGCTCTAACCCGGAGGCCGTGGCCGGATCGGGACTGCGGGCGCAGGTCGTAGTGCTGATCCCGGCATCGACCCTGCTGGGTGCTGGCGATGAGCCGGCGACGCTCGATGGGTATGGTCCGATCGCCCGTGATGTTGCCCGTTGGCTCGCGGCTGGTGCTCCATCTTGGGAGCGGCTCGTGACAGATCTGGACGGGATCCCAATGATGCTCGGACGGACGTCATATAGGCCTAGCGCCGCATTGCGGAGGTTCGTGCAGTGGCGTGACGGGAGCTGCATGTTCCCCGAATGCACGAGCCCGACGGCCCGAGCGGACCTGGACCACACGATCGAGTGGGCCTGCGATGGTACTACAGAGGCGGGAAACCTTGCGTCCCTGTGCGCCAAGCACCATGCGCTCAAGAGTCTGGGCCACTGGACGGTCGAGCAGGTCCGGGACGAGGGCCGTGCCTCCGGCGTCCTCACCGCACTGCTCGCCGGCCGCGATTCCGCCGACGCTCTCGATGACCGGGTGACAGTGGCCGAAGGGACGGGCTTCATGACCTGGACGTCCCCGACGGGCCGCACCTACACGACCGCCTCGGCGGAGTACGCCCACGGCCCGGAAGACGAACTGCTGGCCGACGCCCTAGACCTTCCGCCGGACCCGGCTGCAGGAGTTCACGGAGCTGGCGACCATCGGGACCAGATACCGGAGCCGATCCCTCCCAATTGGATCCATGAGGACCTGCTTGCTCCATGGTCTGGAAGCCCCATCGGGCCGCCCATCGGCGAGGCGTCCGAACCTTCCCCGTGGCTCATGGCTGCGTGGGAGCACGTCGAGGCGCTCGCCTATGCCCGCTCCGCAGAGGGTGGGGACCCAGACGTGGCCCCGCCGCCCTTCTGACGGGCCTACTCTTCTCCCGCTTGGGTACTGCGGTGTTGGGTACTGCTGCGCTGAGCACCGACCTGCTTGCTGGACGCCTGCTTGGCGGACGCCTGCTCGCGGGGCAGTGCACGCCGCATCACCTGGGCGAGCGAGGCAAAGCGTGGGCTGCTGGCAAGGTCCTCGAGGAGCACGGCCTGGCCGTCTGGTCCTGTGAGGGGGATCCGCCAATTGGGGTGCTCACGGTGGGTGCCGGGCTGATTCTGCGTCTGCCTCTCACCGACAGCGTCCACGAGCGCGACACCGAGCAAGGACGACGGCGTGAGGGCCGTGAGCGCGTAGAGGGCCTCGATGACCTGCTGTTCGTCGGTGAGGCTCGCATCCTCTTCGAGGAGGCCACGCGCGCGCAGGAGCTCGAGGACACCAGCGATCTCTGTCTCGGCAGCGGCCAGTTCCTCCTCGACGGGGCGCTCCAGCAGGCCGAGGGCTTGGCGTAGCCGCACGTGCTCGCCCGCGAGGTACCCGGCAGTCGGCGGCAGGTCGTGCGTGTTGACACTGGTGAGGCACGCCTGCCGGTACCGTTCGGGCGGCAGTGGCCGGTCGCCGTCGCGCTCGAACCACACAATCGAGGTGCCGAACACTCCCCGCTCGGCCAAGTAGTCCCTCACCCACGGCTCGAACAAGCCGAGATCCTCGCCCACCACGATGGCGTCCGCGCGCTGCGCCTCGAGTGCGAGAATGCCCACCAGCGCCTCGTGATCGTAGTGCACGTAGGTGCCCTCGCCCGGAGAAGCTCCCTCGGGGATCCACCAGAGCCGGAACAGCCCGAGGATGTGGTCCACGCGGATCCCGCCCGAATGGCGCAGGATCGTGCGCAGCATGTCGCGGTAGGCGGCGTAGCCCGATTCGGCGAGACGCGCGGGGTGCCACGGCGGCTGGCTCCAGTTCTGCCCCTGCTGGTTGAACATGTCCGGCGGGGCGCCCACGGTCACGCCGCGGGCCAGGACGTCCGAGAGCGCCCACGCGTCGGCGCCGTCCGGCCGCACTCCCACCGCGAGGTCGTGGAGCAGGCCGAGCTCCATGCCCGCCGCCTTGGCAGCGCGCTGGGCGGCCTCGAGCTGCTGGTCGCAGACCCACTGGAGCCAGCGGTGGAAGTCGAGACGATCGGAGAGGCCATCGCCGAGCCGAGCCGCGTCGGGGCTCCCGGGCTGAGGCCACTCGCCCGTCCCGGATGGCTCGCCTGTGCGGGGCCGCTCGGCCAGCGCGCACCATAGCGCGAAGTCGTCGAGCCCCGGCCCAGCGGCGTCGCAGAAACGCCGGTAGGCGTCTTCGCGGGCCGGACCACGCCGCACGCGCCACACGAGGTCCAGCGCGGCGAGCTTCGCTGCGAACGCCGCGTCCCGGTCCAGGAGCTCCGAGGATGAGTTCGCCGGGTGGAGCTCCTGGGCCAACTCCTCGACGTGGGCCCGGTCCTCGGCGGTGAGGTACGCGTGTTCGGGAATGTCCTCGACGCGAAGGTAGAGCGGGTTGACGAACCGGCGCGTCGCGGGGAGGTACGGCGAGTCCTCGATGGGCGGCATCGGCTCGGCGGCGTGCAGGGGGTTGACGAGCACAAAGCTCGCGCCCTCGGCCGCGCCAATGGCCGCGAGGTCGGTGAGGTCCGCGAAGTCACCGACGCCCCACGAGCGCGAGGACCGGACGGAGTACAGCTGGGCCATGAGGCCCCACCGCTGATTGTCGGCGAGCCTCTCGGTGGTGCGGAGCCGATCCGGGGTGACCACCAGGGTCGCCTCGGCTGCGCGGTCCTCGCTGCGGACGTGCAGTGTGTGCCATCCGAGCGGAAGGTCCTCGGGGAGGAGGAACGCCGCGCGTCCCGTCAGCACGCCGTCGACCGTTCGGGATTCGTCCGAGTTCTCGACCTGCCGGGCCGCATAGTGGCCACCGTCCTCGGAGACCACCCAGAGCGAGGCACTGCTTCCATGGGGGAGGTGCACGTTCACTGCGGCGTCTTGCCCCTCGCGAATCACTGTGACCGGGGGCAGTATGTGACGCCACGGGGCCAGATCGGCCTCCTCTAGGGCAGCGCGGATCGCCTCCGGCGTTTCCACAGGGATGCCGAGGGCGCCGAGCACGGCCTTGAGCGTCGTCGCCGAGACGTCCAACCGGGCGCCGCCCCAGCCCGAGAACGATGTCGCCACTCCGTGCCGACCGGCCAGCTCGCGCAGGAGCTCCTCTGCATCCTCCATGTCGCCCACCCTATGCGGCCAGCTCCGTTCGGCGCACGGCGGCTCGCGGCGGACGACGCCGGTCACCCACCTTTCGCATCCACGCGCGGGTATGGTGCGTGGAGGGTCGGACAAGGATGTACTGCGGCACTGTACCGCATTGACGTCTATACCCCCTAGGGGTATGGTGGAACCGCGCTGCCAGCGATGCACGCGGTCCGGGACGTCCCGCTACCGCCGATCGCCCCACAGCCCGAACTAGCCCCCCATGCGACTCCGAGCGGGGGAACGGGAAGAGACGGGTGGAACGGTGAACGAGCACAGCCACACTTTGCACGCAGAGCACGGCACAGGCCACGATATGTCCGCGCAGCTCCACGCGGGCCACGGCGATCCCCACATGGTGCACACACACGGCGAACACGCCGGCCATTCCGTGGCCATGTTCCGCGACAAGTTCTGGCTCACGCTGGGCCTCTCGGTCGTCGTCGTGATCTTCAGCCCTATGTTCTGGCACCTCTTCGGGGCGATGCCACCCTCCTTCCCGGGCAGCGAGTGGATTGGTCCCGTGCTCGGAACGGTCATCTTCTTCTACGGCGGCATGCCGTTCCTCAAGGGCGGCCTCGGCGAGCTCAAGGCCCGGCAGCCGGGCATGATGCTGCTCATCGGGATGGCGATCACGGTCGCTTTCCTCGCCTCGTGGGCCACGAGCCTCAGGATCGGTGGCTTTGACCTCGACTTCTGGTGGGAGCTCGCGCTCCTCGTCACGATCATGCTGCTGGGTCACTGGCTCGAGATGCGGGCGCTTGGTGCCTCTCAGGGCGCCCTTGCCGCGCTCGCGGCGCTGCTTCCCGACGAGGCCGAGCGGGTTGCGCCCGGCGGCGGCACCGAGACGGTAGCCGCGGCTGACCTCGTCCCGGGCGACCTCGTGCTGGTACGCGCTGGTGGGCGCCTGCCCGCGGACGGACGCATCGAGGATGGCACAGCCGAACTCGATGAGTCGATGATCACCGGCGAGTCCAAGACGGTGTCGCGCGGACCGGGCAGCCCTGTCGTAGCGGGCACTGTCGCGACGGACACGAGCCTGCGGGTGCGGGTCGAGGCCGTGGGTGAGTCAACGGCGCTCGCCGGCATCCAGCGCATGGTCGCCGACGCGCAGGCCTCCTCTTCGCGCGCCCAGGCCCTTGCCGATCGGGCGGCCGCGTTCCTCTTCTACTTCGCGACGGGCGCCGGCATCCTCACGTTCATCGCCTGGGCGCTCCTCGGCGACCTTCCGACCGCAGTCACGGCCACAGTCACGGTCCTCGTGATCGCGTGCCCCCACGCCCTCGGCCTGGCGATCCCCCTCGTCATCGCGATCTCGACCGAGCGCGCTGCCAAGGGCGGCGTCCTCGTCAAGGACCGCCTCGCCCTCGAGCGGATGCGCACGGTCGGAGCGGTCCTCTTCGACAAGACGGGAACGCTCACCAAGGGTGAGCCGGACGTCGTCGGGATCGCTGCTGCCGGCGCCGGACAGGGCGGGGATGACGGCGCGCTGCTCGCTCTCGCGGCGGCCGCCGAGTCTGACAGCGAGCACCCCGTCGCGCGGGCGATCGTCCGCGCGGCCCGCGAGCGTGGCCTGAGCATTCCGGCCGCGACCGGATTCCAAGCCAGCTCCGGCCGCGGGGTCCAGGCCCGGGTGGCCACCCAGGATCAGGGTGCTGACACCAGCGCTGAACTCGTCCACGTGGGTGGGCCCGCCCTGCTGGCCGAGCTGGGACTCGAGACTCCCGCGGAGCTCAGTGCCGCGGTGGAGGGCTGGAAGGCCCGTGGCGCCTCGGTGCTCCACGTGGTCCGTAATGGTCGGATCGCGGGGGCGCTCGCGCTCGAGGACTCGGTCCGCGAGGAGTCCCGGACAGCAGTGAAGGCGCTCCAGGACCGAGGCATCCGCGTCGCCATGATCACCGGCGATGCACAGCAGGTCGCGGACGCAGTGGCCCAAGACCTGGGCATCGACGAGGTCTTCGCCCAAGTGCTTCCGCAGGACAAGGACCGTAAGGTCGCCGAGCTCCAGCAACGAGGCCAGAGCGTCGCGATGGTCGGCGACGGCGTCAACGATGCTCCCGCCCTCGCACGCGCGGATGTCGGCATCGCGATCGGCGCCGGAACGGATGTTGCCATCGAGTCCGCCGGAGTGGTGCTTGCGGGGAACGACCCGCGCTCAGTCGTCTCCGTGGTCGAGCTCTCCCGCGCGAGCTATCGCAAGATGTGGGAGAACCTGGTCTGGGCGACGGGCTACAACGTCATCGCGGTGCCTCTCGCGGCGGGCGTCCTGGCCTTCGCCGGCATCATGCTGTCCCCCGCCGCGGGGGCCATCCTCATGTCCCTGTCCACCATCGTCGTGGCGCTCAATGCCCAGCTGCTCCGGCGGCTGAACTTGGACCCACGGGATGTTCGGTAGCGTGGGAGGCATGCCAGTCTGCACAACTCGCACCGGAATCCGGGCCGGAGGCCCCGTTTCCGCCCGCGAGTTGTGCCGTTTGGCACGCTGGGCACTCCTCGTGGCGGCCCTTGTGGTGGGCCTGTTCGGAATGCACACGCCCGGAACGCACGCGCTCGGGGCACACATCGCGGGGCAGCCCGCGGGGCACGCAGTCCATCCGCACGAGGCAGTCTCGGGTGAAGGAGTTGTCTGCGCCCCCGAACAGCCAGGCGTGCCGGCCCACGCGGACCACTGCATCCCCGCACCCGGCGGAATTCCCCCGGCGCCGCCCGGCGTCGTCGCCCTTGAGCGTTCAGACGCCCTCCCTCTGCCGCCGGTGGCCCATGCACCCGGCGCCGTGCTCGCACGCCCACCGGCCATCGACCTGACACAGCTCTCGATCAGCAGGACGTGACGGGGCGCACGCCCCGATTCCCCTCCCTGATCGAAAGAAGACCATGAACCTCAAGACCTTTGCCCTGCCCTCTGTTGCCATAGCCGCGATCCTTGCCCTGGCCGGGTGCAGCGGGACAGCCCAGAGCACCACGCGGCCCGACGGCTCGGGCGACCACAGCGGGCATTCGATGCCCATGGGCGCGCCCTCGGCGTCCTCGGCGCAAGGCGTATTCAACGCCGCCGATGCCATGTTCGCGCAGATGATGATCCCGCATCACGAGCAAGCCGTGGAGATGAGCGGCATCGTCCTCTCCAAGCCCGGCCTCGACGCCCGGGTTGCCGCGCTCGCTGAGCAGATCAAGGCAGCCCAGGCGCCGGAGATCGCAACCCAGCGCGGCTGGCTCGCTGCGTGGGGCCAGCCCACGGCGATGGCCGCCGCCGCCGGCCACGGCATGGAGGGCATGATGACCGCAGACGACCTGGGCGGCCTCAAGGCCGCGGGCGCCTCGGATGCGGCAAAGCTGTTCCTGACGCGCATGATTGCCCACCACGAGGGTGCCGTCACCATGGCGCGGACCGAGCTGAGCTCCGGCTCGAACCCCGAAGCCGTGTCCATGGCCACCTCGATCATCGGCTCCCAGACTCAGGAGATCGAGCAGATGAAGTCCCTGCTGGGACAGCTGTGAAAGCCCGTGTGACGTCGGTCCTCGCAGCGGCCGCAGCCGTAGGGGTGGCACTCGCCGGATGCTCAGCCAGCCCGGCCGGTACCGCCGCGCCCGCTGGGCAGAGCGCGTCGTCATCGGCGCCCGGACGCCATGTCCACGGCGTGGCGGCCACGGCCGACGGCACGCGCGTGCTCGTGGGCACCCACGAGGGCGTCTACGACATGAGTGGGGACAAGCCCGAGCGGATCAGCATCCCCCACGACTTCATGGGCTTCGTGGGCGACCCGCAAGGGACTCTGTGGGCCTCTGGCCATCCTGGCGCCGGGACCTCGAAGCCCAACCCGCTCGGGCTCCTGCGCTCCACCGACGGCGGCCAGACCTGGGCCACCGTCTCCAACGAGGGAGTATCCGACTTCCATGCGCTCGCCGTGACGAAGTCGGGGCTCGTCGGATTTGACGGGAAGCTCAAGCGCACCGCGACTGGGGATGCTTGGACCACCGTTTCCTCGGCAATCCACCCCGCAGTGCTGGCTGGCCACGCAACCACGGACACCGTCCTCGCCACAACGGAGAAGGGGCTCTTCGCCTCTCCCGACGGCGGAGGCACCTGGTCTGCCGTTCCCGGTGCACCTGTCATCCAGTTCGCCGCGTTCGCGGATGCGCAGCGTGCCGTCGGAATCACGCCGGACGGCAAGGTCTATGCGAGCGCCGACGCTGGCCTTTCATGGACCCCCGTCGGCACGGTCTCGGGCGGGGTCGATGCCCTGACCGCGGCCGCTCCGGAGGCGAACAGCCCGGTGCGCGTGTGGGTTGCCACCGAAGAAGGCCTGCGCGAGTCGACCGACGGCGGCGTGACCTTCGCCGCCTACACGCCGCGGAAGCCGTGATGCCCGGGCCTCCTTCGTGAGGTCCTGTGGCCAGGGGCGGGACTTCCGCCCCTGGCCACGCCTCACCTGAGCCTGCCAGCGTGGAGCTATTGCCTACACGTTGACCACCCAGGTTCCCCTGTCCTACCCCGATGCCGTCGAGGCGATCCGCGCGGCGCTCGCCGAGCAGGGATTCGGCGTGCTCACCGAGATTGACATCAGGAAGACGTTCACGGGCAAGCTCGGACCAGATGCCGGCGACGCCGTTGGCGACTACGTGATCCTCGGGGCATGCAACCCCAACCTCGCAAGCCGCGCACTTGCCGCCGAGCCCCAGATGGGCGCGCTCCTGCCGTGCAATGTTGTGGTCCGCCGCGCCCAGGGGGCTGACGCGACGACCATCGAGGCGATCGATCCGGAGACCATGGCGCAGCTCAGCACGAGCGACGGGGTCAAGGCGGTGGCGGACGACGCCGGCACGCGCCTCCGCGCGGCCCTCGCCGCTGTTTCCCAGAACTCCTGAGCTAGCGGCGCAGGCGCCGGCGGGCCATGCTCGTCACGCCGAAGTACCCGCCGAGGCCGCCGAGCGCGGCCATGCCGGTCCGCAAGAGCGGCTCGCGCCAACCGCGCCACCGCCGATCCGAGGCCACGACCTCGCCGACCCCCCGGATGAAGGCAGCGGCAATGACTCCGGCGAGGACCTTGTTGCCGATCCGTTCGGCCCGGGCCACGATCGGCTCAAGCTCCGCGGCCCGTAAATGGACCTCGAAGCCGCCGGAATCAAGGATCCGGCTCAGGCTGTCCACGAGGTCCGGCACGTCAGCTGCCAGATCCAGCGCGGTCAGCCCGGCAGCCTTGAGCCCGCGCACGAGCGCGGCAGGGGAGTACTGCTCGAGCAGGAGCCGGCGCACGTGCGGCTCGAGGACCCTGGAGATGCGGAACCCGGGATCGAGCACCCGGCCGAGGCCCTCGGCCATGACCATCATCTTGATGATCATCGCCGCCTCGGCGGGCATGAGCAGGCGATGGCGCCGGATGACCCCTAGGAGCCTCTGCGCGAGCCGCGTCACGTTGACGTCGGCGAGGTCCACGCCGTCGTACAGCTGGATGAACTCGGCCACGTCCGCCGCGAGCCTGGCGGGGTCGGAGACGGGACCGGTGAGTGACATCGCCTCCAGCGCGCGTGCAAGGCGGCGCGGGTCCTTGCGTGCGAGCGCAATGAGGAGGTGGCCAAGGTCGCTGCGCAGCTGGTCGCTGATCTCGCCGACCATGCCGAAGTCGATGACCGAGATCCGTCCGCCCGGCTCCACGAACATGTTCCCCGGGTGGGGGTCTGCGTGGAAGAAGCCGTCCTCGAAGATCATCTGCGCGAGGGCCGCGGCAGCGTGGTCGGCGAGGGCACGCCGGTCGAGCCCCGCGGCGTCGAGCGCGGGGAGGTCGTTGATCTTCAGGCCCTCCATATACTCGAGGGTGAGCACTCGGGACGTCGTCGTGTGCCAGAACACGCGAGGGAACCGGTAGCGGGTGTCGCCGTCGAAGTTGGCGGCGAATCGCTCGGCATTGCGGCCCTCCTCGAGGTAGTCGAGTTCCTTGGTCAGTGTCCGGGAGAACTCGCCGACGAGGCCTACCACGTTGTAGTCATCGAGCACGGGCCAAGCGCGGCTTGCCGTCGCCGCGACGTTGCGGAGGATCTCAAGGTCCTCTCGGATCCGCTCGACCGCCCCGGGCTTGCGGACCTTGACCACCACCTTGGTCCCGCCGGCGTCGCCGGCGTCGCCCAAACCGTCTGCTAGCCGCGCCACGTGGACCTGGCCGATCGAGGCGCTCGCGAGCGGGACGTCGTCGAACTCCACGAAATCCGCGAACGCGTCCTCGCCGAGCTCTTCGCGGATCACCGCGCGGATCGCCTCGACGGGGACGGGCGGCGCCGCATCCTGGAGCTTCGCGAGCTCCGCCTGATACGCCTCGGGGATCAGGTCGGGGCGCGTCGAGAGGATCTGGCCGAGCTTCATGAACGTGGGCCCGAGCTCCTCGAGGGCGAGGCGCACGTGCACAGGCCCTCCGGTTGGGGCGCCCGGTGGCGTCTCCGCAGAGTTCCTTCCGCGGGGCAGGAGCCGTCCGAATCCGGCGCGGGCTAGGACCTGGCTCAGGCCGTGGCGGGCAAGGACGTCGGCGATCTCGCGGTATCGCCGTGCGTGGGCAGTCCAAGGGCTGGGGGCCATGGCACGAGCCTAGCCTGAAGATCCCCTCCGGCGACGAGCACTGCTCGAGAGGAACCGCTACTCCATGAGAACGCGTGCGAGCCCTTCGATGACTGGCTTGCGGCCAGCTTCGACGTGGGCCGCGGAGAGGGACTCCGCGAGATGCGCACGGCCCGTCAGGATGGCATCGGCGAGTTCGTCGTGCTCGTGGGCACTGACCGCGAGCGGACGGTTGACCGACAACCCGAAGATCCACCGGTTGAGGCCCCTGAGGGGCCGCATTGATCGTTCAAGGAGGGCGTTGCCCGTGAGCACCACGATCTGGTCATGGAACGCGGAGTTCAGCTCAGACGTGCGCGTGACATCGCCCGATTCGAGGGCGGCCTTGGCCTCTGCCAGCGTCTGGGTGAGGATCGAGCCGTCGGTGCCCTGCCGGACCTTCTCGGCCGCCCCCGCCGCGGCAAAGGACTCCAGGAGCACGCGCAGGTCGAAGAGCTCGTCGACGTCCTTGAGCGTCAGCTTCCGCACCACGGCACCGCGGCGGGGCGCGGTGACGAGGAACCCGTCCTGCTCGAGACGATGGATAGCCTCGCGGACCGGAATGCGGGATACGCCGAACTGTTCGGACAGCTCACGCTCGCGCAGGCGCTGGCCCGGGAGCACCTTCCCGGAGAAGATCTCGTTGCTGAGCTGTTGGTAGACCACCGCGGCCATCGCCTCATCGGGTGCCGACACCTTGCTTTCCACCCCTGCGACGATACCCTCCGGAATGCCCCACCACGGGGTACCTGGGCGAGTCACGTCGTGGTGCGCGCCGCCAAGGGCCCTGCACGCGTGGGAAGGGCTGAAACTTCTGCCCTGATTCGGGGATCTGCCGTAATCTGAGAGCACCAGTTCCGCCCCCAGCCGGAGGTCCTTTTGGCGCTGCCCGATCGCTCTGCCGCGCCCAGTGACGCGCCTGCTTCCCTCGCCGTGCCCACAGCCCCTGTGCGGTTCCCCTGGGTCATGGGCGTGATCCTCGTCAACGTCGGCATCAACGTCGCCTTCTTCGGCCCGATCCAGGTCCTTCTCGCACAGCAGGCCGCCCACTTCGAGCCTGGTCAGAAGGAGGCCATCCTCGCGCTCGTCACGGGTGCGGGGGCCGCGGTATCGGTGGTGGCGAACCCGCTCTTCGGGGCGTTCTCCGACCGCACGGGCAGCCGCCTCGGCAGGCGGCGCCTGTGGGTCCTCGTGGGAGTGATCCTTGCAGCGACAGCGCTGATGGGTCTTGCCGGGGCGCCGAACATCGCGGTCATGACGGTCCTGTGGTGCCTCGTGCAGGCAGGGTGCAACGCCGCCTACGCCGCGATCACTGCCGCCGTCCCGGACAGGGTGCCGGTTGCCCAGCGGGGCACTGTGGGCGGACTCGCAGCGATGGGCGTCAACGTCGGGATCCTCATCGGTGCGGTGATCGGGGCGGTCGTGGCGGGCAACTTCTCCCTCGGCTACGTGCTCTGCGCGGCGGCGCTCGTGGTCGGCATGGTCGTCTACCTGTTCAGGGCTGACGACGATCCGCTGCCGCGCTATGCGCTGCGACGCTTTGCGCTGGGGACGTTCCTCGCCTCGTTCTGGGTGAGCCCTCACCGCTACCCCGACTTCGCGTGGGCCTGGATCACCCGCTTCCTGGTCAATGTCGGGAACCACATGGTCCTCGTGTACCTGCTGTACTTCCTCGTGGACGCCGTGCACCTTGAGCCGACCACCGGGATACCTCCGGCCACGGGGGTGCTCATCCTGACCGGCCTCTACGTGGTCATGGTGATCATCACCGCTGTGACCGGCGGGTGGCTCAGCGACCTCATGGGCAAGCGCAAGCCCCTCGTCATCGTCTCGTCGGTGATCATCGCGGTTGCCTCGCTGATCCTTGCGTTCTCGCCGACGTGGTCCGGCGCCATCGTGGGTGCGGGCGTCCTCGGCGCGGGATTCGGGACGTACCTCGCGGTCGACTACGCGCTCATCACTCAAGTCCTCCCTACCGCGACCGACAGCGGCAAGGACCTCGGCGTCATCAACATCGCGAACTCGCTGCCCCAGGTGTTCGCGCCGGTGATCGCGTACACGTTCGTCGTCCACGTCGCCGGCTACGTGTCCCTCTACGTTGCGGCGGCGGCCGTTGGGCTTCTCGGAGCGGTGCTCGTCACGAGGATCCGGGGCGTCGCCTGAGCCCACGGACGGGCTGGGCCCGCTCAGCCCCGGGCGGCGCGGGGGCGAGCGACGATCTCGCACGCGGCCTTGAGCTGCTGCTCCGCCTCGTAGGGCATGAGCCGGCCGGTCCGGACCGCCGAGACGAGCCCGGACACTGTATGCACGATGCACCGACCGCGCTCCGCGTCCCCGGCGAGCCGGCCGAGCACTGACCACGAGAGCTCGTCGACTTCGCCGATGAGGCCCGAGAGCTCATGCTCCACGGGGACGACGAGCTCATCCAGGCAGGAGTTCACGGCGGGCTGGGACAGGCGCATTGCGAACAGTTCCACCGCCGCGCCCGCAAGCTGCCGGACGCGCTGCCCGTCCGTGCGGGCGGTATTCGCGCGCTCCTCCACACGGGCGCGGAGCTCGAGCAGCTGGCGCCGGTGCAGGGCAAGGAGCAGGTGGGCCGTTGAGGGGAAGTATCGGTACGCAGTGCTCGAGGAGACACCAGCCTCGTTCGCCACCTCGGTGACGTCCAGGTCGGGGAACTCGCGTGTTGCGAAGCGGGCTGCCGTGTCCAGGATCTGACGGTAGCGGGCGGCCATGCGGGGCGTGGCCGGAGGCGGGGCCGGGGTCACCAGATCGTGGGGCAGTTCAAGCACAGCGCAGCAACCTCTTTCCGGACGCTTCCGCACCCTTCCGGCATGCCGGGATGGTGCGTGTGCCGGGGGACTGTCCAACTATACGACAGCGAGTTCGTCGGAGGGGGGACCTCCTATTGCCAGTGCGTCGATGCACTCGTGAGCGTAGAGCACGGAGACCTCGAGGCCCCCGCGGGCGCGGTTCTCGAGATCACGGGGTGCTGAGCGCGTCTCCGAAGTAGGCGAGGACGAGGGCCCCGGTGGCTCGCGACGCGCCATGGCGCGCGGCTGTCCGGGTCGGGCTGCCGAGTCACCCCAGAGGCCCTGGGGGGATGCCCGAAGGTTGGATGGGCTCGTCGGTTCGGTTTAGGACGGATGGCGGCTGAGAACCAGCGAATCGCGGCATTGACGTGATCTGCAACACAAATTTACGATCGGTCATCACAAAGAGTTCTCGCTCCGATGAGGACTGCGCCTGCCAGCGGCGGGGACATGGGGGAGCGCGGGGCGCAACATGATTCGGCAAGGGTCAGGAGGCCCACCATGCACTCCATCGAATCAGGGCACATCGCCTCAGGTCCCATCACCTCAGGGTTGACACGGCGGACGTTCCTCCGCGGAACACTCGCCGCCGCCGTCGTCGTGCCTGCGCTCTCGTCCGCTGCCTGCAGCGTCAACACGAGCGGCAGCGGTGAGGCCGGCTCCGTGAGCTTCCTGTCCACCCAGTTTTCACCTGTCGAGGAGCGGCAGAAGTACGAGTCGACGCTCAAGAAGGCCGTTGGGGACAAGCTCAGCGTTGCCTACAACCCTGTGGACACGGGCGTCTTCAACACCACGATCCGGTCGCAGCTGAACGCGAACAAGGTCGAGGTCGGGCTCATCGGCGGGCTGCACGGAGACCTCGTCCCCTTCGCCGACAAGCTTGAGGATCTGAGCTCCCTGATGGACGAGCTCAAAACCCGCGGATACTCCCAGGACCTCCTGACTCTCGCGAAGCTCGGCACGGACAAGCCGCGTTACATCCCCTGGATCCAGGCGACCTACGTGCTCGCCGTGAACAAGAAGGCGCTCCAGTGGTTGCCGCCCGGGGCGGACGTGAACAAGCTGACCTACGACCAGTTCCTCGCGTGGGCGCAGGCGGCGAAGGCGGCCAACGGCGGCAAGGCGGTCTTCGGCATCCCCGCTGGGCCCAAGGGCCTACACCATCGCTTCTACCAGGGCTTCCTCCTCCCGAGCTTCACGGGCGGCCAGATCACCACCTTCCGCAACAACGACGCCACGACGGCCTGGACCTATATGCGTGATCTGTGGGCGAACATGAACCCGGCGTCGACCAACTTCGACTTCATGCAGGAGCCGTTGGGCAATGGCGAGGTCCTCGTGGCGTGGGACCACGTGGCACGGCTCATCAATGCTGTCTCGGCCAAGCCGGACGACTTCCAACTCGTCCCGGCTCCGTCGGGCCCGAAGGGCCTCGGCTACCTCCTCGTGGTCGGCGGGATGGCCGTTCCACAGGGCTCGCAGAGCAAGGACAGGGCCTTTGACGTGATCCGGGCCCTGTCCAAGCCGGAGGCCCAGATCGACACCCTCAAGTCGAACGCGTTCTTCCCGGTGGTCAACGCCGAGATCGGCTCTGACCTCCCCGCTGGCATAGCACTCGAGGCGAAGGCCGTCAAGGCCCAGCAGAACGCCGCCAACGCCATCCTCGCGCTGCCGCCGGTGGGACTGGGCGACAAGGACCCGCAGGTCTCCCAGCTGTTCAAGAACTGCTTCCAGCAGATCTGCCTCAACGGTGCGGACGTCAAGGCCACCCTCGCGGCCCAGGGCGCCGCGCTCGCCGACATCATGGCGGGGCTGAAGGTCCCCTGCTGGGCGCCTGATCGCGCCGCTCAGCAATGCACGGTGGCGTGATGGCGACGGCGCCCAGACGCCCGCCCACCGCGAAGCGCCGCAGCACGTCGGCGGCGATGCTGCTCATCGCGCCGTCAATCGTCTTCATGACGCTCCTGTTCGGCTGGCCGATGGTCACCGGCATCCTGCAGGCGTTTGGGGGGCCCACGGGCTTGACCACGGACAACTTCGCCCGCATGGCCGCCGACCCTTACTTCTGGCCGTCAGTCCGCAATACGGTGCTGCTCATCGTGGTCATGATCCCCGTCCAGTTCGTGCTCGCGCTGACGATGGCCCTGCTCATCCGCGCGAAGCCGAAGCTCTCCTCGCTGTACTTCTACATCTGGGCTATCCCGCTTGCAGTGAGCGATCTCGCAGCCGGCCTGGTTTGGCTCGTGGTGTTCACCGACCGCGGCTACCTCAACTCGCTGCTGGCGAATCTCGGGCTCCAGCCGGTCTCCTGGCTTGCTTACGACAACTTCGCCTCGATGTTCATGGCTGTCCTCGTCGCCGAGGTGTGGCGCGCCACGAGCCTGGTGTTCGTGATCGTCGTCGCAGGCCTCCAATCCATCCCGAAGGACTACGAGGAGGCAGCTGGGGTGTTCGGCGCGGACTTCTGGGACCGGCTGCGGCACGTCACGCTCCCGCTCCTGCGGCCGAGCCTGCAGACCGCCCTCATCCTGCGCACCATCCTCGCATTCCAGACGTTCGCCGTGGCGCTGGCACTCACGGGCCAGAACTACCCGCTCATCGTCGGCGAGACCTACCGCTGGTACACGGGCCTCCAGGACGCGAACGTCGCGTCGGCCCTCGCCCTCGTCGTCATGGTCGTCTCGATGATCACGGCGGTCGGGTACCTGCGGCTCCTGCGTGACCAGACGGAGGCATCGCGATGACCACTACCCGCCAGACCGACGCGGCGAGTTCCGAGCGGGGTGCGCACGACGACGTCGATCGCCGCCCGCTGGCCGCCCGCCGCCGCCAGCGCTTGCTCCTGCAAGCCGCGTGCGTCCTCATCACCCTGTTCATGGCGGTCCCGATCTATCTCATCGCGCTCGCGGCCATGTCGAGTCGGGAGTCCCTCCAGAAGTTCCCGCTGAGCTTCATCCCGGACCACATCTCGCTCGAGACGATGCAGACGTTCCTTGCCTCGACCGGCATTCTGGGCGCACTCATCAACTCGGTGCAGGTGGGCATCTTCACGCTCATCTTCTCGCTCCTGGTCGGGGTCCCGGCCGGCTACGCCGTGGCCCGGTACGCGTTCCCTGGCCGCGAGCCCTACCAGCTCTTCCTGCTGTTCACCCGCGCCCTGCCGATCGTCGTCCTGTCGGTCCCGCTCGCCCAGCTGTTCCTGCAGACTGGACTGTACGACTCCGCACTCGCCGTCGTGCTCCTGCACACTGCCCTCGCCCTTCCGACGACGATCCTCATCACGTCCTCCGTGTTCCTCGGGGTCCCGCGGGACGTCGAGGAGGCTGCAAGGATCTTCGGCTGCTCGCCCGTGCAGGCGTTCCTCAAGGTTGTCCTTCCAATGGCCATCCCGGGCATTGCGGCTGCGTCGATCTTCACGTTCGTCATGAGCTGGAACGAGGTTCTGGGCGCCTCGATCCTGACCCTGAACCAGCGCACCCTGCCGGCCCAGGTGCTCAGCTCCCTATCGGAATCGCCGCTCGCGTACCGGTTCGCCGGCGGCTTCCTGCTCGTCATCCCGGCGCTCATCTTCATCTTCTTCATGCGCCGCTACCTCACCAACATGTGGGGAACGACCATCCGCTGAGCGAGAGGCGCACGCCATGGCCGACATCCAGATCAGCCACCTCCACAAGACCTACCCCGGCAGCACCGAGCTGGCCACGAACGATGTCTCACTCCATGTCGACGAGGGCGAGTTCATGGTCCTGCTGGGGCCCTCGGGGTGCGGCAAGACGACGCTCCTGCGCATGGTCGCGGGCCTCGACCTGCCGGACCAGGGCAGCGTGCAAATCGGCGGGCGGGACGTGACGTACCTGCCGCCGCAGGAGCGGAACCTGTCCATGGTCTTCCAGTCGTACGCGGTGTTCCCGCACCGCAAGGTCCGGGCGAACATCGGCTTCGGGCTCGGCATGAAGAAGAAGTCCCGGGACGAGATCCGGCGCAAGGTCGACTGGGCGGCCGAGCTCCTCCAGCTCACGCCGTACCTCGACCGATACCCGGCCCAGCTCTCGGGCGGCCAGCGGCAGCGCGTCGCGGTGGCCCGCGCGATCGTCATGGACGCCGACGTGCTCCTCATGGACGAGCCGCTGTCCAACCTGGATGCGCTCCTGCGCCTCGACTTCCGTGCCGAGCTGAAGAAGATCGTCCAGCAGCTGGGCACGACGACGGTCTATGTGACCCACGACCAGATCGAGGCCATGAGCCTCTCCGACCGCGTCGCCGTCATGCGCGAGGGCCAGATCGTCCAGCTTGGCCATCCCATCACCGTGTACGAGGAACCGGCCGAGCGGTTCGTCGGCGGGTTCATCGGCTCGCCGCCCATGAACTTCCTCGACGCGACCGTCACGGCCGTGGGACGGATCACGATCGGCGGGCAGTCGCTCGCTGCGCCCGCGTTCCTCGCAGAGGGCGCCCGGGCGGGCGCGGATGGCGGCATGCCGGTGACGGTTGGGATCCGGGCTGAGAACATCGCACTGACCGACCGGGGCCAGGACGGGGCGCTCGACGCGGTCGTCGAGGTCGTCGAGCCGCTGGGCCACGCGACGCTCCTCACGGTCACGCTCGAGGGCCAGCGCATCAAGGTCGAGGTGCCGTCCACGGTGCGGCTGTCCCCGGATCAGGCCGTGGGGCTCCGCCCGGACCTCGAGGCGCTGCGCTTCTTCGACACCGAGACGCAGCTGGGGCTCACGGCATGAGCTTGCCCTGGCAGAATCCGGAACCGCCGATCCGAGACCCCGCCGGGTTGCGCACACGCGCCCGCGCGGTCCTCGCGGCCAACGACACCGGGACGATGGTGACCGCCGCGCCGAACCTCTACCCCCACATGTGGAGCTGGGACGCGGCGTTCGTCGCCTCGGGCCTCTCGACCGTGAGTGTGCCCCGCGCGCTCGCCGAACTCTCGATCCTGCTCTGTGCCCAGTGGGCGTCGGGCATGATCCCGCACATCGTGTTCTCCAGCGCCGCGGGCTATTTCCCCGGCGTCGACCGCTGGCGCACCGAGGGGGCATCACCGCCCGGAGTGAAGTCGAGCGGGATCTGCCAGCCCCCCGTCCACGCGACCCTCCTGCGGCGGATCGTCGAACGGGCGACGGCGCGTGGCGGCGACGTCGCTGCGCTCGCGGCGGACTTCGCCCACCAGAGCCTGCCGAAGTGGATTCGTTGGCACGGATGGCTGCGGAACGCCCGTGCGGGCGACGGGAGTGGCCTCGTGACGATCTACCACGGCTGGGAGTCCGGCATGGACAACTCGCCGCGCTTCGACGGCCCGTACTCCAGGGTCCATCCGGGCGACCTCGAGCCGTTCGTGCGGACCGACACGCGCATCGTCGAGGATGTGAGCCAGCGGCCCAGTGACGAGGAGTATGCGCGCTACCTGTGGCTCGTCCAGCAGATGGCGGACGCCCGGTTCGACGACGCCCGGTTGCCAGACGTCGTCGACTTCCAGGTGAAGGACGTGTTCATGTCCGCGGCGCTCGCGGCGGCCAACGAGGACCTCGCCGTCCTCGCGGAGCGGCACGGGCACGGCGGCGAGGCTGCGCGGCTGCGCGAGTGGGCCGCGGAGTTCCGTGAAGGCGTGGACGGGACAGTGGATCCGGCTACCGGGCTCGCCCGCGACCGTGACGTCCTCACGGGGGAGTGGATCGGGCTGCCCACGATTGCCGGCTTCGCCCCGCTCATCTCGAGCGCCGACCCAGAGATGCGCGCACGCCAGTCTGCGCTCGTCGACAGCGAGGCCTGGACCGGGGACCCGCGGCTCGCCTTCCCCCTGCCCGCCTCGACGTCGACCGTGTATCCGGACCTGCGCCCCCGGCAGTACTGGCGCGGGCCCGTGTGGCCGGTCATGAACTGGTACCTGGCCACCGCGCTGCGCCGGCACGGGGACAACGAGCGCTACGCGCGATGGCGCGAGGCCTCCCTTGCGCAGCTGATGGAGGGCCACTTCGGGGAGTACTACGAGCCGTTCACGGGCGAGCCTCTCGGCAGCTGGAACCAGTCGTGGACCGCCGCTGTAGCCCTCGAATGGCTTGACGACGCGCCCGGGATCGGCGAGCGGTAACCGGCGAACACGGGCACACAGGCGCCGGCAGATGACTGCGGATCCCGGCAGGCGGACAGGCGGCCGCGGAGGGGGCCGGGCGCTCCCGCGCGGTCATCGGGATCGGGCCCGTCGAGCATCTAGGCCTGCCAGAGCGGACCTTCCAGACCACGCTGGCGGAATTCCGTCTTGCGGAAAGCACTGACGTTTCCCGTATGATGGCTGATATCTCATTCCCAGAGGTCGGCGCTCGGCGGTCATCCCCGCGCACCAGCTGGCCCCCGGAAGTGCCGAACCCGGCAATGACCCCGGATCCCCCTTGAGACCGCGCCCTGCGGATGCGCCGTGCCCGACGAAGCGGTCGGCGCGCGTCCCAGCGCGAGGCCCCCCACGCCGTCGTGCGCCAGGCCCTCCCGCGCCACGCCGGCACAGACCCAGGAGACAGTGCCGTGACCACTTCAACCGACAGCCCCATCCAGACCCAAATCAGCACCCAAGAGATCTTCGCCGCACATGAGGGCGGGAAGCTCTCCATTGGCGTGGACCGCCCGCTGGCCACCAAGCGCGACCTCTCGATCGCCTACACGCCCGGCGTGGCGCAGGTGAGCCGCGCGATCGCGGAGGATCCGGCCCTGGCCCGCACGCACACGTGGGCGTCGCGGCTCGTCGCCGTCGTCTCGGACGGCACCGCGGTGCTGGGCCTGGGCAACATCGGCGCGTCGGCGTCGCTACCCGTGATGGAGGGCAAGAGCGCCCTGTTCAAGACGTTCGGCGGGCTCGACTCGATCCCCATCCTGCTCAACACGACCGACGTGGACGAGATCGTCGAGACCCTCGTCCGCATCGCGCCCAGCTTCGGCGCCGTGAACCTCGAGGATGTTTCCGCGCCGCGCTGCTTCGAGCTCGAGGCGAAGCTCATCGAGGCCCTGGACATGCCCGTCATGCACGACGACCAGCACGGCACCGCCGTCGTAGTCCTTGCAGCGCTCACCAACGCCGTCAAGGTGGTCGGCAAGGAGTTCGCGGGGCTGAAGACCGTGATCGCCGGCGCCGGCGCGGCCGGCATCGCGATCGCCGAGATTCTCCTCGCATCGGGGGTCGAGGACGTGATCCTGCTCGACTCCAAGGGTGCCATCCACGCAGGCCGCCAGGACCTGTCGGAGCCCAGGAACGCCATGAAGCTCGAGTATGCCGGGCGCACCAACCCTCGTGGCGTGGCGGGCGGCACCGCGGAGGCCCTCGCGGGGGCGGACGTGTTCATCGGCGTGTCCTCGTCCACGGTCCCCGAGGAGCACCTTGCCGGCATGGCCGAGGGCGCGATCGTGTTCGCGCTGTCCAACCCCGACCCGGAGGTGGCACCCGACGTCGCGCGCCGCCACGCCGCCGTCGTGGCCACCGGGCGCAGCGACTTCCCGAACCAGATCAACAACGTCCTCGCGTTCCCGGGCATCTTCCGTGGCGCCCTCGACGCCGGCGCCCGCCGGATCACGCCCGGGATGAAGCGCGCCGCCGCCGCGGCGATCGCCGATCTTGCCCAGGACAAGCTCTCCGCGGACTATATCGTCCCGAGCCCGCTCGATCCCCGCGTTGCCCCGGCCGTGACCGCAGCCGTCATGGACGCGGCGAATGGCTGACACCATCGCCTGACGCACCGCCCCTAGGATGGCCGCGTGGACACCAGCATCCTCGCGGCCCTCCTGTGCGCACTTGCCCTTGCCGTCTCGCTCGCAGGCATCGTCATTCCGGTGCTTCCCGGGAGCATCCTCGGCCTCCTCGCCCTGCTCGAGTGGGCCTTGTTCGGCGACGCCGGATGGGGCGGCTGGCTGGTGTTCGCGATCGGCGGGGTGCTGTTCGCCTGCGGGATGGGAGCAGCCGCGTTCCTCACCGGAAAGCGGCTCAAGGCCAGATCCATCCCGAGCAGGTCCGTGGTGGCCGGGGTCATCCTCGCGATCGTGGGCATGTTCATCATCCCGGTCCTGGGCCTCGTGCTCGGCTTCGCCGCCGGGCTCCTGCTGAGCGAATGGCAGCGTACGGGCCGCCTGCAGAGTGCCGCAGCATCGTCATGGGCTGCCCTCAAGGCCACGGGCCTGGGGATCCTCGTCGAGTTCGGCTTCGCCTCCGCGGCGGCGACGGTGTGGGTGATCGGAATGTGGGTGCACTTCGCCACCCGCTAGCCCGGCCTCGCTAGCATGGTGGGCATGGCTTCCGGCGAGCTGGGCCGCCAGCCCTCCTTCCAGGACACTCGGGACCTCACGCCCTTCCGCGGGGCGCAGGTCTACTCGCCCGTGCACGGGATCGGGCGGCGCATCGCCCATCGGGTGGCGGGCAGGGCCCGGGCGCCGCGGCTGCGGCCGTTCGCGCCCAAGGTCGAGAGACAGGTCCATTCCGCCGTCTTCGCCTATGGAGAGCCCGAGCGCCTGGTGCTGCTCGCGAGGGCCTACCCCGGCTGGTCCGGGCTCTGTTACATCATGGCCGGCCTGCACGCGTACCGGCTCCACCACCACGCCCAGGCCGCCGAGCTCCTCTCACGCGGCCTCGCCGGTACAAGCGAACCCGCGGCCTCTGCCTTCGCGAGCGGCTACCTGGGCGGCGTCCGGCACTGGATCGAGGTGTCCGAGGGAGTCGAGGTCGAGGTCCTGTTCAGCGAGGAGGGCGTGTGCCTCGCACTGGCCCACAGCCTCCGCGAGATCGGCCGGCCCGAAGAGGCCATTGGCGTCCTGGCGCAGCTCCCACCCTCGATCCCTTCGGCCCTGGCCTCTTGCCGCATCGCCGAGATGCTGGGACGGCCGCACGAGGTCATAGCCCGCACCCAGGGGCTGACCAACGCGAGCGACCTCGCGGCGGCCCTCCTCGTGCTCCGCGCCAGGGCCCTGCGGGAGCTGGGACGGCGGGACGAGGCGCATGCGGCACTCCGCGAGGCCCTGCGGCGGCGTAGGACGGCGTTCACCGTCAAGAACGCCGCCACGACCGAGCGCGCGCTGCTCATGCTCGGCGTGGGGCGACCCGGTCGTCACCGCCTGCGGAACAGCATGCGGCCCGATGCGCCGTCGTCCGCGTTCGAGGAGCTGAGGGTGCTCACCCAGGCCCGCCGAGCCCGGGACGCGGAGGCCCGCGAGCTGTGGCTTCGGGACTTCGAGCGGTTGGAACGTGGGGCAGAGGAGTAGCGGTTGGCTACTTGCGAGGTCCGTACCCGAGACGGCGGCTAGGTGCGTCGCCGCTTCGGCGGGGCGGACGACGGCGCCGCCCCGCCGCCGTCGTCCGCCCCGAGAAGCGCCGTGGTCCTGTACGGGATGACGGTGCGCAGGATCATGCGGGTCGAGGTGCGGCGGATCCCGGGGCAGAGGCGGATCTCTTCGGAGACGCGGTAGAGGTCGTCGGGGCTCGTCGCGACGACGCGGATCAGCAGGTCCGTGTCTCCGGCCGGGGCCAGGCATTCGAGGACCTCGGGAATCCCGCCCAGGGCCGCGACCGCCTCGTTGATGTGGCTCTGGTCGAGTTCGGCGCTGACCTCGGCGAGGACTCCGCGGCCCAGGCCCTCGGGGTCCACACGGGTGCTGTTGGCGCGGAGCACGCCGCTCGCCGTCATCCGCTCGATGCGCGACTGCACGGTGCCGCGGGCGAGTCCCAGACGCTGGGCGAGCACCATGGTCGGCGCCCGGGGGTCCTCGTCGAGGGCGAGCAGGATGCGGCGGTCTGTGGGGTCAAGCTGCTGCGATCTGATCACTCCTCGCATCGATATCGGAATTTCTTTGATCAGATTGACCACTCTACCGCGAGGTTGTTGTCATTGGTGCCTGTGAGTTGCTTTCCTAGTGGCAGACAGCCCGACGGGTCCACCGGCCCCGACGGCGCGGAGACGGCCCGTGCGGAACACCCACCGCCCGGGACCAGAACGGGACCCACCAGTTCCTGGCCGCACCACTGAAGATTATGCACTCCAGGTGCACGAGGGCCCCGCGGCGCTACGCCGCGGGGCCCTCGCTGCGTGGGTCTGGGTCAGCTCGCTCGGCTGACGACGAGGATCGGCTGAGTCCCCGTACGGGGCCCGGTCCGGGCCGGCACTGTGGGCGTGGGCCGCATATGGGTGACGACGGGTGCAGGCTTGACTGAGGCGGCGACCGGTATCGCCACCTCCTCGTCGGTGGTCTCGCCATCCTCGGACTCGGCACCCGTCCTGGTGGGCGCCGCCGCGGCAGCCTTCGCAGCCGCGGTCAGCACCGTGCGCTGGGCGGCGAGGATTGCGTCCGCCTTCGCGACCACGGCCTGGCGCGTGTACTCGGCGCGAGCGGCCTCGGCGGCCAGCGTGGGCGGCTCGAGGACAGCGCCGCGGAGGGCCCGGACGGTGGCCATGAGGACGGACGCGACGGCCTGGCCGGTCCCGGCAACGACGAGCGTGATGACGGTGGCCACGGCGAGGAACACGAGAAGGACGCCTCCGATGACGAGCGTGCCGAAGTACACCAGATTGGCCACCATCAACGCATCGTCCACAGCAACTCCTCCCCGAAAGGTCGGCGGGCCCCCGCACCAGCCACGACCTCTCTATTCTTCCCAGAGAGCCCTGTGTAGGGACAAGTCACTTCGGCCCATTTTGTGCAATAGCAATGCAGCTGTTATAGAAGGTGGCATCCACCTCACACTTATTTCGGGAACATCTCGGAGCGTCCTCCGGTTGCCGCCCTTGTGACCGCTCTCTCGATCCTGGACCTCGCCCCCGTCGTGGAGGGCTGTTCCGTCTCAGACGCCCTCGTCGCCGCAACCCGCCTCGCGAAGCTCGCGGAGGAGGCCGGCTACAGGCGCCTCTGGTATGCGGAGCACCACAACACGGACGCCCTCGCCTCCAATGCCACGGCTCTCCTCATCGCGAACGCCGCCGCCAACACCTCCACCCTGCGCGTCGGTTCCGGCGGGATCATGCTCCCCAACCACGCGCCCCTCGCGGTCGCGGAGGCGTTCGGCACACTCGCGAACCTCTACGGCGACCGGATCGACCTCGGGCTCGGCCGGGCACCCGGTACCGACCCGCGCACGGCCGCCCTCCTGCGCCGCGGCGCGCGCGACGACGGCGAGGCCACGTTCGCGGCGAACATCCGGCTGCTCGCCTGGTTCTTCGGCGACCAGACCGACGACGCCGAGAGCGTCCAGCTCTCGCAGGGCGTCCACGCCGGGGTCGCACGCGGCACCAAGGTGCCGCTGTGGGTCCTCGGAAGCTCGACGGCGGGCGCGGCCATCGCGGGCCAGCTCGGCCTGCCCTTCGCGGCTGCAAGCCATTTCGCCCCGTTCCAGCTCACCGAGGCGATCTGGACGTACCGCCAGATGTTCAACCCCTCGGCGCCCACGGCCCAGATCTCCGAGCCCTACGTCATGGCGGGCGCGAACCTCATGGTGGCGCCGACCCGCGAGGAGGCCGAGTTCCTCTTCACGACCCACCTGCAGATGTTCGTCGGCATCCGCCGGGGCACGCGCAGCCCGCTCATGCCGCCCGTGCGCGAGATGGACTGGGCCCCGCACGAGGAGCAGATGGCCACCTCGGCCCTGCGCTTCTCCGCCGTCGGGACGCCAGCTGAGGCCGTCGAGTTCCTTCGGACCTTCGCGGCGTCCTACGGAATCGACGAGATCATCCTCACTGGCTACGCCCACGACCCGGCCCTGCGCGAGCGCTCCTTCCGGCTCATGGCCGAGGAGTGGGCGCAGGACTCTTCCGAACCCTCCGCGATTGCCGGCTAGGTGCGGGTGGCGAGGCTTCGCACCCTCACCGACTCGACAATTCCGCTGGCCACACGGAGGAGTTCCTCTCCGGCCTGGACGCCTCGCGATTCCGTGATCCGCAGCCCTGGCCTCACGTACCCCGATTCCTCGAGTTCGCCGTGGCGTGGGCGCAAGGCGACGTCGGCCATCTCGAGCAGGCCGCGGTCCAGGAGCGAGTCGCCCGCCGCGACGAGAGTCTCCCCGCCCACCCGGCGCATGATCTCCGCGACCGCTGCCTCCTTCGTCACAGGTGCAGGGACGCAGTACAGCTTGCGTCCCTGCAGGGACACCACCCAGCCGCGCTGGCCGCACCACGCCGTCAGCTCGTCCACGTAGCCCTCGGGCAGCCCGGTGCGCTCGACGATCGCGTAGGCGAAGAGGTCCTCTGCTGTGCGGATCCGCTGGACGCCCGGCACGGGCGCCCGGCCCAGATGGGCAAGCACATCGCTGATCGGTGCCGATCCGCGCACGACGGCGCCGCGCACCTGGCCCGCCCACTCGCCGTCGGCCTCACCGTCCACGAGGAGGACGCCGCCGTTGGTCGTGATCGCGTAGCGAGTGGCCGGGAGCCGGACACGCCGGAACTGGGCCCGCGTGCGCGTGGTGACGGGGACGAACACCGCCCGTGCCGTGAGCTCGTGCAGGAGGTCCTCGGCCCGGCGGGTCATGTAGCTCAGGGGCGCCCCCTCGTACAGTTCGCTCACCACGAGCGGCGGGTGCTCGTGGCCTTCGAGTCGGTCATCGAGGAATAGCGCCTTGGCGGAGTAGATGAGGGTGCGGTCTAGGTCGCAGGCGACGACAGTCTCACGCATCCGCGGCCGCCTGTCGGATGAGGCCCACGCAGCTGTAGGGCAGGCCCTCGGCCGGCTCGACCGGCACCCCACGCTGCTCGGCGAGGAGCAGCACGTGGGCGAGGTTGCCGCTGCGGAGGCGGCCGGCGCGATCCGTTTCGAGGAGCTCCGGGCGGGCCAGTACCTTCCAGGGAACCCGGCGCAGCAGCACGCGTGTTGTCTCGCCGACGCCCGGCTTGACGAGGTTCACCGAGCCGATGCCCTGCTCCACCGCAATGCGTTCCACCGCCGCCCACCCGGCCCACGTGGGTTCGGGTTTCGACTCCGCTCCGCTTGGCCCGACAAGCGTGTCCCCGAAGCAGCCCGCGACAGTGTCCACAAATTGGTTCGAGACGTCCCGGCCCGCGAGTTCGCCGTAGAACTTGGCGCCGTGGAAATCGTGGGGGCGGACCAGTTCGCGGTTGAACACCGTGCGGGACACCAGGCCCGAGACCGTCGAGTTGAGGCATGCGGACGGGATGAGGAAGTCCTCCCGTGTCCCGAACACGCGCACACAGTGCCCCGGATCGGCGAGGACGGCGAGCTCCGGGGAGAGGTGGGCAGGGTCTCCGGCGAGCTCGGTCGCGTTGAAGTCCGTCACGGCGGCCGCCAGCTCGCGGGTGATCGCACCCTTGCCCGTCCAGCCGTCAACGAACATGATCTGCTCTGGCCGGTGCTTCGTGAGGAGGTACCGGAGGGCATTCCTGTCGATGCCGAGCCCGCGCACGATGCTCATCGTGTAGTGCGGCACGTCCAGTCCGTGTGCCTGCATGGCCCAACGGCGCATGAGGATGCCGACTGGGGTCCCGGCCCGGGCGAGCGAGACGAGGACCGGTTCGCCGTTGCGCAGTGCGAGGACCTGCTCGATCACGTCCGCGACGGCCTGCGCGATGCGGTGCTTCGACTCGGCCAGCGCCGCGTGGAACAGGGCCTGGTACTCGGGGCTGGGCTCGTACTCCTGTGGCAGCGACTCGGCGTAGCTCGCGCGCCCTGACTGGATCGCGGCCTCGCGCTCGTGCGCCGGCGCTTCGAGGGCAGCCCCCGAGAGGTCCTTCAGCAGCCACGCCGCGTCCTCGGGCCGGTACGAACCGAAGCTGCCCGGGCCACCGCCGCCGCGCAGCGGCTCCGGGTACGGCGGCGCGGCGTCGAGGCGGAGCACGACGACGGTCCGTGCCTGCCGCGCTAGGGCTTCGGTGACGCCGGGCGCGCCGGCTCCGAGGTCTTCGTGCGACGTGCCGGGCTCCGGGACGTAGACGATCGCGTCGGGTCCCCCGAGATCCGGCGTGACGAGGTTGTACGCGTAGCGGGTGCCGGAGCCAGGCCCGCCGTCCACGGCGTGGCCATGGGAGGCGAAGGCGACGGCCGAGCGGATGGCATAGCCCGCCTCGTCGAGGACGTGCACGGGGGAGCGAGTCGTCGAGGAATAGAGGGTTCCCGGGAAATGTGACCCCAGCTCGGCGGCGATCGCCAGCGGGAGTGCCAAATGCTCCTCGGAGCCGAGGACCACGACGTGCGCATCGCGGCCGAGCCCAGCACGCGTGAGGGCCTCCGCAACTGTCCGAGCAGGGGACTGCGCGAGCTCTGAGAGCCGGGTGCCAGTGCTCGCGGTGTCCACGCCGAACCTCGCGCTCCGGAGGGGGCTGGACTCCGCTGCGCTGACCTCAACCACCGTCCCGCCGAGATCAGTCCGTGTCACCGGGACGTCGGGTCGGTCCGACTCCGCGAGCCACTCGGCGGCGCGTTCCAGGACATCGCCCGGGAGCTCGATCGTCCCCGCGCCGAGCGCCACGACGCCCAGCTCGCAGCCGAGCTCGCGGGCGAGGGCGTCGAACTCGGCACGGTCGTCGCCGGACCGGAGGTCCACCAGGGTGGCGACCACGTACCGCCGCCGAGCGAGACTGCCGCCAGCGGGCGCGCCGCGGTACGCCGCCTGCAGCTCGCGCACGGTGTTGAGGATCGTCCGGCCTGTGGAGAGCTCATCGTCGACGAGGACCACGGTCTGCGCGCTGGCGAGCCGTGTGGGGTCGGTGGGCACGAGCACGTGGCCCGTCGCGTGCGAGTGCTCCTCCTCGAACCCGCCGAACGGCCGCACTGATGTGGCCTCCCGGGTCGAGTGGACGTAGTACGAGCCGAGGTACTCGGCAACGAGATGCCCGAGCCCGGTGGCGGTCTCCGCGTAGCCCAGCGTCGCGATGGCCTCGCCGAGGGCGGGCGGGACCGTCGGCAGCGGCAGGACCTCGGCTGGCGACGGCGCGTCCCCCTCGAGGCCGCGCAGCAGCGCCTCGGCCGGGGCCGTCAGATCTCGGGCAGTCACATCCCGGGCAAACAGCCCGAGCCTCTGCGCAACCGCTGCGCCAAGCAGCCGGCCCGCCCCGATGGCAAGCGCCGGCGGCGTCGGCACGTGCTTCGCCAGCACGCGCGAGACCAGCAGCTGGGCACGCTTCGGATTGCGCCGCACGGCGAGCCCCACGAGGGCGTCGACGGGTAGGAGGCTCCCAGGCGAACTCGCGAGCCGGATCCCGAGGCGGTCACGCACCACGGCGCCACTCCGCTCGCCTGCAGACGCTCGGGAATCGACCTCAATGCCAATCTCAGCAGTGCCTGTCACTTCATGCTCGCTTCCAAGAGGTCTACGAAGGTCACGTCCGGCCGGGCGACGCCGAAGGCTTCGGCGCGCTGAAGGGCCCGCTGCGCCCAAGCGCGATGCGGCTTGGCCTCGTTCATGCGGTTCCCCGACTGGGAGGCGACGGCACCGCCGCCCGCGGCGTCGGCAGCCAGGATGTCGAGGGCATCGAGGTACTCGTCGTGCGCAACGACGTGCAGCGCGTGCACCAACGGCACATGCGAGGGATGGATCACCGTCTTCCCCAGGAGCCCGTTGGCGAGGTCGAGCTCGATTTCACGGATGAGCCCGTCCAGGTTGGCGCCGAGCAGTTGCTCCCGCAGGACGGCCGAGTTGGCGGCGGTGAAGGGGGTGGCGCGCAGGAGCGGGCGCAGGATGCGCTCGGTATTCGAGTAGTGCTCCCACACCGGTCCGGAGATGATCCAGCCGTCCTCTGGGCGGCCGAGGATGCCCACCACATCCGCGATCACGTTGGCGACGACCGCGATGTCGTAGATCGTCAGGTCCCGCGAGCGGCGCAGCCCGTACGCGGAGGACATGTCCGTGGCCCCGAGCCGCACGGACAGGATCAGCTCTCGGTGCACGCCCAGCAGGTCGCGGACCTTCAGGAGTGCCCCAGCCCGCGTCTCGCGGTGGGTAGTCACGGGGTGCTCGATGATCGGCATCGCCCGCAACGGCGTCCCGCCGGGCCGGACTTCGGCAAGTTCCTCATTGAGGAGTGCGAGGGCCTCGAGGAACCGTTCGCCCCGGCCCGAGGCATTCTCGAACTTCGGCAGCACGAACCCCGTCAGCAGCCGCGCCGCGGGCCCGAACCGGCGGCCGACTGCCAGGAGCTGCTCGGGGGTGCGGGGCCGGACGAACACGAGGGGGAACGCTGGCATGGCGGCGTCGTCGCGCCGGGAGAGCTCGGTCAGCGCAGCCACCACGTTGTCCTCCGCGTGCTCCACGGCCGAGTCCGCAACCGCATCCTCGAGGCACAGCACTGTGCTCGCACAGCCGGAACGGGCGCGTTTCATGATGGAGTCGGCGAGGCTCGGCCTCGTGCCTGGCTGGTACAGGGCGGCGCCCAGCCCGATCGCGAGCGTGCGTGGATCCGAGTCGGCGCCGAGTTGCTGCGGCGGCTGCGCGAAGAGACGGTCGCGGCCGCTGTCGGTCAGGAAGGAGTAGTGCAGCACGGGTCCCCCAAATGTGTGTGCGTGCGTGTGGTACGTGGTCAGTGCAGGGCTAACGCCGCGGGGTTCCCAACCCCACGGTCATGGTGAACGCGAACTCACGCCAGATCTCGCCGTCGTCCCATTCCTCGGGGACCGACTCGGCGCGCAGCTCGAGGAGCGCACCGATGCGGGTCGCGGTCAGCACCGTGCGCTGCCGTGGCCCCAGCGTGCCTTGGACGGCGATGGCCGAGCCGTCGAACGTCTGGACCGTCATAGTCCCGCCGGCCCCGATGAACAGGGCCCGGCGGAGCATGCGCACATGGCGCAGCACCACAACGGCGTCCCGGTTAACGAAGCTCACGAGCGGCCGGTTCCCTGCCGTCGGGACCGGGGTGCCGATCTGCTCGCGGTGCACGCTCTGCGCTCCCGTGGTGCGGTCTTCGCCCTCCCATGCGGTGCCGCGCGCGCCCGTGACGAACAGCGAGCCGATTCCCGACTGCCGCGGGTTCAGACGCACGACGGCGCTGCTCGCCGAGAGCTGGCGGAGCCCGCCGAACGCCGGAGCCGGGTAGAGCCGCGATTCGACAGACGCGGGTTCCGTCGCCGCCGGCCCAGAGCTTTGGCTGGGCTCGACCGCCGATCGTGGGGACAGGTCGAGGCCTGAGGACCGCGGCTGGACGGACGGCGGCTGAGCGGAGCCGGGCCGGCCCTGGACGCGGGATTGCCCGACCGCCGGTTCCCTCACGCGCCGGGTCATGAAGGGCACGTCGGAGCCGCGCAGCCCCTTCATCAGAGATCGAGCCCGAAGTCGCGGGCCACCCCGGTAAGCCCGTTCTCGTACCCCTGTCCGAGTGCGCGGAACTTCCAGTCGTCGCGGTGCCGGTACAGCTCGCCGAACATCATGGCCTTGATGCGCTCGCCCTGGACCTCGGGGACATCGAAGCGCAGCAGCTCGGAACCGTCCGGCCGGGCGAGCCGGATGTAGGCGCTGCGCACGGCACCGAAGGTCCCAGGGCCGCGCACCTCCGGGTCCACGTAGGCCAGGAAGGCGATTTTGGAGACCTCGGCCGGGACACGCGAGAACTCGACGTCGACTTGTTCCACGTCATGTGCAGCGGTGGCGCCAGCGCCGGCGTCACCGTCGAAGCGGACGCCGCCGCCCGCCGTCGTCAGCTGGTTGAAGAACACGAGGTGCTCGGGGGAGAGAGCCTGGCCGTTCTCGCCGCACAGGATCGCCATGGACGTCAGCTCGGACTGGGGGCCGTTGCTCGGGACCATCTGCCAGCCCATGGCGACCATCACTCCGCCGAGGCCGGGGTTCTCCGCGGTGAGCGGTGCGTTGCTGCCCGCGACCATCGTGGCCATCAGTGCATCTCTCCTTCTCCGGGGGCGAGGCGGATGCCTCCGACGTCGAACTTGTCCTGCAGGAAGCGGCCGTGGACGCTCAACTCGGCGATCGCACCGGTGCGCACCTGGTGGTCGAGGTCCAGGGCCGTCGAGTGCAGGATGTCGAGTTGCTCGAGCAGCTTCTCCGACTCGGGGCTGGTGTCCGTGTGCGTCTCGGGCGGGAGCGCCCGGTACACGCGCAGGGACGTGGGCAGGTAGTCGGTGATGATCGCATTGAGGAGGACGCGCTGCTCGGTCGAGGCCCCGTTCTCGGCGATGTAGTCGATGAGGTTGGCGAGGATGTCATCGGTCTGGCGCACTCGCGAGGAGGCGAGCGTCGGCAGGAGGGCGCCCGCACGGCGGACAGCGCTGCGCAGGACGCCGAGAGCGGCGCGCGTCTGCTCGAGCTCTTCCGCCTGTGTGAGCGGCAGCTGCTCGTCGAGGGCACGCTCAGGCTCGCGCCCGGCACCCCCGAAGAGTGACCCGAAGAACTTCCCGACCATGCCCTCCAGCCTAATCGCTGGGTGCGACAGTACGAGGCCCAATGCCGTGGGCCGACGTGCCGCCGCCTTCCGCCGTCATTCTCCGTTCATCAAAAGTTCAGGAGTCATTCCCGTCACGCCTGTACGGTCCCAGAGCGTCCAGCTACCAGTCGAGCGCTGGCCAGCGCGCGCCTTCGATGAAAGGTCCCCGGCATGGGCAGACGAAGCACTTCTCCCTCGCGCCGACGAGCCGCGCGCCGCCGTCGCGCAGCCCGGCCCTGGAGCCGCATCGCAATCATTTCCGGGATCGTCGCAGCCCTGGCGCTCTCAGGAGTCCTGTGGCTGCCCTCGCTCTACGATTCACTGACGGTCAACCGGATCCCGAAGGCCACGACGGCCAAGCTCACCGCGACCCAGCCAGCAGCGCCGCTGACCCGGGACACCCTCCCGAGTTCACCGGGTGCGGGCCCCTGCACGCGGCTCAACGTGCTCGCCTCACCCGAGAACGCCGGGATGGTCCAGGCCGTTGCGAATGCCTACCAGGGCGCGAAGCGCGATGCGGGCGGCCGCTGCGTGGACGTCAAGGTCACGTCCCGCAAGTCCGGCCTCGCTGCGGACGACGCCGCGCGCGGCTTCTCATCGACCCCAGCCGACCAGCAGCCCGCCGTCTGGGTACCGGATGCGTCGATGTGGCTCTCGGCCGCCCGGGCAGCTGGGGGCCAGGGCGCGACGATCGTGCCCGATTCGGGCTCGAGCATCGCCTCCACCGCCGTAGCACTGGCCATGCCCGCGGACATGGCTGCCGCACTGGGGTGGGACTCCAAGGCCCCGACGTGGGCGGACGTGTACAAGGCCGCTTCGGATGCCCGCGGCTGGGAACGCGCGGGGAAGCCCGAGTGGGGATACTTCCGTATTGCCAAGGCGAACGCGTCGATGGCCAGCTCAGGCCTCTTCGCGCTTGCCACCGCCTATTCCGCTGCCTCCGGGCACGACGGCCTCCTCACCACGGCCGATCTCACCTCGACCTTCGCGACCTCCCAGGTGCGGCTCGGCGAGAGCGCCACGAGCAGCTACATGACCACCGCGGCACACTTCCTGGACTCCATCCGCAACGCGCCGGACATCAAGGCCGTCTCCGCCACGCTCTCGGCGCTCATCACCGACGAGAAGTCGGTGTGGGAGTACAACCGCGGCATCACGAGCCCCGATGGGAGCACTCTCGCCAACGGCGCACCGCCCAAGGTCCAGCTCACCCCGTACTACCCGTCCGACGGGGTCTACACGGCCGACTCCCCGGCGGCCGTCCTCTCGGCAGGCTGGGTGGGGGACGCGCAGCGCGCCGCGGGAGAGGACTTCGTGCGGTTCGCGCGCACCGCGGAGGGCCAGACCGCCGTGCGTGCCTCGGGGTTCCGTGACATTCGGGGCGAGGCGGACCTCGCGGTCGCCGACGCCGGCCACTTCGGCACCGCGTCCACCATCCTCGAGGCCCCGTCCGCCGAGCTCGTCAAGGGCCTGCAGAAGGGCTTCGCGGCGGTGCGCAAGCCCGCCCGCGTACTGTTTGCCATGGACGTCTCCGGGTCCATGCGGGACGAGATCCAGCCCGGCGTGACCAAGATCCAGGCCGCGAAAGACGCCGTCGAGGGCGCGCTCGGGCTCTTCGGGTACGACGACCAGGTGGGCATCGAAGGCTTCTCCAACAAGGACGGCGGCGGCCTCGAACCCGGGATCGTCCAGCCGCTCGCGAGCGTCAAGTCCCAACGCGAGTCGATCGCAGCCAAGGTCCGCGGCCTCACCCCCGTTGCCTACACGCCGCTGTACGAGGCCGTTGGCCTCTCCGTGGACACCGTGGCCGGCGGCTACCGTTCCGACGCGCTCAACTCGGTGATCCTGCTCAGCGACGGAACCAACGACACGGCCCGGCCCGGCACACTCGAGGACACGGTCGCGAAGCTCTCCCAGCAGTCCGCGACCGGCAAGCGGATCAAGGTCTTCACGCTCGCCTACGGATCCCGGGCGGATACCGAAGTCCTGCGGAAGATCGCCGCTGCCTCCGGAGGGCAGTACTTCGACGCGACCGATCCCACGCGCATCCGGGACGTGCTCAAGGACCTCGCCGGCAGCCTGTAGCCCGCCCCAGCGTGAGCGAGCGCGGGACGTGGGTGGGCCGCGCCGTCGTGCGCCGGAAAGCGTAGGCTCGTCTCATGCCGAAGAGCCGCACGCGCAAGCCGAAGAACACCCGCCCGGGCTCCGCCACGTCCCTGGGGGACTATGAGCGCCGGCGTCGCAGTGTGGACCTCATGGTGGACGGCCTCACGCCGGAGTACATCGCGTGGGCCTCACGCGGCGAGGATGACCTCTCCGCGTTCGCGGCGGGGCAGCTGCTGGTGGTGAAGATGTTCATCACAGTCGTCACCAGCCTCGGCAAGGGCGCGCCGTCGCTGCGCCTCGACCCTGACCACGTAGCGGGCTTCCTGACGCCGTTCCTCGACGACGTTGCCGGGGCCGCAGAGGACGAGGCCAGCGCGGTGGACGACCAGCGGTACGTGGTGGGCACCCTGATCGACTGGCTGAGCTTCCTCGAGGAGACTGGGCGCTGGCAGGGGACCGCCCAGGAGCTCGAGGCCGTGGCCGAGGTGCTCGACGCGGAGGCGGAGGCCCTCGGGGGGATTGTGGACAGCGGCCCGCGCGCCGACCTGCCCCAGCCGAGCGAGGAAGAGGCCGCCGAGTTCGCTGCCAACGCACCATTTGTGGGCCACGCTCTGGCGCTGCTCGACTGGCTCGGTCCTGAACGGGAGACGACGCCTGACGCCGGTCTCGACCCGGACGCGCTGGCCGCCGCCGCGGAGCGCGTCGGGTCCGAGGCGCGTGCCGCACGACTCTGGGAGGCCATGGCCAACGCGGAGCTCATCGATGTGACCGGCGGGGTGGCCCGCCCCGGTGAGGGGGCGGCAGACCTGGGCAAGAGCGACGGCCTCGGGCGCCTCGAAGCGCAGTTCCTCGGGACCGAGATCGTCGTGGCTGCGTGCACGGACGGAGCGCCGGGCACCCCTGAAGGAGAGACCTCCGCGGTCCTCACCACCATCCTTGCCGCTGCGGTCCGCCAGGAGCCCTTCCCCCTCGCGGATGTCGCCTCCCTGGGCGAGGGGCGCACCGAACCCGGTGAGGACCTCGGAGTGGAGGAGGAACTTGGCGCCGACGCGTCCCTGCAGCTGAAGGGCCTCTCCGAGGCTCTCGTGGCCCAGATCCGGGAACTCGAGGCGCTTGGCCTCGTCGACACGGGCGACGGCATGGTCAACGTCCCCGTCGCCGCGCTCGACTCCGTCTACGACGCGGTCGTGGACTATGACGACGAACTCGTCGAGGAGGACGTCGAGGACGAGGACCTCGTCGAGGACTGAGGTCTCAGCCCGCGTTGCCCTCCTGCTTGCGGACGCGCTCGATGTACGGGCGGGACCGCTCGAGCCCCGTCTCGAGTGCTTGCACCGTACTTTCCATGTTCTTGGCCGCCTGCGACCTGAACGTGTCGATCGCGTCCATCGTCTGGTAGATGTTCGCGAAGGCCTTCTCGAGCGTCTGCACCGACACGCCCGAGCTGGCGGCCTGCTGGTGGATGCGCCCGGTCTGGTCCTTGAGCATCTCCGAGGTGCGCATGATCATGTTGTTCGTCGTGGTGTTGATGGCGTCGATCTGATCGAGCACGAGCTTCTGGTTGGCGAGCGCCTGCGCGACGATCACGGCCGTGCGCAGGGCGCTGATCGTGGTCGTGCGCGCGCGGTCTACGCCCTTGATGAGCTCGCTGTTGTTCTTGCGGATGATGTCGATCGCGAGGTAGCCCTGCACCGACACCGCGAGCTGGGTCAGGATGTCCTGACGGCGCTGGCGCACCGGGAACAGGACGTCTGACTCGAGCTGCTGCGCGTGCTCGGTCTGGCCCCTGCGCCGGACCTCGTCGATTTTCTCCACGGTCGCCTTGTCGAGTTCCTGGGCGAAGACAGCGTACTCCGAGAGCTGCTGCATGGTCTCCCACAGGTTCGCCTTCTCCTGCGCGAGCGCCGCGTTGTCCTTCATGAGCTCGTCCTGGCCGGCCATGAGGGACTTGATGATCTTGTCCAGCTGGGTCTGGGCAGATTCGTAGCGCTGGAAGTACCGCGCGAGCTTGTTGCCGCCGGGGATCACGCCCAGGATCTTCCGCCCCACGCTCAGGTCCGCCTGGTTCGGCGTGAGGTCCTCCACCGTGGTCCGCAGCTCACCGAGCGTGGAGGCCACGTACATCTGTGCGCTGTCGCCGGCCTTCTTCGCGCCCGCGCGGGACGTGCTCGAACGCTCGAGCATGCGGTTCGACGCGTCCGACGACGAGATCATCTCCCGCCCGGCGAAACGGTTGAGGCCCTCGACCTTCTGCTGGAACTCGGGGCTGCGCGAGTCCATCGCCGCGATCTCTGCTACGAAGGCCTTGGCCTGGCTCGCGATCTCAGTTTGGCGCTCGCTGCCGACTGGGACCATGCCGGGTGCCTGCTCCTCCTTGATCACGGGGGCAGGCTCGGGCGCTTGGAGCACGAGGGCATTCTCGGCCTCGGTCGGGTCCGGAGGGGTCAGGGAGATGGACATCGCGAAAGCTCCTAAGGGTGGGTGGGTGGGCTGCTGTGGGACGTGGGGCTGCTGCCGGGGGTGCTGTGTCAGCCGAGGTTCACGCCGAAGTCCGCGGCAACGCCGGCCAGCCCGCTCGCATAACCCTGGCCGACGGCCTTGAACTTCCACTCGCCCGCGTTGCGGTACAGCTCGGCGAAGATCATGCAGGTCTCGGCCGCGGCGTCTTCGGAGAGGTCGTAGCGGACCACCTCGGCGTCGGTGCCCTCGTTCACGATGCGGCAGTACGCGGAGCGGACCATGCCGAAGTTCTGCCGGCGCGCGTCCGCCTGATCGATGCTCACCACGATGACAATGCGCTCGATATCCGAGGAGACCTTCGTAAGGTCGACCTTGATCTGCTCGTCGTCGCCCTCACCCTCGCCGGTGCGGTTGTCGCCCTGGTGCGTGACCGAGCCGTCGGGCGTCTGCTTCTGGTTGTAGAAGATGAAGTCGGCATCCGAGCGGACCTTGCCGCTCGCGCCCACGAGCAGTGCCGAGGCGTCGAGGTCGAAGGCGTCACCCGTCGTCGTGCGCGGATCCCAGCCCAAGCCCACGATCGCCTTGGTGAGGCCGGGGTCCGTCTTGGTGAGGGAGAGGTTGCCGCCCTTGGAGAGGGTCAGTCCTGCCATGTCAGTGCTCCTTCTCTGCGGTCAATCGAGGACGATGCCGAAATCGGTGGCGACGCCATGCAGGCCCGACGCATAGCCCTGCCCGACGGCGCGGAACTTCCACTCGCTTCCGTTGCGGTAGATCTCGGCGAAGACCATGCACGTCTCACTCGCGGCATCCTCGGTGAGGTCGTAGCGGACGATCTCCTGATCAGTCGCTTCGTTGACCACCCGGCAGAACGCGCCGCGGACCATGCCGAAGTTCTGGCGGCGGGCCTCCGCCTGGTCAATCGAGACGACGATGACGACCTTCTCGACATCGGCCGCGACCTTCGTGAGGTCGACGAGGATCTGTTCGTCGTCCCCCTCGCCCTCGCCGGTCCGGTTGTCACCCTGATGGATGACGGAGCCGTCCTTGGCCTCGAGCTGGTTGTAGAAGATGAAATCGTCGTTGCTGCGCACCTTGCCGCGCGCCGAGACGAGCAGGGCGCTCGCGTCGAGATCGAACATCTCGCCCGCGGTGGTGCGCGGGTCCCAGCCCAAGCCGATCATGGCCCGGGTGAGGCCAGGGTCCGCTTTGGTCAGGGAGAGGTTGCTGCCCTTGCTGAGGGTGAGGCTTGCCACGGTGCTCCTTTGTCGTCGCGTGTGCTACAGAACGGCGGCCGAGGCCCCGACGAGGTCGCCGACCGTGCGGCCGTTGGCCGGCTGGCCAACGGCTGTGAACTTCCAGCCTGCACCCTCACGGGACAGCTTGGCCATGATCATGCCCGTGTACGGGCCCTGCTCGGTGAGCGTGTAGCGCGCCACCTCCGGGCTGCCCGCCACCGAGTCGTCCACCACACGGCAGAAGGCGTTCTGAACCTGGTTGAAGGTCTGCTGAGAGTAGCTCGTGATGACGAAGACGATGTGCTCGACCGCGCCGTTAACCCCGGGCAGGTTGACCATGATCGTCTCGTCATCTCCCTCGCCGGCGCCGGTGAGGTTGTCTCCCGTGTGTCGGATGGACCCGTCCTTGCTGGCGAGCTGGTTGAAGAACACGGTGTCGAGGGCCTGGCGGTTGGCGTTGTAGAGGATGGCCGAGGCGTCGAGGTCGATCTCAGCGGCGCCGCCGCCGAAGAGGCTTCCGAGGAAGCCCTTGCGCGGCTGCTCCACGGCATCCCAGCCCAGGCCCAGACGGACCTGGGACATGCCCGAGCCGTCCTGTTTGGTCAGCGAGAGGCCCTGGCCCTTCTGCAAGCTCAGTCCCACAGTGTTGCTCCTTATGTTGTCCCTATGGGGGTGCGGTTGGTGCGATTCGGTCAGGTAGTGTGCGCGTGTTCCGGTTCGGCCACCTTGCGCCTGTTCCGCCGGATCGAGCCGATGAAGGCGGCGCCGATGAAGAACACTCCGATGAGGCCGGTGACCACCTCATTGACCTCGACCCCAATCGTGATGAGGAGGATGACGGCGAGGGCACCGATGGCCCAGTGGGCGCCGTGGTCGAGGTACTCGAACTCGTCGAGGGTGCCTTGACGCACCAGGTAGACGGTCAGTGAGCGGACGAACATCGCGCCGATGAGGCCGAGGCCCAGGGCGATGATGATCGGGTCCGACGTGATGGCAAAGGCGCCGATGACGCCGTCGAAGGAGAACGAGGCGTCGATGACCTCGAGGTAGAGGAACAGCATGAAGGCTGCCTTGCCCGCAACCTGCACGGCCTTGCTCGAGCCCTTGCCGTGGGTGCCGCCAGCCGCGGTGGGGATGTCCTCGGCGTCGATCTCACCGCTGGCATCCGTGTCGAAGAGCTCGCCGAGGCCCTGGACGAGGAAGTACGTGACCATGCCGAAGATTCCGGCCATGAGCACGCTGCCCTGCAGTTCGGGCCCGGAGAGCTGGCCGATGACGGCGAGGGCGAAGAGCCCGACCACGAGCGAAGCGCCGTTCATCCTCCCGACCTTCGCGAGGGGCATCTCGAACCACCGCAGCCAGGTGATCTCACGTTCCTCGAAGAAGAAGTCGAGGAAGATCATGAGCAGGAAGATGCCGCCGAACGCCGCGATCTGCGGGTGGGCGTGGTGGAGGATGTAGGCGTAGCTCCCGGGCTCGTCGATGGGGCCCTTGGCGAGTGCGAGCTGCACGGCCTCGACGGGGTTGAGCTTGGCCGTGAGCCCGACGATGAGCAGTGGGAACAGCACGCGCATGCCGAACACGGCGATGACGATGCCCACGGTCAGGAACATCTTCTGCCAGAACGGGGTCATCCGCTCGAGAATGCGGGCGTTCACCACGGCGTTGTCGAAGCTCAGGCTGACTTCGAGGACACCGAGGACGAGCGCGAGGAAGAGGGCCTGCGGCCCCCCATAGAGGAAGGCTACGACGAGTGCCACGGCGCTCACGCCGAAGGACCAGCCGAAGGTTCTCAGAAACACGTAGGGCGCAGAGCTCCTGGTTCGGGCCCGGGGTGCCGGGCGGCAATCTGTAGGCTGCACAACCTTCAGGAGCGGTTCCCCCGAGACCAGCCACGGCCATTATGTCGCGGGCCGCCGACAATACTTAATCCCCGTCCCTGTGGACCAAGCAGCCTCTGGTGGTTCAACGGGGGATGGGTGCCGGCGGTTCCCGCCGAGACCCGGCGGACATCGTGCTGCGCTGATTTGGTGGTGCTCCTCCGCCTCCTGTAAAGTCGTTGCCGCAAGGCGCCACTTGTTAGCTGAGGCTCCTTCGCGGACACAGGCCAGCGACCCGGAACGTCGAGAGACGCCAAGGGTCAGGACAGGCCATCCCGGATTAAGGGATGGTTCCGATTGGCTCCCCGTCGTCAACACTGCGTACGGGGTCACGACGCGAAGTGCCGAAGGTCTTACGAGGAGAGGTACCCGCGGACCGAACGGCCGCGCTTCTCGCGCCGGATGCACTCGATCTGAGCCCGAGGTACTCGCCATGCTGTTCATCATTGCCCTCGTGCGCGCAGCCGTCGTCGGACGCCGCCGCACTGCAATCCTCATCGCTCCGCCGGCGCTGCTCGTGCTCGGGCTTGTGATTGCGGCCCTCGCGGTCCGGGACCTCTCGGCCGCCCACGTGCTCGCCCCCGGATTCGCGCCGCATGGTCCGAGGGCCCACGCCGGCGTCGCAGGCCGCGAGGCCGACCTTCTCGTCCGCGCTGTCGCTGCTCTCGCCTCGGAGGCCACCCTGTTCGCCCTCGTGGCGGGGATCGTCGCGGTCCTGGCGTTCGCCGTCGCGGGGGTAGCGTTGGCCGTCGTCGAGGAGACCGCGGGCCGCGGCAACGCGCTCGTGCGCGGTACCGTCCGCGCCCTGCGCTCTGAACGGGGGCTGCCCGTCACCGTGCGCGCGGTCGGGGGTTGGTGTTCAGGCGCCCTTCAGCAAGTTCCGAGCTTGGCCCGCTACGGTGGGCCAGCGCGTCCCCAGGGGCGCCCCAACCACCCGGGAGGTACGCCGCATGCGCAGCTCTGACGACGCGCCCTACCGCAACCTGTACCAGAAGTCACTGGCCTACGACCGCCGGTGGACTTACCGCCGACGCCGCGTGGCCGTCCTGGCAGGGATCGTCACTGTGGCGCTCGTGCTCGGCGCGGGGATCTGGGTTGTGGCGACTTACTTCAGCTTCGACAACGGGATCCGCCGCTCTGAGGCGCTCAGCGGCGGGGTGGGCCTCGACCAGGACGTCAATATCCTGCTCATGGGCCTCGACTCCCGGCTCGATGAGAACGGCAAGCCGCTCGGCCAGGAGGAATACGACGCACTGCACTCGGGCTCGGCCGACGACGGCGGCTACAACAGCAACGCCCTCATGGTCCTGCACGTGCCCAAGGACGGCAGCCAGGCCACGGTCATCTCCATCCCGCGTGACGACTACGTGGACCTCGCCGGGGCGCCCGACGGCATGAAGCAGGGCAAGGTCAAGCAGGCCTACGGCTATGCGATGGACCAGGCCCTGCACACCCTGAGTGCGAACCCGGGCGGGAAGGGCCAGGACCAGATCTACCAGGCCGCGCGCGACGAGGGCCGGAAGGCCGAGATTGCCACAGTCGAGGACTTCCTGAACATCAAGGTCGACCACTTCGTCGAGGTCACGATGTCCGCGTTCCTCTCGGTCGCCAAGGCTGTCGCGCCGATCACGGTGTGCCTCCAGGAGGCCACGAAGGACTCCTACTCGGGAGCCGACTTCAAGGCGGGCCAACAGCAGCTCAACGCGCAGCAGGCCGTGGCCTTCGTGCGGCAGCGGCGGGACACGTCCGGCGACGGCGTCGAGCTGAGCGACCTCGACCGCTCACGGCGCCAGCAGGCGTTCATCTCCTCGCTTGCGACCCAGCTCAAGCAGAAGGGCACCTTCACGGACATGGGCAAGGTCACGGGCATCATCGATGCGCTCAAGGACAAGATGGCAGTTGACCAGGGCCTCAACCTCATCGACTTGGGGCTCAAGGCCAAGCAGCTCACCGAGAACAAGACGAAATTCGTGACCCTCCCGATCGTCGAATTCGGGTGGAGCGATACGGGCGAGTCGGTGAACATCGTGGACAAGAAGGCGATCCAGGCCCAGGTCGCCGACCTGCTGAACCCGAAGCCAGCTCCGGCACCGGCGTCCTCGGCCCCGGCGTCCTCGGCCCCGGCATCCTCGGCGGCGGCGCCCGCTCCGCAGGCGTCCGAGGCCGCGCGTGCCCCGGGGCCCGGCGGCGCCGCTTCGCCCCAGCAGGCCGAGTCCAAGCCTGCCCCGGCTCCTGCGCCGCCCTCGCCGTCTCCGTCATCGACCTTCAATGCCGGTGACTGGTCCGACGCCCTCGTTGGCGGCGGCATCCCGTGCGTCAAGTAGCCTGAGCCAAGATGGGGCGCCGCTGGGCCGGGGGACCCCATCGTCAACAGGTGTTCACCCGATCGTGGCCTGCCAGTGGCGTCCCATCCGTAGACTCGCGAGGTGGATGGCAGCAGTCGCGGGAGCCAGAAGAGATTCGTCGCCCTGGGCGACTCCTTCACTGAAGGCGTCGGGGACTGGAACCCGATGCTGCCCAACGGCGTGCGCGGCTGGGCGGACCGCGTGGCCGAGAAGCTCGCCAAGTCCGAGAAGGGCTGGGAGTACGCGAACCTCGCGGTCCGCTCCAAGAGGCTGCGCCAGATCGTCGCGGACCAGCTCGGCCCGGCGCTCGCCATGGAGCCCACACTGGTCACCCTCTATGCGGGCGGGAACGATATCCTCGACGTCGGCACGGACATGGACGCGCTCCTGACCCAGTACGAGGAGCTCGTCCGCGCCCTCGCCGACACGGGGGCAATGCTCGTGCTGTTCACGGGATACGACGTCAAGGTCAACCCGTTGCTCGAGCCGCTGAAGCGCCGCAACCGGCAGTACAACGAGCATGTGCGGGCTCTGGCCCGCGAATTCGACGCGGTCCTTGTGGACTACTGGTGCTTCGACGAGTACGCCGATCGGCGCATGTGGGACTCGGACCGGCTGCACATGTCCAAGGCGGGCCACAAGTTCCTTGCCCGGCAGGTACTCGACCAGCTCGGCTACACCCAGGCATTCAAGCCTCGCCAGTGGGAGCCCCCGCTCCGGCGTGGTCCGCGGGAGTGGATCGCGGCCCAGCGCACGTGGCTCAACGACTGGGTAGTGCCTCTCATCGGACGCAAGATCCGCGGGGTGACGCTCGGCGACCATCTCCTGCCCCGCTGGCCCGAGCCCGTCAGGGTCCCGCGCAAGGGCGGCCTCCGCCGGTACGTCCAGGAGCATCCCGACGCCCTCGCCAATACCCCTGACTGGGCGCGGTAGTATGCGGAACCCGTAGTCTAGGCAGATGCCTGACGTCTCAACCGTTCCGCCATGCCCGTCCGCGCTCTGAACCGGCAGGGCGGACTGAGGGCGCCGTGGGTTCTGGTCCTGGCGTTCCTCGCGACTATCGCCCCGCTCGCCACCGACCTCTACCTGCCGAGCTTCCCGCGCGTCCAGCAGGAGTTCGTCGCCAGCGCGTCCGGAGTCCAGCTCACGCTCACGGGGTTCCTCGTCGGCATGGCCGCAGGCCAGCTGGCGTTCGGGTCGCTCTCGGACAAGTTCGGGCGCCTGAGGCCGCTCCTCGTGGGTACCGTTGGGGCGATCATCTCGTCTGCGGTCGCGGCGCTGGCGCCGAACCTCGAGGTGCTCATCGGGGCGCGTTTCGGGCAGGGGTTCCTCGGCGCGGCGGGCATCGTGATCGCGCGGGCCATCATCGTGGACCTCACCCATGGCGCAGAGACTGCCCGGACCATGAGCCTCATGATGACCGTGGCCGGAGTTGCCCCCGCGATCGCGCCGTCGATCGGCGCGCTGCTCGAGGACCCCATCGGGTGGCGCGGCATCATGTGGACCCTTGCCGCGCTGTTCCTGCTCATGACAGTCAGCGTCTTCACGGTGTTCCGCGAGACGCTGCCCCCCGAGCGGCGCGGCGAACACGGCATCCTCGGCGGCTTCGCCCAGTTGTTCCGCGTCCCGCGCTACCTCGGGTACGCCGGGCTCTTCGCCACCTCGTTCGCGGCGATGATGACGTACATTCCGGCCTCGCCGTTCGTGTACCAGGTGGTGATGGGCCTGTCTCCGCTCGTGTACGGCATGCTGTTCGGATTCAATGCGGTGGGCCTCATCTCTGCGGGGTACATTTCGTCGCGCCTCGTGCGGCGCGTCCCAGCCCAGCGGATCGTTGCGCTAGCAGCCCCGGCGCTCCTCGTCTTCTGCGTCGCCATCCTCGCCGTGGCGCTCCTGCCCGTGCCGCACTGGCTCCTCGCGATCCCGATCTGGTTCGCCGTGACGAGCGTCGGCTTCCTCATGGGCAACTCCTCGGCCCTCGCCCTCGATGCCGTGCGGCACGTCTCCGGCAGCGGCTCGGCGCTGCTGGGCGCCGCCCAGTTCGTCTTCGGTGCGGTGGTCTCACCGCTCTCGGGCCTCGCGGGGGAGCACACCGCCGTGCCGATGGCCCTCGTCATGACCTGCGCTGCCGCGGTCGCCGCCGTGCTCGCCCTGGCCCTGAGACGCCGGCACGGCTGACCGCCACGGCTGAGCGGGGCCCCGGACGAACCGCGCGACGTGCTCGTGCGGACGGGCAGGTTCAGCCGGCCACCACGAACGCCACGAGCCCGACCAGCGGAAGTACCGCCTGCCCGATCGCGCTTCCCCACAGCCGCCGCTCGGTGATGCCGAGCCACGGCCCGAGCAGGAGGTTCGCCCCGAGCGCGTACAGGACGATCCCGATCCCCGCCGCGTGCGCGGCGCCCGATACGGCGTTGGCCATCCAGAGCCCTGCAGCGATCCCCGCGGCCGTGACGATGTTGACGGCCCCGATGTTCTGCGCCCACATGCGGACTGCGCCCTCGGTGCCTGGGTCCACGTAGAAGATCGGCCGGAAGCGCTGGTCTCCGTGGAAGAAGATCTCGAGGATCCCCACGGAGATGAGCGTCAGGGCGAACAGGCCCGCGGCGAGCTGGGTGATGAGGTTCATGGCGGCCTCCTCGGGCAGCCTCAGGGTTTCAGGGATGCTGAGCCCGGACCCGCCAGGCGGCTGAGCCACGCCCGGCGCCCGGTGAGCAGCAGGAGAAGGGCCTCCATCGGCCCCTCGACGGCAGGCCCGTTCCCGGACTGCCAGTCCACGTCGGTGGCCCGCAGGCCGAAGCCGGCTAGCCGCCGTCGTGCGTTGAACGGGAAGGCGACCCGCCACACCTGGTCGGCGCAGGCTGCGGCGGCGTCGACAGGCATGCGGTGCTCGAGGCCGAGCGGGATCGCGATGTCCTGGGTGTGGACGAGGACGTCGAGGAGAGGGGTGGTGCCGCCGGTTCCGGGCGCACGACGCCGCGTGGTGGCCAACCGCCGGTAGTCGCCGAGGATCTCGGTCACCGGCCGCGATCCGCGGCGCTGGGCCTCGATGAGGACCATCCGGTTGAAGTCCGCGCGCCCGCGCATAACGGCCGCCGCGGCGCCCCACGGCGTGGTCTGCGGGGCCGAGATGATATGCGCCGCGACATCCCGGACCCGCCAGCCGGGGCAGAGGCTCGGGACGTTCCACTGCTCGGGCGGGAGCCGCCATAGGAGGCTCGCGAGCGCCGCGCGTTCGGTGTGGATGTGGCCCCAGAGCTCGTTGCCGTCCATCGGGCACCCCCTGGAAGACGTCATTCTGGAAGGAGTGAAAAGAAGTACGAAGTCCTGACTGATTATGGTCAGGGAGACTGACTAGAATCAAGGGGTGGCGTTCAATATCGGCCTGCTGCTGTACATTCCCTACCGTGCCCTCGAGGACCGCGTGTACGAGGCGGTGGCCGCCGCCGGTTTCACGGACATCACGATGGCCCAGTCCCGCGTCTTCCAGCGGATCTCGCAGGCCGGCTCCCGGGTCACTGAGCTGGCGGACCGCGCCAAGGTGACCAAGCAGACCGCGAGCGCGCTCGTTCAGGCTCTCGAGGACGGTGCGTACGTGGAGCGCGTCCCAGACCCCACGGACGCAAGGGCGAGCCTCGTCCGGGTGGCACCGCGCGGCGCGGCCGCGACAGCCATAGCGGCCGCTGAGATCGCACGAATCGAGGCCGAGTGGCGGCGCGAGCTCGGCCCAGCCCGCTACGACCGTCTGATCCGGGACCTCGAGGTGCTACGGCGGCTCACCGATGAGTGAACCTACTTCCCGAGGTCCGCGGGCTCGAAGCTCCACAGCTCGGCCGAGACGCCCACGGGACGCTGGCCGGCGGCAGGTGCGGCGGCGCCGTCGGCCGCGTCGGAACCGTGGGCGGCGGAACCCTCTGCGGCGCCCGGACGCCCGTGCCCCTGTCCGAACGAGGCCGAGTTCTTCCAGGCCTCGAAGCTCTCCTCGTCCGCCCAGCGCGTCACCACAAGCCACACGTTGCGCCCGTCCGTGGGCTGCAGCAGCTCGAAGCCCTCGAAGCCGGGGACACCGTCCACTGCGCCGGCGCGCGCGGCGAAGCGGCGGGCAAGCTCGTCGCCCGAATCGGCGGGGACGGTGATGGCGTTGATCTTCACGATGCTCATGGCCCGATCCTCGCAGGTCCGGCTGGCCGGCGCCTGAACATGACGGACGCCTGAGCACGATTAGGCTTGTGTGCGAGGCGTCATGGGGGCGCTGTCAGCACGGCGAAGGGGACCACCGTGGATTTCATGACCGGCCCGCTCAGGGCACGCGTCGCAGGGCAGGCCGTCATGGTCGAGACGCTCCGACTCCAGTCCGGCACACCGCGCCGCCGGGGCCTCGCGAAACTGTTCGGAGCCAACCCGCTAGCGCCCGAGGCCCGCAGCTGGTACGCGGGCGCCGTCGGGGAGATGCGCGTGGCCCGGGCACTGGCCAAGCTCGGTCCCGAGTGGCACGTGCTCCACTCGATCCCCGTGGGCACGCGCGGCGCGGACATCGACCACCTCGTGGTCGGTCCCGGCGGCGTCTTCACCCTCAATACCAAGAACCACGCAGGCAAGGACGTCTGGGTTGCCGGGAGCGTCCTCATGGTCAACGGCCAGCACCAGAAGTACCTGCGGAATTCGGCCCACGAGGCGCAGCGCGTCTCGAAGATCCTCGGGGATGCGGCTGGACGGGAGGTCCCGGTGCGGGGCGCCGTCGTGCTCGTGGCCCCGCGCCGGGTGACGATCCGCCGTCCCGCCGAGGGCGCCGCCGTGGTCACGGACGGGCAGCTGCGCCGCTGGCTCACCAAGCAGGCCAAGGCGTTGGAGGAGGCCGACGCCGAGCAGCTGGCAGCGCTCGCGGCGGAGCCGGCCACGTGGGGCCACGCGAGCGCCCCCGCGGATGACCCGTCCGCGACCCGCATGTCCTTCGGCACCCTGCACACCGCCGTGATGCGGGCGCACGGCCGCCGACTCCTGTGGGCGGCCGGCGGCACGCTCGCGCTGTTCGGCACCGCTGGCGCCTGGCTACGTTAGCGGCGCGACGGCCGTCCGTTCCTGCTCAGCTGGGCGCGTGAAGCACTGCCCAGCGCGGCGTGTTGCACACGACGCGCTGGGACGGAATGCCCGTCACGGGAACGAGCGGACGCTGTTCGCAACCTCCGCGCCACCTGCCGTCGCTAGACTCGCCTCAGCATCCATGACGCGCGAAGGAGCCCCCATGACCACGTGGCGGATCAGGGATTTCCACCCCTCGGACCTCGACGGGATCCTGCTGCTCTGGAGTGCAATGACGGCCTCGGGGATCGAGCCCGTGTACTCGCTCTCGGAGGTGCTCGCATCCTGCCAGAAGGACGTCGCTGTCGTGGCCCTGCACGGCGAGGACGTGGTCGGAGCGGCGGTGGGACGCGCCGCGCACGAGCAGGGCTGGATCGTCTTCCTGGCCACGCTGCCTGAGTGGCGCTCGCGGGGCATTGGGACCGCGCTGCTCGCTGCGCTCGAGAACCGCATGGCCCCGCTGGGCCTGACCAAGCTCTCGGCCCTCATGCCGGACACCGAGACGCGGCTCGAGGCGTTCCTCTCCCGCGGGTTCAAGGACGTGCAGAACCTGCGCTTCTTCGAGCGGCAGATCCCGGTGGCCCGCACGGAGCTCGAGCCGCTCGCACAGCTGGGCGGCCGCGTGCTGCCGCGGGACCTGTGGGACCGGGTGGCGGGCATGAAGCGGGAGAAGCAGCTGCTCGAGCGCCGGCTCGTCCTGCCCCTGGCCCAGGCGGAGCTCGCGGACGAGTTCGGGGTGGTGCCGCCGCGCGCCGTCGTGCTGTTCGGTCCGCCCGGGACGGGCAAGACGACGTTCGCGAAGGCGATTGCGTCCCGGCTGGAGTGGCCGTTCGTCGAGGTGTTCCCCTCACGCCTCGCCGGTGATCCCGAGGGGCTCGCGGGGGCCCTGCGGAAGACGTTCCTCGAGATCTCCGAACTCGAGCACGCCGTGGTGTTCCTGGACGAGGTCGAGGAAATCGCCTCCCACCGCGCGGGAGACCCGCCGAGCCCCAACCAGGGCGTCACCAATGAGCTGCTCAAAATCATCCCCGCGTTCCGCGAGCAGCCGGGCCGGCTCCTGGTCTGCGCGACGAACTTCATCCGGGCGCTCGACTCCGCGTTCCTGCGGCACGGCCGCTTCGACTACGTGATCCCGATCGGCCTGCCGGATGCGGAGGCCCGCCGGTCCATGTGGGAGCGGTTCATCCCCGAGGCGGTCCTTGCGGAGGTGGATGTGGAGGCGCTGGTGGCCCGCACCGAGGGCTTCTCCCCGGCGGACATCGAGTTCGCCGCGCGGTCGGCGTCCCAGCGTGCCCTCGAGAAGGCCGTCTACGCGGCGGAGCCCGCGCCCGTGCTCGGCATGGCGGGCTCGCCAGCGGCGGGTGGCGCCCTGCACCGGGAGCCCGCGGACGACGCCGGTCTGGTCGCCCAGGGCGTCTCCGGCGCCGCTGCAGGGGAAGCCTTCGTTAGTGGTGTGCGGCGCGGCCCCAGCACGGAGGACTACCTCGAGGCCATCGCCGAGACGAAGACGACCGTGAGCGAGGACGTCGCGGCCGCCTTCCTCGAGGACATCGAGGAACTTGCGCGCGCGTGAGATATGAGCGGGCAGTGTGATCTACGCACCTCCGCCGTGGGAGAGTGGACCCATGACAGCGCAGTACTCCCATGGCGTCCTCCACGCCCCCGGCCCTCAGACTTCTGACGTCGAGGACGCCGATGCCGCGGCCGAACGGGCGGGCACCCCGCGGCTCAAGCCCCTCTTCCATGTGGCGCGGCGCCTCGGACAGGCGTGGAATGACCTGCGCACGCGGCAGGCGAGGCATGGGGACTACGTGGCGCAGGTTGTCGCCTACCGCGGATATGGTTCCACGCGCCGGGTGCGGGTGCTCGGCCGTGTCCTCTACTCGAGGCCGGGCCTACACGGGGCGCAGGACGCGTTCAACAACTTCCGCGGCTGGGTCTCGTTCACGTCGGTGCCGATCCAGCACGCCGAGGTGAGGGTCGAGATCGGGGCGAGCCGCGCCGTCGTGCGCGCGGACGGGGGCGGCGTCGTGGACGCGCTTGTGGACGTTGAGCTCGAGCCGGGCTGGCACGAGGTGCGCATGAGCGCCGACGGAGCGGAGCCGTCTACCGCCCAGGTCCAGATTGTCGATCCGGGCGCACGGTTCGGGATGGTCTCGGACATCGACGACACAGTGATGGTCACCGCCCTCCCGCGCCCGTTCCTGGCACTGTGGAACACGTTCGTGCTGAGCGAGCGGGCCCGCACGCCGACGCCGGGCATGGCCGTGCTGCTGGACCGGCTCGCCGCGGAACATCCCGAGGCGCCGATGGTGTACCTCTCCACGGGGCCGTGGAATGCGGCCCCGACCCTCCAGCGCTTCCTGGGCCGCAACCTGTACCCGGCTGGCCCGCTCCTGCTGACGGACTGGGGGATGACTCCCGACCGCTGGTTCCGCTCAGGCCGTGAGCACAAGCGCGAGAACCTCATGCGGCTCGCTGCCGAGTTCCCGGACATCCGCTGGCTCCTCATCGGGGACAACGGCCAGCATGACGAGTCCATCTACGCCGAGTTCGCCGCCGAGCATCCGGAATCGGTCGCCGCCGTCGCGGTGCGGGAGCTGTCCCCGGGGCAGGCGGTCTTCGCGGGCGGTACCACGCACGACGGCGACGGGGCCACCCCCCGCCCGGACGTCGTCTGGACGTCGGCGCCGGACGGTGCAGGACTCGCGGCGCAGCTCGAGGCCGCGGGGGTGCTCTAGCCGCCGCCCGCCCCTGGATGCGGCTGCGCTCTGAAGGCTTCTGCGTAACCCCTTGTTTCCCCACCCCAATCTGGGGGAAGAATGGCCCATGCCTGTCCTGGTGAGGTCCCTCGAAACCGCAGTGCCGTCCACCGTGCTCAAACAGCCCGAAGCGCGTGAGGTGTTCGCCGCGCAGGAGGGCCTGACACGCCTCGGGCAGCGTCTGGTCAAGACGTGCTTCGACGCCGCCGCGATCGACACGCGCTACTCCGCCGTCGCCGAGTTCTCGTGGGACCGTCCCGACCACGACCCGGACTTCTTCGACTCGTCCACAGGCACGATCCTGACCCCCAGCACCAAGACCCGCAACGACCTCTTTGTCCGCGAGGCCACGCCCCTGTTCACGGACACCGCGCGGCGCGCCCTTGAGAACGCCAGCGGAATCGCGCCTGAGGACGTCACCCACGTCGTCACCGTCTCCTGCACGGGCTTCTTCAACCCCGGCCCGGACTACCGCATTGTCCGCGACCTTGGCCTGAGCCCCTCCGTCCAGCGGTTCCACTTGGGGTTCATGGGCTGCTACGCAGCGTTCCCGGCCCTGCGCATGGCCAAGGCGTTCTGCGACGCGGACCCGAACGCCGTGGTGCTCGTGTCCATCGTCGAGCTGTGCTCGCTCCACGTCCGCAGTTCCAACGATCCTGACACGATCCTCGGTGCGTCCCTCTTCGCCGATGGCGCCGCGGCGGCGGTCATCACAGCCCGTGACCTCCCGCTCGCCCGGCCCGCGCTGAGCCTCGACGCGTTCGAGACCACGCTGACGCCGGTCGGCGAGGACACCATGGCCTGGAACGTGGGCGACCAGGGGTTCGAGATGGTCCTCGGCACCTACGTCCCGCACATCATCGACGACCACATCACCGGCGCCCTCGAGCCGCTGCTCGCGCGGGACGCGGCCCTTGGGGGGCGCCCGCACGCGGAGATCGAACACTGGGCCATCCACCCCGGGGGCCGCAGCATCGTCGACAAGGTCGCTGCGCGCCTGGCACTCTCCGACTCCCAGACCGCGCCCGCCTATGACACGCTGCGTGAGTTCGGCAATATGTCCAGCGCTACTGTCATGTTCGTGCTCGAAAGGATCCTCGCGCTCCCGCCGAACGGCGACGAACGCGTGTGTGCGATGGCGTTCGGCCCGGGCCTGACCGTGGAGACGGCACTCATGACGCGGGTCCTGTCCTAGCCGGGGCAGGAGTCGTGGAGCATGACGCCGTCGTGGTGGGCGGCGGCCCCGCGGGCCTGTGTTTCGCCGTGCTGCTCGCCCAGGCCGGCCTCGACGTCCGCGTGCTCGAGGCCCGCACCGAACGGACGAGGCACTCACGGGCTATCGGCATCCACCCGCCGGGGCTGCGTGTGCTTGACCGTGCCGGTGTCGCGGGGGCCCTCTTCGAGCAGGGCGTACGGATCCGTGAGGGGGTTGCGCGGTCTCGCGCTTCAGGCCGGACCCGTGAAGTAGCACGCCTGTGCTTTGATCCGCCCGTGCTCGCTGTGCCCCAGTGGGCCGTTGAGGACGCGCTCGAGGCCCGCCTCGCCGAGCTCGCTCCTGGGGCCCTGCGGCAGGGCGTGCGCGCGGTGCGGGCAGAGCGGAAGGAGGACGGCGCCGTCGTGCGCTGCGAGGGTGGGGCGCGGATCGGCGGGCGTTGGCTCGTCGCGGCGGACGGCGCGCGCTCGGCGCTCCGCGCGAGTCTGGGAGTCCCCGTCTACGGCACCTCCCTGAAGGACGCTTACCTCATGGGCGACTTCACCGATGCGACAGAGGACGGGCCGCGAGCGGTGCTGCACCTTGAGCCGGGCGGCATCGTGGAGTCGTTCCCCCTTCCAGCGGGGGTGCGAAGATGGGTCCTGCACCTCGACGCGCCGGCCGTCGACCCCTCCGCTCGGGACCTTGCCCGGATCGTCGAGGAGCGCACAGGCTCGCGGCTCGACCCCGCTACGTGCACGATGCTCAGCGCCTTCACCGTCACGGAGCGGCTCGCCGCGCGGATGCGCCTCGGCCGCGTTCTTCTCGCGGGGGACGCCGCGCACGAGGTCAGCCCGATTGGCGGCCAGGGCATGACGCTCGGCTGGCTCGACGCGGAAGCCTTCGCGCCGCTCGTTGCCGCGGAGGTGAGGGTTGGATCTGGGGGCCGCCCGGGCTCCACCTGGCCCGAGCTGTGGGGGGCTGCCGAGCGCGAGCGGCTGGGCGCCGCCCGGCTCGCCGCGCGCCAGGCCAGGCTCAACATGGCCCTCGGACGGGGGCTTCCGGCGGGGCTCATGGCCGCCCGCAACGCCGCGTTCAGCGCGCTGTACCGTGTCCCGTGGCTCGGCGAGCGCACGGCAGCGCGGTTCACGATGCAGAGCTGAGCTCAGAGGTCACGTCCTGGGAGTCAGCTCCTGCGGGTCCAGGATCCACGGCTCGCGGGGGAGCGCTCCGGGCTGGAATGCCCGGAGCGCTCCCTGCGGCGTGGGTGGCAGCCCGAGGGACTCGAGCAGCAACGCCGTCACCCGCTCGGCACCTACCCCTGCGCTGGTCAGGGCGGCCAGGGTCACGGCGCCGTCGCGCTTGGCCAGCCGTTTGCCCGCGGGGTTGAGCACTAGGGGAACATGCGCGTACTCGGGCACCGAGCCGCCGAGAAGGCTGGCGAGGTAGGCCTGGCGCGGAGCAGAGGAGAGGAGGTCGTCGCCGCGGACTACCTGGTCGACGCCCTGGGCGGCATCGTCCACGACCACCGCGAGGTTGTACGCCACCACACCGTCGTTGCGGCGCAGCACGAAGTCGTCCACCACGCCCGAGTACTGCCCGTGCAGTACATCCGTCACAGTCCACTCGGTGACCGAGGCGCGTAGGCGCAGGGCCGCCGGCCGTTCCGCGCGGCGTCGTGCGCGCTCCGCCTCGGTGAGGTCGCGGCATCTCCCGGGGTACGCGCCCTGCGGCGCGTGCGGGGCGCTCGGGGCCTCTTGGATCTCGCGTCGGGTGCAGTAGCACTCGTAGGTGAGGCCTGCGGCGGAGAGCCGGGCGATTGCGTCCTCATACAACGCGCCCCGCTCGGTCTGCCGGACCACCTCGCCGTCCCAGTCGAGGCCGACGGCGGCGAGGTCGCGCAGTTGGACTTCCTCGGCCCCCGCGCGGGCGCGGTCCAGATCCTCGATCCGCAGGATGAACCGGCGGCCCGTGGAGCGGGCGAAGAGCCAGGCGAGCAGCGCCGTGCGGAGATTGCCCACGTGCAGCTCCCCGGACGGGCTGGGGGCGAAGCGTCCGGCGCCTGAAGTCATGCCGTCTACGCTAGCCGCCTCAGTTCTCGCCGAGGGCCTTCTTTACCGCGGGCACAATCTCGGTGGCCAACAACTCCACGGAAGCCGCGGTCTCGGCGAACGGCAGTGTGCCGAGGCCCACCTGGGCCATGAACCGGCTCGTGCCGAGCGCCTCGTGCGTCGCGAGGATCCGTTCGGTGATCTGGGCGGGGCTGCCTACGAGCAGGCCGCCGCCCGGCCCGGCCCACGCCTCGAAGTGCTCGCGTGGGAACCTGCCTGCGGGTCGCGGCATGTTCTGTTCAATGTACGCGGCGTAGTGCGGGTAGAACGTGTCATGCGCTTCCTGGGACGTGGGCGCCGCGAAGAAGTGGCTCCCGGTTCCGACCTTGAGGGTCGACGCCGCGTGGCCGGCCTGCGCTCCGGCCGTGCGGTAGAGGTCCACGAGGCGGGCGAAGTGCTGGTGGCCCGAGAGGAGCGCGAGGAAGAGCGGGAGGCCAGCCTGGCCGGCGCGGACAAAGCTCGAGGGCGTGCCGCCCACGCCGCGCCAGATCGGCAGGCGCTCCTGGACAGGGCGCGGCGCGATGGCGGCATCGCGTAGCGCGTGGTGGGCGCGCTTGGCGGCGGGGGAACCGTCCGCACCATTGGCCGGCCAGGTGACGTTCGGCTGCTCGCGCATCTGCAGCAGCAGCTCGAGCTTGTCCTCGAAGAGCGCGTCGTAGTTCGCGGGGTCGTAGCCGAAGAGCGGGAACGACTCGGGGAACACGCCGCGCCCGGCGATGATCTCGGCGCGGCCGCTCGAGACGATGTCCAGCGTCGCGAACTGCTCGAAGACCCGGGCGGGGTCCTGGGTCGAGAGGACGGTGACAGCTGTGGTGAGCCTGATGCGCTTGGTCTCCCGGGCGATCGCCGCGAGGACGATCTCGGGCGCAGAGAACGCGAAGTCGTGCCGATGATGCTCGCCGAGTCCCACGATGTCGAGGCCGGCCTCGTCCGCGAGCTTGGCCAGTCGGATCGTCTCATCGATGCGTTCTGCCGCCGGGCGCGTGTTGCCGGAGGGATCGCGGGTGAGCTCGCCGAAGGTGAAGATACCGAAGTCCATACTCACTTGAACATTCAAGCATCGCTTCTGCATTCCCGCGCGTTCCATCCCGTGCGTGCCTTCCTGCTCGGACGGGCGTGGGGGATGGGCGTGCCGTCGGCGAGTCGAGCGATGACACGCCGAGGCCGCGCCCCCATCCGAGCAGGAAGGCACAGGGCCGGGTGCTGCGGAGCCAGAACGTCGGACGCACGACGGCGAGCGGGCGCCGTCGTGCGCCCCTCACCCTTCTGACGCGGATGGCGCGAACCGTGCCGCAAGCTCATCCCGCACCTCTGCCAGATGCGACGGCGTGGCCACGAGCGCGGCGGGGATGGGCGGCGCCGGGGGCGCCGACACCCCGGCGAGCGGGTCGTCCGTGCGGGGAGCCGAGAGCGTGAGGGCGGCGCCGATGTCGGGTGCCGCGGCATCGCGACGGGTCAGGGGCGGGATCCCGAACCGGCGTTCGACGGTTGCGAGGATACTCGTGTGGTCAAGCGGCATCGAGCCCGTGGGCACGCGGAACACGGTCCCGGCCGGGATGAGCGGGCTCACGAGGACGGCGGGGACCCGCGGGCCAAAGCGGGTGAAGTCGAAGCCGAACTCGCCCGGGGAGGGGTCTGGCGGGGTTGCGCCGGAGGGCGGGGGGACGTGGTCGTAGCAGCCGCCGTGCTCGTCGTAGGTCACGATCAGCAGGGTCTTGCCCCACGCTGGCCCAGAGCGCAGCGCGCGGTACGTGTCGAGGATGAGCTGTTCTCCGGCGGCCATGCTGTAGTTGGGGTGCTGGCTGTTGCCGGCGGAACTCCAGCTCGGCTCGACGAAGGCGAACGCGGGGAGCGTGCCAGCAGCCGCGTCCGCCTGGAAGTCCTTGAACAGGCCGATGTTGGGGGCGACCGCCTTCTGTGTGTCCGGGAAGTTGAGTCGCGTGAGGGGAGGCTTGCTGTAACCGTAGATCTTCCATGCGAGCCCGTGCTGGGCGAGGGCCCCGAAGATGCTCGGCACAGTGTAGGACTTCGTCACGTCGTCCATGTGGCCTTGGCTCGTCGCCGCGCAGGTGAAGGCCCGGTTTGGCATGGTTTCCGTGGGCACGGAGCTGAACCAATGGTCGCAGACCGCGAAACCGCGAGCGAGGCCGCTGAGCACCGGCAGCGTCTCAGGGGCGAAGCACCCCATGATCCAGCCGGGCGCCGTGCCTGGGACCACGTACCACTTCTTGGCCTGGTTGTCCTTGATGGCCTGGGCGTAGTCGGTCACGAATCCGGTCATTGAGGGAACCGCACCGGGGCTGGGGTTCGTGGTCCCGAAGAGCTGGTTGTTGGCCTTGGCGAAGCCCTCGCCCGGATCCGCGCCGGGCATGAAATTGGCGTTCGGCGTTGTCGGGGTGATGGGGTAGACGGACACGGGTTTGCCGTCTGGGCCGGGGCAGTTCTCCGAGCCCGTGAGGCCTTCGAACGGTGATCCGCTCGGCGAGATGTTCCCGGCGGAGTGGTAGAGGTACCCGAGCATGTGGTCGAACGAGCGGTTCTCGAGCATGAGGACCACGATGTGGTCGACGCCCGCGAGTCCTGGGGCCATGGCCTGTCCTAACCTGGTGGGAATGCGTGGAGACCGTCGGGGACAGGCTAGGACGATCCGGGCTGCTAGGCGAGGAGCGACTCGACGCCGGGGTGCCGCCGGGTGGTGCCCCTTGCGGTTGGCGTCGACTGCATCCATGGGCACCGTGCAGGTCGGCGAACCGATGGCATCCGGACAGCCTATGCTTGGTATCCGTGACTGAACCCCGCTGGCTCAGTGCCCAGGAACGCCGCGCCTGGCTTGCCCTGCTGAGCGTGAACACCCTGCTGCCTGCCGCGCTGGACGCGCACCTGACGCAGCTGAACAAGCTGTCCCTGTTCGACTACAACGTGCTTGCGATGCTCTCGGAGGCCGAGGGCCGCATGCTGCCGATGAAGGAGCTCGCGTCCCGGACGTCGGCGTCGCTCTCGCGGCTCTCGCACGTGGTGACGAAGCTCCAGGCGCGCGGCTGGATTGACCGCCAGCCCTCGCCCGACGACGCCCGCGTCACCACCGCGCATCTCACCGACGCCGGCTGGGAGACGATCGTGGACCTCGCCCCGGAGCACGTGGAGCGAGTGCGGCAGCTCGTCTTCGATGCCCTCGGTCCGGAGGATGTGGCGCGGCTCTCCGCCATCGGGGAGAAGATCGTGGGGCGCCTGCAGGACGAGAGCTGGATCTTCCGCGACCCCTCTCGCCAGCGCCTTCTGGGTACGGCAGCGCACGACGGCGGGGAGGCACCGTGAGCGAGTCCTTCACCTCCCGCTTCGTGGCCCTCGGCGATTCCTTCACCGAGGGCGTGGGCGACGCCGACCCGTCGCGCCCCAACGGCGTGCGCGGCTGGGCGGACCGGGTGGCCGAGCAGCTCCAGCGGGCCGATCCGGATCTCGGGTACGCGAACCTCGCGATCCGAGGGCGCAAGATCCGCCAGATCCTCGCCGAGCAGATCGAGCCCGCTCTCGCGCTGCGTCCCACCCTCGTGACGATGTACGCGGGGGCGAATGACATTCTCCGGCCGAAGGTGGACATCGACGCCCTCATGGAGGAATACGACGTCGCGGTGGGACGGCTCGCTGACTCGGGAGCCCGGGTGCTGCTCTTCACCGGCTTCGACGCGGGCTCGTCCAAGGTCTTCGGCGCGATGCGGGGCCGCACGGCCATCTACAACGAACAGGTCCGCTGGATCGCCGACCGCCGCGGGACACCAATCGTGGACTACTGGCGGTTCCACGAGTTCCAGGACTGGCGCATGTGGGACGTGGACCGTATGCACATGTCCGCGTTGGGCCATGCGACGATGGCCAACCGCGTGCTCGAGCTGCTCGAGCACGAGGGCCTCGCCGAGGTCCCCGAGGCTGTACCGCTGCCGAAGCTGAGCCGCATCGAGCGGTTCCGGGCCAATGCAGCCTGGACGCGGGAATACGCGTGGCCGTGGATGGTGCGGCGCGTCACGGGCCGCTCCTCGGGCGACGGGCTGAGCCCCAAGTATCCGCAGCCCACCCGCCTCTGATCCGCGCCTCGCCCTGTCTCAAGGCCTCTGTGGCATGGGACGCGAGGCGCCGCCTGAGGCCTTCTCGCCCTCGACGATAGACTCGCCACATCCGCCGTCACGCTTTGCACGAAGGGCTTCCATGAGCGCATCAGACCAGGACTGGGAGGACAGCGAGGTCCAGGCTCCGCCAGGGCGCCGTGAGGGAGGGCGTGACCTGTCTCCTGGAGTGAAGCCCCTGCTCGTGCTTGGGAAGATCCGGGGAATTCTCGACGCCTTCTCGCTGTCCCGCCCGGCGCTAACGCTCTCGGAAATCCATGCCGTGACGGGCTACCCCACCTCGACCGTGCAGCGGCTCGTTGCCAATCTCGTGGCCGAGGAGTTCCTGGACCGGGAGGGGGACAGGGTCCGTGTCGGTGTGAAGCTCGCCTACTGGGCCGCCCCTGCCACCCGGGGCCTCGACGAGCTCGAGATCATCAAGCCCGTGCTCGAGGACCTCCGCGACGAGACCGGCGAGACCGCGGCGCTGTTCCGCCTCGAGGGAGAGGTGCGGGTGTGCGTCGCGATGGCGGAGACCCGCCATGCGCTCCGCCGCGAGATGCACGTCGGCAAGATCCTGCCCCTGCATGCCGGCTCGGCGGGCAGGGTCCTCATGGCCTGGGACCCGCGGGCGGAGCGGGCCGCCCTCTCGTCCCGGCTCGAGCGGCTCACGGAGCACACGATCACCGATCCGGCCCGGCTGCGCGGCGATGTCGAGCAGACGCGCCGCGAGGGCTACTCGGTCACCTCCGACGAGCGTGACGAGGGCGCCACTGGGCTCGCCGCCCCGGTCTTCGACTCGATGGGTGACCTCGTAGGCGCGCTGAGCGTGAGCGGGCCGTCGTTGCGCGTCACTCCGGAGAAGTGCCGCTTGTGGGTGGATCACCTCGTGGAGGCGGCGGAACAGGCCACGCGGCTGCTCGGAGGGCGCCTTCCCACGTAGCGCCCAGGAGCTCTCGCCCGAGGTGGAGGCGGACTCCTTCCTGGCCAGGGCCGAGGGCGTGTTGGCCTAGGGGCGCATCGCCGCGCAGGGAAGCTGCACCGCGCTCGGGGCGCGGAATCCCGGCGTGGCGAGCAGCGCGCCGTCGTGCGCCATGGCCAGCACCTCCACGTCCCAGCGCGAGGTGACGGCATCAAGAGTGGCGCGGCCGCCAGCCACGATTGCGGTGGCGAGCACGTCCGCGGTGACGATGTCCTCGGCCGCCACGCTCACTTGGACGAACTCGGGCCGGGCTGCACCGCCCGCACGGCCGGGACCACCGCGCATGCCGACGGTCCAGATGTGGTCGCCGCGCTCGGCCGAGCCGGACGTCGCGAGGGCCAGTCGATGGGCTGCTGCGCCTCCGAGGGGATACGCGCCCACCAGCGTCCTGCGGTCTGCGGGGTCCACAATGCCTGCGAGCCATGCGGGGGCCGAGGAGCCCGACGCCGCCGGCGAGCCGGAGACGAGAACGTCGCCACCGGCATTGAGGCACCAGTCGTGCAGCCCCGAGGCCGCGAGGGACCTCCCTGCCTCGGCGATCGCGTACCCCTTGACGAGCCCGCTGAGATCGAGCGCGCCGTCGGGCCGCTCGGGGGTGAATGCGCCGTCAGTGCGGTGCCGCCAGCCGACCGCATCGTTGTACATCTCCTGCATGAGGGGGCTCGCCTGCGTCAGGGAGAGCTCACCGCGCACGATCCGGCTCGCCTCCGAGGCAGGGACGAACAGGCTGAACTGCGCCTCGAGCGCCCCGAATTGATCCTCGACGACGGAGACTGCGGTGTCGAGCCGGTGACCAGCCGTTCCGGCCTCGTCGGAACCGTGCGGCACAGGCACCGTCAGGCTCACGACCGTGCCCATGCAGAGGAAGGTCCGGGCGCGCAGGGCGGGGGCGCGTGTTTCAGAGGTGGGCAGCATCGAGGGCCGCTTGAAGGGACGTGAGATAGGCATCGGAGGTAACGGTGGCGCCGCTGACCGTGTGGACGTTGGCCGACTGCGCTTGGAGCACTTCGGAGCGCAGGATCGGGGCCGCCTGGGCGCTGATCATCTGCGACCGCCGCTCGGCATCGGTCAGATGGAGTGCGGTCACCTCGGTGATCTTGCCGTTCTGGACCGTGATCTGGACTTGGACGGTGCCGAAGCGGGTCGAGACGGACTGACCGGCAAAGGTGCTCTGGGCCCTGGCCTGTGCGCCGGTGGCGGCCTGGCCCGAGGCGCCGGACGCACCCGAGGCGCCGCTCGGCGTCGTGCTTCCCGTGCCAGCGCCCGCGGTGCCGGTTCCCGCGGCTCCGGTTCCCGCGGTCCTCTCGGGTGCCCCGGTTGCCTGGGCCTGGAGGGCGTTGGCTCCCGCCTGCCAGCCGACGGCAAGGATGCCCAGCGAGGCGAGGGAGGCGGAGATGGCTGCTCGTGTTCTCACCAGTCGAACCTTTCGCGATGGAGCTGGGCGTCGCGGGCGCCGGCGGCCTTGGCGTCGGCAAGTACCGCATCGGACCAGTTGCGGGGGCCGCAGACGTAGAGGTCGGAGTCGGCGAGCGGGGGAGCCCCGGGCGGGAGGTAGTCGGTCAGGTGCAGGCCGGACTGATGGCTGGGGAGCCAGGCGGAGGCCCGCGCCCGGTGCCCCACAAGCTCGTACAGCACGGCTCCGCGGGCTCGGCACAGCCCGGCGATCTCTTCGCGCAGGTACAGCCTGTCCTGTGCCCCGGCCCTCAGGATCACGGTCGCGTCCCCGGGGGCGAATTCGGCCCGCTCGAGCAGTGCGCGGATCGGGGTGATGCCGATGCCCGAGCCGACGAGCACCAGACCCGGACGCGTGCGGGACGAGTGGGTGAAGTTGCCGTACGGGCCAGCGATGGCCACCTTCGTGTCCGGGCGCATCCTCCTGAGGGCGGCGCTGCCGCTGCCGAGGCCGCGGACGGTGATCCTGAGGCCGTGCTTTACGGCGTTGCCACCAGGATCCGCCGAGAGGCTGAAAGGATGGGCATGCCACCACAGGCCGGGGGCCAGGAACCGCCAGATGAAGAACCGGCCGCCCTCGCCCGTGAGCTCGGCCAGGCGCAGGCCGCTCATCTCGATGCTCGCGACGCCGGGGGCCTCCTCGACCACGCGGGTCACCGTGAGCTGGTGACGCCACGTCCGGACCAGCGGCGTGATGACGCGGAACCAGGCCAGAGTCACGACCACACCCCAGTAGGAGGCTTCCCAGTAGAGCCGCTGCCAATGGCCCTCGGCGAACAGCCCGCCGACGCTGAACTGATGGGGCAGGCCGGTGAGTACAGCGGCATAGGTGAGGAGGTGGATCACGTGCCAGAACTCGTATGGCATCCTGCGCCGCACGGCGACGAGCGAGGTCACCCCGACCGCAATGAACACTGCCATCGAGATGAACGCGAGCCACATGTCCGGCACGAGATTCCACAGGGCCACGCCCTCGGCGACCGGGTTGAGGCCCTCGGATGCGCCGTAGCCGAGGAGGAGGAAGGCCATGTGGGCCAGGAGCAGGTACAGCGCGGGCTTGCCGAGGGTGCCGTGGACGGCCATGGCGCGGTCGTGCCCTATCGCGCGGTCGACCCACGGCAGGCGCGCCGCTAGCAGCAGCATCACGAGCACAAGGTCGGTGCCGATAAGCCCGGCGACGATCCCGATCGCGGTGAGCGCCTGGGGCACGGTACCGAACTGCCCGGCCGCACCGTCCGCAAGGTAGAGCGCGGCGGCTGCGGCGGCCGAGCTCCACGCCGCGACCGTGAGCACGTCGGCTCCGCGCAGACGACGCCGCCCGCGCGCCTCGAGTTCCCGGGCGAGGGCTTCTCGCGGGGTCACCGCAGGGAGCGCCGGGGTGGGTGGCTGCGGAGAGGGGAGAGTGGCCGTCATGTGTTCCACTCTCCCGAGGGAGCCTGTCGATTTGCTGTGGTCGGGCTTGCCGTCAGCCTTGTGTCGCTTGAATCCTCAACGTTAGGCCTACTTCCCCGCGAACACTGCCTTTCGCTTCTCGAGGAACGCCGTGGTGCCCTCGCGCATGTCCTCGGTTGTGAAGGCCTCGCGGAAGGCCTCCGCCTCGACCTCGAGGCCTTTTGCGGTGCTGCGGCCAGTCGCCCCGGTGATCGACTGCTTCGCGAGTCCGACGGCGGCCGGGGCCTTCCCGGCGATCTCACCCAGGGTGGCGCGTGCCGCGTCGAAGAGCGCCTCCCGGGTTGGCAGGACCCGGTTCACGAGGCCGAGGCGCAGGGCCGCCGCCGCGTCGATCCGCCGGCCCGTGTAGATGAGCTCGCGTGCGGGACCGAGTCCTACGCGCTGCGGGAGGCGTACGGAGCCGCCGAACCCCGGCACGAGGCCCAGATTCACCTCCGGCTGCCCGAACTGGGCCGCCTCCGAGGCATAGATGAAGTCGCAGGCCAGGGCGAATTCGCAGCCGCCGCCGAGCGCGAAGCCGTCCACCGCGGCGATGACCGGCACGGGGAGCTTCTCGATGAGCAGGGTCACGGCGTGCATCGAGCGGCCGTACCCCGAGGCGGCCTCCGGGTCCATCGAGGACATCTCCCGGATGTCGGCGCCCGCCACGAAGGCCTTGCCCCCCGCCCCGGTGACGATGACCCCCCGAACCGGCCACCCGGCGTCGTGCGTGCACGAGTCCTGGATCGCTGTGAATGCCTTCCACAGGTCCGCGACCACCTGCTGTGAGAGCGCGTTGAGGGCCTCCGGCCGGTTCACGGTGAGCGTCAAAACGCCGTCCGCGAGGTCCAGTTCGAGGGTCTGGTAGCTGCCGAGATCGGGGATGGTGGAGTTCATGGTCACGTCCTCGCCGTTGATGGTGTGGTCCGGGTCCCACGCTAGCGGCCAGCGGGGCTCCATGAAACCGAGTATCACCCTGCGGTCTGACACCTCTGGTCGATCAGGCTCGATGCGGGCCGGTGCAGTCCTGTCCATGCGGCTCCTCGCGGGTCACTGCGGCGGCGCGGGCATGTGCTCGGCCGTCGCGGACAGGAAGGCGAAGAAGAGGATCTCGCCGTAGACCGTGACGCGTTCGCCCAGGCCGATCCCCAGAGGCCAGAGGGCGAACGAGCCGATCAAGGCGATGGTCAATACGATGCGTGCTCGCCGCGAAAGCCAGGTGGCTGTTGCCACGGCGATGGGGCCGGCCAGGAACGCGGTGAGCGCCGCGACGTTGTGGTTAACCGAGGTTGGCGTTGTCAGGCCCGCGACCGCGGTCGCAACCGCGTAGAGAAACAGCACCGACGACGTCGGCCGGCGTCCGAGGCGCCAGCAGGTCTGGCCCAGCAGTGCCACGCCGGCCGCCAGGATGAGGAAGGCAGCGATAGCGGCTTTGGACCAGTCGCCCACCAGCAGGTCACTGATTTGATTTCGCCGCAGGGACAGATCTGGGCGGACCACCGGGAGCGCCATCGTGGCGACCACGAAGGCGCTGAAGCAGGAGAGGCTGAAGACGCGCCGAGACCGCATGCGCCCTGCTTTCCGGATCGTCGTCGTGATGGGCTTCCGTACCAGCAGGGGTGTCGATTCCGGCATGCCTCTCGAGAAGCACAGGAGTCAGTGCTTGGCGACAGGAGGGTACTCGACGGCGACTAGCATTGGCAATCATCCCCGGAGCCGTCGAGACGCGAATTCGGTGGATCCGCCCTGCCGCACGCGCGGCCGGCGGTCGAGCGATAGGAGGAATCGGCGTCGAGCGTCGCGACGGCTGCCTCGGGACGTACGGTTCCACGCGGACGTTGCGGGGAAATGGGTCTGGCAGCCGCGACGACCGAGAGGGCCTCGATTGTGCTGCCGATGCGGTGGTCGTCAACGTTCGTCACCCTCCCTTGGGCCACGAGGGCCGCCGGGCGGTCGGATCAGGTAGGAAATGGCGAACGTGGCGAACGTCAGGATCAGACCGAGGGTGCTGTCCGTTCAGCCGCGGACGTGGGCGATGACGCTGTCGAGGAACTCCTCGCACTTGGCAATCTGCGCGAGCTCCACGAATTCGTCGGGGGAGTGAGCTTGGGCGATGTCCCCCGGGCCGCAGACCACGGTGGGGATCCCGCCCTGGTCGAAGAGGCCGGCCTCGGTACCGTAGGCCACCTTCTCAGGGCTCGGCTCACCGCCCCACTCGGCAGCGAGCCGCACCACGTCGGCGTCCTTCCCGGTGTCGAGGCCGGGCGCCGCTGCGACGACCGTGACATCGATGCCTGCAGCGGGGTTCTCCGCCTTCATCTGGGCCTCGATCCGGTCCAGCTCGGACTGGAAGCGGCCGAGCAGCGAACGGCTGTCAACGCCACCGATGGTGCGGAACTCGAACTGCAGGCTGCACTCGGCAGGGATGGTGTTGACGGCGATGCCCCCCTCGATGAGGTTCACCGTGCAGGTTGTGAACGGGACGTCGAAGGCGTCGTCGTGCGGGCCCTGCTCCCTGAATTCATCGGCGATGCCGCGCACGAACCGGGCGAACGCTGAGGCGTACTCGATCGCGTTGACGCCGTACGGTGTGCGGGAGGAATGCGCCGCGACGCCCCGGAAGTCCAGGCGCACGAGGTTGATCGACTTGTGCCCACGGATCACCCGCATGCTCGTGGGTTCCCCGACGATGCACGCACGCGGCCGCAGGCCCCGGCCCACCATGTCCTTGACGAGATCCTCCGCACCGAGGCAGCCGATCTCCTCGTCATACGAGAAGGCCAGATGGAGCGGTTCGCGCAGGGGCTGGGCGGCGATCTCGGGGATCCGGGCCACGACCGCTCCCACAAACGCCTTCATGTCGCAGGCCCCGCGTCCGTAGAGGCGGCCGTCGCGGACCTCGGGTGCGAACGGCTCGCTCGACCACTCCTGCCCGTCCACGGGGACCACGTCGGTGTGGCCCGACAGGATGATGCCACCGTGCACTGAGCCGTCCGAGGCGGGGAAGGTGGCAACGAGGTTGGCCTTGCTGCCGTCTGTGTTCGGCACGAGGACGGGTTCGACGCCGCTGCGGCGCACCTCGGCCGCGACGACGTCAATGAGCGGAAGGTTGCTGCCACGGCTTGTGGTGTCGATTTCGATCAGGCGGGTAATCCACCCCATGGTCTCATCCGAGACCGCCGGTTCAGTCGTTTCCACGTCCAGGTCCTCGCATTCACAGGGGTTTCAGGTTCTCGAACGTGCCCCGTCGTCGCGGGTCCAGACGTGTAGGCGCAGACGCGGCGGCGGATTCCATTTTCCGCGCCTTTCCGCGTCGTGCCTACACCATGGCGGAAAGCGTGCTTAGACTGGCGCCCCGGAGACCGACAGGGGTTTAGGCCCACCACTGGTGGCCCGCATTGACGGGCCAGACGTCATGGAGGTACTGCCATGGATCGGATCGAAACGGCTGGGCTCCAGCTCAGCAGGAGGAGGCTCCTCGGCCTAAGCCTTGGGACCCTCAGTGCTGGAGCGCTCGCCGCGTGCTCGAGCAGTCCTTCGCTCCCGGCATCCTCAGGCTCGGCGAGTTCCGGGGGGAGCCCCGGCTCGGGCTCAGGCTCGGCGATCGACCTCGCGGCGTTTGACGCCGTCCTGTCCAAGGGTGCTGTCGCGGATGCCTCGCTCGTGGACGGGAACGAGTGGGCCAAGGCCATCAAGGCCCGCGGGTCGATCAACCGCGGCGGCACGGACACGTCGTCGCTCTTCTCACTGCGGGACCCGGCCACCGGGAAGGTGGCGGGCTTCGACGCCGGCATCTCTCAGCTCCTCGCGAAGTACATCACGGGGCAGCCCAAGGAGAACCTCAGCCAGGTCACGGTGGACACCCGCGAGACGCTCCTGCAGAACCAGTCCGTGGACCTCATCATTGCGACCTACTCGATAACGCCCGCGCGCCAGCAGAAGGTCGATTTCGCCGGGCCGTACTACGAGTCGAAGTCCGCGATCCTGGTGAAGTCGACGAACTCGAACATCAACTCCGTCGATGACCTCGCTGGCAAGAACGTCGCCACACAGGGGGCCAGCACCGGCGTTGCCCTTCTGCAGAAGTACGCGCCGAAGGCGAATGTGCAGACCTTCGACGACAACCCGAAGTGCCTCGCAGCCGTCCAGCAGGGCCGCGTGGACGCCTACGTGATCGACCAGTCGATCCTGCTCTCGAATGTGGCCAAGAACAAGGACGTCAAGATCGTCGGCGACCCCTTCGGCAACGCGGACCCGTATGGGATCGGCCTGCACAAGGGCAGCGACGCGCTCGCGTTCGTCAACACGTGGCTCAAGTCCATCGAGGCGGACGGCTCGTGGGCGGCGCTCTGGAAGGCCACGGTGGGGCAGGTCGTCAAGACAGATCCGCCCAAGCCGCCGGCCATCGCCTCCTGACCCACGCCATGGAGGAGCTGTTCACCACCTACCTCCCCGAACTGCTCGACGGCCTGTGGATGACGGTCAGGCTCACGGCAGTCGGCTTCGTGGGCTCGCTCGTGCTGGGCACGCTCATGGCTGCGTTCCGCATCAGCCCGATCGTGCCGCTGAGGGCGGTCGGGCGGCTGTACGTCGAGCTGTTCGTCAACATCCCGTTGATCAGCCTCCTGGTCGTCATCACGTTCGGACTGCCGGACATCGGCCTGACCTTCGACCTCTTCACGTGCGCGGCGCTGTCCATGACCCTGCTCGGGGGAGCGTTCACGTGCGAGGCCATCCGCACCGGCATCAACGCGGTCGCCGTGGGGCAGATCGAGGCCGCGCGCTCCATCGGCCTTGACTTCTTCGGGGTGCTCCGGCACGTCCTGTTCCCACAGGCCTACCGAAGCGTCGTGCAGCCGCTCGTGAACGTGTTCATCGGCATCCTCCTGAGCTCCTCGCTCGCCGGGGTGATCGGCGTCAAGGACCTCACGCTGCAGGTCTCCGAGATCAACAACCAGGCCGCGCTCGGCCTCACGGCGTACATCATCGTCGCGTTCGCCTATGTCATCATCTCGCTCCTCGCCGGCGGCGTAGGGGCGCGGCTCGAGAAGCGGTGGAGGGTCCAGCGGTGAGCACCCAGGAACACATCTTCGACGCGGCTGGCCCCCGCGGGAGGCGCATCATCCGGATGGTGACTGCCCTGAGCATCCTCGCGATTGCCGCCGTCATCATCCTCGTTGTCCTGCGCTTTGGCCAGGCCGGGCAGCTGGCCGCGGAGCGTTGGGCGGAATTCACCCAGTGGCCCTACATCCAGTTCCTCCTCGCGGGCTTGGGCAACACGGCCCTCGCGGCGGCCATGTCTGCGCTCTTCGCGATCCCGACCGCACTCCTCATGGCCTTGGCGCGCACCTCGCGGCGAGCGTGGCTCCGCATTCCCGCCGTCGCCTACATCGAGTTCTTCCGTTCGGTGCCGCTCCTGCTCGTCGTCTACATCTTCGTGAGCGGGCTGCCCACCTACGGCATCAACCCCGATATCTTCTGGAAGCTCGTCATCCCCATCGTGCTGTGCAGCTCGGCGGTGATGGCGGAGATTTTCCGGGCCGGCATCGTGGCGCTTCCGGCGGGGCAGGTCGAGGCGGCTCTGAGCATCGGGCTCCAGCACTCGCAGGCCACCCGGTTCGTGGTGCTGCCGCAGGCCGTCCGAATCGTGGTCCCCTCCATGGTCGCCCAGCTCGTGGTGCTCCTGAAGGACACCACGCTCGGCTACGCCGTGAGCTATCCGGAGCTGATGAAGACGTCGAACAACCTCACCGCGTACACGGGCCACCTGATCCAGACCTTCCTCGTCATCGCCGTCGTGTACGTGGTCACCAACATCCTCATCTCGCACTTCGCCCGCTATCTCCAGGGCCGCGCTGCTCAACGGACCGCGCGGGCAGGCCGCCGGGTCGCGGAGCGGGAGGCGACGCCGGCCACGATCGGCTGATTGGGTCCACCGCCTGCCACCGCCTGCCGCGGTGTCGGAGCCCCGGGTTAGGCTGGCCGTATGGCTGACAGCAGCGGATTCAGCACCAAAGGCGCCTATGTCCACACGGGCGAGGAGTTCACTCGGGACACGAACTACATCGAGGACCGCATCACGCGGGACGGCACGTTCCCGCCCGGGACCCCCGAGCCCGAGGGGGCGAAGGCATGGCCAGCCGAGGCCGGCCGCTATCGGCTGGTCGCGGCGCGAGCCTGCCCGTGGGCCAACCGGACGGTCATCGTCCGGCGGCTGCTCGGGCTTGAGAATGCGATGTCGCTCGGGCTGCCAGGTCCCACGCACGACGTGCGGTCATGGACTTTCGACCTCGATCCGGACGGCCGCGACCCGGTCCTCGGCATCGAACGCCTCCAGGAGGCCTACTTCCAGCGTTTCCCCGACTACCCGCGCGGCATTACGGTGCCGGCCATCGTCGAGGTGGCCAGCGGCGCCGTTGTGACCAACAACTACCCCCAGATCACCATCGACTTCGAACTCGAGTGGATTGACTTCCACCGCGAGGGCGCCCCGGACCTCTACCCCGAGCCGCTCCGCGCGGAGATCGACGAGGTGAACGAGCGCGTCTTCAAGGACGTCAACAACGGCGTCTACCGCTGCGGCTTCGCGGGATCCCAGAATTCCTACGACCGCGCCTACGCCAGACTGTGGGAGGCCATGGACTGGCTCGAGGACCGCCTCAGCCGTCAGCGCTACCTCGTCGGGGACACCATCACCGAGGCGGACGTCCGCCTCTTCACCACGCTCGCGCGCTTCGACCCCGTCTACCACGGGCACTTCAAGTGCAACCGGAACAAGCTCACAGAGATGCCCGCGCTGTGGGGCTACGCGCGGGACCTGTTCCAGACGCCGGGATTCGGCGACACGATCGACTTCGTGCAGATCAAGCAGCATTACTACATCGTGCACGAGGACATCAATCCCACGGGGATCGTCCCGGACGGCCCGGACCTTTCGAACTGGCTCACGCCGCACGGCCGGGAGAGTCTCGGCGGGCGTCCCTTCGGCGACGGCACCCCGCCCGGTCCGCCGGTTGAGGGTGAGCGGGTTGCCGCGGGTCACAACCCGCTGTATCCACGGCACGCCACAGACGCATGAGCGGCGGGGCCCCGCGCATCGCCGTCACGTGGGCGATCACCGCGCCGTCGCACGAGCCCTGGTTCCACTCCGAGCTGGCCACGCTCACCGCCAATGCGGCGACCGGCCTGCGAGAGGCAGGCGCCGAGCCCATGGTCCTCGACGCAGCGGCGGGCGATCTCCCGGACGCCGTGTCATTGAATGCCCAGTTCGACGGCGTAGTGATCATGGGCGGCGGCGATGTAGACCCGGCGGTGTACGACGGCGATGCGGCACACCCCACCGTTTCGGGAGTGGACCGGGCTTCCGACGACGCCGAAGCTCGCCTCGTGCGGGACGCCCTCGCATCGGACATGCCAGTCCTCGGAATCTGCCGGGGCCTCCAGATCATCAACGTGGCCCTGGGCGGCACACTGCACGAGGACCTCCCGCGGACAGCGCCCAGCGGCGCAGCTGGTATCCACCTCAACCACGACGATCCGAAGGGGCCCATGGTCCTCCACGACGTCTCCATGGAGCCGGGCACGCGGCTGGCCGAGATTCTTGGGCCCACTGCCCGGGTCGTTTCCGGACACCACCAGGCCGTAGCGCGCGTCGGCGACGGGCTGCGCGTCGCCGCGACAGCGCCGGACGGGGTCGTCGAGGCAGTGGAGCTGGCGGATCCGAGTGATAGCACCGGCTCCGAAGGTGTGACGCCATGGCTCCTGGCGGTGCAGTGGCACCCCGAGGACGGCCAGACCCGGGCGGCCGCGCCCGGCCAGCTCGAGGCGATCCTGGCCGCGTTTGTGGCTGCCTGCCGCGAGTGAGCCGCGCAGCGCCGCAGCACCCGGCGCGAGGGCGCGCGATGAGCTTCAACATGCGATGAGCTTCAACATCGGCGGGCACTAGGCCGCGACGAACTGCGTGATCTCCGTGAGCACGCGCTCGTCGGCCAGAATCCGCTGATGGCCGAGGCCGCGGGTCGAGAGCTGTGAGGCGTGGCCGGCGTTGGCGGCGACAAGCCGACCGGCTTCGGTGGAGGGCACGCGGCGATCGGCGACGTCGTGCACGACGAGCAGCGGAACAGACTCGGGGAGAGGATGCCGCACCGCGGAGAACCGCCCGTAAACGTCGGGTTCGAGCGGGAAGATCCGCCGGGCGAAGCGCTCGCGGAGGGCGGCCGCCGCGGTCGGCCCCAAGCCAGCGGCAGTGGCGAAGGACGCGACCAGATGGTCGGCGTCGCCCATCCCGGAGACAGTGACGGCGCGATCGGCCACCAGCCCCTCCGAGATGGCTACGAGGGCGGCGAGGGAACCGAAGGAGTGGGCGACGACGGCGCGGAACGGGCCGTGCCTCCGTTCGAGCTCCGCCATGGCTCCGATGAAGTCGAGGATGTACGTGCCGCGACCGGGCGCGTCGCCGTGAGCCGGTGCGTCAAAGGCGACTGCGGCCACCCCGGCATAGCGCAGCTCCCGTACGAGCGGCGCGAATTGCGAAGCGCGGCCGGCCCAACCGTGGACGAGGAGCACGGGCCGGTCGCCCGAGCCCCACGCGTACGCGACGGCCTCCCCCCCTTTGCCCTGCAGCCCCGGCACCCGTATCCGGGACCGTTGGGAGATGAGGTGGGTGTGCTCCTCCTCGGTTTGGACTATGCGACGGGGGCCGACCCTCATGAAGAACGGCAGGGCCGCTGCGGCCGCGGCCCTCGGCGGGAGTTGGCGGATCGCGCCCAAGGCCGCCCCGAGCGCTGCTTCCCGGACCGTAGGGAGTCTGCGGCCGGTCGCTGGGCTTGCTGCTGTTCCGGCGGCGGCTTGAGCGGACATAACACCCTCCCGGGTTGAAAACTGCACCGACACGAAAACTATATGGACGGTCGTGCTAATTTATTTCTGTACGGCCGATCGTACTCTTTAAGTACGGATGGTCAAGAGCAGGATCCGGCGATGGGCGGGGAGGCTGACGGTGACAACGGTTAAAGGCACGGTCCACGTGGACGGGCGCAAGGCGCGCGGCGAGCAGTCGCGCCGAGCGGTCCTCGCCGAGGCGATCAACTTAGCCTCGGTCGAGGGCCTCGAGGGCCTGTCGATCGGGCGGCTGGCGACGGCCGTCGGGGCTAGCAAGAGCGGCGTCGGCGCCCTGTTCGGGACGAAGGAGGCGCTGCAGCTCGCAACGGTCGTTGCGGCGCGCGGGATCTTCGTGGAGCGCATTCTCACCCCCGCCCATGGCGAGCCCCGCGGGCTCAGGCGACTGTGCGCCGTCGTGCGCCTCTGGCTCGACTACTCACGGAGTCGAGTATTCGCTGGCGGCTGCTTCTTCCAGACCACCGCTGTTGAGTTCGACGCACAGCCAGGGCCGGTTCGCGACGCGCTCGCCGATGCCCTCCGGGACTGGGACTCCTACCTCGCCCATGCGGTCCAGACGGCGATGGATCTTGGCGAGCTGCCCGGTTTGGACGACGCCGCGCAGCTCGCCTTCGAGATCGACGCGGTGTTCAACGAGGCGAACAACCGCTCGCTGCTCCTGGACTCGAACGCGCCCTATGGGCGTGCGCTGAAGGCGATCGAGGCGCGGCTCGCCTCGGTTGGTGCCGACCCAGCCGTGCTCACACAGCTGCGGGGCACCTAGCGGCGGCCCCGGGGCCCGGACGAGGAGTCCGAGGGTCGGGCGGTTCGCGGATTCGTGGGGATCAGTCCACCGGGGCCGCTTGGGGTGCGGTGGTCACGGGGACTGGTGATTCCGGTCTCGCGGTAGAGCGACGCGTTGCGGCGAGAGCCTGAGGAGGCGCGCACCGCTGTCACCGCGGATTGATATACATGCACCGTGACTGATCCCCAGCTCGCCCGGCGCCTCGGGCTCGCCGACGCCGTCGTGATCGGCGTGGGCTCCATGGTCGGCGCGGGCGTGTTCGCGGCGTTCGGACCCGCTGCCCGCGCCGCTGGAGGGTGGCTGCTGCTCGGGCTCGCCCTGGCCGCCGTAGTGGCCTACTGCAACGCCGTGGCGTCCGCACAGCTGGCCGCCGTCTACCCCGTCTCCGGCGGCACCTACGTGTACGGGCGCGAGCGGCTCGGCCCGTGGTGGGGGTTCACCGCCGGGTGGGGCTTTGTGATGGGCAAGACCGCCTCCTGCGCGGCGATGGCTCTGACGTTCGCGAGCTATGCGGTGCCCGCTGAGGTGCCCGGGGCCGGCTGGCTGCAGAGGCTCGTCGCCGTGGCGGCCGTCCTCGCCCTCGCAGCCCTCAACTACCGCGGCGTCACCCGTACGGCACAGCTCACCCGCATCCTGGTGGCCATCACGCTCGCGGCGCTCGCCGTGCTCGTCGTGGGGTTGTGGGCCAGCGGGCACGCGAGCCTCGACAGCATCGCGGGTGATCAGTCCGCGGGCGGCCCGGCCACCGCGTACGGCGTCCTGCAGGCCGCCGGGCTCCTCTTCTTCGCGTTTGCGGGATACGCACGCATTGCGACGATGGGCGAGGAGGTCCGCCATCCCCGCACCACGATCCCACGAGCCATCCCGCTCGCCCTGGGCATCGCCGTGGTGGTGTATGCGGCGGTGGGGGTGACGGCGCTCGCGGCCGCAGGTCCGGCGGTCCTAGCCGGATCGCAGGCTCCGCTCGCGGACGCCGCCCGTGCCGTTGGGCTCGACGGGCTAGGCCCAGTAGTACGTCTAGGCGCGGCCGTCGCGAGCCTCGGGGCGCTGCTGGCCCTCATCGCCGGGATCGGCCGGACAAGCCTGGCCATGGCCCGTGAACGTGACCTTCCCCGGTGGCTCGCCGCCGTGCATCCTGTGCACAGGGTGCCGCATCACGCGGAATTGGCGCTCGCCGTCGTGGTGAGCGTGCTCGTGCTGGCCACGGACCTGCGCGGGGTCATCGGGTTCTCGTCGTTCGGGGTGCTCATGTACTACGCCGTGGCCAACGCATCCGCCTTCACACAGCCTGCCTTAGACAGGCGCTGGCCCCGCCCGCTCAACGTCCTCGGTGCGCTCGGGTGCCTCGTGCTGGTCGGCGCGCTCCCCTGGCAGTCCGTCGTGGCGGGCGTGGTGATGTTCGCGATCGGGCTGGCTGGGCGCGCCGTCGTCCTCCGGCTGCGGCGGCCAGAGGCCGCCTGAAGCAGTTCGGAGGACGACGGCGCACGCGCGGCTCACCCCCGCAGGTACACGGTGGTGGTGTGGGTGAAGAACTCCTTGGCGGCGGCGCCCTGCTCCTTGGGCCCGTAGCCGGACTTCTTCGCGCCGCCGAACGGGACGTGCGGATCCGCTCCTGCCGACTCCGAGTTGACGTGCAGGATGCCGACGTCGAGCGCGTCCACGGCATCCAGCGCTGTCGCGATGTCCCGCGTGAACAGGGCCGCGGAGAGCCCGAACTCGGAGTCCTCCGCCAGCTCGAAGGCCTCCTCCATAGAGGCCGCACGGTGCACCGCGAGCACCGGTCCGAACAGCTCCTCGCGCCATACGAGGCTCTCGGCGTCGACCTCGAGGACCGTTGCCGGGACGAACGCCCCGCCCTCGGGGACCTGGCCCCGGTACAGCACGCGGGCGCCCTCGTTCTCGGCAGTGGCGACGGCGTCGCGCACCCCCGCCGCGGCCGACTCTGTCACGAGCGGGCCCATGTGCGTCTCCGGCTCGCTGGGATCGCCCACGCGCCAGCCGTCGAGGCGTGCGGCGAGCTTGGCGAGGAACTCGTCCGCGACCTCCTCGGCCACCACGAGCCGCGACGTCGCGGTGCACTTCTGCCCCGTGGAGCGGAACGCCCCGAACAGGACCTGCTCGGCGGCGAGGTCCAGATCGGCGTCCGCGAGGACGATGGCTGCGTTCTTCCCGCCCATCTCGCCCTGGAACGGCACCCCGCGCGAGGCGGCCTCGCCGGCGAGAGTGCGGCCCACGCCGGTCGACCCGGTGAAGGAGAGCCCGTCGAGATCCGGGTGCCGCACGAGTTCCGTACCGAGGGCGCCCGGCCCGATGAGGAGGTTGAGCACCCCGGCCGGCAGTCCGGCCTCTGTCAGCGCCTCCGCGAACCGCATCGCGAGCAGCGGCACGGTCGACGCCGGCTTCCACACCACCGCGTTCCCGTACACGAGCGCGGGCGCGATCTTCCAGGCCGGGATCGCGATGGGGAAGTTGAACGGCGTGACGATGCCGACGACGCCCAGCGGCTTGCGCGTGACGAGGATCTGCTCGCCGCGGCGCGGGGAGGTGAAGTGCTCCCCGGCCACGCGGTCGCCCTCGCCGCCGTAGTAGCGCAGGATCTGCGCCGCACGCAGCACCTCGCCGCGGCCTTCCCCTAGGGTCTTGCCCTCCTCGCGGGCCAGCTCGAGCCCGTGTCGGTCGGCACGCGCCTCGAGGACGGCCGCGGCTCGGGCGAGCACCGCGCCGCGCTCGTGGATCGGCGTCCGGCCCCACTCGCGCTGAGCGGCGCGGGCGGTGCTCATGGCACGGTCGATGTCGGCTGGCACGGCTTGGGCGCCCTCCGCCACCACCTGCTCGGGGTGGGCAGCGTTGCGGGAGGTAAGCGGAGCGCCGCCGCCCGCCACCCACTCGCCGCCGATCAGGAGGCGCAGCGGGACGGGACGGCCCGTGCCCGGGGCGACCGGGGCGTCGTCGTGCGCCGTCGCAGTTCCCGCCGTCACCGGAACGCCGCCTCGCCGGTGAGCTTCTGGCCGAGGATGAGGGTGTGGACCTCGTCGGTGCCCTCGTAGGTGCGCACGGACTCGAGGTTGTTGGCGTGGCGCAGGGGCGAGTAGTCCAGCGTGATGCCGTTGCCGCCGAGGATGCTGCGGGCCTCGCGGGCAATCTCGATGGCCTCGCGGCAGTTGTTGAGCTTGCCCACGGAGATCTGGTGGTGCACCAGGGTGCCGGCGTCCTTGAGGCGGCCCAGCTGCAGGGCCAGGAGGAAGCCCTTGTTGATCTCGAGGGCCATGTCCACGAGCTTGGCCTGGGTGAGCTGGTAGCCGGCGAGCGGCCTGCCGAACTGGAGGCGCTCCTTGGAGTAGGCCAGGGCGTCCTCGAACGCGTCGCGGGCGGCGCCCATGGAACCCCAGATGATGCCGTAGCGGGCCTCGTTCAGGCACGAGAACGGGCCCTTGAGGCCGATCACGTCCAGGGCCGCGCTCGCGGGGACGCGGACCTCGTCGAGCTCGATCTCGCACTGGATCGAGGCGCGCATGGATAGCTTGGGCTCGATCGGGGTGGCGGTGTAGCCGGGGGTCGCGGTGGGGACGACGAAGCCGCGCACGCCGTCGTCCGTCATGGCCCAGATGACGGCGACCTTGGCGACGTTGGCCAGGCCGATCCAGCGCTTGGTGCCCGTGATCACCCAGTCCGCGGTCGCCCCGGAGCCGTCGCGGCGGGCGTACGTGGTCATGGCGCCCGGGTCGGAGCCGGCGGTGGGCTCGGTGAGGCCGAAGCAGCCGATCGCCTCTCCCGCGGCCATCTGCGGCAGCCACTCGGTTTTCTGCTCCTCGGAGCCGTGCTTGTGGATCGCGGACATGGCGAGGGACCCCTGGACGGAGACGAAGGTGCGCAGGCCGGAGTCGCCCGGCCTCGAGCTCGGCCCCGGCGAGCCCGTACTCGACCGCGGAGCGGCCCGCGCAGCCGTAGCCCTTCAGGTGCATGCCCAGCAGGCCCAGCTTGGCCATCTCGGGGACGATGTCCAGCGGGAAGGTCGCCTGTTCGTACCAGCGGGCGATGTTCGGCTTGATCTCGGCCTTCACGAACGCGCGCACGCGGTCGCGGAGGGCAAGCTCCTCGGGGGACAGGAGCGAGTCGAAGGAGATCAAGTCTGCGGGGTCAGAGACAGCGGCGTCCATGTCCGCAAGGCTAGCGGTGGCAGTCATCGGCGGATCCTTTCATCAAGATGGCGTTGAGGGGTCATGTCCCTGCGTTGAGGGGTCAGGCGCGGAGCCAGCGGACGACGTCGGCCGTGTCGGCTCCCAGCGCGGGCGGGGCTTGGGCGCGGGGCGGGAGGGGCGGGGTCCAGGTGATGGGGTGGCGGACCTGCCGGCCCACCACGGCGCCGGTGCGGTCGTGGACCTCGACGGTGGGCTCGAGGCCGAGGGACTCGGCGTAGTCGATGCCCTCCCCGATCCCGGCCACGCGCCCGCACGGGATGCCCAGCGCGGTGAGCTTGTCCTGCCAGACCTCGGCGGAGGCCGTGGCGAGGCCCGCCTCGAGCAGCGGTACCAGCGCACCACGATGCGCGACCCGGGCCTTGTTCGTCGCGAACCGGGGATCCACGGCGAGCTCGGGAGACCCGATGGCCTCGCAGAGCCGGGCGAACTGCCCGTCGTTCCCCGCGGCCACGGCCAGGGGTGCATCGGCGGTCTCGAGCAGCTGGTACGGCACGATCGAGGGGTGGTCGTTGCCCATCCGCTTCGGCGCCACCCCGGCGCCGAGGTACGCCTGGGCCTGGTTCGCGAGCGACCCCTGCAGCGAGGAGAGCAGGTTCACCTCGACCCGCCGACCGCGGCCGGTACGGGCCCGTTCGGCGAGCGCGGCGAGGATCCCGATCGTCGCGTCCTTGGCCGTGAGCACGTCCACGAGGGCCACACCGGCCTTCATCGGCCCCGCACCCGGCTCCCCGTCCGGGGCGCCGGTGATGGACATGAGGCCGCCGAGGGCTTGGACGATGAAGTCGTACCCCGGCAGGTCACGCCCGCCAGCGGAGCCGAATCCCGAGATCGATGCGTACACGAGTCCGGGATGATGCGCGGCGAGGGCGTCGTAGCCGAGCCCCAGCCGCTCGAGGCCGCCAGGCCTGAAGTTCTCCACGAGCACGTCGGTCCGCAGGGCGAGCTCCCGCGCGAGGGCCAGGCCCTCGGGATCGGTCAGGTCCAGCTCCACGGACTCCTTGTTCCGGTTCACGCCCTCGAAGTACGTGGCTCCCGTCGCCGAGAACGGTGGCCCCCAGTGCCGGGTGTCGTCCCCGCTGCCGGGCCGCTCGACCTTGACCACCCGCGCCCCGAGGTCCGCGAGAGTCATGGTTGCGAGCGGCCCCGCGAGCACGCGGGAGAAGTCCGCGACCAGGACGCCCTCGAGGGGTGCGGTCCCTGTGGTGGTCATGCGAGGGCCCCGCTGATCGCCGCCTCAAGCACCGCGAGCCCCTCGTCGAGGACCTCGGGCTCGATGCCGAGCGGCGGCAGGAGGCGGATCACGTTGCCGTGGGTGCCGCACGTGAGGGTCAGGACGCCGGCGGCGTTCGCGGCGGCGGCAGCGGCCTTCGCAACGTCACCGCGCGGCCCGGACGCGTCGCCGAACTCGATGGCCATCATCGCGCCGCGCCCGCGGACGGAGACGATGCCGGCGGAAGCCAGCCCTGCGGCGTCATGCGCCAGGAGCGGCTCGAAGCGGTCCCGCACCGCCTTCTCGATCGAGCGGGCACCGGCGAGGAGCGAGCCGTCCTCGAGGAGTTCGAAGACGGCGAGCGCGGCCTCGCAGGCCACGGGGTTGCCGGCGTACGTGCCGCCGAGGCCGCCCGCGTGCACGGCGTTCATGAGCTCGGCGCGGCCAGTGACGGCAGAGAGCGGGAGCCCGGCGCCGAGGGCCTTGGCGGAGAGGGTGATGTCCCCGGCCACGCCGTCCTGCTCGGAGGCGAACAGCGTGCCCGTGCGGCCCATGCCGGCCTGGATCTCGTCGATCACGAGCACGATCCCGTGGCGGGTCGCGATCTCGCGCAGCCCCGCGAGGAACCCGGGCGCGTGGACCACGAAGCCGCCCTCGCCCTGGATCGGCTCGATGACCATGGCCGCGAAGGTCTCGGCACCGGCCTCGGCGAGGACCGCCTCGACACCTGCCAGGGCGGAGGCGACCAAGGCCCCCGTGTCCGAGGCTGGCGCGAGGTGTGCGGGCGCCGTCGGGCCCCGGAACACCGAGCCGGGCAGCGGGCCGAAGTTGAGGCTGTAGGGGTTTTCCTTGGCGGTCATGGCCATGGTGAGCTGCGTCCGGCCGTGGTACGCCTCGTCGAACACGAGGACATTGGGCCGGCGCGTTGCGGAGCGGGCAATCTTGACCGCGTTCTCGACGGCTTCCGCGCCGGTGGAGAAGAGTGCAGTGCGCTTCTCGAAGTCCCCCGGCGTGTGCTCGTTGAGCCAGCGGCACACCTCGACGAAGGAGGAGTACTCGGTGACCATGAAGCACGTGTGCGTGAACCGGCTCAGCTGGGCAGCAGCGCGCTCGGCCACTCGTGGGTTCGCGGCGCCGACGCTGGTCACGGCGATGCCGGAGGCGAAGTCGATGATGCGGTTGCCGTCCACGTCCACGAGCAGGGAGCCCTCGACCCGGTCGATGAACACCGGCAGGGTCACGCCAAAGCCGTCGGTGACGTGGCGCCGGCGCTCGGACTCGAGCTCGCGCGAGCGCGGCCCGGGCAGCTCGGTCCTCAGGAGCCGGGCTCGTCGGGGCACCCCGGCAGGGTCGGTAGGGGCGAGGACGGCGGTGTCAGTCGCGGCGGTCATGGGTCCTCCAGAGCGGTGGGATCTGTGTGGTTGAGACCACAGTAGGGGCCACTGGACTCTCCCGTCCTTGGATGATCTGGCCCATAATGGGGCCTGATGGGACCCAATGCACAACCGATGCACGCTCCGAGCGGGGGCCAGCCGTGATCACGCTCGCCCAGCTTGCGGACGCCGCTCACGGGGACCTGGTCCCCTACTGGCCGGTGCCGCTCCCGCGCGTCGAGCTCACGGGCGTGCACGTTTCCGAGCTCGAGGACCCCACGGTGTTTCTCGACGGCGGTGAACTGCTCCTCACGGTGGGGATGCAGCTCACGGGAACCGACGCCCAGACGCGCGCGGAGGGCGCCCGCTCCTATGTGCAGAGGCTCGTCGAGGGACGTGTCGCGGCGCTCGGACTCGGTCTCGGCTCGGGCCACAGCATGGTTCCGGACGAGCTCCGGGCGGCCTGCGTCGATGCGGGCCTTCCGCTGCTGACCGTCCCACGCGAATCGCCGTTCCTCGCCGTGTCCCGCGCCTACTGGGAACTCGTGCGACGCGGGGGAGCGGCCGAGCTGACCGCGCTGCTCGGCCTCCAGGTCGCGCTCACCCGCGCCGCTGCGAAGGACGACGCTGAGCCCGCCATCGTGCGCGAGCTCGCCCACGCTCTCGGCACCTGGGTGGCATACCTCCCGGAAGGCGGCGCCGCGCCGTCGTGCGCGGGACCCGGCGCGGCAGGCGGCCCCGCAGACGGTCGGGGCGTCCCCGCGGGGCTCGTGGCCGAGCTGCTCGGTGAGGCTGCGGCGCTGCGGGCCGGTGGCCGCGGCGCGACGGCCACGGTGCAGCTCGCGTCCGGACCTGCGGCCCTCTACCCGGTGTCGGACGGGGCCGGACCCGTCGCGTACCTCGCCCTGGGGCGCGGCGGCCAGCTGGCTCCTGCCGAGCGGCACCTGTTCCTCACGGCCTCGACGCTCCTCGCGAACCGCGCAGCTGGCCTGCGCCGGGCCGAGGAGGAGCGGGCCCGGAGCGGGGGCATGCTCGTGGCCCTTGTGCTCGCCGGGCACGACGACGCCGCGCGCCTCCTCGCGGGACAGCTCGGCTGGGCGCTCCCCGAGACCGTCTACCTCGCGGTCCTCGTTGAATCGGCGGCTGCCCCTCAGCCGTCGGGTGCCACCGCGGAGGGACCGCTTGGCTTCGAGCTCGGCGGCCGCGTCTACATGCTCCTGCCCGCTGACACCTCCAGACCCCGGCTGGCCCCTGGTGTGCGCGGGGCGTGGGGCGGGCCGGTTCCGCTGCGCCGCGTCCGCGAGATTGCGGGGCAAGTGGCCGACGCCGCAGGGCAGGCGCCATCAGGCAGGGTGGTCCGGGTGGGGCATGGGCTTGAGCTTCCGGCCGATGAGTGGGCCGCAGCGCTCGCAGACGCCGGTGGCGAAATCCTGCCCACCGTGCGCGCGTACCTCAAGAACCGCGGCCAGTGGGAGGCCACCGCCCGTGATCTCGGAGTGCACCGGAACTCAGTGCGGCACCGCATCGCGCGGTCCGCAGAACTTTTGGGCGTCGACCTCGACGATCCCGACGTGGCGGCGCACCTCTGGCTCGCACTCCGAACCTAGTGGGATGAGCCAATGTGTCGAAGTAGACACAACTAGGCGCAAAAACTGAACGTTTCGACAGCAAGACAGGCGCATCATAGATATATAGACATAACCGATGCTAGTTTTCTCCTTTGAGGAATGGTCATGGCAAGTACAGCTGCTGCCCCCGCCCCCACAACGTTCCGAGGCAACGACAAGCTCCTTCTGGGCATCGTGCTCGGCGTCCTCACGTTCTGGCTGTTCGCCGGTTCCATGGGTACCGTCGCGCCGAACGTGCTCAACGAGATCAACGGGGCCTACTCCGACCCCGCCAAGAAGGTGTGGGCCAACCCACTCGTCTCGGCTGACGCGATGAACTTGGCCGTCTCGATCACCGCACTGTTCTCCGGCATGTTCATCGTGATCGCGGGCGGTCTCGCGGACCGCGTGGGGCGCGTGCGGATCAGCATCATCGGCAATGCGCTCGGCATCCTCGGCGCGTTGCTGATCGTGCTCGCCACCGGCCCCGCTGCTCTCTCACTCATGCTTACCGGCCGCGCCATCCAGGGCCTGTCTGCCGCATGCATCATGCCCGCAACCATGGCGCTCGTGAAGACCTACTGGGACGGCCCGGGGAGGCAGCGCGCCGTGTCGATGTGGTCCATCGGCTCATGGGGCGGGTCCGGGTTCGCCTCGATCCTCGGCGGCTACATCGCCACGTTCGCCGGCTGGCGCTGGATCTTCATCGCCGCGATTGTCGTCTCTGCGTTTTCGATCGTGCTTATGTGGGGCACACCGGAGAGCAAGGTCGTGCAGGCTGGGCCGCGGAAGTTCGATCTCCCGGGCGTCCTCGTGTTCGTCGGCGCGATCCTCGCCCTCATGATCGTGCTCATCTTCGGGTCGAAGATCGGCTGGGGCAGCCCGATCACGATCGGTCTCCTTGTCATCGCTGTCGTCGGGATAGCAGTCCTGCTGCGGATCGAGCGGCGGACCGCGAACCCGTTCATCGACCTCGCCCTCTTCAAGAACCGCACGTTCACGGGGGCGACACTCTCCAACTTCCTCCTCAACGGCAACATCGGCATGCTGCTGGTCACCCAGCAGCTCCTGCAGCTCGCGGGCGGCATGAAGGCGTCCGACGCCGGCCTGCTCACCTTGGGGTATGCGGTCACCATCATCGCGTTCATCCGCGTCGGCGAGAAGCTGCTCCAGCGGTTCGGGCCGCGCCAGCCCATGATCTGGGGCACCGGGATCGTAGGCCTTGCGGTCATCCTGCTCATGCCTACCAACCTCCTGCTCGTCCAGTACCAGTGGTGGGCGGTGGTGGCCTATGCGCTCTTCGGGCTCGGCCTCGCGTTCTACGCGACCCCCTCGACCGACGCCGCGCTGGCGAACCTTCCCGCAGACAAGGCCGGATCGGGGTCGGGCATCTACAAGATGGCGTCCTCCCTGGGCAGCGCCATCGGTGCGGCGATCTCGCTCGCCATCTTCACGGCGCTCGGGACCACGGGCGTCCAGTTCGTGGGCGACGTCCTGACCAATCAGGGCCGCACGGACAACATGGACCTCCGGCAGGCGGCCGTTGTCGCGCTCGTCTTCAACCTGCTCATGGTCGTCACCGCGATCATCTCGATTATGGTTACTGTCCCCAAGAGCAAGGAAAGCGCAGGCACCGCGAAGTAGGCTCACGCGCCTAGGCTCGGATCACTGAATGGATCACCGAAGGAGTACGGCATGACCTCCACCGAATCGGCCCGCAGCATCCTGTCCGACCAGGATGCCATCCGAGGATGGCAGGAAGACCTCTACAAGGATTTCCACCGGCATCCAGAGCTGAGCCATCAGGAGGAGCGCACCGCGGGCATCGTCGCGGACCAGCTCACGGAGTTCGGATACGACGTCCAGACGAAGGTGGGCGGCACCGGCGTCATCGGCGTCCTCGCGAACGGCAGCGGCCCCACGGTGCTGGTCCGCGCCGACATGGACGCGCTGCCCGTGAAGGAGGCGACCGGCCTCGAGTACGCGAGCACCGCCGTTTCGACGGACGCCTCAGGCAACCAGACGCCCGTCATGCACGCGTGTGGCCATGACTTCCATGTCAGCAGCCTGCTCGGCGCGGCCAAGCTGTTCGCGGAGCAGCGTGACGCATGGTCCGGCACGCTCATAGCACTGTTCCAGCCGGCCGAGGAGCTCGGCGACGGGGCGAAAGTGATGGTCAGCGACGGTCTCGCCGGCGTCATCCCGAAGCCTGACGTCGCGCTCGCGCAGCACGTTCTCGTGCATCCCGCCGGGACCGTCGGCACCCACGAGGGCCCGTTCCTGTCCATGGCCGACAGCATCCGCATCACGCTGTACGGGCGCGGGAGCCACGGCTCCATGCCGCACCTCTCGATCGACCCGGCAGTGCTCGCCTCGATGGTCGTGGTGCGGCTCCAGGGGGTCGTGGCCCGCGAGATCCAGCCCGGCGAGTTCGCCGTGCTCACGGTGGGGAAGATTGCCGTGGGCGCCAAGAGCAACATCATCGACGACCACGCCGTCCTCGAGCTCAATATCCGCACTTACAGTAAGGCCATCCGGGACCAGATCCTGGCCGCGATCGAACGGATCGCGAAGGCCGAGTCGGCGGCGTCGGGCTCGCCCAAGGAGCCCGAGTTCGAGGTGTACAACAGCTATCCGCTCACCGACAACAGCGCGGATGTCACCGCGAAGGTCACGGCTGCCTTCGAGGACTACTTCCCCGCCGGCGCCGTCCAGGACTACGGCCGTCAGACCGCGAGCGAGGACTTCAGCGACGTCCCGACCGCGTTGGGCACGCCGTACACCTACTGGGGCGTGGGTGGCACCGATCCCACGACGTACGCCGACGCTGAGGCCGCGGGCACGGTCAGCTCGATCCCGGCGAACCACTCTCCGATGTTTGCGCCAGTGATCCAGCCGACGCTCACCAACGGCACGGCCGCCCTCGTGGTGGCGGCGTCGGTGTGGCTGGGCAAGGCGTAGTCGAGGGATGATCCGTACCGGATACGAAGGCTTTCCGGTGCGGATCATCCATCGCATCATGTGACCTGGATCCCGCATCCTGACGGGGCACTTGTGATCGGCACCACGCCGATCGCCCCGGATGGAACGGAGATCCGCATGCAGGCACCAGACAACCTCGCAGCGCCCACCCGAGACGACGCAGTCCCCGAGGCCCGGACAACGGAGTCCGGCCCCCGCGGACAGCTACGGCCTCGGCATCTGACCATGATCGCCCTCGGCGGCATCATCGGCGCGAGCCTGTTCGTGGGCTCGGGCTCGGTGATCCGCAGCGTGGGCCCCGCCGCGCTGCTCTCGTACGCGATCGGGGGAGCCCTCGTCGTCCTCGTGATGCGCATGCTGGGGGAGATGTCCACGAACCGGCCGGTGGTCGGTTCCTTCATGGAGTACGCCCGGGACGGCCTCGGCAATTGGGCCGGATTCACGATCGGGTGGCTCTACTGGTACTTCTGGGTCGGCGTCGTCGCCTTCGAGGCCGTCGTGGTCGGCCGGATCTTCCACGAGTGGTTCCCCACTGTTCCCGACTGGACATTCGCGCTCGGCGGCATGCTCGTGTTCACGTTCACGAACCTCATGAGTCTGCGCTCGTTCGGCGAGACGGAGTTCTGGCTGGCCTCGATCAAGGTCACCACGATCGTCGTGTTCCTCGGCGTCGGCACCCTCTACGTCCTGGGCATCATCCCCGGCTCCACCGGGTCTATCTCCAACATCACCGACCACGGGTTCATGCCCCACGGCTGGGCCGCCGTGTTCAACGGGGTCGCCGTCGTGATCTTCAGCTACTTCGGCACCGAGATCGTCACGATGGCCGCTGCTGAATCGGACCAGCCCGCCAAGGGCGTCGCGAAGGCCACGAATACCGTGGTCTGGCGCATCCTCCTCTTCTACGTCGGTTCGGTCGCGATCCTGCTCATGGTCGTCCCGTGGGACGAGCTGCCGGCCAAGGTCAGCCCCTTCGCTTTCGCATTCGGCCGCTTCGGGCTCCCGGGCGCCGAGCAGATCATGAACGCCGTAGTGCTCACCGCAGCCCTCTCCGTGCTCAACTCGGGGCTCTACTCGGGCTCGCGCATGCTGTTCGCCCTGTCCAGGCACGGCTACGCCCCGCGCTGGGTCGAGGACCGCAACCGCGCGGGTGTGCCGTGGAAGGTCATCCTGCTCTCGACCGTGGTGGGCTACCTGGCGATCGCGGCGAACTACGTTGCGCCCAAGGACGTCTTCGACTTCATCATGAACTCCGCCGGCTGCGTGGCGCTGTTCGTCTACGCTCGTCGCGGTCACCCAGTGGCGCCTCCGCAACCGCATGAGCGCAGCCGAGCGGGCCGGGCTGACCCTGAAGATGTGGCTGCACCCGTGGCTCAACGCCATTGTCCTTGGTGCGGTGGCGCTCATCGTCGTGCTCATGGCCTTCGATCCCGACGCCGCTCCTCAAGTCTGGCTCAGCCTCGGCGCCCTCGCGCTCCTGCTCGTGGTCTACCCGTTCGTGAATCGGAGGGCCGCGCGCCGGGTCGTCCCCGCGCACGACGCCGGCCACGCGCCCGCGTGACCGTCGCTCTCACCCTTGCACCACGGAGGCGAGCCTCGAGGCCATGCCCGCCGCGGTCGCGCTCGCGCAGCAGGCCGGCGCCCAGATTGAGTTGTGCATCGCCACGTCCTTCACGTGCCCTTTCGACGGCCCGGTGCCTGAGGAACGGGTTCTGGCGATTGCGAACGACCCCCGCACCGAAGGTGCCCAGGGCATCGTCATCTGCGACACCCTCGGTCAGGCGATCCCCGCCCAGGTGTCCGGCCTGATCTCGCGGGTGAGGGAGGAATCTCCCCAGCGGGAGATCGTCTTCCACGGCCACGACACGTGGGGCCTCGGAGTTGCCAACACCCTCGCCGCGATCCAGGCCGGTGCGGCGATGGTCGACGGTGCGCTCGGTGGCCTCGGCGGGTGTCCGTTCGCGCCCGGGGCGAGCGGGAACACCTCGAGCGAGGACATTCTGTTCGCCACCCGACCGGGCTGGTTCACGCCGGAGGTCCTCGCCGACCTCGTCCGCATGTCGGAGTCGCTCCTGCATGACCTCGAGGAACCGAACCGCTCACGTACCGCCCAGGGGGCCCGCTCCCGTGCGCGTGCCTTCGAATGGGTGATGACGGAAGACGGTCCCCGCGGTGAAGTGGGCTCGGCGCACGACGGCGGCCACTCGCCGTCGTCCGCCACGCTCACCTGAGGCGTGGCGGGACCCCAGCGCGGAAGGGGGCGGCGGCGCCAGCGTGGGGCTGCCGCCCCTCGCCATGAAAAAATGCTCCTGACGTAGGGGTGCACACATGGATTTTCTGCTGCTGGTGGTCGGCCTGCTGTTCGGGACGGTGCTCATCGTGGGTGTCGGGGAGCGCATCCGCCTGCCCTATCCGATCCTCATGCTCGTGTTCTCCGGGCTCGCGGCCTCGCTGCCGTTCGTGCCCACCGTCCACATCGAACCGGACCTCATCCTGCCGCTCTTCCTGCCGCCGCTCCTCTTCGCTGCCGCGCAGCGCTCGAGCTGGAGCGTGTTCCGGCTTCGCTGGCGGTCCCTTGTGCTCCTGGCGGTCCTGCTCATCGTCGCGACAGTCGCCGCCGTCGCCGCAGTGACATGGTGGCTTGTGCCGGTGATCGGGCTGCCGCTCGCGATCGCCCTGGGCGCGGTGGTGGCGCCGCCGGACCCGGTCGCGGTAGAGGCGATCGCGGGCAAGGTGAAGATGCGCCGGCGGCTCATGACCGTGCTCCAGACCGAGGGCCTGTTCAACGACGCCATGGCGATCGTGATCTTCCAGACGGCCGTGACGGCGACCGTCAACCACGGCCAGATCGGCTGGGACGTCGCTCCGCGCTTCCTCGTCGGCGCGGCAGGCGCGGTGCTGCTCGGGTTCGCGATGGCGTGGCTGGTTGGCGCGCTCAACCAGTTCGTGCCCAACCTGGTGGCTCGGAGTGCGGCGACGCTGGTGGCGCCCTACGCTGTGTACCTTCTGGCCGAGGTGGTCCACTGCTCGGGAGTTGTCGCCGTGGTGGTCACCGCTGTCGAGCTCGGGCGCCGTGCCCGTCCGCAGGATTCCGGGGAGCGCCTCACAAGGCAGGCCTTCTGGGAGGTGCTCGAGCTCCTCACCACGGGGGTCGCGTTCGGGCTGGTGGGGATCGAGATGCGCTCCGTGGTCGACGCCGAGGGCGCCAATCTGCTCACGTTCGTCCCCGGAATCGCGGCCATCTGTGCCACGGTCATCGCCGTGCGCTTCGCCTGGATGTACGCCATGTACACGATCGGCGGCACCGAGCGCCGCGAGAAGACCCCTGCCTCGCTCAAGGAGGTCGTGGTCCTGACGTGGTGCGGGATGCGCGGCCTGGCCACGCTGGCCCTGGCGCTCGCCCTTCCGAGCACGCTCGCGGACGGCTCGCCCACTCCGGGGCGGAACTTCGTGGTGGCGGCGGCGGTGTCGGTCCTCGTGGCCACCCTCGTGCTGCCGGGTCTGACCCTTCCATGGCTCATCCGTGTACTCGACCTGCCCGACGACCATGGAGCAGAGGAACGCGCCCAGCGTGCCTTGGCGCGTCGGGCCGAGCACGTGGCGCTCGAGGCCCTCCGCTCCTCGCCAGCCGCGCAGAAGCTCCCGGAAGGGCGCCGCAGGGCACTGGCCCGCCGCATGTCCTCGCTGCACACCATCCTCGAGTCCGACTACGCGGAGGACCCCGAGAAGATGCGCAGAGTCCAAGCCGTGCTCGCGGTGATGGACCGCGCGCAGCGTGATGCCCTGGACGCGGCACGCCGAGAGATGCTTGCCGCGCGCAACGAGCCCGGCAACGACCCGGAGCTCGTCGACCGCGTGCTGCGCCGCCTCGACCTGCGAACGGTCACCCTCGACCGCTGAGCCGGGCGCCCTGCCTGCGCGCTTTCACGGCTACCGCAGGTCGCGGTGGAGGTTCGGTTGCGTGCTCCGCCCCTCCGGGCGCGGCGCGATCCACGGCCCCGTTCCCTCGGACGGGTCGAGCACGCCCTCCTCGAGCCACGTGAACTCCTTGTCGAGGACGCGGCGCGCGAGGCGCCGGTCGGCGTCGTCCGTGTTGTCCCAGAGCGCGTTGAAGAGCGCCTCGATGCGACGGCGGGACTGCTCGCAGAACGCCTCGGCGAGGTCGCGGGCGGTGTCCGCCCCGTCGGCGCCGACGTTCCGGAGGTGCTCGGACCAGGAGCAGGCGGCGGCCATGGCGAAGAGCTCCGCGCCGATGTCAACGCTCCGGCCAAGGAACATCTGCCGGCGCTCGAGCCCCGCCTGCCAGCGGCCCATGCCCCCGAACATGTGGCGCGCCAGGCGCCGGGACGTCCGCTCGATGTAGCGCAGGTGCTTCGCGAGGGTGCCGAACTCGCGGTACGCGCGGGGGTCGTTGCCCTCGCCTGCGAGGAGGCTGGGGAGCCACTTGGCGTAGAAGCCGGAGGCATCCCTCGCCGCGCGCGCCTTCTCGGCCAGCGTCGCGTCCGCCCGGGCCAGGTCTCCGGCGGCGGCGAGGTGTGCGTCCACCGCCTCGCGGGCGATCAGCAGCCGCATGATCTCCGTGGACCCCTCGAAGATGCGGTTGATCCGCAGGTCCCGCACGAGCTGCTCCACGGGAACGGCCCGCTCCCCCCGGGCCCGCAGCGAATCGGCGGTCTCGTAGCCGCGGCCGCCGCGGATCTGCAGGAGCTCGTCCGCCACTGTGTACGCCATCTCGGAGGTCCACAGCTTGGCGAGGGCCGCCTCGATGCGCACGTCCTTCATCCCGGCCTCTGCGGTAGCCGCGTACACCTCGAAGACGGACTCGAGGGCGAAGGCCGTCGCCGCGATGAACGCGATCTTGCTCGCCACGGCCTCGTGCTCGCCGACCGGATGCCCCCACTGGACGCGGGCGGCGGACCATTCGCGGGCGATCTTGAGCGACCACTTGCCGCCGCCCGCGCAGAGCGCCGGGATCGAGAGCCGGCCCGTGTTGAGCGTGGTGAGGGCGATCTTGAGCCCTTGGCCCTCGCGCCCGACCCTGTTCTCGGCGGGGACACGGACGGCGTCGAATCTGGTCACGCCGTTCTCAAGGCCCTTGAGCCCCATGAACGAGTTGCGGTTCTCCACCGTGATGCCTGGGCTGTCCATCTCGACCACGAACGCCGTGATCCCGCCCTTGCCCGCGGGCACCTCGCCCATGGCCTCGTGGGGGAGGACCTTGGCCATGATGACCACGAGCTCGGCGATGACGCCGTTCGTGGTCCACAGCTTCGACCCGTCGAGGATGTAGCTGGAACCGTCCTCGGACAGCCGGGCCGTGGTGGTGAGCCGGGCCGGATCGGAGCCGACATCGGGCTCGGTAAGGAGGAACGCGGTGATCGCGCCCGCGGCACAGCGGGGGAGGAAGGCCTTCTTCTGCTCGGCGGAGCCAAACATCTTCACGGGCTCGGGGACGCCGATCGATTGGTGTGCAGAGAGGAGCGCGCCGATTGAGGGGTGCACCGAGCCGAGCAGCATGAGCGCCCGGCCGTAGTGTGCGAGTGGGAGCCCGAGGCCGCCGTACTCCGTAGGGATCTTCATTCCGAACGTGCCGATGTCGGCGAGCGCGCGGAGGTACTCGTCCGGGATCCGGTCCTCGGCCTCGATGCGCTGGCCGTCCATCGTCTCCGTCAGCTGACGGAGCCGGATCAGGAACGCCTCACCGCGCTCGGCCGCGTGCTGGTCGGTCTCCGGCAAGGGGTGGATGAGGTCCCACTGGAAGTCCCCGAGGAAGAGGGCCTTGGCGAAGCTCGGCCGCTCCCACTCGGTCTGCCGGCTTGCCTCAGCGACCGCGCGTGACTTCTCCCAGCCGGCTTCGGGCGAGGCGGGCGGCGCCGAGGGGGATGGTGTCGAGGTCGGGGGTGTAGTCGAGACTGCGGTCGGGTCGATGTCGGTGCTCATGGCGGTTCCCCTCGCGTCCAAGGGCCGCCGCGGGCCGGTAACCCTTCAGCTGTCTTTTCATGGTACTCCGGGTACCTACTCGCTGGTAGGGGCCTAAGGTCCCGCGGGCACGGCCCCCGCGAGGGCGATGAGCGCGGCGGCGCACTCGTCTGGCGCCTCCCACTGCACCATGTGTCCCGACTCCTCCACGACCGTGCGCATCCACTCTGGGTGGTCCGCGAGAAGCCGCTCGACCTCCTCGGGCGGCCGGGTACGGTCGCCTCCACCGAGCACGACGCCGACCGGTACGGCGATCTTCTCCGTCACCTCGCGCGGAACCCCGGTCAGCGCGGCCCGGAGGGAGCCGCGGAACACAGGCTGGGGAACGCGGAACGCCGCCTCCAGCTCGGCGACCGTCCTCGGATCCGCGGGGCGGTCGCGGTACCACGCCTCAAGGCACGCCTCGACGTCACCGGGCGAGGGCGGGCCGTCGGCGTCGAGGAACATGCGCCTCAGGCGCCCAGCCGTGACCTCGCTCGGTGCCACGGGGACCATGCCGACGAAGGCGACCGCGGCCACGAGGTCGGGTCGCACGGCCGCGAGGGCCGCGGCCACGGACCCGCCGAGTGAGTGTCCAGCCACGACGGCCGGTGCGTCGAGCCGCTCGAGGACGCGTGCGGCGTCGTGCGCCGCGGCTTCAAGCGTCCACGCACGCTCCTCCTGGATCGTCTGGCCGTCGCCGTAGCCCAGCAGGGGAGGAACCTCAACGCGGTGGTCCAGGGCGGCAAGGCATTCCGCGACCGGTCGCCACGTCGCGGTGGGGCAGGCCCAGCCGTGCAGGAGGACGAACGGCGCCGCCGCGGTGCTCATGGGCCAACCTTAAGTCACGCGACCTGGCGCCCCCCGACGTTGAGGGGTCATATCCCAATGAGTGGTCAATGTCCGCACCGTGACCGTTGGAATGCTTGACTGGCAGAATGACTGATTCTCCTGAAACACGTGTGGTGAGCTATGAGTCCGAGCTCCGCGCGCCGTCGGACGCCATCTTCGAGCTCATCGCGGATCCCGCCGCCCAACCGCGCTGGGACGGCAACGACAATCTGCGCGAGGCCCCGCAGGGCCAGCGGGTCACCGCCGTGGGCGACGTGTTCCGCATGACGCTGATGAAGGGCGCTGTCCGCGAGAACCATGTGGTCGAGTTCGAGGAGGGCCGGCTCATCGCGTGGATGCCGGCCGAGGAGGGCAAGCCCCCGATTGGCCAGCTGTGGCGCTGGGAGCTCGAGCCGAGGAGCAAGTCGCAGACCCTCGTGCGGCACACGTACGACTGGACCCAACTGGATGATCCGCAGCGCTTGCCGCGGGCGCGAGCCACCACGGCGGACAAGCTCAAGGCATCCGTGGACCGCCTTGCGGCGCTCGTTGAGGGCGGCAGCTGACGCCGCGGTTCACGGCGCCGTCCCCCTCGCTACTGGTACCAGATGGCTACGCCGCCATGGTGGGAACAGGTCCCGCTGTGAGTGGCTGAGGAGGAGTATGTCCCGTCCATGCACTTTGCCGTGGCTCCTGCTGGGGTGCTGGCGGGTGCGGGAGCGGGAGCGGGTGCCGGCGCGGGAGCTTGGCCAGTTGCCGGCGCTGGGGGCGGTGCCGAGGAGGGCGCGAGATACGTCTTGTAGGCGGTCCACCAATTCGTGGCGATTGCCTGTTGCGCCGTCTGCAGATCAAGCCGGCCAGCGCAGACCAGCGCGTGCAGTTTGCCCTCGAGGTCGTCCTTGGCTTTGGCCCCGCCGACGCTCAGGGTCGACGGCTCGGGCCAGAGGTTCTTTGTGTCGGATGGCGCGCCACCGAGCTCGAGGGGGATGAGGTGGTCCTCCTCGTAGTCAGCCGGGTTGGTATCGCCGTTGTAGGTGTACCCGGCCCGGAGCTGATCGCGCTTGAGGGCGGAGGTGTAGCTGTCCGGCGGCCGCACCGTGGTTGTCCATCCTTTGACGCAGATGGTCGAGCCGATAGTGGTGGCCGTGACGGTCGGGTTGATGGCCCCCGGAGTGGTTTGCCTGTCGGGCAGAACCGCGCCGTCGCTTGGGGCCAGGGCCCCAGGGAGTGCGGTTCCTCCGTGGGGGGAGGTAGCCGTCGATGTGGCTGAGGGCGTGGCTGAGAGAGGTGGAGGTGGCGTGGCCTTGGCCGAAGGAGACGGGGGCGTAGCGGCGGGGGCACTGCTGGCCGTTCGCGCCGCGGTGGCACTGCTGGCCGTTGGCGCCGCGGGAGCACTGCTGAAGGATCCGCCCGCGGTGGGCGGCGCGTGAGGAAGGGGCGTGACTGCTGCGGCGGTCCCCATCGCGGCGAAGCCCAGGACCACCGACGCCGCGACGCCGAGGGCAGCGATCTTCCGACCGGCGAATCGGAGCCAGGAACGGCGTCCCGTGATCAGCGCGTAGAGGGCCGTCAGCGTGATGAGCGCGAAGAGGAAGGCCACCCAGACCAGATGTGCTGGCGTGAGCAAGGCCAACAGGAGCAGAAGACCTGCGATCGACGCCCCGATCAATGATGATGGGCCCCACGCCCGAGGAGATTTCATACCTGGCCCCAAGAAATGCACAAGCGACACGCCAAATATAGCGCTGTCCGGGCCGCATGGATCTTCCGGAGATCACAGAAAGTCCGCGCCGCAGCCGATGATCGGCCGCGGCGCGGACTCTGGTGCGGTGATGCGGGTGCGGCTCAGACCGCCGGGAGGAACTTCAGGGCCGAGTTCCACTGGTACTCGGGAAGCGCCTCATTGGCGGAGAGCAGGATGTTCAGGAAGCCGGTCTGCTCGAGCTGCTGGGCGCGGCGCAGCGGGCCGACGTTGATGGCGTTGAGGCCGGCGGCGGAGGCGAAGTCGGAGACGGCCTTGACGGAGGCCTCGTCGTCGCCCGCGATGAGCACGTCAAGCTGCTGGCCGGAGACCTCGCCGGAGACGAGTGTGCCGGCGAACGTCGTGTTGAAGGCCTTGACCACGGTGGCCGGCGTGAGCTTCTGGAGCTCCTCGGCGGCGGACGAACCGGCCGAGACGGCGAGGCTGTCGAAGGTCGAGAAGTCCACCGGGTTGGTGATGTCCACGTAGACCTTTCCGGCCAGGGTGTCGCCGTACTGGGTGACGATGGCCTTGGAGGCGTCGAAGTAGACGGCCGGGATCACGATGGAACCCTCGATCGCATCGCCGAGCACTCCCGCCGACGCGCTGCCGCCGAGCTTGGAGGCGAGGGCCTCGGCCTTGGCCTTGTCCTCATGGGCCAGGAGCTGGACGCTCTTGCCCGCTGCGAGGGCGCGGGACGCGAGGCCGCGGGCCATGTTGCCGGTGCCGATGATGGTGATGTCGCTCATTGTGATGTGCCTTCCGAAGTCTGTCCGAACCCTTACTTGAAGCTACAACTGTGATGCCCTCCCAAGTATTCCCCCTGAGCCCCCCGGGTGTCTCGCTGGCCCGAGTTGGATTGACACGTAGGATTTTTCCTACTTAAAATGGAGGGTGCCCCGCCAGTCCAAGGAAACGCCAACCGACCACGTGTTCGCGGCGCTCGCGCACCCGGTGCGGCGTGACCTCCTGGCCGCGCTGCTCGACGGCCCCGAGACGGCCCAGGCGCTCGCGGACCGCTACGAGATGGCGCGCCCGAGCGTCGCCGAGCATCTCAAGGTGCTCCGCGGCGTCGGCCTCGTCGACGAGCGGCAGGCGGGGCGACACCGCTACTACTCCCTCACCGCCGAGCCGCTGGAGCTCCTCCGCACGTGGCTCGAGCCGTACGAGCAGTTCTGGCGGGGCCGCCTCCCGCGCCTCGCAGCCCTACTGGAGAAGGAACAGCACCATGACTGACACCCCAGATCTCACCCAAGTCCGCGTCGAGGATTTCCTCCCGCAGCCGCCGGAAGCCGTGTGGCGCGCCCTCACCACGCCGGAGCTCCTCGCGCAGTGGCTCATGCCGAACGACTTCGCACCGGCGGTGGGGCACCGGTTCCACTTCCGGACCGAGCCCATTCCCGCCGCACACTTCTCGGGGGTCATCGCCTGCGAAGTGCTTGAGCTCAGGAAGCCCGAACTGCTCGTCATCTCCTGGGCGGACGAGTCCGCGGAGAACGACATGGCCACGACCGTCAGCTTCCAGCTTGAGGCGCACGACGGCGGCACCCGCCTCACGGTTGTCCAGGCCGGCTACCGCGCGGACCACCCCGGGGACCAGATGGCGCGTACCATCATGGGCAGTGGCTGGGCAGGGCGCATCGTGCCGCGGCTCAAGGAAGTCGCCCATGTAGTGGCGCCGCAGGCCAGCTGATTTGCGGGGACCGTGCGTGGCGCCTAGTATTTAAGGCTGTCGTAGCAGTGGAGTCCACTTCTCGGCACTGAAGTCACCGTCTTGCCCGCGGCGAGGAACTTCGGCTGGTTCTCACCCCGCCTGGTCACCCTCCGGAAAGCTGCAGAACGAACGGTGCATCGAGGTGGCGGGGACGCATCTGCGGACCGCCATTTTTACTGCAACTGTTTGACTACACCTTGGAGGAGCGAAACATGGCAGCGCATTGCCAGGTGACCGGGGCGTCGCCCGCGTTCGGTCACAGCATTTCCCACTCGCACCGCCGCACTAAGCGTCGGTTCGACCCCAACATCCAGAAGAAGCGCTACTGGGTCCCGTCGCTGCGCCGCAACGTCACGCTGACCGTGTCGGCCCGTGGCATCAAGACCATCGATGTCCGCGGCATCGACTCGGTCGTCGCTGAGCTGCTTGCGAAGGGCGTGAAGCTCTGATGGCAAAGAAGGACAAGGACGCTCGTCCGATCATCAAGCTCAAGTCCACGGCTGGTACGGGCTACACCTACGTGACCCGGAAGAACCGCCGCAACGACCCCGATCGTCTCGTCATGAAGAAGTACGATCCGGTGGTCCGCAAGCACGTCGACTTCCGAGAGGAGCGCTAAGACATGGCCAAGAAGTCCAAGATTGCCCGCAACGAGCAGCGCAAGGCCGTTGTTGAGCACTACGCCGCTAAGCGCGCCGAGCTGAAGAAGACGCTCGTCGACCAGAACGCGTCCGACGAGGACCGCGAGGCCGCGCGCCTCGGCCTGCAGAAGCTGCCTCGCAACGCTTCGCCGGTCCGTCTGCGCAACCGCGACCAGATCGACGGCCGCCCGCGCGGCACGCTCCAGAAGTTCGGCATCTCCCGTGTCCGCTTCCGCGAGATGGCGCACAAGGGCGAGCTTCCGGGCGTTACCAAGTCATCCTGGTAAGGCTCGCTCACACTGGTTGAACGAAGACTGAACCCGTCCGAAGGGGCGGCGCCCAGCATGGGTGCCGCCCCTTCGGCGTCTCCGGCGGTTGGGCGGAGCGCAGAATCCGGCTGTTGGGCCGAGCGCAGAATCCGGCGGTTGGGCGGAGCGCAGCGGAGTCGAAACCCCCAGCGCTGGGTGCTGGCGGCGACCACGAAGACGTGATGCCATAGTCCCGTGGAGAGCGTGTATCCGGGGGTCTTCCGGCTTCAGAGCAGTTTCGGCTCGAACACCTACGCGGTGCGCGCCGGCATGAGCACTGCCGTGATTGATCCTGGCATGGCGTTGAATGCCGGGCGGATCATCGAGGAACTGCGGGCGGCAGGCCTACTTGCGTCCGTCACCCACATCCTCGTGACCCACCACGATTTCGACCATGTCGGTGCGGCGCCTCGCCTCCAGGATGAGACGGGCGCCGTGGTCAGGATTGGAGCCGCTGACGCCGAGGTGCTCGCAGGCAGGCGATCACCCGGAACGTGGCCTCGCCGGCTCATGGCGCGGGTACCGGCACCACGGCTGCGCGGCGTCGTGGAGGGGATCGTCGGCACCGAGGAAGTGTTTCCTGGAGTGAGGTCCGTCCCGACGCCCGGCCACACTGACGGGCACATGGCCTTCCTTGCGGGCGAGGTACTTTTCGCTGGCGACGCCATCCGTGCCACGTCCGCTCGGTCGTCGGGTGGGGAAGAAGGCGTCCAGTTCCGGCTCTTCCCGCGAGCCCTCACGAACGATCGCATGGCCGCGCTGCGATCGGCGGAGATCCTCCGCGGACTTGCGGCACGCTGGCTGTGCCCCGGCCACGGTCACGTCCGCGAGATGGCGACATAAGCGAGAGCATGCGCCCAGCGAGGCGAGTGGCAAGCGGGAAGAGCGGCAGCGGGACCGATCCACGACGGGACAGGATGCCCAAGGGGCACGGGCGACACGCCCGGGTGACAGTCGATTTGCCCGGCGCACCCCGTCCCGGTAAAGTTTTCTGAGTTGCCGGGACCGCCGCGGAAACGCGGAGGGCAGAGGCGGCCGAACCCCAATCAAACCAACCGGAAACGGAAGCGCTGCCGCGTCTACGAAAACGGTGGGCAGCGACCTCTAACCGAAGCGAATTCCGATAAAGGAATTTGTGCGGGAAGAGAGGCTCT
>NZ_JAIZDP010000029.1 GCF_021554725.1 Sinomonas notoginsengisoli | reverse complement strand
GCGCAGCTACGTCACCCTCGTGCGGACCGGGACGGCGGGACTCCTCGCGGCCGCCACCGTCCGTGCGTCCCGTGTCCTCTTCGTCTGCTACGCCAACTCCGCCCGCAGCCAGCTCGCCGAGGCCCTCTGGAAGCGCGCCAGCACGGTGCCCTCCGCCTCCGCGGGCACACACCCGGCAGACGGCATCGCTCCCGGCGCCCGCGACGTCGCAGCGCGCCACGGGCTCGACCTCGGGGCCTCACAGCCTGCGGAGCTCTACCGCGTGGCCATGCAGGGGGACCTGGTGATCGCGGTCTGCGACCGGGCGCACGAAGAACTCCCGACCACGGACCGGCTCCACTGGTCCATCCCGGACCCCGTCGCCGTCGGAAGCCCGGCAGCCTTCGAAGCAGCGTTCAGCCAGATCGCCCAACGCGTCCAGGACCTCTCCTCGCACATCACTGCCGCATAGCGGCCCGCTGGGCGTGGGCAGGCTTGGCAAACTCGCCAGGAGGCAGAGGATCGGTGAGCATTCCAAACTCGGGGACGCTCCTGATTCTTCGGCCCCCAAGGTGGCAGCAGGGCCCTTCCGCCCTGTCCCGTCAAAGGGCTTATTTCCCTGGTTTCTGAGAACAGCATCGCGAGACGCATTGATGAGACAAGCCGTCCCACAAGAAGGCCCGATTCGACGAGGACCTCGGC
>NZ_JAIZDP010000028.1 GCF_021554725.1 Sinomonas notoginsengisoli | reverse complement strand
GGGCTGGGGATCATGGCCGCGGCGGGGGCGACGTGGCGGCTGCGCGAGCTCGTGGGCGAGGCCCTGGCCAAGGAGGTCCTCCTCGCCGGCAGGGTCCTGGCGGGGGCGGAGTGCCTGGCCGCGGGCCTGGTCACCGAGCTCGTCGAGCCGGATCAGCTCCTGGACGCCGCGCACGCGCTGGCGGACCGGATCGCCTCCCAGGACCCGCTGGCGGTGCGGGTCTCCAAGGCCGTGTTCCACACCCCGCGGGAGGTCCACCCCCTGATCGACACCCTGGCGCAGGGGATGCTGTTCGAGTCCCAGGCCAAGTTCGACCGCATGCAGGCATTCCTCGACCGAAAGAAGAGCAAGTAGATGGGCACAATCAACCTGGCCGAAGGCCTCCCCGGGCACGTGGGGGTCCTGGGCGGCGGGCGCATGGGCGCCGGCATCGCGCACGCGTTCCTCATGGGCGGGGCGAAGGTCGTCGTCGTCGAGCGGGACGAGCAGGCCGCCCAGGGGGCGAAGGAGCGGGTCGAGTCCTCCGTGGCGAAGTCAATCGAGCGCGGGGCGGTGGACGGGAACTTGGACGAGATCGTCGAGGGGTTCTCCACGAGCGTGGACTACGCGGACTTCGGCGGGTGCGACCTCGTGGTCGAGGCCGTCCCCGAGGACCCGCAGCTCAAGGCCGAGGCCCTCACCGCGGTGGAGGCCCAGCTGGGCAAGGGCGCGTTCCTGGCCACGAACACCTCGTCCCTGTCGGTGACGAAGCTGGCCGGTCACCTGGGCCGGCCGGAGCGGTTCCTGGGCCTGCACTTCTTCAACCCGGTCCCGGCCTCGACCCTGATCGAGGTCGTCATCGCCGAGCGCACCTCCCCGGAGGCCGAGGCCGCCGCCCGCGGCTGGGTCGC
>NZ_JAIZDP010000027.1 GCF_021554725.1 Sinomonas notoginsengisoli | reverse complement strand
GCGGGGTGGCTGGACGTCAGGTGGGCGTAAACGACAGTGTTGTCCAGGTACTCCCGGGTGGCCCGGTCATAGCCGCCGCAGGTGATCAGGCGGACCTCGGGGCGGTCCGCGTTCCGGTATACCTCGATCGTGGGGAAGGTGGCTTTGTGGTAGACATCGACTTTGTCCACGGTGAAGACCGCGGCGGTGTGGTCGGCCCGGGTGACGGTGATGGTCTGCCCCGGGGTGAGTTCGTGGAGCCGGTAGAACAGGCCGATGTCGCTGTTGGTGGCGTTGACGTGGCCGAGGACGACCGCGGAGCCTGTCTGGCCCGGGGTCGGTGAGTCCTGGTACCAGCCCCCGGGTGACCCCGGGTCCCCGGACGGGGTCTGGACTTCGCCGTTGGCTTGCTTGCCCAGCGGGGTCAGGGGCGCGTCAACGGCGATGGAAGGGACTTCCACCCGGACCGGCACCGAGGCGGGCAAAGCCGCGTCCGGTGGGGCCGGAACAGCCGCGGAAGGCGCGATGGGCGGCGTCGTTGTGGCAAGCGGGTCCGGGGACGGTGCGGCGGCGGGGGCCGGAAGGGACACGCTGCTTGTTGGCCCCGGGTCGGGTGGTTCGGCGTGGAGGCCGAGGCCAATGGTGGTGATCCCGCCGGCGAGGAGCAGCGCGGCCGCCGCGGACGCGATGGTGCGTCCGCGGCGGCTGCTGTTTTCAGTTCCCATCAGGTCCCTGCTTGTTTCCTGTGCCTTCTCAGGCTCTAGGCTGCCAGCTTGCGGCGGAGGGCGTACGCGCCGCCGGCTGCCAGGACGAGGCCGCCGCCTGCGGCGAGCAGGCCCAGGTCAGGGCTGGCCGGGGCGGGGTTGGTGATGCCGGTGCCGGGGGCCCCGGCCGGCATGGCCTTCACCGGACCGCACAAGGCCGGTGAGGTAGCGGCCAGAGGCAGGGAGGGGACCAGGTCACTGGGTTCCTTCTGCGCGGCGGCGGACAGGGTGGCCGGGTCCAGGCCATGGACGACCACGACGGCGGTACCGGCCTTGAGCGAGTCGGCGGTCTTCGCGTCCAGGGTGAAGGTCCGGTTGTAGGTGTAGGAGGCGCCCATGCCGGCGACCTTCAG
>NZ_JAIZDP010000026.1 GCF_021554725.1 Sinomonas notoginsengisoli | reverse complement strand
GGCGGTTTCTAGGGGTCGTTGCAACACCGGTGGGTGGGTCAGGTCGATGTTAACAGGTCGCGCATGCGCTCGGCTGGGGTCTTCCAGCCGAGTGTCTTGCGTGGTCGGGCGTTGAGTTCCTGGGCGACGTGCTCGAGGTCTTCGGGACCGTGGACGGACAGGTCGGTGCCCTTGGGGAAGTACTGGCGCAGCAGCCCGTTGGTGTTCTCGTTCGTCCCGCGCTGCCAGGGGCTGGCGGGGTCGCAGAAGTAGACGTCCATCCCGGTGGCGATCGAGAACGAGCGGTGGCGTGCCATCTCGGCGCCCTGGTCCCAGGTCAGGGACCCGCGCAGGTGCTCCGGGAGGGTCTGCACGGCCTCGATGAGGGCGTCGCGGACCTGGGCGGAGTCGTGGCCGTGGGGCAGGTGCAGCAGCAGCACGTACCGGGTAGTGCGCTCGACGAGGGTCCCGATCGCAGACCGGTTCGACGCCCCGGTGATGAGGTCCCCTTCCCAGTGGCCGGGCACCGCCCGGTCCTGGACCTCGGCGGGGCGTTCGGAGACCATGACCATGCCCTCGAACCGGGGGGTGCGTTCGGCGCCGTCCCGGTGGGGCCGGCGCACGGCCCGTCCCGTGCGCAGGGACGCGGCGACCTCGCGTCTGAGGCCTCCGCGTCCTTGGACGTAGATGGCCTGGTAGACGGTCTCGTGGCACACGCGCATCTCCGCATCGTGGGGATAGTCCTCCACCAGAGCATGGCAGATCTGCTCCGGGGACCACCGCGTGGCCAGCTTCTGGGCCACGTAGTCCCGCAACGGGCCGGGCCGGGCGAGCTTGGCGGCCTTGGGCCGGGGACGGCGCACAGCGGCCGCCCGCTGGGCGGCATAGGGGAAGTACTGCCCGTCGGTGCTGTTGCGGGCGATCTCCCGGGAGACGGTGGAGGCAGGCCGGCCCAACTGCCGGCCGATCTCCCGCAGTGGGGCCCCGGTGGCGAGCAGGTCCCCGATCCGTTCCCGCTCGGGCAGGGACAGGTAGCGCGGATCGAGGGGCTTCTCCACTCCGGCCAGCGGCACCGCTGCGCGGACGGAGGGGGCGCGGGCTTCCATGGGAATGTTGTAGTCCACCACGCGCCCGTCTCGGTACCGGCGCCCGTTGCCCAGCTTGTGGACCCCGTTGTCCCATTCCTGCGCGGTCGTGCGGTGGATCCCGAGCCGCTCGGCAGCCTCGGTCCGGCTCAGGCCCTGGCCGCGCAGCCGGTGGAAGTCCTCACGCGTGGGCCCGTTCGAGCGCTTCCGGGCCAGCCCGGCCTTCCGCACCCACCCATAGCCAGTGTTCCGACTCAGGCCCATCTGCGCCGCCACCTCGGTCACCGACCCGCCGGCGCGCACACGGCCCAGGAACTCCTCCCGCACGGAGGGCCCGAACCGGCCCCTGCCACCAGCACCATTCCCAGAACGCGGCACGGTCGTTGCAACTCCTCGAACTCGAGGTGTTGCAACGACCGTTAGAACTCAAG
>NZ_JAIZDP010000025.1 GCF_021554725.1 Sinomonas notoginsengisoli | reverse complement strand
CGCCTGGACGAATCCCCCGTAGAACTGGGTGTACGCCTCCCGCGAAAGCTCCGGTGCCCCCACCATTAGGGGGCGACCCTGCCTCCTGCTGATGGCTGGCTGTCTTGGTCGGGGTCCTGCTTGTGTCGCTCTGCGATGCTCTGGTGTCCGTCGGGGTCTTTGGGCTCGGCCCTGCCGAAGGCCTTCCTGAGAGCCTCTCGGGCTTTCGGGATGAACACCAGTACCGCAAGGAGGGCCGCACCGATCGCGCTGGCGATGTACTTCGCGGCAGGGAACTGGACCTCGAACCAGTACTTCGTATGGTCCAGCCAGGTGCCGGTGACGTTCACCGTCGTGGTGTACGGTTCGATGTTGGTCGGGGTCCCGTAGCGCAAGGCCGCCGAGCTCACTGCTGGCGTCAGCTCGACGCGAAGCTGCTGCGGCGCTGGATCCTTGGCGGTGACGGTCCACGACCATGGGGCGATGCCGTCCGGGGAGAAGTCGCGGTAGACCCAGCCGCGGTCGTCGGCCGTTGGGTCAGGAGTGACGGCGATCCCGTCGCCGACGGGGACGAGTTTTGCGCGGAGCTCGCACTTGACGAAGACCTTGGCTGCCCGGGCCGGTCCGTCCATCTGTATGACCTGGTCCGGCGGGTGGGGGGCGTCGTTGACGTCGACGGCGAAGTTGTAGCTCATGCTCTGGCCGACCGACATCGTCAGGTCCTTGGGGTAGTCGACTTGAGCTGGGCGCCAGCTTTCGACTTGGCTTTCGCAATCGCTTTGGAACTTCGCGAAGGCCGGCGCGGGGTCCGATGTGGCGGGCGCTGGTGGGGGGGCTTCTCCGGCGCCGCAGCCAGCCAGGAGGCTTCCAGCTAAGAGGGCCCAGCCGGTGGCCAGTCCGAACCTGAAGACCCGCGTGTTGCCCATGAGACCCCCCGAATCTGAAGCATTTCTCCTACAGAAGGGGTCTGGCCCCGACTGCTGATTCCTGCAGCACAGGCTAGGGGCCGTAGCCTCCGGGCGGAAGAGGACGTACCGCGCCATGGGAACAGGCTTCGCGGCACCCGGCCTGCTCGTACTCAATGCGCGTCCTTTAGGGCCTCCGGCCGGGGCCGATTACTCAGGCGCCATCACCCTCTCCCCGAATCCCGCACCCATGGGGCGACGCGGGTTCTACGCTTGGTAGTCGGCCTCCGGGTCTGGATCGACAGCGCCTTCCCGGTGGCCATTGTCCCGTCAAAGGAACCGATCATGAGGGGCCTCCCCACGACGTTCCCACCGTCAATCAGAAAGTCCCCCTCCAGCTGGACGGAGTCACTCACCTGTCCTGCCGGGGTGGCCGCGGCGGCGTCTTTGGCCGTGAGCTGGTGTGTAGTTGACGCTTCCATGCTGGTGTTCATGGTGTTCACCCTTGCGCGTCGACCGCCGCCGTGACGGTCTGTAGCGGCTCGGCTCCTCGTCGTCTTCGGCGAGATTCCGCGGATGTAGCGCTGTAGCGGTGTAGCGGTCGAATGGCGGGTCGCCGTGTGATCGTTTTTGGAAGTGGTCCGGGTTCCTACGCTCACCGCGCTCCGCCCCGTGGCTGCGGGAGTTCCGTCGTGGGCACGAAATGGACACAATTGTTGGCGGGATCTGTGATCACTGTGATCACACACCCCGCATTCGCCCGCGCAATCCCGGGGATTGTGATCCCGTTGATGTCCTGTGATGGTGGCGTCATGTGACTGAAAATCGAAAGGTCACCGGATCGACGCCGGTCGGAGCCAC
>NZ_JAIZDP010000024.1 GCF_021554725.1 Sinomonas notoginsengisoli | reverse complement strand
TCCAAGTTGTCATATTTCGAGAATACGGGAGTGAGACACATTGATGAGACAAGAAGAGATCCGAACTTCCTTGAATTTCCGAGAGAGCCAACCACGTGTCGGGGGCGGGGTGCAGGAGTCCCGTCAAAGGAACCATTGACCGGATGTGCCCATTCCGCTGGAGTGCGTAGGGAGCCGCGGGCAGCTGACCACGTTTCCCCGTCTCGGGAGCTGCTGGGTTGCTGCCGGGGCCGTCGCCGTCGGATCCTTGAGCCGACGGCCGACCGGAAGGGGCGTGGCCATGGGAACGGGACCCAGACCTGACGGCGCAGGGGAGCCGGTCCGTGAGGGCCTGCTCTGGATCTCCGAGGACTTCGGACGCATCGTGAGCACAGTGCACGCGTCCGAGCTGTGCGCCCCGACGCGGGGGACGCGGTGGACGAATCGCCAGCTGCTGTTCCACATGGTGCTGGGGCAGAACATCGCAAGGACATCCATCCCGCTCTTCGGGACGTTATCACGTCTCCCCCCGGGCGCCTCACGGGCCTGGATCGCTCTGCTGGAGGCCTGCACCGGCCCGTACAACTGGCTGAACTGGACCGGTGCGGTGGCCGGGGCACGGGTCATGGGCGTGGGCTCGATGGGGCGCATGATGGACCGGACGACGCGGGCGATCGTGCGCTGGTACGACCGGGCCGGCGCCGAGGACCTGGCGCGAGGCATGTCCGTGCCGCCCTCGTGGGACCCGTACTTCTCCGACTGGATGGACCGCAGGGACATCCTGGAATGGGCCCCGCAGCACTACCGGCACCACCGTGCCCAGCTGACCCTGAGCACTCTGCCCGACTGAAGACTGCTCCGGGCCCTCTGCGGGCTCAGGTCGCGACCTGTCCGCCATGGTGGTGTCAGGGGGCGAGTTCGTCCACGAGGGCCCGGACGTGGGCATGGATGTCGTCGCGGACCAGGCGCATGCGCTCGGCGCCCTCGATGCCGCGTTCGGAGGGCTCGTCGGTCTCCCAGACGCGCACCTCGACACCTTCGGGCGCCTCGACCTGGGCCTCGGCGCCGACGACCACGACCAGGTCGGTGGCGGCGAGCAGGTCGGGGTCGATGGGCTTGGGGTGTTCGTCGCCCACGCCGACACCGATGGCGAGGGACTCGACCGACTGGGCGTTCAGGGACTTGCCGGGGCGGGTGCCGGCAGAGCGGACGTCGACGGCGTCGCCGGCCTCGTCGCGCATCAGGGCGGCGGCCATCTGGGACTTGCCGCCGTTCTTGACGCAGACGAACAGGACAGAGGGCTTGGTCACGGGCGCGTCCCTTCGGCGGGGGTGGCGGGGTGGTCGGTGGCGGTGCGGATCCCGGCGAGGAGGGCGTCCACGTGGGAGGTGATCTGGGCGGTGATCTCCTGAAGCTGCTCGGGGTGGGTGGCCGGGTCCTCGACGGCCCAGTCGAGGTAGTGCTTGCCGGGGTAGACGGGGCAGGAGTCGCCGCAGCCCATGGTGATGACGTAGTCGGCGGCGCGGACGACGTCGTCGGTGAGGGGCTTGGGGAAGTCCTCGGCCAGGTCCCAGCCGCGGGCGGTGACCAGGGCCGCGACGGCGGGGTTGACCTCGGCTGCGGGCATGGATCCCGCGGTGCGCACGTGCACCGCCGGCCCTGCGGTGTGGCGGAGGTAGGCGGCGGCGAGCTGGGAGCGGCCGCTGTTCTGCACGCACACGAACAGGACCTCGGGCACGTCCTTGGGCGCGGCGCCGGTGGACTGGGCCAGCGCGGTGAGGCGGTCCTTGGCGAAGTGCTCGGTAAGGGCGGTGAGGTAGTTGCGGATCCGGGCGGTGCGGGCCAGCGCCGTGTAGGACTCGAACACGTACCGCTCGACCGTCTCCGGGGAGAACGTCCCGGCGAAGCGGGCGGCGAGGTCGGCGCTGACGCGCTCGAGCACCCGCTGGTCGGTGTGCATGTCGGGCTGGGGTGCCATGGCTGCTCCCTTTCTCTCGGTGGGTGGGGGCGTTGGTGCGGGTCAGGAGTGGGTGGGCTCCTCGACGAGGGCCGTGGCGATCGTGGCTGCGTCCTCCAAGGCGGCGAGGTAGCGTTCGGCGTCCAGGGCAGCGGCGCAGCCGGTGCCGGCGGCGGTGATGGCCTGCCGGTAGCGGTGGTCGACGGCGTCGCCGCAGGCGAAGACCCCGTCGAGGTTGGTCACGGTGGTGGGGGCGTCGACGCGGATGTAGCCCTCCGGGTCGAGGTCAATCTGGCCCGCGACGAGCTCGGTGCGGGGCAGGTGCCCGATCGCGACGAACACCCCGGTCGCGTCGAGCCGGCGCTCCTGGCCGGTGACGGTGTCGGTGAGGGTCACGCCGGTGACCTTCCCGTCGCCGTGGACGGCGGTGACCGCGGAGTTGTACTCGAAGCGGATCTTCGGGTTCTCCAGGGCCCGGCGGGCCATGATCTTCGAGGCGCGCAGCACGTCGCGGCGGACCACGACGGTCACGGAGCGGGCGAAGCGGGTCAGGAAGGTGGCCTCCTCCATCGCCGAGTCCCCGCCGCCGACCACGACGATGTCCTGGTCCTTGAAGAAGAACCCGTCGCAGGTCGCGCACCAGGAGATGCCGTGGCCGCTGAGGGCCTTCTCCTCGGGCAGGCCCAGCTCGCGGTAGGCCGAGCCGGTGGCCAGGATCACCGCACGGGCCTGAAGGGTCTCGCCGCTGCCGAGCGTGACCGTCTTGACGGGCCCGGTCAGGTCGACGGCGGTGGCGTCCTCGAAGAGGATGCGGGCGCCGAACCGCTCGGCCTGGGACTGGAGGCCGTCCATGAGCTCGGGGCCCTGGATGCCCTCGGCGAAGCCGGGGAAGTTCTCCACCTCGGTGGTGTTCATCAGCGCCCCGCCCGCGGTGACCGACCCGGCGACGACGACCGGCTCGAGGCCGGCCCGGGCGGTGTAGACGGCGGCCGTGTACCCGGCGGGGCCTGAACCGATAATGACGACGTTCTCAGCCACTGGTCAGGCCCTCTTCTCAGGCGCCCGCGGGCAGCAGTTCGGCGATGAGCGCCTCGACGCGGCCTCTGATGTCGTCGCGGATCGGGCGGACGGAGTCGATGCCCTTGCCGGCGGGGTCCTCGAGTTCCCAGTCCTCGTAGCGCTTGCCAGGGAAGATCGGGCAGGTGTCCCCGCAGCCCATCGTGATGACCACGTCCGAGTCCTTCACGGCCTCGGTGGTGAGGACCTTCGGCTTCTCGGCGCGGATGTCGATGCCCTCCTCGAGCATCGCCTCCACCGCGGCCGGGTTCACCGTCTCGGCGGGCTCGGACCCGGCGGAACGGACCTCGACCCGCCCGTGCGAGAGGTGGTTCAGGTAGGCGGCGGCCATTTGGGACCGGCCGGCGTTGTGGACGCAGACGAACAGGACGGAGGGCTTCTGGGCGGTTTCCTGGCTCATGAGATGACTTCCTTCTCGGCCGCGGATGCGGCACCGACGACGGTGGGGTAGAGGAGCCGGACGAGGAGCAGCCCGAGGGCGCCGCCGATCAGCTGGGCCAGGACGAAGCCCGGCACGGAGGCGGGCGCGATCCCGGCGAAGGTGTCCGTGACGGTCCGGGCGAGGGTCACGGCGGGGTTGGCGAAGCTGGTGGAGCTGGTGAACCAGTACGCGGCGGCGATGTACCCGCCGACGGCGAACGCGACCCGGTCGGCCCGGCCGGAGCGGACCGTGCCGAACACCACCAGCAGCAGGCCCACGGTCGCCACGACCTCCCCGAGCCAGAGCCCGGGACCGGTGCGCTCATGGGCGGAGAGGGTGACGGCGTCGAGGCCGAACATCAGGTTCGCCACGACCGTGCCCAGCAGCCCGCCGGCGAACTGGGCCACGATCAGCGCCGCCGCCGAGCGGGTGTCGATGACCCCCAGCAGGCGCTCGACGAGGGTCACGACCGGGTTGAAGGAGGCCGAGACCGGCTGCAGCGCGACAATCAGCGCGACAAGGGCGGCGCCCGTGGCGATGCTGTTCTCCAGCAGCGCCAGGCCCGTGTCGTTCGGCGAGAGCCGGGAGGCCATGACCCCGGAGCCCACCACGGCCACGACCAGGAAGGCCGTGCCGACGAGCTCCGCGCCGGCCCGGCGCACCAGAGGGCTCACTCGGGGGCCCCGGCGGTGCACGAGCGGACGCGCGGAAACAGCCTCGGCTGCGCCGCTCGGCCGAAGGGGCCCAGCGGCGGGGGAGTCAGGGTCTGGCCCATCACATGCATGTCTCCGTATCTCTCTGTTCTTTGAGCAGGGTGCCGTCGCCGACGGTGCCCCAGCGCTCACGGAAGTCGGTCTCCTGCCATCAGCTTGCGCCACCTACGTCATTCCAGTCAAAATTGACTCAATGGATACTGAGCTGAATTCGCTGGAGCACCGTGCCGCCGTGCACGCGGCCCTCGGCGAGCCCGCCCGGCTGCGGATCGTGGACCTCCTC
>NZ_JAIZDP010000023.1 GCF_021554725.1 Sinomonas notoginsengisoli | reverse complement strand
GGGGGGCTCGACCTGGTGTGGTTGTCCGGCGGTGTCCTACTCTCCCACACCCTGGCGGGTGCAGTACCATCGGCGCTGTGGGTCTTAGCTTCCGGGTTCGGGATGGGTCCGGGCGTTTCCCCCACGCTGTGGCCGCCGTAACCTGTTCTCCGCGCGCCCCCTGGTGGGGGTGGGGAAGTCCTGTGGTCACGTGCTGTCGGTGACGTGTGTGTTCGGTTGTGGGTGGTTCCGGGGTTTGTTGTCCGGGGACCGTATGGTGGACGCGTGGCATGCCTGGCCTCTGCCACCGGCCCCCGGGTGGGGGTGGTGTGTGTTGAGGCTGTCGGCCTATTAGTACCGGTCGGCTTCGCAGGTCTTCAGTCCCTGCTTCCACGTCCGGCCTATCAACCCAGTGGTCTGCTGGGGGCCTCTCGCCCGTAATGGGCGTGGAGATCTCATCTTGAAGCGGGCTTCCCGCTTAGATGCCTTCAGCGGTTATCCCATCCGAACGTAGCCAACCAGCCGTGCACCTGGCGGTACAACTGGCACACCAGAGGTTCGTCCGTCCCGGTCCTCTCGTACTGGGGACAGCCCTTCGCAGATCTCCTGCGCGCGCAGCGGATAGGGACCGAACTGTCTCACGACGTTCTAAACCCAGCTCGCGTACCGCTTTAATGGGCGAACAGCCCAACCCTTGGGACCTACTCCAGCCCCAGGATGCGACGAGCCGACATCGAGGTGCCAAACCATGCCGTCGATATGGACTCTTGGGCAAGATCAGCCTGTTATCCCCGAGGTACCTTTTATCCGTTGAGCGACGGCCCTTCCACGAGGTGCCGCCGGATCACTAGTCCCGACTTTCGTCCCTGCTCGACATGCCTGTCTCACAGTCAAGCCCCCTTGTGCACTTGCACTCGCCACCTGGTTGCCGACCAGGCTGAGGGGACCTTTGGGCGCCTCCGTTACCCTTTGGGAGGCAACCGCCCCAGTTAAACTACCCGTCAGGCACTGTCCCTGGCCCGGATCACGGGCCGAGGTTCAGGTGTCCAAAGCGACCAGAGTGGTATTTCAACGGCGACTCCGCGGGCACTGGCGTGCCCGCCTCGCAGTCTCCCACCTATCCTACACAAGCCGCTCCGAACACCAATACCAAACTGTAGTGAAGGTCTCGGGGTCTTTCCGTCCTGCTGCGCGTAACGAGCATCTTTACTCGTAGTGCAATTTCGCCGAGTTCACGGTCGAGACAGCGGGGAAGTCGTTACTCCATTCGTGCAGGTCGGAACTTACCCGACAAGGAATTTCGCTACCTTAGGATGGTTATAGTTACCACCGCCGTTTACTGGGGCTTGAATTCTCCGCTTCGCCTTGCGGCTGACGGGTCCTCTTGACCTTCCAGCACCGGGCAGGAGTCAGTCCGTATACATCGTCTTGCGACTTCGCACGGACCTGTGTTTTTAGTAAACAGTCGCTTCCCCCTGGTCTCTGCGACCCTTCCCCCCTCCCAGGCGCGTGGCCTGGCCAGGGTCCGGGTCCCCCTTCTCCCGAAGTTACGGGGGCATTTTGCCGAGTTCCTTGACCGTGATTCTCTCGATCGCCTCGGTATTCTCTACCTGATCACCTGTGTCGGTTTGGGGTACGGGCGGCTGGGACCTCGCGTCGATGCTTTTCTCGGCAGCATAGGATCACCCGATCCCCCCGCGAGGGGGTCCCGTCGGACCTCAGGCCTGATGCGCGGCGGATTTGCCGACCGCGCGCCCTACATCCTTGGACCAGGTCTACCATCGCCTGGCCGGGCTGCCTTCCTGCGTCACACCTGTTAGCACGCTTGCCTCGCAGCTCTGGTCCCCGCGCTCCCCCCACGGTCCAGGACCGAAGTCCTGGGATGCGGGGTTCGGGCGGTCAGCATCGGCTGTCCGGCATGGGCGGTCCTTCGCCGGTACGGGAATATCGACCCGTTGTCCATCGACTACGCCTGTCGGCCTCGCCTTAGGTCCCGACTTACCCAGGGCAGATGAGCTTGACCCTGGAACCCTTGATCATCCGGCGGACGGGTTTCCCACCCGTCTTTCGCTACTCATGCCTGCATTCTCACTCGTGCGGCCTCCACCCCTCGGTCACCCGGGGGCTTCACTGCCCGCACGACGCTCCCCTACCCAGCCCCACCCCTGAGCCCCGGAGGGCTAGGGTCCCGTGGGACTGCCACGGCTTCGGCGGTGTGCTTGAGCCCCGCTACATTGTCGGCGCGGAATCACTTGACCAGTGAGCTATTACGCACTCTTTCAAGGGTGGCTGCTTCTAAGCCAACCTCCTGGTTGTCTTCGCGACTCCACATCCTTTCCCACTTAGCACACGCTTGGGGGCCTTAGCCGGTGGTCCGGGCTGTTTCCCTCTCGACTACGAAGCTTATCCCCCGCAGTCTCACTGCTGCGCTCCCACTTGCCGGCATTCGGAGTTTGGCTGACGTCAGTAACCCTGTGGGGCCCATCGGCCATCCAGTAGCTCTACCTCCGGCAAGAAACACGCAACGCTGCACCTAAATGCATTTCGGGGAGAACCAGCTATCACGGAGTTTGATTGGCCTTTCACCCCTACCCACAGCTCATCCCCTCCATTTTCAACTGAAGTGGGTTCGGTCCTCCACGACGTCTTACCGTCGCTTCAACCTGGCCATGGGTAGATCACTCCGCTTCGGGTCCAGACCACGCCACTGAACGCCCTGTTCAGACTCGCTTTCGCTACGGCTCCCCCACACGGGTTAACCTCGCGACGTGGCACTGACTCGCAGGCTCATTCTTCAAAAGGCACGCCATCACAGGAACACGCCTGCTCTGACGGTTTGTAGGCACACGGTTTCAGGCACTCTTTCACTCCCCTCCCGGGGTGCTTTTCACCTTTCCCTCACGGTACTTGTCCGCTATCGGTCATCGGGTAGTATTCAGGCTTATCAGGTGGTCCTGACGGATTCACACGGGATTCCTCGGGCCCCGTGCTACTTGGGCACACCCGCAAGGGCGGCGGACAAGCGTTCCGGCTACGGGACTCACACCCTCTCCGGCCGGCCGTTCAAGGCCGTTCGCCTACACTCCCGCACACACCCCCGGCCGCCGGCAGACAGCCGAAGCAAGGCCCCACAACCCCCTGCGCGCAACCCCTGCCGGGTATCACACGCGCACGGTTTGGCCCCATCCGCGTTCGCTCGCCACTACTGACGGAATCACTGTTGTTTTCTCTTCCTGCGGGTACTGAGATGTTTCACTTCCCCGCGTTCCCCCCACACCGCCTATGCGTTCAACGGCGGGTCACCGCATCAAGTGCGGCGGGGTTCCCCCATTCGGACACCCTGGGATCACAGTCCGGTTATCGACTCCCCCAGGCTTATCGCAGATTCCCACGTCCTTCATCGGCTCCCGATGCCAAGGCATCCACCGTGCGCCCTTGGAAACTTCAACACAACAAAGACCAAGGACACACAAGAAAAATCTTGCTGTCCCACAACTCGAAAAACGAGATTGCTAGATGCTCGCGTCCACTATACAGTTCTCAAACAACAACCCCCACAGCCCCCACAGCACCGGCCGGAGGCCGGCACCCGGGAGCAGGCGGGCACCACGCACCCCCCACCCCCCGCGCAAACGCGGGGCAAGGGGGGCGCGGGGACAAGCGTGTTGCCCCAGGACCCAACAGTGTGCCAAGGACCCCACCCCCATCCGAGGGCGCCCCGCACGGTCCGGCCCCGGCCCCCCAGGGGGGCCGCAGCGTACTGGCGAAGGGCGCCGCGCACGGGGCACGGGCCACGAGTCCTGCCGATGTTCCACCCACGAGCACCCGCCGGGAGACAACCGCTCCCGCAGCGGGCATTCACCTTCCACGCCACGCCCCCGGCCACGCGGCCGGGGCCCCAGCATGCGAGGGGCTCCTTAGAAAGGAGGTGATCCAGCCGCACCTTCCGGTACGGCTACCTTGTTACGACTTAGTCCCAATCGCCAGTCCCACCTTCGACGGCTCCCCCCCACGAGGGGTTGGGCCACCGGCTTCGGGTGTTACCGACTTTCGTGACTTGACGGGCGGTGTGTACAAGGCCCGGGAACGTATTCACCGCAGCGTTGCTGATCTGCGATTACTAGCGACTCCGACTTCATGGGGTCGAGTTGCAGACCCCAATCCGAACTGAGACCGGCTTTCTGGGATTGGCTCCACCTCACAGCATCGCAACCCTTTGTACCGGCCATTGTAGCATGCGTGAAGCCCAAGGCATAAGGGGCATGATGATTTGACGTCGTCCCCACCTTCCTCCGAGTTGACCCCGGCAGTCTCCCATGAGTCCCCGCCATCACGCGCTGGCAACATGGGACGAGGGTTGCGCTCGTTGCGGGACTTAACCCAACATCTCACGACACGAGCTGACGACAACCATGCACCACCTGTGAACCGGCCCCGAGGGGAAGCCCCATCTCTGGGACAGTCCGGCACATGTCAAGCCTTGGTAAGGTTCTTCGCGTTGCATCGAATTAATCCGCATGCTCCGCCGCTTGTGCGGGCCCCCGTCAATTCCTTTGAGTTTTAGCCTTGCGGCCGTACTCCCCAGGCGGGGCACTTAATGCGTTAGCTGCGGCGCGGAAGCCGTGGAATGGCCCCCACACCTAGTGCCCAACGTTTACGGCATGGACTACCAGGGTATCTAATCCTGTTCGCTCCCCATGCTTTCGCTCCTCAGCGTCAGTTACAGCCCAGAGACCTGCCTTCGCCATCGGTGTTCCTCCTGATATCTGCGCATTTCACCGCTACACCAGGAATTCCAGTCTCCCCTACTGCACTCCAGCCTGCCCGTACCCACTGCAGACCCGGGGTTGAGCCCCGGGCTTTCACAGCAGACGCGACAAACCGCCTACGAGCTCTTTACGCCCAATAATTCCGGATAACGCTCGCGCCCTACGTATTACCGCGGCTGCTGGCACGTAGTTAGCCGGCGCTTCTTCTGCAGGTACCCTCACCCGAAGGCTTGTCCCCTGCTGAAAGGGGTTTACAACCCGAAGGCCGTCATCCCCCACGCGGCGTCGCTGCATCAGGCTTGCGCCCATTGTGCAATATTCCCCACTGCTGCCTCCCGTAGGAGTCTGGGCCGTGTCTCAGTCCCAGTGTGGCCGGTCACCCTCTCAGGCCGGCTACCCGTCGTCGCCTTGGCAGGCCATCACCCCACCAACAAGCTGATAGGCCGCGAGCCCATCCAAGACCGCACAAGGCTTTCCACCCCCCACCATGCGATGAGGAGTCCTATCCGGTATTAGACCCAGTTTCCCAGGCTTATCCCAGAGTCAAGGGCAGGTTGCTCACGTGTTACTCACCCGTTCGCCACTAGAACACCCAGCAAGCTGGGCATCCCCGTTCGACTTGCATGTGTTAAGCACGCCGCCAGCGTTCATCCTGAGCCAGGATCAAACTCTCCGTCAAAAAACACGCCAACCCCCCACGCCCCCAGAAAAAAGAACACGGAAGGGCCAGCAGAAAACGACCCGGCATCAACACCCAGCCCCCATGCACGGGGGTGCACAGGAAACCAGGCAAAAAGACACCACAAAAATGGCATCAACAAAACTTGGCACACTATTGAGTTCTCAAACAACACGCCACAC
>NZ_JAIZDP010000022.1 GCF_021554725.1 Sinomonas notoginsengisoli | reverse complement strand
CTGGCAGCGGACTGGTTGCCGGAGAGGATCCCGTACTGCCCCGAGCTGTGCTGATCCGTGGCCGAGGCCGCTCCGGCGCCGAGGACGAGAAGTCCTCCCGCGAACAGGGCGCCGTACAGGCCCCTGCGTAGGTTTGCGTGCATGACTCTTCTTCTCCTGAATGAATGGTGGGTCCACCACACGGTGGACATTGGCCTCATGCTGCCGTTCCGGCAGCCGGGGCCCATTCAGTCGGGAGAAGAACCTGGATCGTGGGCAATGGAAGCGGGCAGGACCCAGCCGGCGGGCAGCCGGGCCCCAAGACGGAGCAGTTGCGGCTGGACTCCAGCCGAGGGAAGAACAGCAGCAGGCCCGGACCCTAGGCCGACACCTCCGCTGCTGCCACCGGTCAAAGCGCCGCGGCAGGGCCAAGGGCCAGGGCCAGCGGGCGTGTTGGCTGGCATCACCGCTCGCCTCAGGGTCTGGGCCCCGCCAGAAATTGACAGAGCGGGGACAGGTCCCGCCGCGGTCCGGTCACCTGACCGCAACGACGGCGACGCGGCCAGAGCGGACAGGACTGGGCCGACGACGGGCAGTTTGACGACGGGCCCGACAGAGACCGGCACAGCTGGCCTTGGAGTGCCGACAGCGTGATCAGCGGAGGGGGCCACCAGCCGGGGGTCCGCTGCCGGGGTCGTGGCTGTGGCCGTTACGCCGTGGGCGGTAGCAACGATTGGAGCTGCGATGTTCGGTGCAACCGCGACGGCTTCCGCTGCGGTGGCACCGACCAGGCTGCTGGCGGTGCCGATCGCGCTTGCCACGGGAGTGATGTTCGGTGCAACCGCGACGGCTTCCGCTGCGGTGGCACCGACCAGGCTGCTGGCGGTGCCGATGGCGCTGGCCACGGGAGCCGTGACGTCAGCGACCGATGGGGAGGCCGATGCCGTCGTTCCCACTGCTTGTGCCGATGTCCGGTTGATTTGGTCGGTAAGGGACGAAACCGCCGAGGCTTCCGGCACCGGCGCGGATGCAGGGTCGGATCCGTGGGCGAGCGGAGCCGTGACGAGCCCGGTGGCCGCCGTTGACGGCGGCCCTGCAGGCGCGGGAACGGGCGTTGCCGGGGCAGCGGGAGCAGCACTGAGGGGCTGATCCGCTTTGGCTACAGTGCCCGAAACCGTGTTCACCGGGTTGGATATGGTGTCACCGAGCGTACCGAATCCAGCCGCATCGGCGGCTGCAGCACTTAGAAGGCTCAGGACGGCCCAGCTGATGGCAGCAAGAGGGACGAGCAGAAGCCACCGCCACACCCTCGGGCTACTCGTCGCCGGATGCCGACCCACGGACTCCCCCGCTCTGCCAGACTGCCGTGTCCCTCTAGGGCACGATCTTGAGTGCCCCGAGCCGAATCTTCGCCGTGAGTGTAACACCGGAGGACAGGACCCATCTAGGTCCAGCATCCGAGCACTGGCTATGAGGACCTTGAGCGTGGTTCGGCGTTGGAGGTAGTACGAGCCCGCAGCCGAAAACAACGAAAGAAGAAGTCCCCGAGGCATGGACAGGGCCGGAGCGCAACGCAGGCACCGGTCAGGACCGCAGGGCACAGCCCGGGCACAGCGAGAGACCCACATAACAGGGCGCAGCCCTGGCCACGTCTGCGGAGCCAGGCAGCCGGGCTCCCATCCCCGGGCTTGGGCCGAGCACCGCGAGGCGCCGACGTCTCCGGAGGCCCGGCCTCAAAACCTTCCCGGGCCTTCTGATTGCCCCTGTCCCTTTCCAGCCCCCGCTGCACCAGAGTAGCTTGGGCCTCCACCCCTTCTTGGGGGGCTGCCGACGCAGCCAGGGCCTCCTTCCGGTATCGCCAGCGCTGCCCTGACGGGGTTGAAGAGAGATCATGCACAGAATCAGCAGGGCAGGAAGGACGCAGGCATAGCGCTCGACCAGCTCTATGTCATCGGAGGGATCGACCCGAGCCCGTTCGCCACAGCATGGGTCTCGTCCCCGCACGTAAGCGGCCATGCCCGGGGCCTGCTCAATGAAGCCCACCACGCCCAGGAGGCGGACGAGCGCTACGGATACGAGGCCGCCCTCCCAGCGCCCGGCCTGCGCACGCCCCTCGGTCGGGGCTCGGGTCTTCAGCCTCGCGCTCAGCTCCGCGCCCGGCCACCGGGCAGCTGTTCAGGGCCCGGGATGCCGTGCTCTGAGAGGTACCGGGCGAGTTCGGCCGGGAGCCACCGCGGCAGCTGCGCCACGGCGTCCATGCAGAGGCCGAACTGGGGATGGTCCGTCAGTCGCTGCAGGTCTTCAGGAGTCGGTTCCGTCAGCAGCGGCTCCAAGAACTGAGGCCTTTCGCCGGACGTGCGCTTCACGAGCATCGCTGCGCCTTGGCCTTCGTGGGCCAGGGTGCCTTGCACGAGCCAAGTCCCATCGTAGTAGAGGCTCAGGTAAGGCCGATTCTGGCCGCGGCCGCCCGTGTGGAGGGTGTCGGGGACGGGCGTATCGGGGTCGTTCCGTATGGTCATGGGCCACTTGCCTGAGTCCTTGATCCTCTTGGCGAACGAGGCGATGAGGGGTTCGAGTTCGCCGACTACTTCGAGCCCTTGCTGGTAGCGGCGGTCCTGCTCGGTGATGGGATCATCCTCTGTCGGCATAGAACAATTGTGGCACCCGGTCCGGGGCCGAAGGCGAGCTCGAGGAGTACGAGGTCTACCGGCTCGCATAGCCTGGAGCTGTGACGCCCCAGACCCCGACCGTGGCCCAATCGCGGTCCTGAGTCCGGCATCCGGTGGTCCCACGGCGCCGAAGCGTCCGTGGCGCGCCTGGTTCGAGCACCACAGCGACTTGGAGCAGGGTTCGGAAATGCGGTCGTCGGGTAAGCCCCGTTTGCTGGAGCACACCATTCGGTTGCATGCCAGACCGGAGCGCATGCACGCGCCTCCGTCACTCATCGGCCCCACGCGGACGCGTGGGCCCTCAAGGGAATATCGAGGATCATGGCAGAACAGGACCACAAGCAGCAAGGCGGATGGCTTCCGGAGCACGAGGACCTCGAGGCGTGGCTCCAGGGGCATGCGGAGCGCACGGCAGACTCCGACGCGGAGGGCCTATGGCACCCTGCCGTGCAGCAGTTCCACGAACTCGTGACCTCGGATTCGACCCTCCGCATGTACGCGACGCAGATGATCGAGCAGGTGCCCTCCTCGAAGCCGTACCAGCAGCGGCACCTGCACAGCTTCGAGCAGATGCTGTCACTGGTCAACGCCGTCCTGGCCACGGCGCCGGAGTTCAGCGAGGGGTCGACGATCACAACCCCGATGGCCGGCATCCTCGACTGGACCATGGGCACTCCCGCCGGCTTCGCGTTCTACCGCGACCCGCGCGTAAACGAGGGCCTCAAGGACATCCTCAACGCCTGGCACGCCTTCCTCGACAGCGACAAGTCCCTCTACGTGCTGAACGAGTCGGACACCGGGTGGAAGAGCGATAAGGCCCAGCAGGCGGTCGGGATGAACCAGTTCGCCCACGACCCAACTGGCCCGCACTGGGGATTTACGTCCTGGAACGACTTCTTCACCCGGCGCTTCGCCGACGGGCAGCGGCCGGTGAACGGCGCCAACGACGACCGGGTGATCGTCAGCGCCTGCGAGTCGACGCCATACAAGCTCAGCACCGGCGTGCAGCGCCGGGACGAGTTCTGGGTCAAGAGCCAGCCCTACTCACTCCAGGAGCTGCTCGCGAACGACCCGGCCGTCGATCAGTTCGTCGGCGGGACCGTCTACCAGGCGTTCCTCAGCGCCAGGAACTACCACCGTTGGCACAGCCCGGTCGCGGGCACCGTGGTCCGTGCCTTTGTGCAACCAGGGACGTACTTCTCCGAGGCAGAGTCGGAAGGCGCCGACGCCGTGGAACCGACCAATTCACAAGGTTATCTCGCCCACGTGGCCAGCCGCGCCATCATTCTGATTGAGGCGGACAACCCGGCGATCGGACTCGTCGCCGTCGTGCCGGTCGGGATGGTCGAGGTCTCCTCCTGCGTGATCGGCGAGCACGTGGTCCCCGGACGCCACCTCGAGAAGGGCGACGAGCTCGGCTACTTCCAGTTCGGCGGCTCCACAGAGTGCGTGGTCTTCCAGCCCGGAGCCGTCGAGTCCTTCGCCCTACAGGCCATCCCGCAGACCGCCACCTCACCCGTGCACGTCCGCTCCCACCTGGCCACCGCTGCCCCCGGCCGCCCTGGCGAAAGCCACCGACAAGGCTGACGCCGCCGGGGCTGCCCCGAGGTGTGGGGTCCAGCGACTGCAGCCCCGGGTCGGGTGCTGTGGAGTGTTGGTAATGCTTCACTGTCTGGCCCGGGGCGTGTTGCTGAACGGTGCTAGGCCGGGTCTTCTGCATGGCCCTCCCCAGATCTGTCCGTCCTTCCGTCTTGAACGGGGTCGGCTCGAGGTCAGGCTTCTTCGAGGGCTTCGCCGAAGGCCTTGAAGGCGCTGTTCCGCGAGCTCCGGGACGGGAGGTGGCCGACAGCCAGGATTCCGGCGAGCGGCCATTCGATGATCCCGGCCGCCGCGAGCACCCCAACACCGCCGAGGAACGCCAGGTCGTCCGTGGGCGGGAGGGTGAGCGCGATCCCAGCCCTTCGACGTTGATGGTGATAATGCGGTGGTCTCGGGCCCTGCGGGCGGGATCCCTGAAGTCGCCACCCTCTGACGTTATGTCTGGTCATCCGGCATGGCCGCCTCCCGGCACCCTGTGCCCGCCACGGAGCGGGCCCTGACACTTCTCGGCGCTAATGAAGTCGCCGGGCATTGCCGAACTGTAGAGCCTGCGCTGATCAGCGACTCGCGAAGCACCCACCTTGTGGACCATCTGGCTCTCCAACGAGCCGGCAAGATGGGCTTCAGCCGGGCATTCGCCGCTCGCAAGGACCACTCTTACTCAAGCCGGCTGGCATCCGCGGGGTGCGGCCAGCAGTCCACAACAGACATTCCGGCGCGACATCCGGCGCCCGCGCTAACTCGAGCAACTCCACGACGGCGAGATCAAGCTTCCTGCCCACCTCGATGATGTTCAACCACCTTCGGCGTCAGCCGCTCGCACCGATCAAACGCTCCCAGCTCGACGCCGAATCCGTCGCCGCATGGGTGCTCATCGTGGTCGTTCTGGCCGTCGTCGGGGTGGTGACTGCCTCGGTGCATCTGGGGTCGGCCCTGTCTGACGACGGCCAGCGGCTCCCCGCCAACCCGTTCGAGCTGGTCTTCCGCCTGCTGACTCGCAAGGTGACGTGGCCGCCGTCGTCCACATGGGTGCTCGCCGCGTTGGTGGCTCTCATCACGAGACTCGCCGTCGTCGGAGCTGTATGGCATTTCGGTGATCGCCGCCGCCGAGACCGGGGTGTTCGCGCTCAACGACGGCGACCACATCCTCACGCCCGCCTCCGGGGTAAACACTGGGATCAACTTCCAGCCCGTCGGCGGCGCCAAGGCCGCCATCAACGGCGACTTCGTCCTCACCGCCTCCGAGGTCCAGCGTCATCCAGGCCCTGCGCAAGGGCGGGATCGACATCGTCGAGCTCCACAGCCACAGGCCCACGGAACAGCCCCGACTGTTCTACATGCACTTTTGGGCCGTCCACGACGGCGCCGAGCTCGCCAAAGCCCTCCGCCCGGCCCTCGACGTCACCAACCTCAAACCCGTCAGCTAAACTTCCATCGCCCCGACAACAGACGGCCACGGCACCGAACCACGGATGCCGCGGCCGCCTGCGTAACCTGAATCCCAGTTCTACCGGACGAACCCACCAACAAGATCTGCAGGGGCGAACCACGAAACATCCGTTCCACGGCCATAGTCCGCAACCAAACGCGGCAGATCCCTGTGCCCACCGTGCCCACGAGACCTGCCAACGAGCTGAGTCGGAGCATTCGAACCGCGCATGGCGCTCGTGCCCACAATGCGTACACGACCCGCCCCGAGGCCGCCGGTAAACGACGAAACCCCACGCTGACGTGGGGTTTCTTGG
>NZ_JAIZDP010000021.1 GCF_021554725.1 Sinomonas notoginsengisoli | reverse complement strand
CTGTGGATGTCAGAGCTATGTGGCGGGCTTCTGTCAGTGGTAAATGGCGGGGGCCATCCCTTGTTGGGACCGTGCGGAGGCCGCAACCGCGTGGGCATTGAACGGGGGTCCAATCGCCCGGGATGGGGCAGGCCTGGTGCGGTCTTGAGGTGGCGAAGCTAGGTTCGTACGGGGGGCGGGAGATCCGGGGAGTGTCGGCGGTAGTCGCGCGGGGTCTGGCCAGTCTCCCTGAGGAAGTGCCTGTTGAAGTTTGAGAGGTTGGAGAAGCCGACTTCGTAGCAGACCTCGGAGATGGCCTTGTCGGTCTGTTCCAGGAGGCGGCGGGCGTGGGCGATGCGGAGTTTCCTGAGCAGGTCGCTGAAGTTCTGGCCGGTGGAGCGCTTGAAGTACTTCGAGAAGGTCGGTTCGGCCATGCCGACGAGCTGGGCGGCCTCGGACATGCGGGCGGTGCCCGCGTGGTGGCTGAAGAGGTATTCGAGCGCGATGTCCACGACCGCGGCTGCCTCGCTGTCCAGTTCGGGCTTGAACCAGGCGTCCGCGAGGTAGCGCCGGTCTTCCTGGGGGGCCCGGGCGAGCACGGTGAAGAGCTCGAGGAGGTGGTGGAGCCGCTGTATGCCGCTGCTGGCGCCCATGGCCTCGATCTGCTCGGCAGCCTGGGCCGCGGACGGGCCGAGGAACTCGATCCCGCGGGAGGATTCCTCCAGCACGGCGGACATCTCGGAGAGCTCGGGAATGAGTCCGGTGCACTGTTCGAGCCACTTGCCGTCGAACTGGATGACGGCGTCCCTGTTGACCAGCACTTCCCCGGGCTCCAGATCGCTGACCCAGTCGTGCGGCAGCCCCGATCCGATGAGGGAGACCTGGCCGGCCTCGAAGGTCCCGATGTGGTCGCCGACGATGAACTTCCCGGTTCCCCTGCGGATCAGGTGGATCTCGTATTCGGGGTGGTAGTTCCATCTGGCGATGGGGCTCGGGTAGTCGTGCTCGTGCCACCTGACGCAGTGGTTCGGGTCCGGTGGGATGACCTCCCGGTTGGCGCGCATCCCGAGCAGGCGCTCGGCGATCCGTGCCGTCGCCAGCTCGTCTCCTGAACTTCCCATCGGCCCTCCCCTGCCTGCCCCGGGCAGGCGTCCGCCCGCCGACGTGCCTTCCCGTCCCCGGGGTCTCGGAAAATAAGTATCAGAAACCGGCAACCAGGACGCTAGTTGTGATCTGCGTCCCAAGCCTACAGTTGTGGAACGCCACGGGGCTGAGGTTCCTGCGGAGCCGGATCCGGACCCGCCCCACGGTGAAGCCAAGTGCCTCCCAGCCACCTGCGCTGCGGCGTGCCCCCGAAGAACAAAGGAGTCCTTTATGCGCCCCACTCTGCGCACGGCCGCGATGGCTGCAGGCGCCCTGTGCATCGCCCTGTCCGCTTCTGCCTGCGGTGGTGCAGGCGGTTCGAGCGCCTCCGACAAGGAGGTGAATGTGCTGATGGTCAACAATCCGCAGATGGTCGACCTGCAGAAGCTCACCGCGGACAACTTCACGAAGCAGACGGGCATCAAGGTCAACTTCACCGTCCTGCCGGAGAACGACGTGCGGGCCAAGATCAGCCAGGAGTTCTCCAGCCAGGCGGGCCAGTACGATGTGGCCTCGATCAGCAACTACGAGGTCCCGTTCTATTCCAAGAACGGCTGGCTGTCCCCGCTGGACGACACGGTGGCCAAGGACGCTCAGTTCGACCAGTCGGACGTCCTTGCCCCGATGACGAAGTCCCTGACGGGTGCCGACGGGAAGCTGTATGCGGAGCCGTTCTACGGGGAGTCCTCCTTCCTGATGTACCGCAAGGACGTCTTCTCCGCCAAGGGGCTGACGATGCCGGACCACCCGACGTGGCAGCAGGTCGCCGACCTCGCCGCGAAGGCCGACGGCGCGGAACCGGGCATGAAGGGCATCTGCCTGCGCGGCCAGCCCGGATGGGGGCAGGTCCTCGCACCCATGACGACCGTGGTGAACACCTTCGGCGGCACGTGGTTCGACAAGGACTGGAACGCCCAGGTCAACGCCCCGGCCTTCATCAAGGCCACCCAGTTCTACACAGACCTGGTGCGCAGCCACGGCGAGAACGGCGCACCGCAGGCCGGCTACACCGAGTGCCTGAACGATCTGCAGCAGGGCAAGGTGGCGATGTGGTACGACTCCACGGCCGCCGCAGGGTCGCTCGAGGCCCAGGGCTCTCCCGTGGCCGGCAAGCTCGGCTACGTCGCCGCGCCGGTGGACCAGACCAAGAGCTCGGGCTGGCTGTACTCCTGGGCCTGGGGCGTCGAGAAGGCCTCCAAGCATCAGGATGCCGCGGCCAGGTTCATCGAGTGGGCCTCGGGCAAGCAGTACGAACAGCTCGTCGGCACGCAGCTGGGCTGGTCCCGGGTCCCGGCAGGGAAGCGGAACTCCACCTACCAGAACGCCGACTACCAGAAGGCCGCGGCCGCGTTCTACAAGCCGACCGAGGATGCGATCAACTCGGCCGACCCGGCCAACCCCGGCGTCCAGCCCCGCCCGGCCCCCGGCATCCAGTTCGTCGCCATCCCCGAGTTCGCCGACCTCGGCACCCAGGTCTCCCAGGAGATCTCCTCCGCGATCGCAGGGCAGCAAAGCGTCCAGCAGGCCCTGGACAAGGGCCAGTCCCTGGCCCAGAAGGTCGCGGACAAGTACAAGAAGTAACCCGCTGCGGCGGGCGGCCAATGGGCTCAGCGCCCCACCGCCCGCCGCGGCCCGGCGGCCCCCTCCCCATCCCGCGTCAGGGCAGGGCGGCCCGGACCAGGACCGGCGGGACAGAGACATTGGAGTGCACCATGGCCACCGCATCGACCATCCACACCGGCAGGCGGAAGACGACGCCCGCCCCCAGCGGCAGGAGGACGGGCTTGGACCGGGCCGCAGCGTGGGCGCGCAGGGCCCCGCTCCTTCCGGCCCTGGTCTTCATGATCGCGGTGACCCAGCTGCCCTTCGTGGTCACCATCGTCATCTCCTTCTTCGACTGGAACGCCCTCTACCCCAACGACGTGAAGTTCGGCTGGTTCGACAACTACGTCAGCGTGTTCACCGACGAGGCTCTGCGCAACTCCGTCCTCACCACGATCGTGCTCACCGTCGTCGTCGTCCTGGTCAGCCTCGTCCTCGGACTGGGCATCGCCCTGCTGCTGGACCGCCACTTCTGGGGCCGCGGCATCGTGCGCACCATCATGATCACCCCGTTCCTGATCGTCCCTGTCGCCGCCGCCCTGCTGTGGAAGCACGCCCTGTTCAACCCCGAGTACGGCCTCCTCAACGGCATCCTGAACTGGGTCGGGGGCATCTTCGGGGTCCAGGCGCCCCAGCCGGACTGGATCTCCATGCAGCCGCTCGGCGCGATCGAGGTCGACCTGATCTGGCAGTGGACCCCGTTCATGATGCTCATCCTCCTGGCCGGCCTGCAGTCGCGTCCCCTGGACGTCATCGAAGCGGCCCGCATCGACGGCGCCAGCACCTGGCAGCTCTTCCGGTTCATGACACTGCCGCACCTGCGCCGATACCTCGAGCTCGCCGCACTGCTTGGCTCCATCTACATCGTGCAGAACTTCGACGCCGTCTTCACCATCACCTCCGGAGGCCTGGGCACCGCCAACCTCCCGTACAGCATCTACCAGACGTTCTTCCTGGCCCACGACTACGGCGCCGCATCGGCCGCCGGCGTCGTCATCGTCATCGGCTCCCTGCTGCTGGCGACCTTCGCCCTCCGGACCGTCTCGACACTCCTGAAGGAGGAGAACCGATGACCGCCGCAGCCACGCCCACCAGGGCCGCCGCCCCGATGTCCAGGACCGCACGCAGGAGGAAGTCAGCGACGCTCCTGCTCGGAGTGGCAGCCTGGGCCGTAGGCCTGCTCTTCGTCGCACCCGCGGCCTGGATGGTCCTGACCTCCCTGCACGCCGAGACCGACGCCGCGACCAACCCGCCCTCCCTCTTCGCGCCCCTGACCCTGGACGGCTACGCAGAGTTCTTCGGCGCCAGCAGCGGCGCCTCCCCCATCCCGCCACTGCTGAACTCCGCCATGGCCAGCATCATCTCCACCCTGCTGGTCCTGGCCCTGTCGATCCCGGCCGCCTACGCCCTCTCGATCCGCCCGGTGAAGAAGTGGTCGGACGTGATGTTCTTCTTCCTCTCCACCAAGATGCTCCCCGTCGTGGCGGGCCTGCTGCCCATCTACCTGATCGCCAAGTCCACGGGACTGCTGGACAGCGTGCTGCTCCTGGTCATCCTCTACACCTCGATGAACCTTCCGATCGCCGTGTGGATGATGCGCTCGTTCCTCTCCGAAGTCCCGGTCGAGATCCTCGAGGCCGCCGCCATCGACGGCGCCGGGCTCCTGACGATCTTCCGGCGCATCGTCATCCCCGTCTCCGGGCCCGGGATCGCCGCCACGGCCCTGATCTGCTTCATCTTCAGCTGGAACGAACTGCTGTTCGCCAACGTCCTCACCAGCACCGCCGCCTACACCTCCCCGGTGTTCCTCACCAGCTTCGTCACCAGCCAGGGCCTGTTCCTGGCCAAGGTCTGCGCGGCGGCCCTGGCCGTCTCCCTCCCCGTCCTCGTCGCCGGCTTCGCCGCCCAGGACAAGCTCGTCCAAGGCCTCTCGCTCGGCGCTGTCAAGTAACCCGCAAAGGATCCACCATGACCACCACCGCCCCCTTGGCCCCTCCCACAACCATGCGCGCCTCCGTCCTCCGACGTCAGGGCGAGGTCGTCCTCGATACCCTCGACGTCCCGGCCCTGGACGACGACCAGGTCCTCGTCCAGGTCGCCGCCGTCGGAGTGTGCGGCAGCGACGTCCACTACTACCAGCACGGCCGGATCGGGCCCTACGTCGTCGACCACCCGCTCGTCCTCGGCCACGAGCTCTCCGGCCGGATCGCCGCCGTCGGGAAGGACGTGGACCCCTCCCGCCTCGGCCAGCGGGTCGCGGTCGAACCCCAGCGCCCGTGCCGGACCTGCGCCCAGTGCAAGGCCGGCCGGTACAACCTCTGCCCGGACATCGAGTTCTACGCGACCCCGCCGATCGACGGCGCCTTCGCCGAGTACGTGAGGATCCAGAACGACTTCGCCTTCGACATCCCGGACACCGTCAGCGACGAGGCCGCAGCGCTCATCGAACCGCTCTCCGTCGGGATCTGGGCCTGCGAACGCGCCGGGATCCGCCCGGGCAGCCGCGTCCTCATCGCCGGGGCAGGCCCCATCGGCATCATCGCCGCCCAGGCCGCCCGCGCCTTCGGCGCCGCCGAGGTGCACATCACCGACATCGCCCAGGACCGCCTGGACTTCGCCCTCCAGCACGGAGCGACCCACGCCCTGAACCCCCGCACCGACAGCGTCGAGGGCCTCGACGTCGACGCCTTCATCGACGCCTCCGGCGCCGCCGCCGCCGTCCGCTCCGGCATCAAGGCCGTCGCCCCAGCAGGCAAGGTCATCCTCGTCGGCCTCGGCGCCGACGACGTCGAACTGCCCGTGTCGTTCATCCAGAACCGCGAGATCTGGCTCTCCGGCGTCTTCCGGTACACCAACACCTGGCCGCTGGCCATCCAGCTTGTCGCCGACGGCAAGGTCGACCTCGACGTCCTCGTGACCGGCCGCTTCGGCCTCGACCAGGCCGAGGACGCACTCAACGCCGGCCGGCAGCCCGGCCAGCTCAAGGCCGTCGTCTACCCGGGAAAGTGAATCCCGTGGACAGCCCGGCCACAGGCCCGCACGCCGACGCCCAGGCTCGGCTCACCGTGCTGGGCGAGTCGCTCGTCGACCTGATCCGCACCGAGCGCGGGCACTGCACCGAGCATGTCGGGGGGAGCCCGCTGAACGTCGCCGTCGGGTGCGCCCGACTCGGAATGACCGCGACGCTGGCCACCCACTACGGCGAGGACGCCCACGGACGCCTCATCGCCGCCCACCTCGCTGCCAATGGGGTGGAGACGATCAACGGCGGCACCGGGCCCACCTCCACCGCCACCGCCCTCCTTGGCGCAAACGGGTCCGCCACCTACGCCTTCTCCCTCTTCTGGGACATCGCCGACGCGGCCCTCGCGGTCATGGCCAGCATCGAGGAAGCCGACCACGTCCACGCCGGGTCGATCGGCGCGATGCTTCCGCCCGGGGACGGGACCGTGTACTCCCTCGTACAGGCCGCGCGTGCGACAGCGACGATCAGCTACGACCCCAACTGCCGACCAGGTATCACTCCCGACCGGGCCCTCGCACGCTCCCGGGCCGAGCTCTTTGTCGCCGGCAGCGACATCGTCAAGGCCAGCGATGAGGACCTCCTCTGGCTCTACCCCGACCGGCCGCTGGAGCAGACCATGGCCGCCTGGCTTGAGGCGGGGCCCGCCCTGGTCGTCGTCACTCGCGGGCCCCTGGGGCCACTCGCCATGACCAGGGACGCCCGCGCCGAGGTTCGGGCCCCGGCCCTCACCGTCGCGGATACCGTCGGGGCGGGCGATTCGTTCATGGCAGCCCTCATCTCGGGTCTGTCCCAGCTCGGACTCCTCGGCGCTGCGAACCGGGAGGAACTCCGCCGCCTCGACCAGGGACACCTGGCCGCCCTGTGCCGCTATGCCGCCGCCGCGGCGGCGGTCACCTGCTCCCGCCCTGGGGCCGACCCCCCACGGTCCGTCGAGCTCCAGCCGCTTGCCGCCCAGACGGCTGCCGCCGGCGGCCCGACGCTTCTGCCGGAGGAATGAGATGCAGACACTGAACAACGGGACTCTGGGCGCCTTCGAGCCGCCACTGGCTCTGCCCTCCTACGACCGATCGCGGCTCAGTGTCGGAATCGTGCACTTCGGGGTCGGCGGCTTCCACCGCGCCCATCAGGCCATGTACTTGGACAGGCTGATGAATCAGGGCCTGGCGCAGGACTGGGCGATCTGCGGGGTCGGGGTACTGCCCGGAGACTCGCGCATGAAGCAGGTCATGGACGCCCAGGACAGCCTCTATACCCTCGTCCTGAAGCACCCCGACGGGAGACGGGATGCCCGGGTGATTGGCTCGATTGCCGAGTATCTGTACGCGCCGGACGACCCGCAGGCCGTGATCGAGCGCATGGCCTCCGAGCAGGTCCGGATCGTCTCGCTGACGGTGACCGAAGGGGGCTACAACTTCCACCACACCACCGGCGACTTCGACGCGCAGAACCCAGACGTCGTCCACGACCTGGCCGAGCCCGACCAGCCCAGGACCGTGTTCGGGCTCATCACCGAGGCGCTCTCCCGCCGGCGCGCACGCGGGCTTGAGCCGTTCACCGTCATGTCCTGCGACAACATCCAAGGCAACGGCGATGTCGCCCGCAAGATGTTCGCCGCCTTCGCCGCCCTCAGGGACCAAGAACTGGGCCGGTGGGTGGAATCATGCGTGGCCTTCCCCAATTCCATGGTCGACCGCATCACCCCCGTCACCACAGACGAGGACAAGGCATCCATCGCCGAGCAGTTCGGCGTGATCGACCAATGGCCGGTCGTGTGCGAGCCCTTCGAGCAGTGGGTGCTCGAGGACACCTTCCCGCTCGGACGTCCGCCCTTGGAGAAGGCGGGGGTGCAGCTCGTCGCCGACGTGGAGCCCTACGAGCTGATCAAGCTGCGCCTGCTCAACGCCAGCCACCAGGGCCAGTGCTACTTTGGCTACCTCGCTGGCTACCGCTACGCCCACGAAGTGTGCCAGGACGAACGCTACGCCCGCTTCCTGCTGGCCTACATGGACAACGAAGCCACGCCGACCCTAAAACCCGTGCCGGGCATTGACCTAGACGCCTACAAGCACCAGCTCATCGAGCGCTTCTCCAACGAGCACGTACGCGACACCCTCGCCCGGCTCTGCGCCGAGAGCTCCGACCGGATCCCCAAGTGGCTCCTCCCCGTGATCCGTGAGAACCTCGCCTCCGGCGGAGAGATCTCCCGCTCCGCGGCGATCGTGGCCAGCTGGGCCAGATACGCCGAAGGCTTCGACGAAGCGGAAAAGCCCATCACAGTCGTGGACCGATTCAGCGAACGCCTGCAGAGGGCAGCACAACGCCATGACCAGGACAGGCTCGCCTTCATCGCCGACCGTGAACTCTTCGGAGACCTCATCGACCACCCGCGGTTCGTTGAGGCCTACACCAAGGCCCTGGACTCACTCCACGAGCACGGCGCCACCGCAACCGTGGCTTCCCTCGCCTAGCTGTACTGACCCGCTGGACGATGGTGCGGGGCCAGGGCGGTGCGCTGATTTCAGCGCTGTGGGGCGGCGATTTGTTATCGGCAGTCAAGCTAGACCGCGTCGCCCTCCGCCGGACCTCCGAACTTGAGAGTCCCGAGAACCTACAGCTTTACGAGACGCCGGCCCGGCCCCTGCCGACCCGTCCTCGGAAGCCGCCGCACCAGGGGCCGCGGTGCCTTGGAAAGGTGTCTTGACGGATTCTGCCTCGCAGGCGACCAATTTAGGGATTTGTGAGGCACACTGGGCAGGTGAGGCTTCTGGGGTACACGAGGGTGAGCACTATCGGCCAGGACGCGCGGCTGCAGCTCGAGGCGCTGCGCGGGGTCGGAGTGGAGTCCCGGGACGTGTTCTCTGATGTGACCTCGGGCAGCCGGACCGCGGTCCAGCGGCCGGGGATGAAGCGGCTGCTGGAGTACGCCCAGCCCGGGGACACCGTGGTGGTCTGGCGCATCGACCGCCTCGGACGCTCGCTCATGGACGTCCTGAACACGGTGAACCTGCTGCGCGAGAGGGGTGTGAAGATCCGGTCGGTGTCGGATGGGATCGACCCGGAGACGTCCTCGGGCAGGATGATGCTGGGAATGCTCGCGACCCTGGCCGAGTACGAGCGCGAGCTCATCGTCGAACGGGTCAACGCGGGCATCGCCGCGGCGAAGCAGAGCGGCACCCGGTTCGGCCGGCCGCCGCTGAGCCAGGAGGTGGTGGCGGCCAAGCTCGCGATCGTCAACGATGCCAGGGCCAAGGGGCGCACGGCCGAGGAGGCCGCGAAGCTGGTCGGCTGGTCCAGGGCGACGCTGTACCGGCACCAGCTCGCCGCGCGTTCACTCAGCTCCGGGGCCGAGCGGGCCTGAGGTGGACGGGCTGCAGCGGTGGAGCGTCCTGCGCCTCCATGTCGAGGACGACATTCCGCTGACGGCCCTGGCCCGGGACACAGAGATCGGGCTGCGGACCCTCCAGCGGTGGCACCGACTCTACAAGGGCGGCGGCATCGACGCGCTGGGGCCGCGGCGGCGCAACGATGCCGGGACCCGGCGCACCGCCGGGCAGCTCGTGGCCTTCATCGAGCGGCTGTCACTGACCAGGCCACGTCCGGGCATCGCGACGGTCCACCGGCTCGCCGTCGCGGAGGCAGACCGGCTCGGGGTCCCGTCCCCGAGCTACGCGACGGTGCGCGGGATCGTCCGCGGGCTCGATCCGGCCCTGGTGACCCTGGCCCTGGAGGGGCCAGCGGCCTACCGCGACCGACACGAGCTCGTCTTCCGGCGACGGGCAGAGAGGCCGAACGCCACATGGCAGGCCGACCACACCGAGCTGGACATCCTCATCGTCGGCGCCGACGGCAGGCCGGAGCGGCCGTGGCTGACCGTCGTGATGGACGACTACGCGCGGGCGGTCTGCGGCTACATGGTCTTCACCGGCGCGCCGTCGGCGATGAACACAGCCCTCGCGCTGCGGCAGGCGATCTGGCGCAAGAGCGATCCGTCCTGGGCGATGTGCGGGATCCCCGACGTGCTCCATGTCGACCACGGCAGCGACTTCACCAGCCGCCACCTCGAATACACGGCGGTAGCCCTGAAGATCCGCCTGGTCTACTCGACCGTCGGGCGCCCCCAGGGCAGGGGCAAGTCCGAACGGTTCTTCCGCACCCTCAACACGGAACTCCTCGAGGCAATTCCCGGGCACATCGCCCACGGGGCGGCCGCGCCGAAGCCGGTCCTGGACCTGCCCGCCCTCGATGCGGCGATCGTCGGCTTCATCGCCGCCTACAACGAGCGCCCCCACCGCGAGCTCGGGATCAGTCCGAAGAAGGCATGGACCGCCGACGGCTGGCTGCCCCGCATGCCCGAGACCCTCGAGGAGCTGGACGGGCTCCTCCTGACCGTCCCGAAGCACCGCACCGTCCAGCGCGACGGCATCCACTTCCAGGGCCAGCGCTACCTCTCCACGACCCTCGCACCCTTCGTCGGCCAAACCGTCACCATCCGGTACGACCCGCGCGACCTCTCCGAGATCCGCGTCTACGACCACGATGCCTTCGTCTGCACCGCCATTGACGAGAACCACCCGAACCAGCGCCTGAGCCTGGGCGAGATCGAGACAGCGCGGCGTGCCCGCCGCCGGCAGCTGCGCAAGGAGATCAACGACCGCATCCCGCGGGCCGCACCGCGCCAGGAGCGCCGCGCTGCCCAGCCGGCCCAACGGCCCGTGCGGCTGCGCACCTATGAAGAGGACGAGCCATGAGCCAGGACTTCATCGTCACCAAGGAACACCGGCGCTTCACCGAGTTCGCCAACGCCGTGCGCAAGGAATGCACCATCGGCATCTGCCACGGTGACGCCGGCGTCGGCAAGACCCAGTCGGCACGCCGCTACGCCCACTGGGAGACCCTCGAGCCATTCATCGACCCGTGGGGCCCGCGCAACCAAGAAGACGACCCGCCCCGCTACGCGGCCGCCAACCGCTCCCGCACCGTCTTCTACACCCCGGAGGTGCTCCCCAAGCCGAAGGAGCTCATGCGCGACATCGACCGCCTGCAGGTGCGGCTCGGCGTCTGCGTCGACGAGCACCAGCGCCTCGCCGGCAAGATCACCGGCACCGTCGTAGGCGACACCACCAAGTGGGTCGAGCTGCTCATCATCGACGAGGCCGAACGGCTCACCCCGACCGCGCTCGAACTCCTGCGCGACAAGCACGACCGCCAGCACCTGGCGATCATCCTGATCGGCATGCCCGGCATCGACCAGCGCTTCCGCCACTACCCCCAGCTCTACAGCCGCCTCGGATTCTCACACCGCTACCGCGCCCTCGGACGCGACGAGCTCCTCTTCGTCCTCGACCGCCACTGGAAACGCCTCGGCCGCACCCTCGACCCCGAAGACTTCACCGACGCCCAGGCCATCGCCGCGATCGAACGCATCACCCGCGGCAACTTCCGCCTCCTCGAGCGCCTCTTCCCGCAGATCACCCGAGTGCTCAAGATCAACCAGCTCGAGACCATCACCGACGACGTCATCGAAGCCGCCGCTAGCATCCTCGTCATCGGCGACTGACCGCCACTTACCTCTCTCAAATGACCGCCAAAAAGCGATCAAATCCACA
>NZ_JAIZDP010000020.1 GCF_021554725.1 Sinomonas notoginsengisoli | reverse complement strand
CACCAACGGACCCGCTGAAACACAGCCGGGGCATGCGGGCGCGGGGAAAGAAAAGGAGCCCCGGAGCACGCAATTGGGGGGGTACGCGCTCCGGGGCGGTTCAGGGGGCCTGACACTCAGGGGTCCGGGCTCCGACTGCAGGACGGCGCCTGCCGAATCTGTATTTCGCATGCTGTCAATGAATCGAGGGTCCTGATGGACTTGGCAGAACAGTATCGGTTCGTTGACCGCTTGCCTAGTAGTCGATCGAATATCGCGCGCGTCCCGTGATCGCGCCGGCGAGCCAGGCCGCCGTCCCCGGCATCCTCCTTGTCCGGTGGCCGCACTCGGTGCTCGAATGGTGCGCATGACCACACCCCGTCACCTTCTGGCCGTCGGCACCAAGAAGGGCCTCTGGCTCGCCACGAGCGAGGACCGAGTCACATGGAATGTCGGAACGCCCCAGTTCCTCATGCAGGAGATCCCCTCGATCGCGATCGACACCCGCGGCGGAAGAACCCGCCTCATGGTCGGCGTCCGATCGGAGCACTTCGGGCCCACCGTCGCGCATTCGGACGATCTGGGCGGCACCTGGACGGAGCCCGAGCAGGGATCCGTGGTGTTCCCCGAGGAGACCGACGCCGCGGTGGAGCGCATCTGGCAGATCCGCCCCGACGAGGAGAACAGGCCGGGCGTGGTCTGGGCCGGCGCTGAGCCGATCTCGATCTGGAAGTCCACAGATGGCGGGGAGACGTTCGAGCTGAATCGCTCCCTCTGGGAGCACCCCGATCGGGATCGCTGGGCCCCTGGAGCCGGTGGTGCTGCCGTGCACTCGATCATTCCGGATCCTGAGGACGAGAACCTTGTCCATCTCGCCATCAGCGCTGGTGGCGTGTACCGCAGCGCGGACGCCGGAGCGAGCTGGACCGCGAGGAACCACGGTATCTCCGCGTACTTCCTCCCGGACCCCGAGCCGGAGGTGGGCCAATGCGTGCACAAGATCGCCCGCGACGTCGACGGGCGCCTCTACGCCCAGAACCATCGCGGCGTCTACCGCAGCGATGACCGGGGGGACACCTGGGTATCGATCGCGGACGGGCTGCCAGCGGACTTCGGGTTCGTCATGCTCACGCATCCGAGGCGGAGCGGGACGGCGTGGGTTATTCCCCTCGTGTCCGACGGGCAGCGCGTGGCACCGGAGGGCCGGCTCGCCGTTCACCGCACTGAGGATGCCGGTGCTACCTGGCGGCGCCTGGACGCGGGACTGGGGGAGCCTGACTGGAACACCGTGCTCCGCGATGCCGCTGCCGTGGACACCGCCGAACCCGTGGGCATCTACTTCGGCACGCGCGGAGGGACCGTCTACGCGAGCGCGGACGAGGGAGAGACGTTCCACGAGGTGCTCGCGCGCCTCCCCGACGTGCTGTGCGTGCGGGCCGCCGTCCTGACGCACGACGCCACGGGAGAGGCTTAGCCGTGCCCGTCACCGTCGTCGTCCCCTCGGTCCTTGCCGAGGTCAGCGCAGGGAAGACGGAGTTCGAGCTGCCGGACGGCTCGGTGAGGTCTGTACGGGAGGCGTTGGACGCCGTCGCCCGCAACTACCCCTTGCTCGGCCGACGGCTCCGGAACGAGCGCGGTGAGCTGCGCCGCCACGTCAACGTCTACGTGGGCGGGGAGGACGTGCGGCGCGGGGATGGGCTCTCCACGGTGGTCGAGGCAGGGCAGGAGGTGCTCGTCATCCAGTCAATCGCGGGAGGATAGTGTGCGCTGCGTCGCATGACGCGCTGGTGACGTTCGGCCGTAGCCCCGGAATTTCGCATAGATGAGACTGTTAATGTCACGTCTTCGCGAGGACACGATCTGCTCATGCAACGGTGATGCAACGTTGCCATGAACGTGCCGCGCATTCGACGCGTACACTTGTGAGCCACGGCACACATGAAGGGGTGGACGTGCGGGCGGACGGGCTGAATTCGACGGGCCACACGGGCCGGTCTTCCGGAGATCCTGAGGATTCTCCCGCGCGCCCCGTCGTCGCCGATTCATGGCGCCGCTCCCTTGCCGTCCACGGGCGCCGCGAGGACGCGGTCGTCACCAGCATCCTCGGCGAGGACGAGCTCGACTCCTACCGCACATCGCATCCGCTCGCGGCCGCGATGCCTGTCATCAACGAGCTCCTCATCGAGCCGGCCCAGGACTCGGGCATCCTCGTGGCGGTGGGGGACGCGAGCAGCCGGCTCCTCTGGCTCGGAGGCGATCCATCCGTGCGCCGCCGGGCCGAGGGCATGGCCTTTCTCGAGGGCGCCGATTGGTCGGAGGCGAGCGTGGGCACGGCGGCACCCGGAACCGCGCTCGCGACCGGAGCGGCAGTTCAGATCCGCGGGCCAGAGCACTTCAGTCCACTCGTCGAGGGGTTCTCGTGCACAGCGATGCCCATCCGGGACCCCCGCACCGGGGAGGCGCTGGGCGTCGTGGACATCACGGGCGGCGAACAGGCTGTCACCGGGCACGCCCTGCCGTGGCTGCGCGCAACGGTTGCCGCGGTCCAGGAGCGACTGCATGGAGTCGCCCCGTCACCCCGGATCGAACGGGCTGCCGGACCGGTGCACGCAGTGCTCGCCGTCACCGGGCGTGACCAGGGCGTTCTGCGATACCGGGGGCGTGAGCTGAACCTGAGCGTGCGCCACTCGGAGATCCTCGTTCTGCTGGCCGGGCATCCCCGTGGGCTCATGGCGGAGGAACTGGCCGAGCGGCTCTATGAGCAGCCGGTCCCGCCCGTCACCCTACGGGCCGAGCTGGTGCGCCTCCGCAAGGTCCTCGAGGCATCGGGCACCGGGGTCTCCTTGCTCTCCAGGCCCTACCGGGTAGAGGGCCTCGAGGTCGATTCGATGACCGCGCTCGCACTCCTCGCACGCGGCTCGCACCGGCAGGCGCTCGGCGCGTACAGCGGCCAGCTGCTTCCCCGCTCGGAGGCGCCCGCGATCGCAGAGATGCGGGACGAGCTCTCCGCGACGCTGAGGGAAGCGGTGGTCGGCAGCGCAGCCGTGGATGTTGTGCTCCACTACCTGCGGCTGCCTGAGGCTGAGGACGACGCCGAGGCGTGGCGTACCGCTCTCCGCCTCCTGCCGCCGCGCTCGCCCAAGCGGGCCGCCGTGGTGGCTCACCTCGAGCGGCTCGGCGGGTAGGCAAGCACCTATAAAGTGTCGGCACCGGGGCGTAGGCTCGCGAGAGTCAGCATCGAACATCCCGAGGAGTCGCTGTGCCCGCCACCCTGAACCCCTACATCAGCTTCAAGGACAACGCCCGGGACGCCATGACGTTCTACCAGTCGGTGTTCGGCGGAGAGCTGACCATCTCCACCTTCGATGACCTCCACGCGGCCCAGGACGCGTCGGAGGGCCCGCTCGTGATGCACGCCCAGCTCGAGACCCCGAGCGGGTTCACGCTCATGGCCTCGGACACGCCCGATCGCATGGAGTACCGTCCCGGCAACAACTTCACCGTCTCGCTCAGCGGCGCCCCGGACGTCGCGGACGAGCTGCGCGGCTACTGGGACAAGCTCGCCGACGGCGCCGAGGTGACGATGCCGCTCGAGAAGGCCATGTGGGGCGCCACCTTCGGAATGCTCACCGACAAATTCGGGATTGCGTGGCTCGTGAACATCGGGGGCGCGTCTGCGCCCGGCGGCGACGCGTAGCCAGAAAGGACCAGTGCTGTGCCCACCATCCTCAATCCGTACCTGCACTTCACGGGCAATGCCCGTGAAGCGATGACGTTCTACCAGTCCGTGTTCGGCGGCGACCTTAACGTCAGCACCTATGGCCAGTTCCAGCCCGAGGCCGCCGCCGGCGGCGAATCCGACAAGATCATGCACGGCCAGGTTGTCGCGCCCAGTGGGCTCGTGCTCATGGGCTCCGATGCACCGGAGGGCATGCCCGTCTCCCAGGGCAGCAGCATCTCGGTCTCCCTCTCCGGGGAGGATGAGGCGGAGTTGCGGGGCTACTGGGACAAGCTCGCCGAGGGGGCGACTGTTGCGGTTCCGCTCGCCAAGTCGCCGTGGGGCGACTCCTTCGGCATGCTGACCGACCGATTCGGCATCGAATGGCTCGTCAACATCAATTCTGGGCAGTCAAGCGACGCGCAGGCCTGATCCGATCCTGGTCGAAGGGAGGGGATGTGCACAGCGCGTCCACTCCCTCGCGTTTCTCTTGCCCGAGCGCGGGCGGCGCCGCATAGACTCGCAGCACATGGCGGCCAAAGGTGTGTCGCGGAGCGGAGGGCGCACGTGAAAGTGGGCGTTGCGAGGGAGCGCCTCGTGGGGGAGAAACGAGTGGCGGCCACCCCGGAGTCCGTCAGCCAGCTCGTGCGGTTGGGTCTCGCGGTGTCCATCGAGTCCGGCGCCGGCGCAGGGGCGGGCCACGCGGACGCACACTACGCCGAGGCCGGTGCCGAGGTTGTGGAGGCCTTGGAGCTGCCGTCCGTGGACATCCTGGCGCACGTCAGGCCCATCCATCCGGTCACAGCGGCGAGTCTGCAGGCCGGGGCAGTGACCGTGGGGCTCGCCTCCCCGTCCACCGAACTGCCCACTGTGCGGGCGCTCGTGGACAGGCGCGTGACCGCGTTCGCGCTCGAGCTGGTCCCGCGGATCTCACGCGCCCAGTCGATGGACGCGCTGACGTCTCAGGCCCTCGTGACGGGGTACCGATGCGTGCTCGAGGCCGCGATTCGCCTCCCGCGCTTCTTCCCGCTGTACATGACTGCTGCCGGAACGGTCCCGCCAGCCAAGGTGCTGGTCCTCGGTGCTGGCGTGGCGGGCCTGCAGGCCATCGGCACCGCCAAGCGCCTGGGCGCACGCGTCTCCGCGAATGACATCCGGCCCGCCTCCGCCGATGAGGTGGCCTCGATGGGCGGCACGTTCATCCATCTCGACCTCGCCTCCGCTGAGTCGACGGCGGCCGCCGGCGGCTACGCGCGCGAGCTCAGCGCGGACCGCGGAGCCCTCCAGCGCCAGCTGCTCGCCCCGCACGTTGCGGAGTCGGACGTCCTCATCACCACCGCGGCCGTGCCGGGCCGGCGGGCGCCGCTCCTCGTGACACGCCAGATGGTCGCTGGGATGAAGCCGGGCTCGGTGGTGGTCGACATGGCGGCCGAGTCAGGCGGGAACGTCGAGGGATCCGTGGCCGGCGAGGATGTCGAGGTGGCAACGGAGGACGGTATGGGCCACATCATTGTCGTGGGCCTCAAGGACGCGGCCTCGGCGATGGCCACGGACGCATCACGGCTGTACGCGAAGAACGTGGCCAACTTCATCGAACTCCTGGTGCCTTCGAAGGACGGTGTGGTGCAGCCCGACTTCGAGGACGCGGTGGTTGCCGGCGCGTGCCTGGCGCACGATGGCGAGGTGCGTCACGAGCCCACCGCGGAGGCCCTCGCAGTGCTCACCAGCACCGCGGCACAGAATGAGGGCGGCACGGCCCGGGGCGCCTCCTCGGCCGACGAGACCGAGGAAGGAGCCGGCTGATGGGCGGCGTTGAAGTGCTCACCATTCTCGTGTTCGCGGTGTTCGTGGGCTTCGAGGTGGTCTCGAAGGTATCCAGCATCCTGCACACCCCGCTCATGTCCGGCGCGAACGCGATCCACGGGATCATCCTCGTGGGTGCGATCGTCGTCGCGGGACAGGCCGAGAGCGGATGGGTTCTCGCGGTGGCGCTGCTCGCCGTCGTGCTCGCGACCGCCAATCTCGTGGGCGGGTTCGTGGTGACGGACCGCATGCTCGAGATGTTCAAGGCCCGCAGGCCTCAGACGGCCGCAAAGACCGAGGACGGCGCCAAGTGAGAATCGGCGGCCCCATCCTCGACCCCACCTGGACGGCGCTCCTCTACCTCGTGGCTGCTGTCTTCTTCATCCTCGCCCTTCAAGGCCTCTCCTCGCCCAGGCACGCACGCCGCGGCAACGCAATCGGTGCGGTGGGCGCCGCCGTGGCCCTCGTCACGGTGTTCCTGTCCAGCCGGATCGAGAACCTCGCGTGGATCCTCGGCGCGATTGCGGTGGGCGTGGCGATCGCGGCACCGGTGGCCCGGCGCGTCAAGATGACCCAGATGCCGCAGCTCGTCGCCGCCTTCAACGGCGTCGGCGGCGGTGCTGCGGCGCTCGTCGCGCTGCTCGAGCTGCCGCACAGCGAGAGCGAATGGGTGCGGGTAGCCATCGTGTTCACCCTGCTCGTCGGGGCGGTCTCCTTCGCGGGGTCGGCGGTGACCTTCGCCAAGCTCCAGGAGCTCATGACCACGCGACCCGTGACGTTCCTCGGGCTCCCAGTGCTCATGGGAGCGGTGCTGCTCGCCGCGCTCGCGGCCGCCGTGGCAGTCGTGTTGATGCCGGTGTCTTCGGTGTCGCTGCTCGTCGCCGTCGTGCTCCTCGTCCTGGGACTCGTGGCCGGCGTCCTCCTCGTCCTGCCCGTTGGCGGCGCGGACGTGCCGATCGTGATCTCGCTCCTGAATGCCTTTACCGGCCTTGCGGTAGCCGCGAGCGGCCTCGTGCTCGGCAACGTGCTGCTCGTCGTCGCGGGCACGCTCGTCGGAGCGTCGGGCACCATCCTCACCCGGCTCATGGCGGCGGCGATGGGCCGGAGTGTCACCCACATCATGTTCGGGGCCTTCCGGGGAGGCTCGACGGCGGGCTCCACCGCGGTCTCTGACCGCCCCGTGCGCTCGGGATCGGCGGAGGACGTGGCCGTGCTGCTCGGGTACGCGCAGAAGGTCATCATCGTGCCCGGGTACGGGCTCGCCGTTGCCCAGGGCCAGCACACGGCGGCCGAGCTCGCGTCCGCGCTCGAGTCGCGCGGCGTCGACGTCGAATTCGCCATCCATCCCGTGGCTGGCCGCATGCCCGGGCACATGAACGTGCTCCTGGCCGAGGCGAACGTGCCGTACGAGTCGCTCAAGGAGATGGCAGAGGTGAACGGAGACTTCAAGCAGGCGGACGTCGCACTCGTGGTGGGCGCGAACGACGTGGTGAATCCCGCCGCGAAATCCACCCCGGGTTCACCTATCTACGGGATGCCGATCCTCGAGGCCGGTGACGCCAAGCAGGTCGTCTTCCTCAAGCGGTCGATGCGGCCCGGGTTCGCCGGCATCGAGAACGACCTCCTCTACGAGCCGCAGACCACTCTCCTCTTCGGCGACGCGAAGGAGTCGCTCACCAAGGTGCTGACGGCGGTCAAGGCACTCTGATGGCGCACCGGACCATCGCCGTGATTGGCACCGGTACCATCGGCGCGAGCTGGGCCGCCTTCTACCTCGCCCGCGGCTTCCGTGTGGTCGCGGCAGACCCGGCCCCCTCGGCCGAGGCCCGCTTGCGCGAGCTCGTCGATGCTTTCTGGCCCACGCTCGAGACTCTCGGCCTCGACCACGACGCGTCGAAGGACAACCTGGCCTTCGCGCCGACGATACCCGACGCCTCGCGCGGGGCGGACTTCGTCCAGGAGAACGGACCCGAGCGGATTGAGGTCAAGCGGGCGATCCTCGCCGAGATCGAGGAGGGCGCGGGCAGCGACGTGATCATTGCGACCTCGTCCTCCGGCCTCCTCGTCACCGAAGCCCAGCAGGGCATGCAGCATCCCGAGAGGCTCGTGCTCGGCCATCCGTTCAATCCGCCGCACCTCATCCCCCTCGTCGAGGTCCTCGGCGGACAGCAGAGCGCACCGAAGAACGTCGATCGGGCGCTCGCGTTCTACGCCAGCGTCGGGAAGAAGCCCATCAGGATCAACCGCGAAGTCCCGGGCCACGTCGCGAACCGGCTCCAGGACGCGCTATGGCGCGAGATGTTCCACCTCGTCGCAACCGGCGTGGCGAGCGTCGAGGACGTGGACACCGCCGTCTCCTATGGTCCGGGCCTGCGCTGGGCCCTCCTGGGGCCGTTCCTCACCATGCACGCGGGGGGAGGCGATGGCGGGATCACGCACTTCCTCGAGCACCTCGGCCCCGCCATGCGCGACTGGGCCCGTGATCTGGGCGAGTACCCGGAGACCGACGACTACATCGGCACTATGGCCGACGGGGTGTCCGCGGAGCTCGAGGGACGCGACTGGGCCGAGATCCTCCGCGAGAGGGACCGGCTCCTGGTGGCACTGCTCGCGGCCAAGGCCACTGCGCCGGACATCCCGTAGAACGGGGGTCCGGTAGGGACGGACATCCCGCACAACCGGACATCCCGCAGAACAGAGATCCGATCGAGCGGGATCTACCGGCGCCCCGGGAAGAGGGCAGTGCACGTGGCGCATGCCTCGGCGCGCGCGGGATCGGAGAGGGCGCTGCGCTCGAGGCGCAGGCGTCCCGCCAGTGCGGCGACCATGAGTGCGACGGCCGCGACCCCCACTGCGGGCTGTACGGCAAAGCGGATCGCATCCAGCGGCAGGCCCGCGAACATCTGCACGAGCAGGCTAGACCGGCTCTGGCTCGTGGCGAGCATGAGGCCCATCAGGCCGAACAGCGGCCCGCGGATGTCGCACACCGTGGCCTCCGCACCGATCGGCGCACTGACGAAGCTCCCGATGAGGAGCCCGAGGCTGGCGGAGCCGGCAACCACGAGAACCGAGGCCCCCAGCGCGGCGGCCACGGATGCTCCGTCGAAGGCGCCGTTGGCGAAGACCAGGGCGGCGGCCGCGAGGAGGGCGGCGGCCGCCGCGGTGCCCCACCGGGTGCGTCCCCACGTCCTCAGGACCGACCGGCGGCCGGTGAGCGGCGCGCGGTCCGAGTCCGTCAGTGTGAGGAGGGGTGCGGCGTCGAACGCGGAGCGGTGGTGCTCCGGCGGCCGCGTCACCGGAAGAACTTGCCGAAGAAGCTCACGTTGGCGGCGTTGTCGTGCCCGGGGCAGCGGCGGTCCTCGGGAACGTTGGCGAAGACTTGGTCAACGTGCTGACCACAGCCAGTCCACGTCACCTTGCCGCACGTTGTACAGGTCATTGGGCTGCACATGAGATGCCTCCTGAATCGAAACCGTCGAATATACCCCTAGGGGTATCTCAACTGTACCGGATCTTTCCCATGGCGTGCAAGCAGGGGGGTGCTGACGACACGGTGAGGAGAGTCGCTGCCCGCGGTGCGACCGCTGCTAGCCTGCGCGTACATGGAGGTCCACGTTCTCTTGCAGGGGGGAACAGCAGGGGACTTCAAGCCAGCGTCCCCGGGCCATCTCCCGGGGCTCTGAGAAAGAGGGCGTCAATGTCGACTCGCAGGAGCAAGCTCAGTGCAGCAGCACTGTCCATCTCAGTCCTCGTGGCTCTCACCGCGTGCAATCCTGCGGGCTCCGGTGGCCCCGCGAAGCCGAGCGGGTCGAGCAGCTCGGGCGGCTCGGGCGCGTTCAGCAAGGACCTGTCCGGGGCTCTGAAGACCAGCGGCTTCAACCCCTCGGACGAGGTCGGCAAGTCCCGCTCCGACCTCGCCACACAGTCGGTATCCCCCGCGACCGTCAGCATGGACACGACGAATTTCGATGCCCAGAAGTTCTCCGCACAGGCCGCGTCCGGCCAGGTCCCGGACCTGATTCAAGTGGACCGGAGCGTCGTCCCGACCCTGGCAGACAAGGGTCTCATCCAGCCGATCGACGCCTGCTACTCGCTGTGGGGCGTCACCCCGGACCAGCAGTACTACCCCGCTGCCGTCAAGAGCGTCACCTTCAATGGCAAGGTGTACGGGGTTCCGCAGTTCTTCCAGACGTCCATGCTCATCGCGGACAAGAACGTGATGCAGGCCGCCGGTGTGAGCACGGACCAACTCGACACCTCCAAGCCGGACCAGATCGTCACGGCAGCCCAAAAGATGTACAAGGAGTCCGGCGGCAAGCCCTCCGTGATCGGGTTCGACGGCGATCTCCCAGGCTCCGCCGACCTCTGGCTCCAGGTCTTCGGGGGCAATGCCATGGACGCCCAGGGCAAGCCCACGCTCGACGCCTCCAACAACGTCAAGGCGCTGACCTGGATGAAGAAGCTGATGGACGCCCAGGGCGGCTTCGCGGGCATCAAGTCCTTCAAGGATTCGATGGACGTCTTCGGCAACCAGAACCAATACGTCAAGAACCAGGTAGGCGTCCAGACGTGGGCACAGTGGTACATCAACGTCCTCTCCAACACGAAGAGCAACGTCAGCGTGGTCGGCGTACCCATCAAGACGCTCGACGGCAAGGCCATCGGCTATGCAGGCGGCACGGCACTCGCCATCCCCACGGCCGCGAAGAACCCCTCCGCAGCATGCGCGTGGGCCATCAAGGCCACGTCCCAGGATGCCTGGAAGGCGGCCGGTGATGCCCGCGCCCAGACCGTCCAGCAGAAGAACTCCATCAACACGGGCCTCTTCACCGGATCGCCTGCTGCGGACAAGGCAGTCCGGGACGCCCACGTCAAGTCATCCGGGAGCGCCGACTTCGACCAGCTGATCAGCACCTCGTACTCGACGCTCGACAACACGGCCTCGTTCGGCGGCTCGCCAGCTGGCCAGACGATCAAGGATGCACTCTCCAACGCGGTGGCTGTGGCACTCGCGGGTGAGAAGGATCCGGCTGGGGCCCTCAAGGATGCACAGGACACGGCGCTGCGCGCCTGGCAGCAGACCTCGGCTGGCAAGAACGGGTGAATCCAGCACGTGCCGAGTCCGCGGAGGAGTGGTCGCATGAGCGGTAGGCCATCGCCGGCGCTCAAGGAACGGCGCTCGAGGAAGTACAACGTGCGGGAGTCGATCGCGGGCTACCTGTTCATCTCCCCCTGGATCGCTGGGCTGCTGATCTTCACGGTCATCTCCATGGGGTGGAGCCTCGTGCTCTCATTCCAGAACTACGATCTGGCCACGGGAGCGAGCAGTCCTGCAGGCTTCGAGAACTACCGCCTGCTCGCAGAAGACCCCAACGTGCTCAGGTCGCTCGGCAACACCTTCGTCTACGCCCTCCTGGCCGTGCCGCTGGACATCGCCTTCGCGCTCCTGCTCGCATCTCTGCTCAACGGCGTGAGCCGGGGCTCCGGGTTCTTCCGGCTCGTCTACTACCTCCCGAAGATGACCCCGAGCGTGGCGACCGCGGCGGTGTTTCTGCTGCTCCTGAACGGCAACAGCGGAGCGATCAACAAGTTCCTCGGACTGTTCGGGATTGCAGGCCCCCAGTGGCTCTCGGACCCGGCATGGATGAAGCCCTCGATCGTGATGATGAGCCTGTGGGGCGTGGGCGGCACCACGGTGATCCTGCTCGCGGCGCTGCAGGCGGTCCCGAGAGAGCTCTACGAGGCCGCGGCGACCGACGGCGCCAACCGTGTCCAGCAGTTCTTCCGGATCACAATCCCGCTGATTTCGCCGACCCTGTTCTTCCTGGTGATCGTCAATACGATTGCAGCCCTGCAGGTCTTCGACCAGGCCTATCTGCTCTTCTACCGTGACGGGAATTCAAGCGTTCCGGACGCGGCGCGTTTCTACGGCGTATACCTCTACCAGCAGGCGTTCCAGCAGTTCAATTTCGGGCCGGCCGCGGCAATGGCCTGGTTGCTGTTCGTCATCATCATGGTCATCACGTTCATCCAGATCAAAGTCGGGAACCGCTTCGTCTACTACGACGGGGGCGAGCGCCGGTGACCAACGTCAACCCCGAGTTCGAGGCCTCGCTGACAGAGACCGCCGCAGCGGAGCGCTCGGCTGCCCTCGCCCCGCCGGCCGCAGGCACCGGGCTCCCGGGCCGGAAGCCGAGAGGCCCGGGCCGGAAGCCGAGAGGCCCGGGCCCGGGCACCGCAGGAGTGCGCACGGCCGGGGAACGCCGGAGCCGTGCCTTGCTGCGGCTCGGCCAGTTGGTGCGCTGGGCGCTTCTCGCGGCATTTGCCCTGCTGTTCATGTACCCGTTCGTGTGGCTGCTCGCCGCATCCTTCAAGCCGCGCGGAGAGGTCTTCGACAACCGGCTCATCCCGCTGACGCTGACTCCTGAGAACTACGCGGAGGTCTGGAACCAACTGCCGCTGCTGGCCTGGTTCTTCAACTCGGTGTTCATCGCGCTCGCCTCGGCGACGATCGTCACGCTGACCAGTTCGGCCATCGCGTTCGGCTTCGCGTACTTCCGGTTCCCCGGGCAGAAGGCCCTGTTCAGCGTCCTCCTCGGGACCATGATGCTCCCCGGCGCGGTCAGTCTCATTCCGAACTACCTCATCTGGAAGACCCTGGGCTGGCTCGGCACCACGGTGCCCCTCTGGGGCGGGACCCTGTTCGGCTCGGCGTTCTACATCTTCCTCATGCGGCAGTTCTACCTCTCCCTGCCGCGAGACCTGTTCGAGGCTGCGCGCATCGACGGGTGCTCGTTCTTCGGGCTGTTCCGCAGGATCGCGTTCCCCTTGGCCCTGCCCAGCGCGATCATCGTCTTCATCTTCGAGTTCCAGGCGTCGTGGAACAACTTCGTCGGCCCGCTCATCTACCTCAATTTCGGCGACCCCTCGAGTTACACCGTGCCGCTGGGCGTGGCCTACGCCATGACCATGTACTCCCCGACGGCCGGCGGCCACGGCGACTACCAGTACGTGATGGTGGCTTCCCTGCTCGTGACGCTCCCGATGATGGCCATCTTCGCCGTGGGCCAGCGGTACTTCATCGAGGGAATCGCCGCGGGATCGCTCAAGGGCTGATGCGGACCGCCCCCGGAAGTGCCACATACG
>NZ_JAIZDP010000002.1 GCF_021554725.1 Sinomonas notoginsengisoli | reverse complement strand
CGAATTCGCTTTCTCCAAATCCCGATCACTCAGGAGGTGAATGTTGAATTCGACGCGATCTCCGCTTTCCAAGCACAGCGAACTGCTGCCTTTTGAGCGGATTTCTCAGGGGTTCGGCCGCCTGGCTGATCCGCGATGTCCTCGCGGTCGCTCCAGCGACTCAGGATACGATACCGGCTGGCAGCCCTTCGGCCAAATTGCGGGGGCGTGCGCTTGGACACACGCCCGGCGATACCCCCACGGGGTACTTGACGCATACCCTGGGCGGGTATAAGTTTCGGTGGTATGGAGAACGCTATGGAGTCCCCCGGCCACCCGGGACCGCCCTACGGCTACACCGCGGACAAGGAAGCGTACCTCCGACGCCTCCGGCGGATCGAGGGCCAGGTCCGGGGGATTGCCCGCATGGTTGAGGAGGACAAGTACTGCATCGACATCCTCACGCAGGTCTCCGCAGTGACGAAGGCCCTGCACGCCGTGAGCCTCGGCCTCGTCGAAGAGCACATCGGACACTGTGTAGTGGGCGCGGCCAGCGAGCCCGACCCTCAGAAGCGAACGGACGAGATCGACGCCAAGGTCAAGGAGGCCACCGATGCCATCGGACGACTGCTGCGGTAGCTCAGGCTGCTGCGCGAGCAAGTCAACCCTGCACATCGAGAACACCAACCCCGGGAGCAGCACCATGACTCACTTCACCACCACCGTGCATGTCGACGGGATGACCTGCGGCCATTGCGTCGCCTCGGTCACCGAGGAGATCGAATCGATCGACGGCGTGGACGGAGTCACGATCGACCTCAACGCCGGCGGCATCTCCGAAGTGACGGTCAACTCGGACCGCAAGCTCAAGCACGAATCCATCAGCGAGGCCGTCGCGGAGGCGGGCTACGTCATGGTGGACAACAACGCATAGGGCATGGATCTCCAGGGAACCGCGGATCTTCCCCGCGTCGTAGAGCTCGACATCGAGGGAATGACATGCGCCTCGTGCGTCAACCGGGTCGAACGGAAGCTGGGCAAGATCGGTGGCGTCCACGCGTCAGTCAACCTGCCCCTCGAGTCGGCGCGGGTCGAGGTGCCCGCCGGGGTGAGCGACGAGGAACTGCTCTCCACCGTCGCCGCGGCCGGCTACAGCGCCCGCGTCAAGGCCGGCTACAGCGCCGCCTCAGGGGTCGGGGCGCACGAGGCCGACCACACGGCGTCGTCCGCTGGCGTCACCGCCGTGGGCCCACCCGAGGCGGAAGCGGAACTCGGCCACGCGCCCTCGTCCGCGCCAGGACCCGAGCCCCAACAGCACCGAAACAGGGTCGACGTCCTGCTCCCCCGCCTCGTGGTCGCGGCGGCACTGACCACGCCGGTGCTGCTCATCTCGATGGTGCCGGCGGCCCAGTTCATGCACTGGGGCTGGTGGGTCGCGGCACTCGCGCTGCCGGTCGTGACGTGGTCGGCGTGGCCGTTCCACCGTGCCGCAGCCATCAACGCCCGGCACGGCGGCTCTACCATGGACACGCTCGTCTCGATCGGCGTCACGGCCGCGTACGTCTACTCGCTCGTGGAGCTCCTCCTCGACCCGGGGACGACCGAGCACCCCGGCATGGACATGTCCGGTTCCGGCGGCCTGTACTTCGAGACGGCCGCCGTGGTCACGACCTTCCTCCTGCTGGGGCGCTGGCTCGAGGCCCGGGCGAAATCCCAGGCGGGCGATGCCCTGCGCTCGCTCCTGGACCGCGGTGCCAAGCGTGCGACAGTCCTGCGTGGCGGCGTGGAAGCCGAGATCCCTGCGGACCAGTTGGTTCCCGGAACCCTGTTCGTGGTCCGGCCGGGCGAGAAGATCGCGACGGACGGGGTAGTCCGCGAGGGCGCCTCGGCGGTCGACGCCTCCCTCGTCACCGGCGAGTCCGTTCCGGTCGAGGTGACGGCGGGCTCAGCCGTGACCGGTGCGACCGTGAACACCTCCGGCCGCCTGGTGGTCGAGGCGATGCGGGTCGGGTCTGACACGACGCTCGCCGCGATGGCCCGCCTCGTCTCCGAGGCACAGACGGGCAAGGCTCCGATCGCGCGCCTCGCGGACAGGATCAGCGGCGTGTTCGTGCCGGTTGTCCTCGTGATCGCGGCCCTCACGTTCGTGCTGTGGCTCGTGGTCAGCGGCTCGCTCCCGTCCGCGTTCACGGCGGCCGTGGCGGTACTGGTGATCGCCTGTCCGTGCGCGTTGGGGCTCGCGACTCCGGTGGGGCTGCTTGCCGGCAGCGGGCGCGGCTCGCAGCTTGGGATCCTCATCCGTGGCCCGCAGGTCCTTGAGGACACGCGTGCCGTGAACACGATCGTGCTCGACAAGACGGGAACGGTCACCACCGGACGCCTCGCACTCGACACCGTGGACACTTTCGGCAGTTGGGACCGCGAGGGCCTACTCCGGCTCGCGGGCTCGGTGGAGTCCGCGAGTGAGCATCCGCTCGCCCAGGCGATCGTTGCCGCTGCGCGGACTGCTCCGGACGCGAGCGGCGGAGGGGCGCACGACGGCGCGCAGCTGCCCGCCGTCGTCGGCTTCCGGTCCGCCCCGGGTGGCGGCGTGGAGGGGACGGTCGAGGGGCACGAGGTGCTCGTGGGCCGGACAGACTGGATCGTGGAGCGGCTCGGGCAGGCTCCGGGCAGCGGTGAGACCGCGCGGTTCGCCGCGCGCGAGGAGGACGGTGCGACGGCGGTGTGGATCGCGGCAGACGGCCAGCTCGCCGGGATCCTAGCCTTGCGGGACACCGTCAAGGCCGGCTCCGCGGACGGGATCGCGCGGCTCAAGGGCCTCGGACTGACGCCGGTGCTGCTCACCGGGGACAATCAGGCCGTCGCCTCCCGGGTAGCCGTCGAGATCGGGATCGCTCCTGAGGACGTGTTCGCCGGCGTCCGGCCGGAGGGGAAGGTTGAGGCAGTCAAACGCCTGCAGGCCAATGGGGCACGGGTGGCGATGGCCGGTGACGGCGTCAACGATGCCGCCGCGCTCGCGCAGGCAGACCTGGGGATTGCCATGGGGTCGGGCACCGATGTTGCCCGCGAGGCTGCCGACCTCACCGTCATGGGCGACGACCTGGGCCAAGTCGCCACGGCGATCGAGCTCTCGCGGAAGACCCTGAGCATCATCAAGGCCAACCTGTTCTGGGCCTTCTTCTACAACGCGATCGGCATCCCGGTCGCGGCGCTCGGCCTGCTCAACCCCATGATCGCCGGGGCGGCGATGGCCGCGAGCTCGGTGCTCGTGGTCACGAACTCGCTGCGTCTCACCCGGTTCAAGCGGTAGCGCAGGGCTGCCGTCCTAGACGGTGCCGAAGCGGACGGCTGCCCGGGCCTTCGCCTTGGCAGCCTCGGCCTCGCGGCTGCGGGGCGGTGCCGTGGTCACGAGGTCCTCGAGCAGATGTGCGGTGATGTGCGCGATCTCAGCGACCGCCCGGTTGAAGGCCTCCTCGTTGGCCTTGGAGGGATGCGTGCTCCCGCTCACCTTGCGCACGTACTGCAGCGCGGCGGCGTGCACTTCATCGCTTGTGGCGTAGGGCTCGAAGTTGTGCAGGACTTTGATGTTGCGGCACATGCGTCAAGGCTACGCGGAGCCCTCGACAACGGGGAGGGCCCCGGTGGCAAGGTCGGCCGCAGGAAGGGCCTCGGGCGCGCTGTCGGGGATCACGGCCCGCGCCGCGGACCCCACCGCCCGGAGCTCGTCGGTGCGGACCATGACCACGCCTCCGACGATGAGCGCGCCACCGAGGAACTGCATCGGCCCCGGGACGTCGCCGATCATGATCCAGGAGGCGATGACCGAGAAGAGCACCTCCGTGAGCGAGACGAAGCTCGCGACCTTCGAGCCCAGGCGCTGCGTGCCGATGATCCCGAAGGTGTAGGCGATGACCGCGGCGACGAGGGTGATGCCCAGGAGCGGCAGGAGCCAGGACACCTCGCTTCTCAGGAGCGTGACGCTGCCGAACGTGCCCGCGATGGGAAGCAGGCCCACCACCGCGAGGGCGCCGATGGTCGGGGCGCCGAACACCATCCCGCCGGCCACCGTGACGAAGGGCGGCAGGACGCCGTCGGACTTCGCGGAGAGCACGAAGTACACCGCGAGGCACACGGCCGCGGCGACGCCCCAGACGACCCCGACCGGATCGACCTGCTGGGCACCCAGAAGGTTCAGCACGAGCACGAGGCCGAGCATCGCGGTGACAGTGCCGAGCATCGTGAGCGTGCCGGGGCGGCGGTGGGTGCGCAGCCACACCCAGGCGACGAGGATGATCGGCGCGAGGTACTCGAGCATGAGGGCGACCGGCGGGCTCATGCGCGCCACCGCATTGAAGTAGAAGAACTGGCACAGGGCGATCGCGACCGAGCCGTAGGCCGCCATGAGCGCCACGCCCCCGCGGAGCCGGGACCACTGGCCGCGCATCATCCATGCGGCGGGGATGACCATGATGAGTGCGGCGAGGCCGATGCGTCCGCCGACGACAGCCCCGGGCGTCCAGCCCGCCTCGAGGAGGGACTTGCCCAAGGGCCCCGAGATGCCGAAGGTCGCGGCGGACAGCAGGGCGAACACGAGTCCGGATGCGGACCGATTCTCAGACAGCTTTGACAGCACAGGGCACCTCCCACAGATGTTGTCATGGGTCAACCGGGGTTATGGTAATGACAGTAGAGGTCGGACCGGTCAGGAGTCAACGTGATCTTCGCCCATGACACCGAGGTGGCGCTCCGGAGCGTCGTCAATCTCGTGAACACGCTCGACTCCGAGCGCGGCGAGCTGCTCGCGAGCGGAGCCGACCTCGACCGCTTCCTCGCCGAAGAGGAGTTCTCGGGCTCCCGTGCGCACGACGCCGCGGAGTTGGCTGCCGTCCGCACGCTGCGGTCCCGCCTGCGGAGCCTCTGGGATGCGACGGAGGAGGACGCGGTAGACCTCGTGAACGCGCTTCTGGCCGAGGCCGAGGCGCTCCCGCAGCTCGTCCGGCACGACCATTGGGACTGGCACCTGCACGCCACGACGCCAGAAGCACCGCTCGCTGACCGGATGGGCACCGAGGCCGCGATGGCCTTCGTGGACGTGATCCGCTCGCGGGAGCTGGACCGGCTGCGCATCTGCGCGGCAGACGACTGCGAGGCCGTGCTGATCGACCTGTCGAAGAACCGGTCGAAGCGCTACTGCGACACGGGCAACTGCGCCAACAGGGCGCACGTGCGGGCCTACCGGGAGCGCAAGGCGGCGAGCTAGAGCGGCCCGCGCGGGCGGCTCAGGCCGCGCCGTCGGCCTTGTCGTCGCGGCGTGCCTCGTCCGCCTCGGCATCAGTGGCCTCCGGCGCCTCGGTTTCCGACTCTGGATCCTCGGCCCCCGGCTTGGGTCTCTCCGCCCCTCCACGCTTCAGGCGGTCGGCAGAGCGGAGATTGACGCCGTCGCCGCGTCCGAGGTGCTCGGCATTCTCCTTGTAGCTCATGGACAGCATCGCGGCGAAGACCAGGCACACGATGAACGCAATGCCGAAGGCCGCGAACGCGAGGTCGTAGCGGAGCCCGCGGTCCGTGCCCCCCGACGCTGCGAAGAGCACCACGAGGAAGGCGACGACTCCGAAGAATGCGGAGAACATGAGCGGGCCCTTGATCCCGACGCGGGGACCGCGCGGCGTATCAGACATGGGCCCTCCTCAAGCGGCCGTGATGTGGTGGAATGCTTCTACGCGCTGCTTCTACGCGCAGTAGAACGCATCAATTCTAGGCTACGCGGGCCGCGCCCGGAGAATCCTGCCTCAGGCTCAGGCCGGCGATCGCGAGCAGCACCCCGGTGATGATGGCAGCCCCGCCCGCAACACCGAGCAGCGCGTGGACCCCGAGGCCTAGGAAGAACGGCAGGAGGGCCCCCGCTCCGAGATGGACTGCACCGGTGATCACCTCGTCGCGCGCGAGAGGACTCCGGCGCCGGCCAGCGATCCCGGACGCAAGGTCAGCGGCCCCGGTGAGTGCGAGGGCGATGGCCCCGCCGATCCCGATCGTGGACGGTTCAGGCGCGGCGCCGAGGCCCAGCCCCAGCGCGGCGGCGAGTCCGTACGCGACGGAGGCGACGATCCGCAGGGTGGCGCTGGGCCGGGCCCCGGGGTCAGCGGAGAGTCCTTGCTGGCGGAGGAGCCAGGCCCGCGCCACGGCGAGCCCCACGAAGTAGGCAGCGAAGCACCATGCCGCACCGCCCGCACTCGGCGCTCCCCAGAAGACCGTCACGGCGCCGAAGGCGAGGGCCACGAGGGCACGCAGCAGCACCGGGCTGGCGAAAGCGCGCTGGCCTTCGACTGCCGGCGAGCGCGTCCCGTCGGAAGCGCTGGGCCAAGGGGTGGAGGGGGTCTCGGGCACTCGTCAAGTCTACGCGGCGCCGGGTTGGCGGATTCCAGCAGCAAGTGAATGCATCGGTCAATGGGCGCCGAGGATCATCCACGCCTCCGCACGCGCGCGCACGCCGAGGGTGAGGGCCCGGGCCAGCATGTACCCGCCGGCAAACGCCCCCCACAGCCACGCCAGGCCAGCCGCGCCGCCTACCCCAGACACCCCGACCCATGCGAGCAGCGGCCCGTAGACGACGAGGTTGAGCACGCCCGCGATCGCGAGGTACCGGGCGTCCCCGGCGCCGATGAGCACCCCGTCGAGCACGAACACGTACCCGCACACCGGCTGGCTCGCGGCCAGCACGAGAAGCGCAGGCAGGAGGGCCTCGTGCACGTGGCGGTCAGGGGTGAACATCCACCCGATCCAGGGCGCCGATGCCGCGAGCACTGCGCCCGTCAGCAGGCCGTAGCCGAGCGACCACCGCACCATCGTGCGGGTGAGTTCGCGTGCACGGGGGCCGTGGGAGGCCCCGAGTTCCTTGCCGATGAGCGCCTGGGCGGCGATCGCGAGAGCATCGAGCGCGAAGGCGAGGACATTGAACATCGTCATGGCGAGCTGGTGTGCCGCGAGGTTCGTGGCACCCTGCTGCGCGGCGATGACCACCGTCGCGAAGATCGCTGCCCTGAGGGTGAGGGTGCGCAACATGAGCCATGAGCCGACGTGCGCGGCGGCGAGGACTCCCCGGCGGCTTGGACCGATCCCGACGCCCTCGTGCCGCATGCGGCGCAGGACAATCCCCAGGTACACCGCCGCCATGCCGAGCTGGGCGACGCTCGTCCCGATCGCCGAGCCGGCGATGCCCCAGTCGAGGCCGTAGACGAACAGCAGGTTCAAGAGGATGTTCGCCGTGAAGCCGACGCTCGCCACGACGAGCGGAGTCCGGGTGTCCTGGAGTCCGCGCAGCGCGCCGGTCCCGGCGAACACGAGCAGCATTCCCACGAGACCGGGCATGGACCACACGAGGTAGTCGACCGCGTAGCCGTGCACGGCCGGGGGTCCGCCCAGCAAGCCGACTACCCAGGGAGCCGTCACCCAGCCGAGCGCCGCGAGGGCGAGGCCGAGCAGCAGTGCCAGCCACGCGCCGTCGCGCGCGGCAGACATCGCGTGGCCCATCTTCCCCGCGCCAAGGAACCGCGCCACGGCGGGCCCCGTGCCGTAGGCGAGGAACACCATGAGGCCGACGCCCGTCTGGAGCACCGTGGTGGCGAGGCCGAGGCCGGCGAGCTGGTCCACGCCGAGGTGCCCCACGATGGCGGAGTCGGCGAGGAGGAACAGCGGCTCGGCGATGAGTGCGAAGAACGCGGGCACGGCAAGGCGCAGGATCTCGCGGGAGGTCGAGCCAAGGCGCAGGCGGGGACCGCCGGGCCAGACGTGAACGCGTTCCCCCTGTTCCATGCGAACCACTGTAGGCGGTGCCTCCGACACTCGAATTCAGGGAGACACAACCACTTGACAGTTACAGGATTTTGATAGCTACTATCTATTCATCGGAACGTTCAAGAATGCCTCGACGGCGGCCCCCCTCGCGGCCGCCACGCAGCCCCGTCGGTGGTGGATCCTCGCTGCGCTTGCCCTCTCCCTCCTCGTGGTCGGGCTCGATGCGACGGTGCTCAACGTCGCCCTGAGCGACATCTCCCGCGACCTCGGTGCCAGCACCACCGAACTGCAGTGGATCGTCAACGGTTACACGCTCACATCTGCCGTGCTCCTCATCCCGGCCGGGATGCTCGGCGACCGGATCGGACGGCGTACCGTGCTCACCACCGGCCTCGCAGTATTCGTCGTGGCAAGCGCGATCGGCGCCTTCGCCACCACGTCCGCCGAGCTCATCGTGGCCCGGACGGTCATGGGCATCGGCGCCGGGGCCGTCTTCCCGCTGTCCATGTCCATCATCCCGACCGTCTTCGCGCCGAAGGAGCGCGGCAAGGCCGTCGCCGCGCTCACCGCGGCCATGGGAGTCGGCATGCCGCTCGGCCCCCTCGTGGGCGGGTGGCTTCTGGACAACTACTGGTGGGGTTCCACCCTGCTCATCAACGTGCCCACCGTGGCGGTCGCCCTCATCGCCGGGTTCACGCTCATCCCGAACTCGAAGGACTCCGGAAGCTCGCGCTTCGACCTCGCCGGCATGCTGCTGACCATCGCGGGCCTCGCCGGGATCGTCTACGGCGTCACCCAAGTGCCGGTCGACGGGTGGGATTCGTGGTCCGTGCTCGCCCCGCTCGTGGGCGGCGCGGCGCTGCTCGGCGCGTTCGCCTTCGTCGAGCGGCGCGCGGCAGCGCCGCTCATGGACCGGCGCATCATCAAGAACCCAATGTTCGTGTGGCCCACCGTCACCACGGCCCTCACCTCGTTCGTCATGATGGGCCTGTTGTTCGCCCTGCCGCTGTACATGCAGGCGTTCCTTGGCGACTCGGCGCTGGTCACCGGACTCAAGCTCATGCCCATGATGGTGGCGCTCGTCCTGGGCTCCGTGGTGGGCACCCGGCTCGCACCTGCCCTCGGCCTGCGCGTGATGGTCAGCGCGGGGATCGCCATCTCGGCAGTGGGCTTCGTGATCCTGCTGTTCCTCACGCCGACCTCCGACTACTGGCCGCTGCTCAGCGCGCTCCTGGTCACGGGGTTCGGCTTCGGCATCGCGATGCCGCCAGCCATGACGGCCATGCTCGATGCGCTGCCCGACGGCATCCAGAGCACGGGCACGGCGGTCAACCTGTCCGTCAAGCAGACCGTCGGCGCGCTCGGCGTCGCGATCCTGGGGAGCATCCTGACCGCGGCATACCGCGCGGGGATGGATGCACCGACCGCGCACCTGCCGGCTGCCGCGGCCGACGCCGCGCACGACTCGCTCGGCGGAGCCATGGCCGTTGCCTCCCGGCTCGGGCCCGGGCCCGCGGGCAGCGCTCTCAAGGTGGCGGCCGGGACGGCCTACCTCGACGGCGTGCACCTCGTGAGCCTCGTGAGCCTCGCCGCGGCCATCCTCATCGCGGTGGCGATGGCGCTGGTCCTGCCGGCGCGGCACCAGGGCGAGCACACGGCGTCGCCCGCCCCAGCGCCCTCCCCGCCGAAGGCTGGCAAGATGAGTTCATGACAGAACCCGGTCTGCGCGAACGCAAGAAGGCCAAGACACGGCGCCTCATCCAGGATGTGGCGCTGCGTCTCTTCGTCGAGCAAGGGTACGACGCCACGACTGTCGAGCAGATCGCGGCCAAGGCCGAGGTCTCCCCGAGCACGTTCTTCCGGTACTACCCGACCAAAGAGGACGTGGTCCTCGAGGACGAGTACGACCCGACGCTCATCGCGGAGATCGAGAAGGTTCCGCCCGAGGTCGGGGTGGTGGGAGCGTTCCGGGCAGCGGTGCGGGTCGGGTTCGCCTCGTTCTACGACCGGGACCGGGAGCTGCTCCTCGAGCGGATGAGGCTCGCGTTCACGACGCCCGCCCTGCGGAATCGGATCCTGGCTGCCAACCACGAGATCGGCCACACGTTCGGGGGCGCCATAGCGCGGAGGCTCGGAATCGACGAGGACGACCCCCGGCTGAGGGTCGCAGCCGGAGCGCTCATGGGCGCCCTGACCGCCGTGCTCGAACAGTGGCTGGCCGACGACGGCAAGAGCGACCTCCCGGCCATGATGGACGAGGCCCTGGCGCTCCTCGAGGCCGGATTCAAGATCGAGCACTGAGGGCTGGACGCGGCACATATTTAGCGTTAACGTGATTAACGTGAAATATGAGGCTGAAACGCGGCCTTACGTGATGACGAAGCGAGCCGAGGCCACCGCGGCCACGGCCCGGAAGATCGCCGAATCCGCGCTCGCGCTCTTCATCGAGCGGCCGCTGAGCCAGCTCACGCTCGCCGCGGTGGCCGAGTGCGCCGGAGTGACGGTCCAGACCGTGCTGCGCCACTTCGGCGACTGGGACGGCGTCCTCGCGGGCGCAGGGACACTCGCCAGCTCCAGCGTGAACACCCTTCGGGACGCTGCCCCCGTGGGCGATCTCGCCGGGGCAGTCGCAAATCTCGCCGAGCACTACGAGCGGGACGCCACACTCTCACTGCGGGTACTCGCGGAGGAACCCAACTCCGAGCTGATCGCTGAGGCTGCCCGCCGCGGCCGCGACTACCACCGTGCGTGGTGCGAGCGCGTGTTCGCGCCCTATCTCAAAGGGCTGGGCGGCGCCGAACGCGAGCGCCGGCTGGCCCAATTCGTCGCCGTGTGCGACGTCTACGTCTACAAGCTCCTCCGGCACGACGCCCGGCTGGGCCGCGAGGCGTACACCCGCTCGGTCATCGAGCTCCTCGAGCCCCTCACGCGGAGGCCGTAATGTCCACCATCCTTGCCTACACCTCCCCCGCCATGGGCCATCTCTTCCCCATGACGCCCGTCCTGCTCGAGCTCGCGCGCCGAGGCCATCAGGTGCATGTGCGCACGCTTGCCTCCCAGGTCGGCATCCTGCGCGGCCTGGGGCTCGCGGCGGAGCCCATCGACCCCAGGATCGAGGCCATCACGCACCACGACTTCACCGTAAAGGGGCCGATCAAGGCGCTCGCGGCCAGCGTCGACGTGTTCGTCCGCCGCGGCGCCCTCGACGGGCCCGACATGGCAGCGGCGCTCGAGGACATCGAACCCGACCTGGCCATCGTCGACTTCAACGCGTGGGGAGCCACGTGTGCAGCGACCGCGCACGGAGGACCCTGGGCGTCCGTCTGCCCCTACACGCCACCAATGGGCTCGCGCGGCGTGCCACCATTCGGTCCCGGCCTCCTGCCTATGGCGGGGCCACTTGGGAGGGTGCGCGACGCCGTGGTCCGGCGACTCACGATCGGGGCGATCGAGAAGGCCTTCCTGCCATCAATCAACGAAGTGCGCTCCCAGCATGGCCTCGAGGCCGCGCCGACCACCGATGCGTTCTTCCTGGGCACTCCGCTGCTGCTCGTCGCCACCGCGGAGCCGTTCGAGTATCCACGCCCCGACTGGGGCGACAACGTCCGGCTCGTCGGGGCCCTCTCCTGGGAGCCACCGGCCGAGGTGCCCGCGTGGGTCGAGGAACCGGGGGATCCGTTCGTGCTCGTCACCACGTCCTCGGAGTACCAAGCCGATGAGGCGCTCGCCCGGGCCGCCGTGGCAGGGCTGGCCGGGGAACCCTATCGCGTGGTGGTCACGATGCCGGCCGGAGTCGCCGACCTCGGCCCGCTGCCGGCCAATGTCCGCGTCGAGCGGTTCGTGCCGCACTCCGCGGTCCTCGCCCATGCCGCCGCCGTGGTGACGCACGGCGGCATGGGCGCCACCCAGAAGGCACTCAACGCGGGGGTGCCCGCCGTTGTCGTGCCGTGGGGGCGCGACCAGCTCGAGGTCGCCGCACGCGTGGCCCACGCCCGCGCCGGCGTGCGGCTCGGGAAGGCCAGGCTCACACCGGAACGGCTCCGGGACGCCGTCCGCCGCGCCGCAGCGATGGCCGACGGCGCTCGGCGGGTCGCCGCGGGGTACCGCGCTGCGGGAGGGGCTGCTGCAGCGGCCGACGCCGTCGAAAGGCTGGTGCCGGTGCCGACGCTGCAGGCAGATCAACCCAATTCGCAGGCTTCAACCGGCCACGAGGCCGCGGACCGGCCCTGAGCTGTCTCAAAGTGCACGACTCGCGGGCTCAAAGGACACCAGGAGCGCGTGAATGGGGGCGAGTTGTGCACTTTCCGACGCCTAGCGGCAGCCCTGCCGGGGCGCCATACTGATCCCATGCCCGCCGACGCTGCCTTCACCGGCTCCATCCCAGAGCTGTATGAGAGGGTCCTCGTGCCCATGATGTTCCTCGACTTCGCGGAGGATCTCGCGGCAGAGGTAGCGTCCTCGGGCCCTGCCAGCGTGCTCGAAACGGCCGCGGGGACCGGCGTCCTCACGCGCGCGCTGCACCGCGTCCTGCCTGGTGCCACCATCACGGCCACCGACCTGAACCCGGCCATGCTCACTCAGGCCGCGGCCTCCCTGCCGGGTTCCGAGGCGGTGCGCTGGGTCCAGGCGAACGCGCAGGACCTGCCGTTCGAGGATGACGCGTTCGACGCGCTGATGAGCGAGTTCGGCATCATGTTCTTCCCCGACCGGCCGCGCGCCTACGCGGAGGCCCATCGGGTGCTCCGGCCCGGCGGGCGTTTGTGCGCAGCAGTGTGGGGCCCCATCGAGGGCAACGAGGCCGCGCTCGTGGTCGAGCAGGTACTTGAGGAGCTTTTCCCGGGACGGGCGCCCCAGTTCCTGCGGCGTGCGCCGTTCGGGTACACGGACCACACGGTGATCCGCGGCGAGCTCGAGGCCGCGGGGTTCACGGACGTGACGGTCCGCGACGTCGTACACCACAGCGCCCCGGCGTCAGCGCAGCACATCGCACTAGCGCATTGCCAAGCAACCCCACTGGCCAACGAGCTGGCCGAGTCCTACGGGGATCCTGCGAAGATCGCCCAGGACGTGGCCCGCATGCTCGACGCGCGGTTCGGCGGGCAGCCCTTCTCCGGGCTCGTCACGGCGGTCTTCTTCAGCGGCGTCGCCTGAGCGCAGCCGGCGAGCGGCGGCCGGACGCACGACGGCGCGCGGCCGGCCCGCTCGAGCCAGCCGCGCACTGTCGCATGCCGCTCCCAGTCAGCGGCGAGGCTGCCCCTGGGGAGCTCTGCGGTGCTCAGGCGCCGTGGCCATGGGCCTCGGCCTCGACTTCGAGGACCTCGGCCCTGTGCTCGGCCGCGCTGTGGACGTGCGGGCCGACGGGGCCGCGCTGGCGGCGGTACCTGAGCACGCCGACCACAACGACCACGGCCGCGAGACCCACGGAGAGGAACAGCTCGTCCCGCGTGTCGTCGAAGAAGAGCATGCCTACGAGCAGCGCGACGATCGCGATGATGGACGCCCACGTGAGGTACGGGAAGAGCCACATGCGGATCTCGAGCTTGGTGCTGGCGGCATCGGCGCGGCGGCGCAGGATCAACTGCGAGGCCGAGATGACGAGCCACACGAACAGCGCGATCGCTCCGGAGGTGTTGACGAGGAACAGGAAGACCGTGTCGGGCCACAGGTAGTTCAGCCCCACCGTGACGAACCCGACCACGGTCGAGACGAGCACCGATCGGACCGGGACCCCGCGTCCCGAAATGCGGCCCCAGGACTTCGGCGCGTCCCCGCGGGTCGAGAGCGAGAAGATCATGCGACTCGCCGTGTACAGACCGGAGTTGAGGCACGAGAGGACGGATGTCAGCACGACGATGTCCATAATGATGCCAGCGCCGGGGATGCCGAAGCGCTCGATCACGGCCACGTACGGGCTCTTCGCCACGGAGGCGTCGTCCCACGGAAGCAGGGTCACGACGATGGCCATGGAGCCGATGTAGAAGACGAGAATGCGCCACACGGTCGAGTTGACCGCTTTGCGGACCGCGGTGACCGGGTCCGCGGACTCGCCGGCCGCAATCGTGGCGATCTCCGCGCCGAAGAACGAGAAAACGACGACGAGAATGCCAGCGAGCACAGCACCGCTGCCGTTGGGCATGAAGCCACCGTGGCCGAGCAGGTTGGTGGTGCCGGGCGCGGGGAGGCCGGGGATGAGGCCAAGGATCGCGGCGATGCCGGCGATGAGGAAGAGGACGATCGCGGTGACCTTGACCGAGGCGAACCAGAACTCGAACTCGCCGTAGGACTTCACGCTCCACACGTTGGTGAGCGTGAGGGCGACCATGAGCACGAGGGCCCAGATCCACTGGTCGACGCCGGGGAGCCAGCGGTGCATGATCGCAGCGCCCGCGGTGGCCTCGATGCCGAGGACGATGATCCAGAACCACGCGTACAGCCAGCCAATGCTGAAGCCAGACCAGCGCCCGAGGGCCTTGTCCGCATAGGCGGAGAACGAGCCGGTCTCGGGATTCGCAGCGGCCATTTCGCCGAGCATGCGCATCACGAGAATCACGACGACACCTGCCGCCGCATAGGCGACGAGGATGCCGGGGCCAGCTTGGTGGATCGCGGCGCCGGAGCCGACGAAGAGGCCCGCCCCGATGACGCCCGCGATGGCGATCATCGAGAGGTGGCGGGGCTTGAGGGTTTTGTGGAGTTCAGGTTGGGAAGCCATCGGGCTCACTTCCATCGAGGTTTTCAAATGCCGGATTAATGGTGGAGTGAGAACCTCTGTCTGTGCGGTGACTATTGCACAGTCTTTATGCGCCGCTCTCGGTCGACCATCCAAAACCGTTTCACGCTAGACAACGTATGTCTCTGAGGATCACCTTCGAAACCTCACTGCAACGTATCGGAGGCCACGCCACTCCGTGGTCTGCCACACACTTCGGCGAAGTGCGGCCCCTGTTCCGGAGCATCGACCAGGCGCGGCTGCGGTCATCGGGCTACCTTCCGGTCGGTGAGCGCCTGACCTTCAATGGCAACGGCGTCAGCGACCTCCTGGAGAAAGCGCGTGATGTCTCGTCGACGGTCGTCGGGCAGGGCGTCGATGAGACCTTTGACCCGGTGGTCACCGCGGCGGTAGAGGACGCGGAGCTCGTTCGCAGCACCCGAAGAGCGTCGATGACCTCCTGGCTCAACGGCCCGCCTCGGCGCTGGGGATGGGAGAGCTCGCGCGTCGGTCCGTGGTGGGCGAGACGGCCGCGTGGACGTGCTCGTTGGTGTCGAGCTCCGCCAGCATCGCCGCGGCGAGGTCCGCCCGGCTGGTGTAACCCTGAGTTGGGGCATCGGGATCGACCCGGTAGGCAGAACCGTCCGCTGCGTCGTAGAGACGCCCCGGCCGCATGATCGTCCAGTCGATGTCATCGCAGCGACGCAGGTACTCCTCCATCCGCCGCATGTCGGCGTACAGGGTGCGTCCGACCACCTGGCGCAGGAACGGGAACAGCACATGGTCGGCAAACCAGTTGGTGTGCGGCGGCGGGTAGGTCAGACCCGAACTGACGACGACGAGCCGGCGCCCACGGCCACCGGCCCGCAGCCCCTCGACGATGTGTCGGGCGCCTGCCGAGTACACATCGATCGGATGACGCGAGTAGGCAGTCCCCAAGGTAGACAACAACGGCGTCAGCACCGGCCACGGCCTCCGCGACGCCCTCGCCGTTGCTCGTAATATCTGTCAAGAGTCCGTCCCGCGCACTATTCAGGGAGACCTGGGGGCGGATTCGCCGTCCCGGCGCGGCATGAGCGCTCGATGGTCGGGCTCAACGTGGAGGTGGGCTAGCTTGGGTTCTTGCCGAAGACAGACACGCTGGGCCGTCACTGGCAGCGGCGGCGGCCCTTAGGTCCAGCTGCTCCCGACGGTTCGTGTCCGGAGCCTGGACGCAGCAAGGTGTGCTGCAGGCGGCTCCTCCCGGATGTCAGCCTTCGCCGCCCACGTCCGCTGCCATGTTCGCGAAGCGCGAGTAGTGGCCCTGGAATGCCACGACGATGTCCTTGGTGGGGCCGTTGCGGTGCTTGGCCACGAGGATGTCCGCCTCTCCCGCGCGCGGGGACTCCTTGTTGTAGACGTCCTCGCGGTGGAGAAGTACCACCATGTCCGCGTCCTGCTCGATGGAACCGCTTTCTCGCAAATCGGAAATCATGGGCCGCTTGTCCTGGCGCTGCTCGGAGCCACGGTTGAGCTGGGAGAGGGCGACGACGGGGACGTTGAGCTCCTTGGCGAGGAGCTTGAGGGCGCGGGAGAACTCGGACACCTCCTGCTGGCGGCTCTCCACCTTCTTGCCCGAGGTCATGAGCTGGAGGTAGTCGAGGACCACGAGCTTGAGGTCGTGCTGCTGTTTGAGGCGTCGGCACTTGGCGCGGATCTCCATGAGCGACATGTTGGGCGAGTCATCGATGAACAGCGGCGACTCGTTGAGCGGGCCCAGCACCGAGGCGATCTTGGACCACTGGTCGTCCCGCAGCGTCCCGCGGCGGAGGTCCTGCAGCTGAATGGAGGCCTCCGCGCTCATGAGGCGCATCGCGATCTCGTTGCGGCCCATTTCGAGGGAGAAGAAGACGGTGGCCATCTTGTGCTTGATGGCGGCCGAGCGAGCGAAGTCCAGGGCGAACGTGGACTTGCCGACCGCAGGTCGCGCCGCGATGACGATCATCTGCCCCGGATGCAGGCCATGGGTGAGCTCATCGAGCTCGTAGAAGCCGGTGGGGACACCGGTGAGGCCGCCACCGCGGTGGCCTGCGGCCTCGATCTCGTCCATCGCGCCCTCCATGACCTGCGAAAGCGGAATGTAGTCTTCCGCCGCCCGGCGCTCGGCAACGGCGTAGACCTCGGCTTGGGCCTGGTTGACGAGGTCCTCGACCTCACCGTCCTGCCCGTAGCCAAGCTGGACGATCTTGGTCCCTGCGCTGACGAGACGGCGCAGGACGGCGCGCTCCGCCACGATCTCAGCGTAGTATCCGGCGTTCGCGGCCGTCGGGACGGACTGGATCAGCTCATGGAGGTAGGCCGGGCCGCCTACCCGATTGATCTCGCCGCGTTTGGTCAGCTCGTCCGAGACTGTCACGGCATCCGCGGGCTCGCCCTTGCCGTAGAGATCGATGATCGCCTCATAGATCGCCTCGTGCGCGGGACGGTAGAAGTCCACACCCCGCAGCACCTCCACCACGTCCGCGATGGCGTCCTTCGAGAGCATCATGCCCCCGAGCACTGACTGCTCGGCGACGATGTCCTGGGGCGGTGTACGTCCGGCGTCCGAGTCACGGAATGACGGTGCCGAATCGACGTGGGACGTGGACACAGGCAACACCTCGGACGCTTGGCAATCATCCGGGAAGGCAACCCTGCACAGCTCCCCCGGAGGGACGAGCACACCGTATCGGCCCTTACCGACAACCGTGAAGCCCACTGTCCACCCCTACTGTGGACAACGTGTGGGAAACCCATGCTTGGATGTTCGCAGAAGCTGTGGACAACTGTGGAAAACTTTGGGGGGCGTCTCAAAACTCCCTGCTGATCTGCGGAAACGAAGTTGACAAGCTGTGGATCAAAAAAATCTGTCCACAGGAGCAATCCACAGCTCCTAGCGGCCCGGTTTGGCAAACAGATGTGTTCTCATTCATCTACGGCGCATTTGTGTGATCTGTGCCACATATTTATGTGATCCGCAGCACATATCTCGGGTTGAAGTGGCACGGCGATGCGCCTTCAGACATATATGGGTCCCCTCGCGACAGCCGCAGCACAGGCACTACGCTTGAACTGCCCGCTCCGCCTCTCGAGAAGCACCGATGGAAAACCTGCTGCCCCCGCTCCTGATCCTCCTGGTCGTTGCCGCCATAGTCGTCCTAGTGCTCCGTGCAGGCGCGCGGCGCAGCAAGACCTCCCTCGAGAGCGCGCCGACAGCGGGGCCGGACGCCGCAGCGTCGGCTGCCGCCCGGCTCACGGAAGCCCAGCACCGAGCCATCTACTCGCTCATCGCGCGCGGCCTCACCGTCCAGGCGATCGGGGCCTACCGCGAGGCGACGAGTGTAGGCCTCGTGGATGCCCGCAACGCCGTCATCCTCCTGGACCGGTACCCTCAGCCTTTCCGAGGCGACGCGGCCCCGAAAGGGGGAGCTGCACCGCAGCAGCCCACACCGAAGCCGGAGACGCCGGCAGGAACGCGTGGCCAGGGCGGGCGTGCCGAGGCGGTGCCCCCGACGCGCGACGAGCAGCGAACCGGGGCTAACAGGCCGCGGCCACAGCGCTTCCCCTACCGCTACCGCGCGATCGTGAGCAATGGGCGGCAGACCCTCGAGGTCGCGTCCAATATGCTCAACGACGAGATCTACGGCGAGATCAAATCCCTGGCGCAGATCGGGGACGCCGAGGATGCGGCACAGATGCTCCACCGCCACTCGGACATCAGCCTCGAGGATGCCCGCGCCTTCGTCGCGCTGCTCTAGCCGCCCACCTGCGCAGCTAGCCTGCGGAAACCTCGGCCGCCTCGAGGACGCGGAGCGCGTTGCCCCAGCACAGCGCCTCGAGATCCTCCCGCGCCCAGCCCCGCTCGTCCAGTGCGTCGAGCAGCGGGGCGTAGCCGGACACACCGTCCATCCCGACCGGGAGGTCGACGGTCCCGTCGAAGTCGCCGCCGAGCCCGAGGTGCTTCGGGCCGACTACCTCACGGGCATGTTCGAGGTGGCGCACGACGTCGGCAATGGTTGCCTCGGGCGCGGGGTTGGCCACCGACCAGGCGACGAACTCGTCTGCGGCCGCTGGGTCTTCCTCGGGCGCGACGTCGTGGAAGCCCGTGGGGAGGCCCAGCGCCCTGCGGATGTCCCTGACGGCGAGGGCATGCTCTCGGCACGCCTCGGAGACGAACTTCGGAACGAACGTGACCATGAGGATTCCGCCGTTGCCTGGGAGATGCTCGAGCACATGGTCCGGGACGTTGCGCGGGTGGTCGCAGACGGCGCGCGCAGACGAGTGCGAGAAGACCACAGGCTCATGTGTCGCCTCGAGGGCGTCCACCATGGTCCGCGGCGAGACGTGAGAGAGGTCCACGAGCATGCCGACGCGGTTCATCTCGGCCACGACCTCGCGCCCGAACTCCGTCAGCCCAGTGTCCTCGCCGCGCTCCATGGCCGCTCCGGTGGCTGAACAGGCCCAGGGGACATCGTCATTGTGCGTGAGGGTCATGTAGCGCACGCCCAGCCGCGCAAGCATCCGCAGGACGCCCAGTGAGCCGGCGATGCTGTGGCCGCCCTCGGCGCCCATGAGTGAGGCGATCCTGCCCCGCCCGACGGCGGCACGCACCTGGGCGGCCGAGGTCGCCGGCTCGAACGTGCCGGGGTGCGCGGTGACGATGCGGTGCACGCAGTCGATCTGCTCGAGGGTCGCGACGACCGCATCTGCGGGGCCCAGGGTCGAGGGGACGAAGACGGACCAGAACTGGGCTCCGACTCCGCCAGCGCGCAGCCGCGGGATGTCCGTGTGGAGCCGGGGCTGGCCTGCACCGAGCCCCGCCGCGACGACGTCGTACGCGAAATCCTGGCGGAGGGCCCAGGGGAGGTCGTTGTGTCCATCGAAAACGGGGACGGAGACCGGGGCACCGGAAGCACGGGGCGCTGGCTGCATCCCGCCATCGTACGTCTGGAGGCCACCCCCTGATGGCCACCGCGGAAGGTGACCGCCAGGGGATGACCTCCAGACAGTGGGGGAGTGTGCGGCTAAGCGCGCGGTCCGGTCAGATCCGCGAGGAGCTCTTCGAAGGACTTGTCCTCGGGACGGGTGGCGACCTTGGGCAGCGGGGCTCCTGCAGCGGCGCCAGCAGCGCCCACGCCCCCGATTCCATGCTCACGCGAGAGTTCCTGGACGAGCTCGGTCGAGGCGCGCTCGATGCGGGCAGTCAATCCGCCGCTCGCGCGGTCCGCCACAGTGCCATCACCCTGGCCCCAGTCTGTGGGGGCCGCGAACACGGCGGTGGGCAGGATCCTGGTGCGGAGATAGCTGAACAGGGGGCGCATCGCGAAGTCCAGCATGAGGCTGTGGCGTGCAGAGCCACCTGTCGCTGCCAGAAGGACGATCTTGCCCTCGAGTGAGCGCGGCTCGAGGACGTCGATGAACGACTTGAACAGGCCGCTGTAGCTTGACGAGAAGACCGGGCTCACGGCGATGATGGCATCCGCGCGCTCGACTGCGGCGATGGCCTCGGCGAGGTTCGGCGCCGCATATCCCGTGACGAAGTTGTTCGCGATGTCCACCGCGAGGTCACGCAGCTCGAGCGTGGTCACCGCGGGCGCCAGGCCGGCCGCGGGCGCGAGCCTCTCGACGGCGGCGGAGAGCTGGTCTGCGAGCAGGCGGCTCGACGAGGGGACCCCGAGTCCCGCGGAGATGACGACGATGGTGGTGTTCTCTGCCATAGCCCCTGTCTTAGTCGGAGATTCATGCGTTTGCATCTAGTCTCCCCAACACCTCCCCGTGGGAGGGTATTCCCGCAGGCACGGCGAAGGCCCCTTCCACGGATGCGGAAGGGGCCTTCGAGTCCGACCGTCCCCTGCGGGACGGACAGCGCATCGCGACTACTTGGCGGGGACAACCTCGAGGTTGACCACCGCGGAGACCTCGTCGTGCAGGCGCACGGAGACCTCGTACTTGCCGGTGGACTTGATGTGGCCGGGAATGACCACCTTGCGCTTGTCGATGGCGCCCAGGCCAGCGGCCTCGACAGCACCGGCAACGGCCTCGGCGCGGACGGTGCCAAACAGGCGACCCTCCTTGCCGGCCTTGACCTCAAGGCGCACGGGCTTGCCGGCAAGGGCAGCTGCCTGCGCCTGGGCCGCCTCGAGCGTCTTGTGGGCGCGGGCCTCGCGAGCGGCGCGGATCTGCTCGACCTGCTTCTCGCCACCTCGCGTCCACGTGACGGCGAAGCCGCGGGGAAGGAGGTAGTTGCGCGCGTAGCCGTCCTTGACCTCGACGACGTCACCGGCAGAGCCGAGACCAGTCACCTCGTTCGTCAGAATGAGCTTTGCCATGAAATTTGCTTCCCTTCTCAGCCGCGGCCAGCGCCGGAGTAGGGGAGCAGAGCGACCTCACGGGCGTTCTTGATCGCCTGGGCGATCTTGCGCTGCTCCTGCACGGACACGCCGGTCACCCGGCGGGCGCGGATCTTGCCGCGGTCCGAGATGAACTTGCGCAGCAGGGCGACGTCCTTGTAGTCGATGACAGTGATGTCAGCGGCCTTCAAGGGGTTGGACTTTGGTTTCGGCTTACGGATTTCAGCCTTGGCCATCGTGGAGCTCCTTAGTCTCTGGAGCCCGTGGCGGGAGCCACGGGATGGTTGATGATGTAGTGGAAGGACCGATCAGAACGGGGGCTCGGAGTCGTTTCCTTTGCCCCAGCCGCCGGCATTGCTGACGCCCGGGGTTGCCCACGGGTCGTCCTGCTGCTGGCCGGCGCCCCAGCTGCCGCCGGAGTTGCCGCCCTGGCCCTGAGAGCCCTGGCCGCCGCCCCAGCCTCCGCCAGCGTTACCGCCGCCGGAGTTGCCGCCTTGGCCGCCACCGAAAGTCCCGCCCTGGCCGCCGCCGAAGTTGCCGCCACCCTGACCGCCGGAGCGCTGGGTGCGGTTGACCTTCGCGGAGGCGTAGCGCAGGCTCGGGCCGATCTCGTCGACCTCGAGCTCGATGACGGTGCGCTTCTCGCCTTCCTTGGTCTCGTACGAACGGCTCTTCAGACGTCCAGACACGATCACGCGCATGCCCTTCGTCAGGGACTCTGCGACATTCTCGGCAGCCTCTCGCCAGATCGACGCGCGCAGGAACAGGGTCTCCCCGTCCTTCCACTCATTCGCCTGACGGTCGAATGTACGCGGGGTGGAGGCCACGGTGAAGTTGGCGACGGCCGAGCCGGACGGGGTGAACCGCAGCTCGGGATCATTCGTCAGATTGCCGATCACCGTAATGGTGGTCTCGCCTGCCATGCTTCCTCCTGGTTCGTTCGACGCGTACTGAAGATCGTTGTACTTGAGATCGAGGGATTCACGCCAAGACTACTTGGCGGAAACCTTCTGGTCCTCGGGGCGGATGATCTTGGTGCGCAGGATCGTCTCGTTGAGGGAGAGCTGGCGGTCCAGCTCCTGCGCCGAGGCCGGCTCCGAGGTGAAGTTCACGACGGCGTAGATCGCCTCGTTCTTCTTCTTGATCTCGTAGGACAGACGGCGGCGTCCCCAGATGTCCACCTTGTCGACGGTTCCACCGTCGGTGGTGATCACAGAGAGGAACTTCTCCAGCGACTGCTGGACCGTGCGCTCGTCGACCTCGGGGTCGATGAGGACCATCAGTTCGTATGGACGCATGTGTGAACCCACCTCCTTCGGGCTAAGCGGTTGCGGTCTTTCCGCAACAGGAGGTTCATGTGCGTGCCCACACGCCCTCCCCTGACAGAAGCCGGGAGCTGGCGCAAAGACTGCACAAGTCTACCGGATGCGCGGGCCTGCCTCGACCGGGCCGGTGAACCGTCCTAGGCTCAACGCTACGCGGTACGAGGCGCCGTCGTGCGTCGTAGTCTGCGCATGTGGACAATCCGCAGGCGCGAGAACGTGTGGAGGAAGAAGTGCCGAACCCAGGGATCGGAGGCATGAAGGCGGACACGCCGCGCGCCCGCTCAGCGCGCGCCAGGACCGCGCGCCACCGCATGTGGACGATGGTGGCGGTCGGGATCGCAGTCTTCCTCGTGACAGGTCTCTTCAATTCCTGGTGGCACGCGCCCGCGGCCGGATGGGGCGCTGCGGCCCTCGTCTACGACGTCTGGGTATGGTCCCGCGTCATCCCGATGGATGCGGTCAAGACCAAGGTGCATGCCCTCGAGGAAGACCCTGGCCGTCGCAGTCGGGATGTGCTGCTCTTGAGTGCGAATCTCGCGGCGATCGTCGCGGTGGCGATCGTCCTGGTTTCGGGCAACCAGTCCGACAGCGGGAAGGTGCTCTACGCCCTCCTCGCACTCGCGGTGGTCGGCGCGTCGTGGCTGCTCGTGCACACGGTCTTCACCCTGCGCTACACCGAGATCTACTACGTTGCAGATCCGGACGGGGGGATCGACTTCAATCAGAGTGAGCCTCCGCAGTACACGGACTTCGCGTACATGGCGTTCAGCCTCGGGATGACCTATCAGGTCTCGGACACGGCGATCACGAGCCACGCCATGCGATCCGAGGCGCTCAAGCACAGCATCCTCGCGTACGTGTTCGCGACCCTGATCCTCGCCTCGACGATCAACCTCGTGATCAATCTGGCGAGCTGAACAGCTCGTAGACGAGGACTGCCCGAAGCCACGCGACGAACCTCGGCAGCTCCCACCCGGCGTCCCGCACGAGGGCGTTGAACGGCCCGGCTCCGCCGTACATGAGGAGGAGTTCGAGGGCCTCCGCGCGGCCAAGGCCGGGGCGGAGGCCGAAGCGCTCATCGAGAAGCGCAATGATCTCGCCATAGCCTTCCCGGCGGAGCCCCTCGTTGTATTCCCGGACCGCCCGCGCCTCGGGCTCGTGCCGAGCCTCTCTGGCCACTTCCTCGATGCCGGCAGCCCGGGCCTGGATCTCGCCGTTCCCGGAGGCAAAGTGGCCGATCAGCTCCTCACCGCTGGTGGCGGCGAGCATCGCAGCGTAGAACGGCTGTTCCTGCGGCGGCCGCGGGTCGTCCTCGCCCAGGACCGCGCGGGCGTAACAGGCCTGGAGCAGCTCCGGCTTCGTGTGGAAGACGAAGTAGACGGTCTGGACCGAATAGCCGGCAGCCCGCGCGATGTCCGCCATCCGCGTCCCGGTGTAGCCCTTCTCGACGAAGAGCGCCGCCGCCGCCGCGACGATCGCCCGGCGGGTCTGCCGGGCCTTCCCGCGGCGCCCTGCTGGCTCCTCGAAACTTGCTCCCGCAGGCATCTTGACGCACCTCCCAGTTCGCCCCACACTATGTGGTGTAAGTCACTAGAGTCTACCTCTAGTGAAGGACTCTGGAAGGTGATTCCCATGCCAGTAGCCATGGTTTCCTACGCCGACACGCGCGACCAGTACGACTCTGTCCCGACCGTCCTCGACCCCAAGCCCGCCGGTCTGATCCTCCATGCGGCAAGCGAGCTTCCCGACGGACGCGTGCAGATCGTGGATGTATGGGAGAGCATCGACGCGAGCAAGGCGTTCGAGCAGACCCTCTTCCCGGCGTTCGAGAAGGCCGGCCTCCTCGAAGAGATGATGTCCCGCGAGCAGCCCGTGGCCTACGAGACGTTCGACCTCGTCAAGTAGCCCTGTGTCCCACGACTCTTCGCGGGCTGAAACCCCAGCGTCAGCCCGCGAAGAACCGCTCCGCCACTGTGGACAGCCGCCACGGGTCCTGCACCCCTGCGAGCTCGCGCGCAGAGTGCATCGACAGGAGCGGGATGCCGACGTCCACCGTGCGGATTCCCAGCCGCGTGGCGGTGAGCGGTCCGATCGTGGAGCCACAGGGGACGTCATTGTTGGAGACGAACTCCTGGTACGGAACCTCCGCCTCAGCGCACAGTCGGGCCCACAGCGCCGCGCCCGGGGCGTCAGTCGCGTAGCGCTGGTTCGCGTTGATCTTCAGCAGAGGGCCGCCGTTGAGGACCGGCAGGTTGGCCGGGTCATGCCGCTCGGCGTAGTTGGGGTGGACAGCGTGCCCGGCGTCGGCGGAGACGTGCCAAGAGGCGGCGAACGCACGACGCCGCTCGGTCGGAGAAGCGCCAAGGCCGTCACCGATGCGGGCCAGGACGTCCTCGAGGAACGGGCCCGCCGCGCCGGAGCGGGACCCGGAACCGACCTCCTCGTGGTCGAAGGCCGCGAGGACCGCGATGGAGCCGCCGCCGTTGTCCCGAGCGTTCGCGAGCGCGGTGAGGCCCGCGTGGACCGAGGAGAGATTGTCCAGACGGCCCGAGGCGAAGAACTCGCCGGCCCCGCCGAACACGGCAGGCTCCTGGGTATCCGCCACGACCACGTCGAAGCCGCCCACCTCCCCGGGCGCAACGCCGGCAGCTTCCGCGAGCAGGCCGACCAGATCTGCCGTTGACGGGTCCCCGAGCCCCCACACGGGATTCATGTGCTGCTGCTTTCCGAGCGTGAGCCCCTCGTTCACGGCCCGGTCGAGATGGATCGCGAGCTGCGGAAAGCGCAAGAGGGGGCCCGAGGCGACGAGGTGCTGCGCGCCGTCGTGCGTCACGAGACGACCGGCGAGGCGCAGCTCCCGGTCCAGCCACGAGTTCAGCAGGGGGCCGCCGTAGACCTCGACACCGGCCTGGAGCCAGCCGAGGCGGCCCGTGGTGGGCTTGGGCTTGAGCTTGAAGGAGGGGGAGTCGGTGTGCGCCCCGAGGATGCGGAATCCAGTGGTGGGCCCGGCGCCGTCGGGCACAGTCCACGCGATGAGCGCACCGTCGCGGACCACCGCGTGGCAACCCGGGCCGATGGGCCAGTCGGCCGCCTCGTCCAGCAGCTCGAAGCCGGCCTCGGCGAGCCTGCGCCCACCCTCTGCAGCGGCGTGGAAGCTCGATGGCGAGGCCACGACGAAGCGGCCGAGGTCCAGGGCGTGGAGGTGCGCGGCGGTAGGCATGTACGCGAGTCTAGCCAGCAGGGTCAGCGCGCATAGCGGGCCACGAAGTTGGCCAGGACCTTCTGCGGCTCGGTCACGCGCGTGCCGCGGGCGCGCTCCTTGACGGTCTCCGCCTCGTCCGGCGGGAAGTAGCCGGAATGCCGGTAGGCGTCGACGCGCCGCTCGAGGCCCGCAACGTCGAGTTCGGGGTGGAACTGGGTCGCGTAGAGGTTCTTGCGGAAGCGGAACATCTGCACTGGGCACGTATCCGACCCGGCGAGCAGCGCGGCCTCAGGCGGGAGCGTGCGCACAGCCTCCTTGTGGCCCACGAACGCGTGGAATGCCGGGTCGAGGCCTGCGCACAGCGGATCGTGGAGCCCTACCGTGCTGAGTCTCACCTTGACGGGGCCAACAGCCTCGCCGAAATGGCGGTCGACGACGGCCCCCATCTGGGTGCCGAGCATCCCGACTCCGTAGCACGCACCCAAGAATGGGAAGTCCTCAGCGACGATCTGGCGCAGGAGCACACCGATCTCCGCCTCGACGCGGCGCTGGGTGGCACTCTTCTGCTCGGCCGGATCAGAGGCGGTGAAAGGGCTCCCGCCGAGGATCACGCCCGAGTAGTCCGCGAAGCGGATCCCGGGGAGCGGCCCGGCCTCCGCGCGGACACGGTGGAGCTGCTCGGGGGCAAGGCCGCTGTACGCGCAGAAGGCGCGGTACTCATCCTCGGCGACCTCGTCGTGGTCCCGGGCTGCGAGGAGCAGAAACGGCCTCATGCACACATTGTGGGTGCCCTCTGCCTGCCGGGAAAAGGTGCTTCACCGAATCTGAGTGGACCTTTGAGCTCCGGTCTGTATGATGTCCTCGCAAGGTGCCGTTCGTTAGCTGAGGCTCCTTCGCGTACACAAGCCAGCGACCGCCCACGTCGAGAGACGCCCCCGGTCAGGACAGGCTGCCCCGGACTAAGGGGCAACCCCGATTGGCTCCTCCGGCCCCGCCGAAGGTCACGACGCGAAGTGCCAAAGGTCTTACGAGGAAGGGCCCCCGGCCACTCTGGCCGGGCTCCGAAGGCGCGTGAGATCCGTCCAGAGGAGGTGGCCGACCGTGTCCAGCGGCGATAGTAGTCCCTCCCCGCATACGCCCTGAGTCTTCAGCGCTCGATTCCCTTTCCTGCTGCGCGCCGGCAGGCCTGTCCCGCCCATTCATGACCGGGGCCGGCAGCCACGGCGTGCCCGCTTCACGAGCCCTGCCTCCGGCGGGAGGAAGCCGGTCCCCATGATCAAGACCCCACTGAACCGCGCCCACCACTCCGACACCCCGCCCCAGACGGCCGCCCACGGGCCCTCATCCGCCCCCGAACAGTCCGCCGTGCTCGACTCGGCGCACGTCGGCGACATCCACGGCGCGTTCGGCACGATCCGCGTCAGCGATGGAACAGCCGACGCCGCCGGTGCGTCCTCGGCGCGCTCGAGCTGGAAGGCCCGGATCAAGACGCTCCTGGCAATCATCGGCCCGGGGCTCATCGTGATGGTCGGCGACAACGACGCCGGCGCCTTCGGCACGTACACCGAAGCAGGCCAGAACTACGGCACGAGCCTTCTCTGGACGCTCCTGCTCCTTGTTCCCGTCCTCTACGTCAACCAGGAGATGGTGCTGCGGCTCGGCGTGGTGACCGGCGTGGGGCACGCGCGGCTCATCCTCGAGCGCTTCGGGAAGTTCTGGGGCGCGTTCAGCGCCATCGACCTGTTCATCCTCAATGCCCTCACGATCGTCACCGAGTTCATCGGCATCAGCATCGGCCTCGACTACCTCGGCGTGCCCAAGATCCCGGGCGTGGTCGTCGCTGCGGTCGTGGTAGTCGGGGCGGCCAGCACGGGCTCGTTCAAGACGTTCGAGCGCGTGTGCCTGACCCTCGTGGTCGGCTCGTTCCTGCTCGTGCCGGTGTTCTTCATGAGCAACCCGGACTACGGGCAGATGGCGCACGACTTCGTGGTCCCCGGGTTCCCGGCCGGCTCTGACGTCGCGGACGTCACCCTGCTGGTCATCGCGATCGTCGGCACGACCATTGCCCCGTGGCAGCTGTTCTTCCAGCAGTCCTACGTGATCGACAAGCGCATCACCCCCCGCTACATGAAGTACGAGCGCGTGGACCTGTGGCTCGGGATCGCCCTCGTGATCCTCGGCGCCGCCTCGATCATGTCGTTCACCGCGTCCACGTTCGCCGGGCAGCCCGAGTTCGGCCAGTTCACGGATGCCGGCGGTGTCGCGGAGGGCCTCGGGACGTACGTGGGCCATCTGGCGGGGATCCTGTTCGCGCTTGCGCTCATCGATGCCTCGATCATCGGCGCGGCGGCCGTTGGGCTCTCCACCTCCTACGCTCTCGGGGACGTGCTGGGCCTCAAGCACTCGCTGCACCGCAAGATCCGAGACGCGAAGGGCTTCTACGCCGCATTCGCCGGGGTCATCCTCCTCTCCGCAGTCATCGTGATCATCCCGGGCAGTCCGCTCGGCCTCCTCACGGTCGGCGTCCAGGTCCTCGCCGGAGTGCTCCTGCCCTCGGCCACCGTCTTCCTCCTGATGCTGTGCAACGACAAGCAGGTCATGGGCCCGTGGGTCAACGGCCGCTGGATGAACATCTTCACCTCGGCCGTCATCGCGGTCCTCGTGATCCTGTCCGTGGTCCTCACGGCGTCGGTGCTGTTCCCGGACATCGACGCCGCGACGATCCTCACGATCCTCGGGGTCGGTGCGGGCCTCGCGGTCCTCACCGGTGCAGGGCTCACCGTGGCCCACCTCGCGCGGCGGAGCCGGACCCGGCCCGCACCAGAGGGGACGCACGACGCCGCGCCCGCACCGGCCGTCGTCCGCCCACCCGACCGCTCCCAGCGCCTCACGTGGCGCATGCCTCCGCTCGCGCTGCTCGAGCGTCCCCAGCTTTCGACCGCCCGCAGGGTCGGCCTGAGCGTGCTGCGCCTGTACCTCCTCGTGGCGATGGTCCTCGTGGTGGTCCGGGTCGTGCAGCTCGCCGTCGGCGGCTGACCCGCCGCGCCGACCTTGGCCAACCCGACCCTAGCCGACCCGACCCTGGCCGCGCCGACCCCGGCCGCGCCGACCTCTCCATACCCGGACCCGCTCACGCCGACGTACAGTCGGCTCGAGAGCTCGACACGCTTTTCGAAAGGTTTCCGATGAAGGCCGCCCCCCAGACCCTCTCCCTCTCCGCGCTCCTGCGCCAGCCCGTCATCGACTCCGACGGGCATCGCATAGGCACCCTTGCGGACGTGATCGTCCGCTTGGGCGGCCACGACTACCCCCTGGTGACCGGACTCGTCGTGGCCGTCGGCAATACCCGGGTGTTCGTCTCCGGCGCTGACCTCGCGACGCTCACAGAAGAGCGGATCGAGCTCTCGCGCAGCAGCATCGAGATCCGCGACTTCACCCGGCGCGAGGGCGAAGTACTCCTGTCCGAGGACGTCCTGGGCCATCGGCTCATCGACCTGGCCCGCGTGGCGTTCGTCAAGGCCTACGACGTCCGCCTCAGCCAGGTCCTGGACGGGTGGGCGGCGACGGGCCTCGACGTCCACCGGCGCCGCTGGCTGGGCCTTGGCGCGAACCACGCAGCCCACGCCGTCCGCGACTGGAGCGAGTTCGAGCCGCTCATCGGCCACCGGGACTCCGCACAGGCGCGACGGGCTACCGGCCGGATCCCCGAGCTCAAGGCAGCCCAGATCGCTGACATCATCGAGGACGCGACAGGGCACGAGCAGGACGAGCTCCTCGCCCAGGTGCACGAGGACCCGGAACTCGAGGCGGACGTCTTCGAAGAGCTGGACGAGGACAGCCAGTCCTCGCTCTTCAGGCACCGTGGCAATGCGGAGGTCGCCGAGCTGCTCGGGCGCATGCAGACAGACGATGCCGCCGACGCGCTCATGGATCTTCCCCAGGAACGGCGGGTCGCCGTGCTCAACGCGATTCCGGAGCCGAGGAGGACCGAGGTCCACCGCCTCCTCGGGTACCACGACCTGACGGCGGGCGGCCTCATGGGCACCGACTTCGTCTCCGTCCCGGCCACCGCGACAGTCGGCGAGGCCCTCGAAGCGGTCCGGGCGGCGTCGTACGTCCAGCCCCAAGCCCTCGTCACCGTCTACACGCTGCGGGAGGACGGCACGCTCGACGGCACGCTCACCCTTGTCGCCGCGGTGCAGGCCGATCCCGGGCAGGTACTGTCCGAAATCGCAGACCGCGATGTGGTGGTGGCGTCGCCCACGGATGACGTCGTGGATGTCACGCGGCGCATGGCCGACTTCAATCTCCTCGCCCTTCCGGTGGTCAATGAGCGGCACGAGGTGATCGGGGTGGTCACCGTGGACGACGCGCTCGAGGCTGCGATTCCGCAGGACTGGCGGCAGCGGGAGTCGAACCACCGAGAGACCGGATCGGAGCTTTGACTGAGAGTTTCCCGGCAATTCTGGGAAATACCTTGATCGGCAGGCCGCTCGTCTGCCACTCTCTCACCAGCTGGTTTTGACCGTATCTGTTAGGTCGGGTGAAGAAACCGCCCATCCGGCGCGCATCCACTCCAGCCCCAGGAGGGCACCTCATGAGGAAGATTTTCGCCGCCGCGGCGGCAGGCCTGCTGCTCGCCGGGCTGGCCGCGGCCACCCCGGCAGGGGCGGCACCGACACCAGGGCCGAATCCACAGTCGGACCACTCCATTCAGGTCTGCGCGACGCCGCGCGCGGGCGACGCTGCGTGCCATGCGCGGCAGGCCGCCGACGCTACGGGCAAGCCGATCACCAATGCTTCCGCGCCGCCGTCCACGGGCCTCCGCCCGAGCGACATTCGCGACGCGTACAAGCTCACGGGCGCCACGGGTGCCGGCAAGACTGTGGCGATCGTGGACGCCTACGGTTACCCGAACCTCGAGCGGGACCTTGGCGTCTACCGCTCTTCGTTCGGCCTGTCCAAGTGCACGACAGCAAACGGCTGCCTGAAGGTGCTGAACCAGAACGGCGGCACGAGCCTGCCGCGATTCAACACCGGCTGGGCGCAGGAGCAGGCGCTCGACGTCGACGCCGTCTCCGCCGCGTGCCCTGACTGCAACATCGTGGTCGTCCAGGCCAATTCGGCATCCTTCGTCGACCTTGGCACTGCGGTGCAGACGGCGGCGGGGCTTCCCGGCGTGGTCGCGATCTCGAACTCGTACGGCGGCTCGGACGTGGCTGACTCGACCTACGGCAAGTACTACAACTTCCCGGGCATCGCCGTCACCGCGAGCACCGGGGACAACGGCTACCAGGGCGCCTCCTACCCGGCCTCGTCGAGCTACGTGACGGCCGTGGGCGGCACATCGCTCGCGCGCGCGATCAATCCACGCGGCTGGTCGGAGTCCGCTTGGAGCGGCAGCGGGTCCGGCTGCTCGACGTACAACGCCGCGCTCCCGGCCGCAGCCCCGTTCAACACCGGCTGCGCAATGAGGGCCATGGCCGACGTCGCCGCGGCGTCCGACCCGAACAATGGTGGCCTCGCGGTCTACTACCCGACCTCGAGCAGGGCCTCGACCTGGGGGCAGTTCGGCGGAACCAGCGAGGCCTCGCCGATCATCGCCTCGGTCTACGCCCAGAGCGGCAACACCGGCTCCAACTCAGCCCTGGCGAACTCCATCCCGTACACCAACAACCGGGCTGGCCTCTTCGACGTGATCGACGGCTCGAACGGCACATGCTCGCCAGCGCAGTGGTGCACGGCGGGCTCCGGATGGGACGGCCCGACCGGGCTCGGCACCCCGAACGGGACCGGCAGCTTCTAGCGTCACGCCCCTCACGCCGGGCCCAACGTTGAGGGGTCAGGTCCCTACGTTGAGGGGTCACATCCCGATGGATTCCCATCCATAGGGATGTGACCCCTCATCCATAGGGACCTGACCCCTGACCGCCCTCACCGCCTGATTGAGGCGGAGCCTCAGACCGTCGCCGAAACTCGCCGTCCCGGGTGGTCGGCGGCCAGCCGTGGGCCAGCCCCGAGCACGGTCGCCCGGAACGTCTGCCCCGGCACCGCCTCCGCGAGGAGTCCGCGACGCCGCAGCTCGGGCGTGACGAGCCGTGCGAACTCGAGCAGGTCCGCGGGCCGCACAGCGGAGGTCAGGTTGAATCCGTCCACGCCGCCCTCCTCGGCGAAGCGCTCGAGCTGGTCGGCCACCGTGGCCGGGGAGCCGACGATGACGGGCCCGCGCCCCCCGATGGAGACGAACTTCGCGACCTCGCGGAGGGTCCAGGTGCGATCGGGGTCAAGGGTCGTGAACTGGGCCAGAGCGGACTGGTTGGCCTCGCTCCTGATGTACTCGAGCGGGGCCTCCTGGTCCAGGCCCGAGAGGTCGAGACCCGTCCAGCCGGCAAACAGGGACAGCGCGGCATCCGTGTCGACATACGCCTCGTACTCGGCGAGCTTCGCGGCCGCGGCCTCGTCCGTCTCAGCCACGATCACCGTCGCGATGTTGAAGACCTTGACCGCCTCCGGCGAACGGCCGGCGGCGGCCAGCTCAGCGCGGAGCCCGTCCACATTCTTCCTGGCCTGAGCCGGAGTCGAGCTCGCGAAGAACACGGCCTCGGCATGCTTGCCCGCGAACGCCTTCCCACGGGCGGAGGCCCCGGCCTGGAACAGCAGGGGGCTCCGCTGCGGGGAGGGCCCCACCAAGGCGGGGCCGGGCACCCGGTAGGCATCGCCGTCGTGCGCGATGTCCCGCACCTTGGCCGGGTCCACGAACACGTTCGACGCCGCATCGGCGACCACCGCGCCGTCGTCCACCGAGCCCTCCCACAGCTTGTAGACCACGTCCATGAACTCCTCGGCCCGGTCGTAGCGCTCATCGTGCGGGATCTGGGCGTCGAGGCCGAGGTTCCGCGCGGCGGACTCCTGGTAAGACGTCACGATGTTCCAGCCGACGCGCCCACCCGTGAGGTGGTCCAGGGTCCCGAACTTCCGCGCGAGCAGGTACGGATGCTCGTACGTGACGGATGCCGTCACGCCGAACCCGAGCCGCTCGGTCGCGGCCGCGAGGGCCGAGACGATGAGGAGAGGATCGAGGGTCGGGTACTGGACGCCGCCGCGTACGGACTCGTCGGCGCTGCCCGCGTACACGTCGTACTGCCCGAGGATGTCCGCGAAGAAGATCCCGTGAAAGCCGCCGTCCTCAAGAGCCTTCGCGAGCTCCGTCCAGTAGCCCAGCTCGGCGAACCGGTGCGCCTGGGAGTCCGGATGCCGCCACAGCCCCGGCGACTGGTGCACCGGCACGAGCATCTCGAATGCGTTGAGGAGGAGGGGCTTGGCCATGGGATTCCTTTCAGGTGACAGGCTGGCGGCGGATGCGCGGGATGGACGCACGACGGCGCCCGGCTGCTCAGGCGGTCCGCTCGCTGCCGTCTGTGTTGGGCCGGACGGCTTGCCGGCTGGCGGCCTCTTCGGCGGCCGGGTCCTTCGCCGCGAGCGCTGCGACCGTGGTGAGGATGCCGAGGAACGCGAACCAGCAGGCCACGAGCCATGGCTGGCCGCCGCCTGCCTCGAGGAGCACCGCCGCGACGAGCGGGGTGATAGCCGCGGAGAGCACCGTGCCGACCTGGTAGCCGAACGAGACGCCCGAGTAGCGCAGCTCGGTGGGGAACTGCTCTGCGAACCACGCGGCCTGAGGCCCGTAGATCGCATCGTGCAGGATGTTCATGCCCACGAGCAGCACGAGGGGCAGATACGTCAGGCTGCCGTGGTCGAGGAACCAGAAGAACGGCCAAATGAGCGCGATGACGCCGATCGAGGCGGCCACGGCGATGCGGCGGCGGCCAATGCGATCCGAGAGCCAGCCCCAGAAAGGCCCCGAGAGCAGGCCGATCGCCGAGACGATGAGAATGGCCGCGAGTCCTGACGTCGTGTCGTGGCGGCGGTCCTTGAGGTAGCCGAGGATGTACACGGTCATGAGCGTGTAGATGGCCGGCTGGACGAGGCGCATGCCGACGGTCACAAGGATGCCGCGTGGGTGCTCGCGGAGCACCCGCACCACGGGCCTTCTGACCGTGCGTGCCTCCGTCTTGACTGCCGTGAACTCCTCCGCGTCCGTCACGCCGAGGCGGATCCACAGGCCCACCACGACCAGGACGCCCGAGAGCAGGAAGGGGACGCGCCAGCCGAAGGCCTGGAATTGGTCCGCCGTGAGGAAGGCCTGTGCCAGCGCGTACGCCGCAGTGGCCAGGAGCATGCCCGCTGCGGAGCCGACCTGGGTGAACGAGCCGAAAAGCCCGCGGCGCCCAGCGGGCGCGTGCTCCACCGAGAGCAGCGCCGAGCCACCCCACTCCGCTCCTGCGGAGAGGCCTTGGACGAGGCGGAGCCCCACGAGCCCGACCACGGCGAGGATGCCGATCGCGGCATAGTTGGGCAGGACGCCGATGAGCGTCGAGGCGATGCCCATAGTCAGCAGCGACGCGACGAGGAGGGCCTTGCGGCCGATCCGGTCGCCCAAGTGGCCCGAGATCACGCCGCCCAGCGGGCGGGCGATGAACCCGACAGCGTAGGTGGCGAACGAGGCCAGGACGCCCACGAGCGGGCTGGCATCCGGAAAGAACTGCTTGTTGAACACGAGCGCGGAGGCCGTGCCGTAGAGGTAGAAGTCGTACCACTCGATGGTGGTGCCGACGAACGCGGAGGCAAGGATGCGGCGCTTGGCATGCAGCGCGCTGCCGAGTCCCGGCCCGGAGGTGACAAGAGTGGCCATGCGGTTCCTCTTCGTATCGCGGCGCGAGGCTCGCTCAGGCGCCATACTTACGACGCCGGGGGCCCGGGCGCCGCCGAATCCTCACCTGGGGCACCCCACTACAGCTGGAGGGTTGCCGTCCGGCAAGCCAGGGCTTGTCGCCGGAACTCTTGATTCTTCGGCCAGTGTTGCCGATGCCGGCGGCTCGGGGGAAACGGGTTCGTCACGGATGTTCACACTCCCGACCGTTGAGGGGTCATGTCCCTGTGTTGAGGGGTCATGTCCCTGCGGTGAAACCTGCACATCCGGACCTCGGCCGCTGGGACATGACCTCTCAACCGGTCGGGGCGAGGGCGCCGGGGCGAGGGCGTCGGCGTGGGAGTGGATCCCTCAGGAGCTGCTGTCCTCAGTACTCCAGGTGCCCTCAGTAGTCCGGGTTGCTCGGGATGATGAGGCCCGTCTCGTACCCGTACACCACGGCCTGGACACGGTCACGCAGGTGCAGCTTGGTCAAGATGCGCCGCACGTGGCTCTTGACAGTGGCCTCGGAGAGGAAGAACCGGTGCGCGATCTCGGCGTTGCTCAGGCCCTCGCAGATGGCACGCAGCACCTCGAGTTCGCGGGGCGTGAGCTCCTTGAGCAGCGGATCCGGCACCGGGGCTGCGGGCGTCCCCGCGCTGGCGCCCCCGGTTGGGCCGCCCTGGCCGTTGCGCACATACGTCTCCAGGAGCCGCTGGGTCACCCGGGGGCTCACCACTGCGTCCCCGCTGGCCACGAGCCGGACGGCGTGCACCAGCTCGGCGGGGGCCACATCCTTGAGCAGGAACGCCGATGCCCCCGCCTGCAGCCCCGCGAAGGCGTACTCATCGAGGTCGAAGGTGGTGAGGATGATGATCTTCGCGCGAGAATGCTCCGCCACGATCCGCCGAGTGGCCTCGATGCCGTCCATGGTGGGCATCCTCACATCCATGAGCACCACATCCGGCTCGAGCGAGCGAGCCAGCCGCACGGCCTCGTCCCCGTTTCCGGCTTCGCCGACCACCTCGAGCCCGTCCTCCGACTCGAGGACGAGCCGGAATCCCATCCTCAGCAGGGGCTGGTCGTCCACCAGCAGCAGGCGCAGGGTCGCCTCCGCACTGTCATCGCCCCTCATCGACTCTCCATCCGTCAACGGTCCCCTCCGTCCAATGCAGCTCTGCCTCCACGAGCCATCCTCCCTCGGAACGGGGCCCGGCGTAGAGCGTTCCCCCGTACAGCGCAGCGCGTTCGCGCATGCCGGCGATGCCGCCGCCCGTCCCGAGGCGAGGCTCGGCGCCGTCGTGCGTCGCGCCGTCATTCTCGACGCGGATCCGCACCACGCCGTCCTGCCGGACCACGCCCACGTCCACCCGGCTGACGGAGCGGCCGTACCGCAGGGCGTTGGTAAGCGATTCCTGCACGATCCGGTAGACGGCAAGCTGGAAGGCGGGGTCCGACGGCGGCGGGGCACCTGCGAGCGTGAGGGTCGCCGGGAGCCCGGCGGCACGGAAACCCCCCACGAGCGCCTGGAGGCCCTCCGTTCCGGGTGCGGGCCCGAGGCTGGCCCCGGGGCCCTCGCGGAGCACGCCGAGCACGCGCCGCATGTCCGCGAGCGCGGTCCGTCCCGTGCGGGACAGTTCGCCGAGGACCTCCCGCGCGCGGTCCGGGTCCTTGGGCACCACTTTGGCCGCGCCGTCACTCAGGGCAACCATCACCGTGAGGGAATGTGCGACCACGTCGTGCATCTCGCGCGCAATCCGGTTCCGTTCCTGAACAGAGGCGAGCTCCGCGCGGCGCACCGCCCAGGCGCGGATCTCCGCCTGGTGCTCGCGACTGCCGCGTAGCCATGCGCCGAGCCCGGCGGCGAGCACGTTCATGAGCAGCACGGACACCGCCGCGACGAGTCCGACGTACCGGGCATTGGCGGGCATCTCCGGCCCTTGTGGCGTGTACACGAACGCGTAGTACACCGAGACCGGGACGGCCGCGAGCACGGACGCGCCGAGCGCCACGAGAGCCGGGGCCGCCGTCGCGACGGCGTAGACGGCGAAGAGGATCGCCACGCTCATCACCGAGCTGTTCGGGGACTGGTACAACAGGGCCGCGTCGATCGCGACGGCGACAACGAGCACCGCCCAGGGCGAGCGGCGTCGTGCGCGCAGGGCAAGCTGCTGGACGGCCAGAAGCGCAAACCGCCACCAGTGCCCCTGGAGCGCGAACTCCACGAAGAGGGGCACCGCCAGGAACATCGCGGCTCCGACGACGATCCAGTCCATCGCCACCGGATGGTCGGCCAGATACGCGCGGAGGGGGCCCCGCCGGGGCGGGACCGCGAGCGCGAAGGCCTGCGTGGGAGGCGCGTGCATGCGCCGCTCCTAGACGTCCCTCTGCTTGAGCGTGGCGAAAGCGGCGCCGAGGAGCACCACCACATAGGCGCCCAGGACCAGGACGCCCTGCCACGGCTCGAGGAGCGTCGTGTCCAGCGGCTGGGTGGACCCTGCCTCGAGCATCGCGTTCGCCGCGCTGGTCGGGAGGTACTTCCGGGCCTCCTTGAAGAAGTCGTTCGGGATGAGCTGGAAGATGATCGGCAGCACGAAGAGCGCAGCCACGAGGGTCACGATCGCGCCCGCCGAGTTCCTCAGCAGGGCGCCGAGCGCGAGACCCATGAGCGCCACGGCCGCGACGTAGACGGCGCTGAGGAGCATGACGCGCTGGACGTCCCAGCTGCCCATGTCCAGGTGCAGGCTGTAGTTGGACAGGATCGGCTGTGCCAGGAGGCCGCCGAAGAACGCGCCGACGTACGTGACCGCGAAGCCGACGAGGACGGCGTACACGCCCTTCGACGCGAGGACCGGCCACCGCTTGGGCACCGCGGCGAACGTGGCCCGGGACATCCCGGACGTGAACTCCGCACTGATCAGCAGGACCGCGAGCGAGCCGATGATGAGCTGCGAGAAGGAGACCCCGGCGTCCGGCAGATGCGGGAGCATGGATGCCGCGTTGACGCTCTCCCGCGGACCGGTGGCCCCCTTGGCCCGCGCCTCCGAGACCTGCCCGAACCCCCACGCCTGGAGCGCGGCGAAGCCGACCATGAGGGCCACCGCGCACACGAGGAGGATCCGGGTTGAGAGGAGCGAGAAAAGCTTGATGCGCTCCGAGGTGAGGACGCGGAAGAAGTTCGGACCGGTCAGCACCGGAGCTGCTTCGGCGCGTGACGGCTGGACTGCGGTGCTCATCGGGTCGCCTCCTGGGTCTGGGTGGGCTCGAGACCGGCCCCGGTGGGATTGAATGCCGTGGGCTCGGCCGCGACGTGCTTGGCGGTGGTGTGGCCGGCGTCGAGCCGGTCGGAGCGGTACTCGACGTCGTCCTTGGTGAGCTCGAGGTAGGCCTCCTCGAGGCTGGCCGTGAGCGGGGTGAGCTCGTAGACGAGCACGCCGGAATCCATGGCCGTGCGGGCGATCTCCCGCGGCTCGAGGCCAGCGACCTCGAGAAGCTCCCGCTCCTGGGCCTGGACGCTCACGCCCTCGCGGGCCAGGAGGCGCGTGAGCTGCTCCGGGGCGTCCGTGCGCACACGGGTCCGCATGCGCCCCTGCCCGTTGAGGATGTCCGCAATCGGGGCATCCGCGATGATCTTGCCCCGGCCGATCACGATGAGGTGGTCCGCTGTCTGGGACATCTCACTCATGAGGTGGCTCGAGAGGAAGACTGTTCTGCCCTCGGAGGCGAGGTACTTGACGAGGTTGCGGACCCACAGGACACCCTCGGGGTCGAGCCCGTTGACCGGCTCGTCAAGGACGATGACCTCGGGATCGCCCAGCAGCGCCGCGGCGATTCCGAGCCGCTGGCCCATGCCAAGGGAGAAGCCCTTGACCTTCTTGCGTGCCACCGCGCCGAGCCCCGTCATCTCGATGACCTCGCTGACGCGGGAGTTCGGGATGCCGTGCGTGGCCGCGAGCGCCCGGAGGTGGGTGTAGGCTGTGCGGCCGGGGTGGACCGCGCGGGCTTCGAGGAGGGCGCCGATCTCCCGCAGCGGGGCCCGGTGCTTCGCGTAGGGTTCGCCGTTGACGGTCACGGAGCCGCGCGTGGGCGCATCGAGGCCAATGATCATGCGCATGGTAGTGGACTTGCCGGCTCCGTTCGGGCCGAGGAAGCCGGTGACGCGCCCGGGGTGGACGGTGAAGGTCACACCGTCCACTGCGGTCTTGGCACCGTAGACCTTGGCCAGGTCCTGGGCCTGGATCATGAGTTTCCCCTTAGCTCTGCGTGGCGTGCTGGTCGTATGCCTCCACGCTAGGCCAGCAGGGAACCTACGGCGACGGCCGCGGGGATGAACTCTCGCGGCCCGCGAGCGCGGGTATCGTCCGGAAGGATGACGCCCGACGGCGCGCGGTCGCCTCAGGCGGGAGGGTTCAGTCTCCCTCGAGCGGCGAATACACCGTGAGCGCCCCGGCCTCGACCCGGATCCGCGCGCGGACCACGCCGTTCACCACCTCACCGTCGACGGCCAGGACGATCGGCCGATCGCTCGCCTCGAGCGTCACTTCTTCTGCCAGCCAGATGCGCGCCACCGGACTCCGCTCGACCGTGCCCGTGACCAGGGCCGTCAGGAGCCGGAGGCGGGCGAAGCGCGGCCGGGCACTGACGGCGCGCAGGTCGAGGACGCCGTCGTCCACCACCGGCCGCTCGAGGGGGGCGATGTCCCGGGGCCAATAGAGGCCGCGCCCGATGAAGAGGGTCCACACGCGGCGGCGCACGCCTCCGATCACGAGGCGCGTGGGAGTGGCGGCGCCGAACGTCCTCAGCGCCGCAAGCGTCGCGGCGGCACGCTTGGGCAGCCCGGGCAGGCGGCGCGTGAGATGGTCGCGGCGTCGCACGAGGTTGGGATACACGCCCACGCTCGCGGTGTTGAGCATGACCAACTCCTCTTCCGGTCCCCCGGGGTTGCCCCGCACTACGGTCACCCGGCCGAGATCGCAGCGGCGCCCCTGTCCGGAGGCGACGGCGGCCGCCAGCCCCTCGGCGTTGAGCGTGCCGATGTCCCGGGCGAAGTGGTTGAATGTCCCGCCGGGCAGGACCGCGAGCGGCAGGCCCATCTCGGCGCACACGCCCGCCACGGGTCCGATGGTCCCGTCGCCTCCCCACACGCCGAGCGCCCGGACCCCCGGAGCGGCCGCGAGGATGCGGGCGAGGTCCTCGGCGAGCTCATCCTTGCCGATGACCTCGATGACCGCCTTGGGGAACAGGTCGCGGACCTCGGCGACGGGATCGCTGTCCTGGGGGCCGCTCGCGGGATTCACGACGATGGCGAGTCCCTCGCTGTCCGGGAGCGCCGGTGCGCGAGCGGGGGTTGCGCGGGCGGGGGGCGCGGTCTCGAGCCGGGACCACCACGCTCGGGTGACGAGCGCCGCGCTCGCCCCGAAGGCGGATCCGAGCATGACGTCGCTGGGCCAGTGGGCGCCGGTGTGGATCCGCGAGTACGCGACCCCCGCGGCGACCGGGGCCAGGAGGGCGCCGAGGGCCGGGCTCACGAGCCCCACGCCCGTGGCGAATGCGACAGCCGAGGCCGAGTGGCCGCTGGGCAGCGAGGAACTTGTGGGCTGCGGATGGAGAAAGCGGTGGATCGGCAGGCTCTCTGGATGCGGCCTGGCACGCGGGAGCAGCCGTTTGGCCAGGATGTTCACCCCGGCGGAGGCGAGTGCGACGGCGATCAGGCCGTGGGCGCCGGCCCGCCGAGAAGTCCCCTTCTTCAGCGCGAGCGCGGCAGCCACTCCTATCCACAGCTTCGAGTGCGTCGCGGCACGCGTGAGCCAGGCGAAGCCGGGATCCCAAGGGCCGCGCGGGATCCGGGCCACCTGGTCGACGATCGCCGAGTCCAGGCGCTGCACGGCATGGAACGGCAGGCCCGGAGGCCTGAGGGCACGGGTGCGGCGTGTCATGGGTCCACGCTACTGCCGAGCAACGCCCTGCGGGACTTCTTTGCGGGTCACTCCTGCGAGGGCGAGGGCCACGAGGATGGGCACGAGGATCACCAGCAGGGCGTGGCGGAGGCCGAGGTGATCACCGAGGAAGCCCAGGAATGGCGGGCCGGCGAGGAAGGCGATGTAGCCGATCGTGGACACTACAGCGACGCGGGCTGCGGCCCGGCGCGGATCGTCCGCCGCGGCGGACATGCCCATGGGGAAGGCCAGCGCCGCGCCGAGGCCCCAGAACACGGCGCCCACCGCCGAGAGCCAATAGGTGCCCGCAAGGGAATATACGGTCAGGCCCAGTGCCGCGGAGACCATGCTGAGGCGCAGCGCCGCCACTCGACCGATCCGGTCGATCACGCGGCCCCCGAACCATCGCGCCACCGTCATGGACCCGACGAAGACCGCGAACAGTCCGGCACCGGCGGCCTCGCTCGCGTCGAGCCCGTCCACCACGCCCTTGGAGATCCAGTCGTTGCCCGCGCCCTCCGTCAGGGTCGCGCCCAGGACCACGACGCCGATGAGCACCGTGCGGGGGTGGCGCCACGCGTCCAGGACCCTCGGCTTCGGCGCGGTCGGGGCTTTGGCCTCGGCGTCGCGGCCCTCCTGGGGCGGCGCGGGGGCGTCGGGGGAGTGGGCGGCATGGTGTGCGAGGAAGGAGCGCGGCACCACTGCGACGACCACCGTGACTACCACGATGATTCCGAACAGATGAAGCGGAAGGTCGATGCCCGCGGCGCTCAGGGCCGCTCCGACGAGTGCTCCGAGCACGGCACCACCGCTGAACGCCGCGTGGAACTGGGGCATGATGGTCCGGCCGAGGCGGTGCTCGACATCCGCGCCTCCGATGTTCTGCGCCACGTCCCAAAAGGCAATGCCCGCACCGAACAGCACAATCCCCCCGGTGACCACCCCGACGGACTGTACAAGCAGGCCGCTCGCGATCACCGCGCCGGCAGCGATCGCGAGCGCCCCGCCGAACCGGACGGTGGCCTTCAGCCCGATCCGGTCCACGACCGTTCCCGTGAGCGGGAGGGCGACGAGGGAGCCGGCGGCGCCCACGAGGAGCACGGCACCCATCTCGCCGGTGGTGAGCCTGAGCGTCTCCGTGACGGACGGAATGCGTGCCGCCCACGAGGCGAAGATGAAGCCATTGGTTCCGAAGATCACGAAGATCGCGAGTGCAGCGGCGCGGACGGTTTCGGTGGAAACGGTGCGCGTGCTCATCCTCCTACTCAATCACGGCCCGTCTGGCGCGGGGCCTGTTTGGACGCGCGATGCCGGGGCAGAGGTGTGCGTATGAGTGACGACGACACGATGCTCGGCAGCCCCGAACCGGAACCCCGCGGAGGGCTTGACCGGGACCCGGACGACTGGGTGACCGGAGACGAGCCGATGACCGCCGCCCAGCGGAGCTATCTGGACACCTTGGCACGGGAGGCCGGGGAGGAGCTTCCGGCGGACCTGACGAAGGCGGAGGCGTCACAGCACATCGACCGGCTCCAAGGCAAGAGCGGGCGGCTTTCGGAGGAGTCCGACTCGTAGTCCTCGCCCCGTCGACAGCGGGCCCTCAGCCGGCCTTCACGAGGAAGTTCTTCAGCAGCGGACCGGACACGGCGGCACCAAGGCCGCCCTCCTCGACGAACACGGCGACGGCGAGGTCGCCGTGCGTGCCGATGATCCATGAGTGCGTCTTGGGCGGGTTGTCCGAACCGAACTCGGCCGTGCCCGTCTTCGCACCTACCGGCGCCCCGGGCACGTCCGCGAGGAAGCCCGCGTGCCCGCTCGTCACCACGGCCCGCATCATGTCTTGAAGAACCTTTGCCTCCGTGCCGTTGAGCGGGGGGCCGGCCGGGCTGCTGGGAACAGCACTGGCGGACGACGCCGCTTGGCTGGCAACGGTGCCCTGGCCCGCCGATGTGCTGCCTGCCTTCCCGCTGGGTACCCCCGCGGATGCCGAGCCTGCTGCAGAGGGCGACCGGTTCGCCGTCGTGCTTCCTGCAGTGCCCCCAAGTCCGTTGAGCACAAGCTGCGCCGAGACGGGTGAGCCCTTCGCGACCGATCCGGCCATGACCGCCGCGGCGAGCGGGGACAACAGGATCTTGCCCTGGCCGATCATCGAGGCCGCATGCTCGGTGCCGGATGCGTCGCTTGGCACGGAGCCGAGGAACGCGGGGGTGCCGAGGCGCGGGGCGTCCACAGCCACGCCGAGTGACGTCGCGGCGGACTCGAGCTGCATTTGGCTGACCTTGTCCCGCTGCGAGATGAATGCGATGTTGCACGAGTGCGCGTAGGCATCCCGCAGGGTGATGTCGCCGAGTGAGGAGGCGGGGTAGCCGTCGGAGTTCTTGAACGTGCGCCCGTCCACCGTCAGCGTCTCGGTGCACTGAACGTGCTTCTCCGGCGTGGCGCCTTGGCGAAGGAGTGCGAGGGAGTCGACGGTCTTGAAGATCGAGCCGGGCGCGTACTGGCCGAGCATCGCCGTGTTGTAGCTCTTGCCGCCGGGGCCGGATGCCACAGCGAGCACCGCGCCGTCGGACGGACGCAGCGCCACGATCGCCGATGCGGGTTTGACGTCGGCCAGCTCGTCCTCGGCGAGCTGCTGGAGGCGGGGATCGAGCGTGGTCTTGAGAGGGGTGCCCGGTGTCGGCGCCTTCTCGAAGAGCGTGCGTCGCGCCCCGGGGTTGGCCTTGAGCTTCTCCGCCGTGAGGCCTGCTGGCTGGGCATAGACGGTGACTCCGTCGAGGCCCCGCAGCTGGGAATCATACTGGGCTTGGAGGCCGCTCGCTCCGGTGGTGTCGCCGGGCTGGAGTGCGCCTCCGGAGTTCTGCACCTGCTCCGCCGTGGCCTGCCCGACGGTGCCGAGGACCGGCCGCGCGAACGTCCGCGTCGGAGCGAGCGGCATCGTGTCCTTGACAGTGATGGCGCCGGGGATCGCGGCGATCTCCTCGTCGGTGGGCGTGCGGCCAGCTTCGTCGCGGAGCGTGATCGCCTCGACGAATGCCTTCTCCCCTGCGCCGGCCACCTGTTTCGCGTACTCGGCGGGATCGGTCTTGGCCAGCTGCGCGAGCTTCGCCGCGGAATCGGCCTGGCGCTCTGTGACGAGCTGGGCCTTGTCGATGCCGACGCGGAGCACCGGACGCTCCGTCACGAGCTTCGTGTCCCCCGCTCCGAGGATGTCCGCACGCGCCGGGGCCTCGGTCGTGAGGGTGAGCACCTCGCCCTCGGCCAGCTGCGGCGCCAGCAGGTCCGGCTTCCAGTCAGTGACCCAGCGGTCGCTGTTGCGGACGAGCTGCGCCATGGTCTGATAGATCCAGTCCTGCCCGCCCAAGTGCCAGTTGTAGCTGAGCGCCACGGCGGCCTTGTCGCCGTCAACCTTCGGCTCGCCGGCGGTGACGGCCGGCTTCGCGTCCCCCAGACCCTTGAGGGCTGTCTCGAGCTGCTGCTGGGCAACGGCGGGCTCCGGGCCCTCCATCGGCACGCCACCAACGTCGCGTGCTGCGAGAGCAGAAGCGAGCTGGCCGCCTGCCTGCTTCGCCGCGGCCTGGCGGCCGTCATCGCACGAGGTGAGAGCGGCGCCCATGAGGGCTGCGGCAAGGACGAGAGAGACCACACGGATTTTCCCCACGGGCACAGCCTAGGGGGTTCCGCGCGTCGGCTCCTTGTCACAAACTGCACAACTCAGGGCCGTATCGGCTGGATTCAGGGCCGATACCACCCTGAGTTGTGCAGTTTCCCACGCCGTTCCCCACCGATCGGATCGAGCCGGGGTCACAGCCGCAACTCGAGCAGCACAGTGTCCCGCCAGGAGCCCGCGAGCGGCCCGTGGCGCATGAGCGCGATGCGCTCGCGCCTGCCCACCTCGCGGAACCCGAACTTGCGGTGCAGGGCCAGGCTCGCGGCGTTCTCCGGGAACACCGTGGCCTGGACCGTCCATATACCACGGGTGCGCGATTCGTCGAGGAGCGCTCTCATGAGCAGCGTCCCGACCCCGCGGCCGCCCGCCGGGGGGTCTACGTACAGTGAGTGCTCCACCACCCCGGCGTACACCTCCCGTGCGGACACGCGCCCCGCGCCGGCCCAGCCGAGCACCCCCAGGGAGTCGGAGTCATCGCCTCCCTCGTCCTCGGCGACGAGCACAAACTCCTTCCGCGCCGAGAACGCCTCCCAGGTGGCTGGCGGCGCGGACTCGAAGGTTGCATCGCCGGGCTCGATCCCGGCGGCGTAGATGTCACGGATACGCGGCCAGTCGCCGGGCCTGGCTGGGCGGGTGTGCATGCGCCGATGCTACGCCGTGGCCCTACCGCGCCCGCTCCACCCGCCCCTCGTCCCACACGGGCTCGGAAGCCTCGCGCACGGTCCCGTCGGAGCCGAAGACCAGGAACCGGTCGAAGGACTTCGCGAACCAGCGGTCGTGGGTCACGGCCAGGACCGTCCCTTCGAAGGCGTTGATGGCCCGCTCTAGCGCCTCGCCCGAGTGGAGGTCCAGGTTGTCGGTGGGCTCGTCCAGGAGCAGGAGCGTGGCGCCGGAGAGCTGGAGTAGGAGGATCTGGAAGCGGGCCTGCTGCCCGCCGGAGAGGGACTCGAACTTCTGCTCCGACTGCCCTGCGAGCCCGTACCCGTCCAGCGCCCCGGCGGCGGCCTCACGAGCGAGGCCCGAGCGGTGCTCGTCGCCTCGGTGCAGGATCTCCAGCAGCGTCCGCCCGGCCAGGTCCGCCCGGGAGTGGGTCTGGGCGAAGTACCCCGGCCGGATCCTGGCCCCGAGCTTGACGGTCCCCTCGTGCGGGACCGGCGCGATCACGACGTCGGAGACCGGCAGGTGCTCCCGCTCCGGGTCTGTCCCGCCGAGCGCGAGCAACCGCAGGAAGTGGCTCTTCCCCGACCCGTTGGACCCGAGGACGGCCACGCGGTCGCCGAACCAGATCTCGGCGTCGAACGGCTTCATGAGGCCCGTGAGCCCGAGCTTCTCGGCCACGACGGCGCGCTTGCCGGTCCGCCCGCCGCGCAGCCGCATCCTCACGTTCTGCTCCACAGGGAGCGCCTCGGGCGGCCCGGCGGCGAGGAACTTCTCGAGGCGCGTTTGGGCGGCGTGATACCGGTTGGCCATGTCGGAGCGGAACGCGGCCTTCGTCTTGTACATGGTCACGAGCTCCTTGAGCTTTGCGTGCTCCTCATCCCAGCGCTTGCGCAGCTCCTCGAAGCGCGCGTTCCGCTCGGCGCGGGCTTCGACGTAGGAGGCGAAGGCACCGCCGTGGACCCACGCGCCAGCGCCGTTGATTCCGGGCTCGAGCGTGACGATGCGCTCGGCGGCGTTGTTGAGGAGCTCGCGGTCGTGGCTGATGAAGAACACGGTCTTGCGCGAGGCGTTGAGCGTGTCCTCGAGCCAGCGCTTGCCCGGGACGTCGAGATAGTTGTCCGGCTCATCGAGGAGCAGGAGGTCATCCGGCCCGGCGAACAGCGCCTCGAGTACCAGGCGCTTCTGCTCACCGCCGGAGAGGGACGACGCCGCGCGGTGCTGCGCGCGCTCGAACGGTACCCCGAGCGCGGCCATCGTCACCTCGTCCCAGACAGTCTCCCACTCGTACCCGCCGGCGTCGCCCCATTCGGCGATCGCGTGGGCGTAACGCATCTGGGTGGCCTCGTCGTCGTCCTCCATCATGGCCAATTCCGCAGCGTCGAGCGCGCGGCCCGCCGCGGTGACGTCAGGCGGCGCGGTCCCCAAAAGGAGGTCCCGCACCGTCGATTCGTCCCGCACATGCCCGATGAACTGCCGCATGACACCCATCGAACCCGAGCGCCCCACCACGCCCTCGTCTGGGGTGAGGTCCCCGGCGATGATCTTGAGCAAAGTGGTCTTGCCCGTTCCATTCGGGCCGATGAGCGCCGTCTTGGAGCCCTCGGGGACCTTGAACGTGACGCCGTTCAGGAGCGGGGTGCCGTCGGAGAGGACGTAGTCGATGCCGGAGAGGTCGAGGTGGGCCACCCATCAAGCGTAGTGGCCCGCGCTAGGTCCCCATCCGCCGCTTCGTCTTCGCCGTCGCCACCGCCGTCCAGGGGTCCTCGGGCCAAGGGTGCTTGGGGTACCGTCCGCGCATCTCGGCACGCACCTGCGCGTAGGGGCCGGACCAGAAGGACGCCAGATCATCGGTCACGGCGAGCGGTCGCCCGGCCGGGGAGAGCAGGTGGAACAGCACCGGCACCCTCCCGTCCACGAGGCGGGGTGTCTCCGCCCAGCCGAAGCACTCCTGGAGCTTGACGGCGACGATCGGCCGGCCGCCCGCGCCCGTGCCGTCAACGTCCTCCACCGCCGGGTACTCGATCCGCACCCGCGACCCGCTCGGCACCTCGAGCCGCTCGGGTGCGAGCTCGTCGAACCGCGCCGCCTCAGGCCACGGCAGCAGCCGCCGCAGCGGCTCCGCGAGGTCCACGCCACGAACGGAGGCGCCCCTGGCGAGCGCGTCGGCCTCCGGCGCGAGCCACTCGTCGAGCCGCGCCAGCAGTGCGGGCTCGGACACGTCGGGCCACGGGTCGCCGAGCTCCCGCCGCACCAGAGCCAGGCGCCGCCGCAGCCCGTCCGCGGCGTTCGACCACCCGATCACCCCGAGCCCCTCCACCTCGAGCGCACGCACGACGGCGCCGTGCCCCTCCTCCCGCGACGGTCGCACCGGCGTCGACTCGAGCCGGATCGCGCCAAGGCGCCGCTCGCGCCGGGCGGCGAGGCGGCCGCCGTCGAACCTCGCCTCCACCCGGTCCGTGAGCAGGTGCCCTGCGGCGAGCTCCGCAACATCCTGGCCGATCGGAACGGCCGCTCGCACGACGGCGCCCGTCCCCGCGGCGTCGCGGGCCGCCGACCGCGCGGCGTCGGCAATCGCAAGCCACTCGTGTCCGGCGAGCGGGCTTCCTGCCGGCAGGCCGGCTCGCGTGCCGGAGGCGAGCAGGTACTGCTCGCGGTCGCCCGGGACGCGGCGGGCCACAAACCGGGGGAATGCGAGCGCGACGACGGCCCCCACCTTCCCGGCGTCCGTCGCCTCCGTTGCCACCACCCCGGTTGAGGGGTCAAGGCCTCCGGGGAAGCGGGTCCGAGCCTCCCCGGCGATCCGCTCGAACCGCCGCACGTCGTCGGCCCACGCTCGGGTCTGGGAATCCCGCCCGGAGCGGAGCGCCCCGAGGAGCCGGCCAAGGTCGGCACCGGCGGGCCGGAGGTCCCGCGCCACCATCGCCACAGCCTCCGCGGCAACCCGCGGGCCCACGATCTCGGCACCCTGAAGGAGCGCCCGGCCGAGGCGCGGATCCGTCGGGATGCGCGCCAGGGTGCGGCCGAGCGCGGTGGCTTGGCCGGCGTCGTCCACGGCACCGATTGCCAGCAGTACCGCCACGGCGTCGGCAAACGCTGCGGTGGGCGGTGCGTCCGGCAGCGCCAGGCCCACTCCGCCGGGCGCGCCCCAGCATGCGAGCACGAGCGCGGCCTCGGTGAGGTCCGCGGAGGCGATCTCAGGCGTCGAATGGGCGGGAGCGGCGGCCAGGGCGCGCTCGTCGTAGCACCGCACCACGCGGCCCGGTCCCTGGCGGGCGGCGCGCCCGGCCCGCTGCTCCGCCGACGCGCGCGAGCACGAGACCGTCACCAACCCTGACATCCCCCGGGACGCGTCCCGCCGCGGCTCCCGCGCGAGTCCCGAGTCGACCACGAGCCGCACGCCCGGAACCGTGAGCGAAGACTCAGCCAACGCCGTCGAGACGACGATCCGCGGCCCATCGCCGGGGCCGCGGCCGGACACGGCGCGGTCCTGCTCCACGACCGGCGCCTGCCCGTGCAGCTCGAGGACCTCGATGCCCCGAGTGCCGGCTGGCCCGCGGCGCCGCAGCCGGTCGTTGAGCCTGCCCGCGACATGATGCACCTCGCGGGCTCCGGGGACGAACACGAGGGCGTCAATGTCGTTCCCGGCAGCGAGCTCGGCGGCGTGCTGCGCGGATGCCGTGTCCGCGACATGGTCGAGGAACGCCCTCGTAACCCCGCGCTCGTCGAGCCTGGGTCCGGACGACGGCGCCCATACGACTTCGAGCCGGTGCAGCGCGGACGGGCAGTCGACTACTGGCACCCAGCCTTCCTCGCCGCCGAGCAGCGCAGCGAAGCGCGGAGCATCCACGGTCGCGGACATGGCCGCGAGCGTGAGGTCACCGCGGAGCTCGCGGACCTCGGCGAGCATGCCGAGGAGCATGTCCGTTTCGAGCCCGCGTTCGTGGACCTCGTCGAGGACCACCGCGGCGGTGTCCTCGAGCCCGGGGTCGGCGAGGAGCCTGCGCAGCAGGACGCCGGGCGTCACGAACTCCACGAGGGTCTCGGGCCCGGCAGCCCGTTCGGCACGGACGGTGTACCCAGCGCGCTGCCCCACGGGCGTGCCGTCCAGCGCCGCGAGCCGTTTGGCCGCCGCCCGGACGGCGACCCGCCGCGGCTGGGTGACCACGACGCGCGGGGAGCCAGCGGCGTCGTGGGCGAGTTCGGCCGAAGCGAGCGCGAGGTTCGCCACAAGCGGCGGCACGAGCGTCGTCTTGCCGGTGCCCGGCGGCGCCTGGACCACGGCCGCGGCGCCGGGATCGGCCAAGGCCGCCGAAAGCTCCGCCAACGATTCCGCGAAGGGCAGCCTAGCCCCGATGCGCTCGAGGTCGAAGGGCTGCACGGCCGGGCGGGAAGTCACCGGTTCATTCTGCCGCGCGGCGACGTCCGTTCCTGCTCGCACGGACGTGCGAACTGCACATTTCATCCGCGTGTCCCCGGCGCAACACGCCGAACGGCCCGGCCAAACTGAGCAGGAAGGCACGCGAGCAGCATCTACTCCCCGATGATCCGGTGCCGGAGGCTGTCCCAGGTGACGGCGTCGGGCGCTCGGTCGAACTCCCCTCCTTGGGGGTCGTCCTGACGGCTTCGGCGTATGGGATCCCCTGCGGGATCGTAGATGTCCATGAGCACGCGGACGCACAGGTAGATGACCCCGCCGATGTGGGCCAGGACAGCCCCCACGTAGTACGGGGAGTCGATGTTGTTCGTGGGTGGCCCACCGCTCGTCGTGGCACCCAGGTACATCCACACGGCCCACCAGTGGAGCGTCTCGATCAGCATCCAGATGAGGAAGTCGCGCCAGCGCGGACGCGCGAGGGCCAGGAGCGGGATGAGCCACACGACGTACTGCGGCGAGTACACCTTGTCGGTGAGGATGAGCGCGGCGACCAAGAGGAAGGCGAGCTGGGCCAGGCGGGGCCGGCGCGGTGCGTGCAGCGCGACGATGGCGATCCCGAGGCAGGCCAGCCCGAACATGACGGCCGCGATCGCATTGACCGCCGGGGTCTCAAGGGCCACCCACTGGAGGCGTGCCGCGATGAGGTTCCAGGCGTAGTAGATCGAGGAGAACCCGGCGGGCCGGTCACGCGTGAAGTCGAAGAAGTACGCCCACCCGGGTGCGTCGAGGAGCATGAACGGAAGGTTCACGGCAAGCCACGTGCTGCCCGCGCCGGCCAGCGTGAGCCCCAGCTGCCGATACCTGCCGGTGCGGACGGCGAGGAGGAGGATGGCGCCGAGCACGAGGAGGGGGTATAGCTTCGTGGCCACACCGAGTCCAATGAAGACACCGGCCCAGAACGGCTGGTTCCGGGAGAACAGGTAGATGGCCAGCGCAAGCAGCGCCACGGACCAGAGGTCCCAGTTGACGAACCCCGCCAGGATCGCGCCCGGTGCCGTGGCAAGCATCGCGGCATCCCACGGCCTCCGCCTGTTGGACCTCGCGGTCGCGATGACGGCGACGAGCCACATGACGGAAAGCAGGGCGGCGTTCACGTCGAAGTACGCCGTGGCCCGCGCCTCGGTGACTCCGGAACCGGGGACCATCAGAGCCGTGAGCCCCGCAATGAGGCTCGTCAGTACGGGGTACTCAAAGGGCGCGTTCTGGCTGAAGAAGGGCAGGATCCCATCGGCGAACCCCCGCTCCTTGAACAGGGCGGGAATGTCCGAGTAGCACGCCGCGTAGAAGTGCTGCGGGGTAATCCAGCCGTTCACCCGGCAGTAGCCCTTGATCACCACACCGAGGATCGCCGCCGCTGCCGTGAAGAGGACGAGCACCCGCTCCGGGGTCCAGAATCCGCTGCGGATCAGGCCGGGGGCCGCGTGGTCCCCGAGCGGTCCACCCACGATCTCGGACATGGTGTGTAGGAAGGGATCGTTGCGGGTCGGCGAGATGACTGCCTGCCGTGCATCAGGCTTCTCGTCGGGGCGCAGCACCATGTGCCGAAGCCTACCGGCTGCCTCCCGGCCGCGTGCGGTCCTGGCGCTCGCGCGGGCGGCCTCAGACGCTCAGCGCAGGGGCCACTCCTCGGAGAGCTTCCGCGCCACCTCTTCCCGGCGCGCCTCAAGGTATGCCACGTTCCACTCGTCCAACAGGATGTGGCGGGCCCACCGCCGCATGGCAGCGAGTCGCTTCCGGAAGGGGATGCCAGCCGGAGCGGGAGGCGCGAGCGCTGCGCCTCTGCTGTACGTGGGGCGATGGACCAGTCGGAAGGGCCGGACAGGGGCAGGGATGGCGTGGGCTGGATGCGTAGACATCGGAAGACCTCTGGGCAGATGGGGTGAGCAATACCGTTCGGGTGGATTTCACCGCCCGTGGATAGCGCCCAGCGCGCCGCATGTACGAGACCTGGATCCAGCGTAGCCACGCACGCTGGCAAGCACCACAGGTTTTCTCCATTTGTCGTACAAATTATGGGCCAGTCATTCCATAGCAACTGTCTGTGCAAACAACGGACGGGCCGTCTCGCGTGGAGAAGGCCCGCCCAAGGGGTGCGGGGCGTCAGGGGCGAACGCCGTACTCCGCCAGTAAAGCCTGGGACGCGGCGATGTCGACTCGCTGGTACCCATCGGTGGAGTCCGGCTTGCGCACCTCGGTCCCGTAGCCCACAGCCGTCGCGATCGTCTGGGCCAGACGACCCGGAAGGATCGCATCGAGCGTCCCAGCCGCGGCGATCGGGTAGGTGGGCTTGTCAGTCACCGGCTCGTCGAGCACGACGACGCCGAGATCGTTACACGTCGCTGTGCAGAAACTGACGGTGTCAGAGGAACGGTGTCAGAGGAGCGGTCGGGACAGTCCAAGCTCGCGCTCCACGGCAGCGCGCTGCGCGTCGATGCGAAGGGTGTCGATCCGGGTCGAGCCGATCGCGGACAGAACGTGCCGGATGCGCTGGGCCATGGTGGTCACCTCCTCGGAGGGCCTCGGACGTGCGGTGCCGGATTCGGCGGACGACGGCGCGTGGGGCGCCTGGGTCCCCGCAGCCGGCTGGGGCTGAGTGTCGGGCAAATGCAGGGTCTGACGCGAGGACATGGTGATCTCCGTGCGAAGGACAGCGCAGGATGGCGCGGTCGGGAAATGGACCGATCGATGAGCCGATCAGGGAGCATACGCCATCAAGGAATGAGCGGCGCGGAATTCGCACACACGACCAACTCAAAGGCATAGTGAAATTGCCCGTACGAATTGATCGGCGCAAAATGACCTAGGAAATACAAGAAATCCTAGGACGTGCCGCCAGCACGAGGAGCAGCATCAACAGGCTGCCTCAGTGGGCGGGGAAAGGAGGGCGGCTTGGCGGGTGGATCTCACAGCGCTCTGCGCGTGAAGCCCACACCCTCGGCGCGGGGCGCATAGCCACAAGGTGGGCGGTCAGACCGCGCAGAAGATGTGGCGTCGCAGGATGCTCGCTGCCGTGAGTGTCAGGCGCCCGTGGCGCCAAAGACCGGAACGAGGCCGCGTCGACCGCACTTAGCGAAATCGGTCCAACCCTGGTTGAGAACCTCGGTCATCGTCATCGGTCCAGCCTCCTTCGCTATCGTTCGGTCTTGGAGCTTGAGCTGGCTGATCGGTCATCGGACCCGCAATCGGATCGGCAATCGGATTAATCACGGCCGGTCAGCCAATAAATAAAAAGGTAGACCACTCTCTGGATAAACCGCAAGAGAATGCAGAGAAATTCTTTGGAGATTCTTGACGGGCGGCCGCGGCGCATTCACCGCCGTCCGCGGTGCACCCTCTGGTACGTCCTCGCTGACTGCCTACGGCGCCGCGCCTGGGAGCGGCTCCCACACCGCCTGGCCGATCGCGAGAATGCCGCGCGCGGGAAGCGCCACCTCTCCCAAGAGCGGATTGGCCTTCACGCGGACTGGCCGGCCCAGGTCCAGTCCGTCGAGGATCGCCGTCGACCGGTTGACGAAGTACATCTGCGAGGGCATGAGCGTGCCCGAATGCCCACTCGGCATGACGCCGCGCATCACCATGTTCGCCAGCCCGAGCCACCGCGCCATCACCTCACGGGCCCTTACCAGCCCGTCCGGGCGCCACGTGGCGAGGGGCAGGCGGGAACTCACCATGTTCACGGCGTCGAGGAGCGGGGACGACGTGGCTTCAACGGTCCAGTCGAGAGCGGGCTCGTCCATCCGCACGTGAAGCCGGGCCGGGCCTTCCCACTCGAGGCTGATCCGGGAGAACCCGGTGAACTCGCACGCGGCACCGTAGTACCGCGGGCACGCGGTCTCCAGTCGCGGACCGTCCACGTGGATAGACCATGAGCCCGCCGGATCCCGATGCCAGGGCGTGCGGTATGCCCCGAAGGTCCCCTGGAGGAACACACGGAGGGCGAGCACATGACCCGAATCGAAGGGCAGCCCGAAGGTCCCCCATCCGCGCACGTATTCCAGCCCCGGCCACGGCGGGGGTCCGCTGCCTTCAGGGAGGTCCCGCAGGATCGAGGCAAGGTCACGCATCGCGAGCCCCTCAGCGTGGAACGGCGGCCGCTGTGCGCCGATTCACCTCAGATTAGCCCCAAGGAGACGCGGCCCTACAGTCCCCAGGCCTCGATGGCGGGCGTCTTCTTGTCCCAGCCAAGCCGGCACACCTTGGCGGTTCCGAGGACGAAATGGCGGCCCGATGCAGCGGGCAGGCCCAGCCAACGGGCAGCCAGGATCCGGCAGAAGTGCCCGTGCGCCACCACGAGGGCGTTCTCCACACCGGCGGTCCGCACCCGCTGGACGATCCGGTCCGCCCGCTCCCCGACGTGCTCGAGCGCCTCGCCGTTGGGCACCCCATCCTTCCAGATGAGGTAGTCCGGGTGCTCCTTGCGGATATCCGCGGACCGCACACCCTCGTAGTCGCCGTAGTTCCACTCGAGCGCGTTCGGCTCGGGCTGGGCGTCTGGGAAGCCTGCGAGCTCCGCGGTGCGCCGTGCACGCTGCAGTGGCGAGGTGAGCACGAGACCGAAGTCCACGCCGTCGAGCGCCGCATGCGCAGAACGTGCCTGCTCCTCGCCCACGGCCGTGAGAGGCAGGTCCGTGAGACCGGTGTACTGCCCGCTCTTGGACCACTCGGTCTCGCCGTGGCGCAGGAGCCACAGGCGCGTGAGGCCGAAGTCCTCCATGCCGGGGAGTCCCATGCCGTTCATCGGGCACGCTCGCTCTCGTCGGCGTCCGCCGCACCGGCCTGAGCCGATTCGGGCTGGGTCGCCCACCATTCCAGCAGTTTTGCGCGGGCCTCACCCTCGGACGCAGGCCCGTTCTCCATCCGTTCGTTGAGGAGGAACTCGTAGGCACGCCCCACGAGCGGACCGGGACGGATCCCGAGAACCGCCATGATCTGCTGCCCGTCGAGGTCAGGACGGATGGCCGCGAGCTCTTCCTGCTCGGCAAGCTCTGAGATGCGCCGCTCGAGGTCGTCGTAGGCAAAGGAGAGTCGGTCCGCCTTGCGCTGGTTCCGAGTGGTGACGTCGGAGCGGGTGAGCCGGTGCAGCCGCTCGAGCACCGGACCCGCGTCGGTCACGTAGCGGCGCACCGCAGAATCCGTCCAGCCCGAGTCGCCATACCCGTAGAAGCGCATGTGCAGCTCGACGAGCCGCGCCACCGCCTTGATCGTGTCGTTGTCGAAGCGGAGGGCCTTCATGCGCTTCTTCACGAGCTTGGACCCGACCACATCATGGTGGCGGAAGCTCACCGCGCCGCCCGGTTCGAATCGACGCGTCGCCGGCTTGCCGACGTCGTGCATCAGCGCCGCGAACCGGAGCACGAAGTCCGGACGCGGCACGGGGCCATCCCGACCCGTCTCGAGGTCTGCCGCCTGCTCGAGCACCTTGATCGAGTGCTGGTAGACGTCCTTGTGGCGGTGATGCTCGTCCGCCTCGAGGCGCAGCGCCGGGATCTCGGGGAGAACATGGTCGGCCAAGCCCGTCTCCACGAGCAGGTCGATGCCCGCGCGCGGCGCGGCACCGTTGACGAGCTTGACGAGCTCGTCCCGCACCCGCTCGGCCGAGATGATCTCGATCCGCTCGGCCATCTCGGTCATGGCCGCCTTAACCTCGGGAGCAACGTCCACCCGGAGCTGGGACGCGAACCGCGCCGCGCGCATCATCCGCAGCGGATCATCGGAGAAGGAGAGCTCGGGGGCCCCCGGCGTGCGCAGCAGCCCGGCATGGAGGTCGGACAGGCCACCGAACGGGTCCACGAGCTCGAGCGACGGCAGGCGCAGCGCCATCGCGTTCATGCTGAAGTCGCGCCGTTCGAGGTCCGCGACAAGGTCCTTCCCGAACGCGACCGTGGGCTTGCGCGATTCCGGGTCGTAGGCCTCGGCACGGTAGGTCGTGACCTCGATCTGGTGGCCGCCCTTGCGCAGGCCGATCGTGCCGAACGCCCGCCCGATATCCCAATGGGCGTCCGCCCAGCCCTCGATGATGCCCACCGTCTGGTCTGGAGCCGCATCCGTGGTGAAGTCGAGGTCGGGCGAGGTGCGCCCAAGGAAGAGATCGCGGACAGGTCCGCCCACCAGGGAAAGTTCGAATCCCGCTTCCGCGAACCGCTTGCCGAGTTCGAGGACCACGGGGTCAACCGCGAACCGGTGGTCCTGCGCTGCCGTCTCATCTGCTGCCATAGTCCTTTAAGCTTGGCAGATCCCGGCACGGGCTCCGTCCACGGGTGCGTGTCCCGTCCCTGACTGGCCACTTTCGTTAGAGTGGTCTGCATGGTCATTCCGTTGCCGAGCGATCCTCAGAAGAGGAGGAGTGCGCCCCTGCCGTCAGCAGTGGGGCCGCACATCGCCCCGGCCACTGCGGCCTACCCGTCATCCCTGCCCACCGTCGAGGAGGTCTCGGCGGGCGGCGTCGTCGTCGACACTGCCGATCCGAACCTCCCGGTCGCGATCATCGCACGCCTCAACCGGGGCGGTCGGCTCGAGTGGTGCCTCCCCAAGGGCCACCCCGAGGGCCGCGAGACCAACGAGCGCGCTGCAGTACGGGAGATCAGCGAGGAGACGGGGATCAGCGGGGAAATCCTCGCGCCGCTGGGCAGCATCGACTACTGGTTCACGGTCACCGGCCACCGCGTCCACAAGACCGTGCACCACTACCTCCTGCGCGCCGTCGGCGGGAACCTGACCATCGAGAACGATCCGGACCACGAGGCGGTCGACGTCGCGTGGATCCCCATCTCGGAGCTCGCCCGGCGCCTGTCCTTCCCGAACGAGCGCCGCATTGCGGACCTGGCCCGCGAGGTGCTTCCCGAGCACCTGCTCGCGTGAGGTAGCCGTGGCCCCGCCCAAATCCGCACCGGCCTCTGAGGCCCGGTCGAGCGCCATCATGGCGGCCGGCACGCTCGTCTCGCGCGCGCTTGGCTTCATCCGCTCGTGGATGCTCATCCTGGCCCTCGGCCTCGGTTCCACGGTCGCGGACACGTTCGTCAACGCCAACAACCTTCCTAACCTCATCTTCCTGCTCGTCGCGGGCGGGGTGTTCAACTCGGTCCTCGTCCCGCAGATCATCAAGGCGAGCAAGGCCGCCGATGGTGGTGCGGACTACATCAGCCGGCTGCTGACCCTCGGCGTGCTCGTCATGCTCGTCCTCACCGCCGGCGTGACCATCGCTGCGCCATGGGTCATGCAGCTGACCACGTCCGGGTACAGTCCGCAACAGCTCGCCCTCGCCACCGTCTTCGCGTACTGGTGCCTGCCCCAGATCTTCTTCTACGGCCTCTACGCGCTCCTGACCCAGGTGCTCAACGCGCACGGAAGGTTCGGCCCGGCGATGTGGGCGCCGATCGTGAACAACATCGTTGCGATCGCAGGCCTGGGCATCTTCGTGTGGATCTTCGGTGCCAACCGGACCGACCCCCACAGTCTGGACAACTGGACCTCCGGGCACACCTTCTTCATCGCCGCGATGTCCACGATCGGCGTCGTCATCCAGACGGCGCTGCTGCTCCTTCCCGTGATGCAGCTTCGGCTGGGGCTGTCCCCGCGGTTCGGCTGGCGCGGCGTCGGGCTCGGCACGGCCGCGCGGCTCGGTGTCTGGACGCTCGCGACCACCGCGGTGGGCCAGCTGACCTTCCTGTACGTCATGAAGGTCGCCTCCCAGCCGGGCGCCGAGCGCGAGCGGCTCCAAGAGGCCGGCGACCCGCTCTGGCAGCAGATTCCCGGCAACACAGTCCTTGAGATCGCGTCGCAGCTGTACCTGCTGCCGCACTCGATCATCGCGCTGTCCCTCGCCACCGTGCTCTTCAACCGCATGACCGAGGCCTCACAGGCCGGGGACCGCAAGGGCGTTCGGGAAGCCCTTTCCCATGGCCTGCGGACGATGGCCGTGGCAACCGTGTTCGCCGCACTCGCCCTCTTCGCACTCGCCCCTGCACTGGGGATGTTCTTTTCGGGCGGCCGGGCGTCGGACGGCGTCATGCTCGCCCAGACCCTGAGCATCCTCGCGCTCAGCACGCCCTTCATGAGCGCGAACTTCATGATGGCCCGCGTGTTCTACGCCAAGGAGGACGCCCGCACCCCGTTCAAGATCCAGCTGTGGCTCGCCATCCTCAACGTGGTCGGCGCCTTCGCCATCCAGTTCCTGCCTGCGCGGTACATCATCTTCTCGATCGCCGGCCTGTACACCGTCGGGAACATCCTGTCAGTGGTGCTCAGCAGCCACTACCTTCGCCGGCAGCTCGGCCATCTCGATGGCGTGCACGTGGCGCACTCGTACATCCGCATGGGGTATGCCGCGACCGGCTCCGCCGTTGCCGGAGCCGTTGCCGTAGGACTCCTGGGCGGCTACAACCCGAACGGGTTCATCTGGAGCTCCAACTGGGCGGCGCTGGCGGCGATCGTGATCATCGCGCTGCCCATGCTCGCCGTGTACTTCATCCTCCTGCGCGCCTTTCGCGTTACCGAAGTGCGCGACCTGCTCCGGCCGATCCTCAGCCGCCTCGGCGGGCGGTTCGCGGCGGGCGACCCCGCGCCGTCGGCCGCGCCCTCCGCTCGCTCCGCGCACGACGCCGCCGCTGCCGCCGCCTCGCGCTCGGCGCGCGCCGAGCGTCCGACCACCGCCGCGATCAGCACCATCTCTGACGACACTGGCATCATTCCGCGCATCTCGGGCCAGTTCGATCCAGTGATGTACCGTGCGAGGCCCTCGGGCGCACCGCCCGAAAACCTCCCGGGACGGCGTTCGTTCCAAGGGCCGCCCGGCGAGAATCCGCACTTTCCCGAGGACTGAAATCGAGGACTCCCCCCGAGCTTGACAGCACGGTCGGCTAGGATCACTAGGAGCACAAGGTGCGGCCACCGGTCGTGCCCGCGCCAGCGACCAGGAGGTTTCCGTGTCCCAGTCCATCGACGTCGGCACCGTGCTCGGGGGGCGGTACAAAGTCACGGCATCGATCGTGACGTCCCGCGAGAGCGATCTCGTCCTCGACGGCGTGGACCAAGTCCTGAACCGGCCCGTCAGCATTCTCGTCGCGGGCTCGTCCCATGCCGACCAACTCGCCCAGAGTGCCCGTGAGGTGGCCATGGGCGAACGCCACGATGCGGTCCAAGTGCTAGACCTCGGCATCAGCCACGGTTCCACCTACCTCATCACGAACCATACCTCCCCCGCTGACCTGCTCGACCTGATCGTCCCGCAGGAGGCTCCTTATATCGAGCCGTTCTTCACGGACACGCTGGGGAGCGAGATCTTCGGCGAATCCCGCTCCCACGAGCCTGAGACCTATGACGGGACGGTCGATCCCGGGCGCCCCGACCAATACATCCGGTATGACGAGCACGGGCAGCCGACTCAGGAGCATCCAGTTCAGGGACGGCCCCCGCAAGGAGCGCCCGGGTCTTCCGCGGGCACCGGTGGGGCAGGAGCGACGGCGCTTGGTGCGGCCGGTGCCGGCGCCGCCGCTGCGGCTGCCGCCGGCCGTCAGGGCCAGGAACGCCAGTGGCGGGCACAGCAGGCGCAGCATCAGGACGCCCCTCTGAATGCCCGGCCCGCTGGTTCAATTCCGCCTCCACCGTCGGCCCCGCCACGGTCCAGCCGCGTTGGCGGCGAGGCGGCGCGGCCTGAGTCCGACCAGCCGCGGACTGGTGCGCACCCCTCGCCGGGTGCAGCAACAGGAGCGTTCGGTGCCGCGGCGGGCGCCGGTGCGGCCGGTGCTGCCGCCGGGGAGGCCGCCGGAGAGGCCGCTGCCGGCTCAGCTTCGGGCGAGAAGCGGTCAGGTTCACGTATCGCACCGTGGCCTCGGCGGGAAGATGACTCACCCGCGGGCGAGGCGCCCACTTCGCCGGGACAAGACGCTGCCCAGCCGCGCCAGCACTGGCCCTGGAATCGTTCGTCGGCCGCGCCGCCCGAGGCTGAGGCTGCTAGGCCGTCGTCGCCTGTCGACGACGAGGACTACGAGGACTACGAGGACGATGAGTCCACACGCCCTCGCTCAATGCCCTGGCTGGTCGGTGGCGTGCTCGCCGTGGTCCTGATCGCCGCGCTCATCTTCGCGTTCACCACACTCGGCGGACTGTTCCAGCCCCAGCAGGCGGGCACCGCGAGCTCAAGCCCCAAACCGACCCAACAGGCCCAGCCTTCTGCGAGTCCAGTTCCCAGCCAAACCGCGCCTGCTACACCGCCCCCGGCACCGCCGGCACCGCCGGCCATCGATTCCGTGACGCGGCTCAACCCTGGGGAGCTCAGCTTTGCCAACGCCTTCGATTCCAAGCTGCCCCTCACGTTCGACGGCAACACGGCGACCTACTGGTCAGACATGGAATTCGCACGCGAGGACTGGGGCGCGTTCACCAAAAGTGTGACACTCCTCGTCCAGCTCGCGGAGCCTGCCCAGGTGAAGCAGGTCACGCTGGTCCAGTCAGGGGGTCTGGGCGGCAACTTCAGCATCTATACCAACAACCAGCCGAACTTGACCGGCGCTACGTTAGCCGGGACTACCTCATTCACTGGACCGCAGGTGACCGTTCCGGTCGGTGCATCGCCCACCGTTCAGTACGTGCTCGTCCAGATCAACTCGCTGCCGCGGCTGTCTGCGCCGAAGACGCAGTACCCGTTCGGACTGCGGCTCGCCGAAATCAAGGTCGAGTAAACGCCACCGCTCACGAGGGCCCCGGATCTGTCCGGGGGCCCTCGTAGTTGGCTCTCACGATGGTGTGACGGTACTGGTGCCCCATAGCGCGGGCTTATGGGACGCAGGAAGGCCTTCGGTACCCTTGAGGAGGACAGCGGCGCGGAATATCGACCCAAACTGATGCGTTGTTGCTCCTGATACCGTCTGTCATCGCCAAGGAAGAGGTACGCATCCCGTGAGCACTGCTGAGACTGCCGCAGACGTTCGCGACGTCATCGTCGTCGGTTCCGGTCCCGCGGGGTATACCGCAGCCATCTACACCGCCCGTGCCAACCTCCAACCGTTGATTTTCGCGGGTTCTGTGACGGCTGGCGGTGAACTGATGAATACGACCGAGGTTGAGAACTTTCCCGGATTCCCGGAGGGCGTTCAGGGCCCCGACCTTATGGACAAGCTTGAACAGCAGGCCTCCAGGTTCGGCGCGCACATCGAGTTCGAGGATGTCGAGTCCGTTGAACTCGAGGGTGAGATCAAAACCGTCACCCTCGCTGGCGGTGAATCGTACAAGGCTCGTGCCGTGATCATCGCCACCGGTTCGGCCTACCGTGAGCTTGGACTGCCAAACGAGAAGCGCCTCTCCGGCCATGGGGTGAGCTGGTGCGCTACGTGTGATGGGTTCTTCTTCAAGGATCAGGACATCGCCGTGATCGGTGGCGGCGATTCAGCCATGGAAGAGGCGCTGTTCCTCACGAAGTTCGCGCGAACAGTCACCGTGGTGCACCGCCGCGACACGCTGCGCGCCTCGAAGATCATGGCGGACCGTGCTCTCTCCCACGAGAAGATCAAGTTCGCCTGGAACTCCGAGGTTGCCGACGTCATCGGTGGCGACAAGGTGGTGGGGCTCCGCCTGCGGAGCCTCGTGGATGGCAGCGAGTCCGAAATCCCCGTGACCGGCATCTTCGTAGCCATCGGAAACGATCCCCGGACCAGTCTGGTCAAGGGCGTCCTGGACCTCACTCCCGAAGGGACGATTGCTGTCGAGGGCCGGTCCTCGAAGACGAGCCTCCCCGGCGTATTCGCTGCGGGCGACGTAGTCGATCCCACGTATCGCCAAGCCATCACTGCAGCCGGATCTGGTTGCGTTGCGGCCCTCGACGTTGAGCACTACCTCGCCGACATCGAGGCTCGTGCCCTCTCGACCGCCCAGGCCTAAGTTCCCCAAGAGATCGGATCATACAGATGAGCAATGCCAAGAATGTCACCGATGCTGAGTTCACCGACAAGGTCCTCATGTCCGAGAAGCCAGTCATTGTTGACTTTTGGGCCGAGTGGTGCGGGCCGTGCCGCAAGGTCGGGCCGATCCTGGACGACATCTCCGTCGAATACGCGGATCAGGTAGACGTGGTCAAGGTCGACGTGGACAACAACCCGAACATCGCGGCTGAGTATGGAATCACGTCAATTCCGGCGGTCTACCTTTTTGAGAAGGGAAAGGTGACTGGAACAGTTATCGGCGCTCGTCCGAAGCAGTACTTCGAGAAGGAATGGAACGAGGTCCTCGCGAAGTAGAGGCTAACCGGGGATCAAACCTGGCAATGGGCCACAGTCCCGGGGAGGGTGCGACGATGTCGCACCCTCCCCGTTCCTTTTGTTCTTCGAGGGTGTCACGATCTCGGCCGACGTTTGAGCGTTTCACGTGAAACAGCTGGGCTCCGCGCTTCACGGGTCCGCGCTCAGAAGCTCCCCACAGATCGTGGCAACGTGGCCGGCCCTTCCAAACTTGGCTTCAATTCCGATAGCAGACCGGCCGGGCCACCCAATCTCACACGAAATCTCACACGAATCCGATCTGATAAGCAGTTGTTGTTGTTCGAGATTGCGAAGCCCATCTCCGCCGGATGATGACGACAAAGCTAATCTCCGCGGCCCAACGAACCGCGCTAGGGAGTCGGAAGGCTACCCCGCGAGACCCGTAAAACCCTGCCGCCCCCCGTGTAGAGCCGTGAATCAGACGGCCTCCTTCCTTCGGCGCCCACATCATCATTTGGTCGCCGAACCCCGTTTCCTCACCTATGCGGGACGCAACGGAAGTTCACGCGCTTCGCCGGTGTCAACGCGGTTCCCGGGCCGTCACCCATATAGCCGCGCCCGTGGCCAGCTGGTGTGCGCGAAGGAGGCCTACGCCTAGCGCCCTCCATCTCGTGCCGTAGCCAATGGTTCGACGGCGCGTGGCAAGTCAACCGTCCTTGCGGCCCCACTCCCATTTCCACAAACGAAAACATCAATTTCGTCGATTTTGTACAACAGGCACGGGTGTGCCTGGCCGGTGGCCCGCGGCGCCTCCGTTCGTGTCAGAGGAGCAGAGCCGGAGCGTAGCGGCGTCGCACGCCCTCCCCAAAACATGCTCCTGACCGGCGACGATCGACGAGATTCGATGATCGACGAACGCCGACGGCCAAGCGCACCACTCAGCACAAATCTTGGCCGGCGAAGGCACGACAACAGGACACTAAGCGATACGTCGTTCATGCGTGTTTCACGTGAAACACAAAGGTAGCGTACCTGCGCGCAGCGACGGTGTGGGCGCCGCGGCGTGTAGCGAGGGAGCGGTCCTCATGGGCGGGTACTGCTCCCTCTTTAGGCGCCGCTTCCGTAGGCGCGGGGAGAACCCAACGATGAGGTTGGTCAGGCTGCACCCTTTGGCAGGTTGCGACCTTCCCCTTTGGGGGTTTCACGTGAAACACAGTCCGCTATCCCGGCTGGGCGGAGCAGCGCTCTATCTGGGGTGACGAGGCCTAACCGCCCCGCCAAGGAAGGTGGGTGTCTAAGACGGCCCGCTGTTCTTCGCAGTCAAAACTGCCGCAAGAATGAGCGTTGTCGCTTGACCCGGTCCAGCTCAACACTTGGAACGGCCAGGACAGCACGTCTGGTGGTTTCGGAAGCAATGTAACCTCTCAGGGCCCGAATCCACCCCGCAGGTTACGGGGCAGTTTCGGATGGAAGCAGCAGTAGCACCGCCCGAACGATATCCACAGGGAAATCCACAGCGGCTATCCACAGCGGACTTTCGCAGGCGCGGGGCATCGTCTCACTTCGGGGCACCCTTTGCCGGTGCCCATCACCAGTCCCATCCGACTCGGGGCGTCGGAGAGTACGATCGTCTCAGGATGGCCCGGCGGCAAGTGCACATACATGTCGCAAATCCACGCGTCCAGCGCGCCGATTGGATGATGCTGCGCAGAAAGGAACCAAAAGCAGTAGTTTCTTTGCAGGCTCCATCCTAGGTCCGAATCCGGCAGCACACAGACAGCATCTCCCTCGCACGGGCTGATCCTTCTTGCTTGACGATATCGGCAAGATGCTACCTGTGGCACCAACACAAACTAGGGCCGGACTTCGTCCCCCCGCCAGCGTATCCAGTTCGCTTCCCCACACGGTTATCCACAGGCCACATCCCGGCTCGAGCGTCACACCGACAGAACTTATCCACAGGCGGCTCTGCGCCCGCCGCACGCTGCTCAGTGCGACCAAGGCGAACCGGAAGCTCCGATTGTGGTCAACCGCGCAGTTATCGCCCTCTGGAGACAACCCGTCAGACCTTCACCGCGCGCCAATCTCATCTGGTACCGCCTGGTCGAGACAAGCGATGGCGGGAACCGATGAAACAGGTGGCAACCTCAGAGCGCATTGCCATCCTGTTCAGAACGCCGTCCCAGCTAGTCCGCCCACGAGGTGACGGTGTGCGTCGCCTTGCCGGCCTCATGGGGATACGCGCTCAGACGGGGCGGGCGCGACGGGCATACTCGTTTGCCCCATGCCATTTCGGCTCTCGAAGCGTGCTCCGGCACCGAGTGGCACCAGCCTTCTGATCGAGGAAGGAGGACTGCTGCCTTCCCCGTGCCGTGTGAGCCGACCTCCTGGCCGTCCTCCCACACCACGCTCGGAAGTCAAAGACCCGGGTTGCTGCTCGTCTCAACGGGTTTCCGGTCGGCTCTTGCCCGGTTTTACGGCGGCCTGATCATTACGCGCGGCCCCACGCGGGCGTGGGGGTCAGAATGTGCACCGGCCGTGCATGCCTGGTTTCACGTGAAACACCGCACAGGGCCGGTCGCCCTTCCCCGAAGCAACCGGTCGGAGTGATCGACCCCGTGCGGGTAGCGTGCATGAAGACCTGCGCGCCTCCGGGGATAACCGGCACCCGCGACCCGTCAGCATCACCGTGACGGGCGAACTCGGCTTCGGTCAGAACTCCTGGTGTCAAACCTTTGCCGCCGCGCGCCCCGTAGCCTCGATGACCAGAGAAAGTGGAAACTGGCCCTATGCTCCCACTCCCGACGTCCTACCGTCCTCGAGGCATTAGGCATCACTCGTAGCTCGACTTCACCTGCCCCTAGGGTAAACATCGCCAGCCCCGCCGCGAGCGACACGCTGAGGGCCTTCTCGGCCAATCCCTTGCGTGGAACAACGGGGCCCGGACACCGTGGTCCTGTCTTCGTGATCGCGCTCGCGGTTGGCCAGCCTCTACTTCATCTTCACCGGTAGTGATCCATTGTCCGGAGCAAACGACCAACGCAAAACGTGGCTCACCAGGAGAACCGATATCGCAAGCGGACCTGAGCGCTACAGACCGTTGAGACCGCCAGTCCTGCAGCGCCGGTTGCGTTCCTAGAGCTGTGCGACGGCTAGGGGGCCTGAGAGTGCGATTGGTCCGATCGCGAGCATTGTGGCTCGCCGCACGGCCGAGCTTGAAGCGTCACCCCACGACGTCGTTCCTGGGTCAACTTTGTACGGTTTGGTTTCAGTGAGGTTGTCAACGCCAGCAACGCAACTCATGGCGTGGCGGTGGTGGAACCTTTCGGGCGTCGGGAGTTGGCTCCACGCCCGCCGGGAAATCCAAGCCGGTTCAGACCGATGGCGTAGTGGCTAGCCCAATCCACGTTTCACGTGAAACCGCGCCCCGAGGTGGGCCGCCTCTGCGCGTACTTCCCTGCTGTCCACTCCTCAGGTCGACACGCCCGGGTTTCACCACGGGGTGGCAGAAACCATACTCCAATACTAGGAACATGCGCGGACGTGTAGAAAAAACGAAGCGGGATCTGTCCACGTGGAACAGATCCCGCTTGTTCAGTGCCGCAATTGCGGAGACCTACGGGGTCCTCACTCCTCTTCGGGGCTGATGAGCGTCATGATTCGGTTGAGATCCTCAACCGAAGCGAACTCAATACTTACCTTGCCCTTGCGTGCGCCGAGCGAAATCTTCACGTTCGTATCGAGACGATCCGCGAGGGTCGATGCGAGAAAGTCGAGGCGCTCATGGCGGGCGTTGTTGCGGGAGGCTGACCGCCGCGGCTCCTGCGGTTCCTGGTAGAGAGTCACCGCTTCTTCGGTCGCACGGACAGACATTCCTTCGGCAACGATCTTCTGCGCCATGCGCTCTATCGCCGCATCGTCCGGTAAGGACAGAAGAGCACGAGCATGACCCGCCGAGAGAACGCCGGCCGCAACACGGCGCTGCACCAACGGAGGGAGTCGCAGGAGGCGGATCGTGTTGGAGACCTGCGGACGCGAGCGGCCAATCCGGTCGGCAAGCTCCTCGTGGGTCGTTCCGAAGTCGTCGAGGAGCTGCTGGTAAGCCGCAGCCTCTTCGAGCGGGTTCAGCTGGCTCCGGTGAAGGTTCTCGAGCAGCGCATCACGGAGCAGAGCGTCGTCTCCGGTGTCACGGATGATGGCAGGGATGAGGTCGAGCCCCGCCTTCTTGGCGGCGCGCCAGCGCCGCTCACCCATGACAAGCTCAAAGCGTTCACTACCAGATTCGGTTGACTTTCGGACAACGATTGGTTGAAGGATGCCGATCTCGCGCACGGAGTGGACGAGCTCGGCCATCTCCTCCTCATCGAAGGCAGTACGGGGCTGCTTCCGGTTTGGATGGATGTCCTCGACCTTGAGCTCGGCGAATTGTGCCCCGGGAACCTCGACCAGATCGAGATCGTCGGTGTCGCGCTGCGTTGCGCGAGAGCGAGTTCCCCCGCCACGAGCGCCACGAGAGGAGGGCGAAACCGTGCGCTCCAGGGATGGCGTTTCCGGGGCAGCAGAATCGGCCGATTCAGCGGGTACCGCCGATTGGTTGGGAGCCGAGGTCGGCTGACCTGGGGCGGCATCGGCGTTCGGAGCGGCCCCCACCTCCGTGGCCTCCGACTGGCCCGCTTCGCGTGCCTCTTCGTCGGTTGTGCCCGGGCTCCGTCCGGAGTCAGGGAAGAACAGGTCTACCGGGCGCGAGGGCGTCCCCGAGCCACTGGCCGCTGTGGCCGCGCTCGGGATGAGGGCTCCCAAACCCCTGCCCAATCCTCGGCGCTTCTCGCTCATAGCGGTTTTCCTCCCTCAGGGCCGATGGCCCAGCAATCTGGCTGTTCGAGTGGTCATGGCGGCGCTACCGCTGACCTAATGCTCCGCGATCTCCGCGGCAGCTTCGAGATACGACAACGCACCCGTCGACGTCGGATCGTAGGTCATCACCGTCTGCTGATAGCTGGGCGCCTCGGAGATTCGCACTGAGCGCGGAACAACAGCTTCGAGAACCTGTTCCGGGAAGTGCTCGCGGACCTCGGCTGCCACCTGCGCGGCCAAGTTTGTGCGCCCGTCGTACATCGTCAAGAGGATCGTGGATACCCGGAGATCCGCATTGAGGTGCTTCTGGATCATCTCGATGTTCTTGAGGAGCTGGCTCAGTCCCTCGAGCGCGTAGTACTCGCACTGGATCGGGATCAGGACCTCCGTCGCCGCGCAGAATGCGTTGACGGTCAGGAGCCCGAGGCTCGGCGGGCAGTCGATGAAGATGTAGTCGAGCCGCGGAAGGCCGGCCTCCTCACGCTCCGTTGCATAGTGGTCGATCGCCCGGCGCAACCGCTGCTCGCGCGCCACGAGCGAGACGAGCTCGATTTCGGCGCCGGCGAGGTGGATGGTCGCCGGAGCGCACACGAGGTTCTCGACGTCGGGACACTGGGCAACGACGTCGGCGAGCGGCTCGTCGTTGATGAGCACGTCATAGATACTCTCGACCTCGGAGTGGTGCTCGATGCCGAGTGCAGTGGAAGCGTTGCCCTGGGGATCGATGTCGATGACCAGCACCTGGAGGCCAGCGGACGCGAGGGCCGCTGCGATATTCACCGTGGTGGTCGTCTTTCCGACGCCGCCCTTCTGGTTGGACACCGTGAACACGCGGGTCAATGCCGGCCGGCGGAGCTCGCGTCCCTGCAGGCGCTCGCGCCGTCGCGCCTCGTTCGCCAGCTGACTCGCAATGGGGCTTCCCTCATCGAGGGTTTTGAGGAAGGACTGGCCCCCGCGAGGCCCGGCGCCCGACACCGCCGGGGTGACAGGAGCCGGTTGAGGGGCGGCCACAGACTTCTCCTCTGCAGCGGGACGTGCAGATCCGAGTGTCAAGAAAGGGGGAATTCTCTGGGCCGACGTCTCACCACTGCTCACTGTCAACTCACTCTCGATTCGCGTCGATTGCCTCACCCTAGACTAGCCGCTGGATCAGCACCACCGAGGTAGTTCACACTTCGCCGACATCAATTCTCACAACGGTCGTGGGCTCTTCCAGCAGCCCATCTCCGACCGTGTGGACCTCGGCTGAGTGGCCCTTGAACTTCCGGATCGCCTTCCCGGCCTTCTCGACCTCCTCGGCCGCGCTGCGCCCCTTGATGGCCACGAGGGTTCCCGAGCCGCCAAGGAGCGGAAGGGTCATGGGGATGAGTGTGGACAGGGCCGAGACAGCGCGTGCGGTGACAAACGCGACGTCGATCATCCCGGTCATCTGCTCCGCGCGCCCCCGCACCACAGATACATTGGTCAGACCGAGGTCCGCGATGACTTCCTCAAGCCACACCACGCGCCGTTCAAGAGGCTCAATCAGCGTCAGCCGGAGATCCGGTCGCGCAATGGCGAGGCACAGGCCCGGCAGGCCCGCTCCGCTGCCGACGTCGGCGATGGCCGCGCCCTGAGGGAACTCGGATTCGATGACGGCGCAGTTCAGCACATGCCGGCTCCACAGCCGCGGAACCTCACGCGGTCCGATGAGCCCACGCTCGAGTCCCGACGTCGCGAGATGACCCACATACTGGCGTGCCACGTCGAGACGATCGCCGAAGAGCTGCTCGGCAGCGGCCCGCTCGCCAGGGGCGAGTTCGGGAGCAGCCCCCACCGCGGGACCGGCCGATGACTTCTCGGCCATGGGTCAGTCTGCCGAGACGACGATATGGCGTCCGGCACCCTCACCCTCGGACTCGCTGACAAACCCGAGGTCGGCCACGGCGTCGTGCACGATCTTCCGCTCGTAGGAGCTCATGGGCTCGAGGTGGACAGTCGGCTCGCCGGCCTTGACTCGCTCGACGGCCTTCTCGGCGATCTCTGCCAGCCTGACGGACCGTTCGCCGCGGTAGCCGTTGATGTCCAGCACGAGGCGGGAGCGGTTTCCTGTCGAGGCCAGGACCGCGAGCCGGGTGAGCTCCTGGAGGGCCTCGAGGACCTCGCCATCGGCGCCCACAAGGATGTCGAGCCCTTCTGACTCGTCGTCACTGACCACTGAGAGGTAGGACCGACCGTTGCGGACCTCGATGTCGATGTCCCCGTCGACATCCGCGATGTCGAGGAGTTCCTCGAGATAGTCCGCGGCGACGTCCCCCTCCTCCTCGAGGCGGCTCAGCGATGTCTGCGAGGCAAAGTCCTCGCTGTTCTCGGCGGCTTCATCATCGGGCAGGTTCACGGCGGTGCTCTCGGAGGTCATGACTTCTTCTTCCTGTTCTTCCGCTGCGGCTGCTGGCGCTGGGTCTTGGGCTCCGGCGGGGGCGGCATGTCCTCGGGCTTGACGACCTTGCCTGTGGTGACGTCGATGGGTGCGAGGCCCTTGGCCGCGCGTCGCTCGTTGAGGGCCCTGGCGGCAGGCGAACCGGGGGCGGGCATGCGGCGGATCACATAGAACTGCTGCCCCATGGTCCAGAGGTTGGAGATGGTCCAGTAGATGAGGACGCCGATGGGGAAGTTGATGCCGCCGATGCCGAACACGAGCGGGAGGATGTAGAGCAGGATCTTCTGCTGCTTCATGAACGGACTCTGCATCGCGGTCTCGGACATGTTCTTGGCCATGATCTGCTTCTGCGTGATGAACTGCGAGGCGGTCATCGCCACGATCATGAGGATCGACAGGACCGCGACCGCGACGGCGTCGCCGCCGCCTCCGTGCAGGAGCGACGCGGAGAGCGGCGCCCCGAGGATGCTCGAGTTGTGGAACTGCTCAACCTGATCGTGCGTCATCGAGCCGATGCCGGTGTTGTTGGCCTGGGCGTTGCTGATCCCGGAGAGGACACGGAAGAGGCCGAAGAAGAACGGCATCTGGATCAGCATGGGAAGGCACGCAGAGAACGGGTTGGTCCCGTGCTGCTTGTAGAGCGCCATCTGCTCCTGGGCCATGGCTTGGCGGGAGAGCTGGTCCGTCTTGCCCTTGTACTTGGCCTGGAGCTTCTGCAGGTCTGGCTGGAGCAGCTGCATGCCACGCTGGGCCTTGATCTGCCGGACGAAAACGGGGATCAGTGCGGCACGGATCACAAGGACAAGGCCAATGATGGACGCCGTCCACGTCCACCCACTCGCAGCCGGAAGGCCGATGAACGCCAGGGCCTCGTGGAAGGTCACCATGACGAAGGAGACCAGCCACTCAAACGGCAGCATTACGGCGCTTAACGGGTCCATATGTCTTCCCTATTTCCTCGTGTCAGTGTCGTCGGTCCAATAGCGGTCGGGGTGGTTGAGCACCACGATCCGCGGGGTGCGGTCCTCGGGCCAATGCCGATGCCCTTCAGGGACGGGATCGATTCCCCCAGCGTTCCAAGGGTGGCACCGAACCAGTCGCCGTACTGCCAGATACGATCCTCGCACAGCACCGTGCACGCTGACGGCCTCGAGCGCGTAGGCCGAGCACGAGGGGAAGAAGCGGCACACCTGCCCGTAGAGCGGGGACACGACGGCGCGGTAGGCCTTCAGCAGCAGGATCAGGAGCTGCTGCGGCAAGGTCCACACGAAACGCACGACGGCGGCCGCCCACGTGGGCAGGGCCGCTCGCCCCGCCGCTGCGGGCATCTCAGCCCTGGCTGCCATCCGCTGTCCTCTCCCGTTCCGTACGCTCGCCGGTGCCGGCACCCTCGTCTGGGCCCTTGCCTTCGGCCGTGCCTCGCTCAAGTCGCCGAAGTGCACCGCCCAGCGCCGACTTGTAGTCATTGCTGAGCTCGGCCCAGCTCGCCCGTGCCGAGGCAGGCAGTGCACGCACTACCACGTCCAGCCCAGCCGGGCGGTCGCGGACGGTGAAGGCAGCGGCCTCCCTCAGCCTCCGTTTAACGAGGTTGCGGGTAACGGCGTTCCCCACGGCCTTGGACACGATGAACCCGAAGCGTGAGGGTCGGGGACCGGTACGCACCGCATACAGCACGACGTTCCGGCGTCCTTGGCGGACGCCGGAACGTACAGTATGCGTGAAATCGGCGCCGGAACGCAGGCGATGCGTCGCGGCGAGCATCAGGAACTCATCGACGCGTGCCTGCGACCGGGCCCGGCTGAGTCAGGACTCAGGCCGAGAGCTCGGTGCGGCCCTTAGACCGACGAGCGGCCAGGATCGCGCGGCCGGCGCGGGTACGCATACGAAGGCGGAAGCCGTGCTTCTTGGCACGACGGCGGTTATTCGGCTGAAAAGTCCGCTTGCTCACTTCTCTCACTCCAGTAGATCGAGTGCGTCTGCCGGACGGGTCGAAGTGCTGGCGGACGCTACATATTGGGGCCTGCCGCCCCCGCCGCGCCTCATGCCGGCCGCCGTTGAGCTCAATCCGAGAGGATTTCGCTGGGCGTCCGAGGACATGCGACAGGAGAAGTAGGCAGACACAGAGGACTTAACGACGTTAGGCCATCCGGGCGCGGAGCGTCAATTCGAGCGCAGCGCCAGATAGAGCGCCAGATACGACGACGCGCTACCGCACCCCTTGTCCCCAGCCTGTGTCCAACTCCACTCACAGGGCTGTGGACGGAATGGCCGTACCGCGGGGCGAGGGAACATCACGAGTGTAATTCATGTCCGCCCAGAACCCAGCTATCTTCGGGGTTGTTCAATCATCTAGGCTGTCCTAGTGCCACCTTCCGGGCCTGTGGGTATCCCTGTGGATGAACCACCTGGTTCCACGGAAGTGACGGTGCATGGGGGAACCGTCGTATCCCTGCCCGCGCCCGGACTCCCACCGGTCACCATCGCGTCACAGACGTGGGGCAGCCGGAGGGCGCAGATGATCAGGCAGGTAGAGGAGCACATGGGACCGGAGGAAGCCAACGAGGCAAACACCCTTGGCAGTTCGTGGCGCCGGGTGGTGCGTCTCCTTGAGGAGGACAACCGAGTCTCGCCACGTCAGCGCGGATTCGTCTCCCTTGCCCAAGCCCAAGGACTGATTGGCTCAACCCTCCTCGTCGCGGTTCCCAATGAACTCACCCGAGAGGTGCTCCAGGGGCAGATCAAGCCCGCACTCGACGACGCGCTCCGCTCGGTCTTCTCGGAGGACATCCGGTGCGCGATCGACGTCGACACGGATCTGGTCCCCGTGCACGGAGAGGCGTTCGAGCCAGTCAAGCGTCCGGACCTCCGCGAAGAACTGCGCGAAGAACTCCGCCCGGCGCCCACTCCCCCGAGTACATCCCAGGAGGTGAGCCGGCTCAATCCCAAGTACGTCTTCGACACGTTCGTGATCGGCGCTTCCAACCGCTTCGCCCACGCTGCGGCGGTCGCCGTCGCCGAAGCTCCCGCCAAGGCGTACAACCCGCTGTTCATCTATGGCGACTCGGGGCTCGGCAAGACCCACCTCCTGCACGCGATTGGCCACTACGCCCGCCGGCTCTACAACGGGATCCGGGTGCGGTACGTGAATTCGGAGGAGTTCACCAACGACTTCATCAACTCGATCCGTGACGACGAGGGCACGAGCTTCAAGACCACGTACCGCAATGTGGACCTCCTCCTGATCGATGACATCCAGTTCCTCGCTGGCCGCACGGGAACCATGGAGGAGTTTTTCCACACGTTCAACGCCCTGCACAACAGCAACAAGCAGGTCGTGATCACCTCGGACCAGCCGCCCAAGGCACTCCACGGCTTCGAGGACCGCATGAAGTCCCGCTTCGAGTGGGGGCTCCTGACGGACATCCAGCCGCCGGACCTCGAGACCCGTATCGCGATCCTCCGCAAGAAGGCCAACAGCGACGGGCTCTCCGCGCCGGATGACGCACTCGAGTACATCGCCTCGCGAATCTCCGCGAACATCCGCGAGCTCGAGGGCGCTCTGATCCGCGTGACCGCGTTCGCGAGTCTGAACAAGCAGCCGGTCGACGTCGCGCTGGCGGAGATGGTCCTCAAGGACCTCATCACCGACGACTCCGCGCTCGAGATCACCGCGGACCAGATCCTGACGGAGACGGCCGCCTACTTCAAGCTGACGGTGGACGAGCTCAACAGCAAGTCCCGAACCCGGACCCTAGTCACGGCCCGTCAGATCGCGATGTACCTATGCCGGGAACTCACCGACATGTCCCTGCCGAAGATCGGCCAGGTCCTGGGCGGCCGCGACCACACCACGGTGATCCATGCGGACCGCAAAATCCGTGAGCTCATGGCCGAGCGCCGCCCGATCTACAACCAGGTCACAGAGCTCACGAACAAGATCAAGCAGGCCCAGCGCGGCCTCTGATCACTCGGCCCTCGCGCATGCGTGCCTTATTAACAGGTGCTTGTGGACAACCTTGTGGATGGTTAAGTGCACATCCTCCTCGGATGGGGTGACAACCCATCCGTCGCTGTGGAGAGCACGAATCACACGGAATGACGCGTCCACAGCGCCACCTGACGATGTCCGCAGAGAATCAACACCGCGTGAACAGCCAACTTCCGCGCGAGTCCGCGGGCAGAAGCGGTTATCCACAGTTTCCACAGCGGTTATTAACACCACCAATACCAAGAATTATGAGATTTCTAGCCACCAGCTATCCCACGACCCTTCCCAACACCTCAGGTAGGCCTCAACTACACAAACCGGGTTGAGCCCGGACCCAGCCCTAGGGCTAAGCTGTGGTCAGCGTCTGCCGAGAGCCCACTTCCGTGTGATTCTCAGCAGGCACCCATGAACGTGCGCCCTCGCGGCCATGAGACAGCGATGAAAGGCGGAACGCGTCCGTGAAGTTCCGAGTCGAACGGGATGTCCTCACCGAGGCCGTGAGCTGGGCGGCCCGCTCGCTCTCTCCGCGTCCCCCTGTACCCGTCCTGGCCGGTCTCCTGCTCAAGGCCCACGACGGCGTTGTCAGCCTCAGCAGCTTCGACTACGAGACATCCGCGCGCCTTGAAATTCCCGCCGAGATCAGTGACGAGGGCACGATCCTCGTCTCCGGCCGCCTCCTCGCCGACATCTGCCGCAGCCTCCCGAATGCACCAGTGGACGTCGAGACAGACGGCACCAAGGTCACCCTCACGTGCCGACGCAGCTCGTTCCACCTCGCTACCATGCCCGAGGCCGAGTACCCGCCTCTCCCCGGCCTCCCTGCAATCCTGGGCAATGTCTCGGGTGACACCTTCGCGAAGGGCGTTGCCCAGGTGATCATCGCGGCCAGCAAGGACGACACACTGCCCATCCTCACGGGCGTACGGATGGAAATTGAGAGCGAGCTCATCACGCTCCTCGCCACCGACCGCTACCGACTGGCCATGCGTGAGATTCCATGGCAGCCGGCAAATCCCAACACATCGACCTCGGCCCTCGTGAAGGCGAAAACCCTCAGCGAAGTTGCCAAAACCCTCGGGGGATCCGGCGAGCTGAACCTCGCCCTCGCGGATGACGACTCCCGCCTCGTCGGCTTCGAAAGCGGCGGCCGCACCACCACATCCCTGCTCGTCGACGGCGACTACCCCAAGATCCGTTCTCTCTTCCCCGACTCGACGCCGATCCACGCCGTCGTCGCCACCCAGGACCTCGTCGAGGCCGTTCGCCGCGTTTCCCTCGTCGCCGAACGGAACACTCCCGTCCGCCTCGCATTCACCGAAGGCCTCGTCGCTCTGGATGCGGGCACGGGAGAGGACGCCCAAGCATCCGAGGAACTCGAAGCTCAGCTCACGGGCGAGTCAATCACGGTGGCCTTCAACCCCCATTACCTCATCGAGGGTCTCACCGTGATCGAGACGCCGTTTGTCCGCTTCTCGTTCACCAGCGCCCCCAAACCCGCCATGATCACCGCACAGCGGGAACTCGACGGCGAGGACGAGGACGATTACCGCTACCTCGTCATGCCGGTCCGGCTCCCGAACTAGAGGCCCTCACCGGATCACCCACCGGTAACCTCAACCACCCCCCGGGAAGCGTTCACGAAGGAAGGGACTCGCGCAAGATGCACATCGGACTCATCGGTCTTGGCAGGATGGGCTTCAATATGCGCGAGCGGCTGCGCCGCGCGGGCATCGACGTCACCGGATACGACCGCAACCCTGAGGCCAGCGATGTGTCGGACATCGAAGAGCTCGTCGGCGCTGTTCCCGTGCCCCGCATCATCTGGGTGATGGTCCCCTCCGGAGAGATCACGGACAAGGTCATCACCGAGCTCTCAGAGCATCTCTCCGAGGGTGATCTCGTGATTGACGGCGGCAACTCGCGCTTCACGGAGGACCAGCGGCACTCCGCGCTCCTGGCGGAGAAGGGGGTACGGTTCGCCGACTGTGGGGTCTCGGGTGGCGTGTGGGGCCTCGAGAATGGGTACGGCCTGATGGCCGGTGGTCAAGCGGAGGACATCGAACGCGCCATGCCGGTCTTCGATGCCCTGCGTCCGGAAGGCGAACGGGCCGACAGCTTCGTGCACGTAGGCGATGTCGGTGCGGGGCATTACGCCAAGATGGTCCACAACGGGATCGAGTACGGACTCATGCAGTCCTACGCCGAGGGCTACCAGCTCCTCGCGGCGAAGGACATCGTCACCGATCTGCCCGGTACGTTCCGCGCCTGGCAGAAGGGGACAGTGGTCCGCTCGTGGCTCCTCGACCTCCTGGTCAAGGCGCTCGACGAAGATCCCGGACTGGAGGCTATCGACGATTACGTCGAGGATTCCGGCGAGGGCCGGTGGACCGTCGAGGAGGCTATCGCCAACGCGATTCCGGCTCCCGCGATCACGGCCGCGCTGTACGCACGCTTTGAGTCCCGCGAGAACTCGTCCCCTGCCATGAAGATGGTCTCGGCGCTGCGCCACCAGTTCGGCGGGCACGCGACCCGACCGGCCAAGTAGGCAGGAGCCCGGCCCACCGGTGTACGTTGAACGCCTCTCCCTGACCGACTTCCGCTCCTACGCCCAGCTCGACCTCGAGCTCTCCCCGGGAGCCACCGTCCTCGTCGGACAGAACGGGGTCGGCAAGACGAACCTGGTCGAGGCCCTCGGCATGCTCTCGACGCTCAGCTCGCACCGGGTCAGCTCCGATGTACCACTCGTGCGCTTCGGCGCGGAGCGCGCGCTCGTCCGAGCAGGGTTCGTCCGTGGTTCACAGCGTTCGACCCTCGAGCTCGAGATCAACCCTGGCAGGTCCAATCGTGGCCGTGTCAACCGCGGAGGAACTGTTCGGGCACGGGACCTCCTCGGCATCGCACGCACTGTGCTGTTCGCCCCCGAGGACCTCAGCCTCGTCAAGGGCGACCCCTCTGCACGCCGCCGGTTCCTCGATGAGCTGCTCACGGTGCTCCTTCCCCACCTCGCCGGCACCCGCGCGGACTACGATCGTGTGCTCAAGCAGCGCAACGCCCTCCTCAAGAGCGCGAGGGCCGCCCGTTTCTCCCGCCGCGCACCGGTCGCCGATCGTGACTCGCCGGGCGGCGCCACCGTCGAGTCGACCTTGGACGTGTGGGACACGCACCTCGCCCGCGCCGGGGCCCGCCTCCTCGCCGCCCGGTTGAAGCTGGTGGACCGGTTGGGGCCGCACCTCGACGCAGCCTACGCGCAGCTCACCGACGGGTCGAAGGTTGCCCACGCGGTGTACCGCTCGAGCGTCGATGGCGCCGTCGCGGATACGGAGGAGGACGCGCACGACGCCGGCCACGCGCCGTCGTCCGCCTCAGAACCCGCGGCGGGACCCGCGGCCGGGATAGGTGGAAGCCTAGCGGGACTCGGTGTCGACGAGATCGCCGAACGATTCCTGGCAGCCCTCGCCGCGGCGCGGCGCCGCGAACTCGAGCGCGGACTGACGCTCGTGGGTCCGCACCGTGACGATCTGGAGCTGCTCCTCGGAGAGGCCCCCGCCAAAGGGTTCGCCTCGCATGGCGAGACATGGTCGTTCGCGCTCGCGCTCCGGCTCGCCTCCTACTACGTCATGCTCGATGACTCGGCAGTTGCCGGGGATGAGCCGATCCTCATCCTCGACGACGTGTTCGCCGAGCTCGATGCCGAGCGACGAGCGCGGCTTGCCGCAATTGTGGTGAAGGCGGAGCAGGTGCTCGTCACGGCCGCGGTCGACGCCGACATCCCACCTGAGCTCGGTGGGCGGCGGATCCGTGTGGTCCCGGGCGCGATCGCCCCGGACACAGCACCCGCGGAGCAGGGCGATGCCTGACGTCACGGGCCCGCACCACGGAGCCGGGCGTGCCGACCGAACCGGCGCCGTCGGTGGGGACACTCCGTCGGACGGCCAGCCTGCTTCCCACGAGGTCGACGCGGCGCGGGCCGCCCTCAACCGCGTGAGGCAGGCAGCCGAGGCGCGCGGTGAGGTCCGTGTCCGGGCCTCAGGCTCGCTCGTGCCTGACGCGAACGCGCCCCAGAAGCCGCGGGGAAGAAGGCCCAGGATTCCCGCCGGATACAGCGGGAGGGACCCTCAGGGGTTGGGTGCAGTGGTGAACCGCATGGTTGCCGAGCGCGGATGGAACGCACCAGTCGCCGTGGGGTCCGTCATCTCACGCTGGCACGAGCTCGTGGGACCGGAGATCTCTGCGCACTGCACGCCAGAGAGCTTCGAGGGCACCGACCTGCGCGTCCGCTGCGACTCGACCGCGTGGGCCACCCAGCTGCGCCTCATGAGCTCGACCCTCCTGGACCGCTTCCGCCGAGAGCTCGGCGAGGGCATCGTCACGCGCATCCAGGTGCTCGGCCCCTCCTCGCCGAGCTGGCGCAAGGGCCCACGGCATGTCCGGGGCAGGGGCCCGCGGGACACCTACGGCTGAGCGACGGGCGATTCATGGCGTGCACGGCGCGTGGGGCGCGCAGAAGCCCCCGAGAGGCACTCCCCCTTGGCAAGGCGCCGCTGGGAGACCCCGCGAGGCCTTTCCGGGCCTCCCAGCAGGCCCTCAGGGTGGCGATGGCCGTCCGGGCGAGCCGGACCCGGTAGAATTGACACGTTAAGCCCGCCTAAATGAAGAGGGGTCGAGAACGCCTGTGGCTGACGAGAGTCCAGTGGACCCGAACACCCAGCAGAACTCCGCGCAGCATGACGCTCACGAGAACGCAGATCGGCCCTCGGCATCCCGTCCGGAACCAAGGGAATACGGGGCAAGCAGCATCACAGTCCTCGAAGGCCTCGAGGCCGTGCGCAAGCGCCCCGGAATGTACATCGGCTCGACCGGCTCCCGCGGCCTCCACCATCTGGTCTATGAGGTCGTGGACAACTCGGTCGATGAGGCCCTCGCCGGATTCTGCGACCACATCCAGGTGACCCTGCAGCACGACGGCGGCGTGCGCGTCGAAGACAACGGCCGCGGGATTCCGGTGGACATCCACCCCACCGAGGGCAAGCCGACGGTCGAGGTCGTCATGACGATCCTCCATGCTGGCGGCAAGTTCGGCGGCGGAGGGTACACAGTCTCGGGCGGCCTCCACGGCGTCGGCATCTCCGTGGTCAACGCCCTCTCCACCCGGGTTGAGACCGAGGTGCGCCGCCAGGGCCACGTGTGGCGCATGTCCTTTCGTGACGGCGGCCACCCGGTGGGCGGGCTCTTCGAGGGCGAGGAGACGGAAGAGACCGGGACAACCCAGACCTTCTACCCGGATCCGACCATCTTCGACGACACGGTGTTCGACTTCGAGACGCTCCGTGCGCGTTTCCAGCAGATGGCCTTCCTCAACAAGGGCCTCCGCATCACGCTCACGGACGAGCGCAGGGGTGAGGAAGAGGAGAGCGAGGTCGCCGGCGAGCCTGGCGATGCGACGATCCGGCCCGAGGAAGCGGCCTCCACGGCGAAGCACCGCGTTGTCGACTACAAGTACGACGATGGCCTCCTCGACTACGTCAAGCACCTGAACTCCTCGAAGAAGATCGAGGTGATCGACGAAGAGGTCATCGCGTTCGACAGCGTGGACCACGAGCGCAAGATGGCACTCGAGGTTGCGATGCAGTGGACCACGGCATACGCCGAATCCGTGCACACCTACGCGAACACGATCAACACCCAGGAGGGCGGGACCCACGAGGAGGGCTTCCGCGCCGCGATGACCTCGCTCATGAATCGGTACGCGCGGGAGAAGGGCATCCTCAAGGACAAGGACGACAACCTGACTGGCGAGGACGTGCGCGAGGGGCTCACCGCGGTCGTGAGCATCAAGCTCGCCGAACCTCAGTTCGAGGGCCAGACCAAGACCAAGCTCGGCAATTCGGAGGCGAAGGGCTTCGTCCAGCGGGTTGTCACTGACCAGCTCGGAGACTGGCTCGAACGCAACCCGGGCCCGGCCAAGGACGTGATCCGCAAGGCGCTCCAGGCCTCGCAGGCGCGCATGGCGGCCCGCAAGGCCCGCGACAACGCCCGGCGCAAGAGCCCGCTCGAGTCGTTCGGCATGCCCGGCAAGCTCTCTGACTGCTCGAGCAAGGACCCCTCGCGCTGCGAGGTCTACATCGTGGAGGGCGACTCGGCAGGCGGGTCGGCAAAGCGCGGCCGCAATCCCGAGACCCAGGCCATCCTGCCGCTGCGGGGCAAAATCCTCAACGTGGAGCGCGCGCGCCTCGACAAGGCGCTCGGCAACGCCGAGGTCCAGTCCATGATCACCGCGTTCGGCACCGGGATCGGCGAGGAGTTCGACATCTCCAAGCTGCGCTACCACAAGATCGTGCTTATGGCGGACGCCGACGTGGACGGCCAGCACATCACGACCCTGCTCCTGACTCTGCTGTTCAGGTACATGCGCCCGCTCATCGAAAACGGCTACGTGTTCCTGGCCCAGCCCCCGCTGTACCGCATCAAGTGGTCCAACCACGCCCACGACTATGTGTTCAGCGATCGCGAGCGGGACGAGGCCATCCGCACGGGCATTGCCAACGGCCAGCGCCTGCCCAAGGAGAACGGCATCCAGCGCTACAAGGGCCTCGGCGAGATGGACTACACCGAGCTGTGGGACACGACCATGGACCCGGACCGGCGCACGCTCCTGCAGGTGACGATGGAGGACGCCGCTGCCGCGGACCAGACGTTCTCCGTGCTGATGGGCGACGACGTGGAATCCCGCCGCCACTTCATCCAGCAGAACGCCAAGGACGTCCGCTTCCTGGACATCTGATCTCGGGTACGACGAGCAACTAGAGGAGAGAATCTGTGAGCGACGAGACTCCCGAGAATCCCGACGGCACCACCCCCGACGAGGCGGCCTTCATGGCTGATTATTCGCCTGCGGCTGGCGCAGCGGTCGACCGCATCGAGCAGGTCGACCTCCAGACGGAGATGCAGCGGTCCTACCTCGACTACGCGATGGCCGTGATCGTGGGGCGGGCGCTTCCGGACGTCCGGGACGGCCTCAAGCCTGTGCACCGCCGCGTGCTGTATGCCATGTACGACGGCGGCTACCGCCCCGACCGCGCGTTCAACAAGTGCGCGCGCGTGGTGGGCGACGTCATGGGCACGTACCACCCGCATGGCGACATGGCGATCTACGACGCCCTCGTCAGGCTCATCCAGGACTGGGTCATGCGGTACCCGCTCGCTCTCGGCCAGGGCAATTTCGGCTCCCCCGGAAACGACGGTGCCGCTGCTCCCCGCTACACCGAGACGAAGATGGCCCAGCTGGCCATGGAGATGGTCCGGGACATCGACGAGGAGACCGTCGACTTCCAGGACAACTACGACGGCAAGAACCAGGAGCCCACGGTCCTGCCGGCGCGGTTCCCGAACCTGCTCGTCAACGGCTCATCCGGCATCGCCGTGGGCATGGCCACGAACATCCCCCCGCACAACCTGCGCGAGGTGGCCGACGGCGTGCAGTGGTACCTCGAGAACCCCGAGGCGACCCGTGAGCAGCTCCTTGAGGCACTCCTGACCCGCATCAAGGGGCCCGACTTCCCCAGCGGCGCCACAATCCTCGGCCGCAGGGGTATCGAGGACGCGTACCGGACTGGCCGCGGCTCGATCACGATGCGTGCAGTGGTCAACGTCGAGGAGATCCAGGGGCGCACATGCCTCGTGGTCACTGAACTGCCGTACATGGCCAACCCGGATAATCTCGCCATGAAGATCGCGGAGCTCGTCAAGGACGGCAGGATCTCCGGCATCGCGGACCTGCGCGACGAGACTTCAGGACGCACAGGCCAGCGCCTCGTGATCGTGCTCAAGCGCGACGCGGTCCCGAAGGTCGTCCTGAACAACCTGTACAAGCACACGCAGCTTCAGGACAACTTCGCGGCGAACATGCTCGCGATTGTTGACGGCGTGCCTCGCACCCTCTCGCTCGACGCGTTCGTCCGGCACTGGGTCACCCACCAGATCGATGTGATCGTCCGCCGCACCCGGTACCGGCTGCGCAAGGCCGAGGAGCGCATGCACATCCTGCGTGCCCTCCTGAAGGCCCTCGACATGCTCGACGAGGTCATCGCCCTCATCCGCCGCTCCCCCACGGTGGAGGATGCGCGAGAGGGCCTCAAGTCGCTCCTGGACATCGACGACATCCAGGCCCAGGCCATCCTCGACATGCAACTCCGCCGCCTCGCGGCCCTCGAGCGGCAGAAGATCATGGACGAGCACAATGAGCTCGAGGCGCTCATCACCGAGTACAACGCGATCCTCGCCGACCCGGCGCGCCAGCGGCAGATCATCTCCGAGGAGCTCACCGGAATCGTCGACAAGCACGGCGACGACCGCCGCACGCGCGTGGTCGCGGGCTTCGACGGGGACATGAGCGTCGAGGACCTCATCCCCGAGGAGGAAATGGTCGTCACGATCACCCGCGGCGGGTACGTCAAACGCACCCGCAGCGACCAGTACCGCCAGCAGCAACGCGGAGGCAAGGGCGTCAGGGGTGCCCAGCTGCGCGTGGACGACGTGGTGGAGCACTTCTTCGTGACGACCACGCACCACTGGCTCCTGTTCTTCACGAACCTCGGACGGGTGTACCGGGCCAAGGCCTACGAGCTCGCGGAGGGCGGCCGCGACGCGAAGGGCCAGCACGTGGCGAATCTGCTCGCGTTCCAGCCGGACGAGCGCATCGCCCAGGTCCTCGCCTTGCGGGACTACCAGCAGGAGCCCTACCTCGTGCTCGCGACGAAGAAGGGCCTGGTGAAGAAGACTCGCCTCGAGGACTACGACACGAACCGGTCCGCGGGCGTCATCGCCATCAACCTCCGAGAGGACGATGAGCTCGTCTCTGCCCAGCTCGTGAGCGAAACCGACGACCTCATGCTCGTCTCCCGCCACGGTCAGTCGGTTCGGTTCACGGCGAACGATGACGCGCTGCGTCCCATGGGCCGTGCGACGAGCGGCGTGACTGGCATGAAGTTCCGTGACGACGACGAGCTGCTTGCCGCGGACGTCGTGACCGACAGCTCCTTCGTGTTTATCGTCACCGGGGGCGGCTACGCCAAGCGCACCGCGGTCGAGGAGTACCGCGTCCAAGGCCGCGGCGGCCTCGGCATCAAGGTGGGCAAGTACCAGGAGGAGCGGGGGCACCTCGTGGGCGCCCTGATCGTCAACGAGGAAGACGAGGTGCTCGTGGTCATGGAGGGCGGCAAGGTGGTCCGCTCCGCAGTGACCGGCGTACCGGCTAAGGGCCGTGACACGATGGGCGTCATCTTCGCCAAGCCGGACAAGGGAGACCGCATCATCGCCGTCGCGAAGAACACCGAACGGACCCTCGGCGGCGAGCAGGAAGCGGCGCCCGAGGGCACGCCGTCGGACGCCGAGGAGGCCTCGGTGGCCGAAGGAGGGGAGGCAGCGGAGGAGCCTCATGCCGTAACGTTGGCTGGAGACTCAGACCAGACTCCGGGAGGTAACGAGTGAGCACGCCCGAGAACGCGCCGTCGTCCGGCGGCTACCCGCCGGCCGCTGCGCCGTCGCGCCCGCCGCAGCGTCCCAGTTCCCCGCCCCAGTCCGCCGGGGCGGGCGGCTACGGCGCTCAGCGCCCGTCCGAGCGCCCGCTCACGGCGGCTGCCGCACAGCGGGCCACTGGCCAGCGCACAGGGCAGCGCCCGGGCCAGTCCGGCCTGGTGCGCCCGGCCCCGAAGGCCAAGCAGCGGCGTGCCCGCCTCATCGTGAGCAAGGTCGACACCTGGTCGGTGCTGAAGATGGCCTTCCTGCTCTCCGTGGCGCTGGGCATCGTCACGGTGGTCGCCTCGATCGTGCTCTGGATGGTGCTGGACGTCACGGGCATCTTCGACAAGATCAACGGCCTCCTCGGCGAGGTGGCAGGCTCCGAGAGCGGCACCGTCGACCTCAAGAAGATCGCATCGCTGGGCCAAGTGGCCTCCTTCGCCACGATCATCGCGGTCGTCAACGTCGTGCTGCTCACGGCGCTGTCGATGCTCACGGCCGTCCTGTACAACATCTCAGCCACGCTTGTGGGAGGCATCGGGGTCACCCTCACCGACGACTGAGCTGATTTGGCCGGCAACAGAAATGTGCTGTAGAGTCAGGTCTCGGCCCGAGGGCAATGAACGGGCTGTTGGGGCGTATAGCTCAGGCGGTTAGAGCGCTTCGCTGATAACGAAGAGGTCCCAGGTTCAAGTCCTGGTACGCCCACGGAACTTTGGTATTCGTACACGTGGAGGTGCCCGTGAAGAGACTGATTGCGCTCGCAGTCGCTGCTCTGGCGGGTGCTTTCCTGTATCGGAAGGCCAAAGAGTCCGAGGCTCAGAAAGAGGTCTGGAGCGGGTCGACCGACGCAGTCGAGTAGCCCGAGATGTTCCAGAGCCACGGGGGCATGGCGCAATTGGTAGCGCACCTGCTTTGCAAGCAGGGGGTTAGGGGTTCGAGTCCCCTTGCCTCCACCGTGAGTTGAATGAGGGAAGCCAGGCGTTCTGAACGCCTGGCTTTCTGGTTTCCCCTGTCTGACGCGGATTCAGCACTTCGCGCCCACTGTCACGTTCGGGCCCATCTACGAGCGTTACGAGGGCAGGTGGGGGTCAGCCCTCGAAGCGTAGGGCGATCGCGAGGCCGATCAGGGCGACTAGACCGACCAGGAGCATCGCCGCCGTGGGGTTGCCGAAGTTGAGCGTCCATCCCAGACTGAACCGACGCGGGACCAGCAGCGCGCGGTCTTCACGATTGATGTAGATCAGTCCGCCCCGCCAGTATCTGTCGTCGTCCCGGTGGGACAGGCCGGTGTCCTCCTCCCCCTCGTCCGGCTCGCGGTTGTTCCGGGCCAGGACCACGGCGGCCACTGCGACGGCGGCCAGAATCGGGAGCCCGATCACCGCGGACGCCCACTGAGTGACCGTCCCTGTCCACATCAGCAGCGACGATCCGAGCATCCCGAGGTCGATCACCGCGGCCAGTCCGAGCAGGGCCTTCGCGCCGAGGACCATGTAGTGGCGGTGCCAGCGCGCGGAGCCGGCAGGGTGCGCCGGGTCGATGTCCGGTCGGCTGCGGAAGATGATGGCCGCCGCCATGCCGGCGAGCAGTGCGGTGATGCCGACCTGGACGAACACCAGTGAGAACGCTGTGCCCACCGACTTGGCGGCGATCCTGTTGGGCATGCCCTTGGCGTAGTGCACCGCGAGCACCTCGGGCATGGACGGGTAGCTGAGCACGCCGATGGCCACTGTGGCGACCGTGAGTATCAGCGCCGGTGCTAGCCAGAGCCAGGGGAAACGCGGCGGGTCGGTCCGCAGCCCGGTGTCCACCGCGATGGCCTGGTGCAGGCCCTTGTACCAGCCTCCAGCGGCCTTGGCCGCACGGATCTCGCGGTTGGCCAGGAAGAAGCAGCCGTACCAGAGCCCGACGAGAAGCAGCACCGATAGCGACGGCAGGAATGTCTCGCCGGTCAGGCCGTAGACGACGACGCCGACCGCGGCGGCGAGGGTCCAGCTGGCCACAACCCGCGAGCGGTAGATGCGGGTCTGCCTAAGCACGGTCGGGTCGTCTGCATGCTGCTCCGGCACCCGGACTCCGAAGGGCACGGTCCGACTGTTGATCGAGGGAAGCAGCAGGGCGACTGCCAGCACCAGTGCCGACAGCGCCGAGCTCAGCACGACGGCAATGGTCATGGCATCTCCTCTGTCTGGGTGGATCCGAATGATTCGAGCACGGCCCGGCAGGCCTTGAGGACCTCCTCGGGGGGCACTCCTGCGGCAACGGCCTCGGCCAGCAGGGTCCGCGCCCTCGCGGCCCACTCTGCGCGGAACGGCGCGCCCGCGTCCGTGAGGGCCACCACCGCGCCGGTCTTGCGGTTCAGCCGGATCAGGCCCTGCTGGCGCAGGAGGTCGTAGGCCTTGTTCACGGTGTGGAAGTTGATCCCGAAATCCGCAGCAAGGGCCCTGGTGGATGGCAGCGAGCTGCCCTCCGTCAGCACGCCGTCGGCGATCGCCTCCACGATCTGGTCCCGAAGCTGCTGGTAGATCGGCGCTTCGCTGTCGAGGTCGACGGTGAGGATCATCGGTCCAACCTCCCGCCCCTTTGATGTATGAGTTATAGAACAACAGGCGGAGAGAGGCAAGGTGCTGGGCCGCGCGGCACTAGAGTGGGCTGGTGATCCCCCTCCTCGTGGTGCTCGGCGTTCTGGGCGTCTCCGCCTCCGGCCCGCTCATTGCCGCCACCCTCGCGGGCACTTCGGTGACGGCGCTTGCGATCGCCTTCTGGCGCAACGCCATCGCGGCCGTCGTCATGGCCGGGCCGGTCGTGGTCCGGAGCCCGCAGCAGTTCCAGCGGCTCGGGCGGCGCGAGTACATGTGGTCAGGGATTGCTGGGACGGCGCTGGCCTTCCACTTCGTGTGCTTCATCCTCTCGCTCACGCTGACATCGGTCGCGGCCGCCACGGCGCTCGTCTGTCTCCAGTCGGGCTGGATCGCCGTGTTCTCGCTCCTGCGCGGCCGCAGGCTGCCGGCGGCCGTCCTGGTCGGGCTCGGGCTGGCGTTCGCTGGCGTCGTGGCGATCACTGGACTCGACCTCGGCTCATCGCGCGAGGCGGTGCTGGGCGATGTCCTCGCAGTCTCGGGCGGGATCCTCGCCGGCCTGTACACGATGGCGGGGGGCAAGGCACGCCAGACCATGGGAACGGGCACGTACACGGCCGTGTGCTACTCGGTCTGCGCCGCGCTCGTGGCCGTCATGGCGCTCTCCACGGGGCAGCAGCTCACGGGCTTCGAGCCTCTCGGCTGGGTGGGCATCCTCGCGATCACCGCCGCCGCCCAGCTTGTGGGGCACACCGCGTTCAACCATCTCGTGGCGACCCTGAGCCCGCTCGTCGTCTCGATGTTCATCCTGCTCGAGATTCCCGGCGCGGCCCTGCTCGCGGCAGTCTTCCTCCACGAGGTCCTCCCTGCCGGGATCTACGCAGGGCTCGGCCTTATCCTGGCGGGGCTCGCCGTCGTCGTCATCGGCCAGCGCCGCAACAGGTCAGCGGCGGGACCGAGGGCTCAGCCGGAGGCCGGGAGCGGACCGGAGGCCCGAGTCGAACCGGAGCTCGGCGCGGACTAGACCCCGCCGCGCTTGACCGCAGGCTGGTTGGCCGAGTGGATGGCCCGGAGGAGCTTGGCGGGGTAGTACACCGAGAAGATCACGGCCATTGGGGCGCGGAGGGCGATCTTCTTGATGTTGTGCGCTTTGTAGGTGCGGTCAAAGCGCTGGACGTAGTACCGGTAGTCCTTCGGCGAATCCTCGAGCCGGCGGGCGGACATCCCTGAGACCATTTCGGGCCAGTACTGGATCTTGAGCCCATGCTCGGCCAGATGCAGCGACAGGTCGATGTCCTCGTGCATCTCGTCCTTCTCATCGCGGCAGGTGGAGCCGCGGATTGACTCCCAAGCCGTGCGGCGCATTGCCATGTTGGAGCCGAACAGGAAGTGGTACTCGTGGCGCGAGAGCTTGAGCAGGAGCTGGCGCACCTTGTCGTCCGCCTTGAGCCCGAACCGCCGCATCGGCATGTCGTAGTAAATCACCGGCCCCGTTGCGGCCTGCACGCTCTGGTCCGCGAAGGCCCGCTGAACCTCCTCGACCCAATCGGGTTCCAGGAGCGAGTCCGCGTCGATCCTGCCGAGGATGTCTCCCGTGGCGTGGTCGAGGCCGAAGTTCCGGGTGGGAATGAGTCCCTGCTCGCGGTCCTGGGTCAAGAGGCAGATCCTTGACTCTGGATATTCCTGCTGCAGCTGGCTCACGGTCTGGGCGGTGGAGTCCTTCGACATGTTGTCCACGACGATGATCTCGTGGGCCGGGACCGACTGGTAGATCGCCGCCGTCACGCACTGGCGAATCACGCTCTCCTCGTTGTACGCCGGGATCACGATCGACACGCTCGGCGACAGCGACGCAGGCGCGGCCGTGGCGTTGATCAGGGCGTTTTCCGTGAGCATCAACACCAAATCTAGCAAAAGCGAGGGCCCGTCCGGGGCGCCCTGTGACGGCAGAGCGCACGACGGCGGCAACGCACGCGGACGCGGAACCGCACCTAGGCGGTTCCGCGCCCGCTGGTTCCGTGAGGGCGGGTGGACGGGTGTCAGGCGCCCGGGGTCTCCTTGCCCTCGGACTTGTCGCCGTTGGAGGCGGCATGGATGTTCTTCATCGCCGTCGACGCTTCCGCCGCATGGGTCCCCGTTTTCGGCGCGCCAGACACTTCGTGCGCGGCGGTCTCGGTCCCGACGGTCCCGCTGACCTCCTCGGGATTGGTCGGCGAACCTTCGAGCACTGCGGCCTGGCCGGCGTCGAAGGTCGCCGCCGCTGCTGCCTCTGCCTCGTCAGCCGCCTCGGGTTCGACGGCAGAGACGGGCTTCTCTGCCGTCACGACCGGCTCGGTGTTGGCTGTGCTGGCCGGGACGGGTGCTGGCGTTGTGGTTGGAGTTGTCGCGGCGGCCGGCGTGGCGGCTGGAGGTGCCGTCGGCGTGCCGCCGGGAGCCGGCGTTACAGGAACGGGCGTCTTCCAAGGGTCCTCCACCGGCTTCGCTGCCTTCCAAGCGGCTACACCGGCTGCCACTGCTGCAGCCACCACTCCGAAGATGAGGAGGCCACGGCGCTTCTTCCTGCGCGGCGACACTTGGTCAGCGGCCCTGCGTGCGGCCTGCTGGGCTGCGACGACGGCATCCCTCGCGGCGGCGTCCGCCTGACGGACGATGCCCGACTCGGCGAGCTTCTGGGCCACCGAGTCGACGTGGCCTGGTGCAGTGGCGAGGCCGCGGTTCACGGACTCGGCGGCCTGCGCGATGCCGCCGGAGATCCTCGGCAGATAGGTGTCTGCCGCGTCCTTAATCGCGGGGGCCGCCTTGTCCACTACCTGATGGAGCCGCGGCGCGGCACTGTCGACTGCATCGGTGATCCGCGGCGCGAGCTGGGACAGCCCGTCCTGGAGCTTGGGCGTCACCGTCGCCACGCCTTCGGCGAGATTGTGGGCTGCGGACTTGAGCCCTTCCTGGATCCGCGGGGATGCGGAATCGAGTCCCTGCTGGATCCTCGGTACAGCCCACTGCACCGCGGCGTCGACGCGGGGCTGTGCCCACTCTCGCGCGTTCTCCACACCTGCGGCCACATTCTCCTGAACGTCCCGCGCCAGGGACTCGGACGCGTTCAGGCTCTTCTCGACTGGTTTCTTCACGACTACCTCCGGGAATCTGCTGGAACCAACGCCAGCCTACGTGGCACGCGTTGCCTAGGCTATGGCCACACGGCCCAAGAAGCCCCCGGGCTCCCCGATTTCACCCAGCGCGGAACGCCACGGGCACCGGGATTCGGCGCGTGCTGCCATGGAAGAATGGCCGCCATGAGCGCACAACCAACTGCCAAGGCAACCATCCACACAAACCACGGCGACATCGTGGTCAACCTCTTCGGCAATCACGCGCCGAAGACCGTGAAGAACTTTGTGGGCCTCGCCACCGGCGAGCAGGCGTGGACCCATCCCGAGACCGGCGCGGACATGACCGGCACCCCGCTCTACAACGGCACGATCTTCCACCGGATCATCAAGAACTTCATGGTCCAGGCCGGCGACCCGCTCGGCAAGGGAATCGGCGGCCCGGGCTACAAGTTCGATGACGAGATCCACCCGGAGCTGAACTTCAAGGAGCCCTACAAGCTCGCCATGGCCAATGCCGGCATTCAGGGCGGCAAGGGGACGAACGGTTCGCAGTTCTTCATCACCACCGTGGACACGAGCTGGCTCTTCGGCAAGCACACCATCTTCGGCGAGGTCGCGGACGAGGCGTCCAAGAAGGTCGTGGACGAGATCGAGTCCGTGCGCACGGGCATGCAGGACCGCCCGGCGGAGGACGTGGTCATCAACTCGATCGACGTCGAACAGCTCTGACCCACCCGTGGCCTTTGGAAGCCCGGCGGCCGGACCCGAGAGCATCCCGGTCTGCCCCCGTCACCCCGACCGCGTCTCCTATGTGACGTGCCAGCGCTGCGGGCGCCCCGCGTGCCCCGAGTGCCAGCGGCCGGCCGCCGTCGGCTTCCACTGCGTGGACTGCGTCCGCGAACTCTCCGCCGAACGAAAGGGCAGCCAAGCGCGCACTGCCTACGGCGGCACCGTCAGCCAGGGCGGCCGCCCGGCCGTCACGCTGACCCTCATCGGCGTCTGCGCCCTTGCCTACCTCCTGCAGTGGGTCATTCCCGGCTTCTCCGAGGACTTTGCCTACGCGAACTCGGCTGCGCTCACCGCCGCCCAGCCGTGGCGGATGCTCACGAGCGCGTTCCTGCACTCGCAGGGCTTCCTCCTGCACATCGTGCTGAACATGTACACGCTGTGGCTGTTCGGGCAGGCGCTCGAGCCGTACCTCGGCAGGACCCGCTTCCTGGCGGTGTACCTTCTCTCCGCTCTCGGCGGGTCCGTCGGATTCCTGCTGCTCACGCCCCACCAGGAGGCAGTGGTGGGGGCTTCAGGTGCAATCTTCGGACTCTTCGGCGGCCTCTTCGTCGTCATGCGCCAACGTGGGGGAGATGTGCGGCAGCTCGTCATTCTCATCGCGATCAACGCGGTGCTCGGCTTCATGATCCAAGGGATCGCGTGGCAGGCCCACCTCGGAGGCCTCCTCACCGGAGCCGTGTCGACGGCGGTGATCGCCTACGCGCCCCGGGGACGCGCGCGCACGGGAGTGCAGATCGGGGGACTCGTGGCGGTCGCAGTGGTTCTCGTGGCGGCGACGCTGGTGAAGGTCTCGAGTGTGCCCGTTCATGGGGGCGCGGTCCTCTAGAAGCCGCCGGTGCCGGAAATCCGGGGCCTACGGGAAACCCCTGTGGAGAGTTCTCCACAGGGGTTTTCCACATTGTGCACAACTTACAGGCTTGTACTTACTGACGCGTAGTGAGGCCGCACGTGCCGTATCGCATAGGAAGAAGACCGTGGAGCCCGTGGCGCAGGACCGAGAAGTCCCCATGCTGTGGACAACGTTGTCCTCGATGCTGTGGATCGGCGCGGTTGCGCCACCCCGCCTACGCTGCGCCGGAGGCGAGGATTCCGTCGAGGCGGTCGTAGCCCTCGTTCATGCCGTCGGTCATGCCCGCGGCGAGCATGGCGTCGCGGTCCTCGACCGATTGGAACGTCGAGTGCACCGTGAGACGGCACCGCCCGCCGTCGAGGTTCTCGATCTCCGAGATGTCGAGGGAGACGTGCCCAGGGGCACCCTCGAACTCGAAGGTCTGGACCATGCGGCTCGGTGCGGTGAGCTCGTGGAAGGAGCCGTGGAAGGCGAATCGCTCACCATCGGGACCCGTCTGTGAGAAGCGGTAGGCGCCGCCGGACCGGGCATCGAAGTGTTCGATGGCCGTGGTGTACTTCGCGGGTCCCACCCACTGCGCGTAGAGGGCTGGGTCCGTATGTGCGTGGTAGACGCGCTCGGCCGGGGCGTTGAACTCGCGGACCACGTCCACGAACGGGAGGGCCGGCTCGGCCGTTACACGGGTGGTCTGGGTGGTGCTCATGGCTGCTTCCCCTTGTCTTGTTCTGTTCGGCGTTTGTCTTGTTCTGTTCGGCGTTGTGTCTCCTCGGCGAGGACGGCGTCGAGGCGTCCGTACTTCTGCTCCGTGCGTTCGCGGTAGGTCTCGATCCATTCGCCGAGAGGTCCGAAGGCGGCAGGTTCGAGATGGCAGGGTCGGCGCTGGGCGTCGCGGCGGCGGCTGATGAGGCCCGCACCCTGGAGCACCTTGAGGTGCCGGGACACAGCCTGCAGGGTCACGTCAAACGGTGCCGCGAGCTCATTGACGGTGGCGTCTCCGAGGGCGAGACGGGCCACGAGCTGCCTCCGAAGTGGGTCGGAGAGGGCAGCGAAGGCGCGGTTGAGCCGGTCCTCTTCCCTGGCCTGTTCGATGGCGGGGGTGCTCATGGTCGTCTTCGGTCCTTCCGGCCGCTCGATACATCAATACATCGTAATCAAAAGATCGTTTGATCAACTGATATATTGAATACAAGCTACGCCTAATGCGCTCCGCGCGTCAAGGGCTTGTTGTCCACAGCAGTTGTCCACAGTGTGGGTAACTTACAGCGGTGTAGTTCACGCGTTGTTCACCAGTCCCCGTCTGCAATGTTCATCTCCGCGGCGATTCTTGCCCGCAATTGTCCCCAGCTGTGGATAACTTTGGGCATAACCTGTTGACGAGAGGGGTAAATCCTAGTGAGTCCCCTAGCATGACCAAGGAAGCCGCATCCGGAGGTTCGCCGGAGCGGACCCCTCCGCGGGAGGAGACCCATGGAACCCACGCCACTGACGCGACGCGCCGCCCTTGCTGGTCTTGCCGCGGCCGTCGGCAGTGCGGCGGCTGCCTGCGGCGTGTCAGACGGGGGAAGGCAGGGTGCCGCGGCACTGGGGCACGATCCGGCGGTAGCCGACCCCGCGGCGTCGTCCGCCATGGCGACCCCGACGGCCACGGCCACGCCCACGGTCACCCCGGCCCCCACGACGGCGGCAACGCCGAAGCCGACCTTCGCCTCCGACTACGTCCTCCCGCCGGTCGAGGGAGGACTCGCGCCGGTGGTCACGCGGGTCATCACCAAGCAGCCGGTCGTGTTCCTCACGATCGACGACGGTGTTGTCAAGCACCCTGAGTTCCTTGCCTTGCTCAAGAAGTACGACTACCCCGCAACCCTCTTCCTCACGAAATCCGCCCTGGGCGACAACCCCAAGTTCTTCGTTGACTTCCAGAAGGCCGGTGACCGCATCCAGGACCACACGCTCAGCCACGACACCGGCATGAGCACCAAGGCCTACGCCTACCAGTTCGGTGAGATCAAGGGGATGCGCGATTACATCGCCGCGACGTACGGGGCCGCACCCACCCTCTTCCGCCCCCCCGGCGGCGCCTACTCGGCAACCATGCGCAAAGCCGTTGCGGATTCCGGGCTCAAGGCCATCATCGACTGGGAGGCCAAGGCCAACGCCGGCTCCATGCAGTACCAGTCCGGGAACGCCCTACGACCCGGGGACATTGTCCTCATGCACTTCCGCGAGGAGTTCGCGAAGGACCTCGAGGCGTTCCGTGCGGCGCAGCTCGCGGCAGGGCTGACCGTGGTGCGGCTCGAGGACTTCATCGGCGCGTAGGCGACCTGACAAAACGTCGGTGCCACGGCGTAGGCTCGGGCCAGGAGGTACGCCATGAGCAATCTGGAAATCGATCCTCAGGAGACCCTCTGCACCGATCTCCCCGCGGGACCGGGCGTCGAGATCATCGAACCCCGCGACGTCCCCCTCGGCGGGCCCCGTGCCATGCAGGTGCGCAGGACACTCCCGTCCAAGCAGCGCTCCCTCGTGGGGGCCTGGTGCTTCCTCGACCACTACGGGCCCGATGACGTCTCCGCGACAGGCGGCATGCGGGTCCCGCCCCACCCCCATACCGGCCTCCAGACCATCAGCTGGCTCTTCACGGGCGAGATCGAGCATCGCGACAGCGCCGGGAACCAAGCCATGGTCCGTCCCGGGGAGCTGAACATCATGACGGCCGGGCGGGGGATCAACCACTCGGAGTACTCGACCGCCGCCACGACCATGCTGCACGGGGTCCAGCTGTGGACGGCGCTTCCGGATGCCTTCCGCGGCGCGCCGCCGGGGTTCGAGCGATACGTGCCGCGCGCCGTCGTGCTCGAGGACGAGGAGGGCGGCCGCGCGGGCGAGCTCCGCGTGTTCCTCGGGTCCCTGCACGGCTCGGCCTCCCCCGTGCGGACGTACACCGCGCTGCTCGGGGTGGAGGCAGTACTCGAGCCGGGGGGCGCAGTGACGCTCGGGATCGCCTCCGAGTTCGAGCACGCATTCCTCGCCGACGGAGGCCCGCTGGCCGTGGACGGGGAGACGGTTGCCGAGGCGCACCTCGCGTACCTGGCCCCGGGGCGCCAAGCGGTGCGCCTCGCGAATCCGGGCACCGTGCCGCTGCGCGTGGTGGTCCTCGGTGGGCCGCCCTTCGACGAGGAGATCACCATGTGGTGGAACTTCGTGGGCCGCGCGCATGAGGAGATCGTCGCGTTCCGCGAGGCATGGAACGGCCAGCTCACCGGGGTGCCGGAGGGGGACGCGCACGACGGCGCACCCTTCGGCCCCGTCGTCGAGCTCACCGAGGGCGAGGCGGCGCTTCCCGCGCCTCCACTGCCGAACGTACGGCTCCGCCCCCGCCCACGGGCACGCGACAATCAGGGAAGCGCCGAGAGGACCGAGAGGAAGGTACCGGTGAACGTGCAGGAATCCGAGAAGGCGAAGGACCCGGAGAAGGCCGAGAAGGACCGCGGACACGTCGAGTTCGTCCATGCCGAGCAGCGCCATCGCTACGAGGTGCACGTGGGCGGTGTGACGGCCGGCTTCACGCAGTACCGCCTCAAGCAGGACGGCAGAATCGTCGCGTTCGACCACACCGAGGTGGCCGAGGGCTACTCGGGGATGGGCCTCGCGAGCAGGCTCGTGACGTTCGCCCTCGACGATGTGCGTGCCAAGGGGCAGCGGATTCGCCCGTACTGCCCCTACGTGAGGGCCTTCATCAAGCGACATCGGGAATACGCGGACCTCGTCGAGGAAGGTTTCAAGGATCCAGAGGATTAAGTTGTCCACAACGTTGTCCACGCCGTGGATAACTTACACCTGTGTCGTTCCCCTCAACCGGCTAGTGTCCTAGCGGTTTCCCACAGCCTGTGCACAATTCGACCACACGAAGTCCACACCCTGTGCGAGGAGGATTCATGGACATAGTCTGTGCAGGATCCGGGTGGCTCTCCCCGACCCTCGCACTTCGTCTAGCCTTCCCCTTCGTGCATTGAGAATCGGCTCATGTATCCGGTCCTGGACCTGTGGACGTGGGCGGCCATGCGTTCCTCGGCGGCTGAGGCATCTCCGGCGTCGATCGCGGCCATGATGGCCCGGTGTTCCTGCCAGGAGGACTTCCCGCGCGAGTGCACATCGGAGGCGTAGAGCCATTCGATCTTTCCGGCGATCTGCCGCAGCAAAGCCGCCAGCGAGACGCTCCCGGACAGCTCTGCGACGGCGAGGTGGAACCTGATGTTCAGTTCGGGGAGCAGATCCGGGCGGTCGGCCTCGATCGCAGTGTCGCCCTCGCCGAGGATCGCGGCGATCTCCTTGCGGGAGGTCCACCAAGCAGGGTTCGGGGCACCGGCCGACAGCTGGGCGGCCGCCCGCTTCGCGGCGCGCCGGGCAGTGGCGGCCTCCAGGGCCTCACGGACAGTGAAGAGGTCCTCGGCGTCCTCGACGGGGATCGCAGAGACGGTGGACCCGGCGTAGGGCTTGGATTCGACGAATCCTTCCGCCTCGAGGGCGCGGAGCGCCTCACGCACCGGAACGCGGGATACTTCATACTTCGCGGCCAGCGATGCCTCGGTGATCCGGGTGCCGGCGGGCAGCGCGCCCAAGATGATATCCCGGCGAATCACGTCCTGGACACGGTGCTTCTGGGCCCGTTCTGACCTAGTGGGCGAAGACGGCACCGGGGATCGCTCCAAGTAGCTCCTTGGTGTACTCGGCATCGGGCGACGAGAAGACCTTGTCGACCGTGCCTTCCTCGACGACAGTACCCGATTTCATGACCACCACGTGGTGGGCGATCTGTCGTACGACGGCCAGGTCGTGGGTGATGAACAGGTAGCTCAGGGAGAGCCGGTCCTGCAGCTCCGCGAGGAGTTCCAGGACCTGTTCTTGGACCAGCACGTCGAGCGCCGAGACGGCTTCGTCGCAGATCAGCAGCTCCGGTTCCAGTGCGAGGGCTCTGGCGATCGCCACCCGCTGCCGTTGTCCTCCTGAGAGTTCGTTGGGCCGGCGCTGGGCAACGGCGCGCGGCAGCGCCACGTGGTCCAGAAGCTGTGCGACCCGCGCCCGCCGTGCTGCCCGGTCGCCGACCCTGAACACGCGCAGCGGCTCGTCGATGAGGCGCTCGATGCTGTAGGTCGGATCAAGGGAACCGTAGGGGTCTTGGAAGACGGGCTGGACCTTCCGGCGCAGCGCCCGGCGAGTGCGGCCCCTACTGGAGGTGATGCTCCTGCTGTCGATGAGGGCCTCGCCGCTGCTGGCCTCCTCGAGTCCGAGGATGATCCGTGCCACGGTTGTCTTGCCGGAGCCGGATTCGCCCACAACAGCAGTGGTGGATCCGCGACCGACGTCGAAGGAGACGCCGGAGACGGCACGGACTGTTCCGCCCCTCTGACCGCGCAGGCGGAAGTCCTTGACGAGATCGCGGACCTGCAGGATCGGCGGGCCGGTCCTGCCCGAGCTGTCCGAGGACGGATCGGCAGGGGCCGGGACAGGCTGGTCGGGTGCGACGTCCGGGACGGAGGCGAGCACGGACGGCGCCGCACCCACCAGTCGTCGGGTGTAGTCCTCCTTGGGTTCGAAGAGGATCTCCTGAGGGCTGCCGGCCTCCACGACCCGCCCGTCTGCCATGACGATGATCCGATCCGTCCGGTCCGCCGCCACTCCCAGATCGTGGGTGATGAAGAGGAGCGAGGTCCCACGCGCCTCGACCAGGGTCTGCAGGTGGTCGAGGATCTGCCGCTGCACGGTGACGTCCAGTGCGGACGTGGGTTCGTCGGCGATCAGCAGGTCCGGTTCGCCGGCAAGCGAGATGGCAATGAGGACGCGCTGGCGCATTCCCCCCGAGAACTCATGGGGGTACTGGCCGTACCTCCTGTCCGCGTCCGGAATGCCGGCCTCGGCCATGAGGGCAACCGCGCGCCGCCGGAGGTTCGCCTTGCCGCGGTGGCCGGCCGCGGCAAGGGCGTCGGCGATCTGGGCGCCCACCTTCATGGACGGGTTGAGGTTGGACATCGGGTCCTGGGGGACGAGCCCGATCCTGCGCCCACGGAACCTTCGCATCTGCTCCTCACTGGCGCCCGCGAGGTCGTGTCCTTCCACCTCGATGCTGCCCCCAGTGATGCGACCCGTCCCGGGCAGGAGCCCCAGGATAGCGGCAACAGTGGTCGACTTGCCGGACCCGGACTGGCCTACGATCGCGACCCGATCGCCTCGCCTCAGGTTGAAGCTGACGCCGTGCAGCACGGGCTCCTCGCCGAACGCCACCTCGAGGTCGCGGACCTTGAGGAGGGGGCGTTCGGGCCCGGACGGGACCTGGGGCTGGTCCTTCACGCTAACGTCCTGCTGCATAGCCCTGTGCTCCTCGCGGGTTGGCGGATGCGGTGAGTGTTCCGTTGAGAGGGTTCCGGCCCACCGAGGAGAGCCGGCCCAGCGCCCAGTCGCCGGCACGAGTGACGAGGTGGCCGCGCCTTTCCAGCTCGGAGATGACGTCCTCGCCGAGTCTGTCTTCCACCACTGCTCCCCCGGGGGTCCAGGTACGCGGCCAGAACGATCCCGGGATCGACGTGGTGTGCAGGGCCGGCGCGTCCACCGCCTGCTGTGGCTCGTAGCCGCCGATCAGGGTGCGCAGCAGATAGAGCAACTGCCACTGGTCCTGTTGGTCTCCGCCGGGAGAGCCCACTGCCGTCACGGCGGCCCCGTCTTTGAGAACCAGCGTCGGGGTGAGGGTGGTCCGGGGACGCTTGCCCGGTTCCAGGGCCGAAGGGGCGCCTTCCTCGAGCCAGGTCATCTGCAGGCGCGAGCCGAGGCAGAAGCCCAGTCCGGGAATCGTCGGGGAGGATTGGAGCCAGCCGCCGGAGGGGGTTGCGGAGATCATGTTGCCCCAGCGGTCCACGACGTCGATGTGGCAGGTGTCCCCGCGAGTCTCCCCGTTCGCCCTGACGGTAGGCTCGCCCACTCCCGCAAGGGCCGCGTCGCCGCGGCCTCCCAGTGCTGGCGGCAGGTACTCGGCCCGCAGTGGGGGGCAGAATGGCGTGCGGCCCGGGACGGAACCGGGACGGAACTCCATGCTGGCGCGGTCGGTGATCAGCGCGCGCCTCTGCGCCGCGTACTCCTCGCTGAGCAGGTACGCGATGTCGACGTCCGCGTCCCCGTAGTAAGCCTCCCTGTCCGCGATCGCGAGCTTCTGGGCTTCCAGGATGGTGTGGGCACCGAGGGCGGTGGACGGGTCGAGGCGCTCGTCATCGAAGCCGTCGAGGATGGCCAGCATCTGCAGTAGGGCGGGCCCTTGGCCCCACGGGCCGGTCTTGGCGATGGTGTAGCCCCGGAACTCGAGGGTGAGGGGCTCCTCGTAACTGGCCTGGAAGGCGGCGAAGTCCGCTTCCGTCATGACCCCGGCATGGTCTGTGCCGGAGGAATGGCGGTGTGGCGTCGAGAGGAACTCGACAGCGCGTCTGGCAGGGTGCCCCTCCCGCCATTCCCGACGGGCCGCCTCGATCCTGGATTCCCTGCTGTCCGGCACCTCCGCTCCGTTGGCCGGCGCGCCTGCCGCGATGAGCAGTTCCAGAACGGCAGCGTATGCCTCGTTGCGCATGATCTCGCCTGCGACGGGGATCTTTCCCCCAGGCATCCACTGCTGCGCTGAGGTGGGCCAGTGTTCGGTGAAGAGGTCTGCGACCGAGGCGATGGTGGTGCAGACGCGTCCGAGGACCGGGTGACCGTCACGGGCGTAGCCGATGGCGTATTCGAGGACGGCCTCGAGTTCCCATGTGCCGTGGTCGCGCAGGAGCATCAGCCACGCATCGACGGCTCCGGGGACAGCGGCAGCAAGAGCGCCGGAGCCGGGCACGAGTTCCAGGCCTTCGGCCAGGTAGTGCTCGCGGGTAGCCCCGGCAGGCGCCGGTCCTTGGCCCATGAGGACTACAGGACGGCCGGGGTGCTCCGCAGTCGTGAAGATTCCCGTCATGTCGCCGCCGGGTCCGTTCAAGTGGGGCTCGACGACGTGCAGGACGAAGGCCGCGGCGGTGGCGGCGTCGAAGGCGTTGCCTCCGCGCTCCAGCACGGCCTGGGCCGAGGCCGTGGCCAGCCAGTGGGTAGAGGCGCTCATGCCGAAGGTCCCGTGGAGGGTCGGCCTGGAGGTGAACGAGTCGGGGGTTGTGAAGGTCACGGGTCACTTTCTGCCGTTGGCGGTGGGGTCGAAGGCATCGCGCAAAGCGTCGCCGAAGAGGTTGAAGGCCAAGCAGATGAGGGCGATGCCCACACCGGGGACGATGGCCGCCGTTGGAGAGCGGAAGATGTACTGCTGGGCATCGGAGAGCATGATCCCCAGGCTCGGCGTGGGCGGCTGGATGCCCAGGCCGAGGAAGGAGAGAAGGGCCTCGCCGATGACCGCCACAGGCATGATCACCGTTGCCTGGACGATGATCGCGCTGGCCGCATTCGGCAGCACATGGGTGAAGATGATGCGCAGCCCAGAGGCATCCATGGTCTTGGCTCCAAGGACGAAGTCGCTTTCCTTGATGCGCAGTGTCTCACCCCGCACCACCCGGATCATGGCGGGAATGTGGGCGATGCCGATGGCAAGAGCGGCATTCTGGAGGCTCGGGCCGCTGATCGCGGCCAGTCCGACGGCGATGATCAGGAAAGGGAAAGGCCAGAGTGACATCCGTCAGCCTGGACACGATGGCGTCCAGCCATCTCCAGTAGCCCGCGAGCAGGCCCAGCGGTACGCCCACCAGCACGGAGAGCAGGACGGACAGGGCCCCGACCTCGAGGGAGGCTCGCATGCCATAGACCATCCTGGAGAAGATGTCCCGGCCCAGATCATCGGTTCCCAGCAGGAAGCCGACGGTGCCGGGCTTCTGGAACGGGGTCGCGAAATGGACTTCTGCAGGACCGTAGGGCGCGATGAGCGGGGCGAAGACGGCGGCCAGGACCACAAGGGCGAGGAGGATCCCGCCGGCCAGTCCGAGCCTGTTCGAGCGCAGGGACCGCCAGAGCCCTCCTCGTCCCGAGCCGAGACCGGTGCCGCCGCCGAGCCCGGGGTCCGTCGCGGGGCGAATTTCGATGATGGCCATCAGTTGGCTCCTCCGACTCGGATCCGTGGATTGACCATGGAGTACAGGATGTCCACGGCGAGGTTGATCACCACGTAGGCGACGGTGACGATCAGCACGACTGCCTGGATCACGGGGTAGTCGCGTGTGAAGACTGCGTCAAGGGTGAGCTTTCCGAATCCTGGGAGGGCGAAGATGCGCTCGGTCACCACGGCTCCCGAAATGAGCCCGCCCAGCTGCAGGCCGACGATCGTCACCACGACAATGAGCGAGTTGCGGAGCCCATAGCGGAAGAGGATGCGTCCGCTGCTCAGGCCCTTGGCCCGGGCGGTGCGGACGTAGTCGGTGCTCATGGCCTCGATCATGGATGCACGGGTTTGGCGCATGATCACGGCTGCCAGGGCGGTCCCGAGGATCACGGCTGGCAGCGTCAGGTAGTAGAGGCCCCGGACGGGGTTGGACGGCACGTCCACATAGCCTGACGCCGGGAACCAGCCCAGTGTCACCGCCAAGTAGAGGATGGCCAGGATACCCAGCCAGAAGCTGGGCACCGACAGGCCGACCAGACCGAAGGCGTTGGTCACCCACTCCGGCCAACGGCCACGGAACCGCTCTGCAATGACCCCGAAGGCGATGCCGACGACAATCGCGACCACGATGGCATAGGCGGCGAGCCAGAGTGTGACGGGAAGGGTGCTCGCCACTAGGTCGGCCACGGGCGTCCCGGTGCGGGTTGAACGCCCTAGGTCGCCGTGCAGCAGGTGCTCCAGGAAGGCGAGGTACTGCGCAGGGAGCGGCTGGTCCAGACCCAGCTGGGAGCGCACGGCAGCGAGCTGGGCAGGATTGGCTTCCTCGCCAGCCATCGCGAGGGCAGGATCACCGGGGAGCAGGCGCACCCCGATGAATATCACCAGGGAAGCGAGGACCAGGGTAAGGAGCGAGTGCCACAGTCGGGTGGCGACATAGCGCGTCATCGGTTCAGCCCTTCTGCCCATTGACGAACGCCGCGCCGCTGAGGCGCACCACGCCGTCTTGGAAGGTTTCGATTCCGGCGACCTTGGAGCTGTACGCCGTCAGGCTTCGGATCCGGTACAGGTAGATGATCGGGTTGTCCTGCTGGACCTTTGTCACTGCCTTGCCGTACAGCTCGGCCCGCTTGGCCGCGTCGTTCGTCTGCGAAGCGTCGGTCAGGAGGCGGTCCATCTCGGGATTGCTGTAGCCGGAGCCGTTGTTCCCGCCGCCTGTGGACAGGAAGTTGAACATGTTCCCATGGGGATCGATCCGTCCCGACCAGCCGAGCTGGAGAAGGGAGAAGTCACCGCGGTTCTGCTGGTCGAGCAGGGTGGAGTACTCCACGGGCTTGATGGTGAGGGCGAAGCCGCCCTCGGCCACAGTCGCCTGCAGCGCCTGGGCGAAGCGCAGGGAATCGGGGGTGTTGCTGACCACCATTGACAGGGGATACGGGGTCTGGACGCCGGCTTGCTGGAGCAGTTGGCGTGAGGTGGCGGGATTGAACTCGGGGCAGGCGTTGGACGCGGGTGAGGCGAAGGGGCTGGATGGGGCGATGGGCGAACAGGCTGGCTCATACCAGTTGTTGAAGACGGTATTGATCAATGCCTTGCGGTCTATTGCCATGGACAGGGCCTGGCGAACCAGGGCGTTCTGGGCCAGCGGCGTCTCGATCCGGCCGTAGGGCTTGCCGACTCCGGCAGTATTGCCGAGATTCACCGTCAGCCCCTGATATCCCAACGAGCCGACCTGCAGCACGCCCACGCCCTTCTGCTGCATCAGCGCATCCACGTCCTGCGGGGATATTGAATCGGCTACCTGCACGTCACCGGAGCGCAGGTTCGCCGCCCGGATGTTCGCGTCGGTCATGATCCGGTAGGTGATCGAATCGAGGTGCACATTCTTGGCGTCGTAGTAGAGCGGGTCCCGCTGGATGGTGATGGAGGTCTGCGGGATGCGGTTCACGAACTTGAAGGGGCCGACGCAGACCGGGTGGTCCCCGAAGGCCGTGCCCTCCTCGGTGAGGGCTTTGGGCGAGAGGATCATTCCCGCGCGGTCGGCCAACGCTGCGGCTAGCGGTGCGAAGGGCTTCTTGTAGGTGATCTCGACGTGAGTGTCGTCGAGGGCCTTGACGGAGCTGATGGGCCCGAGCTCGCTCTTCCGCCCGGACCCTTTCAGGGTCAGGCCACGCTCGAGGGTGATGCGCACGGCGTCCGCGGTGAACTTGGTCCCGTCCGCGAAGGCGGCATCGCCGCGCACCGGGATCGTCACGGTGAGCCCATCCGGGGAGATGGCAGGCACCGCCGTAGCGAGCTGCGGGACGAGTGCGCCCTTGTCGTCGATGTCGTAGAGCTTCTGGCACATCGTCTGCATGACGTACCGGGTATACAGCGAGGACGACGTGGTGGGGTCCAGTCGGTCCGGCTCGGCGGAGAGCGCCATCACCAGGCTGCCTCCGTCCTGGACCTTCTGGTCCCCGATCGGAGCGCTCAGGACGTCGGGACGCGTCTGTGCGGCCTGCAGCGGCTGAATCGCCTGGCAGCCCGTGGTCCCGGCGGCCAGAAGGACGGTGGATGCGGTGGACGCCATAAAAGCGCCGAGCCTGCGTGGCGTCCGGCGCCAGGGGATGCGTGGAAGGAGCCGCATGAACTTCCTAGGAATCGGGCCACGTCAACGTGACATTGAATACAATTCGTAGGAGAAGGCTAAGCTTTGTATACGTTGGCCACAAGAGCTTTGGACAAGGACGTTTGGATGAAGCGAGACCGACTCACGACCGAGCGCCTGCATCTGATCCTGATGCTCGCGCTGACGTTCTCGACCGGCGTGGTGGACGCTGTCGGGTATTTGGGCCTAGACCGGGTGTTCACCGGCAACATGACCGGAAATGTCGTGATCCTCGGCATGGCACTTGCGGGCGGGGCCAGCCTCCCGGTCCTCAGGCCAGCGCTCGCGCTGCTGGGGTTCATGTTCGGTGCTGCTGTCGCCGGCCGGCTCCTCCGGCCCGACGGCCCCGGATGGGGCAGCCGGTCCTCGGGCGCGTTCCTCGCCGTCGCGGCCGGGTTGGCCGCCCTGGCAGCCGTCGCGTTCCTCGTGCCCGAGGCAGACAGGGGGCCCACCGGCACCGTCGTGACCACCGTTCTGGCGATTCTGATGGGAGTTCAGGCTGCGACGGCGCGCAGGCTGAAGGTCACCGACGTGACAACCGTGGTGGTGACCTCCACCATCGTCGGATTGTCCTCTGAATCCCGGCTCGCCGGCGGCACGGGTGGCTTCTGGCGCCGCCGGTCGCTCGCCGTCGTCCTCATCCTGCTCGGCGCCCTTGCTGGAGGAACAGCATTGCGATGGCACCTCGGGCTGGGACTGGCGCTCTCGGCGGCGCTGACCGCCGCTGTGGTGGGTGTCGGCCACGCGCGCCACCGGAAGGATGCCCACACCGCCGCACGAGGTCGGCTCGACGTCACCCCCCTCAGCCCAGACAGGCACAGCTGAACTCACTGCCCCCCCGGAGCACTCGCCAGCCATGTTGGAGAGATGCCTTGAAGTGCACGTAAGAGCGTTCCGGATCGGTTCTTTCAGAGGGAGAGTTGTTTCCCGCGAAAGCCGTCAGTGAGGGGACGGCGCAGCCGCGGCAGCAACATCCTGGCGGGGTGATCCTTCCGGGGTCTGGTTCCGCAGGAACGCCGCGAGGACGATCGCCGCCGCTCCCGCGCCCGCCGCCACAAGGAACGCCGCGTGGAAGCCGGCCAGAGCAGAATCGACCGCAGGCATGCTCGAGGACGACGCGTGGGCTGTTCCCGCCATGACGGCAACAAGGAGCGCCGTTCCCGCCGCGCCGGCCACCTGCTGCAGGGTGCTCAGGATCGCCGAGCCGTGGCTGTACAGCTGCGGAGGCAGGGGGTTGAGGCCTGACGTGAACGTCGGTGCGAACAGGAACGCGAGTCCCAGGGACAACACGCTATGCAGGCCCATCACGAGCCACACGGACGTGTCTGCCGCGAGGAAGCTGAGGGCTACGAGCACCGCCGTGATGAGGGAGGTTCCCGTGACCGTGAGCGGGACGGGTCCGACTCGGTCGAACCACTTCCCCACGGTCGGTGCGAGCAGGCCCATCACGAGCCCGCCCGGTAGGAGCAGGAGCCCGGTGCCGAGGGTGTCGAGGCCCCGCAGCTCCTGGAGGTAGAGGGGCAGGAGGATTACGACGCCGAACAGCGCCATCATGCCCACCATGAGCAGCGCGGTGGCCACGGTGTACATCGGGTACGCGAAGGCGCGAAGGTCCAGCAGCGGCGATCCGCCGCGCTGCAGCGCGATCTGGCGCAGCACGAACGCCACGAGCGCCACACCGCCCACCGCGAGTGGGACCACGGGACCGAGCCCGCCGGCCCCAGTGCCTCCCAGCTGGCTGAGTCCGTAGACCACGCCGCCGAACGCCGGAACTGAGAGCGCCACGGAGAGGACGTCGAGGGCCGGTCGCTCGCTGTAGGAATTCCCGTGCAGCTTCGCGGCGCCGAACAGCAGTGCGGCTACGGCGATCGGCAGCACGGTGAGGAACATGAACCGCCACGAGAGGAACTGCAGGATGAGGCCCGAGAGGGTGGGCCCCACGGCGGGCGCCACGGAGATCACGATGCTCACGGTCCCCATGACCTGACCGCGGCGGGCAATCGGGATGAGGTTCAGGACGCTTGTCAGGAGCAGCGGCATCATGATCGCGGTGCCCGATGCCTGGACTACGCGCGCCAGCAGGAGCACGCCGAAGCCGGGTGCGAGCGCCGCGAGCAGGGTGCCGGCGCTGAACAGGCTCATCGCGAGGACGTAGACGGTTCGGGTGGTGAACTTCTGCAGGAGGAAGCCGGTGGTCGGGATGACCACGGACATCGTGAGCATGAACGCGGTCGCGAGCCACTGGACAGTGGGCGCGTCGACCTTGAGCTCGGCCATGAGCCGCGGCAGGGCGACGTTCATGATCGTCTCGTTGAGGATCACCACGAAGGCTGCGACCACCAGGACGGTCACGACGAGCCGGTTCTCGGGGGTGATGCGGTCCGCGTCGCGAGGGCTTCCGGGGTCTCCGGTCACCGACGGCGAGTCGGGCTTGGCTTCGGAAGGCAACGGGGTCTCCTGGGAGGGTGGTTCAGGAAGGCGTACGGGAGGTGCAACCGGAGCCGGGGCGCGCTGATTCCCGGAACAGGTGCGCGGGAGGCACTATTCTTCCAGAAGATGGGCGAAACCGGCACCCGCTCTCACCCGCCGCGGATGCTCCTGATCCTGTAGCCGATGAACCCGGCCAGGATGAGAGCCACTGTGATGGCGACGATCCAGCCCACGGGCGCCCAATCGGCATCGGAGGCGGTCACGCTGGGGATCACGTGGAAGGGGCTCGTGTCCAGGAGCCAGTCGGGGGCCTTGAGCAGCGGCCCGAAGACGGTCAGGATCAGCCAGTACACGACGAGGAGCCAGGCGATCCAGCGGAACAGCGGCGCAACGCCCACGAAGGCCAGACCCACCGCCGCGGTCAGCCACAGCGCCGGGACGGTCGCGAACGCCTGGCGCACCACGTCCCCGGCGTCGATCGCGGTGCCCGTCGCCACGGCAGTGAACGCGAGCACGACGCCGCCGATGACGGCCGCGATGGCGGGCGCCACGACGGCGACGGCCACGACCGGGGCGAAGTAACCCGAGCGGGAGATGCCAGCCGAGAGGACCCAGTCGGCGCGGCCCTCTTCCTCCTCCACAGCGAACCGCACGGCCAGCTGGATGCCGAACACGCCGCCGCCCATCGCGAGGATCAGCAGCAGCATCGACACGAAGGTGAACGTGAGGTCCGTCTCGGTGGCGGAGCGCGTGGCGATGAGCTGGCGCACAAAAGCGTTCTTGGCGAAGAAGTCCCCCATGGTGCCCGTCACGAGCCCGTACACGAACCCGAGGAACACGAAGGTGGCGAGCCAGGTGACCATGGGCGCCCGATTCAGTGTGGCCGTCTGGCCCCAGATGCCGGCCTGCCATCTCGATGGGCCGGGACGCTGTCCGATGAGGCCGGAGCCGTAATCGCGCCGCCGCGAGATCCAGCCTCCGGCCACGGCGGTCGCGACCCCGGCCGCGACGAGCGCCGCGAGCGGGAGCACACGTCGCTCGCCGGCGGGACGGATGAGCTCGCCCCAGCCCATCGGGTTGGTCCACAACAGCCACTGCCCGTCCGTGAGGGAGTCGGCGACGCCGCGGAGCACGTAGCTGAGCACGAGGACCCCGGTGGCGAGCGTGTTGGCGGTGCGCGAGAAGGCGCCGACCTGCGACGTGATCGCCGCTACCCCGCTGAACGCCACCCCCATGCCGCCGAACTGGGCACCGAGGGCAAGCCCCTCGGCCGCTGTCGCACCCGAGGCCGCGAGCGTGCCCGCGACCGCGAGGCCCACCGCGGCGGAGGCGATCCACGCGAGCAGGATCGCGGCAGTGAGCCTGGCATACGGCCCCACGGCGCCCGAGTCGATGAGCTCGGCCTGCCCCGAGTCCTCTGCCGCCCGCGCATGCCGGGTGACAGCGAAGACGGCCATGAGCGCCGCGAAGAACATGCCGAAGACGCCGACACGCCACGCGGTGAACCCGAAAGCGGTGCCGAAGTGCTCCGCCGGGCCCACCAGCAGCATGAATGCCGGGTTCGCACCCATGCTCGCCTCGAGTGCCAGGGCCTCGCGGGGGCCCGAGAACACAGCCGAGTATCCGTTGTAGGACACGACAGGGAAGAACGCGATGATCAGCACCCACGGCGCGAGCTTGAACCGGTCGATCCGCAGCGCGAGGAGGAGCAGGCGCCCCGTCCCCGCGAATCCGGTCACGGTCTGTCCTGCGGCGAGTCCGCGCGGTGGCGGGGCACCACCGGGCGGTGCTGGGCGGCGTCGTGCGTCTCCTCCCCGTCTGCGGCCCCCCGGTCTTCTCCGGCTCCCGGGGTGGGGATCCGCTCCCCGTAGTGCTGCAGGAAGAGGTCCTCGAGACTGGGCGGGGTCACCGTGAGGGCGAGGATCCCTTGGGTCCCGAGGGCCGCCATCGCGGCGCCGAGTCCCGCGGCGTCGACGCTGAAGCGAACCCGGTGGCCTTCGACGAGCAGGTCCTCAACGCCGGGAATCCCCGCGAGGCCAGGGTGCTGTCCGGCGCTGTCGTCGAGTGTCGCGGCGACGTTGGTACGCGTGCGGAGGCGCATCTGCTCGAGCGTGCCAGTCTCCACGACGCGCCCCTGACGGATGATGCTGATCCGGTCCGCGAGGGCCTCGACCTCCGAGAGGATGTGGCTCGAGAGGAGCACGCTGCGGCCGGCGGCCTTCTCGCGGCGGATCTCCCCGCGGAACAGGGCCTCCATGAGGGGGTCCAGCCCCGCGGTGGGCTCGTCGAGTATCAGGAGCTCCGCGTGCGAGGACAGGGCCGCGACGATCGCGACCTTCTGCCGGTTCCCGGTGGAGTAGGCCCGCCCGCGTTTGGACGGGTCGAGCTCGAAGGTCTCGATGAGCTCGGCGCGGCGTGACTCGTCAAGACCGCCGCGGAGCCTGCCCATGAGGTCGATTGCCTGGCCGCCCGTGAGTGACGGCCACAGGCTCACGTCCCCGGGCACGTACGCGACGCGCCGGTGCAGCGCGACCACGTCCCGCCACGGGTCCCCGCCAAGGAGTTCCACGCGGCCCGAGTCCGGGCGCAGCAGGCCCAGGAGGATGCGCAGGGTGGTGGACTTCCCGGCGCCGTTGGGCCCGAGGAACCCGAGAACCTCGCCCTCCCGGACGTCCAGGTCGAGGCGGTCTAGCGCGAGCGCCCGCCCGAACGACTTCGTCAGACCGGTGATCGCCACAGGAGCGCCCATGTGGATCGCCGCTCACGCGAGGTCGTAGACCACTGTCGTGGTGCCCGGCTCGAGGCGCGCACCCGTGGACAGATAAGTTGCCAGGGCGGCCTCGTTGCCGGGCTCCGTGCCCGTCCACATGCCGTAGCAGCCGAGCTCGCGGGCGATCTCCGCGAGGGCGTTGACCAGATGGGAGGCCACCCCGCGGCGACGCCAATCCGGGGCCACCGCCAGCTCGTAGAGGAACATCTCGGTGCCCTTGTCCGGGTGGCTGGTCTCGACGCCGCTGACGAATCCGACCGCCCGGCCGTCCGCGTCCTCGGCCAAGAGCAGGTGGTGGCCCGGTTTGGCGAGGAACTCGCGCGCGCCGGAATCGGCGACGGGGTGGTCGAAGAGGTCGGAGGCGGCCACGAGGCGGGCCGCGTCGCCTGGAATCAGGCGCCGCAAGGTGATGTTCCGCGCGCTGTCCGCGTCCACAGGCCGAGCCTACGCTGAACCCGCCGGGAGGTGAACGGCAGGCGAACCGAACGTCAACCGCGGCTTGCTAGACTCGAACGGCTGAGCCCACCACAGGCTCACCACCCCATGACAGCCCGGAACGGACGCCACCTGGCGCCCGCGGCCGGGTCGCGCCCGAAAAGAGGAGATTCCCGCCCTCATGACCGCCCTGGCCGAGCCTGACTACTACGACGACTTCGACTCCGACTACCGCTCGGAGCTCGATGCCAAGTACGAGGAGGGCTTCGGGTTCGGCCCGCAGATCGACGATGAGGACGATGACGGATCCGACGACCTCTTCGCGGGGCTGTTCGACGAGGAAGGGGACGACGACCTCGAGCCCGTCAAGCCGCAGGCCTCACCGAAGAACGCGGCGGCGAAGGCGACGGTCAGTACGGCGAAGGCTGCTGCGCCCGCGAGTTCGGCCAAGAAGAGGGTCACGTCCAAGGGGACGCCCCGGGCGTCCGAGGTGATTGGGGCGGCCGTTCCCGAGCGACGTGCTGCCTCGGCTCGGGCCGCCGCAGAGCGGGCCCGTGCTGCCGCCGACGCCGCTGCCGCCACCGCGGAGCAGGCCGTGGCGCACGCCGTGGCCAAGGCCGCGGCGGCCAAGGCGGCCGCGGCCGAGGCTTCGGCAGCCGAGCAGGCGGCACAGGAGGCGCTCGCCGCGTCCGCAGCTGCAGAGCAAGCTGCCCTGCACGCTGGCGCCGAGCTCGAGCTTGCCCTTTCCGTGCCTGCAGGCTCGTCGGACCCGATCTCGGCGTCGCAGGACCCGAACTTCGCCGCGCATATCGCGCCGGTCAACCAGCACGTCGAGTTCCTCCGGAAGCTGCGCCCGGGTTGTGAGGTGCCGTACGTCGACCCCATGCACTCGGTCGAGGAGTGCCGGATTGTGAGCCTCTTCTCCAACACCGGCGAGGCGAGTCCCTGCGGTTACGTCTGGGCGGGCGACGACGCCGCTGTCACCCGCCTGCTCGGCCTCCAGTACCAGCTCGGGCTGCGCCCGGAATGGACCATGCCGTGGAACGCATATCCTTGGTTCACGCCCGGTGAGGCGAACGGCAAGCTCACGCCGGAGCAACTGCACGCCGGCCTCAAGCCGCTTCTGACGTTCCTCAAGGCGGTCCCGCGCGCCTCCGCGATCGTGGCGCACGGTACCGAGGCGAATCGCCTCGCCCAGATGCTCCTCAAGACGGACAACCCGCTCATCTGGCGCCGCGGGCTCAAGGTCTACAAGGCGCGTGCGCTGCACGGCCGCGCGTTCGCCGGGTCGAAGGAGCGCCAGACGGAGTGGCTCATCGACATGGGCCGCGCCTACGCCGACGCGATGGCCCGCGCGGGCCTCAAGAGCGGCCGGTAAAGGGCCTTTTCGAAAGCACCCCAGAGCAAGGAGGCGGACGACGGCGGCCACTTGGCCGGCGTCGTCCGCCCTGCCCTGTCGGGGCTACTTCTTCAAGCCCTACTTGCTGCGCGGCTTGCGCAGATGCGCCACGGGATCCGCGTCAAGGGCGACGGCCCTCTTCGCCTTCTTCACCGCGCGCTGCTCCTTCAAGGACTTGGACGGCTTTTTGTGGGTTTCGGGCTGGTGAGGCTGCTTGTCAGGCATGTCTGAGCTCCTTTGGTCATCCCCCCGGTGCACACGACGATACGCCGGTAAGATGCTGGGCACCATGCCCCTTTCCCACGCGCCAGCCAGTGTTTCCTCGGCCGTCCGCATCGACTCCTGGCTCTGGGCGGTGCGCGCCTTCAAGACCCGCTCCGCCGCGACTGCAGCATGCCGCGCGGGGCATGTAAGGCTCAATGGCAATCCAGTCAAGGCGTCCCAGACCGTCGTTCCGGGGGACACGATCCGCCTCCGGCAGCCGGGGTTCGAGCGAATCTTGGAGGTGCACGTGCTCATCGTCAAGCGCGTCGGGGCGGAGGCGGCGTCGCGGTGCTACACGGACCACACGCCCGAGCGGCCGCCCGCGCCGTTCCTCGGGCTCCCCCAGCGCGACCGCGGTGCTGGCCGGCCCACCAAGAAGGACCGGCGGGAGATGGAGCGGCTGCGGCGGGAGGGCCGGGACGATTAGCCGGGCCTGGGAGGGAAACGATGGTTTGCGCGACAGCCGGGACAACGGGTGGCCTAGGCTTACGGCTGTGGGCGGATCAGAGAGGGGCCCGAGTCATGAGCCGCGTTGTCACGAACCTTTTCCCGGATAGTGCACATCCGTGCAGCGGCCTCACACATCGACGCAGGCCCGATGCCTCCTATCCGTGCCGCAGACCCTAGGCCGCTGGCAATGCGGCGGGAGGGGCGGTGGACTCGCGCACCACGAGTTCGGTCGCCAGTTCGACGCGATGGGAGTCGAGTGGCTCCCCGTGGGCCTGACGCAGGACCGAGCGGAGTGCCGACCGCCCCATCTCCTGAAGCGGCTGTGAGACCGACGTGAGCGCTGGCACCGAGTCCTCCGCCTGAGCGGTGCCGTCGAAACCCACCAGGCTCAGGTCCTCGGGAACTCGTATCCCCTGAAGATGCGCCTCGCGCAGCACGCCGACGGCGATGCTGTCGCTGGCAGCGAAGATCGCCGTTGGCCGTTCCGGGAGCGAGAGCAGCCGCTTCAGCCCCTCGATGCCCTGCTCGATGCGGAATTTTCCGTGCACGATGTACTCCGGCTTCACGTCAATCCCGCGGGACATCAGAACCGACATGTAGCCGTGCAGGCGGGCCTGGTTGCACTCTGCCCCCTCTGGACCGCCGAGATACCCGATCCTCTCGTGGCCCAGTTCCAGCAGGTGTTCGGCTGCGGCCTTGCCGCCTGCCCAGTTCGTGGCTCCCACGCTGACCACGTCCGGGGGCGGAGGGTTCTGTGGGTCGATGACGACGACCGGGATCCCGTGCCTGCGAAAGGCCGACAGCTGCGCCTGGCTGAAGGCCGAGGTCACGACGATCAAACCTGCGCGACCCTGGTCGAGCATCCTCTGGGCGCGCGGTTGAGGACCTAGTCCCGTGTGGGAGGCTCCGCCGGTAATGCTGACCAATACTTCGACGCCGGTGAGGGCGGCATACTCGAGGATTCCCGTGAGCACATCCGTGTTGTAGGCCGAGGTCAGGGCGTCGAAGGCCACCTCGACCACGTCCGGTCCCGGCGTTGCCACGCGACGCTGGGCCGGCGACGCATACCCGATCTGCGCCAGCGCGGCCAACACCTTGGCCCGCGTCTCCGGGGCGACGTCATTGCGACCGTTGACCACCTTGGAGACGGTAGGTGCTGAAACGCCTACAAGCCGGGCGACTTCCGCAAGTGTGGGTTTGGTTCCGGCCTTTGTCGCGGTCGCCATCAGCCCACCAATCTTTCGAAATGTTTCGTCGTCCAGTCTGTAGGGAGAAGCGCCTCAGGTCAAGTGTTGGTTCGTCAAGCTCCTGAACTTTCTCGGCTTTTCCCGTTGACCGTGACCCATGTCACCGTTTAGCGTGGCAGTGCACGCCGAAACTAATTCGAAAGATTTCGAAGCCTTGCGGTCAGTGACGACCCCTGAGGATGAAACGGAAGACCATGAACATTCGGAAATTGCGCACGGCCGCGACGGCCATCCCCGCCGCGGCACTGGCCCTGTCCCTCGTTGCCTGCGGCTCCGCTGGCCCCGGCGGCGGGGACGCCGCCACCATGTGGGGCCTCACGGGTGGAAACCAGGCATCCCTGCAGAAGTCTGCGGACTCGTGGAACAAGGCCCACAGCGACCAGACCATCAAGCTCGACTTCTTCGCCAACGATGCGTACAAGACCAAGGTCCGCACGGCTGTCGGCGCAGGCCAAGGCCCCACCTTCATCTACGGTTGGGGCGGCGGCGTGCTGAAGTCCTACGTGGACGCCGGCCAGGTCGATGACCTCACCGGCTTCCTCGACCAGAACCCGCAGGTGAAGGACCGCTACCTGCCCTCGGTGCTCAAGAACGGCCAAGTGAACGGCAAGACCTACGCGGTGCCGAACAACAACACCCAGCCGGTCGTCCTGTACTTCAATAAGGACGTCTTCGCGAAGGTGGGGGCGCAGCCACCCAAGACCTGGGACGAGCTGATGGCCCTCGTGCCGAAGTTCAAGGATGCCGGGATCGCCCCGTTCTCCCTTGGGGGGCAATCGAAGTGGCCTGACCTGATGTGGCTCGAGTACCTCGTGGAGCGCATCGGTGGCCCACAGGTCTTCGCCGACATTGCAGCCAACAAGCCCAACGCGTGGTCGCATCCCGCGGTCACCGAGGCCCTCACCAAGATCCAGCAGCTGGTGGACGCCGGTGGCTTCGTCAACGGCTTCTCCTCCATCGCCGCGGACAGCAACGCCGACCAGGCCCTGCTGTACACCGGCAAGGCGGCGATGATCCTGCAGGGCGGCTGGATCTACCAGGGCATGAAGAAGGATGCGGCCGACTTCGTCAAGAGCGGCAAGCTCGGCTTCGTCACCTTCCCGACGGTCGGTGGCGGCGCTGGGGACCCGAAGGACATCGTGGGCAACCCGTCCAACTTCTGGTCCGTGTCCTCCAAGGCCACTGATGCCCAGAAGAAGACTGCGCAGAACTACATCAAGGACGGCATGTTCAACGAGGAGAACACGCAGGATCTCATCAACTCCGGTGCGGTCCCGGTGATCAAGGGGGTTGAGGGCAAGCTCGAGGCTTCGCCCGACAAGGACTTCCTGACCTTCGTCTACGGCCTGGCCAAGAACGCGCCGAGCTTCACCCTCTCCTGGGACCAGGCGCTGAGCCCGGCCCAGGGCGACGCCATGCTCTCCAACCTGGACCAGATCTTCCTGAAGAAGATCACCTCCGAGCAGTTCGTTTCCTCGATGAACGCGACGATCGGCAAGTAGGCGCTTCACCGTGGCTCTGACAACCCTCGTCTCCCGACGGGCCCGCGAGAAGGGCCCGTCGGGTTGGCTCGCCGTTCCGGCTCTCGTGTTCTTCCTGGTCTTCGCCATCCTCCCGCTCATCGGCGTTGTCGCCCTGAGCTTCACCCGCTGGAACGGGCTGAGCGAGATAACGTTCGACGGCGTGTCCAGCTGGACACGCGTCCTCACGGACGAGCTCACGCTCAACGCCCTCTGCGTGACCGCGAAGATCATGTTCTTCTCCTTCATCGTCCAGGCACCCATCAGCCTCCTGCTCGGTGTTTTCACAGCTGGCGGCCAGAAATACCGGGCTGCCCTCGCGGTCCTCTACTTCATGCCGCTCCTGCTGTCCTCGGCGGCCGTGGCGATCGCCTACAAGGCCCTGCTCGACCCGAACTTCGGGGTCGGCCCGGGTTTCGGGTTGCCCGCCCTCGCCCAGGACTGGTTGGGCAACTCGGACCTGGTGCTGTTCGTCGTCGTCTTCGTCATCGCGTGGCAGTTCGTGCCGTTCCACACGCTGATCTACCAAGGCGGTGTCCGCCAGATCCCTACCTCGTTCTACGAGGCCGCGCAGATCGACGGCGCCGGACGGGTGAAGCAGTTCCTGCACATCACGCTCCCGCAGCTGAAGTACACGATCATCACTTCCTCGACGCTGATGGTGCTGGGGTCCCTCGCCTACTTCGACCTTGTATTCGTCCTCACGGCGGGCGGCCCCGGCTACTCGACCCGTCTCCTGCCCCTGCACATGTACCTGACCGGCTTCAAGGCCAACGACATGGGCGCGGCCAGCGCGCTCGGCGTCATCCTCGTCGTCATCGGCCTCGCCCTGGCCCTGCTCCTGCAGCGCCTCGGAGGCAAGAACGCGAGTGCGAGCCAATTGGAAGGTGCCTGATGGCTTCCACCACCCAACTCCCCGTCCCCCCGGTGGCGCGCGCAGGCCGCCGCCAACGTGCAGGGACCCCTCCCAAGGGCCCCGGCAGGTTCCGACCGAACGTCCTCGGCGGCCTCGGCGGCTGGCTCTGGCTCGCGATCATCATCCTGCCCATCTACTACGTGGTGATCACGAGCCTGAAGGACCAGGCCGGCTTCTTCACCGCCAATCCGATGGCCCCGCCCACCGAGCCGACACTGGCGAACTACCAGCTGGTGCTCGAGAACAACTTTGTCCAGTACTTCACCAACAGCCTGATCGTCACCATTGGCAGCGTGGTCCCCACCCTGTTCGTCTCGTTCATGGCGGCCTACGCGATTGTGCGGGGCAGGGGCTGGTTCTTGAACGTCACCAATAAGCTGTTCCTGCTGGGCCTCGCCATTCCGCTGCACGCCACGATCATCCCCATCTACTGGATGATCACGAGGGCGCACATGTATGACACCCTGCTTGCGCTCATGCTGCCCTCGATCGCCTTCGCCATCCCGATCTCGGTCCTGATCCTCGCGAATTTCATGCGCGACGTTCCGAACGAGCTGTTCGAATCGATGCGGTTGGACGGGTGCAGCGACTGGACCATGATGTGGCGTCTCGCGTTCCCGCTCGTCAAGCCGGCCGTGGTGACCGTGGGCATCTACGACGCGCTCCACGTCTGGAACGGCTTCCTCTTCCCGCTCATCCTCACCCAGAGCCCGTCCACGCGGGTCCTGCCCCTGTCCCTGTGGACGTTCCAGGGCGAGTTCACCGCTAACATCCCAGCCGTGCTCGCTTCAGTGGTGCTCGCGACGCTCCCGCTCCTGGTCATCTACGTTGTTGCTCGCCGCCAGCTGCTGAGCGGCCTCACCGCGGGATTCAGCAAGTGAGCGCCCGGGCGAGGCCCGTGCGTGTGGGGATGGTGGGGTACGCCTTCATGGGCGCGGCCCACTCGCAGGCATGGCGGACCGCGCCGCGGTTCTTCGACCTTCCGCTGGCGCCGGTGATGGCCTCGGTGGCTGGGCGAGACCCGGAGCGTGTGTCGGCGGCCGCGGAGAAGCTTGGGTGGCACTCCGCCGAGACTGAGTGGCGACGACTGATCGAGCGGGACGACATCGACCTGATCGACATCTGCACGCCCGGCGACACACACGAGGAGATCGCCGTCGCCGCTCTCGAGGCGGGCAAGCATGTGCTGTGCGAGAAGCCGCTCGCGAACTCGGTGGCGGAGGCGGAGCGGATGGCGGCGGCCGCCGACGCGGCCGTGTCCCGCGGGGTGTTCGCGATGTGCGGGTTCTCCTACCGGCGGACCCCGGCCCTGTCCCTCGCGAAGAGGCTTGTGGACTCCGGCGCGCTAGGGCAGCTCCGGCATGTGCGGGCTCAGTACCTCCAGGACTGGCTCACGGACGAGAACGCGCCGCTGACTTGGCGGCTCGACAAGTCGAAGTCCGGTTCAGGCTCGCTCGGAGACATCGGCGCACACATCATCGACGCGGCCCAGTGGATCAGCGGGCAGAGCATCACCGGCGTCTCGGCGCTGCTGGAGACGTTCGTGAAGGAGCGGCCCCTGGGCGGGGACTTCGTCGGCCTGGGCGGGGCGGGGGCCGCCGGGGGGCCGAAGGGACCGGTGACGGTCGACGACGCCGCGATCTTCTCGGCGCGGCTCGACGGCGGCGCGGTCGGGGTCTTCGAGGCGACGAGGTTCGCCCTCGGCAGGAAGAACGCGATGCGGCTGGAGCTGAACGGCTCGAAGGCCTCGCTCGCGTTCGACTTCGAGGATATGAACTCGCTGTGGTTCTACGGCGCGGCTGACGAGCCGAACGCCGGCTTCCGGAAGATCCAGGTCACCGAGCCCGAGCACCCCTACACCGCGCACTGGTGGCCGGTCGGGCACGGACTCGGCTACGAGCACGCGTTCACGCACCAGGTGGTGGACCTCGTCGAGGCGATCGCCGCCGGGAAGCAGCCCACGCCGTCGTTCACCGACGCGCTCCAGGTCCAGCGCGTCCTGGAGGCCGTCGAGACGAGCGCCGCGGACGAATCACGCTGGACCAAGGTTTAGGAGCATCCCGTGACAAGACCGATCACGCTTTTCACCGGCCAGTGGGCCGACCTGCCCTTCGAGGAGGTCGCACGGCTCGCGGGGGAGTGGGGCTTCGAGGGGCTCGAGATCGCCTGCTGGGGCGACCATCTCGACCCGGTGCGGGCCGCTGAGGACGACGCGTACCTCCAGACCCGGCTGGACATCCTGGAAAAGCACGACCTGAAGGTCTACGCGATCGCGAACCACCTCACGGGCCAGGCCGTGTGCGACGACCCGATCGACGCCCGGCACCGCGGCATCCTCCCCGATGAGGTGTGGAGCGACGGCGAGCCCGAGGGCGTGCGCACCCGCGCGGCCGAGGCCATGAAGGCCACCGCCCGGGCCGCGGCCCGCCTCGGCGTCAAGACCGTCACGGGGTTCACGGGGTCCTCGATCTGGAAGGCCGTGGCGATGTTCCCGCCCGTGCCGGAGGGGATGATCGAGGCCGGGTACCGGGACTTCGCGGACCGGTGGAACCCGATCCTGGACGTCTTCGACGAGGTCGGGGTCCGGTTCGCCCTAGAGGTGCACCCGTCCGAGATCGCGTACGACTACTGGACCGCCAAGCGCACGCTCGAGGCCATCGGGGACCGGGAGTCGTTCGGGCTCAACTTCGATCCCTCGCACTTCATCTGGCAGGACCTCGACCCTGTCATGTTCCTGCAGGACTTCGCGGAGAAGATCTTCCACGTGCACGTCAAGGAATCCATCCGTCAGCTCAACGGCCGCAACGGCCGGCTCGGCTCCCACCTCGCGTGGGCAGACCCGCGGCGTGGCTGGGACTTCGTCACCGCCGGGCACGGGGACGTGCAGTGGGAGCCGATCTTCCGCACCCTCAACGCGATCGGCTACGAGGGACCGACGAGCATCGAATGGGAGGACGCTGGCATGGACCGTCTCATCGGGGCCCCGCAGGCGCTCGTTCTCGTGCGCGGTCTGGCCGAGATCGCCCCGCCCGCAGCGGCATTCGACGCCGCCTTCAGCAGCAAAGGAAACCAGTAGATGACCACGAAGAACGCGCTCGTGGTGCGCGGGGGCTGGGACGGCCACCAGCCCGTCCAGGCCACAGACCTCTTCATCCCCCACCTGAGGGCTAACGGGTACGAGGTGCGCATCGAGGAATCGCCCAAAATCTACGCGGACGCCGAGTACATGGGCACCGTTGACCTCGTGATGCAGTGCATGACGATGTCCACGATCGAGAAGGACGAGTTCGAGGGCCTTCGAACCGCGGTCGAGCACGGCACGGGGCTCGCCGGCTGGCACGGCGGGATCGCGGACTCGTACCGCAACACCTCGGACTACCTGCACCTCATCGGCGGCCAGTTCGCGTGCCACCCGGGCAAACACCCCGACGAGCGCATCGGCGAGCAGTCCGACAACTACGTGCCCTACACCGTGAACATGCTCCCGGCCGCCACCGAGCACTCGATCACCCGCGGCATCTCAGACTTCGACCTCGTGACCGAGCAGTACTGGGTTCTCGCCGACGACTACATCGACGTCCTCGCCACGACCACGCAGAAGGTCCGTGCGTGGGACCCGTGGCACCGCGAAGTCACGTCCCCAGCCATCTGGACACGTGAGTGGGGGGCCGGGCGCATCTTCGTCTGCACGCCCGGGCACCGGGTCGAGGTCCTCCAGGACCCCAACGTCCGCACGATCATCGAAAGGGGCCTGCTGTGGGCAAGCCGGTAGGAACTGTGGGCAAGCCGGTAGGAACGGAAGGGCCGCGCGCTGGCGGGAAACCGCTGAAGGTGGGCATCATCGGCTGCGGGAAGATCGTGGGCCAGTACCTCGCAAGCTTCCGGCGGCTGCCGGACGTGGAGCTTGTCGCGGTCGCCGACCTCGACGCCTCACGGGCTCAGGACGTCGCCAAGGATTACGGGGAGGGAGCGCGCGCCCTCGGCGTCGAGGAGCTCCTCGCGGCCGATGACGTGGACCTCGTCCTCAACCTCACCATTCCAGCAGCGCACGCCGAGGTCGCGCTCGCCGCGATTGCCGCAGGCAAGCACGTGTACGGCGAGAAGCCCCTGGCCGCGACGACCGCTGAGGCCCATGGGGTGCTTGAGGCGGCGCGGGAGGCCGGCGTCATCGTGGGCTGCGCGCCGGACACCGTGCTCGGAACGGGCATCCAGACCGCCAGGAAGGCGATCGACGACGGCCTCATCGGCGCACCCGTCGCCGCCACCGCAACCATGGTTACCCCCGGCCACGAGCGATGGCACCCGAACCCGGACTTCTACTACGTGCCCGGCGGCGGCCCGCTGTTGGACATGGGCCCGTACTACGTCAGCGCGCTGGTCACGCTGCTCGGGCCGGTCGTCTCGGTGATCGGGGCGGCGAGCCACACGCGCTCGGAACGGGTGATCGGCTCTGGGCCGCGCGCCGGTGAGAAGATCCCTGTCACGACCGACACGCACGTCACGGGCGTCCTGATGCACGAGTCCGGCGCCCTGTCGACGCTCGTCATGAGCTTCGATGCCGTGCAGACCAACTCGCCGAACATCGAGATCCACGGCTCGCTCGGCACGCTCGCCGTGTCGGACCCGAACCACTTCGATGGCGACACGCGGCTGTTCCGGCTCGGCGGCACCGAGTGGGAGACGCTGCCCGTCTCCGCAGGCTACGTGGACTCGGGACGAGGCTACGGCATCGCGGACCTCGCGCGGTCGCTCGCGGACGCGGGCCCCGGAGAAGAGCCCCGCGCCGGCGGCACCCTCGCGTTCCACGTGCTCGATGTCATGGAGTCCCTGCTCAGGTCGGCGGGGACGGGCCGGGCCGAGCCGGTGGTAAGCCGGGCTGAGCGGCCGCGCCCGGTCGCGCTCCAGAATCTCTCCCAGCGCGAGCGCGAGGATTCCCTGTCCACATGAATGGCAGAGCATGAACGGAGCGTCGTGAGCGCCGTCATCCGCTCCGGCGAGTACGTCGCCGTCGTGGCCCACACGGCGGCGGCGCTCGCCGCGCTCACCTACCGCGGACGCGACCTCGTGGTCCCCTTCGCCCCCGAGGCCCCGATCCCGGACTACCGCGGGATCATCGCGGCGCCGTGGCCCAACCGACTGGTCGACGGACGCTATAGGGTGGATGGCCGCGAATTCGCCGTGAGGGTCAACGAGGCCGAGCGCGGGTGCGCGCTCCATGGCCTCGCCTTCGGACGGAAGTGGGTGCTCGCGGCGCACGACGACGCGTCGGCAACCTTCGCGCTCGACCTGGGCCCGTGCGCGGGCTACCCCTACCAACTGCGACTCGAGGCTGTCTACGCGCTGAGGGCGCCAGAGCCCGGAGACCCAGGGGGCCTCACGTGGTCTGTGCGCGCCGTGAACAGCGGCGAGGAGACGGCGCCATACGGCGTTTGCCCGCACCCATACCTCGTCGCAGGGCCTTCGCCCCTGGATTCATGGGAGCTGGGGCTGCCGGCGGAGCAGTTCCTCGAGGTCACGTCGGAGCGCATGCTGCCCCTGGGGCTGCGCCGGGTGGCAGGGCACCCGTTCGACTTCTGCGAGCCTCGGCCCATCGGCTCCGTCGAGATCGATCACGCCTTTACTGGCGTGCGGTTTGACTCTGACGGTATGGCCCGCGTGACCCTGCGGGATCCTGCGGGGAACGGCGTCGGAATGGCTTGGGACGGGACGTGCCCGTGGGTCCAGATCCACACTGCGGACAAGAGGCCGCCCGCGCCGAACCGCCTGGGTCTGGCTGTGGAGCCCATGACCTGTCCTCCGAACGCCTTCGCGAGCGGCACAGACCTCGTCTGGCTCAGCCCCGGCGAGGAGCACGTCGCGCGGTGGCGCATCTACATGCTGGAGGCGTGAGCGCCCGCGGTGCTGTCACCTGAGGAGCTGATGAGGTGACGCGAGGGCCCTCCGGAGCGCGGCACCGGCGGCGCCCCGGACGGCGGCCGTGGAGCCGAGCTCGGAAAAGTGGAGGGCCGTGACACGTCCCGGCGCCAGATCCTCGAGCGCGGCCTCGAGTGGCCGTCCGATGAGGTCCCGCAGTGTCGCAAAGTGGCCGCCGAGGACCACCGCCGAGAGGTCGACGAGGCGTGCTGCCGCGATCACGGCAACCGCGAGGGCCTCGCCTGCGCGTTCGACCGCGCTGATCGCCCGGGCGTCCCCCTCCGCCAGGGAAGCCTGCAGCGCAGCCAGCCTCGCCGCCGTCGTGCTACCCCCGTCGGTGAGCCCCGCGGCGGCGAGGATGGCTTCTTGGCCAGCCATCGTCTCGACGCACCCCCGCCCGCCGCACGAGCAGCGGCGGCCGCGAGGGTCGACGACGACGTGCCCCACCTCGCCAGCGTGCCCTCCGGCCCCGGTGAACAGCGACGAGCCGATGACGAGCCCGCCGCCCACACCGACCTCGCCGGAGAGGTACAGGTAGGTGTCCACCGCCGGGCCGGTGCCGTACCAGAGCTCGGCGAGCGCGGCGCTATCCGCCTCGTTGGAGAGGACGACGCCGCACGGTGCCCCGGGCGCGAGCCCCGCCAGGCCCTCTTTGAGGGAGATGTCGGCCCAGGCGAGGTTCGGGGCGGTGACGACGGTTCCCGTGTCAGGTTCCACCAGCCCGGGGACGGCGAGTCCGCCGCCCAGGAGCGCGATGCCCTTGTCCGCGGCGGCTTTGCGCACCCGGGCCGCCAGCCCGTGCAGTTCGGCAAGGATATCCTCGGGCGGTCGCCGCTGGTTCGCGGCCTCGATCCTTTCGTGGACACGGAGGGTCCCTTGGAGGTCGACGACTCCGACGGCGAGGTAGTCGACGTTGACCTCGGCCCCAAGCGCCCCCTGCCCTGGGCTGAAGGCGAGGCCGACGCCCGGGCGTCCACGTTCGCCATCGCGAGTCACGCCCCGCTCCTCGATCAGCCCGGTGGCGAGCAGGTCCGCGACGAGGCTTGAAACGGAGGCTTTCGTCAACCCCGTGGCCACGGCGATCTCGGCGCGTGTGGCGACGGCGTGCGGGGTGAGCCGTGTGAGGACGAGCGCGAGATTGCGTCGTCGTACGTCTCCCACCCGGCCCGGAGCCTCCGCTCCCGGCGAGGTGGTGCCGGTCCGAACAGTCATGGCACCTTCTCGGTCAGAAACATGTTGACCACATCACATCATGACACATATAGTTTAGAATACATACTAATTCGCGGGGACGCACCGTCCCGGCCGCCGCCACAGTTCAACGAGGAGCTCTCCATGTCCGCGAACCCCACCTCTGCCCCCTCGCCCGACCACAAGTTCACCTTCGGCCTCTGGACAGTCGGCTGGACTGGAAACGACCCGTTCGGCGTCCCGACCCGCGCCCCCCTGGACCCGATCGAGGCCGTCCACCGGCTCGCCGAGCTCGGCGCCTACGGCATCACCTTCCACGACAACGACGTCGTGCCCTTCGGAGCATCCAAGGACGAGCGGGAGCTCATCCTCAAGCGTTTCCGCGCCGCGCTCGAGGAGACGGGGCTGAAGGTGCCGATGGTCACGACCAACCTGTTCAGCCATCCCGTGTTCAAGGACGGCGGCTTCACATCCAACGACCGCTCGGTACGCCGCTTCGGGCTCGCGAAGGTGCTCCGGAACATCGACCTTGCCGCCGAGCTGGGCGCGGAGACGTTTGTCATGTGGGGCGGGCGCGAGGGCTCGGAATACGACGGGGCGAAGGACCTCAACGCGGCCCTGGACCGCTATCGCGAGGGCGTGGACACCGCCGCCGCCTACATCAAGGAAAAGGGGTACGGGCTGCGGATCGCGCTCGAGCCCAAGCCGAACGAGCCGCGTGGGGACATCCTCCTGCCCACCGTGGGTCACGGCCTGGCCTTCATCGCCCAGCTCGAGCATGGGGACATCGTGGGCCTCAACCCTGAGACCGGCCACGAGCAGATGGCTGGGTTGAACTTCACCCATGGGATCGCTCAGGCGCTCTGGGCGGGCAAGCTCTTCCACATCGACCTCAACGGCCAGCGGGGGATCAAGTACGACCAGGACCTCGTGTTCGGTCATGGCGACCTCACGAGCGCCTTCTTCACGGTCGACCTTCTTGAGAACGGCTTCCCGAACGGCGGTCCCCGGTACGAGGGCCCCCGGCACTTCGACTACAAGCCGTCCCGCACCGACGGCTACGACGGCGTGTGGGAGTCCGCGAGGGCCAACATGCGCATGTACCTTCTGCTGGCCGAGCGGGCGGCGGCGTTCCGCGCGGACGCCGAGGTCCAGGAGGCCCTCGCCGCCTCGGGCGTCTTCGAGCTCGCCGAGCCGACCCTCGCGGCGGGGGAGACGACGACGGACCTGCTCGCTGACACCTCTGCGTTCGAGAACTTCGACGCCGAGAAGGCCGCCGCGCGCTCGTACGCATTCATCCGGCTCAACCAGCTCGCACTCGAGCACCTCCTCGGGGCACGCTGAGCCATGGCCACCCTCGTCGCCGGCGTCGACAGCTCCACACAGTCCTGCAAAGTCATCATCCGTGATGCCCAGACCGGGGCGGCTGTGCGCTCGGGATCGGCCCGCCACCCGGAGGGCACGGAGGTCCACCCGGACGCGTGGTGGGACGCCCTCCAAGCCGCCGTCGCCGCGGCGGGCGGCCTCGACGACGTCGCTGCCGTCTCCATCGCAGGCCAGCAGCACGGCATGGTCTGCCTCGACGCATCCGGTGCCGTGGTCCGCCCGGCCCTGCTGTGGAACGACATCCGCTCCGCCGGGACCGCGGAGACGCTCATCAAGGAGGCGGGCGACGGCGACGAGGCGGCCGGTGCGCGGTGGTGGGCCCAGACGACCGGAACTGTGCCGGTCGCCTCGATCACAGCGGCCAAGCTGCGCTGGCTGGCCGAGAACGAGCCCGCGAACGCTGAACGAACGGCGGCCGTGTGCCTCCCGCACGACTGGCTCACCTGGCGGCTCGCCGGGTATGGGGCAGGGTCGGGGGAGCCGGGCCTCGCCGCCCTGGCCACCGACCGCTCCGATGCTTCTGGGACCGGGTACTGGTCACCGGCCTCAGGAGAGTATCTCCCGGCCGTGCTCAAGCAGACCCTCGGGCACGTTCCGGTCCTGCCGCGGGTGCTCGGCCCGTTGGAAGCCGCGGGCCGCGCCCGCACGGTGGCGCGGACGGGTGCTCTTCTCGGCCCGGGTGCCGGGGACAATGCGGCAGCCGCGCTGGGGGTCGGAGCGGGCGTCGGCGACGTCGTGGTCTCGATCGGAACCTCGGGCACGGTGTTCGCCGTCGCCGGGCACGCGACGTCGGACGCGTCCGGGCTCGTGGCTGGCTTCGCCGACGCGGCGGGCCATTACCTGCCGCTGGTCTGCACGCTCAACGCCTCGCACGTGCTCGACGCCAGCGCGGCGCTGCTCGGCGTCACGCTGCCCGGGCTGACGGAGCTCGCGCTCTCTGCGTCTCCCGGGGCCGAGGGCCTGACACTCGTTCCCTACTTCGAAGGGGAGCGGACCCCCAACCTGCCGGATGCGACCGGGTCCCTTCACGGGCTCACGCTGAGGAACTACACGCGGGCGAACCTGGCGCGAGCGGCGGTCGAGGGGATCGTGTGCGCCCTCGCGGACGGCCTGGCCGCGCTCACCGCGCAACGGGTCGCAGCGGAGCGGATCATCCTCGTGGGCGGAGCCGCGCGGTCAGAGGCCGTCCAGCAGGCCGCCGCCGGAATCTTCGGCCTACCCGTCCTCGTGCCCGAGGCCGGCGAGTACGTCGCCGACGGCGCAGCCCGCCAAGCCGCGGGAGTCCTCGGGGGCCGGTTCCCCGACTGGGAGGAAACACGCACGGCCCCGATCGCCTCGCCTCCCCTTTCCGGCGTCCTCGAGCGGTACCGCGCCGTCGTCTCAGCTACTTATACGGAGGGACGGCCATGAAGAACTGGGCAGGGAACCTCGAGTACTCCGCGGCCTCCGCGATCCGGCCCACGACCACTGCCGAGCTGGCGGAGGTGGTCGTGGATGCCGGGCGCCGCGGCGGCCGTGTCAAGGCCTTAGGGTCGCGGCACTGCTTCAACGATGTCGCCGACACCCCTGGTCTGCACGTGCTGCTCGACCGGCTGCCGGGTGGGATCGAGGTGGATTCGTCGCGCCGTGTCGTGCGCGTGCCCGCAGGGTGCACGTACGGGGAGCTGGGGCTCGCGCTCGAACGCGCGGGCTGGGCGCTCCACAATATGGCGTCCCTGCCGCACATCTCCGTGGCCGGGGCGGTCCAGACCGGCACCCACGGCTCAGGCATGAGGAGCCCGGGACTGGCATCGGCGGTGAAGGCGGTCGAGTTCGTGCGCGCGTCCGGGGAGACCGACCGCCTAGCGGAGGGGTCTGGCGATGAGTTCCTCGGCTCCGTCGTCAGCCTCGGGGCTCTGGGCATCGTCACCTCGCTCGAGCTCGCGATCGAGCCGAGCTACCAGATGCGCCAACAGGTGTTCGAGGACTTGCCGTGGGACGAGGTGCTCGCCGACTACGACGCCGTGGCTGGAGACGGCTACAGCGTATCGCTCTTCACCGACTACGCGGGGGACACGGTGCAGCAGGCATGGCGCAAGGTGAAGTGCGAGGCCAGCGACGAAGGCGCGGCAGAGCCTCCCCATGCCTTCCATGGCGCCGTGCGCGCAACCAGGCCACGGCACCCGCTTCCGGAGATGGACGCCGTGAACTGCACGCAGCAGCTCGACGTGCCCGGGCCGTGGCTTGATCGGCTCCCGCATTTCCGTCATGAGTTCACCCCGAGTGCGGGCGACGAGCTCCAGACCGAGTACCTGCTTCCGCGCTCACACGCTGCCGAGGCGCTCCGGACAGTGCGCGGCCTCGCGGCGAAGCTCGCGCCGCTCCTGTTCGTCTCCGAGGTCCGGACCGTCGCATCGGACGAGTTCTGGCTGAGCCCCTCGCAGGGCCAGGAGAGCATTGCGCTGCATTTCACTTGGCGGCCCCTGCAGGCCGAGGTCGAAGCGTTCCTGCCCGAACTCGAGGCCGCACTCTCGCCGTTTGCACCCCGTCCGCACTGGGGGAAGTTGTTCGCGCTGGCCCCTTCGCAGCTCAGGGGCTTGTACCCCCGGTTCGTCGACTTCCACGACCTGGCGGCGAAGCGCGATCCGGGAGGAGTCTTCCGCAACGGCTTCCTGGACCGGGTGCTGGGGACGTAGGCGGCGCCGCGGGGGCGCAAGCCTTCGCACGGCGCCGACCGCCCAGCTATTCCTTCGCTGCACTGCGGGAGAAGTTCAGGACATTGGCGCCACAGCAGTTGCAGATCGACGAGACGTCGCGTCATCCTCAGTCGATGACGCGGTTCTTGCCCTCAGGGGTGAAGAAAGTGGTCACTGCCGCGAGGGCGAGCAAGCCTGCCCAGAAGAGGGCGATGAGCCACACGCCCCCGCCGGCGATTCCGAGGGCTTCCGCGATCACCGGGGTGAAGCCGGCGCCCAGCATCGAGCCGCCCTGGTATGCGAGGGATGCGCCGGAGTAGCGGCTGCGGGCGGGGAACTGTTCGGCGACGTAGGCGGTGATGGGGCCGCACAGGAAACCCTGGATGAGGCCGTTACCCAGGAGCATGGCGAGTCCGAAACCCCACACTGTGCCGTCCGAGAGCAGGGACACGATGGGGTAGGCGAGCACGACGCCGGCAATCGCCGCCGCGATGAACACCGGCTTGCGTCCGAGCCGATCGCTGAGGCGGGCCGCGTAGAGCGTCACGAAGAGGGTGATCACGGCGGTGACAGCCTTGAGGTTGAGCACGTCATTCTTGTCGACGCCGTGGCCGACCGCCGCGGACACGCCCCAGACGGTGGTCATGGCCTGGCAGGAGCGCGGGCCGCACCATGACCTTCCTCGAAGACGGCCAGACCGTCACCATGGCGGCCACCGCGCCGGGGCCCGGCGGGGCCACCATCTCGTTCGGCGAGGTGACCGGCAGGATCGAGCCCGCACGGTAGACTCGGCGACCAACGGGGCAGGGGCGCAGGGAGTACACCCAGCGCCCCTGCCTTGTGTCGAGCTCGAGTGCCAAATCAAGACAGGCGGATGCTACGCGGCTTGGGCTCCGTGTTTCGGGTGCCCATCGGGTTTCGTACGTGCATCTGAAATGAGACACAGGGCCCGGGCGCCGTCGACCGTGCCTTAGGGTGATGACCCCTTAGAACTCCGCCGCCTTGTCGCTGACTGCATTGTCGCCCGAGACGACGATCCACTCCGGTGCCATGAGGTAGCGGCTGTCGTGCTCACGGCCCTCCAAGGCTCATGCAACAACCAGTGGGTCGGCGTTGCCCTGGTTGGCGTAGAGGTTGACGAGCCGGGTGTCAGCGTCCGGCACTGTGGCCATGACTTCGACCAGCAGTTGAAGCACCCTCGGCGTCGTTGGATGGGCGTTGTGGTGCAGGGATTTGAAGTCCGGAAAACCTCGGGCCTCGTGCAATACAGCCTCTGGCACAACGGCACTCTCCAGAAAGTACTGGCTTGCTCTTCGCTGCCTCCCAAGCTGACTGAGCGCGTTCGTGTCGAGTGGCTCGCCGCCGCGACGGACTCCCCTGACCCCAGGCGGATGACGAGGGCATCGTTCCCGGATCGGCGGAGCGGCCTCGACGAGAGCCGCATCTAGCGGCTCCCGGTCGCCTGGTACGACGACGTCCGCTCGCCCACGTGCCTACTCGAAGTAGTGGCCCTTCGCGAGGTCTTCCAGGAGGCCGGGCTGCACTGGGCTCCACGGGAGCGTGTGCTGGGTGAGCCAGCTCGACGCCGGTTGGTCATGAGCGAGGATCCCGCCCAGGAAGCCGAACTGCTCGGGCGGGACGGACGCCGTTGGAAGCCCCAGACGGCGTCCGATCCCGGCCGCAATCTCCCCGATGGGCACCCCCTCGTCCCCCACCGCATGAAGGACTGACCCGGCAGGCGCCTGCTCCACTGCGAGACGAAACATGTGAGCAGCGTCGAGCACGTGAACGGCCGGCCAACGGTTGGACCCGTCACCGACGTAGCCCGAGACTCCGCGTTCGCGGGCTATCGAGATGAGGCGGGCCACGAAGCCGTGGTCGCCTTCGCCGTGAACGGTTCGGGGCAAACGCACGACGACGGAACGCACCGCGTGCTCCGCCATGGCCAGAAGCGCTTGTGCGTTGGCTTCCCGCCCTGCGGCTGGAGAGCCGGAAGCGTTGCGGTCGTGCTCGGTGGCCACGCGCCCCGGGACCACAGGTGTGCCCGAGGCGATGACGAACGGCTTGCCCGATCCGACGAGCGCATCGCCCATCGCGCCGATGGCGTCGCCGTCTGCCTTTACTGCCGCGGGAAAGTCAGTGAAGTCGTGGATAAATGCGAGGTGGATGACGCCGTCGGCCGCTTCGGCTCCCGTGCGAAGGACGCCCAGGTCACCCAGATCGCCCCGGAGCACCTCGGCGCCCAGCGCGGTCACGACTTCGGCGGACGCTGCGGATCTCGCCAGCCCCACGACGTCATGACCCGCGGCAAGCAGCCCGGGAACGAGCGCGGAGCCGATCCATCCGGATGCCCCTGTCACAAAGATCTTCATGTTCCACTCCTCATGATGTCAGTCACTGTCATCACTAAGAGTACGACTGATGTCAGCGTCTGTCATCACCTATGATCGAGGTATGGGTCGATGGGAGCCGAACGCGCGCGGCCGCCTCGCCCAGGCGGCTTTAACGCTCTACAACGAGAAGGGATTCGATGCGACGACTGTGGCCGAGATCTCGGCGCGCGCGGGACTGAGCGAGCGGACCTTCTTCCGCCACTTCCCCGACAAGCGTGAGGTCCTCTTCTCTGGGACCGAGATGGTGCGTGATCTCCTCGCGCGCACCATCGCCGAAGTTCCCGCTACGGCAGCCCCCGTCCAGGCGGTCGGAGCAGCGCTCGGCGCGGTCTGCGGCATCATGCAGGAAGACCCCGAAAGGGTGAGGCTGCGTGACTCGGTGGTCTCGGCGCACACCGAGCTGCGGGAGCGCGAGCTCATCAAACTCGCGATGTTCGCCTCAGTCATGACCGAAGCCCTGATCGAACGCGGAGTCTCCGAACGCGTCGCGAATTTGGCTGCCGAACAAGGGGTCGCGATCTTCAAGGTTGCGTTTGCGCTTTGGGTGCGCGGCCCGGATGGCTCGAAACTGACGGACATCCTTCACGAGCTCATGGCCGAAGCCCGAGGCGTCCTGGGTGCGGTGTCGCGGCCGCACAGCTGTGCTGGGGGCTCTTCATGGCCCACTATGGGGCCATGAAGAAACTCCTGCTCATCGTCCTGTGCTTCATCCTCCCGCCTCTGGCCGTGTTCCTCCACGAGGGCCTGACCCGAAAGGTGCTCTGGGCCCTCCTGTGGCAGCTGCTCGGCCACGTGCCCGGTGTCATCTACGGCCTCTTGGTAGTAACGAAGGACCCGGCCAAATAGGTCTGGGAAGGCCGACAACCAGAGGAGGGGTTCCTGTATTCGAGGAAAGGGTTGAGGGCGAAGACCTCGTCAGGCCTCGCCATCTGCACCCGCTCCCATCCCTCACGGTCTCGGCTCATGCGATTCGGCGAGGATGGAGGAATGTGCGACGTGAGCGACCGAATCGTGCAACACCGAATTGCTGATGGAGAGAGACGGAACCGGGAAGCACCGCGCACCTTCTCATTCCTCCTCGCCACGAGCGGGAGTCCCTGCGGCCAGGCGATTACGGCAAACTCTTGTTTGAAGTGATTGACCCGGTGCCAGATGATCCCGGCGCGGAACCCATGTGGGTGCAGGTGCTCGGCACGAACGTACCTCGCACAATCACAACTACCGGAGTCGGTAGAAGGTGTTGGTCAGCCGTCGAAGCCTAGAGAGGGACCTTCGTCCGGAGTATGTGTATCGTGAAAATCCCGACAATGAACGTGATTCTGGCTGGGGTGCCATGATCGGTGACGAGACTGACACCGAAATCAACGACGCTTCGAACGTGATGGTCCAGGCGCTTGAGTATCTGCGGAACCGCTGGCCGGAGCTGCGGCCCGTATTCGAAACGGAGCCGCGCAGGCTGCGATCGATCACCATGTCCGGCAAGCGCACGCCCGAGTGATTGCCGACGCGGGGCGAACCCTCGAGTTATATCGCAATTGGAACGGGTCCGGCGCTCTAGGCGAAGAGGGACCGTGCCTCTTCGAGCGAGATCTCGCGCCCCGGGTAGTCTCGTCGTCGCTGTGGGAGCCTGGCCGGTCCGTAGGAAGCATCGCTGTCGGCAGGGATTCCTAGCGCAGCCAGATACTCGAGGAGCAGTGTCCGATCGAACCTGTGGCGGATACGACGGGCGGTGTACCGTTCTGGCCTCTCGAAGTCGAAGAGATATCTCCCGAGGAGAACCCTCATCGGCCATCAGTCGTTGTCGCTGATATTGACCGGACCTACATGAGCGGCGGGCTGCCGGTGGGCCCGAAGACTTCTCATTGGGTTTCGCTGTGCTCGGGGCCATACGGAGGCCGCAGCTCGCCACGGCACATCGAACTCCGAGGCGGCTGGACAGAGCCGGGCGAGGGGCCGTCTTCCGAGCGGGCGAGCGAGCTGTAGACGAGGCCGAGGTGAGCACACCGTAGACGCAGTGGAAGACAAAGTTGCTCAAAATGTACTTCCAGCCGAGAAGCGATCACCGCGCTATGGTGTCTCCGGGACAGGGAACCGATCGGTCGGCCGCTTAGGAGTTCCGATGACCAGCACGCCAGTGACCAACGCCCAGGAGCTCGCGGAGGCCCTCAGCAGCGGGGCTAGCGAGATCGAAGTGCAGGGGACCATCACAGGCTCTGGGATGATCACGCTGCCGCCGGGCACTACGCTGCGCGGGGGGACGCTGCAATTCGGTGCGAAGGGCGTTCGCCTCACCAAGGACAACACGCTCGACCGCGTCACGGTGCTCACTGAGCCAGACGAGATGGCCATCCTCAACGACACCTCTGTCGAGGACTTCGGCCGGCTCACGCTCAAGAACGTGACGACGCGGGGCCAAGTGTGCCTCATGGCACAGGACGCCGTCCGGGCGGGCCACGTGCAGATCGAGGGCCTAACAATCGAGGCTGCCGATGTGCGCGGACGTGCGCTGCGCCCGCACGGATTCGGCGTCGAAGCGCTCCAAGGGGCGCTCACCGTCTGGAACCGCCAGCCCGACCCCGTCGTGACGATCACCGCCGAGGTGCTCGACGTCGTCGTCGGTTCAAAGGAGCAGCCGGTGTGCGGCAGCGGAGTGCTCGTGGGCGGCCACGGCGACTGGTCCGGCAAGGCCGACGGCGGCGCCCTCTCCGTCGGTGAGCTGCGCACCGGGGAGATCCACACCGACGGGCGCATCCCCGGGGGCACCCCGGACGTCATCTCTGGAGGAGTGTTCGTCATCTCCGGGGCAAGCGTGGACAGTGTGGTCAACGCCGGCCCGGTCACCACTTACGGGCAGAACGACATGGTGCTGGACAACTGGGGCATGGTGAAGAGATGGACGGCGCAGGCGCCGGTGACCTCGCACGGGCCGAGTGGGATCGGGTTCGTGAATTTCGGAGACATCGACGTGCTGGATGTGGAGGACACCATCCGGACCACCGGCAAGGGTGCCCGGGGGTTCAACCTCTACGACGGCTCGCTGCGCGAGGCCCGCTTCGCCTCCATTGAGACGACCGGGGACGGGTCGGTGGGCATCCAGATCAGCAAACCTCTCGGTAGCCTCTCGGTGGTCGGAGATGTCATTACCAGTGGCGGCGAGGGCATGAGCCTCGTCAAGGGCGTCCAGATGCCGCTCAAGGCCATCGCGCTGAGCATCAAGCCCGGAGGCGAGGTCGACTCGATCACCATCGGCGGCAGGCTCGCGACCACGGGGGACAACGTGGCCACCGTCGAGATCGAGGGCACGGTCAGGGAATTCGAGGTCGCGGGCGGAATCAGCGCCGAAGGCAAAGGCTCTGATGCCGCCTGGCTCGGGCCGAGCGTGGCCGCCCTCGAGGGGGCGGACATCACGGCCTCCGACGGCGAAACCGTCGTCCGCCTCTGATGCGGGTGGACATGGGCACCGAGGAGTTCGTAGCCTCAGAGTGATCCGGACCACCGGCGTTGCGCCTTGATGTGGTCCTACCAAGTGGTAGCTTCCCGTCTGTCGGCCAACGGAGCCCAGACAGCGGGACGAGCCGACCCGATCACTGAGGAAGACCATGTCCAGCTCACCGAAGACCGGCCCACACGGCGCCACCGCGGTCGAGGCCCCGCGGAAGACCCTGATCCAGCGCTTCACGGACCTCTGCGTCCGCTACGTCGAGCGCTTCATGCCGGATCCGTTCCTCTTCGCGGTCATCCTGACCCTGCTCGTGGTGGTCATGATCGTGTTGTGGGTCCCGCACGCGTCGCCCCAGGGCATCCTCGAGGGCTGGTACCAGGGCGTCTGGGGCACCAACAACATCTTCACCTTCGCGCTGCAGATGGTGCTGATCCTCGTTAGTGGCTACACGCTCGCCGAGGCACCGGCCGTGAAGAGGGGCCTGATCTGGCTGGCCTCGAAGCCGCGGAACCAGATCGAGGGCGCGTTGATGTGCTTCGGCGCCGCCGCCGTGGCGAACATCCTCAACTGGGGCCTCGGCCTCGTGGTTGGCGCGCTGCTCGGTCGCCGTGTCTTCGCGCGACTGTCCAAGGCCAACTTCGGATACATGATTGCCGCGGGATACATGGGCTACATGCTCTGGACCAACGGCTTCTCCAGCTCGATCGCCCTGGCCAACACCGACCCGACGAGCAAGCTCAACGTCATCTACACGGCGACCCACCAGCTCGTGCCGCTCGAGCTCACCATCCTGCAGCCCTACAGCTGGGTGACCGTTCTCGTGGTCACCGCGGCACTGGCACTGCTGATCTGGAAGATGGCCCCGCACGAGACGGACGAGGTGGACCGCGAGGCCCTGCTGGGTGCCGACGCGATGGGCGCTCAGCCGCCGCAGGCGGGGGCGAGGCCGGGCGTCCGGCGGTCCTTCGCCGAGCGCCTCGAGGGGCTGTGGATCCTCAACGTGCTGCTCTTCCTCGCCGGCGCCACCTACTTCGTCATCAGCGGCTTCAACCTGAACATCTCCTCCATGGTGATGCTCTTCACCATCCTCGCCGCCCTCCTGCACGGCACGCCGATCCGGTTCATCCGGGCCTTCACGGACGCGGCCAAGACCTGCGGGCCGCTGCTGCTGCAGTACCCGCTCTACGGGGGCATCGTGGGCCTGCTCGCCTATGCCCCGGACACGCACACCAGGCCGCTGCAGGCCGTCATCTCCGCGTCCATCGTGGCGGGTGCCACGACCGCGACGCTGCCGTTCCTGAACTTCATCGGGTCCATCATCATCTCCCTCTTCGTCCCCTCGGGCGGCGGGCACTGGGGTGTCCAGGGCCCCATCGCGGTCGAGGCCGCCCGGCAGCTGGGCGAGAACTCGCCCGCCTACCTCGGCAAGGTCTCCATGTCCGTCGCGGCAGGAGAGGCGGTGGCCAACATGATCCAGCCCTTCTGGCTCCTGCCGGTGCTCGCGATCGCCAAGCTCAGCGTGCGGAAGGTCATGGGGTACACGGTGGCCGCGTTCCTGGTCGGCTCCGTCATCTTTGGCATTGCGATGCTGATCATGCCGCATGTCTGACCTGCCTGGGCAGGGCCGCGGCGTGAGCGTGGCCGAGGCTGCCGAGGCGTGCCTCGCCGTGATCAGAGAACGGGAGCCGGCCCTGAGGGCGTTCGCCCATCTGGACGAGGACGCAGTGCGCCGGGCGGCCAGGGGGCTGGACGAGGCTGAGGATAAGCAGCTCCCGCTCAGGGGACTGCCTGTGGGGGTCAAGGACTTGATCGACACGGCGGACATGCCCACGGAGTACGGATCGCCGATCTACCGCGGGCACCGGCCGGTGGCCGACGCGGCCGTGGTGCGTGCCCTCCGCGCTGCTGGGGCAATTCCCATGGGCAAGACGGTCACCACCGAATTCGCCCTGTTCCAGGCTGGCCCCACCCGCAATCCGCTCGATCCCGACCGGACCCCGGGTGGCTCCTCCAGCGGCTCCGCGGCGGCCGTCGCGGCGGGCCTGCTCCCCATCGCCTTGGGCACCCAGACCGCCGGCTCGATTACCCGGCCCGCCTCGTTCTGCGGAATCGTCGGATTCAAGCCGACCTTTGGAGCGATCGACCGCGAGGGCGTGCTCCCGGTCAGCGGGACGCTGGACACTGTGGGACTGCTGGGCCGGGATGTGGAACGCGTGGCCGCGGTGTTCGACGTGCTGCGTGCCGATCAGCCTGCCCCCCAGCCGGTGCCGCCAGCGCGGCCAACCCTCGGATTCGCGCGTCCTGCAGAGTGGGAGCAGGCGGAGCAGTACACGCGGGACGGCATCGACGGGCTGGAGCAGCGCCTGCCGGACGGCGGATTCGGTGTGGTGGACGTCGAGCTGCCCGCGAGCTTCGTTGGCCTGAGCGCGGCCCAGAACACGGTCATGGAATACGAGGCCGCCAGGAACCTCGGGCCTCGCTGCGAGGGGAACTGGGCCTTGGTTAGCCCGCGGCTGACCGAGCTGCTGCACCGCGGCGCCTCAATCCCAGAGCGCGACTACCGTCAGTCCCTCGAGCTCGCCGAGGCATGCCGGGACGAGCTCGGTTCCGTCTTCTTTGGGATCGACGCTCTGGTTGTCCCAGCCGTCCTGGGCGAGGCCCCGCCAGCCTCGGAAGGGACCGGTGATCCGCTCTTCTGCCGCGCGTGGACGCTGCTGGGGTGCCCTACCGTGGCGCTGCCGCTGCTCTCCGGACCGTCCGGGCTCCCGGTCGGGATCCAGCTGGTCGGCAACCTCCACGACGACGACCGCCTGCTGGCCACGGCGGCGGCCCTTGCTCGGTGGAAGCAGGCCTACGCCTCCCACTGACACGACCAGGGGCGGACGGGGACGCACGACGCCGGTGCGTGGGCTGGCGTCGTCGGCCCGCCTCAGGCGATCTCGCCACAATTGGCCACGAGGACCTTGGCGAAGAGTGGGGCTTCCTTCAAGTGGGTCAGGTCCTCACATCCTGAAGACGCCGAACGAGGTGTCCGGCAGTGGCGATTGGGCCACAACTGCGAGAGCCATCCCGAGCACGCGGCGCGTGTGGGCGGGATCGATCACGCCGTCGTCCCAGAGCCGGGCGGTCGAGTAGTAGGGGCTGCCCTGGTGCTCGTACTGGTCCTTGATGGGCGCCTTGAAGGCCTCTTCGTCTCCGGCCGGCCAGTCCTCGCCGCGCGCCTCGAGCTGGTCCCGCTTGACCGTCGCGAGCACGGAGGCGGCCTGGTTCCCGCCCATTACCGAGATGCGGCTTGCCGGCCACATCCACAGGAATCTGGGCGAGTACGCGCGGCCGCACATCGAGTAGTTTCCCGCGCCGAACGAGCCGCCGATCACCACAGTCAGCTTGGGCACGCGTGTGGTCGCGACCGCGGTGACCATCTTCGCCCCGTGCTTCGCGATCCCCCCGTGCTCGGCCTCGCTGCCCACCATGAAGCCGGAGATGTTCTGCAGGAACACGAGCGGGATGCCGCGCTGGTCGCACAGTTCGATGAAGTGCGCGCCCTTCATGGCCGACTCGGAGAACAGGACCCCGTTGTTCGCCACGATCCCGACGGGGTGGCCATCGATGCGCGCGAAGCCAGTGACGAGGGTCGCCCCGTAATCCTTCTTGAACTCGTGGAACTCGCTGCCGTCGACAAGCCGGGCAATGACCTCGTGCACGTCGTACTGGGCGTTGACGTCGGTGGGCACCACACCGTAGAGCTCGGCCTGATCGGCCTTGGGCTCGACGGCGGTGCGCACCTCCCAGGCCGGGCCCGCAGCGGGCGGCAGGGTCTCGACGATGCTCCGGACCGTCTCGAGGGCGTGCTCGTCGTTCTCCGCCAAATGGTCCGCGACGCCGGAGACAGCGGCGTGGACGTCTCCTCCGCCCAGCTCCTCCGCTGTGACGATCTCGCCGATCGCGGCCTTCACGAGAGGCGGGCCGCCCAGGAAGATGGTGCCCTGGTTCCGGACGATCACGGTCTCGTCGCTCATCGCGGGCACGTACGCCCCGCCGGCCGTGCACGAGCCCAGGACGGCGGCGATCTGCGGGATCTTCGCCGCCGACAGCCGGGCCTGATTGTAGAAGATGCGGCCAAAGTGCTCCCGGTCGGGGAACACCTCGTCCTGCTTGGGCAGGAACGCGCCGCCGGAGTCGACGAGGTAGATGCACGGGAGGCGGTTCTCGAGCGCGATTTCCTGGGCGCGGAGGTGCTTCTTCACGGTCATCGGGTAGTAGGTCCCGCCCTTGACAGTCGCGTCGTTCGACACGACCATGACGTGCCGGCCGTGGACGAGGCCGATGCCGGCGATGATCCCCGCCGCCGGGGACGCGCCGTCGTACATCCCGTCCGCAGCAAGCGGAGCGATTTCTAGGAATGGGGAGCCCTCGTCGAGGAGCACATCGATTCGTTCCCGCGGGAGCAGCTTGCCTCGCGCAAGATGCCGCTCCCGGGACCGCTCGGGACCGCCGAGCGCCGCTGCGGCGAGGCGCTCGCGCAGCTCGGCGGCGAGGGCACGCTGGGCGGCGTCGTTCCCGGCAAAGTCTGCACTCCCGGGGTCGACGCGGGTGAGCAAGGTCTCCATCGGTCCTCCGTTGAGTTAGTGGTAATTAACTGAACTCAAATTTACCCGAACGAACTCAAATGTCTACAGGTGTCCCGATGCGGAGGATGTGCGAAGTGACCCGGGAACCTGCGCCTTTGCCCGGTGCGCTCAGGCGCGGCGCTGGAAGCGGAGGATGCGCTCGATCGCGGTCTCCACGGCCTCCTGGCCCGCCGCGAAGGAGAGCCGCACACCCCGGGTGCCGTGCAGGCCGTCGAAATCAGTGCCCGGGACGAGGGCGACCGCCTCGGCCTCGAGCAGCTGCCGGGCATACTCCCGGGAATCCCCGAACCGCTCGAGCTGGTTCCCCAGCTCGGCATAGAGGTAGAACGCGCCATCAGCGGGGGCCGCCGGCCCCCAGCCCAAGGCTGGAAGGGCGTCGAGCAGTGTCCGCCGGGTGCGTGCGTAGTCCGTGACCCAGGCATCCGCCTGGGCGTACGAGTCGAGCGAGAACGCCTCAACCGCCGCGAGCTGGGACGGCGCCGGCGGGCACAGGGCCACGTTTCCCGCGAGGGCGTCCACCGCCCCCACGAGCTCCTCGGGCAGGAGGGCCCAGCCGAGCCGCCAGCCCGTCATGCCCCAGTACTTCGAGAAGCTCGAGATGACGATGCTCTCCCGATCCAGCTCCCACGCGCACACGCCGCGTGGGTCATCCTCCGTGGCGCCGGAGGCATCCGGGTACGTGATCCCGTGGTAGATCTCGTCGCTCACAAGCCGCACGTCGTTGATCGCGCACCAGTCCGTCAACGCGGTGAGCTCGGCGCGGTCCACCATGGTCCCTGTCGGGTTGGCGGGCGAGGCGAGCACTAGTCCGGCGAGCGGGCCACGCGCGGAAGCGGCGGCGTCGAGCATCGCAGGGGTGGGCTGGTAGCGGGTGTCCGGACCGGCGTCGAGCTCCACGACCTCGCAGCCCAGCGCGGCGAGGATGTTCCGGTAGGCGGGGTAGCCAGGACGGGCGAGGGCCACCCGGTCGCCGACCTCGAATGAGGCGAGGAAGGAGAGGAGGAACGCGCCCGAGGAACCTGTGGTCACCGCGACTTGGGCCGGATCGACGTCCAGGCCGTACCAGCGGTGGTAGTGGCCGGCGATCGCAGCGCGGAGTTCTGCGGTGCCGAGGGCGGGGGTATACGTGAGGGCCCGGCCGGAGGCGTGGATCGCAGCGGCCTTCGCGGAGACGGCTGCCGGCGCCCCGCCCGAGGGCTCGCCTGCGCACAGGCTTACGACGTCCCGCCCAGCCGCCCGCAGCGCGTCGACGCGGGCCAGGATGTCCATGACCGCGAACGGAGGGACCTGCGAGCGAGACGAGGCGGCGAGGCGGCGGAGGGTCATGGCCCCCAGCTTGTCATACGAGGTTAGAGGGCGGCCGCCTCAGGCGAGGCTGAGGAACATCTTCTCGAGCTCGGCCACGTCTCCGCCGCGCTCTGGGTGGGCGATGCACTGCTGCAGGTTCGTGGCGATGATCGCGAATCCTGCCTTGTCCACCGCGCTCGAGACGGCCGAGAGCTGCGTGATGATCGCCTTGCAGTCCTGGCCCTCCTCGAGCATGCGCACCACCGCGTTGAGCTGGCCCTGCGCCCTCTTCAGCCGGTTGATGGCCGCCCTCATCGACTCAGGCTCGACATCCATGGAAATCCTCCTTCAAGTAGTCGCGCCGCAAGACGCTTCATTCAGTGTACCCCTGTGGGTATTTTGACATACCCCCTACGGTATTACATACTCGAACTACGTGATTGGCCGCACCATTCCCCAGGAGCTCAGCATGATCGCCCTGCCTCTGCTCGCGGCGCTCGCCGTAGGCGCCGTCATCGGCCTCTTCGGCTCCGGCGGAGGGATCCTCGCCGTCCCGGCGTTCGTCCTCCTCGGGCTCGAGGCGCACGACGCCGTCGCCGCCTCGTTGCTCGTCGTCGCATCTGCCGCCGTAGTCGCCCTCATCGGGGGTGCATGGCGGAATGCGCGCTGGGGGATTGCCGGGACCTTCGCCATCCTCGGTGCCCCTGCCGCAATGGCTGGCGCCGCAATCGGGCGCGGAATCCCTGGGCCCTACCTCCTCCTCGGTGTCGCCGTCCTCGCGGCAGCGGCCGCGGTCGCCGCCCTGCGGCGCAAGACCGAAGCGGGCGACGAGATCCGCTGCTCGACAGGCAGCACCGCCGCTCGCCTGCGCTGCTGGGCGCCGAGCGCGCTGGCCGCGATCGGTGTGGGCTTCCTGACCGGACTCCTCGGCGTGGGCGGCGGCTTCCTCCTCACCCCGGTTCTCCTGGTCGCCATGCGGCTCCCCCTCCGCGCCGCCGCGGCGACGTCCCTGCCGGTCATCGCCGTCAACTCGCTGGCCGGGCTTGCCCAGCACGGCGAACAGCTCCTGCGGGCCGGTGCCACGGGGGTGCCCCTAGCGCTCCTGGCCGTGGCCGCCGTCGTGGGATCCCTCGCTGCCGCGCGCCTCGGCGGCAAAATCCCGCCCCACGCCCTGCAGCGCGCGTTCATCGTGCTGCTCGCGGCGGTCGGCGCCGGCACCGCCGTCGTGGGGACCGCCGGCCTCCTCGCCTGAACTTCCGTAGACCCGCCGCCCACGGATGGGGGCATGGCGCGCCGCGGGCCTTCAATGATAGTTTTCCCGCCAACTGTTAAATAAACTGGTAGACACCCCGTGGGGTATCGAGGCCTGGTGGGGTCCCCCCTTCCCACCAGCGCCTCTGCTCCACGGGGCCCACTTCCGCAGGGGCAGGGTAGCGTGGTCGGCATGCAGGTTGCTCTGGTGACAGGTGCGTCGAGCGGGATCGGCGAGGCTACGGTGCGCGCCCTCCTGCGTGCGGGCTACATCGTCTACGCCGCCGCACGCCGGGTGGAGCGGATGGAGGGCCTGAGGCACGACGGCGCCCGCCTCCTAGCGCTCGACCTCACCGACGACTCCTCGCTCACGGACGCAGCCCGCAAGGTCCTGACAGAGGCCGGCCGCATCGACGTTCTCGTGAACAACGCCGGCTATGGCTCCTACGGGGCGCTCGAGGAGGTCTCGATCGCGGAGGGCCGTCGTCAGTTCGAGGTCAACGTCTTCGGGCTCGCCCGCCTGATCCAGCTCGTCATCCCGGGCATGCGCGAGCGCCGCTCCGGCACGATCGTGAACGTGTCGTCAATCGGCGGGCAGTACTACGAGCCGCTCGGGTCCTGGTACCACGCGACCAAGTTCGCGGTTGAGGGCCTCTCCGACTCCCTGCGGATCGAACTGCGCCCCTTCGGCGTCCGTGTCGTGGTCATCCAGCCGGGATCCATCAGGTCGGAGTGGGCCGAGATTGCCCGCTCCTCCCTCCTCGAAACGTCGTCGAAGGGCCCGTACGCGAAGAACGCCCGCCGCGTTGCCGGGGTGCTCACGTCCGCGTACCTCCCCGGGATCGCGTCTCCGCCGGAGGTCGTTGCGCGCGTGATCGTCCGTGCCGTCCAGTCCCCGAATCCGGCGCCCCGCTATCGCGTGGGGATGGGTGCCAAGCCGATCCTCGCGCTGCGCAAGATCCTGCCGGACCGGGTCTTCGACGTCATCGTGCGCGCGGTCTACCGCCACTAGGCATAGGGAACATCCCGACCTATTCATGAGGGGAAGCGATGGAGGAACTTGACGGCCAGTACGCCGAGATCGAGGGCCGCGGGGCCGTGACGTTCATCCGGTCCTTCCCGGTGGGCGCCAGCCACGCGTGGGCGGCCGTGAGCACTGCGGAGGGGCTCGCCGGCTGGTTCCCCTCGAGCGCAGCGGTGGATCTTGAGGGCGGAACGGTGACGTTCAGCGGTGACCCGAATGCAGCTGCTGGAGCAGAGGGCAGCCCCGAGCGGATTGTCGACTGGGATCCACCCCGGCGCTGGGCTTTCGAATGGGGCGGGGACCTCATGGAGTTCCTCGTCGAGGGCTCCGAGGCGGAGGCCGAGCTCACGCTGCGGAACTGGCTCGCCGACAACTCCGCCGCGGCGCGCAACGCCGCTGGGTGGCATGTATGCCTCGGCGAGCTCGCCAAGAAGTTCGGGGGAGCGCTCCCGGCGGGTCCGCATGCCACGCCGGGGCCCGAGGGGCCGGCGGACTGGGGACCACTGTACGAGGGCTACGTGAAGGCAGGCCTTCCGAGTGGGGCGCCGATTCCCGGGCGAGACAGCGCCTGATCCATGTGGCGGCGGTCTTGGCGAGTCCAGAGCACCCGCAACGGGCCACCAGAGACCCCCTCACGTGGGGCAGAGGCGGGGGCAGGGCCGGGGAGTCTGGCCGGCTCAGTCGTCGGCGGACTGTGGTGCGCTCTGGGCCTTCTTGGCCTTCCCGTTGGCCTTGGGAGGTTCGGGGGCGGGGACCGAACTAGCGGCCGGCGTTGGCTCCGCGGCCTGGGCGGGCAGCACGTCGGCAGGAGGGGAGGCGAGTTGGCTGGGTGCGACTGAAGACACCGTGGCCGGCGGCACCTCCTGAGATGGTGCGGGGATGGCGGCCCTGAGGATGAGCGGAACGACCACGAGCAACGCCGACAGGACCCCTACTACTGTGGCGCCCCAGACGAGGCGGCCGCGCCGAGGCCGGCTCGTTGCCCCCGGCCGCGCTCCCGAACGCGCGCGCGAGTGCCCGCGGTGGGGTTCGTCGGCCAGTCCGAGAACCCTCGTCCCCAAGGCAGGAGTGGCCGGGGCCATCGCCTCTGTCACCACCTCCGTCGCGGATGCGGTTGTCCCGGCGGCCGGGAGATCGCCTCGGAGAACCCCGAGGACTTCGGAGGCCTCGGGGCGGTCGGCGACATTGCTCGACGTCATGCGCGTCAGGAGAGCGACCCAGGACTCTCCGAGGTGCGCTGGGATGTGCGGGGAGCGCAGGAGGCGCGCCACAGCCGCCTCGACCGCGCCACCGGTGAACTCCATGGCGCCCTTGAGGGCCTCGAGCAGCACGAGCCCCAGCGAGTAGATGTCCGAGGCGGGCCCGACCTTCTCCCCGCGTGCCTGCTCCGGACTCAGGTAGTTCGCGGTGCCGATCGTCGTGTTGGTCACGGTGAGCTTCGAGGCATCAGTGAGGCGTGCTATCCCGAAGTCCGTGAGCTTGGCCGGCCGTTCGCTGCCGGAGGCGGCGGGGACGAGGATATTGGCCGGCTTGATATCGCGGTGCACGATCCCGAGCGAATGGACATACGCGAGCGCGGAGGCGAGGTCGACGCCGAGCCGCCGCACGGCGTCGGACGTGAGCCGTCCGGCGGCAAGATGCTGGCGCAGGTCCGTCCCGTGCACGAACTCCATGACGAGGTAGGCAACGTGGGCGGTGCCGTCTTCCTGGGTGTCCGTTCCGGCGTCGTAGAGCCGGACAAGGCTGGGGTGGTTGAGGCGCGCGAGGACCTGCATCTCGCTCCGACGCCGCTCTTCGTGGCGCGGATCCGGGGCGTGCGTGCGGAACGTCTTGACGGCCACATCGCGGCCCAGGACCTCATCACGGGCCCGGTGCACTGTGGCCATCGCACCGCTTCCCGCGAGCTCGAGGAGACGGTACCTGCCGCCGACAATGACAGGCTCGAGCTCAGTCTTGCCCTCGGCCACGTCTTGCCCCTTCTCGCCCCTCCACCCGCCTCCTTAAGCCTAGTCGACGCAAGGGCGTGCACCGCGCAAGACTCGGCGCACGAGAAGGCCCGATCCTGCGCGGGAACCACGTGTGGTCGGGCCTCTCGTACATGGCTGGAACCACACCGACTGGCAGGTGTATTCCCTGCGGCGATTCTCAGCCGTCGATGACTTGCGGCCGGCCGAGGGCTTGAGGCCTTCGACGCCAGCCTTGACCGGCCGCGCCCGCTGCTTGACGCGGCGTCCACGGTTCGGGCTGGCGGCGCCTGGCGTACCCTGATCGGGTGTCTGAGTTCCGTCATCTGGGCGTCCCGATCGCCCTGTCGCAGCGCGCCGTCGCGGCGTTCGCCGGCAACCCCGCGAACCTCCCGCGGTGGGCGGCGGGCCTGGCCGCGGGGATCCGCGAAGAGCGCGGGCGCTGGCTCGCAGAGTCACCCATGGGTCCCGTCGAGGTGCGCTTCGTCGGGGACACCGCCGCGGGCATACTCGACCATGAGGTCGCCCTCCCAGACGGGACCAGAGTTTTGAACCAGTTCCGCATCCTCGACGACGGCCCCCACAGCCTTGCGGTGTTCCACCTGCGCCGCGCAGAGGGCGCCACGGAAAAGGCCTTCGAGGCCGACGCCGCAGCAGTCCAGTCGGATCTCGAGGCACTCCGCCGTGTCCTCGAGGGCGGTTTGCCCGAGGCGGGTGCTGTATGACCGAGACATCCCAGCAGACCCGGGCGCGCGGCGCCGTGCGCGTAGCCCTGCGTGGCGGGCCGCACCGCGCATGGCTCGTCGCCGCAGTGACCCTGCTCGCCCTCGTGGCCGCGGCCGCGTTCCGCTCGACCACCGGCGCTCTGTTCGAGCCGCTCGAGGCCGAGTTCGGCTGGACGCGCGCCGAGACGTCCGGCGCCGTGACCGCGAACCTCGTCATCTACGGGCTCGTCGCGCCGTTCGCCGCGGTGCTCATGGAGCGGTTCACGCTGCGCAAGGTTGTGGCCGCGGCCCTCCTGCTGGTCGCGGCGGGGAGCGCGCTGACCACCGTCATGACGGCCGCGTGGCAGCTGTGGGCCCTGTGGGGGGCGTTCATCGGGGTCGGGACGGGCATGCTCGCGCTCGTCTTCGGCGCTGTCGTGGCGAACCGGTGGTTCGCTCAGCGGCGGGGCCTCGTCATGGGCTTCTTCTCAGCGGCGAACGCGTGCGGGCAGCTCGTGTTCCTGCCCGTCGTGGTGCACCTGGCCGCTCACGAGGGCTGGCGGACCGCCGCTCTGCTCGTCGCGGTGTTCGCGCTCGCGATCGTGCCCCTGCTCGCGTGGCCGTTCGCGAACTCGCCCGCCGAGGTGGGCCTCGCCCCCTACGGCACCGCCCCTGTTGACGCTGTTGGCGCTGCTGGCACTGATGGCGCGGGAACGGAAGCAGCGCACGACGCCGCCCGGTCACCCGAGCGCGAGGCGCCGGCCCAGCGGGAGGAGGCACCCGCCGTCGTGCGCCGGAACGCAGCCGCCGAGGCGCTCGCGGTGCTCCGCGAATCGCTGCGCTCGCGCCCGTTCTGGATCCTGCTCTTCACGTTCTGGGTGTGCGGCTGGAGCACCAACGGGCTCATGCAGACCCACTTCATCCCCGCCGCCCACGATCATGGCATGCCACCCACCACTGCCTCGGGGCTCCTCGCGCTCATCGGCGTCTTCGACGTGATCGGCACCGTCGCTTCCGGGTGGCTCACCGACCGCATGCGCCCCTGGATCCTGCTCGTCGCGTACTACGCGCTGCGCGGAGCCTCGCTGCTGACGGTCAACGCGCTGCTCGGGCCGGACGTCGAGCCGCCGCTGTGGATCTTCATCGTGTTCTACGGCCTCGACTGGGTCGCGACCGTTCCACCCACCGTGGCGCTGTGCCGCGAGTACTTCGGGGCGGCGAGGAGCTCGGTGGTGTTCGGATGGGTGTTCGCCTCGCACATGGTGGGCGCCGGGGTGGGTGCGTTCCTTGCTGGATGGGGCCGTGAGGCGACCGGGACGTACCTGGCGGCATGGATTTCCGCAGCAGCGCTGTGCTTCGCGGCCGCCGCGAGCCTGTTCTTCCTGCCGCGGAACCGGCCTGCGCTCGTGGGCTGAGGCCTCTTGCGTGTGCGGCGCGGGAGTTCGGGGTAGGACCGGGGGACACACCTCCCACCGGAAGGCGGACCGCCCGTGACCGACCAGCGAACCCTCGTCGCCATCGCCTGCGCCGGAGCCGGCGCCGTCGACCTCCTCGCGCTCCATACCGCGAGCGGCAAGCTCGAGCCGCTCACCCGGCACACCGGGCTCGACGGCGTGGCCGCCCTTGCCTTCGGTCCCGATGGCACGCTTAGCGCCGCGTGCAACGGCGAGCCGCCGCGCGTCGTCGTGCTCCCTGCGGACGGCGGCGGGGAGGGCCAGGCGCGCAAGCTCCCGGCCTCGACGTGCTTCATCACGCTGGCGCCGGGCGGTGACGCGCTGTTCAGCGCATCGTACGGGGAAGGGCGGCTCGACCTGGTTCCCCTGCCGGGCAGGCCGGGCGCGGTGCACACCTATCAGACTGGGCGAAACACGCACTGTGCGGTGGTCAGCCCTGACGGCCAGTTCCTCTATGCGACCTCCCTCGGCGACGACCGGGTGAGCTGGTTCGCGCTCGATCCGTCCGGTCTAGGGGAGGCGGCGCACGACGCCGCGACCTCCCCGAGCGGCCACGTCGCCGCGGAGCAGGGCTCCGGGCCAAGGTACATCCGGCTGAACCGGGCCGGCGACCGTGCCTACGTGGTGCACGAGCTTTCCGGTGAGGTCGCGGTCTACGAGCGGTCTGCCGAGACAGGCCGGCTCAGCCTGCTCCAACACGTTTCCGCCGTCCAAGGGCTGGACCTGGCGCCGGGCGAGGTGCGCTCGGCCGAGAGGCCGGATCCGGGGCCGCACGTCATCTGGGCAGCTGACCTGCGCCTCACCCCCGACGAGCGCTTCGTGTACGTGACCGAGCGCTCCACCAGCACCGTGGCAGGGTTCGCGGTGCGCGGGGAGGGCCTGCTCGAGTTCCTGGGCCGCATCGAGACCGAGAATCAGCCGTGCGGAACGGCCGTGGACCCCTCCAGCCAGTTCCTGCTGGTGGCCGGCGAGGGTTCGCATCACGTGACGGCATACCGGATCGACCAGGACGGGGCCCTGTCAGAGGCGTCCGGGGCGCGGACCAGCTCGGGGCCGCTCTGGATTGAGTGCGGCCCCATGGCCACCGGGTAGTCCGAACTTTCCGGCGGGTAGTCCGGGCTTGTCGGCGGGTGGTCCAGGCTTTCTGAAGGGGCCGTTCAGCCCGTGTGACGTCCGCTGAGCTTGTCCAGCAGGCGGTCCACCATTCCCACGCCGGGTCCCACCGTTTTGTGGAACAGCTCGGAGTGCGGCGCGTGCGGGTGCGGGCGGGTGGGGGCGAGCTTCTTGGCGCCCTCGACCTTCTTGCCCATCTCGACGAGATCGTCGTATGGGATGTGGGCGCGCAGCTTCGGGAACTGCTCGGACTCCTCGTCATGGGCGTGGTGGCGCAGCTTCTCCTCGAGCTCCTGGACGAGCGGCATGAACCCGGCGTTCGCCGCGTCGACTGCCTCGAGCTGCTTCATGAGGTGCACGAGTTCGGCGTGCTCGCCCTTGTCGTGCTCGACCTCTTCGGTCCCGTTGGGGATGTGCTTCTCCATGGCGGGGTACACGTACATCTCCTCGGCGACGGCGTGGCGCATCACTTCGGCGATCACGGTGTCCGCCAGATCGCGACGACGGGCTGGATCGCCGGCCTCCTCGATAGTCTCTATCAGGTCCACCATGTCTTGGTGGTCTCGCGTGAGGATGGAGACGACGTCCGGCTCGGTAGGCCCTGCGGGAACTGCGGTCACGGCTTCCTCCTTGGTCGTGGGGCACTCATACCGCGTGCTTACCCCGTCCCGAGGATGGCAAGCAGCCAGGAGGGCCGCCGGCCTGCGGCCCACGGTGCGCCGCAGGCCGATGCGCCCGTGCGCTTCGACAGCGGCTTGCCGTGGATCACCCACTGAAGGTGAGCATCGCCGCGAGGCTGACCATGAGCGCGGCCACGAACCCGTCCAGCACCCGCCATGCGGCCGGGCGCGCGAAGAAGCCGCTCAGGGCCCGGGCCCCGTAGCCGATGGTGGGGAACCAGACGGCGCTCGCGGTCGCGGCACCGGCACCGAAGGCCCAGCGGCCGTCTCCCTGGGCATTGGCCAGCGAGCCGAGGAGCACGAGCGTGTCGAGGTACACGTGCGGGTTGAGCCAGGTGAGCGCGAGGGCGGTGCCGAGCGTGGCCCACAGTGTGCCGTTGCCGCGGCCCTCGGCGGCGTGCAGCGTGCCGGGACGCAGTGCGCGTTTTGCCGCGAAGAACCCGTACGCCACGAGGAAGGCAACGCCCACCCAACGGATCACCTGCAGGACTGCCGGCGCCCCCTGCACCACGGCTCCGATCCCTGCGACGCCGGAGAAGATGAGCATGGCGTCGCTGGCGGCGCACACGAGCACCACGGCCAGCACCCATTCGCGTTTGATCCCCTGTCGGAGCACGAACGCGTTCTGAGCGCCGATCGCCACAATGAGGCCCAAGCTCGCGCCGAGGCCGGCGAGGTAGGAGAGGAACACTCTTCGACGGTACGGGTCGAATATATGAAGATCAACTAACCCATTTTCAGCCTCCATTAGAATCTTTTCATGGACTTGGAGCAGCTGCGGGCGCTGGCCGCCGTCGTGGACCAGGAGACGTTCGAGGCCGCCGCGGATGAGTTGCGGATCACGCCTTCCGCCGTGAGCCAGCGGATCAAGGCACTCGAACGCAGCGTGGGCAGCGTTCTGGTCCGGCGCCTCAAGCCCGTGGTGCCCACGCCTGCGGGGGAGCGGCTCCTGCGCTCGGCACGCCAGCTGCTCCTGCTCGCCGACGAGGCGCTGCTCGCCCTCCGTTCGGACCACGCGCACGACGCCGCCGGGCCGGGTTACGAGGGCGGCGCCGGCACCGAGCGGCTGCGGGTGCCGATCGTGGCCAACGCGGACTCGATCGCCACCTGGCTGCCGCACGCGATCCGCGAGGTCGCGCTGGGAGGACGGATCGCCGTCGAGCTTCTCCGCGACGACGAGCACGCGACCGCCGACCTGCTGCGCTCCGGGGATGCCGTCGGGGCAGTGACGGCGGACCCGCGGCCGGTGCAGGGGTGCAGCGTGCGGCCGCTGGGGACGATGGTGTACAGGGCCAAGGCCTCGGCCGAGTTCGTGGCGCGGTGGTTCCCCTCGGGGGCGACGCCCGAGGCGCTCGCGGCCGCTCCGGTGATGCAGTACGACCGCAAGGACAGCCACCAGCTCGCGCTCCTGGCACGCGTTGCGCCGGAGGCAACGCCGCCACAGCACTTCATCCCCGACTCGGTGCAGTACGTCGAGGCCGTATGGGCCGGGCTCGGGTGGGGCATGGTTCCGGACCAGCAGGACCCGGACGGGCTGCTCGTGGAGCTGGACCCCTCATGGAGCGAGGACCTCGAGCTGTACTGGCAGTCATGGACCCTCGACTCGCCGGGACTCGCGGAGGTCGGCGACGCGATGGTGCGCGCCGCAGAAGTGCTGCGCCGCTGACGATGGGGATCATGGTTGAGCAGGGTGGGGCGCGTCGTGGCCAGCCCCCGTAGGCTGTGGGGATGACCTATACGGCAGCCGAGAACCGCTACGACACCATGGAGTACCGCTTCACAGGCAGGAGCGGGCTCAAGCTGCCCGCCCTCTCGCTCGGGATGTGGCAGAACTTCGGCAAGGACCGGCCGAAGGAGACCCAGCGGGCCATCCTTCGAAGGGCGTTCGACCGCGGCGTCACCCACTTCGACCTCGCGAACAACTACGGCCCGCCCTACGGCCGCGCCGAAGAGAACATGGGCCGCTACCTGAAGGATGACTTCGCACCGTACCGGGATGAGCTCATCATCTCCACCAAGGCCGGGTGGGACATGTGGCCCGGCCCCTACGGACAGGGCGGCGGGTCCCGCAAGTACGTGCTGGCGAGCATCGACCAGTCCCTCAAACGGCTCGGCCTCGACTACGTGGACATCTTCTACAGCCACCGGTTCGATCCGGAGACACCTATCGAGGAGACCATGATGGCCCTCGACGCCGCAGTCCGCTCCGGCCGGGCGCTGTATGTGGGGATCTCGTCCTATTCGGCGGCGAAGACCCGCGAGGCGGCCGAGATCGCCCGGGACCTGGGCACGCCGCTGCTCATCCACCAGCCCTCCTACTCGATGCTGAACCGGTGGATCGAGGCCGACCTCCTCGACGAGCTGGCCGCGCAGGGCATGGGGTGCATCGTCTTCACGGCCCTCGCCCAGGGAGTCCTCACCGACCGCTACCTCAGGGGCATCCCCGAGGACTCGCGCGCCGCCCGGGAGGGCTCCACGATCAAGTCCGACCACCTCGACGAGCGCACGCTGGACCACGTCCGCGAGCTCAACCGCATCGCCCAGAGCCGCGGTCAGAAGCTCGCCCAGCTCGCCCTCCAGTGGGCACTGCGGGACCCGCGCGTGACGTCCGCGGTCATCGGGGCCTCCTCCGTCGAGCAGCTCGACACCAACCTCGACGCGCTCGCGGGGCCGCCCCTCACGGTGGCGGAGCTGAACGTCATCGACCAGCACGCCGTCGATTCCGGCGTCAACCTCTGGGCGAAGCAGACTGCCGAGTGAGGCTCGCCCCGGACCGCGGTGAGGGGTCATGTCCCTGGGGTGAGGGGTCATGTCCCTGGGGTGAGGGGTCATGTCCCTGCGATGCCAGGCGGGACGGCCACCAGATCGCACGGCCGAGGTCGTAGGCCACGGCCGGGACGAGCAGGGACCTCACCACCACGGTGTCCAGGAGCACGCCGAACGCCACGATGAACGCGATCTGCACGAGGAACAGGATGGGGATGACGCCCAGCGCGGCGAACGTCGCCGCGAGGACGACGCCCGCAGACGTGATCACCCCTCCGGTCAGGGCGAGGCCCCGCAGGATCCCGGGCCGCGTGCCGTGGGCGAGCGACTCCTCCCGCACCCGGGTCATGAGGAAGATGTTGTAGTCCACGCCCAGGGCCACGAGGAACACGAAACCGAACAAGGGTACCGTCGCATCGGCCCCGGGGAACCCGAAGGCGTTATTGAACACGAGCGCGGAGACCCCGAGGGCGGCGGCGTACGAGAGCACCACGGACCCGATGAGGATCAGCGGCGCCACGAGCGAGCGCAGCAGCAGGATCAGCACCAGGAGGATCACCCCGAGGACTAACGGGATGATCTTGCGCAGGTCGGTCTGCGCGGTCACGTTCGTGTCCAGGGCAATTGCGGTCACTCCGCCCACGAGCGCGCCGGGGTCGGCGGCGTCCAGCGAGGAGCGGAGGTCCGTCACCGTGCGCTCGGCCTCGGGGGAGTCGGGCTGATTCGCGAGCACGGCGTTGATGAGCACCCGCCCGTCGCGCACGACGGCGCCGCTCGCCGGAGCGCCCGGGGCGCCGGGTCCGGGACGCGCGGCCCCGGTGTACACGGCCGCGGAAGCAATCCCGGGCGTCTCCTGGACCTTCTTCAGGACCGCATCAGCAGTGCTCTCAGAGGCCACGATCGCCAGAGGGCTGCCCGAGCCGGCGTCGAAGTGCCTCGCGAGGGTCTTCTGGCCGGCCACGGAGTCCGTGGCAGTGAGGACGAGCTGCGTCTGCTCGACTCCGTTGGCCTTGAGCTGGGGCAGGCCGGCCACTCCGAGGACGAGCAGCACAAGCGCCGCGACCCACGTGATCCGCGGTCGGCGGGAGATGAGCGTCCCGACACGGCGCCACACTCCACGGACTCCCTCGAGGCCACTCGCGCCGTTGGCGGAGTCGGCGGCCCACGCGCTCGGTGCGGTGTGCCGCGCAGGTGAGTGCGCGGCGTCGTGCGCGGGCCGCAGGGGCCAGAACGCAGACCGTCCGAAGAGCACGAGCAGGGCGGGCAGCAACGTGAGCGAGGACAGCAGGGAGAAGCCGATGCCCACAGCGGCGATCGGGCCTAGGCTCCGATTCGAGTTCAGGTCTGAGAAGAGGAGGCACAGGAGGGCGAGGATCACGGTCGCCCCCGAGGCGAGGATGGGTTCGAAGGCCGCCCGCCAGGCGCGGCGCATCGCCTCCCACCGAGACTCGACGGTATGGAGGGCCTCACGGTAGCGGGCCACGAGGAGCAGGGCGTAGTCGGTCGCGGCGCCGATCACGAGGATCGACAGGATGCCCTGGCTCTGCCCATTGAGGGTGATCCATCCCGCGCGCGCCAGCCAGTACACCGCGAGGACAGCCCCGCACAGGGCGGCGACCGCGGCGAAGAGGACCACGAACGGCAGGACAACCGAACGGTAGACGAGGGCAAGGATCACGAAGACTGCGCCGCCCGCCACGAGCAGCAGGATCCCATCGATCCCTCCGAAGGCCGAGACGAGGTCTGCCGTCAGCCCAGCCGGTCCCGTCACGTAGGCCCTCATCCCGTCGGGCACCCCGGCGGCCGCATTGCGCAACGAGGCGACGACGGCCCGCAACCGCCCGCTGTCCGCGATCGGGACCACGAATTGCGCAGCGAGTCCATCCTTCGAGGGGATTGGCCCTGCGACACTCGACGCCGCCCCTGCCGGGGGCGCAGCCACCCCTTCGACCGCACTCAGCTTCCCCGAGAGGGTGCCCAAGGCCGCAAGATCTGACGGGTTGAGTGGCGAGTCCTTCTCCACGACCACGAGCGCAGGAATCGCGTTCGATGCGGTGAACTTCTCCTGCCAGGCCCTTACCTCAGTCGATTCCGCGCTTGCTGGCAGGAACGATGCCTGGTCATTGCTCGAGACCGAGGAGAGCTTGCCGAAGGTGGGTCCGCCGAAGCCGCTCAGCGCGAACCATACGGCCACGAGGCCCACGGGGAGCAGCCATCGGACCCATCGCGCCCTACGAGTCATGGGTGGTGTTCCTCTGCGTTCTGGGCGCTGGGCGCCGGGCTGCGTCCGTGCGTGGTTGCCCGGGGGTGGCTTTCAGGTCTGTCTCGGCTCTGGCGGCGATACGCGAGGCCATGGTGCTGAAGATGATCCCGTGGAACGGCAGCACGGCGAGCCAGTACAGCCGGCCGGCGAGCCCCTGGGGGACGAACACGGCACGCTGGGCGTAGACGCTGCCCCCACGCCGGGGCTCCACGGTCATCTCGAGCCACGCGCGTCCCGGGACGAGCATCTCCGCCCGCAGGCGCAGGAGTCGCCCCGGTTCGAGCGCCTCCACCCTCCACCAGTCCAGGGCCTCACCGAGCTGCAGCCGGTGTGGATTCCGGCGGCCCCGCCGCAGGCCGACCCCACCCGCGAGCTTATCGATCCAGCCCCGCACGCCCCACGCCAGGGGAAGCGAGTACCAGCCGTTCTCCCCGCCGATCCCCTCCACGACGGACCACAGCCGCTCAGGCGAGGCGGAACTCTCCGTAGTGCGCAGGTCGGTGAATACGGTCCCGCCAGACCAGTCGGGGTCGCTCGGCAGCGGGTCGCTGGGAGCGTCCAAGGGTGAGGAGCTGGCCCACGTCGTCTCGACCTCGCCCCGCTCGATCTTGCCCAGCGCAAGCTCGACTGCCCTCTGGTAGCCCGTAAGACCGTCGGGGGGCCGCGGTACGAATTCGTCGATGCCGTGCTCGCGCACCACGCAGTCGTTCTGCAGCGACTCCACGAGGGGGATCGCCAAGGCCCGGGGGATCGGCGTGACGAGGTTGACCCACTGTGCCGCGAGCCACGGCGTGAGGACGGGCAGGGCCAGGATGACCGGCTCGCGCAGCCCCTTGGCGCGCGCATAGCCGCGCATCATGTCCGCGTACGTGAGGACGTCCGGCCCGCCAATGTCGAAGGCCCGGTTGACGTTGGCCGGGAGGTCCGCGGCGGCTTCCAGATAGTGCAGCGCGTCCCGCACTGCGATGGGCTGGACCCGGTTGAGCACCCAGTGAGGAGCGGGCATCACAGGCAGGACGTCGGTGAGGTGCCGGACCATCTCGAAGCTCGCGGAGCCCGAGCCGATCACGAGCCCGGCCTGGAGGACGGCGGTGGGGACCCCCGACTCCATGAGGATGCGCCCGACTTCTGCCCGGGAGGCCAAGTGGCGGCTGAGGCCTGCGCCGGGGTTGAGGCCGCTGAGGTAGATGATCCGCTGCACTGCGGCCTCCTGGGCGGCTGCCGAGAGTGTTTCGGCGCACGCACGCTCCCGGGCGGCAAAGTCCTCGTCACCGCGTGCGCCCATCGAGTGCACGAGGTAGTAGACCACCTCCGCCCCGTCGCAGAGTGAGCTCGCCGCATCGGCGTCGTCGAGACTGCCGACGACCACCTCGACGTCGCGCCCCCACGGCACATCGCGGAGCTTCGCGGCGTCCCGCGTCAGGACGCGGACGCGGTGGCCCGCGGCGAGGAGCCGCGGCACGAGCCGGCCCCCGATGTATCCGGTGGCGCCTGTGACGCTGATGACGCGGCTCACGCGTGGGCCTCGCGCGAGGACGTCCGCAGGCGGAGGCGGGGGCGCCGGAGTCCGAGAGCCCCGGCACCGAGCACCACGACGGCGGCGGCCGCCGCTGCCGCCCCCACTGACGGCATCTCGAGAGGCCCGGCAATGCGGCCCGCCGCGATCCACGCCAGCCCCCACGCTATTCCAAGGGGAGGGACCCAGTGGCCTCGGACGCCGAGGGCGAGCCCGAGCGCGGTTGCCGCCGCGAGCACGACGACGGCCAACGCCTCCGCGGGCAGCGCGCCGGGGAGGACGGGGGCCGGGTCGCCGGGACGGACGCCGAGGGCCCACCCGAGCAGCGCTGCGAGATTCGCCATCGTCGCAACGCTGATCCATCCCAGATAGAGCCCGAACGTGCCATCCGAGAGGAGGGCCTCTGCCCCTGACCCTGCGGGAGAAGAGCGGTGCAGGACGACCATGCGGCACAGGACTGCGAGCAGGACGAGCATGACTGCGAGGGTGGCCGGCAGCGCAATGGCCGGAACCGGGATCTGGGACGCCCACAGCCACGCGGCGTTGAGCAGCATCGACGCTGCGGCCCACGGCCGGACTCTGCGTTGGCGCTCGCTGGCGCGTGCGGCTGCCAGCGGCTGCCAGATGGCATATGCGAGCAGGCCCGCGTAGATGACGCTCCACACTGCGAAGGCGGCTGCGGCAGGAGCGACCGGCGTCGCAGTGGCCGAGAGGTAGCCACCGCCGGTGTCCTGGACACGGGTTCCCCCGAAGGCGCCGCTGCCGAAAGTGGCCAGAACGAGTGCAGCCACAGCTGCGAAGGCCGTCAGCGCCGCCGGTATCAAATGCCGGCGACGTGCGGCTTCGGGCCGGACGTCGGAATGTTCCATCGCTGACTCTCCCTAGGGCCTTTACTTCCACACCGTTCTCGACGATCATAAATCTCGATAAGCGAGACATCAAGAAAACGAGAATCCTGAAGGAGGACCTCGTGCGAACAGCCACCCGAAGCCCCGAGAGGCCCACACCTGACACCACCGGCGAGCCCATGACGTGGGAAGGGGTGGCGGCAGAGACGGAGAAGGTGCTCGCCGACGCGGTGAACTCCTTCCGGACTACGGCGGCGACCCCGGGCCTCGCACTCCTGTGGGAACGGATAGGCGAGGGCCTGGCCGGAGGGAAACGCCTCCGGCCCCAGCTCACCTTCCATGCCTACGCAGCCTTCGGGGGCCACGACGCCACTGCCTGTGCGACTCTAGGGGCCGCCCTCGAGCTCCTCCATGGCGCGCTCGTGGTGCACGACGATGTCATTGACCGGGACTTCGTGCGCCGTGGTCGTCCCAATGTGGCGGGGCTCTACCGAGACGACGCCGCGGCGCGCGGGCGGAGTGATGCTGAGGCGCGGCATCTCGGCGCCTCGGTGGCAGTCATCGCCGGCGACCTTCTCCTCGCCGCGGCCTTCCGCCTCGCCGACCGGGTCAGTGACGATCCGGGCATCCGCGATCGGATCAGCGGCGTCATGCACGCGGCGGTTGCCGACGCAGCCGCGGGGGAGCTCGATGATGTCCTGATGGCCCATGACTCCGAGCGCACCCTCGAGGACGTCCTTGAGATGGAGCAGCTCAAGACCGCCGCCTATTCGTTCGCCGCCCCCCTCCGGCTCGGCGCGATCCTCGCGGAAGCGCCCTCCGGCCGCGCCGAGGCCGTGGCGCGGGTCGGGATGCTCGTAGGAACCGCGTACCAGGTCATCGATGACGTTCTCGGCACGTTCGGCGACGAGGAGCAGACCGGCAAGCCTGCCACGTCCGATCTACGCGAGGGCAAACTCACCGTGCTGACCGCGTACGCGCGAAAGAACCCGGACGTTGAGCGGCTCCTTGCGCCAGTCACCGAGGAACTGGACGAGCCGGGTGGGGCGGGTGAAGTCGAGCGCGTCCGTGCAGCACTTCAGGGCGCCGGTGCGGACGCCTACGCGCTCACCCTCGCGCACTCGATGGTTGCGGACGCACTCGAGGAGGCGGGGCGGTCCGAACTCCCGCCGGCCCTGCGCTCCGAGCTGACCCGGATCTGCAACCACGTCCTCCACCGGGAGCGCTGACATGGGCACACGGCAGGGCTCCCCGCTCGAGCGCTACTCCGGTATGGCAATGGCGGGCGCCGCAGTCGTCATCCGCCGCTACTCGACGTCATTCGGGCTCGCGTGCCGTCTGCTCGGGCCGCAGAAGCGAGCGGACATCGAGAATCTGTACGCCCTCGTGCGCATCGCGGACGAGGCGGTGGACGGCGCCGCCGCGGAAGCCGGGCTCTCTGTCGACGCCGTCCTCGCCCAGCTCGGGCGACTCGAGGAGGAGGCGATGGCTGCCCTCGCAGCCGGGTACAGCACCAACCCGGTGGTCCACGCGTTCGCCCTTACAGCCAGGCGCGCAGGGATCGGCGCCGACCTCATCGAACCGTTCTTCGCCTCGATGCGCCGCGACTGCGACCCCCGCGCACATTCCGAGGACTCCCTCGGCGCCTACATCTACGGCTCGGCCGAGGTGGTTGGACTCATGTGCCTGCGCGTGTTCCTCACGGGGCTCACCGTCCTCCCCGCCGAGAGCGCCGTGCTCGAGGAGTCCGCGCGACGGCTCGGAGCCGCGTTCCAGAAGGTCAACTTCCTCCGAGACCTCGGGCAGGACGGCGAGGAGCTCGGGCGCCGCTACTTTCCGGGCGTCGAGCCCAGCAGCATCACTGAGGAGCAGAAAGGCATCCTCTTGGCGGACCTCCAGACGGACCTCGATGCCGCGCTTCCCGGCCTCCGCCTGCTTCCCGGGACCTCCCGCCGGGCGGTCGCCCTCGCCCACGCCCTCTTCTCTGAGCTCGCCGCCCGGATCGCCGCGTGTCCCACGGAGGTCCTCGTCACTACCCGGATCAGGGTCCCCACCCACGTCAAGCTGCGTCTTGCGGCCGGCGTGCTGGCTGGCGCCGGGCCGGCGTTTGCGCACGACGGCGCGCGGTCGGCTGCGGGGTTCGAGGGGAGGGCGGCATGAACCGGCCCGAGTGGAGGCGGCGCGAGCGGATGGTGGGCAGGCCGCGGCCATCGCGCACTGTCGTCGTCATCGGCGGAGGCATCTCCGGGCTCGCCACGGCAGGGCTTCTGGCCCGGGACGGGTATGCGGTGCGGCTCCTCGAGCAGAACGACGTCCTCGGCGGCCGCGCGGGCCGCTGGGAGTCAGAGGGCTTCGCCTTCGACACAGGGCCCTCGTGGTACCTCATGCCCGAGGTGATCGACCACTGGTTCCGGCTCATGGGCTCGAGCGCACAGCAGGAATTGCGGCTGTCCCGTCTCGACCCGGCGTACCGGGTCTACTTCGAGGGGCAGGCCGCGCCCGTGGACGTGCCCGAGGGACGGGCGGGTGCGGAGGCCCTCTTCGAGTCGCTGCGGCCCGGCTCCGGCGCCGCCCTCGGAACGTACCTCGATGAGGCCGAGGAGGCATACGGCGTCGCGCTCGAGCACTTCCTCTATGACGACTTCCGCAGCCTCCGAGGCCTCACCCGCCCCGCAGTACTCCGCCGAGGTGCCCGGCTCGCCGCGCTGCTCGCGCAGTCTCTGCACGAGCGCGTCGAGCGGCGCTTTGCGGACCCGCGACAGCAGCAGATCCTCGGCTACCCGGCCGTGTTCCTGGGGACCACCCCCTACCGGGCGCCGGCGCTCTATCAGCTGATGAGCCACCTCGACCTGACCCAGGGCGTCCTCTACCCTCAGGGCGGGTTCGCGGCGCTGGTCGATGCCATGGAGCGGCTTGCCCGCGCGGCGGGGGTACGGATCCACACGGGCGCCCGCGCCACGCAGATCGTCACCGGGCCGGCCCCCGGCGGTCCACGGGTCGAGGGGGTCGTCTGGACCGACCGCATGGGGCACGAGCACCGAACGGGAGTCTCGACGGTCGTCGGCGCCGCAGACCTGCACCACCTTGAGACGGAGCTCCTTCCCGAGGGCCTCCGGACCCACTCCGAGCGGTCGTGGAATCGTCGCGATCCGGGCCCGGGGGCCGTGCTGGCGTGCCTCGGCGTACGCGGACGGTTGCCGCAGCTCGCCCACCACACGCTCTTCTTCGCGCGAGACTGGCAGGACAACTTTGCCCGCATCGGTGACGGCCGCAGCCCAGGGGACCCCACGTCGATCTATGTGTCCCGAACGAGCGCGACCGATCCGGGCACCGCGCCCGCCGGAGACGAGAACCTTTTTGTCCTCGTACCCACCGCTGCGGCGCCATCATGGGGTCGCGGGGGCGTGGGCGGGGCCGGGGCTCCCGCCGTCGAGTCCGTCGCAGACGCCGCCATCCGCCAGGTGTCGGCATGGGCCGGCGTCCCTGATTTGGTCAACCGAATTGCTGTCCGCCGAACCTACGGCCCAGCTGACTTCGAGCACGACGTCAATGCGTGGCGCGGGGGAGCGCTCGGGCTGGCCCACACCCTCCGGCAGAGTGCTTTCCTCCGCCCGGGCAACGCGAGCTCCAAGGTCTCCGGGCTGCTCTACGCGGGTGCCTCGGTGCGACCCGGGATCGGGGTGCCGATGTGCCTCATCAGCGCGGAGCTCGTGCTCAAGCGTGTCCGAGGCGAACGCCGGCCTGGACCAGTGGGGCCACCCGTTGTTCCTGTACGGGTGCCCGCGCTGGCCGGACCAGCCTCGGCTCCACGGGCCCTTGACGAGGCGCACATGGCGGGTGAGCACACGCGGACCCGGAGAGGTGGGCGCGGCACGTCCCCGGACGTCCTGGCGGATGAGTCCCACATGCCTGAAGGGGTGCCATGGCCTACCTGATCGCCCTGCTGGTCTCTGCCTCGGGGGTCGCCGTCCTCGATGCGCGCTTCCGGCTCGCGTTCGGACGCGATCCGCGCGCTGCGGCCCTCACGGTCGCCGCGGGGACGGCCTTCTTCCTCGCGTGGGACGCCGCGGCGATCGCCGCAGGCATCTTTGAGCACCGCGCGTCGCCGCTCACGACTGGACTGATGCTCGGGCCCGAGATGCCGGTCGAGGAGCCCGTCTTCCTCGCCTTCTTCTCCTACACCGCGCTCGTGCTCTACAGCGGCGCCAGGCGTGTCCTCGTCCGGCGCCCCGCGACCCGGGCGGCAAAGGAGTCGGCATGAGCTATCTGGCCCTTGACGTCGTATTCCTCGCGGCGGCGATCGCTCTCACAGTGCTCGCGTCCATGCGGCGCCGGACACAGCCCACCACTCCCCAGGGTCTTCAGCGCGGCCAGCGGCTCCGGCCCGTACCGATTCTCGTCAGCGGCCTGGTCCTTGTGGCGCTCACGGCGGTGTTCGACAACGCCATGATCGCCAGCGGACTCTTCGGCTATGCTCCCCACGCCCTCAGTGGGATCGCGCTCGGCCTCGTCCCGGTCGAGGACGTCGCCTACCCGGTCGCGGCGGCATTCCTGATCCCGGCCCTGTGGCACCGGCTCGCACGGCATGACGATGACGCTGGTGACCGACACGGTGGGCTGGACACCCGTGACGGAATGCCCGTTCGGAAGCACCCGGCGAGGCGCGCGATGAGGCGCTCGGCAAGTGGGTCGCGCCCGTGACCGCCGCCTCGCTCCCCACCCATGCCGGGCCCGCCGCCGGGCTGGCCCGGGCACTCCTGATCTCCTCCCGGCCGCTGTCCTGGGTGAACACGGCCTATCCGTTCGCAGCGGCGTACCTCCTCGCCGCCGGGGCAGTGGACTGGAGGCTCGCGGTCGGCACGTTGTTCTTCCTCGTGCCCTACAACCTCGCCATGTACGGCACCAACGACGTCTTCGACTATGCGTCCGACGTCCTCAATCCCCGCAAGGGCGGGGCCGAGGGGGCCGTGCTGCCGCCGCCGTTGCACCGTGCCGCGCTCGCGTGGGCGTGGGGCGGGTGCGTGCCGTTCGTCGTCGTGCTCGTCGCTGCCGGCCCGCCGGCGAGCTGGGGGGTGCTCGCGGTCTCGCTCTTCGCCGTCGCGGCGTACAGCGTCCCGGGGCTGCGATTCAAGGAGCGCCCGGTTCTGGACTCTGTCACGTCCAGCACCCACTTCGTCTCACCCGCCGTGTATGGGATGGCGCTTGCAGGCGGGGCGGCGACGCCGATCGCCCTCGCCGTCCTCGGGGCCTTCTTCCTGTGGGGGATGGCGAGCCACGCGTTCGGGGCGGTGCAGGACATCGGCCCGGATCGCGAGGCCGGCATTGGCTCGATCGCGACCCTCTTCGGGGCGCGGGCCACCGTCCGGCTGGCCGTGGCAGGCTACCTCGTGGCGGGCGTGCTCCTTCTGGCACTCGCGGGCGGGGCGTCCGGACCGGCCCGCTTCGCGGCAGTCCTCGCCCTCCCGTACGCTGCCAGCTCGGCCGTGTTCTGGAACGTCACCGATGACGACGCGGGGCGCACCCGCTCAGGATGGCGCCGCTTCCTCTGGCTCAACTACGTGACGGGATTCCTCGTCACGCTCCTGCTCATCTCCGTATGGATGCTTCCATGACCCAACCCAGCAGCCGCACCGGCGCCACCTCCCTCGTGTGGTTCCGGGACGATCTCCGTGTCCGCGACAACCCGGCGTTGCGCGCTGCCCAGGCCCGCGGGCGGGTGGTGGCCCTGTACGTCCTCGACGAGGAGTCGCCCGGGATCCGCCCCATCGGCGGTGCGGCCCGATGGTGGCTCCACCACGCCCTCGAGGAGCTCGCGGCATCGCTCGGGCAGCTCGGCGTGCCGCTCGTCCTCCGGCGCGGCCCAGCCGCCCGTGTGGTGCCCGAGGTCGCCGAAGAGTGCCGCGCAGGCTTCGTGGCGTGGAACCGGCGCTACGGGGGGCCGGAACGGCGGGCGGATGCGGCGGTGAAAGCGCTCGTCAGCAGGTCAGGCCGCGAGCCGGAGAGCTTCCACGCCTCGCTCCTGCACGAGCCGTGGGACGTCCTGACCCAGCAGGGCACCCACTACAAGGTCTTTACCCCCTTCTGGAAGGAGCTCTCGAGGCGCGACCACCGCCATCCGCTGCCCCCGCCGGAGCGCCAGCGAGCGGTGCCGGAACGCGTCCCGGCGAGCGATGATCTCGCCACGTGGCATCTGTTGCCCCACGACCCGGACTGGTCCGCGCCGCTGGCCGAGGCGTGGGTCCCAGGGGAGGAGGCTGGGCTCGCCGTCCTGGCTGACTTCCTCGGCCCCGACACCGCCGAGAGCGCGCTTGCCGAATACCCTGAGGCCCGGGACCTTCCCGGGCGTCCCGGCACGAGCCGCCTCTCGCCCTACCTGCGGTGGGGGCACGTGAGCCCCTTCCAGGTCTGGCATGCCGTAGCCGAACGGCGGCGCGCGGCCCCCGAGGGCAGCGCCGTGTTCGCCTCCGAGCTCGGGTGGCGGGAGTTCGCCTGGCACACGCTGTACCACCGCCCCAACCTGGCCACCGAGAACCTCCGCCCCGAGTTCGATGACTACCCCTGGTGGCTTCCCCGCGCAGGGCACGGTGCGGTGCACGACGCCGACCGGCGCCGCCCGCAGGAGGAGGCACCCGCCGTCGTGCGGGGAGAGCGGGAGGCGCGGCGCCTGCTTGAGGCGTGGAGGCGGGGGCGGACCGGGTTCCCGCTCGTGGATGCGGGCCAACGTCAACTGTGGGCCACCGGCTGGATGCACAACCGGGTCCGGATGGCCTCGGCGAGCCTGCTCGTGAAGAACCTCGGCATTCACTGGCGGGTCGGCGAGGAGTGGTTCTGGGACACGCTCGTGGATGCGGACGCCGCGAACAACCCGTTCAACTGGCAGTGGGTCGCGGGATCCGGGGCGGACGCGGCGCCGTTCTTCCGGATCTTCAACCCCCGCACCCAGCAGAAGAAGTTCGACCCGGACGGAACCTATGTTCGGGCCTGGATCCCCGAGCTGGGGGGCGGCGGGTACCCGGAGGAATGCGTCGACCTGACCGAGACGCGCACCCTCGCGCTCGCTGAGTACAAGGCACTCGGTCAGGCTGAAGGGAGGAGGCGAGCTTAGAATGTCCAGCGTGCACCACCCGAGCCACCCCGAGGGGATCCCTGTGCCCCGGGAGCCGGAGACGGGAGCTCCCATTGGTCCACCCGACATCGCTTGGTCGGAGGACGTCCGCTTCGAGCCCGAGGGGGCGGATGATCCAGCGCGAAGCGCGCTGCGCTCATCCCCGGGCTTCGAGTTGTTGTTCCTCCTGCAGAGGTTCACCAATGAAGCCGACCGCTACGCCGAGACAGTTCGGCGCATGCATGGACTCGCCCGAAACGACGTCCACGCACTCAACGCCGTCATGGAGGCCGAGCGGCAGGGCGAGACGGCAACCCCGGGGGCGCTCCGCGAGCGGCTCGTGCTGAGCTCTGCGGCGATGACCTCCGTGATCGACAGGCTCGAAGCGTCCGGGCACCTCGAGCGGAGGCATTCGCTCGAGGACAGGCGCCAGATCGAGGTGAGCCCCACGCCCAGTGCCCGCGAGACGGGGCGCGAGATGTTCGACCCGATGGTCCAGCACATGCTGCCAGTTCTCGCGGAGTACACGCCCGAGCAGCTATGGCTCGTGACAGGGATGATCAACCGGCTCACACAGGCGATCACCGAAGCCCGCATCGATGCAGCGCACGGGCAGGCGCACTAGGCCGCATCAATCCCCCGCCCAACGCGTGGTCGCCTTTCCGCAACGAGGGGTCACCTCTCCGCGTTGCGGGGTCACATCCCTGAGATGCGGAGCCGGTTTCCTGCCGTGGCTTCGTGCACGCGCTCCTCGGCGGACTCCTCCCGCGCGGCTGCACGCTGCTGTAGCCGCTGTGCAGCAGCCCAGCTGCATCGCGCTGGGACATACTGAGCAGCATGCGCGAACTCGTGGTGCTCGGCACCGCCTCGCAGGTTCCGACTCGGGCTCGGAACCACAACGGCTATCTCCTGCTGTGGGACGGTGAGGGCCTCCTGTTCGACCCGGGCGAGGGGACCCATCGCCAGATGGTCTACGCCGGGGTCGCCGCCACGCATGTGACTCGCATCTGCCTCACCCACATGCACGGGGACCACTGCTACGGGCTCCCCGGCGTGCTCTCGCGCATGTCTCTCGACCGTGTGGAGCATCCGGTCTTCCTTCACTATCCCGCCTCCGGGGAGGCAATGGTCCGGGCGCTCGTGGCCATCTCGTCCCCGGGCCTGGACCTGCGCCTCGTGCCGCATGGTGCTCCGGGGGCGGTTGCCGACGGACTCGAGGTGGGCCCGCTGCGCCACCGGATCGAGGCCTACGGGTACCGGCTCGCCGAGCCGGACGGACGGACGATCATCCCCGAGCGCCTCGCCGAGGCCGGGATCGCGGGGCCGGATGTCGGGCGGCTCCAGCGCGAAGGGCGCCTTGGGCAGGTGACGCTCGACGACGTGAGCGTCGCCCGCCGCGGGCAACGCTTCGCGTTCGTCATGGACACCGCGCCCTGCTCCGGCGCTGACGAGCTCGCGGAGGACGCGGACCTCTTGGTCACCGAGTGCACCTTCAGCGACGACGACGCGTCGCTCGCCGAGCAGTACCTTCACCTCACCGCGGGGCAGGCGGGGGAGATCGCGGGCCGCGCCCGGGCGCGGAACCTCGTGCTCACACACTTCTCGGCCCGCTATACCGAGGTGGGCGAGCTGGAACGGCAGGCACAGCGGCGGGCGGGCGGCGCCGTCGTGCGCGCCGCGGATGATCTGGACCGAGTCGGGTTGCCGCGGCGGCGCGGGTGGCAGGTGTCGGGATAGGTTCCGGGCGGGGAGGTGTTCAGCGCGGGGCTGCGTATCGACAGCCTTCCGAGGGATGGGATCCGCCCTGTTGCGCCTGTGGACGTTGCGCAGTGGCGGGCTGGGGGCCTCGCTCCGCGCCTGGTCGGCTTCGTTGAGCACGACGGCGCGGGGTTCCGGGCCGACGTTGAGCTCCGGCTGTATCGGGGGGACCATCCCTTCGCGCTGCTGCACGGAAGCATGAAGGGCCTCTGCGCCGTGACGGAGGAGATGTGGACCGTGTGACGGTGACCGGGGGAGCGTCCGATCCCACGGCGACTGCGGCGGCGGCGCTGAAGGACCTTGAGCATGTGCTGGGCGCGCTGTGACGGTCTCACGCACTGTAAGCGTGGTGGCGGCTAGGCCCGCTACGGCGCGCGGCCGACGTCGTCCGTTATTTTCTGTCGCTCCCCGGGTATGCCGTTGGTAGTGTTCGTGCATTCGGCACGGCGAGGACGGGGTGATTTCTTGAAGGGCACTTCAGCGGCCGGTGATTCGGCCAATGGTGATTCGGCCAGCGACGACGGCCTGACGGAGGCGGTCCAAGAGGCCGGGGCGGTGGAGCTGCTGCTGATCCGGCATGGTGAGAGCGAAGGCAACGTCGCGGCCACGGACGCGCGTGAGGCCGGCGTGGAGGTCATCGACGTCCCCGCGCGGGATGCGGACGTCGACCTGTCCGGAACCGGTCGGGACCAGGCCAAGGCCCTGGGTACCGCATTGGGCCGGATCGCCGCTGAGCTCCGCCCGGACGCTGTGGTGTCCTCCCCCTACGCGCGGGCCCGTCAGACGGCCGAGATAGCGGTGGAGACAGCAGGCTGGCCCCTGCAGGTGCGTGCTGACGAGCGGCTGCGCGACCGCGAACTCGGCATCCTGGACCGGCTCACCCGATTGGGCGTGGAGAACCGCTATCCCGAGGAGTCCGAGCGCCGGAACTGGCTGGGCAAGCTGTACTACCGTCCGCCGGGAGGGGAGTCCTGGGCGGACGTGGCACTGCGGCTGCGGTCCGTGCTGGCGGAGCTGAACAATTTGGGCATGGGACACCGGGTGATGCTGGTGTGCCACGACGCCGTGATCATGCTGTTCCGGTATGTGCTCGAAGGCCTCAGCGAGAGGGAACTGCTGGACCTTGCAGCCAGGGAATCCATCCTGAACGCCTCGGTGACCCGGTTTGTCCGCCCCTCCGGCGTGGGGCCGTGGACGTTGGAGAGCTTCAACGTGGCCAGCCATCTGGCGGAGCAGGGCGTCGCGGTCACAGAGCATGCCGGAGACACCAGTGCCCGGCCGGAGTGATTCCTCCGGCGTTACCCTGGTGACGCCGTCGCTCCTGAGGGAGTGGCCGCTCCCGGCGCCCGGCCAGGACAAGTATTCCCGCGGATCCGTGCTGGTGGTCGGCGGAGCCCGGGCCACCCCCGGCGCCGCCCTGCTGGCGGGGGCAACGGCCCTGCGCGCCGGGGCTGGAAAACTCACAGTGGCAGTGGCCGAATCGGTGGCCGTGCAGCTGGGGGTGGCGTTGCCGGAGTGTGGTTCTATCGGCCTGCCGGAAACCGCGGACGGCTCGGTCAAGCCAGACCTGGACCGGATCTCGTCATATCTGGACCAGGCGGACACGGTCCTGGTGGGGCCGGGGCTGGACGATCCCGACCTTGCCGGGGAGCTGCTGGCCGCGATGCTCACACGCGAGGCGGGCGACGGCGGTCCGCCCGGCGGTGACGCTGGCGGTCGGGGAGGGTCCGCCGTCGTCCTCGACGCCTACGCCCTGGGCGCCCTGGTGCCGCTTCAGGACCAGTTGGACCCGTGGCGCGGCCGGCTGATCCTCACCCCGAATCTCAGGGAGGCGGCGGTCCTGCTGGGCCGGGAGGTGGACCACCTCGAGAAGGACCTCGCGGAGATTTCCGACAGGTTCGACGCCGTGGTCAGCTGCCACGGGCTGATCACCCAGCCGCCCGGACGGGGTCCGAAGGAACCGGAATTGTGGAAGATCACCACGGGATACGGCGGCCTGGGCACCTCCGGCAGCGGGGACGTCCTGGCCGGGGCGATTGCCGGTCTCCGGGCCCGGGGAACCAGCAGCGTGCAGGCAGCCTGCTGGGGCACCCACCTGCACGCATCAGCGGCGGACCGGCTGGCAAGCAGGCTGGGGCCGCTGGGGTTCCTGGCCCGCGAACTTGCCGACGAACTGCCTGCCCTGATGCTGGAGCTCAGCGCCTGACACCCTGGCGCATTCTCCCGGAGCGGGGCCAGTTCTAGAATGTGGGCATCCAGCTCCGGGGACCGACTGAAAGGACACCAACGATGTCCGTCATCGAACAGGTACGTGAAGGGATGCATGTAGTTGGGCCCGATGGGAAGAAGATCGGCAAGGTCGAAGACCTCAAGATGGGCGACCCGGAGGCAGTGACAGCCGATGGGCAGACCGATCCCGAAACCGGGGGGCTCGCCGGGACCCTCGTCGACGACTTCGCCCAAACGTCCAAACTGCCTCGGCACGAAGCTGAAAGGCTTCTGCGGCTGGGTTTCGTGAAGATCGACAAGTCCGGCCTGTTCGCAGGCCACGAGTACCTCGCCTCGGACGAGCTGGACCGCGTCGAGGGAGACACGCTCTGGCTCAAGGCAGGCCAGCGAGGCTGACCAGTGAGCGCAAAGGCCAACGGCCTTGCTCTGAAGGGGGGCGGCGATCTCTCCGACCGCCGCCCCACCCAATTCGCCCCGGACGTCGACAGCGTCGCCGCACCGGCGGTTGCAGCACAGGAGCTGAGGTCGAGGTCGCTGATGCTCACCATGGCCACAGAAGGAGAGAGAGCATGACTGCCACCGATACGGCCGAGCGCGCCAACCGTCTCAAGGCGCTGCACGAAGCACCGGAGATCCTGCGTGTGGTCAACGTCTGGGACGCTGTGAGCGCCGCGACGGTTGCCGCCGTTCCGGGAACCCGTGCCATCGCCACTGCTGGCCACTCCATCGCGTCCTCCCGCGGGTACGCCGACGGGACGATGCCCTTGGAGACAGCACTCGCAGGGATCAAGACGGTCGTGGACGCTGTCGACCTTCCGGTGACCGCTGACCTGGACGATGGGTACGAGGACCCCGCCGAGACGATCCGCCGTGCCATCGCGCTCGGAGTCGTGGGGGCGAACGTTGAGGACAGGCTCCGGCCCTTCGACGAAGCCGTCGCCCGCGTCCAAGCCATCACATCGGCCGCGGCGGATGAGGGCATCGCCTTCCAGCTCAACGCCCGCACGGACGCGGTCTTCCGGGGCGGCAACCGCCCGATCGAGGACAGCATCCAGGATGCGATACAGCGCGGCCGGGCCTTCCTGAATGCCGGTGCGGCACTGGTGTTCGTCCCGGGCGCCCTCACTCGGGAGGTCATCGAGCCGTTGGTCGAGGGGCTCGGGAGAGGAAAGCTCTCGGTCATCGGCGCGCCGGGCGCCCTGCCCGCCGGGCAGATGCAGGAGCTGGGGGTGGCTCGGATATCGTACGGGCCCTACACCCAGAGGGTCGCCCTCAGGGCACTGCGCGACCTCGCATCTGACCTCTACGGCACTGGCGTTGTCCCAGCCGACACCCCCGCTCTGAACTAGCCAGACTCGGTCGACAAGCCCACGGCCCGCCGGCGGCTCGCCCACATGCCCAGACCCAGCGCCGCGCCCCATGCCAGGAACAGCGGGTCCCACAGCCAGGCGTGCCCGACCATCGCATCACGGTCGAATCCCCCGGCTGGCCGCACGATGCCTGCGAGCACCAGATTACCGACAATGGTGTTCAGCCCGCCCCAGCACACCAAGACCGCAGCTCCCGCCCAGCAGGTAGGGCGCCAGAACTTGGGCGCAGGCCACGACAGCCAGTCCAGTACGGCAGGGCCCGCGGCGCAGGCCAGCTTCACCACGCCGATCACTGCCAGCACCCATGCCAGGTCGGCGAACCGGGCCGGAAGGTCAGGCCCCAGCGTCTCGACCAGCCATCGGCCTCCGCCTGCCCAGTAGAAGGTGACCAGCGCGTGGGCGCTCCCGAGGCGCGCCACTCGGCTCGCGATGCGGCTCAGCCGCGCGTTGATCGGCGCATCGAGGCCGATTCGGCGGGCAATACGGACGATTTCCCCGTTGAGGTAGTCCGATTCGATGCTTCCCCGGCCGAGTGCCAATGACTGCCACGACGACGAGCCTGGTCGGGGCTGGCCCGGCAGTGGCGCATAGCCCGGCCTGTTCTCGTTTTCGGCCACTTCCTCCAGATCGGGAACCAGCGAAATTCCCGCCGCGCGCAGGACGTGTCTGCCTTCCTCACGGGTCAATTCGACCAGGTCGATCGCACCGCCCACGTCGCCCACCAACGCGTCGACAGCGTTGCCGAGATTGGCTACCAGCTTGCTGTATTTCCACGGCATGACATCCGAGGGGAGGTCGACCCGGAGCAGGGCTGCTGACCATACCCGCTGGATGGCAGTGAGGAGGCGCTGGTCTTCCGCGGTGGCCGCGGCGGCCGGTACCCTGCCCATCTTGAGTACGGCCGAGGCCCCGGTGAAAAATGCGGCCACTACACCGGGCTCGAGATGGCTGCACGGCGCCAAGACGCGGACGCCGAACACCCGGCGGAAGAACCGCTGCGCCAGGTCCTCTCCGGCGACCCCGTTCAGGCAGACGAGCAGAGGCAGGGTCTCCCCCGCCGAGGTGCCATCCGGTAGCGGCGCGTCGGCCCATTCCGCCAGCGCGGCACCAGCGTCTTGGGCCTTCACTGCCAATACCAGCACGTCGCCGTGGTCAAGCCTGGCCTGCTCGGCCGAGCTCCAGACCTTCGGGTGTACGAGGGTATCGCCATCGGGGGTGCGCAGCCGCAGTCCGTGGTCGGAGATCGCCCGCCCATGTTCGCCTCGGGCAACCGCGATGGCTTGTACCTCGTGTTGGGCCAGGCGCGCGGCGATTGTCCCGCCGACCGCCCCTGCACCGATCACGATATATCGCCGCGGTGTCGTCTCGTCGACGCCCGGATCGCGGTCTTCAGACATGTGCACCCTCAGTCAAGTCAGACTGCCCTTCATAGCCGGGGATGCCATCACGCTATGATCCACGGGGCCGGAAGGACAAGATCTGTTCTCGTCCGCGCCGGAGACCGCGATGTCAGAACAGCGTCAGCTGCACGAACTCATCCACGGATCCCTCCGCGGACCACACCTCGCCTATGTCGGCCAGGGCCTCTTCGATCGAGGTCTGGCCGTCGAGTACGTCCACCGTGATCATGCTCTGACCGTAGAGATCCAGGGGCTGCATCTCGCTGAGGCTCGCTGCATCCGGGCACCGCAGCCGGACGAACGGCTGGGTAGGCTGAGGCATGGACCTCGCCACTTTGACACGACGGGCCGCTGCGCTCGCATCAGAGAACGGCGCACGGGCCATCCTCGGGATCTGCGGCGAACCCGGAGCCGGCAAGACGACCCTCGCCGACGCGCTTCTCCGCAGCCTCCGCGGCGAGTATGGCGAGCGCTCGGTCGCGCATGTGCCGATGGACGGCTTCCACCTCGCAGACGCCCAGCTCGAACGCCTCGGCCTCCTCGACCGGAAGGGCGCGCCGGAGACCTTCGACCCCGACGGCTACGCTGCGCTCTTGGAAAGAATTGCCGCCAGCTCGGGAGCCGTTGTGTACGCGCCGGGCTTCGAGCGCACGCTGGAACAGCCCATCGCCGCGGCCATCGCCGTCCCACCCGAGGCCCGCCTCGTTGTCTCCGAGGGGAACTATCTCCTCCTCGAGGAACCGCAGTGGGCGGCCGCCCGCTCATGGATGCGCGAAGTCTGGTATGTCGACACCGAGCCCTCCACCCGCATCGACCGGCTCGTCACGCGCCACATCCAGTTCGGCAAGGCCTCCGAGCAGGCCAGAGAATGGGTGCTCCGCTCGGACGAGGCCAACGCCCGCCTCGTCAGGGCGACCAAGCACCGCGCTGACCTCGTGATTGGCTGAGGCCCTCAGCGCCCATAGCGGTCGAGCGCTGCGAGGAGGCGCTTCACCGACCCGCCGAGGTTCCAGCCTGAGGCGAGCTGTTCGAGCTCGAGGCGAGGCTCGCCGTCGACCGCCCGGAGCCGTGCCCCCGCCGCCTCCAGCGAGGGCAGTGTGAGGTCGCGGACCACGTTCACGACGACGGGTGCCACCTCGAGGTAGTCGGCGGCGGCGGAGAGCTTGGCCTGCATCGGTGCGGGCAGGCCGCCTTCTGGATCCTCTGCCGCCTCGAGCAGGCCGTCAAGGGTGCCGAAGCGCACGAGCAGCGTCGCCGCGGACTTCTCTCCGATCCCGGCCACCCCGGGCAGTCCGTCCGAGCTGTCGCCCCGCAGCACCGCATAGTCGGCGTACTGCTCCGGCAGTACCCGGTACTTCCCTACCACGACCGCATCCGTCACGACCTCGAGATTCTTCATGCCACGCGCGGTATAGATGACGCGGACCTCATGCTCGTCGTCGACCACTTGAAACAGGTCGCGGTCCCCGGTCACCACATCCACGGCCATGTCCGCGCCCGTCGCATAGGTGCCGATCACGTCGTCGGCCTCGTGCTCTGCCGCACCCACGACGGCGATCCCCGCCAGAGTGAGGACGTGACGGATGAGTGGGACTTGGGACACGAGGTCGGCCGGCACCGTCTCGATGTCGGGACCCCCAGCCACGCGCCGCTCGACCCTGTGGGCCTTGTACGAGGGGATGATGTCCACCCGCCACTTGGGCCGCCAGTCGTCGTCCCAGCACGCCACGAGATGCGTGGCCCCGAAGTCGGTGGTGAGGCGAGCGATCATGTCCAGCAGCCCGCGCACGGCATTGACGGGCGTCCCGTCCTCGCGCCGGATGTTCGCGGGCACGCCGTGGAAGGCCCGGAAGTACAACGAAGCGGTGTCCAACAGCATCAGGCGCTCGGGCATAGCCCATCCTGACACGGCGCGTCACCCGGATCCCGGAGGAGCCGCCTCCAAGGCCCGGGCTCTAGCCGGACTCGGCGCCGGAGAGCGCTCGCCCCATCAGGCTCGACTCGAAACCTTCCACGAGGGCGCGCGGCGAGTCGAACACCTCCGCGGCCCCGGCATCCTCGAGCTCGGCGGCGCTGTACCCGCCGCACGCCAGGCCGATTGTCCGGATGCCCAGGGCCGAGGCCGCCTGCACGTCCCACACCGCGTCGCCCACGAAGAGCACCTCGGAGGCCTCGAGGCCGCCTGCCTTGAGGGCCGCGACGAGGATGTCCGGCGCGGGCTTGGACTCCTTGGCGTCGGCGGAGCTCGTCGCTGCATCCACGAACTTGTCCGCGCCGATCACCGCGCGCAGCACGTCGAGGTCCTGCTGGCGAGCCGAGGAGGCCAGCACCACCGTGAGCCCAGCGCCCTTGCAGCGCCCCAGGAGATCCCGCGCGCCGTCGAACCGGCGCAGGTGCGTCCAGAATGTCGAGAACACCGCGGCGTGGGTATCCAGGATCTCCTGGTCCTGGGAGGCGTCCCGCTCGGGCCCGAGCAGGTGCTCCACGATTTTCTGACCGCCCATTCCCACCCGTCGATGGATCTCGTTCATCCGCACGTCATGCCCGAACCGGCGGAATCCGTGCCACCACGCGAGCGTGTGGAAGTAGGTCGAGTCCACGAGCGTGCCGTCCACGTCGAACAGCACGCCCCGCAGCGCCCCCATCTACCGGACCCGATCCGAGAGTTCCGCCGCGCCGCTTGCCGTTGCGAAGCTGCGCATCGTTCCGGTCGTTTCCCCTGAAGCGAGGGTGGAGGTCTTCTCGTGCTCATTTCCGCACTTGTCACGCATACCCATGCCCCAGTGCTACCCGCACCGCCGGAGAACCAATCCGGCTCGGCGGCGGCTTCGAAGTGGAGATGCGGGCATACCGCACCGGCGCCCGGTAGGGCCGCCGGACCACCATTAGGAGTAGTTATGTCCACCTCAGTCCTCTCGCAACGCCGCACCGCCGTCCAGATCGCCGCGTCGGCCGTGGGCGCCGTCTTCCTCCTCGTCGGCGTGCTGGGCTTCATCCCCGGCATCACCTCCGGCTCGGGCCTCGGATTCGCGGGGCACCACTCAGACGCGTACCTGCTGGGCCTGTTCCAGGTCTCGGTCCTGCACAACGTGGTCCACCTGCTGTTCGGCGTGGCCGGGCTTGCTCTCGGCCGCACGGCGGGCGGAGCCAAGGCCTTCCTCACGTGGGGCGGCGCGGTCTACCTGGTCCTGTTCGTGTATGGCCTCGTGTTCGGCGGGGAATCCGCGGGGAACTTCGTGCCTCTCAACGCGGCGGACAACGGGCTGCACCTGCTCCTCGGCGTGGGGATGCTCGTGCTGGGCCTCATCCTCGGACGCACGACGGCGGCCTCCCGCGCCGCGCACCCTACCCACCACTGAGTCGGGTCGCCCCCGGCCCCAGACCAGATGCACTCGGGGAGCCGGTGTCACGCACCGGCTCCCGAGGGAAGCGGATGGGCGGCGAGAACCGGGGGAGGTCAGAGGGCCGTGCGGGCCGCCGCGATGAACGCCCGGATGAGTCCAAGGTCCTTAATGCCGCGCGAGGACTCCACCCCGCTCGAGACGTCCACGCCTCCCGGCCGCAGCGCCGCAACGGCCTCGGCCACGTTCTCCGGGGAAAGGCCGCCCGCCAGAGCCCAGAACCCGGCGGGCGCGGAGCCGAGCTCATCGTCGGAGAACCGGGCGCCGGAGCCCGGCACGGCCGCGTCGAGCAGGAGCCGGTCCGGCGAGGACCAGCCCTCGGCGGTGCGGCGCGTGTACTCGCCCGCGGCTAGGGCCCGGATCACGCGGAAACCGGCCGCGCGGAGCGCTGCGGCAACGGCCTCCGGCTCGTCGCCGTGAAGCTGGACAGCGTCCACGTCCGCCGCGCGCGCGAGCCGCGCGACGTCGTCGAGCGTCTGGTTGCGCACCACAGCCACCGTCTCCACGGAACGCCCCGCGCGGTGAGCAGCCTCCCGGGCTGCGCGGACCAGCGAGGCCGCTAGCGCGGCGTCGACCGTCCGGGGGCTGCCCTCAGAGAGCACAAACCCGACCGCGTCGGCGCCTGCCTCGACAGCCGCCTCGACGGCCTCGGGCGTGGACAGCCCGCAGATCTTGACCCAGAGCATCAGGCCGGTCCCTTCGTGGCGTGCTCCGCCTCGTATCGGACCTTGATGGCGCCGCGCTTTACCTTGACCTCGAGGATCCGCACGCCTGTCAGGTCTGCGAGCGTGCGCACGTGCGTGCCGCCGCACGGCTCGGTGCTGACGCCCTCGATCGTCACCGTCCGGTGCCCCTGGGGGTCCACAGATGAGGAGACGGCCCCTCCGCGCGCCAGCACCTCGTCCATCTGGGCCTGGAACTCCGCCCGCACGGCCTCGCGCAGCTCTGGGCTGGCCAGCTCGTCCTCGTGCCCGGCGGGCTCGAAGTCGAGGCGCGCCTGCCCGGGGAAGTGCGAGTGCCCGGAGTGCTGCCAGCCCCGCGACTCGCCGAGGTGGCCCAGGATGTGCCCCGCGGTATGGAGGGCGGCGTGCCGGCGGCGGAGCTCGGGATCGATGCGGCACACGACGCCGGCACCCACCTCGGTCTCGGACGCCACTCCGGTGAGGACCACCAGTCCGGACTCGGTGCGCACGGGGGTGACCGGCGCGCCGTCGAGCGACCCCTCGTCGCTGGGCTGCCCGCCGCCCTTCGGGTGGAAGATGTTCGGGGAGACCGCGGCCCACGCGCCCTCTTCGCCTGCACCCGAGGCGACCACCGTGGCGGCGGTCTCGGTGAGGTAGGTGTCGTCGAAGTACGCGTTGGTCTGCTGGGTCAGGGCCGTTTCCACCCCTCTAGTCTAGGCGAGCCGCCGCGCCCGGCCCGGGCATTCTGGTCCGAGGGCGGGCGGCGTGGGTAGTGTCGGGGCATGGCCGAGCCCGGCAGGACCACCCCGCACACCGCCACCGCCTACTGGACCACGGGTCCGTACCGCGGCGAGCTCCGCAGTGCACCGCTGCCCACTCTGCGCAAGGGCGAGGCGCTGGTCCGCACGCTCTACTCGGGCCACTCCCGCGGGACAGAGAACCTGGTCCACGCCTGCCGGGTCCCCCCCAGCGTCGAGGACCTCATGGAGGCGCCGCATCAGGCTGGCCGCTTCCCCGCGCCAGTGAAGTACGGGTACCTCTCGGTAGGCGTGGTCGAGGAGGGGCCAGCCGAGCTCGAGGGCCGCACCGTCTTCTGCCTCTTCCCCCATCAGGACCGCTACGTCGTGCCCGCCTCGGACCTCACCCCCGTGCCGAGCGACGTCCCGCCCCAGCGCGCGCTCCTCGCCGGTGCCGTGGAGACCGCGATCAACGCGCTGTGGGAGGCGGGTCCGAGGATCGGTGACCGGCTCGCGGTGGTCGGCTGCGGGCTCATCGGCGCCTCGGTGGCCGCGCTCCTGCGCCGGTTCCCCCTTGAGCGGCTCGAGGCTGTTGACTCGGACCCGGCCCGGGCCGAGCTCCTTGAGTCGCTGGGTGTGGCGTTCGCCCTCCCGGAGGCGGCCTCGGGGGACTGCGACATCGTCATCCATGCCTCCGCCACTGCCGAGGGCCTGACGCGCTGCCTCGAGATCGTCGGCGACGACGGCGAGATCATTGAGCTCTCCTGGTACGGCGAGGGCATCGTGGGCGTTCCCCTCGGCGGGGACTTCCACGCGCGGCGCCTCACGCTGCGGGCCAGCCAGGTGGGCGAGGTCGCTCTGCCACGCCGGTTCCGGCGCACCACGGCGCAGCGGCTCGCCCTCGCGCTGGATCTCCTCGCGGACCCCTCGTTCGACCAGTTCCTCGGCGCGCCATCCGACTTCGCCGACCTCCCCGCCACGATGGACCGGCTGGCCGAGGGCCGTGATGTCGCCGGCCAGTGGCCGGGGTTGTGCCACGTGATCCGCTACCCGGGCGCGACGTAGCACCGGCCCCAGAATCCCTCACCGCCCGCCTACCCGCCCCGCCACCAAGGAGGAGCATGTTCAGCCTCACGGTCCGTGACCACATGATGATCGCCCACAGCCTCCCGCACCCCGCATTCGGCCCAGCGCAGGGCCTGCACGGCGCCACATTCGTCGTCGAGCTGACGGTCCGAGCCGACGCCCTCGATGCGAATTCGATTGTCATGGACATCGGCGAGGCCTCGGGCCTCCTCGCCGAGATCCTCGACGGCCTGCGGTACCGCAACCTCGACGAGCACCCCGATTTCGCGGGCCGCCTCACCACCACCGAGGTCCTCGCCCAGTACGTCGCGGCGGTGGCTGCGGACCATCTGCGCCGCCTCGATCACCTCACGGCCGTGGAGGCCACCCTGCGGGAGAACCCGGACGCATGGGCCTCGTGCACCGTGGAGCTGCCCGGCGCGCGGCAGCGCGCGTGAAATGAGTACCCCGGTGGCCGGGCCGGCCCGGCCGAGCGTCCGGTTCGTGGTCCCCAAGGGGCTCGGCTATGCGTCCGGCGGCACGGTTTACAACACGCGCCTCGCGGAGGCCCTGACCGGGTTGGGCATTGCGGTGGAGGTTGTGGGGGTGCCCGGTGCGTGGCCAGTCGGGACGCCAGAGGACCGGGCCCGACTCGCCGCGGCACTCGCCGTCCGCCTCGTTCCGCAGCGCAGACCCGCGCACGACGCCGCCCCGACCCCTCCACTCTCGGCTCACGCCCGCCTTGCTACCGTCGGTTCGTCCCCCGGCCCGGTCCCCGTGGGCCGCACTCGCCCAGACCCGACCTTGGCCAGCGGCGTCACTGTGGACGGCATCCTCGTCGACAGCCTCCTCGGGCTCGGGGCCCCCGAGGAGATCCGAGTGGCAGCGTGCGCAGCCGGGCAGGCGGGGACGGTCGTCGGCCTCTTGGTCCACATGTCCCTCGCTGACGCTTCCGGCCTCCCCGCGCCTGAGGCCGCGCGGCTCGCCGCCCTCGAGCGCGAGGCCCTCGCCGCGGCGCCTGTGGTCCTGGTCCCGAGCGAGTTCGCCGCGCGGAGGCTCGCCGAGCGCTACGGTCGGCCTCCGCACGTGGCGAGGCCCGGCGTCGTGCGCGTCCCAGAGGCGGTCGGTAGCTTCACGGTGGGCGCACCCCCGCACATCCTGTGCCTTGCCGCGCTCCTGCCCGGCAAGGGGCAGCTGCGGCTCGTGCACGCGCTTGCGGCCGTCCGCGACCGGCCCTGGACGGCGACACTGGCCGGGTATGACGGCGCCGATCCCGCCTACGCGCGCAGCCTACGGGATACCGTGGCGAAGCTGGCCTTGGCCGAGCGGGTGCGCGTGCCGGGTGAGCTGCGTGGGGACGCACTCGAGGCGGAGTGGGCCAGGACAGACCTCACGGTGCTTGCGTCCGAATCTGAGACGTTCGGCCTTGCCGTGGCGGAGTCACTGGCGCGCGGCATCCCCGCCGTCGTTGCTGGAGGCACGGGTGCGGTCGAGGCCCTCGGGCTTTCGCTAGTCGGCGGGCTGGGGCCTGCTGGCGCGGTCGCGGGCCCCGCGGGGGACGGTCAGCAAGGGTTGGGGGACCCGCTCGCACGGGAACTCGCGGGGTGGCTGGATGAGGCGGCAGTGCGTGCCCGGTGGCGGGCGGCGGCTCTCGCAGCGCGCCCGCTCCTGCCCGGCTGGGAGGCCACAGGACGGGCGGTGCTGCTTGCGCTCAGCGGGCAGCGCGACGCGCCCGCGGCTTCCGGCGCCTGAGCCACAGCGCTATCCACGCCGCCTCTGCCACGGCGTCAACGAGGTACATTCGGCTGATCCGCCCCGGAATGGCTTATCGGAGATCGATGGCCAGCAGTGTCGCCGCGGTCCCGACGCCGATGCGCCGGGCATGCTCCGCCCCCGCGGGTGTCGCGGCTGCCTGCAGCTGCGCATAGCCGTTCCCGAGCAGGAGGCCCGCGACCGTCCGCACGAGCCAGGTGTCCACCTTGGGGCCGAAGACAGCCTCGAAGCTGCGCATGTGCAGGAGGGGCCACGCGCCGTTCGCGGTGTTGAACAGTCCCTGGAGCCGGGCCAGCTGATCGTGCTGCATGGTCGAGGACCTACCCCGTCACGGGCAGTTCAAGCAGCCGGGGTGGGCTACTGGCCGCGCCAGCGGAGGGTCATGAGGAACCCTGCGATCGCGATGGCGAACCCGATCATGATGTTCCAGTTCCCGAGCTCCGGGAAGGGCAAGAGGCCCTGCGTGACGTAGAACGTGATGATCCAGAGCAGGCCCACGATCATGAGCCCGAACATGACGTACTTGTACCACTGGGGAGTCGGGCCCGCGACCCGGGCGGCGCGCTGCTGGCGCTTGGCCTTCTTTGCAGCTCGGCGGGCGGCGTCCTTGGTGGACGCGCCCCTGCTCGCACGGGCTCTACTCGCGCCGGCCTTCTGCTGAGGCTTGTCCGTCGACTCGGGCACTCGTCCTCCTCGGAGCCTGTCCGCCGACGCGGCAGGGCCTGCTTGATATCCTGCTGACACCGCCCACGTGCCGGGGGTGCCGCTGTTGACTTCTCCTCAGTGGCTGCCACTGGTCTGCTAGCCAGTCTATCCCGGCCCGCGGGCCCGCCCACTCCACGATTGGCCCATCAATGTCCACCCGCATTCTTGTCATCGACAACTACGACTCGTTCGTCTACACGCTGGTCGGCTACCTCCAGCAGCTCGGCGCCGAGACCACCGTGGTGAGGAACGACGATGTCTCCCTCGCCGAGGCGATCGAGCTCGCAGAGGCCCGCGACGGCGTCCTCATCTCCCCTGGGCCGGGCAACCCGGCGGAGGCAGGCGTGTGCATCGAGCTCATCAAGTGGTGCGGGGAGAACAGCAAGCCCATGCTCGGGGTGTGCCTCGGCCATCAGGCCCTCGCGGAGGCATACGGGGGGACGGTGACGCATGCCCCGGAGCTCATGCACGGCAAGACCTCCCTCGTAGAGCATGAAGGCCGAGGGGTGTTCGCAGGACTTCCCAGCCCATTCACCGCGACCCGGTACCACTCGCTCGCCGCTGCCGCTGACACCATCCCCGACATCCTCGAGGTCACGGCGCATACCCATTCCGGCGTGGTCATGGGCCTCCAGCACAGGACCGCGCCCCTGTGCGGCGTCCAGTTCCACCCCGAGAGCGTCCTGACCGAGGGCGGCTACCAGATGCTCGGCACGTGGCTCGAGTCCCTCGGCCTGCACGGTGCCTCGGAGAAGGCCTCGCACCTGAGCCCGCTCATCACAGCCGGCTGAGCCCTCGGCGCGCCGGGCGCCGAGGGAGCTGGTTCAGCCGTTCCCGCCGCCCTTCTTGGTGGGCGATGGCGTCGGGGCGGTGGGCGATGGCGTCGGGGCGGTGGGCGATGGCGTCGGGGCGGTGGGCGAGGGCGTCGGAGTGGTCGCCGATGGCGTCGGGGTTGCTGTGGGACTCGGTACGCGCGGGGGGCTCGGCGGTGGCGGAGCCTTGGCCACCGTCAGCGTCACCGTACCGCCCTGGTCGACGGTGCCATCGGCGGCAGGCGACTGGTCCGTGACTGTACCCGGCGGCACCACAGAGTTCTCCGCCTCCTGGGTGCTGGTCTTGAGGCCCAGGTCCGCGAGGGCCTTCTGTGCGGCCTCGAGGGACATGCCCCGCAGCTCCGGAACGGCGACCTTGCCGCTGGAGAGCGTCAGTTCCACCTCCGTGCCGAGGCCCACGGTCTGTCCCACCCCGGGGTTGGTGGAGATAACCGTGCCGTAGGGGGCCTTGGGGTCGTTCGCGAAGATCGGCTTCGGCTTGACGGTGAGCCCCAGCGATTGGAGCGTCGAGCGGGCGCCGGCCTCGGTCGCGCCGATGATTGATTCCGGAATGGTGGCATTCGCCGGGCCGTCGGAGACCAGGAGTGAGATCGAGGAGCCGTTCGCGAGCTGCGTTCCCGCGTCCGGGACAGTGCGGATGGCCTTGCCCTTGGGGACGGTCGAGTCCTTCGGGTGGTCGATCGTGGGCTTGAGCCCCATCGACTGGAGCTTGAGTGCAGCCTCCGTCTCGGTCATGTTCGCCACTGACGGGACGGTGACCATCTGGACTGCGGCCGGCTGGTTCATGTAGGTGTACAGCACGATCCCGCCGGCTGCGGCGAGCAGCAGGGCTGCGATCACGAGGGCTACGATCCACGTCCGGCGGCGCCCCCGGCCTCGGCGGGCACGCTCCTCGTCGCGGTCGTCGTCGAACTGGATCAGTTCCGCCGGTGGAGGTGCGACCACGGGGATCTCTCCGGTGTCGCCGAGGTGGGGCGACGCCGATGCCTCGCCCGGGGCGTTCCCGCCGCTCCCCGCGTCCTCTGCCGAAGCAGCTCGGGCTCCGACGAGCCCGACTGGCTCGGTGGGGCCGGCGTCGTCGAGCGCGGCAGCTCCCGAGACGGCAGCCGCGGCGCCGACCGCGGCGACGCCGGACCGCGCGGGCACCGGCACACCGGCACGGGCGGCGCGCAGCGCGCGCTGGAAGGCCGCGGCGCTCTGGAACCGGTCATCCGGGTCCTTCTGGAGCGCGCGCTCGAGGACACTCTGGAGCGCCGGAGTGACCTCGGGATTGAAGTCCGAGGCAGGCGCAGCGGCACTCTGGACATGCTGGTAGGCGAGGGAAACGGCGGACTCGCCGATGAACGGCGGTCGGCCTGCGAGGAGCTCGTAGAGCAGGCAGCCGGTCGAGTATAGGTCTGTGCGGGCATCGACGACCTCGCCCCGCGCCTGCTCCGGGGACAGGTACTGCGCGGTTCCCACCACAGCCTGGGTCTGAGTCTGGGTTGCTCCCGCATCCGCCATGGCTCGGGCGATCCCGAAGTCCATGACCTTGACCTCGCCGGGATCGCTGCAGACCATCACGTTTGCGGGCTTGATGTCCCGGTGCACGATCCCATGGCGGTGGCTGTACTCGAGTGCCGAGAGGATGCCGAGCACATAGTCCACGGATTGGTCGACCGTGAGGCTGTCCTCGTGCGCGACCTCCCGCAGCGACTTCCCGGCGACATACTCCATGACGATGTACGGCACGGCCACGCTGTGCGGGGCTAGGGGTTCGGCGTTGTGCTCGCCCGTGTCGTAGACCGCCACGATCGCGGGGTGGTTGAGACCGGCGACCGCGCGCGCCTCCCGCTCGAACCGGACCCGGAACTGCCCATCGCGGGCCATGTCGGGGCGGAGCATCTTCACAGCCACCGTGCGGCCAAGCCGCCGGTCCCGGCCCTCGTACACATCCGCCATTCCGCCCCGGCCAATCAGGTCACCGAGCTCGTACCGGCCCGAGAGGACGACGGGAGCGGGCATGGGCTCGTCCTCTCGTTGCAGGGGCGGATGGGCGGAAGATGTCATCGTCTCAGCTGCTCGGTGCGGTCGAGACGCTCGGGAGCGCCCCTCCGGATGCCCCTGCTGACGACGGCCTGGCCGGGGTCGTCTGCGTAGGCGAGGGGGTCTGTGTGGGCGGCATGGCGGCCTGGTAGGTCACGTACAGCGTAGAGCCGACGACGATTGCGCCGCTCGGGCTGACGTCTGTGACCTGGCCCGTGCCGGTCTGCGATTGGACCGGGTTGAGTGCGACGATCATGCCGAGAGCCTCCAGCTGCGCCTTTACCTGAGTGTAGGGCTTTCCGAGGTATGCGCTGGGGATGATGTTGACCGTGGCGGGTTCTTGGACCGGGGGCACGGCTGGCGGCGAGCTCGGGCTCTGGGCCGCGCTGCGGCTCGTGGCGGTCGTCGACGGGGTCGGCGAGGCACTCGAGATGCTCGGTGCCGCCGAGCTCGGGCCCTGGGACGGCAGCGGGGACGGGCTGAACAGGCCAGCGTTCGAGAGCCACACGCCGATCACCACGAACAGGAGCAGCAGCACGAGCGCCACGAGCGGCCACGTGAGCGGGCTGCGCTTGCGCTGCCGCCGGCGCTCGGGCTCCTCGGGCTGCTCGTCATCGTCAACCGGCGCGTACAGCGGGTGGTAGGCGTCCTCGGTGGAGGAGGGGCGGGCGCGTGGACCTTCTTCGCCGACCACCGGGAGGGCCGACGTCGCGGGCGTGCCCCGTGATGCAGCCGCACCGGCCGCCGCTCCCGCTACAGCTGCCCCGCCCACGACCGCCGTCGGGGCCGTCTGCCTCCTGACCGGAGCGGTGATCGCCTCCGTCGAGTCGTCGTGCAGCAGCATCCCGGGCACAGCCGCCTGGGCCGCTCGGATGTCGCCGCGGCGGATCGCCTCGGCCGCCTCGGCAAGCTTGATCGCGTTCGCCGGGCGGTTGCGGGGATCCTTGGCGAGCATGGACATCAGCAGAGCGCGCACGGGCGCGGGAAGGTGATCGGGCAGCGGCGGCGGGGCATCGTTGACCTGGGCGAGCGCGATAGCGATCTGGCTCTCGCCCGAGAACGGGCGGTGCCCGGTGAGGCACTCGTAGCCGATGACCCCGAGCGAGTAGATGTCACTCGAGCCCGTGGCCTGCTGGCCCGTGGCCTGCTCCGGCGCGAGGTACTGCGCCGTGCCCATGACCTGGCCGGTCTGGGTCAGCGGCACCTGGTCGGCGAGGCGGGCGATGCCGAAGTCCGTGACCTTGACCCGGTGGTCAGGGGTGATCAGCAAGTTGCCAGGCTTGACGTCCCGGTGCACGAGGCCCTGGCCGTGGGCCACCGCGAGGGCACGGGCCGTCTGCGCGATGATGTTCAGCGTCCGGTCCGGCGACAGGACACGCTCGCGCTCGAGGATCGCGGACAGGGGCTCGCCCGGGACGAGCTCCATGACGAGGTACGCGGATCCCTCGGCCTCGCCGTAGTCGAAGACGTTCGCGATGCCGTTGTGGTTCAGGAGCGCCGTGTGGCGCGCCTCGGCACGGAATCTCTCGAGGAAGCTGGGATCGCCGGCGTACTCCTCCTTGAGGATCTTGATCGCCACGATACGGCCCAGGACGTCATCTCGGGCGCGCCACACCTCGCCCATGCCACCGATGGCGATCCGGCCCTGCAGCTGGTACCTGCCGCCCAAGGTGATGCCTGACGTCGGTCTCACTTCTTCAACACCGCCTCAAAGATCTTGCTCGCTGTGGGACTTGTCAGCGCGGCTCCCGTCTTGACGTCGACGCCTTCCATGACGACGGTCACCTGCACCTGGGGGTTGTCCGCCGGGGCGAACCCGGTGAACCAGGAGTTGTTCAGGCCGGAGGAGCCCAGCTCCGCCGTGCCGGTCTTGCCTGCCACCTTGACTCCGGGCACCGCCGCACGGCCCGCAATGCCCCGGGAGACCACGTTGGTCATCCACTGCGTGATCTGGTTCGCGATCTCCGGGGTTGTGGATGTGCGCAGCACCTGGGGCTTGGGCTCAGAGACCACTCGCAGGTCCGGGGCCGTGATGCTCTTGACGAGCGAGGGCTTCATCTGGACCCCCCCGTTCGCGATCGCACTCGTCATGAGCGCGATCTGCAGCGGCGAGGCCTTCACGTCGAACTGGCCGATTGCGGACTGGGCGAGCTGCGCCTGGTCGAGCTTCTGCGGCCACACCCCTGAGGAGTAGTCGAGGTGCAGCTGGTCGCCTGCCTCCTGGCCGAACCCGAACGCCGCGGCCTGCTTGCCGATCGCATCCTGACCCAGGTCGACGGCGATCGACGCGAACGGCGTGTTGCAGGACTGCTCAAGGGCGAAGGAGAAGTCCGCGGTATCCCGCGTGTAGCAGTTGCCGCCGGCATAGTTGGGAAGCTTCGCGGAGGAGCCCGGCAGGGACATCTCGGCGGGGTTCGGGAGCGTCGAGTCCTTGTTGTACTTCCCTGAGGCCAAAGCCGCGGCGGTGTCGACGAGCTTGAACACCGAGCCCGGGGCCAACAGCCCACCCGTGGGCCCGCTCACGCCCTGATTGAGGTTGATGCCCGGCTCGGCTTGGATCTTCGCCATCGCGGCCTGCGCGGCCGCCTTGTCCTGGGTGGCGATCTGGTTGGGATCGTAGCTGGGCTTGGAGACCATCGCGATGATGGCGCCCGTCTTCGGGTTTGTCACGACGATCGAGCCTCGCTGCCCCTCCGGGATCAGGTCGTAGGCAAGCTTCTGGATGGCCGGGTCGATCGTGAGCTCCACCGAGGCGCCCTTTGGCTGCTGGCCGAGGAAGAGCTGCCGGATCCGGTCCATGAGGAGCTGGTCCGACGTTCCGGTGAGCGTCGAGTTCAGTGAGTTCTCGAGCCCGGTGGAACCGAACACGTTGGAATAGTAGCCCGTGAGCCCGGCGTACAGTGCGGCGTCGCCTGGGTATGTGCGCTGGAACGCGCAGGTGTCGGACCCGCTGGCCATCGACTGCGCGATCGGCTTCCCCGCCACGAGGATGGGCCCGCGCTCCTGGCAGAACGTCTGCAGGATCGCGCGGTTGTTCAGGCTGTTCTTGTTCAGGTCGTCGGCGCCGATCACCTGGACGTAGCTGATCGCACCGAGGACGAGGCCGAACATGACCGCGATGGCCACCCACGCGTTGCGGATTGCCTGGTTCACCGGCGCCTCACCACCTGCGTGGTCGTGGTGTCCGAGCTGGTGTTCCTCGGTGTTCGCAGTGATGGCGGCGCGTCGGGCCCGTGCCCGCGGTCAGACGCGAGCGGGGCGCTGTTGACGGGCCGCCTTGCCGCGTTGGAGATCACGAGCAGGAGGGCCACGATGATCCAGTTCGCGAGGAGGGACGAGCCGCCCGCGGCCAGGAATGGAGTGGTGAGTCCCGTCAGTGGGATCAGACGCGTCACGCCGCCCATGATCACGAACACCTGGAGGCCCACGGCGGCGGCGAGACCGGCTGCTAGGAGCTTGCCGAACGAGTCACGGGCGCCGAGCGCGGTGCGGAAGCTCCGGGAGACGAGCATCGCGTAGAGCATGACGATCGCGAACAGCCCGACGAGGCCGAGCTCCTCGCCGAACGAGGCGACGATCATGTCCGAGTGGGGGAAGGGGACGAGATCCGGTCGGCCCTGGCCGAGCCCGGTGCCAAGCAGGCCGCCGTTGGCCATCCCGAACAGGCCCTGGACGATCTGATAGCTGCCCCCGTAGGTGCGCCCGTAGACGTCGGGGGAGAACGCATTGAGCCAGCCGTCGATGCGCAGCCGGATGTGCGGCAGCACCAGGCTCGCCGCCATGGCACCGCCGAACATGAGCAGGACGCCGATGATCGCCCAGCTCGCCCGGCTCGTCGCGATGTAGATGGTGGAGATGAAGATGCCGAAGAACAGGATCGACATGCCGAGGTCGTGCTGGAAGATCAGGATCCCGATCGCGGCGACCCATGCGACCACCATGGGCCCGAGGTCCTTGAAGCGGGGCAACTGGAGCTTTCCGATGCGGCGCCCCGCGAGGAGGATGAGGTCGCGGTTCGTGGAGAGGTAGCCGGCGAAGAAGACAGCGATCGTGATCTTGGCGACCTCGCCGGGCTGGAAGGTCGAGCTTCCGATGCGGATCCACACCTGGGCGCCGTTGATCTCGCCCGCGGTGATGCCCGGGACGAGCGGCAGGAGCAGCAGGACGGCGCTCACGATGAGCGAGATGTAGGTGAAGCGCCGCAGGATCCGGTGGTCCCTGAGGAACCAGATCACCGCGATGGCGAGGACCATGCCCACGACGGTCCAGCGGGCCTGGGTGTTGCCGTAGTCGGTTTGGGGAGTGTCCAGCCGGTGGATCATGGCCAGCCCCAGCCCGTTGAGGGTCACGACGATGGGAAGGATGATCGGGTCGGCATATTTCGCCCGGAAGCGCAGAACTATATGCAACGCGAGGGATGGAACGATCAGGAGTGCGGCCTGCAGCCAGAAGTCGTTCTCGAATACCGTGCCGTCCTGCAGCCACTTCATGGTGTTTGCACCGATGGCCACGGCCCAGGCCAGGGCCAGGAGCGCGAGCTCTACGTTGCGCCGCGGCCTCACCACAGTCTCGACGCCGCTCATCGGGTACCTCCCAGGCAGGGGTCGGGGGTGGTGGTCGGGCTTGCACTCGGCGAGGCTCCGGGGCTGGCCTCGGAGGGGGTGGGCGACGGCGGCGCGCTTTCTGAGGCTGTCCCCCCTCCAGCGGCTCCGGCGGTGGGGCTCGCCGTGGCGCCACTGCCGGGCAGGCACCCGCGGGGATCGGACTTGATGCCGTTCACGATGTCCTCGGCAGCTTCGAGCCCGTCGGCGGGTACACCCGAGCGGAGCCGCTGCTGGGTGTAGGGACTCAGGGAATCGAGAGGGACGTTGGTCGCGGTGTGGACGTGCGAGAGCGAAATCGGGCCGAGCTGCTGTGAGACGCCGTTGTAGATCGCGACCCGGTTGTCGTAGACCCCGACGTAGTAGCGGGTCTGGGTCCACGTGTAGCCGAACCAAGTGCCCACGACCAGGGTGAGTGCTGCAATTGCCCCCAGCCCCATGCGGAACCAGCGCCGCAGCCGGCGGCTGCTCGACGGCGCCGAATCCTCGGCCTCCTCGGTGGCCTCCGGGCCACCGTGCGTGAGGACCGCGGCGGCACGGCGTGCTGCGGTGCGGCTGGCAACAGAGGGCAGCGAGCCGCTTTCGGCGGCGGCCGCCGCGGCGCCGACGAGTTCATGCGGGCGCGAGTCCAGCTCTCGGCGGAGAACCTCCGCCGAGAGGTGTGCACCGAGGTTGGGGTCCGTGGGCGGTTCCTCACGGCTGGGCGCAGCGGCGGCCTCCGCACCGGCATCGGGGTTTGCGGGCGCCCAGCTTCCGTCGTGGGCGGCCTCCGCCGTCGGTGCCGCGTCCGGCGCCTCGACAGGCCCTCCGGGCTCGACCTGTCTTGTCCTTGCCGTGACCGGACGGACGTGGCCGGCATCGGGCCGTGGCGGCTGGGCAGCCGAGGCCGAGGTCACGGGGGTGCGGGTAGCCGCCGCAGCGGTGAGCGACGCGGCAGCGGCGGCCGGCGGCAGAGGCGCCTCCTCGCCGTCGTCCTCCTCGCTTGCGACCACGTCTGCGACGATCACTGTGACGTTGTCCGGTGCGCCCGCGGCGAGGGTGAGCTCGACGAGACGGTCTGCGCACTCGTCCGGTTCCTCGAATTCGCGCAGAGTACGCGCCACGAGGGGGAGGGGCACGTAGTTGAGGCCGTCGGAGCACAGGAGCCAGCGCTCGCCCGCGACCGCCGGGAAGCTCGCCAGGTCCAGCTCGGGGCTCGCGTCGACATCCCCGAGCACGCGCATGAGCACGTTCTTGTGGGGATGCGTCTCGGCCTCCTCGGGGCGCAGCCGGCCCTCGTTGATGAGCCTCTGGACGAAGGTGTGGTCCGTCGACATCTGCTCGAGGTCGTTGCCCCGCAGGCGGTAGGCGCGCGAGTCGCCGATGTGCGCGAACGCGAAGGACCCGTCCGAGAGCAGGACGGCCGTGACGGTGGTCCCCATGCCGGCGAGGAGCGGGTTGGCGCTCACCAGCTCGGACAGCAGTGAGTTGGCAGTCTGGATCTCGTCCGCGAGCTGAGTGCCCGCCTCGCCCTCTGCGTACCCGCCATGGTCGAGGTGGATGAGGTCGAGCACCGTCGAGGCGCTCGCCACGTCCCCGCCTGCATGCCCGCCCATGCCGTCGGCGACAACGGCAAGATGACGGCCCGCGTAGGCGGAGTCGTCATTCTTCGAGCGGAGCCGGCCCACGTCGGAGCGGGCCGCGAAGCGCAGGATGAGCGGGGCGTCGGCCAAGATCAGGGCCTCAGCTCGATCACTGTCTTGCCGATCCGGATCGGCACCCCGAGCTCAACCGGCTGGGCGCGTGTGAGCTGCTGGTCGGCGAGGTACGTGCCATTGGTGGACCCGAGGTCCTCGATGAACCAGCGGCTGCCCTGCGGGAAGAGGCGTGCATGGCGGCCGGAGGCGTAGTCATCCTCGAGTACGAGAGTTGCCTCCTGCGCACGGCCGAGCAGCACGGGGCTGCCTTCGAGCGGGACAGTCGTGCCGGACAACGGTCCCTCGACGACGATGAGCCGGTGAGCCTGCTGCCGCATCGGCTGCTCCGCGAGCTCCGGGTTCTTCCGGACCTGACGGGCTGTGGGGGCGCCGGTCTTGTGGCGGCGCCCGATCGCGAGGTCGCGGCGCATCGCCCCGACCACGCTGAAGACGAGGAGCCACATGAGCAGGAGGAAGCCCAGCCGCAGAGCGGTGAGCGTCAGTTCATTCACGCGTTCCCTCCCCGAGGTGCCGGGAGCATGCGAAAGGCGATCCTGGTACGTCCCATCGTGATGGTGGTGCCGTCGTGGAGCACGGCGCTGCCCTCGATGCGGTGACCGTTGATGTAGCTGCCGTTGGTCGAGCCGAGGTCCACGGCGTAGGTGGTGCCGCCGTCCGTGCGGATCTCGAGGTGGCGGCGGGAGACGCCCGTGTCTTCCACCACGATGTCCGCCTCGGTGGAGCGGCCGAGGACCACCGAGTCGCCCTTGACGGCGTAGCGCTGCCCGTCGATCTCGAGGACCGGCGTCAGGGCCACCGGCTGCCTTGTGGGGGCTGCGGGGACAATGGGCCGCGACTGGCCCTTCTCCATGCGGGAGACGACCGCGAACTCCCCGGCCTTGAGCGATGCATCGTGGCGGAAGGTGAAGCGCACCGGGCCCTGCAGCGTGTAGCCCTGCGAGCGTGCGTGCCTGACCGCCACGTCGCACAGCTCCTCGGCCAGCGGCTGGCCCCAGCCGCGGGCCCGCTCGAAGTCCGAATCCGACAGATGCGCCTCGAACACGTTCGGTGCAAGCGTCCGGCCCTGATCGACCGCGAATGCCTCGTGGTCCATCTCGCGGCGCAGACGGCTTGCGATCTCGACCGGCTGCACTTGGCCCTTCCTGCCAGTGGAGAAGACGCCGTGGACGGCCTTCTCGATGCCGCGCTCGAGCTTATCCAGCAGTCCCATACCTCCTCCTTCACCGGTCTCCTGCCGCGGTTTTCCGCGGCGGCGGGCATACTCGGGCCCTATCCGCGCCTGCTCCTGGGCACGCACAGTCCTCAACCGATAGTACTGGGCGCCTCTTGGTCTTACCTGATCCGCCCGGTTCCGGCCCGATAACGATGGATCGCGACCGCGCCTCCCGCGCCCCCGCCGCGCGCCCTGTCCGCCGGCGCCGGCTCTCGGCCTGATTTCGCAATCCGTGTTTTGCTCGGCTATGCTGGTCCTCGCTGCTTTCGCGGGACTGGGCCTTGCGTCCATGCCGTGCGGAGGTGTTGCGCGCGAGTGGCGGAACGGCAGACGCGCTGGCTTCAGGTGCCAGTGTCCGAAAGGGCGTGCGGGTTCAAATCCCGCCTCGCGCACCGCTGCAAGGAGCCCCGGCCTGCCGGGGCTCCTTGTTTTTCCCGTGAATGTCCTCCGGCCTCAATCTTCCCGTAGGCCGATGGGCCGGATGAGCACCCGGAGCGGCGTGATCACCCACCGGTTGCCGGTCTCCCTGAACTCCTCGTGCGTGGCGAACTCGTACAGCGCGCTGCGGGCCCTCACCCACCGGGGCTTCGCCCCACGGAAAGGGTCCTCGCGCAGCAGCTTGAGCGTGGCCGGGTCGGCGCCCAGGAGCTTCATGAGGAGCGCGTAGAACCAGTCCTCGTGCACCGTCCGCAGGGGCAGGAACCACATGAGCCAGTCGAGGCGCAGGTGGTACGGCGCCCACTGCCGGGGCACCCTGTCGGGCTCGCCGGGCTTGCCGCGGAAGCGGTACTCGCGCCACTCCGAGTCTTCCGCGGGTATGGCATCGAGCGTGCCCTCCACGACGATCTCCACCCGGTTCTTCGTCACCGATCCGAACGCGCCGTACGTGTTGACGAGCTGCCACCGGTTGAAGGCGGCGTTCATGAGCTGGTGGCTCGAGAAGAGGTTCCGCAGCGGCCACCACGAGAGCACGAGGAGCAGCAGCGATGCGGCGAGCACGACGACGACCCACACCCAGGTGACCCCGTCGCCCGAGGCGGGCCACGGCGTCGTGCTTCCCGTGTCCGCAGACGAGGCGCTGTTCCACGGGGCGGAGGAGAGGTGGGCCGGGATGAAGGGGAGGAGCCAGTGCACCGCCGAATCGCCCACGCCGGCGAACGCGAGCACGATCGCGGACCAGTTGAGCCACGCGAAGTTTCCTGAGAGCACGAGCCACACCTGCGTGACGATCACCACGGCCGCGGCGATCGTCCCGAGGGGCTGAGGGAAGAACAGGAAGAAGGGGACCACGAGCTGCGCGAAGTGGTTCCCCGCCGCCTCAGAACGGTGCATCCACTTCGGTAGGAGGTGGAACTGGCGGCTCAACGGCCCCGGCATCGGCTGAGTCTCGTGGTGGTAGTACAGCGCCGTGAGGTCACGCCATTCGGGGCCGCCGCGGATCTTGATCATCCCCGCGCCGAACTCCAGCCGGAACACGAGCCACACGGCCAGGATCAGGATGGGCCGCGGCGGCGGGACTTGGTCCGAGCCCAGGAACGCGACCGTGAACCCGGCCTCGAGGAGGAGCATCTCCCACCCGAAGCCGTAGAAGGTCTGGCCAACGTTCACGATCGACATGTACAGCCCCCACAGCACCAGGAACGCCGCCAACGGGACCCACCACGGGCCCGCCTGAGGGATGCCGAGGACGAGGAGGCCGGACACGAGGAGCCCCACAGCGCAGACCCACCGGAACAGCCGGTCAGAGTACCGGTAGCGGAACAGGGTGGGGCGGCGCATGCGGTGGAAGCCCTGGAGGTACTCAGGAACGGGCAGGAGGCCCCGCTCGCCGACGAGCGCCGGAAACTGGTTGAGGCTCGAGAGGAACGCGACGAAGAACAGCGCCGCGACACCGCGCTGCAGCACCCAGCGGGCCACCTCGGAATCGGGGGCCGCGAACCAGGCCATGAACCCGGACACCGCGTCCATGCTTCCCACGCTACCTTTTTGCGCCGGGTGCGGGCAGTCCAAACGAGATAGGCTCTACCCGCCGTGACTTCCGACCCCCGCCGTCCCCTTCGGGACCCCGCGCACGACGCCGCGCCCGCGCCTTCCGGCGCCCACGCGCCGTCGCGCCTTCCTGCCCCGGCACGGTTCGCCCACCCCTTCTCCCCGGCGGTTTTGGCGCTGGTGTTCGCCGGCGGGGTGCTTGGGGCGCTGTCTCGGTGGGCGCTTGGCGTCGCGATTCCCGCCCCGGGCGGCTGGCCGCTACCGACCCTGATCATCAACCTCGCCGGCGCCCTCGCACTCGGGGCGCTCCTCGAGTCCCTCGCGCGCCGGGGACCAGACGTGGGCGCGCGCCGACTCGTCCGCCTCACCGCGGGGACCGGCTTCCTCGGCGCCTACACCACCTACTCGACCCTCGCCGTCGAGGGCTCGCAACTGCTACTAGCGGGTCGCGCGGCCGACGGCGCGTGGTACCTCGCGCTGAGCCTGCTCGGCGGGGCGGGCGCCACCCTGCTCGGGATTGCGGGTGCTGCCTGGCTCCACCGTTCGGACCGGCGCGGACTCGCCGCCGAGGCGCACGTGGCGGCCCACCCGCACGGGTCCCACATCCACGAGGGCCCGGAGGAGCCCCGGTGAGCCCAGCCGAGGCGCTGCTGCTCGGGGCGGCGGGCGGAGTCGGCGCCGTGGCGCGCTATGTGCTCGACACCGCTGTGAGCCGGCGGATCAAGGCTGCGCTCCCGGTAGCGACGATCGGCATCAACGTCACCGGCTCGTTCCTGCTGGGCCTCGTCGTGGCCCTCGTGCTCGCCGGTGCCGACCCGTCGCTGCAGGCCGTTCTCGGCACAGGGTTCCTCGGCGGGTACACGACCTTCTCCACGGCCAGCTACCAGAGCGTGAGCCTCGCACTGAACGGGAGGTGGGCGGCCGCCGTCGTCAACGGCGTGGGGACGCTCGCGCTGTGCCTCGCCGCGGCGCTCGCCGGGCTTGGGCTCGGCGGCGCCCTCCAGTAGTCCGCGCGAGCGGCGGGCAGCTACTCGATCTCGGCGGTCACGATTATCATGGCGCGCCCGAGGGTGTGGGAGAACATGTTGAAGCCAAGGAACGCGGGGCTCGAGTCGCCGTTGACTCCGATGTCCTCGGTGTCGAGGGCGTGCACCACGATGAAGTACCGGTGCATCCCGTGCCCGGCCGGCGGGGCGGCGCCGACGAATTGGGGAGTCCCGCCGTCGTTCTTCAGCTGGATCGCGCCGTCCGGCATGTCCTCGCCCGTGGCAGTCCCTGCGCCTTCGGGCAGCTCGGTCACCGACGCAGGGATATTCGCCACGGCCCAGTGCCAGAAGCCGGACTGGGTCGGAGCGTCGGGGTCGTAGACGGTGACGGCGTAGCTCTTGGTGCCCTCGGGCGCGCCGGACCACGAGAGCTGGGGCGAGATGTCCTGGCCGCCTGGGACGCCGAATGCGCCCGAGTACTGGGGCTCAGGCCACGCCTCGCCGCCGTTGACGGTCGAGCTCGTGACCGTGAAGGCCGCCTTCTCCGGGATGCGGTCGAACGGATCGTTGCCACTCATTGCGGCTCCTCTCTCCGGTGGAGGACGGCGTCCGCCGCCCTCACGTCCCGATCATACGGACGCTGCTCGTTCTGCGGGTTCGCCGCCGTCGATGACGACGTCGTCGTGTGGTCCCAGCCGCACAGCGCTACTGCCTTGCTGGGCAGTAGAGTCAGCAGATGATCCCACGCCGGGCCGCGATGAGGCTCATGATGTGCAGCGCCGTGCTGCCGCTCCTGGGCGGATGCGACGGCGCGTTCGAGCGGAGGCCGGCCGCCCTGCTCGCTCGGCCGCAGGGGATTGCCGGCCGGATTGACCCGGGGGAGTCCAACCTCGGTTCGCCGTCCGGTCGCGAGGTCCTCCTCTACGCGCCTGCCTCCCTCGCGGCCGACGGCCCGAGTCCGCTCATTCTCTCCCTCCATGGTGCCGGAAACGACGCCAGGGGAGGTCTGTTCACGCAGGCGCTGGCAGATCGCTTCGGGGCGCTGGTCCTGGCGCCGTCTTCAGCGGGACGCGTGTGGGACCGGGCGTTTGGCCCGGACCTCACGACCATCGACATGTCCCTTCAAGAGACCTTCAGAAGGGCACGCGTCGACCCGTCGCGCATCGCCGTTGCCGGCTTCTCGGCCGGCGCCTCGTACGCGCTGGGTCTCGGCCTCGCCAACGGCAGCCTCTTCAGCAGCATCATGGCCTTCTCGCCTGGATCGATCCCCGACGGAGGGCGTGAGGGATGGCCGCGAGTCTTCATCTCCCATGGCGTCGGCGACGAGCGGCTCCCGATCGACCAGACCAGCCGGAGGATTGCGCCGGTTCTGCGGGGAGAGGGATACGAGGTCGACTATGAGGAGTTCGACGGGGGCCATACCGTTCCGCCGGAGAAGCTGGCCAGGGCAGGGGACTGGCTGGGATGGTGAGAAGCGGGCATCGCGCTGCGCCGCCCATCGAAAAGTTCAATAGGTCCATCGATCCCAGCCCGTTGTCCCGAATTCCTCTCCGAGTAGCGTTGTGATGAAACAGATCACAAGGAGGAGAACGGTGGGAAAGTTTCTGATTCAGCCGCACGTCCGTCTGCAGGAATGGGTTGCCGAAGAGAACGGCTACTTCGAGGCCGAGGGCCTCGACTACGAATTCGAGGACAACGGCTTCGGGGGTGCGACCAAGACGACGACGGCGAACCGTGACGAGGCTCCGAAGGAAGTTCAGAGTGGGGCCTTCGAGGACATGCAGCAGGGCCGCACCTGTGACATTTCCTCGGCGTGCCATTGGGCCGTGAACGCCGCCGCGGCGGGCTCTGACGCCCGGATGTACGGTAAGGCGTACTCCGTCGCCCCGGCAGGCATCTTCGTTGCCGCCGATTCCGGCTACAACCGCCCCGAGGATCTCGCTGGCGTTCCTGTGGCCGTCGGATACCACTCCGGCAGCCATTACTCAGCAATTCAGGGTCTGGAATCCTTCCTCGACCGCCCGGACATCAAGCTGTCCTTCTCGGGGACGCCTTGGGACCGGGTCCGCCTCCTGATGCGAGGGCATGTTCCTGCCGCCAATGTCTTCGGCGCGCAGTATTACCTCATGGAACAGCTCGGCTTCCGCAAGCTCGTCGACACCACTTTCGTGATGGGCGCGCACATTCCGGCCAAGGCCAACACCGAGGACATCGCCAAGTACTACCGCGCACTGGAGAAGGCACAGCGGGACATCGACCTCTTCCCGGAGCGCTATAAGAAGCACTGGCTGAAGCAGATGCCCGAGGATCTGGCCGCCATCGCCGACGTCCGGCGCTTCGGCCCGGGGGAGCGCGTCGTCTTCCAGCCCTACACCCGTGAGATGTACGAGGTTACCCAGAAGTGGATGAAGAGCTGGGACCTGCTGGACCTGGAGATCGGTACGGAGTCCGCAAGCTACGAGAAGGCCGTGCTCGTCTGAGTCACCGGAGAAGGTGACGGGCTGGCGACCTCTGCGGGCCGCCAGCCGGCAAAGCCGTTGTTCTAAGGTTGCTCGATGGGAGTGAACCTTCTGGCGCTTGACCTCTTTCGGCTGCGCGTCTTCGTGACGGTCGTCGAGCGCAACGGCTATTCCGCCGCCGCCCGTCACCTGCATCTGGGGCAGTCGACGGTGTCACACCATGTGGCGGAACTGCAGAAGGCCCTCGGCTCGGAACTCCTGCGCTATGAGCAGCGTGCGGTGCACCTGACTCCCGCAGGCCACGAAGTCTTCCGGTCGGCTCAGCTGATGCTGCGAGAGCAGGAATCGCTGCAGGAATCGCTGAGGGACCTGCGGCACGGGCGGCGGGGCCGGGTGCGGCTTGGGGCGAGCATCGCCTTCGAGCAGAAGTACTTCATGGATCAGGTCGTCGCACCCTTCTGCCGGTCGTACACGGGAACCCTGCTGTCCGTCCGGTTCGGCCACAGCGGGCAGTACGCCCAGGCGGTGTTGGACAGGGAATTGGAGCTGGCCTATGTCATCGACTGGCAGTTGCCGCCTGACGTCGCCTTGGAGCCGCTGCACGAGGCATCTCTGCGCTTCCTGGTCCCGGAAACCCACCCCTTGGCCCGCGAGGAGACGGTTGAGCTGGAGGATATCGCGGCGGCCGGGCTCATCACCGGTCCCCTCACCAGCCTCGAATCGACCTACTACCGCCAGATTCTCCGGGAGAGCGGCCTCGTCGGGGACCATTCCGTCATCGAAGTGGACGGCATGCAGGCGAGGGTGTTGGCCGCACAGGCGGGATTGGGGGTAGTCGCCACGTTCGTCCCACCATACGCGAGCGGCACTGTCATGGCGCCGCTCGTCCAGCTCTCCGTCAATGGTCCGGTGGCCCAAGTCCAGATCGGCCTGGTCCGCCGGCCCGGGGACGAAGGGTCGGAGAGCGTCGATGCCCTCGCAGACTGGCTGCGCCACCTGACCTCCCCATGAGATCAGGACGGCCGGCCTCTTTCGAACAGAAGCAGGAGCTTGCCATGGCGAACCGTCTGGCCCTCGAGACCTCCCCCTACCTCCTCCAGCACGCCCAGAACCCGGTCAACTGGTTTCCCTGGGGCGAGGAGGCGTTCGCAGAAGCTCGGGAGCGCGACGTTCCCCTCTTCCTGTCCGTCGGCTACAGCACGTGCCACTGGTGCCACGTCATGGCCCGTGAATCCTTCGATGACCCCGCGACGGCGTCCCTGCTCAACGAGCATTTTGTCAGCATCAAGGTCGACCGGGAGGAGCGGCCAGACGTCGACGCCGTCTACGCGGCCGACGTCCAGGCCATGACGGACAAGGGCGGCTGGCCGATGTCTGTGTTCCTGACCCACGAGGGCGAGCCCTTCTATGTCGGCTCCTACTGGCCCAAGGAGGCGCGTGACGGACTCCCTTCGTTCGCCTCGGTGGTGGAAGCGGTTGCACGCGCCTGGCAGGACCGGCGCCACGCCATCACTGCGTCTGCCCAGGCGATCTCGGCCCGACTCGAGGGGTTCACCCCGCCGCAGTCAGGAGGGCTGGAGCTCGGCGTGTCGGACGACGCCGCCCGGACAGTGCTCGGTCAGGCGTGGGACCGGCGCAACGGCGGCTTCGGCACAGCCCCCAAGTTCCCGCACGCCATGGCCATCGAATGGCTGCTGCACCGCACCCTGCGGACCGGGGACGAGGATGCGTTGGCAGCCGCCGTCCAAGCGCTGGACGCCATGGCCCGCGGCGGCATCCACGACCAGCTCGGCGGCGGCTTCGCGCGCTACACCACCGATGGTCGCTGGCTTGTTCCGCACTTCGAGAAGATGCTGTACGACAACGCCCTTCTGCTCCCCGCCTACGCCTTGGGTGCAGTGCTGACGGGCAGGGCTGACCTTGCCCGCACGGCGCGCACCACCGCCCGTTACCTCCTGGACGGACTCCGCCTGCCGCACGGGGCATTCGCCGCCGCGACGGATGCGGAAACGGAGGGGGCTGAGGGAGGCTATGTCGTCTGGTCCTTCGAGGAACTGGCCCGTGCCCTGCAGGAAGCAGACGCTGATCCCGTCCTCTGGGCGGCGTTCCTGGGAGCGACCGAAGAGGGCAACTGGGAGGGCACGAATGTCCTGCACGAACCCCATCCCCGCGAGCGTTTCGCGGCGGACGCCGGCCTTCCGCCCGAGGAGTTCGACGCCGAGTGGGAGCGGATCAGGTCTCACCTTCGGGCTTGGCGCGCCTGGCGGACGGCGCCAGCCATGGACACCAAGGTCCTCACGGACTGGAACGCCCTGGCGGTCCGCGGGCTCGTCCGGGCCGGCCATCTGTTGGGAGAACCGGAGTGGGTGGCTGCTGCCGCCCGCACGGCTGATTTCCTCCACCGCGAGCTCGTGGTCGACGGCCGGCTCCACCATGTGTGGAAGGACGGAGCGGCTGCCGTGGAGGGTTTCCTCCTGGACCACGCGGCTCTGGCCCTGGCCGACCTTGAACTCTTCCAGGTCACGGGCGACACTGTCCGGTTCGAGCGCGGCGTCGCCTTGGCCGAACGGGCGAACTCCCGTTTTGGAGACGACGACGGCGGGTGGTACCAGACACCGTCGGACGACGCGCTGCTCTACCGCCGCCAGAGGACAGCCCCCGACGACGCTGTTCCCTCCGGCACGTCAGTCATGGTGGAGGTCAGCCTGGTCCTGGCCGCGCTCACCGGTGATCTCCACCACCGCGATCGGGCCCGTGCTGCCGTCCGGGCGCAGCAGCACGCCTTGCGTGAGAGCCCGACGCGGCACGGCTGGCTGCTGCGCCAGGTGGAGTTCCTCCGCGGCAGCCCGCGGGAAGTGGCCGTCGTTGGCGCCCCGGGTCCTGGCCGTGAGGCCTTGATGCGCATGGCCAGCGTTCCGCCCCGGCCTGGCGCCGTCGTCGTGGTTTCGGACCCTGGCCACGGGGACCGGGTGCCGTTGCTCGTCGGGCGCGGTGAGATCCAGGGCCTGCCGACTGCGTACGTGTGCCAGGACCTGGCGTGCCAGCGGCCGGTGTCGCAGCCTGACCAGCTGGCCGCTCTGCTTGCCGATTCCGAGCGGCTAGGCCGCGCGGACTGAGCATTCCTGTGTTCCGGAGTCCCAGCGTAGTCACGCGGCTGTCGCCTACGCCGGGGCCAGCTCGCTGCTGCCCCGGACGATGAGCTCCGAGGGGAAATCGACCCTCCGAGCAGGAGCACTGGGGGATTTCAGTCGTTCGACCAGCAGGCGCACGCCGGCGCTGGCCATCGCGCGGCTGGGCTGCCGCACCGTGGTCAGGCTGAAGGAGGCCCAGGCGGCCATGTCGACGTCGTCGTAGCCGATCACCCAGCAGTCGCAGCTCGTGCGGCCGGCCCGGCGGAGGGCATCGAGGACGCCGAACGCCATGAAGTCGTTGGCGCAGAACACGGCCTCGGGGCTGTCACCCCGGGCGAGCACGCGCTCCATGATCTGGGCGCTGAGACCGTGGTCGAAGTTGCCGGTGAACCGGCAGTGCTCGGGGACGGGGTGGCCGAGCTCCGCCATCCTTCCGAGGAACCCCTGCGCGCGATCCCGCGACGTCTTGGCGTTCTCAGTGCCCCCGATGAAGGCCACCCGCTGCCGTCCGTGCCGCACCAGGTAGTCGGCGACGGTCACGCCTCCGCTGACGTTGTCGCTCGTGACCTGGTCGCACTCGAGGCCCTCGACGGAGCGGTTGATGAGGACGATGGGGCTGCCCTTCTCGATCGCCGCCCGCAGCTCTAGCGAGTCCTCCGTCGCGGTCGTGAAGATGACTCCATCCACGGCGTGCTCGCTGATGGCCTTGAGCGCATCGACGTGGCTGCCTCCGCCCGCGTTCCAGATGACCACCCGTAGGCCAGCCCTGTCCAGCTCGCGACTGAGCTGGTCCAGCACCTCGGAGTAGAAGGGGTTGGTCAGTTCAGCCACCACGACGCCGACCGTGTTGCTGCGCCGCGTCTTCATCGACTGGGCGCCCAGATGCGGCACGTAGCCGAGCTCCTCCATGGCGGCCCGGACCTTGGCCATCGTTGACGGCGCCAGTTTCGACGGCGATGAGATGAGGCGCGAGACGGTGGCCTGGGAGACGCCGGCGAGTTTCGCGACGTCGCGGCTTGTCACCACTGCAGGCCTCCGCTTCTTCCCACTGCTGCCATCCTCAGAATGTATACGTATTCATTCCTCAGATCAATCTCTTGCACCACGCAATGTATACGTATACAGTCGATTGATAGCAAGCCTTCGGGCAAGGGTGCTCACCAGAGGCCCATCGACGACGATGGAAAGGTCCAACCCCATGACTGTTCAGGAAACCGGCGGTTCAGCCGTCTCCTCGATCCTGCTGAAGCGCCCCGCGAAGGACAACGTCTCCCTTGGCAGCACCCCTGAGGTCCGCGCGACGGTCGAGGCCGTCCTCCAGGACATCCGCGACCGCGGCGACGCTGCCGTGCGGGAGTACTCGGAGAAGTTCGACAAGTACTCCCCCGAGTCCTTCCGGCTCTCGGAGGAGCAGCTGGCGGAAATCATGGCCCGCGTTCCCCAGCAGGTGATCGATGACATCACCTTCGTGCAGGAGCAGGTCCGCAGGATGGCGCAGAAGCAGCTCGAATCCCTGTCCGACTTCGAGATCGAGACGCTGCCCGGAGTCAAGCTGGGCCAGAAGAACGTCCCAGTCCGGGCGGCCGGCGCCTACATTCCCGGTGGGAAGTACCCCCTCCTCGCCAGCGCGCACATGACGATCGTGACCGCGAAGGTCGCGGGCGTCGAGCGCGTCGCGGCCTGCACCCCGCTCATTCGCGGGGAGGTGCCGGACGCCACCATCGCCGCCATGCACCTTGCCGGTGCCGATGAGATCTACCTCCTCGGCGGAATCCAGGCCGTCGGGGCGCTGGCACTCGGCACTGAGACGATCGCCCCCGTGAACATGCTCGCCGGCCCGGGCAACGCGTTCGTGGCCGAGGCCAAGCGCCAGCTCTTCGGCGAGGTTGGCATCGACCTGTTCGCCGGCCCCACCGAGGTGCTCATCGTCGCCGACGAGCACGCCGACCCGTTCGTCGTCGCAGTGGACCTGCTCTCTCAGGCCGAGCACGGTCCGGACTCCCCGGCGGTGCTGATCACCACGAGTGAGGACGTGGCCCAGAAGGCGATGCAGCACATCGAGGAGATCCTCCCCGGCATGCCGACGCGCGACTACGCCGAGGCCGCCTGGCGCGACTGGGGTGCGGTGCACGTCGTCGAGACCCTCGACGATGCGTACACCCTCGCCGATGAGTACGCCTACGAGCACGTCCAGATCCTCACCGCAGAGCCCCGCGAGGCCCTGGAGAAGATGCACAACTACGGTGCCCTGTTCCTGGGCGAAGGCACCTGCGTCTCCTACGGGGACAAGGTGATCGGCACGAACCACGTCCTCCCCACACGCGGTGCCGCCCGGTACACCGGCGGCCTGTGGGTCGGGAAGTACCTCCGCACCGTCACCTACCAGGAGGTCACGGACAAGGAGTCCAGCGCCTTCTTCGGAGAGCTGTGCGGTCGCGCCGCCCGCGTGGAGCTCTTCGAGGGCCACGCCCGTTCCGGTGATGTCCGGGTCGCCAGATACCGCGGCCAGGCCCTGCCCTGGTCGGACCACAACTTCACCGACTAGCCGATGGAGAGCTTTCGCCTCGACGGCAAGAGCGCGCTCGTCACCGGAGCGGGCCGTGGGCTCGGCAAGGCCATCGCGGATGGCGTTGCCGAGCTCGGCGCGACTGTCTACGGCACGAGCCGTGACCCTGCGACCGCCCGGAAGATCGGCCAGCGGTACGGGACTCCGCCGCTGCAGCTGGAGCTGACGGAGACGGACGGACTCGGAGACTTCGTTGACGAGCTGATGTCCGCCAGCGGGGGCATCCAGCTCCTGGTCAACAACTCGGGCATCAACATCCCCAAGCCAGCAGTCGAGGTGACACGCGCCGACTGGGACGCCGTCTTCACCACCAACCTGACGGGGAGCTTCTTCCTGTCGACGGCGGTGGCGAAGCACTGGCTCGCGGACGGCACCAAGGGCTCGATCGTGAACGTGGCCTCGCAGGCGGGCATCGTGGCGATCGAGGAGCGCGCGGCCTATGGAACCAGCAAGGCCGGGCTGATCCACCTCTCCAAGGTCCTCGCCCTGGAATGGGCGTCGGCTGGCATCAGGGTCAACGCGGTGGCCCCGACCTTCGTGCGGACCGAGCTGACGGAATCAACGCTCAGCCGCAAGGACTGGGCGGAGGAACTGCTCTCGCGCATTCCCGTGGGCCGCTTCGGCGAACCCCAGGACATCGCCGGGGCGGTGTGCTTCCTGCTCAGTGACGCCGCAGGGCTCATCACCGGCCACACGCTGACCGTGGACGGCGGCTACACCATCCGCTGATGCCGTAGGGCCAGCAGCCAGAGGGCCAGCACAGGAGGAAGAGATGACAAGCATGCAGCAGCAGTCTGTCAGCGACAAAGCGGCGGCCGCCGTCGTCGGCGCCGGCTACATGGGCGGCGGGATCGCCCAGGTCCTGGCGCTGCACGGGCACCACGTGTTGCTCGCCGACGTTGACGCCGAGGCTGCGGAGCGGTCGCGGAGCCGCCTCACGGAGCAGGCGCAGCGCTTCGAGGATGAGGGGCTCATGCCCGCGGGCGCCGGACAGACTGTGGCGGCGAACCTCCACGCGGCCCGGAGCGTCGAAGACGCTGTCGCCAGCGCTGACTACATCACCGAGGCGGTGCCGGAAATCGCCGAGGTGAAGTCTGAGGTCCTCGGCCGCATCTCGGCGGCGGCGCCGGAGGGGTCCATCATCGGCAGCAACACCTCGGCTCTGCCGATCGGTGAGCTCGCCGCGTCTGTCACACGCCCGGAACGCTTCCTGGGCGTCCACTGGATGAACCCGGCGCCCTTCATCCCGGGAGTGGAGATCATCCCCGGGCCGCAGACCCCGGACGCGGTGCTGACGGCGGCGGAGGATCTCATCGGCGGGCTCGGCAAGCGGACGGCCAGAGTCGCGGACACCCCCGGCTTCGTGGCGAACCGGCTCCAGTTCGCCCTCTACAAGGAAGCCGCGCGCATGGTGGAGGAGGGCACGGCCCGCCCGGAGGAGATCGACACTGTTGTCAGCAACACCTTCGGCTTCCGCCTCGCCCTGTTCGGCCCCTTCGCGATCGGCGACATGGCCGGGCTCGACGTCTACGAGTCCGCCTACCGGACGCTGGAGCGGGCCTACGGGGAGAGGTTCTCCGCGCCTCGCATGGTCGCGGACGCCGTGGCCGCCGGCAACCTCGGCGTCAAGACCGGCGGGGGAGTGCTGGACATCGGGGGGGACGAGCTCGAGGCCCTCCTGGCCTACCGGGACGCGGCTTACGCCCAGCTCTCCCAGCTCCGCAGCCGCCTCGGGTTCGCCCCCGGCCTCGAGGGCGCCGCCCAGCACTAGGGTTGTCAGGAGTTGCCGCACCGAGTGGCCACTGCCCAACCATTGAGGGGCCAGATCCTTCCGTCCGGCGGGGTGTGGCTCCTCTAAAGTTGACCCAACCCCGCTACCAAGGAGGATTCCGTGACCGAGGCGAGCACCGCCGTCGTGCGTGAAGAGGTCACTCGAACCGTCGAGTGGGTCGACACCGATGCGGCGGGGCACCACCACAACTCGTTCGTGCTGCGCAGCGTCGAGGCCGCGGAGGCGCGGCTGTTCCGGCGCCTGGGCGTGCTCGAGGAGTACTTCGGGGCGGCGCCGCGGGTTCGCCAGGAGGTGGACTACCTCGCGAAGCTCTACTTTGGGCAGGAGGCGACGACGGTACTCGAATTGGAGGCGGTGGGACGCTCCTCGATGACGTTCCGCTTCCAGGTGTGGGGTGAAGCGCACGACGGCGGGCCCTCCGGCCGCGTGGAGCGTCGCCTTGCGGCGGCGGGCCGGTTCGTGACCGTGCATGTGCCCAAGGACAGCGAGGCCTCGGCGCCGTGGCCGGAGACAATCCGGGCCGCCGTCGCGGCGCCGGGAAGCGCCGATTAGGGCAGCCGCGCGTCAGGCGCCGGCGAGCGCCTGCCGAGCCGTTGAGCGGAACACCGCCACAGACTGTTCTCCGGCGGGACTGAGCCTGCGGCCGGCCAGATGGGCGAGGAGGATGCGTCGCGCCGGCCCCCCGGCCAGCGGCACGGCAACGACATCGGGACGCAGGGCGCTCAGGGCAAGGCGCGGCGCCAGCGCGATGCCGATCCCGGCCGCCACCATGCCCTGCGTCTCCTGGTAGTCGTTCGCGGCGAAGGCGATCCTCGGCTCGAAGCCGGTCTCGCGGCAGACCCGGCGCAGGACATCGGCGACGGGATGCTCGTCGCGCACGATCCACTCCTCGTTCCGCAGGGCCTCGATCCGCACCGACCGGCGCCCTGCGACCGCGTGCTCGCGGGGTACGAGCAGGGTGGTGGGGTCCTTCATGAGCGGGATGAGGGCCAGCTCATCGTCCTGGATCTGCTGCCAGGGGTAGTCCCACAGCAGCGTGAGCTCGATGTCCCTCCGGCGTAGGTGTTCGAGGAGGCCGTCGCGCCGCGCGCTGACCACGCTGACAGCGATGTCCGGGTACTGCGCTCGGAACGCGCGCACGACATCCGGCATGAGGGAGGCGCCCACGGTCGGAAAGGTTCCGATGCGCAGTTGCCCGCGCCGGAGCCCCGCGAACTCGTCCATCTCGGCGAGGGCGGCGCCGATGGTCCTGTCGATGTTGTCCGCATAGCCCAGCAACGCGGCACCGGCGTCGGTCAGAGCCACGCCACGGGGATGCCGCTCGACAAGGGCGACTCCCACCTCGTGCTCGAGCTTCGAGATCTGCTGGGAGACCGCCGAGGTCGTGAAGGAAAGGGCCGCCGCGGCCGATGTCAGGGAGCCGGACCGTGCCACTTCGCGGAGCACATGGAGCCGGTGCAGGTCGAGGCGGGGCATGCATCCGACTTTAGCAGAACTAGATACTCGTCAAAATTTCCGAGATTGTGCTGAAACCTTGAAACCCGGATCGTAGAGGGAGCAGGTGCTGTGAGGCACGGCACCCCACGATCTGAAAGAGAGAGGCCATGCGACTCCGCGGGCACTGGTACCGAGGCGGCACGAGCAAGTGCTGGCTCTTCGACGCCGACGACGTGGCGAGGCACGCAACCAGTCCCGAAGGCATCCAAGGCCTCCTGGCGGACGCCTTCGGTGCTGCCGACGCGCGGCAGCTCGACGGCGTCGGTGGCGGCACCTCGACCACCTCCAAGGCAGCCGTCGTCCGGCCCACCCCCGGAGGGCCGGCGGACCTCGAGTACCTGTTCGCCCAAGTCGGCATCGGCGACTCGAGCGTGGAGCTCGGCTCCAACTGCGGCAACTGCGCCACCGCGATCGCCCTCTACGCAGTCCAGACGGGGCTTGTCCCGGCAGGTGACGGCAACACGCGCGTCAGCATGCGCAACGTGAACACCGGCGCCATGCTCAGCGGCACGATCCCGACCCCCGGCGGCCGAATTCCGACGTCGGGAAACGCCGCCGTCCCCGGAAGCAGGGCACTCGGTGTGCCCGTGAGCCTGTCCTTCCACGCTCCATGGGGGCAGACGACGGGGGCAGTCCTGCCGGCCGGGACCCCGGCCATGGAACTCGCCGTCACCGGGACCCCGATCACAGCGACCCTCGTCGACGCCGGGGCGCCCGCGGCCTTCGTCAGTGCCGAGGAACTGGGTATCGACCTCTCGTCGATGACCGGGGACCTCGCCGAGCACCTCGGCCAACTCATCGCCATCCGCGGCTCCGCCGGCCTGGTGATGGGACTGAGGAGTCCCGAAGACCCGCCCCAGCACGCAGTTCCGAAGGTCGGCGTCGTCGCGTCCCCAGCGGACTACAGGGCCGCCGATGGAACACGCATCTCCGCCGAGAGCCACGACCTCCGGGTGCGCATGCTCTCGATGCTCGCCCCGCATCCGGCGATCGGCCTGACCTCCGCAGTCGCCATCTCGGTCGCTGCCGCGCTGCCGGGATCCGTCGTGGCCAAGGCCCTCTCGGCCGCGCAGGCCTCGGGAAGGACACGGCTCCTGCGCATCGGCACGCCGGCCGGAGTCGTCACGACCGAGATCGTCATGTCCAGCGCAGGCGAGATCGAGGAAGTCGCACTCCACCGTGCCGCCCGCCACCTCGCCGTCGCCGACATCGACGTCGCACACCCCGCCGCCCAGGCGGCCTAGCCCCATCAAGTCCGGCTCTGTCATCATGGTGGGGCCGCTCATCACCCAGGAAGTTGTTCAATGAAGATCAAGGCCATCCTCGGGCACCTCTATGTCCAAGTCCTCATCGGTGTTGCACTCGGCATCCTCGTCGGCGCGCTCTGGCCCGACCTCGGCGCCTCACTCCAGCCTCTCGGAGACGGCTTCGTCAAGCTGGTGAAGTTCCTCATCGCCCCCATCGTCTTCTGCACGATCGTCAGCGGCATCACCTCCCTGACGGACACCAAGAAGGTCGGTCCCACGCTGCTGCGCTCGCTCGGGCTCTTCTACACGCTCACGGTGCTGGCCCTCGCCCTCGGCCTCGCCGCGGTCATGCTCTTCCAGCCCGGGACCGGGATGCATATCGACCCCGCCCACCTGGACAACGGCATCGCGGCTAAATACACGAGCCAGATCCACAACAACACTCCCGCGGACTTCCTCCTGAGCCTGATCCCTACCACCTTCGTCGGGGCCTTCGCCAACGGCGAGGTCCTGCCCGTACTCCTGATCGCGCTCCTGTGCGGCTTCGCCTTCACCAGGCTCGGTGCCCCCGGGAAGCTGGCCCTCGACGTCATCAACAGCTTCAACAAGCTGCTCTTCGTCGTCTTCGGCTACATCATGAAGGTCGCCCCGATCGGGGCGTTCGGCGCCATGGCGTTCACCGTGGGCAAGTACGGAGCCCACTCCATCGGCAACCTCGGCATGCTCATCCTGGCCTTCTACGCGGCCTGCATCGCCTTCGTGGTCATCGGCCTGGGCATTCTTGCCAAGGTCACCGGCTTCAGCCTCTGGCAGCTCCTGCGCTACTTCAAGGACGAGTTCCTCATCGTCCTCGCCACGTCCTCGAGCGAGCCGGTGCTGCCCCGCCTGCTCTCCAAGCTCGAACGCGTAGGGTGCGAGCGCGGCGTCGTGGGCCTGGTGGTCCCCACCGGCTACTCCTTCAACCTCACCGGCACCGCCGTGTACCTGACGCTCGCCTCGATGTTCATCGCCCAGGCCTGCGACATCCACCTGAGCTGGGACCAGATCCTGCTCATGCTCGGCATGATGCTGCTGACCTCCAAGGGCGCCGCCGGGGTCACGGGCAGCGGCTTCGTGGCCCTCGTGGCCACGCTGACCGTCATGCCCACGCTCCCCGTAGCGGGTGTGGCCCTCATCGTGGGGATCGACCGGTTCATGAGCGAGGCCCGCGCCCTGACCAGCACCGTCTGCAACATCGTCTCCTGCATCGCCATTGCCAAGTGGGAGGGTGCCCTCGACGCGGAGAAGCTCCGCACCGAGCTCGAGGCGGGCCACATCCCCACTGAGTCGGAGAAGGCCGCGCTGGCGGAGCCCGCGCTCGCCCACTGAGGGGCCGCCTCTGCCTCGACGAAGTCCTCAACGAGGTGAGCGCACGACGCCGGGTTCCCACCCGGCGTCGTGCGCTCACCTTTCCCGGGGTCACCCTTCGACGGGCGCCGCCCACGTGAAGGCTGGCCGCTCCTTGGCGAGGAAGGCGCGGATGCCGATGGCGGAGTCCGGGCCCGCCGCCATCTGCTCCTGCCAGAATCCGCTCCGGCCGGCCACATCTCCGCCAGCGCTGATGGTGTCCACGAGGTCCTTGTGCGCCTGCACGGAGAACTGCGACCTGCTCGCGATGCGCTCCGCGAAGTCGTGCACCTCGGCCCAGAAGCCGTCGTCGGGCGCAACCCAGGAGGCCATTCCTAGGCGTGCGGCGTCGACCGCCTCGACGAAGTCCCCGCTGAACAGCAGGTACTTTGCCGTGGCGGGCCCCACGAGGCGGACGAGCCGCTCGATGCCAGAGAGCGGATAGACGATGCCGATCTTGCTCGGGGTGACGCCGAATACGGCCCCCTCCGCGGCCACGCGGATGTCGCACGCGCCGGCGATCTGCCACGCACCGCCCACGCAGTAGCCCTCGATGGCCGCGATCGTGGGCTTGCGGAAGGCCGCGATCGCCTCCTCCGCCCGGGTGATGTCCCCGCCGTCGCGCTGCCCGGTCGAGGGATCGTGCAGGATGCGCTCGAGCGCGGAGATGTCCGCACCCGCCGAGAACGTTCGCCCCGCGCCACGGAACACCACGACCTTGACCCGGTCATCGGTGTCCAGCTGCTCCAGGATCGGGCCGAACTGCCTCCACATCTCCTGCGTCAGGGCGTTGCGCTTCGCCGGGTTGTCGATGGTGATCACCGCGACTGCCCCCGCAGCCTCGACCCGGAGCGAGCCCTCGCCGGAGGGCCGAATCCCGGGGCCAGCCCCTATGGGAGCGGCCTGGGTGGTCATGCGCTCGCCCCGACGCGCACTGGCACGGCGACCGCACCGGCCTCGACGAGTGCAGCGATGGCCTCTTCGCCGAGCCCGAGCCCCACGAGGACGTCCTGGGTATCCTCGCCCAGGGCGGGAGGCGCCTTGCGGATCGCCGGCCGCTGCCTGTCCACCGAGAGCGGGCCGCGCAGGAGCGGCAGGTCGGTCCCATCGCTGCGCTGAACGGTGGTGACCATCCCGAGCGAGCGCACCTGGGCGTCGTCGAATGCCTGTTCGTAGGTGAAGATCGGGCCGGCGGGGATGGCCGCGGACCGCAGGGCTGTCAGCCAGTGCTCCCCGGCCTGGGTCTTCAGGCGCGACTCGAGCGCGGCCGTGAGTGCGTCGCGATTGGCCCTGCGGAGGCTGCCGTCCGCGTAGTCCGGGTGGTCTGCCAGCCCGGGGTCGCCGAGGAGTGCGCAGAGCTGGCGCCACTGCTTCTCATTGCCGACGGCGATGATCACCGGAATGTCCGCGGTGCGGAAGACGCCGTAGGGGGACAGGACGGGGTGGCTGTTGCCCTGCGGAACCGGCACCTCCCCGGTGCTGAGGAACCGCTGCCCTTGGAATGTCGCCAGCGAGAGCCCGGCCTCGAGCAGCGAGGTCGACACCTCCGCGCCGGCGCCCGTACGGGACCGGCCCGCGAGGGCCGCCGCCACTCCGAGCGCGGTGTAGATCCCGGAGACCATGTCGATGATGGGAACGCCGACCCGGAACACGTGATCGGGGTCCGCGCCGGTGACGGACATGAGTCCGCTCATGCCCTGCGCCACCTGGTCCAACCCTGCGGCGTTGGCGAGGGGCCCGGTGGCGCCGAAGCCGGTGACTGAGGCGATCACGAGCCCCGGGTTCGCCTCGCGCAGGGCGTCCGGGTCAAGGCCCATCTTGGCCATCACGCCGGGCCGGAAGTTCTCCACGAGCGCGTCGGCGCTCATCGCGAGCTTCCACAGTAGGTCGCGGCCCTCGGGCGAGTAGAAGTCGACGGCGATCGATGACTTCCCACGGTTGGTCGAGTCGAAGTAGAGGCTGTGCTCTCCGTCGAACGGGGGCCAGGCCCGGGACGAGTCGCCTCCCGAGATTCCCTCGACCTTGATGATCTCCGCTCCGAGGTCCGCGAGCAGTGCCGTGGCATATGGTCCGGCGAGCGCCCGGCTCAGGTCGACGATGCGGATGTCGCTGAGGGGAAGTGCCCTCTCGGGGGCGGCGCTCATCGGATGCCTCCCATGCTGCCGAGGCGGACGTTGACCTGCTTGGTCTGGGTGAAGCCCGCGAGCATCCCCTCCAGCGAGACTTCACGGCCGATGCCGCTCTGCTTGTACCCGCCGTAGGACTGGCCCACGATCTGGCCGCCGCCCTGGTTCACCTGAACCCAGCCGGCCTCGACGCGGTGCGCGGTGGACAGTGCGGCGTCGAGGTCGTGGCTCCACACGTACGCGGCGAGGCCGAAGTGCGTGTCATTGGCCATGCGGATCACCTCATCGGTGTCCCTCCATGGGATGGCAACGAGGACGGGCCCGAAAATCTCCTCCTGCGCGAGCCGGAAGTCGTTCCGCGCTCCCGAGAAGACGGTGGGCAGGTGGTAGAACCCTTCGAGGAGGGCAGGGGCGGTGGGGGCGGAGCCGCCGAGGACGGCCTCCATGCCGGGAGTCGCGTTGCCCTCCTCGAGGAAGGAGGTGATCTGGCCGTGCTGCTTGGCGTTGATCACCGCGCCCATGTCCGTCGCCTCGTCGAGCGGGTCGCCGACCACGAGTGACTCCAGCCGCGCGGTCAGCGCGCCGAGGACCTCGTCGTGGATGTCCTGGTGAAGGAACAGCCGGGACCCGGCGGTGCAGCTCTGGCCCTGCCGGGTGAAGCGCGAGGCGCTGAGGAGCCCGTCGAGCAGGCCCTCGGGGTCCGCGTGCCAGGCGTCCGGGAAGACGATGGATGGGTTCTTCCCGCCCAGCTCGAGGGACATGTGCGCGAGCCTGCCTCCCGCTTGGGCGCCGACGCCGCGGCCCACCTCGGTCGACCCGGTGAAGGAGACCTTGTCCACCCCCGGGTGCCTGGCGAGTGCATCGCCGATCACCGAACCGCGCCCGGTCAGCGCGTTCACGACGCCGCGCGGCACGTGCCGGTTGCAGACCTCCGCGAGCGCCAGGATAGTCAGGGGCGCATCGTCTGCTGCCTTCATGATCACGGTATTCCCGGCCGCGAGCGCCGCTGGCACCTTGAACCCCGCGATCATCAGCGGCGAGTTCCACGGCAGAATGCAGGCCACGACGCCGAGCGGCTCGAGCCGCGTGTACTGGAGCTGCCCGTCTCCAGCGGGGAGGGTCGTCCCCTTCACTTCCCCGGCCACCCCAGCGAAGTACCTGAAGAGGGAGATGAGCGTTGTGACCTCCGGGCGTGCCTGCGTGCGGAGGGCGTTTCCCGTGTCCAGGGCGGTGAGCAGGGCGAATTCCTCCGCGCGCTCCTCGATCTCGTCCGCGATGGCCAGCAGCGCGCGGCTGCGGGCGGTGAAGTGCTGCGCCCGCCAGGCGGGGAAGGCGGCGCGGGCCGCGGCGACGGCACGTTCGACATCGGCGGGCCCGCTCGCCGGGACGCGGGCGATGACCTCGCCCCGCCGCGCGGGAGTGTGGACGTCGCGCCATTCGCCCTCGGCAGCGGCGGTCTCGGCGCCGTCGATCCATTGCAGTCGGTCCATGTCGACGCGCACAGGGGTGGGGGTCTGGGGTGTCATCTCGGTGTGCCTCTCCGGCGTGTGGTGGGGATTAGACGGCGGCCGCGCGGGCGGCGTCGTCCGCAAGCGAGCCGTCAACGAAGGCGACGATCTTCGAGCAGTCCAGCCCGCCGAGGCCGAGCTCGATGAGCCGCTCGAACTGGGCCTGCACCTGCTCGGCGAGCACCAGCGGGGTGCCCGTGGCACGGGCAGCGTCGAGGGCCAGGCCGATGTCCTTATTCGCGAGCTCGGTGGTGAAAGTGGGCGAGAAGTCGCGGTTGGACGCGGCTGTCGGCACGACGCCGGCCAGCGGGTACCAGGTCCTGAGGGCCCAGCTGTCGCCCGAGGAGACCGAGGCGACGTTCCAGAAGACCTCCTTGTCGAGCCCGAGGCGGTCGGCGAGGACCGCTCCCTCGCACGTCGACGCGAGGTTGTTGAACAGGATGAGGTTGTTGCAGATCTTCGCTGCCTGGCCCGTGGTGGGGCCGCCCGTGGCGATGATGTTCCCGCTCATCGGCTCGATCAGGACCGACGCGTCCGCCACTGCGTCGGGGGCGCCGCCGACCATGAACGCGAGGGTGCCGGCGGCGGCCCCACTCATGCCGCCGGATACCGGCGCGTCGACGAACCGGAAGCCAGCCGCTGCGGCCGCCTCGTGCACGGTACCGGCGGACTCGATGTCAATGGTGGAGGAGTCGATCAGGAGGGTGCCGGTCGAGGCCGATTCGAGGATTCCTCCCTCGCCCAGGTAGACCGAGCGAACGTGCTGGCCCTTTGGGAGCATGGTGAAGACGGCGTCGGCGCCCGAGACGGCCTCGGCGATGCTCGCGGCCGGCCGGACCCCGTTCGCCTCCGCCGCGGCGAGCGCCTCGCTGCTGAGGTCGTAGCCGCGGACGATGTGCCCGGCCTTGACGAGGTTCGCCGTCATGGGGCCACCCATGTGGCCCAGTCCGATCCATGCGATGACAGCCATGTCACAAGCCCTTTGCTCTCGCTGTTTCCCCGGCGCTCAACGACCGGGTATGACCACGATCACACACTTGCTAAAGTGCAAACAAGAACAGAATTGGCAGATAACATGTGCACGAATGCACGAAGGGATGCGATGGATACCAAGAGGCTCCCGAGCCCGGACGACCTCCTGATCTTGCTCACCGTGGCCCGCCTGGGCAGGTTCACGGCGGTCGCAGAGGCGCTCGGGACCACGCACACGACCGTCTCCCGCAGGATCCTCGCCCTCGACAAGAGCCTCGGCGGGCGCACACTGGAGCGTACGCCGCACGGCTGGGAGCTCACGGAGCTTGGGCGCGCCGCCGTCGCGGCGGCGGAGGGGATCGAGAAGGACCTCGCCGTCCTGGCCACACGCACGGAGCAGGGCCAGCAGGGGTTTTCGGGGCTCGTGCGCATCGCGTCGTCGGACGCGTTCGGAGCCTACTTCGCCGCGCCCGCGCTCGCGGACCTGCAGCGGCGGAACCCGTTGCTACGCATCGAGCTGCTCAGCGCCACGCGCCGTGCCAGCCAGAACCGGTCCGGCGTGGACCTCGAGGTCGTGGCCGGCGCCGTCGAACGCGGCCGGTCGGAGGCCATCCACCTGTGCGACTACGCGCTTCGCCTGTACGCGAGCCCACGCTACCTTCAGCGGCACGCGGCACCCCAGAGACTGGAGGACCTCAGGGGCCACTCGATCGTGTCCTACGTCGAGTCGGCGCTCCAAATCGCCGAGCTCGGTCTTCGGGTCACGACCCAATCGGACGAGCCGGCCGCGTTCCAGGCCACGAGCGTCTTCGCGCAGCTCGAGGCCGTCCGGAACAATGCTGGGATCGGGAAGCTCCCCGCCTTCATGGTTCACGGGCAGGAGGGGTTTGTGCAGGTGCTCTCCGACGAGGTGGACCAGGTGGTCGGGTTCTGGGTCGCCGCCCGCCCAGAGGCCCTCCGCTCGGCGCGCGTGCAGGCTGTCCTCGGAGCCCTCCGCGGCGAGGTCGAGCGCCGACAGGGCGAACTCCTCCCCTGAGCCTTGCACGCCTCTTGGCGTGTTCCCGTCCGCCGACGGCGGCGGCCGCCTCCCGCCGGGAGGCCGCCGCCGTGTGGGGTGCTTCAGCGGACCGGGGCAGTGTCCTGGCCGGTGGAGGCCGCCCGCGCGAGGGGAGCGGCGTCGGCGTCGTCAATCGCCTTCAGGTCGATGCCCTTGGTCTCCCTGAGGAAGAACACGGCAATTGCCGTGACGGCGCAGGCGCCGAGGAGGTACAAGGCGACCGGCACCGAGGACTTGTACGCGTCCAGGAGCGCCGTGGCGATGATCGGCGCCAGGGAGCCGGCCACGATCGAGGTCACCTGATAGCCGAGCGAGACACCCGAGTACCGCATCCGCGTCGGGAACATCTCCGCCATGATTGCCGGCTGGCTCGCATACATGAGGGCGTGGCACCCGAGGCCGAGGATGACGGAGGTGAGGATCAGCAGGTCATTCTTCGAGTCCATCATGGGGAAGGCGAAGAAGCCCCACGAGGCGCCCGCGAGGGCCCCGAGGAAGTACGTGGGCCGGCGGCCGATGGAATCCGAGAGCTTCCCGACGAGCGGCACGATGAAGAAGTGGATGGCGTGCGCGATGAGCAGCAGCAGGAGGATCCTGGCTGTGTCCGCGTGGACGACCACCTTCAGGTACGTGATCGAGAACGTCACGACGAGGTAGTAGATGATGTTCTCCGCGAACCGCAGGCCCATGGCGGTGAAGACGCCGCGCGGGTACCGCTTGAAGACCTCGACCACGCCGTAGCCTGCGTGGGCGTTCGATTCGGCGGCCTCGCGGGCCTCGACGAAGATCGGCGCGTCGCTGACCTTCGTGCGGATGTAGTAGCCGATCACCACGATGACCGCGGAGAGCCAGAACCCAATCCGCCAGCCCCAGCCGAGGAAGGCCTCCTGGCTCAGGGTCGAGGAGAGCAGTAGGAGCACACCGGTTGCCAGGAGGTTGCCCATGGGGACGGCAGACTGCGGCCAGGAGGCCCAGAATCCGCGGGACTTGTTGGGTGAGTGCTCGGCGACGAGGAGTACCGCGCCGCCCCATTCGCCGCCGACTGCGAAGCCCTGGATGAACCGCAGGCCCACGAGCATTGCGGGCGCCCAATAGCCAGCCTGGGCGAAGCCGGGGAGGCAGCCCATGAGGAACGTCGAGGCGCCGACCAGGATGATGCTCAGCTGCAGGAGGTTCTTGCGACCGAACTTGTCGCCGAAGTGCCCGAAGACGATCCCGCCCAGCGGCCTGGCGACGAAGCCCACGGCGTAGGTCATGAAGGCGTCCATGATGCCGTCGAGCTCGGTGTGCGCGTTCGGGAAGAACATCTTCCCGAAGACCAGGCTCGCCGCCGTGGCGTAGAGGAAGAATTCGTACCATTCGACAACGGTCCCCGCCATCGAGGCCGCCACCACTTTGCGCAGTCCGGAGGTCCCCCGGTCCGCTCGGCCTTGGCTGCTCACGTTCATCGTGGATGTCCCTTCACGTCATTGCTCGGCCGTCGTCTCGACGGCAAGGGGCCGGTGCCTGCCACAGTGATGTGAGCCACATCGGTCGTTCTGGAGTATTCCAGCGGCCCCAGCGGGCAACAACGGAAATTCGTGCAGAGGCAGTCTGCAGAAATACACAGAGATGCCATGAATTCGCCTCCCTTGACGTTGACGTTGCGTCAACCCATACCGTGGAAGCCACGAAGGAGGAAAGCATGGACTTCAGCATCCAGCAGATCGCGAAGCTGGCTGGAACCACGAGCCGGACGCTGCGCCATTACGGCAGCATCGGCCTGCTCGAGCCGACCCGCACGGGCCACAACGGCTACCGCTACTACGACCGTGACGCGCTCGTGAGGCTCCAGCGGATCCTCCTGCTGCGCCAGCTCGGCCTCGGGCTGGACGACATCGCCGAGGTGCTCGCGCACGACGGCGACCCCATCCTCGCGCTGCGCCGCCACCTCGAATGGCTGGGCGCCGAGCGGGAGCGGCTCGACCGCCAGGAGCGGGCCGTGAGGCAGACGATCAAGGCATTGGAGACGGGAGGGCCACTCATGGCCACGGACATGTTCGACGGATTCGACCACACCCAGTACAAGGACGAGGTCGAACAGCGCTGGGGCACGAAGGCCTACGCAGACAGCGACGCTTGGTGGCGCGGCCTCGGCGCGGAGGGGCAGAAGGAGTGGCAGGCCCGGGTCGCGCAGCTCAGTGCCGACTGGCAGGCGGCCTTCGCGTCCGGCGAGCCGCATGACGGCGCCGCCGCCCAGGCCCTCGCGGGCCGCCACGTGCAGTGGCTCGCCAGCATCCCGGGCACCCCCGGATATCCGGAGGGTCCCGCCAAGGAGTACGTGCTGGGCCTGGCCGACATGTGCGTCGCCGACGAGCGCTTCGCGAAGAACTACGGCGGCACCGAGGGGGCGGCGTTTGTCCGCGACTCCCTTCACGCCTACGCAGACCGGGAGCTGTAGCAGCCCAGCGAGGAGGCGAGCGCACGACGGCGGGTGCCCACCCGCCGTCGTGCGCCTCCTCCCGCTCGGCGCGGCCCGCTCAGGGGGTAAGGAGCACCTTGGTGGCGCGCCGCTCGTCCATGGCCTCGTAGCCCTCGGCCGCCTTCTCGAGTGGGAGGGTCAGGTCGAAGACCGCCCCTGGATCGATCTCGCCGTCCATGATCAGCCGGATCAGCTCGGGCAGGTACTCGCGCACGGGGGCTGGGCCGCCGTGGAGGTGCACGCCCGAGAAGAACAGCTCGCGGCCGGGCAGCTCGACATCATGCGAGACGCCCACATAGCCCACGTGGCCGCCGGCGCGGGTGGCGTTGATGGCCTGCATCATGGACTCCTGCGTGCCCACGGCCTCGATGGTCGAGTGCGCGCCGAGCCCGTCGGTGAGCTCCTTGATCTTCGCCACGCCGGCGTCGCCGCGCTCCTCGACAATGTCGGTCGCGCCGAAGCGGCGGGCCAGCTCCTGCCGTTCGGGATGGCGGCTCATCGCGATGATGCGGTCGGCGCCCAGCTGCTTCGCCGCCATGACCCCGAGGAGTCCCACGGCGCCGTCGCCCACCACGGCGACCGTCTTTCCCGGGCCGGCCTCCGCGGCGACGGCCGCGAACCAGCCCGTGCCCAGGACGTCCGAGGCGGCGAGCAGCCCGGGGACCTCCTCGGGGCGCGGGGCTCGCGGTGTGGCCACGAGCGTGCCGTCGGCGAGCGGGACTCGAAGGCGCTCCGCCTGCGTGCCGAGCGAGCCCATCCCGACCCGGTGCACGCAGTGCGACTGGTAGCCGGCCCGGCAGATCTCGCACGTGTTGTCCGAGGCGAAGAAGGAGCCGACCACGAAGTCGCCCACCTTGAGGTCCTTCACCTCGTCGCCGATCTGCTCCACGACGCCGACGTACTCGTGCCCCATGGGGCTGGGCGCGGAGACTGTGTCGGCGCCGCGGTACGGCCACAGGTCCGAGCCGCAGATGCAGGCGGCGGCCACTCGGATGATGGCATCGGTGGGCTGTTCGATGACGGGGTCGGGGCGCTCCTCGACGCGGACGTCTCGGGGCGCGTACATGATCACTCCACGCATCTGGGTGTTCCTTCCGTTGTGGTTCGGGGGCGGATCCGTCAGTTGACTGCTCGGGCGCGCGGCGGCACGGCCGGGGTCCGCCATATGGCATCCCTACAGCAAACCCCTTGTGAGTGGGCCGGGGGAGTCCCTGCTGAAACCTGTACTGACAGGGCACCCCTCGTGGGCAGCGCCGGCGGGAGCACGCCGCGTACCCTCGAGGGCATGGACAACCGAGCCGAGGTGCGCGAGTTCCTCATGTCGCGCCGGGCGAGGCTCTCGCCCGAGCAGGCTGGCGTCCCCGCAGGATCCAACCGTCGAGTGGCGGGCCTGCGTCGCTCCGAGGTCGCGACGCTCGCCGGTGTGAGTGTCGAGTACTACGCGAAGCTCGAGCGCGGCTCTATCGCCGGCGCCTCCGCTTCCGTCCTCGAGGCGGTCTCGCAGGCGCTGCAGCTCGATGACACGGAGCGGGCCCACCTCCTCGACCTCGCCCGCGCCGCAGACGGAATCCCCACCTCGGGACGCGCACGACGCCGCGCCTCACCGAATCCCTCGACGCGCCCGAGCCTTCATTGGGCGCTGGACGCGATCACCGACGGCATCGCGTTTGTCCGCAACGCGCGCCAGGACCTCCTGGCCACCAACGCCCTCGGCCGCGCCTTCTATTCGCCGCTCATCGGCGATGGCGGGCGCACCCCGAACCTCGCGCGGTTCCAGTTCCTCGACTCCGCCTCCCGCGACTTCTACCCTGACTGGGACCTCTTCGCGCAGATGTGCGTGGGCGTCATGCGCGCCGAGGCTGGCCGCGACCCCCACGATAAGGGCCTGCAGGACCTCGTCGGGGAGCTGTCCATGAGGAGCGAGGTATTCCGCCGCCTCTGGGCCGCTCACGACGTGCGCACCCACGGGACGGGGACCAAGCGCTTCGTGCATCCGGTGATCGGTGAGGTGACGCTCGCGTACGAGGAGCTCGCAATCACCGCCGAGCCAGGCCACGTCCTGCTGATCTACACTGCGGAGCCCGGCTCGCCCTCGGCGGAGCGGCTCAAGCTCCTCGCCTCATGGGCGGCCGAGCATCCGGCGCTGCGCTGATTCCGGGGCGCCGAAAGGAGTGAGCATTTAGGCCCTGCCGTGGCCTCCGGGCGATGGATACCGTTGAAGGGCTAGGCATCAAGGGCTAGGCCGCCCTGTTTGAGAAGAGGCACCTGTGCATCAGCACATGAATCGATCCCCTGCGGGCTCCCGTTGGCCCCGAGGCCATCTGGGGTGGGCCTACAGCGGGCTGCCCGAATTCGAGGGCCGCGCAGCCTCCTTCCTTGCCGACGGGCATGTCCTCGGGGAGCGCCAGATCTTCATCTGCGACGACCCGCACGCCGGGCGTTGGCCCAAGGACCTCCTGGAGTGCGGCGACCTCCTCGTCCACAGCACCGCCGAGCTCTACGGCGAATCGCGGGTCGTCGATGCCACCGCACAGGGGGCCGTCTTCCAATCCATCCTGGATGAGGCGAGGGCGCTCGGCTACACGGGCATCCGCGTCGTCGCGGACAACACGTCCCTGACGTCCACCCCTGAGCGTCTCGAGGCCTGGATGTGCTGGGAGGAAGAAGCTGACATGCTCATCCAAAGGCGGCCCATCACTGGGCTGTGCGCCTTCGACCGCACCAGGACGGCCCCCGCCACCCTGAAGGCCCTGATGGATGTCCACCCGGAGACACTGGCCGCGTAGGCGCCACGCCTCCCGTGGTCAGGTGGGCGCACGACGGCGGGTGCCCACGCGTCGTCGTCCGCGCGCCGGGGGGCAGGGGCAGGTCGGTCAACGTGGGCGAGCACGGGCCCCTGTCCACGGCGCCAACCGCTCAGTGGCGGGTCATCAGGTAGACAGCCCAGCCACGAGGCCATCCCCGCAGCCCGGATTCCCCGGAGATCCGCTCGACGTCGAAGTCAGTGCCGAACCAGCGCTCGGCCTCGCCGGGCATGAGCGCGAGGCCGTCGAACGGCAGGACCGAGATCACAGCCCGCTCCCAGAGCCGCGGCTCCCATTCGAAGCACCACAGGAGGAACTTCGCGCCGGGCCCCGCGAGCGGGACGACCTGCTGGACGTACGCCGCCCGCTGCCGGGCGCTGAGGTCGTCGAAGACCCCGTAGTCCACAAGCAGGTCGAACTCGCCGCTGACCTTGGTGAGCCGGGTGAGGTCATCCACCAAGAAGTTGACCTCCACCCCGGCTTGGCGTGCCTTCTCTTTGGCCTTGGCGATGGCCGCGGCTGCGAAGTCAACCGCCGTCACTTCGAAGCCGTGCTGGGCGAGGAAGACGGCGTTGTCGCCGACGCCGCATCCCAGGTCGATCACCCGGCACGGACGCAAGGTGCCGGACTCAACGAGGCCCGTGAGGTCAGATCTGGCCGGGCCGACCCACGGTGGCGTTCCGTACCGGTACCAGGTGTTGTAGAAGAGCTTCATCGCCGGTCCTTCCATGTGAAATGGGGCAGGGGTCCGTGCGTGGCCCGTCAGGTGTTCCAGCCGCGGCGAAGGGTCGCGATCCCCTCGTGCATGAGGGTGCGCAGGTCGCCCGGCACGATCTGCGGAATCTGGTGCATCGAGCTCAGGCGGCCTAGGCCATGGATGAGCCCCCAGGCGGCGCTGCAGCGCTTGAGGACCTCGCCCTGTGCGACGCCGGGCGGCTGGCTTGCTTCTACGACTCCTTGGAGCAGGCGCCAGTAGTGGGCGGCCGCCCGTTGGAGGCCGGGATGGTCGGCTTTGGCTACGAGCGGTCCGAAGGCCAGATCGTGAAGGTTGGACTCCTGGGTTGCGAAGGCGTGGTAGACGTCCACGAGCGCGTGGAGTCGCAAGTCCGGATCGCTGCCCCCGGCCTCGACGGCGGCTCGTGCCCGCTGCGCGGCTGCTTCGAGGCCGACGCCCGCCACCGCCGCGAGGAATCCGCGCTTGCCGCCGAAGTGCACGTACGGAGCCTGATGGCTCACCTCGGCGGCCCGCGCCACTTCGCGGACACTCAGACGCTCCGGCGGGGTGTGCTCGAGGTGGGCGAGCGCCACCGAGACCAAGCGGGACTTCAGGTCCTCGGTACCGCCCTGCGCCACTTCGCCCCCATCGGTGATTGACACTGTCAATCTGTTCATGGACCAGTCTAGGCACCACTAGGGGTTGACAGCTACGGCGGCACCGGCGTGGGGCCGACGCGTGACCGCCTCGTCGTTCAAGAGGACAGGCGGTTATTTGGCTGAGCCGAGTGCGGCGCTGAGGGCGTCGGCGTTGGCGGTCATCCAGGTGACGTATTCGGTGCCTTCAGGCATGGTCTCGGTGAAGTCCACAACGGGGACCCTGGCGTCCTGTGCAAACTTCTTCAAGGCCTGGGTCTGGGGGCTCTCGGTCTGGGGGTTGTGGGCGAGGAGGGCAACCTGGTGGGCCGAGATGAGCTCCTGCATCTGCTTGAGGGCGGCCGGGGGGACGTCGTTGCCTGCTTCTACCGCGTTGCTGAAAGCCTCCGGGGTCTTGTTCTCCAGCCCGGCGGCCTCGAGCAAGTACAGCGGCACGGGTTCAGTCACGGCGACTGCTTCGGAATGGTGCGCGGCCTTGATGGCGTCGAGCTTTCCAGTGATCCCCGTGAGCTTGGCCTCCCATTGTGCAGCGCGGTCCTTGAAGGACTGGGAGTCGGTGGGGTCGAGGGCGGCCAGCTTCTCGGCTACGGTGTCGGCGACCTTCTTCATCGCGTCGGTGCTGTACCAGACGTGCTCGTTGAACTCGTCTTTCCCGCCCGCGGCGGCGGACGGGCTGGGGTCGAGGCCGGAGGCATCGACGGCATTGAGGAGGCTGTTGGCGGGGAGCTTGGCCTCATTGGCGAGCTTGAGCATGAAGTCGTCGTAGCCGTGGCCGTTGAAAACGACCAGCCTGGCCTTGGACACCGCGGCGCGGTCCTGGGTGGTGGCCTCATAGGAGTGCGGGTCTTGGCTCTGCTTGGAGATGACCGAGGTGACGGAGACCTTCTCCCCGCCGATGGACTTGACGATGTCCCCGTAGACCGAGGTCGAGGCGACGACGGGGATGGGCCCGGAGCCGCTGCTTTGGGCCGGGTTGCCCTGCTGGGCGCCGCAGGCTCCGAGCAGCAGCGCGCTGGCGAGGACTGGGGCGACGCGGGCGAGGTTCGCCAGCAGACGGCGGGTTGAGGGGGTCTTCATTGCTGTGGTCCTCAGTCTGTAGGAGGCTAGTTCCCTGAGAATGATAACTGATCTCATTAGCGTCGGTCGACGCTCGCTCCTTTGGCCTCCCGCCGGGGCCGGTGGGTGGGGCCTGCGGCGCTGACTGCCTTCGTGATGCAGGGTGGGTCGGGCCGGTGCTGGCGGCCGGGTCGCCGGTAGGCTCGTGGGCATGAGGTTGTACGGGTGATGGGGCACTGCGGGTAATGGCGCACGGACATTCGAATGTCCCGGTTCCGGCCGCGGGGCTATCGCCGGCGGCGCGGGCGGGGCGGCGCAGGGCGCATGTGCTGCTGATGGCGGTGCTGGTGCCGCTCGCGGGCCTGACGGTGTTGGCGATGGTCCTGCTGTGGCCGACGGGGGATCGAGGGAAGGTGCAGGTCGGCAGCCCGTATACGGCCGCGCCGGGGGTGACGTTCGAGACCGGCACAGTCAAGGTGGCCAGGACCCAGGACTGCCCGTCCGCGGGCCCCGGGGCGGGGGCTGGCGGGGTGGCGCCGCGCCAATGCCTGGTCGCCCGCACCCAGCCGGACCGAGGCGGGGCCGAGGTTCCGGTGGAGGTGACCCCGGAGATCGCCAAGTCCCACGGGGTGAAGGCCGGGGACCGGATCCGATACCTGGACCTCTCGGGCGTGACCTCTGCCGGGTCGGTGTACATGTTCGCCGACTTCGTGCGCACGGTGCCGATGGTGCTGCTGGCGCTGCTCTACGCCGTCGTGGTCATCGCGGTCGCGCGCTGGCGCGGCCTGCGCGCGATCGTGGGGCTCGGCGGGGCCTACGCGGTCTTGGCACTATTCGTCCTGCCGGCTCTGGCAGAGGGGCGGCCAGCGCTGCCGGTGGCGTTGGCGGGTTCGGCGGCGATCACGTTCGGGGTCCTCTATTTCGCCCACGGGTTCTCGGCCCGCACCTCCACGGCGCTACTGGGGACCCTCTTCGGTCTCGGGGCCATCGCCCTGCTGGCCGACTGGGCGACCGGTGCGGCGTACCTGACCGGGACCGGGGACGAGAACACGTACACGCTCATCAACGGTGCGGGCAGGCTCTCGGTCTCGGGGATGATCACGTGCGGCCTCGTCATCTCTGGCCTGGGGGTGCTCAACGACGTGACGGTCACGCAGTCCTCGGCCGTGTGGGAGCTGCACGAGCTCGCCCCGGGCACCGGTTCCCGCAGCCTGTTTGCCTCGGCGATGCGGATCGGGCGGGACCACATTGCCTCCACCGTCTATACGATCGCGTTCGCCTACGCGGGGGCGGCCCTGCCCGTGCTGATCCTGGTGATGCTCTACGACCAGCCCGTGCTGGACGCCCTCACCTCGGGCCAGTTGGCCGAAGAGGTGGTCCGCACGCTGGCAGGCTCGGTCGGCCTGGTCCTTGCCGTGCCCGTCACCACCGCATTGGCCGTCCTCGTCGTCAAGGCCAGTGCCCGGGCAAGGGACCTCGAGCTCGGGGCCGGGGACGGCCCGCGTCTGGACGTCGACAGGGCCTTGGATGGCGGGGCTCTGGATGCGGTGCACCAGAGCAGGCGTGCTCGCCGGGAGGCCGGGGCCTGAGCAGCCCCGACCAGCCGGACCCGGAGCGGGACAGTCTGGCCATGCCCGCGTGAAGGGACCCGCCCCGTGGACGGAGCAGGCGCGCCGCCTTGGGAACCGAGCAATGGCGTGCGTGCGGTGCCGCAATGGGCAGCGTGTCGCTGACACCCTGCCCGTAGCGGCGACCCCGGCCGTCGCTACTCAATCAGCGAGGTCGTTGACTCCTCAGTCGCCGTGCTCGACAGTCTCGGCATCCAGGAGCCGGTGGACTGGGTCGGCAACGCCCTTGGCGGCCATGTGGGCATACTGTTCGCCGCCTCGTACCCGGACCGATGCCGCTCCCTTGCGGTGCCCGGCGCGCCCGTGCACGGACCGTCCCTGTCCCAACGCCCGCGAGGATCTGAGCGGCGTCCTACCCTCGATCCTCGCTCCGACGCTCTTCGCCACAGGTGATGACCACAGCGAGTGGACACCCGCCGAGGCCGAGTCCGCTGCCGGGCTCACACCCAGGGGATCCTCCGTGAGCCTGCCCGGCACGGCTTACATCCTGCCGCTCGAAGCACCCGCTCAGACCGCAACTCTCGTCATCGACCACTGGCGGGCCAGCGCAGACGCGCCCTGAATTTCCTGATCCCAACCGACTGCCAGTGTCGGAGGGCGTGCGTAGGCTGAGCCCATGAGGATCAAGATGTGTTCCATCCACGTGGTCGACCCCGCCGCCGCGCACGAGTTCTACACCGGCGTCCTCGGCTTCGACACGCTGCTCGCCATGCCCGAGGCGAGCCTCTTCATCGTCAGCTCCCCGGATTCCGGCGGGGTAGGTCTCCTGCTCGAGCCGAGCGACAATCCGGTCGCCGCGGCATACCGCAAGGGGGTGTACGACGCCGGGATGGCGGCCATCGTCCTCGGCTCACCGGATGTGCGGGCCGACTACGAGCGGCTGAGCGACGCGGGCATCGTCTTCCGCGGCGAGCCAGTCGAGGACCCGTCGGGGCTCATGGCGGACTTCGAGGACACCTGCGGGAACCTCATCCGCCTCCATCAGGACTGACTCGACTTGGCTCCTCGCCCTCGATATCTGGGACGTGCGGGACGTCGTGGTGCTGACGATGGCTACGTTTGGCTGTGTCCCACTAGACGATCGGGCGGGGTCATGGGCCATACTTGCGAGGTGAGACGCGCCGCAGCAGCTATCGCCCTGACACTGATCCTCGCCGCCTCCGCTCAGCCGGCCATGGCCGCGCCGTCCGGTGGGAAGGGTGCTGCGCCGTCGACCCTCGGGATCGACATCTCCTGGCCGCAATGCGGCACGAGCGTCCCCACGAACCAGGCGTTCGGCATTGTCGGGGTGAACGATGGGCTGGCCAACACCACTAACCCGTGCCTGTCAGACCAGCTGAAGTGGGCTGCGGCCTCGAAGGGCGGCACCGCGCAGGCCAAGGTCCAGCTCTACGTCAACACCGCCAACCCGGGCGGGCTCAACACGGCGTCGTGGCCCACATCCTCGACGCCGCAGAACCCGTATTCGCAGGCCTGCACCGGAGGTGACACCCCGGCGTGCGCCTGGCAGTACGGCTGGAACCGGGCGTCCGAGGACGTCGACACGCGCTTCGCACCGGCTGCCTCGGCGGCAGGCCTCTCGGCCGACCCCGCGGCCTACAGGTGGTGGCTGGACGTGGAACTCGACAACACCTGGAAGACCGGGGGCACCAGCGCCGACCAGACGAGCAACCGTGCGGTCCTCGAGGGCATGACCGCCCACTTCACCTCGCGCGGGGCCAAGGTGGGGCTCTACGCGACCGCGTACCAGTGGGGCCAGATTGCCGGGGCAGTGCCGGCGTCCAGCAATCTCACGGGCCTGGACAACTGGCGCCCCGGCGCCACCACCCAACGAGCCGCCCAAGCGGCGTGCGCCGCTGCGCCGCTCACCGCCGGGGGGCACGTGACGCTGGCCCAGTTTGTCTCGGGCGGAATCGACTACAACGTCTCCTGCGTCGGGTAGTCCAGGCGCGGCGGGGCCCCGAGCGGACCGGGGCCAGATTCCCCGGTGGTAGCCCTCAATCCGCGGCGTGTTTTCGGTTGTGCCCGCGTGTCGGGATGCAGAACAGCTGAAAGCTGGGGAGTTGTGGCCCAGCTTTCAGCCCAGCTCAAGCACATGTGACCGCCTCAACCCAGCCGGCTTTAGCCGTGGCGCCCCCCGCGCAAGGACCGCTCGGCCGCTGCGCCGTGCTTCGCGGATGCGGACTTAGCCGCCTTCTCCTCCTCGGCAGCCTTGACCCGCCGGGCTTCCTCGCGCACGGCTGCCATGTTGGCCCGCTCGGCTTGAAGCCATTCGGGGCGGTTGGCCAGGAGCGCGGAGATCTCCTCGGTGGTCAGTGCCTCGCTGATGCCCGCGCGGGCGAGGCCCGAGATGGTCACGTTGAGCTTCTGCGCCACGATCGGCCGCGGGTGCGGGCCCTTCTCGCGCAGCTCCGTGAGCCACGCGGGCGGGTTCTCACGAAGGGCGTCGAACTCCTCGCGCGTGACCACGCCCTCCTGGAACTCCGCCGGCGTGGCGGGCAGGAAGACGCCGAGCTTCTTCGCGGCGGTGGCCGGCTTCATGGACTGGGACGCGGCCTTGGGGTTCGAGCTCATGGATCAAGGCTACCGTTGACCCATGCAGTCCGAGAGTGCTCCGGCCCTGACGGTCGCCTTCGTCGTGGGCGTCGCGCCCGGCAAGTGGTTCCAGCGCTGGGAGGAGCGCTTCCCGGACCTGCCGCTCGCCTCCGAGATGGTTGACGACGCCGAGCAGCTCGCCGTCCTGCGCGACGCCAGGGCGGACGTCGCGTTTGTGCGCCTGCCCGTGGACAAGGAGAAGGAAGGCCTCCACGTCATCCCGCTCTACGAGGAGCTCCCCGTGGTCGTCGCCCCGAAGGGCCACGAGATCCAGGCGTTCGAGGAAATCCCCCTCGCCGAGGTCGAGGACGAGCTCTTCGAGTACAGCGGCGGGCCCTCCGAGCGCTTGGACCTCGTCGAGGGCGGTGCTGGGCTCGCGATCATGCCGATGTCCGTGGTAAGGCACTTCAACCGCAAGGACCTGCGCTATCGGCCGGTGACCGGCGTCGAACCCTATGCGGTCGGGATCGCGTGGCGCCGCGAGGACGAGTCTGACCTGATCCAGGAGTTCATCGGCGTGGTCCGCGGGCGCGGGGCGAACAGCTCCCGGCAGGCGTCGGTGCAGCGGGACCAGCAGGAGGCCGCGCAGCAGCGCCGCGAGAACTTGGCCGCCACACAGTCCAAGCAGGCCAAGGCCCGCAACGAGGCGTCCCGGGCCGCGAAGGCCGCGCGTGGGGGAGCGCGTGGCGGATCCAGAGGGCGGCCGACTGCAGGCAGGGGCCGCCCAGGGGGCGGGAAACGCCGGGGCCGCTGAGGCGCGTGTCCGTTCCTGCTCAGTTGAACGCCCGTAACGGTTCCCTCGGCGGCGCGTTTCCCCTCCCCTCGTGGCGTGTCGGAGCCTAGAGTGAGCACGATGGAACGCGCTCCCGGCGCGATGCCGCCCGAGATCACCGTAGTGCCCGCCCATGAGGCCCCAGGGGAGGACCTCATGGCGGTTTTCGGGGCGCCCCGAGACGCTTCTCCACGCCTTGCACCCATGGACCACCCCTGGCTAGCGGAGACTGGCTTCACACAGGCCAGCCACTCGTCCGCGCGGCGCGTCGTCATGCGCATCGACTTCGGCTGAGGTGCCGGGGATGGGGGAGGACGCGGTATCGGAGAGCCCATTCGAGGGCATGCCCTGGTTCAGGATCGGCGCCGGACCGCCTCTGGTGGTGCTGCCCGGCCTCACGCCCCGCCACGCGGTGCCCGGGGGCCCGGCGTTCCTCGCGGAGGCCCGTCCACTTGGTCCTCTGGCGCGGCGGCGCGAGGTGTGGTGGGTCAACCGCCGCGCGGGTCTGGCCCCCGAGACCACGATGGCGGACATCGCTGCCGACTATGCCGAGCGGCTCCCCAACCTCGGGGGCCCGGTGGATGTCCTGGGGATCTCGACCGGTGCGTCGGTGGCACTGCAGCTCGCCGCGGACTATCCGGGGCTCATCCGCCGGCTCGTGATGGTTGCCGGCGGGTGTCGCCTCGGGCCGGGAGGCAAGGCCGGCCAGCGCGCTCTGCTGCGCAGACTCGAAGCGGGCGACCTCCGCGGCGCCGGAGCCGAGATGGTCCGCCTGGTGGGCGTCCGTCCGGCTAGCCGGAGCCTTGAGGGATGGGCCGGTTGGATGATCGGCCCATGGATGTACAGGGGCTCCACCGAAGACGTCGCCGCGGTGCTCCGTGCCGAGGACGCCTATGACCTCACCCCCCGGCTCGACTGCATCACCGTTCCGACCCTCGTGCTCGGTGGCGATGAGGACACGCCGTACGGCCCCGCCGTGTTCCGCGAGACGGCCCGCGGCATGCCCCGTGGCCAGCTCATCATCTACTATGGCCGCGGCCACGTGGGTGTCATGCTCACTCCGGGCTTCTCCCGTGATGTGCTCGCGTTCCTCGACGCCCCATAGCCCACCTTCGCCGCGCACGACGCCGCCCGCTCGCCTCCTGCTGCAGTCCCGCCCCCCGCGGGGGCACGGCGGAGGCTAGCGCACGTTCTGAACGCCTGCCGCCTCGGCGAGCCTCTTTGCCCCGGGTGAACCAGGGGCCGGCACGCGAGTCGTCTCAGGTGTCAAACGGTCGCGGGCTCGCTGTACGGCACACGGCGGCGCAGGCCTGCCCGCAACGCCTCGTCGGCACCCCAGACGACGAACGGGAACGGCAGCAGCATCAGCAGCTGCCACGGGTGCGGAGCCGCGGTGCCGAAGACCGCCTGGAGCGGCGGGATGTACACGATCGCGGCCGAGAAGACGATCTCGAATGCGATGCCCCACAGAAGGAACCGGTTCGAGCTGAAGCCGATCTGGGCCAGCGACGCCGTTTGGGTGCGTGCCGCGAAGGCCGTGCCGACCTGGCACGCCACGATGCCGAGGAAGGTCATCGTCGTCGCCTGCACCCACACCTCGTGCAGTGGCCCGGTGGCCGTGTCAGCGCCCCAGCGCCAGCCCCCGGAAAGTAGCGTGGCGAGGAATGCTCCCGTGACGAGCACGGCTGAGATCCCTCCGAGCAGTCCCCAGGCCCGGGCCAGCATGGGCCCGTCGATCACGTTCTGCCCGCGCTTGCGCGGCGGACGGTCCATGGTGCCGGGCTCCTCGGGCTCGCGGCCTAGGGCCAAGGCCGGGAGCGTCTCTGTGCCGAGGTCCACTGCGAGGATCTGCATGACCGTGAGCGGGAGCGGGATGGCGCCGCCGGCCACCGCGTAGAGGAGGAACGGGACGACCTCCGGGGTCGCGTGGGCGAAGATGTAGACGATGAACTTGCGGATGTTGTCATAGACCCTGCGACCCGAGCGGACGGCGCTGACGATCGAGGCGAAGTCATCGTCCGTGAGCACCATCGCAGACGCTTCGCGGGCCACGTCCGTTCCGGAGCGTCCCATCGCGACCCCGATGTCGGCGCGGCGCAGCGCCGGGGCGTCGTTGACCCCGTCGCCAGTCATGGCCACCACGTGGCCAAGGTCCCGCAGCGCGTCCGCGATCCGCAGCTTGGCCTCCGGCGAGCTGCGGGCGAAGATGATCTCCTGGTCCGCGGTGAGGAGTGCATCGAGCTCGGCCTCCGGCATGTGGTCCAGCTCCGTGCCGCTGACGATGCGGATGCCGCCGTCGCCGATCCCGACACGCTGCGCGATGCCCTTCGCTGTGAGGCCGTGGTCTCCGGTGACGATGATGAGGCGGATACCCGCGGCATGGCAACGGGCAACGGAGTCCGCTACCTCGGGCCGCGGGGGGTCCAGGAAGCCGATGACGCCGAGGAGAGTGAGCCCGCGCTCGGCCTCTGGCCTCGTGAGGGTGGCGGCGTCCTCTTTGGGGACGGACTTCTCGGCGACGGCGAGGACGCGGAGGCCCTGCTGCGCCCACGTGTTGACCGTCTCGGTTACGTGCGTGCGGTCGCGCTCAGCGAGGGGTGCCCGGCCGCCGTCGGGCGTGGCAATCCAGTCGCACAGCGGGAGCAGCTCTTCGGGTGCGCCCTTGGTGTGGACGCGGGCCTCGCCGCCGGCGGCGTCGACGGTCGACATGCGGCGCAGCCCGGGGTCGAAGTGGAACTGGACAAGCCGCTCGATCCCGGATCGGTCATGCGGGAGGCCCAGGGCCGCAGCCGCGTGGAGGAAGGCAAGCTCCGTGGGGTCCCCGCTCTCCACTCCGTCTGCGGCAAGGTGCGCGTTGTTGCACGCGACCGCAGCCAAGGCGAGCCTTGCCGTGGCCGAGCTCGGCCCTGCGGGAGGCACCGGTCCGTCGAGGGGGAGCGTGCCGCCGTCGGGCGTCCAGAGCGTCACCGCTCGCATCATGTTCATGGTGAGCGTGCCGGTCTTGTCCGTGCAGATCACGCTCGTGGAGCCGAGTGTCTCGACGGCGGAGATCCGCTTCACCAGGGCCCCCTCGCGCGCCAGGACGCGGACGCCGACAGCGAGGGCAAGAGTGATGGTGGGCAGCAGCCCTTCGGGCACGTTGGCCACGATGAGGCCGATCGCGAAGCTCAGCGTGTCTCCGAGCGGCAGGCCGGCGAGCAGTGTGCCGGTAGGGATGAAGGCCGCCGCCATCACGATCGCCACGATCGCGATGACCCTCGCCACGCGGGTCACCTGCTTCTCGAGCGGACTGCTCTCATGGCCCACGCGCTCGGACAGTGCGGCGATCCGGCCGAGTTCCGTGTGCATCCCGGTGGCGAACACGACGGCCGTCGCCTCGCCTCCTGTGCAGCTCGTGCCGCTGAACACCATGTCCGAGGCGTCCAGGAGACGCTCCGCGAGGGAGTCGCCGTCCGCGCTGCGCAACACGGGAAGGGATTCCCCTGTGAGTGTCGAGACGTCCACGTCGACCGAGCCCTCCAGGAGCCGGGCATCTGCCGAGACACGGTCGCCTTCGCGGACCACGATGACGTCGCCGGGGACGAGGAGCCGCGCATCGACGAGGGTCTCCTGTCCGTCGCGGATGGCTCGGGTCGAGGGCGGCAGGTACGCGGCGAGCGCCTCGACGGCGTGCTCTGCATGCCGTTCCTGGAGGAACGCGAATGCCGCGTTGAGGAGGATGACGGCGATGATCGCAGCCGCGAGCGCTCCCGATCCGGTGATGTAGCTCAGCGCGGCAGCGAGCCACAGCAGCAGGGCCAGCGGCTGGGTGAGCTGGCCAAGGATCTGCCGGGGCCACCTCCGCCCGCCCTTGCGGGTCAGCATGTTCGGGCCGTAGACAACCTGCCGCCTCTCGGCCTCGCGTGCGGTGAGACCGCTAGGGGCTGAGCGGAGGTCGCGCAGGAGTCTGTTGACGGATGAACGGGGATCGACGTGCTGGGCGGCCTCTACTTCGGCCTCACGGTTCATAGGGGCAGTAGACCGCCCGTCCGGGAGGGCTGTTAGGGTCCAAAGTCGCTATCGAACGCCAGAGGGCAGTGACGTTGCCCACGCCTAGACTCGGCCCAGGCGCTCGCCCAGGGCGTCGAGGAGCGGCGTCTGGCCCTTGACGAGCTTGATCCGGGCTGTTGGCTCGGGGAACCACTCCGCCCGGTCGATCTCGGGGACCTCCTGCACGCGCCCTGAGCCTCTGGGCCATTCGAGGGGAAAGGTGTTGCTCACGATCTCCGCTGGGGCGAAGTCTGCCTCTGTGGCGAAGACAGTGAGGCGCTTGCCCGAGGGCTGCCGGAACTCGCCGAGGCTCATGTACTCCGCGTCCGGCGCGGGTACGCCCATCTCCTCGGCAAACTCTCGTCGGGCCGCCTCGAAGGGATCCTCGCCGTCGTCGTACTCGCCCTTCGGGATCGACCAGGCGCGCTCGTCCTTGCGGGCCCAGAATGGGCCGCCCATGTGGGCGATCCACACCTCGAGCGCCCCGTCGGAGAACCGGTACAGCAGGAGTCCCGCGCTCTTCACGGGCATGTCGACTCCATGCCGCCAGCGTACGCGACGCCGCGATGAGGACGGGTTACAGGCTCACTCCCAGCGCCACCGGGTTCGGGGTCCCGAAGCGGTGTGCCGTCACGGACACCGCCTGCTCGTGCAGGAACGGCAGCAGCTCCACCCGTCCGGTGGACACCACGGGGTGCGCGTACACCGCCATATCCGGCGTGCCGCCAACGGCCTCAGCGAGATTGCTCGCGGAGGACGCCGCGCCGTCGCCCGCGATGAGCCGCACCCGCCCCGACCCGAGCGCCGCCGCGCGCCGGAGCCACGCCTCTGCGTCCTCAACCGTCACCGAGACGCCGTGCCGGCGCAGAACCTCAGCGGTCTGGCCGGAAAGCACGACGGCGCTGCTCACCGTCACGCGCGACCCCGCCGTGAGCCCCGCGGCAGCCACCCGGAGGAGCTCCGCGACACCGTGTCCCGAGGTCCCGGACTCGTACCGCACGGCCACGGGCACGGGCCGGTACCGGAACACATTGCGCTCGCTGGCCAGGCCGGACACGTCCTTCGAGACGCCGAACTCGGTCTCCCACAGGGCCGCATCGGTGCCGAGCGCGGCAGCCAGCCACGCGGCGTCGTGCGCGGGAAGCGCGGACGAGGCTGCGCCCAGGACCTCTCCGGCTGGCCCTGCACCTGCAGCACGGGCGCCGCCCTCAACGTGCGCGTCCACCCACGAGCCCAGGCCCACGAGGTAGTTCGGCCCGCCGGCCTTGGCGCCCGCGCCCACGGCGGACTTCTTCCACCCGCCGAACGGCTGGCGCTGCACGATCGCACCGGTGATGCCGCGGTTCACGTAGAGGTTGCCGGCGGCGATGTGCTCGGCCCAGTACTCGATTTCGCCGCCGTCGAGCGAGTGCAGCCCGGAGGTCAGCCCATAGTCCACCTGGTTCACCATGGCCACGGCCTCCTCGAGCGTCTCGGCGGTCATGACGCCGAGCACGGGCCCGAAGTACTCGGTGAGGTGGTACTCGCTCCCCGGCTGCACGCCGGCACGGACGCCCGGGCTCCAGAGCTTGCCCGAGCCGTCGAGCTGGCGCGGCTCGAGCACCCAGTGCTCGCCCGGCCCAAGCTGCGTGAGGCCGCGCCGCAGCTTGTCGCCAGGCGCCTCGATGACGGGGCCCATCTGGCTGCGTGGGTCCCACGGATACCCGACGTGCAGGGACTGCACGGCGTCGACGAGCTGGTTCCGGAAGCGCTTGGAGCGCGCCACGGATCCTACGAGCACCACGAGGGATGCCGCCGAGCACTTCTGCCCCGCGTGCCCGAACGCCGAGTAGGCCAGGTCCTTCGCTGCGAGGTCCAGATCGGCGCTCGGGGTCACGATGATCGCGTTCTTCCCGGACGTCTCAGCGAGTAGCGGCAGGTCTGCCCGGAAGGAGCGGAACAACTGGGCGGTCTCGTATCCTCCGGTGAGAATCACACGGTCCACGTCGGGGTGCGCGATGAGCTTCTGGCCCAGCTCCCGCCCCGGCTTCCCGGCAGGGAACTGCACGAGCTGCAGCACCTCGCTCCCCACCCCCGTGGTCCCCTTGGTCGCCTCGAGCGCCTCCCAGAGTGCGGTGACCATGACCGCGCCTGAGCGGCGCGCCTGCTTCGCGGGCTTGATCACGACGCCGGAGCCCGCCGCGAGAGCAGCGAGGGTGGAGCCCGCGGGGATCGCCACCGGGAAGTTCCAGGGCGGCGTGACCACCGTGAGCCGGCTTGGCACGAACCGGGCGCCGTCCACGGCATCGAGCTCGCGGGCCAGGGTTGCGTAGTAGTGCGCGAAGTCCACCGCCTCGGAGACTTCGGGGTCGCCCTGGTCGAGGGTCTTGCCGGCCTCGGACGCCATGGCCTCGAGCAGGTCCGCGCGGTGCCGCTCGAGCGCCCGGCCCATCTCGTCGAGCACGTCCGCGCGCTGCGCGCCGGTGAGCGCACCCCAGACCCCACCAGCCGTTGCGGCCTGATGCACGACGCCGGCTAGGTCGCCTTCGGTGGTGAGCGCCGCCTTCTCAACGGCATCCATGCCAATGCGGCTATATTCCGCACGGGCGATGATATCCCGGCCCCAGGAGCGGTTCGCCGGCAGGTCCGGATCGGTGTCCGGCGTGTTGGCGAACCCGGCACCCGGGCTCGTTGACGTGGCGCCGGAAGCGGCGGCGAGTGACGCGCGGGGGCGGGGGGCGGCGTCGTGCGCGCCGACGAGGCCCGCGTTGCCGGCCGCGCGGTCCTGGGTCCGGTTCGGGGACGGGAGGGTGCGGTGCCCGGAGTGGTCGGCGAAGGGCGGCGCGTTCAAGGCCGCGAGTGCGGCGAGGAAGCGCTTCTTCTCGCGCTCGAACAGCACCTCGTTGGAGTCGAGTTCGAACACCGCGGACATGAAGTTGTCCTGGCTCGCGCCCTCCTCGAGGCGGCGGATCAGGTAGGCGATCGCAACGTCGAACTCGTTGGGATGAACCACGGGCGTGTAGAGGAGCAGGTGGCCAACATCGGCGAGGACCGCCTGCGCCTGGGCGGATGCCATGCCAAGGAGCATCTCGAACTCCACGAGGGCACGGCCACCCGAAGCCCCCGTCTCAACCCCGCGGGCCTTGGCGAGGTGCCATGCGAGCGCGACGTCGAACAGGTTGTGCCCGGCGATGCCCACACGGACGTTGGCGAGCCGCTCGGGGTGGAGGGCGAAGTCCAGGACCGCCTTGTAGGACGTGTCGGAGTGCTGCTTGGTGGGCCACGTTGCCGCAGGCCAGCCGTGGATCTCGGCGTCCACGTGCTCCATGGGGAGATTGGCCCCCTTGACTACGCGTACCTTGATCGGGGCCCCGCCCGCCTCGACGCGCGCGGCCGCCCATTCCTGGAGGTGCATCATCGCCCCGAGGGCGTCGGGGAGATATGCCTGGAGCACGATCCCGGCCTCGAGGCCGCGGAGGTCCTCGTGCTCCAGGAGCCGGGTGAAGACCGCGATGGTCAGGTCCAGATCCTTGTACTCCTCCATGTCGAGGTTGATGAACTTCGGCGTGCGGGAGGTTGCGGCGAGCCGGTAGAGCGGGGCGAGGGAGTCCACGATGTGCTCCACCGCCTCATCGAACGCCCAGTGGTTGTGCGGGGCCACGGTCGCGGAGACCTTGATGGAGACGTAGTCCACGTCGTCGCGCTCGAGCAGCCGGCGCGTCCCGTCGAGACGGCGGTCCGCCTCGTGCTGGCCAAGGATGGCCTCGCCGAGCAGGTTCACGTTGAGGTGGATTCCGGGCTTGCGGATCTTCGCAATGGCGGGACCCAGCTTGGCGTCGGAGGCGTCCACGATGAGGTGGCCCACCATCTCGCGCAGCACCCGCCGGGCCACGGGCACGACGACGCTCGGCGCCACCGGGGCCAGCGCACCGCCCAGCCCGACCGCCTTGCGCAGCGGCCACGGGAGGAACGACGGGACCTTCGGCGCGAGCTCCTTCAGGTTGCGGGCTGCGACGGCAAGGTCCTCCGGGCGCACCACGCCGTCCACGAAGCCCACTGTGAACGCCAGCCCGTTGGGGTCCCTGAGCACGCCGGCAAGCTGCTGGGCCGAGGAATCGACCGGGTACTCCGCCGCCGCGTCGAGCCAAGTGCGCACCTGGGCGACAGCCGTCTCGGCGAGGTCTTGCGGGCGGATGTGGGCCGCGGGTGGCGTCTGCGGGGTGGGGGAGGCCGCGGCGTAGTTCGGGGTGGTCATGAAGCCAGTATGTGACGGAGAATACGCAAGGAGAAGCGATGATTTCCGATGGATAATCATTGGTAAAGCCGAAGGGAAGAGAACGCTTGAGGAGCGCCCCATGCTGGAGATCCGCCGCCTGCGCCTCTTGCGCGAGCTGAGCATCCGCGGCACCCTCGCGGAGGTGGCCGAGGCCCTCGCCTACAGCCCGTCCTCGGTCTCCCAGCAGCTCGCGCTGCTCGAGAAGGAGACCGGGGTGGAGCTCATGAGGAAGTCCGGCCGCGGCGTGCTCCTGACCCCGCAGGCACAGCTCCTCGTCGCCCACACCGAGGAGCTCCTCGACGCGTTCGAGCGAACCGAGGCCGCGCTCGCCGCGAGCCAGAGCGAGGTTAGCGGGACCGTGCGGCTCGCCGTGTTCCAGACCGCCGCGCTCGCGCTCATGCCCTCCGCGCTCAGGGCCCTGCGCGAGCGCCATCCCCAGCTGCGGGTCGAGATGGTCCAGCACGAGCCTGAGACTGCGCTGCGGGAGACCTGGGCCCGCAGCTTCGACCTGGTGGTGGCGGAGCAGTACCCGCACCATGCGGCACCGCACTATGAAGGGCTCGAGCGGCAGGGGCTCACGCGGGACACCATCCGGCTGGCTGTCCCGCCGCTCGGAACGGACGCGGCGTCCGACGCCGTGTGGCGGCTTCCCGACGCCGCGCGCCTCGCGTGGGTCATGGAACCCCACGGCGCGGCGTCGCGGCACTGGGCGGAGCAGGCATGCCGAATGGCGGGGTTCGAGCCGGATGTCCGCTACGAGACCGCTGACCTGCAGGCGCACGTGCAGCTCGTCGAGTCCGGCAACGCCGTGGCGCTCCTGCCGGACCTCGTGTGGGTGGGGCGCACCCCCGGGGCCCGGCTCCTCGGGCTGGAGGGGGCCCCGCAGCGAAGCGTCTTCACCGCGATGCGCTCCTCGAGCACCAAGAACCCGGTTATGCGGGCTGTGCGGCAGGCCCTCGAGGAAACGGCCGGCGCGCTCCTGCCCGCATGAACCTGCCGTCGCGCACAGGGCCAGGGGCGCTACGGTGTGATGGTCTTCTCCTTCTCGGCGCGGACCATCCAGGCGAGCTTCTCGAGGTCCAGGAGGATCTGGTTGAGGATGTCCGTCGTGGCGGGATCGTCCTTCTCTACCGCGTCGTAGACTCCGCGCACCGTGGCGCATGCGGATTCGATGGCCCCCACGGTCGCGTCCACGGCGTCGGAGGTGCTGATGAGCCCCGGCGGGCTCCTCCAGCGAGGTGGTCTTCGCGATGGTCGCGGTGCGGCCGTCCGGCACGGCATGGAGGGCGCGCAGGCGCTCGGCGACCTCGTCCGCGTGCAGCCGCGCAGCCGCGACGATCTCGTCGAGTTGGAGGTGCAGGTCGCGGAAGTTGGTCCCGACGAGGTTCCAGTGCACCTGCTTGCCCAGAAGAGAGAGCTCGACCAGGTCCACGAGCACCGCCTGCAGGCCGTTCGAGAGTTCCTCGGTTGCCTTCATGGGAAAGTCCTTTCGCTTCGGGGTATACAGCTTGCTTTACCCCAAAGCCGACCGCCCGAAAACTGGGGGGTCAGTGCTCGGCGGCCCACTCCTGAGCGGGGAGCGGCCTCCGCGCGAGCCACGCAGCAACCACTGCGCCTGAGAGGTTGTGCCATACCGAGAACACGGCTGAGGGCAGTGCTGCGAGGGGGCTGAAGTGCGCGGCGGCGAGCGTTGCAGCGAGCCCTGAGTTCTGCATGCCCACCTCGAACGCGAGGGCGCGGCGGGCCTTGTGGTCGAGCCGGCCCACCCTGCCGGCGAGGTAGCCGAGGCCGAGCCCGAACCCGTTGTGCAGCACCACCGCGAGGAGCACGATCCCGCCCGCGGCGACGAGCTTGGACGCCGAGCCGGCCACCACGATTGCCACGATCGCGGCAATGACCAGGGCTGAGATCCACGGCAGCGCCGGAAGCAGCTTGGCTACGGCCTTCTTGAGGGACACGCGCACAGCGAGGCCGAGGACCACGGGCAGCAGCACTGTCTTGACGATGTCCAGGATCATCCCGCCCGCATCGACGTGGAGGAAGGAGCCTGCGAGGAGGAGCGTGAGGGCGGGCGTCACGAGAGGTGCGACCAGCGTCGAGACGGTCGCGACGGCCACCGACAGCGCGACGTCGCCTTTGGCGAGGTATGCCATGACATTGGACGCTGTGCCGGACGGCGCGCAGCCCACGAGGATCACGCCGACCGCGAGCTCGGGCGGCAGCTGCAGGGCCATCGCGATGACCCAGCCGGCACTGGGCATGATCACGTAGTGTGCCACGAGCCCGAGTGCCACGGCCCAGGGCCGCTTCGCCACTGACGCGAAGTCCGGGGGCGTGAGCGTGAGCCCCATGCAGAACATGATCACGCCGAGGAGGTACGGTACGGCCGTGGCGCCTGCCTTCACGGTGTCCGGGAGCAGGAACCCTGTGAGTCCGGCGAGGATCACGAGGACCGGGAAGATGGTGACGGCGAGCTTCGCGTCACGGTCGGCGGCCGAGGGCGCGGGGGAGTGCTGCTGGGTCTGGGTGGACATGGCCACATCGTTGCATCGGGCACCTAAATAGCGCAACTGACGATCATGATGCGCGACGAGGCCTCGGAACAGGGAGGCCTCCTTCTGCCCCACTGGATGTCGGATCAAGTCAAGAAACCGATGGCACGGGTCGCCGTGCCGACTGTGGCCACCGCGCCGTGCCGCGCCTATCCTCGGGGTGAACCGACCGCACCCTCCCTCAGCACCCCGGCCGCCGGCCGGACTGACGAACGGAGCATGCCATGACGAACCGCCCAGCAGGCCCCACTCCCGAGCCCAGCGTCCCGCTCGAGGGGTCCGAGCGCCCGCCGGCCCCGGGGCTCACAGCCCGCGGGCTCGCTGACCCCGAGCAACGGATCGAGGTCACCGTTGTCCTGCGCAGGAAGGCCCCGCTGCCAGAGCGGCCCGAGGGGCACCTGACCCGCGAGGCGCTCGCCGAAGGCCACGGCGCCTCCGACGATGACGTGCGGCTGGCCACCGAGACCTTCACCCGGCTTGGCGCCGAGGTGATCGAAGCGGACGCCGCCTCGCGGCGCCTGCGCCTGGCAGGGACGGTCGGCGGGCTCAGCAGCATCTTCGGCACGAGCCTCGAGACGGTGACCAGCGAGGGGTCCCATGGCCAGGAGGTCGAGCACCGTCACCGCACGGGGAGCCTGAGCATCCCCGCGGCCCTTGACGGGGTGGTCACCGCTGTGCTTGGCCTCGACAACCGGCCCCAGGCGCGCGCCCAGTTCCGTGCGATCCCGCTGGCCGGGGCCAGCACTAGCTACACGCCCACGGACCTCGGCAAGATCTACAAGTTCCCCGCCAACACGGACGGCACGGGCCAGACTGTGGCGATCCTCGAGCTCGGCGGCGGCTTCGGGCAGGCGGACCTCGACGCGTACTTCAAGGGGCTTGGGCTCGCTACGCCGACGGTGACGGCTGTGGGGGTCGACGGCGCCGCGAACCAGCCCGGACAGGATCCGCACGGTGCGGACGGTGAGGTGCTGCTCGATATCGAAGTGGTCGGCGCGCTGGCACCCCGGTCCAGTGTGCTCGTGTACTTCGCGCCCAACACGGACGCCGGGTTCCTCGACGCGCTCGCCCAGGCCTCGCACGCGACCCCTGCTCCCGCGGCCATCAGCATCAGCTGGGGCCAGAGCGAGGACGCCTGGACGGCCCAGGCCCGCAATGCCTTCGACCAGGCGCTCGCGGACGCCGCGGCACTCGGCGTCACGGTCACGGCCGCGGCCGGTGATCGCGGGAGCACAGATGGCGTCGGTGACGGCCACGACCACGCAGACTTCCCCGCCTCGAGCCCCCACGCGCTGGCCTGCGGCGGCACCCGCCTCGAGGCCGACCCGGCGACCGGCGCCATCACCGCGGAGACCGTCTGGAACGACTCGCCGACCACCTCCGCTACGGGTGGCGGGTACAGCGACGTCTTCCCCGTCCCGACGTGGCAGGCGTCCGTTGCGGCGCCCGCGGCCCATCGCAAGCCGAAGCCGACCCCAGGCCCCAAGCCGCACGGCCGCGGCGTCCCCGACGTCAGCGCCGTGGCCGATCCCCAGACCGGCTACCGGGTCCGCGTGGACGGCGCGGACATGGTGATCGGCGGCACGAGCGCCGTCGCCCCGTTGTGGGCGGCGCTCGTCGCGCGGCTGGCCCAGGCCACCGGCAAGCGTTTCGGCCTCATCCAGCCCATGCTGTACGCGCAGGGCACCGGCTTTCGGGACATCACCGTAGGCAACAACGGCACGTACCACGCGGGGCCAGGCTGGGACGCCTGCACGGGCCTCGGCTCCCCGGACGGCACGGCCCTGCTGAAGGCGGTGACCACAACCACGGCTCCCTGAGCTCGCGCGCCGGCGTCACGTCAGCCTGTAGCGCTCGATCTGCTTGAGCCGCCGCTGGAGGGAGTCGCGCCGCGGGTGGGACTCGGCGTCGGCCGGCTCCGCCGTGAGTTCGATGTGCCGGGGTCCGTACTGCCACAGGAGGAGGTCGTCGAGGAGACGGTCGGGCCCGGGGGAGTACCGGTGATCGAGGGCCTTGCGGACCTCGGTGATCCGGTCCGAGTCGAGGAGCTCCATGAGCTGGCGGGTCTCGGTGAGGCCGTGGGCGCCGACGAGTTCGGCAGCCCAGCCCCAGTCGTCGTCCACCTTGCGGTCCACGTGCGGCAGGAGGGTCAGCCAGACGTCGCGGATCCGGTCGGGCGTGAGCGGCCCAGCGCCCTCCCCGGCCTCGTCCCAGAAGCCCCGCACCTTCTCGTACCGGTCGTGCAGGTCGGCGAACTCCTTCTCCACGACCTCGAGCATCGCGGCGGTGGCCGTGAACTGCCGGTCGAACTGGGGGCTCCACGCGCGAGGGTCCTGGCCCTTGAAACGGATGTCGTGCTCGATCTCGCTCCACGCGTGCGCGAACACTGTGCGGATCTGGCACTCGAAGAAGTACGAGCCGTTGGCCGGCAGCTCGGGGTTCAACACTGACTGGTAGGCGCGCACGGTGTCGTTCTGAAGGGTGCGCAGGATCAGGTGCCGGCTCGAGTACCCGTATGTGCCCGACTCGATCGAGCCAATGGCCTTCTCCCGGTCCCCGCGGCAGTCGAAGATCTGCCGCTGGCGCTTGATGAGGTTCGCCACCACGGCGTTCTCGGCGGGCAGCTTGGTGATCACCCGGACTCCCACCATGTCATTGAGCGTGCGGAAGGGATCGGGGAATTTGAGGGTGGGCTCGCCACCAGCAAGTGACGGCGGATCGAGCCGCGAGACCTTCTCCCTGAACGACTCGATGGTCTTGGTCCGCCCGGTGATGAACAGCGGATCGACTTCGGCGTCCTTGAACATCGCGATGAGGGTTACGAGCACGTCCCTCGTGACGTTCTTCAGTTCGGGCCGCACCCGCGCGTACGTCGCGACGGACGCGTCCACACTGGCGCGCTGTCCGGCGTCAAGGCGGTCGTAATTGGAGGCCATGCCCAAAACGGTAGCAACCGGCACCGACACGTGGGCCGGCCCGGCGGCCACACGCGGCGCGTCCAGCGGCGCCGCCCGTTGCTGAGCGTCCCTTCCTGCTCAATTGGCCCGCCGCCAAGCGCAGATCGCCGGCGTGTCGCAGATCGACACGCCGGTGATCACCGTCGACCCGAGCAGGAGCGGACGCACTGCCGTACGGGCCCCCTACTTCTTGTGCCCAGAGGTAGACCGCGCCGGTGCAGCGAGCCCCGGCTCGTGGTGCGCGTCTCAGCCGCGCCGCCAAGTGCTCCCGGGGGGCGACGGCTGTTACCGTGATTCCCATGCTCACAGTCATCGGCGAGGGCCTCATCGACGTGGTCCGGCGCCCTGGGGGCACCGAGGCGCACCCCGGCGGGAGCCCGCTGAACGTGGCCGTCGGCCTCGCGCGCCTAGACCACCCTGTCCAGTTCATCGGCCGCTACGGAGACGACGCGAACGGTCGCATGCTCACGGACCACCTCCGTGGCGCCAATGTCCTCGTCCCGCTGCCGCCGGATGCGAGCCCCACCCCCGTGGCGACAGCCGAGCTGGACCACCGCGGTGCGGCCACCTACCACTTCGAGCTGGACTGGTACCTGCCAAACCTGCGCGACCGCCTCGACACTCTTCTCGGTGCCACGACCCTCGTGCATACCGGGTCTATCGCGTCGGTCCTCGAGCCGGGCGCGGACCAGGTGCTGCACGCGGTGGAGCGTGCCCGGCCTCGCGCCACGATTGGCTTCGACCCGAACTGCCGCCCCACGATCACGAGCGATGCGGATGTGGTCCGGGGGCGCGTGGAGCGGTTTGTGGGGCTCGCGGATGTGGTCAAGGCCTCGGACGAGGACCTCGCGTGGCTGTACCCGGGCGCGGACCCGCTGGACTCCGCACGGCGTTGGCTCACTCTCGGCGGCTCCGAGGGACCGGCGTTCGTGGTCGTGACGCGGGGGGCCCAGGGCCCATGGGCGGTGGGGCACAGCGGTGAGGTGTCAGTCCCCGCGCCGCCTGTCCGGGTGGTGGACACCGTGGGTGCGGGTGATTCCTTCATGGCCGCGCTGCTCTCGGCAATCGTGGACAGGGAGCTCGACGGCGCGCAGCGGCGCAGCGAGCTACGGCGCCTCGACATCCGCGAGCTGGGTCGCATCCTCGAGTTCGCCGCGCGCGCGGCAGCGGTGACCGTTTCGCGTCCCGGCGCGAACCCGCCGTCGCGCGTTGAGATCCGCGCCGGAGGCGGCGCGCAGACCGGAGGTGCGCAGTGACATTCCAACTCGGCAGCCAGGACCTCGTGGACGGCGGCAAGCTCCCGCGTGCGCAGGTGAGCGCGTACTTCGGGCTCGATGGGCAGGACCTCTCGCCGCACCTCGCGTGGAGCGGTGCGCCGGAGGGGACGCGCAGCTTCGCCGTGACCGTCATGGACCCGGATGCGCCGCGTGCCGGGAGCTTCTGCCACTGGGCGGTGGTGAACATCCCCGACGAGGTGGACGAGCTGCCTGAGGGCGCCGGTGGTTCGCCGGACGGGATGGGACCGGCGGACACCGACGCGGGCCTGCCCAACGGCTCGCTCGAGCTGCTCAACGATGCCGGGTTCACCGGCTTCGTGGGCGCCGGGCCGCCGCGCGGATCCGGCCCGCACCGGTACGTGTTCACGGTGCACGCGCTCTCCGCCGAGGTGGTGCCGGGGACGCCGCGCAGCAAGGGCTCGCGGGTGATCAGGGACATCGAGGCCAACGAGCTCGCGGCCGCGAGCATCACCTGCACCTACGAGGTCCGCTGAGTGGGCGGTCTGGGCAGCGTGCGGGCTGGCGCCGTCGAGCAGCTCATGCGCCTCGTGGCGAGCGACATCGACGGCACGATCCTGCGCCGCGACGGTCGGATCACCGAGCGCACGGTGCAGGCCCTGCACGCGTGCGAGGCGGCCGGCGTCGAGCTCGTGTTCGTCACCGGCCGGCCAGCGCGCTGGCTGACGCCGCTGAGTGAGCAGCTGGGGCACTCGGGGACAGTGATCTGCTCCAACGGCGCGCTCGTGTATGACCTCGAGACCATGTCCGTGGTCTCCTCGGAGGCGATCCGCAAGGAGACGATGCTGGAGGTCCGCGAGATCGTGCGCGGGCTGTTTCCTGAGACGGCGTTCGCCGCCGAGACGCCCGCAGAGTTCGTCATGGAGGACGCATTCGCCGAGCCCCGGCACCAGCGGCTCCTGGCCGAGGTGCGCCACGGCGACCTCGGGGACCTCATCGACGGCGACGAGGTGGTGAAGTTCATGGCCAAGATCGAGGGCATCACCGCTGAGGAATATCTCCGCGTCGTCGCCCCGCACGTGGCGCACCTCGTCTCCATCACCCACTCGGCCGTGGACATGACGATGCTCGAGATGGCACCGCTCGGCGTCAACAAGGCCGTCACCCTTGCCGAGTACGCGCACGCTCTCGGGATCGCTTCGGCGCAAGTGGTCGCGTTCGGCGACATGCCGAACGACGTCGAGATGCTCGCCTGGGCGGGCGAGGGCTATGCGATGTCCTCGGGCCATCCCGACGCGCTCGCTGCCACCGAGCTGCACGCACCGGGCATCGAGGACGACGGCGTCGCGCAGGTTCTGGAGCGGAAGCTGGCCACGGCGGTGGAGCGGAGCGGGGTGGAGTCGAAACCCCGCCGCGCGAGTTGAGCGGCGGGCACCGCGAGAGTCTGGCCGCACTCTGGTCCACGCTCGGATTCGCGCGGATCATGGGCACATGATCACCACACGCGCGGAGCTCCGGGCTGCCCAGGCCCCCCTCAAGCAGCAGTACCGGGAAGACCCCAATTTGGCTATCACCCCGATCTCGGGGGCTGCCACGTGGTCCGAGCCAGGCATCACGGCCACGGTTCAGACGTGGACCGGGCCCGTCCGCGCGGGCCTGCACCGCGCCGTGGGCGGAGATGGAAGCGATGCGTGCTCGGCGGACATGCTCATGGAGGCTCTCGTCGCCTGCGCGAGCGTCACGCTGCGCAGTGTCGCCACTGCTATGAACCTCACGATCAGGTCCGGGGAGATCCGCGGGGACGGCGTCTTCGACGCGCGCGGCACGCTCGGCGTGGACCGCGAGGCGGAGGTGGGCATCCAGGACGCCCGCATCATCGCGACCTTCGACACTGACGCAAGCGATGAGGAGCTCGAGAAGCTGGCCACCGTCGCCGACCGCTACTGCGTCGTGGCCCAGTCCCTCAAGCGGCCGCCGCGGATCGAGGTCAAGCGGGCATGACGGACGACGGCGCGTGCCCGCCTATGTCCCTGTCGTCCTAGGTGCCCGCCGTCGCCGCCGCGACGATCAGCCCCGCCACCTCGGGGTGCTGGATGTCCGAGTGCGCCCCGGCGAAGGACGACTGGGACGTGTCCTTGATGACGCTGTTGGCGTCGGCGCGGTAGAAGGTCCCCGCGGCCAGCGGCGTCCCGGGTCGAAGCGGGAGGGAGATGTCGGCGCTCGGGGTGACGCTCTGGTATCCGTCAGAGCCCAAGCCACCCCACCGGTCCGGCGCGGAGGTGTCCTGGTTGTCCTGCTGGGCGAGGAAGGATGCCTTCGGGTACCACTTGCCCACAGCCCAGTCGGCAGCGGTGAACGTGGACATCAGGGGTCCGGCCACGCGGTCCGCCACCGCGCACAGGGCCCCGGCTTCCGCGAACGGGCTGTCCGCGGCCTGGGTGAAGGACCAGTGCGAGAATGCTCCCTGGAGGAGGGTGACAGAGGCGACCGGGCTCTCGCCCGGGGTGCCGATTCCGTTGAGCGCGAAGGAGACGAGCCGGGCGCCGAAGCTGTGCCCGATCAGGTGCACCCGCAGCGCCGGCGCGGCGGCATGCAGCTGCGTCAGGAACGGGCCCAGGCCTTTGGCGCCGACGGTCCCTGCTCGGGCCTTCATCTGATAGAACGATGCGACCCGCAGCGCGTCCTTGGCTCCGTTCCAGACGGGGCCGAAGATGTCGCCGAGGCCCTCGGTGTCCCCGGCCGGCTGGGCGCTGCCCATCGTCGTCGCCAGCGCGGCGTAGTCCCGCTTGGGGTTCTCGCTCGCGATGAGGGCGCTCTCGCCGTCGTCCTCCGTGCTCGCCGTGGTTCCGCCGAACACGTTCTGCAGCAGGCCGTGGAACTGGTCGACGGCGGCGCCCTGCTCGGCGGGGGTGGCGGTGCCCGCTTCGACGTGCCCGAGTCCGGTGTCGATGAGCGAGCCCATGGTGGCCAGCGGTGCCGCGGCCTCGGGCACGCTGCGGGCGAGCGACGTGGCGATCTGTGCCCCCGAGAGTGCGGCGTCCGTCCCGCCGGCGGGCGGGTCGGGGAACCAGATCGAGGGCCAGAACACCCCGAGGTAGCGCGACTGCGGTGGGACGCCGGGAGCCGCGTCGATGAGCGGGAACATTCCGGAGTACAGGGCCTCGGCATCGCCTTCGGAGTTGTTCCAGCCGTGGCTCATCAAGAACAACTCGGCGGCGCCGCTCGCGGCGATCTCGGCCACGAGGCCGGCGGAATCCGTGGCCGTGCCGTTCTCGTCGAAATGCAGCTGCCAGTAGTCGCTCGCTGAACCGTCCACCATGTGCTCCTCTCACTGTTCCGGGCAAAGGCAAAGGCAAGGGCAAAGAAGGGTGTCAATAGTCCAAGAGCATCGCCATCGCGTCCGCGAGCCCTGCTCCCTGGGCGTACCGATCACGGCCGAGGTCCAGGGCGGTGCGCATCAGCAGCGCCTTCACGTCCGCTGCGCGGCCGATGTACTCGGGCCGCCCGGACAGGAACGCGGCGATGATCCCCGAAACATGCGGTGCCGCCATGCTCGTGCCGGACAGCTCCGCGTAGGTGAGGGAGGCGTCGTCGCCCGTGAGCGCAGCGAAGCCGGCGCGGGTCCGCACGGCCCCCGTCGCGGCCGAGCAGATCCATTCGCCGGGCGCGACGACGTCCGGCTTGGGCCGCCCGTCCAGCGTGGGTCCCTTGGAGGACGTCCAGGAGACCCCGAAGGCGTGCGGCGCATCCCGGTGCGTTGACCCGACCGTCACCACGGCGGCGGTGTGCCCCGGCTCAGTGATCGAGGCGAGCACGCCCGTGGACTGGTTGGCGGACTGCGCCGCCGCGGCGCTGCCGTTGTTCCCCGCGGACACCACCACGTTCACCCCCGTGGAGACCAGCTCGGTGAGCATCTGGTCCAGGGGCGATTGACCAGCGGCGTAGTGGCTCGGGTCCCACTCGCACCCCAGGCTCAGGTTCACTCCGTGCACGCGTAGCGGTGCACGGGTCACGTTGACCTCGGTCAGCAGGTACTCGATCGCGGCAATGACAGCGGAGGACGACGTCACGGCCACCCCGGCAACGCGCCGGAACACCTTCAGGCTCACGAGCTCGCAGCGCGGCGCCATCCCACTCAGCATTCCGGTGTGCGCGCGCGCCACGAACCCTCCGTCCGGCGCCTCGTCCGAAGATGCGACGTGCGCGATGCGTCCTTCGGGGCAGGCGCCGGCGATGATCCCCGCCACGTGCGTCCCGTGGCCCTCCTCGTCCACGAGCGGCGCTTCCGGCGCGGTCGGCACCCCGAGGCTCGGGTGCACGAGCCCGGAGAAGTCGCGGTGGAGCCCGCCCGTCCGTGGCGAGGGGGCGGCGTCGTGCTTCCCTTCCCGTGCGAGCTCGAGCGAGGAGAAGTGCGGGTGTGCCGCGTCGATGCCCGTGTCGACAACAGCCCATACAATTCCGTCGCCGACCGCGCTGAAGGAGCGGTGCACTGCGTCGATCTTCACCGTGGGCGCGGAGCGGTCGATGTGCGGGTACAGCTCGTAGTCCGGCCAGGCACGGAAGATGATCCGCGCGCCGGCGGGGCCCGGCACGTCGAGGTCCATGAGCAGCGAGAGGGTGGCCCGGGTCAGGACGCACTGGTAGAGCTTCCGGGAGATCTTGGTCTTCTGGAACAGCACCTTCGGCACCGCACCGTCCGGGGCGGCCTGCTCCATGAACTGGTGCCACAGGGCCTCGAACGCTTCGTGGGTAGCGGTCGCCGGTCCTGGGCGCCGCGCGTCGAGCTCGATCACCACATCGATGGGCTCGTCCGGATCGGGGCTGTCGAGGCCACGGGCGCCCGACGGCGGCACGGTGAGGTTGCCCACAATCCGTGACTTGGCCTCCTGCCCGGACCCGATCCCAACCATGCCTACGCCCCCTTGGCCTGTGGCTCAGCAGGAGCGCCCGTACTGCCCTTGTCCGTCATCATCCAGGACGAGTTCTCGCTCATGACTACGCCCTCGGTGCGCTGGGCGAAGAGCGCCGCGGGGTTGGGCGCGGCGCCGTACTCGCCGGCCCCCGCAGTGAACAGGGCGAGCTGTGAGGCGAGCGCGATGTTCGCCGAGCGGTACCGGTACCAGTTCGTATGGAACTGGAAGAGCTGCTGGACGCCCTCGAGGACCACGATGACGACGCCCAGGGCTGCGGTGACCGCCACCCAGCCCGCGTTGGCGGTCTGGACGGAAGCGGCGAACGGGACGAGCGCGCCTGACACAATCTGGGCGAGCTTGATGGTCACATACCCGATTCGTGACCTTGTTGCATGCTGGGCGAACCAGGCAGCCTGGGTCCTCGCGCGGCGCACCGCCGCGGCTTCCGCTGTCTGGGAGACGGCCCCGGGAGCCGCCGTTGGGAGCGGCGATACCGTGGCCGGCGTATCTGCTGAGTCAGCTGCCATTGTAATCCACCTTTGGGTTTGGTCCTCCCCGAGAGAATGATCGGCTCGCGTCGTGGCCCGATTCAAGATCCGTGCGGCACCTGACGGCGATTGTCGAGGAAGGTAAGGTGTGGTCTCCGATTTGTGCGGCGGCTTGACTCTCCAATGTGGGGTGGGCGTGCATTAGCCCCATTCGTTGGACACTGCTTCCACGCCGACATACAGTGTCGCTAGAAGCACCCGTCTGTCGATGCTCCACGAATTCCGACGGGTACATCTGCGGGGGCATCGGTTGGAACGTCAACCCCTCCCTCGAGAAGCGGCACGATCCGAAACGGCAGGGGGGCGAGTGGGTCGACACACAAGGAGGGTGAGCCCAGGGTGGCGATGGCTGCGGGCCACCGCGCTCGGCCTCGCCGTGATCCTTGCCGTGGCCGCGATGGTCTACCAAAGCGCTCGGGACTCGGAACAGCGCCGACGCATCGATGCCGCGAACGAGCTCGCCGCCTCTGCCTCGGTTGCCGCTGTTCCGGCCCCGCCGACTACTGCCTCGCCAGCACCCTCTGCGAAAGCGCCCGCGCCTAGCCCCAGCCAAGCCGCCACGCAGAAGCCAGCCCGGACGGACGTTGCGCTCCCGCCGGCCAGCTTCTCGTGGCCCGCCGCGGGGCTCGCCGTGAACATCGTGCCGACGGACTGGGACCCGGCAGTACCAGTCAACCCGCCCTTGGACGCCAACGGCTTTGACCCCGTGGCGCATTGGCTCAAGGGCACCGGTCAGTCCGAGGACCAGTTGCCGGTGGTGCTATCCGCGCACACCTGCCACGCCGGCGTCCCGCTGTGCACCGACTCGACCTTCCCGTTCAACCGGCTCAGCTCCGACAGCTGGGCCGTTGGCCAGCCGGCGTCCATCAGGGACGCCCGCGGCACCGTACTTCCGTGCACCCTTGAGGAAAGGAGCCTCGTCGACAAGTCCAAGCAGTTCTCGTTTCCGAACGACCCGTGCCTCGTCGTGCTGTTCACCTGCAATTTCGAACGGCCCGATGACGCCATCACCCTCGTGACCTTCAGGTGTGGCCAATGCACCTGAATCATGTGGCACAAGGAGTTCCGCGCCGAGCGCGCGCATTCATCGTTGAAAGATTGAAAGGAGGTGGGGGGCGTGGCGCTGCTCTCCACAATTAGCAAGAAGAAGACTGGACTCATTGCCGCCGCAGCCGGGGGCCTCCTGGCGGGCGGCTTCCTCACTATGCCGGCGGCCGTCGCGGCAAATGGCAACGACAACGGCGTTGGACACACCCCGGTGACCATCTGCCATCACGTGGGAGACACGAAGGACCCGTATAGAGTCATCACCCCGGATGCTTCCGGGGTTTACGACGGCCACCTCGACCACCAGTATGCGGACGACATCATCCCGCCGTTCAGCTATATGAATGGACAAGGTCAAACGATCAGCTTCGCTGGCCAGAACTGGACCCCCGCGAACGAGGCAATCTTGAACAACGACTGCAAACCGGTCGTCGTGAAGCCGCCTACGACCGAAACGACGCCACCGGCCACCGAGACGTCGACTCCGCCGGGGACCCACTCGACGCCGCCCTCGGGAGTGAAGCCTCCGGCCTCGTCCTCCTCCCCCGCTGTAGTGCCTCCGGCCACCACGAAGGCGCCGCCAGCTAAGGGCCCCGCTGCGGTAAAGCCGGCCCCGGCGAAGTCGATGGCCGTCTCGGCCAAGACGTCCGCCAACACCGCCCCGGCGGACTACACGGTGCCCGGACTGCTGATGGGCTCCGGCACACTCCTGGGTGCCTGGCTCGCACTCACCCTCTGGATGAAGCGCCGCCGCGGCGGACACGAGTAGCCTGCACAGCTGGACATAAGTGAGGGCCCCGGGTGCAATAGATGCACCCGGGGCCCTCACTCGTTACTGGCCTGTGCGAATGTTAGCCGGCGGGTCTGGCCACTTTCATGGCCCCGAGGACCACGACGATGAGACCGACCCACAGGAACATGAAGACACCGTCGCCGATATTCGCCCACAGGCCAAGAGCGAAAATGGCCAGAAGCACCAGGCCCCATATCAACAGCTTCATCGCGAACTCCCTTGATTGGTGTCCAATGCCCACATTGTGACCATTGGAGGACGTTCTTGACTATGCCCCGACACGACGTGCGGGGAGCTGTCTACTGATACGGCATAGATGCCGCGGTGCCGCCAGTGTCCTCCTAGGTGGCCCTGCGCCCCATGACGAAATGCACGATCAGGGCGATCACCGCGAGGACGATCAGGATGTGCACGATACCGCCAAGGCTCGGAAGCGCGATGAAGCCGAGTAGCCAGAGGACGAACAGGATGACAGCGATCCACAACAGCACGGTGGTCTCCTTAGGTCGGTGCGGATAGTCCGTGCGGACGTAATCGTAAGCTTTCCCGGCATGCGAGATCCCAAACAACATCCATGGAAGCCGCGTTCGCCTCAGGCGATATCAGGCATCCCAGCCAATTGTGTGTCGTTGAGGATGGCATGAGTGAAGATCGTGACGGGCGCCACATCACTGACGACGCGGACCTGGACGCGTACTCGCGCACGGTCACGGGGGTTGCGAGGCATGTGACCCCTCGCGTCGCTTCGGTGAGGACGGAGCGCGGGGCGGGGAGCGCCGTCGTGCTTACCGCCCTAGGCCATCTCGTGACAAACGCCCACGTGGTGGGGCGAGCCAATCACGGCGAGGTCGCGTTCGCCGACGGTACAAGCGGGCCGTTCGGCGTGGTGGGCCGCGACCCGCTGTCCGACCTCGCCGTGCTGTGCACTGGGATCGCGGTGCCCGAGCCTCCCGAGTTCGGCGACGCGGACATGCTGCTCGTCGGGTCCCTCGTGGTCGCCGTGGGGAGTCCGCTCGGCCTTGAGGGCAGCGTGACAGCGGGGGTGGTGAGCGCTCTGGGGCGGTCCATGCCCGCGAGGGGGCGCACGGCGTCGCGCCTCATCGAGGACGTCATCCAGACTGACGCCGCGCTGAACCCCGGCAACTCCGGCGGCGCACTTGCCGACTCGCACGGCCGGGTCATCGGGATCAACACGGCTGTCGCGGGCTTCGGACTGGGCCTCGCTGTGCCGATCAACGCAACGACCCGCCGCATCCTCGACTCCCTGCGCGAGGACGGACGGGTGCGGCGCGCCTACTTGGGGCTCGTGACTGTGCCGACGCCTCTCGAGGAGCGTTGGGCTGCCCGTACCGGGACCCGGAGGGCACTGCGGGTCGCCGAGGTGGTGGGGGGCAGCCCCGCGGAGACGAGCGGGGTCCGGGCCGGGGACCTGCTCATCGCGGTCAACGGTGCTCCCCTCAAGGACGCCCAGTCCCTGCAGAAGCACATGTTCGCCGACGCGATCGGCCGGCGGACTGAGATCACGGTGCTGCGCGGCGAGGCGATGGTGGACGTTGTCACGGAGCCCACCGAACTCGTCGACTGAAGGGCGGACGGCGTCGGTCTGGCTCGACCGCCCTACAGCACCTCGACGCCGTCCTCGAGCTCAAGCGTGCGGGCCTCCGCGAGACCTGTGAGCGCGGCCTGGATGTGCAGCGCGCCGTGGTCTCCGAAGTACGTCTCGAACTCATCCGGCCCGACGAACCTCCACTCCGTCAGCTCCTCCTCCTGGAGGGTGACGTGCGCCCCCTCGGGGAGGCTGCCGCCGTCGTACAGGAAGCTCAGCCCGTCCCCGATCGGGTCAGGGAATGCCGAGTGCGCGATCAGGAGGAGCGCGCCCGGCTCGACGTCCAGCCCGAGCTCCTCGCGGCCCTCGCGGCGGGCGGCCTTGCGGGGTGCCTCGCCCGGGTCCACCGTGCCGCCCGGAAGGAGCCACCCGTCCTTGTAATTGGGCTTGACCGCGAGCACGCAGCCGTTCCCGTCCCTGATCACGAGGCCGGCGGCCAGGCGCCTGCGGGGGAGGGTGCGGTAGTACTGGATGCTTACTGGGCTCAGCTGCTCCATGCTTTCCAGCCTACCGGCGTAGCGTGGGGCGCGTGGCGTTCCTGCATTCAGCGCCGATGGCGTTCGCGCACCGGGGATTCTCCCGCGACGGGCTGGAGAACACCCTCACCGCGTTCCGGGCCGCGTGGGATCTGGGATTCACGCACCTCGAGACGGATGTGCGGGCCACGCACGACGGCGCGTTGGTCGCCTTCCATGACGAAAGGCTTGACCGCGTCACGGACCGGTCCGGGGCGGTGGCACAGCTGGATTGGGCCTCCGTGGCCGCCGCGAGAATCGGCGCCGCAGAGCGCGTCCCCCTGTTCGCGGAGCTTGCGGAGGACCTGCCCGATGCATACTTCAACGTGGATGTGAAGTCTGCTGAGGCAGTGGCGCCCCTTGCGGAGCTCATCGAGTGGATGGGGCTGCACGAGCGGGTGCTTGTCACGTCGTTTTCGGATGCGCGACGGCGGGCGGTGCTTGCGCGGCTGTCACGGCCGGTGGAGTCGTCCTCGGGAGTGGAATCCGCCGGCGCCGTGCGGCTGCTCGGGGCGCCGCTGCCGGGTGCGCTGCTGCGCCGCGCGGTGAGGGACATCGGCGCCCTCCAGGTGCCCGAGTACTTCCGGGGCCTGCGCGTGGTCACGCCCCCGTTCCTCGCCCGGGCGCACCGGCTCGGGCTGCAGGTGCACGTGTGGACCGTCAACGAGGCCGGGGACATGAACCGGCTCCTCGACCTTGGCGTGGACGGCCTCCTGACAGACAGGGCCGATGTGCTGCGCTCGGTGCTCGAGGCCAGGGGCACCTGGCCGCCCAGGTAGTGAGCCGGCGGGCGAGGGGAGCGGCGGTGAGGTGCCGCGGCGCCTAGGCGTCGGCGTCGCCCGCGGCGAGAGCGCGCTCGATCCGGCGGTCCGGCACGATCCACATCGCGGCGACCGCAATGTACGCCGCCACACTCACCCACACGGACAGGAACGCGCTGGCGCACCCGAGAACGTAGAGGGCCATCGACCACTTGCCCTTCGTGTCGTTACGGATGGCCCGGGCCAGGCGGCTTTCCGCACCCTGGACGTGGACCAGCCGCCTCTGCAGGATCGAATACGACACGGCTGCGCCGAGGAGATTGACGCCGTACACGAGCACGGGCAGGGTCGCGAGCGTGCTCTCATCCATCCAGCGGGTGGTGAACGGCACCACCGAGAGCCAGAACAGCAGATTGAGGTTCCCCCACAGGGACGCTCCGTCCACCCGTTGCGTGAGATTCATGAGGTGGTGGTGGTTGGTCCAGTAGATCCCGATGTACACGAAGCTCAGCACATAGGTCAGCAGGGTCGGCAGGACGCTGAGGAGCCCGTGGAGGTCGGGGGTCTGCGGGGTCTTGAGCTCGAGGACCATGATGGTGATCGCGATGGCCAGGACGCCGTCGCTGAACGCCTCGACGCGGGTGGTCTCCACGCGCTCATTGAACCACCGCGAGTCAAGGTCCGGACACAGGGCTCCACGACTGTCGGCAGCGGCTGGCAGGATGAGGCAATGCACATTCTCATCGCCCCGGACAAGTTCAAAGGCTCCCTTACCGCTGCCGAGGCCGCGGAGGCCATGGCGGAGGGCGCGCTGAGCGTCTACCCGGACGCCGCGATCACGCGCGTCCCAGTCGCCGATGGCGGCGAGGGCACCCTCGAGGCGGCCCTCGCGGCGGGGTTCGAGGAGCGCATCAGGGCTGTCACCGGGCCGCTCATCAAGCCGGTGGGAGCGGCATGGGCCATTCGCGGCACGACCGCGGTCATCGAGACGGCGCAGGCGTCCGGCCTCGCGGCACTCGGGTCCGATCCCGATGCCCAGACCGCCCGCCGGGCGCACTCCTACGGCGCGGGCCAGCTCGTGGCCGCGGCGCTGGATGCGGGGGCCACCGAGATCCTGCTGGGCCTCGGCGGCTCTGCGATGACCGACGGCGGGTCCGGCGCGCTCCGGGCGCTCGGGCTGCTGCCCCTCGACGCCGCCGGGAACGTTGTTCCCCTGGGTGGGGCGGCGCTGGCGGACATCGCCTCCATTGACGCGTCCGCGCTCGATCCGCGCCTCTTTGCTGCTGCGCTGCGCATCGCCGTCGACGTCGGCAACCCGCTCGTCGGACCGGATGGTGCGGCCCACGTGTTCGGTCCGCAGAAGGGCGCCGATCCGGAGACGGTGGAGGTGCTCGACGCCGGCCTGCGGACGTGGGCGAAGGCGCTCGCCGACGCGACGGGCCGCGATGTCGACATCCCCGGCGCGGGTGCAGCCGGCGGCTTCCCGGCCGCGTTCCTGGCCTTCACCGACGCGCGGCTCGAGAGCGGGTTCGACCTCGTGGCCGAGCTCGTGGAGCTCGACGTCCAGCTTGATGGAGCGGACCTCGTCATCACGGGCGAGGGCTCCTTGGATGAGCAGTCGCTCACCGGCAAAGCGCCGATTGCGCTCGCGGATCGGGCGCGTGCCCGCGGAATACCGGTGATCGCCGTCGCGGGCCGAATTCTTGCCACCCCCGAGCAGCTGGCAGCGCACGGCATCGAGGCGGCCGGTGCCCTCGTGGACCTCGCGCCCAGTCCCGCTGAGGCGATGGCGGACGGCGCCCAGTACCTCCGCCGCGCGGTCGCGGAGCTCCTCGCTGGCGCCTGAACGGCGTTGTGCCGCACCGACCGCGTCTATTGCCCCTGGGCCGCCAACGCGTCGAGCTGCAGGACCAGCCAGGGGCTGAAGGCGTAGGGCGCCGCCGCGACGGCGGAGCGGAACTCCTCGGGATCAGACCAGGCCCACTCGGCCACCTCATCCGGGTTCGGCGCCGGATCCGCGGCGGCTACGGCCCGGAACACCGGGCAAATCTCGAACTCGACAATCCCGGACGCATCCACCGCCCGGTACCGGAAGTCCGGAAGCACGGGCTCGATCGCGTCGACCGAGAGCCCGAGCTCCTGCTCCGCGCGGCGCCGGATCGCCTCTTCGAACGCTTCGCCCGGCGAGGGGTGCCCGCAGAACGCGTTGGACCAGACCCCGGGCCACGTCCTCTTCGACAGCGCCCGCCGCGTCACGAGAACACGCCCGTCCCAGCTGAACACGTGGCACGAGAAGGCGAGGTGAAGTGGCGTGTTCTCGGTGTGGACGGCTGCCTTCGGCGCGGTGCCGAGGGGGGTGCCGTCGTCGTCCATGAGCTGCACGAGCTCTTCGGTGATGTTCTCCGCACTGGCCATCCGTCTATTCTCCCAGCTGTGGCCGCCTGGCTCAGCGGCTGCGGACGTCGGGCTCCACGGCATCGTCCGTCGCTGTCCCGCGCCACCGGGCGAGCGCCCTCATGCCGTGATAGACCACGAGGGCGGCGGCGGAGCCGAGCGCGATCCCGGCGAACGCGAGGTCCGCGATCTTCCACGTGTAGTCCGCGATGCCCACGATCAACGCCACTGCCGCCGTGGTGATGTTCACCGGGTTGGAGAAGTTGACCCGGTTCTGCACCCAGATCTTCACGCCGAGCACGCCGATCATGCCGTACAGCATCGTCGCGGCGCCCCCGAGGACGCCGGCGGGGACGGTGGCGATGAGCTCGCCGAACTTGGGAGAGAAGCTCAACAGGAGTGCCGTGATGCCCGCGACCCAGTACGCGGCCGTCGAGTACACCTTCGTTGCCGCCATGACCCCGATGTTCTCGGCATAGGTCGTGGTGCCGGAGCCGCCGCCGAACCCCGCGAGGACGGTTGCGGCGCCATCGGCCATGAGGGCGCGGCCGGCCATGTCGTCGAGGTTCGCGCCGGTCATTGCCGCGACGCTCTTCACATGCCCCACGTTCTCGGCGACCAGCACCAGCACCACGGGCACGAACAGCCCGAGCACGCCCAGGTGGAACGCCGGTGTCTGGAACTGGGGAAGTCCGATCCAGGCAGCCGCGTCGACCTTGGAGAAGTCCACTTCCCCGCGCCACACGGCCACGAGGTATCCGACCACTACGCCGACGAGGATGCTCAGCCGGCCCAGGATCCCACGGAAGAGCACCGAGACGAGGATGATCGCGGCAAGGGTGACGAGCGCCGTGACCGGCGCGGCGTCGAAGTTCTGCTTCGCCGCGGGCGCGAGGTTGAGCCCAATCAGGGCCACGATCGTGCCGGTCACCACGGGCGGCATGACGATGTTGATCCAGTGTGCCCCGAAAGCCTGCACCACGGCTCCCACCGCCGCGAGCACGACGCCGGCCACGACCACCCCGCCGAGCGCCCCGGCCACCCCGAACTGCTGCTGCGAGGCCAGGATCGGGGCGATGAACGCGAACGATGAACCCAGGTAGCTCGGAACCCGTCCGCGCGTGACGACGAGGAACAGCAGCGTGCCGATACCCGAGAAGAACAGGGTCGTGGCCGGAGGCATGTGCGTGAGGATGGGCACGAGGAACGTCGCTCCGAACATCGCCACGACGTGCTGGAGGCCCACGCCGACAGTGATCGGCCACGCGAGGCGCTCGTTCGGCGTGACAACCTCGCCGGGGCGCACCGAGCGGCCGTCCCCGTGGAGGGTCCATGTGGTTCCGAGCATGCTCATGGGGCGCCTTTCGAGCGGCGGAGTGGGCGGGTCGGGGGATATTTTATCCCCGAACCCACTTGACCACGTGGCGGGCCACGGCGGTCACCTCGCCGTCCGCGCGCAACTCGACGTCCGCTGTGGCCCGCCCGGCGTCCGCATCGTAGTCCGCCCACTCGTGGCGCAGCGCGAGGGTCTGGCCTGGAAATACGGGCCGGATGAAGCGGATGCGGTCGTAGCCGAGGGAGACCGGCGTGAGCCCCGCGGGCCGCGCGTCCTCGAGCGCCCGCGCCGCGACGGCGGACATGAACCCGACGAGGAGCGCCCCGTGGACCTGGCGCGTCCCGAACGGGGTGCCCCGCATGTACTCCTCGTCGGTGTGGTTGCTCGCGAAGTCACCGGTGATGCCGGCGAACAGCACGAGGTCGGTCTCCGTGACCGTCTTGCGGAAGGTCGTGACCCGGGTCGGGTCGAAGGGTGCGGCGTCCAATGGGTCTCCTGGGTCTACATCGTGAGGCCGCCGGACACGGACAGGACCTGGCCCGTCGTAAATCCGGCGTCGGTGGAGGCGAGGTACGCGACCGCCGCGGCGATCTCCTCGGGGCGCGCCGCCCGGCCCTTCGGCACGGCCTTGACCGTCCCGGCCATGACCTTCCCGGTGAGGCCGTCGGCGGCGAGCATGCCCTCGAGGAGCCCGGTGTCGGTGGGGCCGGGGGAGACCACGTTGATGGTCACGTCCTTCCGGGCCGTCTCGCGGGCGACTGCACGTACGAGCCCGTGCAGTCCGGCCCGGGCGGACGACGACGCGGCGTCGCCGAGGGTGCCCGCCTTGCCGCTGTCTGACCCCACCAGGACGATCCGTCCGAAGCCCGCCTCGAGCATGCCCGGGAGCACTGCCCGCACGAGCAGCAGGGGGCCAAGCAGTTCGGTGCGGACGATGTCTTCGAGAGTGTCCGGTGCGGTGGCCGTCAAGAGCGCGAGCGGGTGGCGGTGGCCGGTGGTGACCACGAGGGTGTCGAGTCCCCCGAGGGCGGCGGCGGCCCTCCCGGCCGGCCCCGCGACGTCGTGCGCGGACTGGGGATCTGCGGCGTCGAGCGGTGCGGAACCCGCCCACGAGCCGGCAGGGAGCAGGGCACCGAGGGCGGCGGCGCCGTCGTGATCGGAGCGGTACGTGCCGAAGACGCGCGCGCCCTCGCCCGCGAGCCGCCCCGCGACCGCGGCGCCAATCCCGCCGGTGCCCACGAGCAGGACGCGCCGGCCCTCGAAGGTTCCCATCAGAATGCCGACTTCCCGGTGACCTTGCGCCCGATGAGGAGCGACTGGACGAACTCCGTCCCCTCGTACGTGTGCACCACCTCCATGTCCGTGAGGTGCCGGGCCACGTGGAAGTCGAGGAGCAGGCCATTGCCGCCGAGGAGGTCACGGGCCTGCTGGGCGATGGTGCGGGCCTTGTTCGACGTGTGCATCTTCGCGATCGAAGCCATCGTTCCGCTCCACGTGCCGGCCTCCTGCAGCTCTGCCGTGCGGAAGCACAGGAGCTGCATGGCCGTGAGCTCCGAGAGCATCGATGCGAGCGTGGCCTGGACCAGCTGGTAGTTCGCGACGGGCTGACCGAACTGCTCGCGGATCTCCGTGTATGCGACGGCCGCCTCGAAGCACGCGATCCCATGCCCGAGGGCCTCCCAGCTCGCTCCGCCGCGCGTCGTCGCGAGCACGCGGCTCGTGTCGCGGAAGCTGTTCGCCTCCGGGAGCCGGTTGGCGTCCGGGACGCGCAGGTTGTCGAAGGCGAGATCAGCCTGGAGGATGGCGCGCTTGCCGACCTTCCCGTCGATGGTGCGCGCGGAGAAGCCCGCGGGCAGGCTCTTCGGGTCGCGCGGGTCCTCGCGCTCCATGACGAAGGCCTTGACCTCGCCGTCCGCCTCGTCGCGGGCCCAGATCACTACGAGATGGGCCATCGAGCCGTTGCCGATCCACCGCTTGGCGCCGTTGATCACCCATGAGTCGCCCTCGCGGCGCGCGGTCGTCTCGAGGTGCGCGGAATCGGAGCCGTGCCGTGGCTCGGTGAGCGCGAACGCGCCGACCTTCTCCAGGCGCACCATGCCGGGCAGCCAGCGGTCCTTCTGCTCCTGAGAGCCGAGGAGGTTGATGGTGCCCATGGTCAGGTTGGCCTGGACGCCCAGGAATGTGTTGACCGACCCGTCGCCGCGCGCTAGTTCCGCGGTGGCCAGCCCCGCGGCGAGTCGCGAGAGGCCCGCGGCGCCGTGGCCCTTGATGACGCCGCCGACGAGGCCGGTCGCGGCGAGGTGCGGCAGGAGCTCCCACGGGAATTCGGCGCGCTCCCAGTACCCGTTGATCACCGGCAGCACCTTTGCGTCCACGAACGCGCGCATACGGGCCCGCGCGTCTGCGGCGTCCGCCGGGAGGTTCTCGCCGAGGAGCATGTAGTCCGTGTCCCGCGGAACGGTGAGGCGCTCGCGGAGCGCCGCGAGGTACTCGTCCGTCTCGGCGAAGCCGGTTCCTGGCCCGGCGTCGAGCAGCTCATCCATACGTGTACCAGCCCTTCCCGGTCTTGCGGCCGAACTGGCCGGCCTCGTACTTGGCGGTGATCAGCGGGTGGGGAAGGTCCTTCTCGTCCCCGGTCTGGGCGTAGGCGGCTTGGCGGATGAGGTACGTGACGTCGAGGCCCACGAGGTCCATGAGCTCGAACGGGCCCATCGGGTACCCGAGCGCGTCCTTGGCCGCGGTGTCGATGTCCTCGAGCGAGGCGACGCCTGCGGCGTACAGGGCCAGGGCCTCGTCGCGAACCGCCCCCATCAGCCGGTTCGCCACGAACCCCGGAATCTCCCTGTTCAGGAGCACCGGGGATTTGCCCATCGCACGGGCCACGCCGATGACCGTCGCAACGGTCTCGTCCGAGGTCTGCGGGTTCCGCACGATTTCCACGGCCTTCATCACGAGCGCCGGGTTGAAGAAGTGCATGTTGCAGACCTTCTCGGGCCGGTCGGTCGCGTCCGCAACCGTCGAGGAGGCCAGGGTCGAGGAGTTTGTCGCGAGGATCGCGTGGGCCGGGGCGAGCTCGTCGAGCTCGGCGAAGATGGCCCGCTTGATGTCAAGCCGCTCCGTGGCGGCCTCGATTACGAGGTCCGCGTCCGCCGCAGCGCCCGTGAGGTCCGTGGTGAACGTCAGGCGCTCCCCCGCCTCCGCGGCGTCCGCCTCGGTGAGCCGGCCCTTCGCGACCCGTCCATCGAGCCAGCGCCGCATGTCCGCCTCGGCAGCGGCGACGGCGTCGGCGCTCAGGTCGCGCACCGCCGTCGTGAATCCCGCAACGGCCGCTGCCATACCGATCTGCCGGCCCATGGCGCCCGAGCCGACCACGAGGATCTTCCGCACATCCACCCCAATCACCGTCCCGCGAATTCTGGCGTGCGCTTCGCAAGGAACGCCGCGGCGCCCTCGGCCTTGTCTTCGGTCGTGTACAGGAGCGTCTGCGCGAGCCGCTCGAGCAGGAGGCCGGTCTTCTGGTCCGTTTCGGCGCCCTGGCGGATCACAATTTTGCCGAGCCGCACCGCGAGTGGGCCCTTCGACAGGATCGTCGCGGCAGTCGCGGCGGCGGTCGCCTCGAGCTCCTCGCGATGTACGACGGCGGTCACGAGCCCGTAGCGCTCGGCCTCGGCCGCCGTCAGTACCCGGCTCGTGAGGATCATCTCGACGGCGCGGCCGGTGCCGACCAGACGCGTGAGGCGCTGCGTCCCGCCGGCGCCCGGGAGGACGCCGAGGGTGGCCTCGGGTAGGCCCATCCGCGCGCCGTCGGCCGCGATGCGGATGTCGCAGCTCATGGCGAGCTCGAGGCCGCCGCCCATCGCCACGCCGTTGATCGCCGCGATGGTGGGCTTCGGGTAGTCCTCGATGCGGTCGTAGAGCTTCTGCATGTGTGCTGCGAGGCCGTACGCGAGGTCGTAGCCGGCGAGTTGGCTGATGTCCGCACCGGCCACGAACGCCTTCTCGCCGGCGCCGGTGAACACGATGGCACCGACAGCGGGATCGTCCTCCCACGAGTCGAGGACCGCGCCGATCTCGGCGAGGACGGTCTTCGAGAGGGCGTTGCGGACCTCGGGCCGGTTGATGGTGATGGTCCCGATGGCGCCAGTGCCCGTCGCGCTGATCGACGTGGTGATCGTCTCGGAGGTCGTTTCCACCGCGTTACCTCCCCGCGGCCTGGAACGCGCCGACACCCGTGAGCGCGCGGCCCAAAATGAGCTGATGGACTTCGTCGGTGCCCTCGTAGGTGCGCACCGACTCGAGGTTGTTAGCGTGCCGCAGGGGCGAATGGTCGAGTGTGATGCCGTTGCCGCCGAGCATCTCCCGCGCGTCGCGGGCGATCTTGATGGCCTCGCGGCAGTTGTTGAGCTTGCCCACCGAGATCATAGTCGGGGTGAGGTTGCCCGCGTCCTTCGCCCGGCCGATCTGGAGCGCCAGGAGGTAGCCCTTTGTGATCTCAAGCGACATGTCCGCCAGCTTGGCCTGGGTCAGCTGGAAGGCGGAGAGCGGGCGGCCGAACTGGGTCCGCTCGGAGCTGTAGCGCAGCACTTCCTCGAAGCTGTCCCGGGCCGCACCCATGACGCCCCAGATGATCCCGTAGCGGGCCTCGTTGAGGCACGAGAACGGGCCCTTGAGGCCAATCGCGCTCTCCGCGGGGAGGATCGCGTCGGCCGGAAGCCTGACGTCCTCGAGCGTGATGTCGCACTGCACCGAGGCGCGCATCGACAGCTTGGGCTCGATCGCCTCCGCCTTGAATCCCGCGGTATCGGTGGGGACCACGAACCCGCGGACGCCCCGTGCATCGCCGTGCTCGGCGGTCTGCGCCCAGATGATCGCGACGTCGGCGATCGCGGCAAGGCCGATCCACCGCTTCGCGCCGTTGAGCACCCAGTCCCCGCCGGGCTCCTGCACGGCGGTGGTGCGCATCGAGGCCGGGTCCGAGCCCGCCGTCGGCTCCGTGAGCCCGAAGCAGCCGACAGCCCGTCCCGCCGCCATCTCGGGCAGCCAGCGCTGCTTCTGCTCCTCGGAGCCGTGCTTGTGGATCGCGGACATCGCGAGCGAGCCCTGGACGGAGACGAACGTGCGCAGCCCGGAGTCGCCGGCCTCGAGCTCGGAGGCGGCGAGCCCATACATCACCGCGGAGCGTCCGGCACAGCCGTAGCCCTTCAGGTGCATGCCGAGCAGGCGGAGCTCGGCAAGCTCGGGGATGATCTCCTTCGGGAAGACGGCCTTCTCATACCAGCCCGCGATGTTCGGGCGGATGTGTTCGTCGACGAGACCACGTACCGCGAGGGCGAGGTCCTTCTCCTCGGCGTTGAGCTGGCCGTCGAGGCCCGTGAGGTCGGCGGGCCCGAAGACCGAGCCGGTGCTGTTGACGGTCACGCCTGTGCCTCCTGCTTGGACTCCACCGACAGTTCCTGCCGGATCTTGAATTTCTGGATCTTCCCGCTGGGCGTCCTGGGCAGCTCATCAACGACCTTGAGGATCTCCGGCCAGTACGGCTTCGCGAGGCCTTTGGCCTCGAGGAAGACCTTGAGGTCGTCGAGTGTGAACGGGTCCGAGTCCTTGAGCTGCACCACCGCGCCGCCGATCTCCTGGAGGCGAGGATGGGGGACTGCCACGAGCGCGACGGCCGCGATCCGCGGGTGCTCGTAGAGGACGTTCTCCACGTAGGCGACGGGGACGTTCTCGCCGCCGCGCATGATGATGTCCTTTGTCCGGCCCGCAAGCCGGACGTAGGAGTCCTCGTCCTGCGTGCCGAGGTCGCCGGTGTCGAACCACTCGCCGTCGAACTCGTTGAGCGTCGCGTCGAGCTGTTCGAGGTAGCCGCGGAAGAGGAAAGAGCCATGGATCTGGATCCTGCCCTCGGTTCCGGCGGGGGCTGCAGTGCCGTCATAGTCCACGATGCGCAGCTTCATTCCCGGCAGCACCCGGCCGTCCGAGTCGAGGACCTTCTCTACCGGGTCCGCCGGGCTGCCCATTGTCACGAGACAGCACTCGGTCTGGCCCCAGCCGCCGAACACGTTCAGACTGGGGAGCTTCTCCTTCGCGGCGTGGAGGACTGCCCGGGGGATCGGGGCGCCCATGCAGCAGAACCGGGCGAGGCTCGAGACGTCGTGGTCGGCCAGGTTCGGCGCGGTGAGGATGTCCTGGAGGAACGGCGTGGCGCCGGAGGTGTGCTGGATGCCGTGCTTCTCGACTAGCTCGACGAACTCTGCGGCCTTCCAGACCTCCTGGAAAACGGCCGTCCCGCCGAGCATGATCGGCAGCGCGACGCCGAAGAGGTACCCGGTGAGGTGGCCGAACGTCGAGGCCATGTGGATCACCGAGTCAGTGCCCATCCCGAGCCGGTCGGGCCATGGCAGCGCGCCAGAGAGCACAGAGTTGTGGCTGTGCATGACGCCCTTGGGCCGGCCCGTTGTCCCGGACGTGAACATGATGAGCGCGAGATCGTCCGGGGACGGGCGCCGCGCCACCACCTCTTCCGCGGAGATGCCGCGTGCGCGGCCGCGCTCGGCGAGGTCCGCCCATGAGAGGAAGAGGCCTCGCTCCTGCGCGGGGGGCGTTCCGAGCACGACGGCGTGGCGCAGTTCGGGCAGCGAAGCGCGCAGCCGTCCGATCATCGCCGCGTAGTCGAAGTTTCGGAACGTGTCCGGGATGAAGATGACCTTGGCGCGCGCCTTCGCGGCCATGTACTCGATCTCGCGGTCGCGGTAGATCGGGATGAGCGCGTTGGTGACCGCGCCTACGCGCTCGACGGCGAGGTGCGCCACAATCCACTCGTGCCGGTTCGAGAGCTGGATCGACACGGTGTCACCGGCCTCCACCCCGAGGTCGAGGAGGCCGGCGGCGACGGCCTCGACTTCTTGCGCCATCTGGCCATAGGTCGTCGCGCCGGAGGAGTCGATCGAGGCGACCTTGCCCGGATCCGCAGCGACGGCGTCGTCGAAGTAGTCGATGAGGAGGCGGTCCCTCCAGTACCCGTGGGTCCTGAAGTCGTCCGCGTCCGCGGGAAGCGGGAGCATCTCGAAGGGCGAGCTCATGGTGGGGTCCGTTCGGCTAGTCGGGGAGGGGATCCGGCTCACGCCATCGTGAGTCCGCCGGAGACCGAGAGGGTCTGGCCGGTGATGTACGCCGCCTCGTCCGAGGCGAGGAACGCGACGGCGTTGGCGAGGTCCTCGGGCTGCGCCAGGCGGCGCAGCGGGATGGCCTTCTCAAGGGCCGCCCGCAGCTTGGGGTTCTCGGCGCTGATCCCTGCGAACAGCGGCGTATCGGCGGGGCCAGGGGACACGCAGTTCACGGTGAATCCCTGGCGGGCGGTCTCGCGGGCAAGGGTCTTGCTGAACGAGATGATGCCGCCCTTCGCGGCGGAGTAGACGGCCTCGCCCGAGGAGCCGACCCGGCCGGCGTCGGACGCGATGTTCACGATCGCCGCCCGTTCCTGGCCCTCCGCGGCACGCAGGAACGCCTGGCTGCAGTGCAGCGTCCCGTAGAGGTTGATCGCGACGACGCGGTCCCAGTCTGCGACCTCGCTGTCCACGAACGGGCCGACCTTGTCCCAGCCTGCGTTGTTCACGAGGACATCGATGCGGCCAAATTCCTCCTTCACGGACCGGATCATCTCGTCGACGGACTCGCGCGCCGTGACGTCGGTGCGCACGCCGATCGACCGGTTGCCGAGCGCTGCCGCGGTCTCCTTCGCGGCGGGCTCGTTGAGGTCGCTCACGACGACGGTGGCGCCCTCCGCTGCGAGTTTGGTGGCGATGCCCTTCCCGATGCCGGAGGCACCGCCCGTGACGATCGCGATCTTGTTCTCGAGCTTTCCCATGGTTCTCCTTTGAATGGGTGCGGGGGCTCAGGGCGCGTAGGCGCGGCCCGCGATGTTCCTGGCGATGATCATCTTCATGATCTGGGCGGTTCCATCGCCGATCTGCAGGCCCAGGACGTCCCGGAGGCGCTGCTCGATCGGCTTGTCCGTGCGGTAGCCGAACTGGCCGTGCAGGAGGAGGCACGAGTTGATGACGTCGTACGCCGTCTTCGGCGCCCACCACTTGCACATGGCGGCTTGGGCGGTGTGCGGCAGCCCGTTGTCCTTCAGCCACAGCGTCTGGTGGCAGAGCAGGCGGGCTGCGGCGAGGAGCGTCTCGCTCTCGGCGAGGGGGAACGCGACGCCCTGGAATGTGCTCAGCGGCTTGTCGAAGGCCTCTCGGCCCTTGACGTACTCCCACGTCTCCTCGACGGTCACGGCCGCGGTTCCGAGGCACTGCAGGCCGATGAGTGCCCGCGAGAAGTCGAACCCGTGCATGACCTGGGTGAAGCCCTGGCCTTCGGCGCCGAGGAGGTTCTCGTCCGGGATCCACGCCTCGGTGTAGTGGGCGAAGCCCCGCGTCACGGCCTTCGTGCCCATGTCGTCCACGGCCTCGAGCTCCACGCCGTCGGCATGCAGGTCAGTGACGAAGGCGCTGATGCCTCGGCCGCGACCCTGCTCGGGATCCGTCTTCGCGAAGACCACGGCGGCGTCCGCCTGGAGGGCGAAGGACATCGACTTCGTCCCGTTGAGGACCCAGCCGCCGCGCTCACGGCGGGCCGTGAGGGAGGGACTGCCGGCGTCTGAGCCCGCGTTGGGCTCGGAGAGCCCGATCGCTACGATGCCCTCGCCGCTCGTGATGCGAGGGACGTATTTGGCCACGACCTCCGGGGCCGCGTTGGCCGCGAGGATCTGGCCCACGAGCGAGCCGACCACCTGGACGTACGCGACGTTGAAGTCGCCGCGGGCGATCTCCTCCGTGATGAGGCCGGACGTGAGGCGCTGTTCCCCGCGGCCTCCGAGCTCGACCGGAAGCTCGGGGGCGATGAGGCCCCGGGCGCCCATCTCGCGACGCACCTCCGGCTCGATGCGGCGCTCGGCTTCGCGCTGCTTGTAGCCGGGCGCGATCTGTGCGGCGACCTCGCGGGCCTCCTTGATGAACTGCTGCTGTGGTTCGGTGAGCGTGAAGTCCATGGCTGCCCCCTAGTGGTACTGGACTTTGCTGGCGAAGTCGGGCGTGCGTTTCTCGGCGAAGGCCGCCGCCCCCTCCATTCCCTCGGGCGAGGCCACGAACAGGTCGAGGGCGGACATGGCCATATTGCTCAGTCCGGCCTGGTGGTCGGTGTCCGCGTTGAAGGACTGCTTGAGGAAGCGGATCGCCGTCGGGCTCTTCGCCGAGATCTCGTCGGCCCACGCCATCGCCTCCTCCATGAGACGCTCCGGCTCGACCACCGCGTTGGCGAGGCCCCAGCGCTCGGCGGTCGCGGCGTCGTACTGGCGGCACAGGTACCAGATCTCGCGGGCTCGCTTCTCGCCGACCACCCTCGCGAGGTAGGCCGAGCCGAACCCGGCGTCGAACGAGCCGACGCGGGGGCCGGCCTGCCCGAAGCGGGCGGTCGAGGACGCGATCGTGAGGTCGCACAGGACGTGCAGTACGTGCCCGCCGCCCACCGCGACGCCATTGACGGCCGCGATGACGGGCTTCGGGATGTCCCGAATGAGCTTGTGGAGGTTCCCGATCTCGAACATGCCGGACTCGGTGGGCCCGTAGTCGCCGGTCTCGGCCCGCTGCTTGACGTCGCCGCCGGTGCAGAAGGCCTTCTCGCCGGCGCCCGTGAGGATGACGGCCTGGACTCCGCGGTCGGCCCACGCGAGGCGGAAGGCCTTGATGAGCTCGTCGACGGTCTTGCCGCGGAAGGCGTTGTACCGCTCCGGTCGGTTGATGGTGATGACCGCCGCAGCGTTGCGGCGCTCGTAGATGATGTCCTCGAACGCTGGGACCGCGGGGGCGGTCGGTGCGCTGACGGCGGTGGTCTGGTCAGTCATGGCGGTGTCCTTTCAGGCGAGGGGGCCGAGGAGGTCTGCGTAGTCGGCGCGGTGTTCGGGCCGCAGTACCGAGGAGAGGGAGAGCGCGGTGTGCTGGGCCACGTACTCCCCATGGGTCATGAAGCGGCTGAAGTACCAGCGCTTGAGGGCCCAGAGATGAGCCGTGGTGAGGAGGTCGTAGGCGAAGAGGCGCGGATTCACATCGCGGAGGAGGCCGGCGTGGATCGCCTCGCGGGTGGCGGCCATGAGGGGCTCAGCGCTTTCGACCTCGAGGTCCTTGACGGTCTCGCGGCCTTCAGGTTCGAGCGTCTTGGATTCCTGGTAGGCGAGGACGGCGGCGTCCCGGAGCTCCTGCACCACGGAGCAGTAGCCCGCGAACGCTGCGGCGATGCGCCGGACTGGGTCGGCCTCGTCCTGAACGGGTTCGGCGACGCGGACGCTGAACTCATGCAGCACGTCTTCGATGACCGCCTGCACGAGCTCCTGTTTGTTGCCGAAGTACCGGTAGATGAGCCCGACGCTCACACCGGCCTCGTCCGCGACGTTCTGCATGGACACGGATTGGGAGCCAGCGCGGCCCAGGAGCCGTGCGGCCGCATTGAGCAGCTGCCTCCTGCGGGAGTCCACGAGCGCGGTGCGTGCTGCCTCCGCGGCGTCGATGCGGGCTTCGCTGGTCTGCATGTGCACTCCATAATGAGTCCGGATTCAGAGTGAATGAATCTTCATTCACTCCCTTGAGACTAGTGATCGGGCTCACGTTAGTCAAGGCATCCCGCTCGTGGATGTGGTGGAACTCACCGTCCCCTCTGGGAAGGGGAGCGCACGACGGCGTGTTCCCTCTTTCGGAGGCGACCGCCGGGCCGCCGTGAGGAGACACATATGAGCATCGCCCATCAGGAAGCCGCGCTGGACGCCGCCGCAGTCGACGCCCTCTTCGCCGAGGCACGCACGGCCAACACGTTCACCGGCGAGGTGACCGAGGAGCAGGCGCAGGCCATCTACGAGCTGACCAAGTTCGGCCCGACCGCATTCAACAACCAGCCGCTGCGCATCACGTACGTGCGCACGCCGGAGGCGCGCGAGCGCCTCGTGGCGCACATGAGCGGCGGCAACGCGTCCAAGACCCTGGCCGCGCCGCTCGTCGCGGTGCTCTCGTTCGACACCGAGTGGCACGAGGGTGCCGACACATTCCTGCCCGCCGCGGCCGAGTGGGTCAAGGGCACGTATGAGGCGGACGATTCCCTCCGGTACGGCACCGGGCGGGACAACGGGCATCTGCAGGCCGGCTACTTCATCATCGCCGTCCGCGCGCTCGGTCTGGCCGCCGGCCCCATGACGGGCGCCGACTTCGCAGCGATTGACGCAGAGTTCTTCCCGCAGGGCGGCCGCAAGAGCTTCCTCGTGGTCAACATCGGCCAGCCCGGGGAGGACGCCTGGGGCCCGGCCAAGACCAAGTTCGCGTACGAGGACGTCGTCGAGACCATCTGATCCCGGCGCGGCCCGCGACAGGGGTCACCCAACAGCGAAGATCTGGCCACTCGACCATTCAGCGGTCGAGTGGCCAGATCTTTCCCGTTGAGGGGTCACCTCCCTGCACTGAGGGGTCACCTCCCTGCACTGAGGGGTCACCTCCCTGCGTTGAGGGGTCACGTCCGGTGAGTTGAGGTGTCAATGGCCAGGTGCCGGCGCGCCCTTCCGCGGCTGCTCGGGCCGCAGGGTGACGGCCGGGTGCTGCCCCGTCGCCAGCGGTGTGCGCGGTGGTCGTGCCGTGGCGCGGGCGGGGCTGGGCGCTCCCGCGAGGGGCGAGTGGCCGCCGTCGTGCGCGGCCGGTGACCCCGCATCGCTGGGATGTGACCCCGCAACGCTGGGACGTGACCCCTCAACGCTGGGACGTGACCCCGCATCGGGGACGACCACCGGGAGCGTTCCCGTGGCGATCTGCTCGGCGCGGCGGGCTGTCCAGGCGGCACGGAGCTGGTCGCGGAGCGTCCCGTCGCCCCAGCGGGCGAGGGCCCAGACGCCCACGAGGCCTGCGATGAGCGCCGCCAGCCCTCCTGCGAGCAGCGCCCACCGGGTCCCGACCGCGTTCGCGATCCATCCGACAAGGGGCGCCCCGATGGGGGTCCCGCCTTGGATCACGGCCATGTAGAGGGCTAGGACACGGCCTCGGTACTCGGGCTCTGTGGTGAGCTGGATGATCGTGTTGGCGCTGTTGAGGAACGTGAGCGCCGTGACGCCCACGAACACGAGGAGCACCGCATAGGCGATGTAGCTCGGCATCGCCGCTGAAGCCATCGTGGCCACGCCCAGGCCCACGGCGGAGGCGACGAGCAGCGTGAGCCGTGGTTGCTTCCGGCGCGCCGCGAGCAGGGCGCCACCCAGGGTGCCGATGGCTTGGATGGAGCCGAGGAGCCCGTAGGCGTCGGCGCCGGTGTGGAACACGTCGGCCGCCATGAGCGCGTTGGTGACCTGGAAGTTGAGAGTGAACGTCCCGACGAGCCCAGCCATGACCAGGATGAGCAGGATCCTCGGCTGTGTCCGCACGTACTGGATGCCCGCGAGGATCTGGCCCTTGCCGCGTCGCAGCGGCGGTGTGCGGTGGAGCAGGTCTTCCCGGAGGCGTGTGAGCGAGATCAGGACGGCTAGGAACGTCGCGGCGTTGAGCATGAACACCCAGCCGGTGCCGATGGCGCCGATGAGCAGGCCCGCGACCCCCGGGCCCGCAAGCCGCGCGAGATTGAATGAGGCGGAGTTGAGGGCCACGGCATTCGGCACGTCCGCGCGGCCCACGAGCTCCGAGACGAACGCCTGCCGGGGCGGGACGTCAAGTGCGCTGGCCACGCCCAGTGCGAGGGCAATCGCGTAGATCTCCCACAGCTGCGCAGTTCCGGTGAGGACGAGCACGCCCTGCAGGAGTGCGAGCAGGCCCATCGCCGACTGGGTGGCGAGGAGCAGCTTGCGCTTGTCCAGGCGGTCGCCGAGGAGCCCCGCGTAGGGTCCGAGCAGGAGGATCGGCAGGAATTGGAGGCCCGTGGTGATTCCCACGGCGGCGCCGTCGTGGTCGGTGAGCTGGGTCAGGACCAGCCAATCCTGGGCCACTCGCTGCATCCACGTGCCGACGTTGGAGACGAGGGCGCCAGCGGCCCAGAGGCGGTAGTTGGGGTGCCGGAGGGCGCGGAACATGCGGCTCATCGGGCGCTCATCTCCAGCAGCAGCTCGGCGGCGCGGTGCAGTGTGGCCTGGTCGGCGGGCGGAAGGCCTTCGAGGCGCCCCGCGAGCCACGCCGCGCGCAGCCGCCGGGATTCCTCGAGGACCTGCCGGCCGCCCTCGGTCAGGGAGACCACGACCTGCCGGCCGTCCGTCGGGTGCTCGGCCCGGGCCACGAACTCGCCTTCGCACAGGTGGTTCACGGTCCGGGTCATGCTCGGGGCCTGCACGTGTTCGATGTCCGCGAGTTGGCGCATGGTGAGCGGGCCGCGCTTGTGCAGGAGGGCGAGGACGGTGAGCTGGCTGGGGCTGACGGCGTCGCCGCTCGCCTGCGTGCGCAGGATCCGTGACGTGCGCATGATCGCGGCTCGCAGCTCGGCGGCGAGTTCGAGGATGCCGGGTGTTGTGGTTGCGTCGGGTTCGATGTCAGTTGCGTTCGGGGGAGCCATTGATACTTAGCCTAGCTCATTAGCCACGCTAATGATATGTGCTGTGTCACCCCGACGCTTGGGGTAGATCACGCTGAACGGCTAGGCGATGACCGAGTCCACGAGCGCCTTGGCCTCCGCCTGGACCTGCTTGAGGTGGTCGTCGCCCTTGAATGATTCGGCGTAGATCTTGTACACGTCCTCCGTCCCGGAAGGCCGTGCCGCGAACCACGCATTCTCGGTGGTGACCTTGAGGCCGCCGATCTTCGCGCCGTTGCCCGGCGCCTCGGTGAGCTTGGCCGTGATCGGCTCGCCCGCGAGCTCGGTCGCGGTGACGTCCTCGGCGGAGAGCTTGCCGAGCTTTGCCTTCTGCTCCCGGCTCGCCGCGGCGTCGATCCGGGCGTACGACGGCGAGCCGTACTTCGCGGTCAGCTCACCGTAGAGCTCGCTCGGGGACCTGCCGGTGACGGCCCTGATCTCGGAGGCGAGGAGGCACAGGAGGATGCCGTCCTTGTCCGTGGTCCACACGCCGCCGTCGCGCTTGACGAAGCTCGCGCCCGCGGACTCCTCACCGCCGAATGCGCCCTGACCGCTCAACAGGCCGGGGACAAACCACTTAAAGCCCACCGGGACCTCGACGAGCTTCTTTCCGAGCCCGTCGGCGACTCGGTCGATCATGGACGAGCTCACGAGAGTCTTGCCCACCACGGTGTCCGGGCGCCAGCCGGTGCGGTGGCGGTAGAGGTAGTCGATGGCCACCGAGAGGTAATGGTTGGGGTTCATGAGCCCGCCGTCCGGGGTGACGATGCCGTGGCGGTCGGCGTCGGCGTCGTTGCCCGTCGCGATGTCGTAGTTCGCGCCTTGGGAGACCTTCTGGATCAGCGAGGCCATGGCAAACGGGGAGGAGCAGTCCATCCGGATCTTCTCGTCCCAGTCGAGCGTCATGAACGCCCACTGCGGGTCTACGGTCGGGTTGACCACGGTGAGGTCGAGGTGGTGGCGCTCGCCGATCTCGCCCCAGTAGTCCACCGAGGCGCCGCCCATCGGGTCGGCGCCGATGCGAACGCCGGCGTTGCGGATGGCGTCCAGGTCCAGGACCTGCGGGAGGTCGTCCACGTAGGAGGAGAGGAAGTCGAACTGGCCGGTGGAGTCCGCTGCGAGGGCATCGGCAAGCGGCACGCGCTTGACGCCCGAGAGGCCTGCCTCGAGCAGCTCGTTGGCCCGGTTCGCGATCCAGCCGGTGGCGTCCGTGTCCGCGGGGCCCCCGTGCGGCGGGTTGTACTTGAAACCGCCGTCCGAGGGCGGGTTGTGGCTCGGCGTCACGATGATCCCGTCCGCGCGGCCCGGGTCGTTCTCGGCGCGGCCGGCGTTGTACTTGAGGATCGCGTGGCTCGCCGAAGGCGTGGGTGTGTAGCCATGCCGGGCGTCGACCAGGACCTGGACGCCGTTGGCGGCGAGGACCTCAAGCGCAGTGTTGGTGGAGGGCTCGGAGAGGGCGTGCGTGTCCTTCGCGAGGAACAGTGGGCCCTCGATGCCCTGACCGGCGCGGTACTCCACGATGGCCTGGGTGATGGCGGCGATGTGCTTCTCGTTGAACGAGGCCTTCAGGCTCGAGCCCCGGTGGCCCGACGTCCCGAAGGCGACGCGCTGGCCGGGATCGTTCAGATCCGGGGACACGTCGTAGTACGCGTCCAGGAGCGCGGTGATGTCCACGAGGTCGTTGGGGAGGGCAAGAGTGCCTGCACGGTTCGCCATGTGCCTAGCTTTGCAGACAAGGCCAACAATGGGTGTCGGCAGGGTAAAGATTTCGGCAGGCTGTCACCCACCCCTCTCCTCCTGGCTTCACCGACCCTTATTCACTTCCTTGTTTCACTGCCCTCGATTCACTGACCCTCGGCGAGGACCCTTTCCGCGAGCTCGCGGAGCGCCCCCGCGAGGTTGCTGTCGGGGACTTCGATGCGCTCGCGCCCGAGGCGGAGCGTCCACTGGAACGCGTCCCTCACGTGCGACGCCGGTCCCTCACCGCCGCGGGGCCCCGAGCCCCCCGCGCTCTCGGCGACAGGAAGCCGTTCCCGTTCGCTGCGTGCCTGCCTGTAGAGCGCGGCCCACTCGTCGTCGGACTGTTCCCTGGCCCCGCGCATGGCGAAGTGGACGGCGCCCGTCCGGGCTATCCCCGCGACGCCGCCAGAACGGGTGACCTCGACCTTCAACGCGCCTCCTAGGGCTTGGCGCGGGCCGGCTTCCCGTTGCGGTCCGGGCCCTTGCCAGCGGCTCCGCTTCCGGGTTCGGTGAGCCGCACTGTGATCCCCACGCCGCGCCATCCTCCACGCACGGCCCGTTCCTCCGCGGACTCGCGGCCGTACAGGGACCGTGCCACACGCACAGTCTCCCGCGCGAAGCCACGGAAGTCGACGTCGAGGGGGAGCTTGCGCAGTGCGATCGTCTCGAACCACACCCGGCCCGCCCGCTCCCACGCGTGGCCGCCGAGCGCCTCCGCAGCGAGGTAGAACGCTCGGTTGGGAATTCCTGAATTGACGTGCACACCACCGCTGTCCTCCCGAGTGCGCACATAGCCGTCCATGTGCCCGGGCTGGGGGTCCTTCCCGAGCGCCGGGTCGTCGTACGCCGTGCCGGGCGCCTTCATCGAGCGCACGCCCTCGCCATGGATTCCGGGCAGGAAGATGCCCTCGCCCACGATCCAGCTCGCCGACTCGACTGTGTCGCCTCGGGAGAACTGCTCGACGAGGACGCCGAAGACGTCCGCGAAGGATTCGTTCAACGCTCCCGACTGCCCGTCGTATCTCAGGTCCGTGGTGTGCTGCATGAGCCCGTGCCCGAGCTCGTGGGCGATGATGCTGAGCGAACTGGTGAACGAGCCGAACACCTTCCCGTCCCCGTCGCCGAAGACCATCCGGGAACCGTCCCAGAAGGCGTTGTCGTACCCGATTCCGTAGTGCACGGTTCCCTCGAGTGCGAGGCCCGCACCATCGATGCTGGACTGGGCGAAGGCCTCCTCCAGGAACCGGTACGTCTCACCCAGCCCGTCATAGGCACGGTTCACGTCGGCGTCTGCTGCCGGCTCCTGGCCCTCCTTGCGCACGAGTTTCCCGGGCAGCGACTGGGTCCTCTCGGCGTCGCTGATCTCCCGGTGGAGCGTCCCGTGTTCCCGGAGGATTCCGTGCATACCAGGCCCGCGCGTGTGCGCCTCGCGTCGCTCACGTAGGCGGTGATCTTCGAGGAGCGTCCGCCTGGCGAGCTCCGCGACCGCCTCGAGCCCCCGTGTGTCCTCGACCCAGCCGTTCGGAGGACCGTCCCCGCGGAGAGCCCGCGCCCGCCGTTCGTCGCACGTGGCGAGGTGCTCCAGGAGGTAGGGCGGCACTGCGCCCTGGTGCCGCTCTGTCCGGACGGCACGAGACGGGGCGGACGACGGCGGCGCGCCACCCGCCGTCGTCCGCCTACTGGGCGAGCTGGGGGGCCCAAGGAGCTTGGCCCGATCAGAGCTGGACATCGGCGAACCTTCCGATCTCCCGCCAACGCTCCGTCATGGCGCGCGCGCCCCGGGGAACCGAGTAGCGGTCCGCGGCCGTGAGCGGGCCGAGGTCCAGACCGGTGAGCTGGGCGATGTCCACCACGGGCACTTGGAAGGTCCTGAATGGGCCGAGCGGCGGGGCCTCCCGGGCGGCCTCGTGCAGGACGGCGTCGAGACCATTGGACTGGTCGAGGATGTACCCGGTGCAGGCCAGGACTGCGCCGGTCTCCCCGGGCCCGGTGTTCCAGGCACCGATCTTGAAAAACTTCCGGGGGATCCTCGCTCCCCGGTATTCGGGGTCGCCCACGTCGAACACCGGACCGGAGAACACGGAGAGCCGCTGCTGGTGCGCGCCGGCGTGGCCGAGGATGTAGTCCTCGAGGCCGAGCCACAGCTCCCGGCCTTGGTTGAAGTAGTCCGCCTGCGGCGCGCACACGGTGTAGTGGAACGTGTCCAGATTCGCCTTCTCCGCCGTGGCCTGGTCGCCCCACAGCGGGTCCTGCCGGCGCACAAGGTGCCCGCGGTCGAACCTGTTCTCCGAGTACAGCTCCGCACCCCACTGCTGCTCCTTGCCGATGCGCGGATCCAAGTTCCACGCCTCGCCGCCGCGGGGGATGTCCACGAGGGTCGGCCCGTCGATGTTCACGGCCGTCGCCGCAGGCAGGCGGCGGACCGGATCCTGATGGATGGTGAAGTGCGTGTACGGGAGTTCGATGAGCCCCGGGCCGGTCGGCACCGGCACAGGATCCGGCGTGCCGAGGAAGGCCGGGTCATATCCCGAGCCGCCCGGGAAAGGCTTGGGCTTCTTGCGCGGCATAGCTTCGTGGGTGCTGGACATGGTCTTGGTCTTGCCCCTTCCGCTGGTGCGAGATGCCTCCAGCATTGCATCGCGCACTGACAATCCTCGTAGCGTTGCCGACGTGCCGTCTCAGGGCAGGGAAACCGCCGATCGGCAGTCACCGTGAGGGTAGTCTGAGGGCAAGCACAGGTCAGGGGGAGGGGCAGGTCATGTCGCACGAGCCGTCGCAGCAGCCGGAAGAGCCCAAGGGCGCCGAATCCACCAGTGGACGCGACGCCGCGAACCCTCGGGAGTCCAGCCCAGGCGAACCCGAGAACGGCGTCCCGCATGCCGAACGCCCCAGGCACACGCCGCCGCCGTACGTCCCGCCGGTGACCCTGGACAAGGACCGCGGCAACCCGACCGAACCCATCCCCAGCAATCCCACCCAGCCGCTCCCGCCCGGCGCCCCCACCGATAGTCCGTATCCCGGCGACACCGCGTACGGTCAGGGCGGGCATGACTTCAGCCAGCCCTCCTCGGGCGCGCAGCCCCCGTACCCCGGCGTCCCGTACCCGGGCCAGCAGGGCTACCCGGGCCAGCAGGGCTACCCCGGTCAGCAGGGCTACCCAGCGGCAGCGATGCCCCCGGACTACCCCCAGTACGGGTACATGGCCGCCGAGCCGAAGGGGCTCAGCATCGCCGCGATGGTGTGCGGCATCTCGGTCTACATCGGTTTCGGGTTCTTCGTGCTCCCGCAGATCGCGGCGGTCGTGTTGGGGCATATGGCCCTTTCACGCGAGCCGGCGGGCCGCCCCATGGCGCTGGCAGGACTGATCATGGGGTACGTCGGGATCGCGCTCACGGTACTGGGTTTGGCCTTCATCATCATCGTGGTCGCGTCGGCGTCGCAATACACCTACTGACGGGGGCTGCCGGCAGGCCCGCTGGGTGGCTCCGCAAGGTGCAGCAGGCGCGCGAGCTGTAGCAGCACCGCCTCCGAGCCCAGATGCCCCACGGCCTGCACGCCCATCGGCAGCCCGGCCTCCGTCCAGTACGTGGTCGCGACGACGGCTGGCAGGCCGCACACGTTGACCCATGACGACCACGGCGCGAACTCGCACTGGCGCCGGTAGTCCTCGTCCGCCGTCCACCGCCATTCCGGCCCGGAGAACCAGCCGACCGGCCGCGCTGTCTGCGCGAGCGCGGGGGAGAGCAGCACGTCCCACCGTGAGAGTTGGGCCACGACGTCCCGCTCGAACTGCCGCAGGAACGCGAGCGCCTCCTCGAGCTTCGCGTGGGAGCGCTGCTGCGCCCGGCGCCGGAAGGAGCGCGTAAGCGGCGTGAGGAGCGGCTCGCGCTCGGGCCGGATCCGCGCGGCCCCGACTCCGGCGGTCCAAGCAGCCGTGAATGCGTCCGGGTAGCGGTTGTCGAACCGCACGTCCTGCTCGACGACGAGGTGCCCCGCCGCCGCGAGCATCTCCGCCCCGCGCCGTAGCGCCTCCCGTGCTTCAGGGTCCGCGCGTACCTCGTACCGCGCATCCCACGGGCTCGCGAGGCTCACGGCGACCCTCAGCCTCCTCGGTTCGCGCACGACGGCGTCCACGAACGTCCCAGCGTGCCGCCCCGAATGGGGGTTCTCGCCTCGGGCTTCCCCGGAGAGGAGCACATCCATCATCAGCGCGGCATCCTTGGCGCTGCGGGCCAGGGGCCCGGCCACGACGAGCCGCGCGGCGTCCCCAGTGCTCTGCCCCTCCGGAATGAGCCCGCGTCCTGGCTTGAGCCCGATGATCCCGCAGGCGGCGGCAGGGATGCGGATGGACCCTCCGCCGTCGGAGCCGGGGGCGAACGGCGCCAGAGCCGCAGCCACGGCCGCGGCCGAGCCGCCCGAGGAGCCTCCGGAGCTCAGCGCGGGCCCGTACGGATTCCGTGAGGGCGGCGCGATCCGGTTCTCCGAGTAGGCCGTGAGGCCGAACTCCGGCACCTGGGTCTTGCCGAGCGAGATGGCACCGGCGCCTCGCAGGAGCGCGGCAATCGGCGAGTCGGCGGGCGCGGGGCGGGCGTCGAGAGCCGCGGAGCCGTGGGTGGTCGGCACCCCGGCCACGTCGGTGAGGTCCTTGAACGCCGTGGGCATCCCGTGCAGCGCGGGCAGTTCGTCGAGCCGCCCCGAGCGGGACAGCCGCGCATGCAGGGAGTCGGCGGCAGCGGCGGCGTCGTGCGCGTGTTCTGCCGTGACGGTCAGGTAGGCGCCGAGGAGGCGGTTCTGGGACTCGATCTGCCCGAGGAAGGACGCAACCGCCTCGCGGGCGGACACCTCTCCCGTCCGGAGCGCGTCCCGGAGTCCGGTCGCGGAGCCGAAGGCGCCCTCGGGCATCGCCATGGTCCTCCGTCAGTGTCGCTGCCCGCCGACGCGCTGACCCGTCGTGAGAACCACTATAGGCTGGGAGGAAACCACTTCCGGAGGCGAAGAATGTCTGATTTCGAGACCGTCCGCGTCGACTCGCTGCCTGAGGGCGGCATCCTGCTCGATGTGCGCGAGGACTACGAGTGGGAGGCCGGCCACGCCGAGGGCGCCGTCCACATTCCCCTCGAGCAGCTGCCCGCGCGCCTCGACGACCTGGACCCGGATGACGACCTCCTCGTCATCTGCCGTACCGGTGGCCGCTCGGCCCGGGCCACCCAGTGGCTCGTCGCCAACGGCTACTCCGCGGTCAACGTGGCCGGCGGCATGGATGCCTGGCTCACGGCGGGAAAGCCCATGGTCGCCGAGAACGGGCAGACCCCCACCGTCCTCTGACGCCGACTCCATGATCTACACATTCCTCGGCCCCGAGGGCACGTTCACCGAGGCTGCCCTCCTCAAGGTCCCCGGCGCCCGCGACGCCGCGCGGGTCCCCGCGACAAATGTCAACGCCGCGCTCGACGCGGTGCGCGACGGTGCCGCGCACGCAGCGATGGTCCCCATCGAGAACTCGGTAGAAGGCGGCGTGACGGCGACCCTGGACGCGATTTCCACGGGAGGAGAGCTGCGGATCGTCCGCGAGGAGGTCGTGCCCATCACGTTCGTGCTGGTCGCCCGGCCCGGGACCCGCATCTCGGAGGTGCGCCGCATCTCGACCCACGGGCACGCGTGGGCCCAGTGCCGCGGCTGGGCCGCCGCAAACGCGCCCGACGCCGTCCATCTCGCCGCGAGCTCGACCGCTGCGGGTGCGCTCGCCCTCCTCGACCCGGCCTCGCCTGCCGGGGACGCGGCGATCTGCGCCCCCATCGTGGCCGAGGAGCACCCCGAGCTCGAAGTCCTCGCGTCCGACATCGGCGACAACCCCGGCGCCGTCACCCGCTTCGTCCTCGTGTCCAGCCCGGGCGCCCTCCCGCCGCGCACCGGCGCCGACAAGACCTCCGTGGCCGTGCCGCTGCCGGAGGACCGGGCCGGCGCCCTGATGGAGATCCTCGAGCAGTTTGCCGCCCGAGGCGTCAATCTCTCCCGCATCGAGTCCCGCCCCACCGGCCGGTACCTGGGGCACTACTTCTTCTCCATCGACGTCGACGGGCACGTCCAGGACGCCCGCATCGCCGATGCTCTCCGCGGCCTCCACCGCATCAGCCCTGAGACGAGATTCCTCGGCTCGTACCCTCGCTCAGACGGCGCCCGTCCCCAGGTGAAGGACTACGTGTCCGACGACTCGTTCGCCTCGGCGCGGGACTGGGTGGAGGCGATCCTTGGTGGCTGAGGACTTCCTGTCCGCCTATCTGGCGCGCATCGGCTATGCCGGGGAGGCCGCCCCCACGCTGGAGAACATCACGGCGATCCACGCCCACCACATCCGGGCGATCCCGTTCGAGAACCTCTCTCCGGCCACGGGCACTGCGGTGGACATCTCACCCGAGGGGATCGAGGCCGCCCTCGTCCGCCGCAGCCGTGGCGGCTACTGCTTCCAGCACGGCGGCCTGCTCTCCCGGGCCCTGACCGAGCTGGGAGCGGAGGGCGTCGAGAACCATCTCGGACGCGTCTACTGGCAGCGCGAGCCGGGCACTGGCGCGCCCGCGCGGACCCACCAGGCCACCGTCTTCACGCACGACGGCGCGCGGTACCTCCTCGACGCCGGCTTCGGGGGGTTCAATCCCTCGGGCGCCCTGCCGATCGACCCGGAGGCCCGTGGCACGGAGGTCGTGACGCCACTGGGCACGTTCCGCGTCGTGGACGTCCCCGCAGCAGGACTTCCTCAGGGCGACACCGCGACGATCGACCTCATGGTCCAGGCCCGGATCGGGAACGCGTGGACAAACCTCTACGGGGTGGATCTGCGGCCCAACGCGCCCTCGGACTTCGCGGTTGCGAACTGGTTCGTCTCCACCTCGTCGATCCCGCCGTTCACCCGTTCGCTCATGTTCGCCATCACGACGCCCACCCAGCGGCTCACCCTGGCCAACCTCGCGCTCTCCGTGCGGACCTACGCCGCGGATGGGTCCTCGACCGTCGAGAAGCACACCCTCGGCAGTCCCGACGAGCTCCGTGAGGCGGCCCGCGGCCTGTTCCGTATCGAGGACGATTCCCTCGACTGGGCCCGCGCCTACCGGGTGGCGTCTTCGGCCTGAGCCGAGCCCTCAGGTGACCCGGACGAGCAGGCTCGCCGGGTGCACCTCGACGTCCACCTGGGTGGCGGGGCCCACGACGTCGCCGTCCGCCTGCGTCTGGATCGGCTCGGGCACGCGGATGGAGACCTTGCGGGCGCCGTAGAACTGCATGACCGGCAGCTGACGTTTGTGCTGGACCATGATCTTCACATACATCGCGACCCAGCCGATGAGGCTCCGCGGGCTCATGATGGCGACGTCCAGGATCCCGTCGTCGATGTATGCATCCGGGATGAAGTCCACTCCGCCGGGCAGTTTGGAGCAGTTCGCGAACAGGACGCTGCGCACGCGGCGGGTCTGGAAGTCGGCATCGTCGAGCGAGATCTCCACGCGGCGGCGCCGTTGGCCGGGCATATGCCGGATTCCCGCCTCCGTGTAGGCCATCCAGCCCACCACCCGCTTCAGGTCCTCGCTCGTGTCGTTGAGGATCTCAGCGTCCATGCCCACACCCGCGATCACGAGGAACGTGTGCGTCGAGGTCTCGCCGTCCGGGGCCGTCAGCGTCATGGTTCCCGTGTCGATGCGGCGCTGGCGCCCGAAGATCGCGGTGTAGACGCACCGGGTCAGGTGCGTGACGTCCAGGTCGAGGTTGCGGGCCAGAAGGTTTCCCGTGCCCAGGGGCACGAGGCCCATTGCGGTGTCCGTCCCCGCCAGGACCTCCGCGACCACTCGTACGGTGCCGTCCCCGCCGCACGGGATCACGACGTCGGCGCCCGCCTCCACTGCCCGGCGCGCCGCTGTGTGGCCAGGGTCGGCCTTCGTGGTGTGGAAGATGAGCGGCTCGGGCCACCCGGCCCCACGGCACGCGGCCTCGATGAGCATCCGTGCCTCGTGTGCGCGGTACTTGATCGGGTTGAGCACCACGGCGACCTGCTGCGGCCCCGGCGGCGGTGCGACCGCTGGCTCGCCGACCGCGGATCGGGCGTGCTGCACCTGGAGCCTGCGCACGCCCCACCAGCTGGCGACGGCGACGCCGCCAGCAGCGGCAACGGCACTCGCTATGATCCACCCGCGCATGATGTCCCCACTCTAACCCGGCCCGCACACCCCTTCCGGCGCCTACGGCCTCCACCCTGCCGAGTCCCGCCCCGGCAGGGTGTCCGGTTAGTCTTGGACTCGTGATCGACGTCAAGGACCTTACCGAGAACCCCGACAAGTACCGTGCGAGCCAGCTGGCGCGCGGGGCGGACGAAGCCCTGGTGGACTCGATCATCGCAGCCGATACGCGGCGTCGTGCGTCCCTGACCGAGTATGAGACGCTCCGGGCCGAGCAGAATGTGTTCGGCAAGAAGGTCGCCGCCGCCAAGGGCGAGGAGAAGCAGGCCCTGCTCGCCGAGGTGAAGGACCTTTCGCAGAAGGTCAAAGCCGCCCAGGGCTCGGCCGATGAGGCGCAGGCCGAGATGGACGAGCTCATGCGCGTCGTGCCCAACCTCATCATCGACGGCATCCCGGCCGGCGGCGAGGACGACTACGCCGTGGTCAAGACGGTCGGAACGCCGCGCGACTTCGCGGCTGAGGGCTTCGAGCCGCGCGACCACCTCGAGATCGGCGAGCTCCTCGGGGCGATTGACATGGAGCGCGGCGCCAAGGTCTCCGGCTCGCGGTTCTACTTCCTCCGCGGGGTGGGGGCGCGGCTTGAGCTGGCGCTCCTGCAGATGGCGATGGACCAGGCCATCCAGAACGGCTTCATCCCCATGCTCACCCCCACGCTCGTGCGTCCCGAGACGATGCAGGGCACGGGCTTCGACGTCAAGCACGACGCCGAGATCTACCGCCTCGCCGAGGATGACCTCTACCTCACGGGCACGTCCGAGGTGGCCCTTGCCGGGTACCACGCGGACGAGATTCTCGACCTCACGGCCGGGCCGGTCCGGTACGCCGGGTGGTCCTCGTGCTACCGCCGCGAGGCCGGCTCGCACGGCAAGGACACCCGCGGGATCATCCGCGTGCACCAGTTCAACAAGGTCGAGATGTTCGTCTACTGCAACCCGGAGGAGGCCGAGGCGGAGCACGCACGGCTGCTCGCGTGGGAGGAGGAGATGCTGGCCAAGGTGGAGCTGCCCTACCGCGTGATCGACACCGCCGCGGGCGACCTCGGCATGAGCGCGGCGCGCAAGTTCGACTGCGAGGCCTGGGTCCCCACTCAGGGCCGCTACCGCGAGCTCACCTCGACCTCCAACTGCACGGGCTTCCAGGCCCGGCGCCTCAACATCCGCGAGCGGGTGCTCGACGCCGAGGGCTCGTCCCGCGGGACGCGCGCGGTCGCGACCCTGAACGGCACCCTCGCGACCACCCGCTGGATCGTGGCCATCCTCGAGCACCACCAGAACGCGGACGGCTCGGTGAACGTCCCCGCGGCGCTGCGCCCGTACCTCGGCGGCCTCGAGGTCCTCCCCGTCCGGTAGACGGGCCGTCGTCGGTAAGGCGCACGACCACGTGAGTGTTCATTGCGTGTTCACTCCCATGTGGTGCCTGTCCTAGGGGGCGTGCAGGCGGGGATGTTTCACTAGTACCCATGACAACAACACTGAATGCTGGCATCGACGACCAGCTGAAGACCATGAACCGCAAGCTTGTCGGCCTCGATGTGGACGGGACCCTCGTCGACCACTACGGCCATATGTCCCCGGCCATCCGTGAGGTGGGCGCCGCCGTGGTGCGGGCCGGCCACGAGGTGGTCGTCGCCACGGGCCGCTCCCTCGGGGCGACCCTGCCCGTCGTCGAGCTCCTTGGGGTTGACCGCGGCTTCGCGGTGTGCAGCAACGGCGGGGTGGTCGTCCAGATCCACGCGGGGGCCAACGGCGGCTACACGGTGATCGACCGCCGCTCGTTCGATCCGGCGCCCGCGCTCGATGCCCTGCGCCACCGGCTCCCCAACGCGAAGTATGCCCTCGAGGACATCGACGGCAACTTCCTCTCCACCGAGCGTTTCCAGGACGCGAGCTTCGGCGTCGAGGCCAAGGGCGTGCCCTTCAGGGAACTGCTGGAGGCCGAGGCCGTCCGACTCGTCGTCTTCTCCACCGACGCCACAGCCGAGGAGTTCGGTGAGGCTGTGCAGTCGATCGGCCTGCAGGGCGTGACCTACTCGGTCGGCTGGACGGCGTGGCTCGACATCGCGGCCCACGGTGTGACCAAGGCCAGCGGCCTCGAGCACGTGCGCAGCCTGGTCGACGTGGACCGCGCCGACACGGTGTGCATTGGCGACGGCCGCAACGACATCGAGATGCTCCAGTGGGCCGGCCGCGGTGTGGCCATGGGGCAGGCACCGGACGAGGTCAAGGCCGCCGCGAACGAGGTCACCGCATCGGTCGAGGAAGACGGCGCCGCCGCGATCCTCCGCTCGCTGCTCTAGCGCCGCGCACGACGGCGCCCGATCACCGTCTCGGTGACCCGTCGCCTGCCGCGTCGAGGAGACCCAGGAGTCTTGCGGCCGCGGGCCGGGCGCCCCATTCCTCGGGCCAGTGCGCCCTCGCGATCGCCTTGGACACCGCCTGGGTGGTAATGCCGAGAGCATCCGCTGCCGCCTTCTGCTGCCCGCGGACGCCCGGGGTCAGCAGGTCCAGGACCCGCCATTCGGCGACGGTGCGCTTCACGATGGCGAGGCCGAGCAGGCGAAGCACGCCCTCGGCGTCGTGCGCGAGGCGCGGGTCCGCGCCGTCGACGGCCACCGCAGGCCCCTCGCCGGTGCCCTGGGCGCGCTCAACCGCGCTGCGCGAGTAGACGAGCCCCGGCCCGCGCACCTCGCCCACCCCGAGAGGGAGCGGCTCCTCGAGCGGCCCCACGCCGATGCCCACGTTCCAGCGCACCCCGCCGCACGCGTCCGGCCGGAGGGCGATCAGCGCGGCGTCGAGCGCGGGCTCGGGTGCGGTGAAGACTGCCTGGGCCTCGTCGCCCACGGTCCGGTCGAACGGCACCTCAGGGCGCAGCCGAGACAGCGCCCGGAGGAGTTCCGGCACGCGGTCCCCGCCGCCGCGGTCGCGCTGGTTGATCGTGACCGTGTACATGGCGGCCAGCCTAGCCGCGGGCCGGTGTGAGGGGCAGGAAGCGGCCACTCGACATACGAGAAGTGGCCACTCGACGGCGCACGTCGAGTAGCCACTTCTTCAGCGATGAAGGCCAAACCCTCGATGAGCGTGCCTGCTAGTGCCCCTGCTGCTCGAAGCGCTTGATGGACGCCTCGAGCTCAGTCTCGGCGGCTGCGCGGTCGGCCCAGCCTGCGGGCTTGACCCACTTGCCCGGCTCGAGGTCCTTGTACCGGGAGAAGAAGTGCTCGATCTCCTTGATGAGCCACTCGTCCAGGTCAGAGGCCTCCTGGATGTGGTCGAAGCGCTTGTCCGCCGGGACGCACACGAGCTTGGCATCTCCGCCGGACTCGTCTTCCATGTTGAAGATGGCGATCGGGCGGGCCTCCATGACGATGCCGGGGAAGAGGTCCACGTCCGGGTACCAGACGAGTGCGTCGAGCGGGTCGCCGTCCTCGCCGAGGGTGTTCTCGAAGTACCCGTAGTGGGTGGGGTACTGCATCGAGGTGAAGAGGACGCGGTCGAGGCGGACGCGGCCCGTCTCGTGGTCCACCTCATACTTGACGCGCGAACCGCGCGGGATCTCGATCGTCACATCGTGCTTCATAGTGCTCCTTGCGTGGCCCGTCGGGGCGGGATGGCATCGAATCTGCGGCCGCCTGGCCCGGCGCACGGCAGGGCTATGGCGGCGACTACCATGAAGGATATCTGCCCCGGGGGCCCTCGATCCCCGCGCCAAGGCCATCCACACCCCGAGGACGGAGATCTCCATGACCCCCGAGCGCGGCCGCCGCACGCCCGTGGGGGGCCTGGGGGCGCTGATCGCATCCGCCTTTGTGGTGTGCGTGCTGGTCGCCGTCGCCATGGTCTCCTCCGGCACGGCGACGGCCACACGGGCGGCCCTCTTCCCACACCCGACGCCCACGGCGACGGTCCCCGCGTGGCTCACTGCGCCGTCGTCCGCCCCGACCATTGGGGGTGCGACGCCCCTCTCCGACTCCGCCCCCGTCCCAGCGGCGTCCGCGCTCGCGCGGGAACTCAACCAGCGGCTCACGCCCGGCAGCGGGAGCATCGCCGCGGCGGTGCTCGACGGCGCGACCGGCCAGACGCTCTACTCGAAGTCCGGCGACGAGCCGCAGGTGCCCGCATCGAACCTGAAGCTCCTCACGGCGGCGGCGGTGCTCACCACGCTCGGTCCGGATGCGACGCTGCGCACCCGGGTGGTGCGCGGGGCCGATCCGGGGACGGTGGTGCTCGTGGGCAGCGGCGACGTCATGCTCGGTGCGGGCGCCTCGCAGCCTGGAGCCGTCATGGGGCGCGCAGGGATGGCAACGCTCGCCTCCGAGACTGCCGCCGCGCTCGCGGGGACGCACGACGCCGCGGGCTCACCGGGCGCCAGTCCCTCACCTGCCGCGGACCACGGCACGGTCACGGTACGCCTCGACGACACCCTGTTCACCGGCCCGTCCCTCAACCCGGCCTGGGCGCCTGAGGACGTCGAGGCCGGCGAGATCGCGCCCCTCTATGCGCTTGCGCTCAACGCCGGCCGCTCCGCACCGGGGGCAGCCGGCGCACGGCCTCGGGACTCGGCGATGGAGGCGGCCACGGCCTTCCGCGCTGAACTGGCCAGGGCGCTCGCCGCCTCCGGCATGAAGGTCGCGGCCGGGGTCGAGCGGGCCGCGGCACCGGCGAACGCAGCCGAGCTCGCGTCCGTTGAGAGCGCGACGATCGCCGAGCAGACCGGCTACGTCCTCCGTGAATCGGACAACTACGGTGCTGAGGCCCTCGGCCGGCTCGCGTCCCATGCGGCCGGCGGCGCGGCGAGCAACGATGGCGCCGTGTCAGCGCTCAAGGCCACCGCGGGCCGAATCCTCGGCAGCTCGGACGGCCTCGTACTCGTCGACGCCTGTGGCCTCGCGATCGCGGACCGCGTGACCCCTGCGGCTCTCGCCGGCGTGGTCCGCGCGATGACCTCCGGGGCGGACTCTCGGCTGCGCGCGGCCCTCGATGGGCTCCCGGTCGCCGCGCTCGACGGCACGCTCGCCCGCCGGTTCGGGGGTACGGCCTCTGCCGGGGCCGGCGTGGTGCGCGCCAAGACCGGAACTCTCAACACGGTGGCCGCGCTGAGCGGGTACCTCGTGGACGTGGACGGGCGGCTGCTCGTGTTCTCCCTCGTGGCGAACGGCGTGGACCCGGCCGCCCGCCAGCGGGCCATTGCGGCCATAGATTCAGGTGTTGCTGCCCTCGCGGGATGCGGGTGCCGAAGCTGATCGCCGGCGGCGAAAGGGGATCCGGGAGGCGCCCAGCGCAGCGGATTGTCACCCAGATGTGATCGAATGGGGGGATGGATGCCCCGCAGATGGCCAGCCAACTGATCAACTGGGATCTCGCCGCCTCGACGGCAGCACGCCTTGCGCCTCCGGGGCCGGCGATGCGCCGGCCGGACGCGATGGAGGTGGTCGAGAGCCTGCGCCGTCTTGCGGATGCCTCGGTCCCGCACGTGCACCGGATCACGGGACTCGCCGTCGCCGAGGACCTCCGCGACTCCCAGCTCCTCATCGTGGACCGCGCCTCGTGGGCCAAGGCGAACGCCCAGGGGTTCGAGGTGATGATGGGGCCGGTCCTGACCAAGCTGGTCGAGAAGAAGACCAGCGAGCTGACGCCAACCGCGGCCCGGGTGGGCGGCGCCATCACTGGCACGCAGCTCGGCGCGATCCTCGCATACCTCGCGAGTCGCGTACTGGGTCAGTATGAGCCGTTTGCGGCCCTCGCCGAGGGGTCCACGCTCCCTCCCGCAGGCCGGCTCCTGCTCGTGGCGCCGAACATCGTCCACGTCGAGCGCGAGCTGGGGGTGGACCCCGAGGACTTCCGGATGTGGGTGTGCCTGCACGAGCAGACCCACCGGGTCCAGTTCGCCGCGGCGCCCTGGCTCCGGGGCCACATGATCGAGCAGATCAGCAAGCTCAGCGAGAGCCTCGTGGGCAACATGGACAGCCTCATGGAGCGTGCGACGGCGGCGGCGAAGTCCCTGCGGGACCGCACCGCGGACTCGTCGGACCTTCCCAGCAAGGGCGCGATCCTGGACCTGCTCCAGGATCCTGAGGAGCGGGCCGCGATCTCGCACCTGACCGCCGTCATGAGTCTCCTCGAGGGCCACGCGAACGTGGTCATGGATGCCGTCGACGCGTCCGTGGTGCCGAGCGTCAAGACCATCCGCCAGCGTTTCCAGGCCCGCAACGAGAACCGCGGCCCGATCGAGATGTTCGTCCGCCGCTTGCTCGGCATCGAGGCGAAGATGCGCCAGTACACGGACGGGCAGGAGTTTGTACGCCACGTGGTGGAAGCGGTGGGCATGGAGGGGTTCAACCGCGTATGGGAGGCCGCTGAGAACCTGCCCACCGAGGAGGAGATCCACGATCCAGCCGCGTGGATCGCCCGGATGGGGCTGTGAGCCCAACCGGACCGTCGGGTGAGGGTCTCGAGCCGGGCCCCGACCGTGATTCCGCTTCGCCCGCGCGTCGACGGCTGCACCCGGCTGTGGGCAGCGCCCGCAACGCCGTCAGGGCATCGCTCGAGGAGGCGGGCTGGCCGTCCCGGATCCTGGTCGCCTGCTCCGGCGGCCCCGATTCGCTCGCGCTTTCTGCGGCCGTGGCGCACTTCGCGCGTCGCGGGCGGATCCCCGCACCGGGAGGGGGGAGCCATCCGCTCGAGGCGGGGGCCGTCGTCGTCGACCACCAGCTGCAGGAGGGCTCGGGCGAGGTAGCGCGCACTACGGCGCGTGTGCTGGCCGAGCTGGGCCTGGAACCGGTGCGGGTGGTCGCAGTCGAGGTGCAGCTCGCGGGGGAGGGGCCAGAGGCCGCAGCCCGATCGGCACGGCACGCCGCGCTCCTCGCCGAGGCCACGGAGCGGGGTGCGGACGCGGTGCTGCTCGGCCACACCCTGGATGATCAGGCCGAGCAGGTCCTCCTGGGCCTCGCACGTGGGTCCGGGCCCCGCGCACTCGGGGCCATGCGGAGAGTGCGCGGCCGTTTTGTTCGCCCGTTCCTGGGGCTGCGGCGCGCCGACACCCTCGATGTATGCGTCGCAGAGGGCCTCGAGCCGTGGTTCGACCCCACCAACGAGGACCCGACGTTCATGCGTTCTCGGGTGCGCAGCGCCATCATGCCCTTCCTCGAGGCGGAGCTCGGACCGGGCGTCGCGGAGGGCCTTGCCCGAACCGCCTCACTCCTGGGCGCAGACGCGGACTACCTCGACGACGAGGCCCGGCGCGCCTACACGGCGCTTGCCGAGGTCGGGCCGCAGGGCGCCGAGGTCGGGCCGCAGGGCGCCGTCCTCCGTCGGGTTGTGCTGGACGCCGACTCCCTCCGGGCGCTCCCATCGGCCCTGCGCGGCAGAGTCCTCTCGTTGGCCGTGACCGAGCTGGGCGGCCAGCCCACCTTCGAGCGGCTCGGGGCCGTCGAGCGGCTCCTGGACCGGCGCGGTTCCGCGGGCCCGATCGAGGTCCCGGGCCGGGTGAGCGCCTACCGGGAGCCGAGACGGAAAGGCGCCAGAAGGTCGGAGCCCTATGGGAGGCTAGTCTTGGTATCGCACCGCTGAACCAGCCGCGCCCCGCCAAGACCCAGCAGACATGCTCGTAACCCAGGAGCCGTAGGTGGAATCGACCGACGTCCAGTCAGACCTCAAGCACGTCCTCAAGTCCAAAGAGGAGATCCAGAACCGCATCGCGGAGCTCGCCGCGGAGATCGATCGTGACTACGAGGGCCGCGACCTGCTGATCGTTGGCGTCCTCAAAGGCGCGGTCATGGTGATGGCGGATCTCGCCCGCGCCCTGCACTCCCACGTGACGATGGACTGGATGGCGGTCTCCTCCTATGGCTCGGGCACACAGTCCTCGGGCGTGGTGCGGATCCTCAAGGACCTTGACACCGACCTCATGGGCAAGCACGTCCTCATCGTCGAGGACATCATCGACTCCGGCCTCACGCTCTCGTGGCTCAAGACGAACCTCGAGTCCCGCGGCACTGCGTCCGTGGAGATCTGCACCGCCTTCCGGAAGCCGGGTGCGGCGAAGGTCAAGATCGATGTCAAGTACGTGGGCTTCGATATTCCCAACGAGTTCGTGGTGGGCTACGGCCTCGACTACGCCGAGAAGTACCGCAACCTGGACTTCGTCGGCACGCTCGCGCCCCACGTCTACGAATAGAGGCGGTGCCGCGCCAGCCTTGGCCGCGACGGACGACGGCGCGTGGTCCGGGTTTCGCCGTGAGCGCACCCCGGCGGGATCTTCTCCCGACGGGGGAACTTTTGCGCCGTTCCGTGCGTGAACGGTTCCGAACGGTGTCATGCTGGTGGCCACGAGTGGCGCTGCGTGACGGTACCGGTGCATGAGAGAAGGGACGGGGCCTGACCCCGAGTTCATGAAAGTCAAGAGCTTCGTCAAGGGTCCGGGCATCTGGATCATCGTCGTGATTGTCCTGCTGCTGCTGGCCTTCGGGACGCTCGCGCCGGGCGGAAGCACCCGCGTGGACACCTCGGTGGGGCTCCAGCTCCTCAAGGACAACAAGGTCTCCCAAGCCAGGATCTTCAACGGCGATGAGCGCGTGGACCTGGTCCTCAAGGACAACTACGTGGTCGATGGCCAGGACAAGGGCAAGAACGTCCAGTTCTACTTCATCACCCAGCGCGGCGGTGACGTGATCACGGCGGTGAACAACGCCAGCCTCCCGCAGGGCTTCTCCGACCAGCCGGTGGAGAACAACTGGTTCAGCTCGATGCTGTCCCTGCTCATCCCTGTGGTCTTGCTCGGCGCCCTGTTCTGGTTCCTCCTCTCCCGTATGCAGGGCGGCGGCAGCCAGGTGATGAAGTTCGGCAAGTCCCGGGCCAAGATGATCACCAAGGACATGCCACAGGTGACCTTCACGGATGTCGCGGGCGCCGACGAGGCGGTCGAGGAGCTCCACGAGATCAAGGAGTTCCTCCAGGAGCCGGGCAAGTTCCAGGCCGTTGGAGCGAAGATTCCGAAGGGCGTTCTGCTCTACGGCCCCCCTGGAACCGGAAAGACCCTCCTCGCGCGGGCCGTCGCAGGCGAGGCCGGCGTTCCCTTCTTCTCCATCTCCGGCTCCGATTTCGTCGAGATGTTCGTCGGCGTGGGCGCCTCCCGTGTCCGCGACCTGTTTGAGCAGGCCAAGGCCAACGCCCCGGCGATCGTCTTCGTTGACGAGATTGACGCCGTTGGGCGGCACCGCGGGGCGGGCATCGGCGGTGGCAACGACGAGCGCGAGCAGACCCTCAACCAGCTCCTCGTCGAGATGGACGGCTTCGACGTCAAGACCAACGTCATCCTGATCGCCGCGACCAACCGACCGGACGTCCTCGACCCTGCGCTGCTGCGCCCTGGCCGGTTTGACCGCCAGATTCCTGTCGAGGCCCCTGACCTGCTGGGCCGCGAGCAGATCCTCAGCGTCCACGCCAAGGGCAAGCCCATGGCGTCCAACGTGGACCTGAGGGCCGTGGCGAAGAAGACCCCCGGCTACACCGGTGCGGACCTCGCGAACGTGCTGAACGAGGCCGCCCTGCTCACGGCCCGCTCGAACGCCCAGCTCATCGACGACCGCGCACTGGATGAGGCGATCGACCGGGTCATGGCGGGTCCTCAGAAGCGTTCCCGCGTGATGAAGGACCTCGAGCGCAAGATCACCGCCTACCACGAGGGCGGCCACGCCCTGGTAGCCGCCGCGCTGCGCAACTCGGCACCCGTCACGAAGATCACGATCCTTCCGCGCGGGCGCGCCCTCGGCTACACGATGGTGGTCCCGGAGGAGGACAAGTACTCCGTGACCCGCAACGAACTCCTCGACCAGTTGGCCTACGCGATGGGCGGCCGCGTTGCCGAGGAGATCGTCTTCCACGACCCGTCCACGGGTGCCTCTAACGACATCGAGAAGGCCACGGGAACGGCCCGGAAGATGGTCACCCAGTACGGCATGAGCGAGCGCGTGGGGGCAGTGAAGCTCGGCCAGGGCGGCGGGGAGCCGTTCCTGGGCCGCGACGCCGCGCACGAGCGCAACTTCTCGGACCAGGTCGCCTACGTCGTGGACGAGGAGGTGCGCCGGCTGATGGACCAGGCGCACGACGAGGCCTACGACATCCTCACCGACAACCGTGACGTCCTCGACCGCCTCGCCTCGGCACTCCTGGAGCGCGAGACGCTCAACCAGAAGGAGATCGCCGAGATCTTCACGGACGTGCGCAAGCGCGACTTCCGGCAGATCTGGCTCTCCAAGGAGACTCGGCCGGTGCAGGACCGCCCGCCGGTCGAGACGGAGGCCGAGCGCAAGGCCCGTGAGGAGGCCTCGAAGGCCCGCCACGAGGAGCCCCTTGACGTAGCGCAGGCTCACCACCCGCATGGCGAGCAGGAGTACGCACAGGGTCAGCACGACGATGCATGACCGGCCCGACAAGGACCTGTCAACAACGCACCGCTAGGATCGTCCCGTGACCCACTTCGACGACGACGACGTATCCGAGCTGCCCGATGCGGGGGAAGGCATGGACCTGCCCCGCATCGAGGCCGCTGTGCGGGAGATACTCCTCGCGATTGGCGAGGATCCGGACCGCAGCGGGCTGAAGGACACCCCGACGCGCGTCGCCAAGGCGTACGTGGAGGTCTTCGCCGGGCTCAACCAGAACGCGGAGGAGGTCCTGGGCGTGACGTTCGACATGGACCACGAGGAGCTCGTGCTCGTCAAAGACATCCCGTTCTACTCGACGTGCGAGCACCACTTGGTGCCGTTCCATGGGGTTGCCCACGTGGGCTATATTCCCTCGCACGATGGCCGCGTCACCGGGCTGAGCAAGCTGGCCCGCCTCGTGGACATCTACGCGCGCCGGCCACAGGTGCAGGAGAGACTCACGAGCCAGGTGGCTGACGCCATCGTCCGGCACCTCAAGCCCCGCGGGGTGATCGTCGTCGTGAGCTGCGAGCACATGTGCATGTCCATGCGCGGTGTGCGCAAACCAGGCGCGCACACCGTGACGAGCGCCGTCCGCGGCCAACTGCACGACCCCGCTACCCGCGCCGAAGCCATGAGCCTCATTCTCGGAAGGTGACCACGACTATGGACTCTCTCGCAGCAGCGCCCGGAACCGGGCCCAACACATCACCCCTACCGGTGCTGCGCAGGCCGCGCGCGCGGGCTACCTTCGAAGGCCTGCCCCGCGACCGTGCTGTCGTCATGGGCATCCTCAACGTCACGCCTGACTCGTTCAGCGATGGCGGCGCGTACGCGAGTGCGGACACGGCGATCGCGGCGGGCCTGCGCATGCTCTATGCGGGGGCGGACATCATCGACGTGGGCGGCGAGTCCACGCGTCCGGGTGCCGCCGAGGTGCCTGAGGACCTCGAGCAGGAACGCGTCCTTCCCGTAGTCGAGGCGCTCGTGAAGGCCGGTGCCCTCGTCTCCGTTGACACCCGCCGGGCCACCACCGCGGCCAAGGTGCTGGACGCCGGGGCCTCGATCATCAATGACGTCTCTGGCCTCGCCGTCACCGACGAGATGATCCGCCTCATCGCGGATCGCGACGCGCACTACGTGCTGATGCACAATCGCGGTGACTCGAAGTCGATGGACAAGCTCGCCTCGTACGAGGACGTGGTCGAGGATGTCATCGCCGAGACGCTCCAGGTGCGCGACCGCCTGCGGGCCGGGGGCGTGAGCGATGCACGGATCATCCTCGACCCGGGCCTTGGGTTCGCCAAGAACGGTGAGCAGAACTGGGAGCTCGTCAAGCACATGGCCCGGTTTACCGGGCTCGGCTACCCGGTCCTCGTGGCCGCCTCCCGCAAGCGCTTCATCGGCGAGCTCCTCATGACCGCGGGGAAGGCGGCTCCGCCGCAGGCCCGCGATGGGGCCACGGCTGCGATCACGGTGCTCGCGGCAGCGGCCGGGGCGTGGGGTGTCCGCGTGCACGACGTCGTAGCGAACCTCGACGCCGTCAAGGTCGCCGCCAGGGCGAAGGCCTAGGACGACGTGGGCGTCCCCCGGAGGGCGGGATGACAGTGAGCACCCATCCGGACCGCATCACCCTGACCGGCGTCTCGGCAACCGGACACCATGGGGTGCTGGACTTCGAGCGGCGCGAGGGGCAGCCGTTCGTGGTCGACGCGGTCCTACACACCGACTTCGGCGAGGCCGCATCCTCGGACAACATCTCGGCGACGGCGAGCTACGCCGAAGTGGCCGAGCGCATCGTAGGGATCATCGGGGGCGAGCCGGTGGACCTCATCGAGACGCTCGCGGTGCGCCTGGCCGAGGCGATCCTGTCCGAGTTCCCCGTGGACGCCGTCGAGCTCACGGTGCACAAGCCGGAGGCACCCATCGCCGTGCCGTTTGCCGACGTGTCCGTGACCGTCTTCAGGGAGCGTGCCCGTGGAGACTGAGCACCACGACTGGGTCAGGGCGGTCCTGGCCCTCGGCAGCAATCTTGGGGCCCGCGCCGAGACGTTGGCCGACGCGGTCGCGGATCTCGTGGACCGCCCGGAGGTGCGCCTCGTCGACGTCTCGCCGGTGGTCCAGACCAAGCCCGTGGGCGGTCCCTCAGGCCAGCCGGACTTCCTCAACATGGTGATGATCGTCGAGACGACGCTCGGCCCCTATGATCTCCTCGAGCACTGCCACGCCGTCGAGGCCAAGCACCACCGCACCCGTGACGTCCGGTGGGGCCCGCGCACCCTCGATGTGGACATCATCGTGTACGGCACCCTCCGCCTCGAGGACCCTGAGCTCACGATCCCGCACCCGCGCGCCGCGGAGCGCGCCTTCGTGCTGTTCCCCTGGGTCATGATCGATCCGCTCGCGGTCCTCGAGGGCCACCCCATCGTCGGGCTGCTCGAGGACTGCGCCGATGCCGAGGGCGTCGAGGGGTATGACCTGCTGACTGACGGGGGGACCGTGTGACACCGCTCAAGCCATGGATCCTGGTGGTCGTCGCGATCGTGGTGGGGCTCGTGGGTGTGGCAGCCAACGTCTTCGCCATGCGGTCCTCCGCACCGACGCCGGTGCTGCCCATCAGCGCGCTCGGGTCAATGGCAGCCATCGCGATCGTGACGCTCGTCCTCGGGATCCGCGTGTTCCGCTGGCGCACAGGCCACCGGTCCCGGATGCTCGACCCGATCTTCGCCGCCCGGACCCTTGTCCTCGCCCACGCGTGCGCGTATGCGGGGGCGGTCCTCCTGGGCTGGCACGGCGGCGTGATCGCGGACCAGGTTCCCCTGCTGTCTTCCCGCGCAGGCACCCCTGCGGTGGAGACGGCGCTGCTCATGATCGCCGGCGGGTTCGTCATGGTCGCGATCGGCTTCATCGTCGAGCGATTCTGCCGGATCCCGCCGGAGGAGGGTGACGAGGACGAGGGGTTGAGTGAGGGCGGTGGCAGGGCCCCTGACACCGAGGGCGGCCTTGCCTAGCCAGAAATCACGCGCGGCCATTGATCCCCCGGGGATCCAGTGGCGCAGCCTCGACCCCCGTTACCGGACGCTGCGTCTAGCCAGTGCGGGCATAGGGGCCGTCGTCTGGGCAGCGCTCGCCTCTGTGCCGCTCGCCGCGGGTGCACTGGGCCTCGCCTCGCCCCCGGGGTGGCTCGCAGCAGGCCTTCCGGCGGCGGCGCTGCTGGCCGGGCTCGTCAACGTGCTGCTCACGCCGCGGCGGGTCCGCGCGACGGGGTACGCCGAGCGCGAGGACGACCTGCTCATCCGCCGCGGCCTCCTCGTGCGCCGGGTGAGCGTGGTCCCCTACGGCCGCATGCAGTATGTCGATGTGTCCGTGGGGCCGCTCGAGCGCGTCCTCGGCCTTGCGACCGTCAGGCTCCACACCGCCGCCGCCGCGACCCGCGCCGAGATCCCGGGCCTTCCCGCGAGCGAGGCTGCGCGCCTGCGCGAACAGCTGGCCGTGCGCGGCGAGGCCCGGCTGGCGGGGCTGTGACCCCGCTCCAGCCCGCAGCGCCAGGGCGCGGCCCGGCTGAGGGGGCGCACGACGCCGCGTGGCAGCGCGTGCACCCCCTCTCACCGTGGGTGCGGGGCTGGATCCTCTTGCTCGCGCTCTTCGTGGGGGTCGGGCGTGACTGGCTGCAGTCGATCCTCACGGGGGAGCCGATGCGCGGCTGGTGGAGCGATGTGCCAGTTCCGGTGCTCGGGTGGGCCGGGGCCGCCGTCATCCTCATCGTGGGCGGCGGGTTCGTCCTCTCGTGGTGGACCACGAGATACCTCGTCGACGAGACAATGGTGCGCGTGGACACCGGGATCCTCTTCCGACAGCACCGGCAGGCGCGTCTCGACAGGGTCCAGGCCGTCGATGTGGTGCAGCCGTTCCTGGCCCGGGTGTTCGGCTTGGCCGAGCTGCGCTTCGAGGTGGCCGACGCGCACGAAAACGCTCTCCGGTTGGCCTTCCTGCCGGAGGCGGAGGCCCAGCGCCTCAGGGCCAGCGTCCTCGCGGCGGCGGCGACGGCGGCGATGGCGGTCGGGGGCGCGAAGGCGTCCACAGCTCACGCCGAGGCCGGGCGCCCGGGCGAGGGCACGCCGTCGTCCGTTCCCGCCGGCTCGGGCGAGACGGGGTCCCCAGAGACGCTTGTGGCCCGGGCACCCGTCGCGCGAATCCTCGCGTCGACGGCTCTCACGCCGTTCGTGATCGTTGCCGCGGTGGTGGGTGCATTGGGAATCCTGCTCGAGGTGTCCACCGGGCTTCGGGGCCTGGGAGCGGCGATCATCCCCGCCCTCCTCGGCGGCGCATTCAGCGCGTGGAACCGGGTCAGCGCCTTCTGGGACTTCCGGGTCCTGGCCGTCGGCGATGGGGTCAGGCTCTCCCGAGGCCTGCTCGAGGCGCGGAGCCAGACCGTCCCGGCGGCGCGCGTCCAGGCGATCCTCATCCGCCAGCCGCTCCTGTGGCGCCCGTTCGGATGGTGGTCTGTCCACGTCAACGTGGCCGGCTACAGGCACACATCGGAGCGCGAGGGCTCCAAGTCGACGCTTCTGCCTGTCGGGACGTCCGAGGACGTGTTCCGCGTACTAGGCCTCGTGTTCCCTGATCCCGGGACGGATCCGGGCACGGGGCGCGGTGTCATCGCCGCTGGCCTCACCGGCACGGGGGAGTGGTGCGGCTTCGTCGGCTCCCCGCCGCCTGCCCGCTGGCTTGATCCGCTTGCCTGGCGGCGCACCGGGTACCTCGCGACGCGCACGGCGCTGCTGTGCCGAACGGGGGCGGCGTCCCGCCGGCTCGTGATCGTCCCGCACGAGCGCACCCAGTCCATTTCCCTCACCCAGGGGCCGCTTGAGCGGCGGCTCGGTCTGGCGGGTGTCGAGCTGCATTCGACGCCCGGACCCGTCCGTCCGGCCGTGCCGCATCTTGCAGTGGCGGCGGCCGAGGACCTGTTCGCCGAGCAGGCGGCCCGCGCCGCCCGTGCCCGTCGACAAGCCCGTCCCGCAGCCGGACTTCCAGCTGGCGAACATCCAGTAGCAGAGAAGCCTATTCCAGGAGGAGCAGCATGACCCAGCAGCCAGCGCGGCCCGGACGTTTGGGAATCGGCGTCATCGGGGCCGGCAAAGTGGGTGCCGTCTTGGCGGCAGCGCTGCGCGCGGCCCAGCACGCGCTCGTCGGCGTCTCCGCCGTGTCAGAGGCGAGCCGCGAGCGCGCGGAGCTGCTGCTGCCGGGGGTGCCGGTCCTGGAGATCCCGGACATCGTGGAGCGCGCCGAGCTGGTGCTGCTCGCGGTGCCCGACGACGCGCTCGCGCCCCTCGTCGACGGCCTCGCGAAGCTCGGCGCATGGCAGGCCGGGCAGCTCGTAGCGCACACGTCGGGGCGGCACGGCGTCGGTGTGCTCGCGCCCGTACGCGCTGCCGGCGCGATCCCGCTCGCGATCCATCCGGCCATGACGTTCACAGGCATGTCCTTGGACCTCTCCCGCCTCACCGACTGCTGCTTCGGTGTGACGGCGGACCCGGCGATGCTGCCCGTGGCCCAGGCGCTCGTGGTGGAGATGGGAGCCGAGCCCGTGGTCATTGCGGAAGGCGATCGGGTGGCCTACCACGCAGCCCTCGCGCACGGGTCGAACCACCTCGTCACGCTCGCTTCGCAGGCGGCCGAGGTCCTGGGCCAGATCGGCGTTGCCGATCCCGCGGCGATGCTAGGACCCCTCTTGCGGGCCTCGCTCGACAACGCGCTCTCCGCCGGCGAGTCCGCACTCACGGGGCCGGTGGCGCGGGGCGACGTGGGGACCGTCAGGGCGCACGTCGCTGCCCTGAGGGAACTCGAGGACCTCCCCGATGGCGGGGTGGGTTCCGCCGATATCCTTGAGGCGTATCGCGCCATGGCGCATGCCACGGCCGTCCGCGCTGAGCGCCGCGGCCGGCTCACGGGGCAGGTGCGGGAACAGATTGAGCATGCGCTTGCGGATGCCGGCGAGCCCGGCGAGGACACGGAAGAGGATCGGTAATGCCCAGCGAGGCTATCCAGGTGGTGCACACACGCGCTGAGCTCCAGCCAGCGGTCGCGCGGCTGCTCGCGGGTAAGACGCCCCGCACCATTGAGGTGGGCGCCGAGAACGCCACGGTGCGCCGGGCCATCGACGGCCCTTCCCTCGGGCTCGTGCCCACGATGGGTGCCCTGCACACCGGACACCGCGCCCTCGCCGAGGCTGCAGTGGCGGCCAACGACGTGGTGGTCGCGAGCGTGTTCGTCAACCCGCTCCAGTTCGGCGACGCCACGGACCTCGAACGCTACCCGCGCACGCTTGAGGCGGACACGGCGCTGCTGGAGGAGGCCGGCGTCGACCTCGTGTTCGCACCTTCAGCGGGGGAGATGTACCCGGGGGGCGAGCCGGAAGTGCGCGTGAGTGCTGGCCCGCTCGCGTCGAAGTGGGAGGGTGCCTCTCGGCCCGGGCATTTCGATGGCGTATGCACCGTGGTCTCGAAGCTGCTGCATCTGGCGATGCCGGGAGGGTTCGACGGCGCGCGGGTCGCCTACCGCGCCTACTTCGGCCAGAAGGACGCCCAGCAGGTCGCGGTGGTGCGCCGGATGGTAAAGGACCTCGACTTCCCCGTCGAGGTGGTGGCCGTGCCGATCGTGCGCGACCCCGACGGGCTCGCCCTCTCGAGCCGCAACCGGTTCCTCTCCGCGACGGAGCGCGACGCCGCGCTGGTCCTCTCGCGGGCGCTGCGGCTCCTCGAGGCCCGGGCCTGGGCACACGAGCCCCTCAATCCAGAGGACGCAGAAGACCTCATTCGGTCCCAGCATCTCGTGGAGCTCGACTACCTGGACGTCGTGGACAACGACACCCTCGAGCCGCTGGCGTTCAACTGCAAGGAGACCCCGTTCACGGGCGAGGCCCTCGCAATCGTCGCGGCCAGGGTGGGGCCGGTGCGGCTGATTGACAATATGCCGCTGCGCGCCCGCTGACTCACCGCGGCCTTGCGCGAAGCGTCAGCTCGAGAAGAACTGTGCAAGCCGGTCGATGAGGGCCTTGGCGGGCCGGGTAGGCGCATCGTGCGCGAGTTTGGGCAGGACGTCGAAGTCGGAGGCGGGCAGCACGCCGTCGAGCTTCCGGGCGGCTTCCGCGAAGTACTCTGGGCTCGCCTCGCCAGCGAGGATGAGCGTCTCGAGGGGCAGCTCGTCGAAGCCCTTGGCCTCGGCGTCGGCGGCGACCACGGCCCGGATCTCCGCCGGCCCGGTCGGGAGGAGCCGCGAGAGCACCTTGCCGACGGGCATGCGACTGCCGATCCGGTTCAGGACCGTGAGCACGGGCAGCGGCAGCTTTGCGATGGGCCCGGCGGTCTGGAGCCCGCGCAGGAGCACGGCGAGCGCCTTCTCCTCGTCCTTGGACGCGACGGCCTCCTCGAACTCAGGGAGCCATTCGGCCTTGATGCTGCCCTCGAACGAGATGATCGGGTCGTACACCGCGAGCTGGCCGATCTCTAGCTCCCGGCCAGCGTGCAGTGCGATGCAGCCGCCGTAGTTGTGGCCGAACACGGAGTCGCTGCCGGTGTGCGCGAGGACCGAGGCAAGGTCAGAGATCTCGGTCGCGAGCGAGTAGTCCTCCGGCTGCGGCGACGACGCCCCGCGCCCACGGCGGTTGTACACGTGCACGGGAGCTTGCAGAGCCTCGGCGAGCCGAAGCGCGAACTCCTTGTACAGATCGGCGGTCACCATCGAGCCGTGCACGACGACGACCCCTCCTCGGGCGGTCATCGACCCCTCCGGGGCGGTGAAGAGCTCCAGAGTGGCTCCGTCCTTGGTGGACACTGTCGAGGAAGCGAGCTGCAGGGCGGCCATGCACCGAGCCTAGCGGCAATGGCAGGGCAGAACCCTCACCGGCGGCTGGCTTAGAATTGAATGCTGTGACCGCAGAGAACAACACGGAGCCCGCCGATGCCAGCGAACAGATGCACATTCGCCGCGACAAGCGGGAGAAGCTGCTGGCGAACGGCGAGGCGCCGTACCCGGTCACGCTCCCGCGCACGCACTCGCTGGCGGAGGTCCGGGCGAAGTACCCCGAGCTAGAGCCGGACGCGGCCACCGGAGAGAAGGTCGGCGTCGTCGGTCGCGTCGTGTTCATCCGGAACACGGGCAAGCTCTGCTTCGCGACCCTCCAGGAGGGCGACGGCACGCGCCTCCAGGCCATGCTGAGCTTGGCCAACGTCGGCGAGCAGCGCCTTGCGGACTGGAAGGCGCTCGTCGACCTCGGCGACCACGTCTTCGTCTCGGGCGAGGTGATCTCGTCCCGCCGGGGCGAGCTCTCCGTCATGGCGGACGAGTGGCAGATGGCCTCCAAGGCCCTGCGCCCCATGCCCACGCTGCACGCCAGCCTCAACGAGGAGACGCGTGTGCGGCAGCGCTACGTGGACCTCATGGTCCGCGAAGAGGCCCGCCAGATGGTGTACACGCGCTCCAGGATCACCAGGAGCGTCCGGGACACGCTCGACTCCCACGGCTATGTCGAGGTCGAGACCCCCATGCTCAACCTCATCCACGGCGGCGCGACGGCCCGCCCGTTCGAGACGCACCTCAACGCGTTCGACCAGAAGATGACACTTCGCATCGCCACAGAGCTGTACCTGAAGCGCGCGGTGGTCGGCGGCATCGAGCGCGTCTACGAGATCGGCCGCGTGTTCCGCAATGAGGGCGTCGACTCGACCCACAGCCCCGAGTTCACCACTCTGGAGTGCTATGAGGCGTACGCGGACCAATTCACCATGGCGGACCGCATGAAGGAGATCATCCTCAATGTCGCGGACGTGGTCGGCACGCGCCAGATCGAGACGCCGGAGGGCACGATCGACCTCGACGGCGAGTGGACGTGGCTTGGCGTCTACCCGGGCCTGTCCGAGGCCGTGGGGGAGGAAATCACGCCGGACACCCCGCTCGAGCGGCTCCTCGAGATCGGCGACGCGCACGGCGCGACCACGGATCCGCTCTGGACCCAGGAGAAGGCAGTGATCGAGCTGTTCGGCGAGATCGTCGAGCCCACGCTCCTGAACCCGACGTTCGTCTACGACTATCCGCCCTCGGCCCAGCCGCTGGCGCGCCCGCACCGTGAGGACCCGCGGCTCATCGAGGCGTGGGACCTCATCATCGGCGGCATGGAGCGCGGCACCGCATTCTCCGAGCTCATCGACCCCGTCATCCAGCGCGACCGGCTGACCGAGCAGTCGCGTCTGGCTGCCGAGGGCGATGACGAGGCCATGGCCCTCGACGAGGACTTCCTCCGCGCCCTCGAATACGGAGCCCCACCCATGGGCGGAATCGGCCTCGGCATCGACCGTCTGGTCATGCTGTTCACCCAGACCGGCATCCGTGAAACGATCCTGTTCCCCCTTCTGAAACCTGAGGCCAACTGATGGATTACGTCTTTGCCCTTCTCCCGCCCCTTGTGGTGGGGCTGATTTTCTGGTTTTCGATGCGCGCTATCTTCAACGCGGACAAGTCGGAGCGCGAGGCCCTCGCGCAGGCTGAGCGCGAGTCAGGCGATACCCAGAGCAATTGATCGCCCTTTAGTGCCGGAACGCGTGTTTCTTTGACGTGTGGGCATTGTTAGCTACATACTGTGATTGCGCGGTACCCGAATCCAATTTCGCTCGATACATTGGGGAGCCGATGGTTGCCTTGGACAATGGCCACGCCCCCCAGCGCTGACACGGAAGAGAGCCAACACAAATGGCACAGAAGGTCCAGATCATTCTTGAGGACGACATCGACGGCGGCAAAGCTGACGAGACAGTCCGTTTCAGCCTTGACGGGTCCAGCTACGAGATTGACCTCTCCACGGCAAATGCCTCCAAGCTGCGCGATGCCCTCGCGGAGTTCATTTCTGCTGGCCGCAAGGCGACGGCCCGGGCCGGTGCGGCCCCGAAGGGGCGTTCTGCGTCTTCCGCATCGTCGGGCTCACGCAATTCGGAATCCGCCAAGATCCGGCAGTGGGCTCGTGACAATGGCTACAGCGTGAATGCCCGCGGCCGTATCCAGCAGGAGGTCCAGGAGGCCTACCGCCACGCCAATGGCTGATCTGGCGTCAATAGCGACTGAAGGCCGTTTGGCCAACGGAAATCCCGGTGCCGGTGCGCCGGGATTTCCTGCTTCTCGGGCGGAGATATTCGCGCTTTTGAGGGTCCGGGCGCTTCCTCGGGGTTCGCACGACGGCGCGGCGAGCCGTCGCGCGAGACGAGCGGGCGGCGTCGTCCGCTCGGGAACGGGTGGCCGCGGGCAGCGTCACCGGTTCACCCTGTGGCGAACACCGCTTTCGAAAGGGTCTTCGGCACGTAGCATCGAACTACGCAGTGCACCCAAGCTAAACCGGGGAGTTCGAGCAATGTTCGAGAGATTCACAGACCGCGCCCGTCGCGTGGTGGTGCTGGCCCAAGAAGAGGCCCGCATGCTCAACCACAACTACATCGGCACCGAGCACATCCTCCTGGGACTGATCCACGAGGGTGAAGGAGTCGCGGCCAAGGCTCTCGAGTCCCTGAGCATCTCGCTGGACGGTGTCCGCGAGCAGGTGCAGGAGATCATCGGCCAGGGCCAGCAGGCCCCGTCCGGTCACATCCCCTTCACACCGCGTGCCAAGAAGGTGCTCGAGCTCTCGCTCCGCGAGGCGCTCCAGCTCGGCCACAACTACATCGGCACCGAGCACATCCTCCTCGGCCTCATCCGTGAGGGCGAGGGCGTGGCCGCCCAGGTCCTGGTGAAGCTCGGCGCGGACCTCAACCGTGTGCGCCAGCAGGTCATCCAGCTCCTGTCCGGCTACCAGGGCAAGGAGTCGGCAGCGACCGGCGCTGGCCCTGGCCAGCCTGAGGGTACCCCTGCGGGCTCGGTGGTGCTGGACCAGTTCGGCCGCAACCTCACGCAGGCCGCGCGGGAGAACAAGCTGGACCCGGTGATCGGGCGCGAGCACGAGATGGAACGCGTCATGCAGGTCCTCTCGCGCCGCACCAAGAACAACCCTGTGCTCATCGGTGAGCCCGGAGTCGGCAAGACCGCCGTCGTGGAGGGCCTCGCCCAGGCGATCGTCCGCGGCGACGTGCCGGAGACTATCAAGGACAAGCAGCTCTACACGCTGGACCTCGGGTCCCTCGTGGCGGGCTCCCGCTACCGCGGTGACTTCGAGGAGCGCCTGAAGAAGGTCCTCAAGGAGATCCGCACGCGCGGCGACATCATCCTGTTCATCGACGAGATTCACACCCTCGTCGGCGCGGGCGCCGCCGAGGGCGCGATCGACGCAGCGAGCATCCTCAAGCCGATGCTCGCCCGCGGCGAGCTCCAGACCATCGGTGCCACAACGCTGGACGAATACCGCAAGCACATCGAGAAGGACGCCGCGCTCGAGCGCCGCTTCCAGCCGATCCAGGTATCCGAGCCCTCTGTTGCCCTCGCCATCGAGATCCTCAAGGGCCTCCGCGACCGCTACGAGGCGCACCACCGTGTGACGATCACCGACGGCGCGCTCGCTGCCGCCGCTAACCTCGCCGAACGGTACATTTCGGACCGTTTCCTGCCGGACAAGGCGATCGACCTCATCGACGAGGCGGGCGCTCGCCTGCGCATCCGCCGCATGACTGCTCCGCCGGAACTCAAGGCCCTGGACGAGCGGATCGCCGAGCTCAAGCTTGAGAAGGAGTCGGCGATTGACGCCCAGGACTTCGAGGGCGCCGCGTCGCTGCGCGACAAGGAGCAGAAGCTCATTTCGGAGCGAGCCGAGCGCGAGCGTGCCTGGAAGTCCGGCGACATGGACGGCGTCGCCGAGGTGGACGAGGACCTGATCGCCGAGGTCCTCGCGAACTCGACCGGCATCCCGGTGTTCAAGCTCACCGAGGAGGAGTCTTCGCGCCTGCTCCACATGGAGGACGAGCTCCACAAGCGTGTGGTCGGCCAGGACGATGCGATCAAGGCGCTGTCCCGTTCGATCCGCCGCACGCGGGCGGGCCTGAAGGACCCGAAGCGCCCGGGTGGGTCGTTCATCTTCGCCGGTCCGACCGGCGTCGGCAAGACCGAGCTCGCCAAGGCCCTCGCCGAGTTCCTGTTCGGCGAGGAGGACGCGCTCATCACGCTGGACATGTCCGAGTTCTCCGAGAAGCACACCGTCTCCCGGCTTTTCGGTGCCCCTCCGGGGTACGTGGGCTACGAGGAGGGCGGCCAGCTCACCGAGAAGGTCCGCCGCCGCCCGTTCTCCGTGGTGCTGTTCGACGAGGTGGAGAAGGCCCATGCGGACTTGTTCAACTCGCTCCTGCAGATCCTTGAGGACGGCCGCCTCACCGACTCCCAGGGCCGGGTGGTGGACTTCAAGAACACCGTGATCATCATGACCACCAACCTCGGCACGCGGGACATCTCCAAGGGCGTCATGACTGGCTTCCAGTCGGGGACGGACACGAAGACGGGCTACGAGCGCATGAAGTCGCGCGTGACGGAGGAGCTCAAGCAGCACTTCCGCCCGGAGTTCCTCAACCGCGTCGACGATGTCGTCGTGTTCCCGCAGCTCACGCAGGAGGAGATCATCGAGATCGTGGACCTCATGGTCGCCCGCCTCGAGCAGCGCCTCAAGGACAAGGACATGGGCATCGAGCTGACGCACGCCGCCAAGGTCCGGCTCGCCACGACCGGCTACGACCCGACCATGGGCGCTCGGCCCCTGCGCCGTACGATCCAGTCCGCGATCGAGGACCAGCTGTCCGAGAAGATCCTCTTCGGCGACCTGTCTGCCGGCGACATTGTGGTGGTGGACGTCGAGGGCGAGGGAGATGAGGCGAAGTTCACCTTCACCGGCACGCCGCGTCCCGAGGTTCCGGAGGTCGTCTCGCTCGCGAAGGGCGGCTCCGGCAAAGAGCTCGGAGCCTAGCTGCTGGATGCCGCCCGCTCGCAGGGCGGGACCGAATCTGCGCACGACGACGGCCCCTCACCTCCCGGGAGGTAGGGGGCCGTTCGCGTGGGTCACCGCGGGTTGTGCACCCTATACGTCAGGATCTCGGTCCCGGCTGCTTCGTCACCATCATCGGGGGCGACGTGCAGGAGCACCGCGCCGTCGGTGTCGCGGGATAGGACAAACGGATTGCGCAGAATGTTGTGTCCTGCCGAACTGAAGACGGGGAGAGGGACCTCGGCCTCGATCTTGCGTGCCGGGAAGTCGACGACGGTGAGGCCACCCAGCTCGTACCGTCCCCCGTGGGCGTCCGGAAGCTCGGTGATGCCCGCGCAGACCAGCCTTCCCTCGCCGTCGTACTGCGCTTCTTGGAAATCAACATGCCAGCTCGGGTTGTCCCAGGCCTCTGGCTCACCGGTCACGGTGTGGCCCTTCACATCCCACCGGTAGAGGCGCCGGGAGCCCCAGCTTGCCCCGTAGAGAAACCCGGTTTCGGGGGCCGGGGCAAGCCAGGTGATGTGGTCGTCCACTTGGAAGCGCTCGGTGAGCTCGAGGCTGGAAGGATCGAGGGAGTAGACGATGCTGCGGCTGTCGGCGCGGTACTCCCCGACCGGCACCCAGAGCGTCGTGTCCACGAAGTCGATTCCGCTCGGATGGTAGGCGTCACCGTCCCCCACGACGAGATCTTCGACGAGCGTCCCGTCCGGCGCGATGACGAGAATGTGGCCTCGTCCGCGCCCCGGCGCCCGGCGGGCAGGGTCGCCGTTGCCACCCGGAAGCGCAAGCGGAGGGTCGAGGACCTCGACGGTCGTGAGGAAGATGCGACCGGCGGCAAACGCCATGCCCTGTGGATGATAGGTGGGGAACTGCAGCGGCATGCGGCGGACGAGGTCGAAGCCGGTGCGCCGCGTCCACATCGCTACCTCTGCCGAGAGGCTGCCATCGCGAACAGGCTCAGACCACATGGTCCGGCTCCTTCGCCGTGCTACGGGACGAAGACCAGAGCGCATAGAGCTCGGCGGCGTAGTCCGGATGTGCCGCAAGGATCCCGCCGCGCTCCGGCCAAGCCGTTGCATTGCCGTCGTCGTCGAGCAGCACCCCCCCGGCCTCCCGAAGGATGAGCGCGGACGCAAGGTGGTCAATGGGGCTGAAGCGCTCGATGACGGCCCCAACGCCCCTCTCTGCGGCCGGTCCAGCCACTGAAAGAGCCCCAGACCCCATGATGCGCGCCGTACAGAAGCTGTCTCTGAGCGCGTCGATGAAGGCACTCATGCCGGGCCAGGCGTTGTGGCCCTGAAGCTCGGTGTGCACCATCTTCCCCGCGAGCGAATTTCCTGCGGATCCGTCGCCGGTCTGGCCCGCGGTAGTTCGTCCTTGCCTGAGATCGAGGCGTTCTCCGTCGAGCTCAGCGCCGTAGCCGGCGACGGCGGCAAAGACCTGTCCCTGCCAGACGTCTGCCACCACGCCGACGAGCGGCTCGTGGTCGATAGCGAGGGCAAGGGAGAATGCTGTCCACGGGACACCGTTCGCGAGGTTGGCCGTCCCGTCGACGGGGTCGACGTACCAGCACGGTACTCCCGCCACAGGCGTCCCGCCGAGCTCCTCCCCGACCACGACGTGGTCGGGGAGGCGATCAGCTATCACTTCACGGACGTACTTTTCCACGGCAACGTCCACGTCGGTGACGTGGTCGGCGGCATTCGCCTTGGCGGCGATGGCACCGAGTTCGGCACCGCGGGTGTACTCGATCGCCCAATGAGCGAGTTCGTCGGCCACGGCCGCCGCCAACGCGAGTTCCTCGCTCGCCAGATGCCGCGGGCGGGGAGCGGCAGCCCAGGCTGCGGGGCCCTCAGCGATGACTCCACGGAGGATGGAGAGCCGGTTGGTCGTCACGGCGTCGGCGCCTAGGGCGAGCGCCCAGCGCATCCCGTCCTCAGAGTCGACTGTCCAGCAGGCCATGAGGGCGCCCGCCGCGTGCACGGCTTCCACGAGGGCAGGGCTGAGAACCGCGTAGGCGGAGTTCACTGCCGCAGGCCGGATGCGCTCGAGGAGCTCTGCCGTGGGCAGTTCACGTCGGTTCCAGGGAAGCCAGACGTGGGCCTCCGGATCGAGATCGCGGACCGCTGTCACGGCTTCGAGGCATCCGCACCAGGCAACCCGTGCCGGCGTGGTGCCGGTGCTGCGGGCAGCGGTCTCGTGCTGGCGGACGACGGCCACGCTGGGCGCTGCCGGCTCTACGGCGTCCATGTCGATGAGGAGCGTCGAAGAGCTGCCGGCGACGAGATCCAGGGCATCAGCGAGGAGCGGAATGCGGTCTTCTCCGCGGCCCAGCACCGCGATGTCCGACCACGCCACGTCGCTGAGGTCCCGGGGGTCCTCCCAGAGCCGCGCGAGCGTTGAATCGTGGAGGAGGACGACCATTCCGTCCCGGGTCACCCGGACATCAACCTCGACGAAGTCGGCGCGGGCGCCGACGGCTGAGCGCACCGCGGCAAGCGTATTCTCGCGGTGGTGCTCGACGTCGCCGCGGTGGGCGGTGACGAGCGGCGCAGTCGCGGGGCCGAGGTGGGAAAGCACTGTGGTGCTCACGCGCCCTGCCTCGTGCCGACCCGCTTGCCGTCCTCGAAGTCGAGCCACTTCGCCACACGGGCGAATCCGTGGCTGCCGACGGTGGGCGGAGTGCCAGTGACGAAGCTGCGCAGTTGCGCGTCCTCGCGGGAGAGGTAGAGCTCGGCGAAGTGACCGCGCGGGACAACTCGCTCGACGGTGGCGGAGTGCCAGCCGGTGACGGCCTCTGTGCCGAGGAGGTCCGATGCGAAGACCACATCCTCGGGCCGCACGCCGACGACACCGCTGCCCGCGACGAGGCGGCCGTCCTCGACTCGCCCCTCGAGTCGGTTGAGGCTGCCAATGAAAGTCGCGACGAACTCCGTGGCCGGTGCACTGTAGAGCTCGGCTGGTGTGCTGAACTGCTCGATCCGCCCCGCGTTCATCACGGCGATGCGATCCGATATTGACATGGCCTCCTCCTGATCGTGTGTGACGATCAGGGTCGTGATGCCGAGACGCTGTTGGATCTGCCGGATGTCTTCGCGGACCTTGACACGCAGCTTGGCATCGAGGTTGGAGAGGGGTTCGTCAAGGAGGAGGAGTTCGGGCTCCTGGACGAGCGCGCGGGCGAGCGCCGTACGCTGCTGTTCGCCGCCTGAAATGCGCGCGGGCCGGGAATCCTTGTGATGCAGGAGGTTGACGAGAGCGAGAGCAGCGTCGACACGCTTGGCAATCACCGTCTTGGACAGCTTCGGATTGTTGCGCAGTTTGAGCGGGAAGCCCACGTTCTTCGCAACGGTCATGTGGGGCCAGAGGGCGTAGTTCTGGAACACCATAGCGCTCGGGCGCTGCTCGGGCCCGAGGTGCACGACCTCCCGGCCGTCAACCTTGATGGATCCGGCGTCGGGGGCCAGGAAGCCGGCGACCATGCGGAGCGTCGTGGTCTTACCGCAGCCGGACGGCCCGAGAAGCGAGACGAGCTCACCGGGCTGGACCGTCATGTCGAGGTTGTCGATGATCGTTCGTCCCCCGAGCACCTTGTGGAGGCCTCGGATCTCAAGTCCTCCCGCCGACTCGGGCCGTGTCGGGGTGTCGGCGGTCGTCGCGGATGTCGTCTTGCTGGTCATGGGTGCCTCACTTGATCTGGAAGCCCTCGGCGAGCTGGCCGCCGACGATGTGCTTGTGCGCCGCCAACAGCAGCGCGACGGAGGGAATGGCGAGCAGGATCGAGAAGACCGCTGCCACTTGTGTTGGGTAATTGAGCACGAGGCTGTACATCTGCGTCGGCATCGTCATGTAGTCGGGCGCCCCGACGAGGTAGGTGCCCTGCGCCTCGTCGAAGGAGGCGAGGAAACTCATGATCGCCCCGACGAGGATTCCCGGAAGTGCCATCGGCAACGTGACGCTGAAGAATGCACGCAGTTTCGATGCACCGGCGTCGCGGGCGGCCTCTTCGAGGCTGCGCGGCACCGCGGCGAACGCGGCCGCGGGGATCCAGGTCATGAAGACGACGGTGCCCAGCAAGTGCACGATGAGGATGCCAAGGATCGAGTTCATCAGGTTGAGCGCATAGAACAGCGCGGCCAGTGAAACGAACAGGCCCATCTTCGGGAACGCGTTTGCCGCGAACAGCCCGATCAGGAAGAACCTCCGGCCCGGGAATTCGAAGCGTGCGAATGCATAGGCCGCAGGGAGGCAGATGAGCGCAGACACGAGCACCGTGACGGGGGCGAAGAACAGCGAGTTCTGTACCGCGACGCCGAGTGCGTTGTCGCTGAACACGAGCTCCCACCACTTGAATGTCCATCCGTCGGGCGCAAGGTTGGGATACGTCCAGTTCGTCGCGAAGGCCCGCACGGCGAGCCATAGGAGCGGGCCCACGATGAACACCGCCAGGGCGAGGGCGAACAGGACCACGAGAGTGCCTGTGACGCCGCGCCGCGTTGAGGGATTCCGCATCAGAGGGCCCCGCTTTCCTTGGCCGAGCGGAAGTTCGCCCACACGTACACCGCGGCGATGCCCGAGGCGATCGCGAAGACGACGAACGCCATGACGACTGCCTGCTGAGGCTGGTTGAACGCGGAGAAGTAGTTGGACATGTCCACGCCGAGCATGTTCGGCGAGTTCGGGCCCGTGAAGTACGGAACCGTGAATGATCCGAGGATGCCTATTGCCGTGAACGTCGTGGCGATGATGATCGGCACCCCCGCCATGGGGACCACGACGCTGGCGACAACGCGGAGGAAGGAGGCACCGGCGTCGCGCGCGGCGTCGATCATTGCCTGCGGAACGGCCTGCAGCCCCGACGTGATGAGAAGGGTCGCGAACGGCAGGGACGTCCACACCGAGCCAATGATCACGGTGACCATCGTGAACGACCAGACCGGGAACTCGACCCCGAACTGTGCAGCCACGCTGCGCAGGAATCCGTCCGCCGAGTAGAAGCCGAGGATGGCCCACGAGGCGATGACCACCGGGATGAAGAGCGGGATGACGGCGAGTGCGGAGAGCACCTTCCCGACGATCCCGCCCACGAACTTCAGGTACAGCCCGATCCCGGTTGCGAGGAGGATCACGACGGCGGTGCTCACCACGGTGACGATCACCGTGACTGTGAGGTCTCCCAGGAATCGGGGGTTGGTGAACATTTCGGAGTAGGCGCCGAATGTCGGTGCGCCGTCGGCCTCGTGGACGTTCTGGCCGATGAGCGCGATCGTTCGGTTGAGCCCGTCCGTGAATCCGATGCTGAAGGTGAAGGCGAGGACGATCGGGAAGCCGATGAAGAGCGCGATGAGGAGGATGGGCGGCAGCGCCATGATGAGGCCGCGGGCCCGTGCCGCCGGCGCACGCCCGGCCCGTGCCTGGCGTGCGGGGCGGATCGGGGCCGGGAGGTCGGCGAGGTCCTCCCGGCCCGTGCGGATCGCAGGGGACTGAGAGGTCACTGGCCGGGGACCTTCTGATCCCAGAGGTTGTTCATGTCTTTCGAGATCTGGTCGAAGTAGCCCTTGCGCAGGTTGTTCGTGTCAGCGTTGGCGAACTTGCCCTTCACGTCCGCCGGGAGCTTGGCGAGCGAGATGGCAGGGTAGCCAGAGATCTCCTTGACGATCTCCGCCTGCTGCTCGGACTGCAGGACGAAGTTCGCGAGCTTGAGTGCGGCCTCCTTGTTGGGGCTGTTCACCGGGATGCCGAGGTACGCCGCCCCGCCCGTGAACGAGGGGTTGGAAATCTGCGTGGACTTGACCGTCGCCGGAATCGTTCCGTTGGTCGACCCAGTGAGGAACTGGTCGCTCCAGACCGGCGCCATCGAGATCTGGCCGCTCGCAAGGAGCTCGAGGGTCTGCTTGTTGCCGTTCGGGTAGACGCCCTTCTGGTACACGAAGGGGTTCAGGCCGCGAAGCTCTTCCCAGCCGCTGTCCCAGTTCGACTCCAGGTCCTTCTCGTAGCCCACCGTCATCTTCTGGCGTGCATCCGCGGGGACGTACTTGTCCAGGACAGTCGTGACAAAGGCCGCACCCGAGCCACCGGACTTCGGTGAGTTGTATGTGAACTTGCCGGGGTTGGCCTTGATCCATGCGAGGAGCTCGTCGAGGGTCTTCGGCGGGGTCGCAACAGTCTTTGTGTCGTACGCGAGGAGCACCGAGGAGCCGCGGTACGGGATGCCGCCCTGGCCGCCGGCCTTGACCACATCGCCCGGGATGTCGGCGAGGGCCGCGATCGAGTTTGTGTCGACCTTCTCGAGAAGGTTGGCGCCCGAAGCCTTGGGGACGAACCCGCCGTCGACGAGGTCGAAGTCGGCGTCCTTCTTCTGCTCGACAGAGCTTGTGAGCTTGGCGAGGGTCTGGGAATCGTGCTCGCCGTGGAGGTCGATCTGTACCTGGACCTTGTAGCCGGGGTTGGCTTTCTCGAAGCTCGGGGCGAGATCTTTCTCCCAGAGGTTCTGGATGTTGGTATCGCCGCTGATGAAGACCTTAACGGTCTTGCTGCCGGTGTCGCCAGCATTGTTCTTCGCGGCGGTGCTGCTTTGGGCGCAGCCCGATACAGCCAGCGTCAGCGCGGCGATGGCCACGCCGGAACGCAGAGCAGTCGTGAACTTCATAGGGGTTCTCCTGTGTGAGGACTCGAGTAGATCGCTCAAGCCGGTGTTGGCCCGCGACTGTGAGTGGGGGGTCTCCGTCGGGCCGAATTAAGGTTCTGTTGGATGTGTGGCTAATTGCAGCTGTTGGCCTTAAATGGGATGAACCTTTTGGTTAATTCTGCCTTAACTTGCCCTTTTATGAATGCATGCGTAATAACCCCTGATGCCCGGCACCAAAGGTTGATTATTGGGCTCCCTATTCCGCGCGGGCCTCAGGCTACGCTATGCGACCTGTGATGTGAAGCGGATATTGCACTGTCGATGGCTGAAGGATCGAACACCTTCCGGACGACGAGGGTGGCTAGTCCACGTACCGCGCTCCGGTCGTCAGGAGCCCCAGTCTGCACGGCGAGCCCCTCGGAGATGCGGTCGACAACGTCCACGAGAATTCTTTCGCGGACCGCATCTGCAAATGCCCGAAGTGTTCCTATTCGTCCTCCTAAGACAAGGCGATGCGGATTGATGGTGGTCACGGTGGCATTCAATTCGCTCGCGAGGACTGCTGCCGCGTGCTGCAGAATTCGGATGACTTCCTCGTCTCCCTGCTCGGCCGCGTAGCGTATTTGATCCAATGTGAGGTGGCGATGCGGTTTCAGCTGTTGCATAATGGCGAGGCCTGAGCTGAATGCGGCCAAACAGCCGTGTCTCCCGCATTTGCACAGTGGACCGCCGGGTGCCACGCGAATGTGGCCGATGCTTCCGGCTGCTCCGGCCGCTCCGCGGAGGATCGATCCATCCACCACGATGCCGCAGCCGATACCTGAGCCCACCTTGACGTAGACCAGGGTCTCGTGGTCTCCCGAGCGTTCGCCGAGGGCTGCCGCCATCGTATCGTTCTCGAAGACGAGGGGGACGTCCCAGGTCTCGCCGAGCAGCGTGACGGCGGCGTCTGCGCTCCAGAGGGGGACGGTTGTGGCGTTGACGACTCGGCCGGTCTCGGCGTCGATTGGCGCGGGAAGGGCGACCCCGACGCCCACAAGCCGCTCGCGGGCGCCCCCCTGCTCGAGGAGTGCCTGACCGGCGTGGATGAGCGGGCCGAGCACGTCCGACGCGGGCGCGGCGATGTCGTGCTTGAGCACGACGGAGCGGAGGGAAGTCCCCGTTGTGTCCGCGACGCTGGCGGTGGCCCTGGTCTGCCCGACCGCGAGGGCCAGGATTACCCGGCCGCGGTCGTCGAACCGGATGTTCCTCGGCCGGCGTCCGCCTGTGGCTGCGAGCGACTCGGCCTCGTAGACGTACCCGGCCCGTTCCAACGCGTCGAGACGCTCGTACAGCGTTGCCCGGGACATCCCGGTCGCGCCCAGGAGTTGCTGGCGTGAAAGCCCGTCGCCGCTTCGGATGAGCTCGAGGATGCGCCCGTGGGACGCCGCTCCTGCGGCGCCGGTGAGCGCTTCATCTGGCATGGGTGGACCTTCAATCGGCGGATGGGATCAGTCTCGGTGCGGTCTGCTTTCGTTCAATCATCAGACAGAAGTGCCGCGGAGTCAAAGGGAGATGGGCGCGCCTCCGCCCTGCCCGTCGTCGGGGTTCTTGCGCCGTGTGCGCTCGGGCCAAAGCTGTCCTTCCCCCGCACCCCGCGGTACGCTCCAACCACACCCCCCGACGACGCGTGCGAGCGTGCGAAGGAGCGACACATGAAGAAGCTCATCAACGATCCCCGGAGGGTGGTGAACGAGTCGGTGGAGGGCTTTGGCCTAGCCCATGCGGACCTCGTCACCGTCCATCCCGACCCGATGTTCGTCAGCCGCGCCGGTGGTACCGTCCAGGGCAAGGTGGGCCTAGTCTCCGGCGGTGGAAGCGGCCATGAGCCCCTCCACGCGGGCTATGTGGGCCGAGGGATGCTCGATGCCGCCATTCCCGGCGCCGTCTTCACGTCGCCCACCCCGGACCAGATCATCCCGGCGACGCAGGCCGCGGACGGTGGCGCCGGTGTGGTGCACATCGTGAAGAACTACACGGGGGACGTCCTCAACTTCGAGACCGCTGACGAGATGTGCGCCGCCGAGGGAATCGAGGTCCGGACGGTCCTGGTCAACGACGATGTGGCCGTCGAGGACTCCCTCTACACTGCTGGACGCCGCGGGGTGGCGGGCACGGTCCTCGTGGAGAAGATCGCGGGGGCGGCGGCGGAACGCGGTGACTCCCTCGATGAGGTCGAGGCGGTGGGCCAGAAGGTCGTGGCGAACGTCCGCTCAATGGGCCTCGCCCTGACCCCGTGCACGGTCCCACACGCGGGCAAGCCGAGCTTCGAGCTCGCCGAGAACGAGATCGAGATCGGCATTGGCATCCATGGCGAGCCGGGCCGCCACCGCGTGGGGCTCGAGCCCGCGGACGCGCTCACGGAGCACCTGCTCACGCCCGTGGCCGAGGACCTCGGCATCGGTACGGGCGAGAAGGCCCTGCTGTTTGTCAACGGCATGGGCGGCACTCCGCTGTCCGAGCTGTACATCGTCTACCGCAGGGCCGTGCAGCTGCTCGAGGACCGCGGCATCACCGTGGAGCGGAGCCTGGTGGGCAACTACGTCACGTCGCTGGAGATGCAAGGCTGCTCCGTCACTGTCCTGAGGCTCGATGACGAGCTCACGGAGCTCTGGGACGCACCCGTCCACACGGCGGCCCTCCGCTGGGGTGCATGATGGCGGGCTCGGACAACGCGGTGCTGGACAAGGCCTGGGCCGAGCGCTGGCTTCGCGAGAGCGCGCGCGTGATCGGGGTGCACCGAGAGGAGCTGATCGATCTGGACCGTGCGATCGGCGACGGCGACCACGGGGAGAATATGGACCGCGGCTTCCGCGCCATCGTCGCCAAGCTCGATGAGGAGTCGCCGGACTCGGTGGCGGCCGCGCTCAAGATGGCGGCGATGATGCTCATGAGCAAGGTGGGCGGTGCCGCCGGGCCCCTCTACGGGACGGCGTACCTGCGCGCCTCCACCGCGGTCGGCGATGGCGTGGCGCTCGACGGGCAAGCCGTCGCTGCGATGCTCGCCGCCGCCCGCGACGGAATTGTGGCTCGTGGAAAGGCCCAGGCCGGGGACAAGACGATGGTGGATGCGTGGACGCCCGCGGTCGACGCCGCCGGGAAAGCCGCCGACGGCACGGCCGCGCTCGCTGCTGCGGCCGCCGCCGCTGAGGCGGGGGCCGAGGCCACCAAGCCGCTCGTCGCCCGCAAGGGCCGCGCAAGCTATCTGGGCGAACGCAGTGCCGGGCATGTGGACCCGGGCGCCGTCTCGACCGCATACATCCTGCGCGCCGCCGTCACAGCGACGATGAGCAAGGCTGACGCGTGACTCCTGTCGGGCTACTCATCGTCTCCCACTCGGCACGGCTCGCCGAGGGGGTGGTCGAGGTTGCCGGGCAGATGGCGGACGGTGTTCCGCTTGCCGCGGCGGGTGGGACGGATGACGGCGGTGTGGGCACCTCGTTCGAGAAGGTCATGGACGGCGTCGGCTCCGCGGACAGCGGGGAGGGCGTCGTGGTCCTGACCGACCTCGGCTCGGCCGTCATGACGGCGGAATCGGTGCTCGAGTTCCTCGACGACGATCAGCGTGCGCGAATCCGGATCGCCGATGCCGCCCTCGTCGAAGGGGCAGTGGCGGCTGCCGTCGCCTCGAAGGCGGGCGCGGGTCTCGACGGCGTGGCGAGGGCCGCCGAGGAGGCAGTGCGCGGCGCCGAGGCCGAGGAACCGCCGGAACTCGGCGAGCCCACGGAGTCCGCAGTCCTGACGCTGGAGAATCCCATGGGCCTGCATGCCCGCCCCGCGGCGGTACTGGCCGGGCGCCTCTCGGCGTTCGACGCCGAGGTGACCATCAATGGCGTGGACGGCCAGTCCGTCATGGCCCTGATGGCACTGGGTGCGCGTCAAGGGCAGCAGCTGGTGGTGGAGGCCTCGGGGCCGGATGCCGCCAAGGCGATTGCGTTTGTCAGGGGCCAGGTCGAGGCGGGTTTTGGTGAGGTCTGAGGGCCAGGTTTCCGGCGGTAGCGAGGCCTGAAAGAACTGTTTCACCAACAGTGAACGGGTCTGTGCTTTGCGCCACAATCCGAGTTGAATCGGGACATGACTGCCGAGACCGCCGCAGAATCCCACCCCGACGCCGCAGAGCCCGCGCCGCGGCCCGAGACCCCGTTCCACGACCTCGACCACTATGTGGCCATCCCGCGCCTCTCCGGCCTCGCGCTGAGTCCCGACGGTACTCGGCTTGTGACCACGGTAGCTACCCTCAACGGCAAGGGCACCGAGTACGGGACCGCACTCTGGGAGATCGATCCTGCCGGACGGACGCCGGCACGCCGCATCACGCGCAGCGCCAAGGGTGAGGCCGGCGCCGCCTTCGCCGCCAACGGCGACCTCTACTTCACCTCGGCCCGTCCCGACCCTGAGAAGCCCGACGAGGACCCGGTCAACGCGCTGTGGCTCCTGCCCCGGGCCGGCGGCGAGGCGAGAGTCGTGCTCAGCCGTGCGGGCGGCGTCGAACGCGTCATCACTGCACAGAAGGCGGATGCGACGTTCGTGCAGGCCTCCGTGCTGGCGGGCAGCACTGACGAGTCGGACGACGAGGCGCGCCGCAAGACGCGCAAGGAGGGCAAGGTCGCAGCCATCCTGCACTCCTCGTACCCCGTGCGCTTCTGGGATTCGGATCTGGGACCCGCGCAGCCGCGCCTGTTCGCCGTCGAGCGTTCGAAGGCCGAGTCCGAGAGCGGAAAGCCCTCCACGGTCGACGAGGCGCCGGCCCTCGAGCTGCGCAACCTCACTCCGGACATCGGCGCGGGACTCCGCTTCGGCGACGCGTTCGCGAGCCCGGACGGCCGCACGCTGTATGCCTCCGTGGCGAAGCACTTGGCCAAGGGCGATCTGCGCAGTGAACTCGTCGCGATCGACGTCGCCTCGGGCACTCGCCGCACCATCCTCTCCGAGGAGCGGATGGACTACCTCCCGGGGCCGGTCAGCCCCGACGGCCGGACCGTCGCTGTGGTAGTAGAGCCGCACACGACGCCGACCAGCGCCTATCGCTCCGAGCTGCACCTTCTGGACGTGGAGACCGGCCAGCTCCGACGCCTTGCCCCCGATTGGGACCGCATGCCGCACCCGTGCGACTGGGTGCCCGACGGCTCCGCGCTGCTCGTCACCGCTGACGATCAGGGCCGCTCGCCCGTGTTCCGCATCGACGTCGCCACTGGGGAGGTCGCCCGTCTGACGCACGACGACGCGGCGTACACCGACGTCGTCGTCTCGCCGGACGGGGAGCGCGCCTACGCGCTGCGCAGCTCTTACCTGATGCCCCCCGAGGTCGTGCGGATAGACCTCGGCTCCGGTGAGACGGTGCGCCTCAACAACCCTGCCGAGCGGCCCCAGATCCCAGGCCGGCTCGAGGAGGTGACGGCGACGGCCGCGGACGGCACCCCCGTGCGCGCGTGGCTCGCGCTCCCTGCTGCGGCTCCGGAGGGCGGCAAGCATCCGCTCCTCCTGTGGATCCACGGCGGGCCGATCGGCTCGTGGAACGCGTGGACGTGGCGGTGGAATCCCTGGCTTCTGATAGCTCAAGGCTACGCCGTGCTGCTGCCGGACCCCGCGCTGTCAACCGGCTATGGACAGGCGTTCATCGACAGGGGCTGGGGACGCTGGGGCGACGCACCCTTCAGGGACCTCATGGCGATCACCGACGCAGCCCTCCGGCGCGACGACCTCGACCCCGCTCGGACCGCCGCGATGGGTGGCTCGTTCGGCGGGTACATGGCCAATTGGGTGGCGGGGCACACCGACCGCTTCCGGGCGATTGTGACGCACGCGAGCCTCTGGGCGCTCGATGCGTTCGGCCCCACCACCGACATGGCGCTGTACTGGGCCAAGGAAATGGATGAGGCCATGATGCAGGCCAACTCGCCGCATCGCTCGGTCGCTGAGATCCGCACGCCCATGCTCGTGATCCACGGCGACAAGGACTACCGCGTCCCGGTCGGCGAGGGGCTGCGCCTGTGGTGGGAGCTGATCTCCGCCTCTCAGCTCGCCGCCGATGACGCGGGCCGGACCCCGCACCGATTCCTGTACTTCCCGGACGAGAACCACTGGATCCTCCAGCCCCAGCACGCAAAGGTCTGGTATGGGGTTGTGAGCGCGTTCCTTGCCGAGCACGTGCTGGGGGAGACCCGCGAGCTCCCAAAGGAGCTGGGGCTGTAGGGCTGTACGTTGCTGCGTGCAGGGCAGGGGGCTGACAGCCGTGCGCACAAGCTGCCGCGGTCTAGAACGGCGGCGGTTGCAGGGGTGGCGGCTGTAGTTGCGGCTGCTGCGGTCTTGGTTGCGTTGGCCCGGGACCAGGGGGCCGATCCACCGAGAGCCGATCTGTTGCCACTGACGTTGTCGTTGCGGCGCCGGGATCGAGTTCGACGGCACGCGGGCCGAGAATATGGCTTCGATCGAGGGGTTCGGCCGAATACTCGAAGCCCAGCAACGTCTTCCAGATGAGCTTGCTGCTGATGGGCCCTTCGTCACCGACCCGGCCCTCTTCATCGTGTGCCTCGCGGCGAATGGTGAAGACCGCGAGCGACTTGAGCGCGTGGTGCTTGGGACACAGCAGTGCGAGGTTGTCTGCGTCGGTTGTCCCGCCGTCCTGCCATTCAATCGTGTGGTCAACCTCAGAGCGTCGAGCCGCGCGGGTGCATCCGGGCACCACGCATGTTCCATCCCTGTACCGGATGAAGCGCTTGAGCGCTTCGGGCGGTCGATATGCGGAGCGTCCGAGTCGGACCGGTGTGCCGTCAGCGTCCGTCCAGATCCGTTGCCACGTGGGCGCCGCTGCGGCGAGTGCGCGGGCAGTGTGGGCGTCGATGACCCCGTGGCCCTCGAGCTCCGCGACGTTGTCCGAGGCGCCGAGCGCGACGCTGGCGGGGATGTGCACAACGATCTCCGCTCTGACGAGGTCCGCGAGGTCCTCGGGGATGTGGACCGGTGCCGGGCGCGTCGCATCATCGAGTCTTGTCAGGCCGGAGACGTCGCTTGCGCTCCTCGGCCCGGCCCCGGCGTCGACGAGCAACGCCTGCGCCAGGGCGTCTGCGCGCAGTTGCGGCATGGTGCGGTGTTCCCCCTCCGCGCCATGCGAAGCACGGGCCGTCGCGTCGATGCGTTTGTATGCCGCGAACCCTATCTCGACGGGGAGCAGGGCCGTCAGCGTGCACAGGCCGTCGTCCTCGGGCTGGAGCCACACCCCGCGGTCAGCCGTGGCGCGTGCCGTGCGACGAACGATGGATTCGGGGTGCAGGCGTTCCCGCAGGGCCTTGACCACCGCGCGGAGTTCGCCGGGCGTGCGTGGGTGGCCTTTGCGAGAGCGAAGGCGCTGCAGCGCCTCGGCTCCCAGCGCCTCGGCCGCCTCCTCAGGGAGGGTCGAGGCCTGGTCCAGGATGACCTTGATGTGGGCCTCGGTGGTATCCCCGGACGCAAGGGCATCGTGGAGGGCAGGATGGCGATCGACGAGCGCGTTGGAAAAGTTCACCATACGCGCTGCCACAGCCTCCGACGTGTTCGTCAGCAGTGCGACCTCCGAGACAGTCGCAGCGTGTGCGAGCTCCCCGCCGAGCCGTGTGGGCTGGCCCGCGCGCCCTTCAAGCGGCTCCTCGGCGATCTGTTGCCCGAGAAGGTTCACCAGAAACGCTCTCGCGGCCGCGCTGTAGGCGTCGAAATCCGCGAGCGCCTTGATTGCACGTGCTGTCTGCTCGGGCCGTGCAAGCGAGGCGGGATCAATCCACAGGGCGCCGTGCAGCGCGCCCGGGTCGCGGGAGGCGAAGGCAACGGACGCCGAAGCCGGCAGGAGGGTGGCCGCGGTCGGAGCGTGCATGGTTCCCTCCCCCCAGTGCATTGGTTCGATGGCATCTGATCCGGTGCATTCGAATATATCTTCGATACTAGTCGAAGATGTGGAAGATGGCTAGTAGTTGGAAGTTGGGTATCTGCTTAGCTGAAGTAGTCACACAGATACGGAATTGCTCGGCTCATTCACTCGTCTGAGGCGGTGCGGGCGCGCTGCTGGAGCTCGCTGGTGACTCTCGGCCGCGGTGCCCGCCAGCAGCGCTTAAGCTTTGGGCATGAGCGTCAGCGCAGCTCTGGCAGGCACGAAGGGGACGCCTACTGGGCCCATCCAGGCTGGACACCGCTTGGTCCGGGTAGCGTCACGCACAGGAGCAGTTCTCCTAATAGGGCTTCTGGCTTGTGGGTGCGCCAGTCCCCCGGAGCCCAACCCCGTTCACACCGTCCCCCCGCAGGGCCCGGGTAACTACCTCGCGGTTCTGTTCGCCTATCGGACCGACCAAGCGTCCAACTCGATCACCGTCACTGCCGGATATGGTGCGTGCGACGGAAGCCAAGGAACAGGCCGATTCCGTCACTGTCACCATCACTGTTTCCCGAGGACCCGATTCCTCAAGCACCTGTCAGGTAGCCAAGAATCATGACATCACCATCACGCTCAAGGCTCCGCTCGGATCTAGCACGGTGATCAACACCGACGGTTCCACGATCAGGACAGCCAAACCAACCCCCTGACTGGAAACAGAGCCAAGCCAACGCGATCTCCGGAAATCCACCGATTATCGCGCTGAGCGAACGGTTTCGGAACCATTTCCGGAGAACCCGGCCAGGAGGTTGGATCGGGCCGAGTTCCTCATCCCCGCCGGAGTCCTTTCATTCGTGGTGCCGGGCGGGGATCGCTGTCGTGGGGAATAACGAGGTCCTTCAGCGGCGCGGGGTCAGTGTTCGTGGCCTGCTGAAGGAGCCGGTAGAAGAGCAGCCCGCGGCTCTTGGCGGTGCGCCGGTTGAAGCGGAACGTGAACTCGTCCAAGTAGTAGGCCAGCTGCTCTCGGGAGAGGCCCTGGTGCAGGGTGCCGTCGATCCAGCGCTTGAGCTGGGAGGCCGCCATGTGCACAGCCGGCATGTTCACGTGCGCGGGGATGTCCGAGCCCAGCTGGGTGAAGTACTCGTGCTGGTAGCCGAGGTCGGCGAATCGCCGCAGCTGCCGCGCCCCGTCGGTGCGGATGGTGGATCCGGGGCGACGACTCGCTGGCCGAATTTGACGAGTGCGAGCCTGCGGTCGGACGGGCCGGGCTCGAGGCGGATGCGCCCGATCCGGTTGCGGTCCAGGTGCTCCGCGGCGATCAGGACCGAGATCTTGTCCGGCCCGACCCCGGGCAGGCCGCGGTGGACCCCGCCGATGAAGCTCTCGTCGACCTCGACAAGACCGGAGAGCATCTCGCGCTCGGGCCGGACCATGGCCCGACGGAGCTTGTGCATCCACGCCCATGCCGTCTCATACGAATTCAGCCCCAGGACGCGCTGGAGGCCGAGGGCGGACACGCCGTTCTTCTGGGACGTCACGAACCACACTGCCGCGAACCAGGTCCGCAGCGGGGTCCGAGTGCGGTCGAAGATCGTCCCGGCCGTCACCGACGTCCGGCGCGAGCACACCTTGCACATCCACAGCCCGGCGCCCGTGCGCCAATAGTCGCGGCCACCGCACTTCGGGCAGGCGAACCCTCCCGGCCACCTCAGCCCAGCCAGATACTCGAGGCAGGCCTCGTCGGTGCTGAACCACTCCTGGAACTGACCGAACGTTTTGGGGTAGTCCACGCCTGCGCGTGGCATCTGAGGCGATGAATCGGCCATACCCCAGCCTACTTCAGCTAAGCAGATACCCAATAGTTGGAAACTGGGTATCAGCTTCGCTGAAGCCGCCGATGCCTCATGCAGGCGCGGACTAACCCAAGACGTTCGGGGGCGCACGCAGTACTGCTGAAAGCGTTCCGCGCCCACCAAATTCAGCTAAGCCGATACTGTCTTCGCAGAGCTGAACTTCTACTGCAGGAATTCACCGACCGCTGCGACGAATTCGTCGGGGTGCGTGGCTTGGGGCAGGTGGCCGGCACCCATGAAGAGGTGATGCGTAGCGTGAGGGAGCACCTCGCGGAGCTGGCCAATAATCGCCGTGAACATGGCCGGGCTCATGCTGCCTTGGGTGAGCTGAACGGGTGTCCGGAGCGTCCGGAGGCGGTCGACGTCAATCGCGAGGAAATCCGGGTCCCTTGTCTCGCCGAGGAAGGTGCGCGCGTTGCGGATGAACATGTCCTGCACGGGCTCGGGCAGGGTTGGCCATGTGCCTGGCCCGAGGGCGATGTTGTCCACGAAGTGCTCGGACGCCTCTGCCAGCCTGCCAGCTTCAACGAAGGCGATCACAGGCCCGGCGTCGGCCAGGAAAGAGTCTTGGAGGGGCTTGGTCGCCGGGTCGTTGCCGAGAAGCCACACGAAGGGCGGTTCGTGGACGGAGACCTTCCTGACCAGGTCGGGATATTCCGCAGCGAGTCGGAGGCTGATGCATGCCCCGCCAGAATTCCCTACGAGGTTCACCGGTGCCACGTCGAGTTCTCGGATGAGCGCGGCCAAGTCCTCCACATCGTCGTGAACGGTGCCTTGGACAGGGTCGGCGGTGCTGCGACCGTGCCCGCGTCGGTCGTACCTGACGACCTTGAAGGATTGGGCCAGTCCGGGGACAACGAGGTCCCACACACTGGTTTCGGCCCACGAACCGTGCACGGGCACAAGGGGTGCACCGTCCCCCTCGATGTCGAAGTACAGGGGCGTTTCGTTGATCGTCTGCGTCGGCATCCGATCATTGTGCGGCGGTCACCGCCGAAACACCACGGCGCAGCCCTTGCGGTTGTCAGCCGCAGCGGTCAGCCCCCCACTTCAACTAAGCAGATACCCAATAGTTGGCATCGAATAGTTGGCATCGAACAGTTGGCATCGAACAGTTGGCATCGAACTGGGTCATGCCCCGCCGTGGGGAGCGCCCCCACGGCCGCCCCTCGGGATAGCGCCAACCCAGCGCCGTCGTGCGCGGAGCCTCGGCGCGGGCCCGGAACTAGGATTGACCGCATGACTGCCGAGACCGCCACTGCACCCCCGGCCCCGCCGTTCACGCTCCGGCGCGCGCGAACGGGCGACGTCGCGGCGATCAAGCGCCTCGTAGCGCCTCTCGCCGAGCGGCGGATCCTCATCTCGAAGGAGTCAGTGGCGTACTACGAGGCGATCCAGGAGTTCCGTGTCGCCGAGACGCCGGACGGCGAGGTGATCGGCTGCGGGGCCCTGCACGTCATGTGGGAGGATCTCGCGGAGATCCGCACTCTCGCCGCCGCCGATGCATGGCGCCGGCACGGAGTGGGCCATGCACTTGTCGAGCTGCTGTTGAAGGAAGCGCACGACGTCGGGGTGCAGCGGGTCTTCTGCCTCACCTTCGAGGTGGGGTTCTTCGAGCGGCATGGGTTCGAGGTCATGGCCGACCAGTCCGGCGTGGACCCCGAGGTGTACTCCGAACTGCTGCGCTCGCATGATGAAGGCGTGGCGGAGTTCCTCGACCTGGCCCGGGTCAAGCCGAACACGCTCGGCAACACACGCATGATCCGTTGGCTGCACGGACGGGCGCGCGAGTAGTCCGGAGCTAGCCAGCCCGAAGGCCCAGCCGGTCGAGGGTGACAGTGGCGGTTGTGGGCCCGCCGCGCTCAAGGACAGGATCACAGCCACCGCACGCATGGTCACCATGGTCCGACCGTGTCCGGCCTACGGCATCGAGGGATGCAGACCTGAGCGGTCCCAGCTGACCTCCGCCGTGACCACCCGCGGGCACGAGGAGCCCCACGGGTATGAGATACGCGGTGCGAACTGGAGGCGGTAGTCGCCGAGATGCTGGCCCTGCAGGTCCTGGGCAGAGACGGTCAGGTCTATCGGCGTCTCCCTGAGGGATCCCATGCCGATCCGACCCACCTTTCCCGGTACCGAGGCTGAACCGGAAGCCTGCTCGTCCGCGAGTGCCAGCGGTCCACCGTGGCATCCAGCGTCTTGGCACGCCGTCGCGGTGACGGAGCCCGAGTTCAGCGTCGCCGCGAGGTCCGCCGAGATGTGCACGGTGAGAAACGGGGCCGCGGCGATCGCGGGGCATGCGACCTCTCCATGGCAGGCCACGAGGGATGTGGCCGTGAGGATCCCTGCCGAAGCGGCCATCATGAGCACCCTGCTGGCCATGCAAACGAGGCTAGGGGCCAGGTCCAGGGCGGTTCAATGGAGCCGCGGTCTCGATGCGGACGCAATTCGGTTGCGACGCCGCCGGCGCCATTATGGAAGGCGCAGGTGCCCGTCCGCTTCGACCGCGAGCCCGTCCGCGAGCAGCCCTGCGAGGGAGCGTTCCAGCTGGGCCGGGCTGGTGCCGAGCGCGTGGAATTGGGTTAGCGCTTCGTCCACGGCAACGGCAGTCCCTTCCGTGAATGGTCGGCGTTCTGCGGGGGCCGCCCCGACGGACCCGCGAATACTCGGCCATCCACGGGCACCAGACGGGGAGGCCTCGAACAGCTCGCGCGGGACGGGATGTGCCGAGACCCGCAGCACCGCCATGATCGCGCCTCGGACCTGCCGGTCCGTCCCGTGCCACGCCTGGCCCCGCGGCGTATGAGTCGGCGCCGGCTTTCCCGCCGCGAGCCATGCGCAGTCCCCGGACACTGGGCAGTCACCGCATCGGGGCGACCGTGCCGTGCAGACGACCGCCCCAAGCTCCATCGTGGCAGCATTCCACGTCACGGACAGAGCCCTGTCGTCGGGAAGAAGGTCGGTGGCGCGGCGCTGCTCGGCTGCCGTGAGCGAGGGCGCAGGGAGGGCCTCGCCGCCCACGAGCCTCGCGTGCACGCGCCGGATATTGGTGTCCACCACCGTGGTCCGGCGCCCGAACGCGAAGGCCGCGACCGCAGCAGCCGTGTACGATCCCACCCCCGGCAGTGCGAGCAGCCCCTCCTCCGTATCGGGCACCAGTCCGCCGTGCTTTTCGGCGATCACGGTGGCAGCCGCGTGCAGCCTGAGCGCTCGACGCGGGTAGCCGAGCCGGCCCCACGCACGCACGGCCTCGCCTGCAGGCACCCCCGCGAGCTCTGCTGGGTGCGGCCACCGCTGCATCCACTCCCGCCACACGGGCAGCACCCGCGCTACGGGCGTCTGCTGCAGCATGACTTCGCTCACGAGAACGCCCCAGGGTGTGCGGCCCGGAGCGCGCCATGGCAGGTCCCGCGCCTCGACGGCGAACCATTCGGAGAGCGCCGTGTGCAGGCCCCCGATCCGCTCCGACACCTGAGTGGGAGCGTCATCCTGCGCACGACGGCGGGTGGTCAAGGATGCGCTCACGCTTGCCTTTCGTCGGGGTGCCATCCGGAAATGTGGGTGGATTCAGGATATGGCTTCAGGGAGGTGACCCCGGGTTGTTGGCAGGTGACCCCGCGCCGGTGGTGGGCGGGGTGCCGGCGGACGTCTAGTGCTGCAGGAGTTGCTGCCTGCGGCGCGGCGCTGCGGGTCCACGCGCCGCGGATCTTAGCCTAGAGGCATGGGACGGCAGGGCAACGGTGGAGCAGGCATGCGGGCGTCGGCGGGGGGGCGGGTACGCCGTCCCGCCACTGGACGCCCCGAGCCCCGCCAGAGCGCCGCCGTGTACCGCCGCAGGCGCATCGCCGTACTGGTCCTTATGGTCATGATCCTTGGGGTACTCGGGGTCGGCGTCTGGGCGGCAGTAGCCGCTGTGGGCTCGGCCGCGGACGTCCCCAAGGGAGCCACGGGAGCGGCTCCAGATCCACGTGCCGTCCCTGTGCCCGAGGCGACCTCGTCTGCCCAGGCCGACCCGTCGCCGTCATCAGCCCAGGAGACGGCGGCGTCCGCGGGCCCGAGCTCGGCCTCCACGGCAGCCCCCACCGCCACTCCGTCCTGCGACCCGCACCTCATCACGGTCGCCGCGGCAACGGACAAGCCCAGCTACGCACCCAACGAGAAGCCGATGTTCACCCTCAGGGTGACCAACGCGAACCCTATGCCGTGTGAGGTCAACGTAGGGACCAAGCAGATGGAGTTCCTCGTGGTCAGCGGGACGGACCGGATCTTCTCCTCGAAGGATTGCCAGACGGACGCGCAGGACCTTCCCAAGACCATCGCGGCGGGCGCCTCGGAGAGCGCGAATTTCCCGTGGGACCGCGTCCGCAGCACGGAAGGATGCAAGGCGGTTGCAACTCAGCCCAAGCCCGGCTTCTACGTCATGACCGCGTCGCTTGGGGCGACGACGAGCTCGAAGGCCGTGTTCGAGCTGAAGTAGCTCCCTCAGGGGAATGAGGAATCAGAGGAAGCGGTCGAGGAGGCTGGCCTCCGCCATGCGCGAGAGGCCCTCGCGGACGGTCCGGGCCCGCTGCTCGCCGATGCCGTCCACCGTCATGAGGTCCTCGATCGTGGCCGCCATGAGGTTCTGGAGACCGCTGAAGTGGTCGACGAGGCGGTCCGCGACCGCGCGCGGCACAGGCTTGAGGCCCGAGATGAGGCGGTAGCCGCGCGGCTGCACAACGGCGTCGAGCGTCTCGGTGCCGCCGGCGTAGCCGAGGATCGCAGCGATCCTGTTGAGATCGATGAGGTCCACGCTGGAGAGGTCCATGAGGGCCTGGACGGCGGCCTCGATGGTCTCCGAGGAGGTGTCGTCCCCCGCGTAGTCGCGGATCACCACGTCGGCGCCCGGCCCGAGCCCGGTGGTGAGCTCCTCGAGCTGGAGGGCCAGGAGGCGTCCGTCGTCGCCGAGTTCGAGGACGTACTGGGCGATCTCCTCGGAGATGCGCTGGACCATCACCTGGCGTTGGAGCGTCTGGGCGACATCACGGACCGTGACCATGGCCTCGATCTCGAGAGCCGAGAGCGAATGCGTGACCTGGTCGAGCCGGGCCCGGTAGCGCTCGAGGGTCGCGAGGGCCTGGTTGGCCCGCGCGAGGACACGCTCGGAGTCCTCGATGACGTGCCGGATGCCCTGGACGTAGAGCGCGATGATCTGCATGGACTGGCTCACCGAGACGACAGGAAGGCCGGTCTGCTTCGCGACCCGTTCGGCAGTACGGTGGCGGGTTCCGGACTCGTGCGTCTCGATGGACGAGTCCGGCACGAGGTGCACCGCGGCCTTGACGATCGTGCGCGCATCGCGGTCGCAGACGATGGCGCCGTCCATCTTGGCCAGCTCGCGAAGGCGCGTGGGGGAGAACTCGATTCCGATCTCGAATCCGCCCGAGCAGAGCGACTCGACGGCGGGGTTGTAGCCGAGCACTATGAGCGCGCCTGTGCGGCCGCGGAGTATCCGTTCCAGACCGTCGCGCAGCGCCGTTCCGGGTGCGACCCGGGCCAAGGTGGCTTTGAGCACTTCCTCGGGAGTCCGAGCCATGTGAATTCCCTTCCCTGCGCCGCGGCTGGCGCGACGCACGGATCCCATGGTATCCGCGGGTGCGCGCACACATGGTGCGCGGCAGGATGAAGTAGGCAACGATTCGGGCACAGACCGGCCCGAGTGAGGCCTAGTCGGTGCCGGGGATCAGGAGCTCGAGCGCTTCTGCGACGTGGCTCACCTCCTTTACCCTGAAACCGGGCGGCACCTCGCCTGGTCCGTCGGGGCTTGCAGGGACCACCGCGTGGGTGAAGCCGAGGCGATGGGCCTCCTGGATGCGCCGACCGATCCCGGGCACCGGCCGCACCTCGCCCGCGAGCCCGACTTCGCCGAACGCGATGAGCCGTTGGGGGAGGGCGGTGCGGGTCTTCGCCGACGCAACGGCCAGGGCCACCGCGAGGTCCGTGGCCGGTTCGCTGAGCTTCACGCCTCCAACCGTCGCCACATAGGTGTCGTCCTTGTGGAGGAGGCAGCCTGCACGCTGCTGCAGGACCGCGAGGAGCATCGCGACCCGGGACGAGTCGAGCCCGCTCGTGGCCCTCCTCGGCTGGGCGGTTGCCGATTCCGCGAGGAGCGATTGGACCTCGGCGAGGAGCGGCCGGCGTCCCTCGAGTGTCACGGTGATGCACGTACCTGAGACGGGGTCCTTGGTGCGGGACACGAAGAGCCCCGACGGGTCCGACACGCTCACGATCCCCGTTTCGGTCAGATCGAAGCAGCCGACCTCGTCCGTCGGGCCATACCGGTTCTTGACGGCGCGCAGGAGGCGCAGGCGCGAGTGCCGCTCGCCCTCGAACTGGCAGACCACGTCCACGAGGTGTTCGAGGAGGCGAGGACCCGCGATCGAGCCGTCCTTTGTCACGTGACCCACGAGGAGGGTGGTCATGTTCCGGCGCTTCGCGGCGGCGATGATCGAGGCGGCAACTTCCCTCACCTGGGAGACACCGCCGGCGCTGCCGTCCACCTCGGGGCTCGAGAGCGTCTGGACCGAATCGACAATGAGCAGCTGCGGGGAGAGCTTCTCGACGTGGCCGAGGGCTTGGGACAGATCCGTCTCAGCGGCGAGGAAGAGTTGGGGTGCGACGGCGCCGATCCGCTCGGCTCGCAGCTTCACTTGGGCGGCGGACTCCTCGCCTGTCACGTAGAGGACGTCCCGTGCCACGGCCCCGCCGTACTCTGCTTCATCGCCCTGCGCTGCGCCGGCGACTTTTGCCGCGACGTCAAGCAGGAGGGTTGACTTGCCCACACCCGGCTCTCCGGCGAGGAGGATCACCGCGCCCGGCACGAGGCCGCCGCCCAGCACGCGGTCCAGCTCCCCGACTGCGGTCGGCAGGAACGCCGCGTCGGTCGCGTCGATCTCGGCAATCGGGCGAGCCGGCTCGAGGACGGAAGTCGCCGCCGTCGTGCGCGCAACGACGGCGCCGACCTCCTCGACAGTGCCCCACGCCTGGCATTCACCGCAGCGGCCCACCCATTTCACGGTGGTCCAGCCGCATTCCGCGCACCGATAGCCGGGGGCCCGGCCGGAGCGTGCCGGGCTGCGCGTGGAGGTCTTCATTGCCATGCGCCAAGGCTATTCCAGCCGCCTGACAGTTCTCGTCAGGCATCGCGTGCCCTACCGTGGCCCGCGGCTCAGATCCGGGGCAGGAAGGCCATGGCCTCCTCGTGCGAGTAGCCGGTGGCCTCAAGGAGGTCGATGATCATGGGCCGCAGCAGGATCACGAGCGCCTCGCCTTCGAGCCGCTCCACGTGGAGGTAGCGGGGGTGTGCGTGGGCGCCGATGTCCGCCAGTGCAAGCCGGGCTGCGCGCATCTGGGCGCTGCGTTCCTCCCGCCGCTCCGCGACCAGCCCGAGGGCCACGCTGTCGAGCGCGTCCGCCGTCTCAGAGAGTAGCCCGGCGATGCGCTCGGACGCGGTCTGGGAGAGGGCGGCGTTGTTGATGACCGAGCTCAGTCTCCGCGCGACGACGCGGGCGTTGCGCAGCCCGAGGTCCAGGAACTCAACGGCGTTGTCGATCTCCTCGATCTCGCCCCGGTGGCGGCGATAGGCGGGCGCGAGGCGGGCGACTTCAGTGGAGGACTTGAGGCTCGCCCGGATCGCGTCGACCTTGGCCTGTGAGCCGCGGCCGCGCACGAGCGCGTGCCAGGCGCGGGTCGAGTCCGCGTCCGCGAGGGCCTCGCCGCACTCCCGCAGCATCGTCGCGAACGTATCGAGGAGTTCCTTGACGTCACGCCGCGGCTGCACCCGCGGGTCTCGCGGCAGGACCGCGGTCAGCGCCAGCGCCATGAGACCGCCGATCACGGCATCGAGGCTACGGGTGAACGGGCCGCCGCTGGCCACCGGCAGAAGGACCACGAACAGGGACTGGACGCCGAGCTGGGTCGCGAAGATGACGCCGCGGTCCAGGAACCGGGCGAGCAGGATCGAGAGGAACAGGATGATGCCCGCCTGCCACAGCCCCGCCCCCAGAAAGTGCATGAGGAGGTCGCCGACCGCGATGCCGAGAGTGCAGCCTACGGCCACCTCGAGGACCTTGCGGACGGTGAGGTCGCGCCCGAATCCCAGCGAGATGAGGGCGGATGTTGCGGCGAAGATCGGCATGGTGTGGCCGAGGAGGTATTCCGCGATGAAGTAGGCGAGTACGGCGCCCACCGTCATGGCCATCGCCGGCATCAGCGAGCGGCGCACGCGCACGATGCCTGAGGACCTCAGGTCCCTGACATAGTCACGGGCGATCGCCCACGACCCTGCCAGGGCCGAGCGACCCGTCTGCACGGCCGTGCCACCCGTCTTGTCCATACAGGGAAGTCTAGGGAGGTCCGCGTGGTTCACCTGTGCGCTGCCCACTGCTGGTGCAGTGTTCCCCTAGTCACATGTGACGAAGATGGCAAAGCCGGACGCCGCGGCGTCACACTCCATCCTCGCGCCGTTCATCTTTCGTTAACCCTTGCCGAGCAAACTCTTTACCTGTCGGCTCTAGCTTCGACTTCAGTACGGCTTGTACGCACTCAACCACCCTGGAAGGGGCACATCTTCGTGAAGGCTCTCCGTATCGGCCGCCTCTCGGCCGTCGCTGTCGTCGCAGCTGGCGCTCTTGCGCTTTCCGCCTGCGGTTCGGACAACGCCGCTGGCACCACCAACACCGGCTCGGCCTCCTCCGGCCCCAAGGTCACCGGCACCCTCACCGGCACCGGCTCGAGCGCCCAGGCCTCGGCCATCGACGCGTGGAAGCAGGGCTTCACCGCATCCAACCAGGGCGTCACCGTCCAGTACTCCCCGGACGGCTCCGGCGCCGGCCGCAAGACCTTCATCTCTGGTGCGAGCCAGTTCGCCGGCTCCGACGCCGCGATGAAGGCGGAGGAGCTCAAGTCCGCCCAGGCCGTCTGCGGCCCCGACGGTGCGCTCGACATCCCGGTCTACATCTCCCCAATCGCCGTGACCTACAACGTCAGCGGTGTCAAGGACCTCAACCTGACGGCGGATACGATCGCCAAGATGTTCCGGGGCGAGATCACCAACTGGAACGATCCGGCCATCAAGGCGGACAACGGCAGCGCCAACCTGCCTGACCTGAAGATCACCCCGGTTCACCGCTCTGACGACTCGGGCACCACCGAGAACTTCACCGACTACCTGGCCAAGGCCGCCCCGAACGTCTGGAAGGACAAGTCCTCCCAGACCTGGCCTGCCTCGCTCCCGGGCGAGAACGCCAAGGGCACCTCGGGCGTCGTCAAGACCGTCACCGACACCCCCGGCGCCTTCGCCTACGCCGACGACTCCGCCGTGACGGGCTCGCTGGGCAAGGCCAACGTCAAGGTCGGCGACAAGTTCGTGCCGCTCTCCGCCGAGGGCGCTGCCAAGGCTGTCGAGCTCTCCAAGCCTGCCGAGGGTCGCGCGACCAACGACCTCGCGCTCAACCTCGACCGCGCGCCGAAGGACGCCTCGGCATACCCGATCGTTCTCGTCTCGTACCACGTGGTCTGCACCACCTACAAGGATCAGGCCACGACTGACCTCGTGAAGGCCTGGGAGACCTACGTCGTCTCGGACGCCGGCCAGAAGGCCGCCGCCTCTGCCGCGAAGAGCGCTCCGCTCTCCTCGGCCCTCGCAGGCAAGGCGAAGACCGCGATTGATTCGATCAAGGTCAAGTCCTAATCATCCGCACGGCGCCGCCCGCCTCGACCGATTCCGGCCGGGGCGGGCATTGCGCTGAGTACCGGAGGCCATGACAAGATGACGAGAACCGACGACAGGTATCCCGAAGCCATTCTCAAGGGACCGGATGTGACCACAACCCAGACCAACAAGAACTCCGATGAGTCCGGCGCCAGCCGCACGTTCGGCGCCGGCAGCGGAGCCGCCGGGGACCGGATCTTCTCCGGAGCGGCAGTCACGGCTGGCGTGATCATCCTTGTGGTCCTGTTTGCCGTCGCGGTCTTCCTCATTGCCCAGGCGTTCCCTGCCCTCGTCGCCCCCCAGGACCAGGTTGCGGGTGGCAAGGGCTTCTGGGCCTACATCGTTCCCCTTGTCATCGGCACGGTGATCGCCGCTGCCATAGCGCTCGTCCTCGCGACCCCCATCTCGATCGGCGTGGCGCTTTTCATCTCCCACTACGCCCCGCGTGGCCTTGCCCAGATCCTCGGCTACGTGATTGACCTGCTCGCGGCCATCCCCTCAGTCGTCTTCGGCGCGTGGGGCATCCTGTTCGTCGCCCCCGCTGTAGTACCCGGCTACATCTGGCTGGCCTCGACCCTCGGCTGGATGCCGGCCTTCAGCGGCCCGGCCTCGGCCACGGGCAAGACCATCCTGACGGCCGCGATCGTCCTCGCCGTCATGATCATTCCCATCATCACCTCGATCGCGCGCGAGATCTTCCTCCAGACGCCCAAGCTCCACGAGGAAGCCGCACTCGCGCTCGGTGCGACCCGTTGGGAGATGGTCCGCATGACCGTCTTCCCATTCGCCCGGCCCGGCCTGATCAGCGCGATCATGCTCGGCCTGGGGCGCGCCCTCGGTGAGACCATGGCCGTCGCGCTCGTCCTCTCCTCGGGGCCGCTCATCGCCAGCCTCATCAAGTCGGGGAACCAGACGATCGCCGCTGAGATCGCCCTGAACTTCCCCGAGGCCTCCGGGCTCAGCCTCAGCACGCTCATCGCGGCGGGCCTCGTGCTGTTCGTGATCACTCTCGCGGTCAACGTCATCGCGCGCTGGGTCATCAGCCGCCACAAGGAATTCTCGGGAGCGAACTGACATGGCCATCGCCGTATCCCCGCGCCGTAGCTCGGCGCTGACACGCAACCGGCTGCCGCGCTTTGCCCCCTGGGTCGCGCTCGTGGTCGCGCTCGTGGTGGGCGCCGCCCTCGCCTCCCTCATCGGCTTCACGCTGTTCGGCTGGGGCATCTTCGCCGCCATCGCGTTCACGATCGTGTACGTGGGGTGGAGCGCCGCGGTCGAGGGGCCCCGCAAGGCCAAGGACAAGCTCGCCACGTGCCTCGTTGTAGGGGCGTTCCTGATCGCCCTCCTCCCGCTCATCTCAGTCATATGGACCGTCCTGGTCGAGGGCCTGAAGGGCCTCACGACCCCGGGCTTCCTGGGCACGTCGATGAACGGCGTGAGCGGCATCCAGGACAACGCCTCGGTCAACGGTGGCACCAAGGTCTTGGGCGGCATTTACCACTCGCTCGTCGGCACGCTGCTCATCACGCTCTGGGCCACGATCATCTCGGTGCCGATCGGCCTGCTGACCTCGATCTATCTTGTCGAGTACGGCAATGACGGCCGCCTCTCGAAGGCGATCACGTTTTTCGTGGACGTCATGACGGGCATCCCCTCGATCGTGGCCGGCCTCTTCGCCGCCGCGTTCTTCGCCACGATCCTGGGCCCCGGCACCAAGACCGGCTTTGTGGCCGCCGTAGCCCTCTCGGTGCTCATGATCCCCGTGGTGGTCCGCTCGAGCGAGGAGATGCTGCGCATCGTCCCGAACGAGTTGCGCGAGGCCTCCTACGCCCTCGGCGTGCGCAAGTGGCGCACGGTGCTCATGGTCGTGATCCCGACCGCGATCTCAGGCATCGCCTCGGGCGTGACCCTTGCGATCGCGCGCGTCATCGGCGAGACCGCGCCCATCCTCGTGACTGCGGGGTTCGCGACGAAGATCAACATGAACGTCTTCGCGGACTGGATGTCCTCGCTCCCGACGTTCATCTACACGCAGATCCTCAACCCGACCTCTCCGTCGAACCCTGACCCGAGCACGCAGCGCGCGTGGGGTGCGGCCCTGGTGCTGATCATCTTCGTAATGCTCCTGAACCTCATCGCCCGGTTCATCGCCCGGATCTTCGCTCCCAAGACCGGCCGCTGACGCCCCGCACCGACCACGCCGAATCCGGCCGACTACGAAGGAAACCATGTCCAAGCGAATCGACGTCAAGGACCTGAACGTCTACTACGGCGACTTCCGCGCCGTTGAGGGCGTCACGATGAACATCGAGCCCAAGTCTGTGACCGCCTTCATCGGCCCGTCGGGTTGCGGGAAGTCCACGTTCCTGCGCACCCTCAACCGGATGCACGAGGTGATCCCGGGAGCCCGTGTGGAGGGTGAGGTGCTGCTCGACGGCGACGACCTGTACGGCGCTGGTGTGGACCCGGTCGCGGTCCGGACGCACATCGGCATGGTCTTCCAGCGCCCCAACCCGTTCCCCACGATGTCCATCAAGGACAACGTCCTTGCGGGAGTGAAGCTCAACGGGCGCAAGATCTCCAAGTCGAACGCGGATTCGCTCGTGGAGCAGTCGCTGCGTGGCGCGAACCTCTGGAACGAGGTCAAGGACCGCCTGAACAAGCCGGGCTCGGGGCTCTCGGGCGGCCAGCAGCAGCGCCTCTGCATCGCCCGCGCCATCGCGGTGAAGCCGGACGTCATCCTCATGGACGAGCCGTGCTCCGCCCTCGACCCGATCTCCACCCTCGCCATCGAGGACCTCATCGAGGAACTCAAGGAGAACTACACGGTGGTGATCGTCACGCACAACATGCAGCAGGCCGCTCGCGTGTCGGACAAGACGGCGTTCTTCAACATCGCGGGGGCGGGCAAGCCAGGCAAGCTCATCGAGTACGCGGGCACCACCACCATCTTCAACAACCCCTCCCAGAAGTCGACCGAGGACTACGTCTCCGGCCGCTTCGGGTGATCCTGGGTGCCTTTACCGGAGGTTCGCGAGCGGCGAGAGGGCGAGGGCAAAGACGAGGCCGAGTGCCGCCGTCGTCAATGGTGTGAGCAGCCAGAAGCGGATTAGCCGCACCACGAGCCGCCCATTGACGGACGCGTAGTCCTGGTTCGCACCGGCGCCGAGCACGGAGGAGACCACCGTGTGCGACGTTGAGAGTGGCCAGTGCAGGCCGAGAGAGCCGAAGACGAGCATCACGCTCGTCACGAGCTGGGACACGAAGGCCCGCAGCGGATCCATGCGGACGAGCCGGTGGCTGAGGGTGTAGGTGATGCGCCACCCGCCCGCGAGCGTGCCGGCCCCTAGGGCGAGCGCCGCCACGAGGACCGCCCATACGGGGACCGCGTCGTAGCCGGAATCGGAGCCCAGTGCCGCGATGACGAAGAGGGCGATGATGCGCTGCCCGTCCTGCAGCCCGTGGCCGAATGCCACGATGGACGCGCCGACGGACTGCGCCGCCCGGAGGCCGGAGTGCACTTGGCTCGGCTGGGAGTAGCGGACCACCCACGTCACCAGCGGCGTGATGAAGAACGCGGCTCCGAACGCGAGAAGCGGGGACAGGACGAGGGGCAGGCCGATCGAGAGCCAGAACACGCGGTCTAGCTCAGCCGGGCCGCGGCCGCCGAGGAGCGCAGCCCCGCCGCTCGCTCCGATGAGCCCGCCCACGAGGGCGTGGGTCGACGAGGCCGGGTAGCCGCGCCACCAACCGAACAGGCCCCACAGCGACGCCGCGACGAGCGTTGCGGCGAGCAGGGTGAGGCCGCCACTGCCCGCGGGGATGGGCACGAGCGAGATGCCCATGAACTTCAGCAGCCAGGCGCTCGCCAGCAGGCCCATCACATTGAAGCCGGCAGTGAGCACGACCGCGACGTCCGCCGTGAGAGCCCGCGTGCGGACGGTGAGGGCAACGGCCATGGACGCGTCGCGGAAGCCGTTGATGAACCCGAAGACGCCTACCAGCACGAGCACCGCGCCGATGAGCGCTGGCGTCATGTCAGGACTCCCTCACGATGATCCGGCCGACCTGGGCGGCGACGGACTGGAGGGCGTGCACGGCGGAGAGGAGAGCGCGGGCCACCTCGACGGTCCGGGCGAAGTGGCTGATCGAGAGCTCCCGCAGTGCGGTCGAGCTCCACACGCGGTACGTGTGCTCGGCACGTTTGGCGAGTCGGGACATGTCTGTCCAGTAGTCCTCGAGATCCTCGAGGCGAGCGAGGGAGCGCATGGCCGTGGTGGTGAGCTCGGCTTGCCGGTGGACGATGTCCAGCATGTCAGCGGCTTCGGATGGAAGCCTGTCGATAGCGTGCAGCTGGATGAGTTCGGCGACGGCCACCAGTTGGCCCACGGCCTGCGCCAGCGACTCGGACAGGACGAGCAGGTCCTCGCGGGGGAGCGGGTTGACGAAGCTCGTGCGGAGCTGGGTCAGCAGGGTCCGCGAGAATTCGGCCGTGCGGGCGTCGTTGGCGATGAGGGCGTCCACGAGCTGCTCGTAGTCGGAGCGACGGGCCCCGAACATCTCCGAGAGCGTCTGGACCCCGAGGACGGACTGCTGGGCCATGGATGCGAGCAGTTCGAGGCCCGCGGTTTCCTGGGGGAACAGCCTGAACTTCATGGATCTCCGGTGCACTGAAGGGCCGACGGGCGCCGGCCCTTCGCATCTTACGGGACTGGGCTGAATGGCCGTTCGGTCCATGTGCGGGCAAAGCTAAGGCGTCGGACCGGGACCGCCTCTCGGCGGATGGCCGCTCAAAGCGGCTAAAAGTTGGAGCCCGGGGGTGCCGCGGTCCGACGCCACATCCAGTGTTCCTCGCTCCCCGCGGAGGAGTCAACCTTGACTCTTGACGCCACGGACGCTACCCGCTGGTCTCAGTCGAGCTGCCCGCGGCGCCAGGCCTTGGCGCTCGCCTCGAGGTCTTCGGCCGTCTTCACGAGCTGGTTCGCGCTCTTCGTGAGCTTCGTCGCATGGTGGGAATTGGCCCATTCCGCGCCGTCCGCGACGGTGGCCTGGCCGAGTGCGACGACGCGGCAGAACGCGGCCGAACGCTCGAGCGCGACGTCGAATTCGCCGTCGAACGCGCCGGAGAGGATGGCGTCCGCCATCGCCGTGAGCTCATCCGCTCCGGGCGGGTCGGCGACACCGGCCACCACGTGGGAGACCTGGGCGGTGTCCTTACCGGCACGGAAGTAGACGGAGATCCTCTCGGGATCCTGCTTCGTGGCCGCGCGCAGGGCGTACAGACGCCACAGGGCTCCCGGGAGGGAGCGTGCGGGGCTCTCGGACCACATCTCGGCGATCGCGTCGAGCCCCTGCTCGTCGGCCAGGCGCACGAGCCTGCGGGTCACCTCCGGGTCCTCGCTCGCGCGTCCCCGGCTCACCAGGGCCTGCGCTGCGAGGTGCGCGGCCTCCGATACGCGCGCGGGATCCGCCCCACCAGCGAACGGCTCGAAGTCGAGTGGTGCGAACGGCTTCGGCTTGTGGTGCCGGAAGGGTTCCGATCCGCTGGATGCTGGGTTCTCGCTCATGCGACTGCCTCGTCCATGCCAAGTACGGTACTCTGCTTCGCTTCGGTGCACATGCGGGCCCTCCCGCCCAGTCGGCTGACCCATGGGCGTGCGACGCCGCGTGTGCGCCCTGCGATAGAGTGGTTCCGTCCGGTGCGTGCCGAGACGGGCCTCTAGCTCAGTTGGTAGAGCAGCGGACTTTTAATCCGCGGGTCGTGGGTTCGAAACCCACGGGGCCCACCAGCAGGATCAATTCCGAAGCCCACGTGGCGAAGGCCCCGGCGGACATCCCGAAGGTGTTCACCGAGGCCCTCGTGGCACGCACGCGGTGGGCGCCTCGTCCGCGGGACGGGGCGGTCAGCGTTCGAGACGGAAGCCGATCTTCAGCGTCACCTGCCAGTCCTTGATCTCGCCCTCCTCAAGGTGGCCCCGAACCGACTTGACCTCGAACCAGTCGAGGTTCCGCAGGGTCTGCGAGGCGGCAGACACTCCGTTCCTGATGGCCGCGTCGATGCCGTCCGGGCTCGTGCCGACGATCTCCGAGATGCTGTAGGTGTTGCTCGCCATGGTTCCTCCTCGTAGCTGGGGGCCCGCGGGCCTCATCGGGGGCAGATGCCCCTTTGGGTGCTGGCAGACTATCCCCGTGACCAGTGCTTGGCCAGAGTCTGCTGAGCTGCGCGCGGGGGCTCTCGCGGCGCGCCTCCGGGCGGCCGGCTGCGTGTTCGCGGAGGAAGAGGCCGCCCTCCTGCTCGACGCCGCTCCGGACGCGCCAGAGCTTGAGCGCCTCGTTCGGCTCCGCGTGGCGGGGGAGCCCCTCGAGCACCTCCTTGGGTGGGCCGAGTTCGCGGGGCTCCGCATTGCTGTAGGGCCAGGCGTGTTCGTCCCGCGCCGGCGTTCCGAGCTGCTTGTTCGGCTCGCCCTGGAACGCCTTGAGCACCGCGCGTACGACCCCGGCCGCCCGGTTGCCGTCCTCGACCTCTGCTGCGGTTCCGGTGCCCTCGGTGCGGGTGTCGCGGCCGGGCTGACCCTTGCCGGGTGGCTCCCGCGCGAGTTCGAGCTCCATGCCGCAGACCTCGACCCGGTTGCCGCCGGGTTCGCGCGGCGCAATCTCGCTCCGTTCGGAGGGCATGTCTCCATCGGCGACCTATTTGCGCCTCTTCCAGCTGGGCTCCGTGGCCGCGCCGACGTGATCCTTGCGAACGCGCCCTACGTCCCCTCGGGCGCGGTCCCGCTCATGCCCCCGGAGGCGCGTGACCACGAACCGCTCACCGCGCTGGACGGCGGAGCCGATGGTCTCGGCCTCCATCGGCGAATCGCCGCCGCCACGGGGGAGTGGCTCGCGCCGGGCGGGGCGCTGATCATCGAGGTGAGCCGGGGGCAGGTGGGGGCCGCACTCGGGTTCCTCGGCGCCGTTGGACATCGAGGAACTGTGGAGGAGGACGAGGACCTCGACGCCCTCGCGATCGTGGCCGCCTAGCCGGCCACGGCGGGGACGTATTCAGGCAGCACGAAGGCGCCCGACGCGTGCACTGGTCACGCCCCCGGCGCCTTCGAATCGGGGATCAGGAAGGGTTACGGCTGTGAGATCACGGGCTGCGAGAAGCCTGCAAATGTCACCGCGTACGCGTAGCTGTACGTCGGTCCATTGACGACCGGCGTCCAGTTCCGGTTGGGGCACTTGTACGCGAAGTCGGCAGCGGTCAGCCCCGTGGCGGACACCTGCGGGATGGCGATCTGGCCGTTCCTGCTGGTGGCCTTGTCCGAAACGGTGGGCTGCGACACCGACTTGGTGAACGGAGTGACCGGTTTGCTCGGGTTGCCCGGGTTGTAGCAGTAGCCGGTGAACGTTGTGGTGACAGTCAGGTTGACGGTCGCGTTCGTGTGTCCGATGCCGCCAATGACGGTCGAGCTGCACGTGGCGGTCGCTCCGCTCCAACTACACACGGGCTCGGAGCTGCCGCTGGCGTAATGCGCTCCCGAGGGAGCATTGCTGAAGTCCGTCGTCGCCTGCGCCGAGGCGGCGAATCCGAAGAACAGCAGGAGTGAAGAAGCGAGGATCATGACGACTCGCTTGAGGTTGCGCTGCATGGTTGTGGCTTTCTGAAGCTCCCTGAGCCCGAGCCCCAGGATCAATCGCAGGGTGTGAACGGGCCAGCAGGGCTGGCTCGCTGGCTCCCACCGGCTCCACCCATGCCAGCGAATGCCATCAGGTCACGGCGCCCGCGTGGCACGCCGTGGCACTTCTCGTGGACGCCGGCACTGGGTCGAGAGCCGGTGACGTCCATAACAAGGGTAGGCGTCTGGCGAGAAATGGTCCATCGTGTTGGGAGCCGCCCCGATGGCTCCCGGGACAAAGCGGCCGGTCGGTAGGCTAGAGCGCATGACGACGGCGCTCATCACCGGGGCCAGCAGCGGTCTGGGGGCCGAATTCGCGCGGCAGCTCGCGGCCCAAGGGCACGGACTGGTCCTCGTGGCCCGCAGCCAGGACCGGCTGGACGCGCTCGCTGCAGAGCTCCGAGGCGCGTACGGCATCGACGTCGAGGTGCTCACCGCCGATCTCACGGACCCCCTGGGCCTCGGGCTCGTCGGCACTCGCCTGGCTGATCCGTCGCGCCCGGTGGGAATCCTTGTGAACAATGCCGGGCTCGGGCTCCTGCACGATTTCCACCACACTCCGATCGAGGAGGAGGTCGCCCACCTCCGGTTGCATGTCGAGGCGGCATTGACCACCACACGCGCCGTTCTGCCAGGCATGCTCGCTCGAGGAGAGGGGCGGATCGTCAACGTCGCGAGCATCGCCGCGTATCTGCCCCGGGGGACGTACTCTGCCGCCAAGGCATGGCTGCTCTCCTTCAGCCGGTGGGCCAATGGCCACTACAAGCGCTCTGGTGTGCTGGTCACGGCGCTGTGCCCGGGAATGACCCGCACGGAGTTCCACGCGAGGATGGGCATGGAGACGCGGTGGATCCCCGGTTGGGCCTGGCTGCAGGCCGACCGCGTGGTCCGCGAAGGCCTGCGGGACAACCTCGCCGGCAAGGCGGTGTCCGTCCCGTCGATGCTGTATAAAACAGTGGCCGTGGCCTCTAGGGTCCTGCCTGCTCGGCTGATGGCGGGCCCCGCAAGACACCCCAGGCGCTGACGGCGGGCAACTCTCCGCCCGTGCGCGGCGGGTGACCGCGAAGCATCTGAAATCTGTGGAAAGACTTTGCCAAAACTGTCACACGCTCCACGGAAGTGAAGGTGCAACCGAAGACGTCAGTTTAGGGGGTTGACTCGGACTCAGATGCTGACCTACCTTCTATTTCGGAGCGGTTCGCCGCTCCACCCGCCGACGGGGGCGCCCCACACGGGGCGCTAGGCGGGAGGTCTTCGCGGGCCGGCAGGCATTCGCCGCGGCCAGTCGTCGAAGCACCGGTGGACGTCTCACCACTGGTCGCCGACACACAGCTACATGTGCTTTGTGGTCGACGGTGCTGCGCACCGTCCCGGCAATCGGTGACGCCTGATGCGACGGTCTGTGCTGTGGAAGGGGCTGAAGCGGCTCGTAGCCGTGGTGGCCGCCTTTGCCATGGCTCTTGCCATCGCGACTCCCGCAGGCGCAGCAACCCTCGCGGACCCGAATCCGAGGGCAGGAACGTGGGCTGTGAGCCCCGCGCAGGTTGCCAACCACCAGGACGCGGCTTCCCTCCCCGCAACACCGGTCACCACCGCGATCACACTCGCCGACATCCGCGCCGTCTCCGGCGCCGCCGCCAGCCTCTGGGCTGGTCACGACGTCAGCGCTGCGACCTTCGCGATCGCGCCCCTCGGCGGAACGACCCTCGCGGTCACTAACGGCACCGTCATCACGGTGAGCCCCACGGCGGCCGGCTGGGGTTGGAGCGTCGGCGGAGTGGCACCCAACCGGATGGACCTCCAGACGGTGATCGCCCACGAGTTCGGCCACGTGCTCGGCCTCGGCGACATCGAAGGCGGCTCCGACCTCATGAGCCGAGTCCTCAGCGCGGGCCAGCGGCGCACGGCGACGGTGCTCACCGTCCCGGATCCGGCTGCGGCGCCGGTTCCGGCTGCGGCGCCTGTTCCCGCGCCTGTTCCGGCTGCCGCGGCTCCGGCTGCGGCGGCTGCGGCGGCGATTCCGGCGCCAGCACCGGCTCCCGCGCCTGTTCCGGCGCCAGCACCGGCTCCCGCGCCTGTTCCGGCGCCAGCACCCGCTCCCGCGCCTGTTCCGGCTGCGGCACCTGCTCCGGCACCGGCCTCAGCGCCTGAGCCGGCGCCAGTTGCGTCCGCGGTGCCGGCTGGCACCACGCCCGCGAGCACCACGACGGCGAGCACCATGACGGCGAGCACGAACGCGGCGGCGACCAGCTCGCCGTCGTCCGTGTCTGCTCCGCCCACGACGGCAGCCCCGCCCACGCCCACCTCAGGAACCACGCCGTCGGGTACCACCTCCCTGACGGCCCCCCAGTCGGCCTCCGGTGCGACCGCCAGTGGGCCCGCCCCCTGGACGCTCCAGATGAGCGCCACGACCGCGACCCTCGCGTTCCACGCGGATGGGACGGTCACGTTCGGGAGCCAGACCCGGCAGCTGTCGACCGTCTCGAGCATCTCGGTGATGGGCACATCCGGCAACGACACCCTCACGGTGGACCGCGGCATGGTCAATCCGCACATCACGATCAGCTTCGACGGCGGTCCCGGCTTCGACACGTTGGCGACAGCGGGAACTGTCGTGAAGTTCCGGTCCGTGGCAGTCAATGCGAGTACCGGGACGCTGTTCCTCGATGCGACGACCATCAACTACACGAACATCGAGCCGATCACCGCAGGCGGCACCGCAACAGACATCGTGTACACCCTCGGCGGCGGCGACGACACGGCGACCCTGACCCAGTCCGGCGCGACCCTCACGCTCGCGAGCACCAACGGAAGCTTCGAATCGGTCGCCTTCGCGGCCCCGTCCGGGTCACTCACGATCGATGGCGCCGGGGGATGGGACTCGCTCACCCTGAGCGGCGCGATCACCCTCGGCCCCGCGGGACTCACCATCCACGCTGAGAAGGTCACGCTCGCCTCAGGGACGGTCCTGACCGCTGGCACCGTGCTCCTCGACGCCTCGGACAGCATCACTGGCGGCCCGCGAAACCCAATCAGCGATCCCCGCTCTTGCGCGTCACTCGCGACGCACTGCGGCGACGTCGAGGTCACCCTCCAGGACAGCCAGGTCACCTCGGGCGGGTTCACCGCACAGGCTGCCTCGAGCGTTGCCCCGGATGCGACCGATGCCCTTGCCTACGCCATCAACGCCTCGTCGAAGGCCCTCGTCTCGATCCTCGGCACCACGCAGATTGCCGCCTCAGGGGACGTGGTCCTCTCGGCCGCCTCGACCGTAGGCCCGGTCACGCTCATCAAGGACTACGGCGACGCCGCCATCGTCGCCTCCGACGCGGAGGTCACGATCGGCGGCTCGGCCGTGGTCAAGGCGGCCGGCAAGACCACCGTCAGCTCGATCTCGAAGGTCGACGTCGGCGCGACCCCCGGGGCCGCCGGCAAGAGCGAGGGCTCCGCCGACTCGAGCGGCGCCTCGGCAAAGGATGCGGCCGTTGCGATCATCACGGTGAGCACGACGGCGGTCAGCAAGGTCACGAACACGGCCCACCTCGAGGTCACCGGCGATCTGGCCCTGACGGCCACGAACCATGCGGGCCTCACCGGGACGGGCGATGCGAGGGCGGCCACCTCCGGTGCCGGCATCGCCGTCGTGAACCTGAGCCAGACCACGCAGGCGATCATCGACTCGACGGCCGTCACCCCGACCAAGGCCGCGAACATCACGCTCACCTCCAACGCGGACGGTGCCAGCGCGGCGTCGGCGAAGGCGAGCCCCGGCGGCTCCACCGCGAACGACAAGCCCACCAACGACCCGTCACGCGCGAACGGCCAGGCCACCACGGCGGACGGCGCGATCGGCCTCGCCGGGGCCCTCGCCGTCAGCGTCTTCACGGCCCTCACACAGGCCGTGGTCCAGACCGCGAATCTCGTCACGGGTGCACTGAAGCTGCTCACGACATCCCAGGCCTCCTCGAGCGCCGCGGGCGACGGGAGCACGACGGCGAGCGGCGCCCCGGGCGTCGGCGTTGGCGTGGGCATCGATGTGGCGAACGTGACGACAGAGGCGTACATCTCCGGCGCTACCATCCAGGCGACGTCGGTGACCATCGAGTCAGACGAGACCCGCACAGGCGGCTCCGGCTTCACCTCGAGCGCGACCTCGGGGGCGAGCGGCAACTCGGGCGGCGTCACAGCCGCTGGCTCGTTCGCCCTGACCCTGGTCAACGGCAAGACCCTCGCCGAGGTCCGCGGGGCGGGCAACACGCTCACCGGCACGCCCGCCGTGGCGCTGAAGGCCACGGGGAAGCACGCGAACTCGGCAACGGCGAACGCGGCCCAGAACGGGGGAGCGACAGGCATCGGCGCCTCGATCGCCCTCGGCATCATCGACTCGGTCGTCGCGGCGCGGCTCGTCAAGGATGCCGTCCTCGCCGGAGCCGGAGGGCTGACGCTGGCCGCAGCGGGCAGCGACGCCACGACCACCTCGGCCACCGGCGGGGCCAAGGGCGGCTCGAACGCCTCGCTCATGGGCGTGGTGGCGATCACGATCTCGAACGTGCAGACGGTCGCATCGATCCTTTCCGGTCCCGCACTCGCGCTGGCGGGCGCCCTGACCGGATTGGCGACCCAGGCCGCCTCGGCGACGACCACGGCGACGGGCAGCACCACCGCAGGCGCCGGTGCGAGCCTCGCCGCGGGCATCAGCCTCGCCCTCACGGTCGCGGACCACGCGGTCGATTCCTCGATCGCCCGGAACACCACCGCTGGCGGAGATGTTGCGATGAGCGCGGACGGTTCCTCCGCCACCTCGACAACCTCGACTGCCTCCGCCGCCGGCGCGCCGGGCGGCACGGCCAGCAGCCCGTCCAGCACCGATTCCACGGGCATGACGGCCAACCAGAAGGCCGACTCGCAGCTCGCCTTCGCAAGCGGAAAGTCCACCGCGAACGGCGGCAGCGGGGCATCCTCGCTGACCACGCCGGCTGCGACCGATTCGAGCGGCAACGCCATCACAGTCGCGGCGGCGCTGGCCTTCAACATCGTCACCTCGTCCTCGACGTCCCAGCTCGCGCCCGCCACTACCATCTCGACCCCTGGGAAGGTCGCCTTCTTCTCGGCCAACACGACCACGGCCCAGGCAACGGCCGACGGCTCGGCGTCCGGTGGGACCGGCCCGACCATCGGTGCTGCGATCGCGATCAACAAGGCAACGATTATCAACGAGGCCTCGACGGGCGCGGGTGCGACTGTCACGGCCACGGGCCTCACGCTCACCGCCGCCAACCACGCAGACCCCTCGGCGCCGGCCACCCCGCACCCGCACAGCACCGCAGCAACGGCGACGTCCGGTGCAAGCGGCGCAGGCTCGAATGTGGGCGTCGCCGGATCCTTCGCACTCAACATCGCGAACCTCTCGACGATTGCGGCCGTGCACGCGGCGACGGCCACGACAACGGAACCCCTCGGCGGGATCAACCTCGGCGGCCCCGGCAACGCCGCCGCGACCGCGGGCTCCTCGTCCGCTAACGGCGCCTCCGCCTCAGCGGCGCAATCCACCGGCGGCAGCGGCGGAACCTTCGGCATGGGTGCCTCGATCGGCCTCAATCTCGTGACGGACCAGGTCTTCGCGGGAGTCGACGAGCTCGCGGTCGGCACGCGCGGCCCCCCACTCACCGGCATCAACAACTTCACCATCCAGGCGACCAACAGCGATACGCTGACGACTGCGATCGACGGTGGAGCAGGCGGAGCGAACATTTCGCTCGCGCCGGCCATCGGGATCACGCTCGCGAACGTATCGACCACCGCCGGAATCGGCGGAGCCGACTCGACCGTAGTCGGCACCACGGCCCTCTCCGGAGCGGTCTCCGCGACCGCTGACCAGACGACGAAGGCCACCACCACCGCGAAGGGCGCTGCGACGGCGGCCTCCGGCGGGACCCTCGCCCTCGGCTTCGCGCTCGCCCTCGCCGTCGTCGACTCCGCCTCCTCCGCGCCGCTCGACCGCACGCTGTCCGCGGCCTCGGCCAGCTTCACGGCCCACCACACTGGGGCCACCACGACCACCGGCACCGCGAGCGCGGCCGGCGCCCAGGGCGAGGGATCCGACACGTCCGGCAAGGACGTCAATGGCAAAGCGGACGCGGCCCTTGCCGACGCGAAGGGCAAGTCCGCTGCAAACGGCGGCAAGCCCTCGGCAACGAGCTCGACGCCGAAGACCACCGTGGACAAGACCTCAGGTGGCTCGGGCAGCATCAGCGTCGCCGCTGCCATCGCCATCAGCGTGGTGGGGGTAAGCACGACGGCGCAGCTCGCCTCGGGCGCCACGCTCACCACCGCCGGCGGAGCCTCCTTCACGGCGGACACGAACGCGGACGCGATCACCGAAGCCAAGGGCGACGCGACCTCGCCGTCGGCCTCCGGCATTGCCGCCGCCGTGGCGATCACCAAGGCCACCGTGACCACGCAGGCACTGGTCCCCGCGGGGGCATCGGTCAACGCGGGAGCCCTGTTCCTCTCGGCCACCGAGCGCACGGTGGGCACGGACGGCGTCAACACGCTCTCGGCGAAGGCCACCTCGGGAGCAAGCGCGGGCAAGGACATCGGCCTTGCCGGTTCCTTCGCGTTGAACCTGACGAACATCGTGACGCAGGGCGAGGTGCTCGGGACCGCGTCGCTCACCGCGAACGGGTCCGTCACGGGGGCCACTGGCGACGTGTCGTTCACGGCCGGCCAGTCGACTGAGAACCTTGCCGCGGCCGCCGCCACCACCGCTGGCAGCGGAGGTGCCACGGGCATCGGCGCATCGATTGCGCTGAACCTCATCAACGACGACACAGCTGCCGGTATGGCCGCAGGTGCCACGCTGACCGGCGCCCACCAGCTCACCGGCAAGGCTGACGGCACCGACAAGGCCACCACGACGTCGGCCGGGGGTGCTGCGGCCGGTACGTCCGGCTCGCTCTCCCTTGCGGCGTCCCTGGCGCTGACGATCAGCAACGTCTCCACGACCGCATCGATCGATTCCGGTGCTGCGACAACCCTCACCGCCGGCGCCACGTTCAGTGCCACCCAGTCCGCGACGGTCGCCGACACGGCAAGCGGTGCGGCCGAGGGCGGCAGTACGCTCGCGCTCGGGATCTCGCTGGCCCTCACGATCGCCAACCACGCCGTCGACTCGTCGCTCAGCCGCGTTCTCTCCGCGGGCGGGGATGTCACATTCCTCGCGACGGGCACCTCGCAAGTATCAGACACCTCTACGGCGAGCGCGGCCGGCGCGGAAGGACAGGGCGGCTCCGGCACGGACTCCTCGGGTAAGGATGTGAACGGCAAGGCGGACTCCGCCTCCGGGACGGCGGCGGGCCTGCAGAACGCGAACAGCTCCAAGACCACCGCGGCCAAGGCCTCGCCGAAGGCCACCACTGACAAGGGCGGGGCTGGGGGTGGGTCCGGGACGATCTCCGTCGCCGCGGCCATTGCCATCACCATGTCCACCCACGCGGTGACCTCCCGGATGGCCGCGGGCCTCACGCTCGCGACCCCCGGCAAGGCGTCCTTCGCGGCATCGGCGAACACGGACGCGAAGGCCGTGGCGGACGGCTCCGCAACCTCCTCGTCCGGGGTCGGGATCGGCGCGGCGGTCGCGATCAACCTGGCCACCGTGACGGTTCTTGCCGTGGTGCCGGTGGGCGCGAGGGTGGATGCCGGTTCGCTGGCGCTAGCGGCGACAGAGCGGACGGTAGGCACGGACAGCGTGAACGCGTTCGGCGCCGAGGCGGTCTCAGGCGCGACGGCCGGGTCCAGCATCGGCCTGGCGGGCTCGTTCGCGCTCAACTTGGCCAACGTCACGGTCACCGCCCAGCTCGCGGGCACCGCAGTGCTGACGGCGACCGGGGATGCCTCGTTCTCCGCCGGGTCGGCGACCGAGAACACGGCCAAGGCCACGGCGGCGGCGAAGATCTCGGGAGGAACGCTGGGTCTGGGCGCGTCGGTGGCGCTGAACCTGATCAACATCGCGGTGGTCTCCGGCCTCGCCGCGGGCTCGACACTCACGGGTGGGCGCGCTGTGACCATGACGGCGACGAACAGCGACAAGGCGACCACCACCGCGGAGGGCGGGGCGGCGGCCACCGGCCAGACCACGGCGTCCCTCGCGGCGTCGCTCGCCCTGACGATCAGCGACGTGTCAACGACTGCGAGCATCCTCGCCGGCCCGGCGCTGAACCTCGCCGGGGGGATCACCGCGCATGCGGACCAGACTGCTTCTGTCACGGGCACCGCGAAGGGGGCTGCGTCCGGCGGCAGCACCCTCGCGCTCGGCCTGTCCCTGGCGCTGACGGTTGCCGACCACACCGTCGATTCCTCGCTCGGCCGCGCGGCGACGGCCGGCGGGGACACGGCGTTCCTGGCCGAGGGTACCTCGCAGGTGTCCGACTCCTCGACGGCGAGCGCGGCTGGTGCGGAGGGACAGGGTGGCGCCGGCACGGACTCCTCGGGCAAGGATGTGAACGGGAAGGCGGACACGTCCCTGGGGACCGCGAAGGGTATCCAGTCCGCCAACAGCGGCGGGAAGACCACGTCGTCGTCCTCGACGCCGAAGGCCACCACTGACAAGGGCGGCTCCGGCGGCGGCTCCGGGACTGTCTCGGTCGCGGCGGCGATCGCGGTGACGCTCTCCACGCACACCGTCACCTCGCAGCCGGCCGCGGGCCAGACCTTGGCCACGACCGGCAAGGCCTCCTTCGCGGCCGCGGCGAACACGGACGCGAAGGCCATGGCGGACGGCTCCGCAACCTCCTCCTCCGGAATTGGCATCGGGGCCGCAGTGGCGGTCAACCTCGTGAACGCGACCGTCGCTGCCGGCATCCCGGTGGGCGCGACAGTGAACGCGGGCTCGCTGGCGCTGTCGGCGACCGAGCGCACGGTGCCCGGCGTGGGGGGCGGCACGGACAGCGTGAACACGTTCGGCGCCGAGGCCACCTCGGGCGCAGCGGCGGGCGGAAGCTTGGGGCTGGCCGGGTCGTTCGCGCTCAACCTCGTCAACCTGACCGTCAGCGCCCAGCTCGCGGGCACCGCAGTCCTCCCCGCCGCCGGGGATTCCGCCTTCACCGTTGGCTCGGCGACCGAGAACACCGCCAAGGCCACCGCACAGACCACCGGAGGCACCACCGCGGGTCTGGGCGCGTCGGTGGCGCTGAACCTGATCAACGACGCGATGGTCTCCGGCCTCGCCGCGGGCTCGACACTCACGGGTGGGCGCGCTGTCACGGCCGCCGGGACGAACAGCGACAAGGCGACCACCACTGCCGAGGGCGGTGCCGCGGCCCCGTCCGGATCGTCGCTGGCCCTGGCCGGCGCGCTCGCCCTGACGATCAGCGAAGTCTCCACGGCCGCGAGCATCCTCGCCGGCCCGGCGCTGAACCTCGCCGGCGGGATCACCGCCCATGCGGACCAGACCGCTTCTGTCACGGGCACCGCGAAGGGGGCTGCGACGGGCGGGACCGTCGTCCTGGGACTCTCCCTCGCGCTGACCATCGCAGACCACGCCGTGGACTCCTCCCTCTACCGCAACACCACGGCTGGAGCGGACGTCTCGTTCGCAGCAGACGGCACGTCCCAGGTCTCCTCCTCCGCGACGGCAAGCGCGGCCGGCGTCGAGGGCCAGTCGTCGACGTCAACCGGCTCGACCGACTCCTCCGGCAAGGACGTTAACGGCAAGGCCGAGACAGCCCTGGGCACGGCCAAGGGCCTCCAGTCCGCCAACAGCGGCGGGAAGACCACGTCGTCGTCCTCCACGCCGAGCACCAAGCAGGACTCCGGCGGCTCCAACGTGACCGTTGCGGCCGCCGTCGCGATCAACCTCGTGACGTCCACGGCAACGTCGATCCTCGCCCCGGGTGTCTCGCTCACCGTCCATGGCGGCACCGCACGCTTCGCGACCACGAACAACACCGACGCCCCGGCCACGGCGGACGGCTCGGCGAGCAACAGCACCAAGGTGGGAATCGGTGCCGCCGTCGCGATCAACCTCGTCAAGGTCCGCAATGAGGCGAGCCTCGGCGTCGGTTCCCAGCTCTCCGCCAACGGCCTCACCCTGAGTGCAACAATGCGGGTACTAGGCACAGGCCCGACGGCGGACACGGAGCACACGGTGACCGCCACCGCGACGGCCGGCGCCGCCAACACCTCCGGGACACTCGGTCTCGCGGGGGCGTTCGCCCTCAACGTGGTGAACCTGACCACCGTGGCGACGGTCCACGCCGACCCGAGCACCACGCTTCCGGCCGGTGTCACGGGCAACGTCTCGCTCACCGGCGGTGCGGCGAGCATGACCGCTGCCTCGAACTCGAACAGCACCACCAAGGCCTCGGCCAAGCAGTCCGGCTCCGGAACCGTCGGCATAGGCGCCTCGGTGGGCATCAACCTCGTCAACGACACGGTCTATGCGGGCATCGACCAGGTCGCGGACCCGACGCGCGGACCCCCGCTCACGGGCGCGGGCAGCCTCACAGTCAACGCCACGACCACAAGCGCTATTGACAACGAGGTCGACGCCGGTGGCAAGGGCGGCAGCGTGACCGTGACTCCGGCCGTGGCCGTAACCATCGCGACCCTGCGCACGAGCGCGTCCCTGGGTGCAAGCACCACCGCGCTCACCTCAAGCGGAGCCGTCTCGGCGACCGCTACCCAGAACGCCGCTACCACCACCACCGCCAAGGGCGACACGACGGTCGGCTCCTCGGCAGGCTTCGGCATCTCCCTCGCACTTGCCATCGTCGACGACGGCGTCGACTCGGGTACCGCCCGGAGCATCACCGCAGCTGGCGGCAGCGGTGCCATTTCCTTCCGGGCCCTCGGGACTTCTGCGAACGTCACGACCGCCGAGGCCGCTGCCGAGGGCGCTGAGGGCCAGACGACCTCGGCATCCAACAGCAAGGACTCCTCCGGCACCGACGTGAACCAGAAGGCCGATTCCAAACTCGGTGCCGCGAAGCAGACGCAGGCGGACAACAGCAACGGCCAGACGACCGGCACGTCCTCGACTCCCAAGGCGGCGAGCAACGACAACGGCGGCGCCTCGGTGTCCGTCGCCGCCGCAGTGGCGATCAACGTGGTCGCCGTCGCCTCTCGCGCATGGTTCGCGAACGGCGTCGTCATCTCCTCCGGCGCCGTGGTGACCCTCAGGTCGACGGCGGATGCCGATGCCCGTGCGATTGGCCGCGGCGACTCGACCGCGGATGCCAAAGTCGGGATCGGGGCGGGCGTCGCGGTCAACAAGGCCGACATCACGAACACGGCACTGACGGGTACCGCCACGATCACGGGCACGGGCCTCGTGCTCTCTGCCGGGATGTCGGCAGGCGGCGCGGGCGACGTCCTGCGGGTGTGGAGCGATGCAGACCACGCCTGGAAGGTGATCGACGCCGGCAGGCAACTCCCGGGTCCGTCTGCCGGCGACCTCGCCGCCGCGAAGGCGAAGACGTCGTCGAACAATGCGGGCATCTACAAGTACGACGGCGCGACCGCCAAGTGGGTGCTCCAGACAGACGCCGGCGCCTCCATCGCCTCGGGCGACACCCTCCCCAGCGCACCGAGCGCGAACCAGCTCTTCGTCCTGGCGGCGCCCAAGGACAGCCACCCGACCGGCAGCGTCTGGCAGTGGAACGGCACAGCTTGGGTATTCGTGACCAAGGACGCGTACGACGACTTCGACGCCCTTCCGGCCGATTCCACCTCCAAGGACACGCTCTTCCAGCTCACCCAGCAGGACGGCAGCAACGCGCCCGGGATCTACAAGCGCTCAGCGAGCCACACGTGGGCCGCGGCCAGCACCACCGTCACCGACGGCGACCACCTGCCCGACAGCCCGACCGACGGCCAGGTCTTCCGGCTCTGGGAGCACGAGGTCACGGCCACCGCGTACGCCGGCGTGGGCAAGGCCACCTCCGTGGGCGTGGCAGGCGCCCTCGCGATCAACATCGTCACCGAGCACACGGCCGCGCTGCTGCAGACCGGCGCGTCCGCGACCCTCACGACGGTCGCCGTCTCGATCACCGCACTCGCCAACTCCTACGACCTCGCCAAGGCCACATCGAAGGCCGAGGTCGGCTCCGCGACGGGCGTCGGCGCGTCCGTCGCCCTCACGGTCCTGCCCGACAACACGGTGCGGGCAGGCGCACAGGACGGCGCGACGCTCACCGGTGGGACATCCCTCACCGTCGACGCGATGGGCCTCCGCGAACTTCCGACGACGGCGGAGGGCGGCACCTCGGGTGGCACTGCGGTCACCCCGGTCGTAGCCCTCGTCGTCAGCGTCGGAGATACTGTCGAGGCCCGCCTGGGAACCCCAGCATCAGGCGGGCCCGGCTACACCACCTCTGCCGGCACGGGCGCCGTCGTCGTCCATGCGACGCACGTCAACCGGATCGTGACAGAGGGCAACGCCGACGCCGCGGGCAAGAGCACCGCGGTGGGCATCGACGTCTCGGTCAACGCCGTCGTCAGCTGGAGCACGACGGCGACGATCGCCCGCGATGTCACGGCCGGCTCGGTCGACGTGCTCGCCTCCTCGGAGATGACGAGCGAGGCGAAGTCGGTCGCGAGCGCGAAGGGCTCGAGCGATTCCGAAACGAAGAGCGGCGACTCGAAGGCCAACGAGCAGGCGAACGGCAGCAACCCGAACACGCAGTCCACGAAATCCGCCACGGCGGGCATGCCCTCCTCGTCCGGCGGCACGAACGGTTCCAATGGCGCGACGGGCGCGAACTCCCAGTCCGGCTCGCAGTCCGGCAGCTCGGGCGGCGGGACGGGCGTCGCCGCGGCCATCGGCGTCAACTGGGTCATGGCGACGACGACGGGCAGCATCGCGGCGGGCGTCACGGTCACGGCGACGAGCGGCTCGGTGTCCGTCCAAGGCCTCATGCTCGCCGAGGCAACGGCACGCGGCATGGGCAGCGCGATCGACCTCCAGAAGGACACGGGTGTGGGCGCCGCGATCGGCCTCAATGTCCAGGTCCTCACCACGACGGCGACGATCGGCGCGGGCGCGCACGTCACCGGGCAGACGGGCGTGACCGTCAACGCTGGGACGCCGGACGCCAAGCACAGCACGTTCGTGATCTGGGGCATCTCCGCCGGCGCCGGCAACAACACCGCTGGTGTCGCGGCCTCCGCCGCCGTCCAGATCCTGCTCCTGACCACGACGGCGTCCGTGGGGACAGGCGCGGTGCTCTCCGCGCCGGCGGGCGGCATCACCGTCTCTGCGGCGGATGCGGTCATCTTCTCGAACATCGCCCTCTCCGGCGGCTTCTCGAAGGGCAACGGCACCGCGATCGGCGGAGCGATCGCCGTGAATTACTTCGAGATCAGCACGAAGGCCACGGTCGACTCCACGGCCCTGACCCCCACGTCGCTCGACGCATCCGGGGCGATCTCGGTGACTGCGTCCGCGACCCTCGCGGGCCAGGAGCCCGAGACCCCGCTCAAGGGCAAGATCACGCTTCCGTCCGTCACGAATGTCGCCGCAGGCGGCGGCGCGAGCAGCGGCGGCGCGGCCGTGAGCGGCTCGTTCATCATCCAGATCTTCTCGATAGACACCCAGGCCACGCTCGGCGCCGGAACCAAGGTCAACCAGAGCATCGGCCTCGGCGGCACCGGTCAGTCGCTCACGGTCAAGGCCACCGGCGGCCTCACCCTCATCGATTTCGCGGGCGCGCTCTCGCTCTCCAAGAGCTCCGCCGCGGTCGGCCTGACCGTCATCGTCGACGTCTTCAACATCAACGCCGTGGCGTCGATCGGCAACGGCGCCCTCGTCACCGCGGGCGGGACCGTCACCGTCGACGCCGAATCGGCGGAGACCATGACCGAGGTCTCCGTCGCCGGCGGCGTCTCGCTCAACTCGTCGTCTGTCACCGGCGCCGTGGTCGTCGTCGTCCTCAACCAGGGCGGGTCGTCGCCGAAGGTCGCCGCAGCCATCGGCTCGAACGCGTCGGTGACCGGCCAGAGCGGCGTGGCCGTCACGGCATCGAAGACCGGCACCGTGAACCTCGCCGCGGGCAACATCGCCGTGGGCGGCGGCTCGGCCGGGGTCGGCGCGTCCGCCGTCGTCGTCGTGCGCGATTCCACGGTCGAGGCGACTGTTGGAACGGGCACCACCGTCCACGCGGGCGGGACCGGACTCGTTGTCGTGGCGACGCAGGATGCGAACTACCTCTTCCTCGCCGTGGGCGGTGCGGGCGGCAACTCGGCCGGGGTGGCGGGTTCCGTCGTCGTCAACGTCACGAGCGACACGACCAAGGCGCACATCGATGCGTCCGCGACCGTCACCCAGGGCACGTCAACGGCCGTGTACGCGAAGGACACCACCAAGGTCCTCAGCCTCGCGGGCGTATTGACCGTCGGCGGCACGGCTGGCGTCGGCGTCGGCGTCGACGTCGAGGTCCTCACTAAGGACACCGAGGCCTGGGTCGGCCATGGGACGACGATCGCGGGCTCGGGCAACCTGATAGTCGATGCGGTCTCGAGCGAGAAGCTCACGTCCATCTCGGTGGGCGGCGGCTTCGCCGGAACCGCGGCCGTGAACGTCAACGCCGCAGTCCCCGCGATCACCGTCACCACGAAGGCGTACCTCGACGACGGCGCCTCCGCCTCCGACGGCGTCACCGCTACCATGGGCGGCACCGTGCGGGTGAGTGCGGACGAGGCTCTCACCCTCAACGTCATCGCGGGCAACATCTCGGCCGCTGGCACCGCCGCGGTCGGTGCCGCCGTCGCCGTCCCCGTGGTCTCCAAGGAGACCCACGCCTGGATCGGCAACTACGCGAACGTCAGCGGCGCGGGCGCTGCCGGACTCGACGTCGCGAGCGGTTCCTACACCGTCACGCCCCACGATCCGCGCTTCGCTCAGAGCGACGTGGCCGGTGCGGTGATCCATGTCGACAGCCACGGGTTCTCCGACGGAGACCAGGTCCAGTACGACGCCGGCTACGGCACCCCGTTCAGCCAGCTCACGCAAGGCGGCCAGTACTACGTCAAGGTCATCGATCCCAACCACTTCGAGCTGTTCGCCGGGGCGGACCTCAGCGGCTCGCCGATCACCCTCACGGGCGCCACGGGTGAGAGCCACCGGCTCTTCAAAACCTCCGAGGCGAACGTCACCCAGGATGCGACACCGCGCTTCAACCCGGACAACGCCGTCGACCTCGTGGGCAACCGCATCAAGCTGCCCTACGCGCTCGGGACCGTCAGCAACAACGACGCGGTCGTCTACAGCTCCGGTGGAGGGACGCCGATCGGCGGCCTCGTGGACGGCGGCACGTACTACTACAAGGACCTCGGAGGCGGCTGGTTCCAGCTCCTCGACAAGCCCTCCGACAAGGGCGGCAGCGTCATCACCCTCAGCGGCGGCTGGACCGGGAAGTCTCACAGCATTGTCCGCCAAGGCGACGCGCCCGCGGGCGACGCGAGCGCCATGGGCCCGCGCGCCATCTCCCCGGGAACGACGACGGGCTTCCGCGGCGTCGCGGTGACCGCCACCAACTCGGACAGCATCGGAGCCTTCGGTATTGGCCTTGGTTTCGCCGGCACCGCCGCAGTCACGATCGCTGGCTCGGTTGCCGTCGTCACGGTCCACACGTCCGCGCACATTGGCGCGAACGCGAAGGTCAACTGCTCAGCAACGTGCGCGTCCAACGTCGCAGGCGCCGACCCGGGCCAATCGGTCCAGGTCTCCGCGGCCAACCAGTTCTACCAGCTCGGCATCGCCGCAACCGTCGCGATCGGCGGCACTGCTGGAGTCTCGATCCCGGTGGCCGTCCGCGTCGTCAGTCTTGACACCTACGCCTACATCGGTACTGGCACGGCAGCCAACGCTCAGAACACGATCGCCGTGACGGCAGACGGCAAGGACACCGTGCTCTCGTTCGCCGTCGGTGCGGGCGGCGGAACGGTGGGCGTAGCCGGTACGGTGGCCGTCACCATCCTGAACGTGCACACGTTCGCGTGCACCGGCACGCCGGGCGGCTCCGATCCGTTCGCCTGCACGGGCAACGGTGCTACGCTCTCGGCCGGCAATAACGTGCTCGTGTCCGCGAACGACGCGACAAAGCTCCTCCTCATAACGGTCGCCCTCGCCGGGGGGTACGTGGGGGTTGGTGCGGCGGTGGGCGTCGCGACCCTCGACAAGCAGGTACGCGCCTACCTCGGCGCTGGGAGCGTCGTGGACGCCCTCGCCAAGGGCGCCCCGGTGGCTGGCATCCCGAACGGCACGATCGGCGGATCGCAGTCCTTCTCCGGAGTGATCGTCCACGCGGGTTCGAGCGAGAACATCTTCGGGCTTGTCCCAGCGATCGGCGGCGGGTTCGTCGGCGTCGCCGGTGGCGTCCAGGTCACCCTCCTGACGACCTCGACGGCGGCGTCGATCGGCGGCTACAGCCAGATCAACACTGCGGCGGGAGCGTCCACGGCCCAGGGCGTGAGTGTCACAGCGACCGATGACTTCGCATCCCTGACGATCGCGGGCGGTGCGGCAGGCGGGTTCGTCGGGGTCTCCGGCGGGGTTGACATTGGCACAGCCAACAGTTCGGTCCTCGCCCACATCGATGGCCCCTCGACCGTCAAGGCGCTCAGCAGCGTCGAGGTCTACGCACTCTCGACCAAGCAGGTCAGCACCTTCGCGGTGAGCCTGTCCATCGGTGCGGTGGGCGTGGCAGCCTCGGTGTCCGTATGGAGCATCGGCACCACGCCCGTCACGACGTACCAGGACAGCAACGGTGGCAATAGCCGCGGGCCTTGGGACGGCACGCATTCCTACGCCAAGGGCGATGTGGTCAGCTACGGCACCACGCAGTACACGGCCACGGACAACATCGCCGCCGGCGGTAGCAACCCGACGATTGACACGGCCCACTGGCGCGGTCCGTCCAACGCGACAAGCGGCGACGCGGGCAACAGCGTCACCCAGGCCGGCAGCACCGCCCAGGGCGGCGGCTCGAACGGCTACCAAAGCCACACGCTCGACGGAACGACGACATCCGGCCCGGCGCCCACGTGGAGCTCCGCGGTCAGCTACACGTCCGGCCAGCTTGTCAGCTACAACGGCAGCACGTACGGAGCGACGTCGAACATCGCCTCCGGCGGCCTGGACCCCGCGCACAACTCCGCGTGGCGCCTCAATTCCGGTACCGAGTCGTCGACCAACGCACGCCTCGCCGCGCGCCTCTCCGCCGCGAGCGCCAGGATCGCAGCGGCTGCGCCGACCACGAATCTCGGTACTGCGGCCCTCAGCACGTCTCCCACCGGCGGCACCGCAGCAACGATCGATGCGACGGTGATCGCGGGCGGACACGTCAACGTCTGGGCCATCGACCGGCTGCACGTGCTCGGCGTTGCCGGCGCGGGTGCGGCAGGGCTCGGAGGGCTTGGCGTCTCCGTGCTCGTGCTCAACGTCAACAGTGCGACGAACGCCGGCATCGGCGGAACCGCCACGATCCAGGCGGGCTCCGGCTCGGGCGGCGGCGTGAGCGTCAAGGCCCGCATGGACGACGAGACCGTGACGGGTGTGGGCTTCGTCGGGGCTGCGGGCGCCATCGCCATCGGCGCTCAGGTCGTGGTGATCAACGACTCGAGCACCCAGAACGCCCACATCGACTCGAGCACCACTGCTGCAACGCTCAACGGCCCTGTCACCGGTCAGGGCATCACCCAGGCAGGCGGCGGCATCGAGGTCGCGGCATACGCCAAGCGGAGTGCGAACAGCTACGCGATCGGCATCGGGCTCGGCGCCGTGGCCGTGGGCGTGTCCGCCGCGGTTGTGAACGTGACCGGCGGAGCCAGCGCGACGGTGGGCAACATCGCCGTCGGCGCCGTGGGCCCGGTTGACCACCTCAACGTCTCTGTCGTCGACAACGCGACCAACGACCTTCTGGCCATCGCGTTCCAGGCCGGCGTGGCCGGTGGATTCGCGGGCGACCTCGCCTTCGTGACGCTCGGGGGCACGGCGACTGCCTCGAGCGGGGCGCACGGCACCCTCGGCGCTGGAGGCGTGAGCGTCACGGCCGATGGCGTCCACACGGCCGCGGCCAGAACCCTCAACGTTGCGACGGGCGTGCTCGCGGTCTCTGTGACGGTCGCCCGCGTGGTCAACTCCCGCTCGACCGAGGCCCTGGTGGGCCCGACATCGGCGATCACCTTCAGCACACCGGCCCCGTTCTTGGCCAAGGCCACCGCGAGCAACTCCGCGATCGCGACCGCACCGGGCGGCGGTGCGGGCGGCGTCCAGGTCACCGCCCTCCTCGCGTTCGCCACGGTCTCCGGCCACACGACCGCCGAGGCCGACGGTTTCGCGTCGAACGCCGCCACGATCACGGTGCAGGCTTTCGCGGACAACACCGCTACAGCGTCGTCTACCACGATCGGCGTATCGGTCGTGGGACTGTCCGGCGGCGTGGCAACGGCCGATATCATCTCGGACGCGAAGATTGAGGCCACCATCGGCGCTGGTGCCTCTATAAGTGGCTCCGGCGCGGCCCTCATCGAGGCCGGGACCCGCAACGCCGGCAACAAGGCTGCGGCGACGGCCACTCTCGGCAACCTTGGCGGCATCGCAGCGCTCAGCGTGATGGCGGCGGCCGCCCACGACAACTCGGCTGCGCGTGTGAAGGTGTACGGCGTGGTCACAACGACGTCGTCGGCAGCGACCCCGGGTGCCGCGGCCATCGGCGTGCACGCGAGCGGGACGAACAATGCCACTGCTGATATCTTCGTCGTCACCGGCAGCCTGGGTTTCGCGGGCAACGGAAGCATGGCGTTCTCCGAGGTGGGCGGTAGCAGCGACGTCGAAGTCCTCGGGCAGGCCGGCGGAGCCCTCAACTCGAGCGGCCTCGTGGAGGTCACCGCGATCTCGCACAACCACGCGGAGGCGAGCACCGTCCTTGGCGCCGGTGGGTTTGCCGCCCTCGGCGTCTCCGTCCCCACCGCGAAGGTCGACGGCGGCACGGACATCCGTCTCGACGGCACCGCGATCACGGGCTCGGCCGCCTCGGCGACGGCCGAGAGCCACAACTTCGCCGAGGCCACCACGAAGGCCATCACGATGGGCGCGATCGCGGCCCAGATCGCCTCCGCGAAGGCTGAGATCGGCTCCAACGCAACCACCGAGGCGGGCATCGGCTCCGCCAACGTGCGCGCGGGCGCGATTGCTCTCACCGCCACCTCGTTCGATACCGCGACCGCGGAGTCGGGCGGCGCCTCCGGCGCCGGGCTCTCTGTCCAGGTGTTCACACCCGAGGCCCAGATCCATGGCTCCACGCGCGCCTATGTGGCCGGCGGCAGCGCCGTCGTCGCCGGTTCCCTCACGGCCAAGGCGATCGCGACTCCGAAGGCCACCGGTACCGCAAAGATGCTCGGCCTCGCCCTGCTCAGCGGCACGGGCGCGACGCCGGTGGCGAACGTGGACGGCACGACCGAGGCCTACGTCGGTGCAGGCAGCACCGTCTCGCTCGGCACGGGCGTCGCCGACCTCGAGGCAACGCGCAACGCCTCCGCGACGGTCACGAACGTCGACATCGCCATTGCAGCGGTCTCGATCGCCTTCATCGACCTCGAGGCCACGACGGCCGGCACGATCGCCGCCCACATCGACGACGGTGCGACGTTGACCGCCGGCAACCTCACCCTGTCCGCGGGCGGCACGAGCACGCCGACGGCGACGAATGCCCCGCCCGCCGGGTCCAATATCACGGTCGGCCTGGCCTCGGGCGCATTCATCAAGACCCACGCGACGGACGTGACAGTGGTCAAGGCCTACGTCGGCCCCGAGGGTGCGGCCGCCGATGCGACCCACCCGGCCGCGGTGACGGTGAGTGGGTCTGGTAAAGCGGCTTCCATCACGGCCAGCCTCACCTCGGCGCCAATGGCCTTCACCGACATGATCAGCGTCGGCCTCGGATTCAACCTCGTCATCGTCACCGAAATCACGTCGTCGGCCCCGACAGTGAAGGCGTTCTTGGGCGGCTCGGCGAAGGTGTCCGCCTCGAGCGGGACGGTGGAGTTCATTGCCTCGACGAACGCTACTGCGATTGCCGACGGCCGCGGTATCGGCATTGCGGGCGGCTTCAGCGCCGGCGCGACGACGGCCACGTCCGACTTCCGTCCGACCGTTCAGGCGTTCACGGTGGGCGGCGGCGAGCTCCACGGCACTGGCGTGACGGTCTCGGCGCGGGTCAACGTGGACTCCACGGGCAACCCAATCCGCCCCTCGGTGACCCTGGCCGGCGACTCAACCCCGTCGACCGTCGACCCGGCCTTCGCGCGGGTGCGCCTCACGGGCATCGCCGTGGGCGGTGCGGTGACGGCGGCGAGCTCGACGGCGACGAGCAGGCCCGAGGTCTCCACCACGATCGGCACAGGCACGGCCCTCAGTGGCCCCGGCTGGGTCCAGGTGACGAGCGTCGCGTTCAACGCCGCGACAGCCGAGGCCCGCTCGCTCTCGGCGGGAATCGTGGCCGGCGTTGGGCTCGCCCAGCCCACGGCCGAGGTGGGCGGGCACGTCAAGGCTGACTTCAATGGCACTGCCACCGGTGTGACCACGCTAACCGTGGGGTCGACGGTTAACTCGGCATCCACCGTCCATGGCCGCGCGGCTGCCGGTGGCCTCGGGGCCGGTGTCACGAGCGGCACCTACCGGGCCACCACGGACATGGGCGTCTCGGCCGGCGTCGGTGGAAGCATCGCCGCCACAGGAGACGTCACTATCCAGGCGATCGAGCAGAACTCGACGGTCGCGGACTACAGCGCTGTCTCGTTCGGCGGGTTCGGTGCGGTCGGCGTATCGACCGTCAGTGCGACCGACTCTTCGACGGTGTCCTCCGGCGTGACAGGGAGCGTCTCCAGCGGCGGAACCCTCTCCCTCTTCGCCTACCACAACTTCGACGGCTCCAACTTCCTCACCGACCACCTCGTCGACGCCTCGGGCAGTGCGCTCACGGCGGCCCTGGGCCTCGCGATCTCGAGCAACAACCTCTTCGCGAAGGCCGCATCGACGACGACGGCAACGCTCGCCGCGGGCGCGACCCTCGCCGCGCCGGGAGGGGTCATCGCCGTCCGGGCGGTGAGCGGCAACTTCGCGCACTCGAAGCTCGAGAACGCGGGCGGCGCGATCCTCAACGTGTCCGTGGACTCGAACCCGGACGCTGAGGCCTCGGGCACGACGACGGCGTCCGTCCTCGGCAACGTGCGCATGTTCGACGGCGTCAACAGCACTCCGGGTGCCGCGACCCTCACGGTCATGGCCAAGGGGAACGACACCGCAGTCGCCGGTATGGATGAGAGCGGCGGCGGCCTCTTGTCGGTCGCGAACTCCACCTCAACGAGCCACGGCACCCCGACCGTCGGCGTTGTCCTCGGCGGTTCGACGTCGGTCATCCGGGTCAGCGGGAACATCAGCGCCCAGTCGATCGGCTTGGCCGATTCGGACGCGAGCACGTCAAGCGCGACGGGCGGCGCCATCAACATCGGCTCGTTCAGCGCGACGGCGACAATGTCCCCGACATCGACGGCGTCCGTGACGGGCGGCGCGAGCATCAAGGCCGCGGGCTCGATCAGCGTCGACGCGTCGGCTAACCCGCCGCTCCCGCCGGCCTCGGACGGCACGTTCGACGGCGTGGGCGGAGTCTCGGACGCTGCCAACACGATCACGTTCACCGCGAACCACAGCGCCAACACGGGCGACGTCGTGACGTACGACGCGCAGGGCCACCCGGTTGTCGCGGGCCTCACCGCTGGCGCACAGTACTCAGTCATCGTGACGAGCCCGACGAGCCTCGAGCTCGGCGCGGTCTTCACGGGCACGAACGTTGACGCGGCGAACGACGTCATCGACTTCGGGCTCCGCCAGCACCACCTGCATGAGGGCGACGTCGTCTGGTACTCGGCGGTCCCGCTCGGAGCGGGCGGCGTGACCTCGGACGTCGGCGGGCTCACGAACAACACTCGCTACCGCGTCCACTTCCTCGACGCCTTCCGCGTCAAGCTCCAGCCCATCGGCCTCACCGCGGCGAGCGTTTCGGTCAACGCGGGCAGCATCAACGGCGGGACCGGCGTCATCACGGCCTCGAACAGCTTCCACGACGGCGACTTCGTGACGTACTACCAGCCGGGCCCGGTCGCGACGTTCAGCTCGGGCCAGGTGAACGTCCTCTGGGACGGCGGCCAGAAGAAGTGGGTCACGGCGACGGGCAACGACGCCAACGACGTCTTCTTCGCGGTGGAGGACCCGTCCAACCCCGGCAACTTCCTGGACATGGGCTTCTCGACCGGCACGCGCGTCTACTACTCGCCGAAGTCGGGCAGCAACATCGGCATCGCGGCTGGATACTACTACCTCATCCGGGTCAACGGCCAGGAGTACAAGTTCGCCGATTCGCTGTGCCACGCGACGGGCCTGAAGGCGGATTGCGGCACGTCGACGAACCAGCCGCAGGCTGCGCTCACGCTCGCGCCGGACACGTCGCCCGCGGGCAAGGCCGTCGTCCAGCAGCTCTGGTACGCCGCCAACGCACCGATCCAGGGCCTCACGGACGGACACGGCTACTATGTCGTCGGCTGCGGCGGCGCGTGCTCGTCGTCATTCTCCCTCTCGGACACGCCCGGCGGCGCTGCCAAGACCTACACGATCGCCTCTGGCCAGACGGGCGGGCTCCACACGTTCGCCCGCGACGGCATCGACCTCTCGGCGCCGACCGTCCCCTCGGGCGTCTCGGGCCTCGGGAGCCTCGTCTACACGCTCGTCGAGGACATCGCCCCCGCGAGCGGCGCGGGCACGCAGCGGCTCCACGGCATCGGAGACAACATCCCGTTCGGCGCGACGAGCGGAGACCTCATCGTCTCGGCGTCCGCGACTGGTGGCGGAGGCGGCGCGATCTCGGTCTCGACGGCGGCATCCCTCGTCCAGGCCACATCCACCCTGAGCGCGACCGTGGGCAACGGTGCGACGCTCGACGGCGGATCCGTCACGGTGACGACGCACGGCATCGTCTCGGGCAAGACGGTCTCCTCGAACGACAGCGGCGGGCTCATCTCGGTGAACTCGGCGAGCGCGGACACGCACCTCTACTTGGGCAACACGATTCTCGTCGACACCAACGCGGCGCTCAGCGCGGCCCAGGGCGTGACCGTTTCGGCGAACTCCGAGCTGCACCCGACGATGATCGCGTCCTCGAGCTCGGGGGGCCTCTTCGCGGGCGGCGGATCTGGCGAGACGATCCTCGCCGACTACTCGACGACCGTGACCGTCAAGGGCTCGGTGACCGCGGGCACGGCGGCGACGATCGAGTCCCACACCGCGGTGTTCGCGTATGGCAAGGGCACGGCAGACGTCGGCGGCCTCGGCGTCGACGGCACGACGAACCTCGCGATCCGCGTGGGCCGCGGCGACGCCTCGTGGGTTCCCGGATCGACGGCGGTCGCCACGACCCAGACGACGGTCGGTGGCTCCGTGACAGGCCGCTCGGTGGCCGTGGGCTCGTACGTCGACGCGCTCCAGCTCATCGGCACCTCCAGCTCGCGGGCCACGGCGTTCGGTGCGAACTCCGAGGCAACGACGTCGGTCGACGTGAGCGGCCTCACCCAGACCGTCCTCTTGAGCGGCGCGACGCTCACGGGCAACGTCTCGACCGCGCTCAACGCGGAGTACCGCGGGATCAACATCGACAGCTACGCGTCCTCGACGTGCCACTGCTTCGGCGGCCGCACGTCCCCGACCGCGAGTTCGGACGTCAGCACGACGGCCCAGGTCGCGGGGATGAGTGGGTCGACCATCACGACCTCGGACCTCACGGTCACGGTCAACCAGCTCGTGGACCACTACCTGCGTCACACCCACCGCACCGGTGGCTTCCTCGACTTCGGCGGCTCCGACAGCAGCGGCGGCAGCCAGAACTTCCAGCGCTGGATCTTCTGGGAGTCCACGGTCATCATGCTCGGCGAGCCGAATCCGTGGGTGGAAGTGGATTCCGCGGGCAACGTCACCAAGCTCGTCAACGCCACCGTGCGGGACCTCAACGGCCACGTCTTCACCGATGATCCGTTCAACAACGTCCACACGGTGGGCCAGCTCACGGGCACCCAATTCAGCGTGGACGACATCATCTACGACCACGGCGCCAACGCCCGGTTCCTCGCGAACGTGCCCACGAACATCTCCGGCGGAAGCATTCCTGTCGGTGTGATCTGGGGCGGCCGGGGTCAGTTCCAGTTCCAGCAGACGTGGAACTACGTCAAGCTCATGAACGCGTCCAGCCTGAACATGATCGTGAACAAGATCAACGTGGTGAACACGGTCAACTCGCCCGTGATCGACATCCGCGTCCAGTCGATCCAGCTGGGAACCGGCCATGCCACGAGCGGCCTGAGCCCGACGACCGTGGGCGGCAGCTTCGACTTCGACATCCACTACACGTTCCCGCCCACGCTCGTCCAGATCAAGAACACATGCCCGTTTACGTGCACCGGCCAGAACCCGTTCATCCGGCTCGACAACTTCATCGAGAACCCCATTGGCACCACTGAGGTGACGAACGCGAGCGGCGACATCCTCGCCGGACCGCTCGGCGCGGTCGGCACGAAGGTCATCCGCACCAACGTGCTCACGCTGTCCGCCCCGCACGGGAACGTCGGCCACCAGGCCGCCCAGCACCCGGTGTCCGGGACGCAGGACGCGGAGCGCAACCCGATCGCCGTCGAACTCGTCCGCTACCAAAGCGTGGACGGCGCCTACCACGACTTCACGATCACCGCCGACGCCGGCGCGGACCTCGTGCTCGACCTCACTGCGAACCGCCGCACCGATGAGGTCCTCGGCTCCGCTCTCACGGTCACTGTCCAGCGCCTGACCGCGGGCGACGACATCGACGTCGTCATCAACGACAGCAAGAACGGCAACGACCTCGCGACCAACGTCCTTGTGACGGTCAACGCCTACACGCCCAGCACGAGCTACTACCACTACGTCTTCCCCACGGGCTACAACCCTGCCCTCGGCGGCGATACCGGGCCCATCGGCTCGACGTCGACCAATCCCGGCAGTGGCCAGTACCAGACCCACTACGAGCCGGACACCGCAGATCCGAACCTGGCGCGGATCCTGCGCGCCTTCGGGACCACGACGACGGTGCTCGACTCGGCCTACGTCTTCACCGAGGCCCGTTCCGGCGACGACCTGGACATCTGCCACGTCTCCACGTCGTCCGCCTACGCGGCCCAGGAGCCCAAGTACTGCGCGACGACGGCGATCAATGACGCGACGCACGTCGTGGGAGCGGCGACGCCGACCACGACCGTGACCTTCACGATCAACACCGACGTCGCGTGGACCGGCGGCTCGCCGACCCCCACCCCGGTGGATGATCCGAGCATGTCTGGCGGCTACCTCGCAGGGGACGCCGCCCAGATCTTCCTCACGACGAACGGCAAGATCACCGCGACCGAGCTCGCCGGCGATATGCTCGTCGGCCACATCGACTCGACCCAGAACGACGTGGTCCTGTCCTCGCCGCAGCGTATCCTCGACGCGAACAGCCAGACGTCGATCGACGTCACGGGCGTGAACATCACGATGACGGCCGGCACCGGCGGCGTCTTGGGCGGCATCGGCCTCCCGACCGACTTCCTCGAGGTCAACGTCGACGTGCTCCGCACCAACACCGGGGTCCTGACCGCGATCGACACCGCGTCGACGAACACCCTGGGCGTGTTCCTCACCGAGATCGGCGACAGCAACCCGGCGACAACCGACGACCTTCGCATCCACCTCGTGCGTACGCGTGGCGGCGTGTCCCTCGCGACGGTCAAGGGCTCGGTCATCGACGCGAACGGCCCGTCGGGACAGACGGCGGCGGAGGTCATCGGCAACACGATCGACATCAAGGCCGTGGGCGGATCGATCGGTGCGGCCGACGGCACCAACGACCTCGACATCTCCTCCGGCCGCTTCGCGACGCCGTGGAGCGCATCGTCCGCGATGCCGGCGGCTACCGCGGCCTTTGAGGCGGACCAGGGCATTTTCGTCACGGAGATCCCCGACTCCTACGATCCGTTCGACCTTGGCACGCCGGCGCCGATGAACGTGGTGCTCGCCCGGACGTTCGCCGGCAACATCCGGCTCACCGTAGCGGAGACCACGGCGCAGGGTGAGGACCTGAACCTGCTCCCGTGCGCGGCGTCGACCGCGGGCGGACGCCAGGCCTGCAGCCTCCTCTTCGTCGAAAACGCGCCGCGGACGACGGCGAACGGCCAGATCCAGCGCGGCCTCATCCAGGCGGACGCCGGCTGGGTGCTCCTGCGGGTGGGCGACAACGTCACGACCGACGGCTACAACGCCGCGGGCGGAGGGTCGGTCGCGACCGACGGGAACCCCGCCCTCGTTGCGAGCATCCGCGCCGCTCAGTGGATCGACATCTTCGGCGACTTCTCCAACAGCGGCCCCGGGTCGGCGATCGGCGTCCCGGATACTGGCTGGGGCACGACCATGCACCTCCACGGCGAGCTGTGGTCTGGCACCGCCCAGACGACGAACGGCACCGCGGTGTTCGGCGGGACGCAGACGAACGCGTGTGTGAGTCTCCTCGATAAGGACGGCCACGCGTGCAACCTCACGCGCATCTTCGGCAATACCGATTCGGACATTATCAGCCTCGACCAGACCTACTTGCGCAACATCACCCGCGTCTACGGCTCCAACACGCCAACCCCGTTCGGCTCCTATGCCGCGGCCGGCGACGGCGAAGACTTCATGTTCGTCAACCAGCTCCAGACCATGGACGTGGCGGATGGCATGACGCTCACCCTCGACGGCCAGTCGGGCACGGACACGTACGTCATCAACACGACAGGCAGCCAGCCGTGCTTCGCTGGCGACCCGACCGGGTCCACGTGCCATAACTACGTGATCAACGTCCTCGACACGGGGGCTCCGGCCGACGGCTCGGACGTCCTCACGGTCAACGGCTACGACAGCCCGCGGTCGGGCTACGACGCCCAAGGCAACCCGTACCCGACCGACGACATCTTCCTCCTGCGCCGCTCGCGGTTTATCGCCTCGACGCCGACGTCCAACATAGCGAACGAACTCGCCGACAATCCGGGCTTCGTGGCGCTCCTGCACGGCCAGCTCGGCGCCCGCACGCCGGTCTTCACGGGCAACCTGAGCCTGTGCTTCACCTCGGCCTGTGGCGCCGGGACGGCCACGGGCCGGACGCTCATGGGCGCCCCGGCGGGCACCTTCGCCACGAGCCTGGCGGGCCTGCGGGTCCACCTGGGCGGCCCGACCGCTGGCGTGTGGGCCGGGGACTACACGGTGGCCAGCGTTGACCCGAGCGGAACGTGGATCACGTTCGCCGAGACCCTGCCGATCGGCGTCTCGCTCACCACGGAGCAGGTCCCGACGTCGAACGTCGCACTGCCCAACGTGACCGTGAGCCTGCTCGCGAACGACGTCACGACGTCGGACCCGACCGGCAGCGCGGCGATCCGCACCCAGGCCTACGAGCGCATCAACTACGACACGGGCATCAACGGCCGCCTGATCGTCAACGGCCTCGGCGGCAACGACGTCTTCGCCTCCGACGACGTCACTGTCACCACGACGCTCGACGGCGGTGCCGGCAACGACTCGTTCCAGATCGGCCAGATCTACGGCCGCCAGCGCGACGCGAACGCGTTCACCTCAAACCTGGGTGTCTCGCTGGACGGCATGACGCGGGACACGAGCGGCGGCGACCTCAACGCGCAGGACGTCTTCGGCACCGTCGCGACGACGCGCGGCTGGGTGTCGAGGGGCGCGTCCGCCCCCCTCGTCGCGGTGGGCGACGCCGGCGACGACACGTTCACCGTGTACTCGAACCAGGCCCCGTTGCGCCTCGAGGGCAACGACGGCAACGACCTCTTCGTGGTCCGCGCCTTCGCCCTGGCCGAGGTGCGCACCGGGCACGGCCTGCCCGCCTCGATGGGCGGCAAGTCCTGCACCGACCCGAGCGTGTCCCTGACCGACGCCGAGCGGGCCACGTGCGACATCGTGTGGATCAACGCCAACGACCAGATCGCGATGCCGCGCCTCACAAGTGGCTTCTCGACGGCCGCCGAGAGCGACATCCGCACGGGCGCCGGCCAGAACCAGGTCATGTACAACCTGAACGCGCCAGTCTCGATCGACGGCGGCACGGGCTTCAACAAGGTCGTGATCCTGGGCACCGAGTACGCGGACCACATTGTCGTCACGGCCAGGGCCATCTACGGCGCCGGGCTGAGCGTGAAGTACGTCAACGTCCAGGTCCTCGAGATCGACGCCCTCGAGGGCGACGACACGATCGACGTGCTCTCCACGGCGCCCGGGATGGTCACGCGGGTGATCGGCGGGCTCGGCAGCGACACGATCAACGTGGCCGGCGACGTGGCAGGGGACGTGTTCGCCCTGAACATCGACGGCACGTCCAGCACGGTCAACCACGGAGTCGTCTCGACCGATCCGAACTACAACGGGATTGTGGCCGACGGCGTGCCGGTCACCGTCGCGCGGCCGGGCCAGGGCCAGGTGGTCATCACCGAGAGCGGTGGTTTCACCGCCGTCTACGAGGGCGGCTGCTACCTCCTGAACCCGACATCGTCGCTGTGCGGCACGGCGCCGCCGCTGCCATCACTCGACTCCTACACGGTGCACCTCGCGGCGCACCCGGTGTGCGCCGGCCTGACCGACACCCAGTGCAAGGTGTATGTGACCGTCTCGGCCGCCTACCCGCCGTCCACCGAGCACGCCCGGCTCACGGTCGGCAACCTGCCTGACGGAGCCCCGAGTGGGACCGACGGCGACACGATCCTCGTCGCCGCGAACCTCAGCGGCAGCGCGCTGGCCGACTTCTACCGCCAGATCATGCTCGGCGGAGCGTCGAAGAGCGTTTCGAACCGCTCGCTGGTCCTCGTGTTCGACGGCACGAACTGGAACACGGACCAGACCGTGTACCTGTACGCGGTCGACGACACGCGGCCCGAGGGCACCCGCATCGTGACGGTCAACCACACGGTGATCAGCGCGGACCCGAAATTCGACGGCGCGGTGGTGCGCAACGTCGAGGCGACGATCTTCGACAACGACCAGGCCGACATCCAGGCCGGCCAGACCGACCCGACCACGGGCCACCTCGACAACGACACGACGGTCCTCGCCGGCACGGTCTCCCCGGTGGTCACCGAGGTCGCGGACCAGGTGACGGTCCAGCTCGCGATGGCGCCGGCGGTGGGCAAGACCGTCGTTGTACGGATCGTGCCCGGCGACCAGATGGTCTGCCTGGCCAGCGCCGACGCCCGCTTTGCCGTCGCGCAGGGCGCGGCGTTCACGGACCCGACCGCGTGCGGCGCGACCCCGTACGTCTACACGGCGACATTCGACAGCACCAACTGGTACCTACCCGTCGTCGTCAGCGTCCACGCGAGGAACATCCTCGCCCCGATGGACCCCCACAACACCGCCGTCATCATGACGATCGACCCGTCCACGACCGACTCCGCCTACCTCGCGGCCAGGAGCCGGATCAGCTCGCGGGTCGATGTCCAGGTGATCAGCGCCAAGACGCCGGGCGTGTTCGTCCAGCAGTCCGATGGCAGCACTCTCGTCCAAGCCTGCGGCAACGCGGTCTGCACGGTCCCCGGCGCAGGGGACTCCTACACCCTGCGGCTCAACAGCGCCCCGACGGCGCCCGTGACGATCTTCTCGCTCACGGACGGCCAGGTGGATGTCACCGGTTTCGGCGGGGCGAACTACGCGGCCTACGGCGGGCAGCACGGGGCGCAGGCCTTCAAGGGCTTCATCAACGTCTCTGGCGCCACGGTGACCCGCGGCAACGGCTCCGACCTCGGCAGCTTCCTCGACGAGGGCTTCCGGATCGGGCAGAAGATCCGCATCTCCGGTACCGGCACGGCCGACGACGGCGACTACCAGATCGTGGGCCTCACCACGAATTCGCTGACCCTTGACCGCGCACTCCCGATCGACCGGAGCAGCTGGGCCAGCCCGTTCGCGAACGTCGTCATCAGCCAGCTCCAGGACGCCGGCGTCTTCAGCGGCACCACCGGCCACACGCTCTCCTACAACGCCACGACCGGCGCCCTAACCCGCGAGGACGGCACGAGCTGGCTCGATTCCGGCTTCACCGAGGGCATGGTCGTGAAGATCGGCGCCGATCCCGCGTTCTACAAGATCCAGGGCTTTGGCTCGGCCAACGGCGGCACGCTCAACGTCCTGTACTTCACGGCGGCGGCCAAGCCGGCCACCGTGGACCCGCTAGCCACGGTCACCCAGTGGGCCGCGTTCGTGATCTTCACTCCGACCAACTGGTGGATCCCGCAGGCCGTGAACCTCGTTGCGGACGTCAACTGGGTGGTCCCCGCTGGCCGTTCCAGCCTCATGACGTTCCCGAAGCAGGCCCACCGCCTCGACCAGATCCGCGGACCGCTCTCTGTCGAGGGCGGCACCACGGCCTCCGACCGCTCGCTCAAGGCCGCGATCCTCCTGCCCGGCGAGGGCAACACGGCCCCGTTCCGCGTCGCCGCCCAGCCGCCGGAGTGGCAGCAGATCGACACGCTCAACGTCTACGCCGATGGCAGCAGGCAGAACCTCACAGGCACCTTGACCTCGACCGCGGTCACCGGCCTCAACATGGGCCCGGGCCTGGACTTCTCGAACCTTGCGGATCCGATCACGCACAAGCTGCCGTGGGGCGAGCCCCTTACCTTCGCCGGCGGTATCAGCTACGGCTCGCTCACCGTGGACCCGAACACTGGCCAGTACTCGACCGACGGCGCTGTCTCGACCATCGAGATCCTGAACATCATGCTCGGCGCGGGCAACGACGCGTTCACTGTCCAGTCCACGCTGGTGCAGGGCGGCGACGTCAACCCGATCACGGGCCTGCGCGGCGAACTCGCCCACCATGGCGGCATCACGGCCGTGCACGGCGGCGGCAACAGCCCGCTCATCGTCAAGGGCACGTTCGCCGTGGCCACGACGCCCGGCGGCCCCGGCCTCGTCCGCCAGGACGGTCTGCCGTGGGCAGACCTCGGCTTCCACGCGGGCCAGCTCGTCGAGGGACCCGACGGCCAGCTGTACACGGTCCTCGGCTTCGCCAGCAGCGGCAACCCCGCAGCGCTGCCAGGGGACGTCATGCTCCTGACACCTGCGACGACGACCGGCTCGGCGCTGACAGGCGGACCGTACACCGGCGCGGTCTCCGTGGTGGACGACCTCTCCGCCGGCAACGGCGTGACCCGCACGCCGCTCCCGGCCACCATCCCGGCCGGCTGGGGCCCGTCGCAGAGCATGCTCTCCGTCATCGCGGGCAACGGCATCCTCCTCTCCAACGGCCAGGCGTGGCAGGCCCTCGGCTTCCGCGCGGGCCAGCAGGTCTACATCCCGGGCGTCGGCGTCCGCACCATCGTCCAGTTCGCCAACAGCGCCGTGCTCAACGCGGACGGCAACCCGTCCGACGGTGCGGTGATGATCGTCGACGGCGCGCCGATCGCCACGGGTGCGCTGGCCGGCCTCGTGAGCACTGTGAGCCGGCTCTGGACCGCCACGGGCGGCACCGTCACCGGCTCGATCACCGCGACGTCCGACGGCGGCGTGGTCGCCTTCGCTGGGCTGCCCGCCGGTGCCCTGGCTGCTTCCGGGCTCACGGCAGGCATGCTCGTGCGGATCGACGGCGTGGACGGCTACCGCATCGTCACGGCCATCGACCCCATCGCCGGGACGATCACCGTCACGGGCGGTGCCCTCGCCGCGAAACCGACGTGGACCGGGACGGTCAGCGCCGTGCGCATGGGCGGCGACTCGATCACCGTCACAGGCGGCGGCGGCCCCGCCTCCCCGCTTGTGCTGTACGGCGGCACGTCCCAGGACGGTGTCTGGTACGGCGGCGACCCGACGCACCTCACGCTGCACAACTTCGGGCCCAAGCCGATGCCGCACATCGAGGGCGCGAACGTCACCCTGTCCCTCTCGGGCGACGGCCACACGGGCACGGTCACGCTCAACGCTGCCGGCAGCGGCACGGGCAGCGGCTCGTTCCTCCGCGACGGCTTCGCCGTGGGCCAGGAGCTCGCCCTGAGCCTCGCGAGCCCGTTCTCGCAGACGGCCTCGATCCTGCGCAGCACGGACCGCATTACGCTCGCGACGGGCACGTGGGACACGCGCTTCACGGCAGGCATGCAGGTCACCATCTCGGGCGTCCCCGGCGTGTGGACCGTCACCGGCTTCGACAGCACACGGGCAACCATGCTGCTCAACGGCCCGGTCATCGCCCCGATGCCGTGGCAGACGCTCACGGTGACCGCCGTGTCGCAGTACGTCGGCATCGTCAAGGCCGTCACCGCGACCCAGATCAGCCTGAACCTGGCGCTGTCGCTCGCCGACTTCCCCACCGGGCCCGCCTTCCCGGTCACGTCGCCCACCGCGCCGATAGCGGGCGCGTACAGCGTCGTCGTGCTCAACCGGGTCGGCAACAGCGCGCCGTTCTTCGTCTTCCCGCTCGCCAACCCGTTCCAGTTCAGCGGCAACGACGTCATCGACGCCCACGCGCTCACGGGCACCGACGCCAGCGGCAACCTCTTGAGCATCGGCGTCACGATGTACGGCGGCGCGGGTGACGACGTCCTCATCGGCTCGCAGACCGGCGACCAGATCGCCGGCGGCTCCGGCGGCGACACGATCTTCGGCGAGCGCGGCCAGAACATGGTCTACGGCGACTCGGGCTTCAACGTCGACCTCGTCACGCGCGTCCTCACGGTCGCGACGGCGGGCAACGGGCCCGCGGGCTACCCGGCCGCGCAGTACCCCGACCGCGACCTCCTCAAGGCCGGGAGGGACCTGATCTACGGCGCAGGCGCGGGCACGCTCCCGGGCGCCAACGGGACCACGATCGGCCAGGACGACAACATCGTCTTCGGCGACCTGGGCGTCATCACCCAGGACGTCTCGGGTGCCCGTGACACCACCAAGCCCGTCCCCGGCAAGCTCCAGAAGATCCAGACGACCCTGCTCACCGGCGGCCTCGGCAGCGTCGGGACGCAGGTGGACGGCGGCATCGGCGTGACGAGTGTCGACTCGAAGGCGCTCCAGAACGGCGACGACGACTGGGTGTACGGCGGCTCGGGTCGCGACATGCTCATCGGCGGCCCCGGCAACGACGCGGTCGACGGCGGCGGGCAGAATGACATGGTCTTCGGCGACAACGCCTCGATCCAGCGCAGCTACGGCGACTGGACCAATGGGCGCTTCCAGTCGCTGTGCGGGACGCTCCTGTACAGCCGCTCCGACCGGACGAACCCGTGCGGCGGAGCCGTGGATGCCTACAACTCCGGCGCGCTGCTGACTAACGGGATCGCCCAGAACTACCGCACCAACAACGACGTCCCGTGGTGGGCCGAGTACAAGGTCTCCAACCTATGGCAGGACTTCGCCGCGGACGACGGCCTCAAGTGGCTCGGCTCGTGGGGCAATGACTACCTCGCAGGCGGCGGCGCGAACGACGTGATCCTGGGCCAGATGGGCGACGACACGATCCAGGGCGACGGCTCGATCGACTGGATCGCCCCCGGAAGCCCCACCTCGACGCTCCAGCGGGTCGGCGCGTTCCGCACCCCGACCGGCTGCACGGGTGCCCCCGGCGCTCTCGTGTGCGACCCGGTCGGCCCGCTCACCGTCTACCCGAGCGTCGAGCGCGCCACGGACGGTTCCGACTACATTGAGGGCAACGCCGGCAACGACGTGATCTTCGGCGGCCTCGGCCAGGACGACCTCGTGGGCGGCAACTCCGACTTCTACAGTCTGACGAACGCGTACCAGCGGCCCGACGGCGGCTCCTACTCCGTGGTCGGCGACGCCTACGGCAACCCGACCTACGTGCCGCTCTCCAGCGTCGTCGGCGACCTCGGGAAGAACCTCATCTTCGGCGGCGCCGGCACGCAGATCGACCTCAACAACGAGGTCGGCGAAACCGGCGGCCTCAACGCGACGGCGAATCGGCAACTCGCCGACGGCACGCTTAACCTCGACATCCACTCCCGCGACGCCGACACCGTGGTGGGCGCGAACGGCGACATCATCCGGATCGTGGGCATCAACGGCATGGACACGTCGGGGTGCACGGCTGCAACGAAGCCCGGCGCCGCGGGTGATTGCCACCTGCTCCTGAGCGGCCCCGACACGGTCCGCTACATGACGTACAACTGGGACACGTACGACACCTCGCGCTGCACGGTCGACACGACCGGGCGGCCGGTCTCCTGCAAGTACAACGCCGACGGCCAGCAAGTGGTCCGCGGCGTGAGCCTGCTCGACTACACCCCCGGCGGCCCCGACTTCCGACCGGACTTGTTCTTCAGCGCAGCGTCGCTCGCCGCCGCGACGTGCAACACCTCGCCCACCCAGCCCGTCTGCAGCCCCGTCCTGGCCAACGGCGCCCACAGCGACCTGTTCGCCCAGTATCTCGCCGCGTGCGCCCCGACCCTGGATGCCAACGGCAACCCGGTCTACAAGGCGGCGTGCCGCATCTACGACATCGGCGGCGTCAACGAGACCCACGGCGAGTCCGGCGACGACACGATCTACTCGGGCCCGGGCAGCGATATCGCGTTCGGCGACGCGCAGAACGACCAGATCATCGGCGGGTGGGGCAACGACTGGATCTCCGGCGGCTCCGGGGACGACACCGTCCTCGGCGACGACGGGCGGATCTTCACGAGCCGCAACAGCGCCACCGGCGTCACCTGGAATGGATCCGCGTGGGTCGCGAACGGCTGCGCCCCGAACAGCGCCGGGTGCTACTCCGAGCCCCTCTACGGCGTCCTGACCCTCCTGCCCACGGACCCGAACACACGCATCTCGAACGGGAACGTGCTCGACGAGTACATCTACACGCCGGGCCAGGTCCAGCAGGCCATCATCAACCGCTCGGGAGCCCTAGCGACTGCGGTGGACGAGACGCCGTTCGACCTCACCCCGCGCTCGGCCGGCTCCACGAACCCCAACTACGACCCGAACAACTCCGACGACGTGATCTTCGGCGGCCTCGGCAACGACCAGCTGCATGGCGGGGCCGGCGACGACGCGATGAGCGGCTCCGAGGCCCTCGCCACGAGCTACGTCCAGGCCTTCGACGTCAACGGCAACCCCGTGGGCGTGACCCGGACCGACTTCAACCACCCGTGGAACCCGGGCGACATCCTCCACTTCGGCGCGGACACGAACGCGTGGCACTCCAACCACCACGTCGCCAGCCGGCTGGGCGAATTCCTCCTCTACGACGAGTACGATCCGCGCCGGATCATCCTGTTCAACCCGGACGGATCCGTGTGGAAGGGCGGCCCGCCGCCGAAGGACATGCAGTTCTTCCTCAACAACGACGCGACCCTCGGCGACCCCGTCACGGCGTGCATCGCCGTCGACAACCAGGGCAACTGCACGGCAACCAACAAGGCGATGCCCTCGGACGGCAACGACGTCCTGTTCGGCGACCTCGGCAACGACTGGCTCGTGGGCGGCACCGGCAACGACACGCTGTACGGCGGGTTCGGCAACGACCTCCTCCAGGCCGACGACGACCTCACTAAGGGCACGAGCTACGGCCTCAACGACGTCCCGGATGGCCCGAACTCGAGCTTCGAGGACCGCGCGTTCGGCGGCGGCGGCCTCGACATCCTCATCGGCAATACCGGCGGCGACCGCCTCATCGACTGGGTCGGCGAGTTCAACAGCTACATCGTCCCGTTCGCCCCGTTCGGCATCGCCACCGTCTCGCGCCAGAACGAGCCGCAGCTGCCCGAGTTCCTGTACGCCCTCTCGCGTTCGCAGGGCGCCGACCCGACGCGCGCCACGGACACCGGCGACGACCCGGCTCGCAACGGCGAGCCCGACGGCGAGCTCGGGCTCGTGCGCCAGTCCGACCATGGCCTCTGGCAGCAGCAGACCGGCGGGCCCACCGACCCGCAGGCCGGCAACATCCCCGGCGGAAAGCGGGACGTGCTGCGCTCGGCGGACTTCAACGGCGGCACGACGCAGGGCTTCGCCGTGGACTCAGGCTCGTTCCAGGTGGCCAATGGGCAGCTCCAGGTCGCCGCCACGAGCCTCGGCAACGATGCCGCCGCCGTGTGGTACGCAGACGCCTATCTCCCGGTCTACTACGAGATCCGAGCCTCGATCTCCGTCCTGAAGCCGACCGCAGGCTGGAAGGCGAATTCGTTCGTCATCTTCGACTACTGGAGCCCCACGGACTTCAAGTTCGCCGGGATCGACGATTCCATCAACAAGATGGTGATCGGCCACCGCGACGCGACCGGCTGGTGGTACGACGCTCAGGGTGCCGTTACGGGTTCGCTCTCACCGGGGACGTTCTACGACCTCCTCGTGGCCGTCAACGGCACCTTCGTGACCGTCACGATCAACGGGACCAAGGCGTTCTCCTACTCGTTCGCGCCCCGGGTTCTCTCCGACGGCACCCAGGTGGCCCTCAACAAGGGCTTCATCGGGTTCGGCTCGAACGACTCGCAGGGAGTCATCGACAACATCGCCCTCCAAGTCCTCCCGCCGCAGGTGACCCTCGACCGCACGAGCTACTTCGACAACGGAGCCGCCGACTGGTTCAGCTCCGACCAGACGGGCATCTGGAACGTGGCCTACGGGCGGTATGGGTCGGCGGCGACCGCAGGGTCGGCCCCCGCGGTGTCCCTCACGTCCTACACGCCGCAGGGCCAGCTCATTGACCCGACGTCCTACGTCGAGGTTGTCGCAGTCCTGAATACGAACGGCACCGGCGGCATCGTGTTCGACGAGTACGCACCCAATGACTTCAAGTTCGCCGCCCTCGACGTGGCGGGCCAGCGCGTGATCGTGGGCCATGCTGATCCCCGGCGCGGCTGGCAGATCCAGCAGTCCTACTCCGTCGCCCTCGCGGCAGGCAAGGACTACACGCTCGATCTGGTCCTCAAGGGCACAGTCGTCACCGTGACCCTCAACGGCAGCGTCCTCGGCAGCTACGTCTTCAACGCGGCGGTGACCGACGGCCGGGTCGGCGCGCTCGCGGCGGCCGGCGCGGCGTCGTTCGACTCGTTCCGGTTCATGACCGATGACGAGGTCTTCGCCGGTGCGCCACCTCCGCCTCCCACGATCTCGATCGCGGATGTGACGATCACTTCCCCGACGAGCGGAAGCACGACGGCGACCCTCACCATCACGCTCTCGGCCGCGCCGACCAGCCCGCTCACCCTCACGTGGTCCACACGTGACGGGCCGGTGGCCACGGTGGCCGCCGGGGACTACCAGGCGGCCTCGGGGACGGTCACGATCCCCGCGGGTGCGACGTCGGCGACCATCAGGGTCACCGTCTACGGCAGTGCCGTGTACGAGCCGATCGAATTCTTCTGGATTCAACTCGCGGCGGTCCCCGGCTACAGCCTCGCTCGCGGCTTCGCGGCCGTGACCCTCGTGAGCCCGGTGACGCCGCCTGCCGGGGCCGCCACGACGACGGCAACTCCCGTTGCCTCCGCGAGCGCGGCGAGCTACGCACCGGCACTGAACCCGCCGGCCAACACCACCACCAGCAATACCACCGGCACGAACACCGGCCCGAACGCCGGCACCACCACCAGCACGAACACCGGGACGAACACCGGCACGAACACCGGGACGAACACCGGCACGACCTCCGGTGCGTCGACGGCGTCGTCCACGGGTGCGGTGAGCCCTGCAGCCTCGACGACGAGCGGCGCGAGCATCACCGCGGTCCCGGCAACGGGAGGGAGCACCGTCACCTCGACGGGCGGCGTCTATTTCCAGGTCGTCGGCGCGAACACCAGGGACTTCTACCAGATCCTGCTGGTCTGCACGCTCAACGGGGTGGTCGTCTACGGCACCACCCTCACCGTGGTGATCGGCGCGAACGGTACCGGGCGGACGCCGACGGTCTATCCACCGGCAGGCGGCTCGTGCACGGCGTACCTGCAGATCCCGAAGCAGATCGACCGCCCGCGCACCCTCAGCCAGATCACCTTCGCCGTCACCTGACGTCGGGCCGCGGCCCTGCCGTTTTCCCTCTACTTGGGCGGGAGCTCCATGATCCGCACCGGGTTCCCGGCGGCCCATGCTTCGATGTCCTCGACCGCGTCCCGGTAGAACACCTCGTACTGCTCGTAGGTGACGTAGCCGATGTGCGGCGTCAGGACCGTCCTAGGCGCGGTGCGGAGCGGGTGGTCGGCAGCGAGCGGCTCGACGTCATACACGTCGAGCGCCGCGCAGCCGATCTGACCGGCGTTGAGCGCCTCCACGAGGGTCGCCTCATCGATGATCGGTCCCCGAGAGGTGTTGACGAGGATCGCGTCCGGCTTCATCAGTGCCAGCTCGGGGGCGCCCACGAGGCCACGGCTGCGCTTGGAGAGGACGAGATGGATCGAGAGGATGTCCGCCGTCGCGAACAGCTCCTCCTTCTCGACGCGCTGCACCCCCACCTCGGCCGCGTGCTCGTCAGTGAGATTCTGGCTCCACGCGACGACGTCCATCCCGAACGCGAGGCCCACCCGGGCTGCGCGGCTGCCCAGGTTGCCGAGTCCGAGGAGGCCCAGCCGGCGTCCCTCGAGGCCGCGTCCCACGGTAGTCTGCCACCCGCCGTCGTGCGTCCAGCCGGAGCCGCCGCCGCCCAGCTCTGCGTCGAGGTGCCTGGTGGCGGCGTGGATGAGGGCCCACGTGTGCTCGGCCGCGGGGGAGGGGAGGTAGCCGGTCCCGCAGACGGGGATCCCGCGGGCTGCGGTGGTCTTGAGGTTGATCGAGGCATTGCGGCGGCCCGTCGAGACGATGAGCTTCAGGTTCGGCAGCCGCTCGATCCGTGCCGCGGTCAGCGGTGTGCGCTCGCGCATGGCAACGACCACGTCGAACGGGGCCAGCGCGTCAACCACGGCGTCGTCGTCCTGCCCGAGATGATTGCGGAAGGCCTTCACCTCGGCGCCCGCCGCCTCGAGACGAGACCAGTCGGCGAACTCGTGGGCCACGCCCTGGTAGTCGTCGAGGACCGCGATCCTCAGTCCTTGGGTCCCTGCGGCGGAAGTCATAGGCCCAGCCTAGATCTATCGCGGGGATCTTGACGATGATGCCATTATGGCGTCATCATGAAGTCATGAACCTCGATGTGCACCTGATGGCACTCTCTCGGCAGCTCGCCGACACCGCCGCACTCGGGGGGAAGGACATGGTTGAGCTCGCGGACCGGCTCGCGGCTCCCCTGCAGGCCTCGGCGAGACTGGTCCTCCAGGACGCGCTGTCCGAGGCCATGCAAGAGCTGACCCTTGAGCTCGCGCCCGGTTCCGCGGAAATGCGGCTGCGCGGGAGGGACGTTGACTTCGTGGTGACACCCGCGCCGGCTCCGATTGCCGAGGATGACGCCAAAGAGGCGCCATTGAGTATCACGAAGGACGACGCCGAGCGGGAGCCACCCGCCGAGACCGGCACCGCCCGCATCAGCTTCCGTCCGCCGGAGTCCCTCAAGGCGCAGATCGAGGCTGCCGCGGAGCGCGAGGGCCTGTCGGTCAACACGTTCTTGGTACGCACGCTCTCCGCCGCGCTCCGCCCGGCGCCCCCGCAGCCTCTCCAGATCGACCCCGGCGTGCCCGAGGGCCGCAGTGGTGCCCGCCTCGAAGGGTGGGTGTACTGATGGACGAGTTCACAACGCCAGAGCCCGTCCGCGCCGTCCTGGAAGTCGCCTACGGAGACGTGATCGTCCGGGGCTCGGTGAGGCCCACCACCGCGGTGGACGTCGCACCCGCCCGCGCCGGCCGGAAGGCGGACGAGGAGGCAGCGGCGGGGACGGCCGTCAGCTTCGCGGACGGCCGGCTCCGGATCAGCGCCCCGAAGCAGCGCGTCCTTGGCGTCCTCGGCCGGCTCGGATCCGTCGTGGTCACGGTGGACCTGCCCGCTGGCTCGGACCTCGAGGCCGTGCTGGCCTACGGCGACATCATCACCTCCGGGCAGCTCGGACGCGTCGTCGCCAAGACCCGCGCCGGAACCGTCCGCATCGAGGATGGCGCCTCGCTGGACCTCAAGAGCTCCGCGGGGGACGTCGAGGCGGGCCGCGTGCGCGTGGACGGCACCCTCGCGGCGTCGACCGGAGCCGTCAGGGTCGAGGACCTGGCCGGCACCGTGCAGATCAAGTGCGGGACGGGCGAGGTGTCCCTCGGCCGCGTTGCCGGTGCCGCCCAAGTCACGTGCCCCTACGGGAGCGTCAGGGTCCGCGAGGCCGTCTCGGGCAGCCTGAACCTGACCTCCACCTACTCCGACCTTATCGTCGGCATCGCTGAGGGAACGGCCGCCCGGCTCGATGTCTCCACGAGCTATGGCCGCATCCGCAACGAACTCACCCGCTCGGACACGCCCCCCGAGGCCATCCAGCGGCTCGAGGTCACCGCCCGCTCCAGCTACGGGTCGGTGACCATCCGGCGCGCCTGACCGCGCGCCGTCGTCCGTCACTTCCTGTGCCATCGACGTACTTCAGAGAGGAGTATCGTCATGCCAACACCAACCATTGCCGCACCGGCCATCAGCGTCCGGGGCCTGGCCAAGTCGTACAAGAAGCTCGAGGTGCTGCGCGGCGTCGACTTCGACGTGGCGCGGGGCAGCATCTTCGCCCTGCTCGGTTCCAACGGGGCCGGAAAGACCACGGTCGTGAACATCCTGTCCACCCTCCTGGCGGCCGATGGCGGGACCGTCTCGGTCAATGGCTTCCAGGTCCCCGCACAGGCGGCTCGGGTGCGCGAGTCCATCAGCCTCACGGGGCAGTTCGCGGCCGTCGACGAGGTTCTCACCGGCCGCGAGAACCTCGTGCTCGTGGCCCGACTCCGGCACCTCGCGGACCCGGGCGGTATCGCGGACGGCCTCCTCGCGCGCTTCTCCCTCACGGACGCCGGCTCCCGCAAGGTCGCGACGTACTCGGGCGGTATGCGTCGTCGTCTCGACATCGCGATGAGCCTGATCGGCCATCCCCCGGTCATCTTCCTCGACGAGCCCACATCCGGGCTTGACCCGGAGGCGCGCCTCGAGGTCTGGGCGGCCGTCAGGGAACTCGCCGGCCGGGGTACCACCGTGCTGCTCACCACGCAGTACCTCGATGAGGCCGAGCAGCTCGCGGACAGGATCGCGATCCTGCACGAAGGCCGCATCATCGTCAACGGCACCCTCGATGAGCTCAAGCGGCTCCTCCCGCCCGCCAAGGTCGAGTACATCGAGAAGCAGCCGACCCTCGAGGACGTGTTCCTCGCGCTCACCGCCGACCCGGCGGGGCACCACAGCTCACCCAAGGAACTCCCATGACCACGCACTTCTTCGGCGACACCGCCGTCCTAACGGGCCGGTCCCTGCGCCACATCGCGCGCAGCCTCGACACGATCATCACCACAGTCCTCACGCCGATCGCGCTCATGCTGCTGTTCGTCTACGTGCTTGGCGGCGCGATCAAGTCCGGGTCGGACTCGTACGTGCAGTACCTGCTGCCCGGCATCCTGCTCATCACCATCGCCTCGGGCATCTCCTACACGGCGTACCGGCTGTTCCTGGACCTCAAGACCGGCATCTTCGAGCGTTTCCAATCGATGCCGATCGCCCGCTCCTCGGTCCTGTGGGCGCACGTGCTCACCTCAGTCGTCGCGAACCTGGTCTCGCTCGTCGTGGTGGTGCTCGTGGCCGTTGTCATGGGGTTCCGCACGGGGGCCAGTGTGTTCGCGTGGCTCGGCGTGGCCGGGATCCTGACCCTGGTCACGCTCGCGCTGACGTGGCTTGCCGTCATTCCCGGCCTGACAGCCAAGTCTGTGGATGGCGCGAGCGCGTTCTCGTACCCGCTCATCTTCCTGCCGTTCGTCAGCTCGGCGTTCGTGCCCACAGACACGATGCCTCGCCCGGTGAGGTGGTTCGCCGAGAACCAGCCGGTCACGTCGATTGTCAACGCCATCCGGGACCTGTTCACCGGCCAGCCGGTCGGCTCCGGCATCTGGGTTGCCCTGGCCTGGTGCGCCGGGATCCTCATGGTCGCGTACGTCTTCGCGATGGCCGCCTACCGCCGCAAGATTGCCTAGCCCAGCCGATACCCTCGGTAGCATGCCTCGCCGAGACCCGACCGCGCCCCGCCTCGATCCCCTTGTCCTGACGGGGATGGAGGCGGGCTTCGCCGGCGACATCGGGCCCGGACGCCGTACCGAGGGCCTCGCGTTCGATGGCGTTGACCTCACCGGGCGCGAGCTCGCCTCCTCGACCTTCGCCGAGTGCGCCTTCCTCGACGTGGCCGCGCACGACGCCGACCTCCGCGCGGCATCGTTCCTGGACTGCCGCGTGGAGCGGCTCACCGCGCCAAGCCTGCCTGCCCCGCGGAGCCGATGGCGCGGGGTCGAGATCGAGGCCTCCCGCATCGGCTCCGCAGAGCTGTACGATTCCGAGCTCTCCGGCGTGCTCCTGGCAGGCTGCAAGCTCGGGTACGTCAACCTCCGCGGGGCGAAGGCCACGGACGTGAAGTTCGTGGACTGTGTCATCGAGGAGCTCGACCTCGCCGGGGCCAGGGCGACGCGCCTGGCCTTTGAGGGCACCCAGATCGACGCCCTTGACGTCACCGGAGCCACCCTCACCCATGTAGACCTGCGCGAAGCCCGCCTCCACCGGATCTCCGGTGTCGACGGGCTCCGTGGCGCGATCCTGGGCAGCCTTCAGGCCGTGGAGCTCGCGGAGCTCATGGCCGAGCGGCTCGGGATTGAGGTGCGGGACTGATCCGCGCGATGGTCTGCGGGGCTCAGCGCGCGGCTGCTTCAGCCACAACCGGCAGCTGCCCCGAGATCGGGCCGGAGGCCACGGGCGCCTCGCCGGAGACCTGCGCTTCCAGGGCAGTCGCCTCCAGGTCCACACCCTCGGCCTCGGCAGCCTCGAGCGCTGCGGGGTGGTCGAGCGGCAGTTGCATCGCCACGCCGTCGTCAGCCACAGCCACCGGTACCTCGGCGAGCGGCATGTGCGTCAGGTCGATCCGCGGGTCCTCCTCCTGTGTCGCAACGACCTCGCGCGCCTCGGCCATCGAGTCCACGCTCGGCAGGGAGCCCGGGAGCGGGCGCTGCGCCGATTCGTGCAGGAACCAGATCGCCACTGCGCCCACTGTGGAGGTGGCCATGAGGTAGTACGCGGGCATCATGTCGTTGCCCGTGGACTGGATGAGTGCGTCGATGATGAACGGAGTCGTGCCCCCGAAGATCGCCACCGCGAAGTTGTAGGCGATGCCCATGGCGCCGTAGCGGCTCGCGGTCGGGAACTGGGCCGGCAGCGCCGAGGCGAGGTTCGCAACGTAGAACGTCACCGGGAACGCGATGAGCGCGAGGCCCGCCAGCGTCGTCGCGACCGAGCCCACGCCGATGAGCAGGAACGCAGGGATGGACAGGACGATCGTGCTCACGGCCCCGATCCACAGCACCGGGCGGCGCCCAATCCTGTCCGAGAGCTTGCCCGTGAGCGGGATGCACAGGCTCATGACCACGAGGACGGGGATGGTCAGGAGTGTGCCGTGGACGGCGTCGTAGCCCTTGGACTCCGTGAGATACGTGGGCATGTAGGAGGTGAGCGCGTAACCCACCGTGTTCGCGGCGGCCACGAGCACCATGGCCACGATGATCTCGCGCCAGTACGCGCGCACAATCCCGAGCGGGCCCTTCGCGGCGGCCTCGTCGTTCTTGGAGAGCTCGTGCGCGGCGGTCTCCTGCGCCTCCAGCGCGGCCTTGAACGTGGGGCTCTCCTCGATGCGGAGGCGGAACCAGATGGCGATCGCGCCGAGCGGACCGGCAATCAGGAACGGGATGCGCCAGCCGTACGCCTCCATGGCCGCCTGGCCGAGCGTGAGCTGGAGCGCTGAGACGATGGCCGCGCCGAGTGCGAATCCGAGGTAGGAGCCCATGTCGAGGAAGCTCGCGAGGAACCCACGGCGCTTGTCGGCCGCGTACTCGCTCACGAACGTGGTGGCACCGGCGTACTCGCCGCCGGTCGAGAAGCCTTGGAGGAGCTTGATCGCGACGAGGAGGATCGCCGCCCAGATGCCGATCTGGGCGTAGCCGGGCAGGAGGCCGAGGGCGAACGTGGAGGCGGCCATGAGGATGAGCGTCATGGCGAGCACACGCTGCCGGCCGATCTTGTCTCCGAGCCAGCCGAAGAACACGCCGCCGGCGGGCCGTGCGATGAAGGTCGCGGCGAATGTGCCGAGCAGGAAGAGGGTCTGCACCGTGCGGTCGGCCTCGGGCAGGAACACCGGTCCCATCGTGGTGATGAGGTATCCGAAGACGCCCACATCGAACCACTCCATCGTGTTGCCCACAATGGTTCCCCCGATGGCCCTCTTGAGCATCGGCTGGTCCACAACGTTGACGTCGTCGACCCTCAGTCTGCGCTTCCGGAACACCACACGCCGAGAGCGCTGTGGTTCGGTCATCTGACGCTGGTCTCGTGGCATGGCAGTCAAGCTTAGTCCGTCCCCGGACGATCTGAGAGTCGAGCATCGGATATTGGCATGCTGTGAATCACATCCTGGTAACTCCTTCTGCCCGGGGCAGGGCGTGATCGGGGTCGACAGCCGGCGGCCGCCGATCGCCGCCCTCAGGCGGATGCAGCAGGGCGCGACGCCGCCCGCGGCCCCAGCGCAGCCCGTTCTCCGACCGCGGGGGTAGGCCGGGGTGGGATCGTTATCGATTTGTTACCTTCGAGGAGTGATGAGAACAGGATTCGGAGTAAAGCTTGCCCCCATGACTTCTCAGCCCTCGGTCCTTTTCGTCTGCGTGCACAACGCCGGGCGCTCCCAGATGGCCGCCGCCTACCTCAGCTACCTCTCCGGCGGCCGCATCGAGGTCCGTTCCGCCGGGTCCGAGCCCACGGACCGAGTCAACCCCGCCGCTGTGGAGGCGATGCTCGAGGAGGGCATCGACATCCGCGCGGAGAAGCCCAAGATTCTCACCACCGAGGTGGTGAAGGATTCGGATGTGGTGATCACTATGGGGTGTGGCGACACGTGCCCGGTGTTCCCCGGCAAGCGGTACGAGGACTGGGAGCTCGAGGATCCTGCAGGAAAGGGAGTGGCCCATCCGCGACGACATCAAGCGTCGCATCCGAGGTCTTATCGCCGAGCTCCTGCCCGACGGGGCCTGACGCTGGCCGGGACGCGGATGGGGCGCGCCGGGTGTGGTGTACACCCGGAGCGCCCCAGTGCTATGCCCCGAGAGGAATCACGCTGCCCTGACTACTCGGCGTCGTGGTCGGTCTCGAGGACGGTGGCAAGCTTCTCGAGTGCCTCCTCGGCGCCCGGGCCCTCCGCGCGCAGCACGACCTGCTCCCCGAACTCCGCACCCAGACTCATAAGGGACAGGATGCTCGAGGCGTCCATGGCCTCGTCGGCGGGCTCGCCGACCTTCGCGATCGTGACTTCGACGCCGGCTTCGCCGGCTGCCTCGGCGAAGATCGCTGCGGGACGCGCGTGGAGGCCCACGCGGGACCCGATCGTGGCGGTGCGTTCTGCCATGGTTGCTCCTTGCTGGTCGGGGGTCGTGCTTGTGGGGGAAGCGTACAGGTGAGGGCGGTCGCGCCGCCCGAGGGGTCAAAGATGTCTAGAGGCCGAGATCGTCCAGGACGGGCAGGTGCTCCCGGACCGTGTCGCGGGCAGTCTGGGCGGTGGGGGCCCCAAGGGCGAGGGCGGCGAGTTCCTGTGCCTTGGCCAACGTCACGGTCTTCAGGACCGCGTTGACCGCGGCGAGGGAACGGGGGGTCATGGACAGGCTCGTGACGCCGAGCCCCGCGAGCACGACGGCGAGCGCAGGGTCCGCGGCTGCCTCACCGCATACTCCGACCGGCTTCGAGGTGCCGGTCGCGGAGGTGGCGACAGCGGCGCCGTCGCACGTGGCCTTGACCAGCCCGAGGACGGCGGGCTGCCACGGGTTGTTGAGGTGGGCGAGGGGGCCGAGCATGCGGTCCGCCGCCATCGCATACTGCGTGAGGTCGTTGGTGCCCAAGGAGGCGAAGTCGGCGTGGGCGAGGATGTGGCTGGCCGTGAGCGCGGCGGAGGGCACCTCGACCATGACCCCGGCGGTGCGCAGCCCGGCCTCCCGGGCCAGACGGGTGAAGTGCTCGGCCTCGTCGGTCGTGGCGATCATCGGGGCCATGACCCAGACCTCGGCTTCGTGCTCGCTCGCGGCCGCCGCGATGGCCTCGAGCTGCCTGCCCAGGACTCCGGGGCTCGTCCACTCCGTGCGGTAGCCGCGCACACCGAGGGCAGGGTTCGGCTCCTCGGCGTTCGTGAGGAACGGAAGCGGCTTGTCCGCGCCGGCATCGAGGGTCCGGATGACGACCTTCTTGCCGGGGAAGTGCTCGAACACGGCCCCGTAGGCCGCGACCTGCTCCTCGATGCTCGGTTCGGTGTCGCGGTCGAGGAAACAGAACTCGGTGCGCAGGAGCCCTACGCCCTCGGCACCCGCGGCTGCGGCCTTCGCCGCATCCTTGCCGGTGGCGACGTTTGCCAGAAGCGGGAGCTCATGTCCGTCGGCGAGGACGTTGCTGCCCGTGAACAGGGCGAGGGCGGCCGCTTGCCGAGCCCAGGCAACCGCGGCCTCGGACTCGGCCTCGCCGGGATCGGTGAGGACCGTCCCGGCGGCGCCGTCGACAAAGACCGGCATCCCCTCAGGGATCCGGTCGACCCCTTCGGCGGCGACGACGGCAGGGAGGCCCAGGGCTCGGGCGAGGATCGCGGTGTGCGACTGCGGCCCGCCCGCTGAGGTGATGAGCGCGACCACCTTGGTGGGGTCCAGCGTGGCGGTGTCCGCGGGCGCGAGGTCCTCGCCGGCCAGGACGAACGGTTCGTCCGATTCCGGGATGCCGGGGGCGGGCAGGCCTCGGAGTTCGGCGACGATCCTCGCGCGCACGTCGAGGACGTCAGTCGAGCGCTCCGCCATGTATCCGCCGAGGGACTTCAGCTTCTCCGCGACCGCGGCGCCGGACTCCCACACGGCCCGCTCGGCGGAGCGGGCCCCGCCGTCCGCCGAGGCGTCCAGGAGCTTGATCGCACCCTTGACGAGCATGGGGTCCGCTGCCATGAGAGCTGTCGCCTCGAGGACGCCCTTCGCGTCGCCGGTCGTGGCGGCCGCACGCCCCTTGAGGGCTGCCTGGACCGACTTGGAGGCCGCGCGGATGCGCGCCGTCTCCTCCTCGACGCTCGCCCCCGAGGACAGCCCGGCACCGGGCTCTGGCTCCCGGATCGGCGTCGGCATCTGCCGCACCCGCCCCACAACCCGCCCCGGAGTCACCCCGACACCGTGAAATTGCTCCATTTGACGTTCCTCGAACTCTCTACCGCTCACACGGCGACGGGGACGGGCTCGACGGCCTCCGGGGCCTTCTTGCCAACGTAGCGCTTGAGGCCGATCACGGCCAGAGCCGAGACCACCACGCCCGCAGCGATCGAGACGAACCAGAGGAGGAAGTTGTCGATGGCGAAGAAGACGAAGATTCCACCGTGCGGGGCCTTCGAGGAGACGTTGAAGGCCATCGTCAGTGCACCGGTCAGGGCCCCGCCCAGCATCGATGCCGGGATGACGCGAAGCGGGTCCGCCGCGGCGAACGGGATAGCGCCCTCGGAGATAAAGGAGGCACCGAGCAGCCACGCGGCCTTGCCGTTCTCGTGCTCGGTCGCGTTGAAGTTCTTGTGGTCGAGCACGGTGGCGAGCGCCATGGCAAGCGGCGGAACCATACCGGCGGCCATGACCGCGGCCATGATGTGGTAGGGCGCGGTGTTGTCGGCGCTTGCGGCGCTCAGGCCTGCGACGGCGAACGCGTAGGCGACTTTGTTGACGGGGCCGCCGAGGTCGAAGCACATCATGAGGCCCAGGATGACGCCGAGGATCACGGCAGTGGCGCCGCTCATGCCGGTCAGCCAGTCGTTGAGCGCCTTGGTGACGAACGCGATCGGTCCACCGAGCACCACGAACATCAGGCCGGAGGCGATGATGGATGCGATGAGCGGGATGATGGCCACGGGCATGAGGCCGCGGAGCCATCGCGGTGCCGGGAGGGTCGCGAGCCAGTGCGCCGTGTAGCCGGCGAGCAGGCCGCCCACGATGCCGCCGAGGAAGCCGGCGCCCATGAACCCGGCCACGGCACCCGCCACGAATCCGGGGGCGATGCCCGGCCGGTCAGCGAGCGCGTAGCCGATGTAGCCCGCGAGTGCCGGGACGAGGAAGCCCATGGAGAGCGCGCCGATCTTGAACAGCACCGCTCCGAGATAGGCACCCAGGGGGCCGATCGCCTGCGGGCCGAACTCCGTCGGCAGGGTGAACAGGTTGTTCTTCAGGACAATGGTGTCCGCATACTTCGTGATGTCGAATCCGCCGAGCAGGAACCCCAGCGCGATCAGCAGGCCTCCGCCAGCCACGAACGGGATCATGTAGCTGACGCCTGTGAGCAGAGCGCGCTTGAGCTTCGCCCCGCCCGACTCCCGGCCGTCGGAGGCAGAGCCAGTACCGGACGCCGACGAGGCACCCGCAGCACCCCGCGCGATCCGCCGCCCGTTCGGGTCGGCGGCGACGGCGAGCGCCTCGTCCAGCATGACCCCCGGCTCGTCGATCCCACGCTTGACGGGGGACTGCACGTACGGCTTCCCCGCGAAGCGCTCCTTGTCGCGAACATCCACATCCACCGCGAAGACCACGGCGTCCGCGGCCTCGATCACGGAGCGGGGCAGCGGCGTCGAACCAGCCGAACCCTGGGTCTCGACTTGCACGTCGATCCCCTTCTCCTTGCCCGCGGCCACGAGCGAGTCGGCGGCCATATAGGTGTGTGCGATGCCGGTGGGGCAGGCGGTGACGGCAACGATGCGCTTGACGGACGACGGCGCGAGGTCGCCGGTCGCCGCCGTGGTGGCCTGCGCGGGGCTCGCACCGGCGGGCCCCAGCCCCAGGGCGTCATTGACGAGTGCGACGATGTCCTGGCGGGACTGGGCGGCGCGGAGGGCCGCCGTGAAGTCCTTCTTGATGAGGCTCCGTGCCAGCTTGGCCAGGAGCTTGAGGTGCTCCTGGTCCGCGCCCTCGGGTGCTGCGATGAAGAAGACGAGGTCCGCGGGGCCGTCCTTGGCGCCGAAGTCCACGGGCTCGGACAGGCGGGCCATCGCGAGTGACGGCACCGTCACGGCAGTCGACCGGCAGTGTGGGATCGCAATCCCGCCGGGGACTCCGGTGGCGGTCTTCTGCTCGCGGGCATAGGCGTCCGCGAACAGGCCCTCCACCTCGGTGGCGCGGCCTGCTCCTGCCACACGCCCGGCGAGGTGCCGGATCACGTCCGAGGGAGTGGAGCCGAGCGACGCGTCGAGCTCCACGAGTTCGGGGGCGATGAGTTCGGTCATGGTCGTTCCTTCTCTACAGGGCCGTGACGGTCACGGCGGAGGGAGTGGTCTGGTGCGCTGCGGGGACGGTGGATCCGGGCAGGGACGCGGCGGCGGCACCGTGTGCCACCGCCTGGCGAAGGCGGCCCTCATCGTCCGCCCCGGTCGATTCGGCCAGGAGGAACCCGGCCAGGGAGGAGTCGCCCGCACCGACGGTGCTGACGGCTCGGATGGGGGAGTGCGTGGCATGCCAGGCGCCCTCCGCGGTCACCAGGACGGCGCCCTGGGAGCCGAGCGTTGCGAGCACCGCGCCGATGCCCGCGTCTACGAGGGCGCGCGCCGCCTTGGCCGCGCGGGCGGGCGAGCCCTCGAGCTCTGCCGGTGTGCCGGCGTCGTGCAGGCCGGCCATTGCAGCGAGCTCCGCGAGCTCGTCCGCGTTGGGCTTGAGCAGCTCCGGCTTGCCCTTCAACGAGGCCGCGAGCGGCGTCCCAGAGGAGTCCACGGCAATGCGCGGCGCGGCTCCGTTGGCGGAAGCGCGCAGACGGTGCGCTGCCGTGGCGTAGAAGTCCTCGGGGACCCCGGGAGGAAGTGAGCCGGCGAGGACCACCCACGTGGCATCCCGTGCGCGGTCCACGAGCAGGCTCAGGAGTGCCTCCTGCAGCTCGTCCGAGAGCACGGGGCCCGGCTCGTTGACCTTGGTGGTGACCCCGTCAGGTTCTGTGAGGGCCACGTTGGAGCGCAGCGGTGCTCCGATCGGCAGCGCTGCGAACGGCACCCCGGTCGATGCGAGCCCGGAGAGGACTGGGTCGCCGGCATCGCCGGGGAGGACGGCCAGGGTCTCGAGGCCGGAGGCCTGCAGGGCACGGGCAACGTTGACGCCCTTGCCGCCAGATTCCTGCCGTACTGAGACGGCCCGCTGCACTTCGCCGCGCTCGAGCGGGCCGCCGAGCTCGACCGTCCGGTCGAGGCTGGGGTTCGCGGTGAGGGTCACGATCATGGTCGGCCTGCCTCCACAACTTCCACTCCGGCCTCGGCGAGTGCCTCGGCGACGTCGCCCTCGGGGGCGCGGTCTGTCACGATCGCGTCCAGCTGGTCGAGGCGGGCAAACCGTACGAGGGTCTCCACGCCGAACTTGCTGTGGTCCACGAGCGCCACCACACGGCGCGCGCACCGGACGAAGGCCGCCTTGACCGCAGCCTCCTCGGTGTCCGGCGTGCTGAGCCCGAACGTCGAGTGGAGGCCGTTCGCCCCGACGAACGCGAGGTCCGGACGGAGGCGCTCGACGGCGTCGACCGTCGCCGGCCCAACAGCAGCGCGGGTGAGGGGACGGATCCGCCCCCCGAGAAGCTGGACGTTCAGGCTCGGGTCTGCGGCGAGCTTGTCTGCAATGGGGAGGGCATTGGTCACCACGACGAGACTCTGGCCATCCGTCCGCGTGTTCATGAGCCCCTCGGCGAGCGCTTCGGTCGAGCTGCCCGCGTCGAGGAGGATGCTGCCCGCGCGAGACGATGCCACGAGGCCTGCGGCGGCTTCGGCGATCGCGCGCTTCTCGAGGAGGTTCTGGATCTGCCGTTCGAGCAGGCTCGCCTCGGAGGTGGCGCCGCGCTCGGCTGGGACGGCCCCGCCGTGGACGCGTCGGAGCACACCCGCGGACTCCAGCGTCGCGAGATCCCGCCGGACGGTCTCGGTGGTGACGGAGAACCGCTCGGCGAGCTCAGTGACGCTGACCCGGCCAGCCTCGGCTACGCGGTCGGCGACGAGCCGCTGGCGTTCCTCGGCGAACATCGACATGCTCGGCGCCTCTCTGCTCCGTGCGGCCCGAAGGCCGCCAGCCCATCCCGTGGTCCACATCACATCAATGTGGGATTGATTGACTTTAGCTTTGTTTCTGTTTGGAAGTCAAGAGATTCCACACAAACGAAGATCGGCCCTGCGGAGCATGTGCTCCGCAGGGCCGATCTCTGTGAGTGTGCGCGGCGTCCCGCGCGGCTGGAGAGGCTAGACCTCGCGGGTGTCGCGCCGCGTGATCCTTTCGCCGGTATCGGGGTCGACGACCTGGCGCGCTTCGGACACACGCCGCCGCGGGCCGCTGCTCAGCATCATCACCAGCGAGATGATCAGGCCCAGAACGCCCACGCCGATGAGGATGTAGCCCACGAGGGTCTGGTCGACGTACGGGATGAGGCCGGGCGTGATCGCGAATGCCAGGATCGCGCCGACGGCAATGAGGAAGATGGATGCACCGATGCCCATGATGAGCTCCTTCCGTCGCTGCGGTGCTGTGGCAGCGCTTAGGCGCCCGCAGGTCCGCGGGGTTGGCCTTCTGTTGCCCTCTACGCCCGGATCCAAACATGATTCCCGGGTGCTACGCCGAGCGCGAAGCGCCCGCGACGTCGCCGCAGGCGCAGGGCTACCCTAGGGGCCATGGCCAAGAAGAACATTGCCGTGCGGATCGCGCAGGACACTGCCCATCAGACGATGTTCGACTCGCAGGGTCGCGCGACGCCCCGAGTGCACCGGGCCCTGTTGGCCGCCGTCGACGTGCAGCGCCCGCTCGTGCTCGCCAACCTGCGGCGCCTGCGCCGGCAGCACCCCGGCCACAGCCCGGCACAGCTGTCCCGTCGGCTTGAGCGCGACTACCTCACCGCCGTGGGCGGCACGGGGGCCGCGGTGGGCGGGACCGCCGCCGTTCCAGGGATCGGGACCATGGCGTCCCTCGGCCTCTCGGCGGCTGCGACCGTCGGGTTCCTTGAGGCGACTGCACTGTACGCGGCGTCGATCGCCGAACTCCACGGCGTCCATCTCGAGGATCCGGAGAGGGCCCGCACCACGATCATGGCGCTCATGCTCGGCGAGGAGGGCACCGCACTGCTCTCGGCTCTGAGCGGTCAGGCACTCGGCCGGGGCGGGCATCCCACCAATGCGTGGGGCGCTGCGCTCAACCGGAACGTTCCCCCATCTCGCGTCAGGCTGATCCGGAGGACCGTGCAGAAGCGTTTCCTCAAGTGGATGCTCAAGAAGCAGGGCAGCGCCATGCTCGGTCGGGCGCTGCCGTTCGGGGTGGGCGCCGTAGTGGGCGGTGCCGGCAACCTCATGATGGGCCGCGCCGTCATCAAGGCGGCCCACGAGGCCTTCGGACCAGCGCCTGACATGCTTCCGGGCGAGCCCCAGGTGATGCCGGAAGCGGTTGACAGCTCGTCGGGACAGGTTGGGGTGCGGGCCCTCGGCCCCGCCCTGCCCGCGGAGACGCCGGAGCAGGCGGTCGAGCGCGAGATCGAGCAGCGCCGCGCGCGGATGCACGAGGAGCGCGAGGGGGACTGAGCTTCGCGGTGCCGGACGTTCCGGCTCCGCTCCTACCCCCCGAAGACCGCGTGTGCCACTGCGAAGATCAGCAGGCCGGCAAGGGCGCCGACCACAGTGCCATTGATTCGGATGAACTGGAGGTCCTTGCCGACCTGCAGCTCGATCTTCTGGCTCGTCTCCTCGGCGTCCCACCGGGCCACGGTGTCCTCGATGACGCCCGCGATGTCGTCCTTGTAGGTCCCCACCACATACGCTGCGGCATCCGCCACCCATGCGTTGACCTTCCCGGCCAGCTCCTCATCCTCGACGAGCCGGGCACCGAAGTCGCGCACCGCCGTCGTGAACCGCTGGTGGAGCTCGCTGCGCGGGTCCGAGACGGCCTCGAGGAGCACCCTCTTGATGGTGGCCCAGGTGCGGCCGGCGAGGTTGCGCACCTGAGGGTCGCCGAGGACCTGCGCCTTCATGCCCTCGACGCGCGCGATCATCATGGGCTCGTGCTGGAGGTCCTGCGCGAGCTCCTTCAGATAGGCGTCGATGGACCGGCGCGCCTGATGGTCCGGGTCGGACTGCACGGCCGCGACGAATTTCGACAGCTCGATGTACACCTTGTCGCCCACGAGCTCGTTCGCGAAGCTCGGAACCCAGGACGGCGAGCGGTCGGACACTACCCGCGTGACGGCCTCGTAGTTCGCGGCGACCCAGTCTGCCGTGCGGTCCACGAGCAGGTCCACGAGCTGATGGTGGTGCCCGGCGGCGAAGACCTGCTCCGCGAGCCTCCCGAGCGGCGGTCCCCAGGGGGGTGCGAGCAGGTGGCGGCGCACCATTCCTTCGATCACCGCCTGCACGTCGTCGTCGTTGAGGACGGTGAAGGCACCGCGCACGACGGCGGCCCCCTCCTTCGCGACCCGCTCGGCTCCTGCCGGGCTCGCCAGCCACGTGCCCGCCTTGCGGGCGACGTCGAGCGTGTCGAGCTTGGTCCGCACGACCGCCGAGGAGAGGAAGTTGTCCCGCACGAACCCCGAGAGGGAGGTCCCGATGGCGTCCTTGCGGGTGGGGATGATCGCGGTGTGCGGAATCGGCAGGCCGAGAGGGTGCCGGAACAGCGCGGTGACCGCGAACCAGTCCGCGAGGGCACCGACCATGCCGCCTTCAGACGCCGAGCGGACGTACTGAAGCCATGGGTAGTGGCCCTGCAGTGCGAACGAGACCGCGAAGACAACCGCCATTGCGGTCAGCAGGACGAGGGCGAGGGTCTTCATGCGGCGCAGTGCGGCGGCCTTCTCGGCGTCCTCCGGGCTGAATCCGGGGTCCCTTCCCGCAGCTGTGCCCGGGGCTCGATTCAGCGTCGCCATGGATCAACCCTACCGGCGGAGGGTGTGGGGCGCCTGTCGTGGGGGGAGGCGCTAGCTGGCCGCGACGGTCTCCTGCCGGTCCCTCCAGGCATTCCATCCGAGGTAGCTGCCCTCGAGCTCGACCACGTGGTACCCGGCGCGGCGCAGCGCGCTGGCGGCGACCGAGTTGCGAACGCCGCTCTGGCAGTAGCTTACAATCACGCCCTCAGACGGGAGCTGGTCGGTGTTCCACAGGACGCGGCCTGCGCTGAGCTGGGACGAGCCCGGGATGTGGCCCGCGGAGTGCTCGGTCTTGTTGCGCACGTCCAGCACGAGCGCCGCATCGAAGTGCTGCAGCTGCTCGGGGCTGAGAGTCTCCGGGGTCTCGATCGGCAGTCCCTCGAGGGTCGGGGTGAAGCCGGCGACGTTGTCGATGCCGACCCGTACCAGGGAGTCCCGCATGCGCCGGGCGGCGGTCTGATCCGGTGCCAGCAGGACGAGCGGGCGCGAGTCGGTCTCGGGGTCGTAGGCCCATCCGCCGTACGTGGCCATCTTGCCGGAGTCCGGGATGTTGAGCGAGCCGGCCACCGTGCCGCGATGGACGTCGGCGACGTTCCTGGTGTCCACGAAGGTGACACGGTCCTCGGCGAGGTCTTCCGCGACGTCCGCGTTCGAGAGCTCCGGCAGCTCGCCCCGCTCGCCCATGACCGCCGGACCGAGGCGATTCTGCCGCTTCATGCGGCCGAAGTAGGCGTGTGCGTCGGGCTGGCCGTCGAGGAGCTCTGTCACGAATCCCTCTTCGTCGTTCGCTGCGAGGTAGGGCGCCCACCATGCGTAGAGGCGCTCGTAGCCCACGGTCGTGGATGGGATGGCGCCGAGCGCCTTGCCGCACCAGCTGCCGGAGCCGTGGCCCGGGTGGACCTGGACGTGGTCGGGGAGGGTGAGGAACTTCTCCTTGAGGCTCGTGAAGAGCTGGCGGGCGCCGGCAAACCGGGTGTCGACGCCGCCGGCGGCCTCATCGAGGAGGTCCGGTCGGCCGAGGTCTCCGGAGAAGACGAAGTCTCCCGAGAGGAGGTACCCGGGCTGGTCGCTGAAGGCGCCGTCGGTGATGAGGAAGGACAGGTGCTCGGGGGTATGGCCGGGGGTGTGGACGGCCTTCACGCTCACGTTGCCCACGGTGATGGTGGTTCCGTCGAACAGCCGCTCGGCCTCGAAGCCGTACTGCCAGTCTTCGCCACCCTCGCCGGAGACGTAGAGCCTGGCGCCGGTCGCGGCGGCGAGCTCGCGGGAGCCGGAGAGGTAGTCCGCGTGGATGTGGGTCTCGGTGACCGCCACGATCTTCATGGCCCTCGTCTCGGCGAGCTCGAGGAAGGGGGCGATGTCGCGCCGGGCGTCGACCACGATGGCCTCGCCCGTGGCCTGGCAACCGATCATGTAGCTGGCCTGGGCCAGGTCCTCGTCATAGATGCGCTCGAGCAGCATGGCTCTCCTTTCGGGTTATACCCCAGGGGGTATTTCGTTACTCCAACGATAGTACCCCTAGGGGTATCTCGCAAGCGGCTGTGCCCCACGGGTCGGCTACCCTTGCGCCATGACCACCCGCCCCCTTGTCTATGCCCACCGTGGGGCCAGCGCACGGTTCGCGGAGCACACGCGTGCGGCGTACCTCCAGGCGCTCGCCGACGGTGCGGACGGCGTCGAGTGCGACGTCCACCTGACCCGTGACCAGCACCTCGTGCTCTTCCACGACTCAAATCTCGACCGCACGTCCAGCGGTACCGGACCGATCGGGGAGCGCACGCTCGGCGAGCTGCGTGAGCTCGACTTCTCCTCCTGGAAGGGCGTCCGTGTCCCCGACGAGTTCGGGGCGCTCAGCGAGCAGCTCCTCACCCTGCCCGAGCTCCTCGATCTCCTCGGAGCCGCCAGAGCCGAGATCGGCCTCGCGATCGAGCTCAAGCACCCGAGCCCCTACGGGCTCAAGCTCGAGGACCGCGTCCTCGAGGTGCTCCGCTCCCGCGGGTGGAAGCCGGAGGAGTCCCGCGTGGGCAACGTCCGCGTGAGCTTCATGAGCTTCGACGCCGAGGCCATCGAGTACCTCCTCTCATCCGTGCCCGCGCGGCACGTGTGCATGCTCGTAGACGACGTCTCGGTCGAGGAGGTCCGCGAGTCCACGGCTCTCGGCGCGCTCACCGGCGGGGCCGTTGCCAACGTGCTCAGGGCGGCGCAACTCGATGCCGAGGCCATCCTCGACGCCGCGCGCGTGGGCATCGCCGGCCCGGGCATCTCCTACGTGCGAGACCATCCCAACCGTGTGCGGTCCTGGCTCGACGCGGGTCTCACGTTCCGCGTCTGGACGGTCGATGCCCCGGAGGACGTGGAGCACTGCGTCGCAACCGGGATCCAGCAGATCACCACCAATCGCCCTGCCGAGGTGCTCGCCCAGCTGGAGGCGGCGCTTGGCTGAGGCCGGGCCAGCCGGCGGTTTCGCGGACGACGGCGCCGGGCCGGTCCCGCTGCGCCGCTCGCCGGCGGCGCGCATCGGCGTCTCGATCTCGATTGCGACGGGTCTCTACGGCATCTCATTTGGCGCGCTCGGCGTGGCCTCAGGACTCGACGTCCTCCAGACTGTGGCCCTGAGCCTGTTCATGTTCACGGGCGGCTCGCAGTTCGCGTTCATCGGCGTCCTGGCAGGCGGTGGATCCGGCGCTGCGGCAACGGCCGCGGCCACGCTGCTCGGCGTGCGCAATGCGGTCTATGGCATGCAGCTCAACGCGATGTTCGCACCTCGGGGATGGCGGCGGTTCACCGCCCCACAGTTCACCATCGACGAGTCCACAGCCACGGCAGTGGGCCAGGACTCCGTGGTCGAGCAGCGCCGTGGGTTCTGGACAGCCGGCGTCGGAGTGTTCATCCTCTGGAACCTGTTCACGGCTGTGGGTGCGCTCGCAGGCAACGCGCTTGGCGACCCCAAGCAGTGGGGGCTCGACGGCGCCGCTGTGGCCGCGTTCCTCGGGCTCCTCTGGCCGCGGCTCAAGGGGCGCGAGCCCTGGGCCATCGCGGTGGTCTGCGCCCTTGCCACCGTCCTCGCCGTGCCGTTCGTGCCCCCAGGGGTGCCGATCCTTGTCGCCGCTCTCGTCGCCGCGGTGCTCGGATGGGTGAGTCATGCCCGTGCGGAGGCGGGAAAGGCCGCGGCCGGCGCTGGAATCGAAGGCCTTGGTCCCGATCTCGATCCCTACGCCCGGCCTGACCACGGCCGCCATGACGCGCTCGGCGGGTCTGGTGGGCCCGCTGACGAGGATGGGAGCCGCGCGTGAACCTGTGGTGGTGGATCATTCTCGCGTGCGCGGCGGCGTATGGTCTCAAGCTCCTCGGCTACCTGCTTCCGAGGCGGTGGATGGACAACGAGCGCATGCTGCGGATTGCCGGGACGGTGACGATCGGCCTGCTCGCGTCCCTCACGGCCGTGAACGCGTTCGCCAGCGGGCAGGCACTCGTGGTCGATGCGCGCCTCGGCGCCTTGGTAGCGGCTGCCCTTGCACTGCTGCTGCGCGCGCCGTTCCTGGTGGTCGTGATCGTCGGGGCTGCGGCGGCCGCCCTGCTGCGACTGGTCGGCTGGGGATGACCCAGGTCGCGGACGCCAGCCGCGACGCCGCGGATCAGAGCGGCAGTTCCACCCCGGGGATCGGCTCAAGCGGGGGAAGCGGACGGTTTTCCCGGTGGGTCCGGATCGCATCCTCGACGAGCGCCACATAGCGCTGCCATGCGAAGGAACCCGGCTCCACGGTGTCCCCGGCGCCGATGAGCATGGCGACGAGCCGGACCATGTCGATGAGCTGCAGCTCCTCGCGCAGCGTGCCCTGCTTCTGGCCGCGCTGGAGCAGCCTCCCAAGGGACTCGATGAGCTTGCCCGCGAGGCCTACAAGGAGTCCCCGGCGCCCGGCAACGGCGGAGAGGAGGTTGTGCTCGTCGTTGGCAACCTGCATCACGGCGTTCAAGACCTCGATGAGGCCAGCTGCCGCATCGGGATTCTCGAGGGCCATTTCTGTGATGGGATCAACCTTGACCTTGATCTGGCGCTCCACAGCGGCCAGAACGAGCTCGTCCTTGTCCGTGAAGTTCCGGAACAATGTCGCCGGTCCAACGCCAGCCCGATCCGCGACGGTCTTGAGGGACACGTTCGGCCCCTCTTCGCGGAAGCAGTCGAGCGCCGCCGTGATGATCTTGTCGATGTTGCGCGCCGCGTCTGCACGCATCGGCTTGCGCCATGCTCGTTCCTGCTGCATGCAATCAGAGTAACCATGTGAGAGTGCTGGTGCCGCCTATATGACGGCATACTCTCAGCAAGTCCGCAGCGAACCGGCTCGGGGCCGGAGTGGAAGACTGGAACACATGATCGTCGCCTTCTCTGTTTCCCCTTCCGGCACCCCGCATGACGCCGCCCGCGCGCCTGAGGCGGGCAGCCCGCCGTCGTCCGACTCGGTGCACGAGTCCGTCGCAGCCGCGGTACGGGTGGTGCGCGAGTCCGGCCTGCCGAACCACACGAGCTCGATGTTCACAGAGATTGAGGGCGAGTGGGACGAGGTGATGGACGTGGTCAAGCGCGCCACCGAGGCCGTGGGGAGGTACGGCTCGCGGGTCTCGCTCGTGCTCAAGGCGGACATTCGGCCAGGGCACACGGGCGAGATCACGGGCAAGGTTGCAAGGCTCGAGGAGGCGATTGCGCGGCACCCGGCCCAGTAGACCGCCTGTTCGGCGGCCGGGTGGAAGGCGTGCCCTGCCCGTAGCTGCTGACGTGCTGTCGTTGAGGTGGGCGCGGTGCCAGACTGTCCGCATGGTCGAGCATGTGGCGCAGCCCGAATGGATTGATGTTGAACGCTGGCTCACGCGGACGGTGGTGAAGCCGGGTGCAGAGCACGAGCGCGCTCTGAGGACCGCCCTCGCCCGCGGCATGCCTCCAATCGAGGTGCAGCCGACCTCCGGGAAGCTCTTGAACCTGCTCGTGAAGATCTCGGGCGCCCGCCGGGTCCTGGAGATCGGTACGCTTGCCGGGTTCAGCAGCATCTGGATGGGGCAGGCCCTGCCCGAGAATGGCCACCTGGACACGCTCGAGTACCTCCCCGAGCACGCTGAGGTGGCCCGCGAGAACCTCTCAGCTGCCGGGCTTTCCGAGAAGGTCACCGTCCATGTCGGCCCGGCCCTCGACTCCCTCCCGGGCCTCACCGGGCCCTATGACCTGGTGTTCATCGATGCCGACAAGCAGAACAACTCGCGATACCTCGAATGGGCTGTGACGCTCGGGCGCCCGGGCACTGTGGTGGTATTGGACAACACCGTGTGGGAGGGTGCGCTCCTCGAACCAGCTCGGGACGAGGCGAATGCGCCGTTCATCGTCGAGTCGCTCGAGCTGCTCGGGGGGCCGATGTTCGATGCGACGGTGGTGCAGACGGCTGGCTCCAAGGGCTGGGACGGCTTCGCCCTGGCCATCGTGAGGTAGCCCATGGAGCTCGACTACGAGATCTCGGACGCCGTCCCCACTGACGCCGAGGCCCTCCTCGCCGTCAAGGACGCGTGCTGGCGCGAGGCCTACGCGCACTTGCTCCCAGCGGAGTTCCTTGCCCACGGCCTGGGAGGCTCTCCGGACCGCACTGAGCGCTGGCGGGGCTTCCTCGCGCACGACGCCGCCGGACACTTCGCGCTCGTGCGTCGCCATGGGCGGGTGGTCGGCTTCGCGGGGGCGGGACCCGCTCGGCCCCAGGACGCGCCACCGCAGGCCGAGGGCGACCCCGGCCTGCGTGAGCTGTACACGGCTTACATTCTCGCCGAGATGTACGGCACCGGGGCGGGGATGGCCGTGGTCGAGCGCGTCCTCGGTGATGGGCCCGCGATTCTCTGGGTCTTCGAGGACAATCCGCGGGCGCGGGCCTTCTACGCCAAGCTCGGCTTCACACCGGACGGCGGCCGCAAACTCGACGAGATCGGCGGCCGGCGCCTGGCGGAGATTCGTATGGCACGCTCGGCACAGTCCCGGACGGTGTAAGAAGGAGAGCATGAAGGCCCTCGTGTACCACGGCCCCCATCGGAAGTCGTGGGAGGACGTCCCGGACCCCGTGATGCAGGCGCCGACGGACGCAATCGTGCGTATCGAGGCGACCACGGTCTCCGGCACGGACCTGCACATCCTCAAGGGGGATGCGCCGTCCGTCGCCGAGGGCCGGATTCTGGGGCACGAGGGCGTCGGCGCGGTCACCGAAGCGGGCCCGGGCTGCCGGCGCGTGAGGGCCGGCGAGCGGGTCATCGTCTCCTCGATCACCAAGTGCATGGGTTGCGACTCCTGCCTCTCCGGGCTTACCTCGTACTGCGAGACGCTCGGAGGAACCGGCTGGGTATTCGGACACCTCCTCGACGGGACGCAGGCCGAATATGTGCGCGTGCCGTTTGCGGACAACGCTCTCGTCCCCCTGCCCGAGGGCATGACCGCGGAGCAGGGTGCCGTGCTCAGTGACATCCTGCCGACCGGATATGAGATCGGCGTCCTGTACGGCGGGATCGGCGAGGGGGATGAGGTGGCCGTTATCGGAGCGGGACCCGCGGGGCTGGCGTCGATCATGACTGCGGCGACGCTCGGCGCGAAGCGCATCGTCGCCGTCGACCGCAATGAGTACCGCCTCGAGAAGGCGCGTGGGTGCGGTGCGACGCGCACGGTCAGGGTTGCGGACGGCGTCGACATCGGGGCGGAGGTCAAGGCGCACAGTCACGACGGGCTCGGCGTCGACCTCGCGGTCGAGACGGTGGGCCTCCCACGGACCTACGTCGAGGCGCTTGCCTCGGTGCGTCCGGGCGGGAGGGTGGCGAATGCGGGCATCCACGGCAGGCCCGTCGCCTTCCCGCCGGACCGCGACTGGGTCCGCAACATCACGGCCATGACCGGCCTGGACAGCGAGGCCGCGGAACCCGACCTCATTGAGCGCATCGCAGACCGCGAGATCGACCCCGCCAAGCTCGTCACGCACCGGTTTCCCTTCGCGCGGATCCTGGAGGCCTACGAAACGTACGGCAACGCGGACGCCCAACAGGCCATCCGGGTGATCATCGGGTTGGGGGAATGATGGCGCGGGGGACGGGGAAGGGCCCCACTGAGGGGCTCTATCCCATCAGCACAGGCAGCGCGGAGCTCATCCAGGATGGGAGCTCGTCCGATGGCTGGCTCCTGAAGATCAACGGCGTCCAAAGCTCCCACATCGTCCTCGGCGAACCTCTGCGCCTCGACTTCGAGTACATGCGCTGGATCGTGGCGCTCGTCGAGGACCGATTCGACCCGGAGCGCACGGGCCGACTCCGCGTGCTCCACCAGGGCGGTGGCGGATGCTCGATGCCCCGATACCTCGCGGCACGCTTCCCCGACGCCCGCCAAGTCGTCGTCGAACTCGACGCGAAGCTCGCTGACTACGTGCGCGAATGGTTCGACCTCCCCAAGGCGCCCCTTCTGCGCATCCGCGTGGGGGAGGCTCGCGAGGTCACCGAGTCGCTCACCCCCGCAACCCGTGACGTCGTGATCCGGGACGTCTTCGCCGGCTCCCGCACCCCCGAGCCGCTGACCACCGTCGAGTTCATTCAGGCCTCCGCCCGCCTCCTCGACGGGAGTGGCCTCTTCGTCGCCAATATCGGCAGCGCTCCGGACCACGTCTCCGCCCGCATCGAGGCCGCGGCGATCGCGGAAGCCTTCCCGCACGTCGCGATTGTGGCCGACCACGCGATGCTCAAGGGACGCCGCTACGGCAACATCGTCGTGGCCGCGAGCATGACGCCGATCGTCGCCTCGCCTGCCCTCCGCCGCCGGCTGCTGGGTGGCGGACTTCCTGCCCAGGTCTGGGACGACTCCCAGACCCGGACGTGGATCGGGGCGACGGAACCCCTCAGGGACCCTGCTGTGCCGGCTGCTGCGACTTAGGAGCCCTTCCCGAGCAGCATGGGCCGTGCGATCTCCATCTGGGCGCGAAGCGCCTCGGCCACCGCGGCCACGGCGGGCTGCCGGTAGGAGTCCGCGCGGAGGACCATCCAGTACGGAAGCTGCTCGCGGAAGTAGTCGGGCAGGAGCCGGACCAGATCCTCGTGCCGGTCTGCGGCGAAGCACGGCAGGAAGCCGATGCCGGCCCCGGCCCGAGTCGCCTCGACGTGCACGAACACGTTGGTCGAGGTCAGGCCGTCGCGCATCTCGGGGGCGAGGCGCCGGGGCGCGTCGAGGTCGTCGATCTGGAGCATCGAGTCGACGAAGTACACGAGGCCATGGCGCGCGAGTTCCTCCGGAGTCTGCGGCGCGCCGTGCCGGGCGAGGTAGTCGCGGGAGGCATACATCCCCAGCGTGTACTCGCCGAGCCGGACCGCATGGGCGCGGTGGACCTGTGGCTGGCCCTCGACGACGACCTCGATGTCGACTCCTGAACGCTGCTGGAGTGCCCGGCGGGTCACGGTGACGAGCTCTACCGTGAGTCCTGGGTGCTCGTGTCGAAGCCGGGCCACAGCGGGAGATGCGATGTACGCGCTGAAGCCGTCCGTCGCCGTCATGCGCACCACTCCGGTGATCGGGTCCTCCCCGCCGGGGCCCAGCCTTCCCACCGCATCGGCCACTTGGGTCGCGACGCCCGCAGCGCGCTCGCCGAGCGGCGTGAGTTCCCAGCCGCCCGCGGCGCGGGCCAGCACTCGGCCCCCGAGGGCCTTCTCGAGGGCCGCAATCTTGCGTGCCACGGTGGTGTGGTTTAGGCCCAGAGTGTCGCCCGCTGTCGTGAATTTTCCCGAGCGCGAGACCTCGAGGAGCACGAGGAGGAGATCGGGTGAGGGAGGAGCCGGGGCCATGGGGTAACGGTACGCGTGAATCTGCAAATATGCACAGAGCCGGTGCCTGATTGGCCATTGAGCGCGCAGAGCTGCGCAGGGAATACTCGTCGGGACATGTGATTGGCGTCATACCCTGTAGACGCCCCCCAGGCTCGATTCGTGAGCCGTGTCAGCGACGACACCCAGGAGGCATCCATGAGCGTGAACCAGCGCTCCGCCGGCAGCACCGACACCTCACTGCTCAAGAAGATCGTGTCCGCCTCGATGGCGGGCACGGTGGTCGAGTGGTACGACTTCTTCCTCTACGCGACAGCGTCCACGATCGTGTTCAACAAGATCCTGCTGCCCAAGATGGGCAACGAGTACGACGCGATCATCGCCGCATTCCTCACCTACGCCGTGGGCTTCATCGCGCGCCCGCTCGGCGGCATCGTGTTCGGGCAGATCGGCGACCGGATCGGGCGCAAGCAGACGCTCCAGATCACCATCATGCTCATCGGCGTTGCCACAGTGCTCATGGGCTGCCTCCCGACCTACGCCCAGATCGGTGTCTGGGCGCCGATCCTCTTGGTCGTCCTCCGCTTCGTCCAGGGCCTCGCGCTCGGCGGCGAGTGGGGCGGCGCGGTACTCCTCGTGGCGGAGCATGCCCCGGACCGCGAGCGCGCCTTCTGGGCGTCATGGCCGCAGGCGGCCGTGCCGCTGGGCAACGTCCTGGCGACTGCAGTCCTGTGGCTCATGACGACTGCCCTCTCCGCCGACGCCTTCCTCGCGTGGGGCTGGCGCGTTGCCTTCTGGCTCTCGGCCGTTGTCGTGGTCGTGGGCTACGTGATCCGCACCAAGATCGACGAAGCCCCGATCTTCAAGGCCGCCAAGGCGGAGCTGGAGACCGAGAAGGCCGCGGGCTACGGCGTGTTCGAGGTCCTCAAGCGCTACCCCCGGGGCGTCCTCGTGGGCATGGGCCTGCGGTTCGCGGAGAACATCCTGTACTACCTCGTGGTCACGTTCTCGATTGTGTACCTCGGCACCGGCCTGAAGATGAACACCGGCTCCATCCTCGGAGTCATCGCGATCGCCCACATCTTCCACTTCTCGATCATTCCGGTGATCGGCCGGTTCGCCGACCGGGTCGGCCGCAGGCCCGTCTACCTCGCCGGCGCAATCCTGGGCGGCACGTGGGGCTTCTGGGCCTTCCCGGCCTTCGGCACGCAGAACGTCTTCGTGATCCTGTTGACCATCATCGTGGGCCTCGTGTTCCATGGGCTCATGTACTCGGGCCAGCCGGCCATCATGGCCGAGATGTTCCCCACCCGCATGCGGTACTCCGGTGTTTCGATCGCCTATCAGGTCACATCGATCGTCGCCGGGTCCCTCGCGCCGGTCTTCGCGACCGAGTGGCTCAAGGCCACGGGCTCGTGGTGGCCCACAGCGGTCTACCTCGCCGCCGCCGGCGTGGTCACCCTCGTGGCAGTGCTCGCGATGCGCGAGACCAAGGGTGCCTCGCTCCACGACCTTGACGCCGCCGACGCGGCCCGCGTCCAGGGAACTGCCTCCGAAGCCGAGGCCCGCGCATGAGCCTCGAGGGGCGCAAGGCGCTCGTCACGGGAGGCGCCGCAGGCATCGGGGCTGCCATCGCACGGGGGCTTGCAGAGAAGGGCGCCCACGTGGTGGTCGCGGACCTCGACGGCGATGCCGCGGAGAAGCTGGCCTCCGAGATCAACGGAAGCGCGTGGGCCGTGGACCTCCTCGACACGACGCCGCTGGAGACGCTGCGCCTCGACTGCGACGTCCTGGTGAACAACGCCGGCATCCAGAAGGTTGCCCCGATCGAGGAATTCGATCCCGAGGCCTTCCGGCGGATCCAGCGGCTCATGGTCGAGGCGCCGTTCCTCCTGGTCCGCGCCGCGCTGCCGCATATGTACGAGACGGGCTGGGGCCGAGTCGTGAACCTTAGCTCGGCCCATGGCCTCCGTGCCTCGGCCTTCAAGAGTGCCTACGTGACCGCGAAGCACGCGCTCGAGGGCCTCTCGAAGGTCACGGCGCTCGAGGGTGCTCCCCATGGGGTGACCTCGAACTGCATCAACCCCGGCTATGTCCGCACCGCCCTCGTGGAGGCGCAGATCAAGGACCAGGCCGCCACGCATGGCATCCCCGAGTCCGAGGTCCTCGAGAAGGTCATGCTCACCGAGATGGCCATCAAGCGGCTCGTCGAGCCGAGGGAGGTCGCCTCGCTGGCCTGCTGGCTCGCCTCGGACGACGCCGCGATGGTCACCGGCGCGAGCTACACGATGGACGGCGGCTGGTCGGCCCGGTAAGTGCGTGAGTGATCGGAGCGCCGGGGTTTCGACCCCGGCGCTCCGTAGTATCTGGCCGGTGTCTGGTACCGCGGACAGTAGGCGTACGACGGCGGATGCGCACGCGCCGTCGTACGCGCCACACTGGTGGTGGTCCGGTATCACAGATGGTGCCGCAGTCAGAGGAACAGGCAGAGAAGCAGAAGGAGTCCCTCGATGGCCGTGGCCCCCAGTGAGGCGCGCGAGAAGTCCAAGGTTCCCGCCGCCGAGAGCACGCTGCGCATCCTCCGGCTGCTGGCCTCGCGTCGCGGCCCACAGCCGGCGTCGGCCATCGCGACGCAGCTCGGACTGCCGCGATCCACGGTGTACCACCTGCTCGCGGTGATGGAGGAGAACGGCTTCGTGATGCATCTCGCCGAGGAACAGCGGTACGGGCTCGGGATCGGGGCGTTCGAGCTCTCGAGCGCCTACTCCCGGCAGGAGCCGCTCTCCCGCCTGGGCCGGCCGGTGCTTGCCGCGCTCGTCGACGCGCTGGGCGAGAGCGCCCACCTCGCAGTGCTGCACGGCCGCGATGTGCTGTATATCGTCGAGGAGCGTGCCAAGAACCGCCCCTCGCTCGTGACGGACGTGGGCGTGCGGCTCCCGAGCCACCTCACCGCGAGCGGCCGGGCCGTCCTGGCCGCGCTCCCGAAATCGCAGGTCCGGGCGCTCTACCCCAACACGGCGGCCTTCTCCTCCCGCACTGACGAGGGCGAGCAGATCCGCTCCTACTCGGCACTGCAGTCCGAGCTCGACCGGGTGCGCCAGCGGGGCTATGCGACCGAGGCCGGCGAGGTCACGCCCGGACTCGCCTCGGTTGCCGCCGCCGTGCGCGACCACACCGGCTGGCCCGCCGCCGCCGTGGCCGTCACCTTCGAGTCCGAGTGCGTGCCTGCCCAGCGCCGGGAGGAACTCGCGCAGCGGGTGGCCAAGGTGGCCGGCGAGCTGGCGGCAAGGATCTACGGCCGAGGCTGAACCCCAGAAGTGCGCTCGAGCGGTGCGTGACGTATGGTGTGGATCACATCGATGCCTCCATGCGGCGTCTGTTGGTGCTGTCGCGTGGTCCTTGCCGGCGGGCATCCTGCGTAAGGGGGCATGCGTGGCGGGTGAGGGTTGGCGGAGGGCGGTCCGATGGATCCGACTGCCCCGACACAGGTGGACGAAGGCCCTCCTCGCTGCGGCAGTTGTCGTCCTGCTCGTCAGCGCGGGCGCCACCGCCTATGTGGCCCAGGTGGCCTCGCGGTTCAACGCCAATGTGCATCGCTCCGACGCCCTGGCGCGCGGCATGGCCGACGAGACTCCCAGCGCATCGCCGTCATCCTCTGTGCCGAAGCTGTCCAAGGACACCAACATCCTCATCATGGGCCTCGACTCGAGACTCGACGAGAATGGCCAGCCGCTCCCGCAGGACATCCAGGACGCTCTCCACGCCGGCGACGACTCGGCAGGGTTCTACAACGCGAACGTCCTCATGCTCGTGCACGTCCCTGCGGACGGCTCACGCTCCACGGCGATCTCCATCCCGCGCGATGACTACGTCAAGACCGCCGGATTCTCCGGTGCCGGGTTCAAGACCAAGATCAAGGAGGCATACAGCTACGGGTTCGCGATCGAGGAGGCGGCTCGCCAGGAGCAGGGTAAACCGTACGACTATCAAGCGGCCCGCGACGCTGGGCGCGCGGCACAGATCGCCACGGTGTCCAAGTTCCTCGGAGGCGTCAGGATCGACCATTTCGTCGAGGTCACCATGGTGGCGTTCTACCAAGTGGCCCTCGCGATCCAGCCCATCACCGTGTGCGTCAACCACGCCACCCAGGACACGTTCTCGGGAGCTGACTTCAAGGCCGGGGTGCAGCAGATCAATGCGCAGCAGGCCATGGCATTCGTTCGCCAGCGCCGAGATACCTCCGACCCCACGTACGACTTCAATGACCTCGACCGCACACGCCGCCAACAGGCGTTCATTGTCTCCGTGCTGCATCAGCTCAAGCAGGCCGGAACGTTAACGAACCTCCCGCGGATGGAGTCCGTGCTGGACGCGGTGAGCAAGAACATGGCCGTGGACCGCGACCTCGACCTGCTCATGCTCGCCCAGCAGGCCAGCTCCCTCACCGGCGGGAACGTCTCCTTCACCACGTTGCCAATCGTGCGCTTCGGGACTGCGCCCGACGGCGCGTCGGTCAATGTCGTCGACGTTGAGCAGGTGCAGGGCATCGTCCGCGACCTTCTCGCGCCGCAGCCCCAACGCACGACGACGCCGTCCCCCACCGCCGCTTCGACCTCGCCGGGGTCGGAAGCATCCTCCGGCCAGGCGCAGCCAGGGGCGACCGATCCAGTGGCGGGCACCACGGGCGGCGAGACGGGCTCCGGGGGTGGGGACGCGCCGTCGTCCGCGGGGGCCGGCGAGAGTGCGTCGGCGAGCTCTGCGCCGAGCCCGAGCACCTACACCGACTGGCAGGGTGCACTCCAAGGCGGCAGTGTCCCCTGCGTCAAGTAGGGGTGGAAGGCTGGTCACTAGAGACCGGCGTCTCATGGTGGTGCAGTAGCGTGACTTCATGATCCTGCGGCAATTCTCCGAGGCCGAACGCGACATCGTGATCGCGTTGTCGCACGCGGTGGGCCTCACCCGTCCGTGGAACGATCCGGGCAAGGACATCGACCGCGCGATGGCCACGTGGCCCGACCTGTTCGTCGTCGCGGAGTCTGGCCTCCCGGACGGCGGCGACCGGGTGCACGGCGAGGGCGTGCGCGGCGAAGAGGCGGCTGCCAGCAAGGTGGTGGGCACGGTGATGGCCGGCTACGACGGACATCGGGGCTGGGTGTACTACCTCGCAGTCGTGCCCGAGAGGCAGGGCGAGGGGATCGGCCGCGCTCTCCTGGCCGAGGCGGAGGCTCGGCTCACAGCGCTCGGGTGCCCCAAGATCATGCTCATGGTCCGCCGCGGCAATGACGGGGCTCACGGCTTCTACACGGAGCTGGGGTACCGGGAGGACGAGGTTGTCACGTACGGGAAGCGGCTCATCGGGGACTGAGGCGCGGCCGACATGAGCCGCCGCGGGGCGTCGGAGCCCCGCGACCGTCAGTGACGAGTGACCATCGGGCGGCGAGCGATGCGATGAGTCTGGAGCTCCAGACATGAGCCTCCCGAACGCACTGTTTCGGTCCGCCTTGGCGCGGTGTCATAGATGCAGAGGGCCATTCGGCCCAACAGACAGCGCCCGCACATCACCATGCAGGAGGTCACGATGACCACCACCGATCCGACCCATACGGCCCCGGCTCACAAAGCCGACTTCACCACCGGCGCCCGCCCGGTCCGGGCCCCGCGGGGCACGGAGATCACGGCCAAGTCCTGGCAGACCGAGGCGCCGATGCGCATGCTCATGAACAACCTCGATCCCGAGGTGGCCGAGCGGCCCGACGAGCTCGTGGTCTACGGCGGCACGGGCCGTGCCGCGCGGTCGTGGAAGGCGTTCGACGCGATCATCGCGACCCTGAAGGACATGGACGACGACGAGACGCTCCTCGTGCAGTCCGGCAAGCCGGTGGGCGTCTTCCGCACCAACACGTGGGCCCCACGCGTGCTGATCGCCAACTCGAACCTCGTGGGCGATTGGGCGAACTGGCCCGAGTTCCGCCGACTTGAGGCCGAGGGCCTCATGATGTACGGGCAGATGACGGCCGGCTCGTGGATCTACATCGGCACGCAGGGGATCCTTCAGGGCACGTACGAGACGTTCGCGGCCGTTGCCCAAAAGCGGTTCAACGGCAGCCTCAAGGGCACCCTGACGCTCACTGGCGGATGCGGCGGAATGGGCGGCGCGCAGCCGCTCGCGGTGACGCTCAACGGCGGCGCTGTCCTCATCGTCGACGTTGACGAGGCACGCCTCCGCCGCCGCGCGGGCAAGCGGTACCTCGACGAGGTCGAGACGGACCTCGACGCCGCCCTCGCGAGGGTCGTCGCCGCGAAGGCCGAGGGCCGGGCGCTCTCCGTCGGCTTCGTGGGCAACGCTGCAGAGGTCTTCCCCGAGATCCTGCGCCGCCACCGCGCCGGCGAGCTCACCGTGGACATCGTCACGGACCAGACCTCCGCGCACGATCCGCTCAGCTACCTGCCCACCGAGTACACGGTCGACCAGTGGCACCACGAGGCCGAGTCGGACCCGGACGGCTTCACGAAGAAGGCCCAGAACGCCATGGCCCGGCACGTCCAAGCCATGGTCGAGTTCCAGGATGAGGGCGCCGAGGTGTTCGACTACGGTAACTCGATCCGGGACGAGGCCCGCAAGGGCGGCTACGCCCGGGCCTTCGATTTCCTCGGGTTCGTGCCCGCGTATATCCGTCCCCTGTTCTGCGAGGGCCTCGGGCCCTTCCGCTGGGTGGCACTCTCCGGCGATCCAGAGGACATCCGGGTCACCGACCAAGCCCTCAAGGAGCTGTTCCCCGAGAACGAGCACCTGCACCGCTGGATCGACGCGGCCGAGGAGTTCGTCGAGTTCGAGGGCCTCCCCGCACGCATCTGCTGGCTCGGCTACGGCGAACGCCACAAGGCTGGCCTCCTCTTCAACCAGTTGGTCGCGGAGGGCAAGGTCAAGGCGCCGATCGTGATCGGCCGCGATCACCTCGACTCCGGCTCGGTTGCCTCCCCCTACCGGGAGACCGAGGGCATGAAGGACGGGTCCGACGCGATTGCGGACTGGCCGCTCCTCAACGCCCTCACCGCCGCGTCATCGGGCGCCACCTGGGTCTCGATCCACCACGGCGGAGGCGTGGGGATCGGTCGCTCGATCCACGCCGGCCAGGTCTCCGTGGCAGACGGCACCGAGCTCGCCGCGGCAAAGCTCGCCGCCCTCCTCACCAACGATCCCGGTATGGGCGTGATCCGGCACGTCGACGCCGGCTACGAGCGCGCCATCGAGGTCGCCGCCGAGCGCGGCGTCAAGATCCCGATGGCTCCGGACGCCGGCACGGCGAAGTAAAGGAACACCTGACATGACACTCACCGCTCCCGAAACCCGCCTCCCTACCGAGGTGACCCTCTCCACGCACGGGCTCACGGCCGAAGACGTCGTCGCGGTCGCCCGCCACGGCGCGAAGGTAACGGTCGCGCCCGAGGCGCTCGACGCCGTCGCCCGCGTCCGTGCCCACGTGGAGGCGCTCGCCGCGTCCGAGACACCGGCCTACGGCATCTCGACGGGTTTTGGCGCACTGGCCAACCTGCATATCCCGCAGGAGAAGCGGACGCAGCTGCAGAAGTCCCTCATCCGTTCGCATGCCGCCGGCATGGGCCCAGCGGTCGAGACCGAGGTGGCCCGCGCGCTCATGCTCCTGCGCGCCAAGACCCTCGCGTCCGGCCGCACCGGCGTGCGCCCGGTGATCCTCGAGACGTTCGTCGCCTTCCTCAACACGGGCATCACCCCCGTGATCCGCGAGTTCGGCTCACTCGGCTGCTCCGGCGACCTCGCCCCGCTTTCGCATGTGGCGCTCGTGCTCATGGGCGAGGGGGAGGCCTTCGGGCCCGACGGCGAGCGGTTCGGCGGCCCCGGCGAGCGTCCCGTTTCGGAGCTGCTCGCCGCGCACGGCATCGAGCCAATCGTCCTGGCGGTGAAGGAGGGCCTGGCGCTCGTCAACGGCACCGAAGGCATGCTCGGCATGCTGCTCATGGCGCTCGCGGATCTCAGGCAGCTCGTGAAGACCGCGGACGTGACGGCCGCGCTGTCCGTGGACGGACTCATGGGTACAGATCAGGTGTTCCTCCCCGAACTACACGCCCCGCTGCGCCCGCACCCGGGGCAGGCGGACTCGGCCGCGAACATGCTTGCGATGCTGCGCGATTCGAAGATCGTCGAGTCCCACAAGCTCGGGGACAACCGCGTCCAGGACGCCTACTCGCTGCGCTGCGCCCCGCAGGTGGCCGGCGCCGTCCGTGACACGATCGCCCACGCCGACGCCGTGGCCGAGCGGGAGCTCGCGGCGGCGATCGACAACCCGGTGGTCCTTCCCGACGGGCGAGTTTCCAGCAACGGCAACTTCCACGGTGCCCCGGTGGCGTATGTGCTGGACTTCCTCGCGATCGCGGTCGCGGACCTGGCCTCGATGTCCGAGCGCCGCACCGACCGCATGCTGGATCCGGCGCGCTCCCACGGACTCCCGGCGTTCCTGGCGCATGATCCGGGCGTGGACTCGGGCCTCATGATCGCGCAGTACACGCAGGCCGGGCTTGTCTCGGACTGCAAGCGGCTGGCCGTCCCTGCGTCCGTGGACTCGATCCCCAGCTCCGCGATGCAGGAGGACCACGTGTCCATGGGCTGGCATGCCGCGCGCAAGCTACGCAAGGCTGTCGAGAACCTGCGCCGCGTCCTCGCCATCGAGCTCGTGACGGCGGCCCGCGCGATCGACATCCGCCGCGAGGTGTCCGACGGCGCGCTGGTCCCCGGGCCGGGCGGCGCGGCTGCTATCGAGGTGCTCCGCCGGTCGGTCCCCGGCCCTGGCACGGACCGGTTCATGTCCCCGGAGCTCGAGGCAGCGGACCAAACCCTTGCTGGTGGCGAGTTCCTCGCGGCCGTGAGTGCCGCCGTCGGCGGCCTCCGCTGACCCACGCTTGGGGGTGCTGTCGGACTGCACAGCGGTTTTGGCAAACCGTGGTCGAACCCTACATGGCGACGCGCCGCAGAAGTCGATAGAAACGAGGAGTCGGCCGTCGCAGGCGGACACTGGGGGGGCATCAAGCGCGGAACCTGCAACCCGGAAGAACGACGTTTTGCTGATGATCTACACAAAGGAGTGGAGAGCAATGAAGGCACGTGGAGCGGTCGTGTCCCGACGGGGCGCCTACCAGGCGCCAGTGGAGAACTGGGCTGAGCTCGCGGTGGGGGAAGTTGTTGAGGTCTTGAGGCACGCGCAGGTCGTGTCCCGCGGAACGGTCGAGGAGGTCTCGCTGAGCGGAAACGTCATGTGGATCCACTCGGACGGCCCGCACGACCGCCAGCTGTGCCTCAAGTCTGATGGGGTGATTGTCCGCCGCGGCTGAGTACCAGCTGCAGCTGCCCCTGGCGAGGCCTGCAACGTGCAGGAGGCCCGCACCACAGACAGGTGCGGGCCTCCTCTGCTGCCGCCGATCAGCCCAGAATCGTGTCCACGAGCCGTGCGGCGACTCGCGCCGTGCGGCCATCGATATCGAAGGCCGGGTTCAGTTCGGCGATGTCAGCGTGGAGCAGCTTCCCGCTCGCGGCCACCCGGCGCACGACGGCGATGATCACCGGCAGCGGCACGCCCACCGCGGCGGGGGCGGATACCCCGGGAGCTGCGTCCGCGGGGAGCACGTCGAGGTCGATGGTCAGGTAGACGGCGTCGAGGTCGGCGAGGAAGTCCTCGACGAACGCCTCTGCGGTCTGCCGGGTCGTGTACTCGTCGAGGAGGTAGCGGACGTTGAGCGCGTCGGCCCGCTCGAACAGTGCCCGCGTGTTGTTGGGCCGGGAGATGCCGATGGCGGCGTACTGCAGGTCCCTCCCCTCGCCGGCCTCGGCGCGGGCCATCTGCAGGAACGGTGTGCCGGAGGTCGCATGGTCCTCGGCACGGAGGTCGAAGTGCGCGTCGAGATTGAGCACCCCAAGGCGCGCACCACCCGAGCGCTCCGACTCAGCGACCCCGAGGTAGCTCGCGAACGCGGTCTCGTGGCCGCCCCCGAGCCCCACCGTGAGCGCGCCGGCGTCGAGCGCCGCGGCGAGCACCGAGCCGAAGCGTTCCTGGCCGCCTTCGAGGTCGCCCGGGAACTCGTCCCCGCCCGTCACCACGGAGACGTCCCCGGCGTCGAACACCTCGCGGTCGAGGTGGAACGCGAGCGGGCCGAGCGCGGCCCGGATGGCACCGGGGCCCTCGGCCGTACCAAGACGGCCCTTGTTGCGCCGTACCCCCTCCTCGGAGCGAAAGCCGAGCAGCACCGCCGGAGCCCGCCGCTCGCCGTCGTGCGCCTCCCGCCCTGGCCGAGCGAGAGCCGCGGCCACCGCCTCGGGCGAGTACGGCATCACGGCCTGCCACCAGCGGCGGTGTTCGGGGGAGTCGCCGTCGTCGCGGCCCATCCACGGCTCACAGGGGATGTCGACTGTCGCGGGGGGGACAGGAGCTTCGCTCATCCACCCAGCACACCGCATCCGCACCCCATCGCGCCAGAGCCCACGGCCGTGCGTGTCCGGCACTCCGTACTGGATGCCCGAGATTGGTGCCTGATGTCCCTCGCCTGAACGCTCCCCGAGGGGCAGGATAGGGGCATCGACGCTGCTGACTGGGGAAGATGACCAGGAGGAACACATGTCGGGCAAAGGCACCACCGCTTCGCCGAAGGGCGCCGCCGCGGCGACGGTGAACCGCTCAGAGATGATCCGGAATGTGGCTCTCGTAGGCCACTCGGGCGCAGGCAAGACCATCCTGCTTGAGGCGATCTTGGCCTCGACCGGGGCGATCGGCCGCATGGGAACCATCGCTGACGGCACCACCGTGAGCGATTCCGACCCAGCGGCCGTGCACCAGCAGCGCTCCGTGACCTTGTCCGTTGCCCCGGTCATGTCCGGCGAGGTCAAGGTCAATCTGCTCGACACCCCCGGGTACGCGGACTTCGTGGGCGAGCTGCGCGCAGGGCTCCGTGCGGCGGACGGTGCCCTGTTCGTGGTCTCCGCCGCTGAGGACATCGACGCCGCGACGATTGCCCTGTGGGGCGAGTGCGAGCGCGTGGGCATGCCCCGCGCCGTCGTGATCAGCAAGCTCGACCACCCGCGGGCGGACTACTACGCCGCGCTCGCTCGTTGTCAGGCCGCGTTCGGGGAATCGGTGCTCCCGCTGTACGTGCCGGTGACGTCCGAGGGCGCGTTGACCGGTCTGCTCGGCCTGCTCACCCGGACCGTCTCGGACTACTCGGCGGGATCATCGGGAGCCGCCTCGTCCGGCGTCGCCCAGATGCCGGAGATGCGGCCGGGACTGCCAGAGGAGATTGCGGGCTGGGACGAGGCGCGCGGGGCGCTCATCGAGGGGATCATCGCCGAGAGCGAGGACGAGACCCTCATGGACCGCTATCTCGGCGGCGAGGACATTGACATCGAGACGATCATCGGCGACCTCGAGAAGGCCGTCTCCCAGGGCTCGTTCTTCCCCGTGGTGCCTACTTCTGCCCTCGGTGCCGGCACGGGCGGCATTGGCACGGCCGAGGTGCTCGAGGTGCTCCGGCGCGGCTTCCCGTCTCCCGTGGAGCACGCGGTGCCCCCCGTGACGGACCTCGACGGCAAGCCTGTCAAGGGGCTGCGCTGCGATCCGGATGGCCCGCTCGTGGGCGAGGTCGTGCGGACCACGGTGGACCCGTTCCTGGGCCGCGTGTGCCTCGTGCGGCTGTTCTCCGGGACCCTGCGCGAGGACACCCCGGTGCACGTGGCCGGACACGGCCTCGCCGAGCGCGGCCACCCGGACCACGACGCGGACGAGCGCCTCGGCCACCTCTACACACCGTTCGGTGCGACCCTGCAGGCTGCACCGTATGCGGTGGCGGGGGACCTGTGCGCTGTCGCGCGTCTCGGTGCGGAGACCGGGGACACGGTGTCCGCCAAGGACACCCCCATGCTGGTTGCGCCGTGGGATATGCCCGAGCCGCTCATGCCGGTGGCGATCGAGGCGGCCTCGCATGGTGACGAGGATGCCCTCGCCAAGAGCCTCGCGAAGGTTGCGGCTGGGGACCCGACCCTCCGGGTTGAGCGGAACGGCGAGACGCACCAGCTGGTCCTGTGGTGCATGGGCGAGGCGCACGCGGATGTGGTGCTCGACCGGCTCCGGGAGCAAGGTGTCAAGCTGCAGACGGTGGACGTCGTCACTTCTCTGCGCGAGACGTTCGCCGCCGCCGCGAGCGGGCATGGGCGGCATGTCAAGCAGTCCGGCGGCCACGGGCAGTATGCCATCTGCGACATCGAAGTCGAGCCGCTAGAGCGGGGCGGGGGCTTCGAGTTCGTGGACCGGATCGTGGGCGGGGTGATCCCGAAGACCTTCATCGAGTCGGTCGAGAAGGGCGTCCGAGCGCAGATGGCCAAAGGCGTCGCGGAGGGCTTTCCCGTGGTGGACATCAAGGTCACGCTCGTGGGCGGCAAGACCCACAGCGTCGATTCCTCTGACGCCGCGTTCCAAGCGGCCGGGGCCCTTGCCCTGCGCGAGGCCGCCGCGGCGACTCGGATCCAGCTGCTCGAGCCCGTTTCATCGGTGACCATCAGTGTCCCGGACGACTATGTGGGGGCGGTCATGAGCGACCTCTCCTCCCGGCGGGGCAGGCTCACAGGCACGGTCTCCTCAGGCGGGGAGCTCACGGACATCTCGGCCGAGGTGCCCGACGCAGAGCTGCTGCGCTACGCCGTCGAGCTCCGCGGCCTCACCGCGGGCACAGGGACCTTCCGCCGGGAGTACCTGCGGCACGACCCCGTGGCCCGGTGAATTCTTGCTGCCGCCGCTGGCCTCTTGCGCCCGGTCATCGCGCGCATCCACGCGTGCAGCGGCGCCCGGCTCGAGCTCCAGGAAGGCTCGTACGGCAAGCCGGATGAGCGCCGAGGGGCCGCGGCGCCGTCGTCAGCCTATGACGACGGCGCCGCGCGCCGGGAAGGGATGGCACGGATCGCGCGGATGGCACGGATCGCGCTGGCAGGTTCAGAAGCCGAGCAGCTTCTCGATGGGACCGATCCCGAAGAAGATGAGGAAGGCCGCTGCGACGGCCCACATGAGCGGATGGATATCCCGCGTCCGCCCCTGGAACAGGCGCACGAGGACGTAGGAGATGAAGCCTGCGCCGAGGCCGTTGGCGATCGAGTAGGTGAAGGGCATGAGGCCGATCGTGAGGAACGCCGGGATCGCGATCCCGAGATCATGCCAGTCGATCTTCGCGACCTGCTGGAACATGAGGAAGCCCACGATCACGAGCGCGGGTGCGACAGCCTCGAACGGCACGAGGTTGATCAGCGGCGTGGCGAACATGGCCAGCAGGAGCATGATGCCTGTGACCACGGAAGCCAACCCGGTGCGGGCGCCCTCGCCGATGCCAGCGCCCGATTCGACGAAGATCTGGTTCGACGAGATTGACGTGCCGCCGCCGGCGATCGCGCCGAACGCGTCGACGAGCAGCACGCGGTCGACGTTGGGAATCTGGCCGTCCGGAGTCATCGACCCGGCCTCGCGGGCCAGGCCCACCATGGTGCCCATCGCGTCGAAGAAGATGCTCAGCAGGATCACGAACGCCATGAGCAGCGCCCCGAGCGTGCCGAGGTGCGTGAACGCACCGAACGGGTCCGCCTGGCCGAAAAGGCCCAGATCCACCGGTGCCACGTTGCCCAGGCCCGGCACCACGAGGGACCATCCGGCTGGGTTCGGCGCCTGTCCAGGAGCAACGGAGGGGCCCACGTGGAAGGCGATCTCGACGATGTTTGCCAGGACCGTCGCCGCGATGATGCCGATGAGCAGCGCGCCACGGACCCTGCGGACCATGAGGGCGATCGTGAGCACGAGCCCGACGACGAACACGAGAGTGGGCCAGCCGACGAGGCGGCCGGCATCGCCGAGTCCGAGCGGGACCGTGGTGCCGGCGGCGTCCGGGATGCGGCGCACGAATCCCGCGTTCACGAGCCCGATCAGGGCGATGAAGACGCCGATGCCCACCACGATGGCCGTCTTGAGCCCCTCCGGAACGGCCTTGAACACCGCCGTGCGGAAGCCGGTGAGCACGAGCACGAACATCACCACGCCGGCCACGAGCACGAGGCCCATCATGTCCGGCCAAGTCACGTCCGGGTGTGTGGCCACCGTCACGGCCACGAACGCGTTGACGCCCAGGCCCGTGGCCAGCGCGAACGGGTGCTTGGCCCACACGCCCATGAGGATCGTCAGGATCCCGCCCACGAGCGCGGTCATCGCTGCGACACGCGGAATGCCAAGATGACTGCCGGCCGCGTCGGCTCCGGAGAGGATCAGCGGGTTCAGGACCACAATGTAGCTCAGCGCGAAGAACGTCGCGAGGCCACCGCGGATCTCGCGACCGACGGTCGAGCCGCGGTCGGTGATCTTGAAGTACCGGTCGACTGCCGATGCCATGGGCGCTCCTGTACGCGGGGGGGGGGGGATGAAGAGGGACCAAGTCCGTGGTGCCGGCCCTGAGGCCGGGTCAATCCTACTCGCCAGTTGTTCTACATTCGGTCGAAACCTAGGCTGGTGTGATGCACATCCTCCGACGCGCGCTGGCTGCGCTCGCCGCCATTGTCCTCATTCTCGTGGCCCCGGCCCCAGCGTTCGCCCACGACGCGCTGGAAGGTTCGGCGCCGACGTCGGGCGCCACCGTGGCGAGTGTCCCCACCGAGGTGCGCCTTGATTTCAGTGAGACGCCCCTCGGCGTCGGCGCCGAGGTCCGAGTCACCGATGCGTCCGGCACGAGCTGGGCCGACGGCGCCCCCCAGGTGATCGACCGCAGCGCCCACCAGAAGCTCCGGCCCGGCGGCCCCGCGGGCGAGTACAAGGTGGTGTGGCGGGTGGTCTCCTCGGACTCGCACCCTATCGAGGGCACCTTGACGTTCACCGCCACCTCTGCCGGCAGTGGTGCAGGCACGACGCCGGCCGCCGTGCCTGGCGCGTCGACCTCGCCGAGCGCTGCAGCCGGGGCGGAGATCCAGCCATCCCGGCCTGGGACCGCCCAGACGCCCCCGGCGGCGCCGGCAGTGCAGTCTGAGCAGTTCCCGTGGATCATCGTGGTGTTCGCGGTCGTGGCTGTAGGCCTGCTTGCCGCGCTCGGGATCGGCGCGCGGCGTCGGCTCGCGCGCGGGAACGACGGGTCCGAGGAGGGCTGATCCTCGACGCTGCCGGGCTACCCGCGCGTGGGCTGATCAGGCGGGTTGGAGCCCTGCGCCGACGCGGGCGGCGACATCCGCCCCCACGTGCTTGGCCTGCCGGAGGACTTCCCGTGTGCTCGGGGCGGCGAGTCCTGTCACACCCACGAGGTACAGGCCGATCTCGCCCAGGCCCTCCAGCAGGTGGTCGCCGAGGGAGTAGCCCAGCTCCCCGAGGAAGCGGCGGAGCTGGTTGTGTGCGCAGCGGGTGAGGACTACGGCGTCCGCGAGCAGGAGCCCGGTGTCTGTCCGTACGCCCCAGCGGGCCGCCGCATCGCCGTGGGGCCCCTCCGTCAGGGCGAGGTGGCGGGCCACGGTGTGGTGGCGGACGTCGAGTCCATGGCTCACGGCGTACTTGCGGAGGTGGCGCAGTACGTCCAGGTACTCAGCGGACTCAGCGCTCGAGAGGTCAGCCACCCGGAGGGCTGACGTCGCTGTGGAGGGTGAGGAGCTCTCGAGGCCGTCCACGGTCACGGCTCGGACACCGGAGCGGCTCAGCTCGGCGGCGACCGCGAGGCCGGACAGGCCCGTGCCTATGACGACGGCGCTCGTGGATTCAGCGTGAGCCTCGCCGTCGCCCCGAGTGCCCTCGAAGCCCGGCGCCGCTGCCTCGAGGACGCGGCTCTCCTGATGGCGCGGCGGCATAGACACGAGCGGATCCTCCTGCGGAGTTCACGGATTTGGTTGCTGCTCGCGCGTTCCCCTCAGACTGCTCGCAGAACACCGCCCGGATCCGAAAGCGTTCTTCCAGAAGGTGGGCGACGGTCTGACCCTACAGAAAATCAGGGGCATTTGGTAGACGGTTTCGGCGTGCCGTAAAGGACCGGGCAGAGGGCCTGCGCAGAGCCCGGAATGGCTCCGGATTCCCACGCTCCGCCAGCCCCGGGGGAGCGGTCGTGCGCCAGGCTTGACCGGCCTGGGAATGCGGTGGAGATTGGCCGTGAGGGCCATGTTAGGCTCGCAGCGAGTTGAGGAGGCAGCCATGGAAGAGCAGCTCCACCCGCAGGACGGCACGCCCGGGCAGGGCCCGGATGGCGAGGATCTTCCCACGGGAATCGTGGTCGGCGTGGACGGTTCGGACCATGGCCGCTGCGCCCTCAAATGGGCGGCGCTCGAGGCCCAGCGCCGCGGGCGGCCTCTCCACGTCGTGACGGCGTACAGCGTGCCCCTTTTCGCCGCGTCGGGGCTCGACGGAGGCTATGCGACGTTCGACGACACGGTGATCCGCGACGGCGCCGAGGCGGTCCTCAAGGAGGCCCTCGACGAGCTCGGCGATGTCCGAGACATCGAGGTCACCTCATCAGTGGAGTCCGGGGATGCCTCGGGCGTTCTCCTCGAGTTCTCCAAGGCAGCCGAGCTGCTGGTGTTCGGTTCGCGGGGCCGAGGCGGATTCGTCGGCCGGCTCCTCGGGTCCGTCTCCAGCGCCCTGCCGGCCCACGCGCACTGCGCCACTGTGACTGTCCCCCTGCGGTTCGCGGAGCGGATCGGGGAGGAGATCGAGGACAAGCACGTCCTCGCCGACCAGGCCAAGGAAGGCCGCACGCAGGTCGAGGACGTCGTGGCCGTGGGCGTCGACGGCTCGGACCAGGCGCGGGTGGCCGTGCTCGTCGCCGCGGAGGAGGCCATGATGCGTGGAATCCCCCTGCGGATCGTGTGCGCAGTGCCGCAGTTCAGCGGCAGCCTCGCATGGGTGCCGGCCCCCGTGGACCGTGAGCAGCTGTTCCAGGACATCCGCGCACAGCTCAAGGCCGGCACCGCGTGGCTCCAGAGCCACTTCCCGAACCTCGAGGTGCAGGTGAGCCTCGTCGACGGCGCCCCCGTGGACGTGCTCGTCGAGGTGTCCCACTCTGTCGACCTCCTCGTCCTCGGCACCCGCGGGCGCGGAGGGTTCGCGGGGATGCTGCTCGGCTCCACCTCGGACGGGGTGCTGCACCACGCGAAGGGCCCCGTCATGGTTGTCCCTGACCACGCCGACGAGCGGATGGGCGATCGGCCGTCGTTCGGCCCGATGCTCACCTCCTAGCCAAGGTGCGGCGCACGACGGCGGCGACCGGCCCGCCGTCGTGCCTCACCTGAGGCTGTGCCCCCCTGAGCCGCTGTACGGTCCGGATTGGGCGAACTATGCGTGCTGCTCGGGCTCGTGCTCCCGGTGAGAGGCCGGCTCGAGCTGGAACGTGCAGTGTTCGGTGTCGAAGTGCTCGCCGAGGCAGTCTTGGAGCCGGTCGAGCACGCGGTCCATGCCCTCGGCCCCGAGCACCGAGTCGTCCACCACCACGTGCGCGGAGAACACCGGCACGCCGGAGGTGATGGTCCAGGCGTGGATGTCGTGGACGTCCTCCACGCCCGGCGCGGAGAGGATGTGCTCACGGATCGTGTCAATGTGCACGCCCTTCGGGGTGGCCTCGAGCAGGACATCGACCACGTCACGCAGGAGCGACCAGGCGCGTGGCACGATGAACACCGCGATCGCGAGGGACGCCGCGGCATCGGCCTGGACCCATCCGGTCAGCACGATCACGAGGCCCGCCACCACCACTGCGAGTGATCCGACGAGGTCCCCGAGCACCTCGAGGTAGGCTCCCCGCACGTTGAGGCTCTCCTTGTGGGCGCCGTGCAGGATCATGAGGCCCGCGATGTTCGCGCCCGCGCCGATCACGGCGCCCGTGAGCATGGGCGCAGTCTGCACCTCCGCTTCGCCCTGGAGGCGGTGTATGCCCTCGATGAAGATCAACACCGCGATCACGAGCAGCACTAGCGCGTTCGCGAGGGCCGCGAGGACCTCGGCCCTCTGGAGGCCGAACGTCCGCTGGTCCGTGGGGGGACGCGCCGCGATCCACGCGGCTATGAGCGCAATGGCGAGGCCAGCGGCGTCCGAGAACATGTGCCCTGCGTCGGCGAGCAGCGCGAGGGAACCCGAGACGAGTCCGGCGACGAGCTGGACCACCACGACCCCGAGGGTGATGGCGAGGACGAGCAGGAGCCGACGCCGGTGCATCCCCGTCGCGGTGGAGGCGCCGCGGCTGTGGGAATGGTCGTGTGGATGGCCCATCTCAGCCCCAGCCCAGTTCATGGAGGCGGGCGTCGTCGATCCCGAAGTGGTGGGCGAACTCGTGGACCACCGTCACGAGGATCTCCTCGACAACATCTTCGCGGGTAGCGCAGACCTCGAGGATGGGTTCCCGGAAGATGGTGATGCGGTCCGGGAGCGAGCCCGCGGCGTACCACTCGCCGCGCTCCGTCAGCGGGGTGCCCTCGTACAGGCCCAGCAGCACCGTGTCCGGATCCTCATGGGTACGCGGGACGTAGCGGTCCTCGATGAAGACGGCCACGTTGTCCATGTGCTTTGCGATGCGCCGGGGGATCGCGTCGAGGGCCGAGTCCACGGCCGCCTCGAACTCGTCCTCGCTCATCCACTGCGCATCCATGCCCACAACTCTACTGAGGTGGTCGGTCTGCTGATTTGTCTGGTCCCGGCGGCCCGCCCTATAGTTTGATGGTCTGGCTGGCCCCCATCGTCTAGTGGCCTAGGACACCGCCCTTTCACGGCGGCGACACGGGTTCGAATCCCGTTGGGGGTACGCAGGATGATGATTTTGGAAGGCCCTTGGGGTCTGCTAGGATCTTAGTCTTGTGAGCGGGGTCAAGCCCGCGAAAAATGAGGCCCTGTAGCGCAGTTGGTTAGCGCGCCGCCCTGTCACGGCGGAGGTCGCGGGTTCAAGTCCCGTCAGGGTCGCTTCGGCGACATGACCACGGTCAGTTGCCTTTCGATGAGCGATCATCGAGGCTCTGTAGCTCAGTTGGTAGAGCGTTCGACTGAAAATCGAAAGGTCACCGGATCGACGCCGGTCGGAGCCACCACAGAAGCCCCACGTCAGCGTGGGGTTTCGTCGTTTAATCGCTCCCTGTCGGACCCCCATCTCGGGGTCTCTGGGCACATTTTGGGCACCAAATATCTGGAGAAGTTCTCCAGATGGTGCCCGTGGGGTTGGCCGTTGAGCGTCGCGTGGGCACGGTGGGCACCGAGGTCATGCGCTGGAGTCGAGTTTGGCGACTGAGTCATTGAGCTTCGCGGCGACGCACCGGCAGACGCGCTCCCGGGATCCTCGACCCGTTCGCAATATATGGCGATGCCGGCGAGGAAGGGCTCAGGAGTCGCCTGAATGAGTTGGACCTCGAACATCTTCGGGACATCGTGGCAGAGCACGGTATGGATCACGACAGGCTCGCCATGAAGTGGAAGGACCCGAACCGCGTCATTGAACGCATTGTCGACAAAGTAGCCGCCCGAGCGACGAAGGGCTCAGCCTTCCGTTCGACGGGCGACTAACACTCTCATCGCAAGGTAGTAAGTCCGGCCGTCATAAACGGCCGTTTCTGCAGACCAGTTCGAGCAAGAAGCGACACGCCGGACTGTGAACCGCGGCGCTAAATGTCGCGATTCTGTGATCGCTAAGTGGCGGTCGGAGCGCCCGATTGGGGATCTCTAAGCGGACGTTGCGCGGCTCGTGGTCCTCACGGGCCGCCTGTCATGTCTGATGGTCGCATCGGCGCCGCCTTCCAGGGTCGCCCTGCCATTTCCGCGTCAAAGCTTTCGTGCGACCCTGATTGCATGGCGACAGACCCACGACTCGTTGCGCAGCGCTGGGTGCGCGCGTTGACCAACCACGATCTCGAGGCGACGGTCTCCTGTTTCGCGCCGAATTACCGCGATACGGCGCCCGCGCGTCGAGGGGAATTTGTTGAGGGGAGAGACCAAGTGCGCGCCAACTTCGGCGCACTGTTCGAGAGCATCATCGACCTGCGCGCCGATCTGCTTGCGACCGCTATCGACGGCGACACAGTATGGATTGAGTGGCGCATGTCCGGCACCCGCGCCGACGGGACGGCCATGGAGTTTGTAGGCGTCAATGTCTTCGATGTCCAAGATGACCATTTCACGGGCGGTCGCATCTACACTGAGCTGGTGCGCGACGCCGGTGGCATTGATTCCCAGATCGAGGAGATGACGCATCGCCGGGACGGGGTGTGATCCTCGCGGGCGCGGGGTCTCGGGGGGAGGCGGGCTTACCGTCTGCCTGACCGGCTGAATTCGGGCATGCGGGGGGATTTAGGACGGCCCGCATCGAGGACGGACACGCGTCCGTTGGCCGGCCGCCAACGGACGCGTCGTGACGCTTTGGATCGCATCCGTGTGATTCGCAACGCTATTTGGCGGGTTTTCGCAGCGGTCAGTGGCCGATGGGGAGAAGCTGAAGCCACTCATCCGAGGACTCAGCGTCACTTCATTGGATCGAGCGGGACCGCCTGCGGTGGTTGCTGTTCCTTGGTCAGGGACAGTCGTATCTCGAGGTGGTGCCCTAGCGCGTTGACGTAGCGCTCTAGCCTGTTGGGCTTGACGTTGCCGCGGGCGCCGGATGCGGCTGTCCGGCCGAGTGCAGCTTCTGAAGGCGCCAGCCGCTATCGGCGCCGATCACGGGCGCCGCGGCGATCCTGCCCGCTGGTGGGGTCCTGCCTCAGGAGACGGCGGACTCGGTCACGACCGGGAGATGCTTCCCGGGGGTGGCGGCGGCCAGTGCTGGCTTCGGCGTGTTCTTGTGGGCAAGCCAGCTGATCAGCGGCGGGGTCAGGAGCATGACGATGAAGAGGCGGATGCTCTGGACGGTCGAGATGGCCGGGAGGTTGGCGTCCAGGGACGCGGCGGTGGCCAGTACCGCGTTGATCCCGCCCGGGGTGGTTGCGAGGTAGGCATCCAGGAGTGGAAGGCCCAGAGCTGCCGAGAATGCCCAGGCCAGGCCCCCGCACGCGAAGCAGACGGCCACCGTCCACAGCAGCACGTGGGGGAACAGCCGACCGATGCTGCGCACCGAGGCCCAGGTGAATCTGAGGCCCACTTCGAGTCCGACCAGGACGAAGAGGAGGCTGCGCAGCGCACCGTCGGGCGCGAAGCCCTGGGCGGTGCCGGTGAAGACGAACAGCGCCGTGATCACCATCGGCCCCAACAGCGCCGGGGCCGGCATCGAGATACGCCGTCCCGCCCTGACGCCGAGGATGCAGACGGCGGCAAGCATGAGCAGGCCCGGGAGCTGATGCGTGTTCTGGGACAGGTGGAGGATCTGATGGGGATCGTCCCACAGCGGGGTGCCACCGGGCCCGGCGTTGCCCCCGCTGACCGGGTGCAGGGCGAAGGCCACGAGGGGCGCGGTGAACGCCACGAGCGCGACCCGGAAGTACTGCGAGAAGGCCACGACGCGGGAGTCGGCGCCGAGGTCGTCCGCGGCGGCGACGACGGCCGCGGAGCCGCCGGGCACGAGGCTCAGTGCGCCGTCGGCAAGGCCGGTCCGGCCCCATCTTGCCAGGAGGGACCCCGCTGCGAGGCACAGGCCGATCGTCAGGACGGTCACGGCGGTCATGGGCAGGGCCGCCGCACCTGCTGACTGCAGGGAGGCCGGTGTGATGTAGCTGCCCATGAGCACCCCGATGCCGGCCTGGGAGGCCACGGCCGCCGGCTTGGGCAGCTGCTTCTTCACGGCCCCCGAGAGGGCGGCAGCAGCCCCGACCAGGAGCGCGAGCAGCAGATGGGGTGCCGGGAGGCCGATGAGCGAACCGGTCTCGCCGAGGGCGAAGGCCGCTCCTCCCGGCGCCAGCCACACGGCGGCAGAGCCCAGACGGGATCGGCTGAGTGTTCCGGCGAGCAGCCGACGTGCCGTTCCCGTTCCGGCGCGGTCGGTGACAACTTGTGTCCTTGGGCTGGGCATCTGCTTCCTCCCGGTCTGGCTGGAGCGGCGCCATTGCCCCGGACCTGAATGACTTTCCGGGGCCCGCCTGACAGGCAGGGGAACCGAGGGATAATTCCAGCTGCCGCCCGGGTGAAGGCTCACGGCGAGACAGTGAAGTGGGCCACCTCTCCCCGAGGGTGGCGAGCACGGTGCGGGCCGATGGGAAAACTCGCCGCCGGCAATTGGCTAGGCGATCCCGAGGAAGACCAGCAGTGCACGCTCGACCTCTGCCAGCTGGGACGGGGCGAGCCTGCCGATGCGGGACTGGACGTTGGAGCGGCGCACGGTTGTGAGCTTGTCGATCATGGCCGGGCTCTCGCACTGGAGCCCGGGCAGTTCCGCGTTGGTGCGTGGGTGGTCGCGGCTCAGGGCCTGAGGAAGTCGACGATTGCGGCGTTCGCCGCGGCCGGATTCTGGACGTGCATAACGTGGCTCGCGTCCGGGATGTCGACGATTCGGCTGTGGGGAAGCAGCTCGTCGAGCCGCTTCGCGAGCAGGCGCAGGACGGCTGGGCTGGTGGAGCCGGTCATCACGAGGGTCGGGCGGGTAACGCTTGCGACGTCCTGCTCGGAGAGCGGCTCGAATCCGCCGTCTGCGAT
>NZ_JAIZDP010000019.1 GCF_021554725.1 Sinomonas notoginsengisoli | reverse complement strand
CGTCTCCGGGTTCCCCAGGCGCAGGGACTCCGTGCCGATCCGGAAGTCGGCCGCGTAGGCCAGCTCCGCCCCACCGCCCAGCGCGAACCCCTCCAGCGCCGCGACCACGGGCATCGGCAGGCGCGCGATCCGGTCGAACACGCCCGAGTTGATCCCCGCGAGCGCATCGTCCCGGCGCCGCTCCCTGAGCTGGGCGATGTCCGCCCCGGAGGCGAAGATCCCCTTCGCCCCCGACTCCGGATCCGCTGGCGTGCCCGAGAGGATCAGCACCTTCGGGTTCGCCTCCAGATACCCGCACACCGCGTGCAGCTCGTCCACCATGGACTGGTCGATCGCGTTGCGCACCTCCGGCCGGTCCAACCGCGCATGCAGCCGATCCCCCCACTCCTGAACCACCAACGTCCCGAAACCCGACGCGTCAAGGCGCGGCCCGCCGTCGTCATTGGTCACGATTTCCTCACTCCGGCTTGAGCTCAGCGGAACGCGGACAGGCCGGTGATGTCGCGGCCCACGATGAGGGACTGCATCGAGTCGGTTCCCTCGTAGGTTGCGACGACCTCCATGTCGGTCATGTGCCGGGCGATGTGATTCTCGAGCAGGAGGCCCTGGCCACCGAGCATGTCGCGTGCCTCGTTGCAGATCCACTTGGCCTTCTGAGACGTGGCCATCTTGACCATTGCGGCCTGCGCGCTGGTGAGCTCGTCCCGCTCGGCCAGCTCGGCCATGCGGTTGCACGTGAGCTGCATGGCAGTCAGCTCGCTGAGCATGTTCGCGAGCTTGTTCTGCACGAGCTGGTACGAGCCGATCGGGTTCCCGAACTGGATCCGGGTCTTCGCATACTCGCAGGCGATCTCGAACGCGGCCATCGCGTGGCCGACTGCCTCCCACGCCGCACCGCCGCGGGTGGCCTGCAGGACCCGGGCAACGTCCTTGAACGAGCGGCACCCCGTGAGCCGGTTCGCCTCGGGGACGCGCAGGCGGTCGATGACGATGTCGGCCTGGAGGATGGCGCGCTTGCCGACCTTTCCCGTGATCACGGTCGGGTTGTAGCCCGCGGGGTGGAGGCCGTCCGGACCCTTCTCCACCACGAAGCAGTTCACCTGGCCGTCGTCGACGTTGCGGGCGAACAGGACGACGACGTCGGCCGCGTGGCCGTTGCCGATCCAGCGCTTGTGCCCGTCGAGCACCCACTCGTCCCCATCGCGGCGGGCGCTCGTCTCCAGCGCCACCGAGTCCGAGCCGTGGTCCGGCTCCGTCAGCGCGAAGGCGCCCGTCGTTTCAATCCGGGCTAGGGAGGGCAGCCAGCGCTGCTTCTGCTCCTCGCTGCCGAGCATGCTCAGGGTGCCCATGCAGAGGTTGGAGTGCACTCCAAGAAAGGTGTTGATGCTCCCATCCGCGCGCGCCATCTCACGGGCGACCATTCCGGCTGCCTTCCGGCTCATGCCGGGGCATCCATAGCCTTTGATGAAGGTGCCGATAATGCCGAGCTCGGCGATGCCGGGCAGGATCTCGTACGGGAATTCCGCGCGTTCCCAGTATTCGTTGATGACGGGCAGGACGCGCTCGTGGGCGAAGGCGCGGACCTTGTCTCGGATCGCGATCTCCTCGGGCGTGAGGTCCTCGTCGAGACGGAAGTAGTCGGAAGTAGCCGTGGGTTCAGTGGTGGAGATCGACATGGTGGGTCCTTCGTGGGAGCGTGCGGAATTAGGACTGGGCGGGGCGGCTCTGCCCGAGCCAGGAGAGGACGGCGTCCCGGTCTGCGTCGAGCCCGGGGGGGAGCAGGTCGTAGGAGGCCGGTGTGCGTGAGAACGTCATGGGGTTCCGGATGCCCGGCAGCGCTCCGTCGCCATCGCCGACGGGGACGACAGGCTCCAGTCCAATCTCCTCGGCAAAGGTGATCCCGCGGCTTACATCGTTGATAGGAGCGCAAGGCAGCCGGGCCGCAGTGAGAATCTCGAACCACTCGGCCGCGCTGCGCACGGAGAGAAGGCCCGTGAGGAGCGGCCGAAGGGTCTCACGCGACATGCTGCGCTCATGCGCCGTGGCGAACCGCGGGTCGTCACGCAGGCGCGGCGCTCCGAGGGCGTCGCAGAGCGCTCTGAACTGGCGGTCGTTGCCAATGGCGAGGACGATCTCACCGTCCGCCGTCGGAAAGGGCCCGTAGGGGAAGATGCTCGGGTGGTCGTTGCCCATGCGCCTCGGGACGGTGCCGCTGAGCAGGTAGCCCGCAGTCTGGTTCACCATTCCGGACAGGGCCGAGGACATGAGGTTGACCTCGATGTGCTGGCCGGTGCCGCTCCTGGTGCGCTCGTTGAGAGCTGCCAGGATGCCGACGGCTGCGTGGAGGCCCGTCATGACGTCGAATACGGCGACGCCGGACCGGTATGCCGGAGCCTCGGGCTCCCCGGTGAGGCTCATGAGGCCGGACAGGGCCTGGACCAGCAGGTCATAGCCGGGCAGTGCGGCACCTTCGGCAGTCCCGAAGCCCGTGATCGACGCGTAGACAACCGTCGGATTCCCGTCGCGGACCGTCTCGTAGTCGAGGCCGAACCGCTCGAGTCCGTGCGGCTTGAAGTTCTCGACGACCACGTCGGCGCGAGCCGCGAGATCGCGGGCGGCGGCAAGGTCCTCGTCGTCGTCGAAGTCGAGGGCGATGGAGCGCTTGTTGCGGTTGATCGAGAGGTAGTAGGTCGATTCCCCGTCGCGGACCGGTGGCTTCCACGCCCGCGTCTCGTCCCCGGACTTTCCCTCGACCTTGAGGACGGTTGCGCCCATGTCGGCGAGCATCATGGTGCAGTAGGGGCCAGCCAGAACGCGGCTGAAGTCAGCGACCACGAGCCCCGCCAGCGGTCCGGACGACGAGCGGCCGAACGCGTCGTGGACAGCAGCAGCGGCTTCGGCCGGGATGTTGGAGTCCTGGTCCGTGGTGATCAATTGCGCAGTCATCCCAACATCTCCTCTGTCAACGTCTGCGGCGGCACATACCAACGGTCCCACCAATGATTAGTGCACGTCCAATACCTATTGCTCGCTTTATCCATGTCTTCGATGCAACAATCTTGGAATGGAGCTACAGCAGGTGCGCGTCTTCCTCGCCGTCGCCGAGGAGCTTCACTTCGGACGTGCCGCGGAGCGCCTGCACATGGCACAGCCCCCGGTCAGCCGGATCATCCGGCAGCTCGAGCGCGAGCTGAAGGCGGACCTGTTCGTGCGCAGCACACGCAACGTGCGGCTGACGGAGGAGGGCCTTGCCCTCATGGAGCCAGCCCGGGAGATGCTGGAGACGGCACGGCGCGCCGAATCCGCGGTCCAGGCCGCGAGCCGGGGCGAGGCGGGACTGGTCCGGGTCGCCTACTCGGGGGCCTCCACGCATATCCTGATCGGCATCCTCGCGCGCGAGGTCCGGCGGCGCTACCCCGGCATCACGTTCGGTCTGGACAGCCAGAACTTCGCCCTCCCGGCGCTCGGGAAGGTGCTGCGTGGCGAAGTCGAGATCTGCCTGGGCCGCTGGGACCTGCTCCCGGGCGGGGTCAGCAGGCGTGTCATCGCCGAGGAGCATCTCGTCGTCGCCGTCCCGGCATCGCACCGGCTCGCGGGGCAGGACGAGGTACACATCGCCGATCTGGCCGAAGAATCATGGGTCTCATTGCCCCCACACGAGGGTTCAGTCCTTGGGGACCGCCTGCGCCGCCTCAGCGTGGAGGCCGGATTCGACGCGGAGATCGTCCAGGTTGTCCCCGACTCGTGGACCGCTATGGCCCTCGTCGGCGCGGAAGTGGGGTGCTCCCTGACCCTGTCCTCAATGGCCGAGAACGTTGTGGACCCCCACGTCAGGTTCCTCAGGGTGCTCGATCCCACCCTGCCCATCCAGCTCCGTATGGCGTGGATGCCCAATGAGGAGAGCAAGGCCCTGGGCGCCGTCCTCCGGCTGGCTGAAGCTGTCTGGCCGTCAGGGGAACCGGCGGGCAGGGCCGACGGCGCGAGCTCGCCGTAGACGCGAAACGGCGCCCCCGATCCCGCCCACGCGCCGTCGGCGGAGGGTGGACAGAACCGGGGGCGCCGGCCAACAGGCTGCTATTCCTAGGTGGCGGCGCCCGCGGAGGGCTTGGGAATGCGCACGAGCTTCTTGTTCGCGAACTCGTTGATGCCGAAGCGCGAGAGCTCGCGGCCGACGCCGGAGAGCTTGACCCCACCGAACGGGAGGTCCGGGGCGCTGCGGCTGACGCTGTTGATCCAGACCATGCCGGCCTCGAGCTGGGCAGCGATCTCCCGGGCCGCGGCCTCGTCCGTCGTGTAGACCGAGGCGGCGAGTCCGTAGGCGGAATCGTTGGCGATCTCGACAGCGTCCGACGCGGATGAGGCGCGGTGGACGACCGCCACGGGGCCGAACAACTCCTCCGAGTAGGCGCGCGTCCCGGGGACGACGCCGGTCAGGACGGTCGGCGGGAAGAACGCGCCCTCGCGGCCCGGCGTGTCCCCGGCGATGGCGGTGGCACCGTGGAGGATGGCGTCGTCGACGATCTCGGCGAGCTCCTCGGCGGCTGCACGCGACGCGAGGGGGCCCAGCCTGGTCCCCAACTCCATGGGGTCGTCTGGCTGGACCGCCCTCATGGCCTCGGCGAAGCGCGAGAGGAACTCGTCATAGACCCCGTCTTCGACGATGAAGCGCTTCGAGGCCGTGCACGCCTGGCCGGCGTTGTACAGGCGGCCGGCGACGGCGTCGGAGACCGCCTTGTCGAGGTCGGCGTCGGCAAGGACGATGAAGGGGTCGGATCCGCCCAGCTCGAGGACGAACTTCTTCATGTGGCGGCCCGCAACCTCTGCCACCGCCGAGCCGGCCATTTCCGACCCGGTGAGTGAGACGCCGCGGACTCGAGGGTCCGCAACCATGGCCGCAATCTGGCCGCTCGTCGCGAACGCGTTGATGTAGACGCCCTCGGGCACGCCCGCCTCGTTCAGGATCGACTCGATGGCGAGCGCGGACTGTGGGCAGTTGCGGGAGTGCTTGACGATCACGGTGTTGCCCAGGACCACGTTGGGTGCCGCGAACCGCGCCACCTGGTAATACGGGAAGTTCCAGGGCATGACACCGACAATCGGGCCGATCGGCTCGGTGCGGACGATCGCCTCCCCGGGTCCGGCGATGCTCAGTTGCTCGTCGTCGAGGAACTCCTCCGCGTGGTCAGCGTAGTACTCGTAGATGTTCGCCACGAGGGCCACCTCTCCGCGTGCCTCGGCGATCGGCTTGCCGACCTCGAGGGTCAGGAGGGCTGCGAGTTCGTCCGCACGCTCGCGGTGGAGCTCGGCCGCCCGCTTCAGGACGGATGCACGGTCCTTGAGCGGGGCCTTCCGCCACGATGCGTAGGCCTCGGTGGACGCGGAGAGGACACCCTCGACCTCGGCGTCGTTCAGCGCGGGGAAGGACGCCACGGACTGGCCTGTGGCGGGATTGACAGTCTGGTACATGCTCACGGTGATGCAGTCTTTCCTTGCAGGGTCAGGACATGGAGGCGGTGGCACCGAGGACGATGCGCCCCGGGACCCCGCCGCCTTCGGCGCGCACTACAGCCTCCCCCAGGACGAGCTGCTGAACCTCTTCACGGTCAGCACCGGGGACAGCTGGGTAGCCCGGAACTGGGACTCCGTCTCCCAATGGACCGCGGACACCGCCCTCGCCGTGCTCCTGAAGGACCTCAAGGCCGCCCACCTCAAGGGCCTCGAGCACAACATCCCCATGCCCTTCAACGCCCTCTCCTCCACCCAGCTCTTCCACTCCATGGCCAAGGAACCGCAGGCCGACCGCACTGCGCGCTGATTCTTGGCTCCGCTCGTGCCAAGCGTGACAGCCAGCGGGCCACACACCAGACTGGGGTGCATGTCGATCCTGCCGCAGATCAGCCTCCGCACCCCCCTCCCCTTCGACATCCTCGGCGCACAGGTAGTTGTGGCCGGGCTCGGCGCAGCGTTCGAGGGGGTCTACGGCTCCGTGGTGGTACGCGACGCCGCGGGCCACATCGTCGCGGAATCGAACCTCATGGGCGGGGGCAACGGATTTTCCCTGTTCCACAGCGCCTTCGGGCTCGGCACACCGTCGACGCCGGAAGGCACCGTCACCGTCCAGGCCACCAACCCGAGTGGCCTGCCCGAGAACGCCGCATCGGTGACCGTGCCTGTGACGTTCGGCCGCACGCTCATGGGCGGGACCTACTCGGGATTCTCGCTCCACACCGTGGTGCCCGGCGACACGCTCTCCGGAATCGCGCAGCAGTTCTACGGCGACGCGAACAAGTACGGGCTCATCTTCACCGCCAACCGCGACATCCTGTTCGACCCCAACGTCATCTACCCGGGACAGGCCCTCCGGATCCCCCAAGCGTGACGACCGGCCCTGTGAAGCAAGGGGGAGCTGCATGGACTTCCGTTCAACCATCGAGGCAATTGGGCAATACGTCGATATCGCTGGCGTCGCCGCCATGGTCATCGGAGCGCTGGTCTCGATTCCGCTCGCGTTCCGGCGCACGAACGGCGGCGGACCAATCAGCGTGTACAGGTCCTACCGCCAGCGCCTCGGGCGCTCGATCCTGCTCGGCCTCGAGCTGCTGGTCGCGGCGGACATCATCCGCACCGTCGCCGTGACGCCCACCCTCGACAGTGTGGCCGTTCTGGCAGTCATCGTCGCAATCCGTACGTTCCTGAGCTTCTCGCTCGAGCTCGAGATTACGGGCCGCTGGCCGTGGCAGAAGGCCTCACCTTCGGAGAGACTGGGGAACGTGCCGACACCGTAGTGTGCCTGGCCTCGACGACGAGCGGGAGGTAGCGCCATGACGTTTCAGATCACCTTGCCCAGGACCATGAAGGTGGGCGCAGGTGCGATCCAGGAGCTGGGCGAGACCGTGAGGGAGCTCGGGTCTGAGCGGCCCCTGGTGGTGACGGACCCGTTCATGAAGGAGTCGGGGACCGTCGATTCCGCGCTCGAGTCGCTTCGCGGGGCTGGCCTGAACACCGCGCTGTATGCCGAGTGCGTCCCGGACCCGACCACCGATTCGCTCGAGGGCGGCCTCGCCGCAGTGCGGGAACACGGCGCCGACCTCCTCGTGGGCTTCGGCGGCGGAAGCTCGATCGACACGGCGAAGGCGCTCGGCTTCCTCTCCCTCAATGACGGCCCGATGCGCAACTACAAGGCGCCCAAGAGCAACACCGGCCCGGCCCTTCCGGTCGTCGCCGTCCCCACCACTGCAGGCACCGGCTCCGAGGCGACGCAGTTCACCATCATCAGCGACTCGGAGACGGACGAGAAGATGCTCTGCACGGGGCGCTCGTTCCTCCCGATCGCTGCGGTCGTGGACTACGAGCTGACCCTGTCCATGCCCGCCCGCCTGAGCGCGGACACGGGCGTCGACGCGCTCACCCATGCAATCGAGGCCTACGTGAGCCGCCGTGCAAACCCCTTCTCGGACAGCTTCGCGCTCTCCGCCATGACGGCGATCGGCCGGAACCTCCGCGAGGTGTACAAGGACGGCTCCAACCGTCAGGCACGCGAGGCCATGATGCTGGCCGCGACCCAGGCAGGCATCGCGTTCTCCAATTCGAGCGTGGCCCTCGTGCACGGCATGAGCCGGCCGATCGGCGCGCACTTCCACATCGCGCACGGACTCGCCAACGCGATGCTCTTCCCCGCGGTCACCGAATTCTCGGTCTCGGGTGCAGAATCCCGCTACGCGGACTGCGCCCGCGCGCTCGGCGTCGCAGACGGGGACGACGCCGCCGCAGCCCAGGCGCTCGTGGACGAGCTCAAGAAGCTGAACAGTGACCTCGCGGTGCCGACGCCTCATTCACGAGGCATCAGCCGAGCCGACTGGGACCGCGCGGCGCCGATCATGGCTGAGCAGGCGCTCGCCTCCGGTTCGCCCGGCAACAATCCGGTGGTCCCCACCGCGGCCCAGATCGAGGAGATCTACGCCACGGTCTACGGCTGATTACCCCGGATCAAGGCTTCCCGTCGCGCCGCAGGGCCGCCGCGAGCACCTGCACGAGGTGCCGCCCCTCGAGCCCGGCGAGGTCCGCGACCTGGGTGCGGCACGAGAACCCGTCCGCGAGGATTGCCCGGTCGGGAGAGGCCTCGGCCCGCGCCAGGACCCCGCCCCGGGCAATCGCCTCGGAGACCTCATAGTGCCCAGCCTCCATGCCGAAGTTCCCCGCGAGCCCGCAGCAGCCGGCCGAGACCTCGACATCGCACGCGGCGGCGGCGAGCAGCTGCCGGTCTGCGTCGAACCCCATCACCGAGTACTGGTGGCAGTGCGGCTGGGCGAGCAGCTTCTCCCCCGAGCGCGGCGGCCGCCAGCCAATTCCCGTCAGGAACTCGGCCACGGTCTTCACCGCCCCCGCGAGTTCAACGGAACGCGGGTCGTCCGGCAGGAGGTCCGTGAGGTCGGACCGCAGGGTTGCCGTACAGCTCGGCTCGAGCCCGACCACTGTCCGTCCTGCCCGCACGTGCGGGACAAGGACGTCGAGCGTCCTGCGCAGCCGGGCCTTGGCAGCGTCGAGCTGGCCCGTGGAGATGTAGGTGATGCCGCAGCAGGCGCCGGGACCGGCCACCTCGACGTCGCACCCGGCCGCCTCCAGCACGGTCAGCGCGTCCCGCGGGATCTCGGGGTCGAGCGCATCGGAAAAGGTGTCGACCCACAGCAACACCTTCGGGGCGCCTTCCGCTGCCCGCCCGCCCGATGACGCACGACGCCGCGGTGCCCGGTCCCAGCGGAACGGCGCCTTGGGCAGGCGGGGCAGCGAGCGGCGACGGTCCGCGCCCAAGGCGGCGAGCGCCGTCGTGCGCAGGAGCGGGACTCGGGCCGAGAGGTTGAGCACGGCAGCGAACGGGGCGACGAGCCGGAGCCACTGCGGAAGCCGGCCGAGGGTGTAGTGGCTGCGAGGGCGGAAGCGGCCGCGGTAGGAGCGGTAGAGGGTCTCGGACTTGTACCGGGCCATGTCGACCCCGGCGGGGCAGTCACTCGCGCAGGCCTTGCAGCTCAGGCACAGGTCGAGTGCGGCGTGGACCTCGGGCGAGCGCCAGCCGTCACGGACCACCCCGCCGTTGAGCATCTCTTGCAGGGCGCGCGCCCGGCCGCGGGTCGAGTCCTTCTCCTGGTGCGTCGCGATGAACGAGGGACACATGAACCCGCCACCGTCGCGCACGTCAGCCCGACACTTCCCCACCCCGACGCAGCGGTGGACCGCCTTGGTGACGCTGCCGCCGTCCTCGGCGAAGGCGAAGCCCCGATCCGCGAGGAGTTCAACGGCGTGTGGGCGTCGGAGGTCCGCGTCCACCTTTGCGGGGTGCACCACGATGCCCGGGTTGAGGAAGTCCGCGGGGTCGAAGAGTGCCTTGAACTCGGCCATCGCGGAGAGTGCGTCGGCGCTGTACATGGCGGGCAGGAGCTCGGAGCGGGCGCGACCATCGCCGTGCTCGCCCGAGAGGGCCCCGCCGTGCTCTGCGACGAGCGCCGCGGCACGCTCGAGGAACTGCCGCATGCGCGCGCCGTCGTGCTCGAGGGGGAAGTCGAGGCGGAGGTGCACGCAGCCGTCACCGAAGTGCCCGTAGGCCATGCCGGTGAGGCCCTCGCTCTCCATGAGTGCGGTGAGGCCGCGCAGGTAGTCGCCGAGGTGCTCGGGCGGGACGGCGGAGTCCTCCCAGCCGGGCCACGCCTGGTGCCCGGCCGGTGTGCGGCCCGCGAGTCCCGAGGCGTCTTCGCGGATGCGCCACAGGCGGTTCGCCTCGTCCCCGGCCTCGAGGACGAGCGTCTTGTCCGTCGAGGCGGCCTGCGCGAGGCTCCGTGCGGCCTCGGCCGCTTCCTCGGGAGTGTCCCCGGGGACCTCGGCGAGGAGGAGGCAGCCGCCGTCAGGATGGTCGGGGACGCTGCCTGGGCCCTTGGCCTCGCGGACCATGTCGAGGAGGCGCGTGTCGAGTCCCTCGAGCGCCAGCGGGTGGAAGCGCAGGAAGTTCGGCACGTCGTCGGCCGCGGTGGCGAGGTCGCGGTATCCGAGGACGGCGAGCGCGGGCGCCTTGGCCTTGGGCACGAGGCGGAGCGTGGCCTCGAGGAGCACGCCGCATGTGCCCTCGGTGCCGACGAGGGCGGCGGCTAGATTCGACCCGTTCTCGGGCAGGAGGTGGTCGAGCCCGTAGCCGGACACCTGCCGGTGGAAGCGGCCGAACTCCGTTCGCAGCAAGCCCAGCCGCCTGTCGACGAGGGCGCGGAGGCCAGGAACGGCGTCAAGGGTGCCCTGACCCGCCGTGATCACCTCTCCGGTGCCCGTGAGCCAGGTCAGCGAAACGACGTTGTCCGCTGTGCGGCCGTAGGACATGGCGTGGGCACCGCAGGCATTGTTGCCGATCATCCCACCGAGCGTGCAGCGCGTGCCGCTCGCCGGGTCGGGGCCGAAGCGCAGGCCGTGCGGGGCGCACGCGGCTTGAAGGTCACTCAGCACAACCCCGGGTTCGACCACCGCCGTCTTCGCGTCCGGGTCGAGGGCGAGGATGCGGCTGAGGTGGCGCGAGGTGTCGATCACGAGACCCGTCCCCACGGCGTTGCCTGCCATCGACGTGCCCCCTCCGCGCATCGTCACCGGGACGCCATGCCTCTGGGCAGCAGCCACGGCCGTGAGGATGTCCTCGCGGGAGCGCGGAAGCACCACAACCCCCGGGACCACCCGGTAGTTCCCGGCGTCGGAGGAGTAGAGGGCGCGGGCCACGGACGAATCGTCGACCTCGCCGTCGATCGTGCCGCGCAGCTCGTTGACGAGGGACTGGACGGAATTCGGGCTGCGGGGAATGCCCTGTGGGCGCTGCGCGATCGACGTCATGGTCCAGTGCTACCCCGGATTCCGCGCGAATCACAGGTCCAGGGAGCCACTGCCCACCCGGTGTAGAGATTCAGCGGCTCTGGAGGCGAGATCAGCCTCGAGCGTCCGCAGCCCTCGCGCTCTGGTCGACGAAGCGCAAGCGAGCACCCGCGTTCGTTCGCTCGTGCCCAGATTGGCCGATCCCATTCGGCGTGTCGCGGCCGGCGCGCCGAGCCGGAGCACCGGGACATCGTCCCACGTGAGCAGGAACGGACAGGGGGACCGAGGCTACGCCGCCGGGCCCGACTCGACCGCCATTCCTGCGAGCCGCCACTCGAGCATGCCGTCCTCAAGCCGGCGCGCGGCGATGCCGTGCGCACGCAGGATGTCGAGGGCGTCATAGGCCATGACGCAGTAGGCACCGCGGCAGTATGCGACCACCTCCGAGCCTGCGGGGAGCTCGGCAAGCCGCGCGTCGAGCTCGTCGACCGGGATGGATACGGCTCCCGGCACATGTCCGGCGCGGAATTCCGCGGAAGGGCGCACGTCTAGGACCGTCACAGTCCCGGCGGCCGCCCGCTCAGCGAGGTCCTCGCGCGTGAGCCCTTCCTCGCCGGCCCGGTGCCCCGCGAGCCGCAGGTACGCTGCCCGCCGCGGCTCGACGTCGGCCACGCGCTCCTGGGCGACGCCCCGCAGGAGCGCGTAGAGCCGCAGGACATCGGGCCCGGCCGCGCCATAGTAGATCTTGGTCCCGTCGCGGCGGGTTGTGACAAGCCCGGCCTGACGGAGCGTCTGAAGGTGCGCCGACGCGGTTGAGAGCCCGAGGCCAGCGGCCTCAGCGAGCGCTTCGACGCTCCTCTCCCCCTGTGTGAGCAGGTCCAGGAGCTCGAGCCGCTTCCCATTCGCGAGCGCCTTGCCCACCCGCGCGAACGCCTCGAACAGCGCCGCCTTGTCGGCCCGCTTCCCCGTTCCAAACTTCTCGGCCATCTTATCCTCCAAAGATCCATGTAATACTGGATACTACAGTATTCCATGTTTCCTTGGAGAACCACCATGGCAGCACCGAGCCCCCCGGTCCTGGGCCTGAAGCAAAACCTCTCCCAGTTCATGCTCCTCGTCGCGGTCAACGCGCTCGTGGGCGGCACGCTCGGGCAGGAGCGCACGGTCCTGCCACTCCTAGCCACCCAGGAGTTCAACCTGGGCCTCCACACGAGTGCCCTGACGTACATTCTCGCGTTCGGCCTGTCCAAGGCCGCGATGAACTACTTCGCGGGCACGCTCTCGGACCGATTCGGCCGCAAGCCGGTGCTCGTGGCCGGCTGGCTTCTGGCGATCCCCGTGCCACTCATGCTGATCGTCGGACCGAACTGGGGCTGGATCGTCGCAGCGAACGTGCTCCTTGGCCTGAGCCAGGGCCTCACGTGGTCCACCACGGTGGTCATGAAGATGGACCTCGTAGGCCCGAACCAGCGAGGCCTCGCCATGGGCTTCAATGAAGCAGCGGGATACCCCGGCGTCGCTCTCACCGCGCTCGCCACCGGCTACATCGCCGCCCAGTACGGCCTGCGCCCGGGCCCGTTCCTCGTGGGCGCCGCGTACATCGGACTCGGCCTCGGCCTCTCTGTCCTGACGGTCCGCGAGACCCACCACCACATGAGGCTGGAGGCCGCCCAGCACGCTTCAGTGCACCACTCCGCCCACGGAAACCTCACCAACGGCCAGGTCTTCGCCCTCACGAGCTTCAAGGACCGCTCCCTCTCGGCCGTGAGCCAAGCCGGCCTGGTCAACAACCTCAACGACGGCCTCGCCTGGGGCCTCTTCCCCGTGCTGTTCGCCTCGGCGGGACTGAGCCTGGGCCAGATCGGCGTCCTCGCGGCCGTCTACCCTGCGGTGTGGGGTGCGGGCCAGCTCGTCACGGGGGCGGCGTCGGACAGGTACGGGCGCAAATGGCTCATCGCCGGCGGCATGGGCGTGCAGGCCGCCGGGTTGGCGATGGTCGCCGCCGGGCATGACTTCGGCATCTGGCTCGCCGCAGCGGTGCTCATCGGACTCGGTACCGCGATGGTCTACCCCACACTGCTCGCGGCGATCGGCGACGTCGCGCACCCCACCTGGCGCGCCCGCTCGGTGGGCGTCTACCGCCTCTGGCGCGACGGCGGTTTCGCTGTCGGCGCGCTCGTCTCCGGCGTGCTCGCCGACCTCTACGGGCTTCCGGCGGCGATCGCGGCCGTGGCCGGCCTCACGGCGCTCTCGGGGGTGGTCGTCGCGGTACGCATGCGCGGCGACGACCACGCGGCCCGGTAGCGGGGGCTGGTCACCGGCGGTGCCGCCACGGAAGGAGGCGTACGACGGCGGGTGCGGAACCCGCCGTCGTACGCCTCCGGAGCCTGAGGTTCTGCCAGCTTTACATGCCTGTTAGAGCATATGCCCGAGGAGGCACGCCCCCGAAGGACGCGCAGGGAACACGGGCTCAGGCCACCTGTGCGGTGAGGCCCACGGCCTCGATGGCCTTCGATGCGGCCGTCTCGTCGTTGTCGGAGGTGTCCCCGCTGATGCCGACCGCCCCCTCGACGCTTCCGTCGGTCCCGCGGACGATCACGCCGCCCGGCACCGGGACGAGGCGTCCGCCCAGGGCCGCGGCGGCCGCAGTGATGAAGTAGGCCTGCTGCTCGGCGCGCTCCATGAGGGCCCGGGAGCCCATGCCGAGGGCGAGTGCGCCGTACGCCTTGCCGTGGGCGATTTCGAATCGGTTGTTCGAGGCGCCGTCCTCGCGGGCTGCGGCCACGAGGTGGCCCCCGGCGTCGAGCACCACCACGGTCAGCGGCTTGAAGCCGTTCTCCCGGCCCACGGCGAGGGCCTCGTCGACCACCGTGCGGGCCGCGGCCAGTCCGATGCTCATGAGGCGCTCCTGACCAGACCGGTGGCGCGCTTCTGCGCCTCGCGGCGGCGGTGCAGGATCGGCTCGGTGTACCCAGAGGGCTGGCTGGCGCCTTCGAGCACGAGCTCGCGGGCGGCGAGGAACGCCTCGGAGTCGAATGAAGGCGCCATGGGCACGTAGTCCGGGTCCCCGGCGTTCTGCTCGTCGACCACGGCGGCCATGCGCCGCAGCGAGTCCTCCACCTGCTCCCGGGTGATGATGCCGTGCAGGAGCCAGTTGGAGATGTGCTGGGAGCTGATGCGGCACGTGGCCCGGTCCTCCATCAGCGCGGTGCCCTCGATGTCGGGGACCTTGGAGCAGCCCACGCCAGCACTCACCCAGCGGACCACGTAGCCGAGGGTGCTCTGGATGTTGTTGTCCAGCTCGTTGCGGCGGGCGTCCTCGTCCCACTCGGCGGGGTCGCCGAGGGGGATGGTCAGCAGCTGCCGGAGGGTGGAACGACGGCCGGTGCCGAGCTCCGCCTGGCGGGCGTCCACGTCGACCTGGTGGTAGTGGATCGCGTGCAGGGTCGCGGCGGTCGGAGACGGGACCCAGGCGCAATTGGCCCCGGCGAGCGGGTGCGCGATCTTCGCCTCGAGCATGTCCGCGAGGTTGTCCGGTGCGGCCCACATGCCCTTGCCGATCTGGGCCCGGCCGCGGAAGCCGCACTCGAGCCCGATGTCCACGTTGGAGTCCTCGTACGCCTTGATCCAGCTCGTGGAGCGCATGTCCGCCTTGCGGACCATCGGGCCGGCGAGCATCGATGTGTGGATCTCGTCGCCGGTGCGGTCGAGGAAGCCGGTGTTGATGAACACCACCCGCTCGCGGGCCTGGAAGATGCACGCCTTGAGGTTCGCCGAGGTGCGGCGCTCCTCGTCCATGATCCCGATCTTGAGCGTGAGCGGCTCGAGGCCGAGCACGGACTCGGCGCCGGCCAGCAGGGCGCAGGCCACAGCGACCTCATCCGGCCCGTGCATCTTGGGCTTGACGATGTACACGGATCCCGCACGCGAGTTGCCGCCAGCATGGGGGCCGCGCAGGTCGTGGACCGAGCCGAGCCCGGTGAACAGGGCGTCGAGGATCTCCTCGGGCACGCGGTTCCCGGCGGAGTCGAGGACGGCGTCGCTGGTCATCAGGTGGCCCACCTGGCGGATGAGCAGGAGCGAGCGGCCGGGCAGCGTCAGTTCAGACCCGTCGGGGGTCGTGTAGGCCCGGTCAGCGTTGAGCCGCCGGCTGAAGGTGCGTCCTCCCTTGCTCACATCCGCCGTGAGCGTGCCCTGCATGAGCTGGAGCCAGTTGCGGTAGCCGGACACCTTGTCCTCGGCGTCCACGGCCGCGACCGAGTCCTCGAGGTCCATGATGGTGGTGAGCGCGGCCTCGAGCACCACGTCCTTCACGCCGGCGGCGTCGGTGGACCCGATGGGGTGGCTGCGGTCAATCTGGATCTCGGCGTGCAGGCCATGGTGGGCGAGCAGGATGGCCTCGGGCGCGTCTGCCTCGCCGCGGTAGCCGGCGAGCTGCGCGGGGTCGGCGAGGCCGGTCGCGCCGTCGGACGTCTCGGCCACGAGGGCGCCGTCCTCGATCCGGTAGGCGGTGGCATCCGAGTGGGAGCCGCGGGCGAGAGGCGCGCTCTCGTCGAGGAACTGGCGGGCACGGGCGATCACCGCTGCGCCGCGGACGGGGTTGTAGTCCGCCGTCCGCTCGCGGCCCTCGGCCTCGTCGATCACATCCGTGCCGTAGAACGCGTCGTACAGAGAGCCCCAGCGTGCGTTCGCGGCGTTGGCGGCGAAGCGGGCGTTGAGGAGCGGAACCACGAGCTGCGGGCCGGAGATGCTCGCGATCTCCGGGTCAACGCGGTCGGTCGAGATGCGGAAATCCCCGGGCTCGTCGACGAGGTAGCCGATCGAGCGCAGGAACGCCTCGTAGGCGTCCTGGTCGATGCGACCCTCGCCGGCGGAGCGGTGGAACTCGTCGATCTGCTCCTGGATCCGGTCCCGGACGGCGAGCAGCTCCTGCACCCGCGGGGAGAACTCCTCGATGAGCGCCGCGGCGCCGGACCAGAAGGCGTCCTCCTCGATGCCGGTGCCGGGGAGGGCCTCGTCGCGGACGAACGCGTGGAGCGCTTCAGCGACGCGCAGCCCGTGGAGGTCGATTCGATCAGCCATGATGACTCCTCGTAATGAAAGCATAGTTTCGCAATGCGGAAATACAGGTCAACTGCCTCGAAGGTAGCCAGCCCTAGGACCTGCTGTCAAACGCGGCCCACATCACTGAGGTCCCCAGGCGCACGTGGACTGACCACAGTGTGGACAGACCATTGACCAGTGGCGCAGATCACCTCTAGACTCCTTAAGGCTTTCGGATGACGGAAACAATCTTCCGGCTGCATGCGGCCGCCACAGACAAAGGAGTCTCTGTGAGTACCTTCCATCAACTCGTCGATCCGCTGAACGGGTCACTTGCCCTCTCCGCGTTCCTCGCGGCCCTTCCTCTCCTCCTGCTGTTCGCGATGCTCGGCATCTTCCGGACGAAGGCGTGGAAGGCCGCCGTCGCGAGCCTCGTCCTCTCGGTCATCCTCGCCATCGTGGTCTGGCAGATGCCGATAGGACAGGCGCTCTCGGCCACCGCCGAGGGAGCCTTCTATGGCGTGTTCCCGATCCTGTGGATCCTCATCAACGCCCTGTGGGTCTACAAGCTGACCGTCGCCACCCGCTGGTTCGACGTGCTCGGCACCACCATCCGCTCCATCTCGGCCGACCTGCGGATCCTCGTAGTCCTCATCGCCTTCTGCTTCGGCGCGCTGCTCGAGGCCCTCGCCGGATTCGGCGCCCCCGTGGCGATCACCGCAGCGATGCTCGTAGCGGCCGGCATGAAGCCGCTCAAGTCGGCCATCGTGTCGCTCCTCGCCAACACGGCGCCCGTGGCCTTCGGGGCCATGGCCTCGCCGGTCATCGCGCTCAGCGGTGTCACCGGCCTCCCCCTCGGGACCGTCTCGGCTATGGCAGGCCGGCAGACCCCGTTCCTCGCCCTGATCGTTCCGCTGCTGCTCGTCTTCATCGTGGACGGCAAGCGCGGCGTCCGGCAGACCTGGCCCGCGGCAGTGGTCGGCGGTGTGGTGTTCGCAATCGTCCAGTTCCTCACCTCGAACTTCTTCACTGTCGAGCTCACCGACGTCCTGGCGAGCATCGTCGCCATTGCGGCCGTCCTGCTCCTGCTGCGCGTATGGCAGCCCGCCGAGCTGCTCGAGGCGGACACCTCTGTGGACCACGAGGCCGAGACCGTGCACGCCCAGCAGGGCGTAGCGGCCGCGCATGACGCCGATACCTCCTCCGCAACGGCCGGCACCTCATCACGGAGGGGCTCCTCCGAGGCGGGCACCTCCGCTGGCGGCGCCTCCGCTAGAGGCTCCTCCGAGGCGGGCGCGGCGGGCGAGTCCCGGCTGGGCGGCGCACCGACCGAGGTCACACGCCCCGGTGCCCGTGAGATCTGGATGGCGATTGCGCCCTATCTCGTGATCATCGTGGTCTTCTCCCTGTCCCAGATTCCGGCGATCAAGACCTGGCTCACGGCCGTGGGCGGCTTCTCCTTCCGCTGGCCGGCCCTCGACGTCGTGGACCCTGCCGGCAAGCAGGTGGGATCCACGACCATACGCTTCGACCACCTCAAGGCGACGGGCACGCTGCTGCTCATCTCGGGCCTCATCACCCTCGCCCTGTACCGCATTCCGTTCGGGCGGGGCGTACGGATCTACGGCGAGACGCTCAAGGTCCTGCGTTGGACCATCCTCACGGTCAGCGCCGTCCTGGCACTCTCCTTCGTCATGAACATCTCCGGCCAGACGGGCACCCTCGGAATTGCCCTGGCCTCCGCGGGCGGCATCTTCGCCCTCCTCTCCCCCGTTCTGGGCTGGATCGGCGTGGCCCTCACCGGCTCGGACACCTCCTCGAACTCCCTGTTCGGCCAGCTCCAGGTCACCGCGGCTGCGCACACCGGGCTCTCCCCGGTCCTCATGGCCGCGACCAACTCCTCTGCCGGTGTGCTCGGAAAGATGCTCTCGCTCCAGAACCTCGCGGTCGCCGCAGCCGCCGTGGGCCTCGATGGCTCCGAGGCCACACTCTTCCGCCGCCTCCTCGGCTGGAGCCTGGGGCTCCTCGTGGCCCTCACGGGCCTCGTGGTCCTCCAGACGGGGGTCCTGTCCTGGATGGTCCCGTGACCGGCCGGCACACGTCCCCTACCGCCACCACAACACCTGAGAAGGCATCAATGACGCTGAACATCGAGGCCGCCGACGCCATGAACACTGACACCCGAGCGTTCACGGCGCATCCCCGCGCCTCCTTCGACGCCGCTGCCCGCACCGCCGCAGCCACCGACCGCTCCGGCTACGAGCCGCCCACCCTGCCGGACGCCGTCGTCCACGCCGAGTCGGTCGAGGACGTGGTCCAGGCTCTCCGGCTGGCCCACGAGCACCGGCTTCCCGTGGTGCCGCGGGGCGCGGGCACCGGACTCGCCGGCGGTTCGAGCGCCCACGCCGGAGAAGTTGTGCTCGACGTCTCCCGCATGAACCGGATCCTGAGCATCGACCCCGTCGAAATGGTTGCGGTGGTCGAGCCGGGGGTCCTCAACGCCGAGGTGAACGCCGCCGCGGCCGAGCACGGCCTCTTCTACGCGCCCGATCCGGCGAGCACGGCCATCTGCTCAATCGGCGGCAACATCGCCACCAACGCGGGCGGCATGTGGTGCGCCAAGTACGGGGTGACCAGGGAATCGGTGCTCGGGCTGAAGGTGGTCCTCGCGGATGGGCGCGTTCTCCGCACCGGCCGCTCCACCATCAAGGGTGTCACGGGCTACGACCTCAACGCCCTGTTCATCGGCTCCGAGGGGACCCTCGGCGTGGTGGTCGAGGCGACCCTGCGACTCCGGCCCCGCCCGGTGCGCACCGAGACCCTCGCAGCCTACTTCCCCGACGTGGAGGCGGCCGGCCGCGCCGCTTCGGCGATCACGGCCGCGCGCATCCAGCCCTCGATCCTGGAGCTCATGGACGGCCCGACCCTCGACGCAGTCGACCGGGCCGAGGGCACCCGACACCGTGAGCTGGGCGGCGCGTTCCTGCTGGCCCAGACGGACGGCTTCGGCGCACACCTCGAACTCGACGCGATCGGCGACGCGATCGCCCCGTTCGCCTCGAACGTCCACCGGGCGGCCGACGCGGCGGAGGCCGAGGCCCTGGTTAAGGCGCGCAGGGACGCGATTCCCTCTCTCGAGAAGCTCGGCCGGGTGTCCATCGGCGACATCGCCGTGCCGCGCAATCGTCTTGCGGAGGCCTTCACCGGGCTCGAGGAGATCGGAGCCCGGACCGGTGCCAGGATCTTCAGCGTGGCCCACGCCGCGGACGGCAACCTGCACCCCATGATCGTGGTCGACCCCGATGAGTCCATCACCGCCGGCCCCGCGAAGGCGGCCCTCGCGGACATGTTCCACCTCGCGCAGCGGCTCGGCGGCACGCTGACGGGCGAGCACGGTGTGGGCATCCTCAAGCGCGAGTGGGTCGGCGAGGAACTGGGCGAGACCTCCGTCTCGCTCCAGCACGCCATCAAGGCCACCCTTGATCCCTCGGCAATCCTCAATCCGGGCAAGGCCATCTGAGCCCTCTCCTGAGG
>NZ_JAIZDP010000018.1 GCF_021554725.1 Sinomonas notoginsengisoli | reverse complement strand
GCCCCCACAGATCCTCCGCGACAAGGTCGCCAACGGCGAACTCGGCCGCAAGAGCGGCAAGGGCTTCTACGACTGGACCTGATCCCTCGGCCAGCAGGACCACGTGACGGTCAGGACCGTGGACTCCGCGCCGCAGGCTGGGAGCCGTAGTACTCAGCCAACCTCGCCAGTCCCTCGTCAAGTGAGACGGAGGGGGTCCAGTCGAGGAGTTCACGGGTCTCGCGCTGGTCGAACCAGTGCGCGGTGGAGAGCTGCTCGGCAAGGAACCTGGTCATCGGCGGCTCTTCTCTCCGCCCGGCCCAGGTCCAGAGCTTCTCCACTGCCGCCCCGGCGGCACGCGCCACCGCGCCCGGCACGGCCCACGACGGCGCGGGGACGCCGCCGGCGGCGCAGATGCCCGCCAGCAGCTCACCCACTGGCCGTGGCTCGCCGTTGGTCACGACAACGGCCCTGCCATGGACGTGCTCGATGCGGTGCAGCGCGGCGACGATGGCAGAGGCGGCGTTGTCCACATAGGTGGTGTCGATCAGGGCTGCGCCAGCGTCGAGCAGGGGCAGGCGGTGGTGCTGGGCACGCTGCAGGACGCGTTCCACCAACTGGGTGTCACCGGGGCCCCACACGATGTGCGGCCGCACCGCCGCGACCCGGAACTCCGGAGCGTCCGCCGCCAGCGCGAGGAGCTCGGCCTCGGCCTTGGTGCGGGAGTAGTCACCGTGCGCCCACCGCGGGTCGGCTGGCTGCGCGCCGAGCCCCGCCATGGCGGCGCCCGAGTTGGCCACGGAGGGGGAGGAGACGAACACCACATCCCGCACCTCGGCGGCCCGGGCGGAGCGGAGCAGGCCGCGGGTCCCTTCGACGTTCACCTTGTCAAACTCCGCGGCCCGGCCCGTGAAGGAGACCTTCGCGGCCAGGTGGAGGATGGCCTCTGCGCCCTCCACGGCCCCTCGGACCGCCTCGTCGTCGGTGACGGACCCGCAGAAGTCTGCGGCACCGTCGACCCCTGAGGGACGCCGCTGGAATGTGGTGACGGCGTGCCCCTGGCGGACCAGGAGTCGGGCCACTTCGCGCCCGAGCAGCCCGCTGGCGCCGGTGACCAGGACCCTCATGGCTTCCCTGGACGGCCGCCGGCCAGGACCCGTGAGGCCCACCGTGACAGGCGGGCCCTGTCGATCTTGGCGTTGTGCCGGATGTCCGTGGGCTGGGCGGGGACCACGAGCACAGCGGAGACCGCGACGCCAGCGTCCAGGGCCGCCGAGCGGACGCGTGCGGCGAGCTGCGGTGCCGCAGGCCCGGCCCTGCGGGCGGGAGGTACGGTCTCGACGACGGCGACCACGGCCTGCGTCCCCGCCGGTCCGACCCCCGTGATCGCGGCCAGCCGGACAGAGTCCAGGCGCTCGATGGCCTGCTCGGCACCCACCGGCGTTATCACGGCACCCGGCGCTGTCACGATATGGGCCAGTCGTCCCTCCACCCAGAGCCGGCCGGCGGCGTCGAAGTGCCCCAGGTCGCCCGTGCGGTGCCATCCGGGAAGGCTTGAGCTCTCGCGCTGGGTCATCCAGAGCCTGTCGTAGGCGTCCTTGACGTGGGCGGCGCTGACCAGGATTTCGCCGGTCGTGCCGGCCTCAGTCACTGGATGGGATCCGGGCGCCGTGCCGTCCGCTACCAGCGGGACGACGGCCACCCGCGCGCCGTGGACCGGCAGGCCGACGCACACGCCATTGCCGGTGCCCGGCACGGTGCCGGCGGCAGCGTCGGCGTCGGCCGCTTGGATCTGTTCCAGAGTGATGTCGGTGACCGGCAGCGCCTCGGTCATGCCATAGGGGGTGTGCAGCGACGCCTGCGGCAGGAGCCGCTGCACCTGGGCCAGCAGCGGTTCGGGGACGGGCGCGCCGGCAGAGAGCAGCAGTTCCACCCGTTCCAGGGCCTCGTGCCCCGCCTCGCCCACGCCGTCCCGCGTGGCAAGGACGTTGCGCAGCGCTGCCGGCGCGGCGAACACTACTGTGGCGTCTATGGCCGCCGCCGCGTCCGCCAGCGCGCGGGCCGTGAGGGTGCGCGGGGCCGTGACGTCCATCGAGGGGGTCACCGAGACCGCGCCGAGTGCCGGGCCGAGCAGGGCGAACGGAGCGAAGCCTGCCACCAGCCTGGCACCGGAACGTATCCCGAAGGTCTCGGCCACCGTGTCCCGCATCGCTGCCAGCTGCCGGTGCGTGTAGACGACGCCCTTGGCAGGACCGGTGGAGCCGGACGTGAAGAGGACCGCGGCCGGGGCCGCCGGGTCCGGAGGGGGCCCCGGCCGATGCGCGTCGAGCCCTGCCCCGGTGCGGGCCAGGGCACTGAGGGAGGTCTCGACGCCGAGGATGCGGCGTCGCGCGGACGGGAGATCCCGCACGCTGATACGCCGTCCCGGCCAGCCGAGCAGCGCAGCGGCCGCCAGCGCCTTGTCGATTCCGACCAGGAAGTCGGGGGCGGCGCCCCTCACGGCGCGGCTCAGACCCCTGGTTCCCAGCCCGGCGTCGGCCACCACCACGACGGCGCCCAGCCGCAGGCAGGCGTACAGCGCCACGGTGAGGTCCACGCCGGGCGGAACCATGAGGCTCACCCGGCTGCCCGGCCTCACGCCGGCCTCTCGCAGCCCGGCGGAGAGCTCCGAGATCTCCCGGTCCAGCTGCTGCCAGCTGAGCGAACGGCTGATGGCGCCCTCCGGCGACATCTCAGCGACGGCGGTATCGCCGCCCGTCGGCCCTGCCGCCTGTTCGGCGAGCAGGTGCCACAGCGGTAGGAACTTCGCTGGCTCCCGCTCGGGCGCACCTTTCCGTTCGCGGGCGCCGGCCGTCAAGGCGTCCGACGCCGGGCGGTCGCCGTCCGTCCCCTCAGCCCGGCCTAGCCCGGCGAGCCACTGGAAGATCGGTGTGGCGATGTCCCGGTCTTCCGCCAGGAGATGACCGGCGCCTTCGAAGCGGTGGACGTCCGCGTGCGGAAGCCGGCCGATGAGGTCCTTGAGGTACCGGTCGGAAAAGATGGGGTCCCTGGGGCCCCAGAGCATCAGGGCCGGCACCCGCAGGCCCCGCAGTCCCTCCGCCACGCCGCTGAGCGCTGAGAAGCTCGGATGAGACGCATCGAGCGGAATGTCCGCGACGAAGTTTCCCACCCCGCCCCGCCGGCTCGCGCCGCGATAGGGGGCCATGTAAGCGCTGTGAACCTCGGCTGGCAGGGCCGGCCGGGCCAAGGCGTGCGCCACCCGCAGGAAGGCGTCCGACGTCGTTGTGCCCCACCTGTGGACCGCCGGGTGCATCGCAAGCCGCAGCGCCGGTGGAATTCCCGAGCCGGCCGGCTGGTGGACGGCGGTATTGGTCAGCACCACCCCGGCCGTGTGCTGCGGGTGCGCGAGGGCCCAGCCAAGGCTGATGGCCCCGCCCCAGTCGTGGCCCACGGTGACCACCGGCCCGGCCAGGCCCAGGGCATCGGTGAGGTCGGCGAGGTCATTGATCCGGTCCGTGAGGCGCCGGAAGGTGCCCGTGCGCTCTGAGTAGCCCATGTCCAGCTGGTCCACCGCTACCACCCGCCATGGACGGGCGGGGTCAGATCCGGCGGCCAGCAACGTCCTCCACAGATACGACCACGTCGGGTTGCCGTGGACGCACAGCAGGGTCCCCGCCGGGACCAGGCCCCGGCGGGAGAGCTGGCCTGCGTTGTCCAGCAGGTGCCAGCGGCGCACCGTGCCGGGCAGATCGGCGGCCGAGGTGGACTTCACGGAGACGGTGCGTGACCATTCCGGGTCGACCCCAGGCCAGCTGACGCTCACCAAACTATTTCCACCATGGCCGTGTTCAGTCCTGAGCCGACGCCCATGCAGAGGATCCGATCGCCCGCGGCCAGGGACTGTGCCTCGGCCGCGAGAGTCATGGGAAGCGACGCAGGGCCCACGTTGCCCCAGTGCGGGAACGTGATCGGAACCTTGTTTGGGTCTAGATCGACGGCCCTGATGATCGCCTGGGTGTAGGCGTTGCTGACCTGGTGGGTGACATAGCGGTCCATAGCCGCCCAGTCCCACTCCGGCTGGGCTTCGTGCCAGGCGTCGACCACGAGCTGGAGGCCGCCGTCGAGCAGGCCCTTCGTGTCAGTGGCCATACCGTGGATGCCTCCCACGCAGAGTTGGTGATGCTCGGTACCCGCACGCATCACGCCGCCGACGAGGCGGTGGGCCCCGGGGTGCCCATCTGCGGGACCGAGGACGGCCGCGGCTGCCCCGGACCCGAGCGTGAGCGTGGCGAACTCCCGGCTGAAGTCCTCACGCGTGGTCTCGGGCCGCTGCAGCCGCGCGAGGGTGGCTTCCTGGACGGCCTGGGAGTCCTCGCCGTTGACGATCACCGCGTACCTGATCTGGCCGGAGTCGATCATGTTGGCCGCCAGGATGAAGCCGTTGACGAATCCGAGGCAGGCGTTGGCAAGGTCGAAGTTCATGGCCGACGACGGCAGGCCGAGCCCGTGGTGGATCTTCACCGCGACGGAGGGCTCGAGGTTGCGCCGGGTCACCGAGGTGTTGATCAGCAGCCCGACCTCGGAAGCTTCGACGCCCGACTCGGCCAGCGCCTTCGCGCCCGCTTCGAGTGCGGCGTCGTCGAACGACGTTCCGGTCGCCCACCAGCGGCGGTGCGTCACGCCGGCGACGCGCTCCAGCAGCCGCGGCGGGAACTTCAGGCGGCGCAGGGTCAAAGCCAGCCTCTGGTCGAAGTCCGTGGAACTCACGATCCTCGGAGCCTCGACGCTGCTCACCGAAAGCAGCGCCGTGTTGCTGTGGCGGAAGGTCGCGTTCCCTGCCAAGTCATGCCCCTGTTCGTTGCCGTGCTGCGTCCATGCGGTGACTGTACCCACTTCAGGGGAAGCTCAAGACGAGAGCAGACGCCCGAAGAGCTTAGCCCACGCTTGGATGACGATGAGGATCAGGCCGGTTCCCGCCCCGCCTCATCGAGCCGAATCCGTCCACGGTCCGGGCGGAACCCGTGCTCGACGCCCCACAGAATGGCCTGGCTCCGGTTCGTCACACCGATCCGGCGGTAGCAGCTGCGGATGAAGGTCTTGACCGAGTTGACCGAGAGGTGAGTGCGCTCGGAGATCTCCACATTGCCCAGACCCTGGGTGATGAGGGCCAGGACTTCAGCTTCACGCGGCGTCAGGCCTTCTTCGCGGCCCGGCCAGTCACCTCCCACAGGCTGGGGCGCACCCCGCTCCGGGGCCAGTGCGGGCCGCTCGCCGCGGTGCACGGCCTCCAGGGCGGCCACGAGCTCGCGTGCGGGAAGGCCCTTGGAGAGGTACGCGCTCGCCCCGTTGGCGAAGGCGGCCTCCACGAGCGCCGGATCGAGATTCCACGAGTAGACTACGACTTTGCCCGCCAAGGGGTTCGCAGCCAGCTGCCGCACGTCCTCGCCGTCTCCCTGGAGCGCCGCGAACGTGTCGTACAGCGTGACGTCCACAGGCTGGCTCACGTTGTGCCGGAGGTCCATCTCGACCACCTGGAGGACATCACGGTACGACCGAAGCATCCCGAGGAACCCTTGGGCGACGACTTCGTAGTCGTTGACAAGGGCCACACGCATCGCACTCATGGCCTCTATCTTAAACCAGACGTTCTTCACCCCTTGGGGTGAAGAAAGGGTCGTCTAGTCCCGCGTAGCATGAATCCATGCTCTCGACACCAGCAGATCCGGATCGCGCCACCGTTCGCGAACTCATTGTGGAGTTGGCGCAAGTCGAGGACGCGATGCGTCACGACGGAATCGCCGCGGCCGCTGAGTCCGTCACGGCCTTGGCCGAGCGGGAGCAGGTGATCGTTGCGGCCCTGCACCGTCGCGGCCTCCCGTTCCACGCCCAAGGCGCGGGCAGCCTGTGACGGTCGAGGAAATTGCCCGGACTGCCGCACAGAAGGTCATCGCGAGAGACGGCGCGGGGGAGATCCACGGCTATGCCGTAGGCTCGGGCAGCGGCCGGGTGTACGTCGTCTGGGAAGTGGCCTCGGGGAGGCGCCGCCAGAGAGGCTTCCGCGCCGAGGAGGTCTTCGTGCCGGGACATTCGCTCCCGTGGTCGGGAATCCCGATCTCGCTGGACCAGCTCACCCGGCGCCGCGGCATCCGTCTTTGACCCAACACCCCAGAATCTCCGCGAGCACCACGAGCTCGAGGAGATCGCTGACATCCGAGCTGATCCGGATGGCGCCCGTGACGCGCTGCCCGTCGAGTACGTAAGGTCCGGGCGGACTGAAAGTAACCTAAGCAAATCTGTGACACCAGGCTGACGGCCCGACGTCCTTCTCCAAGCCCAGCCCACCGGTGGTCCCGGGCTCCGCGGGAGAGGGGACCTCGTCGGCGTGCCGGTACACGACCTTCCACTCCCCGTCCTCACGGCGGTAGATCTGCGTTGCCCGGAGCGTGAAGGCGCGAGGAACCCCGTTCACGGCTGTCTGGACGTGCTCGAACCCGGAGGTGTAGGCCATGTCCCCCAGAACCTCGGCGGCGACAATCTCGAACGAGTAGTGAGTGCAGTCTGAGAACCTGCCCTCCAGCCAACGGAACGCGTCGCCGATCTCCTCCGAACCGACCACATTCTTGGCAGCGCCGAGGATCGTCACCGGCTCCTGCGTGGACCAGATCGCGAAACGGGGCGCGGCATCGCCATTGTGGAGCGCGATCTCCGCGTCCTTGAGGCGCGTGCCGACCCAGTCCAGGAACTCGTCGCGCTCACTCATGGCCCCATCTCCTCCGCCGAAGGTGCCTCCATTGGAGGCCTCCGGACGCCCGCAGCGCAAGGTCCCGCAGCACGTTCTGTGATCCGCGCCACATCGTTGCAACGCGTCCGCAACCCCCGCACTCCTACGCTCGCTTCAACGCCGACACACCGGCACCACGGCTGGCACCACCGGCCGCCGGCAAGGCAACGAAGAGACAAAGGAGTTTCGCCATGACCGTCTACGCATTCCCCGGCACCGAGGGCAGCAAGGTCACCTTCAAGGACCGCTACGAGAACTTCATCGGCGGCGAGTGGGTAGCCCCGGTCGGCGGGGAGTACTTCGAAAACATCACCCCGGTCACCGGCAAGGTGTTCTGCGAGGTCGCCCGCTCGCAGGCCGCGGACATCGACCTGGCACTCGATGCCGCGCACAAGGCCGCCCCCGGCTGGGGCAAGACATCCGTCGCCGAGCGCGCGCTCATCCTCCACCGCATCGCGGACCGCATCGAGGAGAACCTCGAGCTGCTCGCGGTCGCCGAGACGTGGGACAACGGCAAGCCCGTCCGCGAGACGCTCGCCGCGGACCTCCCGCTCGCGGTCGACCACTTCCGCTACTACGCCGGCGCCATCCGCGCCCAGGAGGGCTCGCTCTCCCAGATCGACGAGAACACCACCGCCTACCACTTCCACGAGCCGCTCGGGGTGGTCGGGCAGATCATTCCGTGGAACTTCCCGCTCCTCATGGCCACGTGGAAGCTCGCCCCCGCGCTCGCGGCTGGAAACGCCGTGGTGCTCAAGCCCGCCGAGCAGACCCCGGCGAGCATCCTCGTCCTGGCCGAGCTCATCTCCGACCTCCTCCCGGCCGGCGTGCTCAACGTCGTGAATGGCTTCGGCGTCGAGGCCGGCAAGCCGCTGGCCTCGAGCCCCCGCATCCGCAAGATCGCCTTCACCGGCGAGACCACCACGGGCCGCCTGATCATGCAGTACGCGTCCCAGAACCTCATCCCTGTCACCCTCGAGCTCGGCGGGAAGAGCCCGAACATCTTCTTCGACGACATCGCCGCGAAGGACGACGCCTTCTACGACAAGGCCCAGGAGGGCTTCACGCTCTTCGCCCTCAACCAGGGCGAGGTCTGCACCTGTCCGTCCCGCGCCTTGATCCAGGAGGGCATCTACGAGAAGTTCCTCGGTGATGTTGTGGAGCGGACCAAGGCGATCAAGCAGGGCAACCCGCTGGACACCGAGACGATGATCGGCGCGCAGGCCTCCAACGACCAGCTCGAGAAGATCCTCTCCTACATCGAGATCGGCAAGGCCGAGGGCGCCAAGGTCCTCACCGGCGGCAAGCGCGCGGACCTCGGCGGCGAGCTCTCGGGCGGCTACTACGTGGAGCCCACCGTGTTCGAGGGCCACAACAAGATGCGCATCTTCCAGGAGGAGATCTTCGGCCCGGTCGTCTCGGTCGCGAAGTTCTCCGACTACGAGGAAGCCCTCGAGCTCGCCAACGACACCCTCTATGGCCTCGGCGCGGGCGTCTGGTCCCGCGACGGCAACACCGCCTACCGCGCTGGCCGCGACATCCAAGCCGGTCGCGTGTGGGTGAACAACTACCACGCCTACCCGGCGCACGCCGCGTTCGGCGGCTACAAGTCCTCGGGCATCGGCCGCGAGACCCACCTCATGATGCTCGAGCACTACCAGCAGACCAAGAACCTCCTGGTCTCCTACGCCGAGTCGAAGCTCGGCTTCTTCTAAACCCCCACGCCAGGCGGGGCGCACGACGGCGGCACCCCGCCGCCGTCGTGTGCCGCACCTACCGTCCAGCCCGCTTCCGGCGCGATTCCGACCAACAATGCGCGCGGACGGAGCGAATCCCACGGCGTGCCGCCGAGACTCGCCGTGGGAGGCCGGCAATCACGGTCGGAATCCGACTGAGGCCCGGCCAATCTCTCGTGCAACCCGCCCACCCGACCAACACATGCAAGGGAGCATGACCATGAGCACCACCTTCAAGGCCGCCGTCGTCCGTACGTTCGGCGACGAGCTCGCCATCGACCAGCTCGAGATCCCCACGCCCGGCCCGGGCCAGGCGCTCGTGAAGCTCATCTCGAGCGGCGTCTGCCACACCGACCTCCACGCTGCGCAGGGAGACTGGCCAGTCAAGCCCAAGCTCCCCCTCGTCCCCGGGCACGAGGGCGTCGGCACCGTCGTCGCGCTCGGCGAGGGCGTCACGGACGTCGCCGTCGGCGACCTCATCGGCAACGCGTGGCTGTGGAGCGCGTGCGGCACGTGCGAGTACTGCCGCACCGGCTGGGAGACCCTGTGCGAGTCGCAGCAGAACGGCGGCTACGGAGTGGACGGCTCGTTTGGGGAGTACATGCTCGTCGACACGAAGTTCGCTGCCCGCATCCCCGAGGGCGCGGACCCGTATGAGATCGCACCCGTCCTGTGCGCCGGCGTCACCGTGTACAAGGGCCTCAAGCAGACCGAGGTGCGCCCGGGCGAGTGGGTCGTCATCTCGGGCATCGGCGGCCTCGGGCATATCGCGGTGCAGTACGCGGTGGCGATGGGCATGCGCGTCGCGGCGGTGGACGTCGCGGACGAGAAGCTCGCGCTGGCCAAGAAGCACGGCGCCGAGGTGACGGTCAACGCGTTCGCCGAGGACCCGGCGGAGGCCATCCAAAAGGCCACCGGCGGCGCCCACGGCGTGCTCGTCACCGCGGTGCACCCGGCCGCATTCGGCCAGGCCATCGGCATGACACGCCGCGGCGGGACCATCGTGTTCAACGGCCTGCCCCCGGGCGACTTCCCGGCCCCGATCTTCGACATCGTGCTCAAGGGACTCACCATCCGCGGCTCCATTGTGGGCACGCGCCAGGACCTCGAGGAGGCGCTCGACTTCTACGCGCGCGGCCTCATCCACCCGACGTTCCACACACGGGACCTGACGGAGATCAACCAGGTCTTCGACGAGATGCACCACGCCAAGATCGACGGCCGCGTGGTCATCAAGTACTGATCGCCATGGACGCCGAGCCTCAAGCTGTACTCGAGGCCCGACCAGCGCGCCCGGGAGAGGACTTCTCCCGGGTGGCGCTGACCGAGCCGGCCCTGGCCCTGATCGACTCCCTGTGGGAGCGGAACGGGCCGCTCATGTTCCACCAGTCGGGTGGGTGCTGCGACGGCTCAGCGCCCATGTGCTACCCGGCGGGGGAGTTCATTACGGGCGACGCCGATACCCTCCTCGGCGTCTTCGACCTCCCCGGGCGGGGCGAGCTTCCGTTTTGGATGTCCCGCGAGCAGTTCTCGTACTGGTCCCACACGCGCCTCACGGTGGATGTGGTGGTAGGCCGCGGGAGCGGTTTCTCCCTCGAGGCCCCCGAGGGCAAGAGGTTCCTGATCAGGAGCCACATCCTGGACATCCCGTAGCGCGGCGCGTTCCTGTTCTGCCGGTCACACCGCGATGCTTGACGCTTCAATGAAGCTTCCCTAGTCTTGATTGAAGATTCAAGCATTGGAGACTCCATGACCACCGCAACCGTCCGCACTCAGGTCAGGGTGCCGATCCGCTTCCCCGACGGATACGAGACGACAGCCGACGTCGTCACCTTCCACGGTCTCGCCGACGGCAAGGAACACCTCCTCCTCGGCCTCGGCGACTGGCACGCGGCGCTGGCCCGCTCGCATCACGGCGGCGCCGCGCCGCTGGTACGACCGCACAGCGAGTGCCTCACCGGCGATGTCTTCGGCTCGCAGCGCTGCGACTGCGGCCCCCAGCTGCGCGAGGCAGCCGAGCGCATCACCGACGCCGGTGGGTTCCTCCTCTACCTGCGCCAGGAGGGGCGTGAGATTGGCCTCTATGCCAAGCTCGACGCCTATGCCCTCCAGGACCGGGGCCTCGACACCTACGAGGCCAACACGGCGCTCGGCCACGGTGAGGACGAGCGCGACTACACGGCCGCCGCACAGATGCTCGCCGCCGTCGGCGCAGATCACATCCGGCTCCTGAGCAACAATCCGGACAAGGCGCGTCAGCTCGCCGCGCTCGGCGTCACCGTATCCGAGCGCATCCCGACCGCGGTCCACGCGTCGTCCGCGAACGTCCGCTACCTCGCCGCCAAGCGGGACCACACCTCCCACAGCATCGACCTCGACGCCGTACTGGCCCTGGCGGTGACCGCATGACCGAGGTTCTCCGGGCGCCCGAGGAGGCGGGCGGCGTCGTACGGCTGAGCGAAGCCGAGGCGATGCGCCGCGCCCTGAGGCTGGCCGCGGCTCCCGGCGTGCCGCTAGGCCCGAATCCGCGCGTCGGGTGTGTTCTCCTCACGCACGACGGCGCGCTGGTCGCCGAGGGCTTCCACCGCGGCGCTGGGACGGCGCACGCCGAGACAGACGCGCTGTGGAAGGCGGGCAAGGCGGCGCGGGGCACGACAGCAATCGTGACCCTTGAGCCCTGCAACCACACCGGCCGGACGGGCCCCTGCGCGCGGGCGCTCATGGCCGCCGGCGTGGCCCGCGTGGTCTACGCGCTCTCGGACCCGAACCCGGTGGCGCAGGGCGGCGCGGAGACGCTCCGGGCGGCGGGGATTGAAGTCGAGGCCGGGCTGCTCGAGTCCGAGGCCCGCGAACTCAATGCGGCCTGGCTCGAGGGGCTCCTGCTGGGAGCCTAAATTCCGCCCCCTCGCGGAGGCGTCCTGGGCGCAGCAATCCACTGGACGCTATCTCCGGCGTGGCATGATCGGCAATGTCTGGGTATACCTGCCGGCCCTCGAGCCTCACGTCAGCTGGTCGCCCACTGGCTGGGAGGAATCCAATGGAACCATCGACCAGGCATGACCGAGGCGGGCATGGCGATCCCGTGGAGACCTATGTGCTCGTCCACGGCGCGTGGCACGGAGCCTGGTGTTGGCGACCGCTGCAGCGGCTGCTCGAGAGCGCGGGGGCTCGGGTCTTCACGCCGACCCTGACGGGGCTCGGCGACCGGGCGCACCTCCTCACTCCCGAGGTCGGACTCCTGACCCACATCGAGGACGTCAAGGCTGCGATCGAGACCGAACAGCTGGAGGACATCGTCCTCGTCGGGCACAGCTACGCGGGCATGGTCGTGACGGGCGTTGCCGCCGAGATCCCGCACAGGATCAAGCGCTTGGTCATCGTGGACGGTTTCCTGCCGCAGGCGGGGGAGACCGCCATTGACCTCCTTCCCGAACGGGCCGCCTCCCATTACCGGGAATCCGCCCGGCAGAACGATGGGCTCGTGATCGACCCGCGACCCGTCGAGAACCTGGGGGTCACGGACCGGCACTTCATCGAGGAGCTCACTCCGAGGCTCACACCACAGCCGGCGAAGACCTACATGGAAGCCGCCCCGCACGGGTTGGACGACCTTTCCTCCGCGGGCGAATACCTCTTATGCACCGGCTGGTCCACGCCGTTCACGCCTTTTGCCGGGCGCGCGGCCAGCGCTGGGTGGAAGGTCGCAGAGCTCAACGCCGACCACGAGGTCCTCGTCACGGATCCGGAACTGTTGGCGCAGCACCTCCGCCAGTCCGACCAGGCCAGCACGAGGGGATAGAAGGAGATGACATGGAATTCCTGGTACGGCAGCAGAACAACATGCCGGCGCTCACGCCCGAGGAAACCTCACGCATCAAAGCGGCCGAGCGGGAGTACGCCCAGCAGTTGCGCGAACGTGGAATCCTGCGCCGCCTCTGGCGGGTGCCAGGGACGCGGACGGCGGTCGGCTGGTACGAGGCTGAAGACGCCACGGTTCTCCACGAGGTCCTTTCCGGCCTTCCGACTTTCCAGTGGCTGAGCATCACCGTTGAGGCGATGGCCACCCACCCTCAAGAGCAGCAGATCCAGCCCTAGCGAGCCGGGGCCCCGAGAACGCTTCCTGTTCGACCGGGTGGGGAGTGATGTGCGCACAGTAGGCCGGGGTTTCACGCGCACCGGATCGGGCAACGCCTCCACAGGCTGGCAATCTTCAAGGTGCGATATCAGCGAGGTGACTGCGGTGAAGGCTCTGGGCGTGACGCCGGGCGTGAAGGACTCCCTGGAACTGCTGGACATGGAGGAGCCGCCCCAGTCTGAGGGTAGCGTCTTGGTGGAGACCCTGGCCGTGGGCCTGTGCGGGACCGACAAGGAGATCGTGTCCGGAGAGTACGGCGAGGCGCCGCCCGGCAGCGACCACCTTGTCCTCGGGCACGAGAACCTAGGCCGCGTGCGCTCCGCCCCTGCTGGCTCGGGATTCTCCGAAGGAGACCTTGTGGTGGGCATTGTGCGCCGCCCGGACCCCGTGCCGTGCGAGGCTTGCGCAGCGGGCCAGTGGGACATGTGCCGCAACGGCAAGTACACCGAGCACGGCATCAAGGGCCGGCATGGATTCGCCCGGGAACGCTACCGCGCAGACCCGGACGCCCTGGTCACGCTGGACCCCGCGCTGGCCGAGGTGGGCGTCCTGCTCGAGCCGACCACCATCGTCGCGAAGGCGTGGCAGCATGCCGAGGCGATCGGCAAACGGGCGTTCTTCGACCCGAAGGTCGCTGCGGTCACGGGTGCGGGGCCTGTGGGGCTTCTCGCCGCGCTCCTGGGCAGGCAGCGCGGGCTTGAGGTCCACGTCTACGACATGGTCAAGGACGGGCCTAAGCCGGATCTCGTGCGCAGCCTCGGGGCGACCTACCACTCGGACTCCCTCACGGACTCGGGCGTGCTCGCGGATGTCCTGATCGAGTGCACCGGTGTCCCCTCGGTGGTGATGGAGACCATCACCACCCACGGGCTCGACACCGTCACGTGCCTCACGGGAGTGTCCTCAACCGGCAAGAAGATGCCCGTGGACGTGGGTGCGGCGAACCGGGAGGCGGTCCTGGGCAACGACGTGGTCTTCGGCTCGGTCAATGCCAACCGCACCCACTACGAGGAGGCCGCGACGGCCCTCAAGGACGCCGACCGATCCTGGCTCGGCCGCCTCATCACGCGGCGCGTGCCGCTCGACGACTTCGCCGAAGCCTTCCAGCGGCACGACAACGACGTGAAGGTGGTCCTGGACCTCGAGGCGGCCTCCCGGTGAGCCGTATCGAGGACTATGCCATCATCGGGGACCTGCACACAGCGGCCCTTGTGGGCAAGGACGGGTCTATCGACTGGCTCTGCCTGCCCAACTTCGACTCACCGGCCTGTTTCGCGGCCCTTCTCGCCGATCCCGACGCCGGCCGGTGGCGCATAGCCCCCGACGGCGCTGAGTGCTGCACACACCGGCAGTACCGGCCCGACACGCTGGTCCTCGAGACCGAGTGGAAGACGGACGAGGGGACCGTCCGGATCATCGACTTCATGCCTCCCCGGGACGGCGTGGCGGACGTGGTGCGGATCGTCGAGGGCATGAGCGGCTCGGCGAAGATGCGGATGGACCTGGCGATGCGGTTCGACTACGGGCACATCGTGCCGTGGGTGCGGCGCAGCCGCTCGGGGGTGCACGCCGTCGCCGGACCGGATTCGGCCTACCTGTCCACCACCGTGCCCGTCCACGGGGACCATCTCCGCACCGTGGCTGAGTTCACGGTCGAGGAGGGGGACAGAATCCCGTTCGTGCTCACGTGGGCGCCCAGTCACCTCAAGCGGCCCCGCGAGGTGGACCCCGAGAAGGTCCTCAGGGGGACGCAGGAGTACTGGAAGGAGTGGTCCGGCAGGAGCAGGGCCATGGGTCCCTTCCGGGACGAGATCCAGCGTTCACTCATCACGCTCAAGGCCCTCACGTACATGCCGACCGGCGGTATCGTCGCGGCAGCCACAACCTCGCTTCCCGAACAGATCGGCGGCCCCCGGAACTGGGACTACCGGTACTGCTGGCTGCGCGACGCCACGTGGACGCTGCAGTCCCTCATCGCCGGCGGCTACACCGAGGAGGCCGCGGCGTGGCGAAGCTGGCTGCTCCGGGCGGTCGCCGGCGATCCCGCCGACCTGCAGATCATGTACTCGCTCCACGGCGCCCGCCGCCTCACTGAGACGGAGCTCGACTGGCTTCCCGGCTACGAGAACTCGGCCCCCGTCCGCATGGGCAACGCAGCAGCAGGCCAGTTTCAGCTTGACGTCTGGGGCGAAGTCCTTGACGGCCTGGCCCTGACCCGCAACGCCCTCGTGGGCGATGGCGACGAGGCGTGGGACGTGCAGACGGCGATCATGGAGCAGCTCGAGAAGATCTGGCAGGAGCCGGACAACGGGCTGTGGGAGATGCGCGGCCCGCGCCGCCACTTCACCCACTCCAAGGTCATGGCCTGGGCAGCCGCCGATCGTATGGTCAAGGGTGTCAGGAACGCGGGCCTCCCGGGCCCGGCGGACCGCTGGGAGGACGTCCGCGACCGGATCCACGCCGATGTGATGAAGCACGGCTTCGACACTGAACGCAACACCTTCGTTCAGTCCTACGGGAGCAAGGAGCTTGATGCGAGCCTCCTGCTCATCCCCCGCGTCGGTTTCCTGCCCCACAACCACCCCCGGGTCCTCGGGACCATCGACGCGATCCAGCGCGAGCTGACCCACGATGGATTCGTGCTGCGCTATCGTCCTGAGGCGAGCGATGACGGCCTTCCGGGCAAGGAGGGCATCTTCGTGGCCTGCTCCTTCTGGATGGTGGAGGCGCTCATCGGAGCCGGCCGCCAGCGCGAGGCGGAGAAGCTCTTCCGCCGCCTCCTCGACCTCCGCAACGATCTTGGCCTCTTCAGCGAGGAATGGGATCCGGACGCCAAGCGGCAGCTAGGAAACACCCCCCAGGCGTTCAGCCACTTCGCGCTGATCACCACCGCGATGCAGCTCCACCATGGCGATGCCCACGGCAGCGACGCGCCCGTGGAGGGGGACGGCTCGGGCAAGAAGCGCTGAGAAGTGATCAAGGGAGTGGGCCCCGGACATGACCCCTCATCGTTGGGACATGACCCCTCAACGGGGGAGAGGGGGAGCACGACGGCGGGTGCGCGGCCCGCAAGGGGAGCGCACCCGCCGTCGTGGGTCAGGCGGTCAGGACGAGGCTGCCTACTTCGAGCCGCGGACCTTGTTCCCCAGCTCGTGGATCGGCGTCCTGAAGGTCTCGCGGGCCCAAACGGCGCCGATGAGCGCCAGGATCGTTGAGCCTGCCACGATCCATGCGGCCGGGCCCCAGTTGGAGGGAGTACCGCCCACGAGCGCGGTGCCCAGCAGCGGCGTGAAGCCTGCGCACAGGATGCCGATCTGCAGCCCGATCGCCATGCCGGAGTAGCGGACGCGGACGTTGAACAGCTCCGCGAACCAGGCCGGGTAGATCGCGTTGGACATCGCGTACGTGCCGGCGGTGATGAGCGTCGAGACGATGAACACGAGCGGGATGTTCGCGGTGGAAATCGCCGAGAAGTAGATGAAGATCAGGGCGCCGGAACCAATGATGCCCGCGATGAAGATCGGCTTGCGGCCAAACCTGTCTGCGAAGTAGGCGCTGAGCGGCTGCGTGGCGATCGCGATGACGTTGCCGAGGACGCTCACCCAGAGCATGGTCGAGGCCGGGATGCCCACGGAGACGGCATACGCGAGGCCGAAGGACTGCATGAACGTGTTCGTGACCGTCTCGAAGGACATGAGGGCCACTTGGAAGAACTGCGCCGGGTGGGTCTTGAACATTTCGAGGAACGGCAGCTTCACGAGGTCGTGGTGCTGGGCCTTCTCCTCGAAGACGATCGGCTCCTCGAGCGTGCGCCGCACGAGGTACGCGACGATGAGGACCACGATCGAGGACCAGAACGGGATGCGCCAGCCCCAGGCGAGGCGGTCGGCCTCGGACATCGCGGCGACGGGGAGGAACACGAGCGAGGCGAGCACGATGCCGGTGGAGATGCCGCTCATCGAGAACGACGGGAAGAACGCGCGGCGTCCGACGGGGGACTCCTCCATGGTCAGGGCGGAGGCCCCGGCGGTCTCGGCGCCGGCGGAGAGGCCCTGGAGCAGGCGGAGCACCACGAGCAGGACCGGCGCGAGGTAGCCGACCGCGCGGAAGTCCGGCAGTGCGCCGATGAGGAACGTCGCGGCTCCCATGAGCACGAGGGTCAGGACCAGCGTGTTCTTGCGGCCGATCCGGTCGCCGAGGTGGCCGAACACGACGGCCCCGAACGGCCGGGCAATGTAGGCGACGCCGAAGGTCGCGAAGGAGGAGATCTGCGCAACCACCGGATCCCCCGCGGGGAAGAAGATCTTCGAGAACACGAGCGATGCGGCTGTCGCGTACACGAAGAAGTCGTAGTACTCGAGGGCGCCGCCCAGGAACGCTGCGAGGGCGGCCTTCTTGGCCCGCCGGAGGCGATTGGCCTGTTCCTGGGGCGTGGTGATGTCGGGATCGACGATGCCGGAGGAGCGGTCAGGGATGCTGCTCATGGGTTCGCCTTTCGTTGGAGAACGGGAGGAACGGGAAAGGAAAGGAACGGAAAGGAACGGAAAGGAACGGAAAGGAACGGAAAGGAACGGGAGGTCTGCAGGGGGCGCTAGTCGGTCAAGGGAGCGCCGGGGCCGGGCCAGTGCTTTCGCGGACCACGAGGCCCCCGGACAGGTGGACGGTGCTGGCGGGGCGGTCGGGGTCGCCGATCCGCTCGGTCAGCATGCGGAGGGCGACGGCGCCTCCCCGCTCGTACGGAGTGTTCACCGTGGTGAGTGTGGGCCTCGAGGCTGAGGCGAGCCAGATGTCGTCGAACCCGACGACGCTGACGTCCTTCCCGGGGCGTAGGCCCCGGTCAGCGAAGCGGTTCATGCACCCGAAGGCCATGAGGTCGTTGTGGGCAATCACTGCCGTGACCGGTTCGGCGAGGACGAGGTCCGCGCCGCGGACGCCGGCGGTGTACGTGGGGTCGGCGTGGGTGAGGACGCGCAGGGTCACGCCGAGGTGATCGGCAGCCTCCTCGGCGGCTGCGAGGCGCACCCGGGAGGTGTAGTTCTCCTCCCAGCTGGCGAGGTAGGCGATGGAACGGTGGCCGAGCGCGGCGAGGTGCTCGACCGCTTGGCGGGCCCCCTCCGGAGCGGAGAGGACTACCGAGGGCAGGCCTTCGACCACGTGGTTGATGAGCACCACCGGCGAGACCGCGTCCAGCGCGTGGATGCGGGCGGCATCCAGCCGGGGCGCGAAGATGATCGCCCCGTCCACGCGACCGATGATCCGCTCGAGCTCCTCGGCGTCCGCCTCAGGGTCGTCGTCGCCGTCGACCATGATGAGCGAGAGCGCCTGCCGCCGGCACGAGGACTGGACCGCGCGCACGAGCGGGGGGTAGTAGGGGTTCGAGATGTCCGGGATGTACAGGGCAATGGTCCCGGTCGACTCGGCCTTGGCCGGAGTGGCGTTGTAGCCCAGCTGTGCGGCCGCGGCCAGGACCCGCTCCCGAGTCTGGGTGTTCACCGACTCGGGACGCGTGAACGAGCGGGAGACCGTGGACTTGGAGACGCCGGCGGCGCTGGCAATGTCAGTGATCGTGGCCATCGGGACCTCCTTGTTCCGGTTCGCTCGGTGTGGTCGCCATCACAGCAACCACTCCAGAGTGACATCGTTTCTGCAACACGTCAAGACGTTGCAGAAAACTTCTGATCCGATGCAGTCAGGAGGGAGAGACCGAAGCTGGGCTATGCTCCCGCGGCCGAGAGTCGGCGGGCGCCGCCGCTCCGCGCACGCGACGAGGGCGGGGCGCCGCAGGATGCCGCTGCGGTGCGCGGTAGCCCATCGCCTCGCTCGCTTCGCGGGCGGCGCGTGCGACGGCCGGACCCAGCCGCTCGACGTCGTCCGGTCCCACCCGCTGGACCGGGAAGCCGACGCCCAGCACGGCCGCGAGGTCTCCGGCGTGGTTGTAGACCGGGGCGCTGATGGACCCGACGTCGCTGTTGCGCTCGCCGAAGGCTGCGAAGAACCCCTGGGAGCGTGCCAGTTCCACCTGCTCGTCCAGCTGCTCCCAGCTGTCCGGCGTGTGCGCGGTGAACCTCGTCAGCTCGGCGTCCTGGATCGCCACCCGCGCGTCGGGGTCGAAGGCGAGGAAGATCTTGCCCGGTGCGCCCGCGTGGATGGGCATCACCTGGCCCACGTAGAACGGGCGCATGACGACGTGCCGGGTCTCGGCGACCGAGACGACCGTACGGTACGCGCCATCGCGCACGTAGAGGCACGCCGTCTCCCCGGTCTCGTCGCGGAGTGCGTGGAGGATGGGCCGCACGGTGCCGACAATGTCGAGGCCGATCGTGCCGGGCGTGGCCCAGCGCACGAGTTGGATGCCGATGCGGTACCTGTCGCCCTCCTTGTCGAGGAAGCCCTCCCGCACCATGTTCTGCACGAGGCGCTGGCACGTGCTCGCGGGCAGGCCGGTGCCGTGGATGATCTGCTGCAGCGTGGGCTCGGGCACCTCAACCGAGAAGCAGTCGAGGATCGCCGAGACCTTTGCCAGCACCAGGAGGGGTGCGCCTGTGCTGCTCGATTCCTTCGCCTTCACCGGTGACGCCCTCCTCGTCGGCACCCAGGGCCCGCCTCCGTGGCCCGTCTCACATGTTCTTGAAGAAAACCGTTGACACCTGGATTCTGTGACCCGGATTATGGGTACGCACATCACCATACGGGTTTCACAGCTCGATGACGAGTAGTAAGAGCTCGACGACGAGCCGGGAGATCGCCCCGAAGACAGGGCCCACTGGACCCCGCATCATGCCACTGGAGGACTGATGAGTGTTCGAGAAGTAACCCGGGAGCAGGCCGTCAAGCGCGCGACATACGCCAGCGTCGTCGGCACGACCATCGAGTGGTACGACTTCTTCCTTTACGGGACGGCGGCAGCATTGGTCTTCCCGCAGCTGTTCTTCCCAGGACAGGACAGCTTCGCCGGAGTCATCGCGGCCTTCGGCACCCAGTTCGTCGGTTTCGTCGCACGCCCCGTCGGCGCGGCGATCTTCGGGCACTACGGTGACCGGATCGGGCGCAAGACGACGCTCATGGTCACCCTGTTCCTCATGGCCTTCGGCACCGTGCTGATCGGCGTGCTGCCGACCTACCAGGTGATCGGCGTCTGGGCTCCGATCCTGCTGACGGTGCTGCGCGTCGTCCAGGGCATCGGCGTCGGCGGCGAGTGGGGCGGCTCCGTGCTCATCGCCATGGAATGGGGCCAGCAGCACCGCCGCGGGCTCTCCGCGAGCTGGCCCCAGATGGGTGTGCCTATGGGCCTCATCCTCTCGACGGGGCTCGTCCGGCTCTTCTCGGGGACCACGGGTGCCGACTTCGTCACCTACGGGTGGCGCATCCCGTTCCTGCTGAGCATCCTGCTCGTCGGCGTCGGCCTGTTCGTGCGCATGCGTGTGGTCGAGAGCCCCGAGTTCGAGGCCGTCCGCAAGGCCGAAAAGGTGGTCACCGTCCCGCTGATGGAGGCCTTCCGTCGCCAGCCCAAGGAGATTCTCCTCTCGGCCCTGGTCCGGACCTCGGAGCAGGCGCCGTTCTACCTCTTCATCACGTTCGTCATCACCTACGTGACCAAGCAGCTGAAGACCAGCAGCGATGCGATCCTCGTCGACACCCTCATAGCCGCCGGGCTGGGGCTCATCAGCATTCCCGTCTTCGGCATACTGTCCGACCGCTTCGGCCGGAAACTCGTCTACGGCATCGGAATCGTGGGCACTGCCCTCTACGCCTTCCCGTACTTCGGCCTGCTCAACACGCGCGACTCCTTCCTGATCGCCCTCGCTGTGGTGGTGAGCCTCATCTTCCACGACGTACAGTACGGGCCGCAGGCGGCGCTCATCGCTGAGAGCTTCGACGCGGACATCCGGTACACGGGCGCGGGCATGGGCTACCAGCTCGCGAGCGTGATCGCCGGCGGCCCAGCGCCGCTCATCGCGGCCGCGCTGCTGCAGGCGACGGGAGAGTCGACGGCGATCTCCATCTACATCATCATCTGCTGCGCCGTCGCGATGGGCGCCCTCCTGCTCCTTCCAAAGAGGAGCACGGCCGCGCCCATGGGCGTGGCGTCCCACGGCAGGGTAAAGGGCGCATGACCCTGCACGGCTCTGGGGTCCGTCCTGACGCTGCGCAGGGGGCGGGGGGCGCGTCCGCGGCGGGCCCCCTGCGAGACCTGGTGGTGCTCGACCTGAGCCGTATCCTGTCCGGGCCTTTCGCGACCATGACCCTCGCCGACCTCGGCGCCGACGTCATCAAGGTCGAGCAGCCCGGCCACGGCGACGACACCCGGCAGTGGGGGCCGCCCTTCCAGGGCGAGGAGGCGGCCTACTACCTTTCTGTCAACCGCAACAAGCGCAGCCTCGCCGTGGACCTCAAGTCCGAGGAGGGGCTGGCCGCCGTGCGGCGGCTCGCACGCAGGGCCGACATCGTGGTGGAGAACTTCCGCCCGGGGACGGCCCAGCGGCTGGGCCTCGGCTACGAGGAGCTCTCTGCCGAGAACCCAGGCCTTATCTACGCCTCGATCAGTGGCTACGGCCAGACCGGGCCAGAGGCCTCACGCGCCGGATACGACGCGATCGCTCAGGCCCGCAGCGGGATCATGAGCGTCACCGGGGAGACTGACGGGCCGCCGGTGCGGATGGGAATGAGCGGGTCCGACCTCATCGCCGGGACGTGGGCGGTGATCGGGATCCTCGCGGCACTGCACGAGCGCGAGCGCACCGGCAGCGGCCAGTGGGTGGACATCAGCCTGCTCGACGGCTCGGTTTCGTGGCTCACCTATGTTGCCAGCGGCTACTTTGCCAGTGGCGATGTCCCTGCGCGGTACGGCTCGGCCCACCCGACCATCGCCCCCTACCAGGCGTTCCCCACCCAGGATGGCTGGATCATGATCGCCGTGGGAAATGACGGCCTCTGGCGCCGGTTCACGGGCGCGCTGGGCCGCCCCGAGCTGGTCGACGACCCGCGTTTCAGGACAAACCCCGTGCGGGTGGCCCACCGCGACGAGCTGATCCCGCTGATCGAGGACATCCTGAGGGAGCGGACGACGGCGGACTGGCTCGCCACGCTCGACGCCGCCGGCGTGCCCGTCGGGCCGATCCAGGACGTCGCGGAGGCGGTTCGGGACCCGCAGGTCCTCGCCCGTGGGATGGTGGCCGAGGTCGAGCACCCCACCGCTGGCCGGCTCAAGACCCTCGGCTGTCCGATCCGGCTCACCAGGACCCCGGCGGCCGTGCGGACGCCGCCGCCGCTGCTCGGCGAGCACACCGACGCGGTGCTCGCCGCCGTCGGCTACAGCCCGGCCGATCTCGAGCGCCTTCGCGCCCAAGGGGCGCTCGGGTGACGGGGGTCGCGGTGCAGCCCGCGGACGTGACGGTCGACGACGACGGCTCGGTCGCCGTCGTCAGGTTCGGCGCCGGGCAGCGGCTCAACGCCCTGCGGACGGAGCACTGGGAGGCGCTCGAGCGGGCGGCAGTTGCCCTCGCGTCACGGAGGGGGCTGCGCGCCGTCGTGCTGCGCGGCCGGGGCGGCGTGTTCTGCGCCGGGTCTGACCTGCGCGAATGGGAGCACGCGCCCATGGCCGAGGTGGACCGCAGCTTCTGGCAGCTCGAGCAGGCGCTGCGTGCCATCGAGGATCTGCCTGTCCCGACCGTCGCTGTTGTCGAGGGGGTTGCTGCCGGGGGCGGGTGCCAGCTCGCGCTCGCATGCGACCTGCAGGTCACCGCGGCCACGGCCCAGGTGGGAATGCCCATCTCGCGCCTCGGCATCCTGCCCTCGGCGTCCTTCGCCACCCGGATGGCGCTGCGCATCGGGCCGTCCCAGACCAAGGATCTCCTCTACGGCGGCCGCATGCTCAGCGGGGAGGAGGCGCACCGGATGGGCCTCGTGAGCACGCTGGTGCCTGAGGGCGGGGTCGAGGCGGAGGTCGAGCGGCTGCTCGCCCAGTGGGGCAGCCTCGCGCCGGCGTCCCTGCGGGCCGCGAAGGCGGCCGTCGAGCGCGGGCTGCAGCCGCTCACGGGCCCTGCACGCCGTGAGCCGCCCGGCCCTGCGGTGGATGCGCAGGAATTCCCGCCCCGCATCGCAGCTTTCTTCGACCGGCCGAGGTTGTGACTCGCAGCGGTACGTGGCACGAATGTGGCCGTCTCACATGACCCAGGCGCACGGGCATCCGCTGACCTACCTGCTCGACACCTTGGTGGACGCTGGCCTCGTAGAGCGCATCGCCGCCGCTGAAGCCGACCTCATGGCCGGGCCTGGCCCACCCTCCTGACGTTGACATTGTTGCTGCAACGAGTCATGATTTTTCTGCAACGAATTGTTCGCTGGGTCACACCGGTGCGACAGGAGCCAGCAGCGCGAGGAGACCCATGAGCCTGCCCAGCGAGTCCTACCTGATCGGCCTGATCGGGGACGGTGTCCTCCCGTCCCTGACCCCACCGATGCACGAGCGCGAGGGCGCCGCGCATGGCCTCCTCTACCTCTACCGGCCCATCGACATCGCCGCCCTCGGCCTCGCGCCCGAGTCCGTGGGCGACCTCGTCCGCGCCGCGCGGAACCTCGGCTACAACGGCCTGAACATCACGCATCCGTGCAAGCAGCTCGTGATCGAGCACCTCGACGAGGTGGACGCCGACGCCGCCCGCCTTGGCGCGGTCAACACCGTGGTCATTGGCGCCGACAGCCGCACGGTCGGCCACAACACGGACTGGTCCGGTTTCCTCTCCGCCTTCCGCTCGGGCCTGCCCGAGGCAGCCCTCGGCCGGGTGGTTCAGCTCGGAGCGGGCGGCGCCGGCTCCGCCGTGGCGTACGCCCTGCTCACCGCCGGCGTGGAGCATCTGGCGATCGTGGACGTCGACCCCTCCCGCGCCCAGAGCCGCGCTTCCGAGCTGTCGGAGCTCTTCCCGGGGGCGTCCGTCGAGGCGCGCACGACGGCGCAGCTCGCCTCGCTGCTGAAGGAGGCGGACGGCGTCGTGCACTGCACCCCGATAGGGATGGCCGCGCATCCGGGGACGCCGTTCGACACCGCGCTGCTCGAGGCGCGCCACTGGGTCGCGGACATCGTGTACCGGCCGATCGAGACGCAGCTGGTCCTCGACGCGCGTGCCGCCGGATGCCGCGTGCTCGATGGCGGGCGCATGGCCGTGGGGCAGGCCGTGGACGCGTTCCGCATCTTCACGGGCCTCGAGCCGGACGCGGACCGGATGCGCGCGCACTTCCTCGAGCTCGTCGAAGGCGAAGCCAGAGACGACGCTAGGGACGAAGCCAGGAGCGAGACCGCCGCAGCTCGCACCGGCGTCGGGGCGGGGGCTGCCTGATGCGCACGGGGATTGCCACCGTCTGCCTCTCCGGGACGCTCGAGGAGAAGCTGCATGCGGCCGCCAAGGCCGGCTTCGGCGGCGTCGAGATCTTCGAGACCGACCTCGTGACCTCGTCCCTGAGTCCCGAAGACGTGCGGCTCCTCGCCGTGGACCTCGGACTGGGCCTCGACCTCTACCAGCCGTTCCGCGACCTCGACTCCGTCGCGGACGAGCTGTACCGCGCCAACCTGCGCCGCGCCGAGACGAAGTTCCGGCTCATGGGCCGGCTCGGCATCGACACGATCCTCGTGTGCTCGAATGTGTCCACCGCGACCATCGATGACGACGCCCTCCGCGCCGAGCAGCTGCACGGCCTCGCGGAGCTCGCCGCGCAGTACGGTGTGCGGGTCGCGTACGAGGCGCTCGCGTGGGGCACGTACGTCAACGACTACGAGCACGCCTGGAAGATCGTGGCCGACGCCGATCACCCGAGCCTCGGCACGTGCCTGGACACGTTCCACATCCTTTCGCGGGGCGCGGACCCCTCGGGCATCGAGTCGATCCCCGGGGAGAAGATCTTCTTCGTCCAAGTGGCCGACGCACCCAAGCTCTCCATGGATGTGCTGTCCTGGAGCCGCCACTACCGCGTCTTCCCGGGGGAGGGGCAGTTCGACCTGCCCGCGTTCCTCGGGCATGTAGCACGGGCGGGCTACAACGGCCCCGTGTCCCTTGAGGTCTTCAACGACACGTTCCGCCAGTCCGACGTGGAGAGGACCGCCGTGGACGCGATGCGCTCGCTCATCTGGCTCGAGGAGCGCACCGCGCAGCTCACGGGCGCGGCCCGGGACGCGCGTTTCACGATGCCCCTGCGAACACTCCCGCAGGTGGCGCCCCCCGCGGGGCTGAACTTCGCCGAGGTCAAGGCAGAGGATCCTCGCGCACTCGAGCGGCTCCTGACCCAGCTCGGCTTCGAGGCCCGGGGCGAGCATCGCACCAAGCCCGTGGCGCTGTGGACGCTCGGCGACGCGCGCATCGTGCTCAACCGCCAAGGCGCCGCAGGGGTGGCCCCCGGCATCTCGGCCCTCGGCTTCGACGTCGAGAACGCCGTCGCCGCCGTGGCGCGCGCCGTGCAGCTCAAGGCCGTCCCCGTGCCGCGGCCCTCGCAGGCCAACGAGGAGATCCTCCAGGCCGTCAAGGCGCCGGATGGCACGGAGGTCTTCCTGTGCGAGGACACGGCGTGGGTCGGGGAGTTCGGCGAGGCGTCCGGTGAGGGGGCGTACGACGGCGACCACTCGGCGTCGTCCGTCTCCTCGCCTGCCGCTGGGGGAGGCGCTCGGATCGACCACATCAACCTGGGCCAGCCGTGGCAGCACTTCGACGAGGCGGTGCTGTTCTACTCGTCGGTGCTCGCGCTGACGCCGGCGGCCTCCCAGGATGTCTCGAGCCCCGCCGGGCTGGTGCGCTCGCAGGTGATGCAGACTGAGGAGACCGCGACGGGGCGGGCGGTGCGGCTCGCGCTGAACCTCGCGCCGTGGATCCAGTCCGATTCGGTCCGCGGGACGCTGCAGGACACGTTCCTCGAGCACATCGCAGTGGAGGTGCCGGACCTCATCGCGTACGCGGCGGAGTGCCGGCGGCGCGGGCTGCCGTTCCTGAGGATCCCCGAGAACTACTACGAGGACCTCGACGCCCGGTTCGCGCTCGAGCCGTCCTTAATGGCCCGGCTCCGCGAGCTGGACCTGCTCTACGACCGCGACGAGCGGGGCGAGTTCCTCCACTTCTACACCGCGGCCGTGGGCAGCGTGTTCTTCGAGGCCGTGCAGCGGATCGACGGCTACGACGGCTTCGGGGCGCCGAATGCTCCCGTGCGGCATGCCGCGCAGTTCGCGGTGCGGCACGCTGGCTGACTTGCCTGCGTGGGGCGCTCAGAGCTTCGGCGTGAGGCGGGGCGTGGAGTTCAGTGCTGGGGGAGTGCTCCGGGTGGAGCCGGGGTTGGGAGCGGGGGATGGCCAAGGCGTTTGGAGAGGCGCTCGCGGGCGGTGCGCTCGACCAGGACCGGCACGTAGTCCCGGACGGGGCCGGTCATCTTGGCGTGAGCGGTGTGCACGGCCTCGGCCACGGTTTCCTGGCCAAGGTCGGGAAACTGTTCTGCCAGCCGGGCACGCACGCCGGCCAGAGCCTGGGCTTCACTCTGATGCATCCTCCTATGATCCACTCCGGGGCGTGCTCTCGTCACGGACTGGCGCCGCACTGGTCGGTCAGCCCCGTCGGGTCAGCCTTGCGGCGCCAAGAGGAGCCCTTCGGCCGGTGCGCTTGCGGGAGAACCGGTCTAGGCTTTAAACCATGGCTGGCCAGGACGCGCTCGAGGTCGGGCGCAAGTACGACGTGGACCGAGACGCCCCTGTCCCACAGTTCACCGAACTCCGGGACGTCGCACAGCTCGGCCCGTCGGCCACCCACCATCTGGAGGCCGTGTACTTCGACACCGAGGACCTGACGCTGGCGGCGCACGGGATCACCCTGCGGCGCCGCACTGGGGGAGTGGACGCGGGGTGGCATCTCAAGCTCCCCGCGGGCGCGGGCGCACGCACCGAGATCACCGAGCCCGTGGGCTCGGACACGGACGCCGTGCCGCGGCGGATCCGGCAGCTGGTCGCGGTGCACGTCCGCGACCGGGCCCTGCACCCAGTCGCCGAGCTGACGACCCGGCGCACCACCGTCCCCCTGCTCGGCGCGGACCGCGTGGTCCTGGCAGAGTTCAGCGATGACCACGTGGAGTCGGAGGCCCCGCTGGACGCCGGACTGCTGCAGAGCTGGCGCGAATGGGAGATCGAGCTGGTCGATGGTGCCCCGGAGCTGCTGGAGGCGGTCGACGCGCTGCTCGCCGATGCCGGAGTCACACCGGCCCATGCTCCGTCGAAGCTCGCCCGCGCGCTCGGGCCCGCTTACCCGTGGGGGAGAGAACCGAAACCCACGCCAAAGCGCAAGGGACCGGCCGGGACGGTCCTGCTGGCCTACGCCAAGAAGCAGACCGATGCCCTCAAGAGGGTCGATCCTAGAGTGCGGCTGGACGAGCTGGACGCGGTGCACCAGCTGCGGGTGGCCGCGCGGCGGATGCGCTCGGTCCTGACGACCTATAGGAAGTTCATCGACACCTCCACGGCGGACCACCTGCGCCAGGAGCTGAAGTGGATGGCGGGTACGGTGGGGCAGGCGCGCGACGTCGAGGTCACGCGCGAGCGGCTGAAGGACATGACCGCGGCCGAGCCGTCTGACCTGCTGATGGGCCCAGTGGCACAGCGTATCGAGGAGGAATCCGGCGCACGCTACCGCCAGGCGCATGCCTCGGGGCTCGAAGCCATGGACAGCGTGAGGTATTTCCGCCTATTGGATGCCATCGACGCCTTCCTGGCCGACCCGCCACTGACCGAGGCCGGCGGGAAGAACGCCGTGAAGGCCGTGGCCCGCCGGGTTGCCAAGGACACCGGCCGACTCCGCAGGGCTGTCGACGCCGCGGAGGCTGCAGAGGACGCGGCCGAGGTGGAGCAGGCGGCGGTCGATGCGGCCCTCCACGAGGTGCGCAAGAGCGCCAAACGCCTGCGGTATGCCGCGGAAGCGGCAGCTTCCGTCCACGGCAAACGCGCCAAGCGCCTGGCCAGGGCCGCCGAGCAGATCCAGGAGACGCTCGGGGAACTCCAGGACAGCGTCCTGAGCCGAGGCCTCCTGCGGGAGCTGGCGGTCCAGGCCTATGCGGAAGGGGGCAACGCGTTCAGCTTCGGGCGCCTGCACGCGCTGGAGCAGACGCGCGCAGACGAGGCCCGCGCTCAGTTCTCCAGCGATTGGACCGCCTTCCACCCCAAGTCACTGCGGCGTTCCTAACCAACCCTACGAGGACCCCGCCCGCGGTGTACGCTGCCGTGGGGAATGGAGTTGCAGCACATACTGCAGTTCACCTGCCTGCCGTGTCCCCACCGGGCGTCGCCGTCCGGCCGCCCTGACTGTCGCCGCCGCCCGGCCCAGCCGGCTCGTCGAATCTCGGCTAACCATCCAGGGAG
>NZ_JAIZDP010000017.1 GCF_021554725.1 Sinomonas notoginsengisoli | reverse complement strand
CCCCTGGGGCAACTCCGGGCACCCCGGCGGCACCCGCGCCTTCCTGCGGCTGCACCGTACCTGGAACAACACCGGGCACCCCGGCGGCACCCGCATCTTCGTGCGGATGCACGCCGGGCGCGCAGCCGGGCACTGGCAACGGCACCGTGACGGAGTCTGGATCGGCCCCCGTAGTCCCGGCTGGGACGGGCACCGGAACGGCACCTCGATCCCATCCGGAGTCGCTCAAGTGGCAGGGCTCATCCCTGACTCTCCCGCGACTCACTGTCGGGGCGGTCTCCGCGGCCGGAGCATCCGTCTCGGGCGGCAACGCGGCAGCGGCAGCCGTGCCAGCGGCCGTGTCGGCACCAGAGCGTTCGGGGTCAACGCCCTCGCAGTCCTCAGCGCCCCAGGCGATCTGCCCGGCAGCCCTGGCCAACGATGTGAGTAGCGGAATAACTCTCACGCTGGCCCTGCTGCTAATGGCGGCCGCACTTGCCCTGGGCCTTGGAGCGGGGCTTGGAACCGGGATCGCGCTGCGCCGCCGTGGCGCTACCGCAACCCCATAGCGGCCCTAGGTCGACGTACACCGGCTGGGGGCCGTACCGGACGTGATGGGCTGCGGCTCCACGGACGGTACGCCCTCAGCCGGAATGCAACGGCGACCTGAGCTGGGCGCATACGACGGCGCCCGCACCCCAGGTGGAGTTCTCCCCCTTGGGTGCGGGCCGCCGTAGTGCTGTTTTGAAGGGTAGGTCAGGCAGCGAGAGCGGCGAGCTTGCCGGAGCCGCGGCCGAAGATCGGGGTGTCGAGCGAGAGCCGGCCCGGGCCCACGAGGGCCACCGCTGCAGCGCCGGCAGCGAGAATGAGCACCAGTTCCATGCCGCCCTTCTCCACGAACATGCCTGCCGAGACGTGGACGAGGAGGAGCGCCGCGATCATCTCGACCGCGAGCAGGGCACCGGCCACGCGGGTCAGGAGGCCCACGATCAGCAGCGCGCCGCCGACGAGCTCGAGCCCGGCCGAGATCGGGGCAGCGAACTGGGCCCCCGGCACACCCATCTGCGTGAACGCGCCCTGGGCGCCGGGGAGCGTGTACTCGAAGAATTTCTGCCATCCGTGTGCAAAGAACACGGCGCCGAGCGCGATGCGGAGCACGGCGCGGGCAATGTCGGAGCGGAGCGGGCGGGAGGCGGACATAGGTGTCCCTTCCTGTCGTTGGTCAATGGGGCCCTGAGGGGCGATACGTACTTCAATATTCAATTGAAGCGTCAACTGATACTGCCGGGTCTCGGCTTTCGGTGTCAAGCTGGACGGCGCATGTTGCGCTGGCACTGGTTTTAGCCCGCGGGCGGATCATCCTGAGAGCCCTCGCTCCAGCAGGGAACGGCGGCGCCCCGCACCGGCCGCGATAATTCTCGCTTTCGGTGCGGGGCGCCGTCGTGCGCTATCCAGTTGTCCTACTTGCGCAGCCCGTCGACCACTGCGTTGAGGGTTGCGGAGGGGCGCATGACGGCGGTGACCTTCGCCGCGTCCGGGTGGTAGTACCCGCCCAGGTCGACCGCCTGGCCCTGGACCGCGAGCAGCTCCGAGACAATGGTCTCCTCCCCGGAGGTCAACGCTTCGGCGACCGGCGCGAACGCGGCGGCCAGTGAGGCGTCGTCCGTCTGCTTCGCCAGCTCCTGCGCCCAGTACTGGGCGAGGTAGAAGTGCGAGCCCCGGTTGTCTGTCGTGCCGAGCTTCCGGCCCGGGGAGCGATTCTCCTCGAGGAACGTTCCCGTAGCGCGGTCAAGCGTGTCAGCCAGCACCTTGGCCGCGGGCAGACCAGCCTGCTCGGCATAGAGCTCGAAGGATGGGACGAGGGCGAAGAACTCGCCCAGGCTGTCCCAGCGCAGGTAGTCCTCCTTGATGAGCTGCTGCACGTGCTTCGGAGCCGAGCCGCCAGCACCCGTCTCGAAGAGGCCGCCGCCCGCGATCAGCGGGACGACCGAGAGCATCTTGGCACTCGTGCCGAGCTCGAGGATGGGGAACAGGTCCGTCAGGTAGTCGCGCAGCACATTCCCGGTCACAGAGATGGTGTCTTCGCCCTTGCGGAGGCGCTCGAGGGTGTAGGCGGTCGCCTCGGCGGGGGCGAGGATCTCGATGGTGAGGCCCTCGGTGTTGTGCTCGCCGAGGTAGGTGCGGACCTTCGCGATGAGGTTTGCGTCGTGCGCGCGCTCCTCGTCGAGCCAGAACACTGCAGGGGTGTTCGTGGCGCGAGCGCGGTTCACGGCGAGCTTGACCCAGTCGCGGATCGGGACGTCCTTGGTCTGGCATGCGCGCCAGATGTCTCCGGCCTCGACCGAGTGCTCGATCAGCACGTCGCCCGCCTCGTTGACGACCTGCACCGCACCGGCGGCCGGGATCACGAACGTCTTGTCGTGGCTGCCGTACTCCTCGGCGGCCTGCGCCATGAGGCCGACGTTCGGCACGGTGCCCATCGTGGTCGGGTCCAGGGCGCCGTGCGCGCGGCAGTCGTCGATGACGGTTTGGTAGACGCTGGCGTACGAGGAATCAGGAAGAACGGCGAGCGTGTCGTGCTCTTTGCCGTCGGGGCCCCACATGTGGCCGCCGATGCGGATCATCGCCGGCATGGACGCATCCACAATCACGTCGGAGGGGACGTGCAGGTTCGTGATGCCCTTGTCCGAGTCGACCATGGCGAGTGCCGGGCCTTCTGTCAGGCCCTTCTGGACGAGGGACTTGACACCCTCGCGGACGTCCTCGGGAAGGGCGTCGAGCCCGCCGAGGATCGAGGCGAGTCCGTTGTTGGGGCTGAGGCCGGCGGCGGCGAGCTGCTTGCCGTACGTGTCGAAGAGCTCCGAGAAGTAGGCGGTGACCACATGGCCGAAGATGACCGGGTCGGAGACCTTCATCATGGTCGCCTTGAGGTGGGCCGAGAAGAGGACGCCCTCTTCCTTGGCGCGCGCCACTTGGGCGGCGAGGAACTCATCGAGCGCGGCGGCTCGCATCACGGTGCCGTCAACGACCTCGCCCTCGAGGACGCTGATCCCCTTCTTGAGCTCCTTGACCTTTCCGTCGCCGAGGACCAGCTGGATGGTCAGCGAATCGTCACCGGGGAGCACCACGGACTTCTCGTTCGCACGGAAGTCATCGTGGCCCATGGTGGCGACGTTGGTCTTCGATTCGGCGCTCCAAGCACCCATCGAGTGCGGGTTCTTACGCGCGTAGCTCTTGACAGACAGCGGCGCGCGGCGGTCCGAATTGCCCTCGCGCAGCACCGGGTTGACGGCTGAGCCCTTGATCTTGTCGTAGCGCGAGCGGATGTCCGTCTCCTCATCGGAGGACGGGTTGTCCGGGTAGTCCGGGAGGGCGAAGCCCTGCGACTGCAGCTCGGCGATGGCAGCCTTGAGCTGCGGGATCGAGGCTGAGATGTTCGGCAGCTTAATGATGTTGGCCTCCGGCGTCTTCGCCAGGGCCCCCAGCTCCGCAAGAGCGTCAGACTGCTGCTGCTCCGGCGTCAGGTAGTCCTCAAACACGGCGATGATGCGCCCCGAGAGGGAGATGTCCCGCGTCTCGACCTGCACGCCCGCCGCCGAGGAGTACGCCTGGACGATCGGAAGGAGCGAGTGAGTCGCCAGCATCGGCGCCTCGTCCGTGTGCGTATAGATGATGGTGGCCATGGGTGGGCGCCTCCTGCGAAAGCTGGAGCAGACCGCGGCTCCGGTATGCGTGTGGGCAATCGCCGCAGTGTGCGTGGGTGCTGCTATGTCAACGTCCTTAACTTACCGGAGGGTGCCGCCGCTGCCCGATTTCGTGACAAGGCGCACAGCCGATGCGGCGGCGGAAGACACGCTGTTGTCAAGGGACGCCGCGCAGATCGCGTCAGGTTCCCCCCTAGACTTCCTCTCAGGGACCGGCCCATGCATTCCGCAGGGCCGGCACGGAGCGATTCGCACTCAGGGGAGAGAATGGCACAGCACGCCGCGGCCGCCGACAACGACGATCCGCAGGAACACGGGCTTGAGGAATTGGGCGCCCTCGTGCTCCGCGTCTGGCGGGAACCGGACGGCGAGCAGGGGCTCAAGGTGCGGATCCTCGCCTCGGATGGGCCACGAGAACCCGCCACGATGGCGGTCGTAGCCGATCCCGACGCCGCGATTGCTGCGGTGCGGTCCTGGCTCGACGACAGGCAGCAGGTCAAAAGTTCCTGATGCGCTCTCGGAACTGACAGTCCACTTGTGGTTGCATGACAGTCCTGAAAATTTCGACTAAATCCATTGACTGGATTATCTCGGGATTGTCAGGCTGGTCTCATCCGCCGAGGCCGCGCGACTGCCTCCCACACCCGCGTTAGCCACGGCGTTTTCGTCAAGGCCATTCAATGGGGGCGCACAGCAATGTCGTGGGACCTGCATCTCTTGGGCTGCTGGCAGCTTCTCGTGCGGGGGGCTCCGCAGAACGTGGGTTCTCGACAGCAGCGGCTCATCGCCTCGCTGGCGCTTCTCGGCCCTCGAACACGCGCTTACCTCGCGGGCCTGCTGTGGCCCGATAGCACTGAGCAGCAGGCCGCAAGCAGTGTTCGCGTGACGGTGTTCAAGATCCGCCACCAGCTGCCGGGACTTCTGGCCGAAAACCCCGATCCGCTTCGGCTCTCCGACGACGTCTGCGTGGACCTGGACCGGCTCCGCGATGGTGCCGATTCAGCGCTGGCTGGCGCAGAGCCTCATCCGCGGCTGATGCAGCTGCTGTACTCGGCCGAGCTCCTGCCGGGCTGGTACGACGACTGGCTCCTGTTCGAACAGGAACGCCTGCGGCAGCAGCGCCTCGTAGCCCTTGAGGCCATTGCCCGCCGGCACCTCCAAGACGACCAACCCGACGCGGCCATCGCCGCGGCTATGCACGCCGCCGCGATCGAGCCGCTGCGCGAGTCCGCTCAGGCCCTTGTCATCCGCAGCCAAGTCCGCGCGGGCAACACCGCGGAGGCACGTCGCACGTATGAGGACTTCCGCCGGCGCCTCGCAGAGGAGATGGGCCTCGAGCCCTCTACAAGGCTCGAACGGCTCGTCATGGGCGAGCGGCTCGAGCATGCACGAACGCTGACTGGGGCGCCCGCAGCAGGGACAACGCCCGCGAAGCACCAGAAGGAGGACTAAGCGATGAACTGTGCCCCCAGGCCCCGCTCCCGATCGCTCGCAGTGGCACTCCTCAGGACCGGCGCCGCCGGAGCCCTCGCTGCGGCCTTCCTCGCCGCGCCCATGGGTCCGGCATCCGCAGCTCCTGACCAGTCACAAGGCATCGCGTGGGGGCGCAGCATGCACGTCGACTCCCATGCGATCCCCACACCGAAGCGCCCCACCGCGACAGACTCGAAAGCCGTGTGGGGCACCTTGCGTGCCAACGGCGGGCCGGCCTCAGCCTCAGCGACCGCCCATACCACCTGCCCTGGCTGCTCTGGCACCGCCACGACCCTCCAGGTGCTCACGTCCGATTCCGCTCCCGCCGTCCAGGCAGACAACGTCGCGACGGCATTCACGACCGCCGATCGGGCTTCGTCGTCCGCTGTCTCCGTCCAAATCGTCGAGACCGCGGACATGCAATCCCTCATGGCGGACAACCGCGCCGTCTCGGTCAACCTCGGCTGCACCGGCTGTGTGTCCAGCAGCGTGGCGCTGCAGTTCGTGATCGTCGGCGTCCCTGCGCGCGAGCTCTCCCCCACGGCCCGCGCGATCGTCCTGCAGATCGAGCAGGCCCTCACGGTCGACCTCACCTCGGCCTCCTCCACGCCGAAGAGCCTGCACACTGCGCACGCGCGGTCAGTAGCGGCCCTCGCGGCCCAGCGGACCCAGGCTGTCATCGGCGCCGATACGGGCACTGGCGTTCAGACGCGCATGGAGGTGGACTGCGGGGACTGACCAGACGCCCCGCGACCCTCAGCACACACGGCCCCGGCCCCGCCCGCGCACCTTGCGCGGGCGGGGCCTCCATCATGCCCGGAGACGGTTTTCCCTCGTCGGAGCGGTAATGGACCGATAACGCCGGAGTAATACTCCAATCGATGTACTTATTCCAGCGATTGATTCCCAGTCGCCCCCCACAACAAGGAGATGAGTCACATGACCAAGATCACCGCCGTAGAACTGGCCGCAGAGACCGTTGAGCTTCTCCCCGGCCGCGACACGCTGCTGTTCGATGCCAACCTGGCCGGCATCTGGGCGAGCAACTCCTCGCTCGCGCTCAACGTCGGCACGGTCTTCTCTCAGGCCAACAGCGCTGCCGTCCAGACGATCGTCGTCTCGCAGCACTGACGTCCCATGAGCCTGCCGGGGACGGCTGTCCCCCAGCCGCCCCCGGCACCTCCCTTCTCATCGTTCTCATCAAGCGTCCGACATCTACCCGGGCAAGCCCAGGAGGAGACCATGATCCAGGAACTGGCAGCGCCGTCTGCTTCAGGCCCCGTCGCAGGGCCATGGCAGCGGGCCGAGGGCCTCGAACTTCTGGGACTAGTCTCAGGATCAGGCCTCAACCACAGCACCTATCTGGTCCGGCGTGCGGACGGACAGGTTGTCCAGCTCAGCGAGTTGCTGAACATTATCGTCGCCAAGGCGACCATCCCCCTGCCCTTGGACGAACTGGCGCACCGTGTGAGCTATGCGTTTGGCCGCGAACTCGACGCCGACGGCCTGTCGCTGCTCGCCGAACGGAAGCTCGCCCCGCTCGGCCTCCTGGTTCAGCCGAGCGCTGCCCCGGCTTCCGCACCCGCACCCAAGGCCACTCCCCTCCTGGCTCTCCGCGCGAAGACGACGATCTTCCCCCGACGGGCTGTCGAGCACCTCGCCTACCTCCTGAGCCCGCTGTACTGGCCCCCTTTCGTGATCCTCGCGTGCGTCGGCTTGGTGGCCCTGGACCTCCACCTTGCGTTCTCGGTCGATGCCATGGGCGCCGTCATGGACGTCTTGGTGACTCCCTCGATGCTCCTGGTGCTCTTCATCCTCATGACAGTGGGCGCGCTCGTCCACGAGCTCGGCCATGCCACAGCCTGCCGATATGGCGGGGCTACCCCGGGCGTGATCGGCTTCGGCCTCTACCTCGTCTTCCCTGCGTTCTACACCGACGTCACGGATTCATACCGGCTCTCCAGAGGCGGGCGCATCCGCACTGACCTCGGGGGCCTCTACTTCCACCTGCTCTGGGTCCTGAGCGCCGGGGTGGGCTTCCTGATCACCCACAGCCCCCTCCTGCTCCTCCTGGTCATCATGACGCAGCTGCAGATGGTTCAGCAGCTCCCGCCAACGATCAGGCTCGACGGATACTTCGTCCTCGCCGACCTCGCCGGGGTCCCGGACCTGTTCTCGAGGGTGGGCCCTGTGCTCAGGAGTCTCCTGCCCGGGCGGCAAGTGGACCCTCGGGTCCTGGAGCTGAGGCCCATCTCCCGGTGGATCGTCACGGCATGGGTACTGATCGTGGTGCCGTTCCTCCTAGGAGTGCTGGTGTGGCTGGCCGTCAGCCTGCCGTTCATCCTCCAGCAGGCCCTCGACGCGGCCGTGCTCCACGCACAGCACCTCTTCCTCGCCGCCACCACGGGGCACCCGATCGACGCGATCCTCGCAGCCCTCGCGATGGTCCTGCTCGCACTTCCGGCTCTCGGAGCCACCCTGGTCCTGGCCAAAGTCGGCCTGTCGCTCGCTGCCGCCCTGACACGACGCTTCAGCCCCGCGTTGCGGCGGCATCGGCCTCTGCCGCGCCACGCTGCAGCGACCCGTCGCATCAGGTCTGTCCACCACAGCTGAGGACCTTTGAACGGAAGGCCCCATCGATTCTGAAGGGAGGTGACAACCATGCAGAAGCTCACCGTCGCAGAGCTCGCCGCCGAGTCGGTGGAGATGCTCCCCACCCGCGAGACGCTCGTGTTCGACCTCAACGCCGCGCTCATCCAGGCGCAGAACGCCTCGTACGCAGTCAACGCCATGACGCTGTTCTCGGCCGCGAACAGCGCCGCAGTCCAGACCGTCTACGTTGTGCAGCAGTAGGCCTGGGCGCTCGGCGCCGCTCCCCCAGGGCGCCGAGCGCTCATCCCAGTTGGACCTACCCAGGAGGAAACCATGGCATCTCTCGCCCCGGCAGAGATTGCCGAAGAGAGCGCCGAGCTGCTCCCGCAGCGCGACACGATGCTCTTCGACATCAACGTTGCCCCGATCGTCGCAGTGAATCTGGCGATCGCCGTCAACGCCGCAACCATCGGCTCTGTCGCCAACGCGCAGGCCGTCCAGGTCATCGGTGCCTTCCAGCACTGATCGTCCCAAGAATCAGATCCAGTACCACCTCATCACCAGGAGTTGATCACCATGACCAAGATCACCGTTGCCGAGCTCGCCGCCGAGTCCGTCGAGCTGCTGCCCGGGCGCGAGACCCTTTTCGGGGACTTCAACGTCGCCGGAATCGTCGCCACGAACATGTCCGCGGCCGCCAACGTCCTGACCATCTGTTCACAGGCCAACAGTGCCGCCGTCCAGACCGTCTGGGTCAACCAGCGCTGACCCCCACGGCGCGACGAGGGAGGGAATCCGGTCGTCCCGGTTTCCCTCCCTCGTGCTGTGCGCTATGCCCAGTCGCCCACGTGCCAGCCGGGGACCGCGGGTCAGTGGAAGAAGTGGCGTGCTCCCGTGAAGTACATGGTGATGCCTGCGGCGTTGGCGGCCTCCACGACCTCCGCATCCCGCACTGAGCCGCCGGGCTGGACCACAGCCTTCACGCCGGCATCGATGAGGATCTGCAGGCCGTCGGCGAAGGGGAAGAATGCGTCCGACGCCGCGACCGCGCCCCGGGCGCGCTCGGGAGCCGAGCCGGAACCGCCGGCGCCCTGAGCACCGCCAGCCGAGTCGACGTCGGACTCCACGGCGACGCCGAGAGTGTTGGCGCGCTCGACGGCGAGCCGGCACGAGTCCACGCGATTGACCTGCCCCATCCCAATCCCCACGGATGCCCCGTCCCGGGCCACGAGGATGGCATTGGACTTTGCCGCACGCGAGGCCCTCCAGGCGAACGCGAGGTCGGCGAGGGTGGCGTCGTCGGCCGCCTCCCCTGAGGCGAGGGTCCAGTTGGCCGGGTCGTCGCCGCTGGCCGCGAGCGTGTCGGAGACCTGGACGAGCACGCCACCGGAGATCTGCTTGATCTCGGTCGGGTAGCGTCCATAGCCGTCCGGCAGGGCGAGGAGTCGGATGTTCTTCTTCTTCGAGAGGATCTCGACGGCCTCCGGCTCGAAGTCTGGGGCGATGACGACCTCGGTGAAGATCCCCGCGACCGTCTCGGCCATGCCCTTCGTCACGGTGCGGTTCGCGGCGATGACACCGCCGAACGCGGAGACTGGATCACACGCGTGGGCCTTGCGGTGGGCGTCAGCGATGGGGTCCGCAACGCCCGGGGTGGCGACGGCGATGCCGCAGGGGTTCGCGTGCTTGACCACCGCGACCGCGGGCTCGTCGAAGTCGAAGGCGGCGCGGAGCGCGGCGTCGGCGTCGACGTAGTTGTTGTAGCTCATGGCCTTGCCGTGGAGCTGATCAGCCTGGGCGATGCCGGCGGGGGCTGACTTGTCGACATAGAGCGCTGCCTGCTGGTGTGGATTCTCACCGTATCGGAGCACCTCGGAGCGCTCGAGCGCGAGCCCGGCATAGGCAGGCCAGCTGAATTCGCCTCCGGCTGCGTCGGAACCATCCTCGTCCGTGAACTGGCTTGCGGTCCACGTGGCGACCGCGGTGTCATAGGCGGCCGTGTGCGCGAAGGCCTTCGCAGCGAGACGCTGACGGGCCGTCAGCCCGAACCCACCGGACTTGGCCGCGGCCACGACCTCCCCGTAGAAGCCGGGATCCACGACAATCGCGACGGCGGCGTGGTTCTTCGCGGCAGAGCGCACCATGGCGGGACCGCCGATGTCGATCTGCTCGACGACGTCGTCCATCGCCGCGCCCGAGCGGACCGTCTCGACGAACGGGTACAGGTTCACGACGACGAGGTCGAAGGGCTCGATGTCCAATTCCTCGAGCGTCTTCACGTGCGCGGGCACGCGGCGGTCCGCCAGGATTCCCCCGTGGACGCGCGGGTGAAGGGTCTTGACGCGGCCATCGAGCATCTCCGGCGAGCCGGTGACCTCCTCGACCTCCTGCACCGGGACGCCCGCGGCAGCAATGCGCTTGGCAGTCGATCCCGTCGAGACGATCCGCACGCCGGCTTCATTCAGTCCCACCGCGAGCTCCTCGAGACCCGTCTTGTCGTAGACCGAGATGAGGGCTCGACGGATGGCGACGCGGTCCAGCTCGATCGTGCGTGCAGGGGTTTCAGGGCTCACAGACAACTCTCCTGAAAAAGGTAGGAGCGGGCAGAAAAGAGTGGGTTCGCGGTCATTCTATCGCCTAGGCTGATTCCGGAACGGACCGAGGAACTCCGCCACCGGCCAAGGAGAAAAGCCATGGGATTCAAACTCAGCCACGCCGTCCTGCGCCTCGTCACCGGCGCGTACATGCTCAATTCAGGGATCGGGAAGCTCTCCCTCGACGAGGAAAGTGCGGGGAACCTTCAGGGGATGGCCGCCAACGCCTTCCCTCAGAGCAAAAGCCTTCCCGCGGCGACGTTCGGGAAGGTCCTCGCGGGCACCGAGATCGGCATCGGCGCCGCGCTGCTCGCACCGTTCGTCCCGACCCGGCTCGCAGCGCTGGCCCTCACCGCGTTCTCGGGGGGCCTGCTCACGGTCTATGCCAAGACGCCGGGCCTGACCCAGCCAGACGGCATCCGCCCCACCCAGGCCGGAGTCCCTTTGGCGAAGGATGTCTGGCTCGCCGGGATCGGCTTTGCACTCCTCGTGGACCGCAGGCACCGCAAGCAGGCCACGCACAAGACGGTCGCCTCCCGCAAGTAGGGCCCCGGCCGCGCGGCGGCTGGCGCAAAGAAGCCGCCAGGCGGCGTCGCGCGCCACACGTCCATGATCCCGGCCTAGAGTTCTCCTGTGAGCACCTCCACCGCCCTGCCCACAGGCGATTTTGTGGTCCAAGGCCTTCCCTGGCGCTGGAACGTCCAGGGCCGCATCTTTCTGGTCGGCGGCCTCGGCTTCATGTTCGATGCCTGGGACGTGACACTCAACGGTGTCCTCATTCCTCTGCTCTCCGCACACTGGAGCCTTGAGCCGGCCCAAGCCGGATCGATCGGCACGGCCAACCTCATCGGCATGGCCGTCGGGGCGTTCGCGTGGGGAACCATCGCGGACACCGTGGGCCGCAAAGCGGCCTTCTCGGCCACCCTGCTCATCTTCTCGGTCTTCACCCTCGCCGGCGCGCTGAGCCCCGACATCCTCTGGTTCAGCGTGTTTCGCTTCCTCGCCGGATTCGGGCTCGGCGGGTGCGTGCCCGTGGACTACGCCCTCGTCGGCGAGTTCACCCCCAGCCGGCAACGCGGTCGCGTGCTCACCGCCATGGACGGGTGGTGGCCCCTGGGGGCCGCACTCTGCGGGGTGGTCTCCGCATGGCTCGTCGGGGAGTTCGCCGACTGGCGCCTGCCCCTGCTGGTGATGGTGCTGCCCGCCCTGCTCGTCTTCTGGGTCCGCCGCGGCGTGCCGGAATCGCCGCTGTTCCTCATCCGCAAGGGGCGGGAGGCCGAGGCCCGGGCCGTCATCGACTCGCTCGTTCGGCGGACGGGCGCCGAGGCCGTGGACTACCGCCTCGCCGCCCCGCACGAGGTTCCCAGACTCTCAGCCGGGAGCTGGCTGGAACAGCTCGCGCGCGTGTGGCGATTCGACTGGAAGGTCACCGGCGTGGCATGGGCCCTGTTCTTCAGCATCCTCCTCGTCTACTACCTCGCCCTGACCTGGATGCCTAGGATCCTCATCGGCGCCGGATTCGCCGAATACAGGGCCTTCCTCACCACCGCCGGCATGGCTGCCGTGGGCCTTCTGGGCGTCGTGGCCGCGGCGCTGCTCGTAGAGCGCGCGGGCAGGAAGTGGATACTCGCCGTCACCGGCCCGCTCTCGGCCGTGACCCTCGTGGTGGTCGTCTGGGCGGTGGACGTGCCCGCAGCTGCGGTGGCCTGGCTCCTCGCCTTCGGGTTCGTAGTCCAGGTTGCCATCCCCGTGCTGTATGCCTACGTCTCCGAGCTCTACCCGACGGAGCTGCGGGGGTCCGGATTCGGCTGGGCCTCCACCTTCTCGCGGATCGGCGCGGGCGTGGGGCCCCTCGTGTTCGCGGCGTGGTTGTGGCCGACCCTCGGCCTGGCTGCCTCGTTCGCCCTAGCAGGGTCCCTCGTGCTCCTCTCCGTGCTGTGGATGGCGGCATCGGCCCCGGAAACCCGTCAGCGCTCGCTCGACTGAGGCGTGTTTGGGCCGGACGCGCGAGGGTATCGGCTGCACGTCCAATTAACACCCGAACCAAAGGAGCACTGCATGTCCACCGTGCAAGAAGCCATCGACGTCATGGTTCCCGTATCGACGGCGTACAACCAGTGGACGCAGTTCGAATCCTTCCCGCAGTTCATGGGCGGAGTCGAATCGATCGTCCAGCAGGACGACACACATCTGCACTGGACCACCAAGGTGGCCGGGCAGGAGCGCCAATTCACTACGGTGATCACGGAGCAGCACCCCGATGAGCGGGTCGCGTGGAAGAGCACCGACGGCGTGGACCATGCCGGCGCTGTCACGTTCCACCGGCTCAGCGATACCGAGACCCGCGTCGAGGTCGAGTTCCAGTGGAATCCGGACTCAGCGACCGAGAAGATCGGTGCCGCGTTCGGTGCTGACAAGGCCCAGGTGAAGAGCGATCTGAAGAAGTTCAAGGAATTCGTCGAGTCACACGGCGCCACCGGTGGGTGGCGTGGCGACGTGGACAGCGGGCCCCAGACAGGCGAGACGTTCTGACCCCTGTGCATCGCGCGAATGACGGCGCGTGCCCCGCTCAGTCGGGCACGCGCCGTCGTGCGCTGTGATGAGGTCCGCAGGTTCAGGCGACCGGGGTCTTGAGTTCGCCCGAGGCGAGCTGGCGCAGCACGTCGATGAGCAGGCGACGCTCGACGACCTTGATGCGCTCGTGCAGGGACTCCTCGTCCTCGCCGTCCGCTATCGCGACGGATTCTTGGGCGATGATGGGACCGGTGTCCACACCAGCGTCAGCCCAGTGGACGGTGCAGCCGGTGACCTTGACTCCGTACTCGAGGGCGTCGCGCACGCCGTGGGCGCCAGGGAACGCGGGCAGGAGCGCGGGGTGGGTATTGAGGTAACGGCCTCCGAAGCGTTCGATGAACTCAGGGCTCACGATCCGCATGAAGCCGCTTGAGACGACAACGTCCGGACCGTAGGAGGCGACCTTGTCCGCGAGCGCTGCGTCCCACTCTTCACGCGTGGAAAACGAGTTGAAGTTCAGGACGAACGTCTCGATGCCGGCCTCGTCGGAGCGCTCGATGCCGTAGGTGCCCTCGCGGTCGGCGCCAACAGCAGCGATCTCGATCTCGAGATCGCCCGCCGTGACGGCGTCGATGACGGCCTGGAGGTTGGAGCCTGTGCCGGAGACGAGGACCACGATGCGCATGGCGTCCACCTTACCGGCGCGGGCCGGTCAAGCGTCTGCCAGCTCGGCCTTCTCGGCCCGTGAACGCTCGAGCCACGGACCGAGGGCGTAGCCGATGCATGCGCCCACAGCGGCCTCGGCGCCGACCCACACGAACATCCAGGCCGGACTCACCCCGAGCTCGGTGAACCGTCCCACTCCGACGGATCCACTCGTGAGCCATGCGAGGCAGCCGGCGAGCGCGCCCACGACGACGCCGACCAGGACCCCGAGCAACAGCGCCGAGATGGGTGCCGAGAACCAGCGTGCGCGGACCTTGATCGCCAGCCACTCGTCGAAATGGTCCTCGCCCTCGCGCACGAACCACCAGCCGGCCACGAGGCCGGCGAGGACGGGGACGACCAGCGCGGCTGGCGAATACAGGAGCGGCCCGGCGGGGATTGCCGCGAGTACAGGGACGGGTGGCAGCGGGCCCACCGCGGTCGCCAGTGCCCCTGCCGTCGAGCCGGTGCCCAGCGTCACCCCGGCGCCGGAGGCCCAGCCGAGCGTCCACACGGCCAGATTCGGGAGGTAGCCGAGCTGCGCAAGCGTCATCGCGCCGCCTCCTACGGCGTCCGCCCCAACTGCCTCGTACACGGTGACGGCCTCGGCCCAGTGGCCGAGCAGGTCTCCCGCGAGCAGTGCGGATGACAGGGCAAGCGCGCTCATGAGCGCCACGAAGCCTGCGCGCACGACGGCCCAGGCATAGCTTCCTGCCCAACGCGAGTACTGACCGGTGCGGGAGATCCAGTCAACCGCGTCCACCCCGATGAGCCTCGTCCACGACCCCGCCTCGCGGCGCGCGCCGACCACGAGGCCGAGGCCCACCGGAACGAGTGGGATGAGCGTCGCGGCCAGCATGGCCACGCCGACCTGGGGGGTACGGCAGATAAATGCGGTCGCGAACGCGAACGCCGCATAGGCGCCCCCTGCGCCGGCGAGCCCCTGCCACAAGGTGTCCGCGTAGGAGGCCCTGGCCAGCCGGCGTCCTGCCCGCCACGCGAGGAGCACTGGGATGACGGTGAGCCCGAGCGGAACGAAGGACAGCGTTCCCAGGACCGGCACGGCCGCATCCCGCGTGCCCGATGTCATGTTCAGCTCCAGCGGGACACCGTGCGCGAGGAGCCAGGCCTGCCCGGCGAGCCGCGCCACGTCCTCGGGCGCCCAGGGGCCGAGGCCACCCATCGCCCACACAGCGACGATGGGGGCTATGGCCAGGGCTGCGGAGATCACGATGGCCTGGACTGCCTCCGCGACCCCCTGGAGCCACAGAGGCATGGGCAGGCCCCGGAGTCCGGATTGGTCGGAGCGGAGTTTCATCGCCATCCACTCTGCCACGGCCGCGGCTCCTCGCGGGCCAGGCGCACCGGTCGCCGTCAGGACAGGCGGTGACGGTCCTCCGCGCTGAACGGGTGAATCTCGTCGGTGCGCCCGTCCCGGACCTTGGCGACCCACGCGGGATCGGACAGGAGCACGCGGCCCAGTGCGACGAGGTCGAACTCGCCGCGGGCGAACTGGCCGAGGAGCGCGCCAAGCCCGCGGATCCCGGACCGCCCGCCCTCCTGCCAGGTGACCTCGAACTCATTGTCGAGGCCAACTGAACCGACCGTGATGACAGGCAGGCCCGAGACCTTCTTGGTCCACCCCGCGAGCCCGAGATGTGAATCGGCCTGGGCCTCGGGGTAGGCCGGCTCCCAGTGGCGCCGAGTCGAGGGGTGGAAGGCGGAGGCACCGGCGTCGGCGAGGGTGTGCAGGATGACCCCGAGCTCTTCCGGGGTCTCGGCGATGCGGGCGCCGTAATTGCCGGACTTCCACTGTGAGAACCGGAAGATCACCGGGAAACCTGGCCCGACTGCGGCGCGCACAGCGGCGACGACCTCCGCCGGGAAGCGGAGCCTGGCCTCGAGCGAGCCGCCGTAGTGGTCGGTACGCTTGTTGGTGTCCGCCCACAGGAACTGGTCAAGCAGGTAGCCGTGGGCGCCGTGCAGCTCGACGCCGTCGAACCCAGCCTCCTGGGCGGCCGCCGCGGCACGGGCGAAGTCGTCCCGGATCCGCGCGAGCTCCTTGACGGTGGCGGCCCTGCCTCGTTCCCTCCCGTTGGGTGCGATGCCCGAGGGACTCAGGCTTGGGAGCCCTGGGTTGAACGTGGAGTGGTCCCCGCGGGCCGCGCCGAGGTGCCACAGCTGGGGGATGATGCGGCCGCCGGACGTGTGGACCTCCGCGACGAGCCGCTCCCACGCCGCGAGCTGGTCCTCGCCGAAAAGTCGCGGCACGCGCGTGCTCGGGCCGGAGTCCTCGGAGACGTACGTCCCCTCCGTGATGATGAGCCCGACGCCGGCCGCAGCGCGGCGCGCGTAGTAGCCCACGACGTCGTCCGTCACCACGCCGTCCGGCGAAAACTCGCGGGTCATCGGCGCCATCACGAAGCGGTTCGGCAGGCGAAGGGGCCCGAGGTCGAACGGCGTGAAGAGGCCGGCGATCTCTGAAGCGGCGGCATCGGCGGGGGTGCCTGGAGCGTCCTGAATCGTCATGTTCACGGCAACCCGTCTGAGCGGGCGGCGCATTCCCTCCCGCCGTACATATGATGCAGCTCACACTTGCCCGCTGCTGCGGACCGAGCAGCCCCGGCCCCCGGCCCGCGCCCCGGCATAGACTCGAGCCGTGACCCGCCCCGCTGCCGCGCCCGCTCCCCCGGCGCGCGCCGTCGCGCCCCTGTATGCGGCGGGATTCACCACAGCATTCGGCGCGCACAGCATCGCTGCAGGCCTGGGCGCGGAGAGCGGCCAGATCGGGCTCGACCTGCTCACCCTGGGCCTGCTCCTGGCCCTGTACGACCTCGCCGAGGTGTTCCTCAAGCCCGTCTTCGGCTCGCTGTCAGACAGGATCGGGCCCAAGCCGGTGGTCGTGGGAGGGCTCGTCGCGTTCGCGCTCGCCTCCGTGGTGGGCCTTGCCGTGCAGGCACCCTGGACGCTGGCGGTGGCTCGGCTCGGTCAGGGCGCCGCGGCCTCGGCCTTCTCGCCGGCCTCCTCAGCAAGCGTGGCACGCCTCGCGGGAGAGCTGACGGGGCGGTACTTCGGCCGGTACGGCTCGTGGAAGGGGCTCGGGTACGCCATCGGGCCGCTGCTCGGCGCCGGCGCACTCTTCCTAGGCGGCTTCCCCGTCCTCTTCGCAGTTCTCGCGCTTCTGGGGATCGGCGTGGCGGTGTGGGTGGCCGTCAAGATGCCCCGGCTCGAGCCCCTTCCCCGCCCGCGCTACACAGTCACCGACCTCGCTCGCCAGTTGGGCGAGCGCTCGTTCCTCGGGCCCACGATCGTCCTGGCTGCCGCGACCGGGTCCCTCGGCGCGGCTGTGGGCTTCCTGCCCGCCCTCGCGGCCCACACCGGCCTGCCCACGGCTGCCGCGGTGGCTGCCGTGACCGTCCTGGCCCTCGCGTCCTCGATCATCCAGCCCCGGATCGGCAGGCTCCGCGACTCCGGACGCATCACTGACCGCCGAGGGATCCTGGCCGGTCTGGCCGGGATCATCCTGGGGGCCCTCATCGCGGCCCTCGTCCCGGTCGCCCAAGGGCCGCTCGCGGCCGTGGGCGTCTACGTCTCGGCGCTCCTCGTCGGCGCGGGGATCGGAACCGCAACGCCGCTCGCGTTCGCCCACCTCGCAGACGCGACCCCCGCCGAGCGCATGGGCCGCACCATGGGCACCGCTGAGCTAGGCCGTGAGGCAGGCGACGCCGGCGGGCCGCTCCTCGTCGGAGCCGTCGCCTCGGGTGCGGGGCTGGGCTGGGGACTGGCCTCGCTTGCCGCCGCCGTCGCCCTCGCCGGGCTCATGGCCCCGCCCGGCTCCACTCGGCGCCCGGACTGAACCGGCCCCGCTGGGGGCGTCCCCTCCCGCGGTGACCGGAGATCCGGCCCTGGCCGCGCGGCGTCGTGCGCCATTCCACGCGGCGTCGCGCGCCATTCCACGCGCGCTGAAGGGGCGCCACGGGCTCCTGCCGTTAACTTAGGCTTCCCCGGCGCGTCACGCCCTCTCTGCCCTTGCGTCAAATGGTCACAGGATGGTTGAGGCGTGAGGATCGCGATTGTTGCCGAGTCGTTCCTGCCGCAGATGAACGGGGTGACGCACTCCATCCTGCGGATCCTCGACCATCTCCAGGAGCGCGGTGACGACATCCTCGTGATCGCCCCCTCGGGCGAGGGCGCAAGCGGCGTGTTCCCAGTGACCGAGAACGTAGGCGGCGCGCGCGTGGTTCGCATGCCTGCCTTCCCGATGGCCGGCTACCCGCACGTCCGGGTCGCCTTCGGCGCCGTGCCCAAGGTCAAGCGGATCCTTCGGGAGTTCAGGCCGGACGTGGTGCACCTGGCCTCCCCGTTCGAGCTAGGCTGGCGCGGCGTGCGTGCCGCCCACCGGCTGCATCTCCCCACGGTCGCCATCTACCAGACTGAGGTGCCGGGCTACGCGGCCAGGTACGGGGTGCCATTCCTCGAGAACTGGGCGTGGCAGCGGGTCGAGAACATCCACAGGCTCGCGGACCGCACCCTCGCCCCCTCGACCTTCGCCGTGGAGCAGCTGCGGCAGCACGGGATTCCCCGGATCGAGATGTGGCGGCGCGGCGTGGACACTGCCCGGTTCAGTCCGGCGAAGCGCGACGAAGCCTGGCGGGAGGCCGTGGCGGGAAGGAACCCCGACGGCTCCCCGGTCAAGATCATCGGCTACGTGGGCCGACTCGCCGTCGAGAAGCAGGTCGAGGACCTGACGGTGCTCAGCGGACTGCCGGGAACCCGGCTCGTGATCGTGGGCGACGGGCCGCTGCGCGCGCAGCTCGAGGCGCAGCTGCCCGACGCGCATTTCGCCGGCTTCCAGAGCGGGGACGACCTCCCCCGGCTTCTCGCCAGCTTCGACCTGTTCGTCCACCCGGGCGAGTTCGAGACATTCTGCCAGACCATCCAGGAGGCCATGGCGTGCCGAGTGCCGGTGGTCGCCACTGGTCGAGGTGGGCCCCTCGACCTGGTCGAGAACGGGCGAACCGGCTGGCTCTACACGCCCGGCGATCTGGGGCAGCTGCGCCGGTTCGTCCAGGAGCTCCTGGACGACGACGCCACGCGGGCCGCATTCGCCGACGCCGCGTGGCAGAGCGTCCAAGGCCGCTCGTGGCGAGCGATCTGCGAAGAGCTCGTCGGCCACTACGAAGACGTCATCTCGCAGCGCGGATTGCGCGGTGTCGAAACCAACGCGGGCTGACCTCAACGAAAGGGACACCATGAAGATCTCCGTCATCGGCTGCGGCTACCTCGGAGCGGTGCATGCCGCGACCCTCGCGTCGATGGGCCACGATGTGGTGGGCATCGACACGGACGCCGAGAAGGTTGGGCATCTTGCGCGCGGCTTCGCGCCGTTCTTCGAACCCGGCCTCGAGGACCTGCTCGCTGACGGGCGCGGATCCGGACGGCTCTCCTTCTCCACGGACATGGACCGCGTGGCCGACTGCGACGTGCACTTCCTGTGCGTCGGGACCCCGCAGTCCAAGACGAGCGACGTTGCAGACCTGACCTATCTCGAGGCGGCCACCCGCTCCGTGGCCGTGCGCGCAAAGGCGGGGGCCGCCGTCGTGGGCAAGTCCACGGTTCCCGTGGGAACGGTGCACCGGGTCCGGGAGTGGCTCGGGGGCGCCGACGTGGACCTCGCGTGGAACCCTGAGTTCCTGCGGCAGGGGACCGCTGTGAAGGACTCCCTCGTGCCGGACCGCCTCGTCTACGGGGTGGACGCGGACGACGACGCCAGCTCGCAAGCGGTGCGCACGCTCGACGAGGTCTACGCTCCCCTCCTGCACGCGGGGGTTCCTCGGATCGTATGCAACTTCGCGACGTCTGAGCTGATCAAGTCCGCCGCGAACGCGTTCCTCGCCACGAAGCTCTCCTACATCAACGCCATGGCCGAGCTGTGCGACGCCGCGGGGGCCGACGTCACCCAGCTCTCCGCCGCGATGGGGCTCGATCCCCGGATCGGCCAGCGGTACCTCGCAGCAGGCCTCGGGTTTGGCGGAGGCTGCCTGCCCAAGGACATCCGGTCCTTCCGCGCGCAGGCCCGCGAGCTCGCGGTGGATTCCGTGGATGCGTGGATGGGCCTCGTGGACTCCATCAACGTGGGCCAGCGCGGGCGCGTGGCGGCGCTCGCCGCGGACCTGTGCGGCGGCATGCTCGCCGGGCGCCGCGTTGCGGTGTTGGGCGCCGCCTTCAAGCCGGACACCGATGACATCCGGGACTCCCCCGCGCTCGACGTCGCGGTACGGCTCGCCGAGGCCGGCGCCCACGTGGTGGTGAGCGACCCAAAGGCCATCAACAACGCGTGGATGCGCTACCCGCAGATGCAGTTCGAGTCCTCCGTGCCGGCCGCCCTGGAGGGGGCCGAGCTCGTGCTCCTGCTGACGGAATGGCCCGAGTTCCGCGCGCTGAACCCGTTCGAGGCCGCGTCACTGGTCCGGCGGACGGTGATCGTCGACGCGCGCAACGTCCTCGACGGAGAGGCATGGCGCATGGCCGGCTGGACGCTGTACGGGCTGGGCACCGGCGATCTTGTGCGCGAGCGCGTCGGGCAGCCAGCGGGCAAGAATCTGCCTGTGGATAACTTGCAACTGGGGTAGTCACAAGCTTGTAGACTGCCGAAGAGACGTCGCCCTACGGCGGCACACCAACGACCTCGGGGGATGTCAATGGCGATTCGCCGCCGCACACTACGCTCTGCCCTGCCCGTCCTCGCCCTGGCCTGCGTGCTCGGCCTGTCCGCCTGCGGGGGTGGGGCCGGGGCGGACGCTGGCGGCTCGCCCGCAGCTGCGCCCGAAACGGCAGCATCTACACCGTCGGTCGACACCCGGCCCACCCCAGCCAGCTCCACAGGGCCAGCCCGCAACATCCCGAAGCCGGAGCTCCCGGCGGCTGCGAAGGAGAACACGGAGGCTGGATTCGCTGCCTTCACGCAGTACTGGTTCGACACCGTGACATACGCGCTCGAGACCGGAGACACCGGGCCGCTCAAGGCGGTGTCCAAGCCGGACTGCAAGATCTGCAACGGCTTCGCCGACGAGGCCCAGCAATCCAATGCTCGAGGGAATTGGACTATCCCGACGACTTGGAAAGTGAATTCGTTCCATTCAGACTTGAAGCTGGACCCACTGGGCCAAGCAGTAGGCTATTACTTGATAGGCGAGTCATCTTCAGCCGACTTTCATGCTGACGGCTCCCTCGCCACCGCGCGCCCATCAAAGAGCAACGATACTCCGCGCGCCATGTACGCTGTCTTTCAGCAAGGATCCTGGGTCGCGGCCCAAGCGGGCAACGCGTGAAAAGGATTATCGCGGGATTCGCTTCTTTGCTGGTTTTTACGCCTGTTACAGCAGCCACGCCCGCGAATAGCGAAGACGGTCGGTTCGGACAAAAGTCAGTGGTCATCAACGGATCTCAGGATGGAACCATTGCATTTACGTTTCCAAAGGTCGAAGGCGTCGCTGAGGTCTACACCTATTCCTACGCCCCCGCATGTGCCACCGGCACAGACACACTCAATTCGAGAACCTGCGCTGCCCTGAATAGCCGCTGCAACGCCGAGCCCGACGGGATCATGGTGGTCTGGGAGCGGATGGATATTCGCAATCCGGGAGCCGATTGGCAGAGGCTCGAACAGGCCTGCCTCTATCCGGGAAAGCCCCCGGAACGGCCGGGAGACGTCGTCATTGCAGTCACCGAGAAGCAGTTGCGTGAACTGCCGATCAAGGCCCCCGCGCTCGGCGCGCAGCCAGGCCGGCACACGCTCAAGGGCGCGGAGACCAACATCTTCGCTGACCCGGCCGACCAGTCATTCGCCATTGACATCCTCCGGCGAAGAGTCGACATCAAAGTCAAGCCGAGTGAGTACCGCTGGACTTATGGCGACGGCACGAGCCTCGTCACCCGCTTCCCGGGCGGCCCGATCCCGGAGCTGCGGTGGGGCGACAAGACCGTCACGAGCCATGTCTTCACCGGGACCGGAGACTTCGCCATCGGCCTCACTACAGTCTTCACGGGCGAGTTCTCCGTGGACGGCGGACCATTCCAGCCCATCGCCGGGACTGCTCAGGTGCCGAGTGACCCGAAGACCCTCAGCGTCTGGCGCTCGGAGGTCAAGCTCTACGCCGACGACTGCAACGTCAACCCAAGCGGCGCAGGCTGCGGGTAGCAGGCCATCATCCCTAGTCCCCGCCGGCCAGGACTGTCAGCCACGCGTGGGACGATGAATCCATGGCATCCACCCCGCTCGCAGGCCCGCAGATGGATGGCGGGGACGCTGCCCCGCCGCTCGTGGACATCGCCGGGATGGTCACCCGTGTGGGGCCGGCTGCCATGGCCCGCGCACAGGCCTACGCCCGCGACGGGCGGGTCGAGTACCTCGCGTGGCACCCCGAAATCACAGAGCTCACGGCTCAGGTGAGCGGAAGCGAAGACGAGCCGTACGAGGTAGGCGTCTACCTGCAACTGCACCAGGGCACCTACCGATACGCCGGCGGCTGGTGCACGTGCCCGGTGACGGCGGACTGCAAGCACATGGCGGCCGTCGTCCTCACTGCCAACGCCCAGCGCCTGCGGTCTGACGCTGCGAGGAACAACGCTGCCCGCGCCTCGGAGCCCGTCTGGAAGGGCGAGCTCCGCCGCATCATCAGCCAAGCGGACGAGCGACAGTTTGGGCGTGCGGGCCGGCTGGGACTCCAGTTCGAGCTGCGAGATCTCGAATCGAGGCTCGGCGGCCGCTTCGCCCGGTCCCGCTCACGGACACGCCGCGGCGAGCACCGGCTCGGCATGCGGCCCGTCGAGTTCAACCCGGCGACGGGACGCTGGCTGCGCGGCGACATCTCGTGGAGCAGGTTCGGCCGCCCGGACCCCATCGGCGACTTCTACACCCCGCACTACGAGCTCCTGCGGGAGCTGCAGGCCCTCCGGCTCGGGACGGGCTCAGGCTACTGGAACGGCAATGACCCGTGGCTCTACCTCGACGAGTTCACGAGCCCACTCCTGTGGACGCTCCTGGACGCAGCCGGGCAGATCGGGGTCGAACTCCTGGGCGCCGCGAAGAGCACCGACGTCACCGTTGCCGAGGGCACCGCTGCCATCGGACTCGATGCGCTCCCCGGAGACGACCGCGGCGCCCTCCGCCTCGTGCCCACCCTCGCCGTTGACGGCGTCCCCCTGCCGACCGAGCGGGCGGGGACGATCGGAGACCACGGTGCGTACGCCGTCGTGCGCACTGGCGAGCACAAGGAGCTCATCGTCCTCGCCAGGGCAGCGTCCCACCTCGGAGAACGCGAGCGCGCCCTGCTCGGCGTGCCCGAGGGGGTTGAGATCCCCGCCGCAGATCGGAACGCGTTCCTCGCCGAGTTCTATCCCGACCTAGCGCGGTCGGTCACCATCACGGCGGACGACGCCGCGCACCTCCCGCCGATCGATCCTCCCCTGCTCGTGCTCACGGCGACGTTTCAGCCCGAAGACGTGCTGCGGCTCGCGTGGCACTGGGAGTACCGGACGGGCGACGCCGCGCGGCGGCTATCGCTGGTGCCGTCGCCGAACGAGGCCCTCCGCCGTGACGAGCCGGCAGAGGAGGCCACGCTGGTGCGCATCACAGAGGTCCTCGCCGACAGCCCGCTGCGCGGACAGCGCATCGGCCCCGCCAGGCTCGAGGACCTCGACACCGCGGACGTGGCGGGGCGCACCCTGCCCGCGTTGGAGAAGCTCGAGGGCGTCACGGTCCGGATCGAGGGGACGAAGCCGGACTACCGCCGTCTGGAGGGCACGCCGCAGCTCGTGCTCAGCGCGGTCGAGTCGGACAAGAACGACTGGTTCGACCTGGGCCTCATGGTCACACTCGGCGGCCGCAGCATCCCGTTCCAGGATGTCTTCAAGGCCCTGGCCCGCGGCCGGGACAAGGTACTCATGCCGGACAAGACCTGGTTCCGTATCGACACCCCGGAGATCCAGCGCCTCAAGCGGATCATCGACGAATCCCACGAGCTCCGAGAATGGCGCGCCGACGGGCGGTCGTCGAAGAAGCAGCCGCGGCTCAGCGTGTACCAGGCCGGGCTGTGGGACGAGATTGCCGAGCTTGCTGCCGAGACCGTCGAGCCGCCCCGGTGGAAGCAGACGGTCTCGGGCCTCCTGGACCCGCACGCCCTGGACAGGGTGCCCGTGCCCCGCGGGCTCAACGCAACCCTGCGGCCCTATCAGGACGAGGGCTTCCAGTGGCTCGCATTCCTGCACCGCCACGGGCTCGGCGGTGTCCTGGCCGATGACATGGGCCTGGGCAAGACACTCCAGACCCTCGCGCTGATCCTGCATGTGCGGGGTTCCGACTCGGCCCATCCGCCGGGCGCCCCAAAGCCGCCGTTCCTCGTCGTTGCGCCCACGTCGGTCGTGGCCAACTGGGAGGTCGAGGCCGCGCGGTTCGCGCCCGGCCTGCGCACGGTGGCGCTCACGGACACCCAGGGCAAGTCGGGGACACCCATCGTGGAGTCAGCGCGGGGGGCCGACATCATGGTGACCAGCTACGCCCTCTTCCGCCTGGACTACGAGGCGTATGGGGACCTGCCGTGGGCGGGCCTGATCATGGACGAGGCCCAGTTCCTCAAGAACCGCGCCACGAAGGCCCACCAGTGCGCGCGTGACCTTGAGGTCCCGTTCAAACTCGCCCTCACCGGCACGCCACTCGAGAACAACCTCATGGAGCTGTGGTCCCTGTTCGCCATCGTGGCGCCCGGCCTGTTCCCGGCAGCGAACCACTTCGGGCAGGACTTCGCCAAGCCGATCGAGAAGAGCGGCGACGCCGATCGCCTCGCCAGGCTCCGGCGTCGTGTGCGTCCGCTCATGCTGCGCCGCACCAAGGAAGCGGTCGCGACCGAGCTGCCGGAGAAGCTCGAGCAGCGGCTCGACGTCGAGCTCGATCCGAGGCATCGCAAGCTCTACCAGCAGTACCTCCAGCGCGAGCGGGAGAAGGTGCTCGGCCTCGTCGAGGACCTGGACCGGAACCGTTTCATCGTCTTCCGCTCGCTCACCCTGCTGCGGCTCATGGCGCTGGATCCCTCCCTGGTGGACGTGGCGCACGACGGCGTGTCCCCGGCGAAGCTCGACGCTCTCCTCGAGCAGCTCGACGACGTCGTGGCGGAGGGCCACCGGGCGCTCGTGTTCAGCCAGTTCACGTCCTTCCTCAAGAAGGCGGCCCAGAGGCTGGAGGCGGCGGGCGTCGCGTACGAGTACCTCGACGGGGCCACGCGCCGGCGGGGGCAGGTCGTCTCGCGGTTCAAGGAGGGCGAGGCGCCGGTCTTCCTCATCTCGCTCAAGGCGGGCGGCTTCGGGCTCAACCTCACCGAGGCCGACTACTGCTTCCTCCTCGATCCTTGGTGGAATCCGGCGGCCGAAGCGCAGGCCGTGGACCGCGCACACCGGATCGGCCAGACCCGGCGGGTCATGACGTACCGCCTCGTCGCGAAGGGCACGATCGAAGAGAAGGTCATGGAGCTGAAGGACAAGAAGGCCGTGCTCTTTTCCTCCGTGATGGACGACGACGCGATGTTTTCCTCGACCCTCACGGCGGACGACGTCCGGGGCCTCCTCGGGTAGGGACCGGGAGCATCCAGCGACACGAGAAACGATCACGATTTGGCAACAGAGGATTAATACCCTACGGTAGGTATCGGTTCGATAACGAACCCCGCCCGCCGAAACCGCGCGAGCGCACAAAGCTTGACGGCCCAGAGGCCGTTGGCCAAATATGCCGGGTGCTGCCGTCCACCGTTCGCCGCCGTTTGCGCAGACACCAAGACCTGACCTTCGAGCCGTCAGGGGCCGGCGGCGCATGCAAAGCTCCGGGGACGGAGCTAGTGCCGGTGGAGCCCCGAGCATCTTAGAGACTCTTATGAAGAAGAAGATTACCCTTACTGCCGCACGCCGTTCTCTCGCCCTCGTTGCCGCCTCCGGCGCCGCTCTCAGTGCCGCCGCCCTCGGCGCACCGGCGGCGAACGCCGCCTCCGGCGCCACGTGGGACGCGCTCGCCCAGTGCGAGTCCGGTGGCAACTGGTCCATCAACACCGGCAATGGCTTCTCCGGCGGCCTCCAGTTCACCCCGAGCACCTGGGCCGCCTATGGCGGCACCGGCTCGCCGACGACCGCGACCCGCGACCAGCAGATCGCCGTTGCCGAGCGCGTCCTCGCCGGCCAGGGCTGGGGCGCATGGCCCGCCTGCTCGGCCAAGCTCGGCCTCTATGGCACCTCTGGCGCCAACCCGACGCCCGTCCAGGTCCAGTCGGCCCCCGTCCAGCAGGCCCCGGCCAAGCCGGCCCCGGTCCAGCAGGCCCCGGTCCAGCAGGCCCCGGCCAAGCCGGCCCCGGCCCAGCCGGCCCCGGCCCGCCACGCCGCGCCGGCCGAGGTCAGCGGCCAGACCTACACGGTCGTGGCTGGCGACACCCTGAGCCAGATCGCCCAGAAGCTCGGCGTCAAGGGCGGCTGGGCAGCCCTTGCGGACGCGAATGCCAACATCATTTCCAACCCGAACCTCATCTTCCCGGGCCAGGTCCTCCACCTCCCGGCCTGACGAGCACGTCCGGCCACAGCGCCGGCCCCCCCGGGCAGGTTCTGGGCCTTGCCCCCCTGAGGCCCAGCCCAGCCCTAGGCGCCGCATCCGCGACGCGCAGCATAGCTGCGCACGCGGGTGCGGCGTTCGGCGTCCCCGGAATTGGGCGATACGGATACTCTCCAACTCTTGCCATCGGGATACCAAAGATTTACATTTGGAATACCAGATAGCGAGACGTGGGTCACAAACCCGAGACTCGCACCGCAGGCCACACGTGTGGCTGCGCCGCCCGGCCTTCACCACCAAGCCGGCGGAACATACAAATCGTTGCGCGCCTCACCTGTCCCCATCCCAGAGAGTTCCTCCTATGAACAGCACACAGGACACCGCAGTCCAAACGCTGGACACTGAAGACGTGCCCCACACCGAGGCCAGGCACCGTGAGGCTCGCGTGCCAGCCGGCCTGAGTACGCGCCTCTACAACCGTGACCTCGCGCCGACCAAGCGCGAGGGCCGCAGCTGGACGGCCTACAGCATCTTCACGCTGTGGGCCAATGACGTCCATAGCCTCGGCAACTACGCCTTCGCGATCGGGTTGTTTGCCCTCGGCCTCGGCGGCTGGCAGGTCCTCGCCGCCCTCGGAGTCGGCGCCGTGCTGCTGTTCGCCCTCCTGAACCTCTCTGGTTTCATGGGACAGAAGACGGGAGTCCCATTCCCCGTCATGAGCCGCATCGCGTTCGGCATCCACGGGGCCCAGATCGCCGCCCTCATCCGCGGTGCCGTCGCGATCGCGTGGTTCGGCATCCAGACCTATCTCGCTTCCGTCGTGCTGCGCGTGCTCCTCATTGCCGTGGCGCCAGGGCTCAAGCCGCTCGACGACGGGCAGATCCTGGGCCTGTCCCCGCTCGGCTGGATGGCCTTCGTCGGCCTGTGGATCGTCCAAGTCGTGATTGTCTCCTACGGCATGGAGATGATCCGCAAGTACGAGGCGTTCGCAGGCCCCATCATCCTGGCCACGATGCTCGCCCTGGCCGTCTGGATGTTCGCCCAGGCAGGCTTCGACATCGCGTGGAGCACCGGCAAGGACCTCTCGGGCGGCGCCATGTGGCTGCACATCCTCGGCGGCGGCGCCCTGTGGGTCTCGATCTACGGCACGTTCGTCCTGAACTTCTGCGACTTCACCCGCTCGGCTCGCACCAAGAAGTCGATCGTCAAGGGAAACTTCTGGGGGATCCCCGTCAACATGCTCCTCTTCGGTGCCATCACCGTGGTGCTTGCCGGCGCCCAGTTCAAGATCAACGGCCACATCATCGAGAGCCCCTCCGACGTCGTCGCCTCGATCCCGAACACGTTCCTCCTCGCCGCGGCGTCCCTTGCCCTCCTGGTCCTGACCATCGCGGTGAACCTCATGGCCAACTTCGTCGCCCCGACCTACGCGCTCACCAACCTCTTCCCCCGGCGGCTCAACTTCCGCCGCGCTGCGCTCGTCTCGGCCGTGATCGGCCTCGTGATCCTGCCGTGGAACCTCTACAACAACCCCGTGGTGATCGTGTACTTCCTCGGTGGCCTCGGCGCGCTCCTTGGCCCCCTGTTCGGCGTCATCATGGCCGACTACTGGCTGGTCCGCCGCGGGAAGGTCAACGTCCCGGAGCTCTACTCGGAGTCAGCCCAGGGCGCCTACCACTACGCCAAGGGCATCAACCCCAAGGCCATCGCAGCCCTGGTCCCGGCTGCGGCAGTGGCCCTCGCGATTGCCTTCATCCCGGTCCTCGCTCCGCTGAGCTCGTTCTCATGGTTCTTCGGCGCCGGCATCGCGGCGGTGAACTTCTACGTCCTCTCCGACCGCACGCGCTCGTTCGAGGACGTCGACGGCGAGCCGATCGCCGTCCCGGCCGTCCACTGACGCGGCGCTCGCTGAATCGACCTGCATACGACGGCGGCGGGCTGGCCCCCAAAGCCGGCCCGCCCGCCGTGGGTGCCTCACCACCGGCTCCGCCACCAACCAAGGAATCCCATGCGCATCCTCGTCGCCAACGTCAACACCACGCGGTCCATGACCGACTCGATCGCGGAGGCCGCCCGCGCCGCCGCCTCGCCGGGCACCGAGATCGTGGGCATCACCCCGAGGTTCGGGCCGGAGTCGTGCGAGGGCAACTTCGAGTCCTACCTCGCCGCGATCGCCGTCATGGACGCCGTGACCACCTACGAGGGCGAGTTCGATGCCGTGGTCCAGGCCGGCTACGGCGAGCACGGCCGCGAGGGGCTCCAGGAACTGCTGAGTGTGCCGGTCGTGGACATCACCGAGGCAGCTGCGTCCACCGCAATGTACCTCGGCCATAAGTACTCAGTGGTCACGACCCTCGACCGGGCGGTGTCACTCATCGAGGACCGGCTCAAGCTCGCTGGGCTCGACGCGCGCTGCGCCTCGGTGCGCGCCTCGGGCCTCGGCGTGCTCGAGCTCGAGCAGGATCCCGAGCGCGCGGTGAAGGAGATCGTCGGCCAAGCGGAGGCCGCAGTCCGGGACGACAAGGCCGAGGTGATCCTGCTCGGCTGCGGCGGCATGAGCGGGCTCGACGCACAGATCCGCGAGCGCTGCGGCGTTCCCGTGGTCGACGGCGTGGCCGCCGCGGTCGCCGTCGCGGAGGGACTGGTCCGGCTCGGGCTGAGCACGTCCAAGGTCCGCACGTACGCGGACCCGCGGCCCAAGAAGGTCACCGGCTGGCCGATCAGAGCGTGAGCCACACGATCCCCACCCGCCGGGGCGCGACAACCCTTGACCCTCTCTGACGGCCGTGCCTAGGGTGCAGGAACCGCCACAGAACGACGCCGGTGCAGTACCA
>NZ_JAIZDP010000016.1 GCF_021554725.1 Sinomonas notoginsengisoli | reverse complement strand
GGGGAGGCGACCGGGCCGCCGTCGTGCGCCAGAAAAACAGTCCGAGTGCCTCTCGGCTCCGAACCTGCTACGAAAAGGGCGGGTTATCCCGCCACCCCCAAGGGAAGGAACGGGCCATGCTCTCGACAAGATGGGCGGCGCTCGTGGCTGCGGGAACGCTCGCGCTCAGCGGCTGTGCAGGTCCGGCCGGATCCGGAGGAGCGGGCCTGCAGGCGCCAGCGTCCGCTGCACCAGCCGCACGGGCCGACGCGACCGGCGCGGCAGCCCAACCGGCCGAGCCATCGCCTGCCGCGACAATGGTCTGCGAGCCCGAGATCAGGGAGCGGATCGCCCAGATCCTCGCCCTCCCGGCCCAGCCGCAGCCTGAGTCGACGTGGTCTCAGGGCCTCTTCTCGTGCATCTACAGGCTCCCCACCGGAACGCTACTGCTCTCGGTCCAGGAATCTGCCACCCCGGCAGCCGCGCGGGCCCACTTCGACGCCCTCAAGCAGCGCATCGGCACAACAGCCGATATCGACGGGCTGGCCAATCTCGGCTTCCCGGCCTATCAGTCCGCGACCGGAACAGTGGTGTTCCTCAAGGACTCGTTCACACTCACGGCGGATGCCACAGGCCTTGCAGAGCCGGTAGGACCCCACGGGATCACCCGGACGGCCCTCGCCTACCAAGTGGCAACGGATGTGCTCGCGTGCTGGTCCGAGGGATAGCGGGCATCCCACTTGAAATCCGCCATCCAATCCGCACAGGGGCAGCGCACCGAAGGAGGTGCGTCAGAGTCTCAGAGGGCCGGACACCATGGGCACGCGCGGGACACCAGGCTCCACGAAGAGGAAGCCACCATGATGAAGAAGGCAGCATTTCTGATCGCACCAGCAGTCGCCCTCGGGGCGCTGGCCCTCACCGGAACCCCGGCGTTCGCCGCGGACTCCACGACCTACCAGGCCAATCTCGCCTCGATCAACGGCTCGAACGCCTCCGGCAACGTGATGATCACGGTGCAGGGCGACCAAGCGAAAGTGACGGAGAAGGTCTCGGGCCTCGCCGCGTCGTTCAACGGGAAGCCGTACCCGCACGTGCAGCACATCCACATCGGGGCGAAGGGCCAGTGCCCCGGCCCGTCCGCCGACACGAGCGGAGACGGCGTGATCAGCACCACGGAGGGCGCGCCCTTCTACGGTGGCATCGGCGCCACGCTGTCCACGAGCGGGGACACGAGCCCTGCCGCGGGCACTGACCTGGCTGTCGCGGGCATGGGCTCGAGCTTCACCTATGAGCGCACCATCGCCCTCGACGCAAAGACTGCTGCGTCGCTCAAGTCTGGCACCGCCGTCGTGGTAGTGCACGGCCTCGACCCGAACACCCTGCCAGCCGCGGCGCAGAAGGAGCCCAGCGACCTTGTGCCGTCGCTGCCTCTCGCTGCCACCTCCCCGGCCCTGTGCGGGACCCTCGCCGCTATGCCAGCCGGGGCCCCCGGCACCGGGATCGCGTCGGATACCGGATCCCACGGTCCTGATGCAGGCCTCGTGGCCGCTGGCGGAGGGTTCGTCCTGGCTGCTGGGATGGCGTTCGCCCTGCGCCGTCGCCTGAGCCCGGTGAAGGGGACTCAGGAAACTCGATGAGCCAGAGCACCGGCCGCGGACGCCTCGCGGCGTCCGCGGCCCGCGGTGCTCTGCCCCTGGCCAGCACGCGACTCCCCTCTGCCCGCCACCCGGCCGTCTCCCGTCGGCAGCCGACCGAAAGGACCACACCCCATGCCACGCCCACCTGCCAAGGCCCTCGCGGCCGCGCTCCTCGCCGCGTCCACGGCGCTGGCTGCGGTGGCCTGTTCAGCCCCGTCCACGTCCTCACCGCCCGCTTCGCACAGTATGGAAGGGATGGCCGCGGGCATGCAGATGACCGCTCCAGGCGCTGCCGGGACGATCCACATCAAGGACTTCGCCTTCACGGGCCCAGCCGCCGTTCAGGCTGGCGCCAGCCTGAACGTCATGAACATGGACGGTGAGGCGCACTCGATCACGGCAGACGACGGCTCGTTCGACGTCAGTGTTGCGGCCGGTCAGACCGCCGGCTTCTCTGTCCCAGCCAAGCCTGGGGTGTACCAGTACCACTGCAAGTACCACGCGGACATGCACGGGACCCTCACCGTCGATTGAGGGCAGCTGCGCGTTGAGTACGACGGCGTGTCGCAGGCGCGCCCTTAGACGTCAACGGCGCGGCACGCCGCGATACCCTCGCGGGCCCATGCGACCTGGTCGGGGGTGCCGACCCGGGAGGCCCATTGCTCTGCGAGCTGGAACTCGACGAGTGCCCGGTGAGGCTCCCCGGCATCGAGGAACATCCAACCGAGGTTGCCGTGGAGCGAGACGGACCAGCGTTGGGCCCGGGCGCTGCGGGCGTCGCGGGCGTACTCGATGCCCGCACGTGCCCAGGATTCGGCATGGGCGCCGTCGGCGATCGCGAGCATGTGGAACGCGTCGGCAGCAAGGAACTCCTCGCCGAGGTGCTCGCCGAGCTCGGCGGCCTGCTCGAAGAGCGGCACGGCCATTGCTGCGTGTCCCGAGGAGTTCAGGAGCCTGCCGCGCTCGAGAAGCACGCGCACCGCGATGGTGGGGTCCTGCTCGCAGTCGATGCCGTCCAGGAGCGCGTCAGCCTCTTCGAATCGGCCCTGCAGGCCGATCGCGCGGCCGAGCTGCGTGGCCAGTTCGCACCGTTCGGCGCCGTCGAAGGCCGGATCCTCCAGCGCACGGCGGAAGCGGTCCTCCGAGGCGACGGGGTCGGAGAAGTCCCACAGGGCATCGAGCGTCGACTGGTCGAGCACGCTCCCACCCTAACGCGCTCAGCGGGCCAGCCGGCTCCACCCGAGCGCCTCGCGTTGCGCCCTCGGCAGTCCCGCCACGACGAGGTCGTAGGAGTCCTCCACCAGATCCCGCACATCGCTGTCCGTCAAGGAGCCGTCCAGGCGCACATCGCTCCAGTGCCGCTTGTTCATATGCCACGCCCCCGTGATCTCGGGGTGCGCCGCACGGAGCTGGACCGCGAGCACTGGGTCGCATTTGAGCGCCACCCTCAGAGGGACGACGTCGAGGCTCGCCAGGGCGAACATCTTCCCTGGGAGGTCCTCACCACCGGCCGGCGCACGCACCTTGAAGACGGAGGACTCGGGCCCGAACGGGAAGTCCTCGTAGGCCCCGGCAAATCCGAGGCAGAGAGCACGCAGCTGTGCCGCGTCCATCAGGGAGCATCCATCAGGCGCGCTGCCGCCTACGGTGCCAGAGCTCCTGCTCGGGGCATCGGTTCATCACAACGTCCAGACCGGCGGCCAGAGCACGTTCCACGGCGGCCTCGTCGACAACTCCGAGCTGAAGCCACACGGCCTTCGCGCCCACCGCGATTGCCTGGTCCACAACCTCGCCCACCCGCTGGGAGTTAACGAAGCAGTCCACGACGTCGATGGGGCGCAGCTCGGCCGGAATGTCGGCGAGCCGCGCGTACCCCTTCTCACCGTGGACATCCTCGGCGCGCAGGTTCACGGGGACGATCCGGCAGCCCATCACGTCGCGGATGGTCAGCGCCACCGAGTGGGCAGCGCGCCACTCGTTCTGCGTCAGCCCCACGATGGCCCACGTGCCCGGGGTGGACATGAGCCGCTCAATGACAGCAGGGTCATTCACTTGCCGCATGACGCCATGCTAGTCGTGGCACCCGCCCTCCTCCCAGCAGGCGCCTTGCTAGCGGCCCGAGCCCTGGCTGTTCCCGCCCTGATCGCCGCCGCCCTGGCTGTTTCCGCCCTGAGTGTTCCCGCCCTGGCTGTTTCCGCCCTGACTGTTCGAGTTCTGGCTGGACCGGGCAGGAGCACTGGTCTGACGGCGGCCCTGCCCGTACGTCTGGGCGTCCTGGCCCTGGGCGTTCTGGCCCTGGGCGTTCTGGTCTTGGGAGGTCTTCTGGTTCTGAGTCTGGCCGTCCTGCCCCGGCGTGTCCTCGACCGCCATTCCCGGAGCGATCCCACCCGCAGGCTGGGTCGGCTCCTGGGCCACATCTGCTGGGTGCACTGGGGTCGGGGAGTCGGGCGATGGCTTCTCGGTCGGTTGGTCGGTGGCCGGGTTGAGCACCGTGTGCTCGATGCCCTGCCAGTCCCAGGCCTGCCCGCCAACCGCGGCCGCCACACCGCTCGCGCCGAGTCCCAGACCCACTGCCACGACGATGCTGAGCGCCCCGCGGTGCTGCCTGATGAACCGCGGTCGAGCCCCGGCCACCGCTCTGCGCGACGCAGCTTCCGCCGTGAGCGCCGCGGCCCTGGTCAGGGGGACGACGGTGAGCGGCGCCGTCATCGGTTCCCCCACCGCTGAACGGGCGGCCGCTTCCGCAAAGAGCAGCGCGAGCCGTCCTGAAGGTTCCGGAACCGCGGCCGGCCGCAGTGCGTGGAGCCCTTCGAGCGCACGGAGAAGCGCGGCGTCCTGCTCAAGACCCTCGTCCGTGAGCACCGCCCGTGCCTGCTTCCCGTCCATGCTCATCTGACCCACTCTTCCTCAGACACGTGCTCCCGCAGGGCAAGAAGTGCCCTGCGTTGGAGCTGCTTGACTGCACCCGGCGTCTTGCCGAGAACGGATGCGACTTCATCGATGGTGAGCTCCGCCACGATGCGGAGCGTCAATACCTCTTTTTGGTCACCCTTGAGCCTCCCGATCAGGATCTCTGCGTCGGTCTGGCCCGTCGCCACGAGGGCCTCATGCTCCGCGGAGCTTGACTGCCTCGTGTCGAGCAGCGGATCGTAGTCGACGATCCGCGGGCGCCGCTCGTGCCGCCTGTAGTGATCCACAACGCGTGCGTGGGCGACCGAGAACACGAAGGTCTTCAGGCCCGAGGCCCCGCCGTGGATCGTCCCGATCCGCGGCAGTACCGTGAGGAAGACGTCCTGCGCAATGGCCTCGGGGTCATCCACCCCCCGGGCCGTGACATAGCCGATCACGGCAGGTGCCAGCGAACGGTACACGAGGGTGAACAGCTCATGCTCCGTCAGTGCACCCGGCGCGAGATCGGCGTCACTGATCGATTCGAGCACGGCATTCCTTGGATTCTTGACCCTGGACTCTGAAGGCGAGAACCCGCCCAGTCTAGCCGTCGGCCAGCTGCGCCGACGGCTCCTGGAGGCTGAGAGAAGCCGGGCTGGAACATGATGGGGGACAGATTCCAGCCCGGCTTGCACTCACGTAATCGCACGAGGGCCGCACAGGGTTACGCAAGTGTGGACCCTTTTCAGGCAGATTTTTTACGGGCTTTCAGGCCGGTTTTTCAGTCGATGAGGTCGCGGACCACGATCGTCTGATCCCGGTCGGGGCCCACGCCAAGGGCGGAGAAGCGCGTGCCCGAAAGCTTCTCGAGCGCCAGGACGTAGTCGCGGGCGTTCGCGGGCAGCTCGTCGAGCGTCCTGGCACCCGAGATGTCCTCGGTCCAGCCGTCGAAGTACTCGAAGAACGGCTTGGCGTGGTGGAACTCGGTCTGGGTCATGGGCATCTCGTCATGCCGCACTCCGTCCACCTCGTACGCGACGCAGACCGGAATCTTGTCGATGCCGGTGAGCACGTCGAGCTTAGTGAGGAAGTAGTCGGTGAAGCCGTTGACGCGGGAGGCATGGCGGGCCAGGACCGAGTCGTACCAGCCGCAGCGGCGGGGGCGGCCGGTGTTGACGCCGAACTCTCCGCCGGTCTTCTGGAGGTGCTCCCCCATCTCGTCGAAGAGCTCGGTGGGGAACGGGCCCGCACCGACTCGGGTGGTGTAGGCCTTGATGATGCCGATCGCGCGGGAAATGCGTGTAGGACCGATGCCGGAGCCCACCGACGCACCGCCAGCGGTCGGATTCGAGGAGGTCACGAAGGGGTAGGTGCCGTGGTCCACGTCGAGGAACGTGGCCTGCCCACCCTCCATGAGCACCACCTTGCCGTCGTCGAGAGCGCTGTTGAGCTCGTAGGTCGAGTCGATCACGAGGGGGCGGAGGCGCTCCGCGAAGGAGAGGAAGTACTCCACCGTCTCGTCGACGCTCACGGCACGACGGTTGTAGATCTTGACGAGCAGCTCGTTCTTCTGGCGCAGCGAGCCCTCGACCTTCTGGCGGAGGATGGACTCGTCGAAGACGTCCTGGACGCGGATGCCCAGACGGGCCACCTTGTCCTGGTACGCAGGGCCGATCCCCCGACCGGTGGTGCCGATCGCGCGCTTGCCGAGGAACCGCTCGGTGACCTTGTCGAGGGTCTGATGGTATGGGGCCACGAGGTGTGCGTTCGCGGAGACGCGGAGCCGGGAGGCGTCTCCGCCGCGGGCCTCGAGACCGTCGATCTCCTCGAACAGCGCCTCAAGGTTCACGACGCAGCCGTTGCCGATGATCGGGATCGCGTTCGGGCTGAGGATGCCCGCGGGGAGCAGCTTGAGCTCATACTTCTGCCCGCCGACCACGACGGTGTGCCCAGCGTTGTTGCCGCCATTGGGCTTGACCACGTAGTCCACGCGGCCTCCCAGCAGATCCGTGGCCTTGCCCTTGCCCTCGTCGCCCCATTGGGCTCCGACGATCACGATTGCTGGCATGGATTCCTCCCCGGGACACCGCCCACGGCCCGGCTGGCCGTCGGCCTACATGCAAAGGCCCCGTCTCTCCTGCGTCATGGCAAGACTTCCGGGGCTCTTGCCACCCAAGTCTACCGAAGCAGGGCAAGGGGCAACGAAGATGATGGGTAGCACTCATATCAGGAGGTCAAGGGTGAACGATTATTCCCGCGCGGTCGGTGGCGACCGCAACTCGGCGAAGGACGGTGCGAGGGACGCCGCGCACCATGCGCAGCGCGCAGCCAGTTCGCCCGCCGCCCGCGCTGTCGCACGCGCCGGCTTCGTCTTCGTGGGGCTCCTGCACGTGCTCATCGCGTGGCTGGCACTCCAGGTGGCACTTGGCAGCGGCAACAATGCCGACCAGTCGAGCGCGGTCCAGCAGGTCGCGGGGGCGCCGGGCGGCGCCTTTCTGCTGTGGGCCGGCGTCATCTGCTGCGCGGCGCTGGCGATCTGGATGGTCATCGACGCCGTGGCGAAGTGGCGGCGCGGGGGCAAGGCCACCGAGGCCCTCGGCCCCGCCGGCACGGCACTGGCGTACTTCGCCCTCACGTGGCTGTTCATCAGCTTTGCCGTGGGGGACCAGAAGAACTCGAGCGAGCAGTCCCAGCAGACTACCGCGAACGTGCTCTCGATCCCCTTCGGCCCGGTGGTGCTCTTCATCGCGGGGCTCGTAGTCCTCGGCGTCGGCGTGTACTTCGGCTTCAGGGGTGTGACCCGCAGCTTCCTGGGGAAGGACGCGCAGCCAAAGCAGTCGGCACCGGACTGGGTGAAGATGGTGGGCGGCGTTGGCTACACGGCGAAGGGCGTCGCCGTGGCGGTTTTGGGGATCCTCATCCTGGTCGCGGCCGTGCACCAGGACGCGAAGGAGCAGTCTGGCCTCGACGGCGCGCTCAAGGTCCTCGCCGCACAGCCGTTCGGCACCTGGCTCCTCGGGGCGGTGGCCCTCGGCCTGGCCTGCTACGGGGTCTACAGCGCGGCACGCGCCAGGTACGGCAACTTCGACCGGTAAGTGCGCCCGGCAGGGGTGCCGCCCTCCCGGCGGCACCCCTGCCCTCGCACCGCCTACCCCGCGTACTGCTTGCGCAGCTCGGACTTGCGGATCTTGCCGCTCGCGGTGCGCGGCATCTCCTCGACGAACACCACCGACTTGGGGATCTTGTACCGGGCCAGGCGGCCGTCGAGGTGGGCCCGGACGTCCTCCTCGGTGAGCGAGGCACCCCCGCGGAGGGTGATGATGGCGCGCGGCACCTCGCCCCACTTCTCGTCCGCTACCCCGATCACGGCCACGGACGCGACCTGCTCGAGCTCGACGATGACGGACTCCACCTCGGCGGGGTAGATGTTCTCCCCACCGGAGATGATCATGTCCTTGAGGCGGTCCGAGACGAACAGGAATCCCTCCTCGTCCCGGTAGCCCATGTCCCCGGACTTAAACCAGATGCCGTCCGCGTAGGACTCGCGCGTCGCATCAGAACGGTTCCAGTACTCCCTGATGACGTTCGGCCCGGCGATCTGGATCTCCCCGACCTCCCCCGGGCCGAGAACCTGCCCGATCGGGTCCACGATGCGGATGTCGGTGAAGAACTGGGGCAGCCCGGAGGAGCCTGCCTTCTCCCTGGACCGCCACACGGGAAGCGTGGTCGCTCCAGGCGCCGTCTCCGTCATGCCGTAGCCGTTGGAGAACCCGAGGCCGCGCTCCTCATAAGCCTCCAGGACCCGCATCGGCACGGCGGAGCCGCCGCACGTGAGCTTGTCGAGGGAGCTGATGTCAGTCGTGGCCCAGTTGGGGTGCTCGGCCAGCAGCTGGTAGGTGGTCGGCACCCCGCTGAGGGCTGTGATCCGGTGCTTCTCGATCGCCGCGAGCACCCGCGCCGGGTCGAACTTCTGCTCGAGGACCACGGTTGCACCCTTGAGCAGCATGGGCAGCAGGCCCATGTCGAGCGAGGCGACGTGGAACAGCGGGGAGATCATGAGCGCGATGTCATTCCGGTTGACGTCCATGTCCGTGATCACGTTGACGCAGTTCCACGTGATGTTCCCGTGGGTCAGCAGGGCGCCCTTGGGCCGCCCGGTAGTCCCGGACGTGTAGAGGATCATGGCACCGTCGTCGTGCGTCACGGCCTCATCGATGACCTCGGCCGGCGCGCTCGCGAGCGCTTCCTCGTAGGCTTCCACGCCCCGTCCGACGACGGGTGGCGAGCCCGGCGCGTTGACCGCCCGGGAGGCGTCGTGCGCCGCCGTGGGGGACCCGCCCACCACGAGGCGGTTCAGGACGCCGGTGCCCTCGGCGGCCGCCGCGGCCAGCTCCTCGAGGGCCGCGCCGTTGACCAGGAGCCTCGCACCCGAGTCCTGCAGCTGGAACTGCAGCTCGGGCGCGGCCAGGCGGGTGTTGAGCGGGATGAAGATCGCGCCGAGGATCCCGGCGGCGAAGAACGTCTCGACGAACGCCGGGTCGTTCTCGCCGAGGTAGGCGACGCGGTCGCCGCGGGCTACCCCGCGCCGGCGCAGCGCGTTGGCGAGCCGGTCCGCACGCTCGGAGAGCTCGTCGTAGCTGTAGGTGCGCTCCCCCGCAATCAGGGCCGCCTTGGGCCCCGACTTGGGCCGGCGGCGGTGGAGCCACGAGCCAACGCCGTTGTTGTACATATGGGTTCCTCCCTAGCGGACCGTGGTGAGGTCGTTGTCCTTGGACTCCCGGGTGAGCAGGATGAAGATCGCCGAGAGCACCGCCATGGCCGCCAGAAAGCCCACGACGACCCCGATGCTCTGGCCCGAGTCCTTGTAGAGCGAGGCGACGATCCCTGGAGTGAAGCCCGCGCCGATGAGCGTGGCGAGCTGGTAGCCCAGCGCCGCACCCGTGTAGCGGGACGTCGTGCCGAACTGTTCGGAGACAAACGCGGCCAGGGGCCCGTAGAGCGTCGAGTGGAACACGAGCGCGACCGTGAACGCGGCGAACACGAGCCACACGTTGCCCGAGCCCAGCAGCGCGAACATCGGGAACAGGTAGGCAACGAACAGCAGGAGGCCGGCGATCATGACAGGTCGCCTGCCGAACCGGTCGGAGAGACGCCCACCGAACAGCACGAAGACGATCGAGATCGCGGATGCCGCCGCGAAGGCATAGAGCACGCCCTGCTGGGGTGCGCCCTTGGACACCGCGTAGGTTACGGAGAAGGTGGGCAGCACCACTTGGAGGCCGAACCCGGCGGCACCGGCGAGCATGATGAAGATCAGTGCCTTGGGCCGGCGCAGCACCTCGAGCAGCGGGACCTTGGGCTTGGTGCCCGCCGCCGTGCTCTCTTCTGCGGCGATCGCCGCGGCGAAGATCGGGCTCTCGGCGACGCGCATCCGCACGAACAGTCCCACGGCCAGAAGCGCGAACGAGAGCAGGAACGGGACCCGCCAGCCCCAGGCGAGGAAGGCCGGGCCGGGCAGTGCCGACACGAGGCCCATCATGAGCGTGCCGAGCACGGCGCCGGTGGGGGCGCCCGCGTTGACGAACGACGCCGCGAAGCCTCGCCTCTTCGGATCGGAGTGCTCGAGGGCCATGAGGGCCGCACCGCCCCACTCGCCGCCCACAGCGATCCCCTGAAGCACGCGCAGCAGCACGAGGATCACGGCGCCCCAAGGGCCAATCAGGCTGGCCCCCGGGATGAGGCCGATCGCCGCGGAGGAGAGGCCCATGACTGTCATCGACACGATCAGCATGCCCTTGCGGCCCATCCGGTCGCCGAAGTGGCCGAAGATCACGCCGCCGAGCGGCCGGGCAACGTACCCGGCGGCAAAGGTCGCGTACGCCGCGACGACGCCGACCCATGGGTCGGCCCCGGCAAAGAAGACCTGGGGGAAGGCGACGGCCGCGGCGGTCGCATAGAGGAGGAAGTCGTAGAACTCGATGGTGCTGCCCAGGTAGCTGGACAGGATGACCGTCCGCGCTTCCTTGCGCTGCGCGGCGGTGCTCATCGTGGACAACTGCGGGGTTGCCAGCATGGCGGTTCCTTCGGGGCGGATGGGATGACAGGGGGACGAGTCGGGACTGGCCTACTTGTAGAAGCGCGCGAGGAACTCGGCGACGACGGCGGGCCGCTCCTGCCCCTCGATCTCGATGGTGGCGTTGACCTTGATCTGGGCGCCGCCCTTGACCTCCGTCACCTCGGCGATCGTGCCGAGCATGCGGACCTTGGAGCCCACCTTCACCGGGGAGGTGAAGCGGACCTTGTCGAGGCCGTAGTTGACCTTCGTGGTGACGCCCTCGACGTCGAACAGCTCGCCCCAGAACGGGATCACCAGTGAGAGCGTGAGGAAGCCGTGGGCGATCGGGCCGCCGAACGGGCCGTCCTTGGCACGCTCGGGGTCAGTGTGGATCCACTGGTGGTCGTCGGTCGCGTCGGCGAAGAGGTTGACGCGGTCCTGGGTGATCTCCATCCAGTCGGTGGCGCCGAGGTCGGCACCGGCCATGGTGAGGAGCTTGTCGAAGTCGACAACGAGCCGCGGCTCGGAATTGCGCTGCTTGATCGTGCGCTGAGTGGTCATGAGGTCCTCCTGTGGACGAGTGCTGGGTTACTTGGTGAAGGCGCCGTGACCCGTGAGGGCGCGCCCGATGATGAGGGCATTGATCTCGTGGGTGCCCTCGTAGGAGTAGACGGCCTCGGCGTCGGCGTGGAAGCGGGCCACATCGGTATCGAGGGTGATGCCGTTGCCTCCCACGACCTCGCGGGCCAGGGCGACGGTCTCGCGCATGTTCAAAGACGTCTGCATCTTGGCGAGGGCCGAGTCCCGGTCGCGGTAAATGCCCTTCTCCTGCTGCTCGGTGAGGCGGACGACGAGCGAGAGGCTCGAGGTGAGGTTGCCGAGCATGCGGGCGAGCTTCTCCTGGACGAGCTGGAACGAGCCCAGCTGGCGACCGAACTGCTCGCGCTCCCGCACATACTTCAGCGCAGCCTCGAACGCTCCAGCCTGGATGCCCGTCGCGATCCACGCGACGTCCGAGCGCATCGCGCGGAGCATCGCGGCCACGTCCTTGAACGAGTTCACGTTGTGGAGGCGGTCCGCCTCGCTGACCCGCACGCCGCTGAGCGTGATGTGCGCGTTCTGCATCATGCGCAGCGCCGTCTTGCGCTGGATCTTCGTCAGCGTGACGCCAGGCGCCTCTCGAGGCACGAGGAACGCCTTCACCTGCCCATCTGCGACATCGCGGGCGAAGACGGCGAGCACGTCCGCGGTGAACGCACCGCCGATCCAGCGCTTCTCACCGTCGAGGATCCACTCGTCGCCGTTCTCCCCCTGCTCACGCCTCGCCGTCGTGCTGAGTCCGCCGGCGATGTCCGAGCCGTGCTCGGGCTCCGTGAGGGAGAAGACGCCCTTGAGCGTGAAGTCGACGACCTTCGGCATCCACTCCTTCTTCTGCTCCTCGGATGCGCCTACCCGGACCGCCGTGCGGAAGAGTCCGGCCTGGGCCGTGTAGAACGTGGCGATCGAGGCGTCCGTGCGGGCCAGCTCGAAGATTCGGAAGCCGTGGTAGATGCCGCGGGCGGGACGGTTGCGGCCGTCCGTCAGCTCCACGGGCTCCATGAGGTCAAGGTCGATGAGCGGCTGGGCAATCTCGTACGGGAACTCGCCGCGCTCCCAGTAGTCGCCCACGAGCGGCTTGGCCCTAGTCTCGAGGAACTCGCGGAGCCGCCCGAGCACGAGGCGCTCGTCGTCGCTGAGGAGTCCCGCGGCGTCGTACCAGTCAGAGGTGCTGTAGAGGTCCATCTCAGCGACCCCCTTCGCCTGTGGCCAGCCCGAGGAGCTTCACGGCGTTGCCCTTGAGGATCTTGGGCCGGACCTCGTCCTTGATCGGGAGGTCCTCGAACGCGCCGAGCCATTTCGCCGGGGTGATGAGCGGGAAGTCGGTGCCGAAGAGGACCTTGTCCTGCAGCACTGAGTTCGAGGCCTTGACGAGGGACTCCGGGAAGTACTTCGGCGACCAGCCCGAGAGGTCGATGAACACGTTCGACTTGTGGGTTGCGATCGAGATCGCCTCCTCCTGCCACGGCACTGAGGGGTGGGCCATGATGACGGTGAGGCCCGGGAAGTCCGCCGCGACGTCGTCGAGCAGCAGCGGGTTCGAGTAGCGCAGCTTGATGCCGTGCCCGCCGGGCAGGCCCGCCCCCATGCCGTTCTGGCCGGTGTGGAAGATGGCCGGAAGGCCAAGCTCCTCCAGGGCTCCCCACAGGGGGTAGAACTCCTCGCTGGAGGGGTCGAAGCCCTGCAGGGACGGGTGGAACTTGAAGCCACGGGCGCCGAGCCCGAGGGCCTGGTGCTTTGCCCGGGAGATCGCGTCCTCGCCGGTGCGCGGGTCCACGGAGCCGAACGGGATGAGGACATCGTTGTGCTCGGCGGCGCCGGCGATGAGGTCCTCGATCGAGTTGGGCTCGTGCTTCAGGGCGGTGCGGGCATCGACGGTGAAGACCACGGCGGCCATGTTCAGCCCGCGGTACGTGTCCGCGATCTTCTCCAGAGTCGGGTGCCGGTCCTCGGCCTTGAAGTACTTCGAGGACGCCTCATTGAGGTCGTCAGGCAGGGAGCAGTGGCCATGGCCGTCGATCTCGACATGCACGTGCATGTCGATCGCGTCGAGCTTCCCGGCCTCGATGCCGAGTTCGTAGCGTGCCATGGTCAGCGGGTCCCGGCGTTCTGCTCCTGCGGCTGGAGCTCGGCCGGCAGCGGGAGGAACTCCTCGCCCACGCTCTGCAGGTGCTCCCCGATGAGCGCGGCGCCCTGCTCCTGGAGGGCCCCGTAGGTCCAGCCGCCCTCGCGGTAGTCCGTCGTCGCCGGCTCGGGGTGGGTCCAGACCTGGAGGCGGTCGCCGCCTGCGCCGATCGCCTGTCCAGTGATGCCCGATGCCTCGTCGGAGGCGAGGTACGCGATCAGGCCCGCGACGTCGTCGGCCGTCCCGAATCCAAGGTCGTGGCGGAAGAAGGCCGGCATCGTCTCGCCGCGCTCGTCGGCCTCGACTGCCTTGGCGAAGTACGGGACGGTCTTGGTCATCGCCGTCGCAGCGACGGGGATGACGGCGTTGACCGTCACGCCGGCCTTCTTCATCTCCAGCGCCCACGTGCGCACCATGCCCACGATGCCGGCCTTGGCTGCGGCATAGTTGGTCTGGCCGAAGTTTCCGCGCTGGCCGGTCGGGGAGCCGATCGTGATGATGCGGCCGGCGATGCCGTTCGCCTTGAAGTAGGCGTACGCCTCGCGGACGCACGTGAACGTTCCTTTGAGGTGAACGTTGATTACGAGGTCGAAGTCCTCGTCCGTCATCTTCAGCAGGCTCTTGTCGCGCAGGATGCCTGCGTTGGTGACAAGGATGTCGAGGCGGCCGAACGCGTTCACCGCGCCGTCCACGAGCGCCTTCGCGGCCTCAGTACTGCCGACGGGGACGACGACGGCGGTCGCACGGCCGCCGTCGGCCTCGATCTGGGCCACCGCGGCGGCCGCGGTCTCCTCGTTGACGTCGTTGATGACGACGGCAGCACCCTGCCGCGCGAGTTCCCGAGCGTACGCCAGGCCCAGGCCCTGTCCGCTTCCAGTGACGACTGCTACCTTGCCTGCCAGGCTCATGCGTGCTCCTCGAGGTGATGTCCGGCCTCATCCGTGAGACCCTTGTCACAGTCCATGAGATACTGGATCATTGAAATTGTCAATGATTGAATCTCAGCATGTTTGGAGGCGGCCTCGTGAGTGTTCAGAACAACGTGGAAGCGGAGACACCACGGCTTGCGGCGGCCGAGATAGCTGACGATATCGGGCTTCTCCTCGCGAAGGTCCACGCCGTGGGATCGTCGCTCAACAACCGTGCGCTGGCTGCCTTCGAGCTGCGCGAACGCTCGTACTCGGTGCTCCGGCTCGCGTGCAGCGGGCTCGAGCCGACCCAACGAGAGCTCGCGGACTTCCTGAGCCTCGATCCGAGCCAGATCGTGGCGCTCGTGGACGAGCTCGAGAAGCGCAAGCTCGTCACTCGCGAGCAGGGCCGTACGGACCGACGGCAGAAGATCGTCCTCGCCACTCGCGCCGGCGAGCGGCTGCACGCCGAGGCGGAGACCGCGGTCAGGGCCTCCGAAGCCGCACAGTACGCCCCGCTCGCACCAGGCGAGCTTGCGACCCTCCGCGAACTCCTGCGCAAGGCCCTCTGGGCCTAGCCCGCGCTACGACTGCTCCGCCGGCGGAAGTATGCCGCCAGCGTAGACCGTGCTACTGCGCTTGTAGATCTCCGCATAGAGCGATGACCGGATGCTCCGGATGCCGTCGTGGGCATGGAGCCGCTCGAACAGCTCCCCGAGCTCGGGGAGCCCGGCCACGGCCGACTGCACGAGGACCCGTTCTCCCGTCCCCGCTGACCAGCGTGTCGTGGGGAGCGCGGCGACCGTCGCGCCGACCGCGTCACGGCTCCCCGGGGCGCAGGTGAGGTCAAGGAGTGACTCGACCGGGTAGCCGAGGGTGGCTGGATCCAGGACCGCGCGGACGAACAGTGCCCCAGAGCGGATCAGGGCATCGAGGCGCCGGCCGACAGTCGCCTTCGAGGCGCCAACGCCGGCAGACAGTTCCTCAAGGGTGGCCCGTCCGCGCCCCCGCAGGAGGCCTACGAGCGCAGCATTGGACTCATCGAGGACCGCCCGGTCCGGGCGCCTGCGCTGGCTCGCGAGGGCTGCATCCTCATCCACCGCGAGTGCCTGGTACTGCTCGGGCTCGAGCACGTCGGGACGCCACCCGGAGACGGTCCTGTAGTACCGCACGAGCGGCTCCACCGTGAAGCCGTCCACGCCGTCCACCGCGGCGAGCTCTTCGTACAGGAGTGCCCCGATACGCTCGATCGGAACGAAGACCTCAGCCACACACTCGCTCGCACCGGCGAGCGCACTGGCCCACAGTACGTCCTCGCGCTGGGCAAGCCACTCGCCGATGGGCCGCACGGCCGATGGCCTGGCGAAGACGCGGAGCAGGAACGCGTCGTTCTCCCCCACAACGGTGGGGTTGGCGAGGGCATGCACGCGCACCTCTCCGCTCGCAAGGAGCCTCTTGCCGCGGCGTGCCACCGTGCGCTCCTGCTGGCCGAGGACCTCGGCGATCTGCCGCCATGAGGCTCTGCCGTTGCGGATGAGCGCAGCGGTGATCTGCCGGTCTAGGTCGTCGAGCATGGCCACCATCCTTTCAAGGAGCCAGGCGCCATAGGCCGCCCACAGCTTCGCCCCAGAATTACCCGCGATCGCAGTCACCTAGTCACGGTTCATCCTTGGGCGGGAAGCTCACCGCCCGTTTCCCGAACGCCTGGGCGGGGAAATCCAGTGCCATGCGGATCACGGCCACGTCCGATCTCTGGTGGAAGACGGGGGTCATCTACTGCCTGGACATCGAGACGTTCTACGACGCGAACGGTGACGGCTGCGGCGATCTGGCTGGTCTGGCAGAGCGCGTCGACTACCTGCGGGAACTCGGCGTCACCTGCGTGTGGCTCATGCCCTTCTATCCGACACCGCACCGGGACGATGGCTACGACATCACGGACTTCTTCGGGATCGACCCCCGCCTCGGCCACCACGGGGACCTCGTGGAGTTCCTCCGCATGGCCCAGGACCGCGGCCTGCGCGTTGTCATCGACCTCGTGGTCAACCACACCTCCGACCAGCATCCGTGGTTCAGGGCCGCCCGGTCCTCGAAGGACAACCCCTTCCGAGACTTCTACGTGTGGCGCTCCGACCCTCCGCCAGACACCTCTAAGCAGGTGGCGTTCCCGGGCCAGGAGACCTCGATCTGGGCCTTCGACGAGGTCAGTGGCGAGTGGTATCTGCACCACTTCTACAAGGAGCAGCCGGACCTCAACATTGCGAATCCGAAGGTCCGGGACGAGATCGCGAAGGCGGTCGGCTTCTGGCTGCACCTGGGAATCAGCGGCTTCCGCGTGGATGCCGTGCCGTTCTTCCTCTCGCTCGAGGGAGTACCGCAGGATGAGCTCAGGGGGATCCACAGCAGCCACGACTACCTCAAGGCACTGCGCAGGTTCACGGGCCGCCGTGCGGGGGATGCGGTCCTGCTGGGCGAGGTGAATCTGCCGTACAAGGAACAGCTCGACTACTTCGGAGGCCCGGAGGGCGACGAGCTGACCATGATGTTCGACTTCGAGCTCATGCAGAACGTCTACCTGGCCATGGCCCGTGAGGATGCGCGCCCCATCATCAGGGCGCTGCAGTCCCGGCCCCCACTCCCGCCGGACTGCCAGTGGGCCACTTTTGTGCGGAACCACGATGAGTTGACTCTGGACAGGCTCAGCGAGGACGAGCGCGGGGAGGTCTTCGCGGCTTTCGGCCCCGAACCCGGGATGCAGATCTACGGGCGCGGGCTCAAGCGGCGGATCCCGCCCATGTTCGGCGGGGACCAGCGCCGCATCCGCCTCATCTACTCGCTCCTGTTCACCCTTCCCGGCACGCCCGTCCTGTTCTACGGCGAGGAGATCGGGATGGGCGAGGACCTCGCGGCCGAGGGCCGGATGGCGGTGCGCACCCCCATGCAGTGGACGTCGGGAGCGAACGCCGGGTTCTCCAGCGCTCCATCCGAGAAGCTGGTGAGCCGGATCCCGGACGGCGACTACGGGCCGGAGAACGTCAACGTCGCCGATGCCCGCCGGGACGCGGATTCCCTCCTGAACTTCATCCGCTTCCTCGCGCAGCGCTACCGTGAGTGCCCCGAGCTCGGGTGGGGTGAGTGCCGCATCATCGACCAGCCGGTCCATTCCGTCGTCGCCTACCTGCACACGTGGGATGACGCAAGCATGCTTGCGGTGCACAACCTCTCCCCCGAGGGGGCCACTGTCCGCCTCTCGCTCGGAGCGCCGCCCCTCGGACCATCGGGCCGCGTCGACGGCTGGCGCGATGCCGTGCTGCTCGATCTCCTCGGCTCGGGCACCGCGCCGAAGGAGGACATTCCGGTGCCAGAGGACGGCGAGGTGGAGGTCAGTCTCGAGGGGTATGGCCACATGTGGCTGCGCGTCCAGCTCCCGGGGCAGCGGCGCATGCTCTAGCTAGAGTGGATGCCATGAGCGAAGGAATCGTGGTCGGCGGCACGGACGAGATCGAAGAGGGCACAGCCAAGGTCGTGGAGCCGGAAGAATCAGGATTCAGCGACGCCATCGCGGTCTTCCACGCCGAGACGGGCTGCTTCTTCGCGCTCAATGACATGTGCACCCACGAGGAGGCCTCCCTCGCGGAGGGCTGGATCGAGGGCGAGACGGTAGAGTGCCCGCTGCACTCCTCGAGCTTCAGCCTCCGCACCGGCAAGGTCCTGTGCCTCCCCGCCACCGAGGACACGCATACGCACAAGGTCGAGGTCCGCGATGGCCAGATCGTGCTCTTCCCCGGCGTGGACGCCGATCCGGACGCCTGCGCACAGTGACCATCGCAATCGTCGGCGGCGGAGTGGCAGGCTTCAGCGCCGCCCAGGAGCTCCGCGCGCGCGGCTACGACGGAGAGCTCGTCATCGTCTCGCCCGAGGGCCTGCCCTACGACCGCCCGCCGCTGAGCAAGGGGTACCTCCTCGGCACCGAGGATGGCGAGAAGATCCTGTTGGCGCCGGAATTCTGGTACGCGGAGCACGACGTCGAGGTGGTCGCCTCACGCGCGGACGCCCTTGACCTCACCGGTGAGCGCCCGGCCCTGACGCTCGACGGCGGCCATCGCCTCGCCGCCTACCGCATCCTCCTCACGACGGGCGGCACTCCACGCCGGCTGGCGATCCCCGGTGGCGAGCAAACCCACGTGCTCCGCTCGCGCGCTGACTCGGACGCGCTCCGGCGTGTGCTTGTCCCGGGTGCCCGGATCACGGTGGTGGGCGCGGGCCTCATCGGGGCCGAGGTCGCCTCGGCTGCCGCGGCCCGGGGCGCCGAGGCGACGCTCATCGACCCAGTGGCAACGCCTCTCGTCCCGGCGTTGGGCGAGGCCCTCGCCGGCCGCCTCCACGCGATGCACGCCGAGCATGGCGTGCGGACGGTGGTCGGGGTGCCGGCGGAGATCAGGGCCAACGGGGCCGCGCCGGGGCCCGCATGCCTAGTCCGTCTAGCCGACGGCTCCGCCGTGGCCGCGGACGTCGTTCTGACGGCCATCGGCATACGTCCAGACACTGCCCTCGCCGGGGCAGCCGGCCTCGACCTCGACGACGGCATCCTCGTCGGCCCTGACGGCGCAACCTCGCACCCCGCCGTGTTCGCGGCCGGCGACGCCACCCGCACGAGGCGAGTGGGCGGCGTCGTGCGCGAACCCGTGCGCCGCGCCGAGCACTGGGAGGCGGCGGTCCGCTCGGGCCAGACGGCGGCGGCGGGGATGCTCGGCGAGGAGCCTGAGGAGTTCGGTGCGCCGTGGTTTTGGTCGGACCGATACGGCGTCCATGCCGAGGCCGTCGGCTCCCTCGACCCTCGCAGCGCACCCGGGTCCCGGATGGTGCTGAGGGAGGCCGCCGGCGTCCCGGAGGCGAGCTTCCTCATCGCTGCCGACGGGCACCTGCTCGGCTGCGCCGCCGTCGACCAACCGCTCGTCATCCGTGCAGCGCGGCGCATCATCGATCGGGGCATGGTCCCCGATCCCGAGCGCTTGGCCGATCCCTCCGTGGATCCGCGCAAGCTCGCTCGCTGACCGCTTTATTCTGTCTGACAGAATATGTGTCGTCCATCACCTCTAGTTCACCGTGTTTTGGGCCGCATTGGGCATATGAATAGCGGGTAGATTCTGCAAGACAGAATTTTGTGGTCACCATTGAGATGCAGACCACACCATAGAGAACATGTCATCTAGCGTTACCCCCCGCGTGTCCGGCAATGAAGCCGCACCCACCAGCCAGGGCCCAGCGTCGGGACCCAGCCGCCGCAAGGCCATCATCGCCGTGGCCATCTGCTGGGCCATGGTCGTGTTCGACGGCTACGACCTCATCGTCTACGGCACCGTGCAGAACAACCTCATCGAGTCCACGGGCTGGGGCCTCAACGCCGCCTCAGCCGGAACCATCGGATCCATGGCGTTCGTCGGCATGATGCTCGGCGCGGTCTTCGCGGGCCGTCTCTCTGATTCCTGGGGCCGCCGCAAGGCGATCATCCTGTCCGCTGTGATCTTCTCCGTCGCGACCGTCCTGTGCGCATTCGCTCCGGGCGCCATCGCCTTCGCTGCACTTCGCCTCGTGGCCGGGCTCGGGCTGGGCGGCCTCGTTCCCTCGGCCAACGCCATGGCCGCGGAGCTCATCCCCGCCAAGTGGCGGGGATCGATGGCCACCCTCATGATGTCCGGGGTGCCGATCGGCGGAACCGCCGCGGCCCTCCTGGGCCTCTGGATGATCCCGGCGTTCGGATGGCAGTCCATGTTCCTCCTCGCCATCATCCCGCTGGCAGCGTTGGTGCCGCTGGGCCTGCGCTACTTCCCGGAGACCCTCGGCTCGCCTCGGGCGGCCGCAGCGGTCTCGCCGGCCGAGCAGGCACCAGGGCAGGCACCAGGGCAGACGACGGCGCGCACCGGCTTCGCGGCCCTCTTCCGCGGAGGCTTCGGCTGGCTCTCAGTGCTGTTCGCTGCCTCCACGCTGTTCACGCTCTTCGCGTGGTACGGGCTCGGGACCCAGCTGCCGAAGATCATGCGTGAGTCCGGCTCCGACCTCGGCCCGGCGCTGACATTCACGATCGCGCTGAACCTCGGCGCTGTCGCCGGCTCGATCATCACCGCGTGGGCCGGTGACAAATTCGGCACAGTCAAGGTCTCCGTCATCGCCGCTGCCCTCGCGGGGATCGCGCTCGTGGCGCTCCTCGTGACGCCGGCCTCGAGCACGGCCTTCATCTACGGCGCCCTCGTCCTCGCGGGTGTCGGGACGCACGGAACCCAGTCCCTCGTGATCGGCGCCATCGCCTCCCACTACCCGGGCGAGCTGCGGGGCACCGCGCTCGGCTGGGCGCTGGGCGTGGGCCGCATCGGCGCGGTGCTCGCACCACAGCTGTCCGGGCTCCTGCTCGCGAGCAAGACGGTGCCTCCGTCGATGAACTTCCTCCTGTTCGGAGGAGCTGCCCTGGCCTCGGCGGCACTGCTCGTGGTCATCGTGTTCCGGGACGCGCGACGCCGGGCCTCCGCTTCAGTCGCTGCCTGACCTGAGACGCGCACGGCGCGCGGCCGGCCTCCCTGTGGAAGCCGGCCGTGCGCCGTCGTGCGTCAGCCCCTTGAGCAGCGGCACTCAGCCGAGCAGGGCCTCGATCGCTGCCTTCGCACTGGGATCGGAGCTCGTGAGGAACTCGTCGATCCGCTCGGGCTCGCCGGGCTCGCGGATTGCCGCTGCGGCCCTACCGAGGGCGTAGAGCGAACGGAGGAAGCCCCGGTTCGGCTCGTGTTCCCAGAGGACCGGGCCCGCCCCGCGCCAGCCGTTCTTGCGGAGGGCGTCGAGGCCTCGGTGGTAGCCCACGCGCGCATAGGCGTAGGACTCGATCGTGCGGCCCTGTGCCCACGCCTCGTCCGCCAGGATGGCCCAGAGCAGAGAGGACTGCGGGTAGTCCTCGACAAGTTCCTCGGCTGATTCGCCGAGGGCCAGCCCACGGAGGACCTCCGTCTCGGCGGGGAGCCGGGTGGGCTCCGGACCGAGCAGGTTGGCGTGGAGGGGGTTGCTCACTTGATCGTCTTGCCTGCGGAGCCGAGCTGCTGGGTAGCCTCGACGACGCGGGCCGCCATGTTCTTCTCGGCCAGGGCGCCCCAGACACGCGGGTCGTAGGTCTTCTTGTTGCCCACCTCACCGTCGACCTTGAGCACGCCGTCATAGTTGGAGAACATGTGCCCGGCCACCGGGCGCGTGAACGCGTACTGGGTGTCGGTGTCGATGTTCATCTTGATCACGCCGTAGGAGACGGCGTCCGCGATCTCCTGCTCGCTCGAGCCGGAGCCGCCGTGGAACACGAGGTCGAACGGGCGGTCCTTGCCCACCTTCGACCCCACCTCGGCCTGGATGTCCTTGAGGATCTCCGGGCGCAGCTTGACGTTGCCCGGCTTGTACACGCCGTGGACGTTCCCGAAGGTCAGCGCCGTGATGTACCGGCCATTCTCACCGGTGCCGAGGGCCTCAACGGTAGCGAGGCCGTCGGCAACGGTGGAGTAGAGCTTCTCGTTGATGGCGTTCTCCACGCCATCCTCCTCGCCGCCCACGGCGCCGATCTCCACCTCGAGGATCATCTTCGCGGCGGAGGTGCGGGGCAGGAGCTCCTTGGCGATGCGCAGGTTCTCCTCCAAGGTCTCGGCCGAGCCGTCCCACATGTGCGAGTTGAAGAACGGGCTGCGTCCGGCCTTAACCTCCTCCTCCGAGGCGGCCAGCAGCGGCAGGACGAAGCCGTCGAGCTTGTCCTGGGGGCAGTGGTCCGTGTGGAGGGCGATGTTCACGTCATAGTTCTTGGCGACCTCGCGCGCGAACGCCGCGAAGCCGAGCGAGCCTGCGACCATGTCCTTGACCGACGCTCCAGACCAGTACGCCGCCCCGCCGGTGGAAACCTGGACGATCCCATCCGAGCCAGCCTCGGCGAATCCCCGGATCGCAGCGTTCAGCGTCTGCGACGAGGTCACATTTACCGCAGGGAACGCGTAGCCTCCGGCCTTGGCGGAGTCGATCATCTCTACGTACTTCTCGGGGGTGGCGATAGGCATTTGAGTGCTCCTCGGCATGGCTCGGTGGGTTCACGCGGGTCGCGTGTAAGGGCCACTTCCCATCCTAGCGAGCCCTGCCATGGCGGGCTCGGTGGCTTACACAGATGACGACGGCGCTCGCCCGCCGTCCGCGGCCGAGAGTCACCATCGCAAAACGATCAAAACGATCTTCGAATATCTCTGTGGTTCTGGAGACTTGACTCCATCGATACTGATATATACCTTCGATAAGGAGAGCGGCTAACCGTACGGGGGAGGTGAGTGGGCATGGACGCAGCAACCGCGTTGGATGACCTCTCATTTGCATCCCGGCATCCCGACGTCCTGCGCGGCACACTCAGGCTCGATGAAAGAGCGCTCGACACCCCGCAGGGCGTCGCCGACGCTCTACGGGCCTTCGCCGACTTCGACGCCTACAGCGCGAGCATGCGCGCCGTCCTCTCAGACCGACACGCCCAGCAGATCGCCGAGGAACCGCTCGCGGGGCGCGACGGCCAGCCCACCCGGCTGAACGGGGAAATCGCCCATGCGGCGGCGGTCTCCGAGCTTGCGACGCTCCAGGGGACGTCAGAGGCCGTGGCTGCCCGCGCGCTGAACTTCTCGACCTTGCTCGTCAACATGCACCCAGCCATCCATGAAGCCCTCGCCTCAGGGGACATCACGGAGGCCCACGCCCGAGTCCTCGTCGAGCAGGCCTGTTCGCTGCCAGAGCAGGCCGGGGAGGCGTTCGGCATCGAGGCGCTCGCGCGCATCCGGACCCGGAAGGGGCGCCTGCGGACCCCCAGCGAGCTTCGCACCGTTGTCCGGGACCTGCGGGAGCGGCTGCATCCCGAGTCGATCGTCCGCCGCCGCGCCAAGGCCCGCGAAGACCGCGGCGTCTGGCTACGCCCCGAGGAGGACGGCATGTGCACGCTCACGGCCCTGCTGCCTGCAGAGGCCGCGCATGCCGCATATCAGCACATTGGCTCGATGGCCCGGGCGGCCCATCGAGCCGTGGGCGAGTACAGGACACTTCCACAACTCCGTGCCGATGTGTTCGCCCACCTCGCGCTACCGCTGGGCACCTCCGCCAATGTTCCCGCTCCCTACGCCGCTGGGACTGGCAGGATCCCAGAGGGATTCGACGACAGGATCACGGCCGAGATCGTGGTGCATATCCCGGCCGCAGTGGCCCTGGGCGCTTCCGACGACGTCGCACTCCTCGACGGCTTCGGAGTCATCGACGCCGAGACGGCACGCAGGCTCGCGGCCGCTGCACCCACGTGGAAGCGGCTCCTGACGGATGAGGCCGGAACACCCGTTGGACTCGGCCGCACTGCCTACCGGCCACCCGAGGCGTTCAGGAGGTTCATCCTGTTCCGGGATGGAACCTGCGTCGTCCCCGGGTGCACCTGCCCTGCCCAGCGTGCCGAGGTCGATCACACGATCGAATGGCAGGACGGCGGCACCACCGACCCGGACAACCTGGCTCTGCTGTGCCGGAAGCACCATGCGCTCAAGTCGCTGGCCCTGTTCCGCCTTCGGCGCGAGGCCGCCAAAGAGTCGGCAGGCAAGAAGACCTCCGGCGACAACCAGATGGTCACCGGCCAGACGGTCAGCGGCGAGCTCGTCTGGGAGACACTCCTCGGCAACACCTGCCCAGCCGAGGCCCTCGACCGTGACCACATCCTCGGGCCACGAACCCTCGTCCTGCCCCTCGAATCGCGCGAGGAGCCGCAGCCAGCGGACCGACGGGAACTCCTGCAACACCCACAGCCGCCCCCGGAACAATCCGACGCTGGAGAACCGCCGCCGTTCTGAAACGGCCCTTATGCTAGGAGCGCGTCGACCTCACTCGCGGTCGGGCATGCCGCTTGCGCGCCGTGCCGCGTTGTCGCCAGGGCTGCGGCGCACGAGGCGAAGCGGGCGGCGTCCTGGAGGCTGTCGCCGGCCGCAATCCTCGTCGCGACGGCGCCGAAGAAGGCATCCCCGGCTCCGGTTGTGTCGACAGCGTCCACGACGGTCGGCTCGATGCGGGTGACCGGCGCGTGTACGGCGGCCCCGAGGCGAGGGGCGGCCTGAAGGGCCGAGTCAGGGTCAGCCCCGAGGCACGTATCGAGGACCACCGAGCCGCGCGCGCCGAGGGTTACGATGACCCGCTCGAACCCGAGCAGGGCGAACGCTGCCCGAAGTGCGGGCCAGTCCGGCTCGTCCCCGTGGAGCCTGTCCCCGCCAAGCTCGTCGCTGGCCCCCTCCCGCCCGAGCATCTGGCCTGCCTCGTACGCGTTGACGATGAGCACGTCGACGCACTCCGCGAGATCGGCCGGGACCGCGGCGTACGGGGAGGGGTTCAGGATGACGGTCGCCCCTGCGGCGCGGGCCGCCCGCGCCGCGGCGAGCACCGTGTCCCGGCGCACTTCGAAGCAGAGGCACACGGCCGCGGCGCCGTCGAACACGCCATTGTCAGAGGCTGCACCAACATCAGTGGGAGAGAGCAGTGCGTTCGCCCCGGGCACGATCACGATGCTGTTCTCACCGTGGGCGTCGACGGTGATGCCAGCAACTCCGGTGCGCACGTCTGGCACCGTACGCACCCCCGCGGCGTCGACTCCAGCGGCATGGACCGCAGCACGCAGCATCGTCCCGTGCTCGTCGTCCCCCACAGCACCGACGAGGCGCACAGCTGCCCCGAGCCGTGCAGCCGCAACGGCTTGATTCGCACTCTTTCCGCCCGGATGGACGGCGAATCCCGTGCCAGCAACCGTCTCCCCCGGCCCAGGCATGCGCTCGGCACTGAAGACGAGATCGGCGTTGAGCGAACCGACCACCACGAGGCTGGCGTCCATGCGAGCCATCCTAGGGTCCCCGCCCAGCAGAGAGGCGAGGGTAACTTTTGCTGGTCTCCCAGCTCAACGGTAGGCTGGGGGAAGCGCAGGGGAGTATCCCAAGCGCTGCACACGTCAGCACGTCGGGCGCCGGAGCCCGGCCGGGTGCAGCGGCCATCCAGGTTCAAGGGTGGTGGAGAGACTTGTGGCGATATCGCCTACCTGCGAAAGGGACACGAATATGTCCGTCTCACCCCTCGTCTGGGGCCTCACCATCGTGGTGATCCTGGGCCTTCTGGCCTTCGACTACTTCTTCCACATCCGCAAGGCCCACGTTCCCACGCTCAAGGAAGCGGCCATCTGGTCGTCAATCTACGTGGGCGCCGCGGTCGTGTTCGGGATCCTCGTCCTCCTGTTCGGCGGGCCCGCGATGGGCAGCGAGTACTTCGCCGGATTCATCACGGAGAAGGCCCTCTCCGTGGACAACCTGTTCGTGTTCCTCGTCATCATGGCGAGCTTCAGGGTTCCCCGTGAGGACCAGCAGAAGGTGCTGCTCTTCGGCATCGTGTTCGCCCTGATCGCCCGCACGGCCTTCATCTTCGCCGGGGTGGCCCTCATCAGCGCGTTCTCGTGGGTCTTCTACATCTTCGCCCTCATCCTGCTGATCACTGCGGGCAACCTGCTCAAGGGCGAGGACTCCAGCGACGAGGAGGCGGACAACTTCATCATCCGCTTGGCGCGCAGGTTCCTGCGCACCTCGCAGCACTACGACGGCGACAGGCTCTTCACGGTGGAGAACGGCAAGCGCGTCCTGACCCCGATGCTGCTCGTCATGGTGGCGATCGGCGGGACAGACCTCCTGTTCGCCCTTGACTCGATACCTGCGATCTTCGGCCTCACGCAGAACGCGTACGTCGTGTTCACCGCTACCGCATTCTCGCTCATGGGCCTGCGCCAGCTGTTCTTCCTCCTCGACGGCCTGCTGGACCGCCTGATCTACCTCTCCTACGGTCTGGCCGCGATCCTCGCGTTCATCGGCGTCAAGCTCGGCCTGCACGCACTGCACGAGAACAACCTCCCGTTCATCAACAGCGGCGACCACGTGCCAGTCTTCGAGATCACCACGGGGCTGTCCCTGACGGTGATCATCGGCGTCCTCCTCGTCACGATCCTCGCCTCGCTGTACAGCAAGGCCGGCAAGGCGCACGCCGCGGTCAACAACGCGCGCCGCCATGCGGAGAACTACCTCGACCTCGAGTACACCGCCGATCCCACCGAGCGCGAGCGCGTCTACCGGGAGCTCGTCGACGAAGAGAAGGACATCCTCACGATGGACAAAAAGTATCGCGACAAGGTCAAGGACATCGAGGAGATCCGCGCCAAGGTCGCCGAGGCGCACACGAGGCATGCGGATTTCCTCGCGCGCTGACCAGCACGGCCATCGACTCTTGGACAACCCCCGCGGGCTTGGTTTGTTCCTAATTCAGGGGCGGGGTGTCGGCGGGGAGAACGCCCGTCCCGTACAGGTCGGTGGCGAGGTCGCGAAGTGCACGCAGGGCGACACGCTGGGTGAAGGGGCCGTAGGAGACCCGGGCTACTCCGAGTTCCTGCAGTTCGGCTGCAGGAAGGGCGCCCGGCGCGCCGATGACCGAGAGCTTTCCGCTCCCAAGTCCTTCGACCAAGGGTTCGATGACCTGGCGGGTGAGTGCTCCCGGGACGAAGACCAGTGCGGCACCGGCGTCAAGGAACGCGCGGCCACGGGTGACGGCGTCTTCGATGCTGTCCTTGATGGGCCGGTCACCGCCCCGTGCAATCGCATCCGTGCGTGCGTTCAACTGAAACGCGATGCCTTCGTCGTTCGCGGCAGCCATGATGGCGCGCACACGGGTGACTGCTTCATCCAACGGCCGGAGCCGGTCTTCAACGTTGGCGCCAACAACGCCGAACCCGATAGCCCTGCGGATCGTCTCAGCCGGATTGTCGTAACCATCATCAAGATCGGCCGTGACGGGGAGGTCAACCGCGTCCACGATTGTTTTGATCCCGGCCAGCGCTATGTCCGAAGGCATCGTGCCGTCAGGGTAGCCGTGGGCGGCGGCGATGGAGTGGCCCGCCGTCGCAATTGCTTTGCTCTCAAGTAGCGTCGCGACTGTTGCGGCGCTGATGGCATCCCACACGTTGACAACCCGCAGTATCTCCGGGGCCTGGTGCAGCGCTTTCAACTGCTGCGCCCGCTCGAATGTGCTCGCTCTGGTCATTCTTGTTCTCCGTTTTCTGTCTCTTACTCGGCAAGGAAGCCGAGGAGGATCTCGTTGACCTCCGCGGCGTGGGTCCAGAGCATGCCGTGCCAGCGGGGACCGGGTGGCGGTCAGTGTTATTGGCGGCAATGCAGGTCTCATGATCGACCGCGGGTCCTCGAACGGAGCGAGGCCGCGGCGGCTCGCAGCCTCAGGCGGGTTCGAGTTGTTCTCGGAGTTGTTTCAAACCATCCCGGATCCTGGACTTGATCGTGGGCAGCGGTTCTGAGAGCTTGTCGGCGACCTCACGGTAGGTTAGGGGGCCGAAATATGCGAGGACAATCGCTTCGCGTTGCAGCGGTGATAATGCTGCCAGTGAGTCCATGAGTTGCAGGACTTCCATCCGGTCTAGGAAGGAAGTTGCAACCTCGTCATAGGGGCGGGCCCAGGAGGCGGTAGCCCATCGTGCGTCACGGCTGGTACTTCTTTGGTGCGAGCGGACCTTATCCACAGCCTTGCGGTGGGCGATCGTCAACAGCCAGGCGGTTGGGCTTCCCAGCGCAGGATTGTATTTGGACGCGTCCTGCCAAACCAGAATGAAGACTTCCTGGGTCACCTCCTCGCTGAGGCCGTTATCGACGACCACACGGCGCACTGCCCCGAACACCCGGCGTGAGGTGCGCCGGTAGAACTCCGTGAAAGCCTTGTCGCATCCCTGCCCGGTTTCCTGCAATAAGACGGCCAGATACGTCGCTGGTTCTCCAGGGGCGGGGGCGTAGCGGTCCTTCGTGTCCATGGTGCCTTCACCTTCAAGTGCAGGCCCCGAATGGGCCACGGAGAGAACCAACCGTCGAATCCACCGAGAGAACGACCGTTCTCTGTCCTTCGCCTACAATAGGGACCATGCGTCGTTCACGCAAGCGAACCGGAAGAAGCGAGGGCTGTGACTGACGAATACGCTGACCCGGGCTGCGGCCCTGCCGAGGATGCGGTGATGCGGGCGATGATCGTAGAAGCCGTCAGCCCGTTGTTTTATGCCCGGGGATTCACTGCCGTGGGAATGGATGAGCTGCGCGCGGTCACAGGGGTCTCACTTAAGCGTCTGTACCGGCTCTTCCCGTCCAAGGAAGACATCATTGAAGAGGTCCTACACAGCTGGCGCGATACCTGGGAGGCGAATCTCAGGGCGCAGGTGGAGTCAACGCAGGTGCCTAGGGAACGATTGCTGGCCGTCTTTGATTTCCTGGCCGGGTGGTTCACCTCCGAGGGGTTCCGGGGGTGCGCCTTCATCAACTCTTTTGGTGAACTCGGAGGGATTTCCGGGCGCATTCCTGCAATTGTCCGTGCCCAGAAGAAGGAGTTCCAGGAGTACCTGGCCTGCGTCGCGACCGGCATCGGGGCACCGGAGACACTTGCCCCGCAACTGGCGATCCTCGCTGAGGGCGCACTGACGACCGCTGCGATTGCCGGAAGCGCGGAATCGGCCCACCAGGCGCGTGCCGCGGCAGAAGTCCTCATCGATGCCGCCCTTGCACCCGCGGCCTCAACGCTGGCCGCGTCACGGGCACCCTAGCCGTCCGAGGGGCCGATGGTCCCGGGCTCCTTGGCGGAGGGGGGCGTGGCGTCCCGCCCGCTCCTCACCTTCCCGTCAAATGACCCGGGGTGGTTCTGGTGGGGCGGCCGGTTCTTGTTTACGTCTGACCGGGCCCTGACGGGTGCTGTGGCGGCGGCGACGAGGGAGTGGCATCCGCCGATGGAGTGTCAGCGCGGTACCGGCGAGGAGGACTCCGCCGGCTTCGGCCCAGGCCGTGAGGGTTTTTTCGGGGTACCAGACGGGTTCGTACATGGCCGGGAGGGGCCCGAATGCGGGGATGTCCACGTAACGGTAGAGCAGCAGGGCCGCCAGGCCCCCGCCGGTGACCGCGAGGGCCAGTAGCCACGCCGGTCGGCTGCCCCGCAGGAGGATGTACAGGCCGGCGATGACCGCTGCGGACGCTTCGGTGATGAACAGGTTCCCTTGCCCGATCCCGTCGGGGGCTGCGCCCTGGTAGCCGGGGGACAACTGGAAGTGCACGACGGCTTCCACGCCGAGGGCCGCCGTCATCAGAATCCGCAGAACCCAGTCCGCTGCGGCCCGCGGGGCGGAACCGGAACAGCGGTGGGGGAGCCGCGTCATTTGACGGTCAGGGTTCCGTGCATGTTGGAGTGGTAGCTGCAGTGGTAGGTGTAGGTGCCGGGTTTTGCGGGGGCGGTGAATGTGGTGGTGGTCCCTGCTTTGACGACGGCGTCGAAGGAGCCGTCGTCAGCGGTGACGGTGTGGGCTGCGTTGTCCATGTTCATCACGGTCACGCTCGCCCCGGCTGGGACGCTGTCCGGGCCGGTGTAGGCGAAGGATTTGATGTGGATCGTCGCCTCCGCTGTCGCGCCGGTGGACCCGCCCGTGGCCCCCATGGACGATGAGGTGGATGACGGGGTCGACGATGCACTCGGGGAAGGGCTCATGCTCATGCCCGGGTCCATGGACGCGCCCGCCGGTCCGGCCACCGTTGAGGGCGCTGCCGGAGAACCTGTCCCGGCGCCGCAGGCGCTGGCCCCGATGATCGTGGCGGCACCTATCAGGGCGAGGGCGAGACGCTGGCGGGTCGTGGTGGTCTTCATGGCGTTTTCCTCTTCCAGGAGCGGGCGGAGGCCCCGAAGCCGGGTTTCCCCCTGCCACCGGGCCGCCGGCCGGGTTTAG
>NZ_JAIZDP010000015.1 GCF_021554725.1 Sinomonas notoginsengisoli | reverse complement strand
TCTCAAAACGGATTCAAATCCGAATTTTGAATTCCGCCCCTCCGGGGGCGCTGCAGAATGTTCCGGCTCAGCCGGACTCCGAGCATTTCCCGGGGGGTCAGATCGAGGTTTTTTCGCCCCCGCGCTGCGTTGGCGACTCGGAATACACTACCCCCTGCCCCGGGGCATCGCAACTCGAAAGCCGGAGCGGGCGTGTCGCCTCGATCACAGCGCCGACGACACCAGCACGAAGGCCCCCCGGGCAAACGTCGGAGGGCCTCGGCAGAGGCTCGCGTCAGGCCTCGAGGACCGCCGTCGCGAGGTTCTTCTTGCCCCGGCGGACGAGGAAGTACCTGCCGTGCAGGGCGTCGTCGGCAGTCACGACGGCATCCGGATCCGTGATCTTCGTGTTGTTCACGTAGGCCCCGCCCTCCCCCACGGTCCGCCGGGCGGCAGACTTGCTCTCCGCCAGGCCTGTCGCGACCAGAAGCTCGATGATGCCGAGCTGGTCCGGGGTCACCGCCGCCGTGGTGAGCTCCGCTGTCGCCGCAGACAGGATGCCCTCGTCGAGAACGCCGAGATCGCCATTGCCGAACAGCGCGGCAGATGCTGCAATGACTTTCTCTGTCGCCTCCACTCCATGCACGAGGGAGGTCACCTCGAACGCAAGCCGGCGCTGGGCCTCCCGGGCGAAGGGGCGCTCCTTGACCGCCTCCTCGAACTCCTCGATCTCAGACCGGGTCAGGAACGTGAAGACCTTGAGCCGGTCAACGACGTCCGCGTCGGCGGTATTGAGCCAGAACTGGTAGAACGTGTACGGCGAGCACATCGCGGCGTCGAGCCAGATAGCGTTGCCCTCGCTCTTGCCGAACTTCGTGCCGTCCGAGTTCGTGATGAGCGGCGTGCCGAGCGCATGCACCGACTTTCCCTCCACCTTGCGGATGAGCTCGGTGCCGCTCGTGAGGTTGCCCCACTGGTCTGACCCGCCGGTCTCGAGCACACATCCGTACTGGCGGTACAGCTCGAGGTAGTCCATGCCCTGGAGGATCTGGTAGCTGAATTCCGTGTAGGAGATGCCCTCGTCTGAGCTGAGGCGCGAGGCAACGGCATCCTTGCGCAGCATCGTCCCGACGCGGAAGTGCTTGCCGATCTCGCGCAGGAAGTCGATGGCGGAAAGCGGGGCCGTCCAGTCGAGGTTATTCACGATCCTCGCCGCGTTCACGCCCTCGAACGAGAGGAAGCGGCTCACCTGGGCCTTGAGGTAGCCCACCCACTCGGCCACGGTGTCCTTCGTGTTGAGGGTGCGTTCCGCGCTCGGGCGCGGATCTCCGATGAGACCGGTCGATCCGCCCACCAGCCCCAGCGGGCTGTGACCCGCCAGCTGCAGCCTCCGCAGCACGAGCAGCTGGACCAGGTTGCCCAGGTGCAGACTCGGTGCCGTCGGGTCGAAACCGCAGTAGTACGTGATCGGGTTCCCAGCAAGGAGCTCCTCGAGCTCCGCCTCGTCCGTTGAGACGTGGACGAGTCCACGCCACTTGAGCTCCTGCCAGATGTTGGGAAAGCTGGGATCGTTCTTCTGGGAGTCGAGAATTGCTGTCTGCGGCACGGCTTCTACGGTATCAGTCACCCCGCAGGCTCCCCCTGCACGATTCCCGCGGGAAGGGGACCCTTGGCGATGAGGCGAAGACGCTGTGTGGGCCTGGTCATCGCCACGTAAAGGTCGCCGACCTTCCCATGCGCATCGTCCAGCAGCTCTGACGGCTCCAGGACCACGACGACGTCGAACTCCAGGCCCTTCGCCTCCCGCGGGTCCAGCACCACGATGTCCTGCTCGAAGCTCCCCGCTCCGCCGCCCACTCGCGGGCCGTAGGCCGCGCGCAGTGCCTCGCGTGCCCAGCGCAGGAGTGGACCTTCCGCAATGACGGCGACCAGACCGCCGTCGGCCGCCTCAAGTTCTTCGGGAATGACCTCGACGAGCCGATGCACCACGGGGTCTGCGCCGTCAGCGCGGGCTGTGACCCGGTCGATGATCGGGTCCCACAGGCCCTCGCGCACCGCCTTGGGCGCGGACACGACGAAGCCCGCAGCGGCTGCCATGCGCGCGGCGGCTTCGGCGATCTGGCTCGGCGTACGGTAGTTGACCGTCAGCTCCTCGAGCGTCCACCGGTCGCCGAAGAACGGCCGCAGTGCGTGCCCCCACGACGACGCGCCCGCCGCCGAGGAGGTCTGCGCGATATCGCCCACGATGGTGAACGACTTGAGGGGGCAGCGGCGCACGAGCAGACGCCACTGCATGTAGGAGAGTTCCTGGGCCTCGTCGACGATGATGTGCCCGTATGCCCAAGTGCGGTCGCCGACGGCGCGCTCGGCCGCGGTGAGACGCACCTCCGGCCCCTGCTGGAACGCCACCAGGTCCTCGGCCTCGACCACGCCGTCGATGCCCTGCTCGCGCAGGGACGCGTCGACGTTCCTCAGGGCCTGCTGGGCGTTCTCGAGATCACGACGGCGCTCGGCCTCGCGGCGTGCTGCCTCGTGGCCAGTGGACGCGTCCAGCTCGCCCAGGAGCTCCGCCGCCTCGTCGAGGAGAGGCACGTCCGCCTCGGTCCACGGGGCCTCGGAGGGACGGCGCAGGAGGTCGCGTTCCTCAGGGGTGAAGTCACCGGCGACCGCGTCGAGGATGCTGCGCTTGCTGAACAGTTCGGAGACGAGCTTCTCCGCCGTCACGGGCATCCAGCACAGATTCACGGCCACGCGCACGTCGCGGGACTGCCGGACGTCCTCGGCGAGGTAGGAGCGGTCCGCGGTGTTCCCGGAGCCGCTGGCCTCGACCTTGGCCTGGAGCTGCTCTGTGAGCTCCCGCAGGAGGATCTTGACGAACGTGTTCCGCGCCTCGTTGTATGGCTTCCCCGTTGCTCGGGCCTTCTCGCGGGCGCGGCGCACCTCGCGCGGCGTCAGGAGCAGCTTGTAGCCCTCGACCTCGAGGATGCGCTCCGAGGGCGGGATCCGCTGACGGTTTGCGACGGCCGCCGCAATGAGGCTCACCATGCGCTCGCTGCCCTTGAGCGCCGCGACACGCGCGTCCCTCTCGGGGACGGCCGTGATCCCGGGCATGAGGCGCCCCACGCTGGACATGACCACGCCGGTCTCGCCGAGCGAGGGAAGGACGCGCTCGATGTACTTCATGAAGGACGACGACGGGCCCACCAGCAGCACGCCCGCGCTCTTGAGCCGGTCGCGGTGCGAGTACAGCAGGTAGGCCGCCCGGTGGAGAGCCACCGCGGTCTTGCCGGTACCCGGGCCTCCCTGCACGACGAGGGCGCCGGGCAAGGGGGCCCGGATGATCCGGTCCTGCTCCGCCTGGATGGTGCTGACGATATCCGCCATGCGGCCCGTACGCTTCGAGTTGAGCGCCGCGAGGAGCGCGCCCTCGCCCTGGTGGTGGGCCGCGCCGTCGGCGAGCAGCTCCGAGTCGAGCACGTCATCCTCGAGGGCCTTGACGTCGCGGCCCTGGAGGATCAGGTGGCGGCGGCGCCGCACCCCCTGGCGGTCGAATGCCGTGGCCTGGTAGAAGTGGCTCGCCTCAGGGGCGCGCCAGTCCACCATGAGACGGCGAAGGTCCTCAGTGCTCATGCCGATGCGGCCGATGTACTGCGACTCGCCATCGTCAAGGTCGAGGCGGCCGAACACGAGCCGGTCCTCGACAGCATCGAGCTGGGCGAGCCGGTCCTCATACATCGCGGCAAAGGCGTCGCGCTCCGAAACGTTCTGGCTTGAGCCGATCGCACCCGCCTTGCGGACGGCCGCGAGCTGGCCGCGCTTCTCCTCTCGCAGCTCGTCAAGCCTCGTGTAGAGGCCCTTGACGTAGTCCCGTTCATGGGCAAGATCGGCGTCGAGCATCCTTGCCTTCCCCTGTCAGAAAAGTTCGACCGTCCATTCTACAGCGATTCCGGTGAACGGACGCGAAACCCTCCACACGATGTGACGCCGGTCAGTCATGGAGTTGCTGGAGCGAGTGCACGCGCTCGCCCGCGAGCGCCTTCCGGCCGCCCAGGCCGACGAGCTCGAGCACGACACCGATGCCCACCACGCTGCCGCCCGACCGGTTGACGAGCCGCACCGCTGCTCCCACCGTCCCGCCCGTGGCCAGGACGTCGTCGAGGACGAGGACGCGGGCGCCGGCCGGGATGTCGGTGGTGTGCACCTCGAGTGCTGCACTGCCGTACTCGAGGGCGTATTCCTCGGTGAACGTCTCACGCGGGAGCTTGCCGGCCTTGCGGACTGTCAGGACGCCGGTGCCAGTCGCGTAGGCTGCAGCGGCCGCCAGCAGGAAGCCCCTCGCCTCGATCCCGGCCACGAGATCGAATTGCCCGGCAAACGGCCGGACGATGGCGTCCACGATGGCCCGCAGCCCCTGGGCGTCGGCGAACACCGGGGTGAGGTCCTTGAACGTGATCCCGGGCTTCGGGTAGTCCGGAACGGTCATGCAGAGACGGTCCAGGATGTCCTCCACAGCCCGGGCGCCGGGCACGTTCTCGGGGCCGGCGGCGCCGCTCGTCGAAGGGGTCTGGGCCGCGGTTTCTGGGCTGGGATCACTCACACCTCCACGTTAGGCGAAAGTTCCTATCCACATGGCCGGTGACACCGCCCACGCGGGGACGCCCGGATGCTTCACTGGCACCATGCATCACGAGCTCACGTTCGCCGGGCACGGCATCCGTTTGCTTCCGCTGGCGCCCCAGCACGCGGAACACCTCTTCGGCCACATCGACGACTCGCTGTGGTCGGGCATGGCCGCACGCCGTCCTGACTCGGTCGAGGATCTGGCAGAGCTCTTTGCCGCGCGCCTTGCGGACCCCTCGGCGCTGCCGTTCACCGTGGCCGACGGCGCGACGGGGGCGCTCGCGGGCACGACAGGGCTGTACGACGTCGATGCGAGGCTCGGGCGTGCCGAGCTGGGCGGGACCTTCTTCGGCCGCCCCCATTGGGGTTCGGGGATGAATCCGGCGAGCAAACTGCTTCTGCTGCAGCATGGCTTCGAGGACCTGACCCTGAGTCGCATCGCGTTCCGGGTGGACACCCGCAACGCGCGCAGCGCGAAGGCCCTCCTGGCGCTCGGCGCGGTCTACGAGGGAACGCTGCGCGCATACCGGCCGGGCCACGACGGCCCACGCGTTGACGCCGCCGTCTTCTCAGTGCTCGACGCCGAGTGGCCCATGGTCCGCGCCCGCCTCCTCGCGCGGCTTGCGGCACGGGCCTTTCCCATCAGCGTCGCTCCGGCGGACGCAGCCTAAGCGCGGAGGGGCCGCGGCTTGGCTGGGCGGTACTGGGAGACGCTCGGCTCGCCGGGCAGCCAGAACCGCCACGGGTAGTCCTCGGATCCTCCCGGACCGGCCAGCCCCACCCGGGGTCCGGACAGCACCCCAGCGGCCCGGTGCGCTGGCGGCACGAGGCGGAACCGCGCGCCGTCGAGCGTCGCACCATCGTCACCGCGGCCGATCCCGAGCGCCTGCGTGAGCCTGGCAGGCCCACGGGCTAGCTCGACGTCCCGCCTCGCAGACGCACGGCGCGAACGCGCTAGTTCGACTCCCCCGATGATCTCTCCCGCCCGCAGGAGGCACCCTGACGACGTTCCTGCGGGACCGCACACCACGTTCGCGCAGAAGTGCATGCCGTAGGTGAAGTAGACGTACAGGCGCCCGGGAGGACCCCACATGACCTCGTTCCGCGGCGTTCGTCCGTTGTAGGAGTGCGAGCCCGGGTCGGGGTGGTCTGAGCCGCGGTGGCCGCGGTAGGCCTCGACCTCGGTGAGCCGGACACTCACGGCGCCCTCCGGCGTCGTATGCGTCAGCACTGCGCCGAGGAGATCCGGAGCGACTGCCACCGGATCCCGCAGGAGCCAGCGGACGAGTCCATCGAAGTCCATCGGCTACTTCGTGGGAATCGCCGAGGGCCACGGCCCGAGCCCGGGCAGGGGCACGGCCTCACCGGCATGCGTGGCGCGGACGGCACCGTGCGAGACGGAACGCCCCGCGAGCCACGCCGCCAAGTCCTGGAGACGCCCCTCGAGGACGACGACGTCGCTGCCGCCGCCGAGGCTGATCTCCTCACCTCCTGTGGCACACAGGTCGAAGGTGCGGCCCTCGGGAACCCGTGGGGCGAGGAAGCCGAGGAGATGCCGGCAGAAGGCACCCGACCACTCCTGCTGGGTGCACCCGGTTCCGAGATCGCCGCGGTGGATGACAAGCTCGCGCCACAGCGCCAAGGCCGCGTCGCGCACCACGCCATCTCGGAAGCGCACCGGGGTATCCCATTCCTCCGGGCTCAACACCTCGAAGGCCGCGAGCGCGCGGTCCACCGACGCCCCGACCCGCTTGCGGTGCACGCCCGCCGCGGCATGCGCCCCGGCCTCGATGGCACGGTCTCGAGCGGGCAAGCCGCCGTCGTAGAGGTCCGCCTGCCTGTGGCGTCGCGCAAGCTCGGCCTGCCGCGCGAGGGCGGAGGCGATCCCCTCGATGTGGGCGAGCACATGGCCGCGGGTCCAGCCCGGCAGCTCAGACGGTGCCGTGACCGAATCCTCCGAGAGGCCGCCGAGCTCGCTGTGGATCCCCTCCGCTGCGGCCCGCAGCGCCATGAGGAGCTCTTCATCGGTCAGGGCTGCGGCACGGGTTCCCATGCGGCCCAGCGTACCTACTCGAGACCCTCGAAGATGTCAGTCAAGAGCGGCTCGCCCCGTCCGCGCGGAGGCCAGGCCTGTACGAAGTACTCCCTCGACGTCGCCGAAAGCCAGGCAGCGCGGGCCAGGGGGTGTTCGAACAGGGAGAGCCGCTGGCTCCTGTGCTCCGACAGGCCCGCAACGACGCGCTCGGCAACGCTGCTCGTGTCCACCCGAATGTCCACCAGTTCGTCGGGGATTCCGCGGAAGTGGTAGACCTGCGATGGATCCCAGGCCGCCAGCCCCGTCGCCTGGCGCGCCACATTGACGCGCCGCCACGTCGACTCCTTCATGGCCCAGTGCAGAAGTCGCTTGAGTCCAGGGCCGCCATCCAGCGCGAGGGAGACGAAGGCCGCGTCCGTGGCCCGGCCGATGGCGATGTGGTCGGGATGGCCCGTCACGCCGTCGGGGCCGAAGGTCGCAACGACATCCGGCCTCTCCTCATCGAGGAGTGCGCCCACGCGGGCTGTGAGCTCGGCGAAATCCACGTGGGCGAGTCTGCCGTCGTCGTACCCAAGCCACTCGTGGCGGTCCGGCCCGCGGCCGTGCGCCGCCCAGGCCTTCGCGTCCTCGAGCCGCCGCAGGGCACCGAGGGTCGCGGGCGTCGCGTCGACCTCGGGGGCGATCAGGCCAGCCGCTCCGTCGGTGGCGTGGACGAGCGCGAAACGAAACGCCGGCTCGTGCCCGTGGAGGGCGATCGAGCCGGCAATGCCGACGGCGTCGTCGTCGGGGTGAGCGACGACGAGCATCAGCGCGCGGGCCACGGAATGATGATGCGCCGCGGCGGCCGTCATTGGGAAGGGGACGGCCGCCGCAGTCGGCGGGCTGCGCGGAGTAGGAGCTCTCAGCCGGCCGACGGCGTGTGGATGGCGAACGCGCGCGCCTCGCCCAGCTGGGCCTTGAGTGCGTCAAGCTGCTTCGTGACGGCCGACGGCGCAGTCCCGCCCTGCGCGCTCCGACTCGCCAGAGAACCCTCCGTGGACAGCACCGAACGGACCTCCGGGGTGAGCGCGGGGCTGATCGCCGCGTACTCTCCGTCGGTGAGGTCCCAGAGCTCGACGCCGCGCGACTCTGCCTGCTTGACGGCGGCGCCCGAGAGCTCGTGGGCTTCGCGGAACGGCACGCCCTGGCGGACGAGCCACTCGGCGATGTCGGTCGCAAGGGCGAAGCCCTGCGGCGCGAGGGCCGCCATGCGCCCGGTGTTGAAGGTCAGCGTCCCGATCATGCCGGATACGGCCGGGAGCAGGAGCTCGAGCGTGTCCGCGGCGTCGAACACCGGCTCCTTGTCCTCCTGCAGGTCGCGGTTGTACGCGAGCGGAAGGCCCTTGAGGGTCGCGAGCAGGCCTGTGAGGTCACCGATGAGGCGCCCGGCCTTGCCCCGGGCGAGCTCGGCGACGTCCGGGTTCTTCTTCTGCGGCATGATGCTCGAGCCGGTGGAGTAGGCGTCGTCGAGCGTGACGAAGGAGAATTCCTTCGTGGCCCAGAGGATGACCTCCTCCGAGACGCGGGAGAGGTCCACGCCGATCATCGCCGCGACCCAGGCGAACTCGGCGAAGACATCCCGCGAGGCCGTGCCGTCGATCGAGTTGTGCACGGCCGAGTCGAAGCCGAGGTCCGCAGCGACGGCCTCCGGGTCGAGCCCGAGGGACGAGCCCGCGAGCGCCCCTGAGCCGTAGGGGGAAACGGCCGCGCGCTTGTCCCAGTCCGCGAGGCGCTGGACGTCGCGGAGCAGTGCCCACCCGTGGGCCAGGAGGTGGTGGCTGAGCAGGACGGGCTGCGCGTGCTGGAGGTGCGTCCGGCCGGGCATCGCCGCTTCTGGGTGCGCCTCGGCCTGGGTCACGAGCGCGTCGACCGTGGCGAGGACACCGCAGGCGATGATCCGCGCGTGGTCGCGCAGGAACATGCGCCCGAGGGTCGCGATCTGGTCGTTTCGCGAGCGGCCCGCGCGGAGCTTGCCGCCGAGGTGCGTGCCGGCGCGCTCGATGAGGCCGCGCTCGAGCGAGCCGTGCACGTCCTCGTCGGACTCGGCCGCGACGTACGCGCCCGAGGCCACGTCAGCGTCAAGGCGGTCCAGCGCGTCGAGCATGCCGGCCAGCTCGACGTCGTCGAGCAGTCCTGCGCGGTGCAGGACGCGTGCGTGCGCACGCGAGCCGGCGATGTCGTAACGGGCCAGGCGCCAGTCGAAGTGCGTGGACTTGCTCAGTGCGGCCAGTGCGTCCGCAGGTCCCCCGGCGAAGCGTCCGCCCCAGAGCGCGCCCTCATTCGTCCCCGAGTGCCCCCCGGCCTCGCTGCGCTCGGTCGGGGACCCCTGCACTCGTGGGCCCATCCCGTCAACCATCGCCCTACTCCCCCGCGACGCGCTGGTCGCGGCTCGAGGCGACCTTGGAGGACATGCCCCAGATGTCGATGAAGCCCTTGGCGTTCGACTGGTCGAACGTGTCGCCGGTGTCGTACGTGGCGAGGTTGAAGTCGTACAGCGACGTGTCGGAGCGGCGGCCATTCACCACGGCCGTGCCGCCATGCAGGACCATCCGGATGTCGCCGGAGACGTACTTCTGGGAGTCGTCGATGAAGACGTCCAGGGCGCGCTTGAGCGGGGAGAACCACTGGCCGTCGTACACGAGCTCGCTCCAGCGGCGGTCCACGCCGGCCTTGAAGCGCGCGTGCTCGCGCTCGATCGTGATGTCCTCGAGGTGCTTGTGCGCCGCGATGAGGGCCATGGCTCCGGGGGCCTCGTAGATCTCGCGGCTCTTGATGCCCACGAGGCGGTCCTCGACCACGTCGATGCGGCCCACGCCCTGGGCACCCGCGCGGCGGTTGAGCTCCTGGATGATCTGCAGCGGGGTCATGGCGACGCCGTCGAGCGCGGTGGGCGCGCCCTGAGCGAAGGTGATCGTCACCTCATCCGGCGCTGGCGGGAACTCAGGCGCCGCCGTGTAGTCGTAGATGTCCTTGGTCGGGGCGTTCCAGATGTCCTCGAGGTAGCCCGTCTCCACCGCGCGGCCCCACACGTTCTGGTCGATCGAGTAGGGGTTCTTCTTGGTGGTGATGATGGGGAGGTGCTTCTCCTCCGCGTACGCGATCGCCTTGTCGCGGGTGAGCGCTAGGTCGCGGACCGGTGCGATGCATTTGAGGTCGGGGCCGAGGGTCTGGATGCCCACCTCGAAGCGGACCTGGTCGTTGCCCTTGCCGGTGCAGCCGTGGGCCACGGTGGTGGCACCGAACTCGCGGGCGGCCTTGACGAGGTGCTTGACGATCACTGGACGCGAGATCGCCGAGACGAGCGGATAGTGGCCCTGATAGAGGCCGTTGGCCTTGAGGGTGGGCATGCAGTACTCGTCGGCGAACTCGTCGCGGGCGTCCGCGATGTAGGCCTCCACAGCGCCGCAGCCCAGAGCGCGCTGGCGCACCGTCTCCATGTTCTCGCCGCCCTGGCCCACATCGACGGCGACGGCGACCACCTCGGCGCCTGTCGCGTCGGCGATCCAGCCGATGGCAACGGAGGTGTCCAGACCGCCCGAATAGGCGAGGACGATGCGATCCTTCATGGGGTTCTCCTTTGGCACAGAATCCACAGCAGAGCGGATTACGAATTGTTATGCATCAGTCTACATAGATATGCATTCGTCGCAATCCGTGGCGTCAGCTCTCAGGCATTGTCGTCGGCCAGAGCCCCAGTGACAACGCTTGGCCCGACGCCTTCACTCTGAGAGGGTGGGCGCATGCCAGACGAAAGCGGGAATGTGCGCGCACAGGCCGAGGCAGGCTTCAACGAGGCAATCACGGATTTGGCCCGCCTCGTCGCGATTCCTGGCTCGGCCTGGCCCACACTCGACCCCAGCCCGCTCGGTGTCAGCGCCGCACTCGTCGCCGACCTGTTCACCAGGGCGGGCTTTCCCGAGGTCGGAGTCGTACAGGCGCCGCGGCCGGATGGCACGCAGGGAGCCCCTGCCGTCCTCGCCCACAAACCTGCACCACCCGGAGGTCCTACAGTCCTCCTGTACGCACACCATGACGTCCAGCCTGCGGGCGACCCCGCCGAGTGGCAGGTGCCCCCGTTCGAGGCCACCGAGCTGGGCGGGCGCCTGTACGGGCGCGGCGTCGCGGACAACAAGGGCGGCGTCATCCTCCACCTCGCGGCGTACCGTGCCCTCGTTCGAGCCCTCGGGCCCGAGGTGGGCCTCGGTGTGACCGTGCTCATCGATGGAGAGGAGGAGATCGGCTCGCCATCACTTCCGGCGCTCCTGGACCGTCACCCAAAGGTCCTGCGATCGGACGTCGTGATCGTCGCCGACTCGGGCAACTGGCGCGTCGGGACGCCCGCTCTCACCACGAGCCTGAGGGGCTACGCTTCAGCCACGATAGAGGTCCGCGTGCTCGAGCACGCCCTGCACACGGGAACCTACGGTGGCCCGGTACTCGATGCCCTCGCGGTACTCGCACAGCTCATCGCGAGCCTGTATGCCCCGGACGGAAGCGTGGCCGTTGCCGGGCTTGTGGGCTGGGACGCCGGTGGGACGGAGCTGAGCGAGGAGGACTACAGGTCGGACGCGGCTGTACTGCCGGGGGTACGGCTCGCCGGATCGGGGAGCATCACATCGAGACTGTGGACCAAGCCCGCACTGTCGGTCATCGGGCTCGACGCACCGCCAGTGGACCTCTCGCCAGACGCCATCGTCCCAAGGGCCAGGGCCAAGGTCAGTCTCAGGATCGCGCCCGGCGACGATCCGGCCCGAGCCCTCGACACGGTGCGGGCGCATCTCGAGGAGCACACCCCGCTCGGAGCACACGTCACCCTCGCACCGGGGAGCGCAACGAGGTCGTTCGCCGGCGACGCCCAGTCACCGGCTGCGCGATCGATGCTGCGCGCGATGGAGGAGGCTTGGGGCGTCCCACCGGTCCTCATGGGCGTGGGGGGTTCGATCCCGGCGGCCGCCGAGCTGGCGGCGTCGATCCCCGGCGCCCAAGTGCTCATCAACGGTGCCGAGGACCCCGACTCGCGCGCCCACGGCGTTGACGAGTCCATCGACCTCGACGACTTCGGAAAGGCCATCCTGGCCGAGGCCCTCCTGCTCGCCTCGCTGGCAGAGGAGGGCGGATGGCGCTCGTGAGCCGCCCCGGCACGTCAGGAGCGAACGACCACCGTGTCCGCCCCGAGGCGCGTGAGCTTCTCCGGATTGCGCACGTAGTAGAGCCCGGTGATCCCCGTGCTGTCGACGCGTGCGGCCAGCACGCCGTCGAGCTTGCCGTTCAATCGGAACACGAGGGCTGGCGTGCCGTTGACGAGCGCGGGCTCGGCGGTCGGAATCACCCCCGATTTTGCCAGACCCCCCATCACCATCCGGACGATCCGATCTGCACCCACCACGGGCCGCAGCGCCGCCTGCCGGATTCCACCGCCGTCACCGATGTACACGACATCCGGCGCGAGCACGTCGAGGAATCCCTGCCGGTCGCCCGTCTCGAGTGCGCGCTGCAGCGAGGCCAGCGCTGTGCGGGCCTCCGCCGCTGACGCGGGCTGGCGCGGCTGCCGGGCCTCGACGTGCTTCCGGGCCCGGTGGGCTATCTGTCGGACCGCCGCCTCGCTCTTGTCCACTGATCGGGCGATTTCCTCGTAGCCGACGTCGAAGACCTCTCGCAGGACGAACACGGCGCGCTCGGTGGGTGTGAGGGTTTCGAGCACCACCATGAGCGCCATGGACAGGCTCTCGGCGAGCTCGACGTCCTCGGCCACGTCCGGGGATGTCAGCAGCGGCTCGGGGAGCCACGGGCCCACGTACGCCTCCTTGCGGCGCGCCATCGTCCGGAGGCGATTGAGAGCCTGACGGGTCACGATCCTGATCAGGTAGGAGCGCCCGTCCCGGACTGTCTCCAAGTCCACCTCGGCCCATCGCAGCCACGACTCCTGGAGGACGTCCTCGGCGTCGGCAGCAGAACCGAGCATCTCGTACGCGACCGTGAACAGGAGGTTACGGTGGGCCACGAACACCTCTGTTGCCACACCCACCGCGTGCTCATGCCGTGGCGGACTTTCCTCCCTGCGTGACATCGCCGCCACCCTAGCCTCCCTTGTGAGCGGGCACCAGCCCCACGGAGCCACGGGACGCGATCCGGGCGGTGCGCCTGCGGTCCCTGACGATCCAGGCATGCGAGCCGGGTCTGCGTGCCTCCTTGGCCAGCTGGTCGATCGGGCTGGTGCACGCCGCTTCCTTCAGCAGCGCACCAGCTCGTCCCGACACATGCAGCCAGATGGCCGTGTCATCGGAGCGGGCGAACTGGAAGACGCCATCCCGCCGGCCCAGGCTCACGCACATCGCGGCGATTCCGCGGGTAAAGTCCTGCGGGGTCTGGCCTGCGATCCGCTGTAGCACCGTGTCCGCCGCATGCGAGCCGAGCGGAAGTGCTGCTTGGCAGCTCATCCTCAGGGGCATGCCCGACGGTGAGGCGGCGTCGCCTGTCGCGACGATGCGGCCGTCGTCGATGCTGGTCAGCGTCTCGTCGGTCAGGAGCCGTCCCGCGGAGTCGACACTGAGCCCGCTGCGGAGCGCGAGCGCCGAGGCAGCGAACCCGGTGGCCCACACCGACACGGCGCTGGCAAGGTCGTGGCCGTCGGCAAGGCGGACGGCGTCTCGGGTCACCTCGGCAACCCGGGACGCGGGGCCCTCGAGCACGGTGACGCCGAGCCTCGCCAATCCGGCGGCCACCGAACGGCGGCCCCTTGGGTGCAGGTAGGGGCCGAGCGTGCCACCGCACAGAAGCGTGACTGCTCGGCCCTGTTCGGCGAGCTCCGAGGCCACTTCGATGCCGAGCGGACCGGCGCCGACCACGGTGATGGGCGCCCTCGGCGGCGTCGTGGCCACGATCGCGCGGAGCCGCTGCGCCTGTTCGAGGATGGACACCGGGTGGGCGAATTCGGCAGCACCGGGGATCAGCGGAGATGCCGCCGCGCTTCCCACAGCGTAGACGAGGTAGTCGTACGCGATCGTCGAGCCTGAAGCGAGCTCCACGGCGCGCTGCTGGGCGTCGATGCGCGCGGCCGTGTCCACGACGAGCCGTACGCGCGGCGAGAGGACGGCGGCGAAGTCGCGGACGGCGTCGTGCGTCCCGCCCACAAGCTGGTGCAGGCGGACCCGCTCGACGAACTCGTTGCGCGGGTTGACGAGGGTGACGTCCACGTCCGGTCGTTGGGTCAGCCGGTTGGCTGCCATCGTGCCGGCATATCCGCCGCCGATCACGGCGACACGGGTGCGCGGGGTGCTCCCTGAAGCAGCTGAGGCGGTGCTCTCCATGACGGTTCTTCCTCCTGGTGGTCGATCCGGTGATTACGCGCTGACCCGCGCTGACTCAAGCAGGCCCTGCCGCCCGGTGTCCTTGAACGGGACCCAGTTCATGAGTCCGGGTCGCTTGCCCTCGAAGACCAATGACCCGTAGGCGAACCCAGACCCGGACTCCTTGAGGATGGCCGCGCTGCGTCCGGCGACATAGGCCTTCGTCGCATGGTCGTCTTTTGAAGCGAACTGGTACACGCCGAAGCGGCGTCCCAGACTCAGGCACTGCCCGACGAATCCAGGGGCCACGGCCTTCGGCTCCCGGCCGTCGATACGCGCCAACACCGTGTCCGCCGCCAGATTGCCGAGCGGGACAGCGATCTGGCAGCTCATCCGGTAGGGCGCGCCCGACGGTGAGGCGGAGTCTCCCGCGGCGACGATCCGCGGGCTGTCCACGCTCGTGAGCGTCTCGTCGGTGAGGAGGCGACCTGCCTCGTCCGTGCTCAGGCCGCTGCGCGCGGCGAGATCTGGTACCGCAAATCCCGCTGTCCAGAGCGTCACGTCGCTGGCGACCTCGCGGCCGTCCTCCAGAAGCACGGTGGCCGCACCCACCTCAACCACGCGTGCGCCGTCGCCGTCGCCGTCGAGCACCGTCACTTTGAGCGATCGCAGCCTGTCCCCGACGACCCTGCGGGCGGGCGCCTCCAGATACGGGCCCAGCTCGCCACCGCACACGAGGGTCACGCCGCGTCCCTGCTCCGTGAGCTCGGCGGCAGTCTCGATGCCCGTAGGGCCCGCGCCGACGATCGTCACAGCGCCGGACTCCGGCGCCACGTCGACGGCCGCCCGGGCCCGTCGCGCGTCCTCGAGGGTCGATATCGGGTAGGCGAACTCCGCCACGCCCGGCATGCTTGGCGTCGCGCCGAAGCTTCCGACGGCGTAGACAAGGTAGTCATACGCGACGGTCGCGCCCGATATGAGCCCGACGGCGCGCTGCTGGGCGTCGATGCGCACCGCGGTATCCACGACGAGGCGGACGCGCGGCGAGAGGACAGCGGCGAAGTCGTGGACGGCGTCGTGCGTCCCTCCGACAAGCTGGTGAAGGCGGACCCGCTCGACGAACTCCGCGCGTGGGTTGATGAGGGCCACGTCCACGTCTCGGCGCTTCGTGAGCCGGTTCGCCGCCATGGTCCCGGCGTACCCGCCGCCGATCACGACGACGCGGGTGCTGGCGCTGCTCCTGTTGTCAATCACGGTGTCTCCTAGGGTCCGGTATCCCGTGTGTCGGGATTCCGACCACAAGACACCGTTGCCTGCGGATCTGTGACACGCTCTTCAGTGGGATCTCGGTGAGAATGGCGTCATGACGGACCTCAACGATCCCAAGACCGCCCTCAAGCGCTACCTCCAGACCCAGCGGGAGGCCCTGCTGTGGAAGCTCGAGGGCCTGAGCGAACGGGAGCTGCGGCTGCCGCGCACGCCCACCGGGACCAACCTCCTCGGCCTCATCAAGCACGTGGCCAACGTCGAGATCGGCTACTTCGGCAAGCCCTTCGGGCGTCAGTGGCCAGCGCCGGAGGAGCTCGTCTCGGACGCGGAGTTCGACGCCGACCCGCAGTCCGACTGGTACGCGACCGAGGACGAGACGGTCACGGGCATCGTCGACTTCTACCGGCGCGCCTGGGCGTTCTGCGACGCGACGATCGAGCAGCTGCCTCTCGGCGCGCCGGGGCAGGTCCCCTGGTGGCCCGGGGACCGGGGCCACGTGACGCTCGAACGGATCATGATCCACGTCATCGCGGAGGTGGCCCGGCATGCCGGGCACGCGGACATCATCCGCGAGCTGATCGACGGAGAGGCGGGCTTCCGCACTGGCACCAGCGCCCTCCCCGACATCGATTGGCCCGCCTATCTCGTCAAGCTCAACACTCTGGCGGAACGGTTCAGTACTCGCCCTTGATCACGAAGTAGGAGCCGCGGATCGTCCCAGCCAACTTCGACTTCTGACGCGCGAACTTGAAGTCACCCAGCTCCTCAGGCACGTCCATCCCGTCGGACAGCTTGAACCCGACGCCGCGCTTCCCGCCGTCTTCGAGGGTGTACATGACGTTGATCGACAGGCCTGACTCGTAGAACACGTACGACATCCTGATGCCGTCCACCTCGAATTCCGTGACTTCGAGCGGGGTCGAGGCGATCACGATGTTCCGCTCCTCGGAGAGGACCTTGTTGATGTAGGCCAGCGTCTCCGGGTCCTCGCTCGCCGGCGTGACCGTGAAGTCGTGGTCGTACTTGTTCTTGAAGTAACGGGCTTCGTTGGCGCGCAGCCCTGCCAGCGCCTGGGCGACGGGAGATGACTCCAGTCCCGTGGTGGATACGTCCTTGAAGTCAACGGTGTACGGCATGGGCCCTCCTGATTCGTGGCTCTTCGCAGTTCAGACTACGTCGCACGGCGCGGGCGGGCTCCTCTATTCCTGATCGAACACCTCGCTCAACCGGTGCATCGTCGGCCCCGGACCGCTCGTTCGATGGAGCACGCCGGACGCGCATGGCAGGCCGTTACCGGCACAACAGGCGCCGCCGCGGGCCTGTTGTGCCGGTTGGCGCCTGTTGTGCCGGTTGGCGCCTGTTGCGGGCGGCGACCCCTACGCCCCCTGGGACGCGAGCTCGAGGAATCGGGCCGCCATGGCCTCTCCCCCGGCCGGCTCGCGCGTGACGATCATAACGGTGTCATCGCCGGCGATCGTGCCGAGGATCGCGGGGATCACGGAGTGGTCGATCGCGAGCGCCAAGAAGTTCGCCGCGCCCGGCGGGGTGCGCAGCACCGCGATGTTCGCCGACCCCTCGGCGGTGACGAGCAGTTCGGCGCACAGCTTCGCGAGCCGTGCATCGAGCACCTCGGGCGCTGGGCCGAGGCGCGGGCTACGGTCCCCGCCCTCGCCGCGCACCGCGTAGACCAGCCCGCCATCGGCGCCGCGCACCCGTACCGCGCCGATCTCCACGAGATCCCGCGAGAGGGTCGCCTGGGTAACCTGCACGCCGTCGTCCGAAAGCAGCGCGGCGAGCTCGGCCTGCGAGCGCACCGAGGCGCCCGCCAAGAGCCCGCGGATGCGCGCCTGGCGAGCCGCCTTGGTCTGCGGGGCGGAGCCGGGAATCGCGGTCATGGCCATCGCCTCGTCACACCGCCGGCAGGCCTTCGACGACGGCCTGGCCAGAGTAGTGCAGCACCCACGCGAGCAGGGCCTTCTGGGCATGCAGCCGGTTCTCGGCCTCGTCCCACACGATCGACTGCGGGCCATCGATGACCTCGGCGGCGACCTCGTACCCGCGGTACGCCGGGAGGCAGTGGAGGAACACGGCGTCGGGCGCGGCCTTGGCCATCGCGGCGCCACCCACCGAGTAGTCACGGAAGAGCTGCATCCGCTCGGCCTTCTCGTCCTCCTGGCCCATCGACACCCAGGTGTCAGTCGCGACGACGTCGGCGCCCTCGAGCGCCGCGACCGGATCAACTGTGATGAGCACCGAGCCGCCCGTCGTCGCGGCGACATCCTCGGCCTCGGCCACGATCTCCGGGGCGGGCAGGTAACCTTCAGGCCCGGCGATGCGCACGTTCATGCCCGCCGTGGCGCCGGCAAGGAGGTACGAGTTGGCCATGTTGTTCGCCGCATCGCCCAAGTACGCCATGGTCAGCCCGGCGAGCTTGCCCTTGTGTTCCTTGACAGTGAGCAAGTCGGCGAGCAGCTGGCACGGGTGGTAGTCGTCGCACAGGGCGTTGACCACGGGCACCCGTGAGTTGGCGGCCATGTCCACGAGCCCTTGATGGGCCCCCGTGCGCCACACGATGGCCGCGACCATGCGCTCGAGGACCCTCGCGGTGTCCTCGACCGACTCCTTGTGCCCGATCTGGCTCTCGCCCGGGTTGATGATGAGCGGGGTGCCCCCCATGTCAGACACGCCGGTCGAGAAGGACACGCGGGTGCGGGTCGAGGTCTTGTCGAAGATCACGGCCACCGTCTTGCGGGCCGCGCCCTCCGCCGCGAGCGGCTGCGCCTCGTACGGAGCAGCCTTCATGCGCACCGCGAGGTCGAGGACCTCGGCCTGCTCTGCAGGGCTGAGGTCGGTGTCCTTGAGGAAGTGCCGGATGGTCACGTGGTCTCCTTTTCTGCAGCGGCAAGCTGCCCCGCGGCGGTGGCCACGAGGCCCGGCAGCGCCGCAATGAAGGTGTCGGCCTGCTCCGCCGTAAGGATGAGCGGCGGGGCGAGGCGGATGGTGCGCGGTCCGGGCGCGTTGATGATGAAGCCGGCCTCGAGCGCGGCGTTGACGACGGCGCCCGCCAGGTTCGCGCCGGCTGCCACCGCAGTGCCGTCCCCGCCCGGGCCCACGAGGTCGATGCCGATCAGCAGCCCGCGGCCGCGGACCTGGGCGACCTCCGGCAGCGCGGCGAGTGCGGAGCGAAGCCGCTCGCCCACTGAGCGCACGTTCGCGAGGACGCCTTGGGTCTCGATCGCGTGGACGGTGGCGAGCGCGGCGGCGGTGGCGACCGGGTTCCCGCCGAAGGTGGTGCCGTGCTGGCCGGCGGCGAGGCGTGCGCTGTTGTCGGCGCCGAAGGTCACGAGGGCCCCGATCGGGAACCCGCCGCCGAGGCCCTTGGCGAGCGAGACGGCGTCGGGCACGATGCCCGAGCCCTCGATGGCAAGCCAGGTGCCGGTGCGGCCCATCCCGGTCTGGACCTCGTCGACGATGAGGAGGGCCCCGGCGTCGTGCGTGATCTTCCGGGCGGCAGCGAGGTAGCCGGCCGGGAGGGGAATGACGCCGGCCTCGCCCTGGATGGGCTCGAGGAACACGGCCTGCGTTGTCTCGTCCACTGCTGCGGCGAGCGCGTCGAGGTCCCCGAACGCCACGTGCACGACGCCGCCGGGCAACGGCTCGAACGGCTCGCGGTAGGCCTTCTTGGCCGTGAGCGCGAGCGCGCCCATGGTGCGGCCGTGGAAGGCGCCCTCAAGCGCCACCACCTTGGTGCGTGGCTTCTCTGGCGTCCCCCGGTTGCGGCGCGCCAGCTTGAACGCCGCCTCGTTCGCCTCGGTGCCTGAGTTCGCGAAGAACACCTTCGAGCCGGAGGGAGCGCCGGTGACCTGAAGGAGCTTCTCGGCGAGGGCCACCTGCGTGGGGCTTGTGAAGAAGTTCGAGACGTGGCCAAGTGTGGACAGCTGTGAGGAGATCACACTCGTGACGAACGGGTGGGCATGGCCGAGCGCGTTGACCGCAATCCCGCCGAGGAGGTCGAGGTACTGCTTGCCGTCGGCGTCCCACACATAGCAGCCCTGCCCGCGCACGAGAACGCGCTGCGGGGTGCCGAAGACACCCATGAGCGAGTCCTGGTAACGGGCCAGCCACTCAGATCCGCTCGAGGCGCCCGCTAGCTCGGACAGAGGACGGGCCTCGGGGAGGTTCTCGGTGGTCATGCGTGCTGTCCTTCCCCGTCGGGCACCACCTGGGTTCCGACGCCTGCGTTCGTGAAGACCTCGAGGAGCATCGTGTGCGGGCTCCGGCCGTCCACGATCGCGGCCCGGTCCACGCCTTCGGTCACCGCCTTGAGGCATGCCGCCATCTTCGGGATCATGCCCGAGGCGAGGCCCGGGAGCATCCCGCGCAGCTCGGAGGCGGAGACCTGCGAGATGAGCGAGTCCTTGTCGGGCCAGTTGCGGTAGAGGCCCTCCACGTCCGTGAGGATCACGAGCCTCGAAGCCCCGAGGGCGACGGCGACAGCCGCGGCAGCTGTGTCCGCGTTGACATTGAGCACCTGGCCCGTCGGCTGGTAGGCGGGCAGGCCGCCGTCCTGGGTCCCGCTGCCCGTGGCGACCTCCGGGGCCACTCCCGAGATGACCGGGATGCGGCCGGCCTCGAGGATGTCCAGGACGGCGCCGGGTTCGACGCCGACCACCTCGCCGACGAGGCCGAGGTCAACCTCCTCGCCGTCCACAACGGCACCGGTGCGGACGGCACGCAGGAGGCCCGCATCCTCGCCGGAGAGGCCCACCGCGTAGGGGCCGCGCGAGTTGATGAGACCCACGAGCTCGCGGCCCACCTGGCCGGTGAGGACCATACGGACCACGTCCATGGCCTCCGGCGTGGTGACGCGCAGTCCGCCCTTGAACTCGCTCTCAATGCCCACGCGGTTCAGCATGGCGCTGATCTGCGGGCCGCCGCCGTGCACGACAACCGGCCGGATGCCCACGTGGTGGAGGAACACGATGTCCTCGGCGAAGGCGCGGCGGAGCTCGTCGTTGACCATCGCGTTGCCGCCGTACTTGACCACCATGGTGGTGCCGGCGAATTTCTGGATCCAGGGCAGGGCCTCGATGAGGGTCTCGGCCTTGTCCATGGCGAGCCGGATGTTCGCCCTGGTGCTCTCTGGGCTCTCTGTCATGCCAGCCTCAGCTCGAGTAGGCGGAGTTCTCGTGCACATAGTCGTGCGTGAGGTCGTTGGTCCAGATAGTGGCCTCGGCGCTGCCGGCAGCTAGGTCGATCTCCACGAGCACCTCGCGCGGCTCGAGGTCCACGAGCGAGCGGTCCTTGCCGATTCCGCCCTTTTGGCAGATCTCGATGCCGTTGATAGAGACGTTGATCTCGTCCGGCTCGAACACCGCGTCGGTCGTGCCGACGGCGGAGAGGACCCGGCCCCAGTTGGGGTCCTTGCCGAAGATCGCGGTCTTGAAGAGGTTGGAGCGGGCAACAGTGCGCGAGACGAGCTCGGCGTCGCGCTCGGTCGCGGCGTTGAACGTGCGGATCGCGATGTCGTGCGAGGCGCCCTCGGCGTCGCCGATGAGCGCGCGTGCCAGCTCTGCGCAGACTTGGGTCAGGCCTGCCGTGAACCCGTCCGCGTCCGGGACGGCTCCCGAGGCGCCGGAGGCGAGCAGCACCACGGAATCATTCGTGGACATGCATCCGTCCGAGTCCGCCCTGTCGAAGGTGACGCGGGTCGCGTCGCGGAGGGCGGCGTCGAGCATCTCCGGCGTCGTCGCGGCATCGGTCGTGAGGACCACGAGCATTGTCGCGAGGCCCGGCGCGAGCATGCCAGCGCCCTTCGCGATTCCGCCGATCGTGTACTCGATCCCGGCGGCGTCGGTGCCCGCGAACACGGCCTCCTTCGGCACCGTGTCCGTGGTCATGATGGCGACGGCGGCCGCATGCCCGCCATCGTCCGCGAGCGCCGCGGCGAGCGCGTCGACCCCCGGGACGAGCTTCTCCATCGGCAGCTGCTCGCCGATGAGGCCGGTCGAGCACACTACGACGTCGCCAGCCGAGATGCCGAGGACGTCCGCGGTCTTCTCCGCGGTGCGGTGGGCGTTCTGGAAGCCCTCGGGCCCGGTGCACGCGTTCGCCCCGCCGGAATTGAGCACCACCGCGTCTACCTGCCCGTCGGTGACGACCTGCTTGGACCAGCGCACGGGCGCTGCCACGACGCGGTTGGTGGTGAAGACGGCGGCGGCGTGCTTGTCCGGCCCGTCATTGACGACAAGAGCCATGTCCGGGTTGCCGGAGGTCTTGAGGCCGGCGGTGACGCCGGCGGCCCGGAAGCCCTTGGGTGCGGTGACGGTCACGGAGCGACTCCCAGCTGGTTCAGGCCGGCGCCCTCGGGAAGGCCCAGCGCGATGTTCATGGACTGCACGGCGCCGCCTGCGGTGCCCTTGGTCAGATTGTCAATGGTCGAGCTGACGATCACGCGGCCCGCGTGCTCGTCGAACGCGAGCTGGATGACTGCGTTGTTGGAGCCGAGGACCATCTGGGTGGCGGGCCACTGGCCGGACGGCAGGAGGTGGACGAACTGCTCGTCCGCGTACGCGGCCTCCCAGGCCGCGCGGAGCGACGCGATGCCCACGCCTGCCTTCACCCGCGCGGTCGCCGTGGCGAGGATGCCGCGGCTCATGGGTGCGAGGGTCGGGGTGAAGGACACCGTGACGGGCTCTCCCGCGGCATTGGAGAGGCCCTGCTCGATCTCGGGGGTGTGGCGGTGGCCGCCGCCCACGCCGTAGGGGCTCATGGAGCCCATGACCTCGGACCCGAGCAGGTGCGGCTTGACGGACTTGCCCGCGCCGGAGGTGCCCGAGGCGGCGACGATCACGACGTCGTCGGGCTCGAGGAGGCCGGCGGCGAAGCCAGGGGTGAGGGCCAGGAGGGCGGAGGTCGGATAGCAGCCGGGCACGGCAATGCGCCGGGCGCCGCGGAGCTTCTCGCGCTGCTTGCCTCCGGCTCCGCCTCCAGAACCGGCGCCTCCCAGAGGCAGCTCGGGCAGGCCGTAGGGCCAGGTGCCGGCATGCTCCGAGCGGTAGAAGCGGAACCATGCTTCAGGATCCTCGAGGCGGTGGTCGGCGCCGGCGTCGATCACGAGGGTATCCTCGGGCAGGGCGGCCGCCACCTCGGCCGAAGCGCCGTGCGGGAGGGCGAGGAAGACGACGTCGTGCCCGGCGAGGTTCTCTGCCGTGGTCTCGACGATGACACGGTCGGCGAGCGGGAGCAGGTGCGGCTGGAGCTCGCCCAGTCGGCTGCCAGCGCTCGAGTGGGCGGTGATAGCGCCGATCTCGACGTCAGGGTGGTTGGCCAGCAGACGGAGGACCTCTCCCCCGGCGTAGCCGCTGGCTCCGGACACGGCTGCAGTAATGGTCACGGCACCACTCTAGGCAAGTTTATGCATGGTGGTCAATATTTATGCATAGATTCCTTCTCTAGGATGGGTGCGGACCCATGGAACACCCAACGACAGCAGCAAGACGTAGAGGAGAGCCATGATCAACGCCATCGTCGCCGCCACCCCCGGAGGACCCGAGGTACTTGCCCCAGCCGAGATTGAGATGCCGGAGCCGCGCCCAGGCCAACTCCTCGTGCGCGTCGCCGCGACCGGAGTGAACTTCATCGAGACGTACCAGCGGCAAGGCCTCTACAAGGTGCAGTTCCCCTTCACCCCCGGTGCCGAGGCAGCCGGTGTCGTGACCGCCCTCGGGCCCGGCGCGGAGGAGGCAGGCTACGCCGTGGGCGACCGGGTGGCCACAGCCGAGGGCCGCGCCACCTATGCCCAGTACACGCTCATCGATGCGGACAAGGCGCTACCGGTCCCGGAAGGCGTGGACCTCCTGACCGCCGCGGCGCTTCCCCTCCAGGGCATGACCGCGCACTACCTGGTCACCTCGACCTTCCACATCGAACCGGGCCAGTCGGCGCTCGTGCACGCAGGGGCCGGCGGCGTCGGCCTCCTGCTCATCCAGATGCTCAAGGCGCGCGGCGCACGGGTCATCACCACCGTCTCCACCGACGCCAAGGCGGAACTCGCGGCCGCGGCAGGCGCCGACCACGTGATCCAGTACCACGACTTCCCTGCTCAGGTGCGCGACCTCACCTCCGGTGCGGGCGTGGATGTGGTGTACGACGGCGTCGGGCGGGACACCTTCGACGGCTCGCTCGAGTGCCTCCGCCTCCGCGGGATGCTCGTGCTCTTCGGTGCCGCCTCGGGCCCCGTGCCGCCGGTCGACGTCCAGCGGCTGAATGCCGGTGGCTCGCTCTTCCTCACGCGACCGACCATCGCGCACCACCTCCTCAACGCCGCGGAGCGGCGCTGGCGCTCCTCCGAGGTGTTCGGAGCCGTGGCGGACGGCACCCTCAACGTCCGCATCGGTGCGCAGTTCCCGCTGTGGGAGGCCGCCGCCGCCCACACCGCGCTCGAGGGACGCGCCACGACCGGCAAGGTCCTCCTCGTCCCCTGACCTGAAACAATGGCCGCACCATGACACCGCGCAATGAGCCTGAAGGCACGGCCGTGAACGAACCACCCGACGAAAAGCACCTCGAGACAGTCCTGACAAAACCCGGCCCCGTAGACCAGACCTTCCCTCCTCAGCTGCCCGGCTCGGATCGAGCCCCGGAGCCCAGGACCCTCATCGACGTCCTCAGCGCGAGCGCGGGAGCCTTCCCTGAAGCCCCCGCACTGGACGACGGGAGCCGTGCGCTCTCCTACACGGAGCTCCTCGAGGAGGTCCGGGCGATGGGGAGGAAGCTCCACGCTGCAGGCCTCGGCGCAGGCGACCGCATCGGCGTGCGCATCCCGTCCGGCACCGCCGAGCTCTACATCGCGATCCTCGCCACGATGCTCATCGGTGCCGCCTACGTCCCGGTCGACGCCGATGACCCCGACGAGCGGGCCAAGCTCGTCTTCGGCGAGGCAAAGGTAGCCGGGATTCTCCGCGGGAACGGGTCCATGGTCGTGGACAAGAGGCATCCCAAGCCGTTCCCGGCCCCGCGGCCGCCCGTTCCCGAGGACGACTGCTGGATCATCTTCACCTCGGGCTCGACCGGGACCCCCAAGGGCGTGGCCGTCACGCACCGCTCGGCCGCGGCATTCGTGGACGCCGAGGCGCGCCTCTTTCTGCAGAGCGAGCCGATCGGGCCCGAGGACCGGGTGCTCGCCGGACTCTCGGTCGCCTTCGACGCCTCGTGCGAGGAGATGTGGCTCGCTTGGCGCCACGGCGCGTGCCTCGTCCCCGCGCCGCGGGCCCTCGTCCGCACGGGCATGGACCTCGGGCCCTGGCTCGTGCAACGCGGCATTACGGTCGTCTCCACCGTGCCCACCCTCGCCGCCCTGTGGCCGGCCGAGGCGCTCGAGAACGTGCGCCTGCTGATCTTCGGCGGCGAGGCGTGCCCGCCCGAGCTCGCCGCCCGGCTCGCCGTCGAGGGGCGCGAAGTGTGGAACACCTACGGGCCCACCGAGGCCACCGTGGTCGCCTGCGCGGCGCAAATGGGCGGTGCCGGTCCGGTGAGGATCGGCCTGCCACTGGACGGCTGGGACCTCGCGATCGTCGATGCGGCCGGGGTGCCCGTCCCCGAGGGCGGCGTCGGGGAGCTCATCATCGGCGGCGTCGGGCTGGCCCGCTACCTCGATCCCGCCCAGGACGCCGAGAAGTACGCGTCCATGCCCACCCTCGGCTGGGAGCGTGCCTACCGTTCCGGGGACCTGGTGCAGTACCAGCCGGAGGGACTCATCTTCCAGGGACGCGCCGACGAGCAGGTCAAGCTCGGCGGCCGCCGCATCGAGCTCGGCGAGGTGGACGCCGCGCTCCAGGCGCTACGCGGCGTCGCCGGCGCGGCCGCAGCGGTGCGCACGACGGCGGCCGGGAACCAGATCCTCGTCGGGTACCTCACACCGGCCGACGGCGCGAGCCCAGATCTCGTGGCGTCCCGGAAGCAGCTCACACGAGAACTGCCGGCCGCGCTCGTGCCGGTGCTCGCCGTCGTCGGCTCCCTCCCCACCAAGACGAGCGGCAAAGTGGACCGCAACGCCCTGCCCTGGCCACTCCCAGACGTCGACGATGAGGAAGGGACAGACCTCGAGCTGCCCGAGGACGCCGCCTGGATCGTCGAGCAGTGGGGTGCGGTACTCGGCACCGGCGCCCCTGGGCTCGATGCGGACTTCTTCGCCCACGGCGGCGGCTCGCTCTCCGCCGCCCAACTGGTCTCGGCTCTCCGCAGCCGCTACCCGACGGTAACAGTCGCGGATCTGTACGCCCATCCTCGAGTCGGAGCGCTCGTGGAGGCGGTGCTCGGCACAGGCGCAGCTGCCGCAGGGCGGGAGCGGACCGTGCGCCCCACCTCGCGACGGACCCAGGCGGTCCAGACCCTCATGGGCGTCCCGCTGTTCATCCTCGTGGGAATGCGGTGGCTCACCTACCTCGCCGTCGGGAACAACGTGCTCTCTGCCGTCGACGGCTGGTCCGCGGCCCCGACGCTGTCGTGGTGGTGGATCGCTGCCATGTGGCTCGTCTTCGTCAGCCCGTGGGGCCGCATGGCGATCTCGGTCGCGGCCTCGCGGGCGCTGCTGCGTGGCGTCACCCCGGGCCGCTACCCGCGTTCGGGCAGCGTCCACCTGAGGCTGTGGCTCGCCGAGCAGATTGCCGACCTGGCCCAAGCCGTCAGCCTCGCGAGCGCACCCTGGGTCCCCTACTACGCGCGCGCCCTCGGGGCGAAGATCGGCCGGGACGCGGTGCTGCACTCCGTCCCGCCCGTCACCGGAATGCTCTCCATTGGCCCGGGGGCTTCAATCGAACCCGAGGTCGATCTCTCGGGCTGGTGGATCGACGGCGACTGGATATACCTCGGCGGCATCAGCATCGGCGCTGGCGCAACGATCGGCGCGCGCAGCACCATCTTGCCAGGGGCCCGCATCGGCGCGGGAGCAGTCGTGGACCCGGGGTCGGCCGTCTCGGGGAAGGTCAAGGAGGGCCTGCGCGTCTCCGGTTCCCCAGCCACGCGCCTGGGCAAGGCCAAGCCGCACTGGCCGGAGGCCACCGTACCGCGGTCCCGGCTCCGCGAGGCCGCATGGATCGCCCTGTTTGCCGCTGGCTCGGCCCTCCTGGCCCTGATTCCGTTCGCGTCGGCCGCGGTCGCGGCCATCGTCCTCGTCTGGGCCGCCGGCGGCCACGGCTCCCTCCACGGAGCGTTCGGTGTCCTGCTCCCCGCAACGCCGCTCGCAGCGGTCACATGGTTTGTCCTCAACCTCGTGCTCATCGCCGGTGTGACACGCCTGCTCGGCCTCGGGCTCACCGAGGGATACCACCGCGTCCGCTCGAGGACCGGCTGGCAGGTGTGGGCAACTGAACGGGTGCTCGACCTCGCCCGCGACGTCCTCTTCCCAATCTACGCGAGCCTCTTCACACCCGTGTGGCTGCGGATCCTAGGGGCGAAGGTCGGCAGGGACGTCGAGGCGTCCACGGTTCTCCTGCTGCCCAAGATGACCACCGTAGCGGACGGCGCGTTCCTCGCCGACGACACCATGGTGGCCAGCTACGAACTCGGCGGCGGCTGGGTGAAGATTGCGCCGGCCAAGATCGGCAAGCGGGCGTTCCTCGGCAACTCGGGCATGACGGCGCCGGGCCGCTCGGTGCCGAAGGACGGCCTCGTCGCCGTCCTCTCGGCCACTCCGAAGAAGGCCAAGTCCGGCTCATCGTGGCTCGGCAGCCCTCCAGTCCGGCTTCGACGCACCGTAATTGAGACGGACACCGAGCGGACGTTCCGCCCCGCGCCCCGCCTCAAGGTGGCCCGCACCCTCTGGGAGCTGTGCCGCGCGGTGCCGGTCGTGCTCACGGTGGCGATCGCCGTCGTCGTGCTCTGCGTGCTCGATTGGATCGCCGCTGCATGGGGCTATCTTCCTGCCGCCCTCCTTTGCGGCGCCGTCATGCTCGCGGCCGGTGCCGTTGCGGCGGCGTGCGCGACTGTCGCGAAGTGGCTCTTCGTGGGCCGCATCAAGGCCGGCGAACATCCGCTCTGGAGCTCGTTCGTGTGGCGCAACGAGGTCCAGGACACCTTCGTGGAGATGGTCGCCGCGCCGTGGTTCGCGCGCGCGGCGTCCGGCACGCCTGCCCTCGTGTGGTGGCTTCGGTCCCTCGGAGCCACGATCGGCTCGGGCACGTGGTGCGAGAGCTACTGGCTGCCAGAGGCGGACCTCGTCTCGCTCGGTCCGAGCTCCACTGTGAACCGAGGCTGCGTGGTGCAGACCCATCTGTTCCATGACCGGATCATGGCGATCGACGCCGTCGTGCTCGGCGAGGGCGCCACCCTCGGGCCGCATGGCGTCATCCTCCCGGGTGCCGAGCTCGCCGACGGCGCGACCGTGGGGCCGGCCTCGCTCGTCATGCGCGGCGAGCACGTGCCCGCGGCGACGTACTGGCGGGGCAATCCGGTGGTCCCGTGGAAGGAGCCGGAGGCTCCGAGCCGGTGAGCCCGAACAAGCACATCCATCCTGCCAAGAAGTCCAAGAACCCAGCCCTGCCGGACCCCTACACGCCCGACCACGGGAGCGCCGCGTACCGGGTGCGGCACTACGACCTCGAGGTGGACCTCCGGCTCGCGAGCAATCGCCTCACTGGGCGCGCGCTGATCCGGGCCACCGCGAAAGAGCGCCTCGAGGCGGTCACGCTGAGCCTCTCAGGGCTCCGCGCTCCCAAGCTCCAGGTCAACGGCGCCCGCCCGGCCAAGACGTCCCAGCGCGGCAACGAGCTGCGCATCTCCCCCGCGGAACCGATCGCCAAGGGAACCGACTTCACCCTCGAAGTTCGGTACGAGGGAAACCCAGGCCCCGTGAATGGGCAGTGGGGCGAAGTAGGCTTCGAAGAGCTCGCGGACGGGGTGCTCGTGGCGGGCCAGCCCATCGGCGCGCCCACCTGGTTCCCGTGCAATGACCACCCGAGTCAGAAGGCCACCTTCCGCATCAGCGCCACGGCGGACGCGGGCTACCGGGCCGTCTCCAACGGGCTGCTCGTGGGGCATCGGCGCAAGTCGAGCCGCGAGACGTGGGTGTACGAGGTCCACGAGCCTATGGCGCCGTACCTCGCCACGCTGCTCGTGGGCCGGTACGAGATGCTCGAGCTGGGCCGCATCCCCCACCGGTCCTCCCCCGCCGTCGGCGTGTACGCGGCGGTGCCGGCCCCCCTGCGGCAGAACGCGCTCACAGGGCTGCGTGACCAGCGGTCCATGCTGGAGTTGTTCTCCGAGCTGTTCGGGCCATACCCGTTCCGGGACTACACCGTGGTGGTCACCGAGGACGAGCTTGAGATCCCGCTCGAGGCCCAGACCCTCTCGATCATGGGCCGCAACCACATCACGAGGTCCTGGGAGTCCCAGCGGCTCCTCGCCCACGAACTCTCGCATCAGTGGTTCGGGAACTCGGTGACGGTGCGGCGCTGGGAGGACATCTGGCTGCACGAGGGCTTCGCGTGCTACGCCGAGTGGCTGTGGAGCGAGCATGCAGGTCAGGGCTCGGCGAGCGCCCGTGCCCAGGTGGCGTGGAGGCTCGTGGCGTCCCAGAAGGAGGACATCGTGGTGGGTGCCCCAGGGCCGGACCTCATGTTCGACGACCGGGTGTACAAGCGCGGCGCCCTCGCCCTTCACGCCGTGCGCCGCGCCATGGGCGATGACCGGTTCTTCCGCGCCCTGCGGGCGTTCTGCGAGGAGAACCGGCATGCCAATGCGTCGACCGCAGACTTCGTCGAGCTCCTCGGCCGTGTCGGCGCCGGCACCGGCGACTTCTCGCCGGAGAAGCTCCTGCGCCCGTGGCTCTTCGAGCGGAGGCTCCCGCCGCTGCCCAGCTAGGCCTTCATGCAGCCGCCCACCGTGTTGAGGGGTCATGTCCCAACGTTGAAGGGCCACGTCCCAACGACACGGGTCAACTGAATGCCAGCGCCGCGACGAATCCCTCCGGAAGGCCGAGCTCATGGGCGTTCAGATCGTGGAGTCGGGGGTCGCGAACGGCCTCGACCTCGGTGGGATCGCCCCGCAGCCCGGTGCCGAGCGCCTTCAGCAGGGCTTCCTTGCGAGCCCACAGACGGGCCGCTTCCGCCGCCGGGTCACCGGAACGTGACAGACGACGCCGCTCGCCCACCGAGAAGGCAGCCTGCGGGATCACCTGACGGAAGTCCGCCACGCAGGCGAGGTCAACGCCGATCCCTGGCTTGGCGGGCTCGCATGACCAGACCTGGGCGCCCCACGGGGTGACCTCGGCGCCCCACGGGGTGACCCCGGCGCGCCACGGGGTGACCCCGACGTCGTGGGAGCCAGCCCCGGTGGCCTGGACCGCCAGGAGGGCCCAGCCGCGCGCCCGGGACATGCTCGCGGCGAGGTCCAGCGGGAGCCGCCGCCCGGCGTCGTGCGCAGAATCCTTGCCAATCGGACCGGATGAGGCGAGCGCAAACCCGGGAACGCCATGCTCACCCAAACCGCATTCCGGGCACGTGTACGCAGAGACCACGGACATCGGGTCGACGCCTGTCGCCTCGGCAACGAGTCCCCGCAGGGCCAGCCGCCCCGCAAGGAACTCGTGCCGGCGGACCGGATCGAGGATCGCGGCACCGCGCTCGAGCTCGCCTGGGGTGCTGACGCCAGCGGGCAGCGCCGACCCGGGAGACCCGAGTGGCACTGCCCGCAGGAGCATGCTTGCCGGAACCGCGGCTACCGCTGGACCGCGCCGAACCGCTCGGCCGCGAGCGCCACGGCTGCCGCACGGGCCTCCGAGGCCTCGTCGGCGGTGAGCGTACGGTCATCGGCCCGGAAGCGGAGCCCGAACGCGAGGGACTTCTTGCCCTCGTCGATGCCCTTGCCTGTGTAGACGTCGAAAAGATGGACCTCCTCGAGGAGCTCCCCGGCGCCCTCGCGCAGCGCGCCGAGCACCGCATCGGCCGGCAGCTTGGCGTCGACGATGAGTGCCACGTCCTGCGTCGCCACCGGGAACGTCGAGAGGGGCTTGGCCACGACCACATCGGCAGCCGCCTCGAACATGGTCTCCGCGTCGAGCTCGAACGCCACTGAACGCGCAGGCATGTCCAGGCGTGCGAGGAGCTTCGGGTGGAGCTCGCCAGCGTAACCGACCACTTCACCGGAGCGGAGCGACAGCTGCGCGGCGCGGCCCGGGTGGAACGCCTGGTGCGAGCCCTGGGCGACCACGAGCTCAACGCCGAGGACGTCGCCGACCAGCCGCGCGGCGTCGAGGGCGTCGACCCAGTCCCAGAGGCGCGGATCGTTGCCCGGGGATTCGGGGGAATCCTTGCCGGTGAACACCGCACCGATGTGGAGGGGCTGGTCCGGCAGGCCATCGTAGAGCGAGTCGAGGACCTCGTCCGAGGGCCGCGCCCCGAGCGGCGGGATCGTCGCGGTGCCGAGGGCCTCACCGTCGGGCAGGAACACGAGGCCGGCCTCGTACAGCGCGAGGTCCCGGAATCCGCGCCCGTGGTTCCGCTTGGCCGTCTCGATGAGCCCCGGCAAGAGCGAGGTGCGCAGCCAGCCGTGCTCCTCGCTCAGGGGGTTGGCGAGCCTGATGGCCGGGCGGGGCGCACCTTCCTCGGCCACACCGAATGTCTCGTTCTCGGCCTCAGTGGCGAACGGATACGCGAGGATCTCCGTCAGGCCTGCATCCGCGAGCGCCTGGACGACGCGGCGGCGCTGCTGCTGCCTGCGCGTGAAGCCACGGCCCGGAGGGGCCACCGGCAGGGTCGAGGGGATCTTCTCGTAGCCGACGAGTCGGGCGATCTCCTCCGACAGGTCTTCCTTCGTCTCGAGGTCGTTGCGCCAGCTCGGCGGGGTGACCCGGAAGTCCGCGCCGGCCCGCTCCACCTGTGACCCCAAGTCGCCGAGGGTGCGCGTGATGAGCTCGTCGCTGAATTCCATCCCAATCCGCTCTGAGGCGAAACCGACGGGCAGATCAATCTGCACCGGCGTGGGCGGAGTCCCGACATCCGTGCCGCCCTCATCCGCGACGCCTCCGCCGAGCTCCACGAGGAGGTCGACGACGCGCTGCGCCGCCACATTCGCGACATTCCAGTCGACGCCGCGCTCGAAGCGCTTCGACGCCTCCGACGGCAGCCTGTGCCGCCGGCGTGACCGTGCGATGCTCACGGGGTCGAAATGGGCGGCCTCGACCAAGACATTCACGGTGGTCTCGGAGCACTCGGTCGAGGCTCCGCCCATGACGCCCGCGATGCCGATCGGCCCCGACTCGTCGGTGATGAGGAGGTCCTCGGCGTCGAGGGTGCGGACCTTGTCATCCAGCGTGGTGATCTTCTCCCCCGCGGCGGCCCGGCGCACCGTGATGGGGCCGGTGAGCCTGTCGAGGTCGTAGTTGTGGATGGGCTGGCCCAGCTCGAACATCACGTAGTTGGAGATGTCCACGGGAAGCGAGATGGATCGCACGCCGGCCAGTCTCAGCCTCGCCACCATCCACTGTGGGGTGGGCGTCGTCGCGTCGATCCCGCGGACGGTCCGCGCGACGAACCGGTCGCAACCGGGGACGCCGTAGATGGGGGCACGGTCGTCGAGGACGACGCCGTAGCCCCCCTCGAGCGCCTGGGGCGCCTTCACAAGGGTGGCTGGGTCGGTGAACTCTGTGCCGGTCGCGTGCGAGTACTCGCGGGCGATGCCCCGGATCGAGAAGCAGTAGGCGCGATCCGGGGTCACGTTGATCTCTGCGGCCTCGTCCTTCAGGCCGAGCAGCTCGAGGGCGTCCGTGCCGACCTCAGGGTCGAGTCCGATCCGGGAGAGCACGAGGATGCCGTCGTGGTCGTCACCGATGCCGAGTTCGCGGACGGAGGCGATCATGCCGGCCGAGACGTGCCCGTAGGTCTTGCGGGCCGCGATGTGGAAGTCGCCGGGCAGGGTCGCTCCGGGCAGGGTCACGACAACCTTGTCCCCGGGGGCGAAGTTGTGCGCGCCGCACACAATCCCCTGGACCCCGGACGGTTCGATGCCCTTGCCGGTGAGGGTCTGCTCCTGGCCCTCGGGGACCAGGCGCACCTGGCACCAGTTGATGGTCTTGCCGTTGCTCTGGGGCTCCTTGATGGCGCTGAGCACCTGTCCCACCACAATGGGGCCGCTGATCGAGTCAGAGGGCCGGTGGACGGCCTCCTCCTCGAGGCCGACCTTGACCAAATCTGCCATGAGGTCCTCGGCGGTCGCGTCCGCCGGGAGCTGCGTGTACTCGCGCAGCCACGAAAGGGGGATTCGCATTGAACTTAGATCTCCATCCCGAAGTGCTGGCTGAAACGGACGTCGCCCTCGATCATGTCGTGCATGCCGGCGACCTCGTTGCGGAACATGAGCGTGCGCTCGATGCCCATGCCGAAGGCGAAGCCCGAGTACTGGTCGGGGTCGATGCCCGCCGCGCGCAGCACGTTCGGGTTGACCATGCCGCATCCGCCCCATTCGATCCACTGCGGGCCCCCCTTGGCGCCGGGGTGCCAGATGTCCAGCTCTGCGCTGGGCTCGGTGAAGGGGAAGTAGTTGGGGCGCAGGCGGATCTCGGCTTCGGCGCCGAACATCTGCCGGGCAAAATGCTCGAGCGTTCCTCGCAGGTCTGCCATGCTGAGCCCCCTGTCGATCGCGAGGCCCTCGAACTGGTGGAACACGGGCGTGTGGGTCGCATCGAGCTCGTCGGTGCGGAACACCTTGCCCGGGCAGAGCACGTAGATGGGCACCTCGCGCTCGAGCATCGAGCGGACCTGGACCGGAGACGTGTGCGTGCGCAGGAGCAGGTGTGCCTCCGGCGGGTCGACGAAGAACGTGTCCTGCATCTCGCGTGCGGGGTGGTCCGGCTTGAAGTTGAGGGCATCGAAGTTGAACCACTCGGACTCCACCTCGGGGCCCTCAGCGATTTCCCAGCCCATGCCGACGAAGATCTCGCTCACTCGGTCCTGGAGGGTCGAGAGCGGGTGTCGGGCCCCCGCACGACGGCGACGCGGGGCCGCCGTGACGTCGACCGTCTCCTCGAGCAGGATGCGGGCGTCGTTCTCAGCCTCGAGGACCGCCTGGCGCTCGGCGATCGCCTTGGTGACCTGACCGCGGGCTCCGCCGACGATCTTGCCGGCGGCAGCCTTGGAGTCCTTGGGCAGGGACCCGATGGCGCGGTTGGCGAGGGCGAGCGGCGACTTCTCCCCGGTGTGCGCGATGCGGGCGGCCTTGAGCGCATCCAGATCCCCGGCCGAGGAAATGGCTGCGAACGCGGCCTCGACGGCTGCGGCGACGGCGGCCTCATCGACGGGGTCTGGCACGCTCGTGGCGCTCACGGGGACTTCGGTCTCGGCGGATGGGGGCGTTGTCTCGGGCACCCGTCAAGTCTAGTTCACGGGCTACTATGCCCCTGTGCGCGCCGGAAGCCGGGCACGGGCCGTGCTCAACACGCTCAACCTGTCGACGCCGCTGGGCCTCGCCCTCGCCTTGGCGGCACGGACTCCCCTGCGCCGCGGGCCCGGCGGCCTGTTCATCGCCGAGCGGTACAGGCCCGGCCTCCCTGTGGCTGGTGCGTTCACCGTCGGGAACGTCGTGTTCACGCGCGGGAGCGCCACCGATCTCGTAGGCCGACGGGGGCTGTGCGCCCACGAGGCGCGCCACGCGACCCAGTACACCGTGTGCCTCGGCCTTCCGTTCCTCCCGCTCTACTTCGCGGGCCAGCTGGCTGGCGCCGTCGTTGCCCTCGTCTGTCGCGGCGATGCAGCCTCCTTCAACCCGTTCGAGCGCCTCGCCGGCCTCGAGGACGGCGGCTACCGACCACGGAAGGACCTTCGGCCATGACTCACCCCGACTCCATCACGGTCACGGGAGCCGGGTCGGTTCTCGCGGTACCGGACATCGCGATCCTCCGCATCGCCTCCGAAGTCCACGCGCCGCGCCTCGGAGATGCGTACGACGGCGCCTCACGGGCTTCTGAGGCGATCGTCGCCGCAGCGCTGCAGGCGGGCGTCTCGCGGTCCGACATTGCCTCGGCGCATCTGTCGGTCTCCCCCGAGATGGCGTGGGAGGAAGGCCGCGGGCAGCGTCTTGTGGGGTACGCGGCGAGCCGCGGGCTGACTATCGGCGCGAGAGAGATCACGCGCACAGGCGATCTCCTGGACGCTATCGTCGCGGCCGGCGGCGATGCCGTGAGGATCCACGGAATCGCGCTCGGCGTCTCGGACGCCTCTGCCGCACGCGCCTCGGCGCAGGAGGCGGCGTTCCTCGACGCAAGGTCCGCGGCCGAACGGCTCGCTGCCCTGGCCGGGCGGGCTCTGGGCGCTGTAGTGCGCATCGACGCCGGCGAGCCAGCGGACGGCCCGGGACCGCCGGTCCCCGCCCGGCGCATCGCGCTCGCCGCAGCCGAGGCGAGCGCGCCGTTCGAGGCCGGCGAGACGGAGATCTCGGCGTCGGTGACGATCACGTGGGCCCTCGTTGACTGAGCGGGCGCGGCTCCTTGACATGTCTTCGAAGCTGTATTCGAATGAGGTGCATGCGATGGAACACGCAGACGGTCACCGAACCGCTCCCCGGATCGGATGCCGACCCCCCGGCGCAGCCGCCCCTCCTGTCCCTTGCGGGCGCGCTGAGGACCGTCAGGACGCCGGAGTTCCAGGGGATCACATTTCATGAGGTCGCCGCGAAATCGGCGCTCAACAAGGTCCCGCCGGCGTCCTCCATGCCCTTCCGCTGGACAGTGAACCCGTATCGCGGGTGCAGCCATGCATGCGTCTACTGCTTCGCCCGCAACACCCACACCTACCTCGACCTCGATGCAGGGCTCGACTTCGATCGGCAGCTCGTGGTCAAGGTCAACGTGGGCGAGGTCCTGCGCGCCGAGGTGTCCAAACCGTCGTGGGGGCGGGAACACGTGGCCCTCGGGACCAACACTGACCCCTACCAGCGCGCCGAGGGCCGCTACGCGCTGATGCCGGGAATCATCAATGCGCTGGCCGATTCGGGGACACCGTTCTCGATCCTGACGAAGGGCACCCTCCTCGGGCGGGACATCCCCCTGCTCCGAGCCGCGAGCGCCCACGTGCCGATCGGCGTCGCGATGTCGCTCGCGGTGCTCGACCCCGGGCTCCAGCACGCGCTCGAGCCCGGCACACCCTCCCCGGCCGCGCGGCTCACGCTCATTTCGAGACTCCGGGACGCAGGCTTGGGATGTGGCGTCATGGCGATGCCGATCCTGCCGTGGCTCACGGATTCGGAGGAGCACCTCGATGCGCTGATGGCGGCGCTCGCCCGTGCTGGAGCCACCGGGGTGACGGCCGGAGCACTGCACCTGCGCCCGGGGACGCGCGAGTGGTTCATGGGATGGCTGGCCCGCTCCCATCCGCGGCTGGTGGGCCCCTACAGTCGGCTGTATGCAAAAGGCGCGTACGCGCCTGCCGAGTACAGGACGTGGCTCGGCAGGAGGGTCGCTGCGGCCAAGGCCAGGCATGGGTTCGGCAAGGTGTCGCGTGAGGACGGTTCGTTCGGCCACCGGGACACGGGCGTGCGCGCGGCGTTCCCCGCCCGCGGAGTGCGTGACGCGGATGACGGCGGGTCGGCCCACCGCGCGCCGCATCCGTCGTCTGCGCTGCCCCGACAGGGTTCGCTCTTCTGAAAACCCCGCCGGGCCGGCTCCCTGAGGACCCGGGCCCTTCATCAGCGTTGTCTTGGCGTCATCCCCTGCCGCTGATCATGCAACGTGCCTGCGCAGCGCGTCGACGATCGGGAAGTCCGCCGGAATCCACCGCAGCTCGGCGACCCCCTCGCCCTCGAGGTCAACCCACCGGAGCTCGTCGTGGTCCTCGAGGGGTGCCGGCGATCCGTCGTCCACCTCGGCGAGCCACACGCGCATCGCGGCCCGCTCGTTGAGCGGCCAGCCCTGGGCGAGGGGACCGGGGACCTCCTCGCCGAGCACCACCGTGACGCCGAGCTCTTCGCGCAGCTCCCGGCGGAGCCCATCCTCGGCCGACTCCCCGGGCTCGACCTTGCCTCCTGGGAACTCCCACATCCCGGCGAACGCCGGAGGGGCCGTCCGCCGGGCCACAAGGAGCCTCGTGGGATGGTCGAGCGAGTCGACGATGGCGCCGCCCACCACCTGAGTCAACGTGCCAGCGGAGTTCCCCATGCCGTCTTCGCTGCCGGTACCGTCTGGCGTTCGCGTCTGCACATCTCACAGTGTAGGCAGGCGCATCGGAATGATGCGTCGGGCCCTAGTGTTGGCAGCTAGACGAGGGCCAGTGTTGTTCCTCCACACCTCGCCACCAGCGACCTCCGACACGACACGAGGAACTCCACCGGTGCCAGCCCCTGACCTTCCACTGCCCGATTCCGCGACTGCACAGCACACCGCCCCCACGCTGGGCGGCTCTGCTCTAGCGCCAAGCAGCTCTGCGCCGGGCACCGCCGGTCTCTCGACCCTCCTGGCTCCTCGGCCGCTCTTCTGGGCGATGCTTGCCCTCGGTCTGGGCGGCTTCGCCATCGGAACAGTCGAGTTCGCCACCATGGGACTCCTGAAGGAGATCGAACGCGGGCTCGCGATCAGTACCCCGCAGGCGGGCCAGCTCATCTCCGCCTACGCGCTCGGCGTCGTCGTGGGTGCTCCGCTGCTCGCGGCCTTCGGGGCCAGGCTCCCGCGCAAGACGTTGGTGCTGAGCCTCATGGCGTTCTACGCTCTGGCCAACCTGTCCTCGTTCGCCGCGGCGGACTACGGGGCCATGCTCCTCTCGCGCTTCGCCGCGGGCCTGCCGCACGGCGCGTACTTCGGCACCGCCGCCGTCATTGCGGCGTCCCTCGTGGCGCCGACCCGGCGTGGGTGGGCCATCGCGACAGTCATGTCCGGGCTGACCATCGCGAATGTCCTCGGCGTTCCGGCCGCGACCTGGTTGGGGCAGGCCGCCGGGTGGAGGCTCCTGTTCGTGGCCACGGGGGTGATAGCCGTCGCGTGCGTCGTGATGGTCGCCCGGTTCGTCCCGTTCGAGCCGCCCCACCCCGAGGCGAGCATCCGCCGCGAGCTCTCAGCATTGCGCCGCGTGCAGCTGTGGCTCGCACTCGCCATAGGCGTTGTGGGCTTCGGCGGGTTCTTCGCGACCTACACCTATATCGCGCACACTATGACTGGCGTTGCGGGCCTCGACGAGACCCTCATGCCGGTGGTCGTGGCCCTGTACGGACTGGGCATGGTGGCGGGCAACATGCTCGGCGGACGCTTGGCGGACCGCTCCGTGATGGGCACCGTCTACCGGGCGCTTGCCGCTGTCGCGGTAGTCATGGTGCTGTACGGGCTCGCGGCGCCGGTCCGGCCGCTCGCGCTGCTGATGGTCTTCGTCGTCGGCGGTTCCGGGTCAATCCTCATTCCGGCCCTCCAGGCACGCCTGCTGGACTCCGCCCCCGGCGCGGCGACCCTCGCCACCTCACTGAGCCACTCCGCGCTCAACGTCGCCAACGCCCTCGGGGCGCTCCTCGGCGGCGCCGTCATCGCCGCCGGCTGGGGCTTCGTGGCACCGGCCTACATCGGCGCAGTGCTCGCCGTCCTCGGCCTGGGCATCGCATTCCTCAGCGGCGCTCTGGAACGGCACAGGCCATTGCCCTGATCCGTCAGCTCAGGAGCCATCCTCCCGGTGGATGTCCGGCTCGAGGTAGATGACCCGGGCACTCGGGACGGAGGCTCGGACCCGCGCCTCGGCGGCGTCGATCGAGCGCGCGATCTCGGCCCCGCTCGCACCGCGCTCGACGCTGATCTTGGCCCCGACGAGCAGCTCCTCAGGGCCGAGGTGCATCGTGCGGAGGTGGATCACGCGCGTGCCATCGGCCGTGAGCGCCTCCTCGATCAGTGCCACGTCGGCCCGAGTGGCGGACTCGCCGAGCAGCAGCGAACTCGTCTCCAGCGCGAGGATCACGGCGATGACTACGAGGAGCAGTCCAATCATCGCTGTGCCGGCGGCGTCCCACACTCCGTTGCCGGTCACGAGCGTCATCGAGACCCCGAACAGGGCGAACAGGAGCCCCAAGAGTGCGCCGAAGTCCTCGAGCAGGATCACGGGCAGCTCAGGCTGCTTCGCATTCCGCACGAACGACACCCACGACTGCTTCCCGCGCGAAGTGTTGGACTCCTTGATCGCAGTCCGGAAGGACAGTCCCTCAGCGATCACCGCGCCCACGAGGATGACCAGCGGGACCCACCACCATTGGCCCTCGATGCCGTGCGGGTCATGGAACTTCTCCCACGCCTCGAAAAGCGCGAACAGGCCGCCGACACTGAACAGGACGATGGAGACGATGAACGCGTAGATATACCGCTCGCGCCCATAGCCGAACGGATGCTCCGGGCTTGCCTGCCGCTTGGCCCGCTTGCCACCGATCAGAAGAAGCACTTGGTTGCCGGAGTCGGCGACCGAGTGGATCGCCTCGGCGAGCATCGACGAGGACGCTGTGAGAGCGAAGGCGAGGAACTTCATCGCCGCAATGGACAGGTTCGCGGACAGCGCCGCGACGACGGCCTTGGTCCCACCGCCAGAAGCCATGGTCTTCCCTCTTCCATATCTGAGGCCTCGCGAGGTGCGCGCGCGGCCGATCGGAACAAACCTACCGGTTAGCCGGCTGAGGTTCAGCGCCGCTGGCTCCGGGCGCTCGCATACAGGCACACCGTCGCGGCAGTGCCCACGTTGAGGCTCTCTGCCTGACCGTACAGGGGCACCGCCACCCGCTGGTCTGCGAGTGCCTTCTCGGTCGCGTCGAGGCCCTGGGCCTCGTTGCCGAACAGCCATGCGGTGGGGTCTTCGAGGCGGTAGGCGACCGGCGCGTCGTCGTGCGTCTGGCTAGGCACGCCACGGGCACCCGCGCGGCGGCCAGCGGCTTCGTCCTGGAGGACGTCGAGGTCGAGGGTGCCCGTGCCGTCGGCCGCGAGGATCCCCAGGCCCGTGGCCCGGGCCTGGTCCGCGAGGGCTGGGAGGTCTGCGCCGAGGACCACCGGGACATGGAAGAGCGAGCCGGCCGTGCTGCGGACGGCCTTGGGGTTGTAGATGTCCACGCTACCCGCCGTGAGCACTACCGCATCGGCACCAGCGGAGTCCGCGGCCCGCAGGATCGTGCCGGCGTTGCCCGGGTCCTGGACCCGGCACATGACGGCGAGGAGACGCGGCCCGGCGGCGAGGACGGCGTCGAGTGTGACGTCGAGCATCGAGCACACGGCCACGATCCCCTGCGGGCTCACGGTATCCGCCATCGCCGCGAGCACCTCGTCGTCAGCGAGCCGCAGAGCGCCTGTCGCCTCGGCGAGGTGCGCTATTTCAGGGTATCGGGAGAGGCATGCCTCGCTCGCGTAGAGCTCCACGACGGCGGCCCGGCCCCCGTCTGCCCGCCGGGCCGCATCGAGGCGGAGCGCCTCCCGGACTGCCTGCGGGCCCTCGGCGAGAAACTGCCGCCGCCGGTTCCTCGCCGTCCGCGTGGCCAGCTTGGCCACGTCCCGGACTCGGTCCGCGCGGGGATTGGTCATCGTGTCGCGGGGCATCACGGACCAACTCTAGCGAGGCGCGGGCCCCGCAGCGGCGGTGCGGGGCATCTGCACGCGGCAGCGCCCGTGCAGCGGTGGCTGCACGGGCGCTGTGGACCACGGACCCCGTCCGTCCCGAGCGGGAACGAGCGGCGCCTCGCGGATGCTACTTGGCGGCCGGGGCGTTAACGTCGGCCGGGAGGGCCTTCTTGGCGACCTCGACCAGGGCCGAGAATGCGGCTGCGTCAGAGACGGCCAGCTCGGCGAGCATGCGGCGGTCCACCTCGACCTCAGCGGCCTTGAGGCCCTGGATGAGGCGGTTGTACGTCAGGCCGTTGGCGCGGGACGCAGCGTTGATGCGCTGGATCCACAGGCGGCGGAAGTCACCCTTGCGCTTGTGGCGGTCCTGGTAGCTGTACACGAACGAGTGCAGCAGCTGCTCCTTGGCCTTGCGGTACAGGCGCGAGCGCTGACCACGGTAACCGGACGCCCGATCGAGGACGGTACGGCGCTTCTTGTGGGCATTGACTGCCCGCTTCACACGTGCCACGTGCGTACTCCTTTTGAATCTCTCCCAGACACCCGGGCGCTATGTGCCCGGCCGGGATGGCTGGTGGCCCTTCTCAGGGCCGGTGGGTGGAAGAAATCAGATGCCGAGCATCCGCTTGATGACCTTGGCGTCGCCGCCCGTCACGATCTTGTCCGCAGCGAGGCGGCGCGTGAGCGTGGTCGGCTTGTGCTCAAGGTAATGGCGGCGGTTGGCCTGCTGGCGCTTGAGCTTGCCGGAACCGGTCAGCTTGAAACGCTTCTTGGCGCCGCTGTGCGTCTTCATCTTCGGCATGGGAACCGATCTCCTTCTGCTTCCCACGGCGCTGGGGCCGCGGATTTCTCTGGCGGCCTGCTCACGCAGGCCGACTGGTTGCTTCCGCTTGCCGGTCGGAACCGGCAGCGGTGGACCCGACGGGCGGCGCTCCCTCGTTGAGAGGAAGGCAGCCCTGGCCCGGTCTGGCTAGTTGCCCCGCCGGCCGGACGGCCGGGGTGCCGTCGGCTTCGGGGCGGAGGGCTTCGGTGCACCCGAGGACGGTCGCGGTGCTCCCGGCTTGGGAGCCGCGGGCTTGGGAGCTGCCGCCTTGGGCGCGGACTGCTTCGGCGTAGGTGGCCTCGGCGCCGCAGGGCGTGCGGGCGACGCCGGAGTCGCGGACTTCGGCGCTGCCGGAGCCGCGCTGGCCTGCGTCCTCGGCGCCTTGGGTGCCTCGGCCGGCGTCCTCGGCGCCTCGGCTGCAGGTGCCTCGGCCTTCGGCTCCTCGGTCTTCGGCTCCTCAGCTGCAGGGGCCTCGGCCTTCGACTCCTCAGCTGCAGGGGCCTCCGCCTTAGGCTCCTCGGCTGCAGGCGCCTCCGCCGAGACCACTTCGTGCTCCGTGGCCTCTACTGCCGGCGCCTGCTGGGCAGCCTCGCGCGCCCTGGCAGCCTCGAGGAACTCAGCGGGCAGGGCGTCCCCCAGCGACTGGGTCATGGACGACTGCTCGGCGGTTACCGGTGCGGCCTTCGCGGCTTCGGCCTTGGCCTTGTCGGCCGTGCGCTGCGCGGCACGGCGGGCCTCCGCCTTCGCCTCGGCCTTGTTCTTGAGCGGGCCGATGACCATGACCATGTTGCGGCCGTCGATGCGCGGGGTGGACTCTATCGCGCCCACCTCGGCGACGTCCTCCGCGAAACGCTGGAGCAGGCGGATGCCCATCTCCGGGCGCTGCTGCTCGCGGCCGCGGAACTGGATCATGGCCTTGACCTTGTCACCAGCACCGAGGAACCGGAGGGCGTGGCCCTTCTTCGTCTCGTAGTCGTGCTTGTCGATCTTGAGGCGGAAGCGGATTTCCTTGAGAACCGTGTTGGTCTGGTTCTTGCGGGCCTCGCGCGCCTTGACCGCAGCCTCGTACTTGTACTTGCCGAAGTCCATCAGCTTGCATACCGGTGGCTTGGCCTGCGGCGCCACCTCGACCAGGTCGAGGTCTGACTCAGCTGCCAGTCGAAGCGCATCCTCGATGCGCACGATGCCCACCTGCTCGCCCGCAGGGCCTACGAGGCGAACCTCGGGAACGCGGATTCGATCATTGATGCGTGGATCGCTAATGTTCAAGCTCCTGTACTCGGTGACTGTCGTGCCCCGGCAACAAGGAAGGCCCCCGATTGCCGGTGCAATCGGAGGCCTCGGATGGCGCGCGCTCCCCTGAGGGGCGTGCCTGCTCAGAGCGGCTTTCGCCGCCCCGGCCAACCTGAGTACCCGGCAGCTTTCCTGGCCAAAGGCCCGGACGCCGACAGGTGGGAGGTGATCTCCGCTTGCAAACTATCTGTCGAGTATACAGGGTGAACGCGCGAATCCCCGCAACAGGCACTGCCGGAGGTTCTCCGGAGCCTGCCGCACGGGCGTCCTCTGGCTGACACACCCGGCCTGATCACATCAGGTAACGACATCCAGTCGGTCTGTGCAAAGCTTAGCAGCATGAGCAGCACCACCCCCAATGCGTCCGCATCTGCATCCTCCGAGGACACCCACCGCCACAGCTTCGGCGCTGACGAGGCCTCGGCCACGCCGGACGTGAGCACAGAGGTCCGGGACATCGCGGAGGTCGCCGCCGTCGAAGTCATCACGACCACAGCGGTGCACCTCATGAGCGCCGCAGCCGTCAAGTGCGGTCTCGCCGATGGGCCGGACGCAGCGGACCTCAAGGACCTGGACGAGGCGCGCAAGCTCATTACGGCCCTCGCCGGCCTCATCACGGCGGCAGCTCCAGAAATCGGGTCCCAGCACGCCGGTCCGTTGCGCGACGGGCTCCGTTCGCTCCAGCTGGCCTTCCGCGAGGCATCGGCCGTCCAGGACGAGCCGGGCAAGGGCCCGGGCGAGAAGTACACCGGCCCCGTCAACTGACCCCAGACACGTTCAACGCGCATCGCAACACGCTATGGATGTCCACGCCAGAGCGCGCGGTGCGGCGTTTTGCGGTGCCGCCCCGGCGGTCGCTCAGGCGACCGCCTGAGGCGAGCGGCGGCGTCGTGAGCCCTGCGCGATGACCCCAGCGAGGCACAGAAGTGAACCCGCGGCGCCTATCCCGATGAAGCCCGCCCACGGCCCGACCGCGTCAATCAGGGTACCCGCCAGGGGCGAGCCGAGCGCGGTCCCCGCCGTGAGGGCCGATCCGTACCAGCCCATGGCCTCGCCGCGGCGCTCCTCCGCGACGAGTTCGGCGACGCGTTCCGAGGCGGCCGACAGTGTGGGCGCGCACAGGAGCCCCGGCAGGACCGAGAGCAGGCTGAGGGTGACCGTGTCGTGGGCGAAGCCCATGGGGATCGTCAGGATGCTCATGGCAGTCAGGAGCGCGAGCGGGGGCACGGGACGGTGCATGGCCCCATAGAGGATGCCTCCAACGAGCGAGGCTGCGCACCAGAAGAAGAACACGACGCCGAGCTGCGTGCCTCGCCCGTGCTCTCGCAGGACGGCGACGATCCCGACGTCCGTGCCGGAGAGGACCGTCCCGGCCCCCGCAGCGACGACCATGACGACGATGACGGCGACACCGGCCATTGGCGCCTCGCCGCGTGCCCTCCGCAGCAGCCGCGCAAGTCCCGACGCGCCGTCAGCCTGGCCCCAGGCGACCTCAGTGGGCGCGGGCGATTCCGCAGACTCGCGACCCGAGGGAAGGTCTGACGGATTGGCGTCCTCGGATGCCGCCTCCACCAGCGCGCCGGTCTGCCCCGTCCGGGTGGGCGGGTTGAACCACATTAGCGCGAGCCCCGCGAGCGCAGCCGCGGCGCCCACGCCGGTGATCCCCCATACTGTCGAGGCGTTCACCGCCACGAGCGCGGCGAGGGCCGGGCCCACCATGAACGTGATCTCGGTGCCGATCGAGTCCAGCGCGAACGCTGTGCGCCGCTGTTCCGCTCCGGTCATCACACCGAGGGACTGCCGCACCACAGAGAAGATCGGCAGGGCGAACAGCCCAGCGACAAGGGCCGCGGCCAGCAGCAACGGGTAATCGAGGTGCGGGGCCACGCCCCAGAGGACCGCCTCGGCGATCACGGAGGGGACGAGTGCCGCCCGCAGGCCCGCGGTGTCAACGCGCCGGCCGCGCCACGGTGCACCGAGCGCGATCCCGATGGTCAGGACGGCGGCAACCGCACCCGCGGCCGCATAGCCCAGCCCCAGTGTCTGGACCACGTGCAGGGTCAACAGGACTCCTGCCGCCGAGTGCGGGAGCCTCGCGACCATCGCCACCAGCAGGAGGCGCCGAACCTCCACCCGACGCCAGAGATGCCCGTAGTGGGCGAAATTCATGGGCGATTCCCCTTCACATGCCCCGCCCAGGGGTGACCGGGCGGCGACTCAGCCGTGTGCGGGGCGGACCTTGACCTCGATGGAGTCTACGGCCTCCGCAAAGCGCGCGCTGCCAGCCAGTCTGCCGTTCAGCTCTGACACGGTCTCACGCACCTCATCCGCTGACAAGCCGGGCGCGAGCGCGAGGATGAGCCGCAGCTCAGGCCCGGGGCCGCCTCCCGCCACCAGCCGGCCGGACGAATCCCTCGAGGCGACACCTGGACCCGGGGAGATCTCGATCCCGCGCACCGGGCCGAGGCCCTCCGCTGCGCGCTCGACCTCGGCCACGAGGGAGGCATCAGCGTACGACGGCGTCCACTCGCGCTGCTGGGCGAGCGCCCACACGCCGGGGCGGCGCAGCACGAACGTGAAACCCGCGCCCGGGTCGAGGACGAGCAGCTCGGCACCCTCTGAGACCGCGGAGAGGGCCGCCCGCGGCGCGAACACGGCCACCGGGCGTGCCTCGCGGTGCCAGGCCTCGAGACTCTCCACCGAGGTGAAGACCGGCAGCGCCTTGCGCCCGTCCGGCGCGGCCACCGTAACCAGTGCCATGTCCGCTTCCTTGTCCTCTGCGAAGCCGTGCTCGCCGAGGCCCCCCTCGGCGAGGCTCGCGACGACGGCCACGAACACGCGTGCCGTGGCAAGCGCCCGGTGTACTCCCGCCTCGTCGCCGGTCCCTGCGGCGAGTGCCGTGAGCGCAGCGGCGACACCGGGATCCGGCCGGCCGTCATCCGTGTCGAACTGGTGGAGGGGGTTCCCCTCGCCGCTGAGGTCGCGGCCCGCCCACGGCTGGCCCGCCGAGTCGGCGGGGCTGCCGGCGCGTGCGAGCGCCGCGGCGATATGGCCGGGAAGCTGCCGGTGCGCGCCCGACGCCTCGTGGCCGCCGTCGTGCGCGTGGCCGCCGTCGTGCGCGTGGCCGCCGTCGTGCGCGTGGCCGCCGTCGTGCGCGTGCGGCATTCAGCGCCGCCCGGCGACGTCGAGCGCCTCAGGCAGGGTGAACTGACCGGAGTAGAGAGCCTTGCCCACGATCGCCCCCTCGACCCCGAGAGGCACCAGCTCGCGGAGTGCGCGCAGATCCTCGAGGCTCGAAATGCCCCCCGAGGCGACCACTGGCCTGTTGGTGCGGGCGCACATCTGCGTGAGCAGCTCGACGTTCGGGCCGCGCAGTGTGCCATCCTTCGTCACGTCGGTGACCACGTACCGCGCGCATCCGGCGTCCTCGAGCTGGGCGAGGACGTCCCAGAGGTTTCCGCCCTCCTTGGTCCAACCGCGGCCGGCGAGCGTAGTGCCGCGCACATCGAGTCCCACTGCGATCCTGTCACCGTGGCGGGCGATCGTCTTGGCAGTCCACTCGGGGTTCTCGATGGCGGCGGTCCCGAGGTTCACCCGGGCCACTCCAAGATCGAGGGCGGCCTCAAGAGAGGCGTCGTCGCGCAGGCCGCCGGACAGCTCGACCTTCAGGGAGAGGCTCTTCACGACGTCGGCGATGAGGGCGCGGTTGTCCCCGCGGCCGAATGCCGCATCGAGATCCACGATGTGAACCCATTCTGCCCCGGCGTCCTGCCACGCGTGCGCGGAGTCAAGCGGGGAGCCATAGCCGGTCTCGCTTCCGGCCTCTCCCTGGACGAGGCGCACCGCCTGACCGTCGACGATGTCCACGGCGGGCAGCAGTTCGAGGATCTGCTCCTCTTGGGTCATGGTGTCTCCCTCAGTGTCACGGCTGCCGGCTCAGGAAGCCGGCAGTGTCAGCAGATAGGCCGCCACGACAGCGGCAACCGCGAGCGCCCCGAAGGCGATCCACGTCCAGTTGGGCAGGCCCTGCTTGCGGAATGACAGGGCACCCCCCACAAGCAGCCCAGCGAGGCCGAAGAGCAGGACCGACCACATGCGTCAGGAGGCCTCGGCGGGCTTCTTGAGCGACTCGACCCAGTTGCGCAGGAGCCGCGCCCCGGCGTCTCCGGACTTCTCCGGATGGAACTGGGTGGCGCACAGCGGACCGTTCTCGACTGCGGCGATGAACGGTGCACCGTGCTCGCTCCACGTCACGAGCGGCGGAGCCATGCGCGGCTGGGCCACCTCGAAGTTCCACTCCTGGACGCCGTACGAGTGGACAAAGTAGAACCGCTCGTCCTCGACACCCGCGAACAGCTTCGACCCCTCCGGGGCCTTGACGGTGTTCCAGCCCATGTGGGGCACAACCTCGGCCGGCAGGAGCTCGACGGTCCCCGGCCATTCGCCGAGGCCCTCCGCAGCGACGCCGTGTTCGATGCCCCTCTCGAACATGACCTGGAGACCCACGCAGATGGCGAGCACGGGCCGGCCCCCGGCCACGCGCCGGCCGATGATGCGCAGCCCGTCGACCGCCCGGAGCTCCTTCATGACGGTCGCGAACGCGCCCACGCCCGGAACCACGAGGCCGTCCGCATGGAGTGCATCCTCGGCCCTGGCGCTGAGCGTGACGGCGGCCCCAGCGCGTTCGAGGGCGCGCACCGCAGAGCGCACGTTGCCGGACCCGTAGTCGAGCACGACGACGGTGGGCCGCCCCTGAGGGTCCGGTGCCTTCCCGCCCACGTGGCGGGGGTCGACGACGACGGCGCCCTCGGTCCCCTCCGGAGCCTCCGGCAGCGCGTCGGGGCTGGTGCTCACAGGGCTCCCTTGGTGGACGGGATGGCGTCGCCGATCCGTGGATCGGGCTCGACCGCGGCGCGGAGGGCGCGGGCGAACGCCTTGAACTGGGCCTCGGCGATGTGGTGGGGGTCGCGGCCGGCAAGCACGGTCATGTGCAGGCAGATGCCCGCGTGGAGGGTGATCGCCTCGAAGACGTGCCGGGTGAGGGAGCCGGTGAAGTGCCCGCCGATGAGGTGGTACTCCTGTCCGGCCGGCTCGCCGGTGTGGACGAGGTAGGGTCTGCCCGACACGTCGACAACGGCGCGCGCCAGGGCCTCGTCCAGCGGCACCGACGCCTCGCCGAAGCGGCGGATGCCCGCCTTGTTCCCGAGCGCCTGCTTGAGCACCTCGCCGAACGTGATGGCGATGTCCTCGACCGTGTGGTGGACGTCGATGTGAGTGTCGCCCGTCGCCCGGACCGTGAGGTCGATCAGGGAATGCTTGGACAGGGCCGTGAGCATGTGGTCGTAGAACGGGACGCTGCTGGAGATGTCGGAACGGCCGGTGCCGTCGAGGTTGACCTCGACGACGACCGAGGACTCGCTCGTGATGCGCTCCATCCGCGCAGTCCGCTGGGTCACGGGCACGGTCTGCAGCTCGGTGCTCATGGGTGGATGTCCTTCTGCTGGAGGATTCGGTCCGGGGCTGTTTAGTCCATTCTAGGCGGCGGGAAGGCGCCCTTCTGCGGCCAGCAGCTGTTCGAGGCGCTCCAGGAAGACTGTGGTCTCGCGTTCGGTGCCCGCGGTGACCCGCAGGCTGCCGGGGATCCCGATGTCACGGACGATCACGCCGGCCTCGAGTAGGCCGCGCCAGATCTTCTGGGGATCCTCCAGTCCGGTGAAGAAGACGAAGTTGGAATCCGACGATGCCGGCGTGAGCCCCATCCGCTCGAGCTCGGAGACAATTCGGTCGCGCTGCCGCTTGATCTCCTCGACCTCCGCCATCAGGGAGGAGCGGTGGCTCAATGCGGCGAGTGCGGTGGCCTGGGTGATTGCTGAGAGGTGGTACGGCAGACGTACCAGGCGCAGCGCATCGATGACCTCCGGGGCTGCGGCCAGATAGCCCAGCCGTGCGCCGGCGAGCGCGAAGGCCTTGCTCATGGTGCGGGTGACGATAAGCCGTCGGCGCCCCGGCAGGAGCGTCAGCGCGCTCTCGGTTCCGGCGTGGGCGAACTCGGCGTACGCCTCGTCCACGATCACGATGGCCTGACTCGCCTCACCCGCCTCGTACACCGCATCCACCACGTCGAGTCCCAGAGCGGTCCCGGTCGGGTTGTTCGGAGAGCAAAGGAAGACGACGTTGGGGGCGAGGGCGCGCACCTGCTGTGCGGCCGACTCTGCCGAAAGCCCATAGTCTTCGGCACGGACGCCCTTGAGGTAGTCCGTGCCCGTGCCCGAGGCTAGAAGCGGATACATCGAGTACGTGGGCGGGAAGCCGAGGGCGGAGCGGCCGGGGCCACCGAACGCCTGCAGGATCTGCTGGAGCACCTCGTTGGATCCGTTCGCGGCCCACAGCTGGTCTGCCGTGAGCCCGTGCCCGAGGTACTCCGCGAGCGAGTCCCGCAGTTCGGTGAACTCGCGGTCGGGATAGCGGTTCAGGCCTCCGGCGACAGACCGGACAGCCTCGACGATCGCGTCTTGGACATCGCGCGGGACGCCGTGGGTGTTCTCGTTGACGTTGAGCTGGATGGGGACGTTCAGCTGCGGGGCTCCGTAGGGATGCTGGCCGCGGAGATCATCGCGGAGGGGGAGCCGGTTGAGTCGTTCGAGCTGGTCGTCCACCGGTCTAGCCTACGCCAGCGCGCCCCATCAGCCGCACTCGGGACGGCGCAATAACTATCTCAGCACAGGGCCCGACCGCTGCCGACGAGCCGGGCCTGCGGACTGCTCGGCCGTCGTCCGGCTCAGCGGGACAGCGGAACGTGGACTTGCTCGCCGGGCAGCACGCGCGTGCCGGAGAGGTCGTTGAGCTCCCGGATCTGACTGATGGTCACGCGCGGGTCTTGATCAGGGACCCGCTGCGCGGCAATCGTCCAGAGCGATTCGCCGGGTTGCACGGTCACCGTGACAGTTGAGCCTGCGCCGTCAAGCTGTTCCACGCCAGCCCGCGCGGGCGCCACGAGCGCGGCCCACGCCACGAGCGCAGCGAGCGCCGCCAAGAAGAGCGGCATAACGACGAGGACAATCCGGCCGCGCCGTGTGAGCCGCAGCGGGGGCAGCTCGGGCCGGATGCTGCGGAGGCCAGAATGTCCGCCGAGGACGATCGCGTGTGCCATGGTGCGCCTTCCCCTGCCCGCGCCGGGAGTCGACCGTTCGAACTTTTGGCTAACTCCGAATCCAGCGACAAGCAGAATGTCGAATTCATCTTCGATTTCTCTGCTCTCTTCTTAGCACCTCACAACGAATCGTGTCCAGACTCGCTCGAACAAATGTTTGAAAGGTGCTGAGAACTGGCCTACGGTGGGAGCAGCACCGGGTAACGGGCCCGGTACCAGGAATCCAGGACCACTTGGAACCCGGAGCTGCAGTGTTCCCTCCGCAAACCATGTCCACATGGTGCAGAGGGGGTCCGACAGTTCTGGGCCCGGGGCAACAACCCGCCGGAGCCGGCGGCGGGATGAAGGGGCAGGGGCGGCATGGCACCACGGACCAAGGCGGCAAAGGGATTGACCGCACGCCAGAAGCGGATTCTCGAGACGATCCAGAGATCGGTGCAGGTCAACGGATATCCGCCCTCGATGCGCGAGATCGGCGACACGGTGGGCCTCGCGAGCCTCTCGAGCGTCACGCACCAGCTCAGCCAGCTCGAGAAGCTGGGCTACCTCCGCCGGGACCCGAAACGGCCCCGTGCCATGGAGGTCCTGATGCCGCTCACCCTCGACGAGGGCGAGCTCAGCGTCAGTGAGGAGGGCGCGGCCGGCATGCTGGGCTCAGGCGGTGCCACCCTCGAGAGCATGGCGAGCGCCGCGGACACCGCAATGGTGCCCCTTGTGGGACGCATCGCAGCGGGTGGGCCGATCCTCGCCGATCAGGCTGTGGAGGATGTCATGCCACTCCCTCGCCAGCTCGTGGGCTACGGCGATCTGTTCATGCTGCGGGTCAAAGGCGACTCGATGATCGATGCCGCGATCTGCGACGGCGACTGGGTTGTGGTGCGCCGGCAGAACAGCGCCGAGAACGGCGACATCGTCGCCGCCCTTCTCGACGACGAGGCCACGGTGAAGACCTTCCGGCAGCGCGACGGTCACACATGGCTGCTGCCCCAGAACACCCGGTACGAGCCCATCCTGGGCGATCAGGCCACGGTGATGGGAAAGGTCGTCTCGGTGCTGCGCTCGGTCTGAGAATGCGCGGGTCAGCCCGCTTGAGCGAGCCGGCCGAGGGCACCGAGCACGATGTTCCGCTCGGTCGTGCTCCACAGCGGTGGGAGCGCGCTGCGCAGGAACGCTCCATACCGCTCGGTGGCAAGACGCGAGTCGAGGACGGCGACGACTCCACGGTCTGCCGTCGACCGGATGAGCCGCCCGGCGCCCTGGGCGAGGCGAACGGCGGCGTGCGTTGCCGAGACGCTCATGAATCCGTTCCCGCCTGCCTGGGCGACCGCACGGGAGCGTGCCGTCATGAGCGGATCGTCCGGCCGGGGGAACGGGATCCGGTCGATCACGACGAGGCGGCAGGACTGCCCGGGGACGTCCACGCCCTGCCAGAGGGACATCGTGCCGAAAAGGCACGTGTCCGGCTCCGCGGAGAACTGCTTCACCAAAGCGCTCATCGACGATTCGCCCTGGCACAGGATCGTCTCGTCGATCCTGCCGCGCAGCTCATGCGCGGCATCCTCCGCGGCGCGCCGGGACGAGAAGAGGCATAGTGCACCGCCGTGGGAGGCCGTCAGCAGTGCCTCGAGTTCGTCGAGGGCCTCAGGCGAAACACTGCGGCCGGGCTTGGGGAGATGCCTGGCCACGTACAGCATGCCCTGTCTGGGATAGTCGAATGGGGACCCGACGTCTACGCCGGTCCACGAGGGCGCCCCGCCGCCCAGCAGTCCGAGTCCACCCGCCGTCGGTTCGAACGCCGAGCCGATAGCGAGCGTCGCGCTCGTCAGAACCACCGTGTGACCGTCGAAGAGCCCCTCACGGAGGCGGCCACCCACATTCAGCGGTGCGATGTGCAGCATCGCCGGACCCGAGTCATCCGGGGCGGAGAATCCAGTGACCGGATCCGGGGGACCCGTACGGGTCACCCACACGACCTCGCGATTCGCCTCCGCACCCAGGAGCCGCTCGCAGACCTCGACGAGCGCGAGAAGCCTTGACCGCGCGACCTGGCGGCCGCCGTCGGACGCCTGCGCCTCCCCCGGTTTCGAATCGGACAGCGCCACACGGCACGCATCCCGCACGAGCGCGATGTCCTGGGCTTGTTCCTCGTTCAGCCCTCGGGCGAGAAGCCCGGTCGGTGCCGAGGTGAGCGAAACCTCGAGCGCCGCGGCCGCGGTATGGAGAGCGTCCACTGGGATACTGCAGTGGCGTCGGGCGCTGGAGGCAGCCGCCTGAATCATCTGGGAGGACAGCTGCGCGCTCACGGCACCCGTGACGCGATCAGCGAGCTCGTGTGCCTCGTCGACCACCACGACGTCGTACTCGGGCAGCACATTGAGCCCCTCGAAGGCGTTGATCGCGAGCATCGCGTGGTTGGTCACCACGATGTCCGCCTCGGTGCCGTGCTTCCGTGCGAGCTCGCTGAAGCACTCGGCCGCGAAGGGGCACTTCTGGGCGCCGAGGCATTCGAGCGCGGTGACCGAGACCTGTCGCCAGGCGCGGTCCGACACGCCGGGGACGAGATCGTCGCGGTCGCCGGTCTCGGTCTCCTCGGCCCATTCGCGCAGACGCGCCACCTCGCGGCCCAACTGCGTGGTCGGGCCGGCGCCCGGGTGGGCCACGGCCGTGTCCTCGCCGAGCGCGAACAAGGCGCCCTCCGCTGGCTCGTCTGCCGGGAAGCCGCCCTCGAGCTTGTGCCGGCACAGGTAGTTCGAGCGGCCCTTGACAAGGGCCACATCGATGGGTCGCTCCAGCTCGGGGTTCACTGCCTCGAGCAGCCGGGGGATGTCACGGCCCACGATCTGCGCCTGGAGCGCGAGCGTGGCCGTCGCGACGACGGCAGGCCGATCGCTCGTCTGGGCGTGCGCGATCAGAGGCACCAGGTAGGCGAGTGACTTGCCCGTGCCGGTGCCCGCCTGGACGAGGAGGTGGCGCCCCTCGTCGATGGCCTTGGTCACCTGCCGCGCCATCTCGTGCTGCCCCTCGCGCTGCTGGCCGCCCATCGCCGCGACGGCGGTGTCGAGCAGCGCCAGGGCCGCGTCTTCGGTTACACCCATGGGGCCGAACGGACGACGGCGGGTGCGGCCCCGCCGTCGTCCGTCGCCTCCCGATCCGGTTCAGTCATGGACAACGAACGGTGCCAGCTCCGCCGCGAATTCTTCCCGGACCACGGCCTCGACGCGGGTGCCAGCCTCGACGTGCTCGAGCGAGTGGATCTCGGCACTCGACGTATGCAGCCGGTTGAGGATGTCGCCGCGGCTGTACGGAACGAGGAGCGTGAGCGCCACGTCCGGCCGTGGAATGGCATCGCTGATGGCGTCCTTGAGTTCCACGATGCCCTGACCGGTCCGCGCGGACACCACGACGTTGCGCGCCTCGCGCTGCCGCAGCCGCTCAAGGACGAATGGGTCCGCGGCGTCTGCCTTGTTCAGCACGATGATCTCCGGCACCTTGCGGGCGTCCACGTCTGCCAGCACCTCTCGGACGGCCGCGATCTGGCCCTCAGGGGCAGGGTGCGAGACATCCACGACGTGCAGGATGAGGTCCGCATCGGCGACCTCCTCGAGCGTCGAGCGGAAGGCCTCGACCAACTGCGTGGGCAGCGAGCGGACGAATCCGACCGTGTCCGCGAGCGTGTACGGGAGGCCGTCCGGGGTCTCCGCGCGGCGCACTGTCGGATCGAGGGTCGCGAACAGGGCGTTCTGCACGAGGACGCCCGCGTCCGTGAGCCGGTTGAGGAGGGAGGACTTGCCCGCGTTCGTGTAACCGGCAATCGCCACCGAGGGGACCTCGTTGCGCTTGCGGTTGGCCCGCTTCGTCTCGCGTGCCGGCCTCATGCCCGCAATCTCACGCCGGAGCTTGGCCATGCGGGTGCGGATGCGCCGGCGGTCGAGTTCGATCTTCGTCTCGCCAGGCCCGCGGGAGCCGATGCCGCCGCCCGCGGCGCCGACGCGGCCACCGGCCTGGCGAGACATCGACTCACCCCACCCGCGCAGGCGCGGGAGCAGGTACTCGAGCTGCGCGAGCTCGACCTGCGCCTTGCCCTCACGGCTCTTGGCGTGCTGGGCGAAGATGTCAAGAATGAGCGCGGTCCGGTCGATGACCTTGACCTTGACAATGTCCTCGAGGCCACGACGCTGGGACGGGGCGAGCTCCGAGTCCACGATGACGGTGTCCGCACCCGTCGCTGCGACGATGTCCCGGAGCTCGAGTGCCTTGCCCGAGCCGAGGAACGTCCCCGCATCGGGCTTCTGCCGGCGCTGCACGACGCCGTCCAGCACCTCCGAGCCTGCCGTCTCGGCGAGCGCGGCGAGCTCGCGCAACGAGTTCTCCGCGTCCTGGAGCGTCCCTTCGGACCACAGGCCCGCCAGGACAACGCGCTCGAGGCGCAGCTGGCGGTACTCGACCTCGGTGACGTCTTCGAGTTCGGTGGAGAGCCCCGCTACGCGGCGCAGCGCACGCCGCTCGGCCAGGTCCTGCTGGTCGCCGTCGTAGTCTCCGTGCTCGGCGTCGAGGTCCGAGATGGCAAGCGCACGGCCATCACTGAGGGCACCACGGGCCGCACCGCCGTCGTCTTCGCCGCCGTCCTGGCCCGGCGACGGGCGCTTGGCCTTCTTGGCGGCGGCCTCCTCCTTGGCCAGGATCCGGTCGATGACCGCCTGGATGTCTGCGGGGCTGAGGTCCTGCGGCCCGCCGTTGCCCGCGGGTGCGGGGGTGTTGTTGTTCTCGGTCATGGTCTCCTTCACGGATGCAGTTCCAGAATAGTGCTGGCGCTCGGCGGGGGCGCCTTCAGGGGGAGGGACCTGTGGAAAGGCCTCCGGCGCTGGCTCGGGTGGCAAGGAATTCTCCTGGGGATGCCTGTTCGGGCCAGCCGGAATGGGACCTCGGCTCGGCGCGAGTCGTTCGACGCGAGGCGCTGCGGTCCCTGCAAGGGGGCGGCGCACCGGGAATCAATGGCGTCAGATTGGCCAACAGCGTCAGATTCGCCAACAGCGTCAAATGAACAGGAGCATCCGTCCATTGTAGCTGACGTCCGCCGCCCTCACTGGAATCGGACCCCCTGCGGATGCGGCAAGGGCCTGCCGCTACGCTGGATGCCTATGGACCAGGCCCACTACTTCAACGCCGACCCGGACGTGCCCGACGTACGCCGCCCGCTCGCCGTCGTGCTCAACGGGCGCGAGGTGACCCTGCGCACCTCGGCGGGAATCTTCAGCCCGGACGGCGTCGACAAGGGCACGGCCGTGCTCCTGGCCGAGGTTCCGGAACCCGCACCCCAGGGGCACCTCCTCGACATCGGCTGCGGCTGGGGACCCCTCGCGTTGACGATGGCCCTCCGCTCGCCTGCCGCCACCGTCCATGCCGTGGACGTCAATACCCGCAGCCTGTCCCTCACCCAGGAGAACGCAGCCGTCCTGGGCCTCGACAACGTCCGTGCACAGCTGCCGGACGAGGTCGATCCTGACGTCCGCTTCGCGACGATCTGGTCCAATCCGCCCATCCGCATCGGCAAGGCCGCGCTCCACGAGCTGCTCCTAATGTGGCTGCCGCGCCTCGCGGCGGGCGGCGAGGCGTGGCTGGTGGTGCAGAAGAACCTCGGCTCGGATTCGCTGGCGCGGTGGCTCGCGGACCAGCTCGGGGACGCGTTCGACGTCGCGCGTGCGGCGACGTCGAAGGGCTTCCGCGTGCTCGTGGTCACCCGCACGAGCTGACGCCTCCGGATACCCCCATGAGCCGTATCTTCACGATCGGGCATTCGACCCGAGAGCTCGATGACGTCGTGTCGATGCTTCGGCCCAGCGGGGTAACGCATCTGGTCGATGTGCGCTCGTTCCCGGCCTCGCGGAAGCATCCGCAGTGGAACCAGCAGGCGATCCGAGAGGCCCTCCCGCCGGACATCGAGTACCGGTGGATGGCCGCGCTCGGCGGACGCCGCCATACCCCTGCCGGGGTCCCGAGCCCCAATGGAGGCTGGAGGGTCAAGGGCTTCCGGGACTACGCCGACTCCATGGGCACCCCGGCCTTCCGCGAGGGCTTGGACGAGCTCTTGGCGCTCGCTGCCGAGGCGATCCCGGCCATCATGTGCAGCGAGGCTCTACCGTGGCGCTGCCACCGCAGGCTCATCACCGACGCCCTCCTCGTGGCTGGCACCGAAGTGGTCCATCTCGTGTCGCCGACCTCGACGGAGCACGCCACGCTGACCCCATTCGCCAGGATCCGGGACGGGCAGATCACCTATCCGCCGCCCGGTACCGAGACCGCGCCCCTACTCTGAGTGCCGAGCTAGGCCGGGCTACCCGAGGGTGCCGTGGGCCACGATGACAGCAGGGCCGGAGAGCTCCACATGCTCGCGGCCGTCAGTACCGGGCACGAATGCGACGCTGACCCTGCCGCCGGGAACGTCGACGTCCCAGCGGTCGGGAGCGCCGGCGCCAGCCCAGTAGCGGATCGCCACCGCCGCAGCGCATGCGCCGGTCCCGCACGACTGGGTCTCCCCCACGCCGCGCTCGTGCACGCGCATCGAGATGCTGCCCACACCGGAGGTCACGAGCGGCTCGGAGGGCACGACGAACTCGACGTTCGTGCCGTGCGGAGGCACGGGCTCGACGGCGGGCGCGGTGTGCAGCCCGAGGCCGGAAAGCTCTGCGGGCTCGGCGAGGGCCACCACGGTGTGCGGATTGCCCATGCTTACGCTCAGGGCAGGGCGGGCAACGTCGAGCCCCACGGCCGTGACAGTCGCGTCCGCCGCATTCGCTGCGGCCCGCTGCGGATCGATGAACGCCCAGGGCCCCATGTCGACGGCGAATCCGCCCTCGCGCCGCTCGACGCGCTTCACGCCCGCACGCGTGCCGATCGGCAGCACCGCCCCAGCATCAAGCTCCACGAGCCCCTGCTCGAGCAGGAACGCCACGAAGACGCGGACGCCGTTGCCGCACATCTCCGAGAGCGAGCCGTCCGCGTTGCGGTAGTCCATGAACCACTCGGCTGCCGGCTCCTCGGCGAGGATCGCCGCGCCCTCAGGCAGCTCCCTGGAGCGGATCGCACGGATGAGTCCGTCCGCGCCGATGCCCTGATGGCGGTCGCACAGTGCAGCGGCCTCGGTCTCGGCGAGGTGCCGCTCGCCAGCAGGATCGGCTACGAGGACGAAGTCGTTCCCCGTGCCGTGGCCCTTCGCGAACTGCAGGCCCGCGAGGCCGGAAAGGACGTCAGGGGCGGACTGCGCGGATAGGGTCATGGTTCAAGCCTACCGGCCGGACATGGCGTCCGCTGAGCGCACAACAGCCAGCGCCTGCCCCACCACGTCCGGAGACAGGGCGTCGAGCCAGTGCACCCGCGGATCGGCCCGGAACCACGTGAGCTGGCGTCGGGCGAACTGCCGGGTTGCGACGATGGTCTTTTCCGCGGCACGCTCGGGAGTGCACTCACCGTCGAGGACCCTGAGGAACTGGCCGTAGCCGAGTGCGCGGGACGCGGTCTTTCCCTCCCTGAGGCCCGCGGCGGCGAGGCGGGAGACCTCGGCGGCCAGACCGGCGTCGGCCATCCGGTGCACGCGGGCGGCGATCCGCTCGTGCAGCGCTGCCCGGTCCAGGTCCAAGCCGATCTGCACGGCCGGCGCCGCATACTGCCGCACCGGCATGAACGAGCTGAACGGACGCCCCGTGAGCTCATGGACCTCAAGCGCGCGGATGATCCGGCGCGCGTCGCCGAGCCTGGCAGCCGAGACGGGATCGACGGCGCGCAGCCGTCCACGAAGCGTTTCGATCCCGTCGCGATCGGCCTCCGCCTCGAGGCGGCCCCGGAGCGCGGGGTCGGTGCCCGGGAACTCGAGGACATCGAGGGCCGCCCGGACGTAGAGCCCCGAGCCGCCGACGAGGATAGCGCGGCGCCCGCGTGCATGGATGTCCGCGATGGCCTCGCGCGCCCACGTCTGGAACGTGGACACGGAGGCCTCCTGGGTCACGTCGAGCACGTCGAGAAGGTGGTGCGGCACGCCGCGGCGCTCCTCGGGGGTGATCTTCGCAGTGCCGATGTCCATGCCACGGTAGAACTGGAGGGCGTCCGCGTTGACGATCTCGCCGTCAACTGCGAGCGCGATCTGGACCGCGAGATCCGACTTGCCCGAGCCCGTGGGGCCCACGATCGCAACGATCGGCCGTGTGGCCACGCTCAGGAGGAGCGCACGGGCAGGGACGGCATGCCGAGGCTCACGGCGCCGTGCGCCCCTGCGTCCCCTGCCCGCACGGAGGGGACGCCGCACGAGTCGGCCTGCGAGCGGTCCCACGCATCTCCCGCTCGGGAGCGGCGCAGCGAGTAGTCGGCCGCGGAGGCGGGGTCGGCGATGAGGTGGAACGGGGCCGCCTCGGTCACCGTCACTGTCACGAGGTCGCCGGGGCGTGGCGCCACAGCGCCACCGGGGACTGAGAAGTGCACGAGCCTGTTGTCGCGCGCCCGGCCGGAGAGCCGGTGCGTTTCCTCTGCCTTGCGGCCGGCCCAGGCCGTCGCCATGACCTCGATGGTGCTGCCCACCTGCTTCGCGTTCTCCTCGGCGGCGATGCGGTCCTGGAGTGCGGTGAGGCGTTCGTAGCGCTCCTGGACCAAGGCCTTGGGCAGCTGGTCCGGCAGGGTCGCCGCGGGCGTTCCAGGCCGCTGGGAGTACTGGAACGTGAAGGCGTTCGAGAAGCGCGCGCGTTCAACGACGTCGAGGGTCGCTTGGAAGTCCTCGTCCGTCTCGCCGGGGAAGCCCACGATGATGTCAGTGGTGATCGCGGCGTGCGGGATGCGCTCCCGGACCTTGTCGAGGATGCCGAGGAACTTCGCGCTGCGGTATGAGCGGCGCATCTCGCGCAGGATCCTGTCCGAACCGGACTGCAGCGGCATATGCAGCTGCGGCATGACGTTGGGCGTCTCGGCCATGGCCTCGATGACGTCGTCGGTGAACGCGGCAGGATGGGGGCTCGTGAACCGCACCCGCTCGAGGCCCCGGATCTCGCCGCACGCGCGCAGGAGCTTGCCGAACGCCAGCCGGTCGCCGAACTCCACGCCGTAGGAATTGACGTTCTGGCCCAGTAGCGTGACTTCGATCGCGCCGTCGTCCACGAGGGCCCGGACCTCGCCGAGGATCTCGCCCGGGCGGCGGTCCCGTTCCTTTCCTCGAAGGCTGGGCACAATGCAGAAGGTGCACGTGTTGTTGCAGCCCACCGAGATGGACACCCACCCGCTGTACACCGAGTCCCGCTTGGTGGGCAGAGTCGAGGGGAAGACTTCGAGCGATTCGAGGATCTCGAGCTGCGCCTCCTCGTTGTGGCGCGCCCGCTCGAGCAGCGCGGGGAGCGCGCCCACGTTGTGCGTGCCGAACACGGCGTCGACCCACGGCGCAATGCTCAAGATCGTGTCCCGGTCCTTCTGGGCGAGGCAGCCACCCACGGCAATCTGCATGCCCGGGTGCCCCTCCTTCACCGGCCGCAGCTGCCCGAGGTGCCCGTAGAGGCGGTTGTCCGCGTTCGCCCGCACGGCGCACGTATTGAACACCACAACGTCAGGCTCGGAACCCTCCTCCGCACGCACATAGCCAGCCGACTCGAGGAGGCCGGACATCCGTTCGGAGTCATGGACGTTCATCTGGCAGCCGAACGTGCGCACCTCATAGGAACGAGGGGCGTCCCTGCGCTCGGTCGCGGGGGCGGGCAGGATGGAACTCACCCATCAAGGGTACCGGTAGCGGCCGACGCCGGTCTCGCACCTCTTGGCGCCAGCCCGTCCGCGGGGGTACTACGCGTGAGAACCAGCGCGACCGCTCAGTACCAGTTGTAGGAGACCTCGTGGGCCCAGGCGTTGCAGGGGGTCCCATAGCGGTTGGCGATGTAGCCGAGGCCCCAATTAATCTGGGTGCGGTAGTTCGTGAGCCAGTCGCTGCCAGCGGTCGAGTACTTCGAAGGTGGAAGGGCCTGTGCGATACCGTACGCGCCGCTATACGGGTTGGTCGCGTCAGTCATCCAGCTGGATTCCTGGTTCCAGAGTTTGACCAGGCACCCGAACTCCCCGCTCCCCCAGCCGAAGCTGGCAAGCTGGGTCGACGCGTAGCTCTGTGCACCGGCGGGGTTGTTGACGATCCCGGCACCCGGGCTCACCACGGGCGGGGGCGGCGGCGGAGGTGCGGGCGCCGGCGGAGCGGCCTGAGGTACGGGCGGGGGCGGCGGCGGAGGTGCGGGCGCCGGCGGAGCGGCCTGAGGTACGGGCGCCGGCG
>NZ_JAIZDP010000014.1 GCF_021554725.1 Sinomonas notoginsengisoli | reverse complement strand
TTGCCCGACTTCCGACACGAGGTCGGTTGGATGCTGGAAGACGGCAACCGCGCTGCATTCGAGGCGACCGTCGTGGGGACCTTCACGGGTTCGATGCCGACTCCGAACGGGCAAGTGCCAGGGAACGGGAGCCGGATCCGCTTTGTGGAGGCGGGCTTCCTGGAGGTCGACTCCCAGGGCCTCATCGTCGATGACCGAAGCTACGCGAACATGGCCGACTTCATGACGCAGATGGGCCTCACCGCGGGTCCGGACTGAAGCGATCGGCCCTGCTTCTGCTCGGCTTTCTGCCGTGTCGCCTCAGGGACTCCTGGGAGTCGTGTCCGCCGACGTCGACCAGGACTGTCCCGTAGGCCTCTTCGAGGTCAATGAGGTTGTTGCGGATGGCTCCGCGAAGCGGCGTGACGGTGACGTGGGGGCATTCGGGGCCCCGTTCCCCCCGGTCTCTCCCCCATGTCTCGGACGTTGCCGTCGGGTCGGACTGTACTTTCAACGGTGTAACTCTGACACAGGAGGTACCCGATGAGCGTTGACGTTGAGCCGGCCGCCGAGTCGGTCGTGGAGGAACAGGACGTGGCCGACGGCGGCGACGCCGAGCGGCCTGCCCCGGCGGTCGTGGACCGGGCGCTGATCGCGAGCTTGTGGGCGATGCGCAGCGGCAGGGGCTCGCGATCGACGGCGAGGGCGGGCTGCTGGCCCAGCTGACGAAGCTCGTGGTCGAGTCCGCCCTGGAGGGCGAGCTGACCGCGCACCTGGGCTACGGGAAGCACGAGCGCACCGAGGAGCCGGGCGGGAACGCCCGGAACGGGGTCCGGTCCAAGACGGTGCTGACCAAGGCCGGCCCGCTGCAGATCGACCTGCCGAGGGACCGGGCGGGGACCTTCGAGCCCGTGGCCGTGGCCAAGCGGCAGCGGCGTCTGGGCTCGATCGAGGACATCGTCCTCTCGCTCTCGGCCCGGGGGATGACTCATGGGGACATCTCCGCGCACCTGGCCGACGTCTACGGCTCGGAGGTGTACAAGACGACGATCTCCACGATCACCGACAAGGTCCTGGACGGGATGGCCGAATGGCAGAACCGGCCCCTGGACCCGGTCTACCCGGTCGTGTTCGTGGACTGCATCCACGTGAAGGTCCGCGACGGGCAGGTCGCCAACCGGCCCATCTACATCGCCCTGGCCGTCACCACCGAGGGCAACCGCGACATCCTGGGCCTGTGGGCAGGGGACGGCGGCGAGGGTGCGAAGTACTGGCAGCAGGTCCTGGCCGAGATCCGCAACCGCGGTGTCGAGGACGTCCTGATGCTCGTCTGCGACGGCCTGAAGGGGCTGCCCGACGCGGTGGGCAACGTGTGGCCGGCCACGATCGTGCAGACCTGCATCGTGCACCTGATGCGCAACAGCTTCCGCTACGCGGCCCGGCAGGACTGGGACGCGATCTCCCGGGGCCTCAGGCCCGTCTACCAGGCCGCGACCGTGGAGCAGGCCGAGGAGCGCTTCCTGGAGTTCGACGAGCAATGGGGGTCCAAGTACCCGGCGATCGCGCGGCTGTGGGAGAATGCCTGGGCCGAGTTCGTCCCGTTCCTGCAGTTCGACCGGGAGATCCGCCGGATCGTGCGCACGACAAACGCGATCGAGTCCGTCAACGCCCGGATCCGCAAGGCCGTCAAGGCCCGTGGTCCACTTCCCCAACGAGCAGGCCGCGCTCAAGTGCGTCTACCTCGCCGTGATGGCCCTGGACCCCACAGGGAAGGGCCGGGCCAGATGGACCCAGAGATGGAAGCAGGCCTGAAAGCCTTCGACATCACCTTCGACGGCCGGCTCTCCGCAGCCCGCCGCAGACCCGACAATCACAACCCACCTACACCGAAAAATTGACAGTCCCGCCTCGGCGGGGTGGCCGGCTTGATCCCGACGGCCGCCACCACTGCCGCGATGACCCACGTGATCCAAGGAACTTATCGACTGGTAGGGCAAGACGGTCACGTCCGACGATCGACTCCACGGACGGTCTAGGTCGCCGCACCCCGATTCCGGCAGAATGGGCCGTGGGCGCGCCGCGACCCGCACACGACGCAGGGGGAAGGCATGACCATGGGACGAGGTTGGCTCGCGGGCGCATCAGCTGTGGCGTTGGCGCTGGCGATGGGCGGCTGCTCCCCGGCGCAGCCCCCCAGCTCCGACAACGGGGCGTCTGGATCGGCGGCGGCAGTACCGGCAACGTCCGCAGCCAGCGCCGGCGGGGCGTGCGTGGCCGACCCGGCGGGGGTGATCGGCCGGAAGCTGCCCGCCGCGGCGACCGGGACGATGCCCGCGGCGACCGCCGCCACGCTTGAGAAGGCCGCCGGGGACGGGCTCGCCAATGCGTCCACCGCAGGGGCGATCGTGGCGGTGCGCAGCCCGCGAGGCACCTGGATCAAGGCCCTCGGCCTCGCTGACCAGGCTATGAAGACGCCGATGACGGACGGCATGTACTCGCGCATCGGCTCCGTGACGAAGACGTTCACGGGAACGCTCGTCCTCCAGCTGGTCCAGGAGGGCAGGCTCGCCCTCGACGACCCGATCGGCACGTACTTCCCACAGATCGCCCGGGGCAACGATGTGACGGTCGCGATGCTGATGAACATGACGAGCGGGATCGCGAGCTATTCCCTCGACGAGACGTTCCAGCATGAGATCTTCACGAATCCGACCAAGCAGTGGAACCCGGACGACCTCATCGCGATCGGCCTCGCGCTCCCCCGGCCGTTCGAGCCCGGCGCCAAGTTCGACTACTCCAACACCAACACCCTCATCCTCGGCCGCCTCATCGAGAAGCTCACGGGCACCTCGTACGCGGACGCCGTCAAGGCGCGGATCATCGACCCGCTCCACCTCACCGGTACCTCGATGCCCGGGCCCGATGGCGCGCTGCCCTCTCCCCACCCGTCGGGCCTCACCCTCCAGGGGCTTCCGGACGGGCAGACGACGCCGCAGGACGCCACCGCCTGGAATCCGTCCTGGGGCTGGTCTGCCGGCGCGCTGACGTCAACGGCGTCCGACCTGGTGACGTACGGGCGGGCGCTCGGCACCGGGCAGGGCCTGCTCGACGAGAAGACCCAGACGGCGAGGTTCGCCTCGATCCCGGGCCCCGCCGGGTACGGCCTCGCCGTGGGGTGCATCGACGGCTGGTTCGGGCACACAGGCGAGATCCCGGGCTTCAACGCGGCGCTCTACTACGACACGCGCTCGGACACGACGGTGGCCGTCATGGTCAACAGCGACATCCCCTCGGGGGACTGCACCCAGTCGCCCACCCTGCCCGGCAACCCGAAGCAGCTGCCCTGCATGGATCCGGCCGGCCGGATCTTCGTCTCGCTCTCCGCCGCACTCGGGCACGAGTTCAAGCCCAACCCGAAGTCCTGAGCAGGCCTGGAGCGCCTCTCCGTACGCCCGGCGATCGCAACGCGGCAGCGTGCATTCCGGGCGGAAGGCGGCCCGCATATGATCAGCAGCATGCACTCGGGCGTGCGGCGGACTCCGCTGGTGCTCTCGTTCCGGCGGTCCCTGCTCGCCATGCTGGCCGCGGGGACGCTGCTCGCCGTGCTGCTCACGGCCCATCCAGAACAGCGCTCATGAACGCATCATGCCTCCGCACCGCCGCCGCTGGCAACGATAAATCTGCCCCAGCACCGCCCCCATCGGACAGCCCTTTGGTGGTCGGCCGCCGAATGAACCTTCTGCCGGGCGCCTGCCGGTTTCCGTCCGGTCCGGGCCGTGCCGGCGCCGCACGTCCTAGTATTGGAACTTGAGGCTCATATGACAATCACTTATCTCGTTTGAGCGCGCTGCTCAGATGAGCGCAGCAGCTTGGCAAAGTTGACTCCAGCCTGGAAGGAGGAGGGCATGCCTGTCAGCTCCGGTGAGGGGATCCTCGCAGCGACCGTCGCCCAGCGGTACTACATCGACGGCGAATCGAAGGTGAAGATCGCCGCCGACCTGGGCATCTCCCGGTTCAAGGTCGCCCGGCTCCTGGAGATCGCCGTCGAGGAGAAGATCGTGCGGTTCACCATCACGGCGCCCCTCGCGCAGAACGCCGAGCTCTCGGAGATGGTCCGGAAGCGGTTCGGGTTCCGCCAGGTCGTCGTCGTGGACGCGCCCGAGGACGAGTCGGATCCGGCCCGCCTGCGCCGGCGCGTGGGCGCGGCAGCGGCCAGCGTCCTCAGCGAGCTGGTCACCGATCGCGACGTATTGGGGATCGGATGGGGCCGCACCATGAGCGCGATGGCCAGGGAGCTGACCCATCTGGCCCCCTGCCCGGTGGTCCAGCTGGGCGGGATGGCGGGGTCGGTGAGCGAGAACTCCCTCGAGCTCGTCCGGCGCGTCAGCGAGGTCGGCGGCGGCCGGGCGTACCCGTTCTTCGTCCCCCTCGTCGTGCCCGACGCCGCGACGGCGGCCGGGCTGAGGAGCCAGCCCGGCGTCGAAGCCGCGATGCGCCTCTTCGAGTCGATCACGATCGCCGCGGTGGCGGTAGGCAGCTGGGACCCGCCGGAGTCCCAGATGCGCGACGCGCTCCCCGCGGACCTCCGCGGGCAGCTGGCGAAGCGCGGCGTCGCGGCCGAGATCCTCGCAACCCTCATCCGCAAGGACGGTTCCGTGGTCACCGACATCGACGACCGGACGACGGCGCTCGGCTACGAGGGCATGAAGCGCATCCCGGAGCTCATCCTCATCGCCGCCGGCGCCACGAAGGCCAACGCCATCCGCGCCGCCATCAGGGCGGGGCTGGGCACGACCCTGGTCACCGACCGCTCGCTGGCCCGGGCACTCCTGCGCCTGCCCTGAGCGCCACGACGGCGCCATTGCCAAGCCCTGCCCCCTGCACAGGAGCGGCGGGCCCCACGAGTGGGGCCCGCCGCTGCTGCTTCCGGCAGCGCTTGCGAAGCTGATCTCATTTGAGCGTGATGCTCGTTTGAGCAAACTGTTTGCCATATGAGCTTCCTCCTTCCAATACTTGATGCTGTGGCCGATGCCACAGTCAAGAGGAAGGTCTGACGATGAGCGCACCGCGGCGCAGGCAGGCGATTGAAGCCTCCCCGTCCATCGCAGCCGTCCTCGCAACCGCCCGGGCCGTCGGCCGCAACGGGTAATGGAACGGTGCGCACACCCCGGCGCCCGGCGCAAGGTTCGTGCCCTGCGGTGAACATCAGTCTTGGGTCGTTGCCCCGCGCGGCGGCGGATGGAGAGGAAGTAGACAAGGTGAGCGAGATTCCTTCGACGATGAGGGCCAGTGTCCTTCGCGGCGTCCGCGACGTCGCGCTCGAGGAGCGCCCGGTGCCCAAGTGCGCCCCGGACGAGGTCCTGGTCAAGGTCAGCAGCGTCGGCGTGTGCGGCTCGGACGTGCACTACTACGAGCACGGCAGCATCGGCCCCTTCGTCGTCGAGGCGCCTCTGGTCCTCGGCCACGAGCTCAGCGGCGTGATCGTCGGCGTCGGCGCCGACGTAGACCCGGCCCGCGTCGGCAGTCGGGTGGCAGTGGAGCCGCAGAGGCCCTGCCGGACCTGCGAGTACTGCCGCTCGGGGGCGTACAACCTGTGCCCGAAGATGGAGTTCTACGCCACCCCGCCGATCGACGGCGCCTTCTGCGAGTACGTCACGATCCAGGACGACTTCGCCTTCGACGTCCCGGACAAGATCAGCGACCACGCCGCGGCCCTGATGGAGCCTCTCTCCGTCGGAATCGCCGCCGCCCAGAAGGGCCGCATCGGCATCGGCGACACGGTCCTGATCGCCGGCGGCGGACCGATCGGCGTCATCGCCGCCCAGGTCGCCCGCGCGTTCGGGGCAGCGGACGTCGTCGTCGCCGACATTAGCCCCGCGCGGCGGGCGCTTGCGGCCAGGTACGGAGCCCGGGTCGTCGACCCGGCCGCGGAATCGACCGAGGATCTGCGCGCGCACGTGTTCATCGACGCCTCCGGCGCCACTCCCGCGATCCTGAACGGCATCCGCTCCGTGCGCGCCGGCGGCACCGTGGTCCTGGTCGGCAGCGCCGACGTCATCCCGCTCTCGGTGCCCGAGATCGCCATGCGCGAGATCAACGTCACCGGGACCTTCCGCTACACCAACACGTGGCCGATCGCCCGCGAGCTGCTGCTCTCCGGCAAGGTCGAGCTCGACTCCCTGGTCACCCACGTCTACGGCCTCGAGCAGGCGGAGCAGGCCCCGACCGGCGAGGGCGCGAAGGACAGCCTCAAGCGCGTCGTCCTGCCCGGGGTGAGCCGCGTCGAGGACCCGGCCGCGGCCGCGAAGGGGGCAGCGTCATGACCGAGGCCCTGCTGTCCGTGCGCGGCATCGCCAAGTCCTTCCCCGGCGTCAAGGCCCTCGACAACGTCTCCTTCGACGTCCGCCCCGGCACCGTCCACGCCCTGTGCGGCGAGAACGGCGCCGGCAAGTCCACCCTGATGAATTAACGGCATCTACCAGCCCGACGCCGGCGCCGTCCTGGTCAAGGGCGAGGAACTGCGGATCAAGAACCCGATCGAGGCCCGCGCCCACGGGATCGCGATGATCGCCCAGGAACTGAACTACGTGCCGAACATGACGATCGCCGAGAGCTTCTTCATGGGACGGCTGCCCCACAGGCTGGGCCGCGTCGACTGGCCCTACATCCGCAGGGAGGCCACCCGCATCCTGCGCGAGGAGGGCCTGGACTACTCCGTCAACCGGCGCCTGGGCAGCCTCACCGTCTCCGAGGTGCAGACACTGGAGATCCTGCGCTCGGTCTACCACAGCGCCGACATCCTCATCATGGACGAGCCGACCTCGGCCATCGCCCACCGCGAGGTCGAGTCCCTCTTCGCCAAGATCCGCGCCCTGCGCGCCGCCGGCAAGTCCGTCATCTACATCTCCCACAAGATGGACGAGGTCTTCGAGCTCGCCGACGACATCACCGTCCTGCGTGACGGCACCGTCGTCAGCTCCCAGCCGGCCTCCGAGATCACCTCCAGCCAGGTCATCGCCCAGATGGTCGGCCGCGACCTGAACCACCAGCAGTACCCCAAGGAGCACGTCGAGATCGGCCCCACCGTGTTCAAGGCCACCGGCCTGGCGGCAGAGAAGATGTTCGAGGACGTCAGCTTCGAGATCCGCGCCGGGGAAATCGTCGGATTCGCCGGCCTGATCGGTGCCGGACGCAGCGAGGTCATCCGCTCCGTCTTCGGCCTGGACCCGCTCGACGCCGGCGAGATCGAGGTCGAGGGCAAACCCGTGAAGCTCACGAGCCCGAAGGCCGCCCTGGCCAACGGCGTCGCGATGCTCTCCGAGGACCGCCGCCTCGTGGGCATCATCCCCAAGCTCAGCATCAAGAAGAACGCCACCCTCGCCAGCCTCAAGCAGGTCGTCTACGGCGGGCGGGCCCGTACTCGGAAGGAAGAGAAGCTCGTCAAGGAGTACTTCCGGAAGATGAACGTCAAGGCGCCCAGCACCGAGACGAAGATCGAGTCGCTCAGCGGCGGCAACCAGCAGAAGGTCCTGCTCGCCCGCTGGCTGATCGCCGACCCCAAGGTGATGCTCCTGGACGAGCCCACCCGCGGGATCGACATCGGGGCGAAATTCGAGATCTACAAGATCATGACCGAGCTCGCCCGCCAAGGCCGGGGCATCCTCATGATCTCCTCCGAGCTCCCCGAGCTGATCGGCATGTGCGACCGCATCTACGTGATGTCCGCCGGCCGGGTCACCGCAGAGCTGACACGGGAGCAGTTCTCCCAGGAAACCATCCTCCAGTACGCCATGAACGAGATCGAGGTGGCATGACAATGCTGTCCAAGCTGAAGGGCTTCGAAGTAAGCCGCTACTCCATATTCATCATCCTCGCCGTCGTGTTCATCGCCGCGAGCTTCCTCAGCCCCAACTTCCTCAGCGGGGACAACCTCCTGAACGTGCTGCGCCAGGTCGCCGTCATCACGATCCTCGCCTGCGGGGCCATGACACTGATCATCGGCGGCATGATCGACCTCTCCGCCGGCGCCGTCATGGCACTGGCCGGCGTCGTCTCGGTCCTGGTGTACAAGGACACCAAGAGCCTGCTCCTGGCCCTCGTCGTCGGCATCCTCGTCGGGATCGCCTGCAACCGCATCAACGCCTTCCTCGTCGCAACACTGAAGACCCCGGCGTTCATCGTCACCCTCGGCATGATGATGGTCGCCCGCGGCGCCGTCCTCCAGCTCACCAACGGCCAGAACGTCCTCCAGCTCGGCGACTTCGTCATCTTCGGCCAGGGCAACTACGGCTGGATGCCCATCCCCACCATCTTCCTCATCGCCATCACCGTCCTCATCTGGTACCTCATGAACCAGACCCGCTACGGCCGCTCCGTCTACGCCGTCGGCGGCAACGAGGAAGCCGCCCGCGCCGCAGGCATCGCCGTCGAGCGCGTGAAGTACAACGCGTACATCGTCAACGGGCTCCTCGTCGGCATCGCAGGCGTGATCTTCATGTCCCGCGTCAACGCCGGCCTGCCCAACGCCGGCGTCGGCTACGAGCTCCAGGCCATCACCGCCCCCATCATCGGCGGCACCAGCTTCTCCGGCGGCGTCGGAACCACCGCCGGCACCCTCGCCGGGGCCCTCATCGTCGGCCTCCTTGGCAACATCATGAACCTCACCGGCGTCGGCTCCTACATCCAGCAGATCGTCATGGGCGTCATCATCGCCGTCGCCGTGGCCTACGACGTCTGGAGCAAGCGCGGCAAGGCCAAGACCGTGATCCTCAAGTCCCGCAAGGAAGAGCCCCCGACCGCATCGCCCGGAACGGCCCCGGAAACCTCCCCCGCCGGCACCCGCTCCGCCCTCTGACCCACCCCCCTCCCCTCCCCTCCTCCCACGAAGGAAACCAGTGAAGAAGAAGCTCGCCCAGCGCGTCCTCGCCGCCGGCGCCGCAGCAGCCGCCGCCCTCTCCATGGCCGCCTGCTCCGTCACCGTCGGGAACCAGACCGCCCAGAACGCGTCAGACCGCCAGGCCAAGGACCACTACCGCGTCGCCTACACCGCCCGCGCCCAGGTCGACTCCTTCGCCGCGTGGCTCGCGAACGAGATGAAGGCCGAGGCCGCAGCCAACTACAAGGACATCAGCCTCGACGTCTTCGACGGCCAGGCCGACGACGAGGTCGAGAACAAGGCGATCGAGAACGCCGTGGCCAACAACTACGACGCCATCATCGTCCAGGCCAACAACGGCGAGGCCCAGCGGCCCTACATCGAGCAGGCCGTCCAGAAGGGCATCGTCACCATCACGACGAACCCCCGCGTGCAGGGCATCGACGGCGCCAACTCCGTCGACGCCAAGCCCTACGACCAGGGCGGAGTCGTCGCCAAGTACGCCCTGGACAAGATCTCCCAGAACGCCAATGTCGTCGTGCTCAACGGCCCCGGCGGCAACTTCCACAGCGAACAGCGCCGCAAGGCCTGGCAGGACGAGTTCTTCGCCAAGCGACCCGACGTGAAGATCGTCGCCGAGAACATCGCCAACTGGAGCAAGGACGAAGCCCTCCGGCTCATGGAGGACTGGTCCCTCGCCAACCCCAAGATCGACGCGATCGTCTCCATGAACGACAACATGGCCACCGGCGCGCTCGAGGCAGTCAAGGGCAAGCCCGCCTTCGCGAAGATCCTCGCCTTCGGCGTCGACGGGACCCCGGAAGCTACCTTGGCCATCCAGAACGGCCAGATGACCGCGACCTCGCTGCAGAACGCCAAGGAACTGGCCCAGCTGAACATGAAGTCCGTCCACGACCTCCTCAGCGGCGCCCAGAAGAGCGTCAACGTCGACATCGGCAACCCCCTCATCACCAAGGACACCGCCGACCAGTACGTCAAGCTCTACAAGGACGCAGGACTCATCAAGGGCTAGCACAGGGCGAAACCAGTCCCTTCCTTCCGCTCCCACTCGAGCGCACAAAGGCCCCGGACCCGCACAGGGTCCGGGGCTTCCCTGCCCTCACACCGGATTCATCAATATGCACCACGGGCGTGCCAACCGGGGCGCCGGGGCGAGCGGACGGCCCGCCAGCTCCTCGGCGGCCACGGCCACGGCCAGCGCCGCCACTGACAGTCCCAGACCCGGCCACGGCTCCAGCAAGCAGAGCCGTCCTGTCCGCCTGCGCGAGTACGTGCGTCCACGGCCGCGCACAGACGAAGCGAGGGGACGGTCAACGGAGATCATCGTCAACTCGGCCGCCCCGGAGAGGATGCCCCCCTGTTCCCGGACCAGGAGGATCCGGACGCCGACGACAGCAGGCTCCGCCGCTGCGTACCTGATGGTGCGGGGGGAGCGAGCAGACAGCCCCGGAGCAGGTGCTGCGCCTCTCGGCCGGGGACGTCTGGCTGACTGTCCCATCTGACCTGTCTGCTCCCCGCTGTCCCTCCGGGGCCCTCGCTGCCGGGGCCTCAACTGGCTCTGGGGGCAGCGATGTCGGCGGCCGGAGGCATGCTCATTCTGCTTCTCCGGACGCTGGCACAGTGCCCTGCTCGAGGGCGGCCGTGATTGCCTCCGGAGAGGGCAGCGTGGCCTTCTCCTGCGGCGGAAGGGTCTCGTAGGTGTAGGCCGTGACGGCGACCGGTGCGGCGGAGGCGTCGAGTGCGTACCGGACGGTCTGGTCGTTCTTAAACCCGCAGACCAGGATCCCCACGGTCGGGGCGTGCTGGGGCAGGCGGAGCATCCCGTCGACTGCCGCGACGTAGAAGTTCAGCTGCCCCAGATGCTCAGGACGGAACCTCTTCGACTTCAGCTCCACCACGACATAGCGGCTGGAAGGGATATGGAACAGGAGCAGGTCGATGAAATAGTCCTCGTCCCCTTCGATGCTGAGCCGGTACTGCCGTCCGACGAACGCGAACCCCGGCCCGAACTCGGCCAGCGTCTGCGACATCCGCAGCGTCATGGCCTCCTCCATGGCAAGCTCGTCCGCCTCCTCGGTCAGGCCGAGGAAGTCCAGCACCAGCGGGTCCTTCGCGACCTCCCGTGCCAGGTCCGTCCCCTCCCCCGGCAGGCGGGCCTCGAGATTGTTCGGCGCGGCCCCGGCCCGGGTGTGCAGGGCGGTCTTGATGTGGTGCTCGAGCACGGCCACCGACCAGCCATGCTGGACAGCCTTGGCCGCGTACCACCGGCGGAGCTCCTGGTCGTCGAGCTTGTTCAGGAGCACGACGTTGTGGCTCCAGCTGATTCGTCCAGACACTGTCTGGACAATTGGCTCCGGCCCGGCCCACGCGGCGGCGAAGGCCCGCATGCTGTAGACGTTGGTCCGGGAGAAGCCCTTCACGTTGGGGAACTCGGCCCTGAGGTCTTGGGCGAACCGGTCGATGACCCTGTTCCCCCAGGGCTCGGACGCCTGCCGGTCCAGGATGGTGCGGCCGATATTCCAGTAGAGCTCGATCATCGCCGCGTTCACGATCCGAAGCGCACGGTGCTGGGCCTCCCGGACCTGTTCCTTGACCGAGGCAAGGGCCTCGGCGTAGCCGCTAGGGAGGTCCGTTTCGAGCTGCACCATGGAGCCCAGCCTAGAGCGCCGGGCACAAGTAGTGCCGCAGAGTGTCCAGACACTGTCTGGACACCTGCCGGGAAACCGGTCCGTTCCAACCCCTCGCCCAGCATCCCGAACGGCCGAGGCAGCATTCGGCTGCAGTGGCGGGCTCCGTGCCGACTTCAGCGCGTCACCGGTGTGGCCGACCATGATCAGCCATCAGCCGCGCGGACGCCGACTTGGTCCCCACACGACTCGGCCCCCTCCCTGGCGGCCTCAGACCTCCGTCGCGGCCCTCCCGGGAACTGCGGCCGCCTGCGTGTCTGAGCGATCCGGGTTCCGGAGGCGTCTACGGTCATGGCATGGCCGTGGCGGAGGAACTCGAGGGCCAGACCTCCATCGAGGACGCTCTGGCGGAGCTCGGCGAGCCCTGGGCCGTCAGGACTGCAACGGATGGCACGGAGCCGCCGACGCTGTTCTGAACGTCTTCCGTCCATGCCTCTTCACAAGCTGATAGGTTCACGGCCATGGGGCAAGGACAGTGATCACCCAGCTCGTCGACGACATCGACGGCGAGCCTGCCGCGGAAACCGTCCGCTTCGCGCTCGACGGGACGCGCTACGAGATCGACCTCAGCGCGTTCAACGCTGCCCGCCTGCGGGAGGCCCTTGCCGAGTTCACCTCGGCGGCCCGCACGGCCTCGGCGCCCCGGGCGCGCCGGACCGTCCTGAAGCCCCAGCAGCGGGTCATCCGCGAGTGGGCCGCGGCCCAGGGAATCGCCGTCAACCCCCGCGGCCGCATCCCCCAGGCCGTCGTCGACCAGTACATGGCGGCTGCCGGTTAGGGCCGGTGCCCCCACTTCCGAAGAGCAGCACTCCCCCAGCGTCCTCCCCCAGCGCCGAATGTCGTCCGGGGGAAGGAAGTTCTCAATCCGGTCAGGGCTGGACCACAGGGCAGCGACAGGTTCGGGCCGGACTGTGGGAAGAACGGTGCGGCGAAATTCGCCGGACCGCCAACCGACAGGAGAACGCCATGAGAGTCACCCGACGCATGCGCTACGCGGCCGCATCCGCGGTCGCTGCGGCCGCCCTCATCGGAGGCGGGGCGGCCGTCGCCAACGCGGCGACCACCCCGAACCCCTCCGCTACTTCGGGCACGTCCAGCGCCGGCGCGCAGCTAGGGGGCCAGCACACGGCCGCCTCAGCGGACGAGACGGCCAAGGTCACGGCCGCGGTCGCGGCCAAGGACGCCAATGCCAAGGTCACCCAGGTCGAGAAGGACACCGATGGCTCCTTCGACGCCACCGCGACGTCCAACGGTTCCACTGTCCGCTACGAGGTCGGCGCGGACTACCAGACCGTCACGGCCGATGACCATGCCGGCCGAGGAGGTGGCCAGCGGACTCCTCTCTCCAGCGATGAGCTCGCCAAGGCAACCGCCGCGATCAAGGCCAAGGACGCCAACGCCACCGTCGAGGACTCCTGGAAGGACGCGGACGGCTCGTTCGACGTCGTCGTGACGTCGGGAAGCACAAGGACCAAGTACGAGGTGAGCGCCGACTACACCTCGGCCACCGCCGATTCCGGCTTCGGCCAGGGCGGCGGACGCCACGGGCACGACGGGACGGCTCCGTCGAGCGCGCCCAGCGGCACCACTCAGGGCTGACCACCTGCAGGCGAGCCCACACCGGCGGCTCCGCCTCCCCAGGTTTACCTGAGGCGGCGGGGCCGTAACGCTTCTGCATGGCCGGCGGACGCGGCGAAGAAGCCCCTGCTGCGCATCCGAGTGGCACGTGACCTGGTCCGGCCGATCGGCGTGGAGGGGACAGCCAGCTGGCCAGTTGGCCGGTTCGAGCGCAAGGGGTCCTTGGCCGCCTTCGGCACGCTCATCTCCGTGAGCGGCCTCCTGTATGGCTTGGATCCAGGACTTCTCACGCGAAGTGCAGCAGCGCATCGGCCGCCCGCCTGCCATCCGTTCAGGATCCGAGTGGTGGAGCGCCTGCACGGGCAACAGCGCAGCGTTCCGCGAGAACCCGCTGTGGATCACCGCGCGCGACAGGGCTGGCCCGGGCACCCTGCGGGCGGGCCGGCAGTCGTACTCCTTCTGGCAGTACAGCAGCGCCGGGCCATTCGCTGGCGGCTCGGACAAGTGGAGTGGCAGCTACGACTCCCTGAGGTGCTTCGCCGGCGGCGATGGACCGGTCAAGGCCCCTGTCTCGGTCGGGGACCTGCTCGTGGCGGACACCGCGGGGCACCTCTTCGACCACCCTCCCGACGGACACGGCGGGACAGCACCGCCCCACCAGGAGTGGTGGGCCTCCTGGCAGAACGTTGCCGCGTCCTACTTCGTCGACTGGAACCAGGACGGGGTCCTGGACATGGTCTACCAGCTGGGGGACGGCACCCTCTGGGTGCGCCTGTGGTCGCCGGAGACGCCCGACGGCTATCGGACAACCACCCAGACGTCCCCGCCCCGAGCTCATGGTGCTGCGCCACACCCACGTCCATTCTGCAGAGGACCCGGACGGGTGGCGCCCCGCGGCCGAGGCCATCAACCGCTACTACCGCACCTTCGATGCATCGTTCGGCAACAAGACCACCCCGCTGAACGGATTCCTCGAACTCAACCGCGAGTCGACGTTCGAAGGGCGGCCGGAGTTCGAGCCGGAATCCCTGCACAGGACGGCGATGATCGGAACACCCGACGAGGTCATCGCGCGCCTGCGCGAGTACGAAGCGCTCGGTGTCGACGACAGCATCAGGAGGCAGCGGTCCCTTGGGCCTTCGTTGAGCGTTCCCGAGCTCAGCTAGCGCCCATCAGGACGCGTGGGTCCGCTGGCCCCTGGTGATGGTGTTGATCGCACCGGTGGTGACGTCCATCTCGAGCGCCTCGAGCGACCGACCTCGCGTCTCGGGCACGAGCCGCCACACGAACAGGACGGCTCCCACGCCGATGACGGCGAACATGAAGAACGTTCCCGTGATTCCGATGGAGGAGATCAGCGTCGGGACGAACAGCGCGAGCACCCCGCCCATGGCCCAGCCGCAGAGGGCCGCGATGCCGAAGCCCAGCCCCCGCATGTGCAAGGGGAAGATCTCTGCGAGCCAGACCCATACGGCGATGTTCAGGAAGCTCTGCATTGAGAACACGAAGCCCACCACGAGCACGAGCACGACGAAGGGACGAGCTGGGTTGCCCTCGGGGAACATGATCGACGCGGCGCCGACGAGGAGGTGGAAGGTTGTTGTGAGGGAGAGGCCGATGAGGAAGGTCTTGCGGCGGTCGATGCGGTCCATGTTCCGCAGGGCGATGATGCCGCCTACCACTGCGACGACGCCGAAGGAGATGTTCGCGAGGACGGCCTGCTCGGCGGTCATGCCTGACTGCTCGAGCACGCGTGCGCCGAAGTACATGATCGAGTTGATGCCCGTGAGCTGCTGGATCATGCTGAGTCCGGCGCCGACGGCGACGATCCGCACTAGCCACTTGTTGCTCAGAAGCGCCCGGAAGCCGACCTTGGCCTGGCTTTCCTCCTCGGCGATGATCTCGACCTGTTCGAGCTCGGCGTTGGCGCGGCCCTCCGACCGCACTGTCTCAAGGACCTTCAGTCCCTCCTCGGGGCGCCCGTTCTCGACGAGCCAGCGCGGCGACTCTGGCATCCGCACCATGCCGAAGAACAGGAAGGCAGCCGGGAGCGCGCACACGGCGAACATGAACCGCCACACGTGGCCCTCGGAGCCGAAGATCGTCGCTATGACGGCGTTGACGACGAACGCGGCGAGCTGCCCGGAGACGATGGCGAGTTCGTTGCGGCCCGTGATCGAGCCGCGGATCTCGTATGGGGCCAGCTCGGCGAGGAACACGGGCACCACGGTGGACGCGCCACCGACCGCGAGGCCGAGCACGATGCGCCCGGCGAGGAGCATGGTGAATCCGACGGGCGAGAAGTTGCCGCCGCCGCCAGGCGAGAAGACAACCAGGAGCACTCCGACGAAGAACAGGACGGCGAGCACGATGATCGCCCTGCGGCGTCCGATCGCGTCCGAGACCTTGCCACCGACGAAGGCGCCCACCGCGGCCGCGAAGGAGAGGGATGCGATGACGAGCCCGAGCTGGAGGAGGTCGAGGCCGAGATCTTGGGCCATGGGGCCCTCGGCGCCGTTGGCTACGCCCGTGTCGTAGCCGAACAGCAGACCGCCGAGGCAGGCGACGACTGAGATGAGCCCGAGGCGCCTGGTGTGCGGTCCCGGTTCGAGTTTCGGCAGAGCGGCTTCTGCGGCTCTCGCGGTGTGTGTCACGGTGACTCCTTTGTCTTGGGATGTGGGCCTCGGACCGGCAGGGGCGGAGCGGCAGGGCGGACGCTGCCGTCAGGGCGAGGCCGGGAGCTGTTCTCTTATGTGCGCGGCATCAGGGGCGGCAACGAGGAGCACGCTGGCCCTCGCGCGTCACGGCAGAGGTGACGAAGGGCGCGGATGCAGCACAGATCAGTCACGGCGTCTTTGGACGCGCTGCCGGATGCTGGCACCCGGGCGGCTGGCCGGCCCAAAGCCGGCGGTGGGGTGAGGATCGTCTCGTCCCGCCAGATTTCTTGGCGGATCTTGGCATGGGGTGCCGGGGTTGCAGGCGATCCCCGCTCGTCACCACGCGGAAGCGTTCCTTCAACCCGAATGGGGGCGTGGCGCCCGCGGGGTGGCGTTGCCCTGAGAGGTCCTCCGAGCCGACCTCTCAGGGCACGATTCGTTTCTTCGGATCAGGCGTTCGCGCCGGCGACACTCACAGTCTTGCCAGTGAGCGCAGACTCCGCGGCCGCATTGGCGAGGACCAGAGCGGCGACGCCGTCCTCGAAGCTGGGCGAGCAGGGCGCGCCAGTGCGGATCGAGTGGGCAAACGCGTCCAGTTCCGCCATGTAGGCCTGGGCGTAGCGCTCAAGGAAGAACGGCAGGTAGGGGGCCGACTCCTCGGTGCCTTCGGCACCGGACTTGCGCACGGTGGTCGGGGTCACGTTCCCTGCGGAGAGCATGCCTGTGGCGCCGAATGCCTCAAGTCGCTGGTCGTAGCCGAACGCGCAGTGGCGCGAGTTGGTGATGGTGATCAGTTCCCCGCCGCTGCCGCGGAGGGTGACCGTGACCGAGTCGAAGTCGTCGAGTTCCTTGATCTCGTCGCTGAAGACGTTGGAGCCGACGGCCGAGACTTCGACGATGTCCGGAACGAAGAACCGCGCCATATCCAGATCATGGATGGTCATGTCCCGGAAGATTCCTCCAGAGCTGGCGATGTAGTCGCGTGGGGCCGGGGCGGGATCACGGCTGATGATCGTGACCTGCTCAAGCCGGCCGATCTCGCCCGCCTCGACGCGGCTGCGCACCTCGGCGAAGCTGGGATCGAAGCGACGGTTGAAGCCGAGCATGATCGGGACGGTGTAGCCCCTGATCTGTTCGCGGCAGGCCAGGACCGTGTTGATGTCCAGGTCGATGGGCTTCTCGCACAGCACGGCCAGACCGCGCGCCGCGGAACGGGAAATGAGGTCCACGTGGGTGGGGGTCGGAGAGCCGATGATGACCCCGTCGAGCCCGGGCTCGGCGAAGACCTCCTCGGGGTCCTGCACGGCCCGAGCGCCGGTCGCCTCGGCGAGGCGGCGGGCACCGTCGATGAACGGGTCCGCGATCAGGGCCAGCTCAATGCCGGGGTGGGCGGCCATGTTCCGGGCGTGGACCTGGCCGATGCGGCCGGAGCCGAAGAGTGCCAGGCGCAGAGGACGTTCGGTGGACATGATTCGTCCTTTCGAGGAAGAGAAAATGGGGAGGGAATCGGCACCACTTCCCGAAGGAGGCCGGTGCGACAGCTGTTGGTGGATCTGTCTCAGCTTGTCTGGAGCGCCCCGGAGAAGCAGCTCATAGCGGTGTCGTAGGCATACTGCAGGCCTTCGAGGAGCGGCCTCTGGCGGTGCTGGGCGGAGATGATCTCCACGCCCCACGGTCCTCGGTAGCCGGCTTCGACTGTGCGCTGGACGAAGGTGGCGGTGTCGAAGTCGCCCTCGCCGCAGTAGGCACGGTTGTTGATCGTGTCCTCGAAGAGGGTCCCCACGACCTGCTGGTAGCCATCGTCGATCTCGACGGCGTAGACCCGTTCGATCGGCACGACCTTGTACAGGTCCTCGTGGGAGAGCCCGCCCCTATAGGTGTGCCAGATGTCGATCATGAGGCCGGCGGCGGGGCTGTCGGACTTGCTGACGACTTCCACCGCCTCCTGCGTGGTGCGCAGGTGCGAGAAGGGGGTTGCCTCCAGAGCCAGGCGGATGCCGGAGTCGGCGGCCTGGTCGGCGAGGTCGGAGAAGGCGCTGGCCAGCGTCGACAGCGGCAGGGGGTTGTCCGTCATGCCCGCCCCGACCTTGATGTGCCGGGCGCCGAGGGCGGTGGCCGCCTCGAACAGGTCTGCGCGGATGACGTCGGAGGCTGCCCGCTCCGCGCCGGTGGTCCACCAGTCGTTGAGGAACTCGACTTCCACGAAGCTGAGGCCGGCTTCGCGAATCATCCGGGAGAGCGAGTCGTAGCCGATGGTGTCGCGTGCCTGCACCAGGTCGGCGTGGACCAGGCCGATGCCGGCCCACCCTGTCTGGGCGACCGCTGAAATGCGCTCGGCGATGGGGAGCGGGCTGCTCTCGTCGCCTCGCATCGGGGCGGCGTCGCCAGCGCTGACCCAGCAGGTGGCGATGAATTGGGGCTTCATGTGTTCCTCGTTCTGCTGGTTCATGCGGAGCCCACCTCGACGCTGGCGCCCTGCTCCTTCTCCGAGCGGTAGCAGGCGTCGACGATGCGCGCGACTGCGAGGGCGTCGGAGACAGGGGCCACGACCGGGGCGCCGGTGCGGATGCTGTCCACCCATCCGCGCATCTCGGTGTGGAAGTTGCTGATGTTCTCAAGCTCGGGGAGCTCGGAGAACTTGTTGGCCTCGGTGCGCGCAAATGGCGGTGTGAAGTAGCTCTGGGTCCACTCCGTCCAGCCTGCCGGCCATCCGGCCCTGTCCGAGTCCACGTATACGCGCAGGGTCTGGGGCAGGACGCCCGCCTCGATCATCCCGCGGGTGCCGTACACGGTGATGCGGGAGGTTTCGAACCACTCCAGAGGATCGTGTCCGTCGAAGCTGAACGTCGCGGACATGTCGGGGTAGTTGAGCAGGACGGCCGCGGAGTCCTCACGGCTGGACTCGTCCGAGAGCCTGGCGGACTTGTGCACGCGCGCGTTGACGGACTCGGGCGCCCCGAACACGCGAACCAGAGAATCGAGCATGTGGCAGCCGAGGATCCACAGGACGCCGCCCATGTCCGCGGCCTGGTTGAGGTGCTCGGTGCGGTGCTCCCCCACCAGGGCAGCGCCGCGGGCGGACACGGAGACGACTTCCCCGATCAGCCCGGCTTCGATCAGCTCCTTCGCCCTGGTGATGGACGGGGCCAGACGCACGTTGTAGCCCACCTGGACGACCTGCCCGGGCCCGGCCTTGGCCTCTGCCTCGGCGAGGTGCTCGAGGTCCTCCACGGTTCCACCGCCGGGCTTCTCCACGACCACGGACTTGCCGGCGGCAAGGGCACGCACGGCATGCGGGACCATGTCCTTGCTCTTGGAGTGCACCATGACCGCGTTGATGCGGTCGTCCTGGAGCACCTCGTCGATGCTGCGGGCCTCCATGTCGTACTTGTCCGTGAAGTACGTGAGGCGCGGGTCCGTGTCGGCGGCGGCCACGACCTCCACGCCCTCGATCTCGCGAAGCGCGCGCACCCGGGCAGAGGCGTGCGGGTGGGTGATTCCCAGAAGTCCTACGACGATCGGTTCCATCGGATTGTCTCCTGTCGTTGCGAGCACCGGGCTCGGTAGTGATGAGGCTTGCGGCACGCTGGCGGGGCCTCGACATTGTCTGTGCTGGTCGGCCCTCCGCTGCTCCACTTCAGGCATCTGCGCCAGAGGGGTGCGGTGCCACGTAATGGACAACTTGTCCAAAGCATGTCACGTGGGGCTCGCCACGTCAAACTATGAGCTGCGACACTGCGCGGCCCTCCAGGGCACCGCCCTCCGAGGTCAGCTGGGGGGCGGCCGACCCGAGGTAGGCAGAGAGCGCCCGGGCCCCTTGGAGCACGCGGTCGGTCACGGAGGGTCCGTCCTCTGGGGTGGCGAGAATGCCCTCGCGCAGTCCACTGACCGAAAGGGAGGCCACTACTTGCCCGCGATGGTCGAAGATCGGGGCGCCGACGGCTGCGATGCGCGGGGTGACGTCGTTGTCGCTCCGGACGAACCCCTGCGCTCGGATTTCCTCGAGCTCTCCGAAGAACTCGGAGCGTGAGCGCACGTCGCGCCACGGGTCGCCGCTGTTCGTCACGACAGCGGCGTATTCCTCCCAGGCGGCGCGTTCTTCGAACGCCAGCAGGGCGCGGGGTGCCGCGCCCACGTGCAGGGGGAGGGACTCCCCCAGCTTCAGCACGCGGCTGTTGACGCGTATCCCGTCGATGCGCTCGATGCACACCGCACGGGTGCCCCTTCGGATGCAGAGGAACGTCGTCTCCCCGGTCGCCTGATGGATCTCCCTCAGGATCGGCGCTGCAGCCCTCCGGACATCGAGGCGACGGGTCAGCTCTCCGGCCAGTGCGAGCATCCTGCTGCCGACGCGGTACGCTCCGCGGTGGCCGATCTGCTCAACCCATCCGGCCTCCGCCAAGGTGGCAAGCATGCGGTAGACCGAGGTCACCGGCTCCTCGAGCAGCTCAGTGAGGCGCCCGGAGGTGGCGATGCGTTCCGCAGCCAGGGCCTCCATGAGGGCGCTGGCCTTGGCGATCACAGCCCGGGGCCGAGGGCCTTCCGGCTCCCCGCCCAGAGTGGGCGGTCCGAGGCGACCCGACGGGCGCGTCCCCTTGGCGGAGGCGGCGATCGCTCGGGCAGCAGCGTCCAGGGCGCGGACCGCTTCGGCCTCCTGGCCGAGTACGCCTTCCCGTAGCCCCGCCACGGCAACCGCCCCCAGCAGCTCCCCCTCGGGGTCCCGCACGGGCATCGCAATCGACGCCACGCCCTCGGTGATCGAGCTGTCCTCGAGGCTCCAGCCCCTCGCGGCCGTCTGGGCGAGCCTGTCCCCGAGTGCTTGGGCAGCCAGGGATGTGCCGGATGCGAGCCGTTCGTACGTCCCCCTGGCGAGCATGGAACTCCGCGTTTCCTCGGGTGCGAAGGCAAGCAGGGCGTGCGAGGGGGCCCCGGCGTGCAGGGGCAGGACCACGCCAGGGCTGACGTTGAAGAGGTCGACGTCGGCGCCGTCGACCTGGTCCAGGCACAGCGCGCCATCGTCACGAAGCACGCAGAAGAACGCGCTGATGCCCAGTTGTCCCCGGATCCACTGCAGCTGCCTGTGCAGCTCGGCCCGGTCCACCAGGGCATCGACCGCGGCGTCCCCCAGCCTCAGCAGCGCAGTTCCGAGCTCGAGCCGGCCCTCGCCGGCCGGCCGGACCAACTCGACCTGCTCCAACCCCGCAACGATGCGGTACACGGTCGGCCGGGGCTCAGAGATCGCCTTGGCCAGCTCGGCTGGCGTCGAAGGACCCAGCCGGGCCAGCTCGTCGACCACTTGGGCGGCCTTCATCAACAGCTGGATCGTCGTCACTGCCCACCTCCTCCTTCTCCGCACGCTGGACGGCGCTCCATGGGTGCCGGGGAAGCGGCTGGCGCCCCGGCCGTGGCGGCGGTCATCTGCCCTGCCGCCGAGCTGCCGGATTGATGGGCGGGCAGGGCCTGGGCCCTGAGGTAACGCGGATCATCTCTGGCGCGACCCCGTGGTACTGTGCGAACATGTTGTCCATTCTACGGTAGTAGGGCAGGATTAAGGCAACAGACTGCGCATACGGACCGCGTCCGAAGAGCCCAGCGCGGCCCGTCAACCCCCCGAGCTTCGAAGGAGAAGACGGTGTACAGCAGGCTATTGGTCCCCGAGGGGTCCGACCTCCTCACTCCTGTGCTGGCGCCGTCGGCGCGGGCAGGCGGCCGTGAGAATGCGTGTCTCGCGGCCCCAGCGGTCGCCCCGCGTCCGCCGCAAGTCCCCGGCCGGTCCTTTCCTGACCGTTCCCCACACCGCAGAGCCACCCCGGCTCTGCCCTGATGACCACCAGAAAAAACTGCAGAAGGAAGCTCATTCCATGACTCGTAAGTTCGTCTATGAAGCCCTCCCCATGCGCGTGCGGTTCGGCGCCGGCTCCCTGTCGACGCTCCCCGAGGAACTCGACCAGATCGGTCTCCGCCGCGTTCTGGTCCTGTGTTCCCCTGAGCAGGAGGCCACAGGCCGGCAGGTGGCCGAAGCCCTCGGTGACCGCAGCGTCGGCGTCCTCGCCGAAGCGGTCATGCACGTGCCCAACGAGGTGGCCCAGCGCGCCAGCGACGAGGCGGCCCGTGTCGGCGCCGACGGCTGTGTAGCCGTCGGCGGCGGCTCGGCCATCGGCCTCGGCAAGGCCATCGCACTCAAGCACGGGCTCCCCATCGTCGCTGTCCCCACCACCTATGCCGGCTCGGAGATGACTCCCGTGTGGGGCCTGACCACCGACGGACGCAAGGAAACCGGCCGTGATCCGCGAGTGCTGCCGCGCAGCGTCGTGTACGACCCCCAGCTCACGGCCACCCTGCCCGTGCCGATGTCGGTCACCAGCGGCATCAACGCCATCGCGCATGCGGTGGAGGCGCTCTACGCCCCCGACGCCACGCCGATCATCTCCCTGATGGCAGAGGAGGGCGTGAGGGCCTTGGCAACCGCCCTGCCGGCGATCGTCGCCGACGGCTCCGACCGCGAGGCCCGCAGCAACGCCCTGTACGGGTCCTGGCTGTGCGGTGCCTGCCTCGGAGCCACCACGATGTCGCTGCACCACAAGCTGTGCCACGCCCTAGGCGGCACGCTCAACCTCCCGCATGCCCAGACCCACACCGTCGTTCTCCCCCACGCCCTTGCCTTCAACCAGCCGGCGGTCCCCGACGCTGTCGCTGCCCTGTCGCGGGCACTCGGCGGGGTGGAAGACCCCGCGGACCGGCTCTGGGAGATCGCCGGGGAGCTCGGCGCCCCGCGCACCCTGGCCGAACTCGGCATGAAGGAAGAGGACATCCCCCGGATCGCCGAAGAGGCGACCAGCCGCTCCTACGGCAACCCCCGGCCCATCGCCTATGACGACGTCACGGGCATCCTGTACGCGGCCTGGGGCGGGCAGCGGCCCAGCGCCAACCCCGTCTGGGCCGGACAGAAGCAGAACTCACCAGCGGGCGCCTGAGGCACCCGCCACCACAGGCAGCCGGCCGGCAGGTCCCGCGCGGAGAAGGGCTCCGGTCCCTTCCCCGCGCGGCCCCGCCGCCTCTGCCACCCCTCGACCCCGAACACCATCCAGAAGGTAGACCCTTGCCCGCCAATAGAACCATCACCCCAGGCATTGACGTGTCCCCACTCGCGCTCGGCACCAACGTCTTCGGCTGGACCGCCGATACCAGGACGTCCCACACAATCCTCGACGCCTACATCGCCGGGGGCGGCAACTTCCTGGACACCGCAGACTCGTACTCGTTCTGGGCACCGGGCAACTCCGGAGGCGAATCCGAGTCCGTCATCGGCAAGTGGCTGGCCAGCCGCGGTACCCGGGACGACGTCGTGATCGCCACCAAGGTCAGCCACCACCCTGATCTGCAGGGGATGGCGCCTGCCACGATCCGCAAGGCCGTGGACGGCTCGCTCACCCGCCTCGGAGTTGATGCCATCGACGTCTACTACGCCCACTTCGACGACCCCGAGACGCCGCTCGAGGAGAGCATCGCCGCGATGTCCGAGCTCGTCGATCAGGGCAAGGTGCGAACCATCGGCATCTCCAACTACTCCGCCGACCGCATCCGCGAGTGGCTGAAGATCACCGAGCGGGAACAGTTCCACGCCCCCGTCGCTGTAGAGCCGCAGTACAGCCTCGCAGAACGCGAAATCGAGGCCGACATCCTCCCCCTGGCTCGCGAGCACGGCCTGGCTGTGATGCCCTACTACTCCCTCGCCCACGGATTCCTAACCGGAAAATACGCGGTGGGCCAGGCGGTCGACAGCCCCCGCGCCGGCGACGCCTCCAAGTACCTCACACCTCGGGGAGAGGCGATCCTGGGTGCCCTCACGCAGGTGGCTGCAGAGCAGTCCGTCGAACCCGCCGCGGTTGCCCTGGCCTGGCTGGCCGCTCAGCCCGGTGTCGTCGCCCCCATCGCCAGCGCCAGGAATGCCAATCAGCTGGCGCCCCTCCTGCAGTCGATGGATATTGAGTTGAGCGAAGCCCAGATGCGCCAGCTCGATGACGCATCCCGTCCCTGACCCTGCAGGACCCAACGACACCGACTCCCACGCCACAGCAAGGAATACCACCATGATTGAGCAGACTCGAGTGCCCCACACCGGAGGCGCGCAAGGCTCGCAGCCAGTTTCCGAAGCCCAGCAGGCCGTCGAAGAACGACTCGTTCAGAACGTGCTGCGATCCTTCGAGAACTGCGAGGACCCGCGGCTCAAGCAGCTGATGCAGTCGCTCGTGAAGCACCTGCACGCCTTCATCCGCGACGTGCGGCTGACCGAGGATGAGTGGAACAAGGCCATCGAGTTCCTCACCGCAGTGGGCCACATCACCGACGACCGGCGCCAGGAGTTCATCCTGCTCTCCGACGTCTTCGGAGCCTCGATGCAGACCATCAACGTCAACAACGAGGCCTACGGCGACGCCACAGAGGCCACGGTGTTCGGGCCGTTCTTCGTCGAGGACGCCCCGGAGATCGCCAATGGCGGAGACATCGCGGGCGGCGCCCCGGGACAGCCCTGCTGGGTGGAGGGCACCGTGACCGACACCGACGGCAACCCCGTGCCGGGGGCCCGCATCGAGGTGTGGGAAGCCGACGAGGACGGCTTCTACGACGTGCAGTACACCGACGACCGCGTCTCCGGCCGCGCACACCTGTTCAGCGACGAACACGGGAACTACCGGTTCTGGGGACTGACTCCCACGCCCTACCCGATCCCTCACGACGGACCCGTCGGCAAGATGCTGGACGCGGTCGGACGGTCGCCGATGCGCGCCTCCCACCTGCACTTCATGGTCACCAAGCCGGGGCTGCGCACCCTGGTCACGCACATCTTCGTCCGCGGCGACGAACTGCTGAAGTACGACACCGTCTTCGGCGTCAAGGAATCGCTCATCAAGGACTTCGTCCAGCAGCCCGCAGGCACCCCGACTCCGGACGGACGAGATCTTGGCGACAGCACCTGGGCCAGGACGCGGTTCGACATCGTCCTCGCCCCGGCAGCGGCCTAGGTCACCAGACCCGGTCCCCTTGACGGCCAGGGCCGGTCCACGCCCGCCGCGCCGGGTCGTCCGCGCTTCACGGTCCCCGCATCCGGTCACAGCCGGGTGGCCACGTCGGCCATCACCGCGTCTGTTGTCCGCTGGACGTCTTAGGACAGCCCGCCCCTCCCGGACAACCGCCGGACCACCGCCTCGCCAGCACACCGCACCGCGACCTTCGAGGCCACAACGAATCGAGACAAAATGCCCATAGTCACCATCAACATGGTCGCCGGACGAGATCGAGGTGCAGTCCAGGACTGCCTGCGAGAGGTCGCCAAGGCGGTCTCCAGCACTCTGGACGTCCCACTGGCTTCAGTGCGCGTGCTGGCCAACGAGGTCGACCCCGAACTGTGGGCAGTGGGGACAACCCTCAAGAGCGAGGGGACATCCCCGCTCCCGGCACCCTAGGCCGCCATGCTCCTCCGGTCCCACACAGAGGACGCGAGGACGGGCTGGGGTGCTCTTGGAAGGACGGCGCCGTACTCAAGCAGCAGTTCAGCGACCACAAGCGCACGGGCAAAGCGGCTTGGCCACGCGCCAGGCGTTGCTTGTGGAGACCGCCACTATCTGGAGGGCATCAAGGGAAAGGACCCGGTCTCGGATAGACCGGGACCTTCCCCTTCAAGGTGGACCAGCAGGCAAGGAGCCCGCCCCGCGCCAGTGGGGCTTCCGTTCACCCGTCGCCGCGTCGGTCTTGCCGAAGCAGCTCAACGCTGCGTGTCGCGCCCGCTGCAGTCCCTCTCCCAAGGGCATGCTCCGATGCTCGGCCGAGAGAGCATCTCCACGCCCCTGGACCCCTCCCAACCCAGGCGCCGCATGCTCGTGATGAAGCCTGCAACGTCCCGCTCGCCCTGGCCGGGGTAACGGCGGTTGTCTCGGGTGTCTTCGAAGAGCGTTCCGCGAGGCTCGGCATCGGCATCGCTGAGCTCGACGCCGAAGACCATCTGGGGCGGCGCCACCACTGCCTCGAAGTCCTCAAGGGCAGTTCCGGCCCGGAAGACGTGCCAAGAGTCGACGATGAGACCGGCTGCCTTGTCGTCGGCCTTCCTGATCAGGTCCGCGCCCTGGGGCAGGGAAGGCGATCATGGCGAACCGCAGCGGCTCGAGTGCAACCCTCGTCCCAGCTGCAGCAGCCTCGTCGGCTAGCCTCCGCAGGGGGCAGCCAACGGGTCCACCGCGGAAAGGGCAGGACCGAAGCTTGTTCCGATCTTGATCCACGGCGCGTTCAAAGCCTTCGCCCGCGTCGAGGCGCAGCGACCAGGTCTGCCGCCACGGCGATCCTCCCGGTTCGAGCCACCACTCACTTGAGCTCCACTTCGATTGGGCGGGCCCCCGCGCGTCAACTCTGGATTGCCACGCATCTTGGTTCTCGGGACCAACGTAGGAACTTGTGATCCCGCGGGTGTGGGTCTCCCTACACAGCGCGGGTTCTTATGATCGAGGATGGTTCTTTTCTAAGCAGGACTTGGCCTGACGAAGGGCGAGTCCGGCCCCCAAAAGACTGCGGACGTCTCAGCCGTCCAGTGGCAGGTGCACCGGGAGGAGGTGCCTTCGCCATTTCCTGGCGCATGGCCATGCCCTTCGGCCAGTCATTCATTCGACGTGACGGGTTCGCCATTGAGCGCTGCGCTGAGGAGTCCCAGGATCCCTTCGGGGGTGGCTTCCCGCGGGTTGCCGTATGGGTTGCGGGGCGCTAGTTCGACCGCGGCCTCTACGTCCTCCTCGGTCGGCCGAGGTCGCGCGGGGATCGGGGGGTGGCGAGTTCGAGGCCCAGTTCGCGCAGGTGCGCGGCGGGGCCCTCGGTGCCGGTGACCCTCTGGAGGGCGGCGATGACCCGGAGCGCTGCGGGGCTTTGTAGGCGACGGCGTGCGGGAGGACGACGGTGTGGGTCTCGGCGTCGTTGACGGTCTCCGCGAGCATCGACACGCCGAGGACGTCGGAGAGGAGGATGAACTCCTGCCGTGCGTCGGTGCAGGTCTTGCCGGTGCGTGCGAGGAAGTCGATCGCCTGTTCCCATTCCTCGATCGAGGGCGCGACCTCCCGGACGAAGGCGTGCAGGTGGGTGGTCAGGCTGGTCAGGACGCGCCGGAACCGCTCGTCGGGGGTTTCAGCGAAGCTGCGGATCACCTCCCCCGTCAGGGTGTCGGTGGCGAGGTCGGTGGCCATGGCGGGTTCTCCCGGTTGGTCGGTCTGGTCAGTGGTCGGCCGGGGCAGTCTGGGCTGCCCTGCGGCCGGAGTCGTAGGCATCGAGGAACGCCCTGGTGGCCTCGCCGCAGAGCCTTCCGCGTTCGACGACGGGCAGGTCGCGGTGCTTGAGCACGGGAGCCTCGACCCCGAGCGGGAGGCCGGGAGGGAGCGCGTCGAGGATCTGCGCCAGGGGCGCCTCGCCCTCTCCGGGGAAGCGGCGGTCGGTGCGGGCCTCCTGGCGCAGGAGGGCGGTGGTCTGCGGCCGGGGGCCGGCGAGGTCGGCGAGCTGGCAGTAGGCGAAGGCCTCTGGGACCAGGGCCGAGAGCGCCTCGGGGCCGTCACCGGAGCGCATCAGGTGCAGGACGTCGATGAGGAACTTGGCGTTGGGCCTGCCGGCGCCCAGGACGAGGTCCTGGGCGCCGGCGAGGGTCCCGGTGGCGCAGTAGGGGATGAACTCGACCGCGGCCGTGAGTCCGTGCGCGGCGGCGAGGTCGCACAGTTCCGCGTAGTTGGCCTGCTGCCGTCCGGGGTCCGGGTCGTTGCCGACGACGAGGATGTTGGTCGCCCCGAGCCGGGCAGAGGTCTCCAGGACCGGCTCCAGGTCCTTCGGCCGGATCTCGGGGGTGAGCCAGAGGGCCTCGGTGTCCAGGATCATGATGCCGCAGTCGTCCTTCTTGCGGATGACCTCGGCGAGCAGCTTCTCGTCCCCGACGACCGGGATGATCTCGTCGGTGGGCATCGGCGGGACGATCCGCAGGCCGATGGCGTTGAAGCCCCCGGCGACGGCCGCGTCGATCAGCTCGAGCGGGTGCGCGTCCACGACCGAGAGGTGGGCGAGCGAGAGGACCCTGCCCTGCTCAGGCATCCTGGCTTGCTCCGTGGGAGGCGACGTCATCCTGGTTGGGAACGACGACGGGTGCCTCCCCGGCTGTGGCGCGGACGCCCTTGTGCTTGCCGAGGGGGATGTAGATCAGGCCGGCGAGAGCGGTGACAAGGGCCAGGACGATCAGGCCGCCGAAGCCGGAGTTGAAGCTCTGGTCGGCCCAGACCTTCACGTTGGGGGCGAAGAAGTTGCCGATGTTGGCGATGGTGTTCACCAGCGCGATGCCCGTCACGGCTGCGGCGCCGGTCTTGTAGTTCGTCAGGAGGGTCCAGAAGATCGGCTGGCACGCCCATAGCCCGGCGACGGCGAGGCAGAGCGCGACGACGGCCACGACGGGGGTGGTTCCGGCCGAGACGAGCATGCCCACGGCGGCGAGGATGAGGCTGGCGCCGCCGATGATGCCGTAGCGGCGGACCTTCTCCGCGTAACGCGGGACGAAGTAGGTGGCCAAGAGCGCGCACGTCCACGGGATGGCGACGACGAAGCCTGTGACGACGGGGTTGGCGCCCTTGCCCATCATGGCCGAGATCTGGGCGGGGAGGAAGAACAGGGCGACGGAGACGCCCATCTGCACGAGGGCGAAGACGAGGCCGAAGTACAGGACTGTGCGGTCCTTCATCGCGCTGAGCATGCTGGTGTGGCCGTGCTGGTTCTTCGCCGCGTTCTCGGCGTCCAGGACGGCGGTGAGGGCCTTCTTCTCGGGCTCGGTGAGCCACTTGGCCTTCCGGGGCGCGTCGCAGAGGACGAAGAGGGCTGCGATCCCTACGGCGGTGGCGCCCAGGCCCTCCATGAGGAACATCCACGGGTAGCCCCACAGGCCGGCGACGCCGTCCATGTTCAGGAACATCCCTGACACGGGAGCACCGAAGATGAACGCCAGGGGTGCGCCGAAGTAGAAGAGCCCGGTGACCCTGCCGCGGTACTCGTCCGGGAACCAGTAGGTCAGGAAGAGGATGATGCCCGGGAAGAACCCGGCCTCGGCGGCGCCGAGCAGGAGGCGCAGCACGTAGAACCAGGCCTCGTTGTTCACGAACATGGTCGCTGCCGAGATCAGGCCCCAGGAGATCATGATGCGGGCCATCCAGATGCGGGCGCCGACCTTGTGCATGATGACGTTGCTGGGTACCTCGAGGAAGCAGTACGTGACGAAGAACAGCGAGGCGCCCAGGGCGTAGGCGGCCGTGGAGACGCCGGCGTGGACCTTGAGCTCGTTGGTGGCGAAGCCGAGGTTGACCCGGTCGACGAAGGCCATGATGTACATGAGCAGGATGAAGGGCACGATCCGGATCGTCGCCTTCTTCATGGACGATCTGACCGCCGAGGCGGCCGCGGTGGATAGCGATGTCACTGGTGTCCTCCTTGACACGTGGGTGCACTGGCTTTGGTGACGGGGTTCTGCAGGGGGGAGGGAAGGCGGGGTCTCAGCCGAGCCGTGCGGTGGTCTCCGGGCTCCAGTCGCCGGGCCCGAAGCCGAAGAACTCGGCCATGGTCGCGAGCTGGTAGTCCATCATGTTGAATCCGGGCTGGACGGGGCAGCCGCGGTCGGCGGCCAGGGTGAGCAGCCTGGTCATGCGCGGATGGACCACGACGTCGGCCACGATCGTGGCCGGGGAGAGGCCGTCGCAGTCGATCGGGAGCGGGTCATCGGCCTTCATGCCGATGGGGCTGGCGTTGACGACGAGGTCGAAGGCCGCAGCGGCCGCCGCGCCCACGCTCGAGGGGACGCCGGTGGCGCTGATCCGGTCCGCGAGGTCCTGCGCCCGGCTCGGCAGGACGTCGGCCACGACGACTTCCTTGGCCCCGGCGTCGGCTATCGCGAAGGCGATCGCCGAGCCGACCCCGCCGGAGCCGACGACGAGGGCACGCATGCCCTGGAGGTCGTGGCCCTTGGACGTGAGGCCGTTGACGAAGCCGACCCCGTCGAGGATGTCCCCTTCCCACTCTCCGGTCCCGTTGAGCCTGATGACGTTAACGGTGCCGACCCGGGCCGCCCGCTCCGTCGGGTGCTGCACCGAGGCCAGCGCGGCCGGCTTGTGCGGGATGGTCACGATGAGGCCGTGCATGTTCTTCAGCGCCCTGCACCCGGTGAGGAAGTCCCCGAGCCGCTCGGGGCTGACCTGGAGGGGCACGCAGACGGCGTCTATGCCGTTGAGTTCGAACAGGGCGTTCCAGACCTCCGGGGCGCGGACCTGCGCGATCGGGTCGCCGATGATCCCGAAGAACTTCGTGGTTCCGGTCAGTGTGCGGGTCATGGCTGCAGGTCCTCGGTGGTCAGAAGGTAGGCAAGGTCGTAGGTGGCGGTCTCGGTCGAGCCGACAGGGCCGAGGCTGCCGATGGCAGGTGCGAGGTCCTTGACCGCCGCCTCGACCTCCCGGCGCCCGATGCCCTCGATCATCACGACAGCGTCGAAGACGTCCTCCCCGGTGTCGGCCCGCAGCTCCGTCTCCTTGGTGCGGATGTGGGTCGTCTCCGGCCGTGCGGCCCCCAGGTGGACCCCGCAGATGCCGTGGAGCGAGAGCGCCCGCTCCAACTGCGGCCGCACGAGGTCCTCGAAGCGGGCCTCGTCCGAGACGTTCACCCGGATCGTGGCGACGGCCCCGCCCGTGCCGGAGCCGGCGGTGGAGACGGTCGAGCACGCGGACCGGACGAAGTTCAGGAAGTTGGGCTGCATCCGGAACGTCCACGGGGTCGGGTTGTTCAGCCGGCGGCGGTACTCCTCCGAGGAGAAGGTCCCCAGCTCCCGCCCCTCGTAGAGGGTGAAGTAGCGGTACCGGTCCAAGCCCCAGTCCACGAAGCGCCGCCCGGCGAGGAAGCCCGGGGTGCTCACGCGCTCGGGCATGTGCTCGACCGTGTGCCACTGGTTGTACTCGGTCTCGCCCTCTTCCTTGATGTCGTGCCAGACAGCCATGAAGGCGGTTCCACGAAGAGTCATCTTTCCGCTTCCCATATCAGTCGTCGACCTGTGGCATTCAGGGAGCCTGCCCGCCTCGGCGGAGACACTCCAACCACAGATCCTGTTTCCATACTGGAACAACTCTGCCGCAAGATGTGACCCACGTCAACCGCTAGTCGGCCTAATTCTGCAGTCTTGACCGCCATCGGGGGCTTGAGCTAGTTTTCATATGGAAACTATATCGACGAAGGAGTCTGACTATGGAAGATCTGATGCTTGAGCGGATCCGCATCCGCGAGCTTGTGGAGAACTGGGCCGTGTGGCGCGACGCCGGGGACTGGGACCGGTTCCGCACGGTGTGGGCCCCAGAGGGCGAGATGATGGCCACCTGGACGCAGGGATCTGCCGAGGCGTTCATCCAGGCGAGCATCGACGGGTGGAACCGCGGCGTGAGCATCCTGCATTTCCTCGGGGGGAGCTCGATCGACGTCGCCGGCGACCGTGCCGTGGCCCAGACGAAGATGACCATCACCCAGCGGGCCGACGTGGAGGGAGTGGTCTGCGACATCGTCTGCACCGGGCGCTTCTACGACTTCCTCGAGAAGCAGGACGGGGAATGGAAGATGGTGCTGCGCCAGCCCATCTACGAGGCCGACCGCCTCGCCCCCGTCGCCCCGGGGCCGGGACCGCGCCTGGACCCCGAGCTGCTCCAGGGATTCCCCAGCGGCTACCGCCACCTGGCCTACGCGCAGTCCAGGATCGGCTACCCCGTGAAGAAGGACATGCCCGGACTCACCGGCCCCGAGGTCGAGAGCCTCTACGAGCGCGGCAGCCGCTGGCTGTCCGGGTCATGAGGAAGCCCTGGGGCGCACCCTACGGCGCGCCCCCGGGCCGCTCGCCGGGCCGCAAGTTGGACCCGGCACCTAGAATGAGGATTTGATGCCGCCGCACTTCCGTCTGGAGCGAACGATGACAGCCTCCGAGCAGACTGCCGCGGTCAAGTCGGCCGACCGGGTCCTGGACGTCTTCGAGCTGCTCGCCGACGCGGGCCACGGGCTCACACACGCCGAAATCGGAACCTCGCTCCGGATCCCCAAAGGCAGCCTCACCAAGCTCCTCAAGACCTTGGTCGTGCGGGGATACCTGACGTTCGACGAGCCCACCCGCACTCACACGCTCGGTCCCTCCCTCGCCCAGCTCTCGGACCGGCCCGCGAGGGTCCAGCAGCTCATCGACGTCTCTCTCCCCGTGCTCCAGGCACTGACCCGCTCTATCAATGAATCCTCGGCCCTGAATAGGCTCCACGGGCAGCACACCGAAGTCATCGCCGCCGCCACCAGTACCCAGCGGCTCGTCTCGCACCTACGCGAGGGCGACCTCGCGCCCCTCCACGCGGTCTCAGGCGGGAAGGCCATCCTGGCGCAGATGACCGACGACAAGCTCGATCACTACCTGCACACAACGGAGTTCGAGAAGGTCACACCGCACACCGTCACCGACCTTCCCCGCCTGCGCCACGAGCTCGAGCAGGCGAGGTCCACTGGAATCGCCTACTCCCGGGAGGAATACACCCCCGGCATCATCGGCATCGGGACAGCCCTGGACCTGCCGGCATCCTTCCCTCCCTGCTCGATCAACGTCGCCATCCCCGCCGTCCGCATCAGCGACACCCTCGAGGCCCGCGCGGTGCGGGCACTCCGAGACGCCAAACGCGACATCGAGACCCAGCTTCGCGAAGACGTCCGAACTGCCTAAACCGAAAAGCGATCCCGGTTGCCCTCACGGATAGGAGCGCAACCGGGAATTGCGTACCAACGGGAGTGCCGCGCGACGGCCTGCTTGGTCATCTTCCCTGCACTGCCGAGGTACCAACGGAGTAGCAGAGCTCGTGGATGCAGGCGGCGCCGAGCTGCTCGACGAGGTCGTCATGACGCAGAAGCTCGTCCTCAAAGGTCGGGCCAGTCCCGATCGCTGTGGTGGGCGCCCCGTAGACCACCGTGTTGGCACGCTGCCGGCCAAGCATCGGCGCGACTGCCATCATGACCGCCTGGGTGTGATGTCCGGGGACGTTGTCCCGGTCTCGGTTAGCGGAGCTACCGGGCCGAGGGATCGGCCGGGATGGCCGACCGCGGCTCCCGCCCGCACCGCAGTCCGAACAGGACCGGCCCGGGCTGGTCAAGAGCGTCGTCAGAGCGTGGGCCACCGCGGTCTCCAGGTCAGCCGCGTCGGCCAGGCGCAGCTCTCCGGTCTGCTCGCCCGTGGCCGGGTTGAAGACCGGCTGCGTCCGCTCGCCGACGCCCTGGGTCTCCTCGCCATTGAGGAAGTGCGGAATGGTCTTGACAGCTGTGGTGGTGGGGCTCAGAGGTTCCTTCCTGCTACTGGACGTTGAGCGGGCTGGCAAGGGCGAGCTGCTGGGGCAGCCCCGTCACCATGGATTCGTGGAGGGCGTTCCGCACGATGAGGTTCTGCTCGGTGAGCTCGCGGAACGGCATGACGGGGCCCGGGGTGCGGATCAGGTCGCCGAACGCTTCGATTTCGGTTCTGAAGCTGTCGTGGACGAGTGGGAACGTCTGGGTTTCGCCTGCCCGGGTGGAGAGCGTCAGGGTGGCGGTTTCGTCGGGGTCCGGGTCGAAGGCCTTGTCCAAGGTGATCGCCCCGTCGGTGCCGATGATCTGGAGGGTGTGGCTGCGGCTGCGCGGGCCTTCGAAACCGCAGTCGATGGTTCCGAGGATTCCGTCGTAGTCCAGGATTGCGGCCATCGTGGTGTCGACGGGGTCTGTCCAGCTGGTCCCTCGGCCGTACACCGTGCCGGGCAGGCGGCCGACGACGCTGTTCAGCGCATCGACGCCGTAGGTGCCGACGTCGTTGAGTGCACCGCCGTCCATGCCGGGGAGCAAGCGGGGTTCTTGGGGCTGCCGGTCCATCACGAAGTGGAACCGGGCGTGGACTGAGACGATCTGCCCGATGCGGCCTGCTGCGATGAGCTCCCTTGCCCTGCCCTGATGGGGGTGGAAGCGGTACATGAAGGCCTCCATGATCCGCACTCCCGCCTCATCGGCGGCGCTGAGGACCCGTTGGAGGTCTTCGGTGCTGGCCACGAGCGGCTTCTCGCACAGGACGTGCTTGCCGGCCTCGGCGGAGCGGACGGCCCAGTCGGCGTGCAGGCTGTTCGGGAAGGGGAGGTAGACGGCGTCGATGTCCGGGTCGGCGAGGAGCTCCTCGTGGCTGCGGTAGGACTTGGGGATGCCGAACCTGCGGGCCACCTCCTCTGCGCGGCCGCTCGGGCTGCTGATTGCGCCGACGACGGCGTTCTCGGCCTTCGCTGCTGCGGGCAGGAACCGATGCTGGGCGATCCGGGCGGTGGTGAGCACGCCCCAGCGCACGGCCGTCACGATACCGCTGCCTTCTCGAGCGACTTCAGGTAGGCGATGGACTGGCGCACGTCCGCTACAGGTCCTTCGCCGATTGGGGCCTGGTCGAGGATGGTGTCCTGCTCCATGGTGAACCAGCCCTGGTAGCCGGCGTCGAGGAGGCCCAGGACGATGTCGCGGATGCCGACGTCGCCCTGCCCGAGGGGGACGTACATTCCGGCCTTGACTGCGTCGGTGTAGGTCAGTTCCCCGTTCTGGACCTGCCGGGCGAGGTCTGCCCGGACGTCCTTGAGGTGGGTGTGCCCGATCCGCGATGCGTGCTCTCGGACGAGCTGCTTCGGATCGGTTCCCCCGATGAGGAGGTGGCCGGTGTCGAGGCAGACCTTGGCGGTCGTGCCCTCCAGGAGCCGCTGGACGTCTTCGGTGGACTCCACCATCGTTCCGACGTGGGGATGGACGACGACGGTGATGCCGCGGTCGGCGGCCGCCGCGACGATCCGGTCGAGGTTCCGGCCGAACAGGGTCCAGCCTGCTTCGTCCAGCTCGTGGCGCTGGTCGTAGCCGGCGACACCGGTCTCAGCGGCCAGGACCATGATGTCCGCGCCGGCGGCTTCGTAGGCGTCCAGTTCGGGGGCGACGGCTTCCATGGGGTCCTTGTCGGGGTCGTGCAGGATCACGGGGAAGAACCCGCCGATAGCCTGGAGGCCGTGCCGTGAGAGGACGGCGGCGCGGGGCGCGGGCTCGGCCGGGAGGAAGCCGGCAGGGCCGAATTCAGTGGCCACGACGCCAAGCTCGGACATCTCGCCGAGGACGCGTTCGGCGTCGAGCTGGTAGCCCCAGCCGGGCACCTCGCAGACTCCCCAGGAGATCGGCGCAGCCGCGATGCGGCCGGTGATGGATGTACTGGTCATTCTTGTCCTCCGATGACTTGCTGGTCCCAGTCGATGACGGACCCGGTGACGACTCCGCTGCGGTCCGAGAGCAGGAACACGATGAATTCGGCGATCTCGTCGGGCTGTCCGAGCTTGCCCATGGGCACACTGGCGCTGGCCTTCTCGAGCCAGTCGTCGCCGGCGCCGTGGAAGGCCTTCTGGGTCGCGGCCTCCCCCGCTGTCGCCGTCCATCCGATGTCGAGTCCGTTGATCCGGATCCGGTCCCAGCGGTGGGCATGGGCGGCGTTGCGGGTGGCGCCGGCGAGCCCGGCCTTGGCGGCCACGTAGGGCGCAAGGAAGTCCTGCCCGCCGTGCTCCGCGATCGAGATGACGTTGAGGATGCTGCCCGGTGCGCCGCGGCTGACCAGGTGCCGGATGGTCTCGGCCATGATGAAGAACGGTGCCCTCAGATTGATCGCGATGTGCGCGTCGAACAGCTCCTGCTCGGTGTTGAGGAAGGTGCCTCGCGTGGTCAGCCCGGCGCAGTTGGCGACCGCGTCGAGGCGCCCGAACTCGGAGATGGTGTCCTTGACCGAGGCCCGGGCCTGGTCGACGTCCGCCAGGTCTGTCTTGAGGTAGAGGGCCCGGGCGCCTGCCGATTCGAGCTCGGTGCGCACCCGCTCGCCCTCCGCGGCGTTTCGTCCCGTCACTACGATGCCTTCGGCGCCCTGCAGGGCGGCGCGTCGGGCGACGGCTTCTCCCAGTCCCTGGGTTCCTCCGCTGACCAGGACGATCTTGCCTGCGAGCTGCGGTGCGTCCATCACCAGCTCCCTTCGACGTTGACGGCCTTGCCTGCCGCTGCGGACTCGGTGGCGGCCTCCGCCAGGACGAGGGCAGCCATCCCATCGTCGAAGCCGGGCGAGGGCGCTGTCCCGGTGCGGACCGCGGCCGCGAACGCGTCGAGCTCGGCGCGGTATGCGGCCTGGTAGCGCTCGAGGAAGAAGGGCAGGTAGGGGCCTGCCTGCTCCGTCCCGGATGCGCTGTAGAAGCGGACGGTGTCCGCGGCGAGGTTCGCGGCCGAGAGCATTCCGGCGGAGCCGAAGGCTTCGAGCCGCTGGTCGTAGCCGAACGCGCAGTGCCGGGAGTTGGTGATTGTCACCAGCTCTCCTCGGGCTCCGCGGAGCGTGACGACAGCAGTGTCGTAGTCGCCAAGGTCGCGGATGTCGTCGCTGAAGAGGGTGGAGCCCTGGGCGGAGACTTCCACGATGTCCGGGACGAAGAAGCGCGCCATGTCCAGGTCGTGGATGGTCATGTCCCGGAAGATGCCGCCCGAGCTGGCCAAGTAGCCGACGGGGGCCGGCTGCGGGTCGCGGCTGATGATCGTCAGCTGTTCGAGGGTGCCGATTTCTCCGGCTTCCACCCGCCGCCGTACTGCCGCGAATGCCGGGTCGAAGCGGCGGTTGAAGCCGAGCATGATCGGCGTCCGCGATCCCGCGATCCGCTCGCGGCAGGAGCGGACGGTCGCGAGGTCGAGGTCGATCGGCTTCTCGCACACGACGGCGAGTCCGCGCTGGACTGCGGCCTCGATGAGTTCGACGTGGGTGCTCGTGGCTGAGCCGATGACGACGGCGTCGAGCCCGGGGGTGTCCAGGGCCTCCTCGGTTGAGGCCACTGCGGTGGTGCCGGTGGAAGCTGCGAGTCTGGATGCGCCGTCGAGGAACGGGTCTGCGATGACTGCCAGGTCCAGATCGGGGTGGCCGGCGATGTTGTGGGCGTGGACGTGGCCGATCCGTCCCGAGCCGAAGAGTGCCACGCGGAGGCGTTCACTTGACATCGGAGTTCGTTCCTTTCGTTGCTCTGGTGTTGGCGAGCTCGGGCCGGCGGACCGGCGTGGGGACTCCTTCGTTGTTCATGGAGGCGAGGACGGCTTCTGCGACGAGGGCGGCGTCGAGGGCGTCGTCGGCGCTGGCGAGGGTGGTGCTACGGTCGGCTGCGATCGAGTCGGTCCATTCCTGCAGTTCCCGCCGGTATGCGTCGGCGAAGACGGGGCGCCAGTCGGGGGCCAGTCGGGTCGACTCCTTCAGGTTGGAGGTGAGGTGGGCGGCTGGCGGCTGGGCCATGCGGGCCGAGCCGTTCTCTCCGACGACCTCACAGTGGACGTAGTAGCCGGCGCGGTAGTCGACGCTCACTTCCACCGAGGCCAGGGTCCCGGCAGCGGTCCGGAGGTGGATCAGCTGGGGGGCGTGCCAGTCGCTGGGCGAGTCCGGGAGGCGCGGTGCGTGCCAGCTCGCCTCGACGATGGGGGAATCGAGGAGCCAGGCGGTGATGTCGATTTCGTGGATAGCTGAGTTCGTGACGATCGACGATGCGCTCGTTCCCGGGTACGCGCGGACGTTGCGGTGCACTTCGTGGAGGAGGACGAGGCGTCCGAGGTCTCCTGAGCGCAGGGTTTCGCGCAGCTGTCGGTAGGGCTCGTGGAACCGGCGCATGAATCCGACCGAGACAAGTGGTCGTTCGAGCCCGAGGTCGGCTTCCATGTCCCTGAGGCGGAGGCACTCCTCGGCCGACGGCGCGAGGGGCTTCTCGCAGAGGACGGGCTTGCCCTGCCTGATGCATTGCTCGACCTGGGCTGCGTGGGCCGAGTCATGGGAGGCGATGATGACGGCGTCCACAGTGGGGTCCGCGATGAGGTCGTCGGCTGTCGCCTGGCCCCTTGCGCGGTGCCTTTCGGCTGCTCCTGCGCGGCGTTCGGAGTCGAGGTCGGTGACTGCTGCGATGTGGGCGCCGCTGATGCATGAGGCGAGCGTCTCCGCGTGGTCGGCTCCCATGACGCCCAGGCCGATGATACCGATTCCGAGCGTCACGGCTGCGCCACCGCCGTCGGGGCGCGGCCGTCCAGGACCGCGAGGGCGCCGCGGACGGCGTCCCTGACGGTGTTGGCCATGCTCTGCTGGGTGAAGCCCATGACGTGGGGCGAGAGGGTGACCCGGGGGTGGTCGAACACCGGGTGGTGGGCGGGAGGCTCAGGGTCATAGACGTCGAGGCCCAGGCCGCCAAGCCGGCCGTCCTCAAGGGCGGAGAGTGCTGCGTCCAGGTCGACGAGGCCCCCTCGGCTGCAGTTGACCAGGATGCATCCACGCCGCATCGACGTGAACCGGTCGGCATCGAACATCCCGCGGGTCTGCGGGCTGAGGGGCAGGTGGAGGGTGACGAAGTCGCTTTCCCGCAGGAGCTGGTCCAGGTCGTCCCGACGGATGTCCTCCGGGATGTCCGCGAAGGGATCGTATGCGACGACGTTGAGGTCGAAAGCGCGGGCAAGGCGCTCGACGCGCTTGCCGATCCGGCCGTATCCGATGATGCCCAGGGTGTGGCCCTCGAGGTCTCCGACGTGCACTTCGGCCCGGTCCTCCCACTGGCCGTAGCGGACGAGCGAGGTGAGGTCTCCGAGCCGCTTCACGAGTGCCAGCAGGTGGGTGAAGACTCCTTCGGCGACCGAGGACGTGTTGCTGCCCGGTGTGATCACGACGGGGATGCCCCTGCGTCCTGCCTCGGCGACATCGACACGCTCGGTGCCGACGCCCGTGCGGGCGAGGACCCTCAGTTCAGGCATGCGGTCGAGCATCGGGGCGTCGACAGTGTAGGCGGCGCGGACGATGGCCGCGCGGGCCTCGGCGAGGTCGCGCTCGTCCGGGTCGGGCACGAACCGCTGCCCCGGCATCAGCAGCGGCTCCACGATGCCGGCCTCGACCGGTCCAAGGGCGACGATTGTCTGGATGGATTCAGGCATGGGATTTCCTTCGTCCTGCGAGTGACCGGCTCCGTCGCTGCCCCTGATCGGGGAAGGCCGCTCTGTGGACCGGCTATGGGGAATGTGTGGTGTCAGCGCAGGCCGTGGCGGCTGGAGTCGCGCACGACGAGGTGGGGCACGATGGTCTGCTGGCTGTAGGGCTTCTGGTTGGCCCCGCTGATCCGGTCAAGGAGCGTCTGTGCCCCGCGGAGGCCAATGGCCTTGCTGTCCGGGTCGACGGTGGTGAGCGAGAGTCTGGGCATGGCGGCGACCGAGATGTTGTCGTATCCCGTGATCGCGACGTCGATGCCCCGCACGTCCGCGGCGGTCATGGCTCCGAGGGCCGCCAGGTCGTTCAGGCACACCAGGGCTGTGGGCGCCGTGCGGTCCGTGGCGGCCAGGGCCCGCAGCGCTGCGGCCCGTCCAGTGCCCTCCCAGAAGTCCGCCGGGTACACGGCTGTGTGGCGTTCGAGACCGTGGCGGCGCATGGCCTCCAGGTACCCCGAGGCACGTTCGGTCGCCGCCGACCCGCCTTGGCCGCCCACGTGCACGATGCGTTCGTGGCCGAGCGAGACGAGGTGGTCGACGACCATGGCTATGCCTGCGGCGTCATCGGTGCGGACTATGTCGGCGGTGTCGACATAGTCCGGGCCGCCGCCGGCGAAGACGACGGGGCCCTTCCCGACAGCCTCGTGGAACACGGCAGCGTCCGGCACCGACCCGATCACGAGCAGTCCCGAGACCCGCAGGTCACGGTAGGCCTGCAGCGTCGAACGGTCGACGCCGTCCCGCCTCGAGGAGGTCGCCGCGCTGAAGAGCACGGTGTGGCCGGCGTCCTCGAGGACGGGCCGGGCGGCGTCCGCCACATCGAAGGCCCACGGGTTGTGCAGGTCGCTCACGAGGATCCCCACCGTGCCGTTGTCACGGGTGGCCAGAGACCTGGCGGCGAGGTTCATCTCGTAGCCCAGCTCATCGATGACAGCAAGCACCCGGGAACGGCGCTCCTCGCTCACGCCTGGAGAATTGCGGAGGACGAGGGAGACCAGGGACTTGGACACGCCAGCGGCGTCGGCCACGTCCCTGATCGTCGGCCGTCCCGCGGATGCTGCTGTCATCGTCAGGCCCTTGCCGCGGTGGTGCCGTCGAGGTCCTCGAGCTTCTGCCACTGCCCTGTCTCGGCCGAGGTCTCCGCAGCGGAGACGATGGCCGCAGCGGAGGCCGCGTCGTTGATGTTCGAGTTCGCCTGCTCGCCCCCGGCCACGGCCAGGAGGAACTTCTTGGCCTCGATGACCTTGAGGTCGTCGAACCCCATGGAGTTCCCGGGGCCGGGCTGGAAGCGCGCGTAGTCCCCGTGTCTGGGGCTGGCGTTGACGGTCGTGTAGCCCTGCTCGTCGTTGTTCCGGCCGAGGCAGACTTTGAGCTCGTTCATCCGCTCGAAGTCCCATTTGAGGGACCCCTCGGTCCCGTAGACCTCGATCTGGTAGCCGCACTCGGGGCCCACGGCGACCCGCGACGCCTCGAGGGTCCCCACCGCTCCGGCGCCGCGCGCGGAGGGCCCGAAGCGCACGATCGCGGCTGCATAGTCCTCGTTCTCGACGTCGCCCATCTCCCCGTCCTCGATCACAGCGAAGTGCGTTCCGGTCCCCATAGGGAGCTTCGGCCGCTGCGTGTAGACGGTGTTCGTCAGGGCTGTGATCTCGGCTACTGGGCCGACAACATACTGGCACAGGTCTGCGGCATGGCTGAAAAGGTCGGCCAGGACGCCGGTCCCGGCGAGCTTGCGGTCGAAGCGCCAGGACAGGGCGCCGTTCGGCTCGGAGGCGTAGCCGGAGAAGAACGCAGCCCTGACGTTGGTGATCCGTCCCAGTGCCCCCTCGGCGACGAGCCGGCGGGCGTGTTCGACGGCCGGTGCGTGGCGGTAGTTGTAGCCGATCGAGGTCACGACTCCGGCGGCCGCCGCAGCCTCGCGCACCGCATTGGTCTCCTCGAAGCCGCGGCCGACGGGCTTCTCGATCCAGAAGTGCTTGCCCGCCTTTGCCGCGGCGATGCCGATCTCGGCATGCAGGAAGTTCGGCGCGCAGATGGAGACGACGTCGACGTCGGGGTGTGCCAGGACGTCGCGGTAGTCGGTGGTTCCTTCGGCGAAGCCGAGGACGTTGCGGGCGAAGTCGATGCGGCTCGGCTCCGTGTCCGCGGCGATCACGAGGCGCGGCTCGATCCCCAGCTCGGGGTAGACGTACGGGACGTTCGAATAGGCGCGGGCGTGCAGCTTGCCCATCCATCCGACGCTGATGAGCCCGACGCCGATGCTCCGGGAGGTGGTGATCATGCCGTGGCCTTCCTTGTCTCTGTGAATGCTGTTGTCCGGGCGAGGTCGAACGAGCTCCTCAGGGCCGCCGCGAGGACGGTCGAATCGGACCCGATCGCCACGAAACGGAATCCCTCTGCGATGTAGCGCGCGGCTGCTGGCGCGTCGAGGGCGAGGATTCCGGCTGCTTTGCCGTGTCGTTCCGCTGCTTCGAGGACCCGGTGCAATGCTGCGCGGTACTCGGGGCTGTCGAACATCCACGGGACCCCCAGGGCGGTGGAGAGGTCGAGTGGGCCGACGAAGAGGACGTCCGCGGCGTCCAGGGCCGCGATCTGCTCCACTTCGTCCAGGGCACTCCGATTCTCGATCTGGACGATGCCCAGGCTCCGCTGCTCGGTGGAGGACAGCGGCGAGGCGTCCATGCCCCAGCGGCATGAGCGGTTGTAGGTGGCGACGCCGCGGTCCCCGTGGGGCGGGTAGTGCAGGTGGCTAAGGGCCTCGGCCACCTCGCGATGGCCCTGCAGGCGCGGCAGCATGATCCCTGCCGCGCCTTGGTCGAGGACGCGTCCGACGCGGATGCGGTCGTCGGTCTCGACGCGGACGAGCGTGGGTACGCCGTACGCTCCGGCGGCCAGGACGGCCGGGCCGACCGTCTCCTCTGATCCCGCTCCGTGCTCGAGATCGACAAGGATCCAGTCCGCGCCGGAGGCGGCGCAGACCTCCGCGGCGGTCTGCGAGCCGAGTCCGACGAAGGTGCCGACGGTGGTCTCTCCGGCCTGGATGCGCGCCCGGAGGGATCCGTGGTCCAGCGGGCCGGCACTCATGCGAACCACCGCTGGCGGCCTCGGGCGTCCTCGTATTCGGAGCGCAGCTTTCGGACCCATTCCTGCTCCGAGACCTCTGCGGGTGCAACGTCCCACCACACGTCGCCGCCGGGGAGGTCCACGTGGGGGACGGTGGGTACGACGATGACCACCGGGCCGCGGGTGTCGCGGGTGGTGTTGAGGGCCTCGCGGACCTCTTGGGCGGTGGTGGCACGCAGGGCCGTGGCGCCGAGGCCCTCGGCGATCTTGCGCAGGTCGACCTGGAGGTAGTCGCCTTCGAGCCGGGCCGGAGCGCCGTCGGCCCCGGTCACGGGGCCACGCTCTGCACGGTAGCGGAACTCGTTGCCGAACTCGCGGCCGCTGCGGTTCATCTGGAGCCGGTGGATGACCTGGTAGCCGTGGTTCTCGGAGACCACGACTGTCATGTCCAGGCACTCCTGCGCTGCCGTGAGGAGCTCGGTGGGGGCCATGAGGTAGGTCCCGTCACCGATGAATGAGACGATCCGTCCGTCCGCGTCGCCCTCGGCGAGGCGGACGCCCATGCCGGCGGCGATCTCGTAGCCCATGCAGGAGAACCCGAATTCGAGGTGGCATGCCCGCCCGTCGGTCGCGTCCCAGACCTTCTGCAGGTCTCCGGGGGGCCCTCCGGCGGCGGCAATGACGGTGTCCCCGGAGCGGGCGTGCTCCTGCATGAGGCCGATCAGCTGCGGCTGGGTCAGCACCGCCCCAGTCGCCGGTGCGTCCGGGTGGTCCTCGGGGCGGAACGCCCGGTCGGGGTCGAGCCACTGTGCCCGGATCGGCGCCCACTCGGCGCGCGCTGCCTGCACCTCCTCCCGCCACGACTCGGAAGTGCTGTGGCCTTGGAGGGCGCCGGCGAGTGCCTCGAGCGCCAGGCGGGCGTCGGCGAGGATGCCCGTCGCGCCCTGCTTGCGGGCGTCGGCGTCGACGATGTTGACCGAGGCGAACCGGACGTCGGGGGCCTCGAAGATCGACTGGGAGCCGGTGGCGAAGTCGGTCAGGCGCGTGCCGACGCTGATGACGAGGTCGGCCTGCTTGACGAGCCGGTTGGACGCGAAGTTCCCTTCAAGGCCCACTCCCCCGACCTGCCACCATTCATCCTTGGTCACGGCGCCCTTGCCGCCGAAGGTCTCCACCACGGGCAGCCCGACCTGGTTGGCGAGCGCTTCAAGCGCAGCATGGGCATCGGAGTAGTGGATTCCGCCGCCCGCGATGAGGACCGGCCGCCGGGCGGCGCGGACCAGGTCGGCGACTTCTGCGATCTCCTGCGGGTCTGGGAGAGGCCGACGGACCTTCCAGTCGCGGGGCTCGAAGAACTCGGCCGGGTAGTCGTAGGCGTGGGACTGGATGTCCTGCGGGAGCGAGAGGACGACGGCGCCGGCGTCGGTGGGGCTCGTGAGGACGCGCATGGCCTGGGGCAGGGCGGTGAGGAGCTGCTCAGGCCGGGTGATCCGGTCGAAGAATCGCGAGACAGGACGGAACGCGTCGTTGACCGTCGAGTCGGCTTCGGTAGGGTGCTCGAGCTGCTGCAGGACCGGTCCCTGGTGCCTGGTGGCGTACGTGTCCCCGGGGAGGAGGAGCACCGGGATGCGGTTCACCGTCGCCAGTCCGGCCGCGGTGACGAGGTTGAGGGCGCCTGGACCGATCGAGGCGGTCACGGCCAGGACCGAGCGCCGACGCGATGCCTTGGCGTAGGCGGTCGCGATATGGGCCAGGTACTGCTCGTGGCGGCCCTGGATGAACGGCAGCTCCTCGGAGTACTGGTCGAGGGCCTGGCCGAGGCCGGCGACGTTGCCGTGGCCGAAGATGCCGAGCGCGGCGGGGACGAGGCGGCGGCGTTCCCCGTCTGCGACGCTGTGCTGGACGGAGAGGTACTTCACGATCGCCTGGGCGACGGTGAGCCTGATGGTGTTGGTCATGGTCTTCCTGTCGTTCTTCGCTGCCAGCTACCAGGGGCGCCCGTGGAGGACGACGGTCTTCTCTTCGGTCATCTCCTGGACCGCTGAGCGGATGCCCTCCTTGCCGATGCCGCTGCCCTTGAGCCCGCCGTAGGGCATGAGGTCGGCGCGCCACAGGGGCGTCCAGTTGATGTGGACGTTGCCGGCGTCGATCTGGCGCATGGCCCGCACGGCCCCGGCGACGTCGGAGGTGAAGATGCCGGCGCCGAGCCCGTAGGCGCTGTCGTTGGCCAGCGCGATGGCCGCCCCGAGGTCGTCGGCCCGGGAGACGGCCACGGCAGGGCCGAACAGCTCGTCCTGGCTGAAGGGGCTCGCGGGATCGACGTCGGCGAGGACGGCCGGCTGGAGCACGGCCCCGGAGCGTTCGCCTCCGGTCAGGACGCGTGCGCCGCTGTCGCGTGCGGCTGCGATGGAGCGTTCGACCCGTTCGGCCTCCGTCGTCGAGATGAGCGATCCCAGACGGGTTGAGGCGGAGGTCGGGTCGCCGACTTCGATGGCCTTGACCATCGGGACCAGGGCGTCGAGGAAGTCGGCCTCCACGCGCCTGTCGACGAGGACGCGCTGGACGGAGATGCAGACCTGTCCGGCGTTGATGTAGCCGCCGGCGGCGACGGCGGTGGCGGCCAGTTCGATGTCCGCGTCCGGCAGGATGATGACCGGGCAGGAGGCGCCGAGCTCGAGGGAGAGCTTCTTCACCCCGGCGATCGAGGCGATCCGGGTTCCGGTGGCGGTCGATCCGGTGAAGGAGACCTTCCGGACGCGGGGGTCGCTCACCAGCACGTCGCCGAGCTCGCCGCCGCTGCCGGTCACGACGGAGAGCGCTTCGGGCGCGAGCCCTGCATCGACGAAGCATGCTGCGAGCTTCAGCGCAGTAAGCGGCGTGGTGCGGGCGGGCTTGAGCACGACCGCATTTCCGGCCGCGAGGGCCGGTGCGATCTTGTGCAGGACCAGCAGCGAGGGGTAGTTGAACGGCGTGATCGCCACGATGATGCCGCAGGGCTGGCGCAGGGTGAAGCCGATCTTGTCTTGGCCTGTGCCGGGGTTGGCGTCCAGGGGCAGGGTGTCCCCGTACAGCTGGGTCCCTTCATAGGCGGCCAGGCGGATGATCGCGCCTGCCCGTCCTGCTTCGCCCCGCGCTTCCGTGATCGGCTTGCCGGTCTCGGCGGTGATGGTCTGGGCGATGTCTTCGGCCCGCTCATCCGCGAGGGCTGCGGCCCTGAGGAGGATGTCGGCGCGGGCGTGCGCGGGGAGGGTGCGCTGGATTCGGGCGCCGACCTCGGCCCGGTCCAGCGCCGCCAGTGCATCCTTCGCAGTCGCTACCGGCACGACGTCGACCACGTGCCCGTCGAAGGGGGAGGTGACCTCTTCGGTCCGGCCGCTGGTGGACTCCTGCCAGGTTCCCGACACAAGCATCTGCATCTCTTCTCTACTTCCTTTCCTGGTTGGCGGAAGGGCTCTCAGCGTTGACCGCGGCGGCCTCGGCCTGGACTTCCTCGAGGGCCTCGGTGTGGCCGCCGAGCTGTTCGAGCTCGTGGGCGAGCTCTGCGAGCTCGGCGCCGCCGGCCATCTGTGCAGTCAGTTCCTCAAGGGTGATGTCCTTCTTGTCGTAGTAGCCGATCGAGCGGCCGCGCTTCAGGAGCAGGAACCGGTCGCCCACGGGGTAGGCGTGGTGCGGGTTGTGGGTGATGAAGATGACCCCCAGGCCCCGGTCGCGGGCCTGGAGGATGTACCGCAGGACCACCCCGGACTGCTTCACACCCAGGGCGGCGGTGGGCTCGTCCAGGATCAGGACCTTGGCCCCGAAGTACACGGCCCGGGCGATGGCCACGCACTGCCGCTCGCCGCCGGAGAGCTGGCCGATGGGCTGCTCGACATCGCGCAGGTCGATGCCCATCTGCGCCAGTTCCTTCTTGGTGATCTCCTTCATCCTGTTCACGTCCATGCGCCGGAACGGGCCGACGCCGGTGGTCAGCTCCGAGCCGAGGAAGAAGTTCCGCCAGATCGGCATGAGCGAGACCACCGCCAGGTCCTGGTACACCGCGGCGATGCCCGCGTCCAGGGCCTCACGGGGGCTGGAGAGCTTGCGCTCCTCTCCCATGATGGTGAAGATGCCCTCGTCGTGGTGGTGCAGGCCGGCGATGATCTTGATCAGGGTCGACTTGCCGGCGCCGTTGTCGCCGAGGACGCAGGTGACGCGGCCGTTGTCCACGGCCATGGTCACGTCCCGCAGGGCGATGACGTTGCCGTAGTGCTTGCCGATCTTGTCCAGCCGCAGAAGGTGCACGGCTCGGTCGGTGAGCGGGTCCGTCTCGGCGCTCCCGGCGCGCAGCTGGGCGTTGCTGATGTTGCGTGACCTGGCCTCGGCCCTGGTCGATGCGTTCTGGGTTTCCATGATTCCGTCTTCCTTGGTCCGGGCTGTCATTTCCGCTCGGCGCGGTTCTTGACGACGAGGTTCACGATGGTGGCCATCAGGAGCATCAGGCCCAGGAAGAACTTGAACCAGTCGGGGTTCCACTGCGCGTACACGATGCCCTTGTTGGCCATGCCGAAGATGAATGCCCCGATTGCTCCTCCGATTGCTGAACCGTAGCCGCCGGTGAGGAGGCATCCGCCGATGACGGCGGCGATGATGTAGAGGAACTCGTTGCCCACGCCCTCCCCGGACTGGACGGTGTTGAAGGCGAAGAGGTTGTGCATGCCCAGCAGCCACCCGCAGAAGCCCACGCCCATGAAGAGTCCGATCTTGGTCTTGGTCACGGGCACGCCCACGGCCCGGGCGGCGTTCGCGTCGCCGCCGACTGAGAAGATCCAGTTCCCCACGCGGGTGCGCAGCAGGATCCAGGAGGCGATGAGAACCAGGACGACCCAGTAGAAGACGGTGACCTTGACCTCGACACCGGCGATCGTGATCGAGGAGGCGAAGATGGCATGGGCGGCGGAGAACCCGTCCATGTCCGCGATCGAGGGCGAGGAGACGGACCCGCCGATGAGGCGGGTGAGGGCGAGGTTGAGTCCCGTGAGCATCAGGAACGTCGCCAGGGTGACGATGAACGAGGGCAGCTTGGTGCGCACGAGGATCCAGCCGTTGACGAAGCCGATGCCCAGGGAGACGACCAGTGCGAGCAGGACGCCGATCCATACGTTCATCGAGAAGTACCACGAGAACATGGACGCGCTCAGCGCTGAGGAAATCACGGCTACGCCGGCGGAGAGGTCGAACTCGCCGCCGATCATCAGCAGCGACACGCCGACGGCCATGATCCCGATCGTTGACGACCCGTACAGCACGGTCGCGAACGAGCTGGGCTGCAGGAAGGTCGGAGCGACGACCGAGAAGAAGATGAACAGGACGATCGCGCCCACGAGGGCCCCGACCTCGGGGCGCGTCAAGAGCTTCTGGACTGGGTTTCTCCGCCCGATCCGCTCGTCAGAAACCGGCGCCGGGGCCGGAACGGTTGCAGTAGCCATGGGGAAAACTCCTTGGTGGTCGGGCCGCGCGACGCCCGCGCGTCGCGCGGCCCGGTGCCGATTCGGTCTAGCGGATGCCCTGCTGGACGTACTTGAGCACGTCGGAGATGTTGGACTTGTCCACGATTGCGGGGCCGGTCAGCACGGGCTGGCCGCCACCGACCTTGAAGCCGCCGCGCTTGTTCTGCCAGAGCGCATCAACGGCAAGGTAGCCCTGCAGGTAGGGCTGCTGGTCGACGGTGAAGAGGACCTTGCCGTCGCTGATCGCCTGTGCGAGGGCGGGGTTGAGGTCGAAGCTGGCCACCTTGATGGAGCTGTTCGCGTCCGTCACGGCCTTGAGGATGGTGACCGTGTACGGGGCACCGAGGCCGATGATTACGTCAGCGTCCTTGGAAGCCTGCAGCTTCGCCGTGGCGGTCGACTGCACGGCCGTCATGTCCTTGCCGTCGACGTAGAGGATCTCCGTGGACGGCACCTTCTCCTTCACGCCGGCACACCTCTGCTCGAGCTGCACCTGGCCCTGCGCCATGATCACGCAGATCGGGTGCTTGTAGCCCTCCTGGGCAAGCTTCGCGCCGACGGCCTGGCCGGCGAGGGTCTCATTGGAGCCGAAGTGGGTGAACGCTCCCATCTGGGAAGAGACGTCGCCGCCGGCGTTGAAGCTCACGAGCGGGATGCCCGCGTCGTTGGCCTTCTTCATGACGTCCTTCATGGCTCCCGGGTTCGCGATGGTGGCAGCGATCCCGTCGACCTTCTGGTCGATTGCCTGCTGGACGAGTTGGGCCTGACGGCCCGCGTCGGAGTCGTTCGTGTAGAGGACCTCGACGTTGTCCTTAGCAGCAGCCTCCTCGGCGCCCTTGCGGACGATGTCCCAGAAGGTGTCGCCGGCCTCAGCGTGGGTGATGATCGCCACCTTCATACGCGGAGTCGAGGCCGCTTGACCGCCGCCCCCTCCCCCGGAGGTGTCCGCCGGCTTGCCTCCCTGGCTGGAGCACGCGCTCAGGGCCAGCGCCGGCGCCAGCGCGAGGACGGCCAGGCCCTTCATCCACATGGTCTTCTTCAGCACAACTATCTCCTTTGATGTTCTGTGCGGCCCGACTCCAGTGCGAACGGAGGCGCAATGTGACGCCCGTCTCGTTCTGGACCGGTCCAACCGTAAGACCGCGCCAGCGCTGGTGTCAATGGACCGGTCCAACCTATTCTGGACCGGTCCACAGATGAAGTGGATCACATCAGGAGGAGAGCGTGGACAGTGCTCGCACGAGCTCAACATCGGGAGCCAACGCCGCTCGTTGGAACTCCCTTCTCGGTGCATGCGTAGAAGTCATACTCGAAGGCCGAACGATCGCACGAGGGGTCGTTGACGAGGTCTCCCCCGACAACGAATGCATCTAGTTGGCCGGGAGCGGCATCGAGACTCGGCGGCTCATTCACCGCTCTGAGGGGTACGTTCTCGTATTCCGGCACCGCAAATCGGTCGATGCCACCGGGCGTGCAGGCATCAAGGGGACTGGGTGATAACCGGACAGGACTTTGACGAAGGACCGCCGGCTTCCCTCCTTGCCGGGCGGCTTGCCAGGCTTGGGCCCACGGCGCGCGCCATCGTAGCCCTCATCGCCGACGGCATTGACGCGCCCGCTGCACTGGCAAGCCGCATCGGCAAGTCGCCAGCCACCGTCTATCAGCACCTCATAAGGCTCCGAGCGATGGGGCTCATACAGACTTAACGGACTGGTCGCACAATCAGGGGACAGCTCAGCCCGAACATCGATGCCGTCTGGGTCCGCTGCCGCCTGCTGGCGATTTCCGAGCAGAAGCCGTTCGGCTGACCACCGATGCAGCGCCACCCAGCGCACCGCTGAGTGCCTGTACCCGCGTGCGCACGGCCGTGCTGGAGTAGACCGTTGGCGCTAAGGAGAAGCCGTGGTCAATGGGGCCTGTCCGGAGGCCCGGAAGCGCCACGGCCATAGCGGGTGGGAAAGCGGCGAAGGGACGGGATGGATGCCGCCTGCGTTGGGGCCCGAGGGTCGGGCGCGACTGCCCGTAGGGACCGACGCCGCTGGTCTCGGGAGCGAGGCGACACGGGCTGTAGTTCCCTCGCCCGTTTCAGAGGGCCGAGGCCCGGTCCCCGCCGCGCCAGGTTCGAGGGCGGCAGACGACATATCTTCAACGAAGATCATCGACTTCTGAATCTTGTACCCAGTGAGTCGGCCGTCGAGATGGTTGCGGGGATCTAGAACAGGCCCGCCGGCGGTTCGTCGCAGGGCAGTGGTGCGATTTTGGTGCGGTGGCCGTCGTCGGGGCTGCAGCCTTTGAAGGGCACGTCGGTGGAGAGCAGGACGTTCATGTGGTGGTCTGCGTGGTCGCGCCACCAGACGCTCATGCCGGTGGCGCCGTCCAGGCGGAGGTGTTCCCAGGCGCGCCAGAGGGCTTCGAGGCGGCTGATGGCTTCGGCGTGCTTCCACCACTGCGGGCACCACGTGGTCCCGCCTTGGACGTTGGGCTGGCGGCGATAGGTGACTGCCAGCTTGTTGGCCACGAATTCAGCGATGTTTGGGTAGAACAGCTCGGGCTCGTCCGTGCTGTCCTCGGCCGGCTCGGCGGTGGCGGTGTGGTCGGGCTCGTCGTCCCACTCGCCCAGGCCCTCACCCACCGGGCGCTCCGGCGGGTGTCCGCAGGTCAGCAGTTGCGGCGGGCGCGGGCTGGTTGGCTGGGTCGTGGGCGACGATGGAGGCTTGTACTGCCTCGGCGTGCGGGCCGTTCATCCAGGGCACGGTCTCCAGCAGTGCGGCGGGGGCGCCGGAGGCGAGCATGACGGCTCTGCCTCTGGGGAGGGCGGCGAGGTCTGAGACGTCGAGGGTGCGTTCCTTGCGGTCGTTGTCGTGGCTGTAGGAGGTGCCCTGCCTGGAGCGGTTCCGGGTGGTGTTGGTGTAGCGGTACTCGCCGACGAGCTGCGCGAGCTCGCCCAGGAACTCGGCTTCGGCGACGCCGCCGCCGTAGACCTTGATGTTGGCCGCAGACCAGAGCTTGCGCATCCCGTCCCGGCCCCAGACCTCCACGCCCTGGGACCAGGACTGCAGGACCGTCATGAGCACGATGCCCCGGGAGCCGTAGTGGCTGTAGAGGTTCGGCAGCTCGCGCCAGCGGCACACGTTCGCGGCCTCGTCCAGGACGCCGACCATCGGAGTGGCGAGGCGGCCGCCGGGCGAGTGGACGGCGAGCTCCTCGGCGGCCTCGACCACCGCGACGGTCAGGGCGGTGACGAGGGGGCCGGCGGTGCCCTTGCCCTCCTTGGACAGGCTGTACAGGGCCCCCTTGGAGCGGACGAAGCCGGCCGGGGCGAACTGGGGCCGCGGGTCCTTCTCCCCCTGCGGGGTCACCCAGCGGGCGATCTGGCGGTTGGTGAGGCAGGAGGCCATCTGCAGGGCCGTCCCGTACACGCCGCCTCGCTGCTTCTCGGGGGCGTTGACGACGCCGCCGACCGCGTTGGCGGTCTGGATGAAGTCGTGGGCGCGGAGGATGTCCACGGCCTCGTCGTCCGCCGGGCGCGTCAGCCAGGTGTGGACCTGGGTGATCGGGCGGTGGTCGAGGGCGGCCGCGAGGAGGAGGCCGGCGAGGAGGTCCTGTCCGGCCGGGTCGAAGTAGGCGTCCGTCTTGGCGTCCGGGCCGCGGGAACCTGAGGCGAAGTGGTCGGCGAGGCGGGCCGCGCGCACCTCGTCGGTGACATAGGACAGGGGGTTCCACCACCAAGAAGGTTCCTCGAGGGCGACCGCCTGCGGCGAGCTGCGGCCCGAAGCCGGGCACGCTCTGGAGGATCTCGAAGTGGGCGTGAGCATGGAGTCGAGCCTCGATCTCTGCATCGACTTCGGCGATCTGCTCGATGAGGGACAGGATGTCCTTGGCGATCCGTGCGACGAGGGCCGCTGCGGCGGTCTGCCCCACCACAGTCGTGGACTGCTGTCCGGCGGCCTTCACGGCGGTCTCGGCGGTCTTGTCGGGGCGGTAGCAGCCCTGCTTGCGCAGCCAGGCTTCGATCCGTCCGTGCCCGGCCCGGCGGATCCCTTCGGGGGTCTGGTACTTGGTCAGGAGGATGACGGCGGCCTTGCGCTGGGAGAAGTCGAATGAGGCCTCCAGCGCCGGGAAGTACTCGAGCAGGGTGGCCCGGAGCCTGTTGTACGACCTGGTGCGGTCGTGGACGAGGTCGGCCCGGCGCGCTGTGAGCAAGCGCAGTTCGACGATCGTCTCGTCCTCGGCCCGTGACCGGCTGCAGGTCGCGGCGCATCCTGGCCTGGTCTGCGATGATCCCGGCGTCCTTCGCGTCGGTCTTGCCCTCGCCGCTGTAGATCCGTGCGGCATGGTGCACGGCCCGTCCCGGGATGTAGAAGACCGTCTGGCCATGCGCGAGGAGGGCGCTGATCAGCAGCGCCGCCCCTCCCTGGTTCAGGTCCGTGGCCCAGTGGACCTCCCTGTCCCCGGCCAGGGCAAGGACGTCGGTGATCAGGGCAAGGATCGCGTCCTCGGTGTGGGCCAGCCTCCGGGAGAGCAGCCGGCCTCCGTCCTGGTCTATGACCATGCAGTGGTGGTGGGTCTTGCCTGCGTCGATTCCGGCCCACAGTTCGGCCACAAGTACGCCTTTCTCTTTCGGTCCTTCTGGAGGGCCCACGGACAACCACGCCGTCATTTCCTTACACAGCGATCGATGCGCATCTCTCAATCAGCGGTCGAGTCGTCGGTGGGACGCGGGCGGCCATTCCGGCTAAGCCACGGCAACGGCGAAAACGAGGAAGCCATACCCGCACCCCTGGGCGGTCAGAAGCCTACGGAAGCCCCGGACCCGCACCGAAAACACCGTAAGGAAGGCGAGCGGCACCATGTGGGGGCCTGAGGGTCGGGACCCTGCGGCTTCCGACGACTACCATCCCCTCAACGGAGCGATCTTCCCCGTGCCCGGGGCGGACCGTCGGCACGTCCCCGCGCTGCCTGCCGCATCGCGCGCGGGCATACCCAGTCTCTGCGACCTCGATCGAACAGGACTGCGCGGAGCCTTCCTCAAGGCTCCCCTGCGTGCGAACCTTTCCGCATCCGGCCAGACCACCGGCCGGCGAGTCGAGAGGATGAGCAGATGAACCAATGGTTCCTCCCGGACCCGAACGGGATCAACGGGGCCTACATCTACCCGGGCAAGACGGTCGGGTGGGACTTCGGGTGGCCGGATCCGGCGTTCGGGCCGGCGATCCTCGCCGTCGCGATGCCGCCGTCCATCGTCACCGCAGGCGGAGACGTCACCACCGTCAGCAACGGCTTCTACCAGGACCGCGATGGGCTCAAGCACTACACCACCACCCTGAGCTCGGCCGGAGGCTGCGGCTACCGGCTTCTCATCAGCCAGCTGCGATGAAAGGAGGCGCCGTGAAGATCTCGATCGTCTCCGACGCCGAAGGACGCCTGATCGGCATCGCCCCCGTGCACGAGCCCTCCCGGGCGTCCGCAGGGGAAGGTCCTCCCCTGACGGGGAGGATGGTCGCCCAGGAGGGCCAGCACCTGCATGAACTCGAGGTCGACGAGGACTTCTTCGAGGACTGGGAACGACTCTCCCGGCTGCACGAGACGCACTGCATCAGGGACGGGAGGCTGGAGCCCGTCGAGGGCCGCTGAGGAAGGAGGAATGCCTCGGCAGCGACCACGGCCCCCACACGGGCCCCTCCGGAAAAACACTCACGCCGTTGGTCGATCGGTGCCTGCCCGCGGTGCCGGCCAGGGCTGACCCGACACCCGCTGGGCGTGGCCGGCATCGTGTGCGGCCGCGACGAGCCCCTGGCCAGGCCTGGCCCGCCTTCGAGGGCATGGCGGTCGATTCAGGTCTTCACGCACTGTCGCGACACACCCATCGCAGCAGCGATATGGGCCCGCGCCTAGCCCGCCTGATGGCGTTGGACGATCAGCCGGGCGACCATGGACGGTCACCCGGGCACTACCGTGGGACACGAGAACCTCCGAGTCGGAGTGGGCCCTTAGACAAGCCACATCCCACTCGGAGGTTCTCCCTCGTTCACCCGAACTCGCCGCCACCGCTACCAACGTCGTGGCCCCGTTCCATTTACGCGCTCTCCAGGACCGCAAGAGCCCCCTTGAATGATGCGGCGACCGGCTTGCCCTTCGACGTCCGGATCACCCTGCAGATCAGCCGCCCGAAAACAGTGCTGCCCGTGCGGTCCCAGGTCACGTGGACGACGCTGCCACCGTCACGACCGGCCCGGATGGTGGCCGCGACGTAGCTGCCCGGGGCGGAGAAGTTGCTCTCCTGGACCGTCCACCGCACGGTATGCAGGCCGGACCAGTCATAGCGCTCGCGCGCCCAGACCTTCCCGCCCGGGACCTTGCTGCCCTCGCGCACGTCCGCAGTGGTCTCGCCGACCGAGTAGACCTCGTACAAGGCTCGTCCCGGCCACAACTGGGTGCGGCGTTCAGAGAAGTCGATCAGCGCGGTGCGCACCTTCTCCGGACTCGCGGTTGTCTCCAGATCGAATTCGACTGCACCCACAATGCCGTTCATGGATCCAGCATCCTGCTCAAGGTCCCGGCCGCGCATCGCGCGATCGCACTACCCGACCACGATCATCCGCGCGTCCCCCCCGAGAAGGCGACCGACGGAGCCTCGCCCAACGCGCCCACAGAACTGCTCATTCACTCCAGCTGTGCCGTTAGACGGCACTCCACCAGGCGCCGCCCGGCGGCTCAACCTCACCATCAGGCGCCCACCACGCTGCGCAGACACCGTGCCCGAAAATACCCAGTGAAAGTGCCCTAAAAGCTACACTCCGAACCGTCTCTCAACCCTCGGCTCACAAGGCGCCTCGCCGGGCGCGCGGGGGGTGACCGGGGGACTGTACTTTCAACGGTGTAACTCTGACACAGGAGGTACCCGATGAGCGTTGACGTTGAGCCGGCCGTCGAGTCGGTCGTGGAGGGCAGAAGAGCCCGGCGTCATTGACCCGGCTGCGCTTCGATTTGAAGCGGCGAACCTAGACCCGGCCCTGTTCACCGGTTGCGCCCAGGCTACGAGCAGCCCGTGACCGCCGCCCAATCGCTGGCAGCCCCGGCTCACCGACGTACTTGCTCTGTGTCCCTAGATCCCAAGGTTTGGCAGCCCGTTTACGATCCGGTTGGTCTCCATACTGACGGTCCGGGCGGCGTAGGGCCACCTTTACCAAGGCCATACCAAGGCTGCGTACCAGATCTTGGCAGTTCTAGGCTGATCCAGACTGAATCTGCTGGTTGGGTCGCTCAACACAAGAACCCCATGCTTCCCAGCGATTCCGCGGGATGCAGGGGGTTCTCCCTGGTGGCGCCGACCGGCGTCGATCCGGTGACCTTTCGATTTTCAGTCGAACGAGGCGACCTCCACACCACGTCACCGGGACCACAATCCCCGGTATCCGCGGACGAAGACGGGATCTGCGATCACAGATCACGCATCCGGGCTCAGATTGTGTCCATTTCGTGCCCACGCCGGCCACCCCCGAGCGAGAGGTGCGTACGAAGTGAGCGTGAGAACCCAGAGCTGTTCCAGAACAGGACGGCCCACGTCCTGCGTTCGCCCGCTACACCGCTACGCCGCTACATCGCCGAAATCACGCGGAAGGCGATTAGGTCCTAAGCCGCTGCAGGGCCGCTACATCGCCAGGACCGGCAGCGGTCAGATGCACGGCGCCCTGGTCGACAGCCGATGCGAGCGGCTATGGCGGGCATTGGGATGAGGCTCCCGCGGCCTGTCGGGTCCCCCGAGCCCCAGAAGCTGGGGAGCCGAGAGAACCCGCGCGGGCACGCAGCAGCCCATGCCGCCGGCCAGCACAGCCCTCCCCTGTGCTGGCCGGGCCGCATCCAGTGGATGAGCCGGGAGGACCCCTGCCCGGTCGAGAGCGCCCAGGCCCCTGACCGCTCGCATGAAGCTTCCTTCCCTACAGGTTAGGCGCGGCGTCGCACGCCGTTCACAGGAATGTAAGGTCTGACCACAAGAGTGGCCGGTGCCGGGGTCCGGCCTTCACGCATCGCGTTCCTCAAGCCACCGGGGAAGTCCCTCCCCCGGCGCAACCAAAGGACGCCTCGCCCTCGCACTGTGCGCGCGGGCGGGCGGTGAAGAGGAGAACAGCAGTGGGAAAGAATCCCTCCAGAAGACGCCTGCGCCGGGCCGTAGCGGTCCCCGCCGCCGGTATCGCCGTTGCCTTGGCCGCTGGCACCGCGATCGCGGTGGCGAACGGCTGGGGCGATGCCCTGATCGGGCGCCAGCCCGACGGGTCGGTCCTGACCGCCACCAACCAGCGCATCACCCCCGCCGGCACCGCCGTGGAGCAGAGCGGCCGGCCGATCACGATGGCCGTGGCCCCGGACGGGAAGACCGCCGTGAACGAGACCTGGCACGGCAAGGGCCAGTTCACCGTCACCGACCTGGTCAACCACAAGGTCCTCCAGCAGATCAGCCCCTCCCAGGGCTGGGGGTCCTCCTACGGGGGCCTGCTGTACTCGCCCGACGGGAAGACCCTCTGGGCCGCCCAGCCCGGGAACCTGCAGAAGTTCACCGTCAATCCTGACGGCACCCTCGCCAGCCCCGTCACAATCCCAATGCCCTCCACCGACGGGAAGGACCCGATCCCCTCGGGCCTGGCCTGGGCACCCGGCGGCCAGCAGATCCTGGCCACCTTCAACGGCACCAACACCCTCGCCGTCCTGGACGGGTCCACCGGTGCAGTGATACGGCAGATCCCGGTCGGCAACGCCCCCCGCGACGTCGTCGTGCTCGGCGGGCACGCCTTCGTCGCCAACCAGGGCGGCCGGCCCGCCCAGCCCGGCGACACGACCAATGACTCCTACGGCACGGCCATCGTGACCGACAATGAGGACGGCTCGCCCTCCACCGGCACAGTCTCCGAGGTCGACCCAGCCACCGGCACGGTGGTGCGCACCTACCAGACCGGCCTGGCACCCTCGGCGCTGCTGGTCCGCGGCGACGAGGTGCTCGTGGCCAACTCCAACTCGGACACGATCTCCGTGCTGGACACCAAGACGGGCAAGGTCGGGCAGACGATCAACGTCAACCCCCTCCCGGGCGCCCCGGCCAGCAGCTCCCCCACCTCCTTGGCGATGCTCGACGGTGACCACCTTGCCGTCAGCCTCGGCCAGGCCAACGCCGTCGCCGTCTACGAGTACGAGGGAGAAGGGACACCGGCCTCGTTCCAGGGTCTGGTTCCCACCGGCTGGTACCCCGGCACCATCGCCTACGACAAGGCCCTGTCCCAGATGGTGGTCGCCTCCGAGAAGGGCGTCGGCTCCCTCGGCGCCCCGGGTGCGAACGGCGGGCACAACGTCAAATCGGACCTGGGCACAGTCAGCACCGTCCCCGTCCCGAGCGGTGATCAGTTGTCCGAGCTGACCAAGCAGGTCTGGGACAACAACCAGTGGACGACTGCCCTGGCCGAGCTGAAGAAGAACCCCTCCCAGGCGAAGGCCGCGATCCCGCGCCGGGACGGGGACCAGTCGACGATCAAGCACGTGTTCATGGTCGTCAAGGAGAACCGCACCTACGACCAAGTCCTCGGCGACGACTCCCGCGGCAGCGGCGACCCGGCCCTGGCCGAGTTCGGCGGCGCCGTGACCCCCAACCACCACGCCCTCGCCTCCGCCGCCGGGCCCCTGCTGGACAACACCTACTCCTCCGGGACGATGTCCGCCGACGGACACCAGTGGCTCACCCAGGCCACCGTCGACGAGTACCTCACACGCTCGATCGGCAACTACGACCGCAGCTACCCCTACAACGGCGGCGACGCCCTGGCGTACAGCGCCACCGGGTTCCTCTGGGACAACGCCGCCCGCCACGGCGTGACCGCGAAGGACTGGGGCGAGTACACCGACAACTGGACCGACGCCGCGGGCAACGGCGACACCCACACCTGGTCCCAGTGGTACCAGAACTCCCAGGCCATCGAGGCCGGCAAACCGGCGACCATCCCTGCCGACCAGTACCACGCCTCCACCGACGTGCCCTCGCTGTCCAAGATCCTGCACCCGCAGTTCCCCGGGTTCCAGCTGCAGGTCCCGGACCAGTACCGGGCGGACCTTTTCGTGAACGACCTCAGGCAGGCGGAGAAGGACGACAGCCTGCCGCAGCTGAACATCCTCACCCTCCCGGCCGACCACACCGCGGGGACTGACCCGTCCGAGCCCACGCCCTCGGCCATGGTCGCGGACAACGACCTCGCCGTCGGCCGCATCATCGATGCCGTCTCCCACTCGAAGTACGGCAAGGACTCTGCTGTGTTCGTCATGGAGGATGACAGCCAGGGCGGCGTGGACCACGTCGACGGGCACCGCCAGCCGGCCCTGGTCTGGAGCCCCTTCGCCAAGAAGGGCGCCGTCGTCAACACGTACTACACCCAGCTGAACATCGTGCGCACCATCGAGCAGATCCTCGCCCTGCCCCCGATGACCCAGATGGACTTGGCCGCCGAACCCATGTTCGACGCGTTCACCGACAAGGCCGACACCACCCCCTACACCGCCCGTCCCAACCAGATCCCCCTGGACACCCTCAACGGCGCCGCCATCGCGGCCGCCCCCGCGGCCGCCCAGTCCGCGGCGCAGGCCTGGTCCGACTGGTCCAAGAAGCAGGACTGGAAGGGCCCCGACCGGGTCAACCCCGCCCAGCTGAACCGGGCCGACTGGTACGCCGCCCACAACTACACCCGGCCCTACCCCGGCGACGACAAGATCCTCACCCCCGATCAGGTCCCCGGCGCCGGAACCAGCCGGGCACCCGTGAAGTCCGCGAGTACCGACACCGACGACTGACCGCCAGAACACCTGACGACACGGCGGGCGCTGCTCCCAGACCCCGGGAGCAGGGCCCGCCCTGGTTGCGGCAGCGGGGCACGCCTGCGCACGACGGTGACCTCGATCCGCTCGTCCCGGTCGACGGGCGCTGCGAGGCCAAACCTTTGGGCCGCAGCCCGCGTGGACCCCACCAGGGCAAGCTCGGTTCCCTCTTGGCGTCTGGCTTGGGCTGGTCGGAGACCGGGCTCCCCCTCCGCTAGCTGGTGCGCTCGTTCCTTCAGTCGGCGATCATCCCAGCCTGCCCCGACATTCCACCGGCAGGTGGGCGGGTTGGTGAACTCTATCGGAAGCTTCCCTCCTGGGCGGTGACCAGGGGTGCTGGCTGCCGGAATAATCGGCGGCGAGAGCAGGCAGCAAGAGACCAACGAGACGGAAGGACAGTGCAGTGGCGAATAGCCGTGTCAAGCACGTGGTGGTGATGGTGCAGGAGAACCACACCACTGACAACTACTTCCGGGGCCTGGCCCCCTACGGGGCCAACGTCGCCCGCGACTGGCCCATCCAGCCCAATCCCCCCGCGGCCGACCAGCCGCACGACAGGCACGCCTACTACCGCTGGCTCACCGGGCAGCACAACGCGACCCGGGCCCAGTTCGACACCGCGGCAGTGCTGCCCTTCTATGCCCACCTGGCCCTGACCGGGGCGTTCCTGGAGAACCACTGCAGCGGCTTCGGCACGAACTCCACCCCGAACCACCTGCTCATCCTCGGCGGCCAGTCCCCGACCCTGCGCAACCCCTCCCGAACTCAGCCCCCGCCACTGTGGGACATGCCCTCCGTTCCAGGGCTGGCCCAGGACGCCGGCCTGGGATGGCGCTGCTACACCGGGAGCCAGAACTACCCGGCAGGGTTCTACGCCCAACTGCACGGCTCGGCGAACCTCGTCCCCAACTCCGCCTTCATCCCCGACGCCGCCGCCGGCAGGCTCCCGGCGCTGGCCTACCTCTGGCACGACTCCCCGGCCGACGAGCACCCGCCCGCGGACATAACAGTCGGAATGCAGAGGATCTGGCAGAGCGTGGACGCCGTCGTGCGCTCCGGCGGATGGGACGAAACCGTCTTCCTGCTGACCTGGGACGACTGGGGCGGCTGGGACGACCACGTGGCCACCCCCAACATCGAGCACACCCCCGACGGCGTGCAGCTGGCCTACGGGCCCAGAGTCCCGCTGCTGATGTTCGGAGGCCCGGTCAGGGCCGGGATCGACAGCCGCTGGTCCAACCACGCCACCGTCCCCAAGACCGTCATGCAACTGCTCGGACTGCCCCCGCTCGGGGTCGACCGGGTGGACCGGGACCCTGGTCTGGCCGACCTCGTGGACGACACGGTCCACAACCCCGCCCCGCCGCCCTTCGGCAGCAGCGTCACCCTCCCCCCTCCGCCGCACCCCACGCCCGCGCCCAAGCCGCTCCCCCCTCCCCCGGCACCCTCCTCGAGCCCGGTGGGCCCCGTCGTTCTGCGCGGCGGAGGCACCCTGCCTCCGCCCAACGACGTCCCCCTCAAGCCCGCCACCCGGCAGGCACCGGGACAGGAGCCGGCCGGCTGACCCGCCCTCCCAGCACCGCTCACCAGAGACAGCAGCCAAGGCAAGGCCGAGAGGAAGACAAGCGCATATCCACATCGATCCACACCATGGACGAGAGCCCCAAGAACTGCTGGCGCGCAAGCGCGCCGTGATGGACCCCGTCGCGGAAAAGCTCGCCCCCTCCCACGGAACGGTGCTGCCCATCACCGCCCCCACCCCGGACGGGATCGTCGTGATCAACCTCTGGGATAGGGCCGAGGGCGCCGCCGAGTTCAGCCGGCACCCCGAGGCCCTGGACGCCCAGCCACGCCCTGGCCTCCCCGCCCCCTCCTCCTTCCAGCGCCTGGAACGGGGCCGCCCTCACCCGCTACGCCCGGGAGCACGACGGGCACGGCCCGAGGCACTGGCCCCTGCCGTAGGCCCGGCGGGACGCGGCCCGAAGCAGAGGAGCCTGCCGCACGTCGATGATCGTCACGCCCAACGGCTGGCGGATGTCCCGTTATTGGCGCCTTCTAACGAGACTCCGCTCGGGACGGCCTCTCCCTCACATCGGCGAGTTCCGTGAAAACTCTGTCGATGGTCGAAGTCACTTCCCCGGCAAGCGCTACGAGGACTGGGAACTCGAGGACCCGGCCGGCAAGGGCGTCGACCCCGCCCGCCCCATCCGCGACGACATCAAAGCCCGGATCGACCCACATCGCCGAACTCCTGCCGGGCGGCGACTGAGACAGTGGCACGGATCGCCCCGCAACCGATATGCCGGCGAGGTGGGTCACGCGTGGGCGACGGTGAGTCCCTCCGCCGGGTACAGCATCCGCCGGTGGTCGCCGTCCGCGACCACCCACACGACGCCGAGGTCGCTGGTCATCCCATCGACTCGCCCGAGGACGCGACGGCCGTCGGGGAACGCTACGAGGACCCGGTCCCCGGCCCCTACTGTGTGCCACGAGCCGTGCGGCGGCTGCTGCTGCCAGCCTCCTGCGCTCTCGCCTGCCACTGCCGGCCGGTTCCGTCTCATTCTTGCCATGTCATTCAGATTCCCTCGCTGGCACTGGGGAAACCCTGGCAGGGATGAACGCGCCGTGAACCTTGGGGAACGGCCTCTGGAGGACGTTCCCCGCAGGCTCCCTGGAGCTAGGGACCGCGTCAAGAGTTGGACCTGCAACCAGACCGTGAAGCGCCCAACGACGCGGCCTGCCCGGCCGCCGGCGATTGAAAGTGCCGGGGATGCCGGGAAGAGACCTAGGAGTTCACGATGGCCCGCGAGAGCGAGCGCATCGGACGGGAGATGGACCAGTTCCAGGCCAACGCTCAGGCATTCGAGGCGGCGCAGATTCCGCGCCGGGCGGGCGAGGCGCTCGAGGGGCTCCTGGCGGCCGCGCGTCTGGTGGCGCCCTATCCGCAGAATGAGATGTGGGCAGTGGTCGTCCGCGGTTGGGCTGGGCTCGTCATCTCCGGCTTGGGTGTGCTCAACGACGTGACCATCACGCAGTCCTCGGCCGCCCTCGAGGCAGAGCTCACCGAGCACCTCGGCCACGAGAGGCACGGGCCCGCCGATGTCCCCGATCTCGCACACGTCCAGGCGGCCTTTCATGATGGCATAGATGAAGCGGATGAACAGTTGCCGTCATCGTGGTGCGGCGAGGGCATATCTCTGGTTGGACAGGTCAACCGAACTGTAGAATCAGCTCGCCATCGCAACGACACGAGGGGGCACCATGTCATCACAGCAGGACCCGAACCCGAACTACCAGGCTCCGCAGTACCCGTCCCGGACCCAATACGGCTACCAGGGCGAGCCGCCGCTGTGGGCGCCCTACTACGGCGCACCGTTCAAGGCCGCCGTCCAGCGCGTCTTCAAGAAGTACGCCACGTTCTCCGGACGGGCCAGCCGCGCCGAGTACTGGTGGTGGGCGCTCGTCAGCGGTGTCGTCGGCATCGTGCTGAACATCATCACCGGCGCGGGCATGGTGAACTCCACGGACGCTTACGGCTACTCGGCCCCGACTCCGGGGCCGGTCTCGATCGTCGGCTACATCCTGCTGATCGTCTGGGGCCTTGCCATCATCGTCCCGAGCCTGGCCCTGACCATCCGTCGCCTCCACGACGTGAACATGAGCGGCTGGATGGTCCTGCTCGGCCTCATCCCGTTCATCGGCGGCATCATCGTCCTCGCCTTCACCCTGCTGCCCCCGAAGCCGGAAGGCCAGCGCTTCGACGTCCCACTAGGCCCGCCTACGGCCTGATTCCAAGAAGCCTCTGGGCTGAGAGCCCCGGCACGTCGCCATCCTCGGCGGTGCCGGGGCTCTCACCTTTTTGGGTGGTCAGCCCGTCAGTGAGTTCAGAGGTGCGTGACACCATCCAGGAGGCTGCCGTGCGCGAGATGATGGATCCCGCCCGCGGCCTCGCCGACGCGAAGCTGCTCGCCGGCCTCTACGCCGACGCCGTCGACCGGGAACGGTTCAACGGGAAGCCGATCGAACCTTGCGCCGGGAACAGCGCCTTGCGGGCGTGGCACCACGAGCAGTCCAAGCTCAGCCCACTCGACCGCGAGCACGACCCGAACGAATTCGGGGTCTAGATCGCCCAGGACTCGGCTACCGGGCGCTACTGAAGCGCCCTGGGTCTGTTGGAGGCTCCTGACCTTCGAAACAAGGATGGAGTCACGGCAGCGGGTCGGGGACCTGGGAAGCCGACGGCCCATCAGTATTCGCCGGAGGAGAAGGCCGCCGCGGTGCGGATGGTGCGGACCCTGCGTGCGGAGCTGGGGACCGAGCACGGGACGGTGCAGCGGGTCGCTGCGCAGCTGGGCTACGGCCCCGAATCGGTGCGGGCCGGTGCGCGTCAGGCCGACATCGACGACGGCGCGGCCCCGGGTGTGAGCACCGCGGAGGGCCGCCGGGTGCGTGAGCTCGAACAGGAGGTCCGCGAGCTGCGCAGGGCGAACGAGATCCTCAAGCGGGCCGCGAGTTTCCCCGGGGCGGAGCTCGACCGCCAACACCAGAAGTAGTCGCGTTCATCGACGCGAACAGGAACGACGTCGTTGAAGGCCGCCCGCTCGGAGTCGAGCCCATCTGCAGGCTGCTGCAGGCGGCCCCGAGCACCTACTACGCCGCGCGAAGGACCGGTGCCCCCTCGGCGCGGGCGGTCCGGGACGGGGAGCTGATCCCGCAGCTGGTGGAGCTCTGGGAGGCGAACTACCGGGTCTACGGGGTCCGCAAGCTGTGGAAGGCGGCCCCCCCCCCCCCCCCCCGCGCCGGGATCGGCCCGGGTCGTCTACGGGGTCCGCAAGCTGTGGAAGGCCCCCCCCCCCCCCGCGCCGGGATCGGCCCGGGTCGTCTTGACCCGTCTCCGCCCTCCACGCCTGCCTGCTCGAGGTGCTCGCCGTGTGTGAGTTCAGGACACCGTTCACGCCTGAGTCGGGACATGCTCCGCACGTTCTCCTCTGTCGAGCCATCGTTCACGGTTCCAGGGGTGAGTCGCGACATCGTTCACGCCTGCTTGGACCGGAGCATGGGCCATGTCGAAGAACAGGGCCATCGTGCTCGCGGTCTTCTGGCCGGCCTCCACGAGTACACCGGCGGAACGGTCTGCCCCGGCCACCGCCTCCACGTGGGCGCCGGTCCCCTGGCGTGGGGCATCGTGGTCGCCCTCGCGGTCGGGAGTGGGGTCCTCTTCTGGTCCAAGACCCGCCACTGAGGTCCGCTGGCGACTTCTCCAGCGTTTTCCGCGACTCGGCTGGCCGTGCCCATCGACCGCGGCGGCTCATGAGGACGATGGGCTGGGGCAGCAGGACGCTCCCCAGCCTGGATCCGTTCGACGTTCGAGCGGGGACAGGTTGGGGAGCTCTGCTCTCTGTGGTTCAGTCTTCCAATGTGAGCTGTGCCGGGGCGGACTGCTTCACCGCCGGCCCTGTTGCGGTGTTATCGCCGGCTTGAGCGGCGGCGGGCGATCAGGAGTCCGCTGGTGGTGAGCAGCACGGCTGCTGCCAGGAGCAACATCCCTAGGCCGTCGGCGCCGGTGGAATCCAGAGCGCCGGTGGATGCCCGGAGGGACACTGTCCCCCGGTCGCCTGCCTCAGTGGAAGCAAGGCTCCGGCCCGCGGCCATGGCGGTTCCGCGTCCTCCTGACCGGCCCGTCGTGGCAGCCGCGTGGTCGGTCCAAGCCGTCGGAACGAGCGCGTGGACCGGGAGCCCGGGAGCGGTCGGAACGAGGGTGTGGGCCGGGAGCCCGGGAGTGGCCGGGATCACCGGGAGTCCGGGAGTGGCCGGGATCACCGGGGTGATCGGCGTGACCGGGGCCCCCGGCGTGCACGGGCATCCCGGGCCACCGAGCA
>NZ_JAIZDP010000013.1 GCF_021554725.1 Sinomonas notoginsengisoli | reverse complement strand
CTCCCGTATGAGGCGCGCGGGCGCCGTCGTGCATCACCGCCTCAAGCACCGCCTAGGCTGGTTCCATGCCCACGCCTGACTTCATTCTGGCCCTGCGCAAAAAAATCGGGGTCCACCCCCTCTGGCTCCCCGGGGTCAAGGCGGTAGTGCGGGACGACGCCGGGCGCCTCCTCCTCGTGCGGCGTGCCGACAATGGACGGTGGACCGTACCGGCTGGCATCCTCGAGCCTGGCGAGGAGCCCGCTGCGACGGCTGTCCGGGAGGTGCTGGAGGAGACGGGGGTCTACGTCACGGTGACGCATCTGGCTGGGGTCGGGACCACGGCGCCGGTGGTCTACCCCAACGGCGACCATGCCCAGTACCTCGACGTGGTGATGGCGTGCCACTACGTCTCCGGCGAGGCGCGCGTGGCGGACGACGAGAATCTCGAGGTGGCCTGGTTCGTCCCGGACGCGCTGCCGGACCTGGCGCCCCTGCACCGCCGGGCAATCGAGTGGGCCGGCGATCCTGGCCGGAGGGCGCATTTCGTCGGGAAGTGACCCCTCAACACAGGGAAGTGACCCCTCAACGCCTGCTCAGGCAGGGAGGACGAGCGCGAGGGCGGCCCCCGCGAGCATGAACGGGCCGAACGGGATCGCAGACTTCGCGCTCCCCCGCCGGGTCAGGATGAGGCCGAGCCCGAACAGGCCTCCGAGCAGGAACGCGGCCGCCGTCCCCCAGAACAGATGCGTCCAGCTGAGGAAGCCGAGATACAGCCCGAGCACCCCGGCGAGCTTCACGTCCCCGAACCCCATCCCGGCGGGGTACGCAAGTCGCAGCACGAAGTAGACGAGCCACAGCACCGCTCCGCCGCCGAGCACGCGCAGCCCAGCCCCCAGGTCGAATCCCCCAGCGGCTACGACAGCCGCGACCGTCAGCGGAATGGCCAGCCAGTAGCTCGGCAGCACGATCCGGTTCGGCAGGAGATGGCTGCGGACATCGATTACGGCCAGCCGCGCGGCCATCCACACGTAGTAGCACAGGCAGGCGACAACCAGCCAGAACGCGAGGGCGCTGTCCTGCCAGAGCTCGGGGAGGCGGTGGGTCACGTTGGAACCCTATCGGACGTGCAGGGGCGGAGCATTCGGTATGCGCTAGCGTGACCGGATGGACCCCCTCGAAGAGCTCTGGCCCGTCTTCGGCCTACGGCTGCTCACCCCGAATCTCGTGCTGCGACCGCTCCGCGACGAGGACATTCCCCGGTACGTCGAGGCCGCGGCGTCCGGGATCCACAGCCATGCGCCTGGGCGCACTCCGTTCGGGGCGCCGTGGGACGAGTCCCCGGCACTCCCCGCGAACACCGCCCGCTGGATCTGGGAGTGCCGGCTCCGCAGCAGTCCCGAGGACTGGATCGTCATGTTCGGGATCTTCACGCACGACGGCGCGTTCCTCGGTTCCCAGGATGTCGTCGCCAAGGACTTCCCCGGCCTCAGGACGATCCGCACGGGGTCGTGGCTGCGACGCGATGCCCAAGGCCGTGGGCTCGGCACCGAGATGCGCGCCGCCGTCCTGATGTGGGCCTTCGACCTGCTCGGCGCCCAGGTGGCGACCACGAGCGCGTGGGACTGGAATGCGCCCTCGCTCGCCGTGAGCCGGAAGCTGGGGTACGAGCCAAACGGCGAGGGGAGGCATTCGCCGCGGCCCGGCGTCGTCGAACGTGAGCTCCGCTTACGCCTGCCGAGGGAGGCCCTCCGCCGCCCCACGTGGGATCTCGAGGTCCGGGGGCAGGAGGCAGCGGCGGCCTTCCTCGGCATCGCACCCCCGGCGTGCGGCAACGGCTAGATTTCGGCGCCCTCGAGGAGCTCCGTGACCAAGGCAGCGATGGGAGAGCGCTCGGACCGGGTGAGCGTCACGTGCCCGAACAGGGGGTGGCCCTTGAGGGTCTCGACCACTGCGGCGACGCCGTCGTGACGGCCTACCCGGAGGTTGTCCCGCTGGGCAACGTCATGGGTGAGGATGATCTTCGAGTTCTGCCCCATGCGGCTCATCACTGTCAGGAGGACATTCTTCTCGAGGGACTGCGCCTCGTCCACGATCACAAATGAGTCGTGCAGTGAGCGCCCGCGGATATGCGTGAGCGGAAGCACCTCGAGGAGCCCTGCGTCGACGATGTGGTCGAGGGTCTCACGGCTCACGAGCGCGCCGAGCGTGTCGAAGACGGCCTGGCCCCACGGGTTCATCTTCTCCGCCTCACTGCCGGGGAGGTAGCCGAGCTCCTGGCCTCCGACCGCGAACAGAGGCCGGAAGACCACCACCTTCTTGTGCTCGCGGCGTTCCATGACGGCTTCGAGGCCGGCGCACAGCGCAAGCGCGGACTTGCCGGTGCCAGCCTTGCCTCCGAGGGAGACGATGCCCACGCCCGGGTCCATGAGCAGGTCGATGGCGAGGCGCTGCTCGGCGGAACGGCCATGCAGGCCGAACACCTCGCGGTCACCCTTCACGAGCCGCACCTGCTTGTCCGAGCCCACACGGCCCAGCGCCGAGCCCCGGGTGGAGAGGACCACGAGGCCGGTGTTGACCGGCATCTCGGCCGCCTCGGGGATGAAGACGGCCTCGTGGCCGTAGAGGGCACCGACCTGCTCGTCGTCGGCATCGACCTCCGCGACGCCGGTCCAGCCCGAGTCGACGATCTGCTCGTTGCGGTACTCGTCCGCGTCGAGGCCCATCGCCGAGGCCTTGACTCGCAGGGGAAGGTCCTTCGACACCAGGACAACCGAACGTCCCTCATTGGCCATGTTCTGGGCCACAGCGAGGATCCGCGCGTCATTGTCGCCGCTCCGGAAGCCCGCGGGGAGCACCTCCGCGGAGATGTGGTTGAGCTCCACCGTCAAGGTGCCCCCTTCCGCGCCGCCGTCAGTCTCGAGCGGCACAGGGCGGCTGAGGCCGCCGTGCTGGATGCGGAGGTCGTCGAGCAGGCGCAGGGCCTTGCGGGCAAAGTAGCCCAATTCGGGGTCGTGGCGCTTGCCCTCGAGCTCGGTGATCACCACGATCGGGACCACGACCTCATGCTCGGCAAAGCGCAGGAGGGCCCGCGGATCCGACAACAGCACAGACGTGTCCAGGACATAGGTCCTGCGCTGGCCCTCTGCGGCACTCAAGGCCGCTGCGGACTCCTCGGGCAGTACTCCAGTGGTCGTCACGTCGACTCCAGCCCCCGGGTTCCCCCGGCGTTCTCCAGTTCCGTCCGGCTCGGCCGCGAGGCCGGGACCGGCCTCCTGGAGCTGCTGCAGCGCAACGTCCATACTCGGCCTCCCCGCATCGGGGGCGGATGTCCCCGATGCGGCCAATGTACGCCGGGTCATATGGCGTGCGGGTTACATCCCGGGGAGTGTCCGGTAAATCACATCTGTGTCATTCGGGCGGCGCCGGAAAGTGCTGTGAACATGCGGCCGCACGCGGTTGGGGAGGCACTCAGGCGAGCGCTCGACGTCGTGCGGGCGAGCCGTGTGTCAGGCGCCGAAGCGGCGCTGCCGCCCGGCGTAGTCCCGCAGCGCACGCAGGAAGTCCACCTTCCTGAAAGCCGGCCACAGCGCCTCGCAAAAGTAGAACTCCGAGTACACGCTCTGCCACATGAGGAAGCCGGAGAGCCGCTGCTCGCCTGAGGTGCGGATCACGAGGTCCGGATCGGGCTGTCCTGCCGTGTAGAGGAAACGCGAAATGTCCTCGACGTCCAGCCGTTCGGCGAGAGCGGCGATGTCCTCGCCGCGCGCCAACGCGTCGCGCAGGAGCTCGCGCACGGCATCGACAATCTCACGTCTGCCGCCGTAGCCCACCGCGACGTTCACATGGAGCGGTTCAGAGGGGCTTGGCTTGTCGGTGAGGCGAGCGAGCCGCTCAGCGAGGTGGTCCGGGAGGATCTCGGGGGCGCCCATCGCGTGCACGGACACGGCTGGGTCAGAGTCGAGCCGGTCAAGGGTGTCCGCGATGATCTCGGTGAGTTCGGCGAGCTCGTCGCTCGAGCGGTTCAGGTTGTCGGTGGAGAGCATGTACAGGGTCACAACCCGTACTCCAAGCTCTCGGCACCATCCGAGGAATTCGTGGATCTTGTCCGCGCCCGCCCGGTGGCCCTGGCTCGTGGGGGCATTGAACTGGCGGGCCCAGCGGCGGTTGCCGTCTACCATGACGCCGATGTGCTTCGGAATGCTTCCAGGGCTCAGCGAACGCTGGAGGCTGCGCTCGTAGAAGCCATAGAGGAAACCGGGCAGTTCCATACCCCTCCCGCCCGTCGATTCCATGCCCGTACGGCTCCCTGCCCTACCGGCGCACGCTGCTGCCCCTCTAGGGTAGCGCAGACCGGCTGCGCTGTTACTGGTGGGTAACTTACCGGGGCGCAGGCTAGAATCCTGTCATGCAGCACACTGCAGCCGCCCGGGCGGAGCTCCTGTCGATCAAGCCCACCTGGCGCGGGTGGATCCACGCCGTCGCCGCGCCCCTGGCCCTCGCCGCAGGGATCGTGCTGGTCGCCCTTGCCCCCGGTGCGGACCGGAAGATCGCCTCTGCGGTCTATGCGCTCACGGGGCTCGCGATGTTCTCCGTGAGTGCCGTCTACCATCGCGGAAACTGGACTCCCCGGGTCAAGGCCGTACTCAAGCGGCTCGACCACACGAACATCATGCTTGTGATCGCCGGCACCTACACCCCTCTGGCATGGGTGCTGCTTCCGCGTCCCACGGCAGTGCTCCTCCTCACCCTCATCTGGACGGGCGCACTGGCAGGCGTGGCCTTCCGTGTCCTGTGGCTCACCGCGCCACGCTGGCTCTACGTGCCCATCTACGTGGCCCTAGGATGCGCCGCCCTGCTGTTCCTCCCCGAATTCTTCGCGACCAGCATGCCGGCCGCGGTCCTGATCTGCACCGGGGGGGCCCTCTACATCTCCGGTGCGGTGTTCTACGGCATCCGCCGTCCCAACTTCTCCTACCAGCACTTCGGGTTCCACGAGTTCTTCCACGCGTTCACAGTGGCTGCGTTCGCGGTCCACTTCGTCGCGATCATGGTCGCGGTGCTGGGGGCGCCCGCGGCCTGACCGCGGGGCAACCTACCCCGCGGAGGCGAGCTGCCCCCGCAGGGCCTCAGGCGTTCCGACGGGCAGCTGGCAGGCGAAGTCCCGGCACACATAGGCGAGCGGGCCGCCGTCGGGCGCGGTCGGGCGGTCCACGGTCAGCGGGACGACGGCCGCCTCCCGGCCCTCCCCGGTGTTCGCACCGCCTGCGCTGGTGGCCCCCCTGAGGGCAACGACGAGCCCAGGATTCGGCGCCAGCAGCGCCACCCGATGCAGGCTGAAGGTCTCCTCGGCGCGCGCGCCGTCCAGGGGCCCGACCACGGCGACCTCGAGGGGGCCGGCGAGGGATCCCTCGGCCACGGCCAAGAGCCAACCCGCGGCGCGAGGTCCTTGGGCCACGAGCTGCTCCAGCCGGCCTAGGATCGTGTCCGCTAGGGCGCGGTCCTCGGCCGAGCCGCTGTACGCCGCGTGGGTGAGCAGTGTCCCTGCCAGGAGGGACGTGCCGCTGGGCTGCTCGGCGTCATACGGATCGAGGCTGCGGGACCCGGCGAGGGCCGCGCGGACACCGCCGCCCGCATGGGAGTCTGCGGCGGAATCGGAGAGCAGGCCATCGGCGACGAAGCGCCCGCGCACCACGGCCAGTAGCTCTTCAGCCCACTCGTACCACTGCGCCTCCCCGGTCACGGCATACAGCGCGAACGCGCCCTCGGCGCAGCCCGCGTAGTCTGCCAGGAGCCCCTCGATCCCCGACGCGCCACCAGCGTGAGAAACCCGTGCGAGGGAGGTGCCATCCCAGTGGATATCCTTCAGCAGCGACGCAGCCGCGCGCGCCGGCCCGAGGAGTTCGGGACGCCCCAGCGCCGAGGCGGCGTCTGCGAGGGCAGCCACCGCGAGGCCATTCCAACCGGCCACTGCCTTGTCGTCACGAGCGGGCCGCATCCTCTGCCCCCGCGCAGTGAGCAGGGCGGGCCGATGACGGTCGAGCAGCGCCCGCTCCTCGGGGCCGAGGGCACGCCCGCCGTGCAGCGGTCGAGCGGAGGAGGCGTGCTCTCCCACTCCGAGGCCGAACACCGCCGCCAGCCGCGCGGCGTCGTCCGCGGGGGATTCCCCGCCGCCGTCCTGCAGCGCGGCGGTGAGCTCCGACCCCGTCCACACGTAGTACCCGCCCTCGACGTGCCTGCCATCGCGCTCCGAATCCGCGTCGAGGGAGGAGGCGAAGCCGCCCTCCGGAAGGCCCAGCTCACGGACCATCCAGTCGGCGGTAAGGGACGCGGCAGCGCGTGCCTCGTCCGCGGGGAAGCCGTCAGAGCCCCCGAGCGGCGCCCAGTGCGCGAGCCCTCGAAGCAGCTGGGCGTTGTCATAGAGCATCTTCTCGTAGTGCGGCACCGACCAGTCCGCCGTGACGGAGTACCTCGCGAACCCTCCCCCCAGCGTGTCGAACACCGCCGAGCGGCACATCGCGGCCAGCGTCCGGCCCGCGAGGCCCCTCGCCGTCTCCGCCGTCTCCGCGGTCCCTGCCGCATGCCGGATGAGGAACTCGAGCAGGGGCGACGGCGGGAACTTCGGCGCCCCGCCGAAGCCCCCGTGAACCCGGTCTTCCGTCTCGGCCAGACGCACGACGGCGCCGCTCACCAGCGCGGCCAGCCCGGCGGCGTCGTGCTCTGCTGAGCTGTCGAGGCGCAGCAGCTGGTCCGAGAACAGTCCCCCGAGCGCCTCGGCAAGCGCACCGGCTTGGCCCTCGACCGCGGCGCGGCGGTCGCGCCAGGCCTCGGAGACGGCCTGGAGCACCTGCCGGAAACTCGGCTGGCCGGGCCGTGGCGCCGGCGGGAAGTACGTTCCCGCGTAGAACGCGCGGCCGTCGGGCAGGGCGAAGATGCTCAACGGCCATCCGCCCTGCCCCGTCATCGCCTGACAGGCCGCCATGTAGGCCCCGTCGACGTCGGGGCGCTCCTCACGGTCCACTTTGACGGAGACGAAGCGCTCGTTGAGGTCCTGGGCGGTGGCTGGGTCCTCGAACGACTCGTGGGCCATGACGTGGCACCAGTGGCACGCCGCGTAGCCGATCGAGATGAAGACCGGCACCTCGCGGCGAGCCGCCTCGGCGAAGGCGTCGTCACCGAAGGGCTGCCAGTGGACGGGATTGTCGGCGTGCTGGCGGAGGTACGCCGAGGCCTGCCCGGCGAGGCGGTTCGTCATGTCCCGAGTCTGCCCGGTCTCCGGCATCATGGGTACCCGGAACAGGCGACACTGCCGGGGTGTGCCCTAGACTCATCTCCCGATGGCCTCTCCTCCCAGCCCCAGTGCACAGCGCCGCCGGCGGTCCCGATGGAAGCAGACCCGTCCCATCTTCGTGGACGCCTCGGGCAGGAAGCTTCGTCGCACCCGCCTTATGGGCGCCTTGGCGCTGGCCCTCGTCACCGGATATGTGGCCATCCTCGGGATCGCCCTCTTCGGTGGAGACCCCCATGCCGCCGCACCTTTTCTGCCGCCCGCGGCCATGCCCGCACCTGCGCCAACCCGCTCGGCTGCCCCACCTGCCCTAGGTGGGCCCAATGACCCGGGCACGATCGGGACGCGCGAGACAGCGGCTCCCGTTTCCGTGGCCTCCCCGGTTCCCGGCGGACCCGTCCCTGAACGCGCAGTTCCCCCTGTCAATCCGCCAGTGTCTTCCCCACCGGTGGCCGCGACTGCCCCGGCGCCCCTTCCAGCGGCGGCGCAGCAGCCGCCTGCGGCCGCGCCTTCGCCATCCGCCCAGCCCACGAATCAGGCAAACAGCTCGGCGCCCGGCCAGGCCCGCCGCGCCAGCCAGCCCGCGCATCCATGACGGCAACCCGCGGTGAACGGCGGTCGCGCGCGAGCGCGCCAGGCCAGCCCGCCCGCGTCAGGGCGCACTGGGCCATCCTCGCCGCGCTGCTCATCGCCCTCGCGCTCGCCCTGGCCGTTCAGGGATACGCCGAACACCTCGGCGGGATCGGCAACGACTCCGTGCCCAGTGCCGGGTCCACCGATGGCGTCCCGGCGTCCGTGACGAAAGGCGGACCCGTGGTCGACGCACGGACACCGGAGGTGCGGACGGCCCGTCCGGCCAACGACACTCGCCGTGACCTTCGATGACGGCCCTGATCCGATCTGGACCCCGCAGATCCTCGATGTGCTCAAGGCGCACCACGTGCACGCCACGTTCTTCGTGGTCGGCACTGCCGCGATAGACCACCCAGACCTGGTCCGGCGGATGGTCGCCGAGGGCCACGAGATCGGGATCCATACCCTCACCCACGTCAACCTCGGCACCGCCCCCGACTGGCGCAGAGACCTCGAGATCCTGGGCGCCCAGCGCGCCGTCGCCGGCATCACAGGACAGACGGCCTCGCTCCTTCGCCCTCCCTACAGTTCAGAGAACAACGCCGTGGACTCGGGGCTGTGGTCGGCGATGCGCTCGGCGTCCGCCGAAGGCTATCTGACCGTGCTGAGCACGGTGGACAGCCGGGACTGGGCACGGCCGGGCGTCGCGACCATCGAGGAGAACGCCTCCCCCACCGGCCCTGAGGGCCAGGTCCTGCTCATGCACGACGGCGGCGGGGACCGGAGCGAGACGGTCGCGGCCCTCGACGGGGTGCTGACCCGGGCCGCGGCACAGGGCCACCGCCCGACCACCGTGGGCGAGTCGGTCGGAATCTCCAGCATGCGCCCGGCCCCGGCCGGCGAGCAGGTCGTGGGAACCGCGTTTGTCTGGGGGATGGGCGCGAGCGAAGCCGTCGTGGCTGTCATCTCGTGGCTTCTCGCCGCGAGCGGCGCCGTGACCCTCGTTCGCGCGGTGCTGGTGATGGCCGTCGCGTCGAAGCATCATCGGCTCGGGCGGAGGGGCCGCCGCCGGCGGAGCGTGCCCATCCTGCCGGAGGTCACTGAGCCGGTCACCGTGATCGTTCCCGCATACAATGAGTCGGCCGGCATCGAGGCCGCGGTCCGCTCCATCGCGGCCTCGACACATCCCGTGGAGATCATCGTTGTCGACGACGGCTCGACGGACGGCACCGCGGACCTCGTCGAGGCGCTCGCGATCCCCGGCGTCAGGGTCGTGCGGAAGCAGAATGGCGGCAAGCCGTCGGCGCTCAACGCGGGTCTCCACGAGGCCTCCTGGGACATCATCGTGATGGTCGACGGGGATACGGTCTTCGAGCCGGGCACCGTGCACGCCCTCGTCCAGCCCCTTGCAGACCGGCGGGTGGGCGCTGTTTCAGGCAACACGAAGGTGGCGAACCGGGGCGGCATCCTCCGTGCGTGGCAGCACATCGAGTACGTGGTCGGATTCAATCTGGACCGTCGCCTGTTCGACCTCGCAGAGTGCATGCCCACCGTTCCCGGAGCCATCGGCGCATTCCGCCGCGGCGCGCTCGTCCGCGCAGGCGGAGTGAGCAGTGACACGCTCGCCGAGGACACGGACCTGACGATGGCACTCTGCCGGGACGGCTGGCGGGTGGTGTACAAGGAAGATGCGCTCGCCTGGACCGAGGCGCCCGCAAGCCTCGGCGCGCTGTGGAAGCAGCGCTACCGCTGGTGCTACGGCACGCTCCAAGCCATGTGGAAGCATCGCGGCGCTGTGGTGCAGGGCGGTGCCGCTGGCAAGCTCGGGCGCCGCGGCCTCGGCTACCTGCTCGTCCTGCAAGTGCTCCTGCCCCTCTTCGCGCCGGTTGTGGACGTCTTCGCCGTCTATGGGCTGGTCTTCCTCGACCCCGTCCGCATCGGTGTGCTCTGGCTCGTCTTCATGGGCGCCCAGCTCCTCATGGCCGCGTACGCCTTCCGGCTGGACCGCGAGAAGCTCTCCCCGCTGTGAACACTGCCGCTCCAGCAGGTCGTGTACCGGCAGCTCATGTACCTCGTGGTGATCCAGTCGGTGTTCACCGCCATGGCAGGCCTGAACCTGAAGTGGCACCGGATGGAGCGGTACGGGAGCCTGAGCGTCCCGGTGGATAGGAGCCCGCAGCGCGAGGTCTAGGAAGCCCCGCCGTCGGTGCGCCTGTCATGGGATCCGGCGCCTCGGGCTTCGGTGCCCCGGGGATCGGCCTCCTTGGCATCGCCCTGCTCGGACGCGAGCGCCTCTTCGACCTGCGCCTTGTAGCGTATACGCCGCAGGCGGCGGACCATGTCCACGATGAGGAAGATGGTCAGGACCACCACGAAGGCCGTGGCAATGAAGCCCCAGGTTCCGGGGGTGATCATGTCCTCGCTCAGCCCGGGCCGCAGGGTCCCCTCGGGGGACGGTGGTGTCTGGGTGAGGGCAACGAGGAGGTTCTGCACCGGTCTATCGTAGCCCGGCGAACAGGTCCATTTCGGTCGTCCCCTCGGCAGGAAAGCCGACAGAGGACTCGATGAGCGCGTAGTCCTCCCAGGGCCACTCCCGCTCCCTCATCGCCAGCGGGACGGCGAAGAACCATCCATCCGGATCGATCTGGGTCGCGTGCGCGAGGAGTGCCTTGTCACGGACGCCAAAGTACTCGGCGCACTCCACCTGGGTGGTAACAGGGTGGCGGGATGTCCACGGGCGGTGCCCCTCGGCGTCGTTCTCCGCCGCACGGGCGATCCAGTCCGCATACGGGGAGTCGAGGCCGGCTGCCACGAGGGCGTCGTGGATGCGCCGGGTCTTCTCGGGGTAGAAGGAGACGTCGTAGTAGAGCTTCGACGGCGCCCATGTCTGGCCGGCATCCGGATACGCGTCAGCATTCCCCGCTGCGTGGAAGGCCTCGACCGCGACCCGATGGGCCATGATGTGGTCCGGGTGCGGGTATCCCCCGTTCTCGTCGTACGCCACGATGACATGCGGACGGAACTCGCGCACCAGCCGCACGAGCGGTGCAGCGGCTTCCTCGATGGGCAGCGTAGCGAACGAGCCCCAGGGCAGCGCTGGGAGCGGGTCTCCCTCGGGCAGCCCGGAGTCCATGAAGCCCAGCCAGCGGTGCGCGACTCCGAGGACCTCGCGTGCTGCGGCCATCTCGAGCCTGCGCGCACCGGCCATGTCGCGGCGGGGGTGCGGGGCATCGAGGATGTGGGGGTTCTGGATGTCGCCCCGCGAGCCGTCGGTGCACGAGACCACCGTGACCTCGTGGCCCTCGGCGAGGTACTTTGCCATCATGGGGGCGCCCTTGCTCGACTCGTCGTCGGGGTGGGCGTGGACGGCCAGCAGTCGGAGGGCGGAAGGGTTCTCTGACACGCCTCCTAGAATAGTCAGGTGACCGACTCCCCTGCTCTTGCCGCCCGATACGGCGTTCCCCGGCGTCGGCTGACCAAGCGAACGGCCCGGATCCTCATCGTCGCGGCGCTCGCCGTGGCGGTGGCCGTGGCCGGATGGCTGACCTACACATCCAGTGCGCGAAGCGGAGTGGAGTCGAAGGACGTCGGGTTCTCGACCCCGGATGCGTGGCACGCCGAGATCGACTTCCAACTGACCAAGAATGCCTCGGCCACAGCCGTCTGTGCGGTCCATGCGCTCTCCGGCGCGTACGCGGTCGTGGGGTACAAGGAGGTCGAGATCGGCCCCGATGCGGGCGGATCCGGGACCACGGCGTCGCTCCACCGCGTGGCCCTGCGGACTGAAAGCGCGGCGGTCTCCGGCGTCGTCGACTCGTGCTGGCTCAAGGCCTCCTGAGGCAACACGCGGGGCACTCCGCTTGGGATCGAGTCCCATCTTCATTAGACTGTCCTAATACCCATTGCCCCGCCGGTGGCCGAGAAAGCGCTCCCGAGGCATCACGCCTCACGGGAGTGCGTACAGCCACAGGTGGGGTCTTTGCATGGATAGACCACGAGGAGACGAACATGTCCACCACGACCCATCAGGGCGGCGCCTGGCTCACCCAGGAGGCGTACGACCGTCTCAAGGCTGAGCTGGACCACCTCTCGGGCCCCGGCCGTCATGAGATCGTCGAGAGGATCGAGGCCGCGCGGCAGGAGGGCGACCTCAAGGAAAACGGCGGCTACCACGCCGCCAAGGAGGAGCAGGGCAAGATCGAGGCCCGCATCCGCCAGCTGACCGACCTCCTGCGCACGGCACAGGTGGGCGAGAAGCCCGCCGACGACGGCGTGGTCGAGCCCGGCATGCTGGTGGTCGCGAAGATCGCCGGCGAGGAGGAGCACTTCGTGCTCGGCTCGCGCGAGATTGCCGACGGCGCAACCGACCTCGACGTGTTCAGCGAGAAGTCCCCCCTCGGCGCGGCAATCGTGGGCCACAAGCAGGGCGACAAGCTCTCCTACACCGCACCGAACGGCAAGGAGATCGCGGTCGAGATCATCTCGGCCAAGCCCTACAACGGCTGATCCCCTCCCCAGCAGCAACCCACGACGGCGCCGTCCACCCTGAGAGGTGGGCGGCGCCGTCATCGTCGGTCGGCCCGCCGCGATGCCTCAGGCGACCCTGTCTCGGGGCCGGAGGACGACGGCCGCGATGATGCCGCCGGCGAGGCCGAAGATGTGGGCCTGCCACGAGATGCCCCGGCCCACGATGGGCAGGACGCCGAGGAGTACGCCGCCGTAGGCGGCGAAGAGCACGAGTGCGAGCAGGATCTGCCACCAGCTGCGGTTGAAGAAGCCGCGGATGAGCAGGAAGCCGAACAGCCCGAAGATGACGCCGGAAGCGCCGACCGTGATGGACGGATACCCCAAGACGCTCCCACCGAACAGCCACACGCCGATCCCGGAGGCCAGCCAGGAGACTCCCACAGCGGTGAGGAACTGGCGCAGGCCCGCAAGGAACGCCAGGAACCCGAAGACGAAGAGCGGCAGGGTGTTCGCGACCAGATGGGCCCAGCTCGTCGAGTCGTGCACAAGGGGCGACGTCAGGATGTCGGGGAGGCTGCCGACGTCCCGGGGGCGGATGCCGAATGTGCGCGTGAGCAGGCCGAGCGTTGCGATGTTGACGAACTCGATCGCATAGAGCACGAGCGTGGCTCCGGCCATGGTCGCGAGGCCCGCCCTCGCGCGGCTCGCTAGCTGGCCGCCCGCCCCCGGTCTGCCTTCGGCCATGGCCAGCGCCTCAGACGTGGATGACGATCGGCTGGAAGCCCTCGGCCCTCAGGGCTCGCAGGATCTGGTCCGAATGCTCGTGGCCCTTCGTCTCCATGTCGATCGTGATGGCAACGTCTCCCATCGCAATCGAGCCGCCCACCCGAGTATGGTCCACGCCGGTCACATTCGCGTCATTCTCGGCGATGATCCGGGAGATCGTCGCGAGGGAGCCCGGGCGGTCATCCAGCATCATGCGCACGGTGAGGAAGCGGCCGGCCGCCGAGAGGCCCCGCTGGATCACCTTGAGCATGAGCATCGGGTCGATGTTCCCGCCGGAGAGGATCACTACGGTCTTCTTGGCGTCGATGCCCAGCTCGGCGAGCTTTCCGTCCATGAGCGCTGCCACCCCGACCGCGCCGGCCGGCTCCACGACGAGCTTGGCACGCTCGAGGAGGAAGATGAGGGCACGGGCAAGGGAATCCTCGCTCACGGTCACGACGTCGTCGACGAGCTCGCGAATGATGCTGAACGGGATCTGGCCGGGGAGGCCGACGGCGATGCCGTCCGCCATAGTCGCGACCTTCGGGAGGGGGACGACCGCGTCCGCCGCGAGCGAGGGCGGGTAGGCGGCCGCGTTCTCGGCCTGGACCCCGATCACCCGGATGTCCCGCCCCAGCTCCGCCGCCTTGCCCTTGACCGCGACCGTGACGCCGGCGAGCAGGCCGCCGCCGCCGACTCCCATGAGCACGGTGTCCACGTCGGGTACTTGGTCGAGGATCTCGAGGCCGATCGTGCCCTGGCCGGCCACGACGTCGGTGTTGTCGAACGGGTGGACGAACACGGCGCCGGTCTCGTCCGCGTAGCGCTTGGCCTCCGCGAGGGCCTCGTCGACGTTGTACCCGTGGAGGACCACCTCCGCCCCGTGGGAGCGGGTGGCCTGGAGCTTGGGCAGCGCGACGCCGAGCGGCATGTAGATCCGGGCGCGGATGCCCAGCCGCTTCGCCGCGGATGCCACACCCTGCGCGTGGTTGCCCGCGGAGGCCGCCACGACGCCACGCCGCTTCTCCTCATCGCTGAGGCGGGCCATGCGCACGTAGGCTCCGCGGACCTTGAAGGAGCCCGCGCGCTGGAGGTTCTCACACTTGAGGAAGACGTCCCCGCCGACCATCTGCCCGAGCGCCCGCGACTGCTCAATGGGCGTCTTGGTGCTGATGCCCTCGAGCAGCTCCTGTGCGGCGACGACATCGTCGAGCGTCACAGCGAGAGTCGAGAGTGCATTCATGCTCATTGCTCCTAGGGGCGTCTACGGGGAGTGGGGTGCCGGCGCGGCGCCTGCCGTTGGGGCAGGCGCCCTTTCAGTTTCCCACGAGTTCTCCCACCCGCGTGCCGCGATGTAGCGCACAGAGGAGTTCGTGACGGCCAGGGTGGGGACCGCGAACAGTGCGCCCGCGATCCCTGCGATGTAGGAGCCAGCGGCGACGGCGAGGATCACCGCCACCGGGTGGAGGGCGACGGCGCGCCCCATCACGAGCGGCTGGAGCACGTGGGACTCGAGCTGCTGGACCGCGATGACAATGATGAGCATGATGAGCCCGTTGACGGCCCCGTTCGCGACGAGCGCGAGGAGGACGGCGATCGCGCCGCTGACGAGCGCGCCAACCACGGGGACGAAGGACGCGACGAAGACGAGGATGCCCAGCGGGAGCGCGAGCGGGACGCCGAGGATCGCCGCCCCGACGCCGATGCCGATGGCATCCACCGCGGCGACGAACACCTGGACCCGCACGTAGCTCACGAGCGAGGTCCAGCCCCTGCGGCCTGCGCCGTCCGCGGCCGGCCTGGCCTGCCGGGGCAGGAGCCGCACGAGGAAGGCCCAGATCCGTTCCCCCTCGAGCAGGAAGAAGACGAGGACGAACAAGGTGATGAGCGCGCCCGTGATGAAGTGTCCCGCGGACGAGCCGACGCTGAGGACTCCGCTGACCAGGGTGCCCTGATTCGTCTCGAGCACGTGCCGGGCGTCGCTGATGTAGGTCCCGAGCTGGGCCGAGGTCAGCTGCAGGGGACCCTCCGCGAGCCACCTCTGGATCTCGGTCAGCCCTGCGAGCGCCTCCCCCCACAGCTCGGCGAATCCGGAGGAGATCTGCCGGCCGACGAGGGTGAGCAGCCCGGCCACGACGGCGATGAAGCCCAGCTCCGTGACGGCGACCGCGAGGCCTCGCGGCACGCGCACCCGGCGGAGCAGCCCGACCACGGGGTTCAGCAGGCCCGCGAGGAGCGCGGCCACGAGGACCGGGATCACCAGGAAGCTCAGCTGCGCGAGCGCCCACGCGATGGCCCAGGCCACCACGAGGATCATCGCGATGCGCCACGACCACGCCGCCGCGATCCTCAGGGCGAACGGCAGGTCAGCGTCATTCACCGGGCGCGGGGCGGGAAATGTGGGCTCCGGTTCGGCTGGGTTCCCAGCGCTTGGGGCCGGTACGACGTCGGTCAGGGGTCCTTCGGGCGTGGGCTCCATGTCCCCATCCTGCCATTCACAGGCTCGAGCCGATGCCCCACCTCATCGAGGCCGACTCCCCGGGGCCTACCCACTGGAGCCCTTCGCCCGAGTTGAACGCGTTGGCCGCACCGGTCATCGGCTCGAGCGCCACGCCCTTGGCCCGCCCCGGGAAGGTGTCCGTGACGAACACGTGCACGTAGCGGCAAGACTCCTCCTGCCAGAGCCACACGCTCCGGCCGTCCGGCGCGGTGAGCGTCGAGCGGACCGACCGAGGCTCCCCCTCGCCGTCGTGCGCCACCGCAGCGAAGGCCAGCCCGGTGTACCCCGCATCGAGCGTGAGCTCGCCCACGGTGCGGCCACCGCGCAGGTCCCATTCGCCCGCGGCCGGTTCCGACCTGCGCGGGATGAGGCGCTCGTCCTCCACGAACCGAGTTGTTGCCGGCACAGTGAGCGTGAGCTCCTCGCTCGGCACGTCCCCCACCCGAAGGTAGGGGTGTGCGCCCAGAACATAGGGCGCCGCGGCGTCGGAGTCGTTCGTGAGCGTCTGCGTGACGCGCAGGCCGCCTTCGGCATCGAGCGCGTAGTCCACGCGGTGCCGGACGAGGAAGGGGTAGCCATGCTGGGGGAAGGCCACGGCCTCGAGCGCCGCCGAGGATTCCGTGCGTTCGAGCAGATCGTAGCCGGTGTTGCGGAGGAGCCCGTGGCTCGCGTGGCCGCGTGTGGGCTCGGTGATATCCAGCTGTTGTGTAGTGCCGTCGAGCGTCCACCGGCCATCCTCGATGCGGTTCGCCCACGGGGCGAGCATGATCCCGACAGCGCGCGGCGGGATCTGGTGGTCACCGTACGTCTCGGTGAGTACGACGCCGTCGCGCGAGTAGGAGCGCAGCGCCGCTGCCAGCTCGGTCACCACGGCTGTGGATCCGGCCCGCCGGAGCTCATGCTGGCGGCCGGTCGCAGCGGGACGCGCCGTGGAAGAAATGGTCATGGGCCCACGCTAGCCTCTCGCTCGCGTCGGGCACATCCAGCCGCTGCTGGCCTCTTCCGTCTGCATCGTCTTTGATGTTATATTTTGTGAGGAGAATGTTTGTTTGTGTTAGTGCACTCTCACAAGGGGTGTCGTAAGGGGGACGGCCATGCTGGCTGCAGAACGCCACGCGCACATCGTCGCCGAACTCGAACGCCGCGAAGCGGTGCGGGTCGTCGAATTGGCGTCCGCGTTGGGCGTCTCAGAGATGACTATTCGCCGCGACATCGAGCATCTGGAGCAGCAGGGACTGGCCCGCCGCGTCCACGGTGGAGCCGCACGGCCCACTGAGGCGGGATTCAGCGAGCTGGGTTTCGCGGCCAAGAGCGAGCACCGGGCGGATGCGAAGAGCGCCATCGCCGCGCGCGCCATCGAACTCGTGCGGCCCGGGGCCACGATCTTCGTCACCGCCGGCACCACCACCTTTGCGTTTGCACGCCTCCTGACCGGCATTCCGGACCTCACGGTCGCGACGAACTCCCTCAAGGTTGCGGAGGCCCTCGGCGAGGGGGGCCAGGAGACGGTGAGGACCATCCTCACCGGCGGCGAGCGCACTCCCTCGGAGGCCCTTGTAGGTCCACTCGCAACGTCGACGCTGCGCCAGCTCCACGTCGAGACATGCTTCATGGGCGTCCACGGGCTGCACCCCCGCGGAGGGCTCACCACCCCCAACATGCTCGAGGCGGAGGCGAATAGAGCGGCAGCGGAGGCCGCGGCACGGCTCGTGGTGCTCGCGGACCACAGCAAGTATGGGCTCGTGAGCCTCGCCAGGATCCTTCCCCTGAACGCCGTGGACACGCTCATCACGGATGACGGCCTCTCCACAAATGCGCTCGATGAGCTCAGGCAGGGCGTGCCAGACCTCATCGTCGCCCCGCTGCAGGACATGCCCCCCGGCGCCGCCGAGCAGGGAACGCCGTGACCCCCGCGCAGCCCGTTGGCATCACGGCCACGCGGCTGTCCGACGGCCGCGAGCTCCTGTACTTCGACGACCCGGGGGCCCCTGCGCGTACGCCGCTCCCAGACCTCCGGGACCTGCCCGCCCGGTGTGGGTCCGGACAGCTCCGCTACGACGAGCTCTCTGGTGATTGGATCGCCGTTGCCGCCCACCGTCAGGGCCGGACCCACCTGCCGGCGGTCGAGGCCTGCCCGCTGTGCCCGAGCACCCCGGCGAACGCTTCCGAGATCCCGGACCCCGACTACGACGTCGTCGTGTTCGAGAACCGCTTCCCGTCTCTCGGGCCCGGAAGCAGCCCGCTCCCGTCGGCGCTTCCGTGGGGACAGACCACAGGGGCCGTGGGCCGGTGCGAAGTGGTCTCGTTCACCCCGGACCACACCGGGTCCTTCACGGAGCTGGGATACGAGCGCGCGCGGACGGTCGTCGAGGCGTGGGCACACCGCACCGCTGCCCTGAGTGCCCTGCCGGGCGTCCGGCAGGTCTTCCCCTTCGAGAACCGCGGACCGGAGATCGGCGTGACCCTCCACCATCCGCATGGCCAGATCTACGCCTACCCCTACGTGGCGCCGCGCGCGGCGCAGCTCGCTGCCGCCGCCCGCAAGTTCTACGACGAAGCCGCTGGGCAGGCCACCCTTCTCGGTGTCCTCCTGGACCGCGAACGCGACTCGGGCGAGCGGATCGTCTACGAGGGCACCGCGTTCACCGCGTTCGTTCCGTTCGCCGCCCGCTGGCCCCTCGAGGTACACCTCGTGCCGCACCGCCACCTTGCCGACTTCACCGCGCTCACAGGTGAGGAGAAGGATGAGCTGGCCGCGTCCTACCTCTCCCTGCTCCGCGCGATCGACGCGCTCTACCCCACGCCCACCCCGTACATCGCCGCCTGGCACCAGGCGCCGCTCGATGCCTCGCTGCGGCCCGCGAGCCGCTTCCACCTCCAGCTGACGTCACCGCGCCGGTCTGCGGACAAGCTCAAGTTCCTCGCGGGCTCCGAGGCGGCCATGGGTGCCTTCATCACCGACACGACCCCCGAACAGGTGGCTGCGAACCTCCGGGCCGTCCTCACCTCGGACGCCGAGGCCACCGCATGAGTGCCGGCGGGGACACCACACGCGTTCTGGACGCGTTCGCCTCCGCGTTCGGCGGGACGCCCGACGGCGTATGGCAGGCGCCGGGCCGTGTCAACCTCATCGGTGAGCACACCGACTACAACGAGGGCTTTGCGCTCCCGTTCGCGATCGGGCTGGCGGCGCGCGTGGCCGTCCGCGTCCGCGCGGACCGCGCAGTACGGCTCGTCTCGACCCATGGCGGCGGCCTGATCGAGCTGGACCTGGACTCCCTCAGCCCAGGCACGGCCACGGGCTGGGCGGTGTATCCGGGAGGCGTTGCCTGGGCCTTGGCGTGCGATGGCGCCGACGTTCCGGGCTTCGACCTGGCACTCGAATCGACTGTGCCTGTGGGCTCTGGCCTCTCCTCCTCCCACGCGATCGAGTGCGCCGTCGCCACCGGCCTCGCCGAGCTCACGGGCGCGTCCTTCGGGGTTCACGACCTCGTGCGGGTCACCCAGCGGGCCGAGAATTCTTTCGTCGGCGCACCCACCGGAATCCTCGACCAGTCGGCGTCGCTGCGCGGGGCGGCCGGTCACGCGGTGTTCCTCGACTGTCGGGACCAAAGCGTCGAGCTCGTTCCCTTCGACGCGGCCGGAGCCGGACTGTCTGTCCTCGTGGTCGACACAACGGTGTCCCATTCCCACGCCGAGGGCGGCTACGCGAGCCGCCGCCGGGCCTGCGAGCTCGGCGCCGAGGTGCTGGGCGTCGAGGCACTGCGGGACGTGTCCTCCGCAGATCTCGCCGAGGCCCAGGGACTGCTTGACCCGCTCACCTTCCGACGCGTTCGGCACGTCGTCACGGAGGACGAGCGTGTCCTCGCGACCGTGGAGACGCTCCGCGCTGCCGGGCCCTCCGGGATAGGGCCCCTCCTCGACGCAAGCCACGCCTCGATGCGGGACGACTTCGAGATCTCCTGCCCCGAGCTCGACCTCGCCGTCGAGACCACCCGGGCCGCGGGAGCCCTCGGCGCGCGGATGACGGGCGGCGGATTCGGTGGGTCCGCCATTGCCCTCATTCCCGTGGATGCCGAGACGGGGGTCCGTGAAGCCGTCCTGGCCGGCTTTGCCCGCGCCGGCTTCCGTACGCCGGACCTCTTCACGGTCTCACCTTCGAACGGAGCACACCGGCTCATCTAGATCGGGGACGCATCCAGATTGAGCACCCCGCCATCGGGGAGACAGAGAAGGCCCCGGACCACACGTCCGGGGCCTTCTCAGTGAATCAGTCGTTGCTGTTGAAGATCGCGAGGAGCCTCAGGATCTCGGTGTAGAGCCACACGAGGGTGACGGTGAGGCCGAATGCCGCCGTCCAGGCGTAGCGGCGCGGGGCACCGGCACGGACGCCCTGCTCGATGCTGTTGAAATCAAAGATCAGCGAGATCGCGGCGAGCACAATGGCGAAGAGGCCGACGATCACGCCGAGCGGGATGCCGAAGATGTGGACACTGCTGCGCAGGCCCCACGCGCCCATGCCCGGGTTGAAGAGCATGATGAACACGTTGACAAGGCTGAACGCGAGGTAGCTGACGAGCGCGATCATGAGGAACTTGGCGAGTCGCGGGGTGGCCCGGACCTTGCCGCTCTTGTAGAGCGCGAGGGTCACACCCGCCACTACTATCGTTCCGAGCACAGCCTGGATGCCCACGCCCGGCGCCATCCCGTCGATGATCCGCGTGAGGCCGCCGAGGAACAGGCCCTCGAGCGCCGCGTACGCGAGGATGAGGCCCGCTACAGGCTCGCGCTTGAAGGTGTTAACCATCGCCAGGACGAACCCGCCGATCGCGCCGAGAACTGTAAGGCCCAAGGCCGCGCCGACGGGCACCGCCAACGTGACCGCAGCGCCCACCACCACGAAGCCGAGGCACGCGAGGGTTTTGACGATGACGTCGTCATACGTCATCCGACCCGTCTCGACTGGACCGGCGGACGGGGAGCGGTAGAGCCTGTCGAGCTGCTCCGCCGACATCGGCTGCTCGTAGGGGGCCTGGCCGTAAGGGTTCTGGCCGTAAGGGTTCTGGCCGTAAGGCTGCTGCTGTCCATACGGCTGCTGGCCGTGAGGCCCTGTAGGCACGGGCGGCGCTGTGGCGATGGCGCCCCTGTAGTTCTTCCCCCGGAAGACCGGGTTGCCCCCAAATGCCATGTCGGCTCCTTCTCGAATATGGTTCGCGTCTTATCCCTGCGTCGATCGCGGCACCTGACGCTGCCTCGATCTGTACGCCCCCGGGTGCTGCGGTGGACTCCATCGAGAACACGTTCAGGAACCCGAGGAAGTTCCCGACCTCCCCCCGACCATAGCTGACTAGACTGGATCGGTGCCGAACGCCGAGCCCACGCCCCAGCGCCACCGCCTGCCCCTGCGCATGCTCCACGATCGAATCCTTGTCGAGCTCGACAAGGAGGCCAGCGAGCGCCGCTCGGCCTCCGGCATCGTCATCCCCTCGACGGCTGTGCTGGGCAAGAGGCTCGCATGGGCCCAGGTCGTGGCCGCAGGACCGAGCGTGCGACAAGTCGCTGTGGGTGACCACGTCCTGTTCGATCCCGAAGACCGGTCCGAGGTCGAAGTCGCGGCCCACGACTACATCCTGCTGCGCGAACGCGATGTGCACGCTGTGGCCGAACACGACGAGCCCTCGCGCGATCTGGGCCTCTACCTCTGATCGACTGCCTCTGATCGACCAAGGTCAGGTCCGACCCCGCGCGTACCACTCCCCTGAGTCGGACCTCGCTGGATCCAGCCTTCGGCCTCCGAGTCGTTATCGGATCGCGACCTCCGGCGGGGCCGCGGTGTGCGAACCAGCTCGCCTCCCCCGGGTAACATGACCATCGAGCGGGTGAGATTCGTCACATTCCGGGTCGCAAGTCCCGGTGCGATGGGGCTGTGCCCGTTGCACCAACCGTTGTGGCTGGCAGTGCCAGCCGTACCCGTGAAACACGGAGGCCCCTACGTGACAAGCACAGCCTCGTCCGTCCCCCGGCCACGCGCACCCCGCGTGCTGGTGGTAGCGGGCGCCCTGATCGGCGCCATCCTTGCAGTGCTCCTTGCCCTCGCTCCGGCGGCAGAGGCGACGACCTCGCCCAGCCCCGCGCCGAGCCCCAGCCAAGGCCAGTTCCAGAACAGCATCTCCGGCTTCCTGCGCAACGCCGGGCAGCCCATCCAAGGGGTCAAAATCAAAGCCGAGGGGAACGGCTTCACCGGCAGCGCCACGTCGTCGGCCTCCGGTGCCTGGAGCATCCCGGTGCCCGCCCAGGGCAGCTACAAGGTGACCCTCGACGAATCCAGCCTCCCACAGGGCATCAAGCTCGCCGACGGCCAGGAGAACCCTCGCACTGTCACCTTCAACCAGACGTCGAACGCCAGCACGATCTTCGCCTTCGGCGCCGGTATCCAAGTGCATCAGGAGAGCTTCTTCACCACACTCGCGAACCGGCTCGTGGCCGGTCTGAGCTTTGGGCTCCTGCTGGCCCTTTCCGCCGTGGGGCTGTCCCTCATCTTCGGCACCACAGGGCTGACGAACTTCGCGCACGGCGAGATGGTCACTCTGGGCGCGGTCGTCGTCTTCTCACTCAGCGTCGTCGGCGTCCCGTTCTGGCTGGCCGGGATCGCCGGCCTGGTCTCCGGCGTCGCCTTCGGCTACGTGCAGGACGCCTTCCTGTGGAAGCCTCTTCGGCGCCGTGGGACCGGCCTGGTGCCGATGATGATCGTGAGCATCGGCCTCGCCCTCGCGTCCCGCTACGTCATCTTGTTCTTCTTCGGCGGCGCAACACAGCAGCTCCCCTACTCCCAGTCCACCGACATCGACTTGGGCGTCATCTCCATCTCACCCAACAACCTGTGGTCCCTGCTCATCTCGGTCGTCGTCATCCTGCTCATTGGGTTCGTGCTCCTTCGCACGCGGCTCGGCAAGGCGACCCGAGCCGTGGCGGACAACCCGGCGCTGGCGGCCGCGAGCGGCATCGACGTGGACCGTGTCATCCGGCTCGTGTGGGTCACCGGCGGGTTCCTCGCAGCACTCGGCGGGATCCTGTGGGCCTACTACCGGCCGGGGGTGTCCTTCAATATGGGGCAGCAGCTCCTGCTCATGATCTTCGCGGGCGTGACGCTGGGTGGACTGGGAACGGTGTTCGGGGCGCTTGTCGGCTCGATCGTGGTGGGCATCTTCGTTGAGCTCACCACCGTCTTCGGTTTCACGTCGGACCTGAAGTATGTCGGGGCGCTGGTCGTCATGATCCTCGTCCTCCTGTTCAGGCCACAGGGCATCCTGGGCCGACGCGAGCGAGTGGGCTGAGGAGGCCACCATGGATTTCGGACAGATTCTTCTCGAGGCTCTCGGCGAGCTCGTGAGCCCCACGACGGCGGCCTACGCCCTGGCCGCTCTCGGCCTCGCCGTGCACTTCGGCTACTCGGGCCTGCTCAACTTCGGCCAGGCTGGATTCATCGCCGTCGGTGCCTACGCGTTCGCGATGAGTACGATCCACCTCGCCTTCCCGTTCTGGCTCTCGCTCATCATCGCGGTCGTCGCCTCGGTGGTGTTCGCCCTCATCCTTGGCATCCCGACGCTGCGGCTGCGCGCCGACTACCTCGCCATCGTCACCATCGCCGCTGCGGAAATCATCCGTTACGTCGTCACCACCAACACCCTCACCGACGTCACTGGCTCAGCGAACGGCCTCGCCGGGTTCCGGCAGGACTTCCTGCGGCTCAACCCGTTCCCCGCAGGGAACTACCTCGGGTACAGCAGCCCCGACTTCTTCTACAGGGTGTTCGGCTGGGGCCTCGTCGTCATCCTCGGGATCGCGGTCTGGCTCCTCATGCGCAGCCCGTGGGGCCGAGTCCTCAAGGGGATCCGCGAGGATGAGATGGCCGTCCGCTCGCTCGGCAAGAACGTCTACTCGTACAAGATGCAGGCGCTCATCATCGGCGGCATCCTCGGCGCCCTTGCTGGGCTGGTGTTCACGCTTCCCCGCGACGTGGTGCAGCCGGCGAACTACGGGTCGGAGTTCACGTTCTTCCTCTGGACCTGCCTCCTGCTCGGCGGCATGGCCACGGTGCTGGGGCCGATCGTGGGGGCCATGCTCTTCTGGGTCGTGCTCTCGCTGACCCAGAACGTGCTGTATGGACTCATCGGCATCGGCGTACTGCCGTTCCTGAGCACCACCCAGGCGGGGCAGCTGCGCTACATCCTCGTCGGCGTCGCACTCATGCTGCTCATGGTCTTCCGGCCACAGGGCGTGTTCGGCAACAAGAAGGAGCTCGCGTTCTCATGAGCGGGACAGGAAGCACCAAGGACAGCACCGTGGACTACATGACGGACTCCCGCCCTATCAGTGAGGGCGAGGCGGTGCCCGGCTGCAAGAAGCGCGATCCGATCGTTGTCGCGGACAATGTGAGCCGCCGCTTCGGCGGCGTCAATGCCGTCGACGTCGACCACCTCGAGATCCCGAGGCACAAGATCACTGCCCTCATCGGGCCGAACGGAGCAGGCAAAACGACCCTTTTCAACCTGCTCACGGGCTTCGACACCCCGAATTCCGGTACCTGGCAGTTCGAGGGCACCGACTTGGCGGGGATGGCCTCCTACAAGGTGGCCCGACTCGGCATGGTCCGCACGTTCCAGCTGACCAAGGTCATGGGCAAACTGACCGTCATCGAGAACATGCGTCTTGGCGCCTCCGCACAGCCGGGCGAGAAGCTTCGGAACGCCCTGTTCCGCGGTGTCTGGGGCGGCCGGGAGAAGGACATCACCGCGCAGGCGGAGGCGCTCCTGGCCAAGTTCAAGCTCGACACCAAGCGCGACGACTACGCCGCGTCCCTCTCGGGAGGCCAGCGCAAGCTGCTCGAGATGGCGCGGGCTCTCATGGTGAGCCCGAAACTCGTCATGCTGGACGAGCCCATGGCCGGGGTCAACCCCGCGCTGACGCAGAGCCTTCTGGACCATGTCAAGAACCTCAAGGCCGAGGGCATGACGGTGCTGTTCGTCGAACACGACATGCACATGGTCCGGCATATCGCGGACTGGGTCGTGGTCATGGCCGAGGGGAAGATCGTCGCCGAAGGGCCGCCCGCCGACGTGATGAAGGACCAGGCCGTGATCGACGCGTACCTCGGCGCGCACCACGATGTGGATCTCGGCTCCGCCGGAGGGCTCAGGGAACTCGAGGAAGAGCTGGCCGCTGACGACGAGTCTGTGGTGGGCACAGACAACGCCGGAATCATCTCGCGGGAGGCCATCCTCGCGGAGACCGAGGCCGAGAACATCACGGTGGAGAAGCCTGGGAAGCACGTGGCTTCCCAGGGCGAGGCCGAAGGCCAGGAGAAGGAGAACCACCAGTGAGCGAGCACAGGGCTTCCGCAGGCGGCGCTGCGCCGGGCGGCGACGCCGTCGTAACTGTCACCGAACTTGTTGCGGGTTACCTGCCCGGGGTCAACATCCTTAATGGCTGCAGCGTCGAGGCACGCGAGGGCGAGCTGATCGGCATCATCGGCCCCAACGGAGCAGGCAAGTCGACGCTTCTCAAGGCGATGTTCGGGCTCGTCAAGGTCCATTCGGGCTCCGTTGTGGTGCGCGGTCAGGATCTGACCGGCCTCAAGGCGAACAAGCTCGTGAGCCGGGGTATCGGCTTCGTTCCGCAGAACAACAACGTCTTCACGACCTTGACCATCGAGGAGAACATGCAGATGGGCCTCTTCCAGCGGCCCAAGGTGTTCAAGGAACGCTGGGACTTCGTGACCGAGCTGTTCCCTGAGCTCGGAAAGCGGCGCGCCCAGCGTGCGGGCTCCCTCTCAGGCGGCGAGCGGCAGATGGTCGCCATGGGCCGCGCGCTCATGATGGATCCCGCCGTGCTCCTCCTCGACGAGCCCTCCGCGGGCTTGTCCCCCGTCAAGCAGGACGAGACGTTCCTGCGGGTGCACGAGATCAACCGTGCGGGGGTTTCGGTGATCATGGTCGAGCAGAACGCGCGTCGCTGCCTGCAGATCTGCGACCGCGGCTATGTCCTCGACCAAGGCCGCGACGCATACACCGGTACGGGGCGCGAGCTACTCAAGGACCCCAAGGTCATCCAGCTCTACCTTGGCACCCTCGCCGACACGGTGGAGGGCGAGGAGAACTAGCTTCGCCCGCTGACTCGGCCCGCGCACGACGGCGCCGCCCCGCCTTGGGTGGGCGGCGCCGTCGTCCGTGGCGGGTCCGCACCGGTGATGCTGTCGGTGTGGAAGCGGACTCATCCGATGCAGAGAACTGCTCCCCCGGCGCTGGAACTGACGTTCTCAGTCCAGCCCCAGGGGAGCAGTTCATATCCGGCCGCCTTGGCCGGATCGGGTAGATCTGTGTCAGCTCAGCTTGCCGGACTCCTCGCGGACAGGCTGCGGCTTGTTGTTGTCGTCGAACTGGTAGATGCCGATGTAGGCCTCTTGGGGATCACCGTTCTTGGCGAAGCTCACAGGACCCGACTTGCCCATGTAGTGGATGTCCTTGCCCTGACGGATGAGCGTCACACAGCTGGGGAAGTCGGAGCACTGGTTGCTGCCGTGGGTGATGTCCACGAACTGGGCGGCGATATCGGTGCCCTTGGTGCTCTTGGCCTTCTCAGCCGCCAGCGCGATCAGGTTCGCCGCGTCCCAGGACTCGCCCGCGTACGAGTAGTCCTTCAGCCCCGAATCCACGCTTGCGAGCTGCTTCTTGAAGTCGTCCTTCGCGAACGTGCCCGGGATGGTGCCTTGGGAGCCCTTGAGTGTGCCAGGCTTCAGGTCCTTGCTGTAGTCGGATGTGTTCCCGTCCACGAAGAACATCTGGGCCGGCTTGACGCCCTTGGCCGTCAGCAGGGGGATGATCTGCTTGGCCTGGTCGAACGAGATCACGGCGATCGCGTCTGGCTTCGCCGCCACGACCTTGTCCACCTGCGAGCTGAACTGCGAATCGCCCTCGTTGAACAGCTCCTCGTCGACGATCTTGCCGCCGGCGCCCTCGAACGCCTTCTTCACGTTGTCCCGGAGGCCCGTGCCGTAGGCGTCGTTGAGGACGATCATGCCGAGGGTCTGCGCTCCGCACGACGCCATGTAGTTGCCGAGCACGCGGCCCTGCAGCACATCAGAGGGTGCGGTGCGCCAGTAGAGGCCCTTGGAGTTCCACGTACTGAAGTCCGGGGACGTATTCGCCGGGGAGAACTGCACAACACCGGCACCGGTGATCTGGTTGATGACCGTCTTGGAGACGCCCGAGGACGCGGCACCGATGATGGCGGACACTCCCTGCCCGAGAAGGTTCGTCACCGACTGGGTCGCGATGTCGGTGGTGGTGTCGCCCGAGTCGCGGTGGATGACGTCCACCGGGTGTCCGAGCACCCCGCCCGCGTCGTTGATCTGCTTGACGGCGAGGTTGACGCCGGCGATCTCCGGTGGCCCGAGGAATGCCAGTGCACCCGTCTGCGGCAGGAGCGAGCCGAGCTTGAGCGGAGTCGCGGACGTGGTCGGCGACTTCGGCACGCTGCCCGCAGCGGCGGCGGACCCGGACGATGCGCCGCTTGCGCCTGCTGACGCGCTCGGTGCGGGGCATGCGATGCTGCCGGACGCAGCGCTGCTCGTACTCGAACTCGAACCCGAACCCGAACTCGACGGCGTTCCCGAGGAACCGCTGCAGGCGGTCGCCAGGAGGGCGACACCGACGCCTAGTGCGGCCAGCTTTGCCGCCCGGGGCGCAGCCTGGTGACGTGGAATCATGCGTAATCTCCTCCATCGAAGGGCACGGTGGGCCCCTGATGCGAACAATCAGGTGTTCCTGATTTAGGAAACAGGCTAATTGAACGTTTAAGGCAGGTCACAGTGATTCAGGTCACAGCCTTGTAACGGCTCTACCAGCTGGTATCTGCAGTGTGCCCCAGCAGGGACTCGAACCCTGACTGAACGGATTTTAAGTCCGCTGCCTCTGCCGATTGGGCTACTGGGGCATGTGCCACCCAGCCTACTTGGCGATGGATGCACGCGGCGGCGGCCGCCTCCCGAGCTGGAAGGCGGCCGCCGCCGTGGTGGTTCAGCGCCGCAAAGGCAACGACGAGGTGCGTCGACTTCTCGCCGACTACGCGCCGGCTGGCACCTTCTCGCCGGCCTCGTCAGCCTTGGCGGCCTGAGCCGGGGCTGGCGCGGCTGCAGCGGGCTTCGGGGCCGGCGCGGGCGCAGCGGGCTTCGGGGCCGGGCGCGCCGCCGTCTCGAAGGCCGCCCGCGGATTCTCGAGCCCTTGGAGCGGGGTCGTGTCGCGGCCCGCGAACAGCGAGGAGAACCAGTCCAAAACCACACGGAACTTGCGCTCCGCAGTCGGGATGGCCATGCCGTGGTAGCTGCGGTGCGCGAGCCAGGCGACGGGGCCCTTGAGGCCGATCCGGCCGAACAGGTTGATGTTCGCGACACCCTTCCAGGGACCGAAGCCGGCTACAGCACCCAGGTTCTTGTGCTTGTAGTCCGTGAGCGGCTTGTCCCAGCGGTTGGCCCACAGGTTCTTCGCAAGGACCTTGGCCTGGCGGAGGGCGTGCTGGGCGTTGGGAACGCACGTGCCGTCGGGAAGGCCCTTGCCGGTGAGGTCCGGCACGGCCGCAACGTCGCCAGCAGCCCACGCGTTCTCGATGATGCCCTCGTCCCCGGCGATGCGGAGGTCCGGCAGCACGCGGACACGGCCCCGCGGCTCAAGCGGGAAGTCGGTCGAGCGGACCATCGGGTTGGCCTGCACCCCGGCAGTCCAGATGAGGGTGTCGGCCTCGAACTCGTCCACGGGAGCCTTCTCGGGCATGCTGATGAGCTTCAGGGAGCCCTCGGCATTGGCGAGCGAGGTGTTGAGGAGCACCTCGATGCCGCGGCTCCGCAGGTGGCCCACCACCCAGTCGGCCTGCTCGGCGGTGACCTCGGGCATGATGCGCCCCATGGCCTCGACGAGGACGAAGCGCACCTCGTCCTGACGCAGGCGCCCGTTGTTGCGCACGGCCTCGCGGGCCAGGTCCTCGAGCTCGGCGATGGTCTCGATGCCTGCAAACCCGCCGCCAACGACGACGAACGTCAGCGCACGCTTCCGCTCTGCCGGGTCCGTTGCGGTGGAGGCGAACTCGATGCGCTCGACCACCTGGTTGCGGAGGGCAATTGCCTCCTCGATCGTCTTGTTGCCGATGCCCTTCTCGGCGAGGCCGGGGATCGGGAACGTGCGGGTGATCGCGCCCGCGGCGAGGACGACGTCCACGTAGGGGACCTCGATGGTGCCCTGGTCGCCCGGGAGCTCGACGACGGCCTTGCGGTTCTCGTGGTCGACGCTCATCACCGAGCCCTGGATGACCTCGCTCTCCTTGAGGTGCTCGCGGAGGGAGACGACGGCGTGGCGCGCCTCGATGTTGCCGCCCGCCACCTCCGGCAGGAACGGCTGGTACGTCATGTAGGGGTTCGGATCGACGACCGTGACGATGCCACCGGCCGTGGCGATCTTCTTCTGGAGGTTGAGGGCTACGTAGAGGCCGACATAGCCACCGCCGACGACAAGGACGCGGGGGCGATCGACAAGCTGCAGGAAGGAAGGCATGAATCAAGCGTAGCAGTTTGTGAAAAAATTCACTATCGGTTCCCGGGGGTGATGCGTGCCACATCGCGCTGCCCCTCGGATGGGATCCGCGCGCCGTCGTGCGCCCTCTCCCACAGCCCACGCCGCCGCACATGCACCGCCCCGCCAGCGGCGATCCCGAGCACTACGACCGCCGACCCGAGGACGGCCACCGCAGGCCACGGACTGTCGGTGGCGTCAATGCGAGGTGAGGGCGGCAAGGGCTCTGGAACGGCCTGGGCGGGAGCCGTTGGCCCGGCCGTCGCGTCCGATGCGCCCGGGGTGGCAGGGCTGCTCGCCGCACCCTTGCGGTGGACACGGATCCAGTCCGCAATGGACCCGAGCGGGTTCGCCTTGGTTTCCGGGACATCTGCCGTGAGCGCGGCCTCGGCGTCGAGGATTCCGCGCCCGTAGATCGGGTCGGCGCCAGGGGCGCCGACGTCCTTGGCCGTCGAGATGATCCGGTTGATGGTCTGCGCGGCGCTCATGTCGGGCCACTTCGAACGGATGAGCGCCGCCACGCCGGACACGATGGGCGCGGCGCCCGAGGTCCCGGCCCATTGTGCGTACTGGCCGTCCGGGAGGCCGCCGACGAGTTCTTCGGCGGGCGCCGCCACGCCGATGCTGATCCCCTGAGACGACGAGTCGATGCTGGCCTTCTGCTCGCGATCGAGCCCTGCCACTGTCAGGACGCCCGGGATCGTGGCGGGGGCGCCCACCTGGACGTTCCCGCCCACCCGGTTGCCCGCCGCCGCGACGAGCACAACGTCCTTCTGCTCGGCGTACTGGAATGCCGAGTCCCAGCTGGGCGGCCACACCGGCGACGCACTGCCGAGGGAGATGTTGATGACCTTGGCGCCCTGGTCCACAGCCCAGCGGACGGCGTCGGGGATTTGCTCAGTGTCCGAACGGCCGGCCGGGTTTGCCGAGCCAAGCCAGGTGGAGGCGGCGAGGATCTGGGACTCGGGCGCGACACCGACGATCCCGTCCGGGCCGCCGGCATCCTTCTTCGGGTCCTTCGCTGCGTCCGCGGCGTGTCCGCGGCCCGCAAGCATGGTGGCGACGAGTGTTCCGTGCTCGGGCCTCGCACCAATCGGCTTCTGCCCGTCCGCTCCCCCGGCCCCGGAGGAGTCATGCCCGCCCACGACGACGCCCCGCAGGTCGGGATGCGTTCCGTCGACGCCGCTGTCGATCACCGCGACTTTCACACCCGTGCCCTTCGACACCTCCCAGGCCTTCGCGATCCCGTACTCGCCGAGCCAGTACTCGCGATCCCGGATACTGTCCGCGGCCGCTCCGGGAGCCGTGCGCAGGAGCCCTACGGCCGCGAGGGCGAAGGCGAGCAGGGGCAGGATGGCGAGGGCGAGGGCGCGTCGGATCATGTGGCCTTCCGGTCCAGGGTGCTCAGGGCGATGCCGTCGAGGATGTCGTGCTCACTCGTCACGGCAGTCGAGATGCGGCCGCCGGTCAGCTCGGCGATGCGTGCCAGAATGCGGCGCCACACGAGTGCCCCAGCACCGATGACGTCGACGCGGCCCGGATGCATGTACGGCAGGGCGGCGCGCTCGGCGTGGGTGAGCGCGAGGAGGGACGTGCACGCGGCGCTGATCTCCCCGATTGTCAGCTCCGACGCGTGGATACGTTCCGGCTGATACCGAGGCAGGCGCAGCGCGTGGGCGGTGATGGTGGTGATGGAGCCCGCGACGCCGACCACGGCAGTCGCGTCCGCGAGCGGCACGCCTGCAAGGGCCACGTCAATGCCTGCCTCCACCTCGCGCTCCGCCGCGGCGATCTGCTCGGGCGTGGGCGGGTCCGAGCGGAGGTGGCGCTCGGTCAGTCGCACGCAGCCCAGGTCGATGGAACGGGCGGCCATCACACCACCCGCATCCCCCAGGACGAACTCCGTGCTGCCGCCGCCGAGGTCGACCACGAGCACGGGCCTGTCCGGTTCAAGCGCCAGGACGCTGGCGGCACCCGCAAAGCTCAGGGCCGCCTCTTCGGTACCCGGAATGATCTCGGCGTCTACGCCGAAGCGCTCGCGGATTCCAGCCATGAATTCATCCCGGTTGCGTGCGTCCCGCATGGCCGAGGTGGCAACGAACCGCACCCGCTCGGCGCCGAGGCCCCTGATCGTGGCGGCGTAGTCGTCGGCTGCCGTGAACGTGCGGGCCAATGCCTCCGGCGCGAGCATCCCGGTCGCGTCCACGCCCTGGCCGAGCCGGACTATCCGCATCTCCCGGTGCACGTCCGTGAGCCGCACACCCTCTGCCACGCGGTCACCTGCGGGCTCCTCGGCTTCGGCCACGAGCAGGCGGATGGAGTTCGTCCCACAGTCGATGCCCGCGACCCTCACTGGGCTCTCCCCTCGTTCGCGGCATTCTCCGGCCCTGCGGGCCGGTTCCGCTGTGGCGACGCCCTCCCGGTCATGGATGGCAGGCCCTGCGGACCGTGGCGGGACAGGTCCTGGTCCGGGACGGCACCAGCCGTGTCCCAGGCGCCGCCGCAGTAGCACCGATCCGCCGTCCACCATTCCGAGAGCGCTTCGATGGCCTCGTCCCCGAGCGGGTTGGCTCCGGGTCCGAGCGCGAGCGATTGGCCCACGAGCACGTGGAGGCATTTGACCCGGGACGGCATGCCGCCAGCCGACACGCCGTCAATCTCGGGCACGGGGCCGGTACCAGCACGGCGGCCGACCTCCCCGCGCGCGGCGAGGTAAGCCTCGTGCGCACGCCTGTAGGCAGCAGCGAGTTCGGGATCGGCCGTCAGGCGCTCGTTCATCTCGGCCATCAGCCCGGCCGCCTCGAGCCGCGACACTGCCGAGGTGATGACGGGGTGCGTGAGGTAGAACGTTGTAGGGAAGGGTGTCCCGTTGGAGAGCCTCGGCGCGGTGGCAGCGACGAGCGGGTTCCCGCAGATGCAGCGCGCCGAGATCGCCACCACGTCTCGCACCGGCCGGCCGAGCTGACGGCTCAGAGTCTCGAGGTCGGCGGCCGTAGGGGCATCGCTGGGGTTCGAGGGGATGTCGGTCACGATGATTCACTGTCCTTGCTGAGTATGGTGCCGCCGACGACGCTCCGCGCGTGCGGTGGGATTGCGCGTGTGGTGGGATCAGTCGGTGGCCGCGCGCACGAGCGAGTCCCAGAACCCCTGGGCCCACGGCTTCTCGCCCGCAGCGGGATCAGCGCCGCCGCCGCCTCTGCCGGCCTGCGCGCCAGCGTCTCCGAACACCCAGTACGCGGTCTCGCCGGGCATGACCATGTTAATGCGATCGCGTGCCTGCTGCTTGACGTAGTTCTGGTCCTCCCAGCGGCCGATGGACTGCCTGAGTGAGTCCTGCTCCGCCCTCTTGGCTGCGATGTCAGCTTGGAGCGAGCTGATTTCCGCTCGTTGCCCCAGGAACACCCGGACGGTCGGGGCGAGCATGATCGTGATGGCCACGAGCACGACTGCGAGGGCGATGATGCGCCCCGAGAACGCCCGGGCAGGAACGGGCCCCTCGTCGGTGGGGACGGGTGTCCGTAACGGGGTCTTGGGCCGGGCCTTCGTCCTGCCCTTCGATGCCTTCCCGGGCTTTTGGGGCTTTTCGGACTTCCCCCTTGCCGGTGTGGGCTCGGGAGCGCTGGCCTTCGCTGCTGCGAGCTTCGCGCCGGATCCCTGCGATGCGGCTGCATCCCGGATGGGCGCCTCCGCAGCCGGCGCTGAGCGCGAGGGCCGCTTCGGGGCCGGCGTGCGGGGCACTGCCGGTCGACGCGTCGCCATGGAAGCTCCTTGCGCTCGGGTTCCTACGAGTGTGCGGCCGCCGGAGTGCGCCACGGCGGCTATCGTCGTTTCACGATAGCCGCCGCGGGCCACGATTCGGCGTAGGCGCCCCCTGCCGGTGGCAGGTCGGGCGCCTGCGCCTCAGCGAAGGGCCCTCAGCCCTTGAAGCGCGGGAAGGCGCTACGGCCGGCGTAGCGGGCGGCGTTGTCGAGCTCCTCCTCGATGCGCAGGAGCTGGTTGTACTTGGCGACACGCTCGGAGCGGGCCGGTGCACCGGTCTTGATCTGGCCGGCGTTCGTCGCAACGCAGATGTCCGCGATCGTCGTGTCCTCGGTCTCGCCCGAACGGTGCGAGGTGATCGTGGTGTACCCGTTGCGCTGCGCGAGGGAGACGGCGTCGAGCGTCTCGGTGAGGGAACCGATCTGGTTGACCTTCACGAGCAACGAGTTGGCCGTCTTCGCGTTGATGCCCTGCTGGAGGCGCTCGGGGTTGGTCACGAACAGGTCGTCGCCGACGAGCTGGACCTTCTCCCCGATCATGTCGGTGAGGACCTTCCAGCCGTCCCAGTCGTTCTCGTCGAGCGGGTCCTCGATCGAGACGAGCGGGAAGTCCTCGACGAGGCCCGCGTAGTAGGCGCTCATCTCCTCCGCGGAAAGGGCCTTGCCTTCAAACTGGTAGGCGCCGTCCTGGAAGAACTCAGAGGACGCAACGTCCAGCGCCAGTGCGATGTCCGTGCCCGGCGTGTAGCCGGCCTTGGTGATCGCCTCGGTGATGAGCTCGAGGGCCGCTCGGTTGGACGGCAGGTTCGGCGCGAAGCCGCCCTCGTCGCCGAGGCCTGTGGAGAGGCCCTTCTCCTTCAGCACGCTCTTGAGGTTGTGGTACACCTCGACGCCCCAGCGCAGGCCCTCCGAGAACGTCTCGGCCCCGATCGGGGCGATCATGAACTCCTGGATGTCCACATCGGAATCGGCGTGCGAGCCGCCGTTGAGGATGTTCATCAGGGGCACGGGGAGCACATGGGCGTTCGGACCGCCGAGGTACTTGTACAGCGGCAGGTTGGCGGAGTCGGCCGCGGCGTTTGCTACGGCGAGGGAGACGCCGAGGATCGCGTTCGCGCCGAGGCTGCCCTTATTGGCGGTGCCGTCGAGATCGATCATGGCCTGGTCGATCGAACGCTGGTCGGTCGCGTCGAACCCGGTGAGGGCCGGGGCGATCTGGTCGAGGACGGCCTCGACAGCCTGCTGGACACCCTTGCCCTGATAGCGGCCCTTGTCGCCGTCGCGGCGCTCCACGGCCTCGAACTCGCCTGTCGAGGCACCCGACGGGACCGCTGCGCGGCCGAGGGAGCCGTCGCTGAGAAGGACCTCGACCTCGACCGTCGGGTTGCCCCGGGAGTCAAGGATCTCGCGGGCGTGGATGGCATCGATAAGCGCCATGGATGTGCTCCTTGGTGTGTGGAACGGTTCTGACGTGATGTGGCTCGGCCGCACGCAGTCACGGGGCAGCCACCGTGTCGCCCTCAGCCTATCCGCCTAGCCCGTGGGCGCGCGACCTGTGACGGACCGAGGCATGGCTGGCGATGAGGCGGCCGGGCCGGGCGGGGCGAGCTGGGTCAGAGCCGGCCGACGGCGCGGCGCAGTGCCCGTTCCCCGTCCAGCCCGCGGGCCCGAGCCTCTTGCACCACGCCCAGAAGCAGCTCCCCGAGCTCCTCCTCCGTCCGGAAGTCAACTGGCGCCCCGCATGCTGACACCGTGGCCGGGCCCCCCGAGACGGAGGTGGAGCCCTCCAGCGCACGACGGCGCTCGGCTCGCCCAAGGGCCTTCTGTGCGAGCGCCAGCGCGGGCAGGTGCCGCGGAAGCCCCTCGAGCGCGTCGGGACCGACCAGCCGAGGCGACTCGTCGCCGTCGCGCGTCCCCTCGCCGGAGGCAGCCGCCTTCGCCGCCTTCTCCTCCTTCTTGGCCGCATCCCACGAGGCGATGATCTCCTCGACCGTCGCGGGGAAGCTCGGCTGCAGGGCGCCGTCGGGCGTGAAGACGTGCCGGTTGCGGCGCACCATCTTCTCGGTGAGCGCCTCGGCCACAGCGTCGAGGTCGAACGCACCACGCCCGCGGGCGATCTCAGAGTGGAGGACCACTTGCAGGAGCACGTCCGCGAGTTCACCCTTGAGCTCCGCCTCGGGCTGGCCGTCCTCGATGGCCTCGACCAGCTCGTAGGACTCCTCGATGAGGTAGGTCACGAGCGAGCCGTGCGTGAGCGCCGCTGTCCACAGGCAGTGCTCCCGCAGGAGGCGCACTACCTCGACGAGGCGGTCGACGGCGGCACTCACCCGCCGCTCCTCGGGCTGGCCGTGGCGTTTCCCACCTCTAGTCGGCCAGGTTCGCGTAGGCCTCGTTGATGTACTCGACGAGGTCTTCCCGGTCCTCGAGCGGGAGGAACGCGGCCTCGGCAGCGTTGAGCGTGAGTTCGAGGAGATCGTCGAGATCGTAGTCGAACGCCTCGACGAGCAGTTCGAACTCGTCGGTGAGGGTCACGCCGCTCATGAGCCGGTTGTCAGCGTTGACCGTGACGTTGAAGCCGAGCTCGTAGAGCATGTCGAACGGGTGGTCGAGGATGTCCTCGCCCCACTTGGCGATCGCTCCCGTCTGCAGGTTCGAGGACGGGCAGAGCTCGAGCGGAATCCCGCGGTCGCGCACCCACGCGGCGAGGGGCCCGAGCGTCACGTCGAGGATCGGCACGCCATCGTCGTCGACCTCGTCCGTGGACTCCACCGCAATGTCCTCCGCGATGCGCACGCCGTGCCCGAGCCGGAGCGCGCGGCCGTCCACGAGTGCGGACTGGATGCTGTCCAGCCCGGCGGCCTCGCCAGCGTGCACGGTCGCGGGGAAGCTGTTCCGGGCGAGGTAGGTGAAGGCCTCGGCGAAGCGGGACGGCGGGAATCCCTCCTCTGCCCCCGCGATGTCGAACCCGACGGCGCCGCGGTCTCGGTGGCGTACGGCGAGTTCGGCGATCTCCTGGGAGTTGTCCGCATGGCGCATCGCCGTGATGAGCTGGCCCACTGCGATGATCCGCCCTGACTCCTCGACAGCGGCCATCCCGTCCTCGAGGCCGGCCTGGACCGCCTCGACCGCCTCGTCGAGTGTGAGCCCCTGGTTGAGGTGCTGTTCAGGCGCCCAGCGCACCTCGCCGTACACCACACCGTCATCCGCGAGGTCCTCGACGAACTCCTTGGCGATCCGTCGCAGCGCAGGGGCGGTCTGCATGACGGCGATCGTGTGGTCGAAAGTCTCGAGATAGCGCGGCAGGGAGCCCGAACCGGCTGCATCACGGAACCATTGGCCGAGGGCAACAGGGTCCGTGGACGGGAGCTCGTGGCCGATCTCGGCGGCAAGCTCGATGATGGTCGCGGTGCGGACGCCACCGTCGAGGTGGTCATGGAGGGACACCTTCGGGAGGATACGCAGGTCGAAGGCGAGGTCCGGGGCGTCGTCGATGTTCGGCTCAGTCACGCCACAACTCTAAAGAAGGCACGGCCCGGGAGCCAGCAGGACAGCGTCTAGTCGCCCGGCGTCGGGCTGACGGCGCGATCACGGGGCGAGTAGTCGTCGGCCGGCGCATGCGGGTGGAGGCGCTGCTCGCGCTCGTGCTCGGCGGCCGCCGCCGCTGCGGCCTTCTTGGCGTCCACGGTGTCCCGCCACCGGTGGAAGACCGTGATGGCATGATCAAGCCCGATGCCGAGGACCAGGGCGAACACCACTGCCACCACGACACTCAGGAGAGGATTGTGGTGCAGCCACGGGAAGGAGCTCGCGAGCAGGCCCACCCCGAGGGAGTAGCCCACCCAGGTCAGGCACGCGAAGGCGTCGAGCCAGAAGAACGTGCGGTGCCGGAATCCGGTGCTGCCGGAGACGTAGTTGACGGCGACGCGGCCCCAGGGGATGTACCGCGCGGTGAAGATGAGCACGGCTCCGCGCTTGTCGAGCTCGTACCTCGCCCACCCGAAGACCTTCTGCACACGTTTACGGCGCATCCACTTCCACCGGTCGGTGCCGATCTTGCGCCCGAGGAGATATGCCATGTTGTCCCCGCACATGGCGCCGACGAGCGCGGTGAGGCCCAGGATCCACAGGTTCGGTTCTCCCGAATGGCGCCAGTACGCCGCGAGCGCGACGATGAGCGTCTCGCTCGGGGCAATCATCGCGAAGCCGTCAACGAAGAAGAAGACGAGCAGCACCGGGTAGATCCACCATTGCCCGGCGGCATGGAGAATCGCTCCGTTGATGAGCTCAAGCGACATGGGGCGGTGCTCCTCGGACTAATAGACCTTATCAAGTGTCCCATGCCGGGCTCACTCCGGCTATCCACCGGAAGACCCACGCCTGGCCGGCCCGTGTCATCCCCGCGGACGACGCCGCACGGCTGGCATCGCGGCCACCGCCTCGCGACGCGCGGGGCTGCTCAGGCGATCCGGTCGATGATGAGTCTGCGTGCAGGCCGCGAGCCGTCCGGCGCGATGGTAACGGCGCCATCGAGGGCCTCCTTGGCCCGGGCAAACCGGTCGGGGGTGTCGGTCAGGAGCGTCATGAGTGGTTCGCCCGCGCGGACAGTCGCGCCCGGCTTGGCGTGGAGGCGGACGCCGGCCCCTGGCTGGACCGCGTCTTCCTTGCGCGCTCTCCCCGCGCCCAGACGCCACGCCGCCACGCCCACGGAGAGGGCGTCGAGCCCCACGAGCACACCGTCCGCCGGGGCGTAGACCGTCTCGGACTCCTTGGCTCGCGGAAGCGGAGCGTCCGGGTCGCCTCCCTGCGCAGTGATCATGCGCCGCCAAACATCCATGGCGCGTCCGTCCCTCAGCGCGGCGGCCGGGTCGCCATCGTGCACCCCCGCGCCGGCCAGCATCTCCTCGGCGAGGCGGACCGTCAGCTCGACGACGTCCTCCGGGCCGCCGCCAGCGAGCACTTCGACGGACTCCTCGACCTCGATTGCGTTGCCCGCGGTGAGACCGAGTGGAGTGCCCATGTCGGTCAGAAGTGCCACGGTGTGGACCCCTGCATCGCTGCCGAGGGCCACCATCGTCTGCGCGAGCTCACGGGCCTGTGCCTCGTCCTTCATGAAGGCGCCGGTGCCGACCTTCACATCGAGTACGAGGGTGCCTGTGCCCTCAGCGATCTTCTTGCTCATGATGGAGGAGGCGATGAGCGGGATCGCCTCAACCGTTCCCGTCACATCGCGCAGCGCGTACAGCTTCTTGTCCGCAGGGGCCAGCCCCGCGCCCGCGGCGCACACGACGGCGCCGACCTCGCCGAGCTGGGCCATCATCTCCCCGTTGGTGAGCGATGCCCTCCACCCGGGAATCGACTCGAGCTTGTCCAGCGTGCCGCCCGTGTGCCCCAGCCCGCGGCCCGAGAGCTGCGGGACGGCCACGCCGAAGACCGCCACGAGCGGGGCCAGCGGGAGGGTGATCTTGTCCCCCACGCCTCCGGTGGAGTGCTTGTCAGCTGTGGGGCGCTGCGCCCCGCCAGGGGAGTGCAGCGACGAGAAGTCCAGCCGCTCGCCGGAGGCGATCATCGCCGTCGTCCATCGGGCGGTCTCCCGGTGCGTCATGCCGTTGAGGAGTATCGCCATCGCCAGGGCAGACATCTGCTCGTCGGCGACGTCGCCGCGTGTGTAGGCGTCGATGACCCAGTCGATCTGGGCGTCGCTGAGCTCATGGCGGTCGCGTTTGCGCCGGATGACGTCGACGGCGTCGAAGGGCTCTGCCGAAGAGAAGACTGCGCTCATGGTGGGTGCTTCCCTCCTGTCAGTTCTCGAGATTCTGGGGACCGAACGCGTCCGGGAGGACCTCGTCCATGGTCCGCACCCCGCTCACCGTTGCCAGCAGCATTCCCGGCGCACGGAACTCGTAGAGCAGCTGGCGGCAGCGGCCGCACGGCATGAGCACGCTGCCGGAGGCGTCGACGCACACGAATGCGGTGATCCGGCCGCCCCCGCCGAGCCGGAGCTGGCCGACGAGGGTGCACTCAGCGCACAGCGTCAGCCCGTAGGATGCGTTCTCGACGTTGCAGCCCGTGATGATCCGGCCGTCGTCGACGAGTGCCGCCGCTCCGACCGGATAATTCGAGTACGGGACGTAAGCGTGGCGCATCGCGTCCGCGGCCTCCGCCGTGAGCGCGGGCCAGTCGATCTCTGGCCGTGTGCCGGGTTCACTGCTTGCCATACGGGATGCCCTCCTTCGCCGGTAGCCGCGCGCGTCCCACGAGGCCCGCTCAGAGGTCGCGCACGCTCCTGAGCGCTGCGGCGGCCAGGACCTGCACGCCATATCCGATCGCGGCCTCGTCCACCACGTAGTCTCCCCGGTGGAGGTCGTACTCCTCACCGCCGGGGGTGTGGGTCCCGAGGCGGAACATCGAGCCGGGGACCTCCGAGAGGAACCACGCGAAGTCCTCCCCGCCCATCGACTGCGGAGTCAGGACCACGGCGGCCTCCCCGAGCTCAGCACGTGCGGCTGCCTCGAACAACGCTGTCTCGTGCTCGGCGTTCACCACCGGGGGGACTCCCCGGATGTGCTCGAGGCTTACGTCCACGCCGTAGGGTGCCGCGACCTGCTGGACCACCTCATCGAGGAGCTCCCCGGCGCTGTGCCACGCTTCGCGGTCCAGGCACCGCATAGTCCCAGCCATCGACCCCGATGCCGGAATGGCATTGGGCGCTGCGCCGGCGGAGATCTGGCCCCAGACCACGGAGACCCCGCTGCGGACATCCACGCGCCGCGAGAGGACCGCGGGGACGTTGATGGCGATCTGGGCGAGGGCGAAGACCAGATCCTCGGTCAAGTGCGGGCGCGACGTGTGCCCGCCCCGGCCCGTGAGCGAGATCCGAACAGTATCGGACGCGGACGTGATGGGCCCGATGCGCGTGCCGATCCTGCCGACCTCGATCCGCGGATCACAGTGCAGCGCCATGATGCGCGGAACACCCGAGAGCACTCCCTGGTCGATGCAGGCGAGGGCGCCGCCTGGCATCGTCTCCTCGGCTGGCTGGAAGATGACCCTCACGGTGGCCCCGAGCGGGCTCTCGCGGTCCATCTCCGCCAGGAAGAGCGCCACCCCGAGGGCCACTGTGGTGTGGACGTCGTGGCCGCAGGCGTGCGTCACGCCATGGTTGCGTGAGGCGAACGGCAGGCCGGTCTCCTCGATGATGGGGAGGGCGTCGATGTCGCCGCGGATGGCTGTGGCGATGGCGCCGGATCCCACATCGACGACGACCCCTGTCCCGTTGAGCCGCTTCGGGGCGAGCCCGGCAGCCTCCAGCCGGGCCATGATCCGGTCGGTGGTGCGGTACTCGTGGAACGAGAGTTCTGGGTGCGAGTGGAGGTCTCTCCGGAAGGCGATCAGCTCTGGCAGGAAGGCCTCGAGCCTCGGGCCCACGACCGGTGTGGGTTCGGTCTCCGTCGTGTAGTTTCGCACCCGTTCACTCTAGCGTCACCGCGTGGTGCGGGCGGAGGGCATCACAGCACGTCGATATCGCCCTTGGCCTTCAGGCCGGCCACGGCGTTCTTCACCTTCTGGGCGTGCTCAGTCGTGGTAACAAGGAGCGCGTCGGGCGTGTCCACGATCACGACGTCCTTGATGCCGATGAGCGCGATGACCCGCTTGGTGTCCGAGACGACGATCCCGCTGGCGTCCTCAGTGAAGACGCGGGCCCCCTCACCCATCACCGTGACGCGCTCCGCCTCGCGTGCGCTGTTGAGCCGGCCGAGCGCGGCGAAGTCGCCCACGTCGTCCCAGCGGAACGCGCCGGGCACGACGGCGACGTCCCCGGCGACGGCGGCAGGCTCGGCGACGGCGTAGTCGATCGCGATCTTGGGCAGCGTGGGCCAGACCCGTGCCGCGACCTCATCCCGGGCGGGAGTGTCCCAGGCGTTGGCGATCTCGGTGAGGCCGGCGTGCAGCTCGGGCTGATTGGCCTTGAGGTGGTGGAGCATGAGGGCCACCGGCGCGACGAACATGCCTGCGTTCCACAGGTACTCCCCTGTGGCCAGGTACTTCTCCGCAACCTCGAGGCTGGGCTTCTCGACGAATTCGACGACGGAGCGCGCGCTGGGTGCGCCCGGGACGTCGAGCGCCTCCCCTCCACGGATGTACCCGAACCCTGTCGAGGGGTGGGTCGGCTCGATCCCGATCGTGACGATCTTGCCGTGTGGACCAGCTGCAGCGGTGTGGATGGCCTCACGTACGGCCGCTTGGAAGACGGAGTCTGGCGAGATGACCTGGTCCGCTGCGAAGGAGCCCATGATGGTGTCCGGGTTTCGGCGGTAGAGGATCGCCGCGGCGAGGCCGATCGCCGCGGCGGAGTCCTTCGGCTCGCTCTCGAGCACGAGGTCGGCGGAGGCGAGTTCCGGGATCTGCCGGCACACGGCCACGCGGTGGGCGTCGCCCGTCACCACGAGGAATCGGCCCCCGGCCAAAGGCGCCAGGCGGTCGTACGTTGCGCGGATCAGGGTGCTGCCCGACCCCGTGAGGTCGTGGAGGAACTTCGGGGCGGCAGCGCGCGATAGCGGCCAGAGCCGGGTACCCACGCCGCCAGCCGGGATCACGGCAACGAACCGGTCGAGCGGGTCGGCGGCGGCGGGCGTAGCATCCCCGGCGGGGGCTGGAAAGTCAGTCATCGCCCTCCACTGTAGTTGAACGGGGCACAGTCCCCCTCGCCCATGTGGAGTGCAACGGCAGCTCACTGTGAGAATCACCACTGCCTTAACATCTGCCCCAGGGCGAATTGAGTAAGCTGAGGGCGAAGTCTAGATTTAGGCTGGAGCTCGACTAGTGAGCGCGCCCTGCAGCACGGCAGGGCCACTCCGCACCGGTTGCCCCCTCCGCATGGGCCCCATGCGGGCACCCGGTGCCCGCAGGGAGGTTTATTCAGTGCCGACAAAACCAGCTGGCACCCTGTACCGCGGCCATGAAGGCATGTGGTCTTGGGTGATACACCGGATCACCGGAGTCGTGATCTTCTTCTTCTTGTTGGTGCACGTCCTGGACACGTCGCTGGTGCGGGTGTCCCCCGAGGTGTACACGGCCGTCATCGCCGAATACAAGAACCCGCTCATGGCCCTTGGGGAGACGGGCCTCGTCGCCGCGATCCTCTTCCATGCGTTCAATGGCCTCCGGGTGGTCCTCGTGGACTTCTGGAAGAACGGCCCGAAGTACCAGCGTCAGATGCTCTGGACCGTCGTCGTCGTCTGGATTATCGCCTTCGTGGGCTTCGCCATCCGCCACCTCTCACTCGCGCTGGGGGCACACTGACATGACCACTGCACCTGAAATCCGCGAGCCGCGCAGCACCTCCGTCACCGGCCGCATCGCCCCGCAGTACCAGCGCGCGGGCGGTTCCAAGGGCCAGTTCGAGATGGCCGCATGGGTGTTCATGCGCCTCTCCGGCATCGTCCTGGTCGTCCTCATCTTCGGCCACCTGACGGTCAACCTCCTGGTGGGCGAGGGAGTCCACGGAATCGACTTCGGCTTTGTGGCCGGGAAGTGGGCCGACCCGTTCTGGCAGTTCTGGGACCTTGCGATGCTATGGCTCGCGATGCTCCACGGCACCAACGGGGTCCGCACGATCATCAACGACTACGCCGAGCGCGACGCCGTCCGCTTCTGGCTCAAGGTGGTCTTGCTCGCTGCGGCCGCCATCATCGTGATCCTCGGCACGCTCGTGATCTTCACGTTCGATCCGTGCCCGCACGGTGTCACGACCGGCCTCCCCGACTTCTGCCCCGCCGCGTAACCGGCGGAATTCCCGCAAGAGAAAAGAGCATCAAAGCATGCAGGTCCACAAATACGATGTGGTGATCGTCGGCGCCGGTGGCGCTGGCATGCGCGCAGCGATCGAGTCCGGCCAGCGTGCCCGGACCGCCGTGCTGACCAAGCTGTATCCCACCCGTTCGCACACGGGCGCTGCACAGGGCGGAATGTGCGCGGCCCTGGCCAACGTCGAAGAGGACAACTGGGAGTGGCACACCTTCGACACCGTCAAGGGCGGCGACTACCTCGTTGACCAGGATGCAGCGGAGGTCATGGCCAAGGAAGCCATCGACGCGGTCCTGGACCTTGAGAAGATGGGCCTTCCCTTCAACCGCACCCCTGAGGGGCGGATTGACCAGCGGCGCTTCGGCGGCCACACACGGGACCACGGCAAGGCCCCGGTACGCCGTGCGTGCTATGCCGCCGACCGCACCGGCCACATGATCCTCCAGACCCTGTACCAGAACTGCGTGAAGCACAACGTCGAGTTCTACAACGAGTACTACGTGCTCGACCTCCTGGTCGTCGAGGAGGACGCAACCCGCGAGGACGGCTCCGTCTACAAGCAGAAGCGCGTGGCCGGCGTCGTGAGCTACGATCTGGCCTCCGGCGAGCTGCACGTGTTCCAGGCCAAGTCCGTCGTGTTCGCCACGGGCGGCGCGGGGAAGGTCTTCAAGACGACCTCGAACGCCCACACCCTCACCGGTGACGGCATGGGCATCGCATTCCGCCGCGGCATCCCGCTCGAGGACATGGAGTTCATCCAGTTCCACCCGACCGGCCTGGCCGGCCTTGGCATCCTCCTCTCCGAGGCAGCCCGTGGTGAGGGCGCGATCCTGCGCAACTCCGAAGGCGAGCGCTTCATGGAGCGCTACGCGCCGACCATCAAGGACCTCGCACCGCGCGACATCGTGGCCCGCTCGATGGCCAACGAAGTCCGCGAGGGCCGCGGGTGCGGCCCGAACAAGGACTACGTGCTCCTCGACCTCACTCACCTCGAGCCGGCGCACATTGACGCCAAGCTCCCGGACATCACCGAGTTCGCACGCACGTACCTCGGCGTGGAGCCCTACACCGAGCCCGTCCCGGTGTTCCCGACCTGCCACTACGTCATGGGCGGGGTGCCCACGAACATCAAGGGCGAGGTCCTCCAGGACAACGACATGGTCATCCCCGGCCTGTACGCCGCGGGCGAGGTCGCGTGCGTGTCGGTGCACGGCTCCAACCGCCTCGGCACCAACTCACTGCTGGACATCAACGTGTTCGGCAAGCGCTCCGGCATCAACGCCGCGGAGTACGCCAAGACCGCCGACTTCGTGGAGCTCCCGGAAAGCCCGGCCGCGGCCACGGTCGCACTGCTCGACGCCGTCCGCACAGCCTCCGGCACAGAGCGGATTGCCTCGATCCGCGCCGACCTGCAGGAGACCATGGACGCGAACATGCAGGTGTTCCGCACCAAGGACTCGATCGACAAGGCCCTCGCCGACATCTCGGCCCTCCGGCTGCGCTACCAGAACATCGGCATCCAGGACAAGGGCAAGCGCTTCAACCTCGACCTCCTCGAGGCCGTTGAGCTCGGCTTCCTCCTGGACCTCGCCGAGGTCATGACGGTTGCCGCCCTGCATCGCAAGGAGTCCCGCGGCGGCCACTACCGCGAGGACTTCCCCGACCGCGACGACGCCAACTGGATGAAGCACACGATGCTGTACAAGGACGCCGCCGCCGAGACCGAGGGCATCACGGGCATCCGCTTCGGCACGAAGCCCGTGATCTTCACCCGTTACGAGCCGATGGAGCGTAAGTACTGATGTCAACTGTAGAGCCCGCTTCGAAGGTCGAGCTGCCCGCGAGCGTGGGCGGCGGGGGCGAGATCCCCACGTTCGACGTCACGCTCCGGGTGCGCCGGTACGATCCCGAGGTGTCGGACGAGCATCACTGGGACGAGTTCAAGCTCACGATGTACGGCACGGACCGCGTGCTCGACGCCCTGCACAAGGTCAAGTGGGAGATCGACGGCTCGCTGTCGTTCCGACGCTCGTGCGCACACGGCGTGTGCGGCTCGGATGCCATGCGCATTAACGGCCGCAACCGGCTCGCGTGCAAGACCCTCCTGAAGGACCTCGACACGTCCAAGCCGATCACGGTGGAGCCCATCAAGGCCCTACCGGTCGAGAAGGACCTCATCGTGGACATGGAGCCGTTCTTCCAGTCCTACCGCGAGATCATGCCGTTCCTCATCTCGAAGGGCCATGTGCCCACGAAGGAGCGCATCCAGTCTCCCGAGGACCGCGAGCGGTTCGACGACACCACGAAGTGCATCCTGTGTGCCGCGTGCACCTCGTCGTGCCCGGTCTTCTGGACGGACGGGCAGTACTTCGGCCCGGCGGCGATCGTCAACGCGCACCGCTTCATCTTCGACTCGCGCGATGACGCTGGGGACATGCGCCTCGAGATCCTCAACGACAAGGAAGGCGTGTGGCGCTGCCGCACCGTCTTCAACTGCACGGAGGCGTGCCCCCGCGGCATCCAGGTGACCAAGGCGATCGCCGAGGTCAAGCAGGCTATCCTGACCCGCAAGGTCTGACGCCTCCCCTCCCCTACGTCCGAGGGGCGCCGCTCGTGAGCGGCGCCCCTCGGCGCGTTTGGCGTGCCTTGGCCACCATTAGTGGCGGTGGATCACCTCGAGTTTGATCCGGCACCGAAACCAAGCTCTTCCTTCAGCTGCCAGGACCCGTCCACATCATGCTCGTACAGGCCCATGCTGGTCACCGTGAAGGACGCCCTATAGGACTTGAGCGCCCCCTGTGCCGCGTCCAGCTTCTCGGAGGGCAGATCGTGCGCAACCGTGACGTGGGGATGGAAGGGGAAGGGCAGCACGCGTGCGAGCGGCCCACACTGGAGCCGGCGGTGCAAGCGGACGCACTCCTCAAAGCCCTCTGCGACATTCACATACACGACCGGTGACACAGGACGGAACGAGCCCGTGCCCCGCAGGCTGATCCGGAACGGTTCCGTGCGGGACGCGACAGCACGGACGTGCGTCTCGGCCGCGTCCCAATTGTCCGTCTCGGTGGTGGTGACGAGCGTGATGTGAGCGGGAATCGCTTCCGCCATCTTGTCGCCGAACGAGGCGCGCCAGGCGCGGAGCTCCTCGGCGACCGGCTCAGGAAGGCCCAGGATCACGCCGACGAGCGGCCTGACTGGCTGCGCGAGCGGCCCTCCCAGCGAACCGTCCTCAAGCTGGGGCATGGCCTCAGGCGAGGGTTGCCGCCGGGGCCAGGGCGGGCAGGAAGCCGACCCGCTCGTACACCTCGGCGAGCGTTGGCACCGCGATCTCGCGTGCCTTCGCCGCGCCGACGGCGAGCAGGCGGTCGAGCTCTGCGGGGTCTGTCAGGAGATCCTCCGTGCGCGCCTTGATGGGGGCGAGCGTATCCACCACCGCCTCTGCCACGTCCACTTTGAGGTGCCCGTACATCTTCCCCTCGTAGTCCGCCTCGAGGTCGGGGACGCTGCGCCCGGTCACGGTCGCGAGGATGCTCAACAGGTTCGAGACGCCAGGCTTGTTCTCCTGGTCGAACCTGACCTCCGTCCCGGTGTCCGTCACGGCGGACTTGATGCGCTTGGCCGTCACCTTCGGGTCATCGAGGATGTTGATGAGACCATTCGGCGACTCGGCGGACTTGGACATCTTCGCCGTCGGGTTCTGCAGGTCGTAGATCTTGGCCGACGTGCGTGGGATGAGCGGCTCCGGGACTGTGAAGGTCTCGCCGAAGCGTGTGTTGAACCGATGTGCGAGGTCGCGGGCCAGCTCAAGATGCTGGCGCTGGTCCTCGCCCACAGGGACGCCGTACGGCTTGTACAGGAGGATGTCCGCCGCCATGAGCATGGGGTAGGTGAAGAGACCGGCACTCGCGGCATCATGGCCCTGGCGTGCCGACTTGTCCTTGAACTGGGTCATGCGGGCGGCCTCGCCGAAGCCCGTGAGGCACATGAGGACCCACGCGAGCTGCGCGTGCTCGGGGATGTGGGACTGGACGAACAGGGTGGACTTCTCCACGTCGATCCCACCCGCGATGTACTGGGCTGCAGTGAGACGGGTGCGGTGGCGGAGCTCCGCCGGATCCTGCGGGACGGTGATGGCGTGAAGGTCCGGGATGAAATAGAAGCAGTCGTACTCGTCCTGCTGGGCGACCCAGTTGACGAGCGCGCCAAGGTAGTTGCCGAGGTGGAGCGAATCGCCCGAGGGCTGCATGCCGGAGAGGAGCCGCTGGCGGGCCTGAGGAGTGAAGGTCATGAGTAAGTTGCTTCCGGAAGGTCTAGAGCTGGTAGTCGATGACGAGCGGGGCGTGGTCGGACCATCGGGTGTCCCATGCCGCGGCACGGTCCACGACGGCGTTCCGCGCCGCTGTGGCCAGAGGAGGGGTCGCCATGTGGTAGTCGATGCGCCAGCCCGCGTCGTTGTCGAAGGCCTTTCCGCGCTGGGACCACCACGTGTAGGGGCCGTCCACTTCGCCGGCGAGGCCCCGGTGGACGTCCCTCCAGCCGATCTCATCGCCGAAGAACCTGTCGAAGTAGGCACGCTCCTCGGGGAGGAAGCCGGCGCGCTTCTGGTTGGCCTTCCAATTGCGGATGTCCAGCGGGGTGTGGCCGACATTGAGGTCGCCGACCACAAGCGCGTAGTCGGAGAACTCAGCGAGCTCGGGCAGCCGCTTCAGCATGACGTCCAGGAAGCGGTACTTGTCCACCTGCTTCGGCGTCCCGGCCTCCCCCGAGTGAACGTAGGCGCTGACCACCGTGAGCTGCCGCCCGCCGTCGAGCGTATAGTCCGCCTCGACCCAGCGGCCCGCCGTCGCGAAGTAGTCGTCCCCAATGCCCACCCGCGTCTGGGTGGGGGGCTCCTGGGAAGCGATGGCCACTCCCGCACGGCCCTTCGCATCCGCCTCGGCATGGAGCACGTTCCAGCCGTCGAAGTACCCGCGCACTACCGGATCCGGCGCGCGTACCTCCTGCATGCAGAGGATGTCGACCTCGCGCGGCTCGAGCCACTCCTGCATGCCCTTGCGCCACGCTGCTCGGAGGCCGTTGACGTTGACAGTGGCGATGCGCAGTGCCCCACCCTTCGGGGCCGTCACGGGGAAAGTCACCTAGCCACTCTACCCTTCGTCGACGACCGTCCCTGTGACGGGGCCGGAGTCGTCGGGTCGGAGCATGTCCCGTGCGTTGGAGGCGGTGATCTGGATGGTCTCGAGGGCCCGCGCAACCTGGTCGTTGTCCTTGCCGAGGTTGTCGCGGACCACGCGCTCCTGCACCTGAATGATCTTGAAGGAGTGGTCGAGCTTGAGATCGCGGGCATCGTCGACCGTGCGGGCCTCACCCACAGAGGTGCCGGCCACCGACGGCGCGCGCACGCCGAGCTGCTCGGCCGCGCGTTCGAATTTCTCCTGGGCCCTGCGGCCGGCCTTGCGCACCGTGGTGAAGACGAACAGCGCGAAGACGAGCCACCCGAACGAGATGATCGCGACGATCCAGCCGATGACCTCATTCTGGTTGGCAGCGAAGATGACCGCCACGAGGAACGCGAGAACCAGGACCGAGAGGCCGAGTGCGCCCACTCTGATCCCACCTCCGCGGCGGGCCCCGGGGGCGTCGGGGCGTTGGGACGTGTTCTGGTGGCCGAGACTCTGCATGCCTTCCATTCTCCCAGACGCCCGGGCGCCTCCCGCGGAGGCGCAGTCAGCGCAGGAAGAGGGCCCGGAGTCGGCCGGTGGTGAAGGCGACGCCCACGAGGATCATGACCGCGTAATACACCAGGTGCAGCCACGTGGCCGAGGTGAAGACCCCGATGCTGATCTGGCGCATGAGCTCCACCCCATGCCAGAGCGGGAACGCCTGGACGACCCACTGCACCGGCACGGGGTACACGGACAGCGGATAGAACGTTGCGGAGAACAGGAACATCGGCAGCATGAAGAACGTGATCATGTCCATCTGCTGGAACGTCTTCATGTAGCTGGTCACGGCCATGCCGAACGAGGCGAATCCGAATGCGACCATCACTGACGCCGGCACGAGCAGGAGGGCCCACGGTGTGGTGATGAGCCCCATGACGCCCATTACCCCCGTGAATCCGAGCGCATAGAGGAACCCCCGGAAGAGTGCCATGAAGATCTCGCCCATGGCGATGTCGAGGGGCCCCAGAGAGGTGTAGAGCATCCCTTGGTAGATCCTGCCGAAGTGCATCTTGAAGAACACGTTCCAGGTAGAGTCGTAGATCGCGCCATTCATGGCGGACACGGCCAGCAGCGCGGGGGCGATGTATGCCGCGTAGGAGACCTGCGTCCCCCCCGGGCCTTGGACCGCCCCGACAAGGCTACCGAGACCCACCCCCATCGAGAGCAGGTAGAAGACCGGCTCGAAGAAGCCGGAGACGAGGATGATCCAGTTCTGGCTCTTGATGACGCGGAACCCTCGTTCGATCACGGCCGCGGCGTTTCCTGCGTAGAGCGCGCCGAGTGGCCGCCTGCTGGGCGAAAGAGCGTAGTCCTCGTCGGTCAGCATGCTCACTTGCCCATCCTCCTCACGTAGTTCCGCTGCGCCCACCAGACCCCGAACGCACCCAGAGCGACAAGGTAGAGAACGTGCACGACCACGAGCCACGCCGGCTCCTGGAGCCCGTAGGAGACGATTCGGCCAAGCTGGTTCCCGTGCCACAGGGGCGAGATCCAGCCGATCCACTGCATGCCGACCGGCATCGTGCCCAGAGGGTAGAACGTGCCCGAGAACAGGAACAGCGGCATCACGATGAAGCGCTGGATCATCGAGAACTGGAAGTTCTCCTGCTCGATGTGGGCCGAGTACGCCATGACCGGTGCCCCGAAGGCCATGCCGGCGAGCACGCCGATCGGCACGAGGAGCCACGCCCACGGCCCGGGGGCGGCGCCGAAGAGAAGCATGATGAGGAAGAACACGAGGCTCTGGACGAGGAGCCGCACCCCGACGGCCATGGTGTGCCCGGCGGCAAGCTGGCCCGGGACGAGCGGCGTGACGTGCGGGCCGTAGTAGGTGCGGCGCCACTTGAAACCGGCCATCACAGGGAACATCATCTCGTTCGCGCTCGTCATGACGGCGCTCGAGACCAGCAGCGCCGGGGCCGCGAACGCGAGGTACCCCACGCCGTCGAACGCCGCGCTCGTCCCGCCGGGGCTCCGGTCCACGATCGAGGCGAGGCCCACCCCCATCGAGAAGAGGTACAGGAAGGGGTTGCCGACGCTCGTGACGACGATCGCGACGAGGTAGGCGCGCATGCTGCGCAGCATGTGCTCGGCGAAGTAGAACGAGCCCCAACGGCGGGCCTTCGCGGCGGAGACCTCCGGCGAATGGGCGCGCAGGAGGCCGGTCTCACGGCGCGCAGCGGTCGGGGAACCGCCGGAGCGGGGCTCAGTCAATGAGGGACCGTCCCGTCAGACGAAGGAAGACGTCCTCGAGAGAGGACCGGCGCACGAGAGAGGTGATGGGGTGCAGGCCACGAGCGCTGACCTGCTCGAGGGACCACTCGCCGTCGTGCGTGTAGATGAGCACGCGGTCGGGAAGCAGCTCGAGCCGCTCCCCTGCGCCGTCGAGTGCAGCGAGGGCGGCCGCATTGTGCTCGGCGCCGAAGCGCACCTCGACCACTTCCCGGCTCGAGTGCTCGCGGATGAGGGCCGCCGGCGACCCCTCGGCCATGATCCGGCCCTTGTCGACCACCATGAGCCGATCGCAGAGTTGCTCCGCCTCATCCATGTAGTGCGTGGTAAGGACGAGCGTGACCCCCTCCTCCTTGAGCCGGAAGAGGCGGTCCCACAGGACGTGGCGCGCCTGCGGGTCAAGGCCAGTGGTGGGCTCGTCGAGGAGCAGGATCTTGGGCTCGTTGACGAGCGAGCGGGCGATCGTGAGGCGGCGCTTCATGCCGCCCGAGAGCGAATCGACCTTGGCATTGGCCTTGTCCTCGAGCTGGGCGAAGGAAAGCAGCTCATCGGCGCGCTGGCGCAAGTAGCTCAGCGGCAGGCCGAAGTAGCGCCCGTAGACGATGAGGTTGTCTCGGACCCGCAGTTCCTCGTCGAGGTTGTCCTGCTGGGGCACGACGCCGAGGTGCGCCCTGACCTCGGGGCCCTGCTCCTCGGGATCGAGGCCCATGATCTCGAGCCGTCCGGACGTGCGCCGGGTGACGCCGCCGATCATGCGCATCGTCGTGGACTTGCCAGCACCATTCGGCCCGAGCAGGCCGAAGGACTCCCCCGCGGGCACCTCGAACGTGATGCCGTCGACGGCGTTGAACTCGCCGTAGGTCTTGACCAGGTCCTGGGCGGAGATCACGGTTCTCCGGGATGCGTCGTTCACGGCCCTCCCCCCGGCAGGTGCTGAAGCGAACTGTGACACAAATTGCACCCTAGTACGGCGCTCCGACATGGGCAACGAATCTTTCACAACAGGGTGTGCGGCACCAGCGCTAGGTTGCCGTTTCGCCGGACGACGCCGCCGACCCGGCCTTCGACTTGTAGGCCTACTCCCGCGCGGTGGCGGAGCCGGCGTGATGCGGACTGGCCGCGAGCGCCGGCCCCGCGGCGTCGTGCGTCTCCGGCTGGCCGTAGCAGCCGAGCTTCTCGACCGCATAGTCGAGGAGAGCGGCGGCGCGCGGCGTGAGGGCCATGTCCTCGGGCCAAATCCCCACGACGTGCGTGCGAGTCGTGGGTGGGTCGAGGGTGCGGACCGCGAGCGGACGGCCCTCGATGCTCATCGGAAGGACGTTCGGACGGGACATGAGCAGGCCGTATCCCACGCCGCGGCCCACGAGCGCCTGGACGAGGATGATCTGCGGGACCCTCGCCACGATCCTTGGGGTGAGCCCTCGGGCGGCGAACGCCTGCACGGTGTTGACGGTACTCGGGCTGGCCTCGTAGTGGATGAGCGGCTCGTCCGCGAGGTCGGCAAGGTCCACCGTGGCCTGTGCCGCGAGCGGATGGTCGGGGTGGAGGTGCGCCTCGAGTTCCGTGGCATAGATCCTGCGCTGTCGGTACCCGACGGGCAGGTACATGTCATACATGATCGCCACGTCGAGCTTGCCTGATTCCAGCGCCGGCAGCAGGTCGTCGTTCGTCCCCACGGTGATCTCGAGGTCAACCCCGGGGTAGCGGCGCGGGAAGCCGTCGAGGAGTTCGGGGACCACGCTGGTGGCAAAGCTCGCGAAGCAGCCGAGCTTGACTGGTCCCCGCAGGTCGCCGCCGCGCTGCGCATCGAGGACGAGCTCGCGCGTGTCAGCAAGGATCCGGCGGGCCTGATGGGCGAAGTGCTGCCCGGCTGGGGTCAAGGCCAGGCCGCGGGCCTTCCGGCGCACGCACAGCTGCTCCCCCACCGTCCGCTCGAGGCCCGTGATGGCCTGTGAGAGGGCGGATTCAGAGATGTGCAGGTGAACCGCGGCCGCGCTGAGCGTTTCGAAGTCCGGCAGCGCGGCGAACAGCTCAAGCTGCCGGAGAGTCACCTCTGCCATGAATGCTTCCTCCAAGGAAAAGAGTCCGGAGCAATCGAACTTAAGTCGAATCAAAGTATATCTGCGGATATCTGAAGTTTACATTTGGAAGTGACGGGGGCCACGATAGGTGGACCATCACCCACCGCCTGCTCCCCGTCTCGGGCCGCTGGCACCCCGTTCCCCGCGGCCGCGCCGCACCGTGAGGCATCGGTGACGATGCCGATGAGCAAGGACATCCCGCATGGCTACTCCCGCCGCCCCCGCCGCATCTTCCGCGGCAAACCAGCGACGCGTCGCGCTCGCGACGATCATCGGCACCACGATCGAGTGGTACGACTTCTTCATCTACGCCACAGGCGCCGGGCTCGTCTTCGCCCAGCTCTTCTTCAAGCCAGCCGGCGAGGAGATCGGCCTGCTGCTCTCCTTCGCCACGGTCGGCATCTCGTTCCTCTTCCGCCCGCTCGGCGCGTTCCTCGCGGGGCACTTCGGCGATGTCATCGGCCGCCGCGCGATGCTCGTGATCACGCTCATCCTCATGGGTGCGGCGACGACGTTGATCGGCGTCCTGCCCACGTTCGCCCAGATCCGCATCGCCGCACCGATCCTCCTGCTCCTGCTCCGCATCCTCCAGGGCATCTCCGCCGGCGGCGAGTGGGGCGGGGCGGTGCTCATGGCCGTGGAGCACGCCCCGGCGGATCGACGTGGCCGTGCCGGCGCCTTCCCACAGCTCGGCGTGCCGCTCGGCATGCTCCTCGCCTCGGGCGTGATGGCGATCATGACCGGCCTGGTCTCCCCCGGCCAGGCGTTCATCGACTGGGGCTGGCGCGTGCCGTTCCTGCTCAGTGTGGTGCTCATCGCGGTCGGGTACATGGTGCGCCGCTCCGTCGAGGAGAGCCCAGTGTTCACCGAGATCGCCGAGCGCGGCCAGCAGACCAAGGTCCCGATCGTCGCGCTGTTCCGCAAGCACTGGCACCTCGTGATCCTCGCCGCGCTCGTGTTCGTGGGCAACAACGCTGCCGGCTACATGACCACCGGCGGCTTCCTCCAGGGCTACGCAACCGGCAAGCTCAAGATGGACGCCACCGCAGTGCTCCTCGCGGTCACCGTCGCGGCGGCCGTCTGGTTCTTCTCGACGCTCGCCGCGGGCTACCTCGCAGACACGATCGGCCGGCGCAACACCTACCTCATCGGGTTCGCGATCCAGGCAGTCATGGCCTTCGTCGTGTTCTTCTTCGTGAACCAGGGGACCGTGGGAGCGCTCTACACGGGCCTGATCCTCTTCTCGATTGGCCTGGGCCTGACGTATGGCCCGCAGGCTGCGTGGTACTCCGAGATCTTCCCCGCCTCCGTGCGCTTCTCCGGCGTCTCGATCTCGTACGCGATCGGCGCGATTCTCGGCGGCGCATTCGCCCCGACCATCGCCCAGGCGCTCCTGCAGTCAACCGGATCCACCGTGTCGATCTCCGTCTACCTGCTGATCACGGTCCTCGTCTCCATCGCCGCGGTCCTCATGCTCCGCGATCGCCGCGGCATCCCGCTCGGTCCGGACCACGAGGCCGAGCAGGCCAGCGGCTCGACGATGTTCGCCCCGAACCGCTCGGCGGAGAAGGCCCCGGCCAAGGCCTGACACCTCAGGCCCAGCCACTGCCCGGCACCTTGTGTGGCCACGTCCGCAGTCTGCGGACGTGGCCACACGGCGTTTGGGGACAACGGCAACGGGCGACGGCGGCACTCAAGGTGAGTGCCGCCGTCGCCCGTTGCTGTGGTGGGGTGAGCGTGCGCGTCAGGCGAGGCCCGCAGCCCGCTCAGCGGCCTCGACCACGTTGGTCATGAGCAGTGCCACGGTCATCGGGCCGACACCTCCGGGGTTCGGGGACATGTACCCGGCCACGTTGGCAACATCGGGGTGGACGTCGCCGTACACCTTCGACTTGCCGGTTTCGGGATCGTCCTCGCGGGTCACGCCCACGTCCAGCACGGCCGCGCCGGGCTTGACGTCCTCGGGCTTGACGATGTGCTTGACGCCCGCACCGGAGACGATCACGTCCGCCTGGCGCAGATACTGGGCCATGTCCGGGGTGCCCGTGTGGACGATCGTGACGGTCGCGTTGATCTCGCGCCGGGTGAGCAGGAGCGGCATCGGCCGGCCAATGGTCACTCCGCGGCCCACCACGACCACATGCTTGCCCTTGAGGTCGTAGTCGTTGCGCAGCAGGAGCTCGATGACCCCGCGTGGCGTGCACGGCAGCGGCGTCTCGATCTTGCCATTGACATTGAGCACGAGCCTTCCGAGGTTGGTCGGGTGGAGCCCGTCCGCGTCCTTCGCCGGGTCGATGCGCTCGAGGATCGCGTCGGTGTCGATGTGCTTGGGCAGCGGCAGCTGCACGATGTACCCGTGGCACGTCGGGTCCGCATTGAGCTCGTCGATGAGGGCCTCAACCTGCGCCTGCGTGGCGTCCGCGGGCAGCTCCTTTTGGATCGAGTTCATCCCGATCGCCTTGGACTGCTTGTGCTTCATGCCCACGTACAGCTGCGAGGCGGGGTCGGCCCCCACAAGGACCGTCGCGATGCCGGGGGTCACGCCGCGGGCCTCGAGGGCAGCGATGCGCTCGGCGAGCTCGGCCTTGATCTCGGCGGACGCCTTCTTGCCGTCAAGGACGACGGCGTTGCTTGTTGGCTGGGTCGTCATCGGCGCCTCACCACTCCTCGTGTCCGGGGTAGAGGGGGAATTCCTGTGCGAGCGTGTCCACGCGCCCGCGGAGGGACTCCACGCTGGAAGGCCCGGAGCCTGCCCCGACCTTGAGCGCGGTCGCGATGATATCGGCGACCTCGGTGAACTCGGCCGCGCCGAACCCGCGGGTGGCAAGCGCAGGGGTGCCGATGCGCAGGCCCGAGGTGACCATCGGCGGGCGGGGATCGAACGGGACGGCATTGCGGTTCACCGTGATGCCGACCTCGTGGAGGAGGTCCTCGGCCTGCTGTCCGTCGAGGGCGGAGTTGCGCAGATCCACGAGCACGAGGTGCACGTCGGTTCCGCCGGTGAGGACGGACACGCCGGCATCTGCGACGTCCTTCTGGCTGAGCCTGTCCGCGATAATCCTGGCGCCCTCGAGCGTGCGCTCCTGGCGCTCCTTGAACTCGTCCGACGCAGCAATCCTGAACGCCACGGCCTTGGCCGCGATGACGTGCATGAGCGGTCCGCCCTGCTGGCCCGGGAAGACGTTCGAGTTGATCTTCTTGCCGAGTTCCTCCTTGGCAAGGATCACGCCGGAGCGGGGGCCCGCGAGCGTCTTGTGCACCGTAGAGGTCACGACATGGGAGTGCGGGACGGGAGACGGGTGCAGGCCGGCGGCCACGAGGCCGGCGAAGTGGGCCATGTCAGTCCAGAGGTACGCGCCAACCTCGTCGGCGATCGAACGGAACGCGGCGAAATCGAGCTGGCGGGGGTAGGCCGACCATCCCGCGATGATCACCTGCGGACGCTCGGCCAGTGCCTGCTCGCGCAGCTTGTCCATGTCAACGCGGAACGTGTCCTCTTCGACCTGATAGGCGGCCACCTGGTAGAGCTTGCCCGAGAAGTTGAGCTTCATACCGTGCGTGAGGTGCCCGCCGTGCGCGAGCGAGAGGCCCAGGATCTTGTCGCCCGGGTTGATCATCGCCGAGAGCGCCGCGGCATTGGCCTGGGCGCCGGAGTGCGGCTGGACATTCGCGAATTCGGCGCCGAAGAGGGACTTGACGCGGCTGATCGCAAGATTCTCGGCAACGTCGACGTATTCGCAGCCCCCGTAGTACCGCTTGCCGGGGTACCCTTCCGCGTACTTGTTGGTCAGCACGGAGCCCTGCGCCTCCATGACTGCGCGCGGTGCGAAGTTCTCGGAGGCAATCATCTCGAGGGTGTCGCGCTGGCGGCCGAGCTCCTGCTCGAGGACAGCTGCGATCTCGGGGTCGACCTCACTCAGCGGCAGGTTGCTGACTGCGGACACGGTAGGAGTGGTGGGGGTCACGGGATCTCCTGGATTCAGGTGGCGGGAGGCTACTGGTCAGGCTACCGGCCCAGCGCTCCGCCTGGTACTGCGTGGCGGAGCGTGAAGGCGCGGCTTCTCGACCCCCGGCCCAGGCGTACGATCCGCGGTGTCCCATTGGTGCCGCTCCCCGGTGGTGATCCACCCAACGCCAGTCACGACGCCGCCCAGTTTACCGCGCTGGCCGGGAATGCCGGGAAGCGCCGGAAGGTTCCATCTATTAGTTGACGTGTCACTCAAGAGGAGACGAGATGGAGACCCTCCAAACCGTGGTCATCGGCGCGGGCCAGGCCGGGCTCAGCGCTGCGTATTGGCTCGGGCGTAGGGGCCTCGAACCTTGGGAAGACTTCGTGGTCCTCGACGGCAACGACGGGCCGGGGGGCGCATGGCGCCACCGCTGGGACTCCCTGACGTTCGATGCCGCGCACAACCTGCATCCGCTGCCCGCACTCCCGCTCGAGGTGCCGGACCCGCGCGAGCCGGCCTCCGCCGTCGTGCGCCGCTACTACGGCGAGTACGAGCGGGATTTCGCGCTCCCGGTGATCCGGCCAGTGCGCGTCGCTGCGGTGGAGCCGGCGGACGACGGCGACCGCCTCCTCGTGCGCGCGGCGGACGGCCGCTCGTGGCTGGCCCAGAAGGTCATCTCGGCCACCGGGACCTGGGACAGCCCCTACTGGCCGCACTACCCCGGCCGAGAGACGTTCCGAGGCAGGCAGCTCCACACGCACGACTTTGTGGCCGCAGAGGAGTTCCGCCGACAGCGCGTGCTCGTGGTCGGCGGCGGGACCAGCGCTCTCCAGTTCCTGCTCCAGCTCGATGCCGCCGGCGCCCAGACGTTCTGGTCCACTCGGCGGCCGCCGCAATGGACCGACGCGGCGTTCGATGCGGACTGGGGCGTGGATGTGGAGCGCCGCGTCAACGAGCGCACCCGCGCGGGGCTCCCGCCGCTCTCCGTCTCCGCCGCGACCGGCCTGCCGCTGACCGAGCAGTACCACGCCGGCATCCGTTCAGGAGTGCTTCTCTCGCGCGGGCCGCTCGCGCGGATCACGCCGACGGGGGCGGTGCTGGCCGACGGCACCGAGCTAGAGCTTGATGCCATCCTGTGGGCCACCGGCTTCCGGGCCTCCCTCGGGCATCTCGCACCGCTGCACGTGCGCGAGGCCGGCGGCGGAGTGCTCATGGGCACCGACGGCGTGAGCGTGGTGCGCGAGCCCCGCCTCTTCCTCGTGGGGTACGGGGCTTCGGCGTCCACGGTCGGGGCCACGCGGGCTGGACGTGCCGCCGCGATCGCGGCGACGCGCCTGCTGCGGCGAACTGTTGAACGCGAGGAGGCAGGCGCCGTCGTGCGCTAGTGCCGCGGACGGCTCGGTACGCTAGGGCGCGTGCAACGCAACACCTTCATCGTCACCCTCTCCTGCCCCGACCGGCCCGGAATCGTGTACGCCGTCTCGGGCGCGCTCCTAGCGGCAGGCTGCAACATCGCCGAGTCGCGCCAGTACGAGAGCCCCGATACGGGAACGTTCTTCATGCGAGTCGAGGTCGAGACCCAGTCGCCGCGAGCGGAACTCGAAGCCGCGCTCGCGCCGGTCGCCGACGCGTTCTCCATGAAGCTGGGGCTGTTCGACGGCGGGCGGCCCGTGCGGACGCTCATCATGTGCTCCAAGGACGGGCGCACGCTCAACGACCTCCTGTTCCAGCAGCGGACCGGGACCCTGCCCATCGACGTGCCGGTGGTCGTCTCCAACCACATCGACCTCGCGCCGATGGCCGAGTTCTACGGCGTGCCGTTCGTGCACCTGCCCGTCACCGCGGCCACGAAGGCGGACGCGGAGGCGCGGCTCCTCGAGCTCGTCGGTCAGCACCAGGTGGAGCTCGTGGTCCTCGCGCGGTACATGCAGGTGCTCTCCGATGACCTGTGCCGGGCCCTCGAGGGACGGGCGATCAACATCCATCACTCGTTCCTGCCCTCGTTCAAAGGGGCCAAGCCGTACCACCAGGCGCACGCGCGCGGCGTGAAGATCATCGGCGCGACCGCGCACTATGTGACCGCCACGCTCGACGAGGGGCCGATCATCGAGCAGGAGGTCATCCGGGTGGACCACTCCAAGACCGCCGACCAGCTCGTGCGACTGGGCCGCGACGTCGAGGGGCGCACCCTGTGCCGGGCCGTCCAATGGCACGCCGAGCACCGTGTCCTTCTCGACGGGCACCGGACGGTCGTCTTCGCCTAGGATCGCGCCGCGTTCAGCCGCTGAGCGCCCTTAGTGGCCGTTGGCCTGCCGATGCGCCCGCGCCAGCTCCACGTAGTGCGAGGCGTTGCGGTAGAGGCCCTTGACCTCCTCCTCCGTCAACTCCCGCCGGACCTTCGCGGGCACGCCTGCCACTAGGGACCGGGGAGGCACCTCGGTGCCCTCGAGCACCACGGCGCCGGCGGCCACGAGCGACTCGGAACCGATCACCGCGCCGTTCATGATGGTGGCGCTCATGCCGACGAGGACGTTGTCCCCCACGGTGCAGCCGTGCACGACCGCGTTGTGCCCCACCGAGACCCCGGCGCCCAGCGTGCAGGGGAAGCCGGCGTCCGCGTGCAGGACCACATTGTCCTGGAGGTTGCTGCCGGCGCCGACGCTGATGGTCGCGGTGTCCGCACGGACAGAGACGCCGTAGAACGCGCTCGACCGCTCGGCAAGATGCGCGTCGCCGATAATCGACGCCGTGGGCGCCACGAACGCGCTGGGATGGATGTCCGGGGTGCTGTCCCCGAAGTCGATGACTGGGCTCATGCGCCAAGACTAGTGGGCGGCCCCCTGTCGCGAAATTATCCGACCGATTCGTTGATCGACGTGTTTACAGCCCCTTGGCCTCGGCGGAGACTGTCGCTGCCGTGATCTCCATCACTCCTAGCGATTGGACCGGATATGAAGGCTCGCCTCGCCCTCGCCATTGCAGCACTGGTCGGGACCCTGTCGCTGGGAGGTGGCTTCATTGCCAGCGCCCAGGCAGTCAACCCGAACCTCGATGCCAAGGCGCATGGCCATTTGGACAACGGCAAGGCTCTCCCCCACGTCTCGGGAGGAACGGAGGTGACCTTCGACGAGGAGCGCGCGCTCGGGGCGGACAAGGCGTCCTCCTCGGACCTCCCGCCTGACGGCACCGCGTCTGCCCTCGGCTGCGCGAATCGGGGCTCAGCCACGAATCCACGGGTGAACCAGGACTGCACTGCGCGCCGACAGGCCGAGGAGCAGGTCGCCGTCAACCCGTTGGACCCCCGCAATGTCATCGCCGGCCAGAACGACAGCCGCGTCGGCTTCAACCACTGCGGCTTCGACTACTCGCTGGACCAAGGCACCACGTTCGGTGACGGGCTCCCGCCGTTCTTCCAGCATCTCAATCCCGGCACGGGCCACACCTACGACGCCGCAAGCGATCCCAATGTGACCTTCAACGGAGCGGGTGTCGCCTGGTACTCCTGCGTAGTCTTCGATGTCAACAGCAACGCCAGCGGCCTCCTCGCTGTGCCCTCCACCGTGGGCCTCAAGGGTTCGGCCTACGCGAATGTGGGTGCAGGCCCATCGAAGTTCGTCGTCGCCGAGACGAACGACGGACACACGTTCTATGACAAGCAGTTCATGGCCGGTGACCCGCGACCCGGCCAGAAGAGCGTGTACGTGACGTTCACAGTGTTCACTGCCGACCAGAAGTGCTCCACGGGCAACAACCCCGGCGCCTTCTGCAGCTCCGAGATCTTCTACTCCAAGTGGGACGGTGCGACCCAGAAGTGGTCCCCGATCGCCAACGTCTCGGGGACGTCACCGCTGTGCACCGGCGGCAACACCTTCGACAAGAAGGCTCCCGCGGACGCGTGCAACTTCGACCAAGGCAGCATGCCGGTGGTGGATCCGATCGACGGAAGCGTGTTCGTCACGTGGAGCAACGGCAACACCCCCACCGCCGTCAACCAGCAGCTCGGACGCCGCATCAACACCGATGGCACCATGGGCCCGGTCGTCAAGGTCGGCGTGGACGATGAGAGCAACATAAGCTTGTGCGACTTCGGGCGCGGCCCGGAGGAGTGCGTCAAGTCCCTCAATGTCCGGACCAATGACTTCCCGGCGATCGCCGTCGACCCCACGAACTCGAACCACCTCGTGACCGTCTGGCAGGACAGCCGCAAGGGGAGCGAAGCGTACAACGTGGTCGTGTCCGACAGCCACGACGGAGGCCGGACGTGGAGCGATGCGCAAGGCAAGGGAACGGTGTTCGGGGGCGTCCCCGGAGCGGCCCTGTTCCAGCCGTCCGTAGCCATCACGCGCACCGGCACGACTGCTGTTAGCTTCTACAACGCCAACCCCTACGCGGGCTCGGCGGTCGGAGGCGGCACGTTCGGCTACGGGCTCCGTTCGCGCCCCGCGGGCGCCAGCGCGTTCGGCGTGTACCGCCCGCTCAGCGATGGGCAGGAGTACCCGAGCCCGCAGGCCAATCGCAGCCAGGCTGGCTTCCTCGGCGACTACTCCAGCATCGCGGCCTCCACAGCGCCGGGATCGGACCTCGTACACGCCGTCTGGTCCGACACGCGCAACAGCGGCGCTGCCGGACCTGACGAGGACGTCTTCATGGCAACTGTGGCCCCCTGAGAACCGGGATTCCGGCCCATGACGGCGGCCGTCCCCTTCTCGGGGGGCAGCCGCCGTCGCGCTGAGAGGAGTCAGGGAAGCCGCGCGGGCTCCGCTGCGGGCTGCACCGGGTGCCCCACCCTCGGGCGACCGCCTCCGATGGCCCGCAAGGCGTTCAGAATGGTCGCGAGGTCCACGAGTTCCTGGAGGAGGGCTCCGGCAACGGCGGGCAGGACGCCGGTGAGGGCCACCACCATGAGTCCTACGCTGAGCGCAATCCCGAGCCAGATCGACTGCAGTGCCACCCGCACAGTGTGCTGCGAGATCTCGACTGCGGTCGCGGCCCTCGCGATGTCGTCGACCAGCACCACAGCGTCCGCGGACTCGCTGGCAGCCGTCGAGCCCCGGGCGCCCATGGCGATGCCGACGTCGGCGGCCGCGAGCACCGGGGCGTCGTTGACCCCGTCCCCGACCATGAGCACCGGCCGCGGCTCGGCCGCCCGGACGATCTCGACCTTGTCCAGGGGCAGGAGCTCTGGACGCACGTCCGAGACCCCCAGCTGGCGGGCAATGCTGCGGGCCGTCGACGCGCCGTCGCCCGTGAGCATGACCGTATGCCGCGCGCCGAGCTCGGCGAGCCGCGCAAGCGTCGCCCTCGCCTCGGGGCGGGGAAGGTCGCGGAGCACGACGACGCCGGCGAACGCCCGGTCGACCGCCACGTAAACGGCCAGCTCGCCCGGCTCCAGCGGTGGTTCGGGGATGGTGCGGCCGGTCTCGGCGCCGACGTAGGCACGCTTGCCCACGAGCACGCGCTGGCCATCAATGTCCGCGAGCACCCCGTTGGTGGCGGCTTCCTCTGCGCCCGAGCCGGGCAGGAGGTTTACACCCTGAGCGACGGCCGCCTGGACCACTGATCCCGCGAGCGCGTGGGTCGAGTACTGCTCAGCGGAGGCAGCCAGCGTCAGGAGCTCCTCGACGTCGAACCCCCGCTCGGGACGGACGGCGACGAGCTCGGGCCGGCCGCGGGTGAGCGTGCCCGTCTTGTCGAAGGCTGCCGTCTTCACTCGTGAGAGCAGCTCGAGGACCGCGCCGCCCTTGACGATCACGCCGCTCTTGGCTGCGCGGCTCATTCCGCCCATGAACGCCACGGGGGCTGCGATGAGCAATGGACAAGGGGTAGCGACGACAAGGACTTCGGCGAAGCGGCGCGCGGCGCCCGGTCCAGAAGTGCGGTGAGCTCACGCTTGGCCCGCCCGGCGGCATAGTCCTCGAGGGCCTCGCCGCCGGAAAGCATGAGCACAATGATCACGGCGGCGATGTACTCGCCCACAAGGAGCGTCGCGACGATGGCGGTGACGGCAAGGATGTCCAGACCCCAATGGCCGCGGAAGATCTCCCGGACCATTCCGATGAACGTCCATGCCGCGATCGCTCCCGCGAAGGCGCTCGCAACCAGCTGGGCCGCGTCCCCCTGGCCGATCACCGCGAGGACGAGCGCGAGGGCCAGGACGACGGCGCCGGCGATGACGATCGGATAGGTTCGCACAAGTCGGAGCATCCCCATGGTGCGATCCTCCCCGTCAGGGCAGCCCCAGTCCAGCGAGGCGAGGCTGGCCTCATATGTGCTCCGCGAGCGTCGTCGTGGCGTGGAAGGATGGGGCCCATGACGCGTCACATCCAGCGGCCGTGGCTGTCGCTGCAGCCCAACAACGATCCGCTCGAGCCGACCGGCCGCACGGTCCGGTGGGGCGTCGTGGCCACGGGTTCGATCGCGAGGACCGTGGCGCGGGATCTCTCCCTGCTGCCGGACGCTGTCCTGCACGCCGTCAGCTCGCGGTCCCGCGAACGCGCGCTCGGCTTCTCCCGCGAGTTCGGGGCCGCCCACGCCTATGCCGATCAGGGGTCCACTCCGGGCTACGTCCAGCTTGCCGACGACCCCGACATCGATGTCGTGTACGTCGCGGCCCCCCATGGGCAGCACCACCAAGTGGCGAAGGCCGTGCTCGAGGCGGGCAAGGGCGTTCTGGTGGAAAAGGCCTTCACGGTCAACGCGCACGAGGCCCAGGAACTTGTGGACCTGGCGTCTGCGAAAGGGCTGTTCCTCATGGAGGCGGTGTGGAGCCGGTTCGTCCCGGGCATGCTCCGGGCCTTCGACATCATCGAGTCCGGAGACCTCGGCGAGATCCAGTGGGTCTCCGCAGACCTGGGGTTCCCCGCACCGAAGGATCCCACCAGCCGCATCTGGGACGTGGCCGCAGGCGGGGGCGCACTGCTGGACCTGACCGTGTACCCGCTGCTGTGGGCCGTGGGAGCCCTAGGCTTCCCGGATTCGCTCACGGCGGTCGGGAGCCTCAACGACGCGGGCGTGGACGAGCAGAACGCACTCACGCTTTCCTACAGCGGCGGCCAGCTGGCCACCCTCATCTCATCTCTCCTGGCCCACGGGCCGCGAACGGCTACGGTGGCCGGGGCAGGAGGCGTGCTGACGAGCGTGGGCAGCATCAACAACCCCACGGAGCTTGTGGTCCGGCGCGGCTGGGACCCGGCGCAGATCGAGAAGATCGAGGTGGTCGGCCGAGGCTATGTGTACGAGCTGCGCGAGGTGGTCCGCTGCATCCAGCAGGGCATCGGTGAAAGCCCCACGATGCCCTGGAGGCATACGCTCGACACCATGCGCCTCTTCGATGGGGTCCGCCGGCAGCTGGGCATCGCCTACCCAAACGACATCAGGTCCTAAAAACGTCCTCCGGTCTGGACCAATTGAGGACCTTTGCTTACGATAAGGCCCGACGGCCTGTGCCACAGGACCGCCTGACTGGGGAGGAGGGCAAGCATGCGCGATGACGCCACATGGCGGACGCGATGGCTCTCCTTCGGCCGGCATGCCGCTGCAGCCGCTGGTCTAGGCGTCGGCTGGCTCCTCCTCTCAGCGGGATCTGCTGCCGCCTCGGCCCCCGCCGCAGGCGATCTCCTCGGCACCGTAGCGGCGCCCGCGCCGTCGTCCTCGGTTTCGGCGCTTCCCGGAACCGTCGGTTCCGCTTCAGGCACGACGACGGCACTCGCCTCCAATCCGACCGGCACGGCTGCGCATCTGGTCCAGACGGCAACATCCGCCGCGAGCACCGCGGTGCAGACGCTGCCCGCTGTCACCGCGCCCCTCACGGAAGGTTTATTGGCCCCGCTCGCGCCCGTGGTCGAGTCTGTTTCGGCCGGATCCACGGCCGCCCTCGGGAATGTCCTCGGGACCGTGGCCGGGGTGACTGGCGAGGTTACCGCCGTGGCCTCCGATGCATCTGTTCCCCTGATCCAGGTTCCTGCCCCTGTGCTGCTCGCAGACGCGACAAGCGGTCACGTCGCCGTGGAGGCAGATTCGCAGGCGGCTCCCCCGCCCGCTGCTGTCCTAGAGGCTGCTGTCCCAGAGGCTCCTGCCCCACAGGCTGTAGCGGTCAACGCTGAGGTCGGTCTGGGCAACGCAGTCGCGTCCGCAGACCAAAATGCCGGTGCCAGCTATCGAGGCGACCTGCTCGGCGATCTGTTGCGACCGGCGCCCTTCTCAATCGCCGTCTTGATCTCACACGCCCCTGCTGCTGCGCATCCGGACGCACCGGGTTGGCCAGCGGCTCCCCCGCTTCCGTATCTGCCGGCCCCAGGCTCTCTGGGGAGCTCGTACGTTGGTCCCTGGAGCGGTGCCGGCAGTTTGAGCGCACTCACTGCCGTCGCCTTCGGGCTCCTGCTCCTCTGGCGCTTCGGCCCACGACTTCATCCCTGGGCAACGCCTTTGCCGGCCTCGCCCTGCTTCGACCCCGGCTCTACTCCCGACTAAGAGGGGACAGGCCTGCCCTCATGCAGGCATACGATCCCCGGCGCACGTGAGCGCCACCACCATCTTTGTCAGGAGAAGAATCATGCATACGCTTGTGCGCCGAGCCATGCTCGGCACGCTGGTCGCGGGAGGCCTGTTCGGCCTCGGCCAAGTCGCCGCAAGTGCGGACGCGACCCTACCCTCAGCCGATCCACACCATGGAGCGGCCCAGCCACCAGCGGCGATCAACCCACTGAGTGTCGTCACCGATCCGGTTCTCGTCGTCGGAGCCCCAACCTCTGTCACCGTCGGGGGTGTCGGAGCCGCCAACCCGACTGCGCAGGCAGTGCCCGGCGTCGTCGGCG
>NZ_JAIZDP010000012.1 GCF_021554725.1 Sinomonas notoginsengisoli | reverse complement strand
CCACGCGTTTTCCCAAGGCGCTGCCGGCGTCGTGGACGGTCCGCTGAATCAGCACCGCAGGGGCGGGGGCCCCTGCTTCACTGCAGCAGAGAGGTACCGGAACTATGGCAGGCAATCAAGCAGTCGCGTACAAGAGCCCAGGCAAGGTCGAGGTCATCGACATCGACTATCCGACGTTCGAGCTCAAGGACGGGCCCGGCGTCAATCCGGCCAACGTTGGGCGGAAGGTCCCGCACGGAGTCATCCTCAAGACCGTCGCCACCAATATCTGCGGCTCCGACCAGCACATGGTCCGCGGCCGCACCACGGCTCCCCCGAACCTCGTGCTCGGGCACGAGATCACCGGCGAGGTGGTCGAGACGGGGCCGGACGTCGAATTCCTCAAGGTCGGAGACCTCGTCTCCGTCCCGTTCAACATCGCGTGCGGGCGCTGCCGGAACTGCAAGGAGCGCAAGACAGGGATCTGCCTCAACGTCAATCCCGACCGGCCTGGCTCAGCCTACGGGTATGTGGACATGGGCGGATGGGTCGGAGGCCAGGCCAACTACGTGCTCGTGCCGTACGCGGACTTCAACTGCCTCAAGTTCCCCGACAAGGATCAGGCGCTCGAGAAGATCATGGACCTCACCATGCTCTCGGACATCTTCCCGACCGGGTTCCACGGTGCCGTCACGGCGGGCGTTGGCGTGGGGTCGACCGTGTACGTCGCGGGCGCCGGACCGGTGGGCCTCGCGGCGGCGACGGGCGCGCTCCTGCTGGGGGCCGCCGTCGTGATCGTCGGAGACATGAACGCGGACCGGCTCAAGCAGGCCGCGAGCTTCGGCTGCGAGACGGTGGACCTCACCAAGGGCGGCCCGGCGGAGCAGATCGAGCAGATACTCGGCGAGCCCCTCGTGGACTGCGGCGTGGACGCGGTCGGGTTCGAAGCGAAGGGCCACGGCACGGGCGCGAGCGAAGCTCCGGCCACCGTGCTCAACTCGCTCATGGACATCACGGCGGCAGGCGGGGCCCTCGGCATCCCGGGCCTCTACGTGACCGGCGATCCCGGCGGCATCGACGACGCCGCAAAGAAGGGCTCCCTCTCGCTGAGCCTGGGCACCGGGTGGGCCAAGTCGCTGTCCTTCACCACGGGCCAGTGCCCGGTCATGAAGTACAACCGCCAGCTCATGATGGCGATCCTCCATGATCGCGTGTCGATCGGGAAGAACGTCAACGCGAAGGCCATCAGCCTCGACGACGCCCCGCGCGGCTACGCCGAGTTCGATTCCGGCGCGGCCAGCAAGTACGTCCTCAACCCGAACGGGTACATCAAGAACTAGGCCGCGCGGAAGCCCGGTGACTACGACGAGTGCCGCGGCCGGCTGAGCCCGTGGTGCGGCGCACCGTGAATGCGGACGACGGCGGAAGAATCGTTCCGTCGTCGCCCGCATTCGGCGCGTTCGCGGCGCATTCGGCGGCCGGCGACGAGCGTGGATGCGCTTCCGTCGCCCGCGTCGGCGTCCGCCGCCCGAGGGAGTCCCCCGCCGCGTACGCTGAAGGCATGGCTGCACCGGAGCGGACACGCGTGGCGGTGGTCGGCGGCGGGCCCGCGGGCATGTTCCTCGGGCTCCTGCTCGCGCGCGGCGGGATCGACACCGTGGTGCTCGAGAAGCACCCTGACTTTCTGCGCGACTTCCGGGGCGACACCGTACACGCCTCGACGCTCGGCCTCCTCGACGAACTGGGCCTCGGCTCCGCCTTCGCCGCGCTCCCCCACCGCCTCGTGGACTCGGTCGAGATCCAGCTCGACGCCGGCACCGTCCGGCTCGCCGACTTCGGCCGGGCCCTTCCCGGCCTCCATCCGCATGTCGCCTTCGTTCCGCAGTGGGACTTCCTCGAGATGCTCGCGGGAGCGGCCGAGCGCGAGCCGCACTTCACGCTCGTACGCTCGGCCGAGGTGGTGGGCCTGACGCACGACGCCGGGCGCGTCGCCGGGGTGGGCTTGCGGGACTACGCGGTGGGTGAGCCCGCAGTGGGTGAGCCTGCAGTGGTTGAGCCTGCAGTGGTTGAGCCTGCAGTGGGTGAGCGCAGCGTAGCGGAGTCGACATCCTCTGGGCACGTCCTGGCCGCGGACCTCGTCGTCGCGTGCGACGGGCGGTGGTCGACCGTACGCGAGGCGGCGGGCCTGATCCCGCGCACGTTCGGCTCCCCCGTGGACATCTGGTGGTTCCGCGTCCCCCGCCACGAGGGGGATCCAGGCGGCGGGATCGGGCGCCTCTCGGGCCATGAGTTCATGATCATGATCGACCGCGGCGACACGTGGCAGTGCGGCTACCTCATCGCCAAGGGTGCCGACGCAGCCCTGCGCGCCGAGGGCCTCGGGGCGTTCAGGGAGAAGCTCGCGCGCCTGCAGCCGTGGCTCGCAGACCGGCTCGACGCCTCCCCGGCCTCGCTCGACGACGTCAAGCTCCTGAACATCATCCTCGAGCGGCTCGAGGAATGGCACCGCGACGGCCTGCTCCTGATTGGCGACGCAGCCCACCCCATGTCCCCCGTGGGCGGGGTCGGCATCAACCTCGCCATCCAGGACGCCGTCGCGACGGCGCAGATCGTCGGCCAGTGGATGCGGCACCACCCCGGGCCGGTCCCAGCCGACGTCCTCTCAGAAGTGCGACGGCGCAGGCTCCTGCCCACGGTGCTCGTCCAAGCCTTCCAGCGTGCGGCGGCGCGGGGCATCGTGAGCAGGGCCCTCAAGGGCGAGATCGCCACGTCACGGACGGCGATTCCCCTGCCGCTGCGGGTGCTCGCGCGGTTCCCCATCCTGCAGGCCATCCCGGCGCGGTTCATCGCGATCGGCCCGCGTCCCGAGCACACGCCGAGCTGGGCGCGCCGACTCGAGCGCATCGCACCGCGCTGACTCGACTCGCCTCCCGAGGGCGCGGGCGAGAAGGCGCGGGCTACCAGTCTGCGATGAGATCGCGGCGGGCGGCGAGGTAGGCCACGGTAGGCAGGTAGTTGCCGTGGGTCGCGACCTGCGCCATGTACGAGTCGGGCTCCATCTCGAGGGCCAGGCGGTCGAGGGCGTTCGCGTCCTGGGAGTAGGAATAGCCCGGGAACCCGAGGAAATCGGTGCGCCGCCACAGGTTGAGCCACACGGGTTGTGCAGGCAGGGCTGCTGTCGGTGCGGCGGAGCCGTTCGCCCCCGTCTCCAGCAGCCTCGTGAGCGGGCCCGCGGCGGCCGAGCGCGCGCCGTCGTGCCCGTTCAGCTCCGGGTCGTCGAGCATGCGCGTCCGCTCGAGGACCCGGGCGCGGCTGCGCGGCGGCGTGTCGATAACCGGCAGGTCCTTGCCCTTCCACGGATCGGCGGTCCAGAACGACGGCGCCCCGACCCCCGGGGTCCCGAGCACATCCGGCCCGAACAGCTCGGGGAAGAACCGCCCGAAGTACGGGCGCAGCTGCATCCCGAAGCTCAGGAACCGCACGCGCGGGACGAGATCGTCGCGGTGAATCGCGGCCAGGTGGAACAGGGCCGCGACCCCCAGGACCGTCCCGAGGCTGTGGGTCGACAGGAGGACGCGCCGGCGAGGGTCCGGCACGCCGTCCGGCTCGAGCCAGCGGATCATCCGGTCTGCGAGTTCGGGGACCGCGCGCTCGCTGTAGCACGCTGGTCCGAACGGGTGCGCGGCTCGTGGGAGCCACGCCATGAGGTCCCACAGGAGCCCGAGCGGCCGCGCGGCGTCCGGCGACGCGGCCTTGGCCACGGCCAGCCCGAGGACAGCGGTGCCACCGAGCACCACGGTGGTGAGGACCACGAGCTGGCCGGCCTGCCACATTGCGGTCACGGAGTCGCCGCCGAGCGCGCCCGTGAGCACCCCCCGCACCCAGGCCCAGCGTCCGCTGTGGTCCCGGTTCTCCCACAGCACCGCGAGCGCCATCGACGCGGCGACGGCGATGCCCACGGTCCACGCGAGGAAGTGCAGGAGCGGCTCGGCGCGCTGGAGGAACGCGCTCGCACGGCGCTGCTTCACGATCTCGAGGCGGTAGACCTCCTCGGACGCATCGATGGCCGGGACGTCAATGGTCGAGCTGCGCAGCTTCAGGAGCCCCACAACAATGAGCGCAAGCAGCACGAGGGCGGCCATGAGACCGAGCACCCCGCCGAAGGCCCAGAAGGCCATCGGAATGGTGATGTCCTGCGCCCCGGACGGAAGGGACACGTCGCGGAAGAGGGGATCCCCCGGGATACCGCGAGTCTGGAACCGGCCCGAGCGAAGGTACGAGCCCGCACCGAGGGCCAAGGCGCTCGCGAGGAACGCGCCGAGCAGGAGACCGATGAACATGAACACCCCTGGCCCTGCACCGTGCCAGGCCTCCTCGCGGACACGCGCATTCCTTCGGCGCATCGCCAGGTACGGGACGACAACCACCACCCCGCTGAGCACGACGACGACGATCGCCGCCGCATTGGCGCCCCACCCGAACTGGTCGAGCCAACCGGCCAGGAAGGCCCAGAGCGCGGCCGTACCGACGGAGAGGACGGCCGCGGCGATCCACTCGTTGTAGCCCGCGCGCACCACGCAGCCAGCCGTGGCGAGCACCGTGAGGGCCACGAGGATGAGCGTCGGGGTGATCTGCCCGCCACCGAACGGTCCGGGCACGTTGGTGCCGGCGCCCCAGATCTCCAGGACGAGGCACAGGATGTAGACCACGACGGCGAGGAAAAGCAGGAGGGTGGCCTGCGCGTCGCGGCTCCCGCGGATCCGCTCCGCCAGGCCCTCGCTGCCAGGGACCGGATGCGGCGCGCGTACGGACCTGGCCCAGAACGCGATGACCGTCGCCGAGAGGGCGAGGTGCGCGAGGGCGAGGCCGAAAAGCGTCGGTGCGGCGGCGCCGTCGTGCGGGACGGCGTCCCACGCGAGCGTGGCCACGACGAGGTCCACGCTCGCGGCGAGGTGCAGGAGCCCCGTGGGCGAATTGACGCGCCGTCGCATCCACATCTCGGGCACGGCGAGCGGGAGCGCGTCCGGTGCGCCCTGCGCCTCGCGCACGCGCACGGCGTCGTGGATTCGCGTGCGGAAGCGGACATCGCTGATCAGGCCCAGGACGGCCATGACCACGACGGCGGCGAGCGGCGCGAGTGAGAACACCGCAAGCCGCTGGCCTCGGGTCCACTGGCCGAGCCCGTCGAGCTGGCCCGGAAGGGCGCTGCACACGCGCCACGCCCCGGTCTGGTCCGCGGGGAGGAAGCACTGGACCGCGACGAGGTCGAACACGACCGTCGAGACGGCGGCCGTGAGCAGGAGGGTGAGCGCGAGGGCGAACAGCCGCGTGATCCCGCCGCCGCTGCCGGTGCGCAGGCCGCCCTCGCGGCGGGGATCGGTCTCGAACGCCCGCGCCCAGTAGCCGGCGTTGGCAAAGCCGAAGGGCGCAACGAGGAACCACACCACGTTGTAGGCCGTGCGCCACACGCCGGTGAGGAAGCTGCGGCCCTTCGCGAAGCGGTCGAGGTTGCCCCAGCTGTACGCCTCGAGGCGCGTCCGGGCCTCCGGGTCGCGATCCCTCGTGGTGTAGAAGCCGGCGAGCTTGTCGCCTAGGGGGATCGCGCCGTCGTGCGCGAGCGCGATCCGGTCTACGGTGGTGCCGAGCATCTCCTGCGGCGGGGTGTTGCGGACACCGTGCACGCGCAGTTCGAGGATGTGGGGCTCGGGGTCCGCCGCCGCGGGATCAGTCGCCGCAGCGGCGGTGTGGCGCTCGTACTGCATGGTGTCAGGCCAGCGTCCGGATGGTCCAGAAGTCGCTCGAGAGGCCCGAGGAGAGGAGGTACTGGTACGGCAGGGTGAAGTAGCCGGCCTGGCCCCAGCCGGATCCCCACGAGTTGCGGACGCGGAACGTCTGGGCCGCATTGTCATACCCGACGGCGAGGACCGCGTGGCCGCCGAGCACCTGTTCGGACGGCCCGGGCATCGGCACGACGCCCGTCTGGGCCACTTCCGGGCTCTCAAACGACTCGTAGACCGTGATGCCGAGCACGAACGGGTAGCCGGCAGCGAGGCAGCCCTGCATCTGGGTCAGGGTCCGGGCCACGCGCTGATAGGCGATCGCGCGGTGCTGCTTCGCGTCCGTGTAGCACTGAGCGGGCGGCTGGGCCGCGAACTCGCCGATGACATACGGCCACTCCGTCTCGGGGCATGCGCCCTGGGTGCCGACGGACTTCACGCCGTCGCGGATCTGCGCCCCGGAATCGCTCGCCACGGTGTGCTCCATGGTGCGCTCGTTGTAGTAGATGAAGAGCCTCGACGGCGTCGTGTAGCCGGCGATGCCCTGCTTGCCTGCATCGAATTCGAGGGCCCCGCCGATCGCGTTGGCCGTGCAGGAGCCGAGCTGGCCCTGATCGTAGACCGGCGGACACTGTGCGGTGAGGTCCACTGACGGCGGGAGCGAGGCCAGCACGGTATGCGGGGCGGCGTAGAGGAAATCGCGCTGGTCGGGGACGTCTGGCACCCAGCCGTAGGCGTGGGCTGCGGGGGGAGATGCTTGAGTGGTCATGTCCGAGGACTTCCAGGAAGTGGCGTAAGCGCCGGGGGGAAATGGAACCCCAGCTGTCGTGGACACGGCCTCGGGCTCTGGCACTGGAGGGTTCCGGCGGGAGCGGGTTCTGGCGCGGACGACGGCGCCGGGTCGGCGGGGTGCCCCGCCCGCCGGGTGACGGACGGAGCGCCCTGCTGACGGGCGTCGACCCGAGTGCTGGGGATCTCGGGCCGACCGGATTAATTTGTAACTCGATTTTATTAACCATGAGGGCCGCACGTCAAGACCCTTCGGGGCATGACTTTTGGTGTTCACGGCCGCGCGCCAGCCGGAGGCGCCCGGCAAGCCGCAGTCCTGCGAAGTTCCTACGCCCCGAGCTCTGCTGCCGATGACCAGACGCCGTCCTCGGCAAGGGCGTCGACGAGGGCCAGTCCCCTCCGAGCCCAGGCGATCTCCCCCTGCGCGCGTTCCACGAGGCCCTCGTACGTGAATCGCTTGAACGCGATCGTCCGCTCGCGGTCCTCGGGCGCCGTGGCCGCGAGCCGTAGGGCGAGCATCGGGTTGGAGACGGCCGCGATCCGCTGGAGCTCGCCCTCCCACTGGGCCAGCTCACCCTCCCACTGTGAGATGTGGGCACGGAAGAACTCGCGCGCTGCCTCGGGCGTGGTCGCCTCGAGGTACGCCGCGCGCAGGTGCGCCGGGTCCCGGACCCGTGCGTACTCGAGCGGGGCCCGCATCCAGTCGAGGAAAGCGTCCTCGCCCGCCTCCGTCACGTGGTACACCTTCCGCGTGCCGCGCTGGCCCCGGGCCTGCTCCTCACCCTCGATGAGCCCCTCAGCCTCCATCTTGCGCAGTTCGGGGTAGATCTGGGAGTCGGGGGCATGCCATACGTGGCCCACGGAGAGTGAGAACTGCTTCTGCAGGTCATAGCCGGAGAGCGGGCCCACCCTGAGCAGGGCCAGCAGCGCGAATCTCAGGCTCATGGGCCCCTCCCGGGTCCGGCGTGTGGGACCGGCACGGAGGCAGCGCCCAGGCTGGCCCCGTGCCGGCTTTCAAACTTAGGCGGACTGGTACTTGGTGCGCCACCCGCCGTGGTACTCGGAGCGCACGACGGCAGAGTACGGAACGGGGCTTACCACGGCGCGCATCTCGATCTGCTCGTGCGGCTCGACCGCGGCCTTCGAGCTTCCGCCGTTCGGCTCGCCCCAGACGACCTTGACTTCGGCGCCCTCGGGCACGTTCGGGTCGACGGTCGCGAGGGAGAGCGCCGTGCGCTCGTTCGCGCTGTAGCCGGTGAACATCGAGTAGCCCACCACACTGCCGTCCGCATCCACCACCGAGTCGTAGTTGGCCGAGCCGTAGTTGGCCAGCGGCAGGTCGAAGAACTTGTACTGCGGGCCCGTGGTGTCGAACAGCGAGCCGAAGAGCTTCGTCATGTCCTCGGCGTTCCATGCGAGCGTGACCTTGCGCCGCTGGGTCTCGGGGTCGACCTTCTCGAGGGCGTCGCGGCCGATGAAGTCGTGGTCGAACTTGACGAACGAGCCGTAACCGAGCTCCCAAGGGGTGAGGTAGTAGTCCTCGATGTTCTCGGAGACGAACGAGCCCGCAAGTGTGCCGGTTGCCTCGTAGCCGTCGGCGGGAAGCCATTCGCGGTAGGCGCGCTCGGCCTCCCCGGTGTAGATGGCGGGAAGTGGCGAGGGGATCCAGCCGGATTCGAGGGTGTTGGATGGGTAGGCGCGCGAGCCCACAGGAACGAGCCCGAACTCTGCCCCGGCCTCGACGATCGCGTTCATGATGCGGTCGTGGTCCGCGTAGGGGCCCCAGACCTCGAGCCCCGGCGCTCCGGCCATGCCATGGCGGAGCGTGCGCACGGTGGTGCCGTCGATGGTCATGGTGGACATGTTGAAGAACTTCAGCTGCTCGAGGGTGCCCCCATTGAGCTTCTCGATGACCTGCCACGCATTCGGGCCCTGGATCTGGAAGCGGTAGTACTGGCGCGAGACGGCGTGGCCGTAAGGCCGGGACGGCGAGCGACGGTCCGCGGTGATGTCCAGGTTGCTGTAGCCGCCAGTCTCGCCGTGGAAGAGTAGCCAGTTGGTCACGGGGGCGCGGCCCACGTAGGTGTACTCGTCCTCGGCCTCCCGGAAGAGGATGCCGTCACCGATCACGTGTCCGGTTTCGGTGGTGGGCACGAACTGCTTCGCCTTGTTGACGGGGAAGTTCGCGGTGGAGTTGATCGCAGTCGCGCTGATGAGCTTGATCGCGTCAGAGCCCTTGATGAACAGGTTGTCCATGTGGTGCGACTGGTCATAGAGCACCGCGGTGTCGCGCCACGCCTTCTGCTCCTTGATCCAGTTCTGGAAGTCGGCGGGGACCACCGGGTAGATGTACGAGCCGATCTGTGAGTTGCGCAGCAGGTCGACCGCGCCCTTGGACGAGTCGAGGACTTCCTGCAGATTCTTGGGTGCCACGATGAACCTCTCGTTCTGTCTCTGATGGGACTGTGATGGAAGGTGTATTAGAAGACAATGGTGTGGTTGCCGTGCCGGATGACGCGGTCCTCGGCATGCCACTGGACGGCGCGGGAGAGCACGGCCCGCTCCACGTACGCGCCGCGGGCCGCCAGGTCTGCGGCCGTGTGCGCGTGGGTGGCACGGGCAACGTCCTGCTCGATGATCGGCCCCTCGTCGAGGTCCTTGGTCACGTAGTGGGCGGTCGCCCCGATGAGCTTCACTCCCCGTTCCTTGGCCTTGCGGTACGGGGCGGCGCCGATGAAGGCCGGGAGGAAGGAGTGGTGGATGTTGATGAATGGGACGCCGACCCGGTCGAGGAAGTCCCCGGAGAGAATCTGCATGTAGCGCGCAAGCACCACGAAGTCCACGTTCCCGGCCAGGAGCCTGAGGATCTCCTCCTGCGCCGCCCTCTTGTCCGGGCCTGTGGAAGGCACGTGGAAGAAGGGCACCCCGAATGAGCGCACGTCCTCGGCGGTGCTGGTGTGGTTGGAGATCACCATCGGAATGGTCACGGGCAGCTCGCCGCGGCGGTGCCTCCAGAGCAGCTCAAGGAGGCAGTGGTCCGAGGTCGAGACCATGATCGCCATGCGCTTGGGCATGGAGCGGTCGGTGAGGGACCACTGCATGCCCATGGAGCCGAGTGTCTCGGCCAGGTCCGCCTCGATCTCCGGCATGGCGACCGCGAGCTCGGGCCGCATGAACTCGACGCGCTGGAAGAAATCCCCGCCCGTGGGATCGGACGAGTACTGGTCGAGCGTGACGATGTTGCCGCGATTGCGCGTCACCAGGGCGGCGACGGCGGCGACGATCCCGGGACGGTCCGGCCCATGCACGATCAGGCAGGCCCGGTCCTTCCAGGATTCCGTGTGCAGCGGCATGTCCGGGCCCTCAGCTGCGCTCGTCGGTGAACCTGCGCGCCCAGTCCGCCGTGGCGGCGAGGCCGCCGAAGGTGTAGAAGTGCAGGCCGACGTGCCCTGCGATCCCCAGCCCGCTGCCAGCATCGTCCGTGCTCGGTGCCGAGGCGAGCACCGCGGCGAGGTCGTCCACGAAGTGGTCGGGGCCGGCGTCGCCCATCAGGTTGGTGAGCGAGAACCCGTACTTCTTCACGATCATGGCGTTCGCTCCCACGCCGAACCGCCGCGCGAAGTTCAGCAGGCGCCTGATGCCCGCGGGCCCCGGAGTGCCCACGCGGATCGGCCCGTCGATGCCCCTGGCCCGCACGGCGTCGATCCAGGCGACGACAGGCTCGGTGTCGAACGCGAACTGGGTCGTCACGAACATCCCCAGGCCCTGGTCCTTCAGCGCCGCCACCTTGTCCCAGAAAGCATGCTCGAGGGCGTCGCGAGAGATGTCCGGGTGGCCCTCCGGATAGCCTCCGATGCCCACCTCATGGACGCCGTACTGCTGCAGGACGCCGCTGGAGATCACGGCGAGGGAGTCCTCGTAGGGCCCTTCGGGGACGGCCGGGTCGCCGCCGATGGTGAAGATGTGCTCCGAGGCGCCGATCTCCTGGAGCCGGCCGAGGAACTCCTCGAGCTCGCCCTGGGACTTGAGCCGGCGGGCGGAGACGTGGGGGACTGGGACGAACCCGCGGTCGAGGACGGCCTGCGCCGCAGCGATGCGCATCGCGAGGTCCTCGTTGCCGAGGAACGTGACGCTGATCCGGGTGCCGGACGGAATCCTGTCCTTCGCCTCGGCGAGGGCCTGGACGTCCTTGCCGGTCATTTCCAGAGAGAAGCCGTCGATGAGTTCGAGGGATGCTGCGCTGTTCGCCGCGGGAGCAGTTCTTGCCACGATCCGAGTCCTTTCGGCAGCGGCGCGTCGATGCGCCTGCGTTCGACTTTACCTATGTAGATAGGGACTGTCTATAGGGATTCAGGAATGGCCGAGGACATGGCGCCTCGCGGCAGCCAGGCGTGGCAGCTGCCGCCCATACGCCAATCGCCACGGGGACGAGAAGGCACGAGGCGAGGATGCCGGCGCCAGCGCCACCCTGCCCATACCCGTCAGCCGGCCGCGAGCGCCTCTGGGTCCAGATGAGCAATGGAACGCGTGTCCTGGAAAGCGCGGACTCCCTCGATGCCCTGCTCGCGCCCGAACCCGGACTGCTTCATGCCCCCGAACGGGGCCCTCAGGTCAAGCCGTGTGGCGCCGTGGTCGTTCACCCACACGTACCCGCACGCGAGCTGGCTGCCGATCCGGTTGGCGTGCTCAGGGTCGGAGGACCAAACCGAGCCGCAGAGGCCTGCCCACGTGTCATTGGCCGCGGTAACCGCATCCTCCTCCGTGTCGAACGGCAGCAGCGGGATGACGGGACCGAACTGCTCGTGCGTGACGACGCGCAGAGACGGGTCAGGGTCGATCACGAGCGCCGGGCGCAGGTAGTTGCCGCCCGCGAGAGCCGGGTCGCTCGGCAGCTCGCCGAACTCGCGCACCTCGGCGCCGGACGCCTTGGCCTCCTCGATGAGCTCCGCGACGAACGCCTTCTGCACGGGCGAGTGCAGCGGGCCCATCGTGGTGCCCTCGTCCAGCCCATATCCGATGACGGCCTTCTCGAGGCGCGCCGCCAGCCCGGCAGCCACCTCGTCGAGGCGCGAGCGGTGAACATAGATGCGCTTCGCATTCATGCAGATCTGGCCGGTGGTGTCGAAGACCGCGGCGTAGAGGCGGTCGAGCTCGGCGTCGTCGAGGGTCGCGTCCTCGAGGATGACGGCGGGGTCGTTGCCGCCCAGCTCGAGGGTGACCCTCGTCAGCGAGGACGAGGCCATCTGCATGATCCGCTTGCCGCCCGCGACGCTGCCCGTGAAGCAGACCTTCGCGATGTCCGGACTCGTGATGAGGGCGGACATGTCGGCGTCCTTGCCGGTCACGACGTTGAGCACGCCGGGCGGCAGCTTCTCGGCGATGCGCTGGACCACGCGGGTGGTGGCGAGGGGGGTGGTGGGCGGCGGCTTGACGATCGCGGTATTGCCGGCAAGGAGTGCGTGCGGGAGGGAGGCCGCAAGGATGGCGATCGGCCAGTTGAACGGCACGATCACGGTCACGACGCCGAGCGGCTGGTACGCGACCGCGGTCGTGACGGGGATTCCAGGGGCGGGCTCGAGGACCTTGCCCACCGCGACCTCGTCTGCGAGTGCGAGTGCGAGATTCCAGCGGATCTCGAACACCAGGGAATCGACCCACGCCTCGATCCGGATCTTGCCGTTCTCCTGGGAGAGGATCGCCGCATCCTCGTCGCGAGCCTCGGCGATCCCCTGAAGGGCGATACGCATCTGCTCGGCACGCTCCTGGGGAGTCATCGCGCTCCATTGCGGGTAGGCGGCCTTCGCGGCCGCGATCGCGTCCTCGACGTCGCCCGGGCTTGCGGCGGCGGCGTGGCCGACGACGACGCCCGGCTTGCCCGGGTCGAGCACCTCGAGGGAGTCTGCGGCTCGTCGTTCCGAACCGCCGATGTACAGGCCTGTGCTCACGGGCGCTACGGGGGCGGGCGTGTTCAGGGTCTCAGTCATGGATTCCACATTCCTTATGTGCGCGTTCTTGGTGGTTGTCTCTCACGTCAGGTCGGTGCGAACGACCGGCGTGCCGTGCGTATGGAAGGTCTCGATGGTCTTCATGCCCCAGGCCTGGCCCTTCTTGCGCTCCTCCTGGCTCCACTCGACCACCGGCGAGTCCGGGTCGAGCAAGAGGCGGGCGCCCGCGTTGGCGAGCTCGATCCGGTTGCCGCCGGGCTCCCACACGTAGAGGAAGAAAGTCTGGTTGATCGCGTGCTTGTGCGGGCCCGACTCGATATGGATGCCGTTCTCGAGGAAGATGTCCGCGGCCTTGAGGATGTCTTCACGGGTGTCCGGGGCGAAGGCGACGTGATGGAGCCTGTTGCCGTGCTTGAGCCAGTCATCGGAGTAGACGATGTCGTAGGACTTGTTGTTGAAGTGGAACCACCACGCCGCGTAGCCGCCGTCGTCGAGCCTGATCCGCTCGGACTCGCGCCCGCGCAGGGCCTTCGCGACGAAGGCGCCGTTGGCCACGACGTCCTTGGCGAGGTAGTTGATGTGGTCCAGGCGCCGAGCATTCACACCACGGCCCGGGAACGCGGACGCCTGGTTCTTCAGCGCCGGCTTGTCGTCCGTGGCGACGTACCGCTCGGTGTCGTAGTAGATCCCCATGTGGTGCCCGTCCGGGTCCCCGAACGAGTAGGTGGGGCCTGTGCCCACCTCGCCGTCCTCCCAGCCGACGCCCAGACCCGTCGCCTCGATGGCCTTCACGCGCCGCTCAAGGGCCTCCTGACTCGTGGCACGGAAGGTCGTGCGGCCCACCCCGGCGTCGTCGGACGCTGTGAGCTTGACCGTGTAGAGCTGGTACTCGTCCCACGTACACAGGTACACCGATGGCCTCCCGGCGTCTCCCGCCTCGGCAACCACCCGCATCGCGAGGAGGTCGCGGAAGAACCACAGGCTCTCCTCGAACTTGGCCGTGAGCAGCTCGACATTGCCCAGATGCGCGATGTCGAACGAGGTGCAGTCCGTCACAGTCCTTCCTCTCGGGCGCGCCGCGCGCCTCAGGAGTTGGCGCGGTACACGGTACGGGCGAACTCGTGGTACGGCGCGGGGGCCACAGTGGCGCGGATGCGCACTTGGCGGTGATCCGCGTCAACCGCTGCCTTGCGCGAAATCGGTTCCTCGCCCCAGACCACCTCGACCTCGGCCCCATCCGGAACGTCTGCATCCAGCGTCGCGAGGGACATGTAGAGCTGGTCGTAGGCCACGTACCCGGCGTCGGTCGAGATGCCCACGCGCTCGCCTCCGCGGACCACCTCGTCCATCTGGAACAGGCCATACCGGGACTTGGGGAAGTCCAGGTACTTCGCGGGCGTGCCCGGTTCCATCTGGGACCGCACCACTGCGGCGACGTCCTCCGCGTCCCAGATAAGGGTCACCTTCCGCCGCTGCTGGTTCTCCGCATGCTTCTCAAGGGCGGCACGTCCATGGAAGTCGTGGTCGAACCGGACGGACCGGCCGAGACCGATGTCGTAGGGCGTCATGTAGTAGTCATGGACATCGTCGGAGTACAGGGAGCCGCCAATCGAGCCTGCACGCGCCGCCGGAAGCCACTCGCGGTACTCGGCGAGATCATCGTCGAAGATGGCCGGGAACGGCGTGGGCACCCACCCGGACTCCAGCGGCGACGCCGAGTAGGCCTTGGCCCCGACCCTGCGGATCCCGAACTCCTCCCCCGCCTCCATGATCGCGTTGAGCACCACCTCGTGGTCCTCCCATGGCCCGTAGAACTCGAATCCGGGCTGGCCTGCCATACCGTGCCGCAGTGCCTTGGCTGGCCGTCCCGCGATCCCGACGTCCCCGATGTGGAAGAACTTGATCTCCGGGATGGGGCCGGCAAAGACCTTCTCCATCACCTCATTCGCACGGGGGCCCTGCAGCTCGTACCGGTAGAAGGTGGGCGGTCCCTGGCGCATATGGGAGTTGGACTCGAGGCGCTGATGGACATCCTTGCCCGCAGCCTGCGCCTTCTCGACGTTGAAGCGCACCCAGTCGATGAGGATGTGGTGGCCGATGAGAACGAGCCCCTCCGGGGCGTCCTCGTTGTAGAAGAGGATGCCGTCACCGATGAGGTAGCCGTCCTGGTTGACCGCGATGAGCTGCTTCGCGACGCCGGGACGGAAGGTCGCGAAGGTGTTCGGGGAGATCGAACCCAGCAGCGGGATGAGGTCTTTGCCGCCGAGGAAGAGCTGGGTCATGTGGTGCGACTGGTCCATGAGCGCCACTGTGGTGTTCCACGCCCGCTGCTCGTCGCGCCAGTTGGTGAATTCCGGGGCGACCGGGAAGGTGAAGGCCGGCCAGTCCTGGTTGCGTAGGAATTCCACCGGATTCCCCGTGCGGGCAATGGCGTCTGCGAGGGATTCAGTCATCGTTGTACCGCCTCCTTCGGCCAGACAACCACGGCCCTAGCCTCGGGTCAAGGCATCCAATACATTATTGTCACCAATCCCGCGAGCGTTGTCGTGAAGGAGGGCCCCATGGCCCCGAAGAATCTCCAGGAAGTGCTCGATGCCGCCGGAGGAACGCGGCAGAGCACCGTCGAACACCTCCGGAACTCTCAGCTCGGGACGTACATCTACCCTGTAGTACCAGCCGAGTTCACCAACTGGCGCCGCGAGCAGAAGGCATGGCGCGAGACCGCTGTCCTGTATGACCAGACGCATCACATGGTCAACTTCTTCCTCAAGGGACCAGACGCGCTGAAGCTCCTGTCCGATACGGGCATCAACAGCTTTGCGAACTTTCCCGTGGACACGGCCAAGCAGTTCGTGCCCGTCGCCTCCAACGGCGGCGTAATCGGAGACGGCATCCTGTTCCATCAGGCCGAGGACGAGTACGTCTACGTGGGCAGGAACCCGGTGGCCAACTGGCTCCAGTTCCACGCCGAGACAGGCGGGTACGAGCTGGAGTACACGTACGATGACCGCTCGCCCTCGCGGCCGTACGGACAGGCAGTCTCCCGCGAGTACTACCGATTCCAGATCCAGGGGCCCAACGCGTGGCAGATCATCGAGAAGCTCGCCGGCGGGACCGTCGAGAAGGTCAAGTTCTTCCACATGGGCCACATGGGGATCGCGGGCAGCCAGGTCCGCACCCTCCGCCACGGCATGGCGGGGGCACCTGGCCTCGAGATCTGGGGTCCGTACGAGCAGCATGGCGCCGTGCGCGAGGCGGTCCTGTCCGCGGGCGCCGAATTCGGCATCGAGCCGTGTGGCTCGCGGGCCTACTCGTCGAACACGCTGGAATCCGGCTGGATCCCCTCGCCGCTTCCGGCGATCTACACCGGCGAGGCAGAGCGCGCCTACCGCGAATGGCTGCCCGCCGCGAGCTACGAGGCGGTCAACGCCCTCGCCGGCTCCTTCGCCTCCGATGACATCGAGGACTACTACCTCAACCCCTGGGACCTCGGCTACGGCCCCTTCGTGAAGTTCGACCATGACTTCATCGGCCGCGATGCGCTCGAGAAGCTCGACCCGGCCGCACAGCGCCAGAAAGTCACGCTGGCCTGGAATGACGAGGACCTCGCCGCCATCTGGGCCTCCTTCCTGGACCGCGACAGCCCCGGCTACCAGTTCTTCGACATCCCCAACGCCAACTACGGGTCCTCGAACTACGACTCGGTCGTCGACGCGGACGGGACCATTGTGGGGCTGTCACTCTTCACCGGAGTCACCGCGAACGAACGCCGCGGCCTGTCGCTGGCCACCGTCGACCCGAACGTCGAGATCGGGACCGAGCTGCGCGTGGTGTGGGGCGAGCCGGACGGAGGTTCACGGAAGACCACCGTGGAGCCGCACGAGCAGTTCAACGTGCGCGCCGTCGTGAGCCCCGCGCCATACTCCACCGTGGCCCGCACCGAGTACCACGGCGGGTGGCGGACAGCAGCGTCCTGACTGAGGGGTCAGGAGGTCAGGTCCCGCAACGCCCCGATGACGCTGAGCAGGTGAGTCCTTACCGCCTGCTCAGCGGCCACGGGGTCACGAGCCAGGATGGCGTCGATGATGGCCACGTGCTCGAGCACGGAGACCTTCGCCCGAGCCGGGCGCGCGGAGAGCTTGAACTGGTGCCTGACGCTCTGGGCATGCAACCGGGCCAAGATTCCTGCAGCTGTCACATGGTCGCTGAGCTCGCGGACGCGGACGTCCAGGAGCCGGTTGAGGAGCGAGTACTCGACGAGGTCGCCCTCCGCAACAGTCTCGATCATCTGGGCGCGCATCCACTCGAACTCCGCGGCATCCTCCGCTCTGAGATGCTCCGCCACCTTTGCCGCACAGAGGCCCTCGATGCCGATGCGCACCTCGAGGATCTCAATGGCCTCCTTGAGCGAGATGGCCCTGACCCGGGAACCCTTGTTGGGCAGTCGCTCAACAAGGCCCTCCCCGGCGAGTTCGAGAAGGGCAGTGCGCACGGTGGCACGGCTTGCAGCGAACGCCGAGCTTAGGTCCGCCTCGATGAGCCGCTGATTGGGGGCGAACTCCCCCCGCACGATCGCGTCGCGGATCAGGTCCGTCACCCGCGTGTCACCGGCAGAGGGGATGCCCGGTGCTGATTCGTCCGTGCCCGTGTCCGACCCCGTCGCTCGCGCTCCCACCATGGCCACTCCTCCGCGGAGTCTCCCATGCAGCCTTCAGAAGGCCACGATGTGCCTGCAGATTTTCATCGACGATCCTAGGACCAACGCCGGCTCAACACCATCCAAAATCGTTGACAATCTCGTCTCCCATCCGTAGCTTCAGTCTCACCTGCACTGTGATCTGCCGCACACCCGCACCCACGTCGCGACAGGGAGGAACGCTGATGGCCGCACGCCTGAGCCTGAATGACGTCAACCTGCACTTCGGCGGCGTCAAGGTCCTCGAGGGCGTGAGCTTCAATGTCGAGCCGGGGGTCATCTTCGGGCTCGTCGGCCCCAACGGCGCGGGCAAGACCTCACTGTTCAACTGCATCAGTGGGCACTACCGCCCGAGCTCGGGTTCCATCATGATCGACGGAACGGAGGCTGTGGGCCGGGCACCCTCGCACCTGGCCCATCTCGGCCTCTCGCGCACCTTCCAGCACCCCGCGCTCCAGCTACGGGCCACGGTGCTCGAGAACGTCCTCCTCGGCGGCCACATCCGGCTCCCGGGCGGCCCCGTCGAGTGGGCGCTCGGCCTTCCGCGCACTGCCAGGGCCGAGCGAGCGATACGTGCCGAGGCACTGGAGATGCTCGACGCCGCGGGGCTGGGCTGGGCGGCCAACGTCCCCGCGGACGAGCTGTCCCACGGGCTGCACAAGGGCATCGAACTGTGGCGCGCCCTCCTGTCGAAGCCCAAGCTGCTACTGCTCGACGAGCCCGCGGCCGGACTGTCGCACAGCGAGGTCGAGCAGCTCATCGACACGGTCAGGCGGGTCCGCGAGGAGCAGGACATCACGATCGTCATCGTCGAACACCACATGGGCCTCATCTCCGCGCTCACCGATCGCGTGGTGGTCCTGGACCATGGACGCGAGCTCATGGAGGGCACCGCGGCCGAGGCGCAGTCCGACCCCCGGGTCATCGAGGCCTACCTCGGGAAGGACGCGGCGGATGACGCTGCTTGAGCTCGATTCTGTGACTGCGTCCTACGGGCCGGTCCAGGTGCTCGAGGGCGTCTCCCTCACGGTCCCGGAGAGCGGCTCCGTGGGCATCCTCGGGGCCAACGGAGCCGGCAAGACCACGACCCTGCGGGCCATCAGCGGCACGGTGCGCACCGGCGGCCGCATCAGGTTCGGCGGCCGGGACATCCGGGGGCTCCGCCCCGATCAGGTGGCTGCCCTCGGGATCGCCCACGTCCCTGAGGGCCGGGGCACGATCGGCCAGCTCAGCGTCCGGGAGAACCTGCGGGTGGGCGCGTACCTGCGCAAGGACCGCAAGGCCATCGCAGAGGACATCGACTACTGCCTGGACCTCTTCCCGCAGCTGAAGAACCGCATTAACTCCCGTGCGGCAGCGCTCTCCGGCGGCGAGCAGCAGATGCTGGCCGTGGGGCGAGCCTTCATGGCCAAGCCCAAACTGCTCCTCCTCGACGAGGCGTCACTCGGCCTCGCGCCGAGCACCGCCAAGGCCGTCTACGACGCCATCCGCCGGCTCCGCATCGAGTCCGGCATCGCGATGCTCGTGGTCGAGCAGAACGCCCTCCTCGCGTTCTCACTCGTAGACACCGCCACAGTCCTGGAGACCGGTCGGAGCGTGCTGACCGGGACCTCGTCCGAGCTCAAGGGCATGGACGAGATCCGCCGCGCCTATCTGGGGGGCTGACCCGCATGGAAACCGTCATCCAGCTCGTCATCGATGGCCTTTCCACGGGCTCGGTCTACGCCACCCTCGCTCTCGCAATCGTGCTCGTGAACCAGGCCACCGGCCTGATCAACTTCGCCCAGGGGGGCCTGGCAGTCCTCAGCGCGTACTTCGCGTATGCCTTCGCGCAGGCCGGGGTGCCGCTCGTGCTCGCGGTGCTCGCCGCCGTCGTGATCTCCTTCATCCTCGGCGCCCTCATCGAGCGGTTCCTCATCCGCAGGTTCGAGCGCGGAGATCCGGATACGGCCGTCGTCGTCACCATCGGCCTGCTCACACTCGTCACCGGCATCGCTGCCGTGGTGTGGGGCTACAACAACCTCCAGTTCCCCTCGATGTTCCCCCTCACCAGCGTCAGCGTCCTCGGGGCTGTGGTGAGCGTGAGGTCGCTTGCCACCACCGTGACGATCCTGGTCATCATGGCCCTGCTCCAGCTGCTCTTCATGCGCACCAAGCTCGGGCTCGCCCTGCGCGCTGTCGCCGACAACCCCGGCTCCTCCGCGCTCTCGGGACTCCCGGTGGGGCGGCTGCTCATGGTGGGCTGGGGGCTCGCGGCCGCGCTGGGTGCGGTCGCGGGCGCGCTCGTCGGACCACAACTCACTCTGACCCCGGGCATGCTCGACGGCGCGCTGGTCTACGCGCTCGCCGCGGTCATCCTCGGCGGGCTCGACAGCCCGGTCGGAGCGGTCGCCGCGGCCTGGGCGATCGGCGTCGTCGAGAACCTCGTCTCCGTGTACGTGCCGCTGATCGGGCACGACCTGAAGATCGCGGTTCCGTTCGTCCTGATCTTCGTCGTCCTGATCCTCCGTCCCCAAGGCCTCTTCGGGCGGAAGGTCGTGGTGCGGGTCTGATGAGTACCTCTACCACCTCGCGCACAACCCGGGTGCCTGCCAGGCGCTGGGTGAGGATCGGCGTCGTCGTGCTCGTAGCGGTCATCCTCCTCGCCGCGCCGATGTTCCTGCCAATGATCCAAAACCAGACTCTGAGCCGGATCGGTGTGTACGCCGTGGCCGTGCTGGGGCTGAACATCATCATGGGCTACACGGGACAGGTCAACCTCGGGCAGATCTTCTTCCTAGGACTCGGCGCCTACGTGACCGCCTACGGGGTGACGCACGGCTGGAACGTCGTCCTCTCCTTCGTCGCAGCGTGCCTGATCGCCGGAGCCGTGGGGCTCCTCGTGGCGCTCGCCGCGGCCCGGCTCGGCGGGCTCGCGATCGCCATGGTCACCATCGCCCTGCCCATCGTGGGGGTGCCGCTGGCCAAGCGCCTCGATGTGTTCACAGGCGGCTCGCAGGGAACCTCGGCCATCTTCTCCACTGCTCCCGAGTGGTCGGGGCTGTTCAACGACCAGTGGCAGTACTACATCGTCCTGGTCGTCGCCGCCGCGGGCTTCCTGCTGGCCCGCCAGCTCGTGCGGGGCAAGTACGGTCGGGCGTTCGCGGTGGTGAAGGGCAATGAGGCAGTCGCCGCCTCGATGGGCGTCTCCCCCTACTGGACCAAGGTGCTCGCGTTCACGATCGCGTCGATGTACGGCGGCGCAAGCGGTTTCCTCTACATCGCGGTGGTCCAGTACACCTCGCCCGAAACCCTCAGCTTCGGCCACTCCATCAGCCTCCTCGCGGCCATGGTGATCGGCGGCGCCAGCAGCATCATCGGCTCGCTCATCGGCGGGGCGTACTACATCCTCGTCCCGCAGTGGACCAACGCGATCGATCCGAACTTCACCACAGTGAGCCAAGGCGTCATCCTCCTCGCGGTGCTGTTCCTCCTCCCCGACGGGCTCGTGAGCCTCCCCCGGGTGATCAAGCGGCTCACACGCCGGCGCACCTCCCATCCCACCGCGGGACCCGACCCGCAGAAGACTCCCACGCGGCAACCGGAAACGGACCAGGCGCCGGAGGCACCCGAAAGATAGAGAGGCGGAAGCGATCATGAACGTTAGGAAAGGGACACGAGGGCTCTTGGGCGCTGTCGCGATGGCGTCGGTCCTCGCTCTCTCGTTGACCGGCTGCCGTGGCAGCGCCGGCGGCGGCAGCGGCGGGGGCACGGCCGCCTCGCCCGGCATTACCGACACGAGCATCACGCTGGGCATCACGACGCCGCTCAGTGGCGCGACCGCCGGCCCGGGCACCTGCACTGTAGCGGGCGTCAAGGCCTACTTCGGTGCGAAGAATGCCGAGGGCGGCGTCAAGTTCGGCGACGGCAAGACCCGCAAGGTCGACATCAAGACGTACGACGACGCGTACGATCCCCAGAAGTCGCTCGCGAACTTCCAGCAGATGGTCTCGGACAACGTGTTCGCCGAGGGAGTGGGCCTCGGAACTCCGACCAACCGGGCATTCCGCGAGTCGGCCATCAGCCAGAAGGTGCCCCAGGTCCTCGTCATGACGGGCGACCCGCTGTTCAGCGACCAGAAGCAGAGCCCGTGGCAGCTCGGACTCGTGCCCGCCTACCAGAACGAGGGCGAGGCGTTCGGCAAGCTCGTCGCGTCCTCCGGCACGCAGCACAAGGTCGCCATCCTGTCGCAGAACGACGACTACGGCAAGGGATACGTGGCCGGGTTCAAGAATGCCCTCAAGGGCGCCTCGAACGTCACCATCGTGGGCGAGCAGACCTACGAGGCGACCGACACCTCCGTCGACGCGCAGATCACCCAGCTCGCCGCGACCGGTGCAGACGTGTTCTTCAACGCGATGTCGATCACTCCGCTCACGATCGCCTCGCTCCAGAAGGCGCAGCAGATCGGCTGGAAGCCGAGCTGGTTCCTGCCCTCGAACACCTCGAGCCCCTCGGCGATCCTCCAGCCCGGCAACGCGGGTGCCTACCCCGGGATCTACTCGGTGGCGTTCTCCAAGACCCCGCAGAGCCCGGAGTTCGCCAAGGATGACGACGTGGTGAAGTTCCTGTCCGACCTCAAGCAGTACGGCAGCTACCCGGACATGCCGGCGTTCCCGCACTGCATGTGGAGCTACATCGCCGGAGCGACCCTCGACCAGGCGTTCCAGAAGATGACCGACCCGACGCGTGACGCCTTCATGAAGTCCCTGCGGGACATCAAGGGCTATTCCGCACCGCTCATGCTCAAGGGCACGGACGTCAACACCACGGTGGACGGGCAGCCGGCGATCGCGAAGGTGCTCGTGCAGAAGTACAACGGCAAGGGCTACGCGACGGCGGAGAAGTTCGGCTGATCGTCGGGGACCCCGCAACCGGTGAGGAAGACTCTGGGCCGCCGCCCGCTAACCGGGCGACAATGCAGGTAAGCGGGCTCCACCCGCGACCGCGCGATGAGAAGAGGCTCGCGATGATGTACGGGAACGGCACCATGGGGCTGTGGGGCTGGATCTTCATGGGCCTGAGCTTCGTCCTGTTCTGGGGTGCGGTCATCACCGGGATCGTGCTCCTCGCGCGGGCACTCGGGCGCGGCTCCGCGCACGCGCAGGGGCCGGGGTCCCAGGCTGCACTGCAGCCCGGGACCCCGGCCGCCCCGAGGCCCGAAGACGTCCTCGCCGAGAGGTTCGCGCGGGGTGAAATCGACGAGGCCGAGTACAGGTCCAGGCTCGATGTCCTGAGACAGCACCGCGGCGGGGCATAGCCGGCGGTACCCTTCCACCATGACCCAGGACCGGTGGCGCAGTCTCACGGAGCGGCCCACGCTCGTCGCCGCGATCGTGTTCCTCGCGGCCTACTCGGTCCAGGTGATCGGCAACCTCCCGCCGGAGGAGGGCATCTGGGCCGAGGACTTCCTGTGGGCCGCATGGGCCGTCTTCGTCGTGGACTACGTGGGGCAACTGTGGCTGGCGCCACGCCGGGGACAGTGGTTCGTGCACAACCTCCACGAGCTCGCGATCCTCGCGCTGCCCGCGCTCCGTCCCCTCCGGCTCGTCACGTTCCTGAGGATTGTGCACAACAGGGCCGGAACCGCCCTGCGTGGCCGGCTCGTCATGTACGTGATCGCGGCCGCCTCGACGCTGGCCTACTGTGGCGCCCTCACGGTCGAGGACGTGGAACAGAACATGCCCGGCGCGAACATCCGAAACTTCGGGGACGCGATCTGGTGGGCCCTCGAGACGATCACGACGGTCGGCTACGGCGACCACTACCCGGTGACCGCGATCGGGCGGTTGGTCGCGGCAGCGCTCATGATCTCGGGCATCGCCGTGCTCGGTGTCGTGACCGCCTCGATCGCGGCGTGGCTCGTGGAGAGCGTGAGTGCGCAGACTGCCGCCGAGGTCGAGGCGGACGTGCAGGAGGTCGAGGCGGAGGTCCAGGAGGTCGAGGCGGAGGTCGAGGCCCTCGACGAGAGCGTCGAGGCAAAGATCCAGGCGCTCACGGAAGAGGTTGCCCGGCTCACGGCCGCGCTCGAGGCCCGGCGTGCCGATACGCGGGCGCACTCGAACCCTCCGGCGGGGAGCTGAACGTCACGGCGTGAGGCGCGCTGCGCGGATCATGTCGGTGACCGGCGAATGCGCACCCGGAAGCGCACGCCGTTTCCACAGCCCCAAGTAGATTGCCGCGGCCGGACCCCTCACCGTCCCAAGCTGCGCTGCCGCTTCGGGGCCGTCCCCGACGGAAGGCGAGACGAGTCCGGTGGACGGGGCGCCGCCGTCGTGCGTCACCTCAAAGCGCACGACGCCGGGCAGTCCACTCGAGCGACCGAGCCTCACCTGGCGCGGGTAGAAGCCGAAGAGGACCTCGCGGATTCCGTCGAGGGCCTCGTCCTCGGGCACGCGCCACTCCTCGGCCCGGCCGAGCGCGCCGAGGAGGTCGAACGTGTGGACGGCTGTCTCGTGGATCTGGCGGCGCGCCCAGAAGGCCGCGACTCGGTCGCCCCAGAGGGTCCAGGCGGGCGCGGCGGGACCGGCGGCCCGCAGCCCGTCGAGGAGGTGTGCGGCGCTGGACCGGTACCACGCGACCAGCGGCTCGGACTGCGGGCGCGGGACCGGTGCGGGGGCGTGCTCGGCGCCGAGGGCGGCCGCCGCCCAACGGTGGATGCCCGCGAGGTGGTCGACGAGGTCGGAGACGGACCATCCCGGGCAGGTCAGGACCGGCCGGGTGAGCTGATCGCCGCCGTCGGCCCACTGCACCGTCTCCGTGAAGGAGCGGGTGAGGGCCGCGAGCCGGTCGAGGGCCGCGGCGAAGTCCGCAGGGGATGTGGGGTTCGGATTCTCCGGCACACCTCGAGCGTAGCGGCTCGGGCCCCGCCCATCTCCGGGGCTACGCCCCGAGGAATCCCCGCACGGCCTCGGCGAACGCGGACGGGTCCACGTTGTGCGTCTGGCCCTCGAGAATGTTCATCCTCGCGTCGGGGACCGCGTGGGCCACGGCGCGTGCGGCGGCGGGCAGGAAGTCCGGGCTCACGCCGCCGGCCAGGACCAGGGTCGGGGCCGTGATCCGGCCGAACACGTCGGCGGGGACCACGGAGTCTCCGCCCATCGCCGCGTTGTCATAGGCGAGGGTCGGGGCCACGCGCACTCCGGCCTCCCAGAAGGACTCTTGGCGCGACCCGTCGATGGCCTCCTCTGGGAGGCCCACGTAGCGCAGGAACGTGGTGAGGGCGCCATCGAGGTCCCCGGCCTCGAGCCGGGCGTTCAGGTTCGTGGTGTACTCCCTAGCGCGGGCGAGACCGGCGTCGTCCGTCATGAAGGGCGGCTCCCACATCACAAGGCCCCGCAGAGGGAGCACAGCGGCGGCCCGCCCGGCGAGCGCTGCGCCCGAGGAGAGGCCCACGACGGCGGCCGCTCCCCCGCCGTCGTGCGCCGCCGCATCCAGCAGTGCAGAAATGTCCTCGATCTCGCGCTCCACCGCGAACGGGAGCGTGTCGGTGCTGTCGCCGCGGCCGCGGCGGTCGTAGTTGTACACCGTGTACGTCTCGGCGAGCGCAGCCGCGAGCTGGGCATCTGCGCGGCGGTCTGCGGTGGCGCCGGAGACGAGGATGAGCGGGGCGCCGGTGCCGAGGCGGTCGTAGGCGATGGTGGTTCCGTCAGCTGAGGTGACACGTTCCATGGGTCCCACGCTACCCCGCGGCCGGCTCCGCAAGCAGGACCAGCTCCGCGGACAGCCGCTCGCACGCGATGTCGATGCATGAGGCGCACCGAGAAATGTCGGCGGGGTTGGCTAGTGTGAGTGGTATGCCGGTGATCGAGCCGCTGGCGTACTGGGCAGGGGGATGACGATGATCGTCGAGTTCGGGTGGTTCCTGGACCGCGCTCCGTGGGCCTACGCGCGCCCTGGGCTCAACCATGTGCGGGTGGGGCGGAAGAACCTCATCGGCCTCCTGCAGACGCGCCTGGGCCTTACGTGCCCAGAGACGCCGAATGCGGAGCGCGTGAGCCAGTACCTGGGACTCCTCGAGCACCTCGATTCACCGGACGCGTGGTTCCATCGGTCACTGGAGGCGGACCCTTGGTCCACCGCCCACGAGCTCCTCGCCGCCCGCGACGACGCCGTGGCCAACGGCTGGGACGGCACGCTTCCCACCACCGTTTCCGGCCCCGCGCACGACGCCGCCCCCTCGCCTCTGCTCAGGACGCTCGCCGCAGCGGAGCGCGCCAGCCGGGAGATCGCGGGCGGGGAGCTCGCGCCGTCGCTCGCGGACGACGTGGTGGAGCTCCTCGACGAGCTCCGCTCCTCTCCCCTTCCCTTGGGCATCGACGAACTCGTCCTCCAGCATCCCGAGCCGACGTTCCCGGCGGTCTGGCGGCGTCTCATTGCCGAGCTGCGCGACCGGGGCGTGCAGGTCAGCGAGGCTCCCGAGCCGGCAGGACGGCCCGAGCTCACGGTCCTGGCGGCTGAGACCGAGTGGGAGGCCGCCGAGCAGGTGGCCCGGTGGCTGGCTGCAGGCGCGAACACGAGCACCGCCGTCGTGTGCTCCGACCCCACTTCAGTGCTGGACCAGTACCTCACCATGCACCGACTGCCCCATCTGGGCGTGGGCGCGCGGTCGCCGTGGCGGGCCCAGGACCAGCTCATCCCACTGTTCTTCGAGCTCCTGTGGGAGCCCGTCAACGTGCACCTGCTCGCCGAGTTCCTCACGGTGCCCGACTCGCCCGTGAGGCGCAGGGCCGCGCGGCATCTGCTCCGAGCCCTGGCGCAGGAGCCCGGCACGCGGGGACTTGCGTGGGACGCCGCAATCGCCGCCATCGGCGAGGACGAGGGCCTCGGTCCGGAGCTGGCCGCGGTCCTCGACCAGACGTTCAGCACGCGGCTGCTCTGCGACCTCGAGCACCGCCGGCCGAGCGGGAGGCAGCTCGTGGAGGCGAGCGCGTGGTTCGCTGCGGCACTCAACGCCCGCGCCGCCGTCGTGCCCCGGCTGGCGCCGACGGCCGCGCAGCTCAAGCGCGTCCTCACGCTCGTCGCACCACGGGCGCGCGTGTCCCGGCGCGACCTGCGGCGGATCGTCTCCTCGGTCGTGACCCCGGCCGCCGAGCCGCTAGTCCCCGCCGAGGCGGCGCCGTGGTTGCGGCTGAACCACCTCGTGGAGCTCGGCGAGGATGTCGACGACGCAATCTGGTGGGGCTTCCAGTCCGCCGCCACGCCCTCGGCCCGCCGCTGGGACGCGCACGATGCCGCAGCACTCGCACAGGTAGGCGTCGATCTTCCGACGCCGCACGAGCTCACCGCCCTGGCCGTCCGCGAAACCCTCGCCGCAGCGGGACGCTGCAAGCGGCTCGTCGTCGTGCAGATCGGCCAGCGCAACGGCGAGCGAGTGGACTCGAACCCGCTCCTGGAGGCGCTCGTCGAGCGGTACGGGGGCGTGCCCGGTCAGCCGGACACGAATCTGGGCGAGCGGATCGCGGCGGCGACCCGCGCGCCGTCGTCCCTCACCGATGGCAGCGGCGTGTGGCGGCTTGCCGGGCGCACCGCCAGGCTGAACCGCGCCGAGGCCCGGCGGCCCGAGGCCCCGGACGCCGTTCAGGAGGTCGGAGCGAACACGGCGCTCGCGCCGGAGAGCCTCTCGTACTCCCAGCTGGAGGTGCTGCTGGGCTGCTCGATGCGGTGGGCGCTCGAGCGCAAGGGCGGCCTGCGGGTTCCGGATGCCGCCGATATCCCGACTGGCGGCCGGATGATCGGCACGTTCGCGCACCGTGTCATCGAGGCGCTGCACGGCACGCTCCGGGCCGAGTACCGGGCCGTGCCCAAGGACGAGGAGATCACGGCCGTGATCGAGGACCTCCTCCCGCAGTTCGCCTCCGAGCTCCTCCTGCCGGGGCAGAAGGCGAGGCGGCTCACCGTGGTGCACGCGATCACGGAGGCCGCGCGGGTGTTCTTCCGGGGGCTCGAGAAGGCCGGTGTGGCGCTGCAGGAGGTCGAGAAGCCGATTGTGAAGGATCTGCAGCTCGTGGTGGGCGACGGGGTCCTGACCGTGCCGGTGCGGGGCAGCGCGGACGCCGTGGGCATCGACGAACAGGGCCGCACCGTTGTGGTGGACCTCAAGTGGTACAACTCGGCCAAGTATGTGCGGGAAAAGATCAAGGACGGCACGGCCCTCCAGCTCGCCCTGTACCAGTGGGCGCTGCACGAGGATGAGATCCCGCCGGACGAGCCGACCGCGTACTTCCTGCTCAAGCAGCACGCCTTCGCCTCTGCCCACGAGCACTTCGGAATGAAGATCCCACGCCGCGAGGGGCCGGAAGAGCTGTGGGGGCGGGCCATCCGCTCGGCCGAGTTCACGGTCGACCAGGTGCTCGCCGGGCGGGTCACGGCCACGAAGCCGGTCGAGGACGCGTTCGCCGCGGCGGCGGAGGCCTCCGGCGGGGAGCCCGCGACCATCGAGGAGCTCGAGACCGCCTCCGGCCGCCTCTACGTCCAACCGGGATGCAGGTTCTGCCACTTCGGCGCGCTGTGCGGGCTGAGGGGGGACTATTCATGAGGCTCGACCCCGTGAGCGGCGGCGGCTTCGTGGACAACGTCACGATGGTCTCGGCCAGTGCAGGAACGGGCAAGACATACACGCTGACGGAGAAGATCGTCGAGGCGATCAGCGGAGGGACCCCGGCGGAGAAGGTCATGGCCACAACCTTCACGAAGAAGGCCGCCGGGGAGCTGCGCGAGCGGATTGCGGCCAAGCTGCTCGAATCGGGCGAGGCGCTCGCATCCCAGCAGCTCGGTGCGAGCCTCATCGGCACGGTGAACAGCGTGTGCGGGCAGCTGCTGACCGAGTACGCCGTCGACGCCGGGCTCTCCCCTGCGCTCGAGGTGATCGGCGAGGATCAGCTCGAGGCGATGTTCGCCTTCGCCACGGACGAGATCCGTGCTGACCATGCCGAGGTGCTCGGCCCGATCGCCTGGCGCATGGGTACGCACCCGGACAACGCCGGGGAGTACCAGACCGAGACGTGGGGGTCCACGGTTCACCGGATTGTGGCGCTCGCACGGGCCAACATGCTCTCTGCGAGTGCGGTGCGCAGGTGCGCGGACGCGTCGTGGGCGGGGTTCCGCGTCCTGCTGGATGACCCGACAGAGGACAACCGGGGAGAGTGGTTCCGTGAGCTGCACGCCCTCCGCGCAGTGGCCGAGCGGGTGGCCGCCACCGGCGAGGGGCTCGACGGCAAGACAGTGGACACCGCCGCCAAGGGCTTCCAGGAGAACTATCCCAAGATCCTGGACAAGGTCGCCAAGGCGCAGGACGTCGGGACGACGCCGTGGGAGGTGTGGCGAGGATTCCTCGGCTCCGGTGCGCCCAAGTCGCTCAAGTCCATCTTCGGGGACCTCAAGGGGCGGATCCACGGCGAACTGCTGTCCAACACCGCGTTCCACCAGGACCTCGAGGGCTACATCCGCGGTGTGTTCTCCTGCGCGGCGGACTGCATCGACGCCTACGAGGAGTTCAAGCGGGCCAATGCGCTCATGGACTTCGTGGACCAGGAGGCCAAGGTCCTGGAGCTGGCCCGGCACAACGAGGCATTCCGCATCGCGTTCCGTGGGCGGATCCAATTGCTGGTCGTCGACGAGTTCCAAGACACGAGCCCGCTCCAACTGGCCCTCTTCCTCGAGCTGGGCGCGCTCGCCGAGCGGGCCGTCTGGGTGGGCGATCCGAAGCAGGCCATCTACGAGTTCCGCGGCACCGACCCGGAGCTCATGGAGGCCGTCATGGCCCAGATCCCAGCAGAGCGGCGCGAGCAGCTCTCGGAGACGTACCGGTCGCAGCAGGCAGTTGTTGACCTCTCGAATGCCGTGTTCGAGCGGGTCTTCACGCGGGACGCGGACGGGCACCGCATGACACGCGAGTCGGTGCACCTCGAGCTGCCCGCCGTGAAGGCAGCCGAGTACGGTGACGACGCCGGGAGCGTCGAGGCGTGGTCCCGCTGCCAGGGCAGGGCCCAGGACCGCCTGCGCGCGACCGCGGCCGGCGTCAAGGAGCTGCTCGGGCGAGGGCTCCTGGTCAGAGGGGAGCCGCTGCGCCCGTGCGACGTCGCCATCCTGACCCGGACCAACGCCGAAGTGGGCGTCATCGCCACGGCCCTCGACGAACTGGGGCTCCGGGCGAGCCTCGACACCCGCGCGCTGGGCGGCTCCCGTGAAGTTCAGCTGACCCGCGCGGGCATGGCCTATGTCGCTGACCGTTTCGACACCGTGGCCCTCGCGGAGCTCGTAGCCCTGCATCCCGACCACCCCTCGCACGCGACATGGCAACGGGAGCTGCTGGGCGCCGTCGTGCCTCGCGACCAGACGCACGACGCCGAGGGGATCCTCGTCGCGGGACCGCGCCTCGTGCACGAGGCGTGGCGGGCCGCACCCGTGGTCGCCTCGCTGGACGCGCTGCGCGCGCAGGCCGTGGCGGCGACGCCGACGGAGGTCCTCGAGGCCGTCACCGGGGTGCTGGGGCTTCCCCGGCTCATTGCCGGGTGGTCCGCGCCGGAGCGGCGGTTGCGGAATCTGGACGCGTTCCGCGGAGCGGTGGAGCTGTACTACGAGAGGTGCCGGGCGCTGCGGGAGCCGGCTACCCTGCGGGGTTTCCTCGACTACTTCGCCTCGGGCGAGCACGCGTCGGCCGAGAGTGCCGGGCCGGACGTGGTGAATGTCCTCACCTACCACGAGGCGAAGGGGCTCGAGTGGCCCGTGGTGGTCATGGAGAGTCTGGACAAGGAGACGAAGGCGCGGCCGTTCGGGGCGGGGGTCGAGTCGACCCGGACGCTTGACCTCGCCGACCCGCTCGCGGGGCGCTGGATCCGGCTGTGGCCGAGCCCGTTCCCGTACGGCGGGTCCCCACTGGACGTTCGCGCGCAGGCCAGCGAGGCCGCCGCGCAGTTCCTTGGGCGCGAGCAGCGCAACCAAGCCAGGCTCCTGTACGTGGGCATGACCCGCGCCGCCCACACCACGGTGCTAACGGCGAAGAACGGCTCGCCGAGCATGCTCAACGACCTCGGCGTCGACTCGCTCGTGGGATGGAAGGCCCCCGCCGAGGGCTTCGCGGACGGGGTTGTGGCCGTGTGCCGGGAGACGGAGATCCCGGCACGGCTTACCTCCTTGGTGCCCGCGGAGGCTTCTGCGCCCGACGGCGTGTGGGAACCCCGGTGGGTCGACGCGCCCGAGTCGGGGCCCGCCGTCGTGCGTCTGCCCGCTCGGCTCACCGCCAGCTCGGTCGTCTCGGAGGGGCTCGAGGCGGAGGTGCGGGAGGCGGGCGTCCTCGGCACGCCGCTCGCGTCGCACGGTTCGGAGGACTGGGGTGCGGTGGGCAGCGCGGTGCACGCCTACCTCGGCACGGAGTTCCGGATGCTGGACGCGGCCGGCCGGGGACGCCTCGCGGAGCGCCTCGTGAGCCGTTGGGGCGTTGCCCGGACCGTCGAGCCAATGCTCCTCACCACGGCCGGCGAGCGGTTCGAGGCCTGGCTCGACGCGGAGTTCCCCGGGTGGGCGCGGCATCGCGAGGCCGCGATCGGCTGGCGCCCGGACGGCCAGACGATGGAGGGGTGGATCGACCTGTTGCTCGAGGGGCCGGAGGGGTTCGTCGTCGTCGACCACAAGACCTATCCGGGCTCCGACCCGGTCGAGCACATCCGCAGCCACTATCTGGGCCAGATGGCCACGTACCGCGAGGCGGTCGAGGCGGCGACCGGCAAGCCCGTGCTGCGGATCCTCATGCACCTGCCCGCGCTGGGACGCGTGTTCGAGGTGGGAACCGAGCCGGCGCGCGGCTACCGGTGCCGCCGATAGTGCAGGTTGACGATCCCATTGGGATAGGCGGTGTTGTTGACGAGGTCGAGCTGGTACGACTTGGGCTCCCCGTCGAACAGCCTGGTTCCCTCCCCCGCCACGTAGGGGTGCAGGTCCACGTGGATCTCGTCGATCAGGTCGAGCAGCATGAGCGACCGCCAGAGGCCCACGCCGCCCCACACCACGATGTGCCCGTCGCCGCCCTGCCTGAGCCTGTCGACCTCCTCCGACGTGTTCCCGGAGACGATGGTCGTGTTGGCCCAGTCCGCCCGCGTCATGGTGCGGGAGAAGACGACCTTCCGCCCGGCGTCCATGATGTCCGAGAACGGGTGGTCAGAGCCCGGGAGGTTAGCGGACATGCCCTCGTAGGCGGTCCGGCCCATGATGTGCGCGTCCGCGCTCCCGTAGAGGTCCACCTGCTCGGCGAGGTGCGCGGGGTCGAGGGGCATCCCGAAGGCGTATCGCCAGAAGTCGGTGCCCTCGTCTGCTAGGAGGCCGTCGAGCGAGTACAGGAATACCCAGGCAATGAGCGTGCGCATGGTCAGAACTATGCCCGGGTTGCGCCCGTCCGGCCAGCCCGCGGCGGGTGCACTTCCGAGGTGCGGCTGGACCTGCAGGACGATGCGGCGAGGGCGGGATCTCGGCTGGCCAAGGTGGTCTAGGACAAACTGGTGGGGTGAGCGGAATCCCCTGGGTGCTGCACGTTGACCTCGATCAGTTCCTCGCTGCGGTCGAGGTGCTCCGGCGCCCGGAGCTCGCGGGGAAGCCGGTCATCGTGGGCGGGCGCGGGGATCCGACGGAGCGGGCCGTGGTCTCGACCGCCTCCTACGAGGCCAGGGCGTTCGGGGTGCGCTCCGGGATGCCCCTGCGGATCGCGGCCCGGAAGGTCCCGGACGCCGTCATCCTGCCCGTGGACCGGGAGGCCTACCTTGAGGCTTCCGACGCGGTGATGGCCGCCGTGCGCGCCCAGCCCGGCGCCGTCGTGCAGGTGCTCGGCTGGGACGAGGCCTTCGTGGGCGTCGAATCAGAAGCTCCGGAGGCCTACGCCCGCGCGCTGCAGGCCGCCGTCCTCGAGCGGACGCGGCTGCACTGCAGCGTGGGCATCGGCGACACCTTGGTCCGGGCCAAGGTCGCCACCGGTTTCGGTAAGCCCGCCGGCGTCTACCGCCTCACCGCCGCGAACTGGCTTGAGGTGATGGGCGCCCGGCCCACCAAGGACTTATGGGGCGTCGGAGCCAAGGTGTCGGGCCGGCTGGCCAAGCTCGGCATTATCACGGTCGCCCAGCTCGCCGCGGCCGACCCCGAGGACCTCGTTCCGGAGTTCGGCCCGAGGATGGGCCCGTGGTACGCGCAGCTCGGACGGGGGGACGGCAGCAGCGTCGTGGACAGCACCCCGTGGGTGGCCCGCGGGCACAGCCGGGAGACCACCTTCCAGCGCGACCTGACCGAACCGGCCCAGGTGGATGAGGCCGTGCGGGAGCTGATGGCCCGCGTCCTGCAGGACGTCGCCAAGGAGGGACGCCCCGTGGTCGGGCTGACCCTCAAGGTCCGGTACGCACCGTTCACCACCAAGACCCACGCGCGGAAGATCCCCGAGACCTCGGACCGGGACGAGATCCTCGCCCGCGCCCTCGAGCTCGCCGCAGAGATCGAGCCCGCCCGCCCGATCCGGCTCCTCGGCCTGCGCGCCGAGATGGCCATGCCAGAGGATGCCCGGGAGGGGCACACGCCGACGCGCAGCGGGTGGTGACGGCGCTGGCCCCTCCACGGCGAGGATCCACCGAAGCCTATGCCCGTCCCCGAGACGGCGCTATCATCTCTCCACACACGCCGTCGCGGCTGGGTGCGCAGCCGCTCGAGGAAGAAGTCCGCAGTGGTCGCGCCGCAGCTCCAGTCAGTCAGGACCCCGGATGGGGGCGTCCTGAGCGTCTACAGCTACGGCACCGGGCCTGGTGCCGTCCTCGCCGCGGGCAGCCTGACCCGGACCATCCTGTACAGCACCTTCGCCAGCAGCCTCTCGGCGACCATCCCGGTGCACGTGTACGACAGGCGGGGCCGGGGCAAGTCGAGCCCCCTGCCGGCCGACTACTCCATGGACGCAGAGCTGGACGACCTCAAGGCCGTCCTGGACGCGACGGGCAGCTCGGTGGTCCTCGGCCACAGCTATGGCGGCGGCATAGCCCTCGAGGCCGCGCTCTGCCTGCCGGTGAGCCGCGTGGCCGTCTACGATCCCGCCGTCAACATCGCAGGATGCCTCCCCACGCGGATGCTGCCCGAGCTTATCGAGGCAGCGGCCAAGGGGGACTATGTCCGGGCCGTCCAGGCCTTCTCCCGGGAGATCGATCCGCGCGTTCAGAAGACGGTGCTCCCCGACCAGGCCGTCCGGCTGGTCCTGTGGGCCATCTCCCGGATGACCAAGGACGGCCGTGCGTGGAAGGAGATGGTACCTGCCCTGGCGCAGGAGATCGCCCTTCTGGACAGCAGTCATCCGGCTTCCACCCGATACGCCGGCATCGCCGTCCCGGTCCTGCTCCTGGCCGGCGCCGACAGCCCGGACTACTTCCACACCATCGCGGCCAGCCTCGCGGCGTCGCTCGCGAGCAGCACCAGCGTGATTGTGCCGCGGTCCAGCCACGGCGCCCTGCAGCACCCGTCCGGGATGATCGTCAACCTCTTCCGGCGGTTCCTCCGGCAGGAGGCGTAGGCGGGCTCTTCGCACGACGGCGCGCGCTCCCCTGTGCGGGCCGGCGGTCAGTGCGAGGAGGCCTCGTCCCGGTCGCGGTGAACCGGCTCGCGGACGGCGGCTGGGTGCGGTGGCGCCACCCCGGGACTACGCGTGCAAGGGATTGAGGCCCGGCAGTGTAGACTGTTACAGACGCGGACACTTCAGGTCGTGATTTTCAGACCGGTTCGCGTCCCGTTCCCTCTACCGAAAGTATCCATCGCACGTACTCTGATTCATCTGCCCGGCGACAGCGCGCAGTTGATGGACCCGTAGAGGAAGACCCCAACGGCCTTCAGGCCGTTCACATCCGGCATTCCCCCATTCTCTTCTCATCACCACAGTTGTCCGCTCTGGCACATTGCCCGCGCGGAACACAGGCCGACGTGTCGGCCTATCTCAAAGAAAAAAGGAAAAAACACATGGCCACTGGCACCGTGAAATGGTTCAACTCCGAAAAGGGCTTCGGCTTCATCGCCCCCGAGGACGGCACGCCGGACGTGTTCGCGCACTACAGCGCGATCGCGACCAGCGGCTACCGCTCCCTCGAAGAGGGCCAGAAGGTCGAGTTCGACTCCGAGCGTGGCCCCAAGGGCCCGCAGGCTGCGAACATCCGCCCGCTCTGAGCTCTGAGCTCTCTAGCGGCACCCGCCGTGCCGGCGGACCGTGGACTGCGGTCCGCCGGCACGGCAGCACCCCATCGAATCCCTGCTGACAATCGAATCACTGCTGAAGCAGCCCCGCCGCGCACGCGCGCTTGCCTGAAAGGGGTGCTCTGATCGCCACCGTATCGAGCCCCGCCCTCCGCCCCTCACTCACAGGCCGCGCCTCCGGCAGCATCCCGGGCCTCCAGCAGTACGCTGGCACCGGCGACTTCCCGCCGATCGCCCAGGCCTACCTCGAGGTCTCCAAGAGCGTCCGCGAACGCGGCCTGCTCAAGCGCACCCCCTGGTTCTACCTCCTCGTGGGCGCCGCCCTCGCGATCGGGCTCGCCGCCTGCGCCACGGGATCCGTCCTTCTCGGTGAGAGCTGGTTCCAGCTGCTGATCGCCGGCGGTCTGGGCGTCCTGTTCACCCAGGTCGCGTTCCTCGCCCATGAGGCCGCACACCGGCAGATCCTCTCCGCAGGCCCCGGGAATGACAGGCTCGCGAGGTTCCTCGCCGCCGTCGTGGGCATCAGCTACTCGTGGTGGGACTCCAAGCACTCCCGCCACCACGCGAACCCGAACAAGGTGGGCCGCGATCCGGACATCGAGGTGGACACCATCTCCTTCGTCGCCGAGGACGCCGCGAAGGCCCGTGGCCTGCGGGCCTTCATCACCCGCCGGCAGGGGTGGCTGTTCTTCCCGCTGCTGACCCTCGAGGGCCTCAACCTGCACCTCCTCAGCGTGCGGCACCTGTTCTCCGCCGGTCAGGTCAAGGGGCGGTGGTCGGAGATCGGGCTTCTCGTGCTGCGCTTCGTGCTGCTCCTGGCGCCGCTGTTCTGGCTCCTGCCGGTGGGGATGGCGTTCGCGTTCCTCGGCGTGCAGCTGGCCGTGTTCGGCGTGTACATGGGGGCTACGTTCGCGCCGAACCACAAGGGCATGCCCGTGATCGCGCCGGAGGCGAAGCTGGACTTCTTCTCCAAGCAGGTCCGGACGTCCCGGAACGTCGCGGGCGGCTGGTGGGCCACGTGGCTCATGGGCGGCCTGAACTACCAGGTGGAGCACCACCTGTTCCCTTCCATGCCGCGCCCGCATCTGGCCAAGGCGCGGCGGCTGGTCCGCGAGCAGTGCACCCGTCTCGCGGTGCCCTACACCGAAACGAGCCTGTGGCGCTCCTACGGGATCGTCATCCGCTACCTCAACCGGGTGGGCCTGGCGGCCCGCGACCCGTTCGAGTGCCCCGTCGCCGCCCAGTTCGGGCGCCGGTAGTGGCCTCACCCCGCCCCGGAAGGGCGCATCTCGAGTTGACCGCATCACAGCGCGGGGCCGAGCCGCGCGCCCGGACGGGGGCGGGGGCGTGAGGACCAACTACGTACGGGGCGCCTCGCTCAGCTGCGCCGCCCTGCAGGCCGACATCCAGGCGATGCTCGCCGAGGCCGCGGCCCAGGACATCCTCCTCGGTCCGGGCAACGGCGCCTCCGTGGCCTTCTCCCACGGGGGCCGCCGGTTCCGGATCGCCGCCCGCGCCAGCGGCCGAGCCCACGACCACGGCTCGGCGCAGGAAGCCGCGCGCCACCGCTGGCGACAGCTCGCCCTGCTCCTGCGGGCCAAGCTCGAGGCGGTTGATTCCGGAATCGTCACCTTCGACCAGGAGTTCCTGGGGTGCATGGTCCTCCCCGGCGGCGGCACCGTGTTCCAAGCCGCCGCGCCTGGGATCGCCGCGGCGTATCTGGTAACTGAGAAAGAGCGCGGAGCAGACGAAGCATGAATGAGTACGAGGCATCGCTGGTGCTCCGCGCGGGTGCGGAGCTGCTGCAGACCGCCTCCGGGGATCCCCGCTCTGACGAGGGCTACGAGGCGGTGAGGGCGAACGTCTCGGCGGCGCTGAACTCCCTCGCCGACGCCCTGCAGAACTTCGAGGGCGCCTCGCTTCACCGGAACCGGTCGATGGGCTGGTGCCAGGACCTCCGCCGGGTGGCGGACGACGTCGCCGAGCAGTGACGGCCGGCCCTGGCCTTAGCGCGTTCGCTCCGTGGATGCGGACGACGGCGCGGGCGGCCTTGCGCGCGCACCACACCTATCGCTTCTTTTGGGCGTTGTTCCTCCCCGCGCCGGTACTCACGGGAAGGTGAAGCCGTCTACGCTGAACCGCCTTTACTCGCCAGATCGGAGCGCATCACGCCAGCGGCGGGATCGCGCGGCCGGGGTTGAGGATGCCGTGCGGGTCCATGGCGCGCTTGACCGCATGGTGCAGGGCCAGGCTCGCCGGCGGGAGCTCCTTGGCCAGCCCGTCGAGCTTGAGGGTCCCGACGCCGTGCTCGCCGCTCACGGTGCCGCCAGCGGCGAGGGCGGCGTCGATGATCTCGCTGAAGGCGGCGTGCGCGCGGGCCTTCGCGGCGTCGTCCCCGGGCTGGGTGATGATGAGCGGGTGGAGGTTGCCGTCGCCGGCGTGGGCGATGTTGGCGATCAACACGTCGTGGGCCGCGGCGATCTGCTCAATCCGCGCGAGCACCTCGGGAACCTTGGCCTTGGGCACGCACACGTCCTCGGTGAGGACCGGGCCGAGCCGCTCGAGCGCCGGGTAGGCGAGGCGGCGGGCGGCGTAGAGGGCCTCGGACTCCTGCTCGTCGGCCGAGACCGCGGCGAAGCTCGCCCCGGCCTCCTCGAAGCAGCGCGCGAGCTCGGCGGCCTCGAACTCGCCCTGCTCGCCGCGCGCATCCGAGCGGCCGATCAGCACCGCGTTCGCGTCCGTGGACAGGCCCATGTGCTTCCACTCGTCCACGGCCTTGAGGCAGTGGCGGTCCACGAGCTCGAGCACCGAGGGGCTGATCCCGGACTCGGCCACGAGCGCGACGGCCCGGCCGGCGTCCACTAGCGAGTCGAACATGCCGGCCACCGTGATCGGCGCCGGCGGCAGGGGCCGCAGCCGCAGCACCACCTCGGTCACGACGGCGAGCGTGCCCTCCGAGCCCACGATGAGGCCCACGAGGTTGTAGCCCGCCACGCCCTTCGCCGTCCTGGTGCCCAGCCGCGTGATCTCCCCCGTGCCGGTGACCACCTCGAGCTCGAGCACGTAGTCGCGGGTCACGCCGTACTTGACGCAGCAGATGCCGCCGGCGTTGGTCGCGACGTTGCCGCCGATCGTGGACCACGGTGACGAGGCCGGGTCCGGCGGGTACCAGAGACCATGCTCGGCCACGTGGGCCCGCAGGTGGTCGTTGACCACGCCGGGCTGGACGCGGGCCCAGCGCTCGGCCTCGTTGACCTCGACCACCGCGTTCATCCGCTCGAACGAGACGACGACGCAGCCCTCGATCGCGTTGGCCCCACCCGAGAGCCCAGTCCCCGCCCCGCGCGGCACGAGCGGCGTGCCCGTCTCCACGCACCAGCGCACCACCGCGGCCACCTCCTCAGTCGTCTCCGGACGCACGACGGCGCGTGGGGTGCCATAGACGGCCCACTCGCCTTCGTCGTGGAGATAGCCTGCGAAGGACGCCTCCGCGGTCAGGACCCGACCCTCCGGGAGGCGGGCTTTGAGGGTGGACACGGTGGCGTGGTCGGAGTCGGGCATGTCTCGAATCTACCTGCCGTGCAATTCGGGCTCGACATGATAAACGTTGGCACCGCATGAAGCCGTCACCCATCAAAATCAGGCGGTCGAGCGGGCGATCTGCGCAGCGAGGGCGATGCCGCACCACTCACGACAGAGTCGCTGGGCACGTTATCGGGTGGCGCCGGGGCTGCCGATTGAACGTACAATGAACGTCTACAACGGTCCGCGCTTCGCACCCCGCGGCCCTCGAAGTGTTAATTAGGGGATTCACTTTGATACATACAATGGCGCGTCGTCGCGCCTTTCTGCTGCTTGCCGTTCTCGGCATCACCGTTCCTGGGGGACTTACTTCCTGCTCTTCAGACGGCTCTGTGCAGGCGAAGATCGTCCGGGTTGTGGACGGCGATACGTTTGAGGCCGAGTACAGCGGCCAGAAGAAGACGGTCCGCCTCCTGAACGTCGACACTCCCGAAACGAAGCATCCGAACAAGATCGTCCAGTGCCTTGGGCCGGAGGCGACACGGTTCCTCGAAGGCAAGCTGCCGACCGGGAAGACGGTCACCCTCCGGTTCGATGAGGAGAAGACGGACAAGTACGACCGCGCGCTCGCAGCGACGTTCGTCGGGGACGAACTGGTCAACGCGTCAATTGCCCGCGCGGGACTCGGGATCGCAATGTCGATCTCGCCCAACACCAAGTACTTCAGCGAGGTGAAGGCAGCCCAAGAAGAGGCCCAGGCCAAGAAGGCCGGACTCTTCCAGGACACCCTCGCCTGCAGTCCGGAGACCGTGGCACAGGACCAGGTCACGGCGCTCACTGCCATCACCGATCCAGCCGCGAATGCGTCATCGGCAGACATTTCAGCCTCCGCAGCCGCCCTCCTCACAACGATCTCCGGCGCCCGTGCCGGCACAGACATCCTGAACGGTGCGCAGAACGCTGTGCTGATCAGTGCAATCGGCAGCACTAGGCTCAGCGCGGCCACGAGCAGGGTCACTGAAGCGCTAGCGAGGGCGGACGGCCGCCACAAGGCGCTCACGGAACGGGCGGCGTCGGTCAAGGCTGAGGAAGAACGCAAAGCAGCCGAAGCACGGGCCGCCGAGGAGCAACGCAAAGCGGAAGAGGCCGCTGCTAAGGCCGCCGAGGAAGCACGAGCCAAGGCGGCAGCAGAAGCCGAAGCAGCCGCGAGGGCGCAGGCCGACGCGGCCCGGAACCGCGCCCAGCCTGCACCTTCACAGCAGAACCCCTATCCGGGGTACTACGGGCCGCGCTGCTACGCACCGGGGGGCCAGACATGGACCCCGTGCCCGGAGAAGGCCCCCGGCTACGGTGAGGCTCCGACCCAGAGCAATCCGTATCCGGGGTACGTTGGCCCGCGCTGCTATGCCCCCGGCGGGAAATCATGGACACCATGTCCCGAGAAGGCCAGGAAGTAGCCGGGATGGCTATGGTCCAGGAAAAGTGCCCAGCGTGTGGCAAAATCCCCACCAACCCGCCTGGCGGACGGGTCACCCGCCACGCCGGACGGGATGGGAATCTCTCTGCAAAGGCGTCGGCGAGCTGACCGTCATGTCCGAAACCGGTGCGGTCGGCCGCAGCCAGGCGCGGAATAAGGAGAAAGTGACCGCACGGAAAAAGGCGGGGCGGCCTCCAGCTAAAGCCGGCGACAGCCGCGAAAGCCGCGCCGACTTCAAGGAACGCGAGAACCGCAACTACTGGACGCTGTTCCCGGAAGCGTTCCATCAGGACCTCGAGGACGATTCCGACTGGCGCCGCACGCGCCGTGGCCCCTCACAGGGAACTGGACGCCGGAGGTAGGCACACGCCTACCGGCAGGCCATTGAGGCGGCGACCGGCAAGCGCGTCCTGCGGGTGCTCATGGACCTGCCGACGCTGGGACGGGTGTTCGAGGTAGCCGAGTCCCGACGCGACGGCCGCGTCGGCAATGCTCTCGGGGCATGCTCGTGATCGCCGAAGGAGGCAGGAAATGAGTGAATGAGCTGGAGGCGTCGCTGGTCCTCAAGGCCGGGGCTGAGCTGCTGAAGGGCGCGCCTCTGGCGGACGTCCCCGATGCCCGCGTCGCGGCGCATGGGTTTCCCGCAGAGCGGCACCCGGCCGTAATGTTGTGCCAACGGAGCATGAGGGGAGTGGCCTGTGGCACAGACGTTGCGGCGGAAGCCGAGCATCACGGACGTGGCCAGGATCGCCGGTGTCTCCTACCAGACCGTCTCGCGGGTCATCAACAGCGCCCCAGACGTCAGCCCCACAACGCGCGAACGGGTCCTAGCGGTCATCAAGGAGGTCGGCTACCGCCGTAACCGGACGGCGACGGCGCTCGTCACGAACCGCTCGATGGTGATTGGGATCCTCACGGACGGCTCCCCCAGATTCGGTCCCGTGGGCACCCTCATCGCCCTTGAGAACGTGGCGCGCCAGAAGGGGTACGGCACCACAGTGGTGACCGTCGAAGAACCGTATGAGGACTCAGTCCCCAAGGCCCTCGACTCGCTCGAGGATGTCGGGGTCGCGGGCGTCATCGCAATCGCCCCACGCGTTCCTCTGGCAGCGGCGGTCTGGAATACACCGCGGCGGGTCCCGCTCGAGATGATCGCCGCGGGCGCGTCATCGACCCCCAACGTGTTCACCTACTCCGAGAACCAGGAGTTGGGCGCACGCATGGCCACCCAGCACCTGATCGACTTGGGCCACACCGACATCGCGCACATCGCCGGCTCGATGGAGTGGTTCGACGGACGCGTGCGCAAGCGCGGGTGGGAGGCCGCCCTTCGCGACGCAGGCCTCACGCCGGGCCTCTGCCTCGAGGGCGACTGGAGCCCCCGGTGGGCCTATGAGACCGGCCTCCGCCTCGTCGACGAGGGACGAGTGCCGCAGGCCATCTTCGCGGTGAGCGACCACACGGCCCTCGGACTCATCCGTGCCTTCGCCGAGCATGGCATCCGCGTTCCCCACGATGTCAGCATTGTGGGTTTCGACGACGTCGAGGGCTCGGACTACTTCCTCCCGCCCCTCACGACGGTGCGGCAGGACTTCCGCGCTTTGGCCCAGGCCAGCATCGACGTGCTCATCGGCGCGATCGAGGGCCGCGAGGCAGACCGGACACCGAGCGTCCCTACCCTCGTAGTCCGAGAGAGCACCATGCCAGCCCGGCTGCGCGCCGAGGACTGAGCCGAAGCGAGATCTAGACCTCACTTTCCTGTGATGCTTGACACCAACAGCCGTGAACGTTCACGATGATAGGACCGTGAACGTTCACAGAAGGTGCTATGACCTCGAGGGAGAGGAGGACACCATGCACGACGGCGAGATTGCCGAGGTTCTGGCGCTCCACCCTGACGTCGAGGTCCTGAACATCGATGGCGGCCAATGGTCCCACGCTCAGCGGCTCCTCGACGGCAGCTCGGCGCTGGGCGCGGACTTCTCCCGGGCGATCGACGCCTTCGTCCGCCCAGGCTCCTCGGCGGTGGTCGGCGTCTTCCACAAGGGAGCGCTCTGGGCGAGCCTCGTGGTCACCGTGGACCCCGCGAAGGTCCTCGCGGCGGTGACGACCGCGGACCCGGCCCAGGTGAACCTGCACGGCGACATGGCGACGGTGTCGTCCGATGTCGTGGCATGGGTCCGCCGCAGGCTAGGGCCGTGCTCACTCGGACTCTTCTTCGACAAGCCCTACGCGGAGGCGTTCCTCGCCTCCCCCGACAAGGCTGCCGCAGTGCGCGCAGCCGCAACCGACGGCGCGCTCGTCCTCTCGCCGACCCCCCCTGCTCTCGCGATAGCGCTCGCCTGACCCCCCCGTTCCTCCCCACGGCAGCGATTTTCCTCGCCGAACGTCGGTAGCTGCCTGACTCCCCGCAATACTCCACCCATCCCCCATCAGGAGAAATACCATGATCCGCAGGACACCCCTCCTCGCAGCGGCGGCGGGCCTCGCGCTCGCCCTCACCGCCACCGGATGCAGCTCATCGTCGAACAGCGCCGGCACCGCCGATTCCGGCGTCTCCCAGAAAGCCGAGGCCGCCCTGAAGGAGATCACCGGCAAGGTTGTCAGCAAGGGCCCCAATGGGGAGACCCCCTCCCCTGTCTCCGCCGCGGACCTGACCCCTGACGAGGTCGCCAAGGTCAAGGCCTTGGGGGCCACCGCCGCCATCGTGATGCACTACGGCGGCAATGACTGGGCTACCGCCCAGGTGAACGGCCTCAAGGCGGAGTTCGAGAAGCTCGGCATCAAGGTCGTCGCCACGACCGACGCGAACTTCAAGCCGGACAAGCAGGTCTCCGACCTCGAGACCGTCCTGACGCAGAAGCCGAACATCATCGTCTCCATCCCCACGGACCCGGTCGCCACCGCCTCCGCATACAAGAAGGCCTCGGCAGCCGGCGCCAAGCTCGTCTTCATGGACAACGTCCCGCAGGGACTCACCGCCGGCAAGGACTACGTCTCGGCGGTCTCGGCGGACAACTACGGCAACGGCGTCGTCTCAGCCCACGAGATGGCCAAGGCCCTCGGCGGCAAGGGCAAGATCGGCGTCGTCTTCCACCAGGCCGACTTCTTCGTGACGAAGCAGCGCTACCAGGGCTTCAAGGAGACCATCCAGAAGGAGTACCCGGACATCAAGATCGTCGAGGAGAAGGGCATCGCCGGTCCCGACTTCGCAGGCGACGCGCAGGCTGCGGCCAACGCAATGCTGAGCAAGTACGCGGACCTCTCCGGCATCTGGGCCGTCTGGGACGTGCCGGCGGAGGGTGTCATAGCCGCCGCCCGCGCCTCGGGCCGGCAGGACTTGAAGATCGCCACCGAGGACCTCGGCAAGAACGTCGCCATCGGTCTGGCCAAGAACGAGCTCGTCGTCGGCCTCGGCGCACAGGTGCCGTTCGACCAGGGCGGCGCGGAGGCCCGCCTCGCGGCAGGTTCGCTCATCGGCAAGCAGGCCCCCGCCTATGTAGCCCTCAGCGCCCTGCCGGTCGACCACTCGAACGTCCTCGAGGCGTGGAAGAAGGTCTACCACGAGGACGCCCCCAAGGATCTCCAGGATTCTTTCAAGAAGTAGCACGAGCCGTAGGTGCGTGGGCCTAAGCCCCCGCACCCACCGAAAGGCAACCATGAACACCGCAGACAACGTCGTCGAGATGCGCTCCGTTTCCAAAGGCTTCAACGGCGTGCCGGTCCTCAAGGACGTCGGCTTCGACGTCCGACGAGGCGAGGTCCATGCCTTGGCGGGCGGGAATGGGGCCGGGAAGTCGACCCTCATGAAGATCCTTCAGGGCGTCTACCAGGCCGACGCCGGGGAGATCCTCATCAGCGGGAAGCCGGTTCGGATCACCTCGATCCAGGACGCGAAGGCCGCAGGGATCGGCATGGTCTTCCAGGAATTCAGCCTCGTGCCGAGCCTGACCGTCGCACAGAACATCTTCCTCGCGGCCGAGCCGTTGGACCGCGCCCGCCTCATTGACGACCGCACCGCTGTCCGCAGGGCCAGGGAGCTCTTCGCCGAGATGGAGGTCAACGTCGACCCCCGTGCCGGGGTCTCGCGCCTCGGCACCGCGTACTGGCAGCTGACCGAGATCGCCAAGGCGCTCTCCCAGAACGCCCAGGTGCTCATCATGGATGAGCCGACCGCCAGCCTGGCCCGCCACGAGTCCGAGGCCCTCTTCGAGCTCATCGACCGGCTCAAGGCGCGAGGCATCTCGATCATCTACATTTCGCACCGAATGGACGAGGTGTACCGTCTCGCGGACCGGATCACGATCCTCCGCGACGGGCGCCGGCTCCTGACCGAGCCCCTGACCAGCGTCACCCCCGAGCAGATCGTCGAGGGCATCGTGGGGAAGAAGATCGAGGGCCAGCTCGCCTACCGGCAGCGGGACCACGCGGCGCACGACGGCGCGCCCCTCCTCGAGGTGCGCGGCCTCACCGCGGGCCGCCGGGTGCGGGACGTGTCCTTCACGCTCCGTCCCGGAGAGATCCTCGGCCTCGCCGGCCTGATGGGCAGCGGGCGCACCGAGCTGGCGCGGGCGCTGTTCGGGATAGACCGTGTGGACAGCGGCGAAGTCCGGATCCGCGGGAAGAAGGTCAGCCTGAGATCCCCGCAGCAGGCCATCGACGCCGGCGTCGCCCTCGTCCCGGAGGACCGCCGCGCGCAGGGGCTCGTCCTGGACCACTCCGTCCGGGAGAACCTGCTGCTGCCGCTGCTGGGCCAGATCCAGCGGGGACCATTTTTGAACCAGGGCGCCGGGAAGGACCTCTCCAGCACGCTGATCGGAAAGTTCGCGGTCAAGGCCGCGCACCCGCAGCGTCCGGTCCGCCTCCTCTCGGGAGGCAACCAGCAGAAGGTCGTGATTGCGAAGTGGCTGGGCACCGACCCGGACATCCTCATCCTCGACGAGCCCACGGCCGGCGTCGACATCGGCACAAAGAGCGAAATCCTGGACATGATCCGGGACCTCGCCAGCGCGGGGAAGGGGATCGTTGTCATCTCCTCCGAATATCCCGAGCTCCTCGCGGTCAGTGACCGCGTCCTCGTCCTCAAGGACGGCTCCGTCATCCGTGACATCCCCCGCAGCGAGATCGCTGACGAGGAATATCTCCAACTCGCAGTCCAGGGAGTCTGACCAGTGAGCAAGGCAAGCACCATCACCCCCAGCGACACCTCCCGCACGTCCCGCAGCTTCGGTTCCGTGTTGAAGGAACTCGACTGGCGCCGCTACGTCATCTACATCGGCTTCGTCGTCGTCTTCCTCTTCTTCGCCATCCTGCTGCGCGACCAGGGCTTCCTGTCGCCGCAGAACCTGCTGAACATCTTCCGGCAGACAGCGACCATCACGGTCATCGCCGTGGGGATGACCTACGTCATCTCATGCGCCGAGATCGACCTGAGCGTCGGCTCCGTCGCCGGCCTCTCGAGCGTCTGCACGGCCATGGCCCTGTCCCAGTGGGGACTCATCCCGGGCATCCTGGCCGGGCTCGCCGTCGGTCTCGTGGTCGGGTCCATCAACGGCGCACTCGTGAGCCTCCTGGGCATCCCGTCCTTCCTGGTGACGCTCGGCATGCTCGGCATCGCTGTCGGCGCTGCCCAGTGGATCACCGCCTCGGCCCCGCAGCCGATCCTCAACGACACGTTCAACACCCTGTTCGGCGCCGGCAACTTCGGTCCCGTCCCCGGGCTGATCATCTGGAGCGCGGTCTTCGTGGCTATCGGCGCCGTGGTGCTGAACCGCACCAGGTTCGGCCGACAGGTCCTGGCCACGGGCGGCAACCGCACTGCGGCTGAGTTCACCGGCATCAACACCAAGCGCATCAAGTTCCAGGTGCTGCTCATCTCGGGCGCCGTGGCGAGCGTCGCGGGCATGCTCTACGCGGGCCGGCTCCAGTCCGGGCGCTTCCAGTGGGGCACGGGCGATGAGCTCTCGGCCATCGCCGCCGTCATCCTCGGCGGGACGAGCCTCTTCGGCGGCGCCGGGTCCGTCATCGGCACCCTCTTCGGGGCCCTGCTGATCGGCCTGATCAACAACGGGCTGATCCTCGCCGGCCTTGACAGCAGCCAGCAGCAGGTGGTCCGAGGCGCGATCATCATCCTCGCCGTCGCGTTGGCCCGGAAGAAGTAGCCGTGGACGCGCTCCCCTCCACGGGCCTGCGGTCCGGCATCATCGGCACGGGGTTCATGGGTTCCGTCCACGCACACGCGGTGCGGGCATCGGGGGGACTCGTGAGCGCCGTCGCCGGGAGCAGCCCGGCCAGCGCCGAGCGGGCGGCGACCGTGCTGGGGGCCTCGTCGGCGGCTGCCTCTGCGGAAGAGCTCATCGCGAGGGATGACGTCGACGTCGTGCACATCTGCACCCCGAACGCGACCCACGCACAGCTTGCGAGGACGGCGATCGACGCCGGCAAGGCGGTCGTGTGCGAGAAGCCACTGGCGACCTCCGCGCATGACGCCGCAGAGCTCGCCGAGCGGGCGGAGCATGCGGGGATCGTCGCGGCGGTGCCGTTCGTGTACCGGTTCTACCCGGCGGTGCGCGAGGCGCGCGGCCTCGTGGACCGGGGCGAGGCCGGCCGGCCCTGGCTCCTGCACGGCTCCTACCTGCAAGACTGGCTCGCGAGCCCCGACGCGACGAACTGGCGCGTGGACCCGCGTGCCGGGGGCGCCTCCCGCGCCTTCGCGGACATCGGCGTCCACTGGTGCGATCTGATGGAGTTCGTCACCCGGCAGCGGATCGTCCGCCTGGTCGCCTCGACTTCGCGGGCATTCGAGGAGCGGCCCACACCGGTCGGCCCCGCGCCCGTCGCGACGGAGGACGGCGCGACGGTCCTCTTCGAGACAGACCACGGCGCCATCGGCTCCGTAGTCCTCAGCCAGGTAAGCCCCGGGCGCAAGAACCGGCTCTGGTTCTCGTTCGACGGCACCGAGGCGTCCCTGAGCTTCGACCAGGAGCAGCCGGACACCCTCTGGGTGGGCCGCACGGGAGGCGCCACGCGGGTCGCCGTCGGGCCGGACACCCTGACCACCGACGGCGGGCGGCGCTACGCGCGGCTCCCCGCCGGGCACCCCCTCGGGTATCGGGACAGCTTCACCGCCTTCGTCACGGACGTCTACGCCGCGGTCCGCGGGGACACCCCGGAGGGGCTGCCGACCTTCCGGGACGGGCTCCGGGCCGCCCAGCTCACCGAGGCCCTCGTGGCGTCGACGCGGGGCGGCTCCTGGACCGACGTTCCCGCGCACCACGTGCCCTCTCACCCTTCCCCTCTTTCTCCCAGCGTCTGAAAGGCCTCATCATGAAACTCGGATACTGCACCATTACGTGGGGCGGCGTCGTTGGCCATCCCGTCGGGGTGACGAGCGTCAAGGACCTCTTCTACCTCACCCACGGGCCCATGGACCGGGCCGTGGCGGACATCGCCGCCGCCGGGTACGCCGGCGTCGAGATGTTCGACGGGAACCTCGCCGACTACGCCGAGAGGCCCGAGGAACTCCGCGGGATCCTGGACCGGGCCGGCGTGCAGCTCGTGAGCGTCTACACCGGAGCGAACTTCATCTACGCGGACATCCTCCCCGACGAGCTGCACCGCATCCGGCGCGCCGCCGAGCTCGCAGCCCAGTTCGGGGCCGAGCGCCTCGTCGTCGGCGGCGGCGCGCGGCGGGCGGCCGGGACCACGGACGAGGAGTACCGCCGGCTCGGCGAGGCCTTGGACCGGGTCACGGACATCGCGGAGGAGTTCGGCCTCTCGGCGAGCTACCACCCGCACCTGACCACGATCGTGGAGAGCCCCGACGAGCTGGAGCGGCTCATGGGCCTAACCCGGATCGGCTTCTGCCCGGACACCGCGCACCTCGCCGCGGGGGGCGCCGACCCGGCCGCCGTCATCCGCAGGTACTCGGAGCGGATCCGCCACGTCCACCTCAAGGACTTCCGGCGGGACCCGTTCGCGTTCCTGCCCCTCGGGCAGGGCGAGCTGGACTTCCCGGACATCGTCCAGGCGATCAAGGAGAGCGGCTACGACAGCTGGCTCATGGTCGAGCTGGACGAGTACGACGGCGACCCGCGCGCTGCCGCCGAGGCCAGCCGCAGGTACCTCGAAGAGCTCCTCCCGTAACCTCGCCGCCCCGACTCTGACCCCAACCCTGACCACCGAGAAGGAACTGATCACCGTGAAGAACCTCAACGTCGGCCTCATCGGAGGCGGCTTCATGGGCAAGGCCCACTCCCTCGCCTACTCCGCCATGCCCATGTTCTTCTGGCCGGCGCCGGCCATCCCCGTCCGCCACACGATCGCCGAGGCCAACGAGCAGCTCGCCGCCGAGGCCGGGCGCCGCTTCGGCTTCGAGCAGTCGACGTCGGACTGGCGCAGCATCGTGGACGACCCGGCGATCGACGTCGTCGACATCGCCACCCCGAACCACCTCCACGCCGAGATCGCGATCGCCGCCGCCCAGGCGGGCAAGCACATCATCTGCGAGAAGCCGCTCGCCCGCACCACTGAGGAGTCCAAGGCGATGTACGAGGCGGTCAAGGATGCCGGGATCGTGCACATGGTGGCGTTCAACTACCGCCGCACCCCCGCCGTCGCCCTCGCCAAGAAGTACATCGAGGAGGGCGCGATCGGGCGGATCCTGAACTTCCGGGGCACCTACCTCCAGGACTGGAGCGCCTCCCCGGACTCGCCGCTCTCGTGGCGCTTCCAGAAGTCGATCGCCGGCTCCGGCGCCCTCGGCGACATCGCCACCCATGTGGTGGACATGGCCCGCTACCTCGTGGGCGAGTTCGCCTCGGTCAGCTCGCTGCTCTCGACCTGGATCCCGGACCGGCCGCTGCAGACCGGCGGTGCCGACGCGCTCGGGAACGTCCGCGGCGGCGAGGGCCCGCGCGGCGAGGTCGATGTCGACGACGAGGTCATGACGATGATCCGCTTCGCCGACGGGGCCGTGGGCTCGATCGAGGCCACGCGCAACGGCTGGGGCCGGAACAACTTCATCACCTTCGAGATCCACGGCACCGAGGGCAGCATCGTCTTCAACTACGAGCGCCGGGACGAGCTCCAGGTCTGCTTCGCGTCCGACGGCGGCGACCGCCGCGGCTTCCGGACCGTCTACACAGGCCCCGCACACCCGTACGGCGAGGGCCTCTGGCCCATCCCGGCCCTGGGCATCGGGTACGGCGAGACGAAGATCATCGAGGCGCATGACTTCTTCAAGGCCATCTCCGAAGAAGGCAGCGTGAGCCCAAACTTCGCCGACGGGTACCAGACTTCGCTCATTGACGAGGCCATTGTGGCCTCGTCGGCGAAGGGCGAATGGATCGACGTACCACGCGTGGCCGAACTCGCGGGCTAGCAGGAAACGGCGCAGGGGGTGAGGGGCGGGGCGCACCGCCGCTCCTCACCCCTTCCCCCATCAGGAGGAAACATGACACCTCGTTCCCCACAGGCGCCAAACCAGCAGACATCGGGGGCGCGCGAAGTTTGGTTGATGCCGGTCTTCACGCCAAAACCCGGCCGCACCGCCGAGCTCCGGGCCGCTCTCCAGGACCTCCAGCAGACGAGCCGCCAGGACCAAGGCTGCCTCGAATACAGCGTGTACGCGTGTGACGAGCGATTCGTCCTCATTGAGGGCTGGGACAGCCAAGCCGACCTCGACGGCCACAACGAGCAGGCCCACGTCCAAGGATTCGTGCGCATCTCGTTGGACCTGCTCGCCGGTCCGTTCACCGTCACCGCGATCACCCCCGTGAATTGAGAACCCCGCCCAGCCAAGGAGGAGCAATGCCCCGCCCGTTCACCCTGTTCACCGGCCAGTGGGCCGACCTGACCCTAGAGGAGGTGGCCCGGTACGCCGCCGAGTGGGGCTACGACGGGCTCGAGATCGCCGTCTCCGGGGAGCACCTCGACGCCGCCAGGTGGGACGACCAGGCGTACATTGCCGAGCGGCTCGGGATCCTGGAGAAGCACGGGCTGAAGCTCTGGGCGATCTCGAACCACCTCAAGGGCCAGGCGGTGTGCGATGACCCGATCGACTTCCGCCATCAGGCCATCGTGGGGTCCAAAGTCTGGGGCGACGGCGACCCGGAAGGCGTGCGCACCCGCGCCGCCGAGGACCTGAAGGACACCGCCCGCCTCGCCAAGGCCCTCGGTGTCCGGACGGTCGTCGGATTCACCGGATCGAAGATCTGGCAGTACGTCGCGATGTTCCCGCCCGTCCCAGCCGAGGTCATCGACGCTGGCTACGAGGATTTCGCAAGGCGGTGGAACCCGATCCTGGACGTCTTCGACGAGTGCGGCGTCCGGTTCGCCCACGAAGTCCACCCCTCCGAGATCGCCTACGACTACTGGTCCACCCAGAAGAGCCTGGAGGCCATCGGGCACCGCGAGGCGTTCGGGCTGAACTGGGACCCCTCCCACATGCTCTGGCAGGGCCTCGACCCGGTGGCATTCGTCACCGACTTCGCCGACCGGATCTACCACGTGGACTGCAAGGACACCCGGATGCGCATGGGCAACGGCCGCGCCGGAATCCTCTCCTCCCACCTGCCCTGGGGCGACCCGCACCGCGGCTGGGACTTCGTCTCCGCCGGCCGTGGCGACGTCCCCTGGGAGGACTGCTTCCGCGCGCTCACCGCCATCGGCTACGACGGCCCCATCAGTGTCGAATGGGAGGACGCCGGCATGGACCGCCTCACGGGCGCCCCCGAAGCCCTGGCAGCCCTGAAGAAGTTCGACTTCGCCCCCAGTACGGCCTCCTTCGACGCCGCCTTCAGCAATCAGGACTGACTGATCGACCGCGATGTCTCGCCCGCCGGATTCAGCCAAGGGGCTTAGCGCTGCCAGAGACGCATCGCCACACTGGTGCCGTGGGCGGAAGCCTGTGGGTGCTGCACGTGGACCTCGACCAGTTCATCGCCGCCGTCGAGGTGCTGCGGCGGCCCGAGCTCGCGGGCCGGCCGGTCATCGTCGACGGCCGGGGCGACCCGACGGAGCGGGCGGTGGTCTCCACAGCGTCCTACGAGGCCCGCGCCTTCGGCGTGGGATCCGGGATGCCGCTGCGGATGGCGGCTCGGAAGGTCCCGGACGCGGTGATCCTGCCGGTGGACCACGAGGCCTACCTCGCGGCCTCCGAGACGGTCATGGCCACCCTGCGCGCCCCAGCCCGTCGCGACCGTGCAGGTGCTCGGCTGGGACGAGGCCTTCGTGGGCGTCGAGACCGAGGACCCGGAGGCGTACGCGCGGCGGCTGCAGGCCGCCATCCTGGAGCGGACGCGGCTGCGCTGCAGCGTGGGGATCGGCGACACCCTCGTCCTTCGGCAAGCCGGCCGGCGTCTTCCGCCTCACCGCTGGGAACTGGCTCGACGTCATAGGCCCGCGCCCCACGCGGGAGCTGTGGTGTCGGGGCGAAGGTCTCGGCCCGGCTCGCGAAGCTCGGTATCCGCACGGTCGCGGAGCTGGCCGCGGCCGACCCGCAGGACCTGGTCCCGGAGTTCGGCCCGAGGATGGGCCCCTGGTACGCGCAGCTCGGCCGCGGGGAGGGCAGCAGCGTGGTCGACGACACCCCGTGGACCGCGCGCGGGCACAGCCGGGAGACCACCTTCCAGCGCGACCTGACCGAGCCCCGCGAGGTGGACGAGGCCGTGCGAGAGCTGGCGGCGCGTGTCCTGGAGGACGTGGCGGCCGAGGGGCGGCCCGTGGTGGGTCTGACGCTGAAGGTCCGGTACGCGCCATTCACCACCAAGACGCACGCGCGCAAGGTCCCCGAGACCTCCGACCGGGAGAAGGTCCTCGCCCGCGCGCTAAACCTCGCCGGCGAGATCGAGCCCGGCCGGCCGATCCGGCTCCTCGGCCTGCGGGCGGAGATGGCCATGCCCGAGGACGTGCGGGAGGGGCACACGCCGACGCGCAGCGGCTGGTGACGGCGCCGCCGTCGACCGCCCGCCTATTTGATATCCAACTAGTCTCAATGAAGCCAAAATGAGTACTTCTCATGGATAAGCGCAGTCCATAGGCTCGATGGGTCATACCGCATCCCTGAGGAGTTCTGACATCGTGGTCACCAGCACCAAGGAGAGCCGCAAACTCTCACCCCGGCTCAAGAGGGTCATCCTGTCCGGGTATCTGGGCAGCTCCATCGAGTACTACGACTTCCTGCTCTACGGAGTCATCGCAAGCCTTGGCATCTTCTCGAAGGTCTTCTTCGCGGGCACCGGGGAACTCGGCGGTCTTCTCGCGTCCTTCGCCACCCTCGCAGTGGGCTACGTCGCACGGCCGATCGGTGGGATGATCTTCGGTCACTTCGGCGACAAGGTTGGCCGCAAGTCGATGCTGGTCATCACCATGTCGCTCATGGGCGGCGTGAGCGTTCTCATCGGGCTCATCCCCCCAGCAGCGTCGATCGGCGTCCTCGCGCCGATCCTCTTGGTGGTGCTGCGCATCGTGCAGGGGATCGCGGTGGGCGGCGAGTGGGGCGGCGCAGCGCTGCTCGCGCTCGAGCACGCTCCCACCGGCCGCCGGGGCTTCGCCTCGAGCATCGCGAACGTCGGGGCGGCCACGGGGACTTTGCTCTCGACGGGTCTTGTGTTCATCGTGCGGCTCTTCATGACCGACGCCGAGTTCTTCGCCTGGGGCTGGCGCATCCCGTTCCTCTTCAGCGCTGTCCTCGTCGCCGTCGGCCTGTGGATCCGGATGTCCGTCCAGGAATCGCCGCTGTTCAAGCAGATGATCGAAACGGCCGAGGCGAATAAGGCCGGCAAGGTTCGCGCCCCGCTCTGGACCGTCCTCACCAAGTACCCGAGGGCAGTCGTGCTCTCGGCCCTCAGCTCGGTGGGTGCTTTCGTCTACCTCGCACTCATGGGCACGTTCGCCCTGACGATGATGACGCAGAACGGCGTCTCTGTTGCGGACGCCCTCGCCATTCAGGCGGTTGCCGCCGTGGTCCACGTCGTGTCGATGCCGTTCTTCGGCTCGCTCTCCGACCGAATCGGCCGCCGGCCGGTGATCATCGGAGGGTCCGCGGTGGGTCTCGTCTTCGCCTACCCGATGCTCTATGCGTTCAGCACCGGGAACGGGTGGCTGTGCCTCGTGGCACTGCTGATCGGCAACGCGCTCGTGCATTCGGCCATCTTCGGACCCCTCGCGTCCTTCATCTCGGAAATGTTCGGGACGGGCGCCCGGTACTCGGGAGCATCGCTCGGATACCAGCTCGGGTCAACGCTCGGCTCGGGCTTTGCGCCGCTGATCGCAGTGTCCATTCTGGCCACCGGCAACGGGAACAACTACGGCATGGTGGCGCTTTTCACTGCCGCAATCTGCGCGGTCAGCATTGTCGCCACGCTGCTGACGCGGGAGTCCAAGGGTCGGAGCCTGACGGCGGCCGATACCACCGCACCCAAAGGAGCCAAGGAGGCTGTCCAGGCATAGGGAAGCGCCGAGGAGGGCCCGGTCTTTGATCGGGCCCTCCTCTGTTTCCGGAGGCAGATGGGCGGAATGCGCAGTCTACTGTCGCCCAGCGCAGCCGCGTGTCCGTGGCCGAGGTCTTGCACGTGTCGAGAGCTCCCATGGAGCTCACGCCCTGGGCGACGGCTGTGCTGCAGTACGCGCCCGGGGTGACGGTCGGGAGCGCGGGCGCCGGGGCGGGGGGCGGGCGGCGCGGCCGGGTCGGGCTGGTCCGTCGGGGCCAGCTGGCCCGGGCACTGGGCGAGGATGCCGGCGATGGCATCGTGCTCGGCCTGCGTGACCCAGAGGCTGTAGGTGGCCTTCACCGAGACCCGGCGGGCGACGTACGCGCAGCGGAAGGCGGTGTTCGGCGGCAGCCAGGTGGCGGCGTCGCCGTCGCCCTTCTGCTCATTGGTGGGCCCGTCGGTGGACTGGAGGTTGAGCGGGTCGTTGGCGCGGGCCACGCGCTGGGAGTAGGTGAGCTGCTGGGCGCCCTTCTGCCAGGCGTCGGAGAGGGCGACGACGTGGTCGATCTGCACCGCGTCGCTCGTACCCACCCCGCGCAGGAACGCGATGGTCGTGGTGGTGTAGGGGTGGGCGAGGGTGCCGGAGGCGACGGTGCAGGGGACGGACGTGACGTAGGTGATGTCCGTCAGGTCGCGGTTGAGCATGTCGTTGCGGTGTCGCAGCCATTCTCGTCCGCGTCGAGCCAGGCCGGGCCGAACTGGGAGCGGTCGTAGCCCGTGTTCAGCGCGCGGCCCTTGACCGGGATCGTCTCGAGGAGGGCCGCGGCCTCGGTGCCGTAGGCCGGTTCCGGGTTCGGTGCGGTGTAGGTGATGGTCGTCGTGGTCTGAGGGACGACGCCGGCCGCCTGGGCGGCCGCGGCCGTCGCCGTCGCGAGGCCCGCCACGGCGACGGAGGCGGCCAGGAAGGCGGAGGGGGCGAGCGGGCGGTTGGCGGTGGTGCGGCGCGGGTGGTGCAGGTACGGCGTAAGTGGTTCCCGGGTCGAATGATTTGGCCAAGTCCATTGTGCTCGCGCGTGCTCATCGTGGATCCAGCTTCAGGGAGTTCCTGCGCGAAACCTGCGTCGTCCCTCTCGTCGCCTAGCGAGCTGGCGACGGTTGTCGCGCTGGTCGCCATCAGGGAGTGGGCAGGCCCAGACAACACCTCCTGGGGAGGCAGCAGCGGAACCTATGGGACTCATCACGTTCCTGCCGAGGAAGCCTCACCATCCGTCCGTGACTCCCAACGCCTCCCCGACGCAGATCGGGGCACTCACGCGACAAGAAATGTGCCTCTCACCTGCAACCCAGCTGGTGGTCTGAACAGCAGCGCCACCGGCGATACCCCGGGGCTGAGAGGAGCAGGGACCCGCTCTACGGTCACGACCGCTTGACTCAACGGATCGGGGCACCGTGCCGTTCGGCAAGAATGTCGGATGAGCCGTATAGCGTGGCTTGCATGAGAAGGACAACCGCCCCCGACGCACATGCCGACGGCCAAGCCAGTGCGGTCTCGGCTCGCCTCCGAGCTGTGTGCAAAGGCGCAGGCGCCGCCCAGGTCGAGCGCCTTGGGCGCTTGGGAACGCCGACGGCCACCGCGACAGTAGAGGGCGAGCGTCAGCGGCTACATGCGACTAGCCGTGGGCCTGGCGCTCCAACCCTGAATCACCACGACGCCGGATTGGTCACTCCTGTGCGGGGGTCAATCTAATGGCGCCTCGCCCGAAGCGTTACGCCGCTGTCTCGTTGTTCTCAGGCTGCGGTGGCATGGACCTTGGCGCCGAGCAATCCGGACGCGCCCGTGTCGTGTGGGCCATCGACAATGAGCACTGGGCAGTGGAAACGTACCGTCGCAATATCGGCAAACACATCGTCGAAGGCGACATCACTGAGACGCCTGTTCCCGATGTACCGTGCGACATCCTTCTCGCCGGCCCGCCCTGTCAAGACTATTCCACACTGTGGAACCATGATGGCTTGATGACCGCCCGTGGCAACCTTTTCCGCCAGGTCGCGCGATATCTGGACGCACTCCAGCCAGCAGCTTTTTTGCTTGAAAATGTCCCCGGATTGCTTTCGGCAAACCGTGGTGTCGCTTGGACCCTTGTCCGGCACGCTTTGAAGTCGCCGAGCAGCTTCGTTGACGGGGCGCCGATGAATCGTCCCTATGGCCGTGGAGTCCACTACGACATCAGCGCTCAGGTGGTGGATATGGCGGATCTTGGTGTGCCGCAGAACCGAGAGCGCCTTATCGTCCTCGGCGTTCGTCGGGACTTGGGGGTCCGGCCACCGATCATCCCCACACCATTTCAAGGCTCACCCCGCACTGTGCGGGATGCTCTGGATCGACATCCTCTTCCTGATGATGCCCCTAACCACGAGCGCGGCCAGGATAGCCGGGACGTTGTCGAGCGGCTCAAGCTGATCCCACCGGGTTCGAATTTCGAGGTGATCCCCGCCGACCACCCTTTGGCCGTGAAGGGGCTGATAAGCCACGTGTACCGCCGGGTTGATCCAGACAAGCCCTCGTACACGATTATCGCGGGCGGAGGCGGGGGGACTCATGGATACCACCACATCGAGCCACGGCGCCTCTCCAATCGCGAGAAAGCACGCCTACAAGGCTTTCCCGATGACTTTGTCTTCGAGTTCGGTAAGGATCTTCGGGACGCGAGGTCGGCGTACCCACGGGTCAGGAGGCAGATCGGCAACGCCGTCCCGCCCCCGGCGGCCGAGCTCATCGTTGGGGCGCTGGCCCAGGTCTTGGAGACGGCAGGGGCTCCCGCCCGAAGCGGGGCCGAACTTCTTGCTGGCCGCCGTGGACAGCGCCAACTCGTCAGTGTGCCGAGGCCGGTACTAGGAGCCGCCTCCAGTGAGGAAAGGGCTGCGGTAGGCCAGTGAACAACATAGCTATGCCCCCACCAGAAGAACTTCCCGCGGTCAGGGCGTTGAGACTTCTCTCAGTCTTCAGCGCGGACCAGGCTGGAGCCTACCGGGAGCATTTCGCCCAGCTCGCCGACTCTCTTAGCGACGACGTGGAGACCAAGCTTGGCCGGTTCGTCGCTCACTGGGCAACCGAGGGCGCGCCGGGAGTCGTGGTGCTCACGGGCAATGCAGGTACCGGGAAGACTGCCGTCGCAGAGGCTTTTTGCCGCGCCGCTGGGGCGAGTCTGCCCACCGAGGACGTCCTTGTTGAGGTCGCGCCCGGGCAGCAAGTGGTCAAAGATCTTTCCGGCCTGCCCGACGCTCCGGCTCGTGCCTTGACCATGCGCTCCGCTCTCGACGCCAGTGACTTTAAGACGCTATTGTGCGCCAACGAAGGGGTCCTTCGTGATGCCCTCGAAGACATCGGAGCGCATAACGAAGCTGAGGTTCTAGATCGTGCTCTTAGGCACGGCGCGGCCAAGACCGACGGCCTCATCATCGTTAACGTGAACCGGCAACGGCCCACCGGGGACCGTCTGTGGAACCAGCTGGTGGACTATGTAACGCGTGAAGAGATCTGGAGCGGGTGTGCGGATTGTCCCTTCAGTAGCGGCGGCTGTCCGATGCGCAGCAATGCTGCTCACCTGCGCCGATCTGACGTTCGGGAGCAGCTACGCACTCTAGTGCGCCTGGCTACCGGCGAGGCAGTCCCCACGTTGCGAGAAGTCCTGGCGATCCTGTCGTGGGCGGTCGTTGGGCCCCACAGCTGCAAACAGGTGAAAGATGACAACCGCGACCGTGGCAACAGCGCCTTCACCGCCACGGACGGTTACTTCGCGCGCGTCCTGGGCGGAGGTCTCCCGGCCGATACCGCCGAGCGGTCGCCACTGCTGACAGGGATGAGGCACTCAGGCTTGGGCGCGCTTAGCGATCTCGAGGTGGACGGGTGGCTACGCGACGCAAGCGGGGCCCCCGAAGATGTGCGGCGCATCGCTGGCGACCCCCACATCACGCGCGCCGAGGTCGCCGAGCGCGGTCATCTTTCAGGGCTGGCCGGCTCGGTGTCGCCCCTCGACAGAATTCGCACGGCTCAGGGCGAGATGACCTTTTATGCGTTGGGGGAGATGGTCAGCACTGACGAGGACCCGATCCGCGTCGAAGATGGATTGGATTCCCTGGTCCGGGGTGACGGCGTCACAAACGCACCGGCAGAACGTCTCTGGAGGCAACGCATCTTCTTCGAAGCCCCAAGCGTCCTCGGAGGGCCTGCCGAATCCGCGCGGCGCCTCTTGGACTACCGCCATATCGTCGCCCTGGTTGCACTTGCCCGGAGGGTGGCCGGCGGCGGAGACACGGTGATCGAATTGAATGAGATTGTCCGTGGCCTGAACTTCCTCGTGACCGGGTTCTCAAGCCCGAACGAGGGCTTGATCGTGCCCGATCCCGCATGCCTGTTCGCACGTGATCCCGGCTCGTTCAGGCCCGCACGTCCGTCCCTGGTGCACGGGCAACTTCAGCTGGAAGAGCTGGCACTCAGAGTGCCCGATTCCGGTCTAGTCGAGGAGCTACTCGATGTTGACCATGTGGACGTGGAGCTGGTCGTGGCTCACGACCACGACCTCGCCCTGCGCATCACGCCTCGCATGTATGAGGCGATCCGGGAGGCTGCTGCGTTCCAGGGGCCCGTTGGCCAAGGTGTGGCTGAAATGAATGACCTGCGTGGCTTCTATGGGCGTCTGGCGGCATATCTGCCCACCGATCGTTCACTGCGAGTTGCCGACCCGGACTCCACCCCGCCTGCCCTGGTCACGATCTCCCTCCCGCACTTCACAAAACGAGGCGACTGATGGCATCGCAACGCAAGAACCTTTACCGGCTGAGCCCTGGGGCCGTCGCGGAAGACCTATTCTGCCTGGCACCAGACCGCGACGAGCGTGCGCCCCAACTGTGCGCAGAAACACTGTTAACTCTGCGCCAGAATGACTACTGCGCCCCGGACTCTATTGATGACCTCCAGTCCCCCAAGCGGCAGCTCTTTGCTGTGCGCAGTCTGGCCCTAGGGGAGAACTTTCTCGGTGGCCGCTCCAAGGGTCGAGTTGGGGATCCGGACACTTCGCCAGAGGAGTACGGTGATCGACTAGCATCGGGGGACCAAGTTCGTGGTTCTGCCAATCTTCAGCTCGCCCAGCTCACCCTGCAAGGCCTCATCGATCCAGAGACACAACGAGGTCAGAAGGGGGCTTGGCTGCTCCGCCCATTCCACGAGTCGCTACTGTGGTACGACGCGCGTAAGCCGAGCCCTCGCAGCAGCGAGTACACGGTCCGCAAGGTCTACATGCGAGGAAGCGGGATCACCCTCGCGCGGCTTCTGGCCGATCCAGCTGATTCCTCCGACGCCGCCCTCGGAAAGGTGGCGGTCGGGCGGATCCGAGAAGAACTGAATGCTGCCAGTCCGCTGGCCGACATCGGCTCGATCCTGGAGAGCGCGCTGCCGTCGAACGAGACCTGGACCGACCGGCGCATCGACCTTGAGGAAGATGAGGAATCAGCATGGAGACGTGGCGCCGACCCCCGACTGGCGGGCCTCGCCCGAAGTCTGTGCCGCCACGCCGAGGGAATCATGCTCCAGGGCAATGCCAGCGGGCCCGCGAAGCTCTGGCAGTTGCGCTGCATGCTCGGCCTCGACTTGGCTCTTCACGTCCTGCGCACCGCGTGGGACGCGACCGACACGCCGTCCGAGGACCGGTTCCTGCTGTTGAGTTTCGGGGGTTCCCCACGTGCGCAGGACCCGGTCCGGCAGCGGTCAGAAGAATCGTACCGGCGCGCCCGCATCCGACTAAGCGAGGCCACCGTTCGAACGCTCGCCAAGCTCATGCGCGAGCTTAAAGAAGAGGATAAGGTGACCGCCTTTTCCGGCGAGTTCCGGGACCGGACCTTAGCTGACGCGAGAAGCCATGACAGCGTCACCAATCAACTCACCCGCCTTCCCCTGCCCGCCGGACACGAGGAGTACCTCCGATTGGCACGGTTGGCAGTGGAAACGGCGAACTACAGCCGAGGATCCGAGGACGGCTTCCGGGTGCTATTGGAATCAGTGGGCATGCTGGTGGGGACGGGCTCGTACCGATACCTAACGGCGACCCCGGATCTCCTTGGCGCGATGGTAGGTGCCTTGTCGAACCGAATGCCGATGTCCAGCCGTGACTTCATTGCGGCAGCCCGAGAAGAGTGGGATCTCGTGATTAACCAAGAGTCAGCCGCAGAAACTGCTTTGGCAGCCCAGCTAGACGGCGCACGGCTCGCTCAGAACGCCCGCGCCGCGGAGCGGCTGATGAGCGACGCAGGTCTCGCGGTGGGGCTATCGGACCGCACCACGATGGTCGGGGAGCGCGCATCCAGGAGCCACCGTTGAGCGCCCGCCTTGGACGTGCTCTGGCGGAGCACCTACGTCGCCATCTGACAATCGGAGAGCGGAGCTTCGTCCTCGTCGAAGGTGTGCCAACGTCGGTCGCTGAGGGCATGAGCGCTGCCTGGGACAATCGCCTTCCCCAGCTGGCCATCGTCTCGTCCTCACCAGCTCGCTTCGGATCGCATGCGATGCACGACGTGTCGGGAACCCAGCTGCGGAACCAGAGCAGCGGAGGCGTGGTCCTTGTGCTCTGCGACGGCGAACAAGTGGCTGATCGGCAGTCACTGAACTTGTTCGACTCCGTCTCGCCCAGCGTCCTGCTGGAGACTGCGGAAGGCATGGGCATCCTTTCTCAGCAGCGTCCAGCGGTGGGCCTAGATGGCATGTCCCGCGCGGTACGCGAGGCGATTATTCAGGCTCCCGTGGCAGCAAGACCGAGTGCCCACGCGGTCGCGGCATATCTGGACCGGCTCGCGGCAGGAGACGATGTCCTCGACTCACTCCCCACTCTGGGAGCCTTCGCCGACAGAGTATCTTCAGGCGCGAGGGTGGATTCTGAGCGGATCGGGGACAACCTCGCTCTAGCTGCCCGCCGGACCAGCGACGACCTCCTAAAACCAACTGCATACAGTGATCTGAGAAAGCGCGCCGAGTCGGTTCTTGGCCGGCGCCCCGGGGTCGGTCCGAAGGGAGCAGCTGCAGCCGCGGACGCCGTAATGGCCCAGCTCCAGGCCGGAAGCACGGACCTGCTCAGAACGCTCCGGTTCGACGAGGCCCGTGAAATCTTCGAGCAACGCCCACAAAATCTGGCGGACATTGTTCTGCAAGAAATAGCTCTCTTCCGCACCGGCCTCGACATCATGAGCCAGGCAGCGAGTTTACCGTGGCATACTTACGAACTCCGCGCGGAAGAACTGCGCAGGGGCAGCGGCCAGCGCAATGCGGCCCAGGAGCTCTGCGACCTCGACGATGCTCAGCAGAGACAGATCTTCCAACGCATCACCCGGCGCAAGCTCGAACGGCTGCTGCGCGACAAGGCAGTCAGCGGCAGCAGCCCCTCATGTCCAGAAGCTGCGATCGTCCGGGCGGCGCAGCAGCTGGGCGGCATGGTCGAACGCGTCCAGGTACTTTTTCCCCATCCCCCAACAAGTGCGACTGCAGCGTCCAATCGTACCGGCGCGGGCCGCATCCTCACGCTTGCCTGCGCACGCCTGAGGCTCGGGGCGCTCATGCGGACGTGGGACCACTCTGGCGGCGACGTCGACGGCCTGCTCCTGCGTGCCGCGGACGATGGCGATCTCGGCGATGTGCTGGCGGCTTTCGGTGATGCGGGGCTCGCTTCAGGGGGACAACTGCCGGTACTCCAGCTGCGACTTCATGCCCAAGACGGAAGCACAGTTCAGGTCGACTGGAGGCCCGACCTTGACGATGCTGCGACCCTCCGTTCAGCCATCCTTTTCGCTGAGGCTCCCGTTCTGACCCTCGGACTTCCCGACGAGCCAAGCCTCCACGCTTTCTGTGGGCCCACGAGCCCCAGTGCGACCGAGGTCGTCCCCCGTCCCCTGCTCCCTCTCGCAACAGCCCTGAGGCAGTTGGCCCGCACATCGCTCGACAGGGGCCTCGACCCGGTCACGCTCAGATCCTGGGTGGACGCCTGGACGGCGACCTGCAAGGAGCGGGAGGCCACCGACGATTCCGGGACAGCAGAATCCCTAGCTCTCGCGGGAGCAGTTCGTAGCGAACGTGCGGTCGCACTGACCGCCTTCGCCCCAATGAAGGCAGAATGGCTGGCGCAGTACCTCGAAGCGCTCTGGAAGCTCGTTAACCGGGCAGAAGAACCCAAGACCGACTTTGACCCAGGCGATGCAGTTGCGACATCGAACGGCATCGCCCACGCAACTGCAACCCACCACCCAGCACACCTGCGTCTGTCCACCCAAGACCGCGCCTTACTCCCCACCAGCGAAGGACGCCTCTGGAGCCTGTATGGTGGAAGGTCGGCGCGGGACGAAAGCGGATACGCTGGCGACGCGCTCAGCTCGGTAATCATGCAACTGCTGACCCTCCAGCCCGAAGCTGCCGGACACTTGCGTTGCCTTGCCTGGGGTGGCGGCGCTGCCGACCTCTTGGTCGGTGAGGCAGTGAAGCTAATTGGGCGCCGCGCGGGACTGGCCACAATCCGGAAGATCGAGATCTTCTGCGTCGGGACAAGCGAGGATGACAGGCCGCTGCCTGAGACCCTCGCAATGGCCGATGATCGGCTGCGCAACGAGCGCGATGTCCTCGAGCTACGCTATATCAACGACCTCGCACGCGCGCAAGAACTTTTGCGTCCCGGCGGTGAGGCGCCCGCCGTGCACCTTGCCCTAGTCACCGGGCTGACGAACAGCCCGAATGCGCTGCAGATCGAGAACCGCGAAGTTTCGCCCCCCGCCGTCGACGACGAAGTCCTGTTCGCCCCTCGGGTATGGCAGCGGGCAAGGCAAGACCGCCGCACCCTTCTCATGCCCCCCGCAGCCTCGGCCGCCGGCCAAGCTTGGCTGCGTCTCCAGAACGCTGTCGATGAATCCTGGCCTGAAGAAGGGCAGCCTCTCCAGGTTCCCGAAGTGCGCACAGGCGCCCTCGACCTCGCGCCCAAGCTGCGGGAGATTCATGACCTCGCTCTGTGGGTCGCCACGCTGGATAGATACGCGACTCGGGATAGTCTCGAACACGCACTCGGCGCTGACAATGTCGCCATCCTCCATCAAGAACGTCGCCTTGGCGGCGACAGTCCGCTGTCTCTGGTACTGAGCCAGAAGTCCGGCGGCCCTGCTGACCGGGCAATCGGTCGAAGCCTCCGCAGCGCTGGCATCATTAACGAATCTGATGTCGCGCTCTCCATCGGCACGCAGCTTCGGCAGGTTGCATCCCAAGGGTATGGTATCCTCGCGCTGCAGGCAGCGACTAGCGGGGCCGGCATAAATGAGCTTGTCGGACACGTGGTTGCCTTCAGTCTGCTCGCAACCACGACGACGCCGTGGCCTCTGCCCCCGGGATGCCGCGTCCTTCTCGTCAGCCTCGACGAGTACCGCCACTGGTTCCCTAAGAAGAGAGCCGATCTGCTCGCGATCGCCCTTGACCCGCAGGACCAGGGCGTACACATCGCTACAATCGAGGTGAAGGCCCGACGCAGCGACGAGAACGACGCCGCCGCCGGCGCTCTCGACCAGCTAAACCAAAGCCTGGCGGCAACCAAATGGGCCGCCTACCCAGAGGCAGGCAGCGTTCACAGCCGCCTGTGGCTGAACCGCATCGCGGAAGCTGCCTACGCCGTCGCTCGAGAGTCCCGGTTTAGGCTGGATTCTTCCGAGATGGCTGCGCTCGAAGCATTCCGCCTTGGCAAAGGCACCCTGGAATGGGCTGGCGTGGGACTTGTGTTCGGCCCCAACGTCGAACCCATGCACCGCACCTACCGCACTGACGTCGCGAACGACATCGTGCCAGTCGTTCTTCACAGTATTCCGCTCACCGAGGAACTCCTTCGTACCGCGACCTCGACCAGTCTCACGACGCTGCGCACGGTGGAGAGTGACCGTCCGCCACTCCAAAGCACCCGAACTCGTCGACGTCCCGAGACCAATGGCGGAACTCCACGAGAGCTCGAACCAGACACCGGCGCTTCTAGCGGACCTCGGGATGCAAGCACGGAACAGAAGGAACAGGTTTCCGAAGCGGCGGCCGACACCACCACTCCGTCGACGGCGGAACATGGAACCACCGCTGAAACGCAATACCCCGGAGCTGGTTCCGTGATCACCCCTGCTGCACGCCCAGATTTCGTGGCCCCGCTCTTAGGGTGGGACGCCGTCACAGGAGAGGAGGTGCGGTGGCATCCCGCTGGCCCAGGCCAATCGAGCCTCCAGAACGGCCATACCGAGATCTGGGGATCCTCAGGGATGGGGAAGACACAGTTCGCTATGAGCCTGCTTGGGCAGCTCTCCAAGTTCAGCGGCAGCAGGTTCGGTGTCGCCGATTTCAAGAACGACTACAGCGACGAGACAGGCTTCCCCCCGTTCGCAGGCGCCGAGTTCGTCGATCTATGGAACGAGGGGGCGCCGTACAACCCGCTCGCGCTCGACGACGAATCTGACCGTGCCATTCAAAGCGCGGTAATCGAGCTGCGCGACACGGTCGATGAAGCGGTGAAGTCAGTAAGTGCGCGGCTTGGCGTCCGGCAGCGTGCCAAACTTGAGCAGGCGCTCAAAGACGCCTACGCCGTCCGCCATGCCGAACGTCGGTGGCCTACCCTTCGCACTCTCGATGACCATCTTGATGCTGACTTGTCGGGCGTGATCGGCGATCTGACCCATAATGACCTCTTCAAGTCGGGAGAGCCACTCGGGAACGTCATTGACTCCAATGTGGTGTTCGGGCTGTCGAAGATCCCCGGAAATGGGCAGACCACTGTGCTCGCAGCCGGATTCATCCTCTCCTCGCTCCTTCTACGGGTGCAGAATCTGCCGCCCGTGCCAAACACCATCCGATACGTCATGGTCGTCGACGAGGCACACCGGGTCTCACCATTCCGCGCCATCCAGACCATGATCCGCGAAGGTCGATCCAAGGGGTTGGCAGTAGTTCTCGCCACACAAGGACCTCTGGATCTGCCCGATGTGGTGGCCGCGAACGCGCAGACCAAGATCTGCTTTGGGCTGCCCGACGCGACTGTCGCCACCATGGCCGCACGAAAGCTCCAGCCAGACAACGCTCGCCTAGCGCAGCAGATCCGCACCCTAGGCATGGGAGAGGCCTTCGTCAGCTTGGCAGGAGAGGCACCCCGTCTAGTCCGCATGACTCAGGCCTACCGGGACGCCATAAGGTTGGGTCTCCCCGAGCTGGGCGCAGCAAGATGAACAGTCGCCAGGCGCGCGGAAATAGGTGGTCCGCCCCGGCCCGACAGGGCTGCCCGTTGCAGAGCTGCTCGAGCTAGGCACGGCCTCAGATCTCATGATTGCTGTGCGAGGACACCGCCGAGCTGGGTTACCTTGTTGAGGAGATTCTCGAGCGTAGGGTGCCTGTGTCGTCTGAGGCCGACTGGCGGGAAGCGAGATCGGTCGACGATCTCAGCCGAGACAGCCACCTCCTTTGGTGCAAACGCGACCGTCGTCGAACTCGGTTCTGAAGCGCACTGGGTCTGATGGAGACTCCTGACCTTGGAAACGAGGATGGAGTCATGGCAACGAGTCATGGATCTGGGAAGCCGACGGCACGTCGGTATTCGCCGGAGGAGAAGGCTGCCGCGGTGCGGATGGTACGGACGCTGCGCGCGGAGCTGGGGACCGAGCACGGGACAGTGCAGCGGGTCGCGGCCCAGCTGGGCTATGGCCCCGAATCGGTGCGGGCCTGGGTGCGGCAGGCCGATATCGACGACGGCGCGGCGCCGGGTGTGAGCACCGCCGAGGCCCGGCGGATCAGGGAGTTGGAACAGGAGAACCGCGAGCTGCGCCGGGCGAACGAGATCCTCAAGCGGGCCGCCAGTTTCTTCGGGGCGGAGCTCGACCGCCAACACCGGAAGTAGTCGCGTTCATCGATGCGAACAAGAACGACATCGTAGAAGGCCGCCCGCTCGGAGTCGAGCCCATCTGCAGCCTGTTGCAGGTAGCTCCGAGCACCTACTACGCCGCGAAGGACCGCGCCCCCTCGGCACGTGCGATGAGCGACGCAGCCCTCATTCCCAAGCTGGTGGCGCTGTGGAAGGAGAACTACTGCGTCTACGGAGTCCGCAAACTCTGGAAGGCGGCCCGCCGGTCCGGGATCGACATCGGCCGCGATCAGACCGGCCGGCTGATGCGCGCCGCTGGCATCGAGGGCGCGACTCGGGCCAAACGGGTCAAGAGGACCAGGGCTGATCCTGCGGCTGCTCGGCATCCGGACCTCGTGAAGCGGGAGTTCACCGCGGCGGCACCCAACCGGCTTTGGATGACGGACCTGACGTTCGTGCCCACGTGGGCGGGTGTGGCCTATGTCTGCTTCATCATCGACGTATTCAGCAGGATGATCGTCGGCTGGCGCTGCGCGTCCCATATGCGCACCGAGATGGTCCTGGACGCGATCGAGATGGCCCGCTGGTCACGAGGCCGCCACCACGAGGACCTGCGGTGCCACAGCGATGCTGGCAGCCAGTTCACCTCGATCCGCTACAGCGAGCGACTCGCCCAGATCGGCGCCACGCCGTCGATCGGGACCGTCGGCGACAGCTACGACAACGCCCTGGCCGAGACGGTGAACGGCTACTACAAGACCGAACTCGTCCGCGGCCCAGCCCGCCCGGGACCATGGAAGACAGTCGAGGACCTCGAGCTCGCGACCCTCGGCTGGGTCCACTGGCACAACACCGAGCGCCTCCACGGCTACCTCGGCGACATCCCGCCCGCCGAGTTCGAGCAGGCGTTCTATGCTGGCCAAGCGGACCGCAACCAGCTGGCGGTAATCAAATAGCGCGAGTCTCCATCAGACCCAGTGCGCTTCAGTTCTGCGCCACTGGTCAGTTTGTGAGTGCAGTTTTGATAGGGCGGCTGTGTCCGCCGTGGAAAGTTCGATCTCGACCGTCGGTTACGCAGGGCAGCGTTAAACCATATCGCAGGTGCCCGGGCGCGGGCTCCGCTCGCGGGCGGGTGACACCAGGGAGCCGTGCGAAAGTGAACGCGGCACGTCGCTTCTCGTGGCCCGTAAACACGCGTTGGATACCATGTCAAATCGAATAATTTGCGCCCATCTTGAGGGGAACTTGGCTTCAGAAGCCGGCAGTAGTTCGAATTCGCACAAATTTTGCTTAGGAGGATAACATGGCCGTGGGGTCAAATGGCTATGAGGTCGTTGGGGTCAGCCTCATAGGTCCGCCACCCCTGGAGCAGGTGCACCTTCCAATAGACGCCGGGCTCTTTACCTTCTTTGGACCCAACGGCGCAGGCAAGTCATCGATTCTCGACGGCTTATTGAACGTCCTTGGAGGACGACGAGGGTCAAGATCGCACGCCTATCTACATGTCCGGCTCACGGATCTGCCGGAGAATGACCCTGAGGAGATGAGCCATTTCGAACGCTCTCTCTGGCAAGGCCTTAATATTGATTCCAGGGAGATCTACGGTCGAACCCGCCAGGCGCTCTGGCGTGCAGCAGTTTCGGCTATCTCCGAGAAGGCTGAGGTTGAAGTACCGGCAGTCGAGGACAGCGTTTTCGTTTCTCTCGCAGCGGTGGGGACTGAGGATGAGCCGAAGTGGGAAAGCTTCTACGGATGGCCGCTGAGCGATGATGAGTGGTCTCGGGTACACAAATCCGCAAACCGGCAAATGATGATTCATGACTGGGCATTACGCCACATGAGGGGTGGGCGACAAGGACTTCCCGATGGCTGGCTTGAGGAACTCTCTGAGCCCGCCGGACTGCCGCTCCTCGAAGACAGCCCGATGTGGCAGGAGCTCCCACTGGTTGCGCCACGAGGGGAGGCCGACCAGCTGAACTTTTGGCCTAGGAACTGGCCGGTCCCTCAGCTCTGGCTTGGGCGCCTATCGATCTGCCCAATGGTCGCGATCACGGACGGCGTGTCGGCACCGCGGATCCGGGGGGCGACCAGCCAGAAGCTGGTCAGCATAGCCTCCCCCACAAAAGGCTTCATCAATGTTATTGATGAAGAAGTTGAATTCAACAGCGCCTTTCGAAAGCGGGTAAGAGCTATCGAATGCCGGGCCAACCAGTTTTTCTCTCTAATGGGCTATCAGCACTATCGCCTTGAGATTGACCTGAAGACGCCGAAGGAATGGTTTGTCGGGGCGACACCGGAATGGAAGGTGCTCGTTCCTGTCTCTAACGACGTAGAAGAGCTTTTTGCATTAACGGGTCTTTCGACTGCAGAACAAAGGTGGGCGGTTGCGGCTGTTCAATGGGCGCTGGCTGGCGTCGATGAGGGCAGCAGGCCGAGAATGCTGTTGATCGACGAACCGGAGCGAGGTCTTCACAGGCTCAGGGAGAAGGACTTGCCGGCGGCTCTAAACAAGCTGTGCGCGCAAGACCCGAGCCTCGTGGTGCTTACGGCATCACATGCCCCAGCTTTCCTTGACTTGCGTTCCAACTCAGAGATCCTGAGAACAACCCGCCTGCTAGGCCAACCCACCTTGGTCACGGTCATCGACTCTGCCGTCAAGGGGACGCTATCCCGAATCTGCGAGCAACTCGGACTCACCCCTGGGGACATCCTTCAGCTCACACGGGTCTTCGTTCTGGTCGAAGGGCAACACGACGAAATGGTTCTGAGCCGTCTGCTAGCCGACGACTTGAACAAAGCTTCTGCACAAATCTTGACGCTCCGTGGAGCGAGAGACTTGAGATCAGTTGCCGAAGCAAGGTTCCTCTTCACAAGTACCGAAGCCCTTTTCTTGATAGTTCTTGACGGGCTACTCATGGGTCAGATCCGCCCCATCTGGGAGGAAGCTCAAAGGCACCTTGATACGGGTAGCGTGAAAGAAGCGCGACGGGCGTTGGACAAGCTCGGGCGCGTTCATGGCGGTGGGGAAGTGAAGTGGCTCCAAGAGCTGGGACACGCTGCGGTCGACACAGCGAAGCTCGGGCGAATCAAGGTTCACGGCCTCGCAGCCCGCGACATAATCGTGTACTTGTCTGAGCGCAACTTCATGAACGCAGAGAAGACTTGGACACAACTCGAGCAGGACTACAACGGGTACAAGCGGACCGTCGATCCTGCAAGCGGTCTGTGCCAATCCGATCTCTTGGATTTCACGACTCGCGGCACGCCTGCCCGCCCTCCTTCACTTCATGGCGCACGAGCACGTCCGCACGGCCACGACCAGGACGGCGTCCTTGAGGAGGCCGCCCGGGTAGAGGACGAGGTCGGCAGCGAAGGCCTCCTGCCAGGAGAGCTTGGGGTCTTCACCATCCCGCCGAGCACACCGGGCATGTGCGAGACCACCATGGTCACCACGGCGCTGAGAGGAAGAACCAAAAGGGCGGGCGCTGGCCGGCAGGACCGCGGGTCTGCCAGAGGATGCCATATAGCTCCAGCGACAGGCACTTCAGCCGGCGTGAGCGCCCCTTACGGTCACGACGTGGCAGCATCATACGGAAGGGCGAACGGACCACACCGGGCGCCTGCTCGACATCGTGCATTGCCTACACCCGCGCCAGCAGCCCGCTGAGCTGCCTCGCCCCGCCGGCGAGCATGGTCAGGTCCGAGCCGGCGACGATGTAGCGGTAGCCGTGCGCCACGGCGTCGGCCGCGGCCTCCGCCGAGCCGGCGAAGATGCCCATCGGCACCCCCCGGGCAGCGGCGGCCGCCTCAACGGCCTCGGCCGCGGCCCGCATCGGCCCGGAGTCGAGCTCCCCCGGCGTGCCGAGGTCCACGGAGAGGTCCACCGGCCCGATGAACGCCACGTCCAGGGCGGCCATCGCGGCGTCGATCCCCTCGGCGTAGTCGGCGGTCTCGAACTGCCCCACCGCCAGCACGGTCGAGTTGGACCGCTCGAAGTGCCCGGCCAGGGTCACGCCCATGCCGTAGTCCGCCGCCGGCTGCGCCAGCGACACCGACCGGGTGCCCAGCGGCGGGTACGAGACCAGGTTCCGCAGCTCCACCGCCGCGGCTCCGGAGCCGCGGGCGAGCTGGATCCCGGCGGCGCCGGCCTCGAGCAGGCGGTTGATGTCGCCCCGGTCTAGAACGGGGACCCGGACCAGGACCGGAAGCCCGCGCGCCCGGCCGGCCCGCACGACGTCGCACGCCTCCCCCACCGACATCTGCGAGTGCTCGTAGTCGCAGACCACGAAGTCGAACCCGGAGAGAGCCAGGATGTCCACGATCTCGAACCGCGGGATCTTCAGGAACGTGCCGAGGACGGGGCGCTCGGCCATGAGCCCGCGCAGGGACGTAGGCAGGGACATCAGATCCCAGCAGGTCGGCGGGGTTGTCCGCGGTGAGCCGGCGCACGTCCTCCTTGGACACGCCCGCGTCCAGCAGGCCGCGCACCATGCGCGCGTAGGCGTCCACCGGCAACGGATTGTTCGCCTGCCCCAAGTCGGAGCCCAGGAGCGTGCTCTCCACGCCGGCGGCCTTCACGAAGCCCAGCAGGGTGTCGAGGCCCCACTGGTAGAACGAGGTGCGGTCGTTGTACTGGCAGATCGAGTGCTCGATCCGCGCCCCGAGGCCCACCCAGCGGCGCACCCGCTCAGGCTCGGCGCCGATCACGAAGTTCGGGTGGTTCACGAGGATGCGCTTGATCCCCATGGACGAGGCCTGCTCGATGAGCCGCTCCGTCTGGTCGGCGTCGAGGTGGCCGCAGGACATGATTGCGTGGTGGGCCTCGATGCCCTCGAGGATGTCCAGGACCTCGCCCAGCCGCCGACCCGAGCCCGGTGTGGCTCGCCCTCGTGGCGGTCGGCTTCCTCTTCCCCACCGAACTCTTCATGTCCCACCGTTACGGGGTGGCCCTCGGCTTCTTCACGCCGCTCATCATGGCCCTGACCGAGCTCGCCACCCCCACTTCACCCCTGACACTGCTTACCGACCGCGTAGTGGATACCGTCCTCGGCGTCGCGGTGGGGGCCGCCGTCGCGATGTCATCGGCGTCCAACCACCGAATCCGGTAGCGTGTCACAGGCACTTTCGGGGAAGGGACTTCATGTGGACATTCTGAGCGGCGTCAATGCCGAGTGGCTGAAGAACCTGACATGGATCGTGGCGGTCGCCGCCGGGCTGCTGCTGGGCCTCTGGCGGCTCCGCCGTCCGGATCTGGCCGTCCTGGGCGCGGTGCTCGTCTTCGCCGTGGCCAACACCGGAGCCGGCATCTACGTCCTGCTCCACCTCAGCGACCCCCGCTGGGGCGGCGACGCCCATGGGCGGCTCACTGCTCCCACGCTGGGTGGAACCCCTGTGGTCGGCCAGTACCTGAGACCGTTGGACGGGCTCCTCAGCGGGCTCGCGAACGGGGTGAACCAGTTCAACGACGCCCAGGCCGCGCTCCCCGCGGCGACGGGCTTCTTTGCCTCGGCCGGCTGGGCCTTCGCCCTTGCGGTACCCCTGTGCATCCTCTCGCTCGTGGTGGGCTTCTTCGTCGCACGGCGTCGTGAGGCCGAGTTCGCCCGGGTCAGGCAGCAGGTGGGAGAGCTCAGCGCCGAAGTCGCCGAACTCAAGAAGTCCCTCGGCACCCAGACCGGCTAAGCGCGTCTAACCCTTACCGCCCGGCACGCCCTGAAGGCCTCCACGGCCACGCTCTCGGGACTGCTCAAGGCGTCGACAGCTGCGTAGGCCGTCCCGAGCGAACGAGGCGGAGTGCTGCCCTGCGGACGCTGGCTTGGCTTTCACCCCAGGCATACACTGACCGCGTCACGTTGCGCGTTGATCTTCGGGGGGCTTCCAATGCTGCAGAGACTGGATGACAGGCAGTCACTGACCGAGTCGGACTGAACGCCATGTCATTGCGCATCCCGGGCGTACTTGCCGCCCTCGGCGGCTTTGCGTGGGTTCTCAAGACCGCGATGATGTGGGCGAATGGCGGAACCGAGGGCAGTAGCGGCGTAGTCGGCCTGCTCTTCGAGATTGGGATCGTCTGCATCGCGATGGCGGGCAGTGTCAGAGTGTGGTTCTTGGTACCCAGCACCAAGGCGCGGTGGAGAATACTCGCCGTACTTGTGTTTCTCGTTGGGCTCGTCCTCATGATCGATCTTCCGATCCTGATCGGCTGGCAGGTCCTGGGCCACGTGTGGATCGCCGAGGAACTCGGCATTATTCTCACCGCTTTGGTTGCGCTCGGAGCGGGTGTTCACTGGCTTTTCCGCGGCTTCGGAAGGACAAACGCAGCCCCGAATGCGGTCCGGTAGGGATCCAGAGCGCTGCTACGACCTCGACGCTCCGGCGCTTACGCACGGTGCATAGGCTTTTCGTGGCCGACGCGCACCCATCGCCTCCCGATATCAATCCCGGCGAAACAGGTATTTCTCTCTGTCCCAATCCCCGCATAGCCTCGCACAGCAGGCCAAACCGGGGGGACGCCGTCGTCCTCCCCGCAACCCCGCTGTGAGGAGCCAACGATGACCAGAGAGACCCTGAGCGTCCAGGACGCGATGGACCATTCCCGCATGGGGCTGTGGCGCTGGGCCGCCGTGGCGCTGTGCTTCGTGGTCGCGCTGCTGGACGGATTCGACACGCAGTCGATCGCCTTCATCGGCACGGCCATCGCCGACGAGTTCAGGCTCTCCGCAACGGACATGACGTGGGTCATCACCGCGAGCACGATCGGCATGGCGGTTGGCGCGATGACCCTCGGCACGTTCGGCGACCGGATCGGCCGCAAGCGCACCATCCTCGTGGCGCTGGCCCTTTTCGGCGCGTTCTCACTGGCTGGCGCCTTTGCCAGCACCGCGTGGCAAGTAGTGGCGCTTCGCTTCCTCATCGGCCTCGGCATGGGCGGAGCCACCCCGGCCCTGCTCGCGCTCACCGCAGAGTTCAGCCCGCGCAGGCGGCGCGGCTTCCTCATGACCCTCGTGCTCCTCGGCCTCCCCGGCGGGGCGATGATCGGCGGCCTCGTCGCGGCGGCCTGGCTCCCGGCCGTCGGCTGGCGCGGCATCTTCCTCATCGGCGGCGCCCTCCCCGTGGCGCTCCTGGCTGCCGCAGTCAAGCTCCTGCCCGAGTCCCCTGCCTTCCTCGTCGCGAGAGGCACTCCCGAGGCGGACCGGCGCGCCCGGGCGCTCATTGCCCGCACCACGGGCCTGTCCGTCCCGGACGCCACCGTGCTCACGGTCGAGGATGCCGGCCAGAAGCGCGGTTCAGTCGCCGCCCTCCTCTCCCCCGCCTACCGCACCGTGACCGTTGCTGTGTGGGCAACCTACCTGTTCAACTGGATCGCCTGGTACCTGCTGCTCCTCTGGATGCCGACGGCGCTCAAGGCCCTGGGCCTCGACGCCGGCAGCGCCGCCCTCGGCACCGTCACCGTCAACGGCGCCTTCATCCTGTTCGCCATCCCGCTCTCCGCCGTCCTCCCGCGTGTCAACGCCCGCACCCTCCTGCTGGGCATGTTCGGCGCAGGCATCCTCATCGCCCTCGGACTCGGCGCCGCCGGAACGAACTTCGGGCTCGTGTTCACGCTCATCGGCCTCGCCGGCTTCGGGATCGGCGGCCAGCAGCTCGCCCTGAACTACCTCATCGCCAACGCCTACCCCACCCAGCTGCGGGCGACGGCGACCGGCTGGGGCATCGGGATCGGCCGGCTCGGCTCAATCGTCGGCTCGGCACTCGGCGGGGTGCTGCTGACCGGGCTCGGTCCGTCCGGGTACTTCGCGGCCCTGGCGGTCCCGCTCGTCGTGGCGGGCGCAGCGACGCTGCTCGTCAGGGGCGCCGGCGCTGAGAAGCCAGAGGGCGAGCTCGAGACGGCACCGGCCGCCGCCTAAGCCCCTCCCGAGGCGCGCGGACGACGGCGGGTGCGCACCCGCCGTCGTCCGCTCCCTCCTCACCCGCCCGCCGTCAGCCCACCTCGAAGTACAGGTGCCTGTGCGCCGCGCACCGCTCGTTGAACCGGGCGCCGCAGCTCGGGCAAGAGGTGACCGCCAGGTAGGCCTCGATGGCCATCTCCCCCTTGCACACCCCGCACAGCACCGCCGGCTCGCCCCACTGCTCCCGCGGCCACGTCTGGGCCTCGTGGTCCGCGTGCTCCGCATGGCAGAGATGGCAGGGGTAGTACCGCAGACAGCAGCCGAACTTCATGGCGACGACGTCGGCCTCCGTGCGGTAGTGGACGCACCGAGTCTGATCGTCCACAGTGCTGCCGAAGACCCTTGAGGTCCGCGCTCCCCCGCTCACCGCACCCGCCTCACTTCACGCGGCGCACGAGGACGTCCGGGAACGCCCGGTGCACGGCCACGGCGGCGACGGCTGCCACAGCGTCCTTGAGGAGGTCGCCCGGATAGAAGACGAGGTCCGCGGCGAAGGCCGCCTGCCAGGAGAGCTTGAGGTTGAGCATCATGCCGAGCACGCCCGGCAGGTGCGAGGCGACCACCGTGACCACGGCCGCGGCGAGGAAGAACCACAGGCCCCTCCGCTTGGCCGGGAGGCGCTTGATGATCTGCTCGGCGGCGACACCGACGAGGAAGGCAGCGAGGACAAACCCCACGATGTACCCGGCCGATCCGCCGGCCATGACCTGCAGCCCGGCCCGGCCGCCGGAGAAGATCGGCAGGCCGGCGAACGCAAGGACCAGGTAGAGGCCCACGGCTGCGGCGGCGCGGGAGCCGCCGAGCACCAGGCCGGTGAGGATGATCGCGAAGGTCTGGAGCGTGATCGGAACCCCGAAGCTGCCCACCGGGATGCCGGGGACGATCGCCGAGGCTGCGATGAAGGCCGCAAAAACGGAGACCAGGGCCAGCGACCGGGAGTCCCACGTGCGGCGCGACGGCCTGGCGCCAGGCTCGGCCGGGCGGTCGGGTGCGGGGGTCGGCGTTGTCGGGTGGCTCATGGTTCCTCCAGATGGTCTTGCAGTCGTTCTGGACAGAAGGCTATGCAGCGCCGGCCGCCGCCGTTTTGTGGTGAATCCACCATGCGCATGGGTGGGCGATAGAGGGATCGCTACAAAGTGACTCGGCAGTAGCCCGCACTGGGGCCGAGCGCACGACGGCGAGCGACCACGCGCCGTCGTGCGCTCACCTGCACCGTCTGAGGACGCAGGCATCCCGCGGACAGGTCCTCGGCCTGTCCGCGGGATGAGCTATGTGAGGGAAAGGGACTGCCTACTGCAGATGGGCGACCTGCGCCGAGGATGCCCCCGCCTGCTCCACTGCTGCATCCTCGAGCGGCTTGCGCTTGCTCGGACCAATCCATACGGCGACGATCGTGATCGCGGCCTGGCTGATCATGTAGAGGGCGACCGGCCAGTACGAGTTGGTCGCTGCGAGCAGGAGCGTCGCCACGACGGGGCCGATGCCTCCCGAGATCGCGCTTCCGACTTCGCGGGCCGAGGCGAGTCCGGTGAAACGGATATGGGTCGGGAAGAGATTGGCAAGGTAGGCGCCCTGCGTCGCGGACATCCCGCGGACGGCGATCGCATAGATGATGACGATGGCCGTGAGGACGACCGGGACCACCTTCGTGTCGATCATCCAGAACATCGGGAAGATGAACAGTGCCACGGCCACGGCTGAGCCGATGTAGACACGGGAGATGCCGAGGCGGTCGCCGAGCCATCCGAAGAACGGGTAGGTGAAGAGGCTGACAAGGGCGGCGATGAAGAGGCCATTGAGCCCGATGCTCTTGTCCAGGTGGAGGAACGTTGCGGCGTACGCGAGGACGAAGGTCTTGACGAGATTGGTCGTCGCGTTCTCGGCGAAGCAGGCGAACATGGCCACGAACCAGTTGCGCGGGTAGGACGCGAAGACCTCCCTGATGGGGCTCTTGGGCTTCGCCTTGGCCCGGGTAACCGCGGCATACTCGGGGGATTCCATCACGCGCATCCGGATGAAGAGGCCAACCCCGATGCCGATCACGCTGGCGAGGAACGGAAGCCGCCAGCCATAAGCCATGAAGTCGTCCTTGGGCATGAAGTCCAGAAGGGAATAGAAGGACGTTCCGAGCATGATGCCGAGGGCCAGGCCTGCGCCGGGCAGGCTGGTGAGCAGGCCCTGGCGCTTCTTGCTGGCGTGCTCCGAGACCATGACCTGAGCGCCACCGAATTCAGCGCCTGCCCCGATTCCCTGCAGGATCCTGAGCAGGAGCATCAGGATCGGGGCCCAGATGCCGGCCTGGGCGTAGGTGGGGAGCATCCCGATGAGCGCGGTCGACACGCCCATGAGGACCAGCGTTGCGGCAAGGACGTTCTTGCGTCCGATCCTGTCGCCGAGGGCGCCGAAGACGAAGCCGCCGAGCGGGCGGAAGAAGTAGCCGATGGCGGTGGTGGTGAGGGCGGCGGCCGTACCCATCAGGGGGTCGAACTTGGGGAAGAAGAGGGTGTTGAACACCAGGGCTGACGCCGTGCCGAACAGGACGAAGTCGTACCACTCGATCGTGGTGCCGATGACGCCGGCGAAGATGGCGCGGCGGACCCACTTGGCCCGCTGCTCGGGGGTGGGGGTCATGATGTTGGACATGCTTGTGTTCCTTCTACTCCGTTGTAGTGAGAAGTGGACGGGCTATGGCTGGAAGACAAGCCGAGGGGACATCTCGGCGGCCTGACGGAGGGCCTCGATCATGCTGCGCACATCAGCGATGCCCTTGCCTGCGATGTCGAAGGCCGTGCCGTGGTCGACCGAGGTGCGGATGACCGGCAGCCCGACGGTAATGTTCACCCCTGCCTCGATGCCGAGAACCTTCACCGGGCCGTGCCCCTGGTCGTGGTACATGGCCACGATGAGGTCGTAGTCCCCGCGCCCGGCCAGGAAGAAGGCCGTGTCCGCCGGGAGCGGGCCGCGGGCGTCGATCCCGTCTGCTTGGAGTCGTTCAATCGCTGGCGTGATCTTCTCCTCCTCTTCGCCGTAGCCGAAGAGGCCGTTCTCCCCTGCATGGGGATTGATGGCGCAGACGCCGATCTTCGGCCGTGCCACCCCTGCACGTTTCATGGCCTCCTCGCCGCGGCGCACGGTGCGCTCGACGAGTCCGGGCTCGATCCTGCGGATCGCGTCGACGAGGCCGATATGGGTGGTGACGTGGATGACCTTGACCTTGGGGGTCGAGAGCATCATGGAGACCTCGTCGACGCCCATGAAGTGGGCCAGCAGCTCGGTGTGGCCGGGGTAGAGGTGGCCGGCCTTGTGCAGTGCGGCCTTGTTCAGGGGCGCAGTGCAGATCCCCTGGACCTGGCCCGCCATCGCCAATTCGCACGCGATCCTGACGTAGTGGTAGGCGGCGTTGCCAGCCTCAGCCGATTCCTCGCCCCAGGGCAGGTCATGCGGCAGGATCTCGGGGTCGATCACGTTCACACGTCCCGGGGTGAAGGCCGCTTCGGCGACGGTCTTGACCGCCATTACCTCTGCGTGGATGCCGAGTGCGTCCCCGGCGAGGCGCAGGCGGTGCGCGTCCCCGATAACCACCGGGCGGCTGTCGGTGTAGGCGCCGGGGTGGACTAAGGCGCCGAGGGTGACCTCTGGCCCGATCCCGGCTCCATCTCCCATCGTGACGGCGATGAAGGGCCTGTCGTCGTGTTCCGTCGTCATGCGGGTCTCCGTGTCTTTGGCTGTTCGAGTTGAGCTGTGGGCCGGTACGCCGGCCGACATGGTGGAAGGGTGGGAGGCGATCTGCCGGTACAGCTGGGCGAGGACGAGTTCGTCCCCGAAGCTGCCGGGCTTGGTGGCCACGAGCCGGCCGTCATCGGCCAGGCTGACGACGGCTCCGTGCTGGACGGCCGTGTAGGGAGTCAGGGTGGCGATGCCGAGGGCTTCGAGGACTTCTCGGGCGGTTTCCCCGCCAGTCAGGATGAGGTCCGCCCGAAACCCTTTCTGGCCCAGCTGGGCCAGATGCGCGAGGCGGGCCACGACCCCGGCCGACTGTTCCGGATCCACGGGCGAGTCGACGAGGGCAAATGCGACGGAGCGGCCGTCGGCGAGGCCCGCACGCAGGCGTTCAACAGCCTGGGTGTCCCGCTCAGGCGCCTTCATCTGAGCATCGACTGTGACAATGTCAAAGCCCTCGGCCGCGAGGTGCTCCAGCTGCCGCCGTGCTGACGGGGACGCCGAGCCGACTACCGCAAGGACAGGCGTGCGCCCCGATTCATGATCGAGCGGAGGTGCCACATTTACGCGAGGCTGCGCGTTGTGCGCAGTTTCCGCCGCAAGGCGCCGGGCGAGGAGCCCAGCGAGTTGACCGGTCCCGGCCAACGCGATGGGACGTCCTTCCGCGGCGAACCCGAGCTCGCCGAGGGCGTCGACGACGGCGGCGAGGTCCTCCTCCGTCTCGCTGTCGACTACGGTGATGGCCACGGGGCCAGACGCCGGAGCAGCTGCGAGAGACCGCGCGAAGGAGCCCGACCTCACATCCTCAAGCCGCGCGAAGCGCACAGTGGTGCCGGCGAACACCTCGCCAAGGTCCGCGGGAGGAGCTCCCGCCTCGGCACGCCAGAGGTCTGAGGAGCGCAGGGGCAGGCCGGCGACGAAGGGCTTGCCGCCTATGACCGTCCGCCCCATCGCGGGCAGGGCTCCGGCCAGGACAACGTGGTACCCCAGCTCGGTCAGCGCCGAGACCTCTGAACGGATGTTGCCCCGCCAGAGGGAGTCGGTCTTCTTGAACAGGACGGCGTTGCGCATCCCGGTAGCTTTGGAGAAGACCGCCTTCACGGCGGCCGCCGCCTCGGGAGCCGACGTGCCGCGCGAGTGGGTGTCGACCACGAGGACGTCAGGGCCTTCTGCGGTGGGATTGCGGCTCTGCACACTGGCTCGCAGAGCGATCCTGACGGCGAATCCTTGGGCGGCGAACTGCTGGCCGACTTCCGCGGCACCCGAGAAGTCGTCAGCCTGCACGAGGACTGTAGCCATGTCCCTCCTCCTTCCTGGCTGAGCGGTGAGTGTGCTGCGTCACCAGCAAGCATGACATATCTGCGCGAATCACGCTATACCTATTGCTCAATTCGCGCAGAGATAGGATAGTTGAGGCAATGGAAAGCGGAAGATTGCACGAAGGAGCGGTACTTGCCTGCGTCTTTCGCGCACAACGCGCAGCTATCGGTGGGCCTCGTCCCGCCGTCGTCGACGGGAAGACCATATGAGCAACCACGCGGACGCTGTTCACCCGGGGAAACCCCCCATCTCGAAGCTGGTGCTCGGCACCATGACGTTCGGCGACACCGCGGACGAGGCCACGGCACGCCGAATCTTCGAGGAGGCCCTCGATGCCGGAATCACAACGGTCGACACCGCCAACGGGTACGCGGGCGGGGCGAGCGAGGAGATTCTCTCCCGCCTTCTCAAGGGCCGGCGGGAAGAGGTTGTCCTCGCAACCAAGGCCGGAATGCCGCACCCGGACCATGGGAGCCACTCGCCACTGTCGGCTCCCGGGCTCCGCCGGTCGATTGAGGGCAGCCTGAAGCGCCTCGACATGGAGAGCGTCGACCTGTTCTACCTCCACCAGCCCGACCGCTCGACGCCGCTGGAGGAGACCCTCGGCGCCGTCGCGGAACTGGTCGCGGAGGGCAAGGTCAAGGCCATGGGCGTGTCCAACTTCGCCGCCTGGCAGATCGCCGACCTCATCCACGCGGCCGAGCGTTCCGGCGCGCCCCGCCCTGTTATCGCGCAGCAGCTCTACAACCTCCTCGCCCGGCGCCTCGAGGAGGAGTACCTCGAGTTCGCCGCAGTCCACGGCCTGCACACCATGGTCTACAACCCTCTGGGCGGAGGACTCCTCACCGGCAAGCACCGGTTCGAGGCGAAGCCCTCTCAGGGGCGTTTCGGAGACTCCCGGCTGGCCGCGATGTACACCGAGCGCTACTGGGACCCTCGCCTGTTCGAGGCTGTGCAGTCGCTGACCACTATTGCGGACGGCGCCGGCGTCGCCCTCGTTGAGCTGTCGCTGCGTTGGCTCGCGTACCGCGAGGGCGTGGGGTCGGTTCTCCTCGGGGGATCGAAGGTCGAGCAGCTCCGGGCAAACATCCAAGCCGTTGCCAGTGGCCCCCTTCCAGCCGACGTCGTCGAAGCCTGCGATAAGGTCGGCGCGACTCTGCGCGGCCCAATGCCCGCCTACAACCGCTGATCCCGCCGACAACGAATCGAAGAGTGGAACGAAGATGACTTCCTCCCCCCAGGTCCTCGAGTTCGCGAGGAAGATCCGGGCGCGGGAACGCGTCGTGGGCTATTGGAGCGTGCTCGACGCTCCTGTGGCCACGGAGCGCATCGCGCGTCTCGGCTACGACTACGTCGCGCTCGACGCCCAGCACGGACTCCTCGGATACTCGGGCGTCCTTGCCGGGCTCATGGCCATCGATGCCAGCCAGCGCGCCGTCGGAATGGTCCGAGTTGACGGCAATGATGCGACCTCGATCGGCCGGGCCCTCGACGCGGGCGCGATCGGTGTCATCGTGCCCCTCATCGATACGGCCGCGGATGCGGCGGCCGCAGTCGCCGCCGCCAACTACCCGCCCCTCGGGCGCCGCTCCTACGGCCCCATGCGTTCGGCGCTGCGCGTGGGCCCGATCCCGGCAGAGGCCAATGGGTCAACCCTCGTCTTCGCGATGATCGAGACGCCGGAGGGGCTGGCGAACGTCAAGGAGATCTGCGCGGTCCCCGGCCTCGACGGTATCTATGTGGGCCCCTCCGACCTCTCCCTCGCCGTCGGCGGGGGCTTCCCGGGAGACCCGGCAATCCAAGCCGAGTTCGACGAGGCGCTCGCCCTCGTCGCCGACGCCGCCGCCAGTGCGGGCATCGCCGCCGGCATCCACACCGCCGCCGGGCCGATCGCCGCCCAGCGGCTCCGGCAGGGCTACAGCTTCGTGACCATCGCCTCGGACCTCACCCATCTTGAACTGGCAGCCAAGGCGCACCTCGACGCCGCGACTGCGCAGGACTGAAGGAACACCATGACCAGCAGCACTATCGACAGCGCCTACAGCGCCATCACCTGCGACGGCGTCCTCCGCCATGCCGACGGGGCAACCTTCGCCTATCTCCCCGCCGCCACCGTCCAGTCACATGCGGCGAACCTCCAGACCCTCCCCGACGGGCGCTTGGGCTGCGTGTGGTTCGGCGGCACTCAAGAGGGCGTGAGCGACATCGCGGTCTGGTTCTCGGCCCTCGAACCGGGCTCGGACCGATGGTCGCGGCCCGAGCAGCTCTCGCACGACAGCACGCGCTCGGAGCAGAACCCCATCCTCTTCGCGCCCGGCGGTGAGGCGGTCTGGCTCCTGTACACCGCGCAGAAGGCCGGGAATCAGGACACAGCCGAAGTCCGGCGGCGGATCTCGGCCGACAGCGGGAAGACATGGGGCCCAGTGGAGACTCTCTTCTCGGCGAACGAGGCCGGCGGCGTCTTCGTCCGGCATCAGCCGCTCGTCCTGCCCTCGGGCCGGTGGCTCATGCCGATCTTCCGCTGCCTCACAACCCCTGGCGAGAAGTGGGCTGGCGACAACGACGACAGTGCCGTCATGGTTTCGGATGACGGCGGCCAGACCTGGCGTGAGCACCTCGTGCCCGGAAGCGTCGGCTGCGTCCACATGGACATTCAGCCCCTGCCCGACGGCTCACTCCTGGCCCTCTACCGCAGCCGCTGGGCCGACTCCATCTACGAATCCCGCTCCATAGACGACGGGGACACGTGGAGCGAGCCCGTACCGACGGAGCTGCCCAACAACAACTCTTCCATCCAGTTCACAGCCCTTGCCGATGGCCGGCTCGCGCTCGTCTACAACCACCGGCGCGCCGAGGAGACAACCGAACGGCGACCCTCGCTCTACGACGAGATCGACGACGACGGCCTGATCGAGCAGGCCTCCGACTCAACTGCGGCCAAACCCCCCGCCGCCGCGCCTGCTCTCGGGGCGCGAGCCGCTTTCTGGGGCACCCCACGCGCGCCGATGACTCTGGCCATCTCGGAGGATTCGGGCCGCAGCTGGCCCGTTCGGCGGAACCTCGAAGTCGGAGACGGGTACTGCCTCTCGAACAACTCCCGTGACGGGCTCAACCACGAGTTCTCCTACCCCTCCATCCACCAAGGGGCCGACGGCGCGCTCAACATCGCCTACACCTACTTCCGACAGGCCATCAAGTACGTCAAGGTCAGCCCCGAATGGGCCTACGATGGCTCGGCCACCCCCGGCGGAGACGATGCCTGAGCCGAGGCACGCCGTCGTCACCGGCTCCAGCTCGGGCATCGGACGGGCCATCGCCGTCCGCCTGCTCTCCGAGGGCTGGCGCGTCACCGGGCTCAGCCGCAGGGAGGCCGGGCTCGGAGAAGGGTTCACCTGGCGGCAGGCTGACCTTGCAGACCCAGAAGCCGTCGGAAGCGCAGCAGCAGGCCTCCTTCCTGCCGACGCCGTCGTCCACGCGGCAGGCCTCCAGCGCACCGGTCGCCTCGGCGCCCTGGACCCTGCCGCCCTCCAGGCAATGTTCGCGGTGCACGTCGCGGCTGCGAGCATCCTCGCGGATGCCCTCGTTCCCGCCATGCACGATGGCGGACGGATCGTCCTCCTCGGAAGCCGCACGGCAGCCGGGGCTGCCGGCAAGAGCCACTATGCCGCGACCAAGGCCGCGCTCCTCGGTCTGGGCAGGTCCTGGGCGAAGGAGCTCGCCCCGCGCCGCATCACGGTCAACCTCGTCTCGCCCGGCCCGACGGACACTCCCATGCTCTCCGATCCTGCGCGGGCAGACGTGCCCCCTGTGGCTCCGCCGCTCGGGCATCTTGTGGACCCGGAAGACGTCGCCGCACTGGTCAGCTTCCTCGTCGGTCCGCACGCCCGCTCGATCACAGGCCAGGACCACCTCATCTGCGCAGGAGCGTCGCTATAGCACGCGCCCCGCGCCCGCGGAGGAGCGGTCGCTACGATGGGGAAAGGTTCCGGCCCACGGCCGAGCCGATGGGCGAACTCGACCCGAAAGGGGCCCGGATGACAACTGCGAAGGCCAGGCGAGAAGAGATCTACCGGCTCGCCACCACAGCCGGTCTGACCTCTGTCGAGGAGCTCTCCCAGAGGTTCCAGGTCACAGCGTCCACGATCCGCCGAGACCTCGCTCTCCTGAACGAACAGGGCAAGCTCGCCCGGACCTACGGGGGCGCCCTCGCGATCGGCGCGCACCCCGAGGCATCTCTGCGCCAGCGGATCGGCGAGGCCTTCGAGGAAAAGCAGGCGATTGCCCGGTGGGCCGCAGCCCAAGTCCAGCCGGGCGAGTCGGTCCTCCTCGATGGCGGTTCCACCGTCGGAGCACTCGCCCACGCGCTGCGCGGCCACACCAACCTCACGGTCACCACTCCCGCCCTGAACACCGTCCAGGAGCTGTCGGACTCCCCGGGGATCCAGGTCGACTGTCTGGGCGGCCGCCTCCGCAGTGTCAGCCAGACTTTCGTGGGCCCGCTGGCCGAGGCAGCGCTGGAACGCTTGAGCTTCGACCGAGTCTTCCTCGGTGCCGACGCCGTCACCGCCGACGATGGCATCTGCGAGGCCGACCAGGCCCAGACCCGGCTCAAGGAACTCATGGCCCGCAGGGGCGCGAACGTCTACGTGCTCGCCGACTCGAGCAAGCTCGGGCAGCGGCCCTTCCACGCGTGGGTGCGCTTGCCCGTGCCCTGGACTCTGGTCACCGACGCCGCAGCGGACCCCCAGCAGGTCGAGCTCTTCCACCGCGCTGGCGTACACGTCCAAACCGTCCCGCCTGATCGCACAGTCCGAGTGGACGACCTCGTGGTCGAAGAAGCGAGCTGACAAGGGCGGGGCCTCCGCCATCGTATGGTGTTCCGCACCAGGCGATCATCTAGTTCGCAACGCGCCCGGGGCCATGAGGCGCCCCCGAGAACTGCCGAGCGCACGACGGCGCGTGCCCACCCGCCGTCGTGCGCCCCCTCGCGAACCCCGCATCAAGGCTGCAGGCTCGCCTCCTGCTCCCGACGCGGGCTGTCCGGGTTCACGAGCGAGTGCCGGCGGCCATACGTGAAGTAGATGGCCAGCCCGATCACGAGCCAAACAACGCGTCCACGTATCCGGAGATGCCGATCGCGACGACGGCCACGATGGCGATGTACTCCAGCAGCAGGTCCCACCCGATGAACCAGCCCGTGATCTCACCCAGCGCCACGTACCCGTACGTGTACTCGGACCCGGCCCGCGGGATCATGCCGGCGAACTCCGCGTAGGAGAGCGCCGCTGCGGCCGAGGCGAGCCCCGCCACCAGGAACGAGATGAGGACCGCCGGCCCCACCCCGGGATTGGCGGAGTCGCCGTGCGCCACGAGCCCGGCGAGCGAGAAGATGCCGACGCCGACGATCCCCCCTACGCCGATGGCCGTGACATTCCGGCGAGGGGTGACGGACCACGACCGAATCTCGGGGGGGAGGAGGCCACCGCGGCCCAGTTAGCGCGAGAGCGTGAACGAGCCTGCAAATACCGACGGTGCTATAGGAGAGGATGTCTGTCGTCGACTGTCCCCGGCGGACCGCTGCTCGCTCAGTCCTTGACGATGTCCTATCAACGGTTCCTTTGACAGGACTCGGGGTCTCTGGGGCTTCTCCCCTCCCCCGTACTCCCGCATTTGGATCTGATCGCTGTATGGCGGTGTTCTGTGAGCGCCTGATCGCGGTTAGCTGCCGATGACGAGGATGCTGGCGGCAGCTTCGATGACGTCGTCGGTGGTGGCCTCGAGGACGAGGATCGCCGGGGCGGCCTCGCGGATCACCTTGCCCTTGTTCTCCCCGAAGCGGTCGTAGAGCCGTTGGGGAGCTCTGGCGATCGGCGGACTTTCGACCTCCGAGGACTCGAGTTAGGCCGATCTGCCGATGCGGCGGGCCTCCGTCGGAGGCACGGTTGAGTCATGACACTCCACTCTTCGGCGTCCGTCCAGTCGGCGCTGGTTCGTCTCGGTCTGCTCTGGGTCGCGATCGTCGGTTCGATGTTCCTTGCCACGGCCATCGGCGGTCCCACCGGCGGGATCATCCCGCACCTCATGCTCCACGCCATCTTCATCCTGCTCGTCTTCCCGCTGTGGATCTGGCTTGCGCTCCGGTGGCGGGCGGCGTCCGCGTGGCGGACGATGCGGGTGTTCGCGTGGATCGTCATCGCCTTCACTGCGGCAGCTGCGGTCGGGCAGACCGGGGAGAGCGTGGTGGTGATCGCTCACGGCGGACTGTCAGCGCCCGCCTCGGTCATGAACGACCCCGCCCACTGGGCCTGGGCCGGCCCAGGGCTGTTGGGAATGTACTTCGCGACCTGGACCCTGCTCGTCGCCAGCGTGGTCTGCGGGATTCGCCTACTGCGCGCCGGTGACCGCCGAGGCTGGGCCGCGATGCTGCCAGCCATCGTCAACCTGGCCGAATTCTGGGTGCTCGGAGCGATCTTCCGTTCGGACCTCGCTCGGCTGGCACCCCTGACGCTGATCAGCGGGATCGTCCTGCTCATCGTCGCCCTGAGGACGGCTGACCGTCCATCCGCGATGGACCATGCCAAATCGCGTCGCGTCACGTCCTCCTCTCCGGCCCCTTCATGACAGGAGAAGACGTCGGTTCGTACGCTGGTCCTGGCCCGTTCGCCAGCCATAACGCGGCGGCGCGCACCCTCGGATTGCTGTCTCCGGCAACGTCGAGCTTGCGGAACACCGAGCGAAGGTGCGCGTCGACAGTGCGCTTGGAGAGCACGAGGCGATCAGCGATGCCCTGATTGCTCAACCCCTCGGACGCGAGTGCCAACACCTCCTGCTCCCGCCGGGTGAGGACGGCAAGGGATGCTTCCGGCAAGTCGGCATCGGCCAGTGCCGGATCGACATTCGGCCCCGGACCGGCGGCCCGGGCGTCTGCTGCATCAGGGGAGGGCAGGACTGCCGCAACGCACCGGGCGACGACGAACCGCCACGGCTGGAGCAAGACGCCGGCGAAGGCGATGGCGATCAGTCCTGCCCATGGTCCCGCGTCGTCGCCGGGTGCCACGAGCAGCGGCGCAAGCACCGCGAGAACTAGCGGCGCGAGCTGGACGGTGGCGACGGCAAAGACAATCCACAACGCCGCACGGACGATCTCTGGGGACTTTAGTGTATGGGTGTCGCGGCTCGGACCGGCGTCGTGGAGCAGCGCACTCGTCCACCACGATGAGGTAACAACGGCAAGCGACAGACCCAAGGCGAAGCCGTTGAACCCTCGTCCCAGGGGAACCGCGCGATCGACCGCGGCCAGCATCCCGCACGCTGCCACGACAGCGAGGGGAAGAAGCATTCCGGCGGCGGCCTGCGCCAACCTGACCCGCTCGGCGCCGCCGGCCCGTGCAGCCCGCACCCCCAGCACAGTAGGCACGGCGATCCCTATGACGAGCCAGACGCACGCCACGAGGGTCTCCACGAGGCGAGCCTGGGGCGATGTCAGGAAGGACGCCGGCAGGAGCGTGGGCATCGCCGGGACACGCGCCACCGTGTTGGAGCTGGGCAGCAGCACCCCGGCCACGATCACCGACGCGGTCGCGCCCACAACCGGCAGCGCCGCCCGCCGGCCATCGGCCTTGCCAAGCAACGCAGCGCCGGCAGCCTGAGCAATCGCGATCACCACCGTCCAGCCGACGATCGGCAGCGAGACGACCACAGCGAACACCCACGTCCCGCCGCCGGAGTGCAGGGCGAGCCAGCCTGATCCCGCCGAGATCAGGGACTCCGCGGCCATCGCGGCGGCGATGCCGGTCGACCAGCGGGCGGCGCGGGACTCGCCGCGACGCCTGTCGAGTGCCGCCCGGACCACACACGCCATCACCGTCAACGGAGCGAGTCCAAGCCAGACCGGGCTCGTCGAGAGCTGCGAAGGCCACAACCCGTCGGGGACGGCGGTCAGCGCGAGCCAACCAGCGAGAATCGAGGAGGCCGCGATCGCCGCGGCCGTGAGCACGGTGCCGACTGCGGCGACGCCCCGACGATCGACTCCCACCGATCTCACGCACCCATCGTGGCTCCGTCGGCGGACCGGGGCAATATCCTGCTCGCTGAGTTGTGACTGTCAGCGCTGCAAAACACCTCAAACAGCGATCACATCCACAGTCCCGTCAGTTCCTGACGTGGGTGCCCCATCAATTGTTCCTTCGACGAGACGCCCGCGTGCGGCCACCTCCCCTTCCGGTCGGCCGAGGT
>NZ_JAIZDP010000011.1 GCF_021554725.1 Sinomonas notoginsengisoli | reverse complement strand
CCACCCGCTGAAGGCGGCCACTCGGCGTCGTGCGTTTCGGATGTGACGGTGCAACGACCGGGGTCAGCCTGTCTTTCGCGCCGCGCGGCGCTTGCTCAGCTCATCGCCGGGAAACGTCTGGTCGTCGGCGTGCTCACTGGGCAGTTCCGCAAGACTCCCCTCGACCTCGCGCCACACGCGGCCAACGGCGATGCCGAACACTCCTTGGCCGCCCTGGACGAGGTCGATGACTTCATCGGCAGAGGTGCACTCGTACACCGAGGCGCCGTCGCTCATGAGCGTGATCTGGGCGAGATCCTCTACCCCGCGCTCGCGGAGGTGGCCCACCGCGCTCCGGATCTGTTGGAGGGACACGCCGGTGTCGAGGAGGCGCTTGACCACCTTGAGCACGAGGATGTCTCGGAATCCGTACAGGCGCTGGGAACCGCTGCCGGCCGCGCCGCGCACTGTCGGCTCGACCAGCCCTGTACGCGCCCAGTAGTCAAGCTGTCGGTAGGTGATGCCGGCCGCCTTGCAGGCCGTCGGGCCGCGGTAGCCCGCCTCTTCGTCAAGGTCGGGCAGGTCGTCGTCGAAGAGGAGGCCCTGGGTGCCCGCCGGCGCTTCGGCGCCCTGGGCGGATACGTGTCTGAGCTCTCCGTGCTCTCGCTTGGGACTCACTAAACCCTCCTTCACCGCTCCCCTGGGGGCATTGCGTCCTCCGAAGGGGGACCCGAAGCGCACGTCTGTAATTACAGTCCCGCGCACCTTCAAGTGTCGCCTGTTTGTTCCGGGGAAGCAATGGGAGCTCGTCACTACCGACGTTAGAACCGTCCGGGGGTGAAATCAAAGACATCGCACGCAGCACCGGGGGCGTGTCGGATGCTCCGGCCACGGCAGTGCCCGCAGGACCGCTACTCGTCGAAGTCCTCGGGCTCAACATCGGCAAGGAATTCCCGGAAACGCCGCATCTCGCTCTCCTCCTCGGCGGTCGAGCCTCCTTCCTCGGTGCTGTCGCTCCCCTCTGCGAGCTGTACGCCGGCCTCTTCGAGCACCGCGTCGGCGCACCAGATGCGGCAGTTCACCCGCAGGGCCACAGCCAAGGCGTCTGACGCCCTTGACTCGACCGTCGTGCCGTCGTCGAAGCCGAGCTGGGCGTAGAAGACACTGTCCTCGACGGCGACGATCGTCGCGCTCACCACTTGACGGCCCAGACTGTGCACCACGCTGACCAGGAGGTCGTGCGTGAGCGGCCTCGGCGGCACAACGTGCTGCTGGGCGAGAGCGATCGCGCTGGCCTCGGCGGTCCCGATCCAGATGGGCAGGTGCCGCTCGCCCTTGGCTTCCTTGAGGAGCACGAGAGGCTGATTGGAGGGAAGCTCAATGCGGACCCCCACGACTTCTAGCTCGATCATCAGCCATCCATCCTCGAGATCAGCCCGTGGACCAGCGCGCGGTGCAGGGTCAGGAACGTCTCGCTGAGCTCCCGCGCCTCCTCGGCCGCACGCGCCCGTGCTGCTGGATCGCGCCGCGAAGCGCTGGGCGCGACGACCTGCTCGATCAGTCCCACCTCGCGCTCCGCAGTGCTCAGGAAGGAGCGCAGGTGCCGGGGCTCCAGGCCGTGGTCCGCGAGAGCCACGCACGAGCGGGTGACGGCGAGGGCGTACTCATCGAACCGGCCGCCCTCGGCAGCAATGAGGCCGAAGCTGAGCATCGACTCGACGAGGTCGGCGCTGGCCCCCGACTCCTCCCGCAGCTGCTGCTCGCTGAGGGACCGCGAACGGGTGGCACTCAGCTGCGCGTGCAGTTCCCCGGAGACGGGACGCGGCGCGATGCTCATCCCGCCGGGAAGGTTCTCCGGCTGCTCGCCGCGATCCACCGCATCGAGATAGTCCTTGATGACCTTGAGCGGAAGGTACTGATCCCGCTGGAGCGCCAGCACGAAGCGCAGGCGATCCACATCGCCCCGGCCGTACTGTCGGTAACCGGAGGGCGTGCGGTGCGGGGCGATGAGGCCCTTCTCCTCGAGGAAGCGGATCTTGGAGGCCGTCATCGAGGGGAACTCCTCGGCCAGAATGGCCAGGACCTCGCCGATGTTGAGGGCCGAGGACCCTCTCCGCTCAGGGTGGGCTACTGCCATGCAACCAGCCCCTTCAGGCGGTGGGCCGCGCCGGAGTCTGTGCAGGGCTGGCATAGAAGGTGAGCCGGAACTTGCCGATCTGCACCTCGGAGCCGTTGCGGAGGGCCACTTGGTCCACGCGGTCGTGGTTGACGTACGTGCCGTTGAGGCTGCCTGCATCGACGACCTCGAAGCCGTTCCCAACCCGACGGAACTCGGCGTGGCGCCGCGAGACCGTCACGTCATCCAGGAAGATGTCGGCGTCCGGATGGCGGCCGGCGGTCGTGACCTCGGAGTCCAGCAGGAACCGGGCACCGGCGTTCGGGCCTGTATGGGCGATGAGGAGCGCCGAGCCGTACGGCAATGCCGCGACTGCCCCGGCCTCTTCGCGGCTCAGGGGTGGCGCCATCGCTGTCCCGGCGTCGATCGGCGGCATCTGGATCGACGTCGTCTCCGACGCCGACTCCTGACGCTGCGTGATCTCCTCGGCGCCGGGCTTCCGGCGCTCGTCGCTCCTCATCAGTTCCTCCTGAAAAAGTCCCGGATCCAGATTTCTACCCTACCTGCTGCTCGTACTGGGCGGCACTGAGGAGGCTGTCCGTTTCGGACTCGTCCGAAAGCTGGACCTCGATGAGCCAGCCCTCGCCGTAGGGATCGGAGTTCAGGAGGGCCGGGTCCGAGTCCAGGGCCTCATTGCGGGAAACGACCTTGCCGGAGACGGGGGCATAAATGTCGCTGACGCTCTTGGTGGACTCGACCTCGCCGACCACGCCGTTCGCACTCACCTCAGTGCCGACCTCGGGCATCTGGACGTAGACCACGTCGCCGAGCGCGTCCTGGGCGAAATCCGTGATGCCGATGCGCACCACCCCGTCGCCAGGCTCCATGGAGATCCACTCGTGCTCGGCGGTGTAGGACAGCTCCGCGGGGACGTTGCTCATAGGGCTCGCCTTTCTTCGACTGGAGGGGCCTGACCAGGTGCGGGCCCCTTCAAGGTGCGTGTCGCTGAAAGTATAGGCACAAGGAATCGCGCTTCTTTCTCCTGTTCGGCGGGCATTTCCTGACACCATGGACAAGGGAGAAGACCGCCCACATCAGGAGGCATCCCATGCCGGAACTTCCCGAGGTGACCGCCTTGGCCGCCTTCCTTGACGAGCGGCTCGCGGGCGCCACGATCGATCGGGTCCAGATCGGCGCCGTGCACGCGCTCAAGACGGCGGATCCGCCGTACACCTCGCTCGTGGGGCGGCGTGTCGAGTCTGTGGGCCGACGCGGCAAGTTCATCGTGGTCATCACCGTGCCGGACTCGGGCCGCGCCGGGAGCGCCTCGGAAGGCGAGGCGGACGACGGCGGGCCGGTCGCCGTCGTCGTGCACCTCGCGTTGGGCGGGTGGATCCGCGTGCTCGACCGCCTTCCCGAGCCCACTCCCCCGCGCGGTAAGGGGTATGTGGCCGCCCGCTTCGGGTTCGTCCGCGACGACGGCGACGAGGCGGGCATCGAGCTCACGGAGGCGGGGACGTGGAAGCGCCTCTCGCTGCACATCGTCCGCCGGCTTCAGGATGTTCCGGCGGTCGCGGAACTCGGCCCCGAGCCGCTCGACGACAGCTTCACGCTCGAGGCCTTCCGCAAGGTGCTGAACCGCAAGAAGCAGGTCAAGGGCCTCCTGCGCGACCAGAAGCTGATTGCCGGGATCGGCAACGCCTACAGCGACGAGATCCTGCATGCGGCGAAGGTCTCCCCCTTCGCCATCGCCTCGACGCTGGGCGACGAGACGACGGCGCGGCTCTACGACGCCATGCGGACGGTGCTGGGCGACGCAGTGGCGGAGGACATGGGCCACCCGCCCGAGGAGCTCAAGGATGAGAAGCGCCGCATCATGCGCGTCCACCGCCGTGCCGGCGAGGCCTGCCCAGTGTGCGGGGACACCATCCTCGAAGTCTCCTTCGCGGACAGCGCCCTCCAGTACTGCCCGACCTGCCAGACGGGTGGCCGGCCGCTGGCGGACCGGCGCACCTCCAAGTTCCTGAAGTAGACCGCTCTTCCGCGAAGCTCACGAGGCGGGACGCATGTCCCCCGTCTCCACGAACCGCTCGTGCCACGACAAGGCCTCACCGAGCAGGTGCGGAGTGTGCTTGCCGTAGCTGCCCTGCAGGGCCCGTTCAAAGTAGTCACTCAGCGCCGGTCGGTACTCCGGGTGCGCACACTGGGCAATGATGGTCCGCGCCCTCTGCTTGGGCGCGAGTCCGCGGAGGTCTGCCAGTCCCTGCTCGGTGATGACGATCATGGTGTCGTGCTCGGTGTGGTCCACATGGCTCGCCATCGGCACGATCGCGGAGACCTTGCCGCCCTTGGCCGTGGACGGGGACATGAAGACGCTCAGGAAGCCGTTCCGCGCGAAGTCGCCCGAGCCTCCGATGCCGTTCATGACGCTCGTGCCTGCCACGTGGGTCGAGTTGACGTTTCCGTAGATGTCGGCCTCGATCATGCCGTTGAGCGCGATGCAGCCGAGCCGCCGCACCACCTCCGGGTGGTTCGAGATCTCCTGCGTGCGCAGGAGGATCCGTTCGCGGTACTCCTCGACGTTCTCGGTGAACTCCGCGACACCGGCCTCGCTGAGGGAGAACGAGGTGGCGGAGGCGAACTCGATCGTGCCGTCCTTGATCAGGTGCAGCATGCCGTCCTGGATCACCTCGGTGTACGCGGTGAGCCCGCGGTAGCCGCCCTCGGCGAGGCCGGCGAGGACCGCGTTGGCAATGTTGCCCACGCCGGACTGGATCGGCAGGAGGCGGTCGGTGAGCCGGCCGCGGCGGACCTCGTGGTCGAAGAAGTCCAGCAGGTGGGAGGCGATGGCCTTGGACGCCTCGTCCGGCGCGCTGAAGCCCGAGAGCCGGTCCGGCGCGTCGGTCTCGACCACGGCCACGACCTTCTCGGGGTCGACGCGGAGGTACGGCTCGCCAATGCGGTCGCTCGGGGTGAGGACGGGCACGGGCTTGCGGTGCGGCGGAAGCGCAGTGCCGTAGTAGATGTCGTGCATGCCCTCCATCCCCGCGGGCTGGCGCGCGTTGACCTCGAGGATGACCTTGCTGGCCATATCGAGCCACGTCTTGTTGTTGCCCACCGAGGACGATGGGATGAGCCGCCCGTCCTCGAGGATGCCGACGACCTCGACGACGGCGACGTCCACGTCGCCGTAGAAGCCGAACCACGTGTGCTGGGCAACATGGCTGAGGTGGATGTCCATGTAGTCCAGCTCGCCGTCGTTGATTCGCTTCCGCAGCGCCGGATCGGACATGTACGGGAGGCGCAGCTCCATCCCGTCGGCCCGCGCCAGCACGCCGTCGAGTGAAGCGCACTGGGTTTCTTGGAGGCTCCTGACCTTGGAAACGAGGATGGAGTCATGGCAGCGAGTCATGGGAAGCCGACGGCACGTCGGTATTCGCCGGAGGAGAAGGCCGCGGCGGTCCGGATGGTGCGGACCCTGCGTGCGGAGCTGGGGACCGAGCACGGGACGGTGCAGCGGGTCGCGGCGCAGCTGGGCTACGGCGTCGAGTCTGTGCGGGCCTGGGTGCGCCAGGCCGACATCGACGACGGCGCGGCACCGGGTGTGAGCACCGCGGAGGGCCGCCGGGTGCGGGAGCTCGAGCAGGAGGTCCGCGAGCTGCGCCGGGCGAACGAGATCCTCAAGCGGGCCGCGAGTTTCTTCGGGGCGGAGCTCGACCGCCAACACCGGAAGTAGTCGCGTTCATCGACACGAACAAGGACGAGGTCGTCGAAGGGCGCCCGCTCGGAGTCGAGCCCATCTGCAGGCTGCTGCAGGTGGCTCCGAGCACCTACTACGCCGCGAAGGGCCGCGCCCCCTCGATGCGTGCCCTGAGCGACGCTGCCCTCATCCCCGAGCTGGTGGCGCTGTGGGAGGAGAACTACCGGGTCTACGGCGTCCGCAAGCTCTGGAAGGCCGCCCGCCGGTCCGGGATCGACATCGGCCGCGATCAGACCGGCCGGCTGATGCGCGCCGCCGGCATCGAGGGCGCGACCCGGACCAGACGGGTCAAGACGACCAGGACCGACCCGGCGGCTGCCCGGCATCCGGACCTGGTGAAGCGGCAGTTCACCGCGCCCGCCCCCAACCGGCTCCGGGTGACCGACCTGACGTTCGTACCCACGTGGGCGGGCGTGGCCTACGTCTGCTTCATCATCGACGTGTTCAGCAGGATGATCGTCGGCTGGCGCTGTGCGCCCCACATGCGCACCGAGATGGTCCTCGACGCGATCGAGATGGCCCGCTGGTCCCGTGGCCGCCACCATGAGGACCTGCGGTGCCACAGCGATGCAGGCAGCCAGTTCACCTCGATCCGCTACAGCGAACGGCTCGCCGAGATCGGCGCGACCCCGTCGATCGGGACCGTCGGCGACAGCTACGACAACGCCCTGGCAGAGACCGTGAACGGCTACTACAAGACCGAACTCGTCCGCGGCCCCGGACGCCCCGGCCCGTGGAAGACCGTCGAGGACCTCGAGCTCGCGACGCTCGGCTGGGTCCACTGGCACAACACCGAGCGCCTCCACGGCTACCTCGGCGACATCCCGCCCACCGAGTTCGAGCAGGCGTTCTATGCTGACCAAGCCGACCGCAGCCAGCTGGTCAAAATCAAATAGCGCGAGTCTCCATCAGACCCAGTGCGCTTCACCCTGGATCAAGGGTCAAGCCCCCGGTGTCAGGAGCGCCGCTCAGGCAGCAGCGTGACACTCACCCAGCAGGACCATTCCCGCCGAAACGCGAAGAGCCGGTTAAGCGCCGTGGCTGCTGCCAGTCGGGTTTTTCCGATGACGGCGAAACAGGAGCAGCGCGGCCGGTATCAGGACCAGCGCCGCAGTCCCAACTGCTAGGAGTGGGAAATACGAACCGCTTGGTTGTTGGTCTTTGCCGTCATTGGGTGTTTGACCTGTTCCGCTATCTGGAGAAGTGGTCGTGGCGAAAGTTTGGGAGTCCTTGACCAGGAGGAGTCCTTCTGCCTTTTCCAAGTGTGCGCCGACCGGGCCGTGGAGGCCCAACCGGAGCACGCGCGGCTGGGTCCCCGCGGGGGCTGGACTGTGAACGGTGACCTGTTCTTCGTGGGAGCCGGGCGGGAAGGTCACGGTTCCGGTCGCGAGCGCGGTTGGCTGATCGGGCGGCCCGGTGCCGGTATCAGTGGGATCGAGAAGATCCGCCACGGTGTATTGGACGGTTACAGGGGCGGGGCTGTCGCAGCCGACAAGATGCAGGACCATGGTGGAGTCGACTGGCTTGTCGCTGGTGACCGTGCGGTCGTCGGCATTGATCACCGGGATCTCGTCCTTGGTGCAGGCGGCGGGTGATGATGCAGGCGTTGCCGAAGCCCCGGATGAAGGCGGTGGCGCCCCCGGCAAATGCTGGGCGGTCTCGATGTGATAGGAGGATACGTTGGGCGACGTGAGAAGGGCCGTGCCCTGAGCTGTCGGGGCCTGGTAACGCGTCTCGCAAGGGTCCCGTGGGTCGGTTACTTGGCCACTGTCGTTGCGGTAGAAGCCGGGGGGCAGGCCGGACTCCCAAAAGTGTGCCGGATGCTTGATACTAGGAGAGCAGACTTGGAGCGCCTGGAAGTCCGCTCCCCTGGGGCCGCCCGGAGCATTGATGGTTGGCCCCGTGGCTTCCCGCGGCGCACTGCCGACGCCCTTGGGAGCGAGCTGCAGCCCGGTCCATCTCGAATAGGAATCGATTCCTCTCAGTACTGGCTGACCGTTCTGGATGAGTGCGGGCGCGGTCGGGTCGTTGGCTGCTTCATCGTCCCTGAGCCCCAGGGAGACGCCCAGCATGTGGGCGAAAGCGCGGCCCCACATCTGCTCCAGGCCGGATTGGTCGGGCAGCGGTGCATCGCCCGGATCACCGAATCCAAGCAGGTAGCTCACCGGGAACTCGGTCGTAGGGCCCTTGTCGGCAGTTGCCTTTGGATAAATGGGAATGTGTTGCAGTGCGTACAATGGTGGGCCAAATGGTGGCGGCAGCATTACGTCTCTGGGCAGTGGTGGCAGTGGTAGGACTTTGGTGCAGCCCGTGAGGCGGCCTGGGCAGGTCCACATGATGCTCAACGACAGGAGGATGTCCCTGCCGCCGGCCCAGGCGTCCCCGTACGGTGTGTAGTCGTAGGACGGTAGATCGCCGGCTGGTGGTAACGGACCAAGACCTGGTGGCCGGCAGTTGCCGCTTGAGGTGGTCATGGATGTGCTGTGGCCCGACCAGACGTAGCGCACTGCCTTGGCTTTGGCCCCCACCAGATCGTAGCCAGAAGCTTCACCTATAACGCGGGCTAAGTGGGTTCCGAAGCTTTCCTTGTTGTCCTTGAGGGAATGGCGGATGGGGTCATCGGTGCCGCCTGTGTCTTCGGAGGCCTGGTGGCAAGAGTCGGTGTGCGGGATCGGCTCGTCCAGCAGAACATTGAGGTTGATCCCGTGGGTGCCGTCCGGGTTGAAAACCGGTGCTTTGGCGAACATCATGATCACGTCCCGGATGCCCGCGAGCGAGGGAGCATGATGCAATGGGTCCGTTGCCCGCACGTCAAGTGCCAGCGCGTGGAAGTCGCCGGGGCAGGAACCGGGTTTTGCGTCCACGTTCTGGCATTGCTGCCAGTCGACTTCGAGGTAGACGTCTTTGTGGAACAGATCAGGAGGGTGGTTGAACCAGCTGAAGCCTTGGGAGGGCAGCCCGTCGTCGTCCACGCAACCCGAAACGGTTGAAGGGGCCAGGTGGTCCTTGCAGCGGGGTATGGGTGGAGGGTTGTCGTCCCGGGGCTGGGGGCTGTATGGGCCCAGGACGAAAGCAGTGTCGGGGCCCGTCGACGGGTCGGAGACGAAGCCTGCTCCGGGGACGGGCGGGTCGGATGGGATCTTCCAGGCGTCCAACAGGCCGTCGTCGGCGGTGGACTGGAAGTAGGGGTCCAGGCCAAGTCGGCGTTTGTCGGAGTCGTTGATGGTGCCGCAGTCGCTGTGCGGCGGTTTGCAGTCGGCCTGTATCCAGTTTGGTTCTCTTCCGGTCCAGAACTGGTCGGGCTGGCTGCCCAGTGCGAGGGCGAGGTGGCGGTCGCTGTCGTAGGTGAGGAGGAAGTGTTTCAGGTCCGGGGGTGGGGCTGGCTCGCGCGCGAGCCAGTAGGTGGAGTCGTCTCCGCTCCATTCGCTGAACGAGCCGTTGCTGTCAGTGCCGATCAGCGAGGTCCTGGGCGGGGATTCGCCGGTCTCGGCGATCATGTAGTAACTGCCGGCCGTGGGTGTCAGGGGCATCCGGACGGGATTCCAGGTCTGGTGCTGCCAGCGCCAGAAATCGGTCAGCGCGGCCGGCTGGGCGTATCCGCCGAACAGCAGGACGCCGCCTGGTCCTGCCGCGCCAGGATGTACCGTCGTGTCGGACATGGCGGCGTGGTTTCGCGGAGTTGGGCTGGCGGCGGGGTGCTGCTCCGTCCAGTCGCTGCCGTCCCAGGTCCAGGTGTCATTTAGGTCCTTGCCGTCCGGCCCGGTTCCACCGAACAGGACGACCTGCTTGTCTACGGGGTCGTAGGCCATGGAAGCGGCCGTGCGGGGCGAGGGTTGGTGTGCCGGAGCCAGATGCTTCCATCCGGGCTGTGGGTTCGCCGTGAAGATCCACGTCTGCCCGGTTGAAGGGTTCGACGGATTGGTGCCCAGTAGCAGTATCTGCTGCCGTGCGGGGTCATAGGTCATTCCGCTGGTGCTGCCCAGCAGCGGGGAGTCACCCGCGAAAGGATGCCAGGCTCCATCCCAGGTCCATGTTCGTTGGTCGCCGGTTCCCGCGTAGTAGACGGCGGCTTTGAGGGCCGGGTCGTAGGCGAAATTGCCTGTCCCTGCAGGGGCCGGCCCTCCACCGCGGAGCCAGCTGACCTGTCGAGAGGACGGCGTCGGCTTCTGCGGGCCGCCGGGGAGCCCACGTGCACCCCAGCGGGGTTCGTCCCCGAAGTCCGGCGGTGTGAATGCGAGGATCTGATGCTCGCCGGTCCCGTCGACGTTGACCGCGATGAAGGGGCCTGCGCCGGACGGCGTGTACCGCTGGACTAGGATGCTGGTGCCGTCGGGAGACCAGCTCGGCGAGGAGTCCTTGCCGTTGTCCAGGGCACGCGCTCCGGTACCGTCAGCATTCGCAACACCCAGCACCCCCGTCTTGCCAGGACGGCGGAAGGTCACGAAGGCGATCTTCGACCCGTCCGGGGAAAGGGCCACTTCATGGTCACCCGGTATGAGCAGCGTCGGCGACCCGCCATCCACTGCCACCGTGTAGACCCCCGCGGACAAGGCCGGGTTTCCGTTGGGTGTGGGTCTGGTGGTGAAAACGATTTTTTTGCCGTCCGGAGCCCAGCTGGGAGAGCTACCACCCTCGCCGACGATCAGGCGGGCGCCGGTGCCATCGGCATTGATTACGGAGATACCACCGAATCTCGCACTGTTTATGAAGACGAGGCGGGTTCCGTCCGGGGACCATGACGGAAGAGCTCCATGGCCGAGATCAATCGCATGGGAACCGTCCGCGTCGGCTACCCACATGTGCAAGTCTGCGTTGGGCCCGGTGGAGTACGTTACTTTCCTGCCGTCTGGTGAGAGTTCTGACCTATTGATCATCGGGTTTGGACCCAAGCCTGGTGGCGTTGTGGGGGTGATGAGTGTGACCCTTCCGGTGCCGTCGCCATTGATCGCGCACACACCCTGAGGGCAGACAAACGTGATCCGGCCCGTTTGAGTGGGCGAGGTCACGGTGGATGGACGCGCGGCGGCAGGTGCCCCTATCCCAGAGGCTGTGAGGAGGGCGAGTGCGAGCACCGTAGCCAGCCTCGGTTGTCTTGACCGTGCCGTGGCCATTTGCGCTACCCGCCTATCGATACGGACACCTGGCCGTTCTGCAGCGTGGCGGTGCCGAAGAAATCCAGGTTGGCCTTGTCCGTCATTGCCTTCCACTGGGGCTGGGGACTGGAGGCCGTCTTGGCTTCGTAGCTGACCGTGGCCGTGCCGTTCCGGGCCCAGAGACGCCAGGCAGAGGTGCGCACATCAATCGAGGGGCCGGTGATGGAGACGGTCGGCATGGTCGTGATGGTCCACTTGACGTTGCGGGTGTCGAAGAGTGAGGAATGGCTGAAAGGGCATCCGGGCGGTCGCAGAGACGTGGAGAGGGCGCACTGGGTGAGCAGCTGATTCACCTGGGTTTGGGCTTCGGCCAGGAAAGCGTCGTTGGGGGCGGGCTGGAGCTTGATCGCCGGGGCCTGCTGCTGGCCGGTTCCGACGGTGACCATGACGGATCCGCCGGCGGCGGTCAAATACTTTTCCTTGCTGGACAGTCCGATGGTGTAGCTGCCAGGGAATGCAGGCAGGGTGTACCTCGAGACCTGGCCGTTGTCCGGTGGCCCGAGCTTCACGTCGGTGCCGTTGACCGTGACCGTGTCGGTCAGTGGGCTGGCGAACGGGCTGTCGGTGCTGATTGTCAGTTTTTCCACGGGTACCTGACCCAGTTTCCAGTGGTCGTCCAGGAGCTCCGGGCTGGCCTTGGCCAGGTGGTAGTCCACGTCCGTTGAGCGGCCATCCTGGCGCAGCTGCGCATGGACGGTTGCCGCGTTGTCTCTGATGTCGGTGCCGAGAATGGCGAAACCGTCGACGCGTTTGGCTGCCTGCCCGAAGATCTGGTTGGTGAGCAGCAGCCGCTGTTCGTTGGGGATGTTGGGGTCGCTGATGTCCAGTGCTTTTCGTGCATCACCGTCCTGGAGTGCCTGCAGGTAGGAGTGCACGACTTTGTCGGGGCCGTTGGCGCCTTTGATGACGTTCACCGCGAGGAAGCCTCCCACGATGAGGACCACGACGGCGGCACACGCACCGCCGATCAGGGCGATCCGGCGTCTTGTCCTGGGGTTCAGCGGCGTGCGCGGCGGTATCACGGGGTACTCAGGCTGTCCGTGCGGCGCGGTGCCGGCCGGGGCTGTTGTCGGGGAGGGCCGTGTGGCGGGTCCGTGCGGGGCGATGCCGGCCGGAGCGGAGTTCACCGGCGCTGCGCCGGGGGCTGGTGCGCGGTGTCCGGCGAGCAGTGCCACGGCCCGGGCGGGAAGGAGCCCCAGCACGCGCGGCGCGGCGTAGCGGGCGGAGGCCTCGGCGAGGACACCCCAGAGGAACATCAGCAGAGGAGCCCACCATGCCAGGGCGATGCCGACGGAGCCGCGGACCGGTGCCTGGCCGGAACCGAGGGTGGAACTGGCCTCGGCGGAGACGGAGACGGTGCTCAGCCAGGTCACGATGATCCCGATCGCGAGGAACGCGACTGGCAGCGGCAGCCAGCCGGTGATGCTGTGCCGGTCAAGGCGTCCGCGGCGGAGATACCAGAGCATGGACGCGGCCAGGACAGATACCAGCGCCAGCACGACGAGCAGCCATCCGGCCCATGCCGGAACTCCGACTTGGTCCAGCCCGAAGGCCGATACGAAGGTGGACTCGCTCCCGCCCCCTGCCCAGGGCAGAAGCGAACCGGCGGCCCGGGTGAACCCGACCTGACTGAACTGTCCGAGCCCGAACAGGTAGAGGGCCGCCGAGGGGGCCCAGAGCGGTGCCGAGAGTACGGCAGCCCAGCCGAACTTCAATCCCACCACGATCACTGTGGCCGGGACGGCGATCAGCGAGAACATGCCCAGGTGCACCCCCGCGGTGAGCAGTGCCGGCCGCGCCAGGCTGGCAATGGGGTGTGCCGCGATGGGGTGTGCCGCGATGGGGTGCGATTGCCTCCGGTGCGGCCAGGTCGGGTTCGCCCCTGCCAGGGCGGCAGCGCTCGCGAGGACAAAAACCAGGACGAAGGAGCCGAAGTCGGCTGCTGAGAAGCTGAGGCCCTGGACGCCCGGGATCGGGAGGGCGAGGCCGAAGATCGCGGCGAAAGCGTTGACGAGGACGGTGAAGACGATTCCCGCGGCCAGGGCAGGGACCCACGCAAGTGTCCCGGCGGCGGCTGGGTTCCTCCTGCCGGCGGCGCGGCTGCCGAAGAACAGTGCGGACAGGCTCACCGCGGTGAGCAGCAAGGGCACCGCGAAAATACTCACCGATCCATGGACCATGCCCAGGAAGACGTTCATGTTCGCATGGGGCATCGCGAGCATCCCCATGCTGACCAGCTGGGCCGCCAACGGGAACACTACCGTCCACAGTGACGGGACCGGTCCGCCGGGACCCGGCGCGGCAGCTCCGTACCGGGCGTCGGTATCGGCCGTGCCCAGTCCGAGCGCAGCGAGCATCACCAGAACCAGGGCCACGATCAGGGAACCGAAGTAGGCAACCAGCCCGACGATCGCCCCCGAGCGCAGGGCCCTGACGCTAAAACCGGCCAGGAGATCTTCCTTCCGGACCCAGCGCCCCGAACCGCCCGGAAGGCCAGCACCGGATCGGCCACCACCAGCAGTCCCAGGCACATCCGCACCCGCGGATGCGGCAAACGCCGCAGCCCCCATCGCGGGCCCAAGCGGGCCCGCAGTTTCATTCGAACCAGATTCACGCGGATCCTGTTCGCGGGCCATTTGACTTGCCGCCTTTTCACATGTTCGCAAAGGCACCGGCAACCCCGGCTCACAGGGCCCCGCGTCACGCTCCGGTGGAGGGCAGAGACCCCTTTGATGCCCGAAGGCACCGTCCCGGGGGTGTCCGGACCCTGAACCCGGTCCCAGCTGGAAACGCACCTGAACTGCAGCCCGTGAAAGGAGCCAGCGCCTGATCTTCTGACTGCGGTCTCGGCAGGGAAGCGCGAATGCCGAACCCCCGAACCGCCGATGCCTGGCGCTGACCGAGCGCCCGGTGCTAGAACGTCAAAGCCCTCAAACCACAACCAGCGCCCCGGCCGTGGCTGCCCCGCCGGACCCTCAACGTTGTGGGATCCTAGGACACAACCACTCGGCAGGCATGCTATGCCCACCACCATCCTCCACACCCCGACAACTGTCAATGGGGCTTGGGTTCGCCCGGCGGAAGCGAGACCATCTCACCTTTGGACGCGGTCGCTACGGCTACCACCTCGTGCGGGGGGCGCGAGTGGGAGACCTCGATGGGAGACCTCGATGAGCGGGGATCGCTGAGGCGCCTGCCGGCGTCGATGCCGAGGTCGGCCCAGGCCCGGCCCGGGCGGGGCCGCCCCGGGTACCGGCTCGTTCCATCCCCCGAGGCCGTGGGCGCGGCCTTGCCATGAACTCGACCGCGTAGCCCGCTCCGAGGGGATGGTGCAGCCCGCAAATCGCTCTGGGCCGGGGGCCCAAGGGCGCAGTTTCAGGCGGATTTACGCCTTCTGCGCAGCGAAACGGCGAACCACAACCCCAGCGCCGCCGCGATCAGGAATGAAGATGAGGGGTCGCCGGAATGCTTCGCAACGTCATAGATCCCACCGCCCAAGAAAAGGGCGGAACAAGAAGCCTTGAGAACAAGTCCGGTTTTGCTCGGCCTTCTGCTGGGCTGTCCTGCCGAGCGTCGCCGAAACGCTAGGAGCGAAGGCCGCGGGGTCGGAGGCTCCCCTCCCCGGGCAGCATGCTCGCGCGATCCCGGCGGTCGTGGCCGGTCATAGGCGTAATAGCTGCGCCAGCGCCACTGCAGCACGCTGATCCCCAGCACTGCAAGGCAGGCAGAGAGGCTTCCCCAAAGAAATGGACCGAACTCGCCACCCAGTGCGAACCCCAGAAATGCGAGAACACCCGGCGGCAGGATGGCTGCGAGGAAGAAGGTCTTGTACGGCCGGTAGTTGAAGGGCGGGTACGCTCCATGTCCCGTGTCCAAGTGCTCCCTGAGGTCCTCAACAGCCGACTCCCTCGTGGCATGCGACTCCGCGAGCCAGCGGCAACCGCAAATAGCTTGATAACTAACCCAAGGGACGTCGTAACCGCCCGGAAGCGGGGCGGGAGGCCCAACCCTCGACGCTCCGTATTCAGTGACAAGAACGCCCATCTGGCCGCATTTGCCTACCCCAAACTGCTCTCTTTGCCTCATCGCATGACCTCATTTTCCGAAGCCTTTGTCGAACGTCTTCTTGCATCAGAGGAAGAACTGAATGCAGGTGCAGAAGCCTGAAACTCGCCTCCTGCTCGTAGGAACAGGGTCGGGAGGAACAACAGGCGGAGGACGGGCGGGACATGCCAGTCCGCTGTAAACCGGTCGCCGTATGCTATCGGCTCGGACACTCCCGGACGGACGAGGACTCTAAGAGAGCTAGGAGCCCGGATCGCAGGGAAATGCGCTGACTCTTTCAGATCGGTGCTCCATCCGCCCATTGTAGTTCCGTGGCCCTGCTGCCCTGGTCTCACATCTGAATCCACGCCGTGGGCGGAGCGTTGGGCGGTGGTTAAAGACACACCTCAAATCCACGCCATAATGTCCGTTATGTTGTGCACGTTCGCTGTGCGGGCGGTCTTGTTGGGCGGGACTGGAGCGATGGGCGACGCGCCTTGCTGACTCGCGAGGGCCGGCCGGGACGTGGAGGTCATCGACTGGTGGACTCGCCGCAATATGGGAGTGCACAGCCCCGTCACAACCGGCCGATGACTACCTAGAGCGCCGGCCCTTGCCCCACGCCGAGCCGGTCCATCAGGTCTCCTGGAAGAAGGCCTCCTCCACGATGCTGCGGATCGTGCAGGTTGATCCGGCTCCCGGTATCCTGCCCGCGATAGTCTCGGGGCATGGCGTTCAGACTGCGGCTCCCGTTCACGAAGGTGGAACCAGCGGAGCCAATCGAGCAGCTGACCCTCATCCAGGAAGAGATCGCCCGCGAGCGGCCACTGCTGCTCCAACGCATTGCCAGCATGCACACTAGGGGATCACTCCTTGTGACGGCATCTGGGGTAGTGAGCGTCGTCCAGGCCAGTCAGCCAGCTACCCCATGGCAGTACATCAGCGTGCTGCTGGGTGCCACCTCGGCCATCATCGGGCTCTTCTCGCTCGTTCCCAAACAGGGCAAGGACGCACTGGCTTCCAAGTTCATCAACGAGCGGTTGGTGGCAGACAGCTACAGCGTGCGGTACAGCATCGTGACAGACTCCGCACAGTCGCTCGATGACGACGCTGACCACCTCAAGTTCCTCGGCCGGACCATCACGTGGGGCTATTCGTTCCTCGTCATGGCCCTCATCGCCAGTATGATCATTTCAACGCTTCACGAGTTCAAGAAGATCTAGGAGGACTCATGCCGAAACCGCCGCCGGACCCCCGGCCCAAGATCCAGCTGCCTTCCACGCTAACCAGCATCTCGAAGAGCGGTAGCGGTACGAAGCCCACGCCTCAGCCGCAGCCCCGACCTCCAAAGGGCAAATAACCCTTCCGGAGGGATGAAGAAGGAGCCGATACCTAACCAGGTGTCGGCTCCTTCTGGGTGCTCCAGCTATGCACCCTGGTTCTTCGGGCCGTCGACCGGGTGAGAACGCCGCATCCGTCACCAATGCAGCGACCCCGACATGCAGTAGCGCATGTCGATGACGCCCGTGCCGACCTCGATGCGCTGGGTCCTCGCCGCGATGGCGCTCAGGAGCGGAATGGGAGCCGCCTGCTGCGGGGCGAAGTGGTGCACACGGAAATAGGCGCCGTTGACCCCGAGCTCGTCGGCGCCCACGCCGAGGTCCACCGCCTGCCGGATCATGTCCGTGGCGGTTCCGGTCTGCGAGCCGCGCAGCGGTGCATAGTGTCCGAAGGAGAGAAATCCGAAGGCTTTCACATGCATCGACAACTGCATGCATCTGCATGTTATTTCGGGGTAGCCCGGTCTTGAGCTGGTCGCGAAGCGCCTCGGTCGGGAACTCCGTCACGATGGCGGGATGTTCTGGTTCAGGCGGAACACATTGGTCGGGTCGTGCTGGGCCTTCACGGCGCCGAGTCTGGCCAAGCGGTCGCCGTAGGCGCCCGACACATAGGCACCCTCTGCATCGGGTTCGTAGTTCGCGTAGCCCCCGCGCGAGTATGGTCCTAGTGCCGCAGCGGTGTCGCGCGCCCAGGCCACGCACCGGTCGTGATCGGCGGGGTTGGTCCAGTTGGCCGCTATGAGTACGTCGAAGTTCGCGTCGCGATGCGCGAAGGCTCCGTCACCCGCTGCGATCGCGCCACCCAATTGCTCCACGATGAGCTCCAGGACGGGTGGTGCCTGGATGTTGCTGGCACGCTCGATCAGGATGTCAATGACCTCGTCGGTGAGGTCGTCGAGGAAGCAGGAGCGCCAGTAGTGGTACTCGCCGGGCGGGTAGCTGGCGTCCATGCGGCTCTGGCGCTCGCTGTAGGTAAGCGGCCCCAGATTGTCGAGCAGTGGTTCGCCGACCGCGGCCTTTGTTGGGTCGAGCAGGCGTGCCCCGTCGGCCGGGTCGCCCGCGTAGCAGGCGGCGATCGCGGCCACCGGTGAGCCGTCTGGGGCTGAGGTCATCGCCGCGTACGCCGTCAGCTCGTCTGGGGCCTTCCGGGCCAGCTCCCGGTAGGACTCCAAAACGGCGCGCCGGTGCTCGCGAGCGAACGCGACGCTCCCGCCGTACACCATTGGACCGACCGGATGCAGTTGGTACTCGAACGAGGTGATGATGCCGAAGTTTCCTCCCCCGCCCTTCAGGGCCCAGAAGAGTTCGGGGTTCTCGGTGGCGCTGGCGGTGGCCAGGCAGCCGTCAGCGGTGACCAGCTCGGCGGACAGCAAGTTGTCGCAGGCGAGCCCGTGCTTGCGCATCAGCCAACCGATCCCACCGCCGAGCGTGAGCCCGGCGATTCCGGTCGTGCTCACGACGCCCAGCGTGGTGGCGAGACCATGCTGCTGGGTGGCTCGGTCGAAATCGGCGCCGGTGGCCCCTGCTTGGGCCCGAGCCACCCTTGCGTCTGCATCGACAAACACGCTGCGCATCAGGCCGAGATCGATGACTACGCCTGCGTCGCAGGTGGAGAACCCGGCGACGCTGTGCCCACCCCCTCGCACCGCGATCGGCAGGCCGTGGCGCGTCGCGAAGGCCACCGCTTGCTGCACGTCAGCGACGTTAGCGCAGCGGACGATCAGAGCCGGCCTACGGTCGATGGCGCCGTTCCACACTCGACGTGCCTCGTCATACTCTGGGTCGCCCGCCACCAGCATCTGGCCGCGCAGGACTTCGCGAAGGGCGGAGATCTCCTTTGTGTCGACGCTTTGGATTTCAGCCATGCTCTTCACCACGCCACCTCTGGCTCGCTGCTGTGACAACTTCGACGGGCTGCATACGGTCGAACGCGTAGTCGCTGAGACGGCAGACCTCCAGCACGTCGTCGTGCTCGCCGGCTTCGAACAGCGTCAGCACCACCTCATCGCCCTGGATCCAGGTGGAACTCAGAATCCGAATCGGAACACCGTCGCGGTTGAGATCGTCCGCGGCGCGCCAGAGGTTCTCCTCGGTGGTCGCGACGTCTGATCGCCTGACACCGGGCCAATATCGCTCGATCAGGAAGCTCTTCTGCAGGGCATGCATCATGTGAGTACAGTAGGCCGCGGATGCTGAACCGTAATCGGGGAACTCCCTCGATTGTCAGCTTTTCGACGCCCGGTTAGGTGGCCGGCCCTTGGCGCGTCGACAACGTCGCCGCGAGCTCCGTCCGAGAGCGGACGCCCAGCTTCCGGTAGGTCCGCGACAGGTTTGCCTCGACCGTCTTCCTGCTCAAGGAGAGCTTCGCGGCGATCTCCCCGTTGATGCATCCCTCAGCGACTAGGGCAGCGATCCGCTGCTCCACTGGCGTCAGGCCGACCTGGGCGCCTGACCGTACGCCGATGCGTGCGACCTCCGAGCGTGCCCGCTCGGCCCACAAATTTGCGCCGAGGTCTTCGAAGAGCGCGAGCGCCCTCTCGAGCGTGTCGCGGGCGGCCGCTCGATGCTTCATCCTGCGCTGAACGACGCCGCGCGACAGGAGCGTCCGGCCGAGCTCGAAGGGCATGGGTAGTCGCTCGTGCGCAGCCAGCGCCTGTTCGAGGGTTGCATCTGCCGAGTCGAGGTCGTTTCGAGCAGCTTGGATCAGGGCCAGGGAGCGGGCACCGGTGGCCAGCGTCCAGGCACGCTGGGTTGCTTGGGCGACCTCGTCCATCCACGCCGCGAGGTCGTCGGCTCGGGCTAGGTCCCCGAGTGCGACGAGGGCCTCGATCTCGTCGGGGACCATGTGGCAGTCTCCGAACTCCCGGTTCCAGCGCGCCCGCATCAGGTCGGTCGCCTCGCCCAGGCGGGCCTGCGCGGCTTGGTGGTTACCGAGGGAGATCTCGACGAACCCGAGCACATGCAGGTTCTGCATGCAGAAGACCACGTCCTCCGCGCGACGAGCCTCGGCCAGGCCGGCCCCGGCAATGCGTCGGGCCTGATCGACGTCACCGAGGCACGCGCGGGCCATGGCCTCGACGTACAGGGGCGCGCTGGCCTGGTCGAGGTGTTGTCTCAGTTGCAGGCTCTCCTCGGCATGCCCGATGGCGCCGCGCCAGTCTCCGGCCCACACGTCAAGCTCGGCCAGATGGAACAGGTGCGTCGATGCCGAGTACAGGTCGCCGGTCTCCATGGTCTCGTCGAGCAGAAGGGCGAGGAGCCCCCGGGCTTCGACGTGTCCATCGTTGTCCATCACGACCTTGGCCATGTGGCTGCGCGGGGAGGCCGCCCCCGCCGAGCCGTCGAGCGCTATCGCACGCTGGAAGAGATCACGGCGTACCCCTCCTCCGCCGCAGTAGGTCCAGTGAGCAAGCTCGGCGATCGCCATGCCGAGCGCCTGGTCGTCACCGCTGCACTCCGCGAGCTCGACGCCGAGCCTGGCATGGTGCTCGGCGACAGGGACGTCGCCGATAAAGTAAGCGATCGCCCCTCTCGTCCGGTGGATCCGACTCGCGACGGCTGCTTCAGGTCCCGCATCCACCAGAGCCCGGTCACACAAGGCGAGGCCGTGACCGAGCGGAGTCGAGAGCTCGGCCAGCCACCGCAGCGCCTCGGCTCGTCCAGGACCCTGGGGCGCATCCGCGACGGCGCGTTCGAACAGCGCTCGGGCACGAGAGCGGTCACCGGCCGCCAGGGCGAGCTCGCCCGCCGCGGTCGCGCGCCGGAAGGCGGCATCGAGATCACCAGGGACGGTGAACTCCAGCGCTCGCTGCGCGAAGACCGCCGCCACGTCCGTGGCACCCCTCATAGCCGCGCGGATGGCCGCCTCGTCCAGGACCGCAGCCAGCGTCTCATCTGGTACAGGCGGCGTCAGCGCGAGATGCCGCGCCCGCTCCTCGGCATCCATGACGACGTCGGCAAGCTCCCGGTGCACCATCCGTCGCTCAGCCGCAGTCGACATCTCATACACCGTGGCAGCCATCAAAGGATGGGTAAACCTCACCGTCCCTCCACTGGAGTCGATGATCCCCGCCCTCTCGGCCTGGGCGATATCGAGCTCGACCGGGCGGGCCATTGCCCGCCCGAGTTCAATCACGCTCGGTGGCGCCATCGCCGCAGCGAGGAGCAGGACGCGGCGGGTGCCCTCAGACAGGTTGATCAGACGACTGCGCAGCAGATCGCCGAGCCGTTCCGGCACCGGAAGGTGGCCTACGTCGGCAACCCCGCCGCGGTCAATCCACGTTCGTGCGAGCTCGAGACTGAAGAACGGATTGCCGGCTGAGGTCTTATGAACCCGCACCAACGCCGGCCGCCCGAGGGAGACCCCAAGCCGCGCACGTACAAGCTGGTATGTCGCGCCCAGTGACAGCGGCGGAACCGCCAGCCGAGTCACATCGAGGTGCTCGATGAGCGCGTCCGGGCGCCAGTCCGTCCGGCGGGCGAGGACGACGCGGATCGGCTCTGCGTCGAGGCGTCGCAACGCGAACCCCAGCGCCTGGCGCGTCGGCCCGTCCAGCCACTGGGCATCATCGATAGCCAGCATCGTTGGCGCCGAACGGGCGAGCTTGCGAAGGACACCCATCACCGCGACGGCAACGGCACCTTTGCCGGACGCCGTGTCGGACGAAGTGCGCATCAGGGCAGCCTCGAGAGCCAGTCGCTGAGGCTCCGGCAGATCGGTCGCCGCCTCGTCCATCCACGAGCCCAGTAGGTCGATCAGTCCCGCGAAACCGATCTCGGCCTCGCTCTCGGTGGGCTGAGAGGCGAGCACGCGATACCCACGCTCATCGGCCACCCGCAAGGTCTCGCGCCACAACCAGGACTTGCCAATGCCGGCCTCTCCCTCGATGAGCAGAGCGCTCATGCGACCGCTGGCCGAGTCGAGAAATGCGCTGATCAACGCGAGTTCCGACTCGCGCCCGACCGTACCCGGCGCGGAAGCCATCACAGCATCGATTGTGGCCTTCGTAGTTGACCTCAGCAACTGGCCATCTATGCACCTGTGCATTGTCTGCTACACCGATTCGGATGTCATGAGGGGCGACGCCATGCTGATGAAGCTCGGTATCCGCAACGAGAAGTCCATCGTCGGAGCCTGTCACCGTGACCAGGCACGGTCGGACGGTCGGCCTGTTCATTCCCGTGCACCCCGACCGGAAGGCAGCGCTCGCCGCGTATGCGGAAGCGGCGAGGGGGAATTAATGCGGCGGGAATCCCGTGCCGTCCCAGTCCCGGTAGCGGGTGCGGGCCCTCGATGCGGCCGCTCGGGCGGCGGCGGGTGGTGATCTCGCCGTAGGTGCCGATCGTCAGGCGCGGGCGGCTCACCGGGTCACCGCCGATCCGGCGACGACGGCGACGACGACGACGCCGGGTCGCACTGCGCCTCGATCCAGGCGGTCACGTCGGCCACCGCGAACTTCAGGTGCTTGCCGAAACGGTACGCGCGAGGGCCGAGCCCCCTGGCGCGCCAGTCGTAGATCGTCGAGACCGGGGCGCCCAGATATGCCGAGAGCTCGCGGATGTCGAGCAGCGGCGGCAGTCCGGGCAGAGGCTGCGGGAGGGATGCTGGAGCGGTCATGCCCGGCAGGTGCACCGGGCATCCCGGGCCATCCGGGAGCATCCGGGAGGAACGCCGCCGGGCCGGACGCCGGGGCTACGAGAGCCCTCTGCGGGAGGGGCTTTCGATGGGTATTAGATGGCGCGTTCAGATCTCACCAACGCAGAAGCCGCGGAACCCTTGGGTTTCCGCGGCCTCGTGGTCGAGGTCCTTACACACTATTCAAAGCGTGCTCGCCACTATCTCGAACAGTACGAAGCCATCCAAACCGCCCTTAACAACCAACCCCCGGACACCACGCCCACCCACTCCGCGGTAGCCCCACCCGTTCCTCGCCAGCGCTACCGCCTGGCCGACCGGCTAGGCGGCGACACGCTCGACAAACTCGTCGCACGCTACGAGGCAGGCGAGCCGACCACGGCTCTCGCCGCCGAGTACGGCATCGCCAAGTCCTCGCTGCTGCGGCTTCTTGAATCGCGCGGCGTTGCGATGCGGCAGCAACGCCTGACGCCCAAGCAAAAGCAGCGCATCCTCCGACTCCGAAAGCAGGGCATGGCGATTCGTATCATTGCCGCCAAGGTCGGCTGCAGCTACGGCACTGCCCAGGCCTTTCTCAAGATGCAGTCGGATCTGACGGGTCTGTAGTCGAATTGTCGTCGGTGTCCTGCTTGTCACGCTCTTCCTTTTCGAGCATGCCCTTTGCAATCTCGAGGTACGCCTTCGCTAGCTTGTGGAGATCCGGCGTCGGTCGCACGATACCGGTGACCGTAACTTCTCGAACGTGCTGAACCCGACGCTTCGATCCGCGCGCAACGACCGACGGCATCGGTTCTAGTCTGACTGCCGCTAGCCGGGCAGCCTCCGTCAGGATCTGCCGGCTCAGCTTCCCGGCGACATGCACCAACCCCGGCCGCCGCCGCTTGATCTCCCGCAGGTTCGCATTGAACTCCTCGAACGTCAGTCGCTCGCTTGGCCGGTAGAAGGCATGCACCTTCCACTGGTCGGTCGGTGTCAGGACGCCGAATGATCCGCTTAGTGGCTCCAACCAAATCCGGCGGAGCTCCTGGTAACGCTTGTATTGGTCACGCTTCGTGACTCGTGGCATAGCTGCCTCGCTTTCTCGCCCGCAAGAATTGGGCGAGAAAGAAAACTCGATTATTATTTGGAGCCAGTTGGAGTCTTTATCTATATACTAAAACTATATGACGACAATCGCCGCAGTCACCACTAAAGAGGGCATGGTTCTTATTGCTGATGGAAGAGCTCTTGATGCGGAATCGAGAGAACTAGTGGCTGATGACCAGGTGAAGATTTTCGAGATATCTCCCCAATGTGTTCTAATGTCAGCCGGCCATATGCCTCGAGAGCTGGAGAATGGCATGAGTGAACTCGTCTCAATTGTAGGGCAAAAGGGGGTACGAGGCGTAACACCGATAGCTCGCATGTTTGGTCGATCGTTCGACGGCAATGAGTATCAATCGATGGAATTCATTGTGGCAGGCTATGACGCGGATCAATCTCCGCACATCTATCGCATCGCGAAGCCCGATTGGGCGATCCAGGAGTACAAGACGCCCTATGGTCAGGGCGGTAGTGGCCGGAAGTCAGTATTGAATACGTTCGAGCAAGGCTACCGCAGTAACATGACTTTATCGGAAGGTAATGTACTTGCAGTCGATGCTATGAAAGAAGCCTGCAAGGCGTCTCCCGATTCGGTAGGCGGAAAGATACGACTATGGAACATGGATCCCTCACTTGGTGTCACAAAGTTCCGCCCAGCTGATGTCCGCAAGCTTGCCTTGAAGATGAAATTGATACGTTTCCTTGTTTAGGTTGCGACTGCCCAGGGGACGTATGAAATCTCACGCGCAGCTACGGAAGCAAGAGCAACAAGCTAACAATAGTGGTGTCCGTACCTGTCGAATAGTGGGTCCCACTGAACGGTTATGCAGTCCACTCGCTTGGTGAATCTCAGCACGCGCTAACGTACCGCTCGGTGTTGCTTGTTGCACGACATCTGCGGTACACCTAACAGGGGTGGTAGTGTTGTGGAGCTAGCTTCAAAAACCCGTACCGCAGCCAAAACACCTGGCTGGACTCAAACCTTTTAACAGGGGTGGTGAAAGGCTCCGATTCTTGCCTCATCGCCACTAAATCTGTACCGCAGCAAATTAAAGGAGTCGCCACAACGCTGTGACGACCCCTGTTGCGACCGGTAGGTCTAATGAAAATGATTCTTATTCTTGGTCGAGCTGCTTACACAGTATTCCAAGCATGCCCTCCACAAAATGAGCCAGTTCGAAGCTATCGCTGCTGCAATCGAAAGCCAGACCGCGGACACCTCGCACACCCAGTCGGCGGTAGCCCTGCCCGCTCCTCGCCAGCGCTATCGGCTCGTTGACCGGCTTGGCGCTGACGTGCTCGACAATCTCATCGCGCGCTACGAGGCAGGAGAGCCAACCACGGCCCTCTCTGCCGAGTGCGGCATCGCCAAGTCCTCGCTGCTACGTCTTCTTAAGGAACGCGGCATTGCAATGCGCCAGCAAAGTCTGACCGCCGAGCAGAAGACCCGCATGCTCCAGCTGCGCGGACAGGGCAGGGCGATCCGTGCTATCGCCGCCGAGGTTGGCTGTAGCTACGGCACTGCTCAGGCCTTCCTCACGTCACGGCCCCCCGCCGACTTGTAGTTGCCCCTCTTGCTGCACCGCTGATAAGCGCGGCGTCAGGCTGCCAAGTACTGCTTTCTTGCCTCTTGCAGCTCTTGCCAACGGGCCTCGAGCTCCGGGAGGGTTGGCGCCACCCCAAGTGTCGCCAACGGCTGCGAGTGTCCAGGGATGTAGCGGCACGCGTCATCGAAAACGCGAGTAACTACGCTGATGGCATCAGGGAGAGCACCGGCCTTGATCTTGGGCAGAACTGTCATACGAATATTTGGCTGGTAGCGTTGAGATACGCCTTGAAGCAGCTCGACTTCAGTAAACACCTCGCACCATGAACGAATCCAGTCGAATCCTTCCCGTACAAGGGCAGCACGGGCTTCGCCAGTTGCGGCCTTTGCAGCTTGGATCGTCTTGTTGATATTCGACGTGAGATTCTTGAGCGTATCCCAACGTGGGCCACTCGCCCTTGTAACCTGGCCTTTGCCCTCATCGTCTGTGATGTGTAGATAGCTGCAACGCCCCGTACTCTCCGACAGTGCCAGAAGAGTTGTGGCAAAGAGGATGTCGTGCGTGAAAACGATGACCTGATTGCTTGTCGAGAGATTAACGATGCGCTGAGCGACCTCGTTGATTCTCCGGTGGTCGAGACTCGAGACTGGGTCATCGAAGAGCACGGGTGCAGTGATTCCGGCGAGCCGAGCTTCGGCCAGGAAATCCGCCATCGCGAGCACCTTCTGTTCACCCTCAGATAGCACCCGGGAGGGCTTATGTTTCACAATGGTCTTACGACGCTGCGCTTTGCCCTGCCTGCCAACAAACTCCAGTTTGAGGGCAGGCGCCCGCAGCGCCCTGCACTCTTCGTCGAATAGCATGTCGAAGTTCTGATTAATGAGCTCATCACTAGCGGCCTTCGCCTGATCGGTAAGAGCACGTAGAAGCCCAGCCAAGGGCTTTGCTAGCGTCGTAAGTTGATCACTTTCCTTCGCGCGGCCAACCTGGACCCTTATCTCCGGAAGCGATTGAGCAAGCTCAATAGCAGCAACAAGTTCACGGAGCTCGATCCGCTTTTCGATGAGCGCCTTTTCGCGATCTTTAGCCTGTTCCCGCAGCTGTGTGATTTCCCCCTGAATCTTGACGCGGGCAGCATGAAGCCGAGCGATCAACTCGTCATCAGCGACGTCCAGTTGGTTACCGACTGAAGTCCCAGCTTTGCTGACATCCCGAGCTACTGCGGCTACATCCGCAACGGAACGGAGATCGACTAAGATCGGGAGGGTATCGGCCTCCTCGGCGTAGTCTGCGACGAGCGACTCGAGGTCATTTGTCGCGACGACGAGGGCAGATTTGTCTCGCTCAATCCGCGCTGATACCACCCGGATGTCGGCGCTGATCTTGTCTTCGAGAAATTCCCGATACTTTCCGAGAAGCTCCGCAGCGGCTGCTGACAGCGTCTGGCGACAGTACAGGCAAACCTCATGGTTGTGAACTCCGAGGTCGATGAGATGTTGCCGGTATGCATCGCCGCTCGCCACAAAGGCGCTCCAGGTATCATCAGGCTCCGCTGGCAGGTTGGCTGCCTGAAATAGCTCCCCCCGGAACGTGGCGAGGTCACTGCGAAGCTCAACGAGCTGAGCAAGTGCTGCGTCGTATGCCCCTCCATCGAAGACAGATAGTTTGGTGGCCGCTGCTTCCGCTTGCTCGAGCGCTCTTTCGAGCCGTTGCCGCGTAGTGATCTCGGAGGCGATCGTGTTTGCCTCCAACGCGGCGACAGCCCGACGCGCGTTATCAATCCGTTCATCTGTATCGGGGGCGCTATCTGCCCTCGCTTCGAGCGCGGGGAGATCAGTGGATGCGCCCAGGGTTTCAATCTGCGGGTAGATACTGCTATCACGCGCGAAGCGACTTAGGAGAGACGCAGACCCAGAGGAGAGCTCTCTGGTCGAATCACTAATCTTGCTCTGAACTCCACGTATGCCTGCACTGATGTGGTCAAACAGCGCTAGCGCGGATGGCCGATAGACATATTCAAGGTCTGCATCGACGTGGAAGTTAACACTTGGGCTGTCGAAAATAGACATCCTTGTAAACGGGGCTTTCCCGATTTCACCCTTCCAGGTGAAGGTTGCGTCAATCGCGCCAACCCGATAGCTGAGTAAAGCCGACTGCGCCTCTGGCGTTGCGGTGTTTACGTTACTCAGAATGTGATCAGCTGTACGGCTTCCCGCAAGCGCCTTGAATATTCGCGAGTATCCGGTCTTACCTGTACCGTTCTCTCCGTAAAGAATAGTGAGACCATCGTGCGGCTCGATCACTGAGCCAGAAACGAGCGCATTCACACCGTGGATATCCGAAAGACGGGTGATCACCAAAGGTGCCTCTGCCGATTCGGCACTTGCCTCTACTGAGAGCGGCGGTTCAGAAGGAAGCTCCCTTCTGTCGAGTCCTTTTTCTTGCCGGAACAGGTCGTATACGCCGTCGATATCGTCCTGCGTCAGTGGACGTCCGGTGGCTATGACCTGCCTCACGATGGAGCGCACCCACTCCGATTGTTTGTTCGCCCAAGTAGAAAGGCTGATGCGAGGGTCCACGACGGGTCTCTCTTCGCTAGTCATCCCTCGTCCTTACTAATCGCACGCCCGTACACTAGTTTCCTTCACTCGAACTCAGACCAAAGAATCGTTCAAAGAACTCGCCGAGCTTCGCCAGCACGCGCTGTTTCTTCTCACCGTGACCGCCTCGTGCAGAGAAGCGTGAGACTGGTGGCAGCACCTTTGTGATCGCTGTGCCGGTGGTGCGCAGCGATCCCTCTCGGAACGAGGCGTCGACAAACTTCCTGGTCTCCTCCGGGCGGAGGTTTTCTTCGTCGATGATCTGGGAGAGCTCCGATTCTCGGCGTTCGGCGATGTAGCGCTGCCATTCGTCGTCGACGTCGCCCTTGGCCGAGACGCGGTCGACGAAGTCTTCGATGAGGTCGCGCTTGTTGCGGAGCGATGGGCTGGAGTCGATCGCGCGGGTTATCTCGGCGCGCAGTTCCTTGTCCTCGCCATCGCCGTGCTCGTCGCGGTACTTCTGGACGAGCATCAGGATGTAGTCGACGTTGATCTCGACTTGCTTGACCAGCTCGATTTCGAAGACGACGTCCTCGTTGATCGATTCCTTGTCTGAGTCGCCGTCTTTGCGGAACTCGGCGTAGAGGTCGAGGTAGATGCTGCGGTAGTCCTGGTTCTGCCGCTCGGTCAGGATCTCGTTTCCGGCGAACTCGTCGAACGAGGTCAGGATGTTCTGCAGCCGCAGGATGGCACCGAGCAGCTTGATGAACTCCTTCTGGGCGGCTTCACCCTCAATCTGGGTTCCGAGTGGGAACTGGGTGAGGAGCTCGTCAACCTTCTCGCTGTACTCGCTGTAGTAGTCGCCGTACGGCTTCAGCAGCACGATGCCCTTGGCGTCCTTGTTACCGAAGAGGGCGATCGCATCGTTGGTCTCTTCCTCGAGGTCGCGGAAAGTGACGACGTGGCCGTAGGTCTTGACCGAGTTCAGGATGCGGTTGGTGCGCGAGTAGGCCTGGATCAGCCCATGCGAGCGGAGGTTCTTGTCGACGAATAGCGTGTTGAGCGTGGTCGCGTCGAACCCGGTGAGGAACATGTTGACGACGATGACCAGGTCGATCTCGCGGTTCTTCATCCGCAGCGACAAGTCTTTGTAGTAGTTCTGGAAGCGCTCGGCCGAGGTGTCGTAACTGGTGCCGAAGATGCGGTTGTAGTCCTGGATCGCCTCTTCCAAGAACGAGCGGGCGTCGCCGCTCAGGGCATCCGTGTCGAAGTCCTCCTCATCGAGTGCACCATCTTCCAAGTCCGGATTGGCGGCAAAGGAGTAGATCAGGCCGATCTTGAGCCGGCGGTCGGGAGTGAGGTCCTCCTGCTGCAGCTTGAACTGGGTGTAGTACCGACGCGCTGCATCAATGGAGGCTGTCGCAAACAACGCGTTGAATCCCTTGACGCGATTGCTCTGCTTGATCTCGTCGGCGACCTTCGGATTGCGCCCGACGAGGTCTTCGACGTTCGTGATCACCGAGTGGCTGTAGCCACTGGCGCGCTTGGTCTTCTGGTCGAAGTGTTCAAGCGTGTAGCTGACGATCTTGCTGACCCGCTCGGGGGCCAGGAGCGCTCGCTCGGTGTCGATCGCGGACACCTGCTTGTCGTCAGGCGCACCGACCTTGATCGTACTGATGTAGTCGACCTTGAAGGGCAGGACGTTCTTGTCGTTGATCGCGTCCTTGATCGTGTAGGTGTGCAGCTTGTCGCCAAAAGCCTGCTCAGTAGTCTTCAGGTGCGGGTTGCCGCCACTGCCCGCGTTGGCGGAGAAGATCGGTGTTCCGGTGAAACCGAACAGGTTGTAGCGCTTGAACGCCTTGGTGATCGCGGTGTGCATGTCGCCGAACTGCGAGCGGTGACACTCGTCGAAGATGATGACGACATGACCGTCAAAGATGCTGTGGCCCTTGTTGGCGTTGATGAAAGTCGCCAGTTTCTGGATCGTCGTAATGATGATCTTGGCCTGCGAGTTCTCCAGTTGCTTCTTGAGTACCGCCGTCGATGTGTTGGAGTTGGCCGCACCCTTCTCAAACCGGTCGTACTCGCGCATTGTCTGGTAGTCGAGGTCCTTCCTGTCGACCACAAAGAGCACCTTGTCGACGCTTCCCAGCTTGCTCGCCAACTGCGCCGTTTTGAAGGAGGTCAGTGTCTTGCCTGATCCGGTCGTATGCCAGACATACCCACCGGCGGCGACGCTGCCGAGCTGCTTGTAATTAGTCGATATCTCGATCTTCTGAAGGATGCGTTCGGTCGCGACGACTTGGTAGGGGCGCATGACGAGCAGCATGCGGTCGGCCGTGAGGACGCAGTAGCGAGTGAGGATGTTGAGCAGCGCGTGCTTGGCGAAGAACGTCTTGCCGAAGGCGGTTAGATCCTGGATTGGTCGATTGGTCGCATCGGCCCACCAGGATGTGAACTCAAATGAGTTGGAGGTCGGCCGCTTGGCCTTCTTTGCACTGGCGCTGTCCGAGATGTGCTGACGGCGAGTTGTGTTCGAGTAGTACTTCGTCAGGGTGCCGTTGCTGATCACGAACAGCTGGACGTACTCAAACAGCCCTGAGCCGGCCCAAAAGCTGTCTCGTTGGTATCGGTTGATCTGGTTGAACGCCTCACGGATGTCCACGCCGCGACGCTTCAACTCAACGTGGACCATAGGTAGGCCGTTAACCAAAACAGTTACATCGTACCGGTTGGCGTACTTTCCTCCGCTATTGCCGCCTTGAGCAACCTCATACTGGTTGATGACTTGAAGCCGATTGTTGTGGATGTTCTTTTTGTCAATCAGAGCGATGTTCTTGGGCGATCCATCGTCTCGCGTCAAGAGCTGAATGTGATCCTCTTGGATTCGAACCGTCTTCTCGACGATACCGTCATTCGCGCCGGAGACCCGTTCGTTGAAAAATCGCTGCCACTCGGCGTCCGAGAACGTCATCTTGTTCAGCAGCTCAAGTTGGTGCCGAAGGTTGTCGATGAGATCGGCTTCGGACTTGATCGGCAGGTAATCGTACGCCTGCGACTCCAAAAGCTTAATGAACTCACGTTCGAGGTCCGCTTCCGACTGATAACTAGTCGCGGACTGGGCATCGGAGTCGTACTCGGCTACAACGGTGCTCTCAGAGGAGACGGCGATCGGATCATACTTGCGAGCAGGCGACTCACTCATGCCGTTGCATCCTCGAAGCTTAGGAGCATCTCTCGGTAATGCTCGTATTGCGCCTGACGAGCTGCAAGCTCAGCTGGAAGATCCGCGCTGAGTTTGTTGACGAGGGCTTCGAAATTATCAAGAATCCCAGCAATGTGCGACTGCTCATCCCTGCTGGGGACGGGAAACTCGACTTTAGCAAGACGGGCCTTTGAGACATTAAAACGCGTCACGCCGCTTGCAGTCTTAACGATCTGCTGACGCATGGAACTCGACCGGAATAAATGCTTAGCGAATTCCGGATCGAGCAACTCAGGATCGTGAAGGCGATATCCGATGCTAAAGCTATTAAGGTAGGTCGGCTGGGCCACCTCGCGGGTAACGACTGAGGACATGCCGACATCTTCGGGTGTTTCGGACGAACCGGTGAAGATGACATCCCCGCGAGCGAGAGCGCGCTGACGCTCCCCTGGTTCAACCCGCACATAGTCATCGCGGCCGAGGTCGACAGCGATGTTGTTGAAGACGTTGACGTAGGATATAAAACGAGCGTTTCCGTTGCTAAAATCTGCCTTGGACTTACCGGTAAGCCCACCGAAGAATACGCCAGCCTCACCCATGGGTATTCGTTTTGTGTCATTATTTGAGAAGGCAAGGAGCTCGTCGCGATAGTGAGCATACTGAAGATGCCGCGCTTCGAGCTCTTTCTCGAGCTCTTTCTCGAGCCCTTTCTCGAGCTCGATGAAGCTGTCCAAAATCTGCACAATCTCGTGCTGCACCTTTAGAGGTGGTACAGGGATGCGAATCTTCGCAAGCGCCGTTCCCGAGACGCGACGGACCTTGGTGCCGGTGATATGTTTGCTCTTCTGATTCTGGAACTGTTCCGTTTGAAAGAAGTACGCCACATAGCGCGGATCAAGCGTATGCCGGTAGATGTAGGCGTCACCACTGACAGCCACCTCCCCCTCGCCAATCCAGGCAGTGGCCTTGGCGACAGCAGCATCGTCCTCACTGGTCGTTGCAATGATTAGATCCCCGGGCTTTGCGCGTCGCAGCCTCGCCGCCAATGCAGGATCGGTGAAGGACTTCGTAGAATCGGTCCAGGTTCCGTAGTGCGTGTGGATTTGGCCGTAATGGATAGCCGGCGCACCCTCAGAAGTGAGGTGAGACTTCTGTAATCCATTGCCTCGAATAAATTCGCCGGTATCGCCGAGCGTCTTGAAATGAACTCCTTTAGGAGCCAATTCCTTAATCAGGTCGTCGATCCGGCTCACGATGCACCTTCCAGATCGGCAACGATTTCATCGATCGAGACACGGAGCTCGGTCTGCCGGGCCACGATGCGGGCAATCTCAGCATTAAGAGCAGTAATATCTGTCGCTTCGCGGCTATCTTCACCATCAACGTAAGAGGATACAGAGATCAGATAGTCGCGTTCGGCGATCTCATCGTTGGGAACGAGCTTGGCGAAGTGGTCGACGTCCTCGCGGGCAATAAACGTATCGAGAATCTTCTGGCGGCGCTGTTCGGTGAGCTTGTTCTTGTTGCCGATCCTGTCGAACTCATTTGAGGCGTCAATGAAAAGGATCGAGTTGTCCTTCTTGGATTTCTTCAGTACGAGGATGCATGTCGCGATCGTGGTGCCGAAGAATAGATCAGGCGGGAGCTGGATGACAGTGTCGACGTAGTTGTTGTCGATGAGATACTTACGAATCTTGCCTTCCGCTCCACCGCGGTAGAGCACGCCAGGAAATTCGACAATAGCGGCAGTGCCATTGACCGCTAGCCATGACAGCATGTGCATGGTGAAGGCGAGATCGGCTTTCGACTTGGGAGCCAACACGCCAGCAGGCGAGTAACGCGAGTCATTGATTAGTAACGGATTGGCGTCGCCTTCCCACTTGATAGAGTAAGGCGGATTGGACACAATTGCCTCGAACGGCTCGTCGTCCTCATGCTGAGGGTCTATGAGCGTGTCGCCGTGACGAATGTCGAACTTCTCGTAGTTGATGTCGTGCAGGAACATATTGATCCGCGCTAGGTTGTACGTCGTCAGGTTGATCTCCTGGCCGAAGAATCCCTGACGGACGTTTTCCTTGCCGAGCACCTTCGCGAACTTTAGGAGAAGCGAGCCCGAGCCGACAGCGGGATCGTACACTTTGTTTACCGAGGTCTTACCGGCCACGGCGATTCGGGCCAGCAGCTCGCTTACTTCTTGTGGTGTGTAGTACTCACCCCCAGACTTGCCAGCCTGTGAGGCGTACATCTGCATCAGGTACTCGTAGGCGTCGCCAAACAAGTCGATGGTGTGGTCCTGGAAGTTGCCGAGCGGCAAGTCGCCGATGGCGTCGAGCAGTCCCGATAGCTTCTTGTTGCGCTTCTCGACGCTGTTGCCAAGCTTGGAGCTGTTGACGTCAAGATCGTCGAAGAGTCCCTTGAGGTCATCCTCGCTATCGGTACCTGTCGCTGAGCCTTCGATGTTCTTGAAGATGGCGGCAAGGGTCTCGTTGAGGTTCTCGTCGTGCGCCGCCCGATTGCGGACGTTGACAAAGAGCTCAGAAGGAAGGATGTAAAAGCCCTTCTCAGCAACCGTCTCCTTTCGTCCGAACTCTGCTTGGTCGTCAGGCAGCGAGGCGTAGTCGAAGTTGGCGGTGCCTGCCGAGCGCTCGCTCTCGTTTAGGTAGGCCGTCAGGTTCTCCGAGATGAAGCGGTAGAACAGCATGCCGAGCACGTAGCTCTTGAAGTCCCAGCCATCCACGCTGCCGCGCAGGTCGTTCGCGATCCGCCAGATCGTCTTGTGCAGCTCCGCGCGCTGCGCTTCCTTGGTGGTTTCGGCCATGGTCGTGTCTGTACTCCTTGCGCCTGGGCGCGCTTACGTTTGGGTCCCCTAAGGCTGTGCTTCTCAAGTTAGCAGCGTGCACTGACAGTTCTGCTGCAAGACTCGGCCTTGTCACAGTCGACGTTTGGGCCCCGGTTGGAACCAGTCAGGACGCAGGGATCTCTTGCTCTCACTTATAACACAAATCGATGGATTATTTAACCGTTGCCGGATGTTGGCCGTCGGACTAGCTGTCAGGCTCCTGACGAGAGAACAGAGGAGTGGCGCGGAGGCGACGAACGAATTCTCCATACTCCACGAGAGTCAGCTTCTCGACGGCTCGCAGCGCGTTTTCGATACGGTCGTCGCTCATCTCCACGCTCCTGGCCTCCCAGGCCGAGTCTAGGCAGTAGCTCTCGATCACATCGGCGAAGTAGTCGATGGCGTTGGCTTCTGGGGCCTTGCGAAACGTATCGACTGACGCGTAGCCCAAGCGCTTTGCCGCCGCTTCTCGCAGGACCGATGGCCGCGCACCTCGCCGTCCCACTTCGAGTCCAAGCAGGACGCCAATTGCCGTGCCTTGCGCCCCTTCAGCCCGGGCCGCCCAAGCTGATCTCAGTAGGGCCTCAATGGCGGCGGCACTGCCGTCTCCTCGACCGATGCGCACAGTGAGCGCGGCCAGGGCCGGTAGGTCGTCGAGATGCTCTCGAAGTCGATGGAGGCCGTACTTCCGGACAACCCTGAGCTCTCGCACGAGGTAGTGGTGCAGTGGCAACGGACCTTCCGGCATACCCAGATTTTGCCCGAAAATTGCCAGTTCTTGTCCCAAAAGGTACGACGGCCGGATCGGCAGGCTGGAGCTATGCCCAATCCATCCGGGAGCGGGCGCTCCTAGAACTCGCAAAGGGTTGTCATGACAGACATCATTCGTCGTCCCGACGGCACAGTTTCTCCCTACCCTCAGAGCTTCTCCCGGTCGGAGGGGAGAGCGCTCCAGCGGCGCCAGAACACCGAGGTGGCCAACGGCCTCGTCACAGCAGCCCGTGTGCAGGCGGCCGGCTACGTCGCGGTAACGGGTATGCACCTGTCCGCGATGTTGAGTCGTGAAGCTGAGTTTCAAGCCAACGGAGACCCGCGGTCAGCTGAGCGGCTGAACTTCATTGCCGATTCCTTCGCCGAATACGCGGCGTGGGAAGTCCGTCGGTTCCAGCGGTAGGGCGGGGAACCATGCGCCGCCTTTTCGATTCACCCTTTCACACTCAAGCAGTGGAGCCGGAGGAGTTCGATCACGAGGATGTTGTGAAGTCCTTCATCGGCCGTCTGACTGACCTCGTCAACGAGCTCGATCTTGCCGCCGCGACACTTCGGACGGAGGCGCCGGCGACTGCTCGACACCTGACCTTGGTCTCACGACAGATGGCCGCACTGGCGCTCGCAGCGCTGGAAACCTGGCCCAAGGTGCCCCGTCTCTAGCCATGGTGACCCTCGAACTTCTGATCGCCGCGGCTGCCATCATCCTGGCCGCGCTCTGCTTGGCCAATGCCCTGGCCATCCATATCGGTCGGCTGCGAGCACGTCGTGCGGCTGACGCCGCCGTGGATCGGCTCCACGATCGCTATCGCGACGCCCTGCGGAAGATGGGACGCTGCCAGTGAGCGAGAACGAGCCGAAGTCCTGGTTCGACCGGGCAATTGGGGCGTGCATGTCGATCCTGCTCGCTGCTGTCGCCCTCTACTGCGCGACGCAGGTCCTGCAGGCTATCCTGCCGTTCCTCATTGCGGCAGCGGGAGTCGTCACGCTGGCGTGGGCTGGCTGGGCACTGGTGCGCTACCTGCGCAGCCGCTACTGAAATCGCGCCGCCAATAGTCCGCAAGTACGGCCTACCTGTCGGTGTTGTGGTTTGGACAAATTCACTTGAACGTTCAACTTATTGAACGCATAGTGGACTGCAGACACCGTTCAACGAATTGAACGACCAAGTCGACCAAACCACAGCACCGGCAGAAAGGAGGGAGAACACAATGACCAAGAACACCCGAAAGGGCAGCGCGCAGCGGCGCGAGCCTCGACGAATCATCGTCGAAGGGGTCCAACGGGACCACCCGGATCTGCGCAAGCTCAGCCGCGCCGTCATCGCCCTGGCACAGGCAGAAGCCGAGCGCGAGGCCCAAGCTGAGTACGAGGCCACGCGTCCGAGACGCCCACGGGAGGGCATCGACCGTGAGTAGCCGCGATGATCATCTCAGCCGCCTCATTTGGCAGCGCATCTTCTGGCCCCAGCCCCTCGACGACGCCGAAACAATCGGCCTGCTGCGCTCGTGGGCCGCCCAAATCCACGCTCCACTGATTGTGCTTGAGGCCCGGGCCGACCGAACAGGGGTGCAGTACCTCGTCGGCACCCAGCGCCGCCACGCTGGGGCTGTTCGGCGCGACATCGAACAGCTGATAGACGACGCACTCGTCGTCGACGCGGACGAAGACCGCCTTCCGTCTGCCTCGGCGGGCAGGGTGGCCTTCTCCCCTGCAGCCCAACCCCTCCAGGCTCAGGATGCCGACGGTTCAACTCGCGCCATCCTTGCCGCACTCACGGCCGTACAGGGCTCGGAGCGGCTCGTCGTCCAAGTCGTCCTGGGCCCGCGCATCAGCCCGCGCCTGACGCCAAGAGATCAGCCCCAAATCGATCAGGGCCTCGCATCGCTCCTCGCGAGCGGAGTTCAGACCGAGCAGCGGACAGGGGTACGCCGCAGCGTCGAACTCAAACGGGCCGAACCCGGCTTTGCCGCGGTTGTCCGCATTGGTGTGCACGCTGGCGATGAAGCGCGCGCTCTGAACCTCGTCCGGAACGTCGTGAACGCTTTCCGCTCGCTCAGCGCCCCTGGGATGCGCTTTACGTTTCGCCCTGAACACCCCGACCGCCTCAACCAACCCAGCAATACGTGGCCTCTCCTCACTCCCGTTGGACAGCATCTGACGGTGACCGAAGTTGGACGCCTCAGCGCGTGGCCAGCAACGAGAACCGATGCTGTATATCCCGGGCAGCCGCCCGCCCATCCTCGCCCGATTCGTCCTTCCTTTACCGCCACCGCCAGTGACCGAATCATCGCCGAATCGACAGCCCCCGGTACCGAACACACGCCACTTGGGCTCACAATCGCCGACAGCACCCGACATGTCTGGGCAATGGGGCCGACCGGCGTTGGCAAGTCGTCCATGCTGCTCAATCTGCTGATCGGCGACATGAAAGCAGGGCGGGGCATAGCCGTGGTTGAACCTAAGGACCTCATACGCGACCTGCTGCGGCACATCCCCGCCGACCGAGTCAAAGACGTCGTCCTGGTCGACCCACTTGACGACGCTCCGGTTGGCATCAATCCAGTCGACGGACACGGCCGCAGCCCGGCACTCGTCGCCGACCAGCTCTTCGGTACCTTCCGCGCCCTCTATGGCGATCAGCTTGGCCCACGGAGTAGTGACATCCTCCGCCACGCCCTCGCTGCGCTCGCGCAGACCGACGGCGCGAGTTTGGCTCAGCTGCCGATGTTGCTCAGCAACCGTGTCTTCCGCGCGCGCCTTGTCCAGCCGATTGCCGCTGCCGATCCGATCTCGGCTGGACCATTCTGGCACTGGTTCGACCAGCTCTCGCCGGACGCCACCGCGCAGATTGTCGCTCCGCTGATGAACAAGGTGCGGCCACTCCTCGATACGCACCTGCGCCGCATCCTGGCCCAGCCCGCCCCTCGGTTCAACGTCCGACAGGTCCTCACCGAGGGGAAGATCCTGCTCGTTCCACTCCAAAAGGGTGTGATCGGCCCCGAATCTGCGCAACTGCTCGGGGCTTTGGTTGTGGCCGAACTATGGCAGGCGATCCAAGAGCGCGCCAGCGTTCCAGCCCACGACCGCCAGGTCGTCACCGTCGTACTCGACGAGGTCCAGGAATACCTGCGGTTGCCAATGGATCTCGGCGATGCCCTCGCCACCTCGAGGAGCCTCGGCGCGGCCTTCCACGTCGCCCACCAGTACCTTGATCAACTCCCCCAAAGCATGCGGACGGCCTTCGAGGCCAATTGCCGCTCGCGGGTCTTCTTCCAGCTCGCGGCTCGCGACGCCAGAGCAGCTGCAGCCATGGCGCCGGGTCTCGAAGTAGAAGACTTCATGGCTCTCCCGGCGCGGCATATCTACGCCCAGCTCGTCCACCACGGCGCAGTGACCGACTGGGCATCGGGACGCACTCTCGACATTCCCGGCTCGACGAGTTCGCCCGAGGGGGTGCGGCGGGCTAGTCGGACCGCCTACGGCACGCCGATCAGCGAGGTCGACGAGCACCTGAGACATGCCATTACTCCTCAATCCGATGCCACTGCGGGCACTACCAAGCGACGGAGGAGTCAGCCATGAGCGCTCTCGATAACCTACCGATCGGCTACCCGCCCGCGTCGAGGTCTGAGGACACGTCTTCGCAGGTCAAAGCCAAGTCCGGCCGGATAGTGGCGCCGAATACCAAGGCTGCTCCGCATCCCGGTCCTCATGCAGGGAACCGCATCAGCCACCGTCAGCTCCGTGACATCGCCGCCAACCTCAGCGCTCGGGACATAGAAGTCCTCGCCTCGGTTGATCGCTACCGGTTCCTCACTGCCGGGCATCTGCGCACCTTCCATTTCACAGCGCACCAAACGTCTGCCTCGGCGGCCCGGACCTGCCGCCGCGTGCTTGCCCGGCTGCGAGAGCTGCGCATCCTCGGTGTCCTGAAGCGCCGCGTCGGCGGCATCCGATCTGGCTCGGAAGGCATGGTCTACTACGTTGATGCCGCAGGCGACCGCATCTTGCGCGAGCAGCAACTCGGCCGCCGACGATGGCGCCCTGAGGAACCGTCTGCGCGGTTCGTCGATCACACCCTGGCCGTCGCAGACCTCGCCGTCGCGCTGCTACAGGAAGCCGAAGTGCACGATGCTGAAGTCGTTCGCCTCGCCCCGGAGCGGGAAGCCCGACGCCGCTACACCGATCTCCTCGGTGCTCCCCAGACCCTGCGCCCCGATCTCTACGTCGAGCTGGCCGAGCATCCCGGTGATCAAGACGTCGAGGCCTTCTTCATCGAAGTCGACCTCGGGCACGAGAGCCTGCCAACGCTCCTCAGTAAATGCGCCGCCTACGAGGCCTACCGCGCCACCGGGGCAGAGCAACGCGCCTACGGCAGCTATCCGAAGGTGGTTTGGGCCATGGACGCCGCTCGCCCAGAAACTGCTGAGCGTCGCCGGGACAGCCTCGCCACCACGCTAGAACGAAGCCCCCAGTTCCCACACGGCGCTTACGTCGTCACGGCGCTCCAGGAAACGGCCGCCCGCCTGATGGAGGGATACAGCCATGGCTAAGTCACTCAACCGCATTCTCGTGGGCGATGCCCTCGCCACCCTCAAGAAGCTTGAGACCGCGAGCGTGGACATGTGCTTGACCAGCCCGCCGTATTTTCGCCTCCGGGACTACGGCAACGGCGAGCAATTGGGGCTGGAGCACCGCGTCGACGACTGGGCCGCTGCCATCCGGGACATCGCCCGCGAGGTCCACCGCGTCCTCGTCCCGACCGGCACGCTCTGGCTGAACCTCGGCGACACCTACGCCATGCACCCACGCCAAGGTGCGCCAACCAAGAGCCTCCTGCTCGCTCCCGAACGCGTCGCCAGATTACTGCAGCAGGATGGCTGGATCCTCCGCAACAGCATCGTGTGGGCCAAACCGAACCCGATGCCCTCCAGCGTTCGTGACCGCCTCACCGCCGCTCACGAAGTCATCTACCTGTTCGCCAAGCAATCCCGCTACCACTTCGACCTCGACGCCATCCGCCTCCCGCACGCCAGCAGACCAGGACGAAGGGCTCCGCCCGGCAGTCGCCATCCACCCAAGCGGCAGGACTGGCGCGGTCCCAATGCCAACCGCACCAACGGGCTGCGACGGCTGCAGCAGGAGGGAAAAATCGGCCATCCACTCGGAAAGAACCCCGGCGACGTCTGGACCGTCCCCACAGTCCCGGGCACTGGCAGCCATCACGCCGCCTTCCCGCGAGCGTTGGCCGAACGGTGCATCCTTGCCGGAACCCCTGCGGCCCGCTGTCGCACCTGCCGGATGCCCTGGGTCAGCCCTATCAGGCGGCTCGGACAGACGGCTGTCCGCCTTGCTGTTCAGCCGCAGTGCAGCCACATCGGCGCCCCGGAGCCGGGGGTCGTACTCGACCCCTTCATCGGCAGCGGAACCACCGCAGTCGCCGCCGAAGAACTCGACCGGAACTGGGTCGGCATCGAGCTCAATGCAACTTATGCAAAGGAAGCTACCCAACGTGTCGAGGATGTCCGCGCCGCCTGACGCCAAAGGGCAAGGCAGCTCGTCGGTGCACTGCGGCCGGTGACCAGGACTCCATCCCGGAGTCCCGCCGGTCGCACACACCGAGGAGTTGTCATGACGACCCCCGCAGGCGGCACTGACCGCCACAACTCGGCAGGAGTGAAAACTCTCGCCATCCGGCTCGAACCGGACGTCCACACGCAGCTGACGCTCATTGCCCAGCTGCGCGGCAGCACCATCACCGACGAGATCAGAAAAGCCTTGATGGCGCACATCGCCAACGTCAAGGACAACACCGACCTCGCCTCGCAGGCCGAATCCGCCATGGCGGAGATCGAACGCGAAGCCGCCGCCCGCCGCGAAGCCATCGCCAGTCTGTTCGGCACCGAACAGCCCACCGAGAAGCCCCGCGGCCGAGGACGCTAGACGAGCCGGTCCGGCAGGCGACAGCAGGCAGGCCAAGTCGGCCAGCCGCTGTCCCTGCCGGGCAATCAAACAAAACGAATTTGCCTCCTCCGTCCATGGAATTTGCGTTGTAGAATTCGCTTAAATCGTTGAATATGTTGAACGGTCGGCCCATAATCATGGATGGAGAATATTGAAATGCAAGAATACGACGCACAGGGACTGGCCAAGGCCATCCGCAACCAACGCGAAAAGCTCGGCCTCTCAGCCAGCGAAGTCGCCCGCCAAGCCGGCGTAGCCAAAGGCACCGTCACCCGGCTCGAACTCGGGCAGATTGGAAGCCCCCGCATGGACAACCTCCGCGCCATCGCGGATGTCCTGAAGGTCTCGTTGACCGAACTGCTGGCCGACTCCAGTCTGCTACGCGAATCCGACCTGCCAGCCCTCGCACCGTATTTGCGTACCAAATTCAAGGACATGCCCGAAGGCGCCCTCAAGGAAATCGATGACCATTTCCGAGAAGTCGCCAAACGCCACGGCATCCATCTCAATAACGGTCCCGCACCCGGCGAGGATGAATAACTCTCTCATATGAAAGGAGACAGCCATGACCACAAAAGCATCAATCACCACCGAGCGCAGCGTCCTGGCCAGTCTCCGGGCGCTCATCCCAAACCGCATTATCACCAGCCAGAGTGAAGCCCTGCGCGTTGCCGAACATCAAGCCAGCCGGCTCCTCGAACTTCATTGCATCGATGACGGTCCGATCCCGAGCGGCCTCATTCCGGAACTGCCGAAGATCGAGATCGAAGTCATCGACGCGCCCGTCTCCGGCGCCAGCTTCTGGAACGGCAGCGCCTGGATCATCCAGCTCAACAAGTACGAGAACTACCGCCGCCAGCGCTTCACCCTCGCGCACGAGTACAAGCACATCATCGACCACAACCGCGCTGATGCCCTCTACACCGGCAGCCGCGACACCACCGCCCAACAGCAGGCTGAACAGGCCGCTGACTACTTCGCCGGCTGTCTACTCGTGCCCAAGAAACTTCTCAAGCGCGCCTACTACGGCGGCATCCAGCGCACCACAGACCTCGCCGATCTGTTCCAAGTCTCCGAAGCTGCCCTTGTCGTCCGACTCCGACAGACCGGCATCATCGAACCCGCCGCGCGCTGCACGCCCGCGAGCACACCCTTCAGCCGCTCTTGGCAGTACCGCCTCAACCGCACAGCACGACCGCAAGGAGTCTGATCATGACCATTGAAGAGATCGACCAGCTCAAGCCCCGCAAGGCCGTCCTCTACCTCCGCGTCTCCAGCAAGCGACAAACCGAAACTGCCATCGACATCGACAAGGACGGCAACTCAATTGCCACCCAGCGAGACGTCTGTCGGCAGAAGGCACAGGCCCTCAACGCGGACATCGTCGAGGAGTTTGTCGAGCCGGGTGTTTCGGCTCAGACCATCGAGAAGCGCCCTGTCTTCAAGGCGCTTCTCGCGTATTTGAGCGAGCACCATGACGTCGACTTCGTCATCGTCTACGCCCGGTCCCGCGCCTTCCGCAACTTTGTCGACGCTGCCATCACGCGCCGCCACCTCGACAAGCTCGGCGTCAGGCTCCTCTCGGCTCGAGAAGACTTCGGTGAGGGCACCTACGCCGAAGCCATGGAAGCCGTCACCGACATCATGAATCAAGTCCAGAACCAGCTCAGTGGCGAAGACATCAGGATCAAGATGCGCAACAAGGCTGTCAACGGCGGAACGGTCACGAAGGCGAAGATCGGCTATCTCAACATTCGCAAAGACGTCGACGGGCGCATGATCAACAGCATCGGCCTTGACGAACAGCGAGCGCCGCTCGTCCTCCGCGCATTCGAGCTCTACGCGTCGGGGAAGTACACCATTGATCGGCTGGAGGCGACGATGGCTGACCTCGGACTCACCAGCCGGCAGACCGCCCGTCATCCGGAAAAGCCGGTCTCGGCGAGCCGTTTGCACCAGATCTTGAAGGACCCGTACTACGTCGGCTATGTCGTCTACAAGGGCGACATCTTCCCGGGCCGACACGAGCCGATTATTGGTCAGGATCTCTTCGACGAGGTTCAGGACGTCATGGCTGCTCGCAGCGGTGCGGGCACGCGAGATCGCGTCCACAATCACTACCTCAAGGGCATGCTGTTCTGTGCCAAGTGCCGTCGGGCAGGGCGGGTGAGTCGCATCATCTACAGCCAGACAACGGGCCGAGGCGGCACGATGTACGAGTACTTCTTCTGCCGCGCTCGACGGGACGGGGCGTGCGACCTCCCGCACATTCCGGCCTACGTTATCGAAGACGAGGTCGCCAGGACCTACAACTTCCTTCAGCTCGATCCTGATTTTGAGCGGGACGTCCGACAGAAGCTGGCGGCCACTGTAGAAGGCGAGCAGCGAGACCTCAGGGCTGTTCGGGCACAGCTCACCAATGAACTCCGTAAGGTCGAACTCAAGGAGACCCGGCTCATTGATATGCTGGCCGATGACCTCATGCCCCAGTCGAAGGTCCGGGCCAAGCTCCACGAACTCCGAGTCCAGCGGCTACGCGTCGAGGAGCAATTGGGCAGCCTCTCTGAGCAGTTGCTCGCCGGAGGTCGCGCGCTATCCGCAGCGCTCACGCAAGCAACGAACCCGAAGCTCGCCTACGACGGTGCTTCCAACAAGGTGCGGCGGCTCCTCAACGAGAGCTTCTACAAGTACTTTAGTGTCGACGAACACGGGGCCGTAGTGGCGACGTTGAACGACCCATTCGACGGAATCTTCGCCGCCCAGCGTGCCTACCGCGCCGCCGTGGTATCGAAGACAGCGATGGGTGTCCACACGGCCCAAATGACCGTTCAGAAGGCGTTTGACGGCCTCTCAGGCGGCCTGGAACGCCGGTTTCAGGACACCAAAAATGGCGCCGATTTCTCGACGCCATCCCTGTTGTTCAACCTTGGGTCGGTCTACTCGAACCATGGTTCGAATAAAGCGACTCTGGTCGGGCTGACAGGATTTGAACCTGCGACCCCTTGACCCCCAGTCAAGTGCGCTACCAAGCTGCGCTACAGCCCGAACATCGCCAGCCGTTGACGCTCTCGCACCCGGCCAAGCAACCGCTCCAGCATATCCGAACCGGACGGATCGTGCGAATCGATCGGGTCTCGGCGAGCCCCCTCCGATCCGCCGGATCAATCGCTACAGCGGGGCAAGGAGCGCCCGCGTGGAGTCGATATAACGTTCCAGGGCGCCCTCGCCGCGCAGCGCTGTCTGGACGGCGAAACCTTGGATCACACCCATGACTGCAGGCGCAAGCCTCCGCCCCTCAGTGGCCGCCTCATCAGTTGTCAACCCATGCGACTTCGCCAGCCAGGCCCTGAGGTAGGACTCGATATGAGCGGCGATCTCGTCGAGGATAGTCTTCGCCACCTTCCCGAGTCCGTCATTGCGCACCGCTTCTCCCCACACCTGGACCGCGACCCCCGGGAAGAAGTCGGTTTGCATGAGCCCTTCCATGAGCGCCGGGACTGCCTCGGAGGGATGCGGAACGGGATCGAGAGCGCCCAGCCGCTCGAGCGCCGTCATCCGCTCCTCGAAGACGCGTCTGCCGACGTCGACGACGAGCTCCTCCTTGCTGCGGTAGTAGACATACACCGCCCCTGCGGAGAGGCCAGCCTCAGCAATGATGTCCGCCATCGACACGTTCGAGAAGCCCTTGCGCGCCACGCATGCAATCGCGGCGCTCTGGATGCGTCCGCGCATCGCGGCGCGGTGCTCCTGACTGACCTTCGGCATGCGTCCAAGGTACAGCAAAGAGAACGATCATTCTTGACAGAGGTATGCATCTGAGCACAATGGAGAACGAGCATTCTTTTTCGTTGGTGTCCGCGAGCCACAAAGAGAGGACAAGACATGTCCACAGCGACCGAACCCACCGTCGCCCCTGATCATCGGGGTGCCATCGTGACGGGGCCGCACACCCCCTGGGCCCACACGCTCCGCACTGCGACGCTCGCGGCCGTGGCCGTCGTCGTGGTCCTCGTGGCATTCGCGTGGCCGAGCATCACCTCGAAGGCCCAGAACCTGCCCGTCGCAGCGGTGGGCAGCGCGGATCAGGTCTCCCAAGTCACTTCCAAGGCCCCGCAGGGCGCGCTCGACGTGCGTGCGACCTCGAGCCGTGCTCACGCCCTGGACCTCATCCGGACTCGTGAGGTGTACGGCGCGATGGTGCTCGGTGACTCGCCGGAGATCCTCGTGGCGAGCGCCGGGAGCCCAGTGGCCGCGCAGGCCCTGACCCAGATCGGCACGCAGATGCAGGCCCAGATCAACAGCCAGGCGATCGCCAGGCTCCAGGACGCGCTCAAGCAGGCATCCCAAGCGGCACAGGCCGCCGCGAAGGGCCAAGCTCCCCCGCCAGGGCAGAGCCCGCCCGCCCAGGCGCCGGCCGCGCTCCCGGTGGTGACCGTGACCGACGTCGTACCCGTCGCCCCGGACGATCCGCGCGGTACCGGCCTCGCTGTGGCCGGGCTTCCGCTCGCTCTGGGCGGCATGATCGGCGGCGTGCTCATCTCGCTGCTCGTCTCGGGAACGTGGCGACGGCTCACCGCGATCCTCGCCTACGGGATCGTCGCGGGCCTCGGACTCGCGGGGGTCCTGCAGGGCTGGTTCCACATCCTGCAGGGCAGCTTCTGGGCCAACACCGCGGCCATCGGCCTCGGGATCGTCGGGACGGCAGCGATCATCGTGGGCTTCAACGCCCTCATCGGCAGGGCCGGCATCGCCCTCGGCGCGATCATCACGCTCTTCGTCGGCAACCCCCTCTCAGCGCTGACCCAGCCCAAAGAATTCCTGCCACCGCCTTGGGGTGATGTGGGCCAGTGGTTCGTGCCCGGCGCCTCGGGTACCCTCCTGCGGGACCTCTCCTACTTCCCAGACGCGTCGGCCGTCTTCCCCTGGCTCGTCCTCGCAGTGTGGGCGGTGCTCGGCGCGGTGCTCACCGCCGTCGGCCACTTCCGGGACGAGCCGGCCGTGGCAGGGGTGTAGCCGAGGCCGCGCTCGGCTGCACGCGGGGCGGACCCGACTGGGGTCAGACCGCCGTCTCCTCGAGATCAAGGACCCGCTCGGTCACGCTCGGCACCTGACCGGTGTTCACGTCGGCCGGCGGGGTCAGCATCGATGCCGACGAGTGCTCGGCCGAGTACGCGAGGAAGGCCAAATGCGCCTCGTATCGGTCGATCACGTCATCGATGATCTGCTGCCTCGCCACGCCCATGAGGTCGTAGCCCTCGGAGCCGGTCTGCGTGAACACCTCGAGGCGGTAGTAGACGTCCTCCTCCGGGTTCACGCGACCGCCGAACATCGGCACCGCGGCCTCCACCGCGGCCACCTGATAGTGGAAGCTGCGGTACTCGTCCATGCTGACCGTGAGGGTGTGCGCGGGGATGCCGGTGCCCTCATCGGGGGCCGTCACGAGGCTCGCCTCGTAGCCCTGCTTGGTGAACTCAACGGCCACGTCCTCGAGCGCGGGCCGGACTGTGCGCTCCATGAACTGGGCCACGGCCTTCTTCGACGGGTAGGCGCGGAGCCCCGCGAGGCGCTGGCGCCAGCTGCGCTCAGGCACCGCGCCGCCGTCCGCCGCCGTGGTCTTCCGCCTCAGCACGTGACCCTCCCGCTCGGCGCGCTCCATCCGGAGGGCCTTCGAGAACGAGGCCATCACGAGGTAGGCGATGATCGTCACGGGCAGGGCGAAGATCAGCGTCGCGTACTCCATCGTCGTCACGCCGCCGGCCACGAGCATGGCCACAGTCAGCACGGCTGTGAGGACGGCCCAGAAAATGCGCAGCCACTTTGCCCCGTCCTGCGCTGGATTGGGGATGGAGGAGGAGAAGTTGGACATGACCATGGCACCGGAGTTGGCGCTCGTGAGGTAGAACAACAGGCCGGACAGCGTGGCGAGGCCGATCAGGAACGGAGCGCCGGGGAACATCTGCAGCAGGGCGTACCAGCCCTGCTCGGGGCTCTCCATGGCGAGGTTCGCGAAGTCCAGATTGCCGTGGATCACCTCGTACAGGGCGCTGTTGCCGAAGATCGCCACGATCAGCAGGTCGCACAGCACGGGGGCGGTGATCGCGGCGATGACGAACTCGCGCAGCGTCCTGCCGCGGGAGATCCGCGCGAGGAACAGCCCGACGAACGGCCCCCACGCGAGCCAGAAGGCCCAGAAGAAGAGCGTCCAGACGGCCATCCAGGACGAGCCGCCGTCCTCGTACGCGAAGGTCTGGAGCGTGCGCTCGGGCAGGGTCGAAAGGAACCGGCCGATGTTCTCCACCGTCGCGTTGAGCACGAACGAGGTCTGGCCGGTCACGAGGATATACAACAGGAGCGCGCCGGCGCTCCACAGGTTCAGCTCCGAGATCAGGCGGATGCCCTTGTCCACCCCTGATGTGCACGCGGCGATCGTCATGGCAACGGCCACGACCACGAGAGCGATCTGCAGTCCCAGCCCCTGCTCGAGGCCGAACAGGAGCGAGAACCCCACGTTGAGGAGCACCACGCCGATGCCCATCGACGTGGCCACGCCGAACACGGTCCCGACGAGCGCGAAGACGTCGATCGCGTCCCCGATCGCCCCGCGGACCCGCTTGCCGAGCAAGGGGTAGAGTGCCGCGCGGATCGAGAGCGGCATGCCCCAGCGGTACGCGAAGTACCCCATGGCCATGCCGAGCAGGGCGTACATGGCCCAGCCGGCGATCCCGTAGTGGAACATCGTCCAGACCACGGCGTCCTGCGCGGCCGCGGGCGTCTGTCCGGCCCCGGACGGCGGGGACATGTACTGCGTGATGGGCCCCGTGACCGAGTAGAAGAGCATGTCGATGCCCACCCCGGCAGCGAAGAGCATCGACACCCAGGTGAAAAGCCCATACTGCGGGCGCGAGTGGTCGGGGCCGAGCCGGACCCCGCCCTCCTTGGACAGGGCAACCCAGAGCACGAACACGATCACGAGCGCCACGGTGAGAACGTAGAACCATCCGAGGTTCGTCGCGATCCACTGGACGATGGAGTGCAGGGTCCCGGCGGCGTTCTCGGGCATGGCCATGGCCCACGCTGAGAAGGCCAGGATGATGCCTGAGGCGATGATGAACACCCTCCAGCGGACCCGGGGCCCTCGACTCTCCGCGAGTTCCTGCGGCCCCCTGCTCAGCTCGCTGCTGGAGACGGGAGGCCGGCCCTCGTCGCCGCCAGTCCGGCGACGCTCGGTTCCCCCGAGCCGGCTGCGCTCGATCGCCGCCCTCGGCGATCCGCCGTCGATGCCCTGAATGTCCGCTGTTTCTGCCACTCATCCTCCTGATCTGTGGCAGGACGCCAGAGAGGGGAACCAGCGCGCGGAAGCAGCCTCGCTTGTCGAGAAGGGATACTCGGACGGTCCCGCCAAGACTGGGGGCGTCCTACCAACCCATCCATTGTAGTGCCTCCTCACGCGCGACGGCGGTGACGCACCCCCGAGGGTGGGTCACCGCCGTCGTACGCGCCGGTTCGACGCGGCGTGCGCGCTACTTCTTCTTCGAGCGGCGCTCGCGGACGCGCATGCCGATCTCTATCGGGGTGCCCTCGAAGCCGAACGTCTCACGTAGGCGGCGCGTGATGAAGCGGCGGTAGCCGGGGTCGAGGAACCCGGTGGTGAAGAGCACGAACTTCGGGGGGCGGCTCTGCGCCTGCGTACCGAAGAGGATGCGCGGCTGCTTGCCGCCGCGCACGGGGTGCGGGTGCGCCGCCACGAGTTCACCCAGGAACGCATTGAGCCGGCCGGTGGGGATCCGCGTGTCCCACCCGGCAAGGGCCTTCTCGAGCGCAGGGACGAGGCGGTCCCTATGCCAGCCGGTCTTCGCCGAGATGTTGACCCGGGGCGCCCACTCGACGTGCGCGAGGTCCTTCTCGATCTCGCGCTCGAGCCAGCGGCGCCGCTCGTCGTCCATCAGGTCCCACTTGTTGAACGCGATCACGAGCGCGCGGCCGGACTCGATCGCGAGCGTGAGGATTCGCACGTCCTGCTCAGACAGCACCTCATCCGCGGCCAGGAGCACGACGGCGACCTCAGCCTTCTCCAGCGCGGCCTGCGTCCGCAGGGAGGCGTAGTACTCGGCGCCTTGGGCCATGTGCTGACGGCGGCGGATGCCGGCCGTGTCCACGAAGCGCCACGTCCTGCCGCCCAGCTCGATGTACTCGTCCACCGGGTCCCTCGTGGTGCCCGCGACCTCGTTGACCACGGCCCGCTCGGACCCGGCAAGCTTGTTCAGCAGCGATGACTTGCCCACGTTCGGCCTTCCGATCAGCGCGATGCGGCGGGGGCCGCCGGTGCGCTCCACGCCGGCGATCGCCGAGAACTCGGGAAGCACCTCGAGGGCGGCGTCAAGGAGGTCAGCGACACCGCGGCCGTGCAGGGCCGAGACGGGGTACGGCTGGCCGAAGCCCAGACCCCAGAGGGCGGAGGCATCGGCTTCCTGGGCGAAGTCATCCACCTTGTTGGCCACGAGCAGCACTGGCTTCTTCGACTTGCGCAGCATACGCATGACGCCCTCGTCCGTGGCAGTCGCACCCACGGTCGCATCGACGACGAAGAGCACAGCGTCCGCCATGCTCACGGCGATCTCCGCCTGCTCGGCGACCATCGCGTGGATGCCCTTCGCGTCGTGCTCCCAGCCGCCGGTGTCCACGAGGGTGAACCTCCGGCCCGTCCACTCAGCAGGATACGAGACGCGGTCGCGGGTGACGCCGGGGACATCCTCGACCACGGCCTCGCGCCGGCCGAGGATGCGGTTCACGAGCGTGGACTTGCCCACGTTCGGGCGGCCGATGATCGCCAGGACCGGATCCATCCGGGTAGGTGCGTCGGGATCCCACTCCTCGCCCTCGCCCGCGAGGAGGAGCGCGTCGTCCTCGTCGAGGTCGTAGTCCGCGAGCCCCGCCCGCAGGGTCGCGGCACGCTGGTCCGCCTCGGCGTCGTCCATCGAGGCGAGGTGCTCTGCGACCTGGTCGGAGCCCTCGGGCACGTACTCCTCGGCTGCGGTGTTGCCCGCGGACCCGGTGTCCAGGGATTCGGTCATGGAAATCTCCTTGAAGGTGTAGGGCGGCTCAGGCGCCGGCCGGGCGGCTCACGGCCGCCTGCACGACGCCGAGGACGGCGTCGACTGTTGCATCGAAGTCCAGATCGGACGAGTCCACGGTGAAGACGCCGTCCGCGGCCTGGGTGAAGCTTGCGACCGCCGAGTCCTTGGCGTCCCGCGCAACGACCTGCTCGCGGAGCTGCTCAGCAGTCTGCGTGCCGCCGAGCTGGGCCCCGCGGCGACGCATCCGCGCCTCCTCGGAGGCCGTGAGCAGGAGCCGCACCTCGGCGTCCGGCGCGACGACGCTGGTGATGTCCCGGCCCTCGACCACAATGCGGCGTCCGTGGGCGGCGATAATGGCGCGCTGGCGGCGGATGAGCTCGTCCCGCACCCCAAGGTTCGTGGCGACGGCGCTCACCGACGACGAGATGCGCGGCTCGCGGATCGCGGCACTCACATCCATGCCACGGACCCGGACGTACTCGGCATCCGCGCTCGTGCTCAGCTCGAGGTCAAGGCCTTTCGCAGCGGCCTCGACGGCCGCACCGTCGTCCAGGTCCACGCCACGGGCGAGGCAGTCCCACGCCACTGCGCGGTACATCGCTCCCGTGTCCAGATAGGCGAGCCGCAGCCTCCGGGCAACCTCTTTCGAGATGCTGGACTTGCCCGAGCCGGATGGCCCGTCGATCGCGACGACGAGCGGCCGGCCGAGCCGCAGAGGCTCCGCTCCGGGCGCCGGGGTGTACGTGACGGACGTCCCCTGGGCCGTGCTCTGCGAGTTCAGCTCGCTCATTGCAGTACCCGCCATCCGCGCTCCTCCAGATCCGCTACCAGTGCATCATGCTTGCTCGGGAGCACGGAGATCTCCACCATGCCCACGTTCCGCCCCGACGAATGGTCGAGACGCAGGTCTTCGAGGTTCACGCCGATCTCCCCGATCTCCGTCAGGAGCTTGGCGATCTGCCCGGGCCGGTCATCCACGAGGACAGTCAGCCATGCGAACGCCTGCGGCGGACCTCCGTGCTTGCCCGGGATGCGGGCCACGCCGGCGTTGCCCTCGCTCATGAGCTGGGCCATGTCCAGCCGAGCGCCCGGAGCGACGGGCGCCTCGAGCGTTCGGATGAGCCGTTCAACGTCCTCCCGCACACCGTACAGGTGCTCGACGATCTTCGGCGCGTTCGACCCGAGGATCTGGACCCATAGCCCCGGATCGCTCGCGGCGATGCGCGTCGTGTCCCGCAGTCCATTGCCTGCGAGCGCCAGAAGCCGCAGGTCGGTGCCCTGCAGACGGGAGGCCAGCAGCGAGGACATGACCTGCGGCAGGTGGCTCACGAGCGCCACCGCCTCATCGTGCTCGTCCGCGTCGAATTCGACCACGTTGCCGCCCAGGTCCGCCCCGAGGGCCTTCGCGAGCCGGACCGCGGCGGAATCCGACTCAGGGGCCGCGCACACGACCCATGGCATCGATGTGAACAGCTCGCCGCGAGCGGCGACAGGTCCGGACTTCTCCCGGCCAGCCATGGGATGCGTTCCGACATACCGGGAAAGGTCGGCCTTGCGCTCGCGCAGCCCGGCGACGATCGATGCCTTGACGCTCGCGATGTCGAGGACGACGGCGCGTGGCCACCTCTCGAGGGAGCGGGCGACGACGTCGACGGTCACGTCCGGGGGCGTGGCCACGACGACGAGCTCGGGCTGGGCGCCCCGGTCCGCCTCGAGCTCCGAGAGGGGACGGCCCGCCCCGATGTCCACGGCGACGGCCTGGTTGGTGGGCGACGTGTCCTCGAGGAACACCGGGATGCCCCGGTGCTCGAGGCCGAGGCCGATGCTCGTGCCGAGCAGCCCAGTCCCGATGACGAGGACGGGACCGTGCAGGTGCGTTGCGGACATGCTCTCTTCTCCCGGCCTAGAGGCCGACCGCGGCCATGAGGTGGCCGATCTCCTGCTTGCCGAGCTTGCGGACCGTGCCCTGCTTCTGGTCGCCGAGGCCGATGGGGCCGATCTTGGCCCGCACGAGCCGCTGGACGGGGAAGCCGATAGCGTCGAACATGCGGCGCACGATCCGGTTCTTGCCCGAGTGCAGCACGACCTCGACGAGCACGAAGCCAGGCGTCGAGTCCACGAGCCGGAACGAGTCGACCTTCGCGAGGCCGTCCTCGAGCTCGACGCCGCGGCGCAGCTGGGCGCCCACGCCCTGCGGCATGGGGCCTCGTACCTGGACAACGTAGGTCTTGGGCACCTCATAGGCAGGATGGGTGAGGCGGTTCGCGAGCTCGCCGTCGTTGGTCAGCAGCAGCAGGCCCTCGGTGTTCGTATCGAGGCGCCCCACGTGGAAGAGCCTCTCAGGCGTACCGGGGCGCAGGTAGTCCGTGATGCACGGCCGGCCCTCGGGGTCGTCCATGGTGGAGACAACGCCGCGGGGCTTGTTGAACGCCATGTAGACGAGGTGCTCATCGGTCTGGACGCGCACGCCGTCCACATGGATCGCATCCGTCTCCGGGTTGACGCGCGTGCCAAGCTCGGTGACGACCTGCCCGTTGACCTCGACCCGGCCCTCGGCAATGAGGTCCTCGCACACCCGTCGGGACGCGACGCCGGCATTGGCCATGACCTTCTGCAGGCGCACACCGTCCTCGGCCATCTGTGCCCGGGTGCGCGGCTCGTGCTGGGGCAGGCCAGAGGGCGTCCTGCGGCCTCCGCCCTGGGCGGCGCTCCCCTTCCGGATGGGTCCGAGGTTCTTGCCGAACCGCTCGTACGCGAACGGGGCCGCACCCGCGCCCTTGGGCAGTGGACGCTCGCCGCGCTTGCGCTGCGCCGCCTTCGGGGCACCCTTCGCACCGCCCCGCGCCGAGCTGCCGCGGCCCTGGCCGCCGTACCCCGCGCTGTCCTGCCCTGCCCGTGAAGTGTTCCTGCGAGGGTTGCCCCCGTTGCGTGGTGAACCCTGGCGTCCCGCCTGTGCCATAACCAATGCCTCTGCAGTATGAAGCGGCCCATCTTGGGGCCGCGTTGGTGGTTTAAAGGGGCGAATGCCCCCATCAAGGATACCGGAAGCGCGCTTCCGCCCCTCCGCGGGCCGTCAGTAGGCGGCGTCGAAGGATCCCAGCTCGTCGAGCCCCGGCAGGTGCGGGGAGAGCCTCGGCAGCTCCGCCACCGAGCCGATTCCGAGCCGCTCGAGGAAGTAGGACGTCGTCTGGTACAGGATCGCACCTGACTCAGGATCGGTTCCCACCTCCTCGACGAGCCCGCGGGCTACGAGCGTCTTGACGACCGAGTCGACGTTGACACCGCGGATGGCCGCGACACGGGAACGGCCGACGGGCTGGCGGTAGGCGATCACCGCGAGGGTCTCGAGCGCGGCCTGCGTCAGCCGGGCACTCTGGCCCTCGAGGACGTGCCGGGACACGACCTCCGCGAAGTCCGGGCGTGAGTAGAAGCGCCACCCGCCGGCCACGGCCCGCAGCTCGAAGCCCCTCCCCTGCTCGGTGTACTCGGCTGCGAGCCCGGTGAGGGCCTTCTCGACGTCGGGCTGGGGCACCCCGAGCGTCGCAGCCAGCTCGGCCGCGCCCACAGGCTCGTCCACGACCATGAGCACCGCCTCGAGCGCGGCTGCGATCCGGTCCTCAGTCTGCATGCTGTTCCTCCCTGCGCTCACGCCCTGTCCGAAGCTTCCCCGCCAGCGGCTGTCGCTGCGGTGGCCCCCGCCCCGGTGAGGCCCGCCTCGGCCGGTAACCCGGCGTCGTCGTACTCCTCGCCGACCCTCTCCGACGTCCAGTCCTCTTCCGCAGTCCAGCGCACGCTCAGCTCGGCCAGAGGTGCAGCCTGTTCAAACGCGACGGCCCTGTCGCGGAACAGCTCCAGCAGCGCGAGGAAGCGGGCCACGACCACGAGGCGCGACTCGGCGTCGGCCGTCAGCGCCCGGAAGCTCAGGGGACCCGCGGCCTGCAGCCGGAGACCGAGTAGCTCGGCCTGTTCGCGCACACTCACGGGCGGCGCGTGCAGGTGGTCGATCCCGACCTCGCGCGCCGGGGCCTCCTTCGGGGCGAATGCCTTCGCGGCGAGGGCCGCGAAATCCTCGGGCGTATGCCGCCACACGAGCTCGGGCAGCAGTGCCGCGAACCCCGGCTCGAGTGTCACGGACCGCGGGAATCTGCGGCCCTCGGCCTCGAGCGTCTCGGCGAAGATCCCGGCAATCTCCTTGAACGCCTTGTACTGCAGGAGTCTCGCGAAGAGAAGGTCGCGGGCCTCGAGCCGCGCCACGTCCTCCTCGTCCTCGACCTCACCCGCGGGCAGGAGCCGTGCGGCCTTCAGATCCAGCAGAGTTGCCGCGATCACGAGGAACTCGCTGGCCTCGTCGAGGGCCCAGTCCTCGCCATTGGCCTGGAGCGCGCGCGTGTAGGCGATGAAGTCATCGGTGACGGTCGCGAGCGCCACCTCGGTGATGTCGAGGCGGTGCTTGGCGATGAGGCCGAGCAGGAGGTCGAACGGCCCCGTGAAGTTGGTGAGCCGGACCTCGAACCCGGTGGTGCCAGCGTTGGCCGGCTCGGTGTCAGGGAGCCCCACCGCGGGCCACGAGCTCACGGGCCAGCCTGCGGTACGCCTCGGCGCCCGGGTGGTTGGATGCATAGCGCGTGATGGGCTCGGCGGCGACCGTCGCATCCGCGAACTTGATGGTGCGCTTGATGACGGTCTCGAAGACCTTGTCGCCGAACGCCTCGACGAGCCGGGCCAGGACCTCGCGGCTGTGCAGCGTGCGGGCGTCGTACATCGTGGCGAGCACGCCGTCCACGGTGAGCCGTGGGTTGAGCCGGTCCTGGACCTTCTCGATGGTCTCCACGAGCAGCGCGACGGCGCGGAGGGCGAAGAACTCGCAGATCAGCGGGATGATCACGCCGTGTGCGGCGGTGAGCGCGTTGACGGTGAGGAGGCCGAGGGAGGGCTGGCAGTCGATGAGGATGACATCGTACTCGTCCTCGACGTTGCGCAGCGCGCTCGCGAGGACCTGCTCCCGTGCCACCTCGGTGACGAGCTGGACCTCGGCGGCGGAGAGGTCGATGTTGGCTGGCAGAAGGTCCACGTTGGGCTCATCGGTGGTGCGGATTGCCTGGCGCACGTCGACGTGGCGCTCCATCATCACGTTGTAGATGGTCGTGTCGAGCTCGTGGGGGTTGATGCCCAGGCCTGCCGACAGCGCGCCCTGCGGGTCGAAGTCGACGAGGAGGACCTTCCGGCCGTATTCGGCGAGGGCGGCGGCGAGATTGATGGTCGACGTCGTCTTGCCGACGCCGCCCTTCTGGTTCACCATCGCAATGATGCGCGCGGGTCCATGGGATTCCAGCGGAACGGGCACGGGGAACTCCCGCAGCGGCCGGCCGGTCGGTCCGAGCTCCGCCCTGCCGTCCGCCTCGCCCCTTGCCTCGACGAGGCGGTCAGAGATGCCGTCCAGAGTCGCTGCGCTCTGCTCTGTGCTCACGTATCCATCCACACTTTCGATTCGTTAGCGGCTTTTCGCGTGCCTGCGCCCTCTTGACACCCCAGCCTACACACCGGGCAACACGCATCCCGTGAACCTTGACAAGCGGCCTTTCGGCGCGCCTCACCTTCAACTGGAACTTAAAGGTTGAGGGGTCGCCTTCCTAGAGTGGCGGCCATGGTCCGCGTGCTTTCGCGTGTCCCGCAGAGCGTGGAGGATTCACCATCGGCCCCTCCAGGTCTCACCACGGAGCCCCGCGCGAGCGGCGCGTCTCGAGGATATCTAGGGCGAGTTGCCCTTGCGCGGCGACGAGACTGGCGAGACCTGTACGCCTGCGTGGCGAGGCGCGGACACTCGCCTCAGGAAAGTGCCCTTCACCGAGGACGTGACCCCATCAGGGAAATGACCCCTCATCATCGGAGGCGGCCTCACTGCGGCGGGGCGCACGACGGCGGATGGGCCACCTTGGGGAGGTGACCCACCCGCCGTCGCACGTCGGAGTGTGATGGGGACAAGGGCGGCTCAGGCCCGGGCGAGATCCTCTCTCTTGCCCTCGGTCCCTGGCCCGTCCTCGACCTCGGGCTCGCCGCCATGGCCGTGGCCGGCGATCATCGTGGTCTCATCGAACGGGCGCCGGCCCGAGAGGACCTCGGTGGCCCGATCGGAGTCGATCTCCTTGGTCCAGGTGCCCATGAGGACTGTGGCCACCGCGTTGCCGGTGAAGTTGGTCAGCGCGCGGGCCTCGGACATGAAGCGGTCAATGCCGACGATGAACGAGACGCCGCCCACCAGCTGCGGGGCATGGGCCTGGAGACCGCCGGCGAGAGTCGCGAGACCAGCACCGGATACACCCGCGGCGCCTTTGGAAGCGATAATCATGAACACCAGGAGCCCGATCTGCTCGCCGAGCGCGAGTGGCTGGCCCATCGCGGTCGCAATGAAGAGGGAAGCCATCGTGAGGTAGATCGCCGTGCCGTCGAGGTTGAATGAGTACCCGGTCGGAACGGTCACGCCGACCACGGGCTTGGACACGCCCAGATGCTCCATCTTCGCGATGAGGCGCGGCAGGGCAGCCTCGGAGGAGGAGGTCGAGACGATGATGAGGTACTCGCGGCCCAGGTACTTCATGAGCTTGAAGATGTTCACGCCGGAGACGACCTTGAGGATCGTGCCGAGGATGAAGACGATGAACAGGATGCACGTGATGTAGAACGCGACCATGAGGGTCAGCAGGCTCAGTACGGCCTTCCAGCCGGTTGCGCCGACCACCGCGGCGATCGCGCCGAAGGCCCCGATCGGGGCGAGCCACATGACCATGATGAGGATCCGGAACACGAGCGCCTGGGCCTGGGCGATGAAGTCCAGCAGGAGCTTGCCGGTCTTGCCCATGCGCTGGAGCGCGAAGCCCACGAGGAGCGCGACGAAGAGCGTCTGGAGGATCTCGCCCGAGGTCAGGGAGGACATCAGCGTCTTGGGGATGATGCCCAACAGGAAGTCCGTGGTGTCCGCGGACTGGGTTGCCTTGTAGGTGGCGTCCTTGAGGTTCAGGCCCTCTCCGGGATGGACAAGGTTGCCGACCACGAGGCCGATCGCGAGGGCGAACGTGCTCATCACCATGAAGTAGAGGAGGGCCAGTCCGCCGACCTTCCCCACCGTGGCCGCCTTGGCGATCGAGCCGATGCCGAGGACGATCGTGCAGAAGATAACCGGGGCGATCATCATCTTGATGAGCGCGACGAATCCGTCGCCGAGCGGCTTGAGGCTCGCAGCGAAGCCGTCCTTGCCCGGGAACACCAGGCCGACGACGACGCCGAGCACGACTGCGACGACGACGGCGATGTAGAGCCAGTGCGTGCGGTCGACGGACTTCTTCTTGCCCGGCGCCGCCTCGCGTGCCGTTGGCGACATTGCCACGGAGTACTCCTTCGATGGGTTCAGTTGACTTGATACCTTGACAAGTGGCCGCATGTGGGCCGCTTCACGTTCCACTCTGGCCGATGCTGTGAGCGATCTCACCGTTGCGGTCATATTGGTCACAGCCCGAGACAGGACCGCGCGACGAAAGGGGCCCGGATGCGTCCGCTGAGCCTCGCGGCCCGAATGCTCTGGGTGCTCGTGCTCGCGGTGGTCGTGCTCACGGCCTTCATCGGCACCGCCATGTACGTCGACGCCCGCGACCAGTCCCACGACCAGGCGGGCAGGCGCACGCTCGCGGCAGCCTCGGCGATCGCGGACAGTCCGTTCGTGCGCGACGCAGCGAAGGGCGCCGCCGCCGTGGACCCGACGCCGGTCCTCCAGCCGTACGCGCTCCAGGTCACCCAGGACGCGAGCCTCGACTTCGTCACGATCATGGCCCCAGACCGGACGCGGTGGACGCACGTGAACCCCGAGCAGATCGGCGGAAAGTACATCGGCAGCGTCGACGAGGCGCTCGCCGGCCGCCCCCACACAGAGCAGACCGAGGGCACTCTGGGACCGTCCGTACGCACGATCGTGCCGATCAAGGACGGCGACACGGTGGTCGGGATGGTCGCGGCGGGAGTGAAGGTGAGCGCGATCGAGGTGGCCACCGCCGGCCGGCTTCCCGCGCTTCTGGCGATCGCAGCGGTGGTGCTGGCCCTCGGCTCGCTCGGCGCGCTCGCGGTTGGGAGGTACCTCTCGCGGGTGACGCGAGGGTACGGTCCCGAGCAGCTCGGGCAGCTTTTCGCCTACTACGAGTCGGTGCTCCACTCGGTGCGCGAGGGGGTGATCCTCGTGGACGGCAAGGGGCGCGTCGTGATCCGCAACGACCAAGCCTCCCGCCTGCTCGGAATCGCCGTGGACGAGGACGCCCCGCGCAGCTACATGCTCCGTCCCGCACCGCTCTCCCGTTCGCCGCTCCCGAGCCCGGGCGAGCTCGGCATCCCGGGCAGCCTGGGGGAACTCCTCGCGAGCGGCCGGACGGCCCGTGACGAAATCCACCTGACCGGCGAGCGCGTGCTTGTGGTCAATCAGGAGCCCGCCGTGTCCCAAGAGGGCCGGCGCAGCAGGGTCCTAGGGGCAGTCGCGACGCTGCGCGACCGGACCGAGATCGAGGCTCTCGGGAGCGAGCTCGAGACGATGCGCACCCTCTCCGACGCCCTCCGGAGCCAGACCCACGAGCACGCCAATCGCCTGCACGCGATCGTCTCGCTCCTCGAGCTGGGGCGGACCGACCACGCACTCGCCTTCGCTACAGATGACCTGCGCCTGAGCCAATCGCTCGCCGATGAGCTCGTGGTCTCTGTGGACGAGCCCGTCCTGGCGGCGCTCATCATGGGCAAGGCGGCGCAGGCCAATGAGCGCGGTGTGCGGCTGGATGCCGAGGCGACGGCCTCGATAGCCGGGTCGGGCATCGAGGCCACGGACCTCATCACGATCGTGGGCAACCTGATCGACAACGCGATCGACGCCGCCGTTTCTGCCGCACCGCCCCGTTGGGTCTCGCTCGAGGTCGTCGACCATGAAGGGTCGGTGGTGATCGAGGTCGCCGATTCCGGCCCAGGCATCCCCGAGGGCGAGGCCGAGCAGGTGCTGCAGTACGGCTATTCGACCAAACCCCACGCAGGCCACGGGCGCGGCCTCGGCCTCGCCCTCGTCAAGCGCTCGGTGGAGCGGCTTGGCGGGACGCTCACCGTCTCCCGGCGCGCGGGCGCCGTCTTCACGATCGTCGTTCCCCGGAAGGAGCAGCCAGCATGAGCCAATCCACCTCGCGCGCGGCGCCCTACGCACCGATCCGCGTCCTCGTGGTCGAGGACGAGCCCATCACGGCGGACGCGCATGCCGCCTACGTCGGGCGCGTACCGGGGTTCCTGCACGTGGGAACTGCGCACGACGGCGCCGCGGCGCTCCGTCTGGCGGGGCAGCTCGACGCTGCGGGAACCCCCGTAGACCTGCTCCTGCTGGACATGAACCTCCCGGACCTGCACGGTCTCGACGTGGGGCGCCGCATGAGGGCCGCCGGGCACGCCGTCGACATCATCGCCATCACGGCGGTGCGGGAGCTGCCCGTGGTGCGTCGGGCCATCTCGGTGGGCGTCGTCCAGTACCTCATCAAGCCCTTCACGTTCGCGGCGTTCGCCGAGCGCCTCGAGCACTACCGCGTGTACCGCCAGACGCTTGCCGGCAGTGGCGGGCCGGCCTCGCAGGCGGCAGTGGACGAGGCCCTCGCCGCCCTGCGCGCGCCCGTCGCGAGGCCGCTGCCCAAGGGATTGTCCGCTGGCACCCTCGAGTCGATCCGCGAGTTCCTGCGGGGCAGGACCGGCGCGGTCTCGGCGGCCGAGGTCACGGACGCCGTCGGTGTTTCCCGCGTGACGGCCCGACGCTACCTCGAGCACCTTGCCGAGACTGGCGAGGTCTCGCGCTCAGCCCGATACGGCACGCCCGGGCGGCCCGAGAACGAATACCGGTGGACGGGCTGAGTCCAGTGGGAGTCCCGTAGTGCGCAAAAGATCGGCCCTCGGCCTCCTGTCCAAGCAGTCGCGACCGGCCTAGATTGGAAGCAAGGAAACCGCTGCAGTGCCGAACTCCAGGTGCGGTTTTCGACGACGGAAGGGAGGCGCCATGAGCGAGGATGCCGATCGCCTCGTCGAAGAGGTCGAGGAGACGTCCGTCGAGGAGACGGCGATCGTGCTCGACGTCGATGCCATCCCGGATGGGTCAGGCAACGACCGTGACCCGGACACGGCCGACGCCGAACGCTTCGACGCAGGCTGATACGCTCGGCCACACCACCAGAGGGGACTAGAGAGAGGATCGACATGACTCACAGCCTCGACTTTGGCAATACCGAGGACGACGACCTCACCGAGCCCCTGGACGGCCGCGACAGCCAGGCCCCGGAAGGGTCGAGCGACAACCCGGAGACGATGGACGAGCTCGACCCGCTGCACGATCCACGGCGTCTGATCGAATTGGACGACGAGGAGAATCCGGACGTCGAGCTCGGCATTGACTGAGCTCCGCGAAGCAGGTTGCGATTGGGTGACAACATGCCGCGTGGCGCTCGCTCCTGTGTTGCCACTCATGTACGGTTGATCCTGTAGTCGTTGTGTTTCACGTTGTGCCTGCTGCCTTGCGGTCCTACGAACACCGCTGCATCGCGGCCCCCGAAAGTCGGGGACCGTATTGTCCTAGGAGGGCAAATTGGCAACTGGCACCGTCAAGTGGTTCAACAGCGAGAAGGGCTTTGGATTCATCGCCCCCGATGACAACACTGCGGACGTCTTCGTCCACTTCAGCGCGATCGAGTCGAAGGGCTACCGCGAGCTCCTCGAGGGCCAGAAGGTGGAGTTCGAGACGCAGCAGGGCCCCAAGGGCCTGCAGGCCGCGAACGTGCGCCCGCTCTGATCCTCGCGGCCTCCCGTGAGGGAGAGCACTGATCGCCTGGAGGGTCGGCAGCATCCCGCTGCCGGCCCTCCGGCGCGTCCGCACACTTCTCCGCGCTGAGGCTGCCGATCCTCAGCTGGAACATAGCTTCCTGACAAGAATCCTCCAGCAGAAGTCTGGGACGATTGGATACGGGCCCATCACAGAGCGCCCACAGCACGGATACGCCGCGCCGAGGTGTGGAAGGAGGGTGACATGAGACGACCGGAGTCCGTCGCCCTCTTCAGCGGCGCCGCCCTCATGCTCGCCGCGGCCCTCACAGGCACCTTCTTGGCAGCCGATCAGGGCGCCGCACCGGCAAGCGCCGCCCCTGCCGTTCGTGTCGTGGTCGTGGGCGATTCGCTCAGTACGGGCTACGGGACGGCTGCGGGCTGGGCCTGGCCACACCTCCTCTCCCAGCAGGAGCATGGCCGGCTCGACGTAGTCAACGCGTCCGAGAACGGCGACGGCTACCTCGCCCTCGGCGAAGAGGACGGCACGTTCGGCTCGCACGCGGCGGATGCCGTCACCCCTGAGACCAGGGTGGTGGTGTTCTTCGGTTCGGAGAACGACTGGGGCGAGGACCCAGCGGATATCGCCGATGCAGCGGTGGCGGCCGTCGAGTCGGTGCGCAGCGCCGCGCCGGATGCCCGGGTGGTCATGGTCGGTCCGACCGCTTTCACCGACGAGCCCGAGCCCGAGCGCCTTGCGATCAGGGACGCCCTCAAGTCTGCTGCCACACGGGCCAAGGCAGAGTTCGTCGATCCGCTCGCCGAGAACTGGCTCGCCGGGGACCAGTTCGAGGGCGCCGACGGCGATCACCCAACGGTTGCAGGCCAGGAGCACCTGCGCGACGAGATGGTGCGGGTCTTGGGGCTCTAGCCCGCCCAGGCCGTCATGCGAGCAGCTTCCCCCACCGCGGATCCAGCAGGGGCGCACCGGCCATCTGGAGGCATCGCCAGAGAGTGACGGCCACGGAGTCCAGCACCGGCACCCCGGTTCGTTCCTCGAGCTTGGCTGCGACGGGCGCACCGTAGAGGTTCGTGCACAGGAAGACGAGGGCGTCCGGACGGTGCGCAGCGAGCTCGAGTGAACCGGGCACCAGTTCCTGGGGCGCGACGCGGGCGAAGGACTCGTTGTCGCTCAGGCCGAGCGCGTGATGGCCACTGGTGCGGATGCCCGCCTCCGCGTACCGGGTGATGACCTGGACGTTGACGTCCGGCGTGTACGGCGTGACGAGGCCGATCGACTCCGTACGGAACTGGGCGAATGCATCGAAGTAGGCGAGCGTTGACGTGGTCGCTGGGATTCCGGTGGCCGCGCTGAGCTCGGCCGCGATCGCCCGATCGTGCTCGAGCCCGAGCCATGAGCCGGACGTCCCGTTCCACGCAATGACGTCCGCGTCCGCCGTTGCGAGGAGCCGAGCAGCGGCACGCATCCCGGCGACGTCGAACTGTCTGTCGGAGCCGGCGTCGAGGGCGATGCGGGTCACGGGAATCCGGGTGGAATGGATCGTCACGTCCTCGCGGCCGCCGAGGATCCGGTAGCTCATGGGCTCGAGGCAGGTATTGGACGAGGGGACGATCATGCCGATGCGGCGGGGCCGCGCTGTCTGCACCATGGTCAGTGGCCCTCCGTGAGAGACGGGGATACGGCCATATAGGCCCCTGTCTGGAAAGCGCGGTGGCCCGCGCGGGGCACGAATCGGCCGACCGGGCCCGGATCGTGGAAGCCGTCCCCGTCCAGGACCACCAGGCCGCCAGCGACCACTGTCTTCGGCCAGCCCCGCAGCTGGCGCCCATGGAACGGCGAGAAGTCGGTGCCCATGTGGAGTCCCTCACCATCGACTGTGCGCGCCTCCGCCGGGTCGAACACGACCAGGTCCGCGTCGTAGCCGGGGGCGATGGCGCCCTTGCCGGGGAGCGCGTTGATCCGGGCCGGACCCGCCGTGAACAGCTCGACGAACCGCTCGAGGAGGCCCGCGCCGTCGTGCGCGCCCTGCGCCTCCCAGCCCTCGGCGAGGGCCGTGAAGGCCACCGGCATGCGCGTCTCGACGCCTGGCAGGCCGTGGGGCATCTGCCGGATGTCGTCGGTTCGCTCGCGCTTCTGGGTGAGGTCATAGCACGAGTGGTCGCTCGAGACAGTGTGGACCGATCCCTCTGCGAAGCGCTCGAGCACTGCGGCGACTGTCTCCGGCGAGCGCATGGGCGGGCAGCACGCGTACCACTCCGGGAACTGCGCGGAGTACACGCCGTCGTCGAGGACGAGGTAATGGGGACATGTCTCGGAATACGCCGCGATGCCGCGTGCCCGGGCTTCCGCGACGAGGTCCACGGCTCCGGGCGTCGACTGGTGCACGAAGTAGACCGGCGCGCCCGTGTACTCGGCAAGCGCAAGGACCTCACGGACTGAGGCCTCCTCGGCGAGTTCTGGCCGGGTCTCGTGCAGGTGCTCGATCCCGATCTCCCCCGTCTCGGCATGGGTCTGCGTGCAGGCAGCGATGATGGCGTCGTGCTCGGCGTGGATGTAGGTCAGCCCGTCGAGCCGCACCATCTCGCGCATGACCTTGAGGACCGTGTCGTTGTCCGCCATCGTCGTGCCCCGGTTGGTCATGTACATCTTCACGCTCCGGATCCCGAGGGCCGCAAGCTCCTCGAGCTGGGCTGGCACGGTCTCGTCCCATTCGATCACCGAACCGTGGAGGGCGACGTCGCACCGCGACTCAGCGGCGAGCGCGAGCTTGTTCCTCGCGGCCTCGAGCGGGGTCTCGGTGGAGTCCCGGGGGATGCCGAAGTCAAGGATCGTCGTCGTGCCACCCCACAGCGCCGCCATGGAGGTCACGCCATAGTCATCGAGCGTGCGGAAGCGCCCGGTGATCTGGGCGACGTGGCAGTGGCCGTCGATCCCGCCCGGGATCACGGCGCGACCGGTGGCGTCGACCACGCGGCTCGCCGCGGGGACGGGTTCACCAGCGTCAACGACTGCCGCGATCCGTCCGCCATTGACAACCACGTGGGCGTGCTGGCTTCCCGTCGCGTTGACAACGAGGCCGCCGGAAATGACGAGGTCTGCGACGTCGGGAACACGTTCGACAGTCATGAGGCGGTCCCGGAAACAGCGAGGCGGGCAGACTGCGCCGCATCGATGGCGGCGTTGAGGGCTGGCGAGAGTCCGGCACGGTGCTTGAGGGGAGGAGCTGCGAAGGAACCTGCGCGATGGGAGCCGGAGGCAAGACCGACAACGGCCTCGACGAGCCGGACCCCGGCGCCGATCCCATCGACCACCGGCACGGGGATCTCGTCCGCGACGTCCCGGGCCAGGCCTGCGAGCGGCGCGCCTGCGAGGATCACGACGTCGGCCCCGTCCTCCGTGACGGCAAGCCGCGCAAGCTCGACCAGCGTCGGGCGGAAGTCTTCCTGGACGCTGCCGATACCGCGCAGGGCCCCCTTGATGGAGCGGATCGATGCGAGCCGGCCGCCGAACCCGAACCGTTCGACGCAGTCGCGGTACCAGGCCGTGATGCGGTCCGAGATGGCGATGATCGAGAAGCGCTGGCCCTGGAGGGCTGCAGCGCAGAGCGCAGCCTCGGTGATGCCGACGACGGGCACGTCAGCGAGTTCCTTCAGGGCCGGCATTCCGGGATCGCCGAAGGCCGCAACGACGACGCCGTCGACTCGGTTCTCGGCGTCCCCGGCGGCGTGCTCGGCGATGATCTCGGCGACAGCCCCCGCGGCGACGAGCGATTCGAAGCGTGTCTCGATGTACTCGACGCCGTGGCCCGCGGTGCGGACGACGACCTCGGTTCCGGGGGCCGCTGAACGCTGCGCCTCCGAGCGGATCAGTGCGGTGACGTCCTCGCTGATGTTGGGGTTGATGACAAGAAGTCTCATGGGTGTTCCTTGGGTCTTGGACCGTGCCGGACGTTCAGACCGTGTCCGGATACTGTTCTCTGTACTTCCCGATGTGCTTGGCGGACTGGGCGGCGGCGCGCTCGGCGTCTCCGCTCGCGATCGCCGCGAGCAGGTCTCGGTGCTCCTGGATCAGCTCGGGAAGGTCTGTCACATGGCGGAAGAGCCAGTGCATGCGGCCTTGGAGGGGCTCAAGGGCGGTGCGGAGGAAGGGGTTGTCCGCGATGGCCGTCACCTCGTCGTGGAACTCGCTGTTGTAGCGGTGGGCCTCGTTGACGCTGCCCCGCGCGAGGGCGTCCGCGGCTGCGTCCAGGAGGGCCTCGAGCCTGGCCATGTCCTCGGGCGTAGCCCGCTGGGCGGCGAGGCGGCACGCGAGCACCTCGAGGGAGGCCCGCACATCGAAGAGGTCCTCGACGTCCTTCTCGCTGAGCCCGGCGACGACGGAGCCGCGGGTGGCCCGCTCGGCGAGCAGCCCTTCCTGGAGGAGCATCCGCAGCGCCTCCCGGACCGGGAGCCTCGAAACATTGAATTCGGCGGCGAGGTCACGCTCGATGAGGCGGGTCCCCGGGGCGTAATAGCCCTCGAAGATCCTCGTCCGGAGGGTGTCGCGGATGACCTCCCGCAGAGGGCGATCGCGGAGGGATTCATCGACTGGCTGTGCCATGGAGCGCTCCTCGTGGTGTGTGGCCGGCGCCTGTCCGGCGCGGCTCCCTCGTGGTCCATTCGACCATGGAGGTGGGGGGCGGGCGGCACGTGCGCCCCCCACCTCCGTGGATCAGACGGGCAGGCGCTTGCTGTAGTCCAGTGCCAGCACCGAGACGCCCATGACGATCGCCGAGGCGACGAAGTACAGCAGGGCCCACGTGTAGCCTCCCGTTGCGCCGACGATGAAGCCGACGGCGATCGGGGTGACCATGCCCGCGATGTTGCCGCTAAGGTTCATCGCCCCGCCCAGGACGCCGGCGTTCGTGCGGCCGCCCAGGGTTGCGGGGACGGCCCAGAAGAGGCCGACCCAGCGCAGGAAGAAGAGGACGACCGAGAGCAGCACGACGGCGGTGATCGGGTCGGGGACGATCGTGACGGCCACAAGGCCGCCGGCCACGAGGACGCTCGAGATGCCGAGGAGCGTGCGCATGACGACGTTCGCGCCGAGGCCGCGGCCGCGGAGCTTGTCGGCAAGCGCGCCGCCGAGGATCTCGCCGATGAAACCCGCTCCAAAGATCACGAAGGTGGACCAGCCGATGGTCTTGAGGTCGAAGCCCTTCGCCTGGGAGAGATAGAGCGGGCCCCAGGTGAGGAGGCCGTAGAACACGCCGTTGAAGCCGAGCCAGCCGAGGCACATGGCCCAGAAGGAGCGGAACTTGAGGTACGGAAGCAGGGCGCGGCGGGAGGTGCTCCCGGCGGCCTTGGCCGCCTCGTCCTCAGCACGGTGCGAGGCCTCGATGTACTCGGCCTCGGCGTTGTTGACCGCCTTGTGCGCTCGCGGGTTGTCGCGGATGTACCACCACGTGGCGAAACCGAGGAGCACGGTTGCGATGCCTGCAATGACGAACGCCGCGCGCCAGCCGCCCGCCGCCGCGATGAGCCACGTGATGAGTATGCCGCCGACGCCAGCCCCGAGGGGCGCCCCGGCGTCGAGGATCGTGGCGCCGCGGCCGCGCTCCTTGGTGTGCATCCACAGAGCGTTGAGCTTACCGCCCGCCGGCATGATGCCGGCCTCGGCGACGCCGATGCCCATGCGGGCGATGAACATGCTCACGAAGCCGCCAGCCATGCCCGACGCCGCGGTCGCCGCGCCCCAGCCGACGCAGGAGGCGGTGATGACCTTCCGGGGGCCGAAGCGGTCGATGAGCCAGCCGACCGGGACCTGCATGAAGGCGTAGGTCCAGAAGAAGGCCGAGAGCAGGAGGCCCACGAGCTCAGGCGAGAGGTTGAACTCCTTCTGGATGATCGGCAGGGCCACGGAGATGGAGCCGCGGTCGACGTAGTTGACCGTGACCAGGACGAGGAGCAGGACGAACAGCTTCCAGCGCACATTGCTGCGCTTGGCCTTGCCTGGGGCCTCGCCCTCAGCAGCCGGGCCGGACTGGTCCGTGGTTTCTTCTCGAAGGGACATGCGTCCTCCTTCACAACGATGGGAAGGTGGCTCCCGGATGCCGTGGGAGCCTGCCCGAACGGGCGCTGCGCAACTGCGTTCTTTTTGGGATCCCAATTTGGGATCCTAAATCGGAATCCCTTCGTCGGGTGCAGAAGGGCCGCACGAGAAGTGGCTCAGACGTGGTGCCGCCAGGAATGCTGGGGCTCGTAGCCAAGAAGCCTCCGGGCCTTGTCGATGCCGAGGAGAGTCTCCTGCTCGGCGAGGTCCTTCGTGACCCGCACGCCGGGGAAGACCTCCTCCGCGAGCGAGGCCGAGCTGCGCGACATGACAGTGTCCGCGGCCGCGATGATGTAGGCCTCGAAGCCCGGGCGTGCCGCCTCGAGCGCCCGCTCGACGGCTTGGGCACCGTCCCGGGCGTCGATGTATCCCCACAGGTTCCATTTCCGCTGTAATGGATCCGCGTCGAAGGACGGGAAGGCGGCGTAGTCCTCAGGCACCATGACATTGGAGAACCTGAAGGCGCTGATGCTCAGCTCGGGGCCCCAGCGGCACAGCTGGATGGCCATCTGCTCTTCGAGGTGCTTGACGAGAGAGTAGGTGCTCTCTGGCCGCGCCTCATACTCCTCGTCGACGGGGATGTACGGCGGCGGGGTGTCGAAAGGCAGGCCCAGCACCGTCTCGCTGGAGGCGTACACGATCCGCTTGATCCCGGCGCGGCGGGCACCTTGGAACACGCTGTAGGTGGAGAGCATGTTGTTGCGGAACGTGGCCGTGTCCGGCGCGAGGCCCGGAGCCGGGATGGCCCCGAGGTGCACTACTGCATCGAGGCCGTCGTGGCGGTCGTCCACGCCCGCGAGTGCGTCGGCGACGTGGCCGTAGTCTGTGAGGTCGGTCCGGATGAAACCGGGATCCCGCTCCCCCGCGATGTCGAGGTTCCAGACGGCGTGGCCCGCCTCGCGCAGATGGGCCAGCACCACGCGGCCCAGCTTGCCGCTTCCGCCAGTGAGCGCAATGTCCATACGTCTGACTCCCTTCGCTGCGGCGCCGAGGCGCGCCACAGCCATGCTCTCAGCGTTCCGGGCTGGCGGCTACCCGGGGTGGCCCCGGGATACAGACGACGGCGGCACCCATGGTGAGCCGGAAAGCTCACCCGGGTGCCGCCGTCGTGGGAAGCGGATGCGTGCGATCAGGCGACGGCAGCGGCCGCGCGAACGGTCTCGAGCGCCTTCGTCCAGCTGACGAGCTGGTCGATCATCGGGTCGACAGAGGCGGCCTGCAGCTCGGTCGGGGCGAAGGTGGAGAAGTTCTCGAAGTCGCCGAAGAGGGAGAACATCCCGGTCTTCTGGACGTGGGCCACTTGGAGCTCCGAGAGGATGGCGCGCAGGTGCTCGACGGCGCGGACGCCGAATGCCGAGCCGTAGGAGACGATGCCGGCGGCCTTGTTGGCCCACTCCGCGTTGAGGTAGGAGAGCGCGTTGGCGAGGGCCGGGGCGACGGAGTGGTTGTACTCGGGCGTGACGAAGATGAAGCCGTCGAACTCGTCGATGCGGGCCGAGAACGCCTTGGTGTGCTCGTTGCTGTACTGCTGGTAGCCGGCCGGGACGGCCTCGTTCAGGAGCGGAAGGTGGAAGTCGGCGATGTCGACGAGCTCGAACTCGACCTCGGGCTGGCGCTCCTGCGCACGGGCGAGGGTCCACTCGGCAACCTGGCGGTTGTTGCGGCCGGGGCGCGTGCTGCCGGTGATGACTGCGATCTTGCTCATAGGGGAACTCCTTATTGACGCATCAATCAAAACTTGATGTTTCAACTAGACCACGTCATAATTGATGTGTCAAATACACCTCGGGACCAAGGAGCACCTGTGACCACGCCTGCTGAGACCGAGGTCCGTCCGCGCTGGCTCGACGACCGCGAGAAAGACGTCTGGCTGGCACTGCGCCGCCTCATGTGGGGCCTCACACCCGCGATCGACCGACAGCTCACCCGGGAATCGAACCTGTCCGGACCCGAGTACTCCGTGCTCGCTACCCTCTCCGAATGCCCCAACGGCGTGCTGCGTTCCGGCACCGCCGCGCACGAGCTCGGCTGGGAGCGCAGCCGGCTCTCCCACATCCTGCGCCGGATGGAGGCCAAGGGGCTCATCCACCGCACCTGCTCCGCGGACGACGCCCGCGGACAGGACGTCCACCTTACCGAGGCCGGCCGCGCCGCGATCGTCGAGGCGGCTCCCGGACACGTGGAGTTCGTCCGCCGGACGGTCTTCGATCCCCTCACCCCCGACCAGCAGGACATGCTCGGTGAGGCCTGCGCGCGCATCGCCGCCGCAATCGCCGCCATCGACGGCACCCCTGAGGGAACTACCGAAGGGGCTGCCGAGGAATGCGAGGCGGATCACTAGACTGGCACGGTGACCTGGCATCGAACGGCCTCGCAATGGTTCCAGCTCCCGGCAGGCGTGCTGTGGGACGTAGTGAGCGACCTGCGCCGCTGGCCCGACTGGAACCCCGCGGTCGCCGAGGCGGATCTCGACGGCCCACTCGCTGAGGGCGCCACCGGCCATTACGCTCCCTCGCGGCGCATGCTCGGTGCCCTCCACCGCCGCACAGCCCCCGCCTTCACCGTCACGCACGTGGAACCCGGGCGCAGTCTCGTCCTCAGACAGCCCCAGCCGGGCGGCGGCCAGGACATCGTGTGGTCGCTGGAGGAGCGCGACGGCGGCACCGTCTTCACGCAGCGCGTCTCGCTCGACGGCCCCCTCGAGCAGCAGTTCGGCCTCACCGCGGGCGAGCCGCTCGTGCGCGGCTTCGCGGCCCAGTGCGCGCGCCTCTACCGCCTGGCAGTTCCGGCACGCCCGGGTCCTTCGCACGACGCCGCGCGGCCCGGCCCGCTCACTGTCGTCGCCGGGGGCAACGGCTACCTCGGAACGCTGCTCGCCTCAGACCTCGTGTGCTCGGGGTACGACGTGGCGCTCCTGACCCACTCGTTCAGGCCTTCCCCCTTCCGCCAGATCGTCTGGGATGGGAAGAGCGCTGGCGACTGGAGCACCCAGCTCGGCGCCGAGGAGCGCTTGAACCTGGTGAACCTCGTGGGGCTGAGCCTGGACCGGCCGGGAACCCCCGAGAACCTCGAAAAGCTCCGAGCCTCGCGGGTAGAACCAACCCGCGCGCTCGTCGAGGCGAGCCGCACCTGGAACCGGGCGGTGGAGCGCTGGGTCCAGCAGAGTGCCGTCGGCATCTACGGCGACTCCCCCGAGCCCATGGACGAGTCTTCCCCTCCCCCGTCGAACGTGCCAGGACTGGCCGCAGTAGTGCGCGAGTGGGAGGACGCCTTCGACGGCGCGGCGGCATCGAACTCGATCGTGCTGCGCACCGCCGTCATCATTGAGCGCGACGCCGCGATCCTCTCCCGGCTCACGACGCCCGCTCGACTCGGTGCCGGCGGCCATCTCGGAACCGGGTCCCAATGGTTCAGCTGGATCCACATCACCGACTGGCTCAGGGCCGTGCGAGCCGGCCTGGGCCTGCCCCTCTCTGCCGCCGAGGGAACGCTCGAGCTGCCGAACGGCGTCGTGAACGCCACCTCTCCGCATCCCGTGCAGAACCGGGAGCTGATGGCCCACATCCGCGAGCTCGTCGGCATTCCGGTGGGCATCCCGGCTCCCGCCCCGCTCCTGCGAGCGGCGGCCGGCGTCCTGCGCACCAATCCCGCCCTGGCTCTGGAGAGTATTCGGGCGCTGCCCGGGGTCCTCAAGTCCGCCGGATTCGAGTTCCGATACCCGCAGCTCACCGCCGCGTTCCGCGAACTGGCCGCTTAGCACGCCGTCGGGATGAGGGATGGCTCGGCTGCTCGCGCGCTCCGCGCAACGCCCCAGATCAGGCCGTGAAATCCACCGCACCACGTCAGTGCGGCCGACCCGACTCGGCGCGCAGCCCTTACCAGAGGTGCGGCGCAGGCCGCCGGGTGCTCGGGAGCGCGTTCTCCTCGCGCCAGCGGTGGAGGAACTCGGGCAGAACGAGGCCCGTGGGCGGGCGTCCCGTCTCGGCGAAGATCTCCTCGTTGGAGACGGGGCCGCGCGCGGAGACGAGGCGTGTGGCGAGGTAGGCACGCGCGTAGACCTCGCTGTCGGCCACCATGCGCTGTTCGAAGAAGATGGCCTTCTCGTCGAAGCCGACGATCTTGGTCTCGATCGTGTAGGCCTGCCACAGCTGCAGCGACTTGCGGAACGTGATCGTCTCGAGATTGACCACGGGGCTCCAGCCCCGCGCGCGCATGCGGTCCCACGCCCCGGCCCGGACCATGAGGTCGAAGCGGCCGAGGTCCATGAGCGAGAAGTACATCCCGTTGTTGAGGTGCATGGCCACGTCGATGTCAGTGGGGAGCACGCGCATCTTCAGCGACGAGGTGGCCCAGAGGCTCAGTGGGCGTCGGCGGCGCGAGGCGAGCAGGAGGAGGAGTGTTCTGAGGAGCAGGTGCATGCCGCCATGTTACCCATGAGTAACCTGCGGCGTCATTCCCCCTTGAGAACCGGAATGAGGCGCTCGATCACGGAAGGGTCCTCAATCGTGGACGGCACACTGTACTCCACACCATCGGCGATCTGGCGCATGGTCTTGCGCAGGATCTTGCCGGAGCGGGTCTTCGGCAGCGCATCCACCACAATCGCCTGCTTGAAGTCCGCCACCGGTCCGATCTGCCGCCGCACGAGTGTCACGAGTTCCGGCACAAGCTCCTCCTCGCGCGCCTCCACCCCCGCCTTGAGGACCACGTAGCCGACGGCGCGTTGACCCTTGAGCGAGTCCTTGAGGCCGATCACCGCGCACTCTGCGACCGAGGGATGCCCTGCGAGGACGGCTTCGATGGCGCCCGTCGAGAGCCGGTGTCCGGCCACATTGATGATGTCATCGGTGCGGCCCATGACGAACACGTAGCCGTCCGCGTCCCGGTATCCGGAGTCGCCCGTGGCGTAGTAGCCCGGGAACGCCGTCAGATAGGAGGCGATGAAGCGCTCATCGTTGTGCCACAGGGTGGTGAGGGTCCCAGGCGGTAGCGGGACGCGCAGCACGATATTCCCCTCCTCTCCCGATTCGACCGGGTTGCCCGCGCTGTCGAGGATCTCGAGGTCGTAACCAGGCATCGGCACTGACGGGGACCCTGCTTTGAGCGGCATGTCCTCGAGGCCCCTGGGATTGCCGCAGATCGCCCATCCCGTCTCGGTCTGCCACCAATGGTCCACGACCGGGACGCCGAGCTTCTCCCCCGCCCACCGGTATGTCTCGGGATCGAGGCGCTCGCCGGCGGCGTAGAGGCGTACGAGCGAGGAGATGTCGTACCCGTCCAGCAGCTCGGCCTCCGGGTCCGCGCGGCGGATCGCGCGCAGGGCGGTCGGGGCCGTGAAGAGGACCTTGACACCGTGATCGCGGACGACGCGCCAGAAAGCGCCAGCGTCCGGGGTGCCCACCGGCTTGCCCTCGTACAGGACGGTCGTGGCGCCCGCGAGGAGCGGGCCGTAGACGATGTAGGAGTGCCCCACGACCCACCCGACGTCGGAGGCCGTCCACATGACCTCGCCGGGCCCGACCCCGTAGAGGTTCTTCAGCGTCCAGGCGAGGGCGACGGCGTGGCCGCCGTTGTCGCGCTGCACACCCTTGGGTGTTCCAGTCGTGCCGGACGTGTAGAGGACGTACAGCGGGTCCGAGGCCGCGACGGGGACCGGAGCGGCGGGCTCGGCCGAAGAGAGCAGCGCGTCGAAGTCCTGCCACTCGGGATAGTCAGCCAGCTGATGCGCGAAGCCCGGCCGGACCTTGACCACCACCGCGGTCTCGGGCATCTCCGCTATCTCAAGCGCCTCCGCGACCATCGGGAGGTACTCGACGCGGCGGTTGGGCTCAATGCCTCCGCTGGCGGTCACCACGAGCTTGGGACGTGCGTCCCTGATCCTGGCCGCGAGCTCGCGAGGGGCGAACCCGCCGAAGACGACGGAGTGGACAGCCCCGAGGCGCGCGCACGCGAGCATCGCGATGGCGGCCTCGGGAATCATCGGCATGTAGAGCACCACGCGGTCGCCCTTCCCGACGCCCTGTGCGGCGAGGGCGCCAGCGAACCGGGCCACGAGGCCGGTGAGCTCGGCGTAGGTGTACGTGCGCTGGACACCCAGGACAGCAGAATCGTAGATGAGCGCTGCGGCCTCGCCGCGCCCGGCGGCGACGTGACGGTCGAGCGCGTTGTACGCCGTGTTCAGGGTGCCCCCGGGGAACCATCGGTACAGCGGATGCTCGGTGGAGTCGAGCGCAGCGGACGGCGCGTCGTCCCACTCGACCGCCTTCGCAGCCTCGAGCCAGAAGGCATCCGGGTCCTCGATGCTCCTACGGTAGAGCTCGGCGTAGGCGGACGGCGTCGTCTCCCTCTTCGCGTTGGTCACTGTGGCGCTCCTCACCTCGGCGTGATGAGCCCAGACTAGGCCAGCATCGCTCGCTTCGACAAGGCCGATGTATACATTTATCCGAAAATTTCACCAAGAACCGGCTTGCAATTCCAAGTGGTCGCTGTCAATGTATACATAGCCCCTCGTGGGGAAAGATTCCGGGCAGTTCGGCGAGGAGGCAGCGATGAAGGCCAGTGACCGTGCCTACGCCGCCCTCCGCGAGGATATCGTCGAGTGGCGCCTCCCCCCGGGAACCGTCCTCGGCGAGGTCGAGCAGTCCGAACGGCTCGGGGTCTCCAGGACTCCGCTGCGTGAAGCGCTCGCGCGCCTCACCGCCGAAGGCCTCGCGTCGGCCCAGCGGGGACGGGGCGTCGTTGTCAGCGACATCTCCCTGGCCCACGTCGACGAGCTGTTCGAGCTGCGGGAGGCACTCGAGTCCAAGGCTGCTGCCCTTGCCGCGCTGCGGGGCGACCATGAGCGGTTCGCCGACCTGCGCGACCGCTTCGCCGCGGCGCCGACTCTCCTGACCGACGACGACCCGCAGCGGCATGAGTACTACGCCCTCGCCGCGCAGCTCGACGATGCGATCGACTCCTCGATCGCCAACTCGTTCCTCGCGCAGTCCCTCGAGGGCCTGCGCGTGCACCTCACCCGCGTGCGCCGCCTCGCGAAGGACGACGCCGCACGGCTGCGGCAGGCGGCGTCAGAGCATGCCGCCATTGCGGGCGCCATCGCCGACGGCAACGCCCATCTGGCCGCAGCGGCAACGGCCGTCCACCTGCACAACAGCCTGAACCACATCAAGTCCACCCACGCTGTCCCCTAACCATCCGAAGAGGTCTGACATGGTAGAGATGCACAAGGTCCGCGTCTACAAGAGCGAAGAGAACCTGCCGCGCGAGGAGCAGCTCGCACACAAGATCGCCAAGGTCGCTGCCGACCCGGTCGAGGTCAGCGACGAGGTCAGCGAGATGATCATCAACCGGATCATCGACAACGCCTCGGTAGCGATCGCCTCCCTCAACCGAGGCCCCATCGTGGCCGCGCGCGCCCAGGCTCTCAGCCACGCGCCGTCGTCCGGCGGCAAGGGCGCGCTGGTCTACGGGATCACGGACCGCGTCTCCCCCGAATGGGCAGCATGGGCCAACGGCGTGGCCGTGCGCGAACTCGACTACCACGACACGTTCCTCGCTGCCGAGTACTCGCACCCGGGAGACAACATCCCGCCGATCCTCGCGGTCGCCCAGCACGCGAGCTCCACCGGCCGCGACCTCATCCGCGGCATCGCCACCGGCTACGAGATCCAGGTGGACCTTGTGAAGGCCATCAGCCTGCACAAGCACAAGATCGACCACGTCGCCCACCTCGGCCCGTCGGCTGCAGCCGGCATCGGCACGCTCCTGGGCCTCGACATCGAGACGATCTTCCAAGCAGTGGGCCAGGCCCTCCACACGACGACGGCGACCCGCCAGTCGCGCAAGGGCGAGATCTCCACGTGGAAGGCCCACGCCCCTGCATTCGCCGGGAAGATGGCCGTCGAGGCCGTGGACCGCGCGATGCGCGGGCAGACGTCGCCTGTGCCGATCTACGAGGGCGAAGACGGGGTCATCGCCTGGATGCTGGACGGACCGGACGCGGCCTACGAGGTTCCGCTCCCGGCAGAGGGCGAGGCGAAGCGCGCGATCCTGGACACCTATACGAAGGAGCACTCGGCCGAGTACCAGGCGCAGGCCTGGATCGACCTCGCCCGCAAGCTGCACCGTGAGCACCCCGAGGCCATCAACCCGGACAATGTGGCCAGCATCCTCATCAGGACGAGCCACCACACGCACTACGTGATCGGCTCCGGTGCGAACGATCCGCAGAAGTACGATCCCACGGCTTCCCGCGAAACGCTGGACCACTCGATCCCGTACATCTTCGCCGTGGCGCTGCAGGACGGCACGTGGCACCACGTCGACTCCTACTCCCCCGAGCGCGCCGGCCGCCCCGACACGGTGGCCCTGTGGCACAAGGTCACCACCGAGGAGGACCCGGAGTGGACCCGCCGGTACCACTCGCTCGACATCTCCGAGAAGGCGTTCGGCGGCTCCGTGGTCATCACGCTGACCGACGCGACCGTGCTCGAGGACCAGATCGCCGTTGCCGACGCCCACCCGCTCGGCGCCCGGCCGTTCGGCCGCGAGCAGTACATCATGAAGTTCCGCACCCTCGCGTCGGAATCCGTCGCACCTGAGGAGATCGACCGCTTCCTCAGCGCCGTCCAGCGCCTGCCCGAACTCGGCGCCGGCGACCTCGACCAGCTCAACATCGTGGCTAAGGAGGGCGTGATCGACCTCGCCTCCGCGCCGCACGGTCTCTTCTGAGACTCTTCTGAGAGGACTGCCAATGCTCTACTCGACCACCACCCCCGAGCAGAAGAGGATCAGGCTGCGCGAGATCCTCGGCTCCGGCGCGCTCCAGCAGTTCCCGGGCGCTTTCAGCCCCCTCTCTGCCCGGCTCATCGAGGAGAAGGGCTTCCCCGGCGTGTACATCTCGGGCGCGGTTCTGGCCAATGACCTCGGCCTGCCGGACATCGGCCTCACGACTCTCACCGAGGTCGCCACCCGTGCCGGGCAGATCGCCCGCATGACCAGCCTTCCCGCGATCGTCGATGCCGACACGGGCTTCGGCGAGGCCATGAACGTGGCCCGGACCATCCAGGAGCTCGAGAACGCGGGCCTCGCAGGCATGCACATCGAGGACCAGGTGAACCCGAAGCGGTGTGGCCACCTCGACGGCAAGGCCGTGGTCGATCTCGACACGGCCCTCCAGCGCGTCCGGGCGGCCGCGGATGCACGGCGCGACCCGAACTTCCTCATCATGGCGCGCACGGACATCCGCGCGGCGGAAGGTCTCGACGCCGCGGTCGAGCGTGCCCGGGCGCTCGTCGACGCCGGGGCGGACGCCATCTTCCCCGAGGCCATGGGCAGCCTTGAGGAGTTCAAGGCCATACGCGGTGCCGTGGACGTGCCCGTCCTGGCGAACATGACGGAGTTCGGCAAGAGCCGGCTCTTCACGCGCGACGAGCTCGCGGGCGTCGGCATCAACCTCGTGATCTATCCCGTGACCCTCCTGCGCATTGCCATGGGCGCTGCAGAACGTACATTGGATAGCATCCGGGCGGATGGCACGCAAGAGGCCCAGGTGGAGAACATGTTGACTCGCTCCCGCCTCTACGAGCTGGTTGACTACGAGGCGTACAACCGCTTCGACACCGGCGTGTTCAACTTTCAGGTTCCCGGCCGATACTGAGACCACCGGGCCCACTGACGAAGGAGTCCTGCGATGACACAGGTGCCAAACACCGAAGAGATTAAGAAGGGCCTTGCCGGCGTGGTGGTGGACTACACCGCCATCTCAAAGGTCAACCCTGAGACCAACTCGCTGCTCTACCGCGGCTACCCGGTCCAGGAACTGGCGGCGCGCTGCAGCTTCGAGGAGGTCGCGTACCTGCTCTGGTACGGCGAGCTGCCCGCCGCGGAGCAACTTGCCGAGTTCGAGGCGCGCGAGCGCTCGGGCCGGAAACTCGACCCTGTCCTCAAGCAGGTCGTCGACGAGCTTCCCGCCACCTGCCACCCGATGGACGTCTGCCGCACCGCGGCCAGCGTCCACGGCGCCCGCCATCCCAAGGCGGGGGACTCCTCGCACGAGGCGAACCTCGCCAAGGCCCTTGAGCTGTTCGCCGCCATGCCGGCCGTTGTCGCCTACGACCAGCGCCGCCGCCGCGGCCAGGAGGCCATCGAGCCCCGCGACGACCTCGGCTACGCGGCCAACTTCCTGTGGATGGCATTCGGCGAGGAGGCCGCTCCCGAGGTGGTCCGGGCCTTCGAGGTCTCGATGATCCTCTACGCGGAGCACTCGTTCAACGCCTCGACCTTCACGGCGCGCGTTGTCACCTCCACGCTCTCCGATCTGCACTCGGCGGTGACCGCGGCCATCGGCGCGCTCAAGGGTCCGCTCCACGGCGGAGCCAACGAAGCGGTCATGGAGACGTTCGAGGAGATCGGGATCCGCACCGACGAGACGCATGAGCAGGCGAAGGTCCGCGCCAAGGCCTGGATGGACGAGGCGCTCGCGGCGAAGAAGAAGGTCATGGGCTTCGGCCATCGCGTGTACAAGCACGGCGATTCGCGCGTTCCGACCATGAAGGCAGCGCTGGACGACCTGATCGCCTTCTACGGCCGCCCAGAGGTCCTGGGCCTCTACGACGGCCTCGAGCAGTCCATGGACGAGGCGAAGGGGATCAAGCCCAATCTCGACTACCCGACCGGCCCGGCGTACCACCTCATGGGCTTCGACATCCCCACGTTCACGCCGCTGTTCGTGGCGAGCCGAATCGTGGGCTGGACCGCCCACGTCATGGAGCAGGCCGAGAACAACTCGCTCATCCGTCCGCTCTCGGCCTACAACGGCCCAGAGGAGCGGCACATCGACTGAGCCGGGCGGCGGGCGTCCTCGTCAGAGTCACTGGCCGAGGACAACGAAGCGGGAGACCGTCTCGTTGTCCTCGGCCATCTCTACGTAGAAGTCGGCCACCGTTCCGGCGAGCACGATGGGGAGCCAGTGGTCGGCGTCCTGCCACATGCTCTCCGCGGGCAGCGCTTCCACCGGGTACCACGCGGGTGCTATCTCATCGCTCTCCCCGATCTCGCCGGTCCACACGCTCGAGGTGAACATGGTGCACTCCATGTCCCACTCGGGGCGAAGGGGGAAGCGGAAGTCCACGGTTCCGGCGGGAACCAGCACGGCGGCGTCGAGCACGACGCGGGCCTCCTCCTCGAGCTCGCGGGCGGCGGCTTCCGCTGGGGTCTCCCCCGCCTCAATGTGCCCGCCCAGTCCCACAATCTTCCCGCGTCCGAATCCGCGCTTCTTGCGTCCGAGCAGGACCTCGCGGCCGCCGGGACCCTCGCGCAGCAGGAAGCACAGCGCCACCGGCGCGCCCATCAGCCCGCCCTCTCCATCAGCCGCGCGCCCTCGGGTGGGCGGCCGCGTAGACCTCGCGCAGTGTGTCGGCGGTGACGAGGGTGTAGACCTGCGTCGTCGTGACCGAGGCGTGGCCGAGGAGTTCCTGGACCACGCGGACGTCCGCGCCGCCCTCGAGCAGGTGCGTGGCGAACGAGTGCCGCAGGGTGTGCGGGGACACGTCCCGGTTGATCTGGGCCTTCTCGGCGACGTCCTTGAGGATCGTCCAAGCGCTCTGGCGGCTCAGGCGCCCGCCGCGAGCATTCAGGAACAGGGCGGGGGTGCCTGGGCCCTTCGCCACGAGTGCCGGGCGCGCGCGGACGATGTACGCGTCCAGGGCCCTCGCTGCAAAGGAGCCTATCGGCACGAGGCGCTCCTTGGAGCCTTTGCCGAACAGCCGCACGACCGCCGGGCCGCCGTCTGGGGCATCGAGCCTGAGGTCGTCGACGTCGAGGCCCACCGCTTCGCTGATGCGCGCACCTGTGGCGTAGAGGAACTCGAGGAGGGCCCGGTCGCGGAGACCTGACGGTGTGTCCGCGCCTGCCATTTCGAGGAGCCGCGCTACCTCGTGGACCGTGATCGCCTTGGGAAGCCGCTGGCCGGCCAGCGGTGGGCTCACGTCTGCGGCCGGGTCGTCCGGCGTCGTGCCCTCGAGCGCCCAGAAGCGGTGCAGACCGCGCACGGCGACCACGGTCCTGGCCGCCGAGCGCGCGGTGAGGGGACTGCCGCCGTCGGCCCCGTCGCGGAGCGCCTGTGCGAAGCCGCCCACGTGCCGCCGCTGAACGTCCGACGGCGCGTGGACACCCTCGCGTGCAAGGTAGGCCCCGTAGCGGGCCACGTCCCTGCGGTAGGCCGCAAGCGTGTTGGCCGCGAGGCCACGCTCCACCGCGAGGTGGCGCAAGTAGTCCTCGACCGCCTGGGCGAGGACCCGCGGGAGGTCTGCCGAGGCCTGCGTCTTCCGGGAGATGTCCTTCCCGGACGCGCCCTTCGGCGAACGGTCGAGGGCGGGTGCACCGGTGAGGTCGGGAGCCTGCACGCCCGTTCCGCTCAGCGCTGGGCCGGGTGCGCTGGCCACGGGGCCTCGCCGGGGCGGAGGGACGAGTATCCGTCGCGCCGTGCGGCGTCCGTGGCGAGGATCGCCACGACCGCGCTCGGGTTGTGGAGCTTTCCTTCGAGCACGGCGCGAACTGCGTCCTCGAGCTCCACCCACGCGAATTCGATCTCGGACTCCTCGTCGGTGCGCTTGTGCCGGTCCCCGTGTGGGATCTCGTTCAGGCCCTGGGCAAGGTAGATGCGGAGTGCTTCGCTGGAGGAGCCCGGCGAGGCGAAGTAGTCGACGAGGACGTGCCAGCTCTCTGCCGTCAGGTCCGCCTCCTCGGCAAGCTCGCGCACGGCGGCCCCGAGGTTCGACTCTCCGTCGACGTCGAGCAGGCCTGCCGGAATCTCCCAGAGGTCCATGCCCACCGGATGCCGGTACTGGCGCAGCATGAGGAGGCGCCCGTCCTCGTCCATCGGCAGGATCGCCACGGCGCCCGGATGCTCGATGTAGTCGCGGTGCAGCGCATCGGCGCCGTCTGCGAGCTCGAAGGCATCGCTGCGGACATTCCAGATGCGGCCGCGGTAGACCACGTCCGAGGACAGGACGTGCCGCTGGCTCGGCGCGTCGTCGACAGGGCCTGTCGGCACTGCCGGGTCGGCGCCGGGCCGCGGGGCGTGGGCGTCCACTGGCCTACTTGCCCTTGCCAGCGGCGATGCCCGCCTCGGCGGCCTCGGGCACGGTACCCTGGGGCGCGGCGGCTCCCGCCTGCGCTGGAGCCTTTGCCGCTCCGATCGCCTTCGAGGCCGGATCGGTGCGGCGCTGGGCTGCCGGCTGGTTCTGGTGCTCGAGGGCGGCCTTGACGAGGCCCGCGAAGAGTGGGTGGGGCCGCGTGGGCCTCGACCCGAGCTCGGGATGCGCCTGCGTCGACACGTAGTACGGGTGGACGTCCTTGGGCAGCTCAGCGAACTCGACGAGTTTGCCGTCCGGGGAAGTTCCCGAGAACTTGAGGCCCTTGGCCGCGATCTCCTCGCGGTAGGCGTTGTTCACCTCATAACGATGGCGGTGGCGCTCGGAGACCTTGGTTGTCCCATAGGTCTCGGCCACAACGGAGCCCTCGTCCAGGACGGCGTCGTAGAGCCCGAGCCGCATGGTGCCGCCCATGTCTCCCCTGCCCTCGACGATGTCGAGCTGCTCGGCCATCGTGGCGATGACCGGGTACTTCGAATCCGGCTCGAACTCGCTCGAGGAGGCACCCTCAAGGCCCACCACGTTGCGCGCGTACTCGATCACCATGCACTGCAGGCCGAGGCACAGGCCCAGGGTAGGAAGCTTGCCCTCACGCGCCAGGGTGAGGGCGCCGAGCTTGCCCTCGAGGCCCCGGATCCCGAAGCCGCCGGGGACCAGGATCGCGTCGACGCCTGCGAGGGCCTTCTGGGCGCCTGCAGGGGTCTGGCATTCATCCGAGGCGACCCAGCGGATGTTAACCTTGGCGTCGTTCGCGAAGCCGCCCGCGCGGAGCGCTTCGGTGACCGAGAGGTACGCGTCGGGAAGATCGATGTACTTGCCGACGAGCGCGATCTCGACCTCATGGGCCGGGTGGTGGACAACCTCGAGCAGGCGGTCCCACTTGGTCCAGTCGACGTCCTTGAAGGGCATGTCGAGGGCACGGACGATATACGAGTCGAGGCCCTGCGCGTGCAGCACCTTGGGGATGTCGTAGATGCTCGATGCGTCAGGGCAGTTGATCACGGCGTCGGTGTCGACATCGCACATGCGGCCGATCTTGTCCCGCATGGTGTCCGGAATCGCGCGGTCCGAGCGGACCACGATTGCCTCGGGCTGGATACCGATCGAGCGCAGCGCCGCAACGGAGTGCTGGGTCGGCTTGGTCTTGAGTTCCTGGGACGGGCCGATGTACGGGACGAGGGAGACGTGGACGAAGAACACGTTGCCGCGGCCCACGTCCTGGCGGACCTGGCGGGCCGCCTCGAGGAACGGCTGGGACTCGATGTCACCGACCGTGCCCCCGATCTCAGTGATGATCACGTCCGGGGCGTTCTCGTCCTCGGAGGGCAGTCGCATGCGCCGCTTGATCTCATCGGTGATGTGGGGGATGACCTGCACGGTGTCGCCGAGGTACTCGCCGCGGCGCTCCTTGGCGATCACGGTCGAGTAGACCTGGCCCGTGGTCACGTTGGCCGAGCCGTCGAGGGATTCGTCGAGGAAGCGCTCGTAGTGGCCGATGTCGAGATCCGTCTCGGCGCCGTCCTCGGTGACGAAGACCTCGCCGTGCTGGAAGGGGTTCATCGTACCGGGATCCACGTTGAGATAGGGATCGAGCTTCTGCATCGTCACGGAGAGGCCACGGCCGCGCAGCAGGTGACCGAGGCTGGAAGCCGTCAGGCCCTTCCCGAGCGAGGAGGCCACGCCACCGGTGACGAAGATCTGCTTTGTCGTCTTGGCGGAGTCTGAGAAACGGGAATGAGTTCGCTGCACCACGGAATTCGAGCATATCACCGTTCTCAGCACCAGCCCTGACGCACCGGGCGTGTCAACCGTGAGCCTGCACTCACCTCGCAGCTCCCAGCCACTCCCTTCGGCTCAGCGGGCGGTCGCCGCCCTCGCGGACTGGGCGTCCTCGAGGAGTTCGAGGGCGTGGGCCCGGGCGCTGGCGGAGTCCTCCTGGCCAGCCAGCATCCGTGCAAGCTCGACGACGCGCTCCCCCTCCTCGAGGACGCGGACATCACTCGAGGTGACGCCCTCCCCGCCGCTGGCATCTCGGCCGGCCACCACCGAGGTCTTGATCACGGTGATGTGGCGGTCGGCGAACGCGGCGACCTGCGGCAGGTGGGTGACGACGAGGACCTGGACGTTCCGTGCGAGCATCGCTAGACGGCGGCCAATCTCAACGGCCGCCCGCCCGCCCACGCCGGAATCGACCTCGTCGAACACGAACGTCGGCACCGGGTCCACGGCGGCGAGGACCACCTCGATCGCAAGCATGACACGAGAGAGCTCGCCGCCCGAGGCGCCCTTGCCCAGCGGCCTCGCAGGCGCACCCGCGTGGGGCTGAAGGAGGATCGCGACCGTATCCGCGCCGTCCGGTCCGAGCTCCCCGGTTTCCCCGACGTCGACCTGGAGCGTCGCGTCCGGCATCGCCAGGGCCGTGAGCTCCTCGCTGACGCACTCCGACAGCTCGGCGGCGGCCGCGCGACGTGCATCGGTCATCTCTGCCGCCAGTGCGCGGAGCCGGGCCTCATCCTCCGCGATCTGCGCCGCGAGCGATTCGATCCTGCCGTCGTCGTCCTGGAGTTCGAAGAGCCGCTTCTGGCCCTGCTCGGCCCACGCGATGACCTCGTCGAGCGTCGGGGCGTACTTGCGGGTGAGCCCGCCGAGTGCGGCCCGGCGCTCCTCCACCTCGGCGAGCCGCCCCGGGCCCTCGGTATCGAGCGACGTCGCGTAGCTCGCGAGCTCCTGGGCGATGTCGTTCAGGATGTAGCCGACCTCCGCGAGCCGTTCCGCGGAACCGGCGAGGGCGGCGTCGTGCTCCGCGACGTGCTCGAGGGCCCGGCGCGCGACGTCCACCAGCGTCGTCGCGTCCGAGCCCTCGCCGAAGTCCTCGGCCAGAATCGCCTCGTGCGCCTGCTGGGCCGCGAGGCGCAGCGCCTCCGCGTTGGCGAGGCGGCCAGACTCTGCCTTGAGCGCCTCGTCCTCGCCCGGCTGCGGATCGACCCCGGCGATCTCGGCAAGCGCCGCCTCGAGGGACTCCGCCTCACGGATCCGCTCCCGGGAGGATGAGACGAGGTGCTCGAGCTCGCGGCGTGCTGCGTTCCACTGCGTGTAGAGGGCGGCGTAGTCCCTGCGCATGCGGGCAAAAGGCTCCCCGGCGAAGGTATCCAGGGCATGCCGCTGCGCGGCGGGGCCCTTCAGGCGAAGCTGCTCGGACTGGCCGTGGATCACCACCAGCTGGGCGCCGACCTCGGCGAGCACGCCCACTGGGGTCGAACGGCCGCCCACGTGCGCGCGGCTGCGTCCGTCCGCGCCGACGGTGCGTGCCACGAGGAGCTCGGCCGCGCCGTCGTGCTCCTCGATGTCCGCTCCCGCCTCCTCGGCCCGCACGACGGCGGCGTGGCCCGGCTCCAGCCGGACGGTTGCCTCCGCGACGGCCGACTTTGCCCCCGTGCGGACCGCGCCCGCGTCCGAGCGACCTCCGAGCAGGAGTCCGAGGGCCGTCACGACCATCGTCTTCCCGGCGCCCGTCTCACCCGTCACAACGCTGAGCCCGGGGCCCAAGGGGAGGGAGGCGTCGGTGATGACGCCAAGGTCGTGGATGCGCAGTTCCTCGATCATGCGTGCTCCTGGCTCGGTTCCTCGCCGCCGGTCGCGTCCTCATCTGCCCCTTGGCTCCACGCGATGGGCGGGACCTCGGGGACCATAGGCCCTGGCTCCCCGAGGGGCGCTCCGGGCACCGGTCCGCGCCACCCATGGATCGGCAGCTCGAACTTCCGCACGAGGCGTGCCGAGAACGGGGTCGTGCTGGTCCTCGCGAGCCGGACCGGATCCCGCGACTTCGTCACTTCGACGCGGGCCCCCGGCGGCAGGTCCACGGAGCGCCGGCCGTCGCACCACAAGACGGCATGCGCGTCGGTGCGCCCCAGGATCTCGACCGCGAGGGTCGAGCGGGGCGAGACGACGAGTGGCTTGGCAAACAGGGCGTGCGCGCTGATCGGCGTGATGAGGAGGGCCTCAACCTCGGGCCAGACGATGGGGCCGCCAGCTGAGAACGCATACGCGGTGCTGCCGGTGGGCGTCGCAAGGACGATCCCGTCACAGCCGTAGGAGGTGAGGGGCTTGCCGTCGACCTCCGTGACCACCTCGATCATGCGTTCGCGGCTGGCCTTCTCGATCGCGGCCTCGTTGAGCGCCCACGTGTGCGCGATCTTGGCCCCGCGGTGCCATACCGTGACGTCGATGGTCATGCGCTCCTCCACCGAGTAGCTGCGCGAGGCGATCCATTGGACAGTCTGCGCGAGATCGGCCCGCTCGCTCTCGGCCAGGAAGCCCACATGACCGAGATTCACTCCCAGCAGCGGCACATCCACGTGGCGCACCAGCTCGGCCGCGCGGAGGATCGTCCCGTCGCCGCCGAGGACCATGACGAGCTCGATGTCCGCCAGTCCCACGTCCTGGCCAATCACCTCGGTGGGGTGGTCGAGCCCGTTGAAACGGGCCTCGAGCTGCGCCTGCTGGCCTGCCGGCATGACCGGGGAAAGCCCCGAGCCGTAGAGCTGCGCGGAGGCCTCGCGCGTCGCCTCCATAGAGTCCTCGCGCCCCATGTGTGCCAGCAGCAGAATGCGACGTGTCATGCTGGAGCCTCCTTCGGATCGGGCGCCGGCCAGGACGCGGCGACCCACCAGGACGCCTCGGCCACCGTGGGCGCTGGGTGGGTCCCGGGCCCAGTTGGCCGGCCGAGCCACAGGAAGTACTCGAGGTTGCCGTCCTGCCCGGGCAGCGGGCTCACGATGAGCCCCCTCAGGGTGAGCCTCGCACCGGCCGCGGCCTCCGCCACTCCGGTGACCGCGCGGCGTCGCTCGCTGTCCGAACTCACGACGCCGCTCTTCGCCAACCGCTCACGGCCCACCTCGAACTGTGGCTTGACCATGACGAGGAGGTCCCCGCCGGGAGATGTGCAGGCAGCGAGCGGGCGCAGCACCAGCGTGAGCGAGATGAACGACAGGTCCGCGACTGTCAGCGCCACGGTACCGCCAATGTCCGAGGGAGACAGCTCCCGGACATTGAGGCCCTCTTGGACGCGGACTCTGGGATCGGCCCGCAGGGAGTCGACGAGCTGGCCGTGCCCGACGTCCACGGCCACGACCTCCGCAGCACCACACTGCAGGAGTACGTCCGTGAAGCCGCCGGTGGATGCTCCCGCGTCGAGGCAGCGGGCGCCCTTCGCGTCGATCGCTGGGAAGGCGGCGAGGGCTCCGGCGAGTTTGTGGCCGGCCCTGCTCACGTAGCGGTCATGCTCGGTGGCTTCAACCTGGATTGCGGCGGCGTCCCCCACCGGCGCCGCTGCCCTCGCCACTGTGGTGCCGTCCACGCGCACGGCACCGTCCGCGATGAGCTTCGCCGCGTGCGTGCGTGAGCGGGCGAGGCCCCGCAGCACGAGTTCGAGATCGAGCCGGGGCACCGCTAGTCCGCCGGCTCCGTATCGAGGATGTCCGCGAGGGCGGCGTGGAATGCCTCGAACGCGTCCGCCTGGTCCGAGAGCGGAAGTCCGTCCGCGGCGTCGAGGGCCGCGAGGGCGGCCTCCGCCTCAGGCTGAAGCAGCTGTGGGTCCTCGCTCATGCTCCCCAGCTTATCGAGGCGAGAGGATGATGTGCGTCAGCCTAGGCGACCCACGCAATCTCGGGCTCCGCGGGTCCCTCTGCATCGGGGTATGCTGACCACCACGCCGCGCAGGCGGCGCGCCAGGTGTTCAGGTCCTCACGCGCGCCCGAGACTTCGAGCCTGCCCTGCACGGCCCGGGCCGAGGCAGAGCCGGCCCGCCACGCGCCGTCGTCCTCCACTGCCTCAGGGTAGGGGCGGAAGAAGTCGTCGAGGGTGCCGAGGATGAAGTTCGGGCGTTCGGCCGCGCGGGCGGCGAGGATCGACTCGCGCGTGTCGACACCGGTCAGGACCACCGCGGTGGCGAAGCCGGCCCGGTTGCCGCCGAGAATGTCGGTGTCCAGCCTGTCGCCTACCACGACGGGACGGCGTGCTCCAAGTCGCTCTGCCGCCGCGATGAACAGCGGGGCCTCGGGCTTGCCGGCGACGAGCGGCTCCCTCCCCGTGGCGGAACGCACCGCGGCGACAAGGGCTCCGTTGCCGGGGGCCAAGCCGCGCGCCTGCGGGATCGACATGTCCGTGTTGGTCGCGACCCAGTGGGCACCGGCCGCAACCGCGTACGCAGCCTCCGCGAGATCCCTCCAGCCCAGATCGGGGCTGAAACCCTGGATCACGGCCTCGGGCGCGGCGTCGGCCGAGCGTACGGGCTGCAGGCCGCGGCCCTCTACCTCGCGGGCCAGGGCCGCACTCCCCGTCACGAGCACGCGCGTACCGGCCGCGACCATCTTCGCCAGCAGTTCTGCGCCTGCCTGGGCCGAACTCACGACGTCGTCATCCTCGGCGGGCGCGCCAAGCTCGCGGAGGTGTGCCGCGACCTCAGCGGACGTGCGCGACGCATTATTGGTCACGTAGCCGAGCCGGACGCCACGCGGGGCGAGGGCCCGGAGGGCCTCGACTGCGCCAGGAATGGCATGGGAACCGGTGTAGACGACGCCGTCCAGATCAGACAGGACAGCGTCGAATGCCTCGATGAAGTCCTCCATGCTAAGCGCGGTCGTCCCCGTGGCCGCGGTCGACATCATGAGTCGACGCGGCATCGAGGCCGGACTCGGCGTCGCGGGGTGCCTCAGAAGCTGGCGCCTCGGAAGCGTGGCCCTCGGCCGCCGCCTGTTCCTCCGGAGTGGACACGTGCATCCCGATTTCATCCTCGGCCAACCCGGACTCGGGCTCGTCGTCGGACATGGCGTCCTCCTCGGCCGACGGTACAGCCGCCCGTGCATCCGACGGGGCAGACTCGCTTCGCTCGGCCGCTTCGTCCTCGCCGCCGTCCTCCAGATCCTCGGAGCCGCCGGGGGCAGCCGCGGCAGCGCGGGCACGGCGCTCCTCGCGCTCGCGGCGCTCCTCTTCCTCGTCCCAGCCGAGGTCCACGATCTCGGGCTCCTCGAACTCGCCGACGCCGAGGGCCTTCTCGGCGACACCGATCTGCCGGTACCACTTGGCTGCCTCAGGGGCACGGCCAGCCGCTGACAGGGCGTCGGCGTAGGCCTCGAACAATCGCGGGCTGAAGGAGAACGCGCGGTTGATGTCGAGCTGTGGGATCTCGAGCTCCTCCACGGCCCCCTCGAAGTCACGCATGTCCGCCCGTGCGCCGGAGGCGACGATCGCCAGCTCGACCTTGCCGGCGTTGTCCAGCATGTCCTTGGCATCGGAGCGCACGAGCTCGAGCGCCTTCTCAGGTCGGCCCAGACCGCGCTCACAATCGGCCATGTGCGCAACATGGATGCTTGAGCCCGTGATGCGGCGGAATGTCCGGAACTCTCGCAGCGCGTCGTCGTAGCGGCCCGCTGCGTAGGCTGTCATGCCGACCGCCTCGCGGACGGCACCGATACGGCCGCCGCGGCGGCTCGCTGCCAGCGCGTGCTGGTAGGCGGCCTCCGGATCACTGTCGATCAGCCGCCCAGCCATCACGAGGTGCTTCGAGACCCAATCGCTGTTGTTGCCCTCAAGTGTGCGCAGCTGTCCCAGGGTTGCGCGGTCAAGCTCACGGCCGGTCACATCGGGGTCGATCTCGGGCGAACGCTCTCGGTCCGCGCGGTTCGACACCCGGAGGTCTGCTGCGTTGTGGCGAGCAGTACGGTCCTCGTGGCCGCCATTTCCGTGCTCGCGCTCATGGGGCCCATGCGCGCCGCCCTCCCGGTCAAAGCGCCGCGGACCGCGGTCATCACGCTGGGGCCGATCACCGTAGGGACGGCGCCCCCCGCGGTCCTCGCGCTGCGGCCGATCACCGTAGGGACGGCGCTCGCCCCGGTCATCACGCTGGAAGGAACGGCGCTCGCCGCCCTCCCGGTCAAAGCGCCGCGGACCGCGGTCGTCGCGCTGCGGCCGATCGCCGTAGGGGCGGCGCTCGCCGCGGTCGTCGCGCTGCGGCCGATCGCCGTAGGGACGGCGCTCGCCCCGGTCCTCGCGCTGCGGCCGATCACCGTAGGGACGGCGCTCGCCCCGGTCATCACGCTGGAACGGACGGCGCTCGCCGCCCTCCCGGTCAAAGCGCCGCGGGCCGCGGTCGTCGCGCTGCGGCCGATCGCCGTACGGACGGCGCTCGCCCCGGTCATCACGCTGCGGCCGATCGCCGTACGGACGGCGCTCGCCCCGGTCATCACGCTGGAACGGACGGCGCTCGCCCCGGTCATCACGCTGGAAGGAACGACGCTCGCCGCCCTCCCGGTCGAAGCCCCGGGGGCTGCGGTCGTCGCGCTGCGGCCGATCACCGTAGGGACGGCGGCCACCGCGGTCATCACGCTCGAACGGACGGCGCTCGTCGCCCTCACGCTTGCCGTAGGGGCGCCGGTCGCCGCGCTCACGGTCGAATGAGCCGCGGGCTCCGCGGTCATCGCGCTGGAAGCCGCGCCGATCCCCGCCATCACGGTCGCCGGACGGGCGGCGATCGTTTCGCTCGCCATAGCCTCGATCGCGGTCGAACGGCCGGCGCTCACCGGACTGTTCGCCCTGCTGCTCGTCTCTGGCGCGATCGCGGAAGCCACGTGGTCGGCCGCCGGAGTTACTCGTTCCTCGGAACGGACCACCGAAACGATCGGAACCCCGGCCACCACCTGAACCGCCGCGGGGACCATTGAATCCTCGTCCTCCGGGACCGCGTCCGTTCTGCTCTGCCATGGTGGCTCCTCTTCCTGGGTTCCTTTGATCGGCGACCTGTCGGCCGCTTCTCGTCACTATGCGTTTCTGAGGCCGGGGGTTCCGGCATACCTGACTTCAAGTCTACGTGGCGCCACATCCTCGTGGTGTGGCTCT
>NZ_JAIZDP010000010.1 GCF_021554725.1 Sinomonas notoginsengisoli | reverse complement strand
TAGAGAAACCCCACGTCCGCGTGGGGTTTCGTCGTTTAACCTGTGCCCACAGGCCTCGTCGCGAGGCCTGTGGGCACACCTTGGGCACCAAATATCTGGAGAATACTCTCCGATTGCAACCCCAGCCAGACCAGGAAGTCTGGCTGCTCAAGTAGCCCCGCGTGCTCCCATTGTGTGTGCGCATCGATGTCTGAGCGCTTGGGTCTCCATGGCTTGACGGCCCGCGGCTTCCCTAACGGCGCCGACCTTGCCATTGGCCGATTGTGCGATTGATGCGCGTCGTTGGGAATCTGGTCCCCCCATTGCGATGGCGTCCAGGAGGATCTGATGGTCGGACCGCGAATCCGCGGGACCTTTCTCAGGAAGCCTCAATGGCTCACCCATCTGACCAGTGCACTGGGGGTCCGTTGAGCTGGTAGAGGCTATGCAAGGGGTAGTAGGCCGGTGGCTCAGATCTTCCCACCACACGGCACTTGGTGGCTGTCAGCCGGTCGCTGCCAGACGTTGCCCTTCGTTCTTCGGGACGCTTTCTACGTCCAGGCTGTTCTCGGTGCGGAAGTGCTTGGAGAAGTAGACCGCGATCAGGGTGATGACGGCGTTGGCAACCATGAGCCCTGCGATGGACCACCAGCTGCCGGTCGCTGCGTAGAGGATCGTGGCGATGACGGGAGCGGTGCCGCCGAGGACTGCGCCGCTGATCTCCCTGGCGAATGCGACGCCGGAGTAGCGGATTTCGGCGGGGAACAGTTCGGTGAGGAAGCCGGCCTGGGCGGCCATCGCCGCGCCCACTGCACCGCCGAAGCAGACGACCAGGGCGATCAGGATCAGCACTGGCTGGCGGGTGTCGATCAGCAGGAACATCGGCACGGGCCAGAGGATTCCAAGAACTGCCCCGGCCATGAACAGGCGGCGGCGCCCGATGCGGTCGCCGAGGGAACCGAAGAAGGGGACGCCCGCGGCGCTGATCAGAGGAACATCCCGGCATTGAGTCCGAGCGCGAGCAGCGCGGCGACCTTGAGGTTGTTGGTGAGGTATGAGAGCGCCCAGACCTGCGGCACGTACGCGAAACCGGAGAGGAGGAAGTTGGATCCGAGGGCGATGAGCAGGCGCCGCTTCTCGGTCTTGAACAGCCGTACCAGGGGGATCCGCTCGACCTCGCCGGCGTCTCGCGTTTCCTTGAATTCAGGCGTCTCGGAGACGCGGCGGCGAATGTAGAGGCTGATGGCGAGCAGGATGACGCTTAGGAGGAACGGGATGCGCCAGCCCCAGGTGTAGAAGCTGTCCCCGGTGATGGTGAGCATTGCCTGGAAGGACAGCAGGCCGAGGGCGCTGCCGATCCAAACCCCGGAGGCGGACCAGCACGCGTAGAACCCGCGTCTCCTCACGGGAGCGGATTCGGCGGAGAGGGTGATGGCGCCGGCGTACTCGGCGCCGGCTCCGAGGCCTTGGACGACGCGCATGAGCACGAGCAGGCCGGGTGCGGCGATCCCGATCATGGAGTAGTCCGGGAGGAGGCCGATGAGGGTGGTGCTCCCCCCCATGAGGATGAGGGTGAGGATCATGATCGGCTTGCGGCCGATCTTGTCGCCCAGGTGGCCGAAGAGGAGGCCTCCGAAGGGCCGCGCGAAGTAGCCGACAGCGAAGGTTGCGAAGGCGGCGATGAGGCCGGAGGAGGGGTTGTCGGCTCTGAAGAAGTGGCTGTTGAAGACGAGGGCCGCCGCCGCGCCGTAGAGCGCGAAGTCGTACCACTCGACGGTGCTGCCGATGGCGGCTGCGCCGGCTGCCCGCCGGGCGGACCGCTCCGGATGGTGCTTGGGTGTGTCCATTTTTGCTCCTTTGCAGCGGACGAACCCTCGTTCGGGGGGTGTTGTCAGTTGGCGGGTACTTCGACTGTGCCGAGCCATCGTTCGATCTGGTGGGTGTGCTCCCCGGATGCAGGGACGGGGTCCCTTCGCGGTTCCCAGTCCTCCGTTGTGACGACTGGCGAGAAGCTGGGGATCGGCCCCTGCTCGGTGAGCACCGTGCCCACGCGCTCACGGGCCACGATCTGCGGGTGGGCAGCGAGGTCGGAAACGTCGGTCATCGTGCCGTACGCGATCTTCGCTGCCTCAAGCCGTTCTTGGACGTCGGCAACACGCTGCTTGCCCAGCCGCCGCCCGATGAGCTCGTCGAGTTCGGCGCGGTGCGCAACCCGTCGGCTCACCTCGCTGAACCGCGGGTCGTGCGCCAGCTCCGGCTCGCCCAGGACTTCCAGGCAGAGTCGCTGCCATTCCCGTTCGTTCTGCACCGCGAGCAGGACGGACCCGTCGAGGCATTCCACCGGCCCGTAAGGCGCGATGGCCGCGTGATGGGCCCCTGCGCGCACCGGACGGTGGCCGCTGAAGTGCCCGTAGTAGTAGGGGTATCCCATCCATTCGGCGAGGGCATCGAGCATGGCCACCGAGAGGTGCCTGCCCTTCCCGGTGTGCTCGCGCTCGTACAGTGCGGACAGGACGCCGCTGTAGGCGTACATGCCAGCGGCGATGTCCGCGATCGAGATCCCGGACTTGGCGGGCTCCGCCTCGGTGCCGGTGACGGACAGCAGCCCGGCTTCGGCCTGGATCAGGAGGTCGTAGGCCTTGCGGTGCTGCAGCGGGCCACCGTCGCCGTATCCGGAGATGCTGCACATGATCAGCCTCGGATTGTCCCGGAGGAGCTGGTCGATGCCGAGCCCGAGCCGTTCGAAGGCGCCCGGTGCAAGGTTCTGAACGAGGACGTCTGCCTGCCCGATGAGGCGCCGCAGTCCTTCCAGGCCCTCGGCGTCCTTCAGATCCAGGGTGATGGACTCCTTGTTGCGGTTGAGCCAGACGAAGTGGCTGGAGAGGCCGTTGACGGTGCGGTCGTAGCCGCGGGCGAAGTCCCCGCCGTCTGGCCGCTCGACCTTGATGACCCGGGCGCCGAGGTCGGCCAGGTGGCGGGTCGCCAGGGGTGCTGCGACCGCCTGCTCCACGGCGACCACGGTGATGCCGGCGAGGGGGAGGGTCACGGTGTTTCTCCGTGGTGGTACCGGCCCTCGCCGTCCGTCATCGCGCTCTGCACGGGGATACCCCAGTAGGCGGAGCGGAGGTTGTGCTGGACGGCAGGGGTGTTGACGGCGAAGACGCAGAAGTCTTCGGTATTCCCGGAAGGGTTGAACACTTCGTGTGCGATGCCGGTCCGCTGGTGGAAGACATCCATGGGCCCGGCATCGTAGAGCACGCCATCGATCCGCACCTTGCCTTGGCCGGAGATGACGAGGTAGATCTCGTCGCCGTAGCCGTGGACGTGCTCCGGGAAGCCGTGGCCCGGCTGGATCCGGATGAGGCAGTAGTCCATCTGCCGGTTGGGCAGCGCGAGGAAGTTGATCGGCAGGTCCGTCGGAGATCCCGGGAACTCGGCCGTAATCACGGGGGTGTTGAGATTCCCCTTCGGCTCGAAGCCGGCTTCCTCGCGGGCCCTGTCGAGGGTCTCGTCGAACTTGGCCACATTGTCGGCGAGGGGTCCGGTGAGGCGCGAGAAGCCGTTGCCGATGAAGAATTCGCGTGAGTCAGTCATGGACGTCGTCCTTTCAGTATTGGTGCAGTCATTCCGGGGAGGGGACGACGACGGTACGTCCCGGGGTGCGGGGGGCGGAGGGGGCCAGCGCTCCGGCGGCTCCGTCGAGGTCGGTGGTCCGTCCGATCAAGGTCTCCGGATCGAGCAGTCCGCGGCCCATGAAGTTTAGGGCTTCCCGGATTTCCGAGTTGTCGAAGGAGTAGGAGCCGATGACCGCCTTCTCATCGCGCACCATGGAACTGCCGGGCAGGGTGCGCCAGGATTCCCCGCTGTGTCCAACGACGACGAGCTTGCCTCCTCGGCCCAGCAGTTCGATTCCGAGCCGGGTGGTCTCCGGGCTGCCGACGAAGTCGAAGACGAAGTCAGCGCCCAGTTCCGCGGGGCCGCCTCCGGCTGCCAGTGCAGCGGCGTCGTCGAAGGTCCGCGTTTCGGTGGCGCCGGCCGTGCCCGCAAGCTCCAGGGCCAGCGGGCTGACGTCCACGGCCAAGATGCTCTTGGCGGCGCGGGCCCGCAGGAGCTGCACGGCGGCGAGGCCGAGGCCTCCTGCTCCTATGACCGCGCAGACCGCGTCGGGGCCCACCCCCGCCCTCGCGGAAATGGCGTGCAGCGGGGTGGCGAAGGCGTCGGTGGCCAGCGCAGCGTGCCGGAATGGGACGGCTGCGGGCACTGGGACCAGATTGGCTTCGGGTGCGACCAGGTACTCGGCGAAGCCGCCGTCGTGCACCACGCCGAGTCCTTCCCGGTGCAGGCAGAGGGAGCTGCGGCCTGCCGAGCAGTAGCGGCAGCTCCCGCAGGTCACGAGGAAGTTCACGGCGACCCTGTCGCCAGGGCGGAAGGAGCTGTCCTCGTCAGCGGACTCTACGGTGCCGGCGACCTCGTGGCCGAGCACTCGGGGGTAGGCGGGCAGGGGAGTGCGGCCGGTGACGATGTGGGCGTCGGAGCCGCACAGGCCCGCGGCACCGACACGGATCAGCGCCTGGCCTTTGGCTCGTGCGGGTACCGGGAGCTCGTCTACCGTGGGCCTCTCGCCGACGGCATGGAGCCGGACGGCCCTCATTGCAGGCCGATCTTCTGGCGGGCCTCGACGTCGAGGTCCACCACCGGCTGCGTCCCGGCCTGCAGAGTGACCTTGGAGCCGGTGACGTTGAGCATGAACTGGTCGGGAAAGGCTTCCCCGATCGCCATGATGGACTCCATGCCTGTGCAGTGGCTGGGGGCGATGACCTCGACATTCAGCTCCCGGAGGGCTTCGATCGTCTTGTCGGTCTTGGACCGTGGTGTGCCCGGAAAGCCCAAGTGGAAGCCGCCGAAGACGCCGACCACCCGGTCCCTGCCCGTGATCTGCTTGGCGTAGCGGATGGTGTTGATGATGCCCGCGTGGCTGCAGCCGGCGAGGATGACGATCCCGTCGTCCCCGACCTGGATCACCAGCGCCTGGTCATCGGGCACAATGTCGGGCTCGATCTTGCCGTCCCTGATATGGAGAAGGGCGTTCGGAGCCGAGAGATCTGTAGGGGCCTTCTCGAATTCCTCGACCCGGGGTATCGGTCCGCTGGCGATGAGTCCGGGGCCGATCTCCAACGGCTCGGTGTGCTCGACCAGCAGGCCGCCGCTGTCCCGGATGGCCTCCTTCGTCAGCCCGTAGTTGAAGTACGGGGCGACCTGGCCCGACGCGAGACGCAGGTACCGCGGGGCGAAGGCGTCCGGGTGGGCGGACACGGGGGTTGGCGCCTGGCGGTGGCGCAGGAGCCCCTCGAGCCCGCCGTAGTGGTCGGGGTGGCCGTGGCTGAGGACGATGTGGTCGATCTCGTCCGCCTCGAGGCCGAGGACCTTCATGTTGTGCAGGAGCACCTGGTGCGACATCCCGGTGTCGAACAGGGCCTGATAGCGGTAGCGTCCCCAGCGGACGTCGACATGCAGGGCGATCCCGTTCTCGCCCTGCACGCACTCGGTCTTGGGGTCGAAGTGGTGTGCCAGCCCGGTCCGGGTCACGTTCGGAAGGTCGGGCAGGAGCATGTCTACATAGTTGTCCGTGATCATCGTCAGGGTCACGCGGTCGATACCCGGCATCAGTAGAAGCTCCATCGCTCTCGGAGGCCGCCCCTTGCGGCGGTTCGTCTCATCCAGAGTGCCAGTTAAATGCATTAGAGTCAAGAAAAATCGATTCTTTAGCAAAGTAGTGCCTATAGCGGGTCGATGGTATAAATGTGGGAGTATCGCGGTCTCGCACGAAAGGCGCCGATGATGACGACGAAACGGGACTCCATAGCGGCCGAGCTGCGTCGGAGGATCAATGCGGGCGAGCTCCCGCGCGGGGCGCATATCGCCCAGAGTGCTTTGGCCGCCGAGTTCGCCACGAGCATCACGCCTGTGCGGGAGGCCCTGGGAGTCCTACAGGCCGAGGGAGTGCTCACCTCCGAGCCGCGACGAGGAGTACGGGTGGCCACCGCCGACCTGGCGCAGGTCCGCACTGTGTACCTCCTTCGCCAGCTGCTGGAGCCGTACGCCATGCAGCGGGCCATCTGGGGGATGAGCCCGCGGGACCTGCACGAGGTCGAGGAGTACTGTGCCCGGATGGAGGCCTCCGAGCGCGCGAATGACCCGATCGCCTTCTCGGACCTCAACCGGCGCTTTCACTTCGCCTTCTTCGAACGCTGTGGCGACGAGGGGCTGCGCGACGAGATCGCCGCGCTGTGGCACAGGTACCCGTGGGACATCCTGCGTGTCCTGGGTTATCGGCGTGCTGAGGCCGAGGTCGAGCATCGGGAGATTGTCGCCGCCGCCCGGGCCGGGGACTTGGAGCGCGTGGCAGAGGCGACTCGGCAGCATACCGCAAACAGCTATCTCGCGCTGGCCGAGCACCTCTCCGGAGAGCGCGGGGACGATCCCTTCCCTGTGACAGCGGTTGTGGTCAGTTGATGATCGCATCCCATCTGTACGTCCCGGCGGACCAGCCCCGCCTGGTCGAGAAGGGCCTTGCCCGAAAGCACGGGGCGGTCATCCTCGATCTCGAGGACGCCGTCGCCCCGGCGCGCAAGGATATTGCGCGCCAGGCCGCGCTCTCCGCCCTCGGGCGGGGGAGCCTGGGGGCATCCCTCTGGGTCCGGGTCAACGCTGGCGCCCAGGGGGTGCGGGACGCGCAGCTCCTCCGGAGCGCTTCCCGCATGCCGGGTGGGGTCTGGATCGCCAAGGCCGAGGACGCCTCCGTGGTGAGAGATGTCGCGGGGGTCTTCGCCGGCGAGGAAGACGCACCCGGGGTCGGCCTTCTTGTTGAGAGCGCCAAAGGGCTCCTCGCTCTCGATGCCCTCATCGCCGCCGGCGGCGTGCAGATCCAGATCGGGGAGATCGACCTCGCGGCTGACCTCGGTCACCGCGGGGCCTCTGACGAGGGCATGGGATGGGCTCGCAGCTGGGCCGTTGTCCACTCCAGCGCCTACGGCCTCCTGCCCCCGGTCGCTCCGGTCAGTGCGGACTACGCCGACGAAGTGGCCTTCCGTGAGAGCTGCGGGCGGCTGCGGGACATCGGCTTCGGTTCCCGGGCATGCATCCACCCCCGCCAGGCGGCCATCGCGGATCAGGTATTCACTCCGACGCCCCAGGAAGTGGCGGCGGCGAACCTGCTTGTGGACGAGTACGAGCTCATGGTCGCCCAGGGAAAGGGAGCCTTCTCGGACTCCGCCGGGGCGATGGCCGACGCCGCCACCGTGCGGCGGGCCAGGCGGCTGACCGGTCGCTGACCCGTCTCTGCGTGCGCCAGTGCGCTACGGGATCGGATCCGCCACCACCATCTCCGGGAGACGGCGGCGCCTCCAAACACGCCTCAGCGCACATCCGCAGCAGGCACTGCGGCGCTTCGGTGTCCCGCGGACGACGACGAGTACCCTGCTGCGCGCAGGACGGTGGCCACCATGTTCGCCGGGTCAGCGGTCCCCTTGCCAGCTAGGTCGAAGGCCGTCCCGTGGTCCACGGAGAACCTCAGGAACGGAAGTCCGAGGGTGGTGCTGACGGTTCCGTGGAAGTCGATGGACTTGCAGATGCCGGCGGCCATGTCGTGGTAGAGGGAGACGACGACGTCGTAGCAGCCCTGCATGGCGAGGGCGAAGACGGAGTCCGCGGGGATCGGGCCGTGGAGGTCGAAGCCCAGGTCGCGGGCCTTGGCCGTTGCGGGGGCCAGGATGTCGATCTCTTCGGTCCCGAAGAGTCCTCCCTCGCCGCCGTGGGGGTTCATGGCCTGAAGCGCCAGACGTGGTGAATCGAGGCCGACCATGTGGGACACGGAGCAGAATCGTTCGACGGTGCGCAGGATGAGGTCGCCGTCGATACTGTCCAGAGCCTCGCGAAGTGCGAGGTGGCGGGTGAGGAAGAGCACCCGGAGGTTCTTCACGGTGAAGTAGGTAAGTGACCACGGCGAACCCGTCATCTCGGCCAGCAGCTCCGTGTGGCCGAGATGACCGCGCCCGGCCATATGCAGCGCCCTCTTGCTGATAGGGGCCGTGACGAGGGACTCGACTTCTCCGCCCTCTGCCATCCCCACACCGGCCACTAGCGACTTGTAGGCGGCCTCGCCGCCCTCCGCCGAGTCGGCCCCGAAGGGCAGATTCGAGGGAACGCTGGGCACGTCTTTGACTGCGATGGCGTTGGGGCCCGCCTCCGTGAGGTCCTCGATGGGTGAACCTAGTCCAGTCAGCCTGGCTGTGCGCCGGAGGTGGTCGACGTCGCCAATCAGCACCGGGCGGCAGGCTTGCCGCACAGCTGGGTCGGCTGCGGCTGCCAGGACGATCTCCGGGCCGATTCCGGCCGGGTCCCCGCAGGTGATGCCGATGGTGGGCAGGGGGTTCATGCGTGTGCTCCTCTGGATTCGGGTGGTCTTGCTTCGTTGGCGCCGCGCGTGTGCGGCCGCTCTGTGCCGAGCGCCGCGAGAAGGTCGATCGCGTGCAGCGTACGGGTGGGCTCGCCCTGTGAGCCGGATTGGATGACGGCGAGCAGGCCGTCGTGCGCGCCGCCCTCGAGCCTCATGACCGGGGTGGCGGGCCAGGGCTCGCACGCCACCGCGAGGCGGCGCGGTGCCAGAAGGCGGAGGAGGGCGGAGGAGACCTCGCCGCCCAGGAGGACCAGGCCGATGGGGGTCGCCTGCCGCAGGACCTGGCCTGCCATCGTGGCGGCGGTGTGCGCCGCTGCGGCGCTGGGCTTCGCCGGCGTTCCCCGACCGGCGGTGACGATGGCGACGTCCCGCCCGTCCCGCAGGCCGTCGATGGCGCGCCTTAAGTCCTTGGGCTCCCCGGAGGTTCCGTCCACGACCACAGCTGTGGGCCTGCTGGCCAGGGCTTCCACCTGCCGGAGAGTCGAGGGCTGGTAGCTGGAGGCGACGACCAAGGCGCCACCGGCCCGCGGGGGGGCCGGCGCGAGGCGGGCCTCGATCCAGGCTCCAAGGAAACCATAGGAGCCGAGGAGCCCGAACTGTGTGCCCCTGGCGTGCTCCCGCGCGGCGCCCCGCGCTATCTGGGTGATGTCGGCCTCGTCGCTGGCGTCCAGGAGGACGTCCTTGCCTTGGCGCAGCGCTTCTTGGAGTCTGAGCCGGAACGTGGTGGCCTTGATGTCCCCGATCCCGAGGGGCATTGCGGCCAGGAGTCCCTGGAGTTGGGTGCGCGGGGCGTCCTGAGCAGCGGGGGAGACCTCGATCGGTGCTCCCCGGTGAAGCTGGTGGCCTCCTCGGGTGGTGATCCCGCAGGCCGGCGCAGCCGGGACCAGGACGGCCGGAACTGCGATGGCCTCGCGCCAGGCGCGTACCTCGTCCGCGGTGTTGCCGCGCAGGAGCGTGTCTATCCGCTTGTACATGACGGCGTCGCCGAACCGCTCGCGGGCCTGCTGTATCTGGTCCCGGACCCTGCGACGGGCCTCGTCAGGGGGAAGGAGCCTGCTGTTCGTGTCGACCACGAGGACCTGCGCCCCCGTCACCTCCGGAACCGCGTCCCAGGAGGTGACCTCCGCTGTGCTGCCGGCCCGCCTGGCTTCTCCGGCCGCGGCGACGGCACCGGTCATGTCATCGCTCAGGACGACGACGGACGGAGAAGAGGGACTCATGCCTCTCCCGCGGCCTCGCCTCGGCAGAGGCTTGCCCCGGCCCGGGCTTCGATGGTCTCGACGATCATCGGGTCGTCCCCGTTGCCGCTGTGGCGGTCATAGGCCTCCTGTACGGCAAGGCCTGCTGCCCGCACCACCCGCGCATCGACGCCGAGGTCCTCCGCCAGGGCGAGCGCGGTGCGGATGTCCTTGTCCATGACCGTCAGGGAGCCCCCGCTCACGTAGCCGTTGCGCCAGCTCAGCGGGACCCTGTTGCGCAGGGCCCAGCTGTCCCCGCTGCTGTGGCTGACGACCTCGATGATGGCCTCCGGGCTGAGCCCGGCTTTGGCACCGGTTACTACCATCTCGGCGGCCGAGGCAAGGCTGGAGAGGAACATCGCCTGGTTGATCGCCTTCATGGTGGCAGCCAGCCCTGGCGCCGTACCGAGGCGGTGCACCCGCCTCCCGAGTGCGTTGTAGACCGGCTGGGCCGCGGTGACGGCGTCCTCGGCTCCTGCCACCATGAAGGTCAGGGTCCCCGCCCTGGCGCCCTCGATGCCGCCGCTGACGGGCGAGTCTACGAGCCTGAAGCGCCCGGCTGCCCGGCCGGCGAGGTCGGCGAGATAGGAAGCGGGAAGGCTGCTCCCGACGCACAGGACTGAGGCTGGTGCGGCGCCGGCGGCGAACCCGTCCCTGCCCCAGATCGCTTCTTCTGCCTGGGCGGAGTCGAGCACCATTAGCAGCACGATGTCGGCCTCGCGGGCAACCTCTGACGCGCTGCCAGCGGGGGCGGCCCCTATGGAAGCCAGCCGCGGGACCGTCTCAGGCCGCGGGTCGTAGGCGCTGACCCTGTGGCCGGTCTTGACAAGTCTCTCGGCCATGTTCGAGCCCATCTGGCCGATGCCGATGATCCCGACGTTGGGGAGCGTCCCCCGCGCCTCCGTCATCGCAGTTCTGCGGCTTCGACAGAACGGTCCTTCGTCTCGGCGCTGAAGGACATGGCCAGCACGCCGGTGAGGCAGATGAGGATCGTCAGCACGGCCACCGGCCAGAAGTGGCCCGACCAGCCCACGAGGGCCACGGCAACCAGGGGGACGAAGCCTCCGACGGCTGCACTGGCGATCTCGCGGCCCATGGACAGGCCGCTGAAGCGGACCCGGGAGGTGAAGAGCTCGGAGAAGAAGGCCCCCTGCGGCCCGAACATCGCGGCGTTGCCCACGCCGATGCCGATCACCAGCGCCAGCAGGACCAGACCCTCCGACTTGGTCTGCAGGAGCCAGAAGAATGGGAAGGCGAAGGCAGCCCCGGAGAGGGCGCCGAACAGGATCACCGGCTTGCGGCCGATGCGGTCCGAGAGCCAGCCGAAGAAGGGAATGGTCACCAGGGTGACGGCTGCCCCCAAGGCGACACCCAGTGGCCCGAGGCTGCTGGCCAGGCCGAGCGTACCGACGATGTAGGACGTGGCGAAGGTCAGGTAGACGTAGGAGTTGCCGTTCTGGGCCACCTGCGCACCCATCAGGATGAAGAGGGGCTTCTTCTGGGTGCGGAGGATCTCGCGCACGGGCTGCTTGGAAACCTGGTCCTCGGACTTGAGCTTCTCGAAGGCGGGGGTTTCTGAAACCTTGACCCGGATGATGAGGGCGGTGGCAACGACCAGGATGCTCAACAGGAACGGGATGCGCCAGCCCCAGGCCAGGAACGCCTCAGGAGACAGCGCTGTCGTCATGATCGCGAAGATCCCCGAGGAGAGCAGGAGGCCGACAAAGACACCGACGGCGGGCCAGGAGCCGTGGAGTCCACGGCGGCCTCGGCTGGAGAATTCGACGGCGAGGATGGCGGCCCCCCCGAACTCGGCTCCGGCGCCGAGACCCTGGACGAGGCGCAATGCGATCAGCAGCACCGGGGCTGCCAGACCCGTCATGGCGTAGGTGGGGAGGAGTCCCATGCCCACTGTCGCGGCGCCCATGATCACCAGGGTCAGGATCAGCACGGCCTTGCGGCCGATGCGGTCGCCGAGGCGGCCGAACACGATGCCGCCTAGCGGGCGGGCGAGGAAGCCGAGGGCATAGGTGCCGAAGGCGAGCAGTGTGCCAATGTACGGATCGGTGGTGGGGAACATGATCTTGTTGAAGACCAGGGCTGCGGCGGTGCCGTAGAGGAAGAAGTCGTACCATTCCAGGGCCGATCCGCTGAGCGTGGCCAGGGCGATGGGGACCATGGAGGTCTTCTGTCGGGCCCGCGGGGGGACTGTGGTGTATGCAGTGGCGTCGTTGCTCATGTGATTCTCCATTGAATGCCGAAGGCGAGTGCCCGAGCAGGCTGTCTGGTGGGTTGGTGAAATGCAGCTGGTCCCTGTCCGCTACGCGGGCACGGTCTCCTTCTCGAGTGGTGCCGGGTCGAGCCGGACAACGGTCCGCCCGGTGCTGCGGTCGTGTCGGCCGTCCGGGTGCAGGGCGTCCACAGCCTGGTCGAGGTCGATCCGGCCGCCGATGACCAGCTCGGGCTGGACCAGGCCTCTGGCCATCAGGTCCAGCGCCTCGCGTATTTCCGCAGCATCGAACGAGTAGGAGCCCGCGATCGTCTTCTCTTCACGCACAAGCACCTCACCGCGGACGAGCTGGAGCGTCCGGTCGCTCAGGCCCACGACGTTGACCCGGCCGCCGCGGCCCGTTGCGTCCAGGGCGAGCAGGACCGTCTCCGGGGATCCCACGAAGTCGAACGAGTGGCGGACGCGATCCTCCAGCCGGTCGCGGGTTCCGCGGGCCTTCAGCTCCTCGGCAGTCGTCGCCGTCGTTGCTCCGGCCCGCAGGGCAGCCTCGAGCGCCAGCGGTTCCGTGTCCACGACGGTCACCGACCCCGCCCCCAGAGCGACGAGGAGCTGGACTGCGCTGAGCCCCAGCCCGCCAGCACCGACCACGAGGCAGGCATCTCCTGCCCGGACACCGGAGCGACGGATGGCGTGCAGCGGCGAGGCGAACGCATCCGTTGCGATGGCTGCATGGTCATAGGGCACGTTGTCCGGGATGGGGATTGCGTTGTTCTCGGGGACGAGGACGTACTCGGCCAGACCGCCGTCGCGCGCGACCCCGATGCCCACCCTGTTCGTGCAGAGCGATGCCCTGCCCTCGGAGCAGTACTCGCAGGAGCGGCAGCTGACCAGGAAGTTCACTGCCACCCGCTGGCCGACGCCGATGGACGCAACGCCCGCTCCCACGGCGGCCACGTCTCCGGCGACCTCGTGCCCGAGTGTCCTCGGGTACTCCGGAAGGGGATTGTGCCCGGCGACGATATGCCGGTCCGAGCCGCAGATCCCGGCGGCGCGAACGCGTACGAGAACCTGGCCATCAGAGGCGGTCGGGAGCTCCACCGAGTCGATCGAGGGCGCCGCCTCGACCCGGTGCAGACGCAGGGCCCTCACGCTTCGCCCTTGACGGTGGTATCCATTGACCAACCTCACAATCGATGTTTGTGTTCCAATTCACATCAAGCATACAGACAATGCATCTGCTACCGCAAGAATGCATCATAAACTTTTTGATGCACCTGATTGAGGCCGAAGCTCTTCTCTGTCTTGCGGGGACAGCCTCAGCGCATTGGGCCTTCCGTGGCTCTCCGCAATGAGAGGGGAGCAGCTCCGGGCCACCGTGAGGATTCGTCCCACACTTCGTCCTGCGCCCCCGCGATCTGGCAGCGGGAGAACGTGGCGCATATCGAGGACCCTGCTCCTGATCTTCGTCCGGGACGAAGGCTGCCGACCCGCGCCGCTTCCGCGGACTCCCTATTGGATTGCCTCAAGAGCGCTGGAATGGCGTGCCCGCTCGCGACATAGGCCGGCACATCCGAGGAGGCAGGGCACAACCCGACCAACGGCTCGAACTCCCCGCGCCATGTGGGCTGGCGAGGCTGGCCGGTTCGATGCAGAACTCATCGACGAGTTTGCGCGACGATGACGTCGTGTCGGCAGTGCCGGGCTCCGCCGAGGCGACCGGCCGCGCAACCGCTCCGCGGTGAGCCCCGGAGCTCGTGGACGAAGCAGAACGGTCTCGCCCGTTCAACCTCGCAGCGGCGGCCCCGCCGATCCCGGGGCTCCGGTGATGAAGCCGGTGGGACGCGGCTCGAACTCATACCGCGTGGATCGCCCCGTCCAGTCCACGAACCGACCCCGGTGCAGGTGGAGCGGAGAAGGCCGGTCCGTGTTCGAGGTACCCTGGCGCCAGGGTGACGCCCAGACCCGGCGCCTCAGGGACCTCGAGCCAGCCGCCGTTCCGCGGCAGCGGCGCTGTAAGCATCGCCGCGCGGTTCGGCTCCTCGTCGAGCGGATTCCACTCGAGGGTGCTGACGTTGGGAATGGCTGCATACCACTGCAGCGTCGCAGCGGTGAGATAGGGGCTCAGGAAGTTGTGCGCCATGATCTGCCGATGCCGCGCCTCAGCCAGCGTGGCGATCTTCATCCCCGCGGTGAGCCCCCCGATGTGACCGACGTCCGGGCGCAGGAAGTCCGGTGCACCGCCCTCGAGCAGGTCCTCGAACTCATAGATCGAGTCGTGCCGCTCCCCGAGAGCCAGCGGTACGCGGATGGCTTTCGCCACGCGCAACTGCTCGGTCATGCTGTCCGGGGGCAGCGGATCCTCGAGGACGTAGATGTTGGACCGTTCGAGCTGATCGGCGAACTGGACAGCCTCTGCTGCGGTCAGCTTGCGATGGCATTCGACGCCCAGATCAACGTCCGGTCCGACGAGGTCGCGCATCGCCTCGACGAGCTCTACGGCCTTGCGGATGCGGGTGGCGCTGGTCTGCAGATGGTATCCGTCCTCGCCCTCCACGAAGGGGTCGACCTTGATGGCGGTGAAACCGTCCGCCACGGCATCGGCGGCTTCGGCCAGCAGGCCGTCGGCAGTTGCGGTACGGGGCCACGCGTTCATGCCGGTGAGCAGGTGCAGCCGTACGCGTTCGCGCTGGCGCCCGCCCATTAGGTTGTAGGCGGGCGTCTCGAACCGCCGGCCCTTAAGGTCCCATAGCGCCAGATCGACCGCGCCCACCGTCGATGTGAGCGCCTGGCCGCGCACCGATACTGCGCGGGTGATCTCGCGGTGGAGCCGGCCGATCTCGTCGGGGTCTTGGCCGAGCAGCGACGGACGCAGCGGCTGAAGCATCGGTTCGAGCACTTGCGGGAAGCCGAAGTTTCCGCTCTGACCGATACCCTCTGCGCCGTCCTCGGTGCGGATGCGGACGAAGGCGTAGTTGCCGACCAGATGGGTCGAGACTTCGGCGATCTTCGTCCTACGCACTGCAGCACCCACCCTGTGGCCAGGGGAGAAGATGGATGAATCGTGGCATTTGGGATATCCCTTCCATTGGGGCGCAGAGGCCCCCGCCGACGCATCCGAACAGCCGGATGCGCATTCTTTCATTGTTTGCTGCAGGAATGTAGGCCCAGAGGCGGCTCAGCGTCTGTCCCTGGGCGCCGTGGGGTCGCCCGCGGCTGTCCCGCCGCGATGGCGGTGACTGCGACCTGGCGCAGGCCCGCCAAACCATCGTGCGTTTCCCCGCCTGCGTTCGCTCCTACGGATGTCAGCGCGGGGACAATTGCCCTTTCGCAGTGTTGCGTCGAAGGGCGAGCGTCGTCCGGGGCTGGCGTCCGCGTGCGCCGTCCCTGCTCACCCGGGTGTGGCTGGCTCTTCGTGTCCGGCCTTCGCGGGTCCGTCGCGCTGCGCGCTGAGATACTGCGAGATCGGCATTGGAACGAAGCCCAGATCGTGTTTGATTACCGCGTGCGAGATGCGGTGCACGTAACTGGCGGCGCGTTCGCCCTCGGGGTTGGGTGCCCACCGGACGAGGTCCCCGGCCCCGAGCGCGCTGACCACATTGGCGGCGGTCACGTCGCTGCCACCAGAGTTGTAGACGGGACGCAGGGGACCGTCGTGCCGGATTGCGGCCACGATCGCGGCTGCCGCATCGTCGATGGAGATCAGGCTCATCGGGAATTCCGGCGATACCGGCACCGTTGCCGGCTGTCCCTCGCGGCTGGCAGCGATGATCTGCGAGATCCACGCGGTGAAGCCGCGCTCCCGCCCGGGACCAACGACGATGCTCAATCGGATGCCGCAGGTCTCCAGCCCCGTCCGCGCACGCTCGGCTATCGCGAAGTACTCTGCCAGGCTCTTGGTCGCGCCGTAGGAGTTGGCGTGATCGAGCGCGGGGATGCCGTCTGATTCGATGACGTCGCGGTCGCCGAAACGCTCAGGTCTCGTTCCGTAGACTGCGATCGAGCTCGCGTACACGACCCGTGCGACCTTGGCCGCCGCGGCCTCCTCGAGCAGCAGGGCCGAGCCGAGGACGTTGACCTGGATCGCAGCGGCCGGTGATTGTTCTGCAGGGGGACCCACGAGATACGCGAGGTTGACGATCCGCTCCGGGCGCGCGGACCGGATGGCCGCGCGCACGTCGGTGCGCTCGTCGATGCTGGCGACGATCTGCGGCCAGGGAGCATCATCCCTCTTCACGTGGTCGAACGTCGTCACCTCGTCCCCGCGCGCAGCCAGCTCCTCGCAGACGCGCGCTCCTACGAAACCTGCACCACCGAAGACGAGCACTCGCATGATGGCCTCCTTTGAAGGATCGGAAATGGATGGACTTCGGAACTGCCTTCGTTGCGACAGGTGACGGGGCGGCCCTTCCTCTTCGAGCGGCGGCGTGGCGTTGCGCGGAGCCGTCGGTCTGGCACGGGCCCCGGACGCGGCTCAGTGGATTCGGGTTGAAGTACGGGGTCAGGAGCTCTTCCGGGTTCGTTCGGAGAGCTTGAGCCCGCTGCGGGCCTCGACGGCTTCGACGATGAGGGGGTCGTCTCCTCCCTCTGGGTGTCGCCGAGCGGCTTCGGCGACGATCTGGGCGGCTGCCCTAGTGATCGGCGCCTCGATTTCGAGATGCTCGGCCAGCTCGAGTGCGGCGTCCATGTCCTTAAGCGCGACGGCGAGGGCTCCGCCGCTGGTGTAGTCGCTGCGCCAGCTCAGCGGGACGCGGTTGCGCAGTGCCCAGCTGTCCCCGCTGCTCATCCCGACGACGTCGACGACGGTGTCGGGGTCGAGTCCGGCCTTTACTGCGGTTGCCACCATTTCGGCGGCCGAGGCCATGGCGGTGAAGTACATGGCCTGGTTGACGGCCTTCATGGTCGCGCCGAGCCCCGGCTGAGGACCAAGCCACATCACGCTCTTGCCCAGCGCTTCGTGGAGGGGCCGGACGGCCTCGCATGCAGTCTTGTCACCTGAGGCCATGATGGTCAGAGTCCCTGCGGCGGCGCCTTCGACTCCGCCGCTGACCGGGGAGTCGACGAGCCGGAATCTGCCCTCCGCCCTCCTGGCGGTCTCGGCCACGAAGGCAGGCGGCAGGCTGCTCATGATGTTCAGGGCCGAGTCGACGGAAGCGGCGGCGGCGTACCCGTGCTCGCCCCAGATCGCCTGCTCTGCCTGGGTAGAGTTGAGCACCATGAGGATGGCCGCCTGGGTTTCTTCGGCCACCACGGCGGGCGAGGATGCCGGAATGGCGCCGATCTCGGGCAGGGAGAGTGAGACTTCCTCTCGGGGGTCGTAGGCGTGGACCTCGTGTCCGGCTGCGACGAGGCGTTCGGCCATGCGTCGGCCCATGTTGCCGACGCCGATGATTCCGACCTTCATTTCAGCTCCTTTGCTGTTGGTTCTGCCTGGTGGTGGTCTACTGGGCGGTCCAGCCGCCGTCGACGAGCAGGTGGTGCCCGGTGACTAGGTCTGCTCCTTCGGAGACGAGGTACAGGACGGCCGCGGCCACCTCGGACGGCTTTCCTAGCCGGCCGATAGGGATGCGCTTCATGACCTCCTCGGCGATTTCGGGATCCTGAAACATCTGCCGGGCGAGTGGGCTGTCGATGAAGGTGGGGCCGACGCAGTTGACCCTGATCCCATGGGGTGCCCATTCGAGCGCGAGGACCTTGGTCATGTGCACCAGCCCACCCTTGCTGGCGGCATAGGCGGCCCGCTTGTAGAAGCCGACTTCGCCTATCTGGGAGGCCATGTTCACGATCCGCCCCGGGGTTCCGGCCTCGATCATCCTGCGTGCGGCGGCCTGGCAGAGGAAGAAGGCGGCGCGCAGGTTCACGTTCAGGACGGTGTCCCATGATGCTTCGTCCACGTCCAGAGCTGCCTGCTGGATGTTCGTCCCGGCTCCGTTGACGAGGATGTCCAGTGCACCCAGGCTCTGCGTGATCTGCCCGAGCAGCTCGTCGGCCGCCTGCGCGTCCGTCACGTCCGCTGGGAAGGCCTGGACGTGGAACCCGTGGGAGCGCGCTTCGGCCGCCGTGTCCGCCAGATCGGATTCGCTCCGGGCGACGAGGGCCACACGGGCCCCGGCCTCGGCCAGCCCGAGGGCGGTGTGCCGGCCGAGGCCTCGGCCGGCACCGGTCACGACGGCGGTCTTCCCGTCGAGGCGGAAGCTTGGAATGAAGGGAGGGGGCATGTCTGTCCTCGTGGATGAGGGCCGGGTACGTCGCCCGCGGAAGGGCAGTCGGCGCGGCGGGTCGGGAAGGTAGGTGTGCGCCGGGGGCCTAGCCCGGCAGTGGGCTGATGTGTCCCGCGTGGACGGGTCCGCGGCGCTGGCCGGGATGGTGGCGGAGGAGCAGGTCGGCGGCCTCTGCCAGTGCGCGGTCCGTGCCGAAGGCGCCGGGCTTGGTGAGCAACACAGGCCAGGGGCTGGGGGTGCTGGTGGTGGCCCAGGGCACGGCCGGGGTGCATTCGCCGTGGACGGTGAGGGCCTGCAGTCCCAGGAGTTCGGCGATGGCACCCGTTGTCTCGCCCCCTATGAAGTAGACCGCGGCTCCCTCTGCGGCACGCGCCGCTTCTGCGAAGGGCAGGGCGAGGGAGAGCGCGAGGTCCCGCTCGGTCCAGCCATGCTGTCCGCAATGACGACGGACGCGCTCCTGTGTGAGGCCCGGGGCGGTGTGGACCACGATGACCTTAGCCTCGGAGGCCGAGGCAAGGAGCCCGGCCCGCCTTGCCTCGGGCTTAATCTGGCCCTGGAGGACCGCCTCGATGTCCACGACGATCTCCTCCGCCCCCGCGAGGACGAGCTCGCGGATCTGGCGGGCCGTCACGTCGGAGGCGGATCCGGCCAGCACCAGGACGCGGTCCACCGGCGGGGGAGAGAACTGCGCGGCCGCGGCGCCCGGCTCGAGGAAGGCGGCGGCGAGGGCTCTGCCGAGGCCGTATGTTCCGGCGTAGGAGAGGACACCGGCGGCAGCAGCGCCGGCTGCGGCCTCGTCGAGGTCGGCCTGGGTCTCGGAGTCTGCCAGAACCGTCGATCCGGCATGCTGGCGGAGCCAGCCCGCGACGGCGTCCCTGCCCCGGCGCACGGTCTCGAGGTCCAGGATGTGGATCCTCCCGGAGAGCGACGCCGCGAGGAGGTCGGCGACGTCGGCGCCCGGGCCCCGCCGGGTGATCTGCCGGCCACCCACCAGTGCCAGGCCCACTTCCGGGCATGCGGGGGCGATCAGCAGGGGACCGGGCCGGCTGTCGGCGAAGGCAGCCAGCTCGGTGGCAACGTTCCCCTTCAGGGTGCTGTCGATCTTCTTCATGAGCACGGGCAGCCCGTCTCGGCGCATTTCCGCGACGGCCTCCTGGACCCTTCGTGCGGATTCGTCGGGCGGCAGGTATCTGCTGCCGGTCTCCACGATCACCGTATGGGGCGGTGTCGGCCTCTGGGATGCCGGGCTGAGGCGGACGACGTCGACGGCGTGGCCCATCGAGGCGATCTCCGCCCCGATCGCGGCTCCTCCGGTGATGTCGTCCGCGACGATGCCGATGGCGGGCGCGATCCCGGTCATGGCGCCGCGGCGGCAGTCTTGGCCAGGCTGCCGGCCAGGGCGACGGCGCGTGAAAGCAGCGCGGGGTCGGCCTTGCCCTGCCAGGCGATGTCGAAGGCCGTACCATGCCCCGCGGTCGTGCGGATGATGGGCAGCCCGGCGGCGTAGGTGACGTATCCGTACCGCTTCAGGGGGATGGTGCCCTGGTCGTGGTACATGGCCAGGACCGCGTCGTACCGGCCGGCTTCCGCGGCAGCAAAGAGGCTGTCGGCTGCGAGGGGGTCGCTGAGGTCCATGCCTTCTGCCCGGCACTTCTCCAGGGCGGGCCTGACGTGCTCGATCTCCTCGGTGCCGAACACTCCGTTCTCGCCGGCGTGCGGGTTCAGGCCGGCGATGCCGATCCTGGGTTCGGAAACGCCGAAGTGCTGCCGCATCGCGGAGTGCAGCTCGCCCAGGATGCGCTTGATGCGGTCGGCCTTCACTCGGGCGACAGCCTCCAGCATGGAGCAGTGGGCGCTGACCAGGCTCACCCGCAGCGGCCCGCCGATCAGCATGGTGTGGAACGCGTCGGTGCCGGTCAGGTTGGCGTAGATCTCGGTCTGGCCCTCGAAGTGGTGGCCGGCGGCGTTGAACGCCTCCTTGTTGGCCGGGGCCGAGCAGACGGCCGCGACCCTGCCCTCGAGCGCCAGGCGGGCGCTGGCGGTGATCGCGTCCACGGCGGCCTGGCCGCAGGATGCGGACACTGCTCCCGGGACGACCGCGCCCGCGTCCATGGGGATGTCCAGGACGTAGGCTGCGCCGGGTTCGACGGACGCCTCCGCGGGGTCCTGGACCGGGCGGAGCTCGACGTCGAGCCGGACCTGATCGGCGACCCGGCGCAGGAGCGCTGACGAGCCGATGAGGACCAGCGGCTGCTCTGGCATGAAGGCGGGCTCGGAGGCGATCCGCAGGCTCAGCTCGGGGCCGATGCCGGCAGGGTCTCCGATCGTCAACGCGACGGGTGCGTTGGTCGTCATCGTCCTGTCCTTTCACCGGAGCTGAGGCCCAGCTTGTTGGCGGAGAGGATCCCCGTGGGGTCGAGTGCCGCCTTGAGCTTCTTCAGCACGGTGAGGGCGGAACCGTGTTCCCGGGCCATCCAATCCTTGCGCGCCTCGCCGACTCCGTGGTGGTGGCTCACGGACCCTCCGGCCTCAAGCACGGTCCGCAGTGCGGCGTCCCAGGCGTTCCGGTAGTTCTCCAGCGCCTGCTCGCGGTTGCTGCCGGAGGCGAAGAAGATGAAGTAGGCGGCGCCTCCGTTGGGGTAGAAGTGTGAGTAGTGGGCATAGGCCCGGTCGACATGGGGCCGCATCGCGGACAGGACGCTCTTGTGGAGCCCGTGCAGCTCCGGCCAGGCCCCGGAGACCTCGATGGCGTCGGCGATCATGCCCTTCCCGGCATTGCCGCGCTCCAGCCAGCTCGCGTCGAACCTCGTGCGCTCCCAGGTCTCGCCTGGACCGACGCCCAGGTCCTCGCCCCCGTGGCCCGCGGCGACGGCGAGGGACACCTCCTCCTCGGCGGCCACGACCGCGGCATTGCCGTCGAACCCGAGGATCAGGAGGACCTTGCCGTCGGCGGCCAGGCCCGCGCGCTCGTACAGGTGCTCGGCCTCGTCGGCATCGTAGAGCCTGATGACGGCCGGGGTGACCCCCTCATCCAGGATGCTCCGGACGGTCGCAAGCCCATCGGCCAGGTCGCGGAACGCCACCCCCCGGAAGCGGGACTCCTGCGCGACGGGGAATGTGCGCAGCGTGACCGAGGTGATAACGCCCAGCGTGCCCTCGCTTCCGACGAAGAGCTGGGCGATCGAGGGCCCGGTCGAGGACCGCGGCACGGCCCGAGTCCTGACGATGGACCCGTCGGCCAGGACCACCTCCAGGGCCACCAGCAGGTCCTCGATGTTGCCGTACTTGCTGCTGAAAGTCCCCGATGAGCGGGTGGCCACCAGCCCGCCGACGCTCGCCAGGGCAAGGGACTGGGGATAGTGCGGGATGCGGCGGGCGCGCTCCCGCGCCGCCGCCTCCAGGTCTGCGCCCAGCACGCCTGCGCCGACCGTGACCTCGCCGCGCGCGTCGTCGAACACGGGAGGGGCCGTCAGTGCGCCGAGGTCCAGGGAGATGAAGGCGCCCTCGTTCACCACCCCGCCCACCACTCCGGAGCCCGCGCCGAACGGCACCACCGGGACTCCGGCCGCGTGGGCGGCCTGCATGACCGCAGAGACCTCCTCCACGCTGGCCGGCCTGACCACCGCCCAGGGGCGGTGACGGTCCTGTTCTGCTTCGGACCACTTGCCGGCCTCGGGCCAACGGTCCCGGGAACGGGAATCCCTCTCCGAGGGAGTCTCATCGATCCGCGCGTCGGGGACCACGTCTCTGAGCTGGCTCAGCAGCTTCTCCGCTGCTCGGGTCTCGGGCTCCGTCTGGGTGGGACTGCTCATGATGTTCTCCGTTCCGCGCTTCCGTTATCTACAGCATACTGTATATTGATAGTAATGCACATCACAGAGAGGTGAGAAAATGTCGCACAGGCCAGACCTCCACAAGCCACTCGGCGCCACGTACAACCAGCCCCCCAAGCCCGCCCGCAGGTTCCGGCTCCGGTGGGTGATCCTGGCTGCGGCGGCCCTCGTGCTGGTCCTGAACTACGCGGACCGCGCCGCGCTGGGGGTGGCAGGACCCCAGATGATCGCGCAACTGGGGCTGTCCAAGGCCGAGTTCGGGCTTATCGCCAGCGCCTTCTTCTTCGGCTACGTCCCCTGCGCCTTCCTCGGCGGATGGCTCTCCGACCGCTTCGGCCCCCGGTCGATCATGGGCGTCGCCGTGGCCTGGTGGTCCCTCTTCACCGCCCTGACCGCCGCGGGCACGGGGTTCCTGTCCCTGCTCTTCATCCGCATCCTCTTCGGTTTCGGCGAGGGCCCGCAGGGCTCCGTCTCCACGAAGACCATGCACAACTGGTTCCCCCAGCGTCAGATGGGAACGGCCATGGGCATCGTCCAGGGAGCCACGCCGCTCGGAGGCGCGATCGGCACACCCCTGGTGGTCTGGCTGCTCACGATCGGCGACTGGCGCCTGGCTTTCATCGCGCTCGGTGCCATCGGCCTCCTCTGCACCCTCGGGTGGTTCGCCGTTGTCCGCGACCGCCCCGACCTGCACCCCTGGGCGCGCCAGGAGGACGTCGACGAACAGCGCGAGCGGATTGCCGAGACGGCCGAGGCCCCTGCCGCTGACAGCAAGGAGGACGTCCCCTCCATGGGCCACTACTTCAAGCAGCCGATCATCTGGTCCACCGCCATTGCGTTCTTCGGCTACGCCTGGGTCCTCTACACCTTCCTCACCTGGTTCCCCGTCTACCTCACCCAGGAGCGCGGCGTGAACCTGAAGGACCTCGCCATCACCGGCACCATCCCCTGGGTCCTGGGGGTCGTCGGATTCGTCGTGGGAGGCCTGGTCACCGACCGCATCGCCAACCGCACTGGAAAGCCAGCGGTCGCCCGCGCGGTCATGATCGTCGCCGGCCTAGCCGTCACCGCAGTGCTCTTCGCCCTCATCGGGCTCGCCACGTCCACCGCCGCTGCCGTGGCGTTGATGGCCGCCGTCGTCTTCGTCCTCTACCTCACCGGGGCCCAATACTTCGCGATCGTCTCCGACATCGTTCCCAGCCGGCGTCTGGGAGGCGTCATGGGATTCGTCCACGCCCTCGCGAACCTGGCCGGGATCGCAGCGCCCGCGATCGTCGGCGCCATCCTGGACAACACCGGCTCATGGGCCCTCACCTTCACGGTCAGCGCTGGCGTTTGCATCACCGGAGCTGCGCTGATGGCCGCCTTCGGTCGCTCGAAGAAGATAGCGACGGTAGTCTGAAAGGCCATGGAACCCAATGCAGCCACCGATCTCCGCCCGGGGCCGACAAATTCGTCGCCCCGGGCGGAGACCGCTCAGCAACGGGCCACAGCCAGCATCGCCCGCACGATCCTCGGAACCAAGATCGGCGGTCGCCTGCCCAACGTGGACGACCTGCGGTCGACCATAGGGGTCGGCGCGGGGACCGTCCAGAAGGCACTCCAAGATCTCCAGAGCAGCGGCTGGGCCGTCCTTGACTCGAAGCCGCGCCAAGGGACCGCCCTGGTCAGCCGGCAGAGCGGCGAGCTATGGCGCACAGCGGGGCTCCCGACCTTGACGGCCCTGCTTCCCCTGCCCAACAGCTGGGAATTCCAGGGCCTCGCCACAGGCCTCAGGGCCGAATTGGACCGGCTCGGCATCCCCTCGACCCTCCTCTACGGGCACGGCTCCGAACAGCGCGCCGCAGCCGTGGAGAATGGCATCGCCCATTTCGCACTCATGTCCCTGGGCGCGGCCGATTCGCTGACCGCCTCCCACTCCGGGGTCGTCACACAGATAGTCCTCCCCGCCGGCACCTACTATGCCCCCGACTCCGTCCTCGTCATCGCCAAGGCCCCTCGGCACGAGCTCGGCGAGGACCTGCGGATCGGCGTGGATCCCTTCTCCATCGACCACGCACTCCTTTCCAAGGCCGAGTTCCCCGGCTACCGGTACGTCGACGTCAGCTACGCCCAGGTTCCCTCGGCCCTGACCCTGGGGATCATCGACGCCGCCGTATGGCACCGCACGGCGCTCGGCCTCTCCTTGGATGACCGCGGTCTGGTGACCTGGCCCCTCGAGAACTCCGAGGCCCGCGCCCTCAGCAGCGGGATCGACGCGGGAGCCATCATCTCCAGGGCCGACGACGCAGCCACCCAGAGCGTCCTGGCCGAAATCGACACCGAACGCGTCCTCGCACTCCAGCGCGACGTCGTCGCCGGCGACGTGCTGCCCCTCTATTGAGAGACGAAGACTGCGAAGCCAACCGCTGTAGAGCGGCCGCCCGGATGGCCAGAGTCGAGGGAGCCCAGCCAGCGGCTCAGCCAGGAGCTGAAAGGACGGCCTAGTGAGGCCGACGGTGGGGCCCCATCGCGGGCGGCCGCTGCCCGCGCGAAGGGTTTCGTGCCACGGCCGTTTGTAGCGGCCTTGTAGCGGTTGGGTATCGCGTCCTCGTCCGCGTGATCTTGGGGCTGCAGCGCTGTAGCGCCGTAGCGGGCGAATGCTGGATGGGCGCCTGACCGCTTTAGGAACAGGTCCGTGTTCTAACGCTCACTCCGGTAGATCCCTTCGTGCGGGTCGTTCCACCGTGGGCACGAATGGACACAATCGCAGCCGCGATCTGTGATCCAGGTGATCACGCATCCCGTCTTCGTCTGCGCAAAACCCGGGAATATGACCCCGGTGATGATGTCCTGTGATGATGGCGTCGTGCGACTGAAAATCGAAAGATCACCGGATCGACGCCGGTCGGAGCCACTAAGAAACCCCACGTCCGCGTGGGGTTTCGTCGTTTAACCAGCGCCTCGGGCGGCCCTAGTGCGGGCTCGTGGACACATTTTGGACCCCAAATATCAGGAGAGGGTCTCCGGTTGCGGTGTCGCGGTTGGCCGTCGAGCTTCCCGTGGACACGGTGGTCACAGAATGGACCCGAGATTGGCGGCAGCGTCGTTGAGTTTCGCGGCGACGTGGTCGAGGTCGTCGTCGAAGAGATCGGCGTAGACGTCCAGGGTCATGGCGGCGGAGGCGTGTCCGAGCATGCGTTGGATGGCCTTGACGTTGGCCCCGGTGGAGATCGCGAGCGATGCTGCGGTGTGGCGTAGGTCGTGAGGGGTGACGGTCGGGTAGAGCGGGTCGGCGTCGTGGACCCGTTTGAGGGCCGGCTGGAAGATGCGCTTGCGGAAGTTGTTCCCGCGCATCTCGTAGCCCCGGCTGGTGGAGAAGAGCGGCTCGTCGAGTCCCCGGCCTTCCATGCGCTGCCGCAGGGCCTGGTCGAGGAATGCCGGGTACGGTACGGTCTCTCGTGGGTCTTCGGGGTGCCGCGGATGGGTTCGCCGCGCACGTCGGTGAGGGACTCTTTGACGTCGACGCGCCGCTTGGCGGTGTCCATGGACCTGACGCGGAGGGCGGCCATCTCTCCCCAGCGCAGGCCTGTGTAGGCGAGGAACGTGATGAAGTCGGCGTGCGGGCCGCACGCGCGCGCCAAAACTGGGACCTGCTCGTGACTGAGGTACCCGCGGTGAGAGATCTCATCCGAGTGTAAAGATTTCCTGCTGATGTCTGGCATGCCCTGCTTCATACTCAAGCAGCGGGCACAAGCGGAGGCAATGCATCGGGCGTCAGCTGAAGCGGGGAAGCAGCCGTGGTCAGCCCACTGGACCGAGAGCTGGCTGGGCTGCTTGCCCAGCACGGCGCGGCGCCACGAGGGGCTCCCGAAATCCCGAACCCTTGGGGCGACGCGGGTTCTGCGCTTGCTGGTCGGCCTCCAGGTCTGGATCGGCAGCGCCTTCCCGGTGGCCTTGTCCCGTCAAAAGGACCATTGATCGGACCCTTTGACAGTGACTTTGATCGTCAGGTCGCGGCATTAATTAGTGCGAGTGTGAATCTTGCAGAATTGAGTGGTGGCGTTCGGGCACGTCGATGTCATCCTCACCGCCGAGCCCAGTGCAATCGACCGCCTCGGTGCCGTGTGTGCGCAGGTAGGGGCTGGCGCCGACGTCTCCGGCGAGCTGGCTTCCAAGCGCCGCCCAGTGGTCGCTGCCAATGAGTACGGGGTGGCCGGGGATCCCTCCGTAGACTGCGCGGCGCAGTGAGGAGGGGACGATGGGGTCGTTCGCCAGGCGTGCTAGGGCTTCCGGCGCAAGCCGAGGAAGGTCCACGAGGGTCACGAGAGCGGCGACCGGCCTCGGCTCCGCGCGCAGCTTGCCTAGGGCTTCGAAGCCGCCCCGAAGCGACCCGCCGATGCCCTCGGACCAGTCCGTGACGACAAGCGGCACGACTCGCGTGTCGGCGCTCAAGCGCGTGGCGGAGAGCAGGGCCAGCGCCCGATCAGACTCGGCCCCCAGAACCACCACCACGGGGGAACAGGCCGCGTCTAACATGAGCCGGATCCCGCGCTCGAGCCAGCTGCCGGTCCCGGGGGTTGCAGCCAGCGCCTTCGGCAGGCCATAGCGGCTTCCGGCGCCAGCAGCGAGGAGGATTCCTGCGACAGGCACGTTCACTTGCGCTCCTTCGGGTCGGCACACCTGGGCCGCGAGCAGTTCTTACGATTGGATCGAACTCGATAGTGCAGTGACGGAGTAGTTAGAGCGGACGATGAGGACGTCTAGGTCACACCGCTGGCATCCTCCTTTCGGAACGAGCGGTGGCTGCGAGCAAAAGTGAAATCTTGGCGCCGTGGTGTTGTCAACCACTCCTTGGAGAGCCGGAGTGGCTGTCGTTTCTCCCATCAGTCCCTCTTCCGCAAGCTGGAAAGAGCGGCTTTCACGAATAGCGGCGGTGCGGGCGTTCAGGATGGCTGGGGATGAGGGTCCGACTGCTCGGAAGGGCAGAGGGATCCTCTGTATCGGTGGGACCGGGCGTGGGGCGGCCAGTGTTGATCCCGTCCCATCTCTTCACGATGCCGAGGTCGATGTCGAAAAGGTCCAGAACGCGTCCGACGGTGTGGTCGATGATGTCGGCGACGGTGCTCGGCCGATTGTAGAAGGCAGGTACAGGGGGGGCGATGATGGCCCCGATCTCGCTGAGTTTCGCCATTGTCTGCAGGTGATTCCGGTGGAGTGGGGTTTCCCTGACCATCAGGACGAGCCTTCGCCGTTCCTTGAGTACGACGTCGGCTGCGCGGCCGAGGAGGGAGGACGTCATCCCAGAGGCGATCTCGGACATTGACTTGATGGAGCAGGGGGCGACGATCATTCCCATGGTGCGGAAGGATCCGCTTGCTATCGTCGCGCCCACATCTTGATTCGGGTGCACGACGTCGGCGAGCTTCTCGAGGTCCCCCGGACGGAGGTCGGTCTCCTGCCTCAGGGCTAGGCGTCCGGACTTGGTGATGACGAGGTGTGTCTCGATGGGCGTGTGCTGGAGCTTCTCGAGCAGCCGGACACCGTAGACCGCCCCTGAGGCTCCAGAGATTCCGACGATCAGGCGGGGCGCCCGCTCAGGCAATGTCGTGTTCATTCAGTTCGCCTGGTGCGTGGGCCGCCGTGGGGCTTGGCAAAGGGCGGCATGGTGTGGGCTGGGCGTGCCGGTCGCCCTGGCGCTTGTCGGTTTCATCGGGGTCCTTCTTCGGGTTCGGTTGTTCGTCGGATCCAGTCCTGGGGGGCGGGGGTCACCAGTCGGTCAAGATCGAGTTCTTCTTGCCCGGGGACACGGATGCGGGTGAACTTCATCTCGGGTGCCTCGATGGGCACGGTGGCGTCCAGGCCCATCTTGGCGCTCAGGCCGTCAATGCTGGACGGGTCTAGCTTCGAGCCTTGGGCGCCTCCGACGAGGATCAGGTCCCGATCGGCTTGGAACCGCGTGGCGACCGCCCACTCCACCTGTCCGGGGTCATGCACGTCCACGTCGGTGTCCACCGCGATGACGTGCTTGATGTCGTAGTGGGCTCCGAATGCTGCGAGGATGAGGTTCTTCGCCTCTCCTGCCTTGGGCTTGTCGAGCTGGAGGAAGAGGTGGTACCGGCATGTTCCTCCCTGGGAGAGGTGGAGGTCCTTCAGGCAGGGGAAGCTGCGGCGGAGATGCGATAGGAACGACGCCTCGCGCGGGATCCCGCCGAGCAGGAGGTGCTCCAGTCCGCCTCCGACAATGGTGTGGTATATCGGTGACTTGCGGTGTGTGAGGGCGTCGAGCTGGACGACGTGGCGTTCTGCCCGCTGGCCGTAGTACTGCGGGAATTCACCGAAGGGACCTTCCGGCTCGCGGACCTGGGCTAGCAGCCTGCCTTCGAGCACGAATTCTGCTTCGGCAGGGACGCGTATGTCATTGGTGATGCACTTGACTACGGGGAGGGGCGAACCGCGCAGGGCGCCGGAGACTTCGAGTTCGTCCTGGTCGATCGGGACGATGGCTTGGGACGCCATCAGCGTCAGGGGATCGACTCCGATCACGATGGCGATGTCGAGGTCGGCCCCCAGACGTTCCTGTTCCTGGAAGAACGACAGAGTGTGCCGCGGCAGTAGCAGTGCTCCGAGCCGGTCGGGGCCGCTGACCTGGAGTCGGTGGATCGAGACGTTCTGGACACCGGTATCGGGGCGGCGGGCAATCAGCAGCCCGGCTGTGATGTACGCGCCATGGTCGTATTCGTTGTGGACGGGGATGGGGAGCTGCTCCGTCAGGTTGACTTGGCGGTGGACGATCTGCTGGCAGGGAGCTTCCGATACTTCGGTCCATGGCAGCGGGTTCTGGCATGCTCGTTCGAAGGTGCCGATCAGCTCGCTCTGGGGGACGCCGGTGGCCTCGGCCATCCAGGATCGTTGGGACAGGAGGCCAGAGACGACGGGGACGGGGTGCCCGCTGGGTTGAGGGAAAATTGAGGCACTGGTGCCGTCGAGGCGGTTCGCGATTCCCGCGACGCCGAAGCGCAGCTCGACGTCTGGACTGGCCAGGGCCAGTCGTCCCGTTTTCTGGAGGTGGTCGAGCCAGCCGCGCAGACTCGATCCGACTGGGAGGCGGTTCGAAGGCTCTCTTCTGCTGGCTTCAATGGGCAGCTTTGAACTCATTTTCATCTGCTCCTTCCCGTCCGACCAGGGTCTTGGTGTTTCTTCCCACTGCCGATGGCCGGGGATCTGGTCTCGTGCTTTTTGGACGCTTGATGGTCGTGCGAGGTCTGGGGAATAACGAGATCTCGGTCATAGCGAGAAGTGGATGTGCTTGAGCTCAGTGAACTGTTCGACGCCTTCGACACCGCGGGTACGGCCGAGGCCTGACATTCGGACCCCGCCTGAGGGCATTTCCGCGTAGGAGCGGTTGTAGCCGTTGACCCATACGGTCCCGGCGTTGATCGAACGGGCGAGGCCCAGCCCTCGCGAGAGGTTCCCGGTCCAGACAGCGGCGGCCAGGCCGAAGGGAGTGCCGTTGGCGAGGGCCACGGCCTCGGCCTCGTCGGCGAAGGTCTCGAGTGACAGGACGGGTCCGAAGATGTCTTCCTGAATGACCGGGGAGGCTGGATCTAGGCTGGTGACGAGTGCCGGTGACATGAAGTTGCCGGGCAGGTCCTGCGGGTGCACGGCGTGGCCGCCGACACTGACGCGGCCGGTGCGGCGCGCCAAGTCGACGAATCCCTCCACCTTCTCTGCGGCCGCGGCAGAGATGAGCGGGCCCAGATGGGTTTTCGGGTCACGTGGATCTCCGGGCCGCATCGCTCCGAGGACGGTTCGCAGCACGTGTTCCGCATAGTCCGCCTGGTCTTGGTGGACGAGTACCCGAGTGCATGCCATGCACATCTGACCGCTGGTAGTGATTGAAGCCTGTGCGGCCCGTTCCAATGCTGCGGGAAGGTCTGCGTCGGGAAGGACCATCATGGTGGCCTTGCCGCCGAGTTCGAGCAAGGGCCTGGTCATGGTCTCCGCGGCGTCCCGCATAACGGCCTGTCCGGCGGCTGTCGAACCGGTGATGGCGACTGCGCGCGTGCCGGGGTGGCGGACGAGGGCTGAGCCGACTTCGGCCTCGCCGTTGACCTGGACGAGGACCTCGCGTGGAACTCCTGCCCTGTGCCCCAGCTCGATCAGCCGGGAGGTCACGTTTGCCGTCTGCGTTGCCGGTTTGACGATCGCGGTGACTCCGGCGGCGAATGCGGGTGCCAAGTCGCGCAGGAGCAGCAGGACTGGCCAGTTCCAGGGAGTGATGAAGACGGTGGGGCCGACGGGTTCGCGCACAAGATGGGCTTCGGACCCGTCGGGGAGGCTTCCGGATCGGCCTAGGGGCAGGCGAGCGAGGCCGGCATTGAAACGTAGCGCATCGACGGCGCCGTGGATCTCTGTTTGTGCCTCGGCCGCGGTCTTGCCTGTTTCCTCGATCAGCGCGTTGCGGAAGCCCTCCGATTGGTGTTCGAGAAGGTCCGCCCAGCGCTGCATGGCCGCTGCCCGCCGCGCGTGGTCCCGGGGCCATGCGCTGTCCATTGCCTCCGCGACGGTGCTCACGGCAGCGGTGACGTCAGCATCGCTCGCTCCTTCCAAGGTCGGCAGTGGAGCGAGGGTGGCGGGGTTGACGGGGTGGAAGGCGTTCATCAGGCGAACACGCCTCCTCCGTCAACGATGAGAGTCTGGCCGGTGACGAAGCCTGAGGTCGGCCCGGCCAGCCACATCACTGCACCGACCAGGTCGTCGGGGACCATGGCTCGTGGGATAGCACGTGATATGGCGGCTGTGCGCAGATACTCTTCGCTGTTGAGTTCACGAGTGGCTGCATCGTCTACGAGTCCGGGAGAGACGGAGTTCACGGTCGTTCCGTCAACACCCAGTTCTCGGGCCGCTGAGCGGGTGAGTCCTTCGACGGCGGCTTTGGATGCGACGTAGTGAGCGAACCCCGGCGCCCCGTTCCGGGAGACGACGGAGGCGATATTGACGATGCGACCCTGTCCTGTGACGGCCAGGTGGGGAGCAGCTGCCTTGATGACCTGCCAGGTGCCCACGACGTTCACGCGCAGCACCAGCTCCCAGTCTGCTTCCGCCAGTTCCACCAGCGGTCGTTTTCCTCCCAGGGTGCGGTAGATTGCAGCATTGTTCACCACGCTGTCGAGGTGGCCGAATTCTCCGATCGCGGTGTCGACTGCGCGTCGGACACCCTTCTCGTCAGTGATGTCGCATTCAACGAAGACTGCTCGTCCCGGCCCAGTGTCGCTGGCAGCGGAGGTGAGGGCGCGACCGGCTTCACCGAGCCCCGGCAGGTCGGTGGCGACGACGTTCGCTCCGGCCTGCACTAGTCCGGAGAGGTAGGTTGCCCCGATGTCGCCGCCGACTCCGGTGAGGAGGACGGTGCGGTCCGAGAAGGGGGAGGGATCGGATGTCATTCGCGTCTCCATGTGTTGTCGTGGGTCTTATGGTCGGCCGGGTGCGCCTCGGGAGCGGTGCCAGCGTCTGCTGCCTGGGTGTCGACGGCCCCGAGGGCTTCGAACCCGCCGCGTGTCTCTGGGCTGAGGAAGGCGACGAGGATGAAGACGAGCGTCGAGACCACGAGGAAGATAGCAAGCTGGGTTCCGACGTCCTTCACGGTGGGGCTGAGGAGGTTGACGAAGGTCGGCAGCAGGCCGCCGATCATGAAGCCGGTGTTCCAAGTGATTGCGGTGCCGCGCGAGCGGATGGCTGTGGGGTAGCGCTCGTTCAGGAAGACGAGCACCGGAGCATACGCCGCATTGGCCAGGAAGGCGAGCAGGCAGCTCAGCGCCAGGATCGCCTCTGTCGCCGAGGGACTGGTCCCTGCGATGACCAAGGTGAGGACTGGCAGCGCGATGACGTTGACGCCCCCGATCAGGAGCATGGTCCTGCGTCTGCCGATTCGCTCGCTCAGTTCTCCCGCAGCGGTGGCGGAGATGATCACTATGACGCTTGCAGCGAGCAGGATCAGTCCTCGTGGCCCAGCAGGGACTTGGACGACGGGCCCGAGGAGGGTGGGCAGGAAGCCTGAGGTGAGGTAGTACTGGGCGCCGGCTCCAGCCGCGACACCGATGTTGAGCAGGGTGATGATGCGATACTTGCCGCTGAGCAGGTCCTTGAACCGCATCTTCTGGGTGGGCGCTGCGGCTCCGGATGCTCTAGCCGCAGCCTGTGCCTCGAGCCACATGGGCGATTCCTCCACTTTACGGAGCACGAAAAGGCTCAGGAGCGCACCGATCAGCCCAGTGAAGAACATCACCCGCCACCCCCAGGTGTCGAAGGCCGGTCCGGGGAAGAGTTGGCTAATGACGATGAAGGCAAGGCTGGCGATGGTGGCGCCGATTCCTGCCCCTCCGCCGCCGATGAGTCCGCTCATGAGGCCGCGCCAGCGTGGGGGGACGCTTTCGGTGCCGATGGTGTGGGTCGTCGCGGTGACCCCTCCGACGAAGAGCCCTTGCACGATCCGCAGTACGAGGAAGATGACCGGAGCCGCTGCCCCGATCGTGGAGTAGGTCGGGACTAGGCCCATTGCCGCTGTGGAGAGCCCGACGCCGGCCAGCACGGTCACCATGATCCTCTTCCGGCCGATGCGGTCGGCCAGTTCGCCGAAGAATGCTGCGCCCCCGGGGCGCATCAGGATGCTGACTGCGAAGGAGGCGAAGACCAAGGCGAGGCTGAAGGTCTCGCTGTCGGCGGGGAAGATCTGGTGTCCGATGGGTCCTGCGACGTACAGCAGCAGGAACAGGTCGAACAGGTCGAAGGCCCAGCCCATCACGGCAGCGAAGGCAGCGGGAAGAGGAGAGTGGGAGGGTGGGTTACCGTTCCTACGAGGCATCATGCTGCCCTTCCGTGTGGGGGTCCTCGGGCTGATGACGGATTCCATGGCGACGATGACGGAGCCCGCGTGCCCGGTCTAGGAGGGCGTCCATCAGTATTCGGAGCGCGCTTGGCGCCTTGGGGTTGCTTTCGGGTTCTTGGCCCCGGGCCGCCTGGTCCACAGCGGCTGCGAATTCGCCGAACATGCGGCGGCTGACGTCCGCGGCCAGGGACCGGCCGAAGCCGGCGATGCGCCCGACGAGATAGACGCGGGCTTGGGCCTGCAGCCGTGTTCCGGTCCCGTCGGGGACTGCGAGCAGGCGGATATCGGCCTGGGCTCGGCCGCCGCTGGTGTCCTTGGCTTGGCCGAGGAGATGGATCCGGTCGGCTTGGTGCTCGAGAAGATGGGCAAAGCCGTCGAAGGACAATTTGATGGGTCCGAGGGCGACACGGGCGCGTCCGCGATACCAGTCCTCGCCAAGTTCCTCAGTCAGTTCGGCCCCCGGCAAGCATCGGGCCAGCAGCCGGACATCTTCGAAGACCCTTGCCACGTCCCCAGGCGGTGATTGCAGTTGACTTGTGACCTCCACGGAGATGGTCGGTTCACCGCTTGGGAGCTGGATTCTTTCGGGGACAGCCTGCCTGCCCTCGGAGGGGCCCTGTTCTGTCTCCTCCCGGCCCGGGGCGGTGGAGCCGGCGGCCGCACGCCCGACGAGCGTGCGTTGTCGGCCGCAGTTCTTCGGGCCGGGCAGGCCTCCACGGTGGGCCTCGGCCACGTCTTGCACCGCCTCGACGATGTTGCGGTAGCCCGTGCACCTGCAGATCACCCCCGACAGTTCTGCGGAGAGCTCGTCGGTGGGGACTTCGGGATCGTGGTCGAGGAGGTCGTAGGTGCTCATGAGGAACCCTGGGGTGCAGAAACCGCACTGCAAGGCATGGTGCCGGCCGAAGGCTTCCTGCAGGGGGTGGAGGTCGTCGGGGCGGCCGAGTCCCTCGACCGTCGTTATCTCGGCGCCGTCAACCTGGCAGGCGAACAGCAGGCAGGATCGGCTTGCCTCCCCGTCGATGAGGACTGTGCACATCCCGCAGACGCCGTGCTCGCAGCCGATATGTGTGCCGGTCAGGCCCAGGTTGTCGCGCAACGCATCCGAAAGGGTCATACGGGCCGGGATGTGCAGCGCGACTGGTGTTCCGTTGACGGTGAACTCGACCGGCACCATGTCGCCGGCCTCGATGCGGTCTACGGTTCGGGCAGATCTCATGGTTTCTCCTGGTCGGGTCCGGTGCGGCCTGTCCCGTCTCGTGTGGCCCGGATGTAGGCGCGGGCCAGTTCGCGGCTGCTCAGGGCTGCGATGAGCTGCTGGCGGTAGGCTCGGCTGCCGTGTTCGTCGCCGCCGGTGTCCACGACCTCGGTGGCGAAGTCGTGGGCGCTTGCTGCCAGCAGCGTGCGGATCTGTATTTCGGGGGTGTCAGGCCCTGCTGCGGCAACCGCTTCTGAGAGTCGGGTCGAGTCGTCCCGCACCACGGGGGTGTCGGAGACTCCGAAGCAGGTGATACGGGCCGAGGGACGGGCCGGGTCTTGTGCCTCGACGCGTATCGCGACCCCTGCAAGGGCGAAGTCGCCGTGGCGCCGTCCGATCTCCGCGAACCCGAAACCCTGCTGCTCGGTGGCGTGCGGGAAGCGGACCGACGTGATCAGTTCCTCGGAGCCGGCAGATGTGGTCATTGCTGCTGTGAAGAACCCTTCGGCGGCAACGGTCCGCTCACCGCCTGGGCCTGCGATCGTGATGGCGGCTTCCAGGGAGCACGCCACTGCGGGCAGTTCGGCCGCCGGATCGGCATGGGCGAGGCTGCCGCAGACGGTTCCCCTGCTGCGCAGTTCTCGATGCCCGATCCAGGGCAGGGCCATCCTCAGCAGCGGAACCCGGGAGGTCGCCGGATTCCGCTGCGCCTCCCGCTGGCGGACGGTGGCACCGATCCGCACGCCTGCCGTCTCGTCTTCCAAGACCTGCAGGGCTTCGATGGCATTGATGTCCACAAGCGCTGCCGGACGGGCCAGGCGCATGGCCAGGACGGGCACCAGCGACTGGCCGCCGGCGATGACCTTGGCCCCGTCGCGGGAGAGCTCCTCGAGAGCTTCTGCAGTCGTTCCGGGGCGGACGTACGCGAAGGGTGCTGCTTTCACGATGCCTTCCCTCAACGCCCTTGGAATTTCGGAGTGCGCCTGTCGCCGAACGCCGCGACGCCTTCGGCGAAGTCTTCGCTGGCGCGGAGCATGGAGTAGGCTTTGCGCTCGAGCTCGATGCCTGTGTAAAGGGGCCCGTCGCTGCCCTTGTCCAGGACTTCCTTCGCGGTGCGCATTGCGATGGGGGAGTAGCCGAGCATCTTGTCCACGAGTGCGCCCACTTCGGCCTCAAGTGCCTCTGCATCCGGGGCCAGAACCGCGACCATTCCCCAATCGAGCGCCTGCTGGCCGGTGATGCGTTCGCCCGTGAGGATGTGGTACTTGGCCCTGGACAGGCCGATTAGCCTTGACAGCCGCTGGGTCCCTCCGCTTCCGGGGATCATCCCGAGTTTCATCTCCGGCAGGGCGAAGCGGGCTGCAGCGGTAGCGAGCCGGATGTCTGTGGAGAGCACGAGCTCCAGGCCCACTCCGAAGCAGTAGCCGTCGATTGCGGAGATCACCGGCTTCGGGCTCCGGGCGGGGGCGGTGATGTTGTGGCCTAGGTCTGTGAGGTCGACCGGGTCGACTTCCATGAAGCCGGCGATGTCTCCGCCGGAGGAGAAGTGCTCGCCTTCGGCCCGGATGACGACGAGCCTGATGTCGCGGTCGGCATCGATTTCGGCGAACCTGTCCGCCATGGCTTGGCGGGTCTCCCAAGTGATCACGTTGAAACGCCCATGGCTGAGCGTGAGGTTGGCGACGCGGCCGTCGTGGCTACGCGCGATTCGGATTTCGCCTCCGGTGAGCGGCATCTCAGTTCCCTTTCTCGAGGGCGTTGGCTGCGAGCAGCTTGTGCAGGACATTTGGGTGCAGGGGCAGGGAGTTGATGCTGATCCCGTGCGGGGAGAGCGCGTCGGCTACCGCATTGGCTATCGCGACTGGGAAGCTCATGGAGCTCCCCTCGCCGCATCCCTTCGCTCCCAGGGTGGTCAGCGGCGAGGGAGTCTCAAGGGCTTCGCTGGTCAAGGGGAACGAAGACTCGGCGGTGGTCGGGCACAGATAGTCCATGAAGGTCGTCGCCGTGGGCTGCCCCGAATCCGAGTAAGACATCTCCTCGTAAAGGGCACCGCCGAGGGCCTGGACGAGGGCACCGTGGACCTGGCCTTCGAGGAGGACCTTGTTCAGGATCGTTCCGGAGTCGTGGACGGAGGCGACCGCCTCAAATGAGACCTGGAGTGTGTCCAGGTCGACGCGGCAGGCAACGAGCTCGGCAACGAAGCCGTAGCAGAGGCTGGAGTTGATCTGGTCCGTTCGAGAGGGCGACTTGGACTGGGGCGGGGTGAACGCGGCTTCCTCGTACATCCGCGCCGGGATGCCCTCGGGCAGCGCCCCCGGGTCCCAGTGGATCAACCCTGCGGCATGGTGGAAAGAGACGCTACGGCCCGGTTCGGCCGAGACCCGCACCATGCCCTCGGCCAACTCCAAGTCGTCGGGCGCAGCCTGCAGCAGCACCGAAGCAGCGGCCCGGATCGTCTCGGCCAAGCGGTCTGTCGCCTGGATCAGGGCGCTGGTGAGCAGGGGGGCGAACCTTGAGGAGTAGCTGCCGGTTGTGATCGTCCACGGTGTGGTCGCGGTATCCATTTCCACCCGCGGCCTGACCCGGTCCGGCGGCAGGCCCAACCGGTCTGCGACGATTTGGCGGGCTACTGTCGCATGCCCCTGTCCCTGTGGGACGGTGCCGAGCAACACGGTGACAATGCCCTGCGGGTCGACGCTGACCCGTACGTGTTCGGTCGATCCGGACTTTCCGTGGCCGCGATTGTGGACCGGGGTCGCCAGGCCGACGTATCCGATGTTTGTGGCCGACGGATCGGTGACCGTAGCCACCCCGATTCCGAACAGCTCGCCCCGCTCGCGCGCGGCCTGCTGCTGTTTGCGCAGCTCACCGTATCCCGCGGCGTCCAGCATCATCTGCAGAGCACGCTGGTAGTCTCCTGAATCGTAGATGCCCCCGCTGGGAGTGGCGTAGGGGAACTCGTGGGCGCGGATCAAGTTCGCCCGGCGCACCTCGACTGGGTCGCGGCCGAGGACGCGGGCGATGTCGTCGATCAGCCGTTCGAGTCCGAAGTAGAGCTGCTGGCCGCCGAAGCCCCGGTTGAGCCCGGTCGGTGCCTTGTTCGTCACCACCGCTCTGGCACGGATCTGTACTCGTTCGATCCGGTATGCGCCCGTGATGTTGCCGAAGCAGCGGTACAGGTTTGCGGGCTCGGGCGGGCGGAGGTAGGCGCCGACATTGTCGATCAAGTCCACCTTCAGCGCCGAGATGACGCCGCGGTCGTCCACGGCTGCTTCGAAGGTCATCTCCCGGTCTGAACCAGAGGAGCTGGAGAGGAGGTGTTCCAGCCTGTCCTCGCTCCAGCGCACCGGCCGACCCGCATGCTTGCTGGCAAGGGCCATCAGCACCACGTAGGGGTAGAGCGCGGCCTTGATGCCGAAGCTTCCGCCGATATCAGCCGGAACGATCAGCCGGAGACGGGAGGTGGGGATGTTCAGGGCCCCGGCGGCCACTTGGACCATGGAGAAGGGACCGTGGAAGTTGGCCCACGTCGTGACTTCGGGCCCGTCGGCGGTCTCGGCCCAGTCGGCGATCACGCTGTAGCACTCCATGGGGGTGGAGGAGTAACGCGGGAACGAGTAGCGGCCGAGGACCGTGTGTTGGGCGAGTGCGAATGCATCGTCCACGTCTCCGAAGGTGAAGGACCTGTCGGTGGCTGTGTTGCTCTCGGCTCCCTCGTGCAGACGCGGCGCGTCGGGCCCGAGCGCATCATAGGTGCCCACGACCGCGTCGAGAGGCTCGTAATCGATCTCCACGAGCTCGGCGGCATCCTCGGCGGTGTACCGGTCCGTGGCGACCACGACGGCTACGGGCTCGCCGACGTATCGGGTCTTGTCCGTTCCCGTCGGGTAGTAGGGCATCGGCACTTTGACCGAGAGGGGGAAGGGCTTCAGGCCGCGCAGGACGTCCTCCGGGCCGATCACGGCGGCGACTCCGGGATGGCGGCGGGCGCGCTCGAGGTCGGCGCCGAGGATGCGGGCGTGGGGGTGGGGGCTCCGGACGATCGCCGCGACCAGGGTGCCGGGCAGCGGGTCCAGATCGTCGAGGAATCGTCCCTGGCCGGTGAGCAGCTTGGGGTCCTCGATGCGGGCGAGATCGGTCATCGGGTGCTCCTGCGGGAGGTGGTATTTTCTTCGTCGCTGTCTGCGAGCATCTGGTAGTCGCCCCCGACGAGTCGGCGGCGGAGAATCTTGCCGACAGCGGAAGTTGGGATGGCATCGACCGCGACATATCGTTTCGGCCGCTTCAGCGGCGCAAGGCCCGACTCCTGCCTGACCCAGGACTGGACCAGGGCGAGCGCCTCACGTGGGGCGTTCCGGTCGGCCGGGACGAAGAAGGCGGTCACCGCCGAGCCCCACTTCTCGTGCGGCGTCCCGGCGACAATGACCTGGTCGAGGTAAGGGCAGCCGGCAAGGGCGCTTTCGATGTCCTCCGGGAAGAGATTCTCGCCTCCGGAATTGATCATGTCGTCCACCCGGCCCGAGACCCATAGGTCGCCGTCATCATCCTCCACCGCCAGATCTCCCGGGAAGTACCAGCCGTCTCGGATGGACTTGGCGTCGGCGTCCGGCCTGTTCCAATAGCCGGCGAAAGCTTCGGGACTGGCCATGCTGACGGCAATCTGTCCCTGCTCGCCTGGGACAACGAGCGCGTCCGGATCGGCCCCGGGCGTAGGGTCCACGAGACGGACCCTGGAGAAGATACCCGCTCGTCCGGCGCAACCGGGCTTGCGCGCACCATCAGGGCCAATGGTGAAGGTGTAGATCTCAGTGCTGCCGAAGTGGTTGATGAAGCGCTCCGGCCTGACGGACTCCACGAGCTGCCCTGCGAGGGTGGGGCTCATGGGGGCCCCCGCGTAAGCCAGCCGCCGCACGCTCCGGGCCTGGTCCAGCCTGCCGGTCTGAAGCAGGGACCAGTAGATGGTGGGCACTAGGTAGAGAGAGTCGACGCCGTGGTCGATGATCAGGCCGATTGATTCCTCGGCGTCGAACTTGGCTTGGGGAACCCAGGTTCCGCCGCATACGATGCTCGCCAGGAGCGACCTCATCCCCATCGTATGGAACAACGGCATCACCCCGAGGCTCACCGCCCCCGGAGGCTGTCCCGTCTGCAGCAGGTGTGCCACGGCGGCCGAGTGCTCGGCCCGGTGGGTCCGCGGAACCCCTTTCGGCTTGCCGGTTGTCCCAGAGGTGTAGAGCATGAGGCTGTAGTCGGATCCGGCAGGAGCGTCGGGCAACCGCTTCGGGTCGGCATGCCGAAGCTCATCGATGCCGATGACGGGTGGGGGCCCCGGAAGCGAGGCGCACGCCTGCTCGACCAGCTCCGATGTCGCGTCGTCAGCGATGATTAGCGCCGGGGAACAGTCCGCCACGCAATAGGCCATCTCGACGGCCGAGAACCGCGTCGACAAGGGCACAGACGTCAGGCCGGCCTTCTGCGCAGCCAGATGCAGCGATGCCAGCGGCTCCCCCCCGCTCAGCATGAGCACGACCCGATCGCCGGGAACGCAACCCAGAGCGATCAGCGACGAGGCTAGGCCATCGGTCCTGACGTCCCACTCGGAATAGGTCAGTGGCCGGGCACCTCCCACGGCGCACCTGCGGGGATAGCGTTCTGCAGCCCATCTCAGAGTGGTGGCGATGTCCACGCTCTTCTCCTGATCCACGTTGATCACTTGGCCGAAAATCCGCTACAGTCTAAATCAGACGGTCTGCTTCGGATGGATGGGACGTTACGGCATGCTGCATACTGCGTCAATGGTGAAGCTGAGCCCGACCTCTTACGTCGTCCTAGGAATGATCGCAATGCGCGGACCAAGCACGTCCTATGACCTGAAGCGCGCGATCAGCCACTCGGTTGGCTATTTCTGGCCTTTCCCCCACGCCCAGCTGTATTCCGAGCCCAAGTCATTGGTGGCGGCCGGGCTTCTTGCCGTCACTATCGAGCAGGACGGCCGGCGCCGCCAGACCTACACGATCACGGAAGCGGGCCGCCGGGAGGTCCAACGCTGGCTCGCTCAGCCGACCCGAGAGCAGATGCAGGTCAGAGACATCGCCGAGCTCAAGCTCTTTTTCAGCGAGTTGGCCCAGCCTGCTGACCTACTGCTGCTGGCCAAGGACCAAGTGGTCCAGCACCGGGAGCGCATCCGCGTGTACGAGGACATGGAGGACCGGTTTGGAGACCGTGCCGATGTCGCCGCCAGAATGATCCCGCTGCGCCTCGGGCTCGAGCTCGAGCGTGCCGCCTTGCTGTTCTGGCAGGATTTCGAGGCCGAGCAGTCGGCCGCCTCCTCCGGCGGGAGCGCAGGCGAAGGCAGCAGGACGGGGAGGAAGGGCCGATGAGGGAGGTCATCGAGCAGTGCGACTCCTGGTTCAGGCAGGGGGAGCCGTTCGCACTGGCGACGGTGGTCAGGACCTGGCAGTCCTCCCCGCGCCCCGCGGGAGCGGCGATGGCCGTGTCGGCGACGGGAGAGGTGGTAGGGAGCGTTTCAGGCGGGTGTGTCGAAGGCGCGGTGTACGAGCTGGCCCGCCAGGTCCTCGACACCGGCGAGCCGGCGACGGAAACCTACGGGGTGCAGGACGACAGCGCTTTCGCGGTGGGCCTGACCTGCGGGGGCACCATCGAGGTATTCGTCGAGCTCATCGACCCTCGGACGTTCCCCGAATTCCCCAGGCTCGCATCAGCAATAAAGGCGCGTGAACCGGTTAGCACGGCGACTGTCGTCGGCTGCGATGCAAGGGCAGGGCGCCATCTGGTCGTGAACGGCCGATCCGCCCTGGGGTCCCTCGGGCCCGAGCGCCTCAACGCCGCCGTGTCGGTCCAAGCGCGGGGATTCCTGAAGTCCGGCCGAACAGGGGCGATCCGTCTGGGACGCGACGGTGAGAGCCGGAACGAGGACCTCACCGTCTTTGTCGCCTCGTTCGCCCCCCCTCCCCGGATGCTCGTCTTCGGGGCCATCGACTTCGCCGGTGCGATGGTCCGCATCGGCAAGTTCCTCGGGTATGACGTGACCCTCTGCGACGCGCGCCCCGTGTTCGCGACCTCGAGCCGCTTCCCCGAAGCCGATGAGGTAATTGTCGCTTGGCCCCACGAATACCTCTCCAGCACCCCTGTCGACGCCCGCACCGCGATCTGCGTGTTGACCCATGATCCGAAGTTCGACATCCCACTGCTCCGGACAGCTCTTCGAACCGAGGCCGCATACATCGGCGCCATGGGAAGCAGACGGACCCATGAAGACCGAATGGCCCGGCTGCGCGAATTGGGCACGAGCGAGACCGACCTGCGCCGGCTCTCATCACCCATCGGCCTCGACCTGGGGGCCTGCACCCCGGAGGAGACCGCCGTCTCTATCGCTGCCGAGATCATCGCCTGCACCTGGGGCGGCACCGGTCAGCGGCTGAGTAGTCTCTCCGCGCCCATCCACAGACGCCGAGGCGGAGACTCTCCCGTACCAAGGCCCGCCGTCCCAGCAGGTCATCTGATGAGAAGTGAGCCTTGATTCGGGCCAAGAGACGGGCCTGGATCATTGGTTAGCCAAGAAGACGCCACCACGTGTTGGCCAAGCCGCTGAGGCTGTTGGCCACTGGTAGAAGGTGCGGCGTGGAGCATGGTGAACAGGATCATGCAGCCGGTTCCTGCAAGGGAGAAGACAGTCTGCCCGTGCCTTTGCCCTGAATGTGCGCGCTCCGCGGAGGTGTGGTTCAGGGATGCGGCGGCGGAGATGGAGAAGGCACGTCTGATCGGCGTACGCCGTACTTTCTCGTTCGGCTCGTCCTCCGTGTACCCGTTTCCGCGGCGTCGTCCCACTTGCGGTCCCGCTCGGCCGGCGAGAAGTCCTGAAAGCTCGGCGCTGCGACGTTCATGGCTCCCCTCCGTCGACGGATCCCGCTCGCTGCAGTTCTCAGGGCCGCTCGGGGAACGACCGCAATCGGGGGAGGCCCTCCGCAGCCGCGGCGTGGCCTACTCCGTGGCCAGCTGGCATTCGAGGCGGTCGCCTATGCCTCCGTGGCGTGAGCCCTTGCTGCCTCGGGCTGCGATCCGCGCACCAGGTGACCGATGGTCATCACCACGAGCGGCGTGGCGACAGCGATGTAGGCGTTGTCCACGCCGAACGGGTCACCGGCCAGAAACCAGCCGATTGTGGCGGGGACGGCCAGGATGATCGACCACATGGCCGCCTTCTTGCTGCCGTAGCTCGGCTTGAAGAACATCAGCACGACGAGCACCGCCAAGGAGGCGCGGAGGGACTTGGCCAGGAAGGTGACCGACAGGATGTCGCTGGCGTAGAGCGCCAGCAGGATGGGGATCACACCGGCAGCGAAGGTGGCGATCCGAAGGAAGACGAGGTCCTTGCGGTCGTCACCGCTGCGGTTGAAGTACGGACGGTAGAAGTCACGCATCATCAGCGTCGATGTGCCGAGGATCAGCGCCGCGATGCTGCCCAGGATCGCGCCGGTGAGGCCGCACATCACGAAACCGGTCGCCACAGGGTCCATGTCCACGGCAAGCGCCGGCAGGGCGTCGATGGATTTGATCTTCGGGTACAGGATCGTGCTGCACATGCCCACCACCGCGGCGAGGATGCCGAACGGGATCAGCAGCAGCGCGGAGTAGAAGGACGCCTGTTGGGCCCGCTGGGGTGAGTCGACGTTGACGACGGCCTGGACGACGTACTGCGTGGCGAAGATCGCGCCGATCCCGGCGATCAGCCAGGCGACGATTTGTGCCCAGCCAACACCGTCGAGTGAGAAGGCGGTTGCTGGGAGTTTCCTGCTGAGCTGGTCCAGGCCCCCGACACGGTGCAGACCCACAAAGACCAGCAGCGCGACGGTGCCCAGCTTCAGGAGCGCGTGGAGGACGTTGGTGTACACGACTGAACGCATGCCGCCAATGACCACGTACAAGGTGGCGAGCACGCCGATGATGACCGTGGCCCAACTCTGGCTGATGTCTAGTAGCTCGTGCAGGATCGCGCCGCCGGCAGCGTAGATCGCGACCGCCACGATGAGCAGGGCGACCGTCATCAGAACCGACGTCGCAAGCCTGGTGCCGTCGCCGTACGTGTGCGCCAGTGCACCGGAGATGGTGTTGTGACCGAGTTTTCTGAACCGCTTGGCGATGAACAGTCCGAACAGCACGAACCCGATCGCGAGTGCGACAACGTTCCAGGCGGCGGAGATTCCGACCTTGTACGCGGCCTGGGCGGTGCCGATGGTGGCGGATGTGCCGATGAACTCGGACATCAGCAGGAAGCCGATGAGGAAGGCGGGGAAGGACTTCCCGCCGTTGGTGAAGCCCTCGGCAGTCTTCGACGACCTTCGAACGACGTAGCTGATCCCTGCCAGCAAAGCCATGTAGCCAGCCACCATCACCAGCACCACCCACACAGAACTCATTGCGTCATCTCCTAGAACCGGAATCTCAGCGGTACGTTACGAAAAGTGCGGTCGCAGTATGGAGTGGATCGTACGAAACAGATGATCGCAACAGTAGAATAGGCTCGGAAGAGGTGTCAACGACCAGTTTCGAAAGGCGCCCGTGCAGCTGTGCCGGCTCCGCTAGGTGCTGGCAGTCGCCGAGCACGAGAGGTTCTACGAGGCCGCCCCGGCCCTTTTCCTGTCCCAGCCGTCGCTTGTGGGTTCAGGTCCTTGGGGTGCTAGTCGGAGCTGTCCAGGAGCGCCAGCCGCATGCTCTCCATGGCAGTGGTGGGCAGATCTATTGGCCATCACTTGGCAGTTCTGCTGGCCATCAGGTGCCCTGGGGGAGAAGAGTCATGTGACGCCTCCCAGGCAGATCGGTCCCTCGCGGTGGCCAGAAATGGAGCGGGTAATCGTCCAGCAGCCTGCTGGAGTATTGGGCGCCCCTTGCATTCGCCGGCGTCGCGGACGGGTCGCTGTCCTATCGGCCGGCGACCTCCGCGGGTGCCCCTTTGGCGTCGGCGGACGGCCGTGCATAACGTTGAGCGCCTGTAGCGGCTGTGTAGCGGCGGGGGTTCCCGTCGTCCTCCGCGTGATCACCGGGATGTAGCGGTGTAGCGGCGTAGCGGGTGAACGTGGGATCGGGAGGTGCCGGGTTCCTCTTCGTGTCGCTCACGGCTTCGACGGGACGACGACGCCGGCTCGTGCCTCTGGCGCGAGCTCGCCGAGGACCTCGAGGACATGGCGTTCGGCGAGTGGAGCGGTTGCCTCGAAGACAGCGACGTATGCCTCCCGGGCGCGCAGGAGCGGCCAGTCCTCGGGCAGGAGTTCGTAGGGCATTCCGGGATCGTTCCATGGGAACGCGCGCCAGTCGTCCAGGACCTCGATCCGGGCCCGGAAACCTTCCCGCAGCGCAAGCCTTCCCGCGCGGAGATGGCGGAGGCGTTCCTCGGTTGCGTCGGCAAACTCCTCGTAGCGCCGCGGCAGCTCCGTCATGTCGACAATGGCGGGGCGGCGGCCCTCGAAGGCGTCGTCCTCGACCCGGAAGGCCATGAAATCCTCAACGCCATAGCCCTCGGCAATTTCCTGAACCTGTTCCCGGCGCTCCCGAGGCGAGAACCAGAGTGCGTCGTAGACAGGCGCGAAGCCGAGCCACTTTAGGCGGGCGCGGAAGGCCTCGCGGACGTCGCGCGACTTCTCGGGGATGGAGAACGCGACTGCTGTCCAGCGCCGGTCCCATGCCACGCTCGGATCGCCGAACTGGGCAACCTGAGCCGTGCCGATCACAAGCCTGGCCCGGGCGGCTGCGGTGAAGCGATAGCGCGAAGCCCTTCCGCCGCCGTCGTTCTCGAGGACCCCCCGTGTGCTGAGTCGGCTCAGAGCTGTCGTGACCGCAGACCGGGTCAGCCCGATGTCTTCCGCGAGGCGGACGATCGCGCGAGTGGGGAGCCATAGGTCTGTGTACCGCCAGAACTCGGCGAGCATCGTGACGAGGAGGTGCTGACTCGTGCCCCCTCGCTGGGGTCTCGGGAAGTCGACCGCGGCCGCACCGGCCCGCGCGTCTCCGTCGTAGCGCACGAGGCCATCTTCTCAGCCCGAAAAAACTTTGCATATTTATTGACGTACGCCGTACTTAACGCAAACATAGAACTGCCGAGTGGCGCACGCCACAGAATGGACAGACGACGAGGTCAACGGGAGCGCGCTCGGCCCTACCCGCCCCAACACCAGGAGTTCCGCAATGACCGCTGGTTTCGACACGACGGCCTCTGCCGTCGTCGCGCCGCCCGGACGCCACGCCCGAAAGGCGGCCGTCGCAAGTTTCGTCGGCAGCACGCTCGAGTACTACGACTTCTTCATCTACGGATCGGCCTCGGCGCTAGTCTTCAACAAGATCTTCTTCCCGGGGATCGACCCGCTCCTTGGACAGTTCCTGTCCATGGCGACGCTCGGGATCGGCTACGTGGTGCGTCCATTGGCAGCGGCGTTCATCGGCCACTTCGGCGACCGCGTCGGGCGGAAGCAGATGCTCGTCTTCACGCTGGTCTCCATGGGTCTGGCGACGTTCCTCATCGGCTGCCTGCCGCCGACGGCCATGATCGGCGCGGCCGCGCCCGTGATCCTCGTGCTCCTGCGGGTGCTCCAGGACATCTCGGCCGCGGGCGAGTCGGTCGGTGCCGTCACGCTCTCCCTCGAGCACGCGCCCTCGCGCCGTCGCGCCTTCTTCGCGAGCTGGGTCAACACCGGCGCTGCGGCCGGCATCATGCTTGCCTCGATCGCGTTCCTGCTGGTCTCGTTCATGCCACAGGACGACCTGCTCGCGTGGGGCTGGCGCATTCCGTTCCTCGCGAGCTTCATCGTCGCCGCCGCTGGGTTCGTCATCCGCCGCCGCGTCCCCGAGGCAGAGGTGTTCGAGCAAGTCCGCGAAATCGGAGAAACGAAGTCCGAACTTCCGCTCAAGGTCGTCTTCCGCGACTACTGGCCCACCATCATCAAGGTCATCTTCTTCGGTGTCTGGGCCGTCGTCTCCACGATCGTCTCAGCATTCAGCCTCTCGTACGCCACGAATGGCCACCTCGTCTCGAGCAGCATCATGCTCGCCACCACGATCGTCACAGCGGGCCTCGGCATCATCGCGCAGCCCCTGTTCGGCATCCTCGCCGACCGGATCGGCCGCAAGCCCGTCTTCATCGTGGGCAACGTGATCTGCGCCGCGGCCATCTTCGCCTACTTCTGGTCGATCTCGGAGAAGAACGTCCCGCTCGTCTTCTTCACCTCGATCCTCGTCATGGTGGCTGGCTACGGCATGGTCAACCCTCTCGGTCCGGCCATCGTGGCCGAGATGTTCCCGACCCGCATCCGCTACTCGGGTGCGGCGATCTCATCCCAGCTCGGGCTCATCGTGACCGGCTTCGCGCCCACCATCGCCGCCGCCGTTGTGCGTCCGGGCCCAGATGGATGGGTTCCGGTTGCGGTCTTCACAGCAATCTGCTGCGGTATCTCTGCACTCGTCACCCTCATCTGGGTCCGCGAGACCTACAAGATCGACACCGATGAGCTTGGCAAGAAGGCTGTTCGCTGATGCACAACGTCCTGATTGAAAACGACGTTGAGACGCCGCTCAGCGACGGCACCATCCTTCGTTCGACGGTGTACCGGCCCTCCGCCGAAGGCGAGCGCTTCCCGGTTCTCATGACCCGCACCCCGTACGGCCGCGACCTCTCCGTCAACTCGGCCTACTTCAACCCCGCCACGGTCGCAGCTGCCGGCTTCGTCGTCATCCTCCAGGACGTGCGCGGACGCTTCGGCTCCGACGGCGTGTTCAGCCCGAGCGAGCAGGAAGCGGACGACGGCGCCGAGGCCGTGGAGTGGGCGGCGAGCCTTCCGTACTCCACCGGGAAGGTGGGGATGTGGGGCCGCTCCTATTTCGGGGAGACCCAGTGGCGTGCCGCACGTCGCAGTCCGCGCGGCCTGCATGCGTTGGCCCCAGGGGTCTGTGCCGCCGGCAACGCGGACAACGGTGCCCTCTTCCGAGGAGGGGCATTCGAGCTCGGCTCGAGGCTGGGCTGGGGCCACGGCTCGAACTCGCTCGAGACGATTCGCCGCGAGTTCGCCTCGGATCCTGCCCGGATGCAGTGCGAGCTCGAGGCGTGGAGGGAACTCGATGCCTCATTCGCCGACGGTTCCGCTTACGGCACCCTCCCGCTCAACGATCTCAAGTCCCGTGCAAGCACGTTCATGCAGGCCTATGTCATCCCCCCCATGGGTGAGGACCCGGGCGGCGAAATCTCGGAGGCCTGGAACTGGCCAAGCTCCAAGCCCGTCGCGCTGCCCACCCTGAACATCGGGGGATGGTTCGACATCTTCCTGCCGAATACGCTGGGCCAGTACCGGGTTCAGGTCGAGGCGTCGCGTCGGGATCCCTCCGTCCCGCAGCCCCGCCTCATCCTCGGGCCATGGAGCCACACCAACTACACGGGCACCTTCCCCGACTCGGTGTTCCCCGGTGGGTCCGCTGCAGCCGTTGGACCGTACGGGGACCTCTCATTCCTTCACGCCGAGTGGTTCAGCCACGTCCTGCACGACGGTCCCGAGCCCACGTTCCCGCAGGTCCTCGTGTACGTCATGGGCGAGAACCGCTGGCGGGGCTTCGACGAACTGCCCGATCCGGGCCGGCGCGTGGAGCTGTACCTCGGTGCGGACGGTTCCCTCGGCCGGGAGGGCGGCGCTGAAGGATCGGTCGACTACGACTACGACCCGCTCGACCCGGTGCCCACCGCCGGAGGCAACACCATGCACCTCGGTCCCGACTACTCCGGGCCTGCCGAGCAGTCGGGGGTCGAGGCCCGCGATGACGTGCTCGTCTTCACGACCGAGCCGTTGACCGAGCCGCTCACCGTCTTCGGCGACGTGACTGCGACGCTGTTCGCGGCGTCATCGGCCGTTGACACCGACTTCGTGATCCGGCTCTGCAGGGTGAGCCCAGACGGCCGTTCGATGGGGCTCACCGACGGAATCGTGCGCGCGTCCTGGCGCGACGCGTGCGCAGGCGACGGCGTCTTCCGCGCCGGCGCGCCGCGGCGCCCGCTCACGCCCGGCCAGGTTGAGGAATTCACCATCAGCCTCTGGTCCACAGCGTGCACCTTCAAGCCCGGCGACCGCATCCGCGTCCAGGTGACATCGAGCTGCCACCCGCGCTGGGACCGAAGCCTCAACACGGGTGCCAAGGCGCTCGACTCGTCGGACACCCTGGTGGCACATCAGCAGGTGCACTTCGGTGGAGGCGCGCCGAGCCGCATCACCCTTGGGGTACTGTCCTGGGCATGACCTCGAATCCGGTCCCACAGGCGCCTGCCCTCGAATACGTCGGAACCCTCTCGGTGCTCATCGCGGAGCCGATCGACGTTGGGCCCACTCCGGAAGGCCACCGCCGGATCATCGGGATCACAGGCGGAACCGTCACCGGCCCGCGCCTCACGGGCCGCATCCTGGCGGGCGGGGCGGACTTCCAGACCCTCCACTCGCCCGAGCTCAGCTAACTTGAGGCGCGCTATGCGATCGAGACGGAGGACGGCGCTATCATCTCGGTGGACAACGCCGCCCTCCGCTCAGGGAGCCCTGAGGCCATGGCCCGCCTTGTCCGTGGCGAGGAAGTGGCGCCTTCCGAGATCTACTTCCGCTGCGCCGTGCGCCTGCGGACCTCCTCGCCGGCCTGGGATTGGGTCAACCGCACCCTGTTCGTCGGCAGGGGCGAGCGGTACCCCGACCGGGTCGTCATTCACCTCTTCTCGATGGGTTGAGCCGGCCCGACTCGGCGACGGCGAGCAGCCCGAGGATCGGTGAACCAACCTCCCGCTCGAGCTCGTCCGTCACGCAGACCATGACCGCAGGGTCAGCAGCAGGAGGCGAGCGCCGTCGTCGTGCGCTCCGGCTTCGAAGCTGAAGAGGAGCGCTCCGCCGGCGTCGACCGGATCGACCAGATCGGGCGTTTTGGCCTCGCGCAACAGCACGAGCACCTCACGGCCACGCGCCGGGGGCTTCCGGAGCAGCACGTTGACGGTTCCCGGGCGACGGTCGAGCGGCGCGGTGAGGACGAATCCCTCGAGCAGACGGAGCTGCTCCCCGTCGAAGAGTTCGAGGACCTCGGGCGGGACGGGCTCGGGCGGCAGCGGGCCGACGTGCCAACCGCCTCCGGCGGATGCCTCTCCCATGGGACCTGCTGGAACGGTCACGATGTTCCCCTTCACTGTGTGCGAGGCTCCCCAGCCAGGCCCATCCGTGAGAGTTCTTGTGTGCCATGCTGTCACAGGCGCGCGTGCCGGGCCAGTGCCGGTTGGCCGTACTAAGGTGGTGCCCAACTAATGTGGTGCCCGTAGGTGCAGCAGGCGGAAGGGGACGGCACGGTGACCCAACAACCAGGCGCCATGGGGGAGGGGCCCGCGCACGCCGCCGGATACCCCCAAGTGCGCGGCACCGAGAATCCCGCGGCGACCGGGCGGACGGTCGTCCATGAGGCCGCCGTTGCCAAGGTCGCTGCCGCAGCAGCCCGCGAGGTGCCCGGCGTGCACTCGCTCGGCACGGCACCGTCCCGCGCGCTCGGGGCCATCCGCGATGCCGTAGTCCAGACGCCGAGCGACCACGCCGCCGGTGTCCGTGCAGAAGTCGGGCAGGAGCAGGCCGCCGTCGACATCACGCTCGTGGCGGAGTACGGCGTTCCACTGCAGCAGCTGGCAGATGCAGTCCGGGCGGCGGTGTACCGTGCGGTCGAGGGGCTGACCGGGCTGACGGTCATCGAAGTCAACGTCGAGATCACCGATGTCTTCATCGGGGAGGCACGTCAGGGCGTCAGGCAGCCCGGAATCGAGGTGCAGTGAATCTGGTCGTCGTAGGCATCGGTGTGGGGGCGTTCCTCGCGTTCATGTCCTTCCAGTTCGGTGTGTGGGGCTTCCTTGGGTCCCTCGTGTTCATGTTTGTCGGCGCAGTCCTCGGCCGTGCCGCCGAGGGGCGCCTCGATCTACGGAGCGTCTGGGAGGCTCTGCTCGGGCGGCGATCCTCCTCGTGAACTCGCTCCCCGGCCCCGAAGGCGACCCGCACTCGGTTCCCCCACCGCCGTCGCACGAGCCTCGAGCAGAGCGAATGCACGCGGGGCTCAACCGCGTGAGCACGGAGGCGCTGACCATCCTCGCCAAGGTTGCTGCCGCGGTTGAGTTGGGCGTCCGGCCCTCGGACGTTCGGGCGGACTGGACGGACGACGCCGGCCTGCTCGCCCTCCGCCTCACGGCGCCCGTTGCCATTCCGCCGCTGGCAGATGTGGTGGGGCCCGACGATCTCCACGTGTGGGGTGGGAGCGTGTGGGAACGCTCGGCGTCAGCCAAAGGGCGCATCCTCGAGTCCGTCTCGAGACTCAGTGGGGCGACGCTCTCGCGAGTGGACCTCCGTATCTCCGGGGTTCGGGTCGGACGCCCCATCGCGGCGTTCGCACCGGCGGGGGAGCCAGGCCGTGGCTGAGAGGTCCGCAACCCAGGTCCCAGGTGCCATCAGGCCGGGCGCATCCGAGCACGGACTCGAATCTGCCGTGCGCCGCGAGACGAGTTCCTCGCGTGCCTACGTGGCGGGTCTCGTCGCCCTTGCCGTGGCCATCGGATGTGCGTACGTGCTCCTGGAATCCACGCTCCAGGCGTTCGGCCAGCCAGCGTGGCTCGTCGACCCCGAAACCGCCGCCCGAAGAGTGGCGGGCCTGCCCGAGGGAGTCAACCGCGGTCTGCTTGGGCTCATCGGCGGCGTGATCGCCATGGTGGGCCTCTTCCTGGTCGTCCTTGCGCTCACACCAGGACGGCGGGGGAGGCGATCGCTGCCCGGCCGTCGGATCGCCGTCGTGGTCGACGACGAGGTGCTCGCCTCCACGCTCGCCCGCCGGGCGCGCGCAGCGGCACTCGTGCGCCCGGAGCAGGTCACCGTGGTGATCACCGAGCGCGAGGCGATCGTCATTGTCCGGCCCACGTCGGGCATCCCCGTCCGGGCCGAGGATGTGCTGACGGCCACCGAGGACGAACTCATGCGGCTGCGACCGGCGCCGTATCCGCAGCTGCGCGTGCGTGTCGAGGGAGCGGGGGTGGTCGGGGCGTGAATGGCACCCCGCGGGCGCTCAACCGAGTTCTCATCTTCCTTTTCGGGCTCGCCGTCCTGATGGCGGGCGCCCTGCTCGTACTGCTGGCAACCATCCCCTTCATCGCCGTGTGGTGGCATGGATGGGCGCCCTCCGCCGCGGAAGCGGTGGGCACGGTGTTCGAGGGGTCCCGGGTTGCCGGAACGAGGGTGTCCTGGCTGTGGCTGCTCCTGACGCTCGCCGCCATCGTCATCGAGCTCCTCATGGTCTGGTGGGTCGCGCAGCAGGGGAAAGGCCGCCGGGACCTCGTAGCCTCGACCGGTCCGGACGGCGGTGCCGGGCCGGGCGGGGAGTTCACCCTCGGCGAGGCGCCGGGGCGGGTGAGCATCGCCGCTGCAGCAGTCGAACAGGCTGTCCGAACGGCTCTCGCGCCACGCAAGGACGTGCTCGGCAGCAGCGTTGTCGCGCTGGATTTCGAGGGACGGACGTCCCTGCGGGTGAGGCTGGTGGCGCGTCAGGGCGCCGATCCCGGCGCCATCGCCGCGGACGTCGAGCGGATAGTCAGCGGACTTGAACTCGTCATGGGCTTCTCGGCACCCGTGCTTGTGCACATCACCTCGGGTGCACGTGCAAGGTTCAGCCGGGCCGAGCGCGTCCGCTGACTCGGCCACCTTGAACCAACCTGGGCAGCCGCCTACGTTGAGTGCATGGGGAGCATTCTCGCCCACCCCAGTGCGGCCCTGACCGGCCAGGACAGGAGGTAGAGGAATGAGCGAGGGCAACAACGGCGCCGCCGACGGTGCGAAGGACGGCTTCGGCGCCGCGATGGACAAGGGCAAGGAGTTCGCAGCGGAGGCTGCCGAGAACGTAAGGACTTCGCCTCGGGTGCTGCCGAGAACGTCAAGGAGTTCTTCTCGGGTGACGTCGGCCAGCACGCTAAGGACCTCGTCGAGGACGTGACCGAGAACGTCAAGGGCCTCGGCGGCAAGATCACCGAGATCTTCACGGGGGACAAGCCGGAGTAGTCGGTCTGTCTCGGCTCAGAGCATGCTGCAGGGTGCTCCTCTTGGGGGGTGCCCTGCACGTGGATTCTGGTGCCCTGGTACCGGGTGCTGGGGAGAAGGTCACGGGGAGGAAACGATCTGCGTAAGCGCTTGCACTCCGAGCAACCCCGCACCTAGTGTGAGGTCCACCACACAACATTGGGGCGGCAATGCGGCACCGGGTGGATCCGGCCGAGCATGCCTCCTCGACCGATACAGGAGTCGAGCATGAGAAACCGCAAGTTCTCCAGGTATTCCTCTCCTCTCGCGGTGGCTAGCGTCCTAGCCCTGGCACTCTCGGCCTGCAGCGGCGGGTCCAGTGGAGGGGGCGGGGGAAGCGCTGGCGGAGGGGACGCGGGCAGCAACGTCGACGGCCGCGGACCGATCACCTACGTTCAGGGCAAGGACAACTCCAACGTCGTCCAGCCGATGGTCGACAAGTGGAACTCCTCCCATCCGAATGAGAAGGTCACGTTCAAGGAGCAGTCGGACTCCGCCGACCAGCAGCACGACGACCTCGTCCAGCACTTCCAGGCGAAGGACGCTAACTACGACGTGGTCGACGTCGACGTCGTCTGGACGGCCGAGTTCGCGGCCAAGGGCTGGCTTCAGCCCCTCAAGGACAAGATGACCATCGACACGAACGGGATGCTGCCCGCGACGGTCAAGACTGCCACCTACGGTGGCACGCTCTACGCAGCCCCCCAGTCCTCTGACGGTGGTCTGCTTTACTACCGCAAGGATCTGGTGCCCACTCCGCCCAAGACGTGGGACGAGATGATGGGCATGTGCTCGACCGCGAAGAAGAACAATATGGGCTGCTACGCAGGCCAGTTCCAGAAGTACGAGGGCCTGACGGTCAACGCCTCTGAGGCCATCAACACGTGGGGCGGCAAGGTCGTCGATGATTCGGGCAAGGCCACCGTGAACTCGCCCGAGTCCAAGGCGGGCCTGAACAAGCTCGTGGAGGCCTTCAAGAGCGGCAATATCGCGCCGGAGGCTATCACCTACAAGGAAGAAGACAGCCGTACCGCCTTCCAGGACGGCAAGCTCCTCTTCCTCCGCAACTGGCCCTACGTGTACAACATCGCGTCCAAGACTGATGGCTCGTCCAAGGTTGCGGACAAGTTCGGCGTCGCCCCGCTTCCGGGCAAGGACGGCCCCGGTGCCTCGTCGCTCGGTGGCCACAACGCCGCCGTGAGCGTCTACTCCAAGAACAAGGCGACGGCCTTGGACTTCCTGAAGTTCATGACCAGCGCTGAGCAGCAGAAGGCGTTCGCGCTCCAGGGCTCGCTGGCTCCGGTGCTCTCGAACCTCTACTCGGATTCAGCGCTCACGAGCAAGCTCCCATACCTGCCGACCCTGCTGACGTCGATCCAGAACGCGGTCCCGCGCCCGGTCAGCCCGTTCTACCCGGCTGTCACGAAGGCCATCCAGGACAACTCCTACTCGGCCCTCAAGGGCGAGAAGTCCGTGGACCAGGCCCTGAGCGACATGCAGTCGGCCATCTCCGCGGCCAAGTAGCCCTCGGGATGGCCTGGCGTCCCCGCGGCGCCGGGCCATCCCCTTCCCTCCCCATAGGGGAGAAATCCCTCCGGACAGGGGAGAACAGGAGTCATCATGTCCACTGAGGTCCCTTCACGCTCCACAGAGCAGACCGCACCGACGACGGTGCACCACATGCCCAAGCGGGAGAGCGCCGACCGCAAGCTGGTCACGCAGGGGCGCTGGGCCTATACGCTCCTGCTGCCGACGCTTATCCTCCTGGCGATTGTGATCATCTACCCGGTGGTCAACGCCATCATCATGTCCTTCCAGAAGGACGAGACCCTCAACGCGAGCACAGGACTCTTCGAGGCCGGCGGTCCCGCCGGTGTCGACAACTACACCAATTGGCTCCTCCAGCAGTGCGGCGGCCAGGCCTGCCCAGCGGGAACTCTCGGCGCCCAGTTCTGGAACTCGATGAGCACGACCTTCTTCTTCGCGATCGTCACCGTGGTCCTCGAGACCGTGATCGGATTCTGGATGGCCGTCATCATGGCGCGCTCCTTCCGCGGGCGTAGTGCGGTCCGCGCCGCCGTCCTCGTGCCGTGGGCCATCCCGACTGCAGTGACAGCGAAGCTGTGGTTCTTCATCTTCGCCTTCGACGGCATCGCCAACAAGGTCTTCGGCACCCAGATCCTCTGGACCGGTTCTGAATGGCCAGCCAAGTGGGCGATCATCATCTCGGACGTCTGGAAGACCACGCCGTTCATGGCCCTCCTGATCCTCGCGGGTCTGCAGCTCATCCCGGACGAGGTCTATGAGGCCGCGAAGGTGGACGGTGCCAATGCGTGGCAGCGATTCACGCAGATCACGCTCCCGCTGGTCAAGCCGGCACTCATGGTGGCGATCCTGTTCCGCGCCCTCGACGCGCTGCGCATGTTCGACCTGCCGTACATCATGACGCAGGGCGCCAACAACACCTCGACACTCTCGATCCTCGTGGTCGACCAGATCCGCCAAGGCTTCAACAGCGCCGCCGCGCTCTCGACGATCACCTTCATCGTGATCTTCATCGTGGCGTTCATCTTCGTCCGCTTCCTCGGCGCGAACGCCGTGGCAGCCACCTCGTCGGGAAGGAAGTGACATGGCCGCCACCGCCACACTCCCGCGCACGGCGACAGTGTCCGAGCGCCGTCGCAAGTTTGACTGGGGGCAGGTCCGCACCTATATCTCCGCGGCGATCATCCTCGTCTGGTGCCTCCTGCCGGCCTACTGGATGATCGTCACGGCCTTCCGGGACACCGCCTTCACGTTCGACCCGTCGTTCTGGCCCACGCATGTCACATGGGACAACTTCGCGACGGTGTTCGATGAGAACCGCGGCAACCACTTCGGCCGGAACCTCCTCAACAGCCTGCTCGTCGCGGGCGTGACCACGATTGTCGCCCTCGTGGTCGGCGTCTTCGCCGCCTACGCGCTCGCGCGGCTGAACTTCCGGTTCAAGTTCGCGGTCATGGGCTTCATCCTCGGCGCCTCGATGTTCCCGGGCGTCGCGATCGTGACGCCGCTGTTCCAGCTGTTCACGAACATCGGCTGGATGGGCAGCTACCAGGCGCTCATCATCCCGAACATCTCGTTCGTGCTTCCGCTGACGGTGTACACCCTGACCTCCTTCTTCCGCGAGATGCCGTGGGAGCTCGAGGAATCCGCGCGCATCGACGGCTGCACCCAGGGCCAGGCGTTCCGGAAGGTGATCCTCCCGCTCGCCGCACCGGCCACGTTCACGACGGCGATCCTCGCCTTCATCTCGGCCTGGAACGAGTTCCTGATCGCGAGCCAGCTGTCCTCGGACGCGACGCGTACGGTGACCGTGGCGATCGCGTTCTTCGCGGGCGCCCAGCCGCACCAGGAGCCGTACACCGCCGTCATGGCAGCCGGAACGATCGTCACCGTCCCGTTGGTGATCCTCGTCCTGGTGTTCCAGCGCAAGATCGTCGCGGGCCTCACCGCCGGCGCGGTCAAATGATCAATCCGAAGGATCCGATGTCCGTGGGAGGGGCGGCCTACCGCCGCTCCTCCCGGCATCGGAAGGCGGTAGTCGAGCAGTTCGAGATCTTCATGGGCTTCTTGGCCTTCTGGGGTCTCATCCTTCTGGGCCTCACAGTCTGGCTCGAGGTCACCGGACAATTCGCGCTCGGATGGGCGCTCGGCCTGCTCGCAGTGGTGCTCGCAATGGTGGGGATATGGGCGTTGAGACTTAAGGTGCTGCGCGGGGAACGGGACGAGAACAAAGACTGAGAAGGCCCGGGCCGCCGAAGGAGACGGTCCATTAGGGGAGGCCATGGTAGGGATCGAGGAGGTCGCGGCGGCCGCGGGCGTCTCGACGGCCACAGTATCGCGGGCCATTCGCGGCCTCCCACGCGTCTCCCCGGCTACGCGGGCAAGAATCCTCGCCAAGGCCGAGGAACTGGGGTACGTGCCGTCCTCCGCCGCGTCCCGTCTTGCTACCGGCAAGACGCGCACGGTCGGCGTCCTTGCCCCGTACGTGGACCGGTGGTTCTTCGGAAAGGCGATCGCCGGCGTCGACCGTGAACTGCACGGGCGCGGCTACAACCTCTCCCTGTTCAATCTCGGCGGCCGGTCCGCGCCCCGGGAACGGCTGTTCAGCCGCTCCATGGTACACAAGCAGATCGACGCGCTCCTGCTGCTGTGCATGTACCTTTATCCCGAGGAAGTCGAAGACCTGCATGAGATCGACATGCCCCTCGTGGTGGTGGGAGGTCCGGTGGCGGGCATCGCGACCGTCGGGATCGATGACTACCAGGCTGCGCGGACTATCACGGAGCACCTGATCGGCCTCGGCCACCGGCACATCGCACTCCTGCACGGCAGCGACGACCTTGAGCTGAACTTCTCCGTTCCGAAGATCCGAGTGGAGGGATTCCACGACGCGGTGCACGCCGCGGACCTGGAGATTGACCCCGACGCGGTCTTCTTCGGCAACTTCACGGTGGCCAGCGGGGCTGAGGCTCTGCGCCGCTTCCTGACGCTCCCCGAGCCGAGGCCCACGGCCATGGTGTGCGCATCGGACGAGATGGCCCTCGGAGTCCTCTTCGAGGCCCGCCGGCATGGACTCCGCGTGCCCGAAGACCTTTCGATCGTGGGGATTGACGGCCACGAGATGGGCGCATGCGCCGGTCTCACCACCGTGTGGCAGGACCCAACGGGCCAGGCACGCCGCGGGACTCAAATGCTCCTGGCGGAGCTCGGCGGCGAGGTAGGCGCGGTGCACAGCGAAGTGGCCGAACAGAGGCTCGTCGTCCGGGAGACCACCGCCCCGCCCGCCGCGTTCTAGCCGCGTTCTCGAGCACTCGCGTGGCGCTCGAGCGGGCTCGGGCATCCATTTGCCGCCGTTTCGTGTAATACACGCGCTCGTGGGTAACGGTCCACAGTCAGCAGCTGGACCGAGTGACAAGCGCGAAAGGAATACACGATGAGCGAATTTCTGCCCCGCGGCACCAGCCAGCCGCAGCAGTCCGGAACGTCGGCAACAGTGAAGGACGAGGCACGCGGCGTCGCCGGCGATGCGGCCAGTTCGGCCCAGGCGGTCGGCGGCGTCGCCAAGGACGAGGCGGCCAATGTCGCCGGCGAGACCAAGTCGCAGATCAGCGATCTGATGGCCCAAAGCCGGGACGAGGTGAAGGATCAGGCCGCGCATCAGCAGGCCCGGGCAGCGGAAGGCCTGCGCGCCATTCACCGCCAGCTCCACTCGATGGCTTCGAACAGCGAGGAACAGGGAGTAGGCACGGACCTGGTCAGGCGGGCCGCCAGCCGTACCGGGGCCTTCGCGGAATGGCTCGACCAGCGCGACCCCGGTTCGGTCCTCCAGGAAGTGAAGTCGTACGCAAGGCGCAGGCCGGGGATGTTCTTGGCAATCGCGGCCGGTGCGGGACTTCTTGCCGGACGCCTGAGTCGATCGCTCGCTGCCGGGCAGGATGACCGCACGCAGGGCGCGATCCCGCCGCGGCCGGCCAATGAGCCGTCGTCAACTCCCACCCCGTACACCGCGGGCGCCGGGTACTCCGCCGACGCGAGTGAGCGGCTCGGAACTGGCGTACCGCAGGCAAATCCCGCGGCTGGCACCGTTCCTCCTGGCACCGTTCCCGGCGGCACAGCTGGTGCTGGCTTCGCCGGACCGGGCGGCACTGCTGGCACGGTCGGCACCGGCGGTACTCACGAGAGCAGGCCGGCGGTAGAGAACACGGATCTCGAGGGGATCTTGGGCGCCGACGGTTCCCGCCCTAGCCACGTGAGGGAGGATGAGTCGGGCCTGACGGGCCAGAGCGCTGTACCACCCCTGGATGAGAAATGGGAGGGCCGGCGATGAGCCACACTCCGGGCTACGGCGCCCCCGAGCCCCAACCGGGTACTTTGCCCGGCCACGCGTCCGGGCCCGGCGCCTATCAAGGAGAGGACGGCTATGCGCGCGCAGCCGCCGCTGGGGTAGCGCCGCCCGCGACCGGGGTGCCGCCAGCCGAGGAGAAGGCCACCAATACGTCCTTGGGCAACCTTGTGGGCGATGTGGCGGCCGACCTCTCGACCCTGATGCGCCAGGAGCTCGAGCTCGCGAAGGCGGAGCTGCGAGAGACAGGCTCCCGCGTGGGCAAGGGGGCCGGGATGTATGGAGGGGCAGGCGTTGCCGGTCACTTCGTCCTCCTGTTCCTCTCGCTGGCGCTCTGGTGGGCCTTGGGCTTCTACCTTGTGGGACTTGGCTGGTCCGCCGTGATCGTCGCCGTTATCTGGGGCATCATCGCAGCCGTCCTCGCCATGAGGGCGAAGAAGGAGCTGGAGGCCGCCAAGGGCCTGCCCCGAACAACTGAGTCCGTGAAGAAGATTCCCGAATCCCTTAAACCTAGTGAGGAGCCACGATGAGCCAGAACCCCGACGCCATCCGATCCGACATTGAACGCACCCGTGAGCGACTGGGCTACGACGTCGACGCCGTCGCGGACAAGGTCAGTCCCTCGCACATTGCCCACCGGCAGGGCGAGAGGATCAAAGGTGCAGTGTCCGACATGAAGGAGAAGGTCATGGGCTCGGCCGATGACGCCGCTGGTTCCATGGAATCAGCTACCCACAGGGTCGGAGATGCAGTGGACAATACGCAGCGTCGTGTGGTCCGGAAAACGCAGGGCAACCCGCTCGCAGCAGGGCTGGTCGCGTTCGGCACCGGGCTCCTCGTCGCCTCACTCTTCCCGCCGAGCGAGAAGGAACAGGAGCTCGCCCAGACGCTCCAGGAGAAGGCCGAGCCTCTCAAGGAGGAGCTCTCCGCGGCCGCCTCGCACGTGGCATCCCAGCTCAAGGAGCCGGCCCGGGAGGCCGTGGAGTCCGTGAAGCAGACGGCCACAGAGGGAGTGGAGTCGGTCAAGGGCGAGGCCCAGAACCAGAGCTCATCGGTTCAGGACCGTGTGCAGGAAGCGAAGCGGAACGTCAGCGAAAGCTGATCACTGCTCCGTCTGCCAGCTGGGTCAAGAAGCTCGGGCCAGCTGACGGATGGGGATCCAGCGTGACGCGAGCCTGCGATACGCGGCCGCCGCGCCCGTCATGTCCCCTTCTGCGAGGCACTCGATGCCGAGCAGCACATCGGTGGGCGACTCGTCGGGGAAGACGCGGTCAGCAACGCTGCCGTAGTCCAGTTCAACAACCGAGTCCGGATTGAACTCCTCGAGCCATTCAGTGAGGGACGTGAGCTCGTCGAGGAGGTTCATCTCGGGGGCCGCGAGGGCGAGGTTGGCCACCGCGAAGCGCGCCCGGCTGATGGCCTTGGCCCACGTAACGGTCATCCGGACGGTCACGAGGTGGTCGTTCTCTTCGACCACCTCGGTCGGATCGCCCTCATGGAACAGCACGAACCAGCTGAAGGGGATACCCCACAGTGATTCGCGCGTGCTGATCCGGGGCGTGCCCGACTCCTCGGCGAGCCGGTCCACCCGCTCCTGATGGCGGGCCCGTGCGCTCTCCGGCAACAGGACGGATGCGAGGGGAGCCGGCGCCGTCGTGAGTACCGACTCCGCGGCCAGGCCCGAGCGCAGTATGAGCTGCGACGGGCAATAGAGCGTGCGGCCCTCTACAGTGAGAGTCCGGGTGAACTCGTCGCGGCCGTCCGGGAAGGGGTCGCCGGAGGGCCGGACGATCCGCAGCAGGGCGTCCTCGGCCTCGGCCTTGTCGAGCGCCGCACGCCCGTCGCCGGACAGCCCCCGTTCGATCCGCTCCCTTTCCTCGGACGTGAAGGCCGAGAGCGGCTCGTAGACTCGCAGCTGCGACGTGAGGGGACGCCCCGCACGGCCGTGCCCCGCGCTCATCCCGGCCCGCTCCCCGAGGAGGCCGTACGCCGCCCGCGGATCACCAAGCGTCCATCAGGTCCACGACCACGGGCGCGTGGTCCGAAGCGCCCTTGCCCTTGCGCTCCTCACGGTCGATCATCGCGCCCGTGACACGCGAGGCGAGAGCTGGCGAGCCGAGTACGAAGTCGATGCGCATACCCTCCTTTTTCGGGAACCGCAGCTGCGTGTAGTCCCAGTAGGTGTAGACGCCCGGGCCTGGCGTGTAGGGCCGGACCACGTCCGTATAGCCCGAGGCCTCGAACGCCCGGAAGGCCTCCCGTTCGGGCTCGCTCACGTGCGTGAACCCTCCAGTGCGGAAGAGCTCGATGTCCCAGACATCCTCGTCCTTCGGGGCGATGTTCCAGTCCCCGACGAGCGCGATCTCGGCGCCCGGATCCTGCGCGAGCCATTCGGCCGCGTGGCCATTGAGGATCTTGAGCCACTCGAGCTTGTACGGCATGTGCTCGTCATCGAGCGCGCGGCCGTTCGGGACGTAGAGGCTCCACACGCGTACGCCACCGCAGGTGGCGGCGATCGCCCGTGCCTCCTGAGCCAGGTTCTCGCCGTTCTTCCCGAACGAGGGCTGGTCCGGAAAGGTCCGCTCGACCTGGTCGAGCCCAACGCGCGAGACGATCGCGACGCCGTTCCACTGGCTCACGCCGAAATGTGCCACCTCATAGCCGTTGCGCTCAAACAGTTCCCACGGGAAGTTCTCGTCCTTGCACTTGGTCTCCTGGATTGCGAGCACGTCCACCTCACTGCGCAGGAGCCAGTTCTCAACGCGGTCGGCGCGGGCACGGAGGGAGTTGACGTTCCAGGTAGCAAGCTTCACGCCGCCCACGCTATCAACCGCACAGCGAGTAGGCACCGTGCGGTGCCTACTCGCTGCGATGTGAGGGTGCGGGATCGCTACTTCGACCAGCTCGTGGCCTGTTCACGCCACCACGTGTCGAAGAGGGTCACCGGAGTGGCGCGCTTGTGGCGGGTGATCAGGTACCGGTACTCGATGGACTCCGCGACCTCGTCCGAGACGGCGCGTCCCTCGAGGTAGTCGTCGATGTCGTTGTAGGTGATCCCGAGCTCGTGCTCATCCGTGCGTCCCGGCTGGAGGTCGAGGAGATCCGCCGTCGGGATCTTCTGCCACACTTGCTCCGGGGCGCCCAGATGCTGGAGCAGCGCCCGGTTCTGGCGCTTGTCGAGCCCGAAGAGCGGAAGGATGTCGGCACCGCCGTCGCCGTACTTCGTGAAGAAGCCCGTCACGGACTCGGCGCCGTGGTCTGTGCCGACCACGAGGAGGTTCCGTTCGCCGGCGATCATGTACTGGGCTACCATGCGGGCGCGGGCCTTGGTGTTGCCGCGGACGAAGTCACTCAGCTCGTCGTCGCACGAGCGCTCGTACTCGGACTCGAACCCGTCCACGGCGGCCTTGACGTTGAACGTCCGGGTGGACTTCGGCTGGATGAAGCGGAGGGCTGCCTGGGCGTCCTCCTCGTCGTGCTGGGCCCCGTGGGGAAGGCGGACAGCCACGAAGTCCGCCTCGACGCCGTCGTCGGCAAGCGACTCGACGGCGAGCTGCGCGAGCCGGCCCGCGAGCGAGGAGTCGAGCCCTCCACTGACGCCGAGGACGAAGCCCTTGGAGCCGGTCGCCCGGAGGTAGTCCTTGAGGAACGCGACGCGGGCCTCGACCTCCGCCGCGGGGTCGATCTCGGGCTTGACGCCCATCTCCTCGATGATCTTCGCCTGGAGTTCGCGCATGGGCCTAGCCTAGACCAGCCGTCGGGCCGCGACACGGTGGCGCGACGAGGTCAGGTCGCCTCCCACATGTGGGCCATCTCCACGAGCGACTGCTCCACGATCTTCTCCATCCCAGCACGCGCCGCGGTTCCGTCGCCGCGTTGGATCGCCGCGGCCACGTCCATGTGCCATTCCAGCGCTGCATGGTCCGGCAGCTGCGGCATGAGCCCGTACTGGACCCGCCCTTCGAGGACCTCCTGGGTGAGGAGGTGGAGCTTGCCGATCATCCGGTTGCCGCTGGCGGCGAGCACCCTGTGATGGAAGGACACATCGAGCTCCAGGAACGTCTGCTGCCGCCCCGTCTTCCCCGCCGCCCACATGGCGGCCGCGAGCCGGACAATCTCCTCCCGCTCGGCGTCGCCGGCGCGCTCGGCGGCCAGCAGCGCGGCGAGGGGCTCGACGGCGCTGCGCAGCTCGGTCAGCTCGCGCAGCTGCGCGAGCCGGGCGGGCGAGACCAGCTTCCACCGGATCACCTGCGGGTTGAAGGCATCCCATGACTCCTCGGGCAGCACTACGGTGCCCACGCGGCGCCTTGCCTCGACGAGGCCCAGAGAGGCAAGCACGCGGAGCACCTCGCGCACGAGCGTGCGCGAAATTCCGTACTGCGCCTCGAGCTCGTCGGAGTTCAGAACAAACGACGGCGGGAGCTCGCCGGAGCAGATTCCCGCGCCGAGGGCGTCGAGGATCTGGGTGTGGCGCCGGGACGCCTTGACGCCCACGACGGCAAGGGGGCCTGCCGCAAGACTCGGCCGCTCGCCGTCGTCCGCGGTGGCAGTGTGCAGCCCCGTCGCATGCGCCATGGAAGAGATCATACTGTGAACTGCGCAACTCTTGAATACGTAGTACTTGTGGCTTAGTCTCCATGCTGAGATCTGACGTAAAGGGGCGTCAGGCGCGGGTCGTCGAGGCGATCCGGGAGATTGGAGTTCAACGGTGAAGGTTCAGTCATTCATGCGGGCGGCGGCGGTCGCCGCCATCGCGAGTCTCGGGCTCGCGGCCTGCGGTTCGGGAGACAACGGTGGGGGCGGGAGCAGCGATGCTGCCGGCCCGCTGCGCGTCACTCTGGCCAACCACGTGTGGACAGAGCAGATCAAGGCAGCCATCCCGGAGTTCGAGAAGGAGACCGGCGTCAAGATCGAGCTCACCCAGCTCGGCGAGGACCAGCTCTCGGACCAGTACAATGTCAAGCTCAACGCGGGCAGCGAGGACATCGACGTGATGATGTACCGGCCCCTCCAGGAGGGAAAGCTCTTCGCGAAGAACAAGTACCTCGCAGACCTCTCGGACAACGTCAAGAAGGACTCGTCCTGGGACTGGAACGACTTCCAACAGAACACCGTGGCGGCGACGACCGCTGATGGCAAGGTGGTCGGCGTGCCGATCATCACCGAACGCGAGGTCCTCTACTACCGCAAGGACCTCCTGACGGCCGCGGGCATCAGCGTGCCGAAGAGCATGGACGAGCTCAAGGATGCCGCAGCCAAGATCAAGGCCTCCAACCCTGACACGGCCGGCTTCGTGGCCCGCACGGGCAAGTCCACCGCGGTGACCCAGTTCTCGAGCTTCCTGTACAGCTTCGGCGGCGACTTCAAGAAGGACGGCAAGGCCTCGGTCAACACGGACGAGGCCAAGAAGGCCTACGCCTTCTACGGTGGCCTCATCAAGGACTCCGGCCCGGCAAACGTCTCCACCGACATGAGCTGGCCCGAGGCGATGGCGATCTTCACACAGGGCAAGGCTGCGTTCTACACGGAGGCCGACTCGCTCTACAAGAACGCCACCGACCCAGCAAAGTCCAAGGTCGCGGACAAGGTCGGCTTCGCGCCACTCCCTGCCGGCCCCGCAGGCGCCAAGCCGTACAACATCCCGTCCTGGGCGCTCGGCATCAATGACGCGTCCAAGCACAAGGGAAATGCATGGAAGTTCGTGCAATGGGCTACGTCCAAGGAGCGCACGCTCGCCACGCAGAAGGCAGGCGTTCCGGGCGCCCGCACGTCGGTGTGGTCCAGCCCGGACGGCATCTCGACCTACCCGAAGGACCTCGCCGACGCGATCACCGTCAGCGCCAAGAACGGCGTGGGCCATGACCGGCCCGAGGTCGTATCGGTGAGCAAGGCCCGCGAGATCGTCGGCGCCCCCATCGTCGCCTCGATCACCGGCGCCGACTCCGCGAAGGCCGCCGACCAGGCACAGTCCGACTTCTCGAAGTTCCTCGAGTCGGACAAGTAGCCGCACCGATCCGCCGGCAAAAGGCCGGGGCGCGCGACCGCCGTCGTGCGTCCCGGCCTGATCGGCCCGATCCCCTGGCAAGGTAACCCATGTCTTCCACCACCATCGACTCTGACCTCACCAAGGCCCCGCCCCTGCGGCCCAAGCCCACCTCGGCCTTCTCCACGTGGGCCAACCGCCACCGCAAGTGGCTCTTCGCCGCCCCCGCCATGGCCTTCGTGGCCATCCTCATCGTGATCCCGCTCGTCTGGACCGCCTACCTGTCGCTGACCGACGCCCACGGGTCGGTGCGCGCCGCCAGCAGCTTCACCGGCCTGCAGAACTACGCCACCGTCCTGACCGACACGGCACGTTTCTGGCCTGCGGTTGGCCGTACGGTGCTGTTTACGGCCGTCGTACTCGTGTTCGAGGTGGTGCTCGGCATGTGCATCGCCCTCCTGCTGTGGCGGCCCTTCCGCGGCGAACGCTGGGTCCGCGTCGCCGTCCTGCTCCCGCTCGTCGCGACCCCCGTGGCCGTCGGCATGATGTGGCGGCTCATCTTCGACCCGAACATCGGCTTCGCCAACCAGGCGCTCGGCTGGGTCGGTATCCCGCCTCAGCCGTGGCTCGCGGGTCAGGAGACGGCCCTGTGGACCACGATGGTCATCGACATCTGGCAATGGACCCCGATGGTCGCGCTCATCCTCCTCGCCGGCCTCACCTCGCTCTCCGAGGAGCCGCAGGAGGCCGCGAAGATCGACGGCGCGAGCACGTGGCAGCGCTTCTGGTTCGTCACGCTCCCGCTCATGATGCCCACGGTGGTCGTCGCGATCCTCTTGCGGGGCATCGACGCGCTCAAGACGTTCGACATCCTCTACGCGACCAAGGGCAAGGGCGGCGGCTCGTTCAACGAGGTCGAGACCCTCAACGTCTACGCTTACGGCCTCTCGTTCGACTACAACCAGTACGGTGTCTCCTCGACCGTGCTGATCCTGTTCTTCCTGCTCATCATCGGCATCATGTGGGCCCTCACCGTCCGCAAGAAGGAGATCTGAGATGGCACGCACGACGGCGCTGCCCGCCTCGCGCGCGACGCCTGCCCGCCGCCGCAGGCCGGCCTCGACCCGTGTTTACCCGACGTTTAGGGTCGTGGCGCTCATCGCGACGGTGGTCGCGCTCCTCCTTCCCCTCGTGTGGATGGTCCTCGCCTCGCTCAAGACCAACGTGGACATCTACGACCTGTCCAAGTCGGTCCTGTTCCAGCCCACGCTCGAGAACTACGTCAACGTGCTCACGCGCAACAACTACTTCGTGTTCGTCGCGAACAGCTTCTGGGTCGCGTTCGTCTCGACCGTGCTCTCCCTCGTCCTCGGTGTCCCCGCGGCGTACTCGATGAGCCGCTTCACGATGCACCGCTCAGCCCTAGTGGTGCTCATGGCGCGCGTGATCCCGGGGGTCTCGCTCCTCGTGCCGTGGTACTACGTGTTCTCGAACCTGCGCATGGTCGGCGGGTTCGAGGTGCTCATCCTGAGCCATATGTTCGTGGCCCTGCCGCTGATCGTGTACATCATGATGGGCTACTTCGACTCCATGCCGCTCGAGCTGGAGGAGTCCGCCCAGGTGGACGGGCTCACGCCCATCGGGGCCTTCCGGAGGATCACCCTGCCGCTCTCCGTGGCGGGCATGGCGACGGCGGGGATCCTGGCCTTCATCTTCTCGTGGAACAACTTCATGTTCGCCCTGGTGCTCTCAGGCTCGAAGACCAAGACGCTGCCTGTGGCCATCTTCGACTTCGTCTCCTACGCGAGCATCGACTGGGGCGGCCTTATGGCGGCAGCGACAGTGGTGACGCTGCCGATCATGGTGATTGCGCTCTTCGCCCAGCGGTACATTGTCTCGGGCCTCACTGCGGGCGCAACGAAGGGCTGAGGCATGAAGATTGCCAGAGTCGAGACTTTCCTGGTCCCTCCGCGTTGGCTGTTCGTCCGGGTCGAGACGGACACTGGTGTTGTGGGCTGGGGCGAGGCGACCTGCGAGGGCCGCTCCGAGACAGTCCGCACGGCGGTGGACCAGCTCTCCGAGCTCCTGCTCGGGCGCGACCCGCTGCACATCGAGGACCACTGGCAGGTACTGACCAAGGGCTCCTTCTACCGCGGCGGACCGATCCTCGCCAGTGCAGTGGCCGGACTCGACCAAGCCCTCTGGGACATCGCGGGCAGGTACTTCGGCGCGCCCGTCCACCAGCTCCTCGGCGGCCCGGTGCGGGACCGCATCAGGGTCTACGGGTGGGTCGGCGGGGACGAGCCGAACGAGGTGGCCGAAGCCATCACGGCGCAGGTCGAGGCGGGGCTCACGGCAGTGAAGATGAACGCTTCCGGCCGCATGTCGGCGGCGGGCAGCGCGGCCGAGCTCGACGGCGTCGTCCGGCGAGTCGCCGCGGCCCGTGAGGTCCTCGGCCCGGACCGCGATGTGGCGGTCGACTTCCACGGCCGCTTCACACTGGCGACCGCCCGGCGTGCCGCCTCGCTCCTCGCGGACCTGCACCCCCTCTTCCTCGAGGAGCCAGTGGTGCCGGAGAACTCGCACCTGATCGGGCGCATGGTGGAGTCGACCACCATCCCGATCGCCACGGGCGAGCGGCTCTTCTCGCGCCAGGAGTTCCTGCCCGTGCTCGGGGCCGGCATCGCCGTCGCGCAGCCGGACCTCAGCCACGCGGGCGGCATCACCGAGGTCCGCAAGATCGCAGCGCTCGCCGAGACGTTCGACGTACAGCTTGCCCCGCATTGCCCCCTCGGACCCATTGCGCTCGCGGCTTGCCTGCAGGTGGGCTTCTCGACCCCCAACTACCTCATCCAGGAACAGAGCATCGGCATCCATTACAACCAGGGCGCCGAAGTGCTGGACTATGTGGTGGACAGCGAGCCGCTGGCGTTCGTGGACGGCTGCATTGAGCGGCTCACCGGGCCGGGCCTCGGCATCGAGGTCGACGAGGCGGCCGTCCGCGACGCGGACCTCCGCGGCCACGCCTGGCGCGGGCCGGTGTGGCGCCACGCCGACGGATCGTTCGCGGAATGGTGATCGAGCCAGACGTAGGTGATGGCCGATCGCCAGTGAAGGAAAGGCAGTCATGAGCACTCTCGACAACCGCACCCTCCTCGAGGTTGTCCGCGCGAGCCGCGTGGTCGCCGTCATCCGCGGCGACTCGGCCGAGCACGCCGCCGACGCCGCACGCGTCCTCTTCCGCGAGGGCATCCGGCTCGTCGAGATCGCCCTGACTACCCCGGGCACGCTGGGCGCGATCGCGTCCCTCGCCGCCGACGTCCCCGAAGGTTCGTACCTCGGCGCCGGGACGGTGTGCACGCTCGAGGACGTCGACTCCGTCGTGGCCGCCGGTGCGACGTTCGTGGTGACTCCCTCCGTGAGCGAGTCCGTGCCGTACGCGGCCGGGCAGGGCATCCCGGTCCTGGCGGGGGCGTTCACTCCCACCGAGGCGTATGAGGCGTGGCGCCATGGTGCCGCCGCCGTCAAGCTCTTCCCCGCCTCAGCCGTAGGGCCCGGCTACCTCCGGGCGCTCACCGAGCCGTTCCCCCAGATCCCCTTCCTGGCCGTGGGTGGCATGGGGCTCCAGCAGCTTCCGGAGTACATCGCGGCCGGCGCGCTCGGCATCGGCGCGGGGGGTCCTCTCGTGGGCGACGGCGCCCGTGGCGGCAGTACCGAGGCGCTCGCCGAACGCGCCCGGGCCTTCGTCTCGGCCGCCCGAGAGCTCGAGGACGCCGAGTGACCGGAGCCGGCGCCCCGGTTGTCACCCTCGGCGAGGCCCTCGTCTCGCTTCGGTCGGTGGGCCCGCTCGCGATCGGCGGACCCCTGACCATGCACGCCGCGGGGGCCGAGCTGAACGTTGCTGTTGCGCTCGCGAGGCTCGGCCATCCATCGTCGTGGGGCGGCGTGCTCGGTAACGACGAGCTCGGCGAGTTCATCCTCCGCAGCCTCGCCGCCGAACGGGTCGACGTGTCCCACGTACGGAGGGACTCGAGGCCCACGGGCATCATGTTCCTCGAGGCGCGAACCCCCGAGGTCTCCCGGATCTTCTACAATCGGAGCGGTTCCGCGGGGGCGCGTCTCTCGCCGCACGACGTCGACCGCCTGCTGGACCGCGACCTCGGCTGGCTGCACCTCACCGGCATCACGCCCGCGCTCTCGGAGGTCGCTCGCGCAGCGGTACTCCACGCCGCGCAGGTCTGCCGCCGCCGGGCGGTGCCGTTCTCCGTCGACGTGAACTTCCGCGCCAAGCTGTGGAGTCCCGACGAGGCCGCCGAGGTGCTGCCGTGGCTCATCGAGGGCGCGGAGGTGGTCATCGGCTCGCCCGCGGAGCTGGCGTTGGCCGCACCGGAGGGGACAACGCTCGAGGCCGCCGCCGAGGAACTGCTCGGCACCGGCGTCGGCGAGGTCGTGGCGAAGCTCGGCGCCGACGGTGCGCAGGCCTTCACGCCTCACGCCGTCCTCCACGCGCCCGCGGTGGCCGTCAGGGCGGTGGACACTGTAGGAGCCGGCGATGCGTTCACGGCGGGGTACCTCTCGGCGAGGCTCGACGGCGAGGATGTGCCCGGGCGCCTGCGCCGCGGCTGCCTTCTGGGGGCCTTCGCCGTGGGCCACCTCGGCGACTGGGAGGGGCTGCCGCGCCGGGATGAGCTCGCGCTCCTGGATCTGGGCGGCGGCGAGACCCACCGGTAGGGCTGGCGGCCGCAGGGGGGAGGTGCCGACGGCACCGGGTGGCAACCGATTGCGGTACGGCAGCCCGTTCACTAGCGTGGGGGAATGCCCACCGGTGTGCTCTCATCGTCTCCCGAATCCGCTCAGCCGTCAGTTCCCCGCGCCGCGGTTGTCGGCTGCGGCGACATCTCGGCGCAGCACCTTGCGGCGATCGGGTCGCTCGCGGCGCTGGGAGCAGTGCGGCTCGTGGGCGTCGTCGACCCCGATCCAAGGCGCCGCGAGGCGGCGGCCGAGGCACATCACGCGCCGGGTTACGCGAGCGTCGGCGAGCTGCTGGCGCGAGGAGGGGTCGACGTCGTGCATCTGTGCACTCCGCACAGCGAGCACGCTCCGGCGGCGCTCGAGGCGCTCGAGGCAGGCGTGCACGTGCTGACGGAGAAGCCGCTAGCGCACACCCTCGCCGATGCTGAGCGCCTCACCGAGGCGGCCGACGCCGCGTGGCTGGCTTCCGGGACGCAGCTCGGTGTCTGCTTCCAGAACCGCTACAACGCCCCCGTCGTGGCGATGCGCGACCTGCTCGAGGGCGGGACTCTGGGCGCGGTGACAGGCGCGGAGGCAACGGTCATGTGGCACCGCCCGGCCGCCTACTACGCGGCCCGCCCGTGGCGCGGGACCTGGGCGGGCAGCGGCGGCGGACTGCTCATGAACCAGGCGATCCACACGCTCGATCTCCTGCAGTGGCTCGTGGGCCCTGCGCGCCTCGTGGATGGGCGCGCGTCCGCACGCGCCCTCGGGAATGTGATCGAGGTCGAGGACACGGCGGACATGGTCCTCGAGCACGCTGGCGGTCAGCGTAGCGTCTTCTTTGCCACGAACGCCAACGGCGTCAACGCGCCCGTGACGCTCGACATCCAGACCGAGGCCGGGGAGCTGAGTCTGCGGGGAGCCCTGACGGTGCGGCACGGGGACGGACGCGTGGAGGTCGTCGAGGAGGCCGGCGTGCTGGTGGGGGAGCGCTCATACTGGGGCGCGTCCCATCAGCTGCTCATCGCCGACTTCTACCGCTGCCTCCGTGCCCGCGAGCGGTTCTGGATCGGGGCGGAGGAGGGCGCTCAGACGCTGCGGCTCATCAAGGACGTGTACGCGCGCTCGTACGCGCCGGACATGTGGCGCTGACCCTCGTCGATGCCAAACCCCGTGGCAATCGATTGCCCATAGGTGCTGCCCGTTGGCTGAAGTGCGCGCGGAGCCGCAGTGGCAACGGAAACGGCAAACGGTTTCTGTCCCGTGCCATGGTCGCTACGGTGGAATGAAGCGTGTGAGGCGGTGCACCGCGGAAACGAGTCCGCCAGAACCAGGCAGCACGAGACTAGGAGAACCATGGCCACGATCGGCGTCCAAGCGATGATGCTCAAGGACAGCTTCGCGGAGATCGGCCCCTTCGAGACACTCCGCAAGGTGGCCGAGATTGGCTACCGGGCCGTCGAAGTCTCCCAGATCCCGATGGACGCGCAGAACGTCGCCGAGCTGGACCGTGCGCGTACCGAACTCGGCATCGAGTTCGCAGCCCTCTCGGCCCAAGTGGACGGCGAGAAGGACCAGACCCCGTACGCGGTGCTCAACGATCTGGACCGCACCGTGGCCGATTGCCAGACCCTCGGGACGAAGATGCTCCGCATCGGCATGCTGCCCATGTCCGAGCTCCGCTCCGAACAGCGGATCCTCGACTACGCGAAGCGCGCCAACGAGACCGCCGAGGCCCTCGCCGAGCACGGCATTGCACTGTACTACCACAACCACCACGTCGAGTTCGCGAAGATCGGTGGGCGCCACATCCTCGACGTCCTGGCCGACTCGGCTCCCGCGATGGGGCTCGAGATCGACGTCCACTGGGTGGCCCGCGGCGGCCTCGACCCCGTGCGGACCCTGACGAAGTACGCTGGCCGGACCGCGATGGTCCACCTGAAGGACTACCGCATCGGCGCGCTCCCGGAGGAGGCCATCACGGCCTACGAGGCAGGCGACGTGGCGGGCTTCATGGGCCACTTCAAGGACGTGGTCCAGTTCGCCGAGGTCGGTGAGGGCAACCTCGACTTCGCCTCGATTGTGCCCGCCGCCATCGAATCCGGCGCCGAGTACCTCCTGGTCGAGCAGGACCAGCTCTACGGGCGCACCGTGTTTGAGGCCCTGCAGACCTCCTACGACAACCTCGTGAGCCTCGGCTTCAAGAACCTCTTCTAGACCTAAAAGAACGGAAGGCACCATCCATGAGCAGGAAAGTCCGTCTCGGCATCGTCGGCTTCGGCGCACAGGGCAGCTCGTACGCGAAGTTCATCGCGGACGGACTCGTGCCGAACATCGACGTCGCGGCCATCGCCGACACCGACCCGGCCAAGCGCGAGAAGATCGCCGAGCTGTATCCCGAGGTGCAGGTCTTCGACGACTACGTGACGATGCTCGAGTCCGGAGCGGTCGAGGCCGTGGTCACGACCGTGCCGCACTACCTCCACCCGCAGATGGGCATCCAGGCACTCGAGCGCGGCATCCACGTGCTCATCGAGAAGCCCGCCGGCGTCTACACGAAGCAGGTCAAGGCGCTCAACGAGTTCGCGGCAACCAAGCCCGAGCTCACCTTTGCCATCATGTTCAACCAGCGCAACAACCCGCTCTACCGCAGGCTCAAGGAGATCGTCGACGCCGGTGAGATCGGCACGATCAAGCGCACCAACTGGATCATCACCACGTGGTGGCGCCCGCAGGGCTACTACGACCAGTCCGAGTGGCGCGCCACCTGGGGCGGCGAGGGCGGCGGTGTGCTCGTCAACCAGGCTCCCCACCAGCTGGACCTGTGGCAGTGGATCTGCGGGGTGCCCGAGAAGGTGTTCTCGAAGGTTGCCTACGGCTTCCGCCGCAACATCGCCGTCGAGGACGAGGTCACCGCGGTGGTCGACTACGGCGGCGGCGCCACCGGCGTCTTGGTCACCGCGACCCACGACATCACCGGCACCGACCGCTTCGAAATCCTCGGCGACCGGGGCAAGATCGTCGTCGAGGACTCCAAGACCGCCGTCGTGACGCGGCTGAGCAAGCCCGAGCGCGAGATCAGCGAGGGCATGGGCATCGAGGACGTCCGGAAGATGTTCAGGGGCGACTTCAACCCCGGGGACTACTACACCCAGGAGACCATCGAGTTCGAGTCCGCCTGGGGCTCGCAGCACTCGGGGGTCCTGGAGAACTTCGCCGCGAACATCCTCGACGGCACCCCGCTGCTCGCACCGGGCACCGACGGCATTCTCGGCGTGCGGCTGGCCAACGCCATCCACCTCTCAAGCTGGACGGGCAGGGAAGTGCCGATCGACTTCGACGAGAACGAGTTCCTCGCCGAGCTCAACAAGCGCATCGCCGCCGAGGGGAAGTTCGCCGAGCGCTCGTAGCCGCGCCGGGCCGAGCTGGCTGACGAGGCCCCTGCGCCGCCGTCGTACGGGCTTCGCGACGGTGTTCCACACCGCGGTGTTCCACGACCGCGGCTCGCTCGGGGCCACTCAGCCCGCGTGCCGCTCCGCGGCCGGCGCGGCGCCAGTCGAGGACCTGACCTCGAGGTGGGTGGGCATGACCGCGAGCCGGCGCGCCGACGCCGTGCGCAGCGGGTCGAGCTGGGCGAGGAGCATCGAGACCGCCGTGCGGCCCGCCTGCTCGATGGGCGAGGCGATGGTGGTCAGGGGTGGATTGCAGAAGTCGGCGCCGAAGATGTTGTCGCAGCCGACGATGCTCACGTCCTCGGGGACCCGCACGCCGCGCTCGCGGAATCGCTGGAGCATGCCGATGGCGATGAGGTCATTGAATGCGATGACCGCCGACGCCCCGGTGCCCAGTGCGGCGTCGGCAGCGGCGGCCCCGGACGAGGTCTTGGGGGAGTAGGGCCCGACCCGGACGGCGTCCATTCCCCGCCGGGCGGCGGCCTCCTCAATCGCCTTCCACCGGCGGTGGGTCGACCACGAGCTCGTGGGACCGCCCACGTAGGTCACCGTCCTGTGGCCGAGCGAGGCGAGGTGCTCGAGGGCCTGCACCATGGCGCCGGGAGTGTCGATGAGCACGGTTGGTGCATCCGCGGTGGCGCGGTTGATCGTGACGAGAGGCTGGAGGCGTGCGGCCTCCGCGAGCTGGACATCCGTGAGGCGTGAGGCCGCGAGGATAATGCCGTCCGCAGTGCGGCGTAGCTTGCGCAGGGCATCGAGTTCGACGTCGGTGGCCTCCTCGGTGTCGACGAGAAGCTGCGTGTACCCGGCCGCCTTGAGCTGGTTCTGGGTGCCCCGGATGATGTCGAAATAGAACGGGTTCGTCACGTCCGGGACCAGGACCGCGATGGCACCGGTGCGGCCGGAGCTCAGGCCGCGTGCCTGGGAGCTCGGCACGTAGTGCAGCTCCGCCGCGATCTTCTCGATCCGCTCCCGCGTGCGGGCGTTGACGCGCTGCGGGTTGGAGAGGGCACGCGAGACGGTCGACGTCGCGACGCCGGCCCGGTCCGCGATATCGCGGATGGTCGGCATCCGCTCGGGAGCGTCGGCGGCCCCCGGGGACTTTGTCATGAAATCAATTAAAGCAGGCCTGGCAAATTTTGGCAATCGCTTGCCGCAATGTTTTGCTCTTCCTAGACTCGCAAGTACAGCTCACCCCTGTGAGCGGGGTCACATGTTCCGCTCCATGAGTACTCAAAGAGGAGACACCATGCGGATGCGCACTTCCGCCAAGCTGGCCGCGGTCGCGGCGGCAACGGCACTTGCCCTCACTGCCTGCGGATCAGGCGGTTCGTCGGGGGGCTCGTCGGGGGGCTCGTCGGGTGGCGCCGTCAACGGCGCGGGCAAGACCCTCGATGTCCTGGTGAATGTCAACACGCAGTATCCCGAGCAGCAGAAGCAGTGGTTCACGGACACGGCCAAGAAGTTCAAGGACCAGACCGGCGCCGACCTCAAGTTCGAGACGTTCACGTCCGCGAACGACGAGCTGACCAAGATCCAGACCTCCGTGGTAGCAGGCCAGGGCCCGGACGTGTACTCGCTCGGCACCACCTTCACGCCCACCGCCTACGCGACCAAAGCCTTCGTCACGCTCTCCGACGACGACTGGAAGAAGGTGGGCGGCAAGGACCGCTTCAACCAGGCCGCCCTCGGCATCTCCGGCCCGGACAAGGACCACCTGGCCGGCATCCCGTTCGTGAGCCGTCCGTTCGTCATGGCCTACAACAAGGACCTTCTCAAGGCTGCCGGGATCGACAAGCCCGCCACCACGTGGGACGGGCTGCTCGACCAGGCCAAGAAGCTCACCGACCCCGCCAAGGGGCAGTACGGCATGGCGGTCGCCTATAAGGACAACTTCGACCCGTGGAAGTACATCTGGGCGATGTCAGTGCAGGCCGGCAACCAGCTCGTGGACGGCAAGACAGCCAAGCTCGATGACCCGGCCGTGAAGAAGGCCTACGAGACGTTCTACGGCTGGGTCACCAAGGACAAGGTGGTCAACCCCGCGGCTGTCGGCTGGAGCAACAGCCAGGCCCTCGCCGACTTCGCCTCCGGGAAATCTGCGTTCTTCCTCATGACGACCTCGAACTCGATCCCCACCCTGGACAAGTCCGCCATCAAGGACCAGTACGAGTACGCGCTCATGCCGACCGTGGCACCGGGCGAGACGTCCTCGAAGTCTGGAGACTCCAAGGCGGCGTCGATCCTCTCCGGCGACAACCTCGTGGTGGCTGACTACTCGAAGAACAAGGACCTCGCCTATGCGTACGTCAACCTGGTCACGAGCAAGGACGAGCAGCTGAACTACCAGAAGATCTTCGGTGACCTCCCCGCGAACGCCGATGGCCTCGCGTCCCTGAGCTCTGCGCCTCACATGGGAGCGATTGCCGAATCGGCGAAGGAATCCAAGGCCACGCCGTTCACGGGAGCCTGGGGCGACATCCAGCTCGCGCTGCTCAACGTCACGGTCCAGTCCCTCCCGGACCTGTCATCGGGCGGCGTCCCGGACGCTGCCCTGAGCCAGCGGATCAAGGACGCTCAGGGCAAGTCCCAGCAGTCCCTCGACAGGGCCAAGTGAGCAGCGGACCCGGCTCCGCGTGACTGACATGAGCACTGCAAGCACCCCGAAGCCAGAGACCCGGCCCGCCGCGCACGCGGTGGGCCGGGGCTCCCGGCCCAGCACCACTGGCACCCACGGCACCGTGCCAGGACCCCCTTCCGGGAAGCCCCGCAAGGGCCTCTCCGAGCGGAACCGTCCCCTCTGGCTGCTCCTGCCCGGCGGGCTCCTCATGACGATCGTCATCGTGGTCCCGCTGATCCTGGGCATCTTCATGTCGCTTCTGGACCTCGACCAGTACACCCTGCGCAAGTGGGTCTCCGCGCCCTTCGTGGGGTTCACGAACTACATCGAGGCCGTCACCCAGAGCTCGCTGTTCCACGCGGTGTGGCTCAGCGTCTCCTACTCCTTCATCGCCACGGTCCTCGCCCTGCCGATCGGGATAGCCGCCGCGGTGGCGACGCAGAACGCGTTCAAGGGCCGCGCCGTCATCCGCTCCGTCTTCCTGATCCCGTACGTCCTGCCCTCGTTCGTCGTCGCGACCGTGTGGCGCACGATGTTCCAACCGCGGGGCGTGGTGGATCACGCGTTCAACCTGTTCGGGATCGACCCGGGGCTGTGGCTCAACGGTCCCAACACGTATCCGGCCCTCGTCTTCGTGCAGCTGTGGGCCTCCTGGCCCTTCGTGTACCTGCTCGCGCTCGCGGGCCTCCAGTCCGTGGACCACGAGGTGCACGAGGCCGCAGCGCTCGACGGCGCGCTGTGGTGGACCAAACTGCGCTACGTGGTGTTCCCGTACCTCAAGGGACCGGTCTCGCTGGCCTTCATCATCGGCATGCTGAACCACATCAACAACTTCACCCTGCCGTTCGTCCTGTTCGGCATCCCGGCCCCGCACGATGTAGAACTCCTGCCCGTGCTGACGTACGTGACGAGCTTCCAGAGCTTCCGGTTCGGGCTCAGCGCGGCCATGGCCGTGGTCTCGCTCATCCTCATTCTCATCCCGCTCTTCGTCTATCTCCGCGCTGTGAAGCTCGACGACGTCGAACCCCGAGGAGGCCGCAAGTGACCCTCTCCCAGTCGGCATCCCAGGCCGCACTCAACCCCCTCGTCGACCGGCCCGGCTCCCGCCAGCAGAGCGAGGTCACGCGCCTTCTGCCGACATGGCTCCTGGGGCTGGTCATCGCGGCCCTGGCTGTCTTCGTCCTCGCCCCGATCGCGTACATCTTCCTCGCGAGCATCAACTCGGACATCTCCGTGGCCCGCGGGGACTTCTGGCCCGCCGAGTTCACCCTCGGGAACTACTCCACGATCTGGTCGAGCGTGGGCCTCGCCAACGCGCTCACGAACTCGATCATCGCGGCCGGCACGACCGCGGTCATCTCCGCCGTGCTGTCCATCGGCACGGCATATGTCCTGGTCCGCTACCAGTTCTTCGGCAGGCTCACGATCCTGCGCGGCCTCCTGGGCCTCCAGTCCGTGCCTGGCACCCTGCTCGTGCTGCCGGTGTTCGTGCTGTTCTCCTCGGCGGCGACGTACCTCGGGGTCACCGTGATCGGGACACAGTGGGGACTGATCCTCACGTACTTGACGTTCGCACTCCCGTTCTCCACGTGGGTCATGGTCACCTACCTGCGCGGCCTGCCGAAGGAGCTCGAGGAGGCCGCGAGGATCGACGGCGCCTCTAATATGGGCATCCTGACGAGGATCATCCTGCCGCTGAGCTGGCCGGGAATCATCGTCTCCGGCATCTTCGCGTTCCTGCTCGGCTGGAACGACGTGCTGTTCGCGTCCGTCATGACGCGCCCGGGCACACAGACGGCCGCCGTCGCGCTGCAGATCTTCGCGAGCGGGACCGAGGGCGGGGCCATCCCGTTCTACGGCCAGATGATGGCGGCCTCCCTTGTGTGTGCAGCGCCCGTGGTCATCCTGTACCTGTTCTTCCAGAAGTATCTAGTGGGCGGCTTGACCGCCGGAGGAGTGAAGTAGGCCGTGTCAGAGACCAGCTGGGACCTTTCCGGATTCGGCGACGAGATCGACGCCGACCCCCGCATCCAGGCGGCGGTGATGCGCGCGCTCGGAGCAAGCTACATCGAGGTCCGCAGTGCGTGGGGCACCAACGTCGTGGACCTGTCCGAGGATCAGCTCGCCGAGCTGAAGGCGATCCTCGACGAGGCCGGGCTGAAGACCTCCGCGATCGCCTCGCCGATCGGCAAGGTGGACGTCTCCCTTCCCGTCGAGCATGAGGTGGAGCGGCTCGGGCGCGCCCTGCGCGCCGCCGGCGTGCTCGGTGCCGGCTACATCCGGATCTTCTCCTTCTACTACGAGGGAAAGACCCCCGAGGAGGCCCGCGAGCCCGTGATCGAGCGCATGACGGCGCTTGCGAAGCGCTCGGAGGGGACCGGCGTCGTGCTGGTCCACGAGAACGAGAAGGGCATCTACGGGGACATCCCAGTGCGTGTGCTGGACATCGTCGAATCCGTGGACTCGCCCGCGCTCAAGCTCGCGTGGGACAACGCCAACTTCGTCCAGGTGGGCGTCAAGCCGTTCACCGAGGCCTTCGAGCTGCTCCGCCCCCATACCGTGTACGTCCAGGTCAAGGACGCGCTCGCGGCCTCCGGCACGGTGGTTCCCTCTGGCGAGGGCGACGGCGAGCTGCTCGCCACCGTGGAGGGCTTCCGTGACAGCGGCTACTCGGGCTTCGTCTCCCTTGAGCCGCATCTCGCCGACGCGTTCGAGCTCGGCGGCTTCAGCGGGCCGTACGCGTTCGGCGTGGCCGCCCGCGCGTTCGCGAAGGTGCTCGAGGCGGCAGGCGTCGAGGCCGGCTGAGCTGCCCCCGCGCCGCCGTGCGGGCGCCAGAAGCGCCGAGCAGAGACCCAAGACGAGCAGAGACAAGAGAAGAGACCTATCCGTGACTAATTCCATCGGGGCCAACGCCGACCGCCTCCTGCCCGCCGATCCGGGAACGCGCCAGATCGCGCGCGAGCTGCTCGCCGAGGTCGAGCACCTGCCGATCATCTCCCCGCACGGCCACGTGCCCGCGGACTGGATCGCGGACAACGCCCCGTTCCCCGACCCGACAGCGCTCATCGTGAGCCCGGACCACTACGTGACCCGCCTCATCCACGCCAGCGGCGTGCCGCTCGAGCAACTCCGGGTGGGGCCCGGTCCGTACAGCGTGGACTCGCGCACCGCGTGGCGGCACTTCGCCGAGGCGTGGCCGCTCTTCGACGGCACGGCATCGGGGTACTGGCTGCGGAGCTCGTTCCAGCACGTCTTCGGGCTGCCGGGCGATGTGGTGGACGGCCTCGGCGCGGACAACGCGGACGCCGTCTACGACGCCATCGCTGCCAAGCTCGCCGAGCCGGGCTTCCGGCCGCGCGAGCTGTTCACCGACTTCGGCATTGAGGTCCTGGCCACGACCGACGATCCGCTCGACACCCTCGAGGCGCACGCACGGATCGCAGCGGACGAGGCGTTCACCGGCCGCGTCCTGCCGACGTTCCGCCCCGACCCCTACATCAACGTGGCCCACCCCGAGTGGGCCGAGCGGGTGGACAGACTCACGGCGGAAGCAGGTGACGGCGTCGGCGGCTACGCGGGCTACCTCCGGGCGCTGGCGAACCGCCGCCGCTACTTTGTGGAGCACGGCGCCGTCTCGGCCGACCACGGCGTGCGGACACCGCTCACCCTCAAGCTGAGCGCGCCGGAGGCCGAGGCCCTGTTCGCCAAGGCGCGCCGCGGAGAGGCCACCACGTCCGACCGGGACGCCTTCGAGGCGCACATGATGTACGAGATGGCGCGCCTGTCCGCCGAGGATGGCCTCGTCATGACGATTCACCCCGGCTCGTTCCGCAACCACCACTGGCCCACGTTCGAGAAGTACGGGCCGGACACGGGCCACGACATCCCGTTCGCGATCGACTACACGGTTGGCATCCGGCCCCTGCTCGAGGACTTCGGCACGGCGCAGGACTTCCACCTGGTCCTGTTCACGCTCGACGAGACCGTGTTCTCCCGCGAACTTGCTCCCCTCGCCGGCTTCTACCCGTCGGTGTACATCGGTGCTCCGTGGTGGTTCCTCGACGCGCCCGACGCCATGATGCGGTTCCGTTCCGCCGTCACCGAGACGACGGGCTTCACCCGCACCTCCGGCTTCATCGACGACACGCGCGCGTTCTGTTCGATCCCCGCGCGCCACGATGCGTCCCGCCGGGTCGAGGCGAGCTTCCTGGCCCGCCTCGTCGCCGAGCACCGCGTGCCCGAGGCCCGCGCGCACGAGATCATCGTGGACCTGGTCGACGGTTCCCCGCGCCGAGTCTTCAAGCTCTAGGAGAGGCCTTCGTGACCACATCACCCACGACCACCGATATCCCCCTCCTCACCCGCAAGGGAACCCCGGGACCGCCGGCGCGGATCGTCCACCTCGGCCTCGGCGCCTTCCACCGCTCGCACCAGGTTTGGTATACCGAGCATGCGGGCGACGCCCCCGAGTGGGGCATCGCCTCGTTCACCGGGCGCCGGCCCGACGCCGCCCTGACCCTCGCGGCGCAGGACGGTCTCTTCACCCTCGTCGAGCGGGGCCCCGAGGGCGACCGATTCGAGGTGATCGGCGCGATCACCGAGGCCGTGGACGGCGCCGACACCGACCGCCTGAACGAGCTCCTCGCCGCGCCGAGTACCGCGATCGTCACGCTGACGGTCACCGAGGCCGTCTACGAGAAGCGCGAGGCCGACTCTCCTCTCGCGCGGCTCGTCCGCGGCCTCGCGGCGCGCCGGGACGCCGGGACAGGACCCCTTGCCGTGGTGAGCTGCGACAACGTGGCCGGCAACGGCGAGGTGGCGCGGCGGGCCGTTCTGGCGATCGCCGAAGAGCACGATGGCGGGCCCGGTGACCGTGCGGGCCTCGCTGAGTGGATCCGCGCGAACGTGAGCTTCGTGGGAACGTCGGTGGACCGGATCACTCCGCGCACCACGGCCGAGGACATCGCGGAGGTCGCTGCAAAGTGCGGGTACCGGGACGATTCGCCCGTGGTGGCGGAGCCCTTCGCGAACTGGATCCTCTCGGGCAGCTTCCCCGCCGGGCGTCCCCGGTGGGAGGATGCCGGCGCCCAGTTCGTCGACGAGATTGAGCCGTTCGAGAACCGGAAGCTGTGGCTCCTCAACGGTGCGCATTCGATCATGGCCTACGCGGGCCAGCTCCGTGGCCACGAGACGGTGGCGGAGGCGGTCGACGATCCGGCGTGCCGCGACGCTGTGGAGGCCTACTGGGAGGAGGCTGCAAGGCATCTGACCCTGCCGGAGCTGGACGTGCCCGCGTACCGCGAAGCCCTCCTCGAGCGGTTCTCAAACCCGCGGATCGCGCATCACCTCGCACAGATCGCCGCGGACGGAACCACGAAACTGCGTATGCGCGCGGTCCCGGTCTTCACGGCCGAGCTCGCCGCGGGCCGCAGCGGCGTGGCTGCCGCGCGGATGATCGCCGCGTGGATCGACTTCGTCTCGGTGGCCGTGGCTCGCGGCGACGACTTCCAGGATCCGCAGAAGGACGACGTCGTGGCTGCCGCGGGCCTCGAGGGGCGGGAGCGCACCCAGGCGCTCACTGAACTCGTCTCTCCCCAGCTCGCGAGTGATCCCATCGTCGTCTCCCGCATCGACTCGCTCCGAGGTACGCTCGGCGTGGAATGACGCGGGTCCACCCGCCGGCGACGGCAGGGGTGGCACCATGAAGGCAAATATTGGCAATCGGTTGCCATCCCCGGGCTGCCCCCGTAGGCTGGAACTCATCCCTCCGCCCCTCAGCCCCTCCAGTTGGCTGGCGGCGTCCCGCATGAAAGGAAGCGACGATGAAGATCGTCTCCGCTGAAGTCTTCGTGACGAGCCCGACCCGCAACTTCGTGACCCTCAAGGTCACGACCGACGAGGGAATCGTCGGCATCGGCGACGCGACGCTCAACGGCCGGGAGCTCGCCGTCGCCGCCTACCTCAAGGAGCACGTGGCCCAGCTCCTGATCGGCCGCGACCCGCACCGGATCGAGGACACGTGGCAGTTCCTCTACCGCTCGGGATACTGGCGCCGCGGCCCCGTCACGATGGCCTCGATCGCCGCCGTGGACATGGCGCTGTGGGACATCAAGGGCAAGGTTGCGGGCCTGCCGGTGTACCAGCTCCTGGGCGGTGCGTCGCGCCGGGGCCTGCGCGCCTACGGCCACGCCTCGGGCACGGATCTCCCCTCGCTCTTCGACTCGATCCGCGAGCACCTCGAGAAGGGCTACAAGTCCATCCGCGTCCAGAGCGCGATTCCCGGGATCAAGGCTGTCTACGGCGTCGCCGCGCAGACCCAGGCCTCGGGGGAGCGGTATGACTACGAGCCGGCCGGTCGTGGCGCGTTCCCCCAGGAGGAGGACTGGGACACCCGCGCCTACCTGCGCCACATCCCGACCGTCTTCGAGGCAGTGCGCAACGAGTTCGGCCCCGAGCTGCCCCTCCTGCATGACGGCCACCACCGCATGACGCCGCTCCAGGCCGCCAAGCTCGGCAAGGCCCTCGAGCCCTACGACCTGTTCTGGCTCGAGGACTGCACACCCGCCGAGAACCAGGAGGCGCTGCGGCTGGTCCGCCAGCACACCACGACCCCGCTGGCCATCGGGGAGGTCTTCAACACCGTGTACGACTTCCAGACGCTCATCAAAGAGCAGCTGATCGACTACGTCCGCGCGGCCTCGACCCACTTCGGCGGGATCTCACCGCTGAAGAAGGTCATGGACTACGCGGCCCAGTACCAGATCAAGTCCGGCTTCCACGGACCCACCGACATCTCGCCGATCGGGTTCGCCGCCCAGTTGCACGTGGGCCTGGCGATCCACAACTACGGGATCCAGGAGTACATGCAGCACTCCGACAAGACGAACACAGTGTTCGAGCAGTCCATGACCTTCAAGGACGGCTACCTCCACCCCGGCGACAAGCCGGGCCTCGGCGTCGAGTTCAATGACGAGGCCGCGAACTCGTTCCCGTACCAGCAGGCGTACCTGCCGTACAACCGCCTCATTGACGGCACGGTCCACGACTGGTGACGACGGCAGCGGAGAGCGGGGTGTTCCACGTCATTGCCATGGGGGTCTCGGGGTGCGGCAAGAGCACCGTGGGCCGGTTCCTCGCCCAGGAGTTGGGCGGGGAATTCCTCGACGGCGATGACCTCCACCCGGCGGCGAACGTCGCCAAGATGGCGGCGGGCATCCCGCTCGACGACGCCGACCGCGAGCCATGGCTGCGGCTGATCGGGGAGAAGATGGCGGCGGCATCGGGGACGATGGTGATCGGCTGCAGCGCACTCAAGCGCGCGTACCGCGACATCATCCGGGCGGCGGCGCCGGACACGGTGTTCGTGCACCTGCACGGCACGCGGGAGCTTCTCGCCGCCCGGATGGCGGCCCGGCCCGGGCACTTCATGCCCGTATCCCTGCTCGATTCGCAGCTGGCAACGCTCGAGCCCCTCCAGGAGGACGAGCGCGGGAGGGTGTTCGACATCGCCGAGACGCCTCTGCAGATTGCCCACGAGGCCGCGGAGTGGCTCCGAAGCTGAACGACCGCGGCGCATGCACCGCGGTTTGGCAATTTATGGCAAACGATTGCCACACGTTTCCATACGTTCTTAGGCTGGAATCGGACAGATTTCCCCAGCCCAAGGACGTGCAGGAATGCTCAGGCCCCAGAACGGACCCACCCGCGAACTCGTGAGCCTCGACGGGCTATACGCCTTCCGAGTCGACACCGAGAACGCGGGACTCCGTGAGGGGTGGCAGGGCACTGCCCTCGACACGGCGCTGGAGATGGCCGTTCCCGCCAGCTACAACGATGTCTTCGCCGACCAGGCCATCCGCAGCCACGTCGGCTGGGTCTGGTACCAGCGCGAGGTCCGAGTGCCCCGCGGCTGGGCGGGGGAGCGGATCTGGCTGCGCTTCGGCTCCGTGACCCACGGGGCGAAGGTCTTCGTGGACAGCGTCCTGGTCGCCGAGCACGAGGGCGGGTACACGCCGTTCGGGGCGGACATCACCGACCACGTCGCGGCCGGGGGAGCGTTCCGCCTCACGGTCGCCGTGAACAACGAGCTCACCCAGGCCACGATCCCACCCGGCAGCATCACCGAGGACGCCTCGGGCCGCCGCACCCAGACCTACATGCACGACTTCTACAACTACGCCGGCATCCACCGCAGCATAGAGCTCTACACGACCCCCGCGGTGCACGTCGAGGATGTCACTGTGGTGACAGGGTTCGACGGGGATGGCACCACGGGCACGGTCGACTACTCCGTAGTCGTGGCGGGCGAGGGCGCCGAGGTCCACACCGTCCGCGTCCGCGCCCTGGACGCTTCGGGCACCGAGGTGGGCACCGCGGAAGGAATCTCCGGCACGGTGGTGATTCCCGACGTCGTCCGCTGGCAGCCCGGCAAGGGTTACCTCTACCGCCTCGTCGTCGAGGTCCTCGCGCACGACGCCGGGTCGACGGCGGGTGCCCCGGCCGCCGGCGCCGCCGTGGTCGACTCCTACACCCAGACGTTCGGTGTCCGGACGGTCGAGGTCCGTGGAACCGACGTCCTCATCAACGGCGAGCCGTTCTACTTCACGGGCTTCGGCATGCACGAGGACCACGGCACGATCGGCAAGGGCCACTCCGGCGCCCACATGGTCAACGACTTCTCGCTGCTGGAATGGATCGGTGCCAACTCCTTCCGCACCTCGCACTACCCGTACTCGGAAGACGTCATGGACTACGCCGACCGGCACGGGATCGTGGTGATCGACGAGACCCCGGCCGTGGGCCTCAATGCCGACTTCGCCGGGTTCTTCGGCACGGGCGCGAAGAAGACCTATGGGCCCGAGTTCGTCAGCGGCGACACGGCAGCCTCGCACCGCCAGGTCATCGAGGAGCTCATCGCACGGGACAAGAACCACCCCTCGGTGGTCATCTGGTCGATCGCCAACGAGCCCCAGTCCTCCGAGGAGGGCGCGCGCGGATACTTCGAGCCACTCGCCGCGCTCGCGCGCGAGCTGGACCCGACCCGCCCCGTGGGATTCGTCAACGTCATGTTCGACGGCCCCGACAAGGACACGATCACGGATCTGTTCGACGTGATCATGCTCAACCGCTACTACGGCTGGTACGTGAACACGGGCGACCTCGTGGCCGCGGAGGCCGCGCTCGAGGCCGAACTGCGAGCGTGGGACGCCAAGCTCGGCAAGCCGATCATCATGACGGAGTACGGCGCGGATACCCTCGCCGGCTTCCATTCCCTCTACGACCAGCCGTGGAGCGAGGAGTACCAAGCCGACTTGCTGGAGATGTTCCACCGCGTGTTCGACCGCGTGGACGCCATGGCCGGCGAGCACGTGTGGAACTTCGCCGACTTCGCGACCTCCAACGGAATTATGCGCGTGGACGGCAACAAGAAGGGTGCCTTCACCCGCGACCGACGGCCCAAGGCCGCCGCCTTCGCACTGCGCCGCCGCTGGACCCAGAACAAGACCACTACCACCCCGCCTCAAGCCTGAGGCTGCAAGACCAGGACCAAGGACCATGACAATGACGTCTTCACCCACCAGCGCCCCGTCGAAGGCCGGCAAGCTCAGCCTGAAGAGCATCATCGGCTACGGGGCGGGCGACGCCGCGAACAACCTCGCCTTCACCACCACCACGATGTTCCTGCTCGTCTACTACACAGACGTGGCCGGGATCTCCGCGGCCGCTGCGGGAACGCTGTTCCTGGTGGTGCGGATCTTCGACGCGTTCTCCGACCTCCTGGCCGGGCGGCTCGTGGACCGCACCTACACGAAGCGCTGGGGCAAGTTCCGCCCGTTCATCCTGTTCGGCGCGCTGCCGCTCATGGTGCTCACGTTCCTGAACTTCCACATCCCCCAGATCGGCGAGGGCGGCAAGCTCGTCTACGCCTACATCGTGTACGCGGCGCTCGGCCTGGCCTATTCGCTGGTCAACATCCCCTACGGCTCGATGGCCGGTGCCATGACCCCGCGGCCCAAGGAGCGCGCCAAGCTGGCCTCCTCGCGGACTATCGGTGCACTGCTCGTCGGCTCCGCCCTCGGCATCTTCGTGGCGCCGCTGCTCAAGGCCGGAGCAGACCTCCAGCCGATCTTCACCACCGTGACGATCATCTTCATGGTCATCGGCGTGGCCCTGTACCTGTTCACGTTCTTCACCACCCGCGAGAAGGTGGTCCGCGACGTCCCGAAGGTCTCGTTCAAGCAGAGCATGCGCACCCTCAAGGGGAACAAGCCCCTGCTGATGCTGTGCCTCTCCTCGGTGCTCTTCCTCTCCGGCTACCTCTCGCTGACCACCGTGCAGGTCTACTACTTCCGCGACGTGCTCCACAATCTGGGCCTCATCCCGGTGCTCTCGATCGTCCAGCTCGTCGTGACCCTCGCCCTCGGCGCAGTCATTCCCGCCCTCGTCGCCCGGACAAGCAAGCGCGCCGTCTACATCACGTTCGTCGGCGTCCTCGTGGTGGGCGGCGTGATCGTGCTCCTTTCCCCCGCCTCCCTCGCATGGTTCGGCTTCCTGGGCTTCGTGATCGCGATGGCCGGCGTGGTGGGCGTCAACATCGTGGTGTGGGCCCTCGAGGCGGACACGGTCGAGTACGGCGAGTGGAAGACGGGCGTGCGCTCGGAGGGCATCATCTACTCCCTCTTCTCGTTCACCCGTAAAACGGGCCAGGCGGTCGGCGGCGCCCTTGCCGGCTACGCGATCGCGTGGGGCGGCTACGACGGCCACGCGGCCCAGCAGACCTCGCAGGCGGTGCTCGGGATCCAGATCGCGGCAGGCCTCATCCCCGCCGTCCTCGCGATCGCCGCAGGCGTGATCATGTTCTTCTACGACCTCACGGACGATCGCCACGCGAAGATCGTCGCCGAGATCCGCGAACGGCACATGCAGGCAGGTGCGGGGATCGGAGCCGACGCGAACACCGTGGCGAAGCACTCCGAGCCGGAGGCCTGAGCCAACCCGATGCCCAGAGGCGGACGACGGCGGGAGGAGGCTCCCGCCGTCGTCCGCCCCTGCGTTTCCTTCAAGTTGCGTGGTTTGCAGCGCGTTCACTGGACATTCACCGTGCCGATGTTTTGGATGTGTGCACTGGGGAAACTGACTCCGAGACGATAGAAGGGTCCCGATGGGCACCATTCAGGCCGAGCATCCGCGGCCGCGCCACTTCCTCCTCCACGTCAGCGATACGCACCTGCTCGGCGACGGCCTCCTCGCGGGGTCTCTCGACGCCGAGGCCCGCGTGCGGCGCGTGTTCGAGCAGATGCACGACGCCGGCGGCTCGCCCGAGGCTATCGTCGTCACCGGGGATCTCGCGGACCGGGGAGAGCCCGAGGCCTATGTGCGCCTGAGGGGCATCGCCGAGCCCGCAGCCGAGGCTCTCGGTGCCCGCCTGATCTGGGCGATGGGGAACCATGACTCGCGTTCCGCGCTCCGCACGCACCTGCTCGGCGAGGACCCCTCCTCGGAGCCGCTCGACCGGGTCCACTGGGTGAAGGGGCTCCGGATCATCGTGCTCGACTCGAGCGTGCCTGGCTTCCACCACGGTGAGCTCTCGTCCGCCCAGCTCGAGTGGCTGGCGGAGGAGCTGACCTTCCCCGCGCCGGATGGCACGATCCTTGCGATGCACCACCCACCCGTGCCGTCCGTTCAGGAGCTCGCGGTGCTCGTGGAGCTGCGCGGGCAGGCCGCGCTCGCTGACGTGCTCCGCGGGTCGGACGTGCGGGCGATCCTCGCCGGCCATCTGCACTACTCGACGTCCGGGACGTTCGCCGGGATCCCCGTCTCCGTGGCCTCCGCGACGTGCTACACCCAGGACCTCGCCGGCGGAGTGGACCGCGTCTCAGGCTTCCGCGAGACGCGCGGGCGTGACGCAGCCCAGGCGTACAACCTCGTGCACGTGTACGCCGACACGGTGCTGCATTCGGTGGTGCCCGCGGCGGGCGGCGGCACGGTGGGACGTGAGGTGGGCGGGGCCGACGTCGCCCGTCTTCTCGCCGAAGCGGGCGTCAGCTTCCCCGCGGACGACGGCGCGCGGCCGGTCCGCAGGGGCACTCGCGAGGGCGTAGGCCCGTCAACGGGCATGCTCCCCGTGGTCTAAGCCCCTGAGCCCCTGAGCCTCTGGGCCTCTGGGCGGTCGCTCAGCGCTCCCACGGTGCCGGGATGGGGAAGTACTTCTCGAGGAAGTCCGTCACGCGCTCCTGGCGCTCCTGAGGGGAGACCTCGGGGAAGGACCCGTCGTTGAGGCAGAAGAAGTCCTGGTTGCGCTTCTTGAGGAGCCGGTCCAGGAGGTCCAGCCCTGACGGCACGGTCGTGTCGACGTACTGGACCTTCGCCGTGATGTTCGTCACGGCCCGCCCCGTCAGGAGCGCGTAGTAGTGGTAGAAGGAGTTCGTCACCGAGATGCTGTCCCACGTGCGGAAGCGCGCGGCGGCCGTCCTGGCGAACTCCGCGGGGAACTCGCGCTCCATCTCGAGCAGCACCGACTTTCGCAGCGGGGCGGCCGTGTGCTCGAGGTGCCGCGTGGTGATCCGGCCAAACCGCTCGTAGAGGAGGCGCCGGTTCACACGGGCAGCGTTCTCGTGGCCCGAGCGGTCGAGGTGATTGTCCCCGAGCCCGATCCGGGTCGGGGCCTCGATGAACTTGGTGATCCCACCCGGGGAGAAGAACATGTCCGGGCCGAGGGGCCGGCCGAGGAACATGTCGTCGTTCGAGTACAGGAAGTACTCCGAGAGCCCCTTGATGTGCTGGAGCTGCGACTCGATGGCCTGCGAGTTGAACACGGGCAGCACCGACGGGTCCTTGAAGTGGTCAGCCGCCGGGACGATGGTGATCCGTTCATTGGACGGATCGAGCCATTCCGGCGGCTTGGAGTCGGTGCAGATGAAGATTCGGTTGATCCACGGCGCGAACATGTGGACGCTGCGCAGGGCGTACTTGAGCTCGTCGATCTGCCGGTGGCGGGCTTCGGCGTCGTCGCCCTCACCGAGCACCACACCCGGCAGGAATGAGGCGCGATACTTGCGGAACTCGGCGTCCGCACCGTCCACCCACGAGAAGACGATGTCGATCTGGAAGTCGATGTCCGTGGCATGGTCGGCGAACATGTTCTCGATGGTGGGCCAGGTCCGGCCGAAGCGCTCGACCGTCCCGCGCACAGCCTCGTTTCGCGGCAGGGTGCGGCGGGTGAGGGAGTTCTCGATCGGGAGGTGCAGGTCCTCGCCCTCCCACTTCCACAGCTCGATCTGGACGCCGGTCTCCTGGCCGTACCGCAGCCCGCCCTTCGGCTCGATGCGGGGCCGGTAGAGACGGAACATGCGTGCCTGTCCGGACTCGGCGAGCCTGCCGTCAGCGACGAGCAGCGCCCTGTCCTTCCGCGTATCCACCGTCAGGGAGTAGAACGGCTCGTCCTGGCATGCTTCGACGAGGGCACGGCGAAGGTCCTTGCGGGTGGTCCAATCGACCGCGATGACGGGCCGGGCATCGTTGCCGCGGACCAGAAGGTACGGGATGTCCGCGCGGTCCAGGACATCGCGCACGAACAGCAGGTCCTCGACCATTGCCTCGTGGGGTGTCCGGGTGGTGTTGACCAGTGCGTAGCCGCGCTTCTTGAAGCGCACCAGATCGTCCCGGTCCGAGAGCCGGCGCCCGGCGGCGGCCGAGGTGACCTCGAGCACGGGAGGCGCGGCCTCTTCGGGGTCAGGCGTGGCATGGTAGACCTCGGCAGGGGTGAGGGATGTATTCACTGGCCTCCTCAGGGCGCATTGGGGTGGCTCACTCAAGGCACATGATAGGCGCACGACGCCGCCACTCACCGATGTCGTCGCTACTAGAATCGCAAGCATGACTGACGCCGCCCCCGTTGACATCGCCGCCGCCCGCGCCCGCCTCCTCGAGCTGATCAAGGAGCTGGCCGTGGTGCGGGGCAAGGTGATCCTCTCAAGCGGCAAGGAGGCCGACTACTACGTGGACCTGCGCCGCATCACGCTGCACCATGAGGCGAGCCAACTCGTGGGCCAGGTCATGCTGGACCTCATCGACTCAGCAGGCGTCGAGGTCGACGCCGCAGGCGGCCTCACGATGGGGGCCGACCCGGTGGGGACAGCCGTCATGCACGCGGCACGCGAGGCCGGTCGCGCAGTTGACGCGTTCGTGGTGCGCAAGGCGCAGAAGTCCTACGGCATGGGCCGGCAGGTCGAGGGGCCTGGAGTCGAAGGCCGCAAGGTGGTGGTGCTCGAGGACACCTCGACGACGGGAGGGTCGGCGCTTGCCGCCGTCGAGGGCGTGCGCACCGCGGGCGGTGAGGTTGCCGCCGTCGCCGTCATCGTGGACCGAGCCACGGGCGCAAAGGAGCGGATCGAGGCCGAGGCCGGCGTGCCGTACCTCTTCGCGTTCGGGAAGGACGAGCTCGGCCTCGACTGAGGGGCCTAGCCCGGGCGGAGACGTGCCAGGACCACCCGAGGGCCCGCCGGGGATTGACCTGTCCCTGCTGCGTTCCGCGCGGCGGGTCAGATCGTTCTCCCGCCGGGCCTTTCTGGGAGGTGCAACGGCCTCGGCGCTGCTCGCGGCGGACACGTTCGTCACCCGCGAGGTGCAGAGCCGGCGCCGGCAGACCGTGCTCCTCGAGGTGGCGGACGACGACGCTCGGCAGCGCTTCCCCGGCACCTCCTGGATCCTGTTCCCCGGCTACAAGACGAGCTGGGAGGAGGCGAGGATCATTCTCGCCTCGCTGCATTCGTCCCTTGCAGAGCGAGGGCAGCTCGCAGCTGTGGGCTACTCGAACACGGGCCTCGATATCGACGAGGTCCTGGACACGCTGCGGGTGTACGTCCGCCAGAAGCGCCTGCGGACGCTGTACTTCTATGGCCACTCTTTCGGAGGCATGGTCGCGGTCGAGGCCGCGTCCCGGCTGCTCGCTGAGGACGGGCTGCAGGTCCAGGTGATCCTGCTCGATTCGACGCCGGCCTCGAAGTTCGACGTCCTCGACCAGACCTGGTTCGACTCGGTCGTGTACCTGTACGACATCGGGATCCGCATTCCCTCGGTGGTGCGTGGCGGGTACGAGTTCGGCGAACGGGCGATCCACAAGAACGAGCGCACGTGGACCCAGATCCTGAACCAGACTCTTGAGCAGCTCTCGCCGCTCGCTCCCTCGAGCGTGCTCATCCAAACCGAGTCGCAGTACATCTACGACTGGGACGCGACCCGGTTCGGGGGCGCCCTCGGTACCGCGCAGATGGCGTTCTTTGGGAACCCCGGCGACCAGACGGTTGCCTACGCCTCCGCACGCTCCCGCTGGGAACGGCTCTTCGCGCCGAACCTCGTGAGCTCGGACCTCCAGACCGTCGGCGCCTTCCCGGCGCACGCGAGCCCGCAGTGGAGCGGCATCGTCTACAACAGGCTGCTCAGCCAGATCCTCCCGCAGCTCCTGCCGCTGCCGCGCCGCATCGGCGGCGGGGGAGGCGGTCCGGGCTAGGCCTGGACCTGAAGTGCGCACGACGACGCGGGCCGGTCACCTCGCGCGGGAGGTGACCGGCCGGCGTCGTTCGTTTCAGCCGTGGTGCGGCTGGGTCAGACGGTCGTGTAGCCGCCGTCGATCAGGTAGTAGCCGCCCGTGACGAACGAGGCGTCGTCGGACAGCAGGAACGTCACGACGTGGGCAACCTCCTCCGGCCGGCCGAGGCGCCCCAGGACATGCTTGGCCTTGAGGGCCTCCATGACCTCCGCGGAGAGGCTGTTCTCCAACAGTGGGGTCTGGATGTATCCCGGGCCGACCGCGTTGATGCGCAGCCCCTGCGGGCCGTACTCGGCGGCGGCGTTCTTCGTCACGCCCACCACGCCGTGCTTGGCTGCCGTGTAGGCACTGTTGCCCAGCGCCGCGACTGCGCCGTGGATCGAGGCCATGTTCACGATCGCGCTGTCCTTGGCCCCAGCCTTGAGCATCTCCGGGATCTGGTAGCGCATCCCGTAGAGGACACCGTTCAGGTTGATGTCGATGACCTTGTCCCAATCATCGAGGTCGAGTTCGCCTGTCGGGGCGTTCTTCCCGCCGATTCCGGCGTTGTTGACGGCGTAGTTGAGCTTTCCGTACGTCTCCACGGCGAACTGGACCGCCCTCTCGGAGTCCTGCTTCTTTGCCGTGTCCTGCTGGAAGGCCGACGCCGTCCCACCCGCGTCCGTGATCTCCTGCGCCACGTGCTGGGCCGCCTCGAGGTTGATGTCCGTGAGGACCACGCTTGCGCCCTTCGCCGCGAGCTCCTTGCCGATCGCCTCTCCGAGGCCCGAACCGCCCCCCGTGACGAGGGCTACCCTGCCGGTGAACTGTGCCATGTCGATCTCCTTCTGCTCCGCTATCGGGGAACTATTCACGTAAGCGTCGGAAGGAACGGTGGTATTTCGCGCCTCGGCGTCTCGTTGCCGACACCCCCGAGTGACGCGGCAGACACCTAGAGCTGCTGCAGTAGGTCCTTGACCGAGGGGAGCACCTGGTTGGGCCGGAACGGGTACGCCGAGATGTCCTCCCGCTGGGTGATCCCCGAGAGGACGAGGACCGTGTGCAGCCCGGCCTCCATGCCCGCGATGATGTCGGTGTCCATGCGGTCGCCGATCATCGCCGTGGTCTCGGAGTGGGCGTCGATCTGGTTCATGGCCGAGCGGAACATCATGGGGTTCGGCTTGCCGATCGTGTAGGGCTCGCGGCCGGTCGCCTTGGTGATGAGGGCGGCGATGGAGCCGGTGGCGGGGAGGATCCCCTCCCGCGAAGGGCCGGTGGCATCCGGGTTGGTGGCGATGAAGCGGGCACCTTCGACGATGAGGCGGATCGCCATGGTGATCGCGTTGAACGAGTAGGTGCGGGTCTCGCCGAGCACCACATAGTCCGGATCCTGGTCGGTGAGGATCATTCCGGCCTCGTGGAGCGCCGTCGTGAGGCCCGCCTCGCCGATGACATAGCAGCGCGCCCCGGGCATCTGGTCCTTGAGGAACCCCGCGGTGGCGAGTGCGGAGGTCCAGATGTTCTCCTCCGGCACGTTCAGGCCGGAGGTGGCCAGCCGCGCGGTGAGGTCGCGCGGGGTGTAGATCGAGTTGTTGGTGAGCACGAGGAAGCGGCGGGACGTGTCCACCCACCGCTGGATCAGTTCCGAGGCACCGGGGATGGGGTGGTTCTCGTGGACGAGCACCCCGTCCATATCGGTGAGCCAGCACTCGATTTCCTGGCCGCTGCGGTAGACGACTGGCCCGGCTGGATTCGTGGGGTCGGGCTGGAGGCGGTTGTGCTCTTCGGGCTCGTGCGGGGCGGACTCGCTCATGGACGGCTCCTCGCTTGGTGGGGGGTGGAGGGCACGCGTGCGGCGGTGGACGCACCCCCAATTCTTCCATGTCCTCCTCATTCTCAGATCGATACCGCATTTGCGGAGCAAAACGAGCTTGGCTTCCGCATGCGCGGAACTAGACTCGGCGCATGGCACTCATCCGCATCGCCGACGCCGCACGCCTCACCGGCGTCTCCGACGACACTGTGCGCCGATGGGTGGACGCCGGCACGCTCACTGCCCACAAGGACGATTCGGGCCGCGCCGCAGTTGACGGCGCGGAGCTCGCGGCACACGCGCGCGGCATCTCGGCGGCGCCCGCGGACCCGTCAGGCGTGGGCAGATCCGCGCGCAACCAGTTCGTGGGACTCGTAACCGGGGTGACGGTGGACGGGGTCATGGCGCAGGTGGAGCTCCAGTGCGGTCCCCACCGCGTCGTGTCCCTCATGAGTTCTGAAGCGGTGCGGGAACTGGGCCTCGAACCCGGATCTGTGGCCACCGCCGTGGTCAAGGCGACCACCGTGATCGTCGAGACCCCCGCGGGCCGCGCCCCATGAGGGCCGCACCTGCCGGCTTCGTGGCGCTCCTCGCGGCACTGCTCGCCGGGCTGCTCGCCGCGTGCGGCGGGATGACGACGGCGGGCGGGCCAGCGGCGTCGTCCGCAACCGGCGGTGCGGGGCAGCACAGTATCAGGGTCTTCGCCGCGGCCTCGCTCAAGCAGACGTTCACTGCCCTGGGGCAGCAGTTCCAGGCGGCGCACCCGGGGACCTCGGTGGCGTTCAGCTTCGCGGGGTCCTCTGATTTGGCGGCCCAGATTGCGCAGGGGGCGCCGGCGGACGTGTTCGCCTCGGCGGATCAGGCGACTATGGACAAGGTCACCGGGCCGCGCCTATCGGATGGGTCCGCCAAGGTGTTCGCGACCAACGTGCTCACGATCGCCGTGCGCCCAGGGAATCCGTCAGGGATCACGGGCCTCGCTGACCTCGCGAAGCCGGGCCTGAAGTTCGTTGCCTGCGCGCCCCAGGTGCCGTGTGGCTCGGCCGCCCGGTCAGCGGAGAAGGCTGCGGGGGTGGCCCTGAAGCCCGTGTCTGAAGAGTCCAGCGTCACGGACGTGCTGGGCAAGGTCATTGCCGGGGAGGCGGACGCCGGGCTCGTGTACACCACCGACGTCAAAGGAGCGGCGGGCAAGGTGGACGCCGTCGCATTCCCCGAGTCCTCGGCCGCAGTGAACCGGTATCCCATCGCAGCGTTGCGCGGGTCGAAGGAGGCGGCGCTTGCCCGCGAGTTCGCGGACTTCGTGGCCGGGCCGGAGGGGCGGAAGGTGTTGGGGGATGCAGGATTCGGCGCGCCCTGACCGGCGATTCACGGGCCTCCCGGGCTGGATCTGGGTGCCAGCTGGCGTGGCTGCGCTGTTCGTCGTCGTGCCCCTCGTGGGCATCCTCGCCCGGGTGGACTGGGCGCACTTCGTCCCGCTCATCACCTCGGGCTCGTCCCTCGCCGCGCTCCGCCTGAGCCTCGAGACGGCGCTGGCGAGCACCGCGGTGGTGCTCGTGCTCGGCGTGCCGATGGCCATGGCACTCGCTCGGGGCAGCGTGCCGGGGCTGCGGTGGCTGCGCGCCCTGGTGCTCCTGCCGCTCGTGCTGCCGCCCGTGGTGGGCGGCCTCGCGCTCCTGTACACCTTCGGCAGGCTTGGTCTCGTGGGCCGCTGGCTCGACGTTGTGGGCGTGCAGATCGCGTTCACCACCACGGCCGTGGTCATGGCGCAGGCGTTCGTCTCGCTCCCGTTCCTCGTGGTCAGCCTCGAGGGCGCGCTGCGCACCGCCGGCGGACGGTACGAGGCGGTGGCAGCAACCCTCGGCGCGTCCCCGACCCACGCGTTCCGCCGCGTCACCCTCCCGCTGGTGCTGCCCGGGCTCGCATCCGGCCTCGTGCTCGCCTTCGCTCGCTCGCTGGGCGAATTCGGGGCCACGCTCACGTTCGCGGGAAGTCTTCAAGGAGTGACGCGCACCCTCCCGCTCGAGGTCTACCTCCAGCGTGAAACAGATCCTGACGCGGCTGTCGCCCTCGCGCTCGTGCTGGTGGCGGTCGCGGCGGCTGTGGTCGGGCTCGCGTATGGGCGGCGTACCGGAGGAGCGCGATGAGTCTCCTGGCCGTCGATGCCGCCGTGACCGCGCGCGGCGTGCAGCTCACCCTCGGCGTCGAGGACGGCGAGACGGTGGCCGTGATGGGGCCGAACGGCGCCGGGAAGTCCACCCTGTTCGGCCTGTGCGCGGGACTGCTGCGGCCCGATACCGGCCGGGTCGTGCTGAGAGGCCGGGTCTTGGCCGATGCCGGCGGCGCATGGGTTCCCCCGCACCGGCGCGGGATCGCGCTGCTCGCGCAGGAGCCGCTGCTCTTCCCGCACCTGAGCGTGCTCGAGAACGTCGCGTTCGCACCCCGAGCCGTCGGGACGACGCGGACGGCCGCCCGAGCGGCCGCGGAGCGCTGGCTCGAGGAGGTCGACGCCGCCGAACTCGCCTCCCGGCGCCCCTCCCAGCTCTCGGGCGGCCAAGCCCAGCGTGTCGCCATCGCCAGGGCGCTTGCGGCCGAGCCGCAAGTCCTCCTGCTCGACGAGCCCTTTGCGGCCCTTGACGTCGCCGCAGCCCCGGCGCTCCGCCGCCTCCTGCGGCGCGTCCTCGCGGAGCGCACCGCGCTCGTCGTGACGCACGAACCGCTCGACGCGCACCTCCTCGCCCACCGCGTCGTGGTGCTCGAGGGCGGCCGCGTGGCTGAATCCGGCCGCACGGACGAGCTCCTCGAACGGCCCCGCAGCCGTTTCGCCGCTGGCCTCGCGGGGCTCAACTTCCTGCGGGGGCGGGTCCCTGCGCGGACGACGCCGCCCGGGCACCTCACCGTCGACGGGCTCGGCCAGGTGCTGGGGACAGTGCCGAGCGGCGTGGACGCGCCAGAGCCGGGCGAGGAGGCGATCGCGGTGTTCCGTCCCGCGGACGTGTCGGTGTTCCGGCCGGATGAGGCGCCTCACGGCTCGCCCCGGAACGCCTGGCGCGGGATCGTGCGCGAACTCGAGCCGCGTGGCGCCCAGGTGCGGGTGCACTGTGAGGCAGGGACCGCCGCCAGCGCGCATGCGGTCGTCGCGGATCTGACCCCGGCCGCCGCCGCCGACCTCGACCTGGGCCCGGGGGCCGCCGTCGTGCTCGTGGCGAAGGCTGCCGCGGTGACCGTCTACGTGGCCTGAGGGGAGTCCGCTCGTTTCACCCACTCAGAGTGCGGGTAATCTTCAAGTCTGCGCGGCCGGGCACCCCAACCCGGTGAGGTGTGGCGCAGTACACGACAGGAGCACTGACACGGTGATCACCGGGCCACAAGACACGCCTGCTGCCGCTGGCCACCACCCGGTCGACGGCCTCGAAGGCATCTTGCCCGGCCAGGACCCCTCGGAGAAGCCGATCGGCGAACCAGTCCCGGAGGGCAATCCCGGCCACCGCCGCCGGCGTAGGTTCCGCATCGCCGTAACCGCCCTCGGAGTCCTCATCGTGCTCACCATCGCCGCATCGGTCGTGGTCGCGCTGGTACTGCGGTCCGCCCTGAAGATGGATCGGGTGACCGACTACCCGGGTCCGGGCACTGGGGAGGTCCACGTCAGTGTGCAGAAGGGAACTGGCCCGTTGGCGGTGGCGAAGGAACTTGAGCAGGAAGGCGTCGTGGCTGACGCCGATGCCTTCCTCCGGGCCTTCGCCGAGACCGGCGGAAAGGTCAGCCCGGGTGACTTCACCTTCAAGAAGGAGATGAAGGCGTCCGACGCCGCGCAGATCCTCGCGGGAAACTCGAGCGACAAGATCGTCTACTTCGCACTGAGCGCTGGGATGCGGATTAACGAGTCCCTCGACGCGATCGCGAAGGCGTCATCGGCCGACCGAAAGGACCTCGACGCGCTCAACAGCAGGCCAGGCGACTTCGGCCTGCCGGCCGGGGCGAAGACCCTGGAGGGCTATCTAGCACCGGGGGAGTACAGGTTCCCGGTCGGGACCTCGTCGAAGGACATCGTTGCCAAGCTCGTCGCCACCACTGTGGATGAACTCAAGCAGGACGGCATCACCGATCCCGCCCAGCAGTACCAGGTGCTGACGGTGGCGAGCATTGTCCAGGCCGAGGGCGGACGTGCCGACTACGGCACTGTGGCCGGAGCCATCAACAACCGGCTCAAGCCGAACGACCAGACTGGCGGCCTCCTCCAGTCCGATGCGAGCGTCACCTACGGACTCGGCACCCGAACCGTCCAGCTCACGGACGTGCAGAAGCAGGACGCCAACAACCCGTACAACACTTATGCGCATCCCGGGCTCCCGCCGGGGCCGATCGATTCGCCGGGGTCGAAGGCAATCGCGGCGGCGGCGCACCCGACTGCCAACGACTACCTGTACTGGGTGACGGTCAACCTCGACACGGGTGAGACCAAGTTCGCCAAGACCTACGCCGAGCACAAGGCGAACGTTGCCCAGTACCAGCAGTGGTGCACCGCCAACCCTGGGAAGTGCTCCTAGCCAGTCGCCGCTAGGCTGGCGGGGTGACTGAACAGCGCGAGGAGGGGGGCGGCGTCGTGCGCCACAAGCACAGTCCCACGCCCGCTGGGGCGCACCAATCAGTGCACGAGGTAGGAGTGGGGCCGTGGGAGGGCATGTGGCCCGAGGGCGACCACTGGGACCCCGAGCTGCTCGCGCACGGCGACCGCCGCAACGTCCTGGACAAGTACCGGTACTGGACACATGAGGCGATCGTCGCCGAGCTGGACACGCGCCGGCACGAGTTCCACGTGGCGATCGAGAACTGGCAGCACGACCTCAACATCGGCACCGTGGTCCGCACCGCGAACGCCTTCCTCGCCAAGGAGGTGCACATCATCGGACGACGGCGCTGGAACCGTCGCGGGGCGATGGTCACCGACCGCTACCAGCACATCCGGCACCACGCATCCGTGGAGGACTTCGTCGAGTGGGCGCGAGCCGAGGACCTGCCGATCCTGGGCGTGGACATCTTCCCCGACTCGGTGCCGCTCGAGACCTACGAGCTGCCGCAGCGCTGCGTGCTCGTGTTCGGGCAGGAGGGGCCCGGGCTCACCCCTGAGGTGCACGCAGCAGCCCAGGCGACGCTCTCGATCGAGCAGTTCGGATCGACGCGGTCCATCAACGCGGCGTCGGCTGCTGCGATCGCGATGCACGCGTGGGTGCGGCGGTGGGCCTTCGGGCAGGTGGCCCGCGCCGGCTTCTGACCATACCGCTCTTGTCGAGGGACTGCTCTTCCCAAGGGGTTGCGCACAGGCACGGTGCTGGCAGAGGCTGGCACAAGGCCCCAATCCTTCGAGAGGACACCATGCCCAGCACGCCCAGCGTCATCGTCTTCGACGTCAACGAGACCCTGTCCGACATGTCTCCGATGGGGGAGCGCTTCGCCGAAGCCGGGGCGCCGGCCCTTCTCGCAAAGCAGTGGTTCGCAACGCTGCTCCGGGACGGGTTCGCCCTCGCCGCCACGAGTGATTCCGCCGGCTTCGCGGCCGTCGGTGTCGAGCTCCTCACGCCGCTGCTCGCTGCGGCCGGCGTCGCCCAGCCGGGGGAAGCCGCGCAGCGCATCGCCTTGTCCGTCTCTGACCTTCCCCTTCACCCAGACGTGGTCAATGGCGTCCGCTCCCTGCACGCGGCGGGATGCCGTCTTGTGACCCTCACCAACGGCTCGGCGAAGGTTGCCGAGAAGCTCTTCACGGCTGCGGGCATCCTGGACGAGTTCGAGAAGCTCCTCTCCGTCGAGGACGCGCCCGCCTGGAAGCCGCACTCGTCGTCCTACGCGTACGCGGCTCAGGCTTGTGGGACCGCCCCGGAGGAGATGCTCCTCGTTGCCGTTCACCCGTGGGACATCCACGGCGCGTCCCGTGCGGGCTTGCGAACGGCGTGGGTGAACCGCGACGGCGCGACGTACCCGAGCTACTTTGCCGGGCCGGAGCTGACGGTCACGTCCCTGGACCAGCTCGCGGGCGTGATCGGCTAGGCGCTGCGGAACGCGGGTCGGAACCGCAGCGCCGACCACGTCTCATCGAGCGAGACCTGCGGGCCTTATCTGCAGCTTCTGCCAGAGTTCCACGGGTTCATTATTCACACTGCGAACGTCAGGGTGACCGGCACGACGTCGTCGACCTCGATTCCCTCTGCCTCGCGGAATACCTTCCGCAGCGGGACGAGGTAGCGGCCGTCCTTGGGCATGAGGGCCGTAATCCCCTCTGAGCCGCCGAGGCGCACGGATACCGGGATGCAGCCCCAGCCGTACGTGAGCTCGCTGGAGACGGCGTGGATTTCCTCCGAGTCCTCGGCCGGCACCCGGACGAACACGAACGGCGCCGGCCCATGCCACTCGATCACGTCGCCGTGGAACGTCAGCTCCATCGGAGCACCCCCTCTCGCCGGATCTCGTCAACGCTCGTCACCCCAGCCACCGCCATGGTGAGGTCGAACTCCGCGCGGAAGCCTTCGAACACCTCGCGCGCCCCGTCCTCGCCGGCAAGGGCGAGCCCGTACATGTACGGCCGCCCAATGCACACCGCCGAGGCCCCGAGGGCCAGCGCCTTGAACGCGTCCGCTGCGCACCTCACACCGGAGTCGAACAGCACCGGCACACGCCCGCCCACGGCCTCGACGATCCCGGGCAGCGCGTCCAGCGACCCGATCGACCCGTCCAGCTGTCGCCCGCCGTGGTTCGACACAATGATCCCGTCCGCGCCGTGCTCGAGCGCGGCCCGCGCGTCGTCGGGGTGCTGGAGCCCCTTGACCAAGATCGGCAGTTTGGTCCGATCGCGCAGCCATGCGAGGTCAGACCACGTGAGCGTGGTCCGCGAGAACACATCCAGAAACGTCTCTACGCTCGCCCTTGGCGCCGGTGAGGCGAGGTTCTCCCTGAGCCTGCCCGGGTGGTTGCGGGCCATTTGCACGAGCGAGCGCAGCGCCGCGGGGGTTGGGCGCGCCGTCGTACGCTCCCCGGACCCCGAACTGCCGTGGGCGACCCGCTCCTCGACGAGCGCGCGGAACGCCGGGTCGGACGTGTACTGCGCGATGCCCATCCCGCGCGCGAAAGGCAGGAACGCGTTGTCGAGGTCCAACGTGCGCCACGAGAGCACCATCGTGTCGAGGGTGACGACGACGGCGCCGCAGCCGATGCGCTCGGCCCGCCGCACGAACGACTCGACCACCGCATCCTCGCTGCTCCAGTACAGCTGGAACCAGCGCTCGGCGTCGCCGAGCTCGGCCGCGATCGCCTCCATCGGGTGCGAGGCCTGGGACGAGATGATCATCGGCACCCCGGTGGTTCGGGCGGCGCGGGCGACGGCGAGGTCCCCGTCGGGGTGCGCGAGCTCGAGGACGCCGATTGGGGCCGCGAGGAAGGGGGAGGCGTGGCGGCGGCCGAACAGCTCGACGGACGTGTCCCGCGCGGAGACGTCCCGCGCCAGGCGCGGGACGAGGCACCAGCGGTCGAACGCCGCGCGGTTCGCCGCCATCGTCGAGCCCATCCCCGCCCCGGTGGCCACGTAGCCGCGGGCGTCGCGGCCCATCCGGGCGAGGGCGCGGCGCTCGAGCTCGGCGGGATTCGTGGGCACCGCGGGCCGGTGCCCGAACACGCCATTGCGGTAGATCCGCGACTGGACCTGCCGGCCGAAGGACTCGCTCACATGGCGAGTCTAGGCCTGGCGCAGCAGGTGCGGACCCAGGTCCTTGACCGTCGCGGCGCCGACGAGCTGCATCGTCACCTCGATCTCCTTCGCGAGCAGCTCGATGACGCGGGCCACGCCCTCGCGGCCGCCGGCCATGAGCCCGTACAGGTATGCGCGGCCGATGAGTGTGAAGTCTGCCCCAGCGCACAGGGCCGCGACGATGTCCGCCCCGGACATGATGCCGGAGTCGAGGATGATCTCCACGTCGTCTCCGGCAGCGGCGCGCACTTCGGGCAGGGCGCGGAGCGAGACGGGCGCCCGGTCGAGCTGCCGGCCACCGTGGTTGGACACCACGAGCCCATCAGCCCCGGCGCCGAGGGCCCGGCGGGTGTCCTCAGCCGTGAGGATCCCCTTGACGAAGAGCTTCTCGGGCCAAACGGACCGGATCCACTCCAGATCGGCGATGGACAGCGTCGGGTCGAACATCGAGTTGATGAGCGTGGGGATGTTCTGGCTCGTCCCCGAGAGCGAGGCGAACGTGAGCGGGTCGGTGGTGAGGAAGTTGAACCACCACTCGGGCCGGTAGGAGGCATCGAGCACGGTCTTGAGCGTGAGCTTGGGCGGGATGACCATGCCGTTGCGTGCGTCGCGGAGCCGCTGCCCTGCCACCGGCGTGTCAACGGTGACGAGCAGGGTGTCGTAGCCACTCGCCGCCGCGCGCTCGAGCAGGTCCAGCGACTTCTGCCGGTCCTTCCACAGGTACAGCTGGAACCAGCGCCGCGCGCCCGGCGAGACGCTGCCCGAGACGGCGGCCACGTGCTCGAGCGACCGCGTGCCCATCGTGGACAGCGAGAACGGGATGCCAGCCGCTGCGGCCGCGGCCGCGCCGCCGTCCTCGCCCTCGGCATGCATGAACCGGGTGAACCCGGTGGGGGCGATGCCAAACGGCAGCGCCGAGGTCCCACTGGCGATCGTGGTCGAGAGGTCCACCTTCTCGGTCCCGTGCAGGATGCGGGGGAGAAGCTCGACGGCGTCGAACGCCTCGCGCGTCCGGCGCACCGTGAGCTCCCGCTGGGCCGCGCCATCCACGTAGTCGAAGGCGGGCCTGGGGGTGCGCCGCTTCGCGATGGCCCTCAGGTCCCACACGTCCGCGGCGTGGGCGAGCCGCGCGGCGCGGCGGTCGAGAGTGGGCAGCTCGAACTGCAGCAGCGGGCGGAGTTCGCTCACGTGCGGGAAGCGGCGCTTCATGGGGAGGGCCTTTCGGAGATCGGGGCGTGGCAGGCAGTGTGGGCTCATGCGGCGTTGGTCCCGCGGCCCTTGGCCAGGAGCACCAGGAACGAGGACTAGGAGGACACCCCGGCAGGTGGCCACTCGCACCGCGCGGATCCACACTAGGGTACCGGTGCGCAGCCTCCGTACCGCCCACACTGTGAGTGCCAAGCCCCCAAAGGCCGGCACCGACGGCTCCGGTCATTGTCCAGTGGCTTGCGGCCGTGAGCTTCGGCCAGGAGCCGGCCCCGGTGGCGGGTTACATGCCCGACCGGAGCGGGCCGCGGGTACGGACTTCAGACCCGCCAGCAACATTGCCGCTCCAGTGGCCAGGTCGATCATGTTATGCAGCGGGTTCACGGGCGCGTCGCGCCCAAAGCCCTCTGCCCGCGTCACGGTCCCGACATGCAAGGACCCGGGACGCAGGACTTGTTGCAAGGCCGTCCGGGGCCGCTCCGGTAACCGATAACCGGTGGAGGGGCGATAAAGTGTAGGCCGGGAAGACCTGTGGAAAGTGGGTGCTCGTGGCGCGAGTCAGATGGTCAGGAGGCCGGCGTGCGCATCGGGTGCTGGCGCCGGCTCTTGTGGGGTTATCGGTGCTGGTTCTGGCCGGATGCGGCACTGGTCCCGGCGCCACTGTGTCCGGGCCCAGCGTTTCGGTGTCCGCCTCCCCCAGTGTTGACCCGGGTGCCGTTTCCCCATCAGCGTCGCCGCTGGCTGATGTTCCCGTTGCCGCGGCCGGTGGGCCCTCGGCGGCGGCGTTGATGGTGTGCAGCAAGGAGATCCAGGAGAAGATCGTGCAGATCCTGGCCCTTCCGTCTGTTCCGGGCACCGCGGCGACTTGGGCAGACAAGCTGTATACCTGCACCTATGCTCTGCCGGGCGGTGCGCTCGTGCTCTCGGTCAAGGAAGCCTCGGACCCGGGCGCTGCACACGCGTTTTTTCAGGATCTGCAGCGGAACCCGGTTGCGGCGACACCGATCGAGGGGTTGGCGAACCTGGGGTTCCCAGCGTTCCAAACACCAGCGTCAGCGGTCTTCGTCAAGGACA
>NZ_JAIZDP010000001.1 GCF_021554725.1 Sinomonas notoginsengisoli | reverse complement strand
ACGCAGCTACGTCACCCTCGAGCGGGGCGGGATGGCCGGTCTACTCGCGGCGGCGACAGTCGCGGCCCCACGTGTGCTCTTCGTCTGCTACGCCAACTCGGCCCGCAGCCAGCTCGCCGAGGCCCTCTGGAAGCGCGCCAGCACGGTGCCCTCCGCCTCCGCGGGCCCACACCCGGCAGACGGCATCGCTCCCGGCGCCCGCGACGTCGCAGCGCGCCACGGGCTCGACCTCGGTGGGTCGCACCCCGAAATGCTCGTCGAGAGGGTCCGGCCGGACGACCTGATCATCGCCGTCTGCGATCGGGCGCACGAAGAGCTCCCCGCCTCAGTCCGGCTCCACTGGTCGGTGCCGGACCCCGTAGCCGTGGGAACCGCGGCTGCGTTCGAGGCAGCGTTCAGCCAGATCGCCGAACGCGTCCAGGGCCTCTCGGCGCGCATCACTGCCGCATAGCGGGGGTGCGGTGCGGCGCGTCGGTCTGCAGAAGCGGGGTCTTGAGGCTTATCGTCTGTTATAAAGTCTCTGTTCTATAAAAGACGATAACGAGAGGTGGCCATGCAGCCCAGTCCCTACACGCCGGGGGAGGTCGCGCGCACGGTGCCGGGCCGCCTGCGGCAGCTGGCCACTTGTGGCCGTCCGCGGAAGACAAGACGAGGACCGCAGCATCCGGGGTGATGGCTGCGGTCCTCGGTAGTCCTGCGGACTCCGTGCGGACTCAGGCGAATTGAGCCCAGCAACCACGCGGAAGGAAGGCCCACGTCAGCGGAAGTTGACGAACTGCAGGTCGACGTCCTCGTAGCCCTTCAGCAGGGCGATCGTGGACTGCAGGTCGTCGCGGGACTTCGAGGACACTCGGAGCTCGTCACCCTGGATCTGTGCCTTGACGCTCTTGGGCGCCTCGTCGCGGATGAGCTTGGAGATCTTCTTCGCGTGCTCCTGTGAGATGCCCTCCTTGATGGAGGCCTCGATGCGGTACTCCTTCCCCGAGGCGTACGGATCGCCCGCCTCGAGGGACTTCAGCGAGATGCCGCGCTTGATCAGCTTGGACTCGAAGACGTCCAGGACGGCCTTGACGCGCTCCTCGGCGTTGGCCTTCATGAGGATCTTCTCGCCAGAGAAGTCGATCTCGGCACCAACGCCCTTGAAGTCGTAGCGCTGGGCGATCTCCTTCTGCGCCTGGTTCAGCGCGTTGGCGACCTCCTGCTTGTCCACCTTGCTCACAACGTCAAACGTCGAATCGGCCATGGAAACCTCCGCAATTGTCGGACCTGACTTTGGCCACCAGCCTAGCCGGTTAGTCTGCCGCCGATCCGGGTATCCAATTCGCGCGGGCCGAGAGGCCCACAGTTTACCCACAGCCGAACTCCAGCCGGATCGCAAGTGCGGCTGCAAGCGTTGTAACGGTGAAGGGAAGCACGAGGGAGGAACCTGTGGCGACGAACGCGGCAAGCTCCGGCACGGAAGCACCGTCGAAGAAGTCCAAGGACGGCGCACCGAAGAGGTCGATTGCTGGGAGGGCGGCCGCTGCCGCTGGGGGAATGGTCGCCGCCGCGACCCTCGCAACCGGCATTGTGATGTCCCCAACGCCCTCGGCGACCGCTCGTCTGGATGGCGTCCATGAGGACCTCGCCCGAGCCGTGGCGCTCCGCCAGATTACCGGCGAGCAGGCGGCATTCCTCGAGGCCCAGATTGCCCGTGCGATTGCCTCCGAGGAGTCGTCAGACGCGCACGACGTCGCCGGGTTGCGGAGCGCTGAAACCGCCTGATTCGGCGGGTCGGCCCCGATTCGACGCGTGGGCGAATGTTCTGTAAGGTTGTCTTGCTCGCACCGCGGAACGCAGCTTGGCTGCGTGGTCCGCGGCGTGGCGTTCGGCAGATTACCCGAGCGGCCAAAGGGGGCTGACTGTAAATCAGCTGGCATTGCCTACGGGGGTTCGAATCCCTCATCTGCCACAGATCCTCCGAATTCCGGAGGGAGTTGGACCCGCTTTAACCTCTACGGAGGCGACGGCGGGTCCTTTCTCTTTTGCCCGAAATGGGGCGATCTGAGCACGTTGTGAGCACGCCGCGCGCAGGGGGCGTCCTGATGGCCTTCGGCGGCCTCCTAGGCGGGTGGGGCGAACGCCTCGAAGCGTCGCATGGGGCCAGCCGTGAGGACGCCCCGGCCGTATGGGGGACAGACCGAGGCGTCAGATTTATGGTATCTGCCAAGCGTATTAGAAGCGAGCCTCATGGCGCGAGCACGAGTGGGATACGGCTCGTCCACGGCGAGGATCTCCCCGGTCAGTTCTCCGCTGCCTGATCGCCTGGCCGCAGGGCCGCGGAGGCGGAGACGCCGGACGCCTCCTGCATTCCACCCAAGACTGCAGTAACCGCCTCCTGGGAGGTGCGTCGAGGCTCCCAGCCGAGCTCTAAACGGGCGCGCCCCGTATCCATGACGGGGACCTGCACGGCCATGTCGATCCAGCCCGGATCGGTGCGCTGGACCCGCAGCTTCCACGACAGCCACACGAGGCTGCGCAGTACGGACACCGGGAGGGGGACCGACCGCTTTGCTCCGAGCACGGGAGGGAAGGTCTCGGGGTCCAGAACGGGCTCGGCGGCGATGTTGAAGGGCCCTTGGGCGCGCGCCGTGAGGGCCTTGGCGTAGGCATCGGCCGCGTCCTCGGCGTGTACGGCCTGGAAGATCATCGTGGGCGGCATGGGCAGCACGGGAACGCGCGTCCCGGCGACCTGCTGCGGGATGAAGCGGCCCAGGAAGTACCGGCCGACCTCCGAGGCCTGACCGGACTGGAAGATCAGCCCGGGTCGCAGCCGCGCCACCGTCATGTCCGGGTGGTCGGCCTCGAATCGGTCGAGGATCCGCTCGACCGCGGCCTTCTGCCGGCTGTAGTGCGAGGTGTGCAGGCCGCCGGTGGGCCAGGACTCGTCCACCCGCTCGTCCTTGGGCCCGGGGCTGTACGCTCCGACCGAGGATGCGTAGACGAGCTGTTGCACCCCTGCCTGCGCGGCAGCCTCGAACACCTGCCAGCTCCCCTCGACGTTGATCCGGTGCAGCTCGTCCTGCCGGTGGTTGGGCTGGATCACCCACGCGAGGTGCACGACGGCGTCGCACCCCTCGAACGCGCCGCGCAGCACCGCAACCGCGTCCGGCGAGCCGATGTCGACCGGGTGCCAGGCGACGGCGCTCCGGTAGGGCTCGGCGCCGGCATCAGGCGCCCGGCGGGCGACGCCGACTAGCTCGTGGCCGCCCTCGGCGGCCAGCTTCCGCAGCAATGCAGTCCCCACGTTTCCTGTCGCGCCGACGATGGCGATGCGCATGTTGCTCCTTTGCGTGGTTGGGCCTGGGGTCAGGCGGTAGTCACTCTCGGTGTGATTCCCGCTGAGCGGCCCGGGCAACCATCTCCAGGACGTCGGCGCCGCGCGCGCGGCCGTCGAGGGCGCGTGCCCGCTCTCCCATCCGTGCAGCGGCGCTTCGGTGGGGCCCGTCGGCGAGGAGGCTCTCGATGGCCGCCCGGATCCGCCCAGCCCGGGACCTGCGGCAGAGCATCCGCCCGACCCCCGCCCGCTGCACGGCACGGCCTACCCAAGGCTGGTCGGTGGCAAGGTCCAGCGGCAGCACGAGGAGCGGGACCCCGTGGGCGAGTGCTGCCATGGCCGTGCCATGCCCCCCGTGGCTCACCACGAGCGACGCCCTGGGCATGAGGTCCTCGTGCGGGCACCAGCCGTGCACCTCGACACCGTCCGGGACGCGGAGGGATCCTGCCGGGAGCTCGGGGCCGAAGGTGGCAACGACGCGCGCAGGGAGCCCCTCCACTGCATCGAGCAGCCGCTGCCATGTCGGGAACAGTGCGGGGTACGGAACGGTGCTCAGGGAGAGGACCACGGTGGGGGAGGCGGGGCTGGCCGGGACGCCGCGGACCATCGGCCCGATGTGGACCACGGGCCCGTGGCCACGGTCCAGCTCCGGGATCGTGGGCGCGAGAACCGGGGCGCCGGCGTTCAGGAGGTGAAGGACGCGCATCCCTCTGAACCGCAGGACAGCATCGAGGGAGGGGAGCACCTGGCGCAGCACCCCGTCCAGCGTGTGCTCGAGGACCACGTACCCCCGGCCCGCGCGGCGCAGCGCGTCCATGACGCCGAACAGCGCGACGTCGACCACCACTGCATCGGCCGGATGGTCGGCGAACTCAGCCATCATGTCGCGCTGCATCCCAGAGTCCGTGGCGATCCTGAGCATGTCCCGCGGAGTGGAGCCGGTGGGGAAGGCACGCGTGCCGGAAAAGGGAACGAACCGCGTTCCCGGGGCTCTGAAGGCCCCGGCCTGGGTGGCATCGCCGAGCACCGTCACCTCGTGGCCGCGCAGGGCGAGCTCCGCAGCGAGGACAGCGGCGGGCACCGCGTTGCCGCCGCCGTCCCATGTGACGAACAGGAAGCTGGCCATGGGTCCTTCCCCACCTCGGGAGGGCCTCCCCCCACGCGACATGCTAAGGGGGACGTGCGGTGGGGTCGAGCCGCAGGCAACCCATGGCTTGACATTAGGCACCCTAATTATTAGGCTACCTAAGTATGAATCAGGAGTTGGCTGAGCTTGCCGAGGCGTTCCGCAACTCCCTCCGCCACGGCGTCTACGTGGCGCGCCGACTGGACGAGCTCTCCGATCTGTCCGCCTCCCAGCTCAGCGTCCTCAACATGACCGCCGGCGAGGGGGTCAGGATGGGGATGGTCGCCAAGAACCTCGGCGTCCGTGTCCCCACGGCCACTGAGCAGGTGGCCCGGCTCAAGAAGGCCGGCCTCGTCGAGAGGTGCAACGATCCGCACGACGCGAGGGTCGTCGTCGTGCGCCGCACCCCCGCGGGAGACGCCGCCGCCAAGCGTGCGAACGCGCGCCGTACCGAGCGCATGGCCGAAGCTCTCGCGGCCCTCGACGACTCCGAGCGCGCAGCCCTGGCTGCTGCGCTGCCCGTGATGGACAAGATCAACAAGTACGTAACCAGCGACAGGAACCAGGAGCTGCCCGCATGACCGCCGAACCCGGCGTCCATTCCGAACCCCAGGCCCCCACCGCGCCGCCCCCGCACGGCGGCGGCGTCCACGAGACGCTCGAGGCCGAGAAGGCCTCGTTCTTCCGCCAGCCAAAGGCGGTCTGGGCCACAGCCGCCGCCTCGGTGTTCGCGTTCATGGGGATCGGGCTCGTGGACCCGATCCTTCCGGCGATCGCCCAGAACCTCGGTGCCACCCCGAGCCAGGTCTCGCTCCTGTTCACCAGCTACTTCCTCGTCACCGCCGTGATGATGCTCGTGACCGGCTGGGTGTCCTCGAGGATCGGCGGCAAGAAGACCCTCCTCATCGGCCTCGCGCTCATCGTGGTGTTCGCAAGCCTGTCCGGCACGAGCGGGAGCGTCACCGAGCTGATCAGCTGGCGCGCCGGCTGGGGACTGGGCAACTCCCTCTTCGTCGCCACGGCGCTCGCGGTGATCGTGGGCGTCGCCTCCGGCGGGACCTCCACCGCGATCATCCTGTACGAGGCGGCTCTCGGCCTCGGCCTCTCCCTCGGCCCGCTCGCCGGCGCGCTGCTGGGCGGCTGGCAGTGGCGCATGCCGTTCTTCGGCACCGCAACGCTCATGGCGATTGCCTTCATCGCGATCCTCGCGACCCTGCCCAACACCAAGCCGTCGGCGAAGAAGACCCGGTTCCGCGATCCGCTCCTGGCCCTCGGCCACTCGGGCCTGCGCTCGGTGGCCGGCAGCGCGTTCTTCTACAACTTCGGCTTCTACACCGTGCTCGCGTTCGTGCCGTTCATCCTCGGAATGGGCGCCTACGGCATCGGCGCCGTGTTCTTCGGCTGGGGTGTGGCGCTGGCCCTCTGCTCGGTGTTCCTAGCACCCCAGCTGCAGACGCGGTTCGGGGATGTCAAGGTTCTCGCGGGCACTTTGGCGGGGCTCGCCATCGTCCTCATCGGCATGGCTGTGTCTGCTTCGTTCCACGCGGTACCCGCAGTGGTTGTCCTCACCATCATCGCCGGTGCGCTGCTGGGCGTGAACAACACCGTCTACACCGAGCTCGCGATGGGCATCTCCGACGCGCCACGCCCGGTCGCGAGCGCTGGCTACAACTTTGTGCGCTGGATGGGCGGAGCGCTCGCACCGTTCATTGCCACGTGGCTCGGCGAGACGTTCGGCGCTCCCGTGCCGTTCTACGCCTCCGCTGGCGCCCTCGTGGCAGCGATCGCCATCGCCCTCGCCGGGCGCAAGCACGTCCAAGAGCACGAGCCCGCCGCTGTTTGAGGCCCGGTCCCCGGGGGAATGAGGCCGGGAGTCGACGTCCGGGGGAATGAACCCCCCATGGGTATCGTTGAGACTCTCAGACCACCCGACCACGGGACCGCACAATGAGCAAGGAGCGCGGCATGGCAACGAAGAACGTCACCGGCGAGGACTTCGCCGAGGTCATCGAGAAGAACGACATCGTCCTAGTGGACTTCTGGGCGTCGTGGTGCGGCCCGTGCCGCCAGTTCGCCCCCACCTACGAGGCGGCGTCGGAGAAGCACCAGGACGTCGTGTTCGCGAAGGTGGACACTGAGGCCGAGCAGATGCTCGCCGCCCAGGCCAACATCACCTCCATCCCCACGCTCATGGCGTTCCGCGAGAAGGTGCTCGTCTTCTCGCAGCCCGGCGCCCTTCCGGCGTCAGCCCTCGAGCAGGTCATCACCGCGGTGAAGGACCTGGACATGGATGACGTCCACAAGAAGGTGGCAGAGGCGCAGGCCAAGGGCTCGGAGAACTGACGGCCGGCTTCCCACAGCGCATGACGGCGCCGCCCCACGCAGCTGGGGGCGGCGCCGTCCCGCGTCCGGGGTGGGCTTCCTAGAGACGCTCGATCTTCACCGGCTCGGCCAGCAAGGCGCTCAGCGACTCGTTGAGGTCCTGCACGGCCACGCCCTTGGAATGTGCGTCGAGGTCCTCCTCCGATGCCCAGAGCTCGGACAGCACGATCCGCTCCTCGGACTCCTCCGTGATTTCGTACTGGAGGCAGCCCGGCTCGCGCTGGACCTCCTCAACCGCGATGTCCAAGGCCAGCTTCACGCGGAAGAACTCGCCGTCGTTGGGGATGAAGGTCGCCCGGAGGCGCACGGGATCAGTCATGGCCGCCAGCCTACCCAGTTGATAGCTTTCATCCATGCAGACCTCCTACACGGCAGGTGAGACGACGGCGTCCCTGCTCGAGACCACCATCGGAGAGAACTTCGCCCGGGTTTCTGAGCGCTTCGCGGACCGCGAAGCGCTGATCGAGGCGGCGGGGGACGGCCGGGCGGACGCTGCCCGCCGCTGGACCTACGCCGAGCTGGCGCACGACGTCGATGCCGCCGCCCGCGGACTCCTCGCCGCGGGCGTGGCAAAGGGCGAGCGCGTGGGCATCTGGAGCCCCAACTGCGCCGAGTGGACCATTCTCCAGTACGCGACGGCCGCCGTCGGCGCCATCCTCGTCAACGTCAATCCGGCCTACCGGTCCCACGAGCTTCAGTTCGTGGTCAGGCAGAACGGAATGCGCACGCTCGTGGTGGCACCGAGCGACCGCACGAGCGAATACGTTGCGATGGCCCGCGAGGCGCTCGCCGAGTGCCCCGAGCTGCGCAAACTCGTGTTCCTGCCGGCGCCCAACGCCTCGGGCGAGGCCGTGTTCGAGGCCGGGGTGCCCTCCTCGGGTGCGGAGACCACGTGGGAGGACCTCGTGGGGCGCGCGGGTGAGGTCCCGGCGTCGGCCGTTGCTGAGCGGGCGGCGACGCTCTCCGCAGAGGATCCGATCAATATCCAGTACACGTCCGGGACCACCGGGTTCCCCAAGGGCGCAACCCTCACACACCGGAACATCCTCAACAACGGGTTCGCCATCGGCGAGCTGCTCGGCTACACCCCCGAGGACCGGGTCGTGATTCCCGTTCCGTTCTACCACTGCTTCGGCATGGTCATCGGGAACCTCGCGGCATACTCGCACGGGTCCGCCACCATCCTGCCGGGCCGCACCTTCAGGCCCGACGCCGCGCTGCGCGCCGTCCAGGACTTCGGCGGTACCTCGCTCTACGGCGTGCCGACCATGTTCATTGCCGAGCTCGCCCTGCCCGACTTCGGCTCGTACCGGCTCGAGACGCTCCGCACCGGTGTGATGGCCGGGTCGCCGTGCCCGGAGGAGGTCATGAAGCGCGTCATCTCGGACATGCACATGGAGGACGTGGCCATCTGCTACGGGATGACCGAGACGTCGCCGGTCTCGACCATGACGCGCCTGGGCGACACTCTGGCGCAGCGGACCGGGACGGTGGGGAGGACCATGCCGGACCTCGAGACCAAGGTCATTGACCCGGCCACGGGGGAGACCGTGGAGCGGGGCGCGATCGGCGAGCTGTGCACCCGTGGCTACGCCGTCATGTCCGGGTACTGGGACCAGCCGGACAAGACCGCCGAGGCGATCGACGCCGACGGCTGGATGCACACCGGCGACCTCGCCCACATGGACCAGGACGGCTACGTGGTCATCGAGGGGCGCATCAAGGACATGGTGATCCGGGGCGGCGAGAACATCTACCCGCGCGAGATCGAGGAGTTCCTCTACCGGCACCCGGCCATCCAGGACGTCCAGGTGATTGGAGTCCCGGACGCCACCTACGGTGAGGAGCTCATGGCGTGCATCATCCTCAAGCCCGGCGCCGAGGCGCTGACCGCCGAGGACCTGGCGGAGTACTGCCGGGGCCGGCTCGCGCACTACAAGGTGCCCCGGTACATCGACCTCCGCGACTCGTTCCCCATGACGGTCTCCGGGAAGATCCGCAAGGTGCAGATGCGCGAGGAGGCCGTGGAGAGGCTGGGGCTGGGCGCACGCTGACCCCTCACACCGCCTCTGGCGGGATCAACGGCGGGAGTGCCTGAGGAGCCTGCGGACACCCACCCATGCGAGCACGGCGCCGACGATCCATGGCCCTCCGACGACGATCGGGTCGAGCCACTGGTGCTTCAGATCAGCGCGGTTGTGCCCGAGGCGGGAGGACAGCGGGTGGTGGTCGGCCTCACCCATAATTCCAGTCTCGGTGAGAGGGTTGTCGGGCCGCCGTGTTCCGAACGATCGTAGGTGCGCCTCCCAGGCGTCGACACGGTCCCCCGCGAGCAGCAGCAGCCAGTGCGGGGTCTGCCCCTCGCTGTACCGGCGGTACGCGAACCTGCGGATGGCGCCAGAGGCCCCGTGCAGGGGAGCGGAGGTCCCGAAGACGGGGGTGAGGAACTTGTGCTCGAGAGAGCGCTCGCGCGGCGCACGCTCCGGCTGCCGCTCCGGGAAGTCCCAGTGGGCGCCCGTCGGCTCGCGCTTCTCCCGCGGAACCGAGGGCCGGTCCGCAGGGTCGAGGTCCACCCCCCAACCCGGGATCCGGGCGCGGAGCTCGTCACTGGCTGGCGGCTGTCGGCGCATGTCTGCGGTGTAGGGCATGGCTGGCTCCTTTCAGGACGCCTGGGGAACCACGATGGGCTTGATGATGCCGTCGAGCTTGCTCGAGAAGATGTGGTAGCCCTCGGCGATGTGCTCGAGCGGGATGCGGTGCGTGACCAGTTCGCTTGGCTTGAGATACCCGTTGCGGACGTGCTCGAAGAGACGGGGCCACTGCCGCTTGACCGGGCACTGGTTGGTGCGGATCGTGAGCCCCTTGTTCATGGCGTCTCCGAACTTGATGCCGCTGGGCGCGGGGCCGTACGCCCCGAGGACGGACACGGTCCCGCCCTTCCTGGCCGTGTCGAGCGCCCAGTTCAGGGCGATCGGGGATCCGCCCTGGAGCTTGAGCTTCACGCCGGTGACATGCTGCAGGAAGCTGCCATCCGCCTCCGCGCCCGCCGCGTCGATGACCACGTCGGCTCCGAGGTAGTCGGTCGCCTTCTTCAGTTCCAGCACGATGTCCGGGTATTCGGCGAAGTTGTACGTCTCGGCGTGGGCGAATTCCCTCGCCTTCGCGAGGCGGTAGTCGAGATGGTCAACGACGATCACGCGACCTGCCCCCATCAGCCACGAGGATGCGGCGGCGAAGAGGCCAACTGGGCCGGCGCCGAGGACGATCACCGTGTCGCCTTCCTCGATGTCGCCGAGCTGTGCTCCGAAGTAGCCCGTCGGGAGGGCGTCGGTGAGCAGCACTGCGTCCTCGTCGTCCATCCACTCGGGGATGAGGGTTGGCCCCACATCCGCGAAGGGGACACGGACGAACTCTGACTGCCCGCCGTCGTACCCGCCGGCCGTGTGGGAGTACCCGTAGGCGCCCCCCACCGCCGTCGCGTTCGGGTTCACGTTGTGGCAGTTCGAGTAGAGGCCGCGCGCGCAGAAGTAGCACGAGCCGCAGTAGACGTTGAAGGGGACCATCACGCGATCGCCCTTCTTGAGGTTCTGCACGGAGGGGCCCACCTCCTCGACCACCCCGATGAACTCGTGGCCGAAGGTCGTTCCCACCCGGGTGTCGGGGATCAGCCCGTGGTAGAGGTGCAGGTCGGAACCACAGATCGCGGCGAGCGCCACGCGGACGATCGCATCGTTGGGGTGCTCGATCGAGGGCATGTCCTTCTCCTCGACCCTGATCTTGTACGGGCCTCGGTAGACCATTGCATGCACGGTGGACCGCCTTCGTCGCCAGGTGATGGGCTGCTGCTGTCTCCCCTAGCCTTTCCCAGCTGGGCGCCCGCCAATCATGCGGGGGCCGGAAGAGCGGCGGATCTTGGTCTTCTGCCGGCGGTGGTCGGCATCAGTGGCCGCGGTGGTCCTGAATGGTCATGCGGGCCCCGTACCGCGGGGCGCGGACCCCAGAGAGCCCGAGCAGCCGGACGATCCGCTGGCGCTGGCCCCGCCAGGGCTCGAGCAGGCGCAGCATGCCGGCGTCGTCGGTCCGTGCGCCCGTGAGGGCGTATCCGACGAAGTGGGCGAGATGGTAGTCGCCCACCGACACTGAGTCCGGGTCCGCATGCGTGCGCTGTGTGACTTCTGCGGCGGTCCACACCCCGATGCCGGGGATGCTCTGCAGCGCGGCCGCCGCCTCGACGGCCGTGAGGCCTGCGAGCCGCTCAAGGCCCGACGCCGCCCGGAGCGCGCGCATCACGGTCGCCGAACGCTGCGGGCCGACGCCGGCGCGGTGCCACTCCCACGACGGGATCCGCAGCCAGGCCACGGCGGTCGGCGCGACCATGAGGCCCTGCGGCGCGACGTGGCCGGCGCCGGGTGCCGGCGTACCGTGACGGCGCACCAGATAGCGGTAGGCGCGCCGCGCCTCGAGCGTGGTGACCTTCTGCTCGAGGATGGTCGGCACGAGCGCGTCGACCACTCGCCCGGTCGCCGGCAGGCGGAGTCCGGGGTTGCGGCGACGGGCCTCGCGCACGAGTCGGGGCAGGCGCGCCAGGTGCGCCTCGTCGTCGAACGCAGACCAGTCATCGGCCAGGCCGAGCATCGCGGGGGCGGATTCGACGGCCGACGCCGCGCCGTCGCCCCACGCGCGGACCCTCAGCTCGCCTGCCCTGCCCGGCACGGTTCGGTTGGTGACGAGGAGTGAGGCCGGGCCCTCCGGGGTGGTGAAGGCCGCCCAGAGGCCGCCGGGGTGCGCGGCGAAGCAGGGATCCGCGTCCCCCCGTTGGAGCGGGAAGCACGTGGCCGCCAAGGAGTAGTGCTCGGGCGCCTTCCAGATGCCTTCTGCATCCGGCACGGACCCCCGCCCGGCGCCTCTGCCGGGGATGCCGGCGGCATCGCGGAGCGGGGGAGCGAGGGTCACCGGAGCATCATGTCACGGCAGGCTGACAGTGCTCGTCCAGCGCGCCGGGCAGGGCATTGACGCCGCTGTCGAGCGAGCGTGCCACCCGCCTCGATCAACGGCGGCAGGCGCGCCCGGTCATCAGCGGAAGTCCCGGCTCAAGGTCTTGGCCTTGAGCGGCAGGGCCTCGAGCCTGTCCGCGACGAGGTTGGTGACGCCTTCCGTGGACCGCTCGAGCAGCCCGCGGATCACCATTGCCGGAGCGGCCTGCGCCACCCGCCGGTAGCGGGTCCACACCCCGATGCTGCACACCACGTTCAGGATTCCAGTCTCATCCTCCAGATTCAGGAACGTCACACCTTGGGCGGTCTGCGGGCGCTGCCGGTGGGTGACGATACCGGCCGCCTCGATCCTGCTCCCGGGCTCGGCCGCGCGGAGCTGGTCGATGCGCAGGACCCCGCGGGCGTCGAGACGCGTGCGGGTGTGGCGCAGCGGATGGTCATCCGTGGCCACTCCTGTGGCCCACAGGTCATAGGCCACGGCATCCTCATCGCTCAGCTCGGGCAGGAGCGGGGGCTGGACATACGGCTGCGAGCCGGGAAGCTGTCCCGGCCGCTCGAGGGCCGCTGCGCCCGACTGCCACAGGGCCTCGCGTCTCGAAAGGCCCAGCGAGTCCAGCGCACCGGCGGACGCGAGTGCCTCGAGCTGCTCCGCGCTGAGCCCCGTGCGCCGGGACAGCTCCGCCAGCTCCCGGAAGGGCCCTCCGGCCTCGCGCTCGGCGACGATCCGCTCCGCGAGCTCCTTGCCGATGCCGCGCACGCTCGCGAGGCCCAGACGCACGGCACGGCTCGCATCGCGGCGATGCGCCGCTGACTCATCGGGCGCTTGCGGATCGAAGGAGCCGACGGGAGGCTGCCTCCAGTCGAGGCACGAGGTGAGCCCCCCGGGGTCACCGGGCCGCCCAGCCGCCGGTTCCCCGCCCGCCGCCGGAGACCCCGCGGCGTCGTGCGCCTCGAGGCACGCCTCCGCCTGCGAGCGGAGGATGTCCGGGCGGAGCACGACCACGCCGTGCCGCCGCGCATCGGCCACGAGTGTTTGGGGTGAGTAGAAGCCCATGGGCTGGGCGCGCAGGAGCGCGGCGAGGAAGGCGCCCGGGTAGTGCAGCTTGAGCCACGAGCTCGCATACACGAGCACCGCGAAGCTGATCGAGTGGGACTCTGCGAAGCCGAAGTCCGCGAACGCGGCAATCTGAGTGTAGATCGCCTTCGCCTCCTCCTGCGTCAGCCCGTTCGCGGCCATGCCGGCGAAGAGCTTCGCCCTGAGGCTGCCGATCTTCTCGACGCCCCGCTTGGACCCCATGGCCCGGCGCAGGAGGTCCGCGTCCTCTGCCGTGCAGCCGCCGATGGCCATGGCCATCTGCATGAGCTGCTCCTGGAACAGCGGCACCCCGAGCGTGCGTTCGAGCACGGGCTCCAGCAGCGGGTGCGGATAGGAGACGGGCTCCTCGCCGGCCCGGCGCCGGATGTAGGGATGGACGGCGCCGCCCTGGATGGGGCCCGGCCGGATGAGTGCGATCTCGACCACGAGATCGTAGAACCGCCGTGGCCGCAGCCGCGGGAGCGTGCTCATCTGCGCCCTCGACTCGACCTGGAACACGCCCACCGAGTCCGCCCGGCACAGCATGTCGTAGACAGCAGGCTCCTCCTTCGGGATGTCCTCGATCCGCCAGCGCACCCCGAAATGCTCTTCGACCAGGTCGAAGCAGTATTGGAGGGCTGCGAGCATGCCGAGCCCGAGGAGGTCGAACTTGACCAGGCCCATCCACTCGCAGTCGTCCTTGTCCCACTGCAGGACTGTCCGGTTCTCCATGCGCGCATGCTCGATCGGCACGACGTCGCCCACGGGACGCTCCGTGAGCACCATGCCGCCCGAATGGATGCCCAGATGGCGCGGGTAGCCCAGGAGCCTCTCGGCCAGTGCCACCACCCGTTCGGGGATGCCGTCGGCCTCGCCGGATCCGCCGGCGCTGAGTGCGTCCCACCGCTCGAGCCGCTTGGACCAGGCATCCTGCTGGCCCTGGCCGTAGCCGAGGGCCTTGGCCGCGTCCCGGACGGCGTTCTTGGGCCGATAGCTGACCACATTGGCCACCTGGGCGGCGTTGGTACGCCCGTACTTGCCGTAGACGTGCTGGATGACCTCCTCGCGCCGGTCCGAGTCGAAGTCCACGTCGATGTCCGGTTCTTCCTCGCGAAGGCTTGAGAGGAACCGCTCGAACGGCAGCCGGTAGGCGATGCTGTCCACCGCCGTGATGCCCAGGAGGTAGCACACGGCCGAGTTCGCCGCCGAGCCGCGACCCTGGCAGAGGATGCCCTGGCCCCGGGCGAACTGGACGATCTCATGGACGATGAGGAAGTACCCGGGGAAGTCCTTCTTCTCGATGACGGCGAGTTCCTTCTCGACGCGCTCGCGGACCTCAGCGGGTGGCACAGGCCCGCGCCAGCCCGGACCGGGAGTCCCGTAGCGCTCGGAGAGGCCGCGGTCCACCAGCTCACGGAGATAGGACATCGGTGTGTGCCCCTCGGGGACATCCTGCTTGGGCAGCCTGGGGCGTGCTGAGCGGAGCGGGAAGGCCAGTTCGTCCGCGAGGCGCACCGTGCTCTCGACCGCTCCGGGGTAGCGGGCGAACCGCCGGGCCATCTCTGCGCCGGCGCGCAGGTGCGCGCCGTCGCTCGCGGGCAGCCAGCCGTCGAGTTCGTCCAGGCTGCGCCTCGCGCGGACCGCGGCGAGGGCGGTAGCGAGCGGATGCCCGGAGGGCTCCGCGAAGTGGACGGCGTTCGTGGCGACACACGGCAGGGCGAGCCGGCGGGCGATGGCCGCGAGGATGTCATTGTGGGTGCTGTCCAGCGGATTGCCGTGGTCGAACAGCTCCACGGCCACCCCGTCGGGGCCGAAGAGCTCCACGAGCCCCCGGAGCGCATTCTCCGCCGCCCCCTCCCCATGCTCGACGAGAGCACGGCGCACCGCGCCCTTGCGGCATCCGGTGAGGACGACGCAGTGCCCACTCAGCTCTCGCGCGAGTTGTCCGAGGATGTACACCGGGCGTCCCTTCTCTGCGCCATCTGCGAGCTGCCCGGCCGTGATCACCCCCGCGAGCCGGTGGTAGCCCTCCTCGCCGCGCGCGAGCACGAGGAGATGCTCGCCCTCGGGATCGGCTGCCCCGTTCTGTGGCCCCGGCAGGCCGATGGACAGCTCGGCGCCGAACACGGTCTTCAGGCCATAGGCCTCGGCTGCCTCGGCCAGGCGGACGACCCCGTAGAAGCCGTCGTGGTCCGTGATCGCGAGGGCATGGAGGCCGAGGCGCACGGCCTCCTCGACGAGCTCCTCGGGCGAGGAGGCGCCGTCGAGGAAGCTGTAGTGCGAGTGGACGTGCAGCTCCGCGTAGGGGACCGCCTGCTCGGATGGGTCCACGCACGACGGCGCGTGCTCGCCGTCGTCCTCAGCCTCACGGAGGGCGGGCAGCGGGATGTAGGGACCCCGCTTCCGTGACCACGCGGGGCTGTCGCCGCCGTCGTGCTCGACCGGAGAGCGTCCGGCGTCCGTCCGCGCCCGGCCCGCGCCGCGCAGCTCCTCGGCAGAGACCTCCTTGCCTTCGAGGATGTCGTGGAGGTGCCGCCAGGGGATCGGCGGATTGTTCCAGCCCACGGTGCCCTCCTCTCAGTCGTACTGTCAGTCGTACCGGGCCTCTGCCCGCCAGTGTCCGGCCTCTCCCAGGAGGAGCCAGGCCTCGCCCTCACTGTCGAGGATCTGGAAGCGCTCGGCCCGCCGGCTCTGTGCCGCGTCCCACCACTTCTCGCGGAGCGGCCAAGGCCCCGCCCAGCTCGCCACGGACCTCCGGGGGACTCCCGCACCGGGCACGAACCATGCCGGCGCCGCCGAGAGGCTTCCCCGGGCATCCACCGTGAGGGGCCGGCCGTCGTCGCCGAGCAGGGTGACCGGGACGGGCTCGGAGAACACTGTGGTGGGCAGGGGCGGGGGGACGACGCCCGGCCACGGCCGCGACGCGCGGTCCGCGGTCCCCTCCGGCGCCTCCTCGCCCCAGGGCACCAGCAGGCACCGCTGGGCAAGGAGCCGCCCCCCGCCCGAGGCCGCGTGGAGGACTGATCCGTGGCCGAGCATGGTCTGCAGGCGGTGGAGGCCGTGGTCCAGCCGCTCGTCCACCCCTCCGAACAGCGCCTGGGCGCGGCGGCCCAGGAGGTCCACCCGCTCGGGGAGGAGCCGGACCTGCACCACGGGTGCACTGAGCGGCTCGCCCGTGGAGTGCCAGGTGCCTGGACGCTGCTGGTGGGCATGGCCCTGCGCCGACTGCAGCTGCCAGCGGACCCGCTCCACGGCATCGGCCGGTGAGAACTGGTGCGGGTGTCCCCATGAGCGCTCGGAACGGGCTCCCGAATCGTCGGTGATCTGCACGCGCAGCTGAGTGCAGGCCAGTCCGGCGCGCATGAGGCCGCCGATGAAGTCCTCCGCGACAGGGCGCACGGCGAACGCGATCTGGTCAACCCGCTCGAGTCCCGGCTCGAATGCCGCCGCACGGTCCAGGGGCGGGGGTGGGATCCGGGGCACGATGGCGCGCGGGTCCTCGCCCCTGGCACGGGCGTGGGCGGTGAGCCCGTCCGAGCCGAACCGGGAGCGGACTTCGGCGGCGGGCAGGGACGCGAAGTCCGCCAGAGTGCGCAGCCCCAGCCTCGTCAGCAGCGAGGCAAGGCGCGGATCACCGAGCGCAGCGACGGGAAGGGGCGCGAGGAAGGCTGCGGAGCCGCCCGGCTCCACAATGCGGAGGGGCCCCAGATCGGTGGCGGCCCGCGCAGCCTGCTCGGCTGCGAACACTGAGTCGGCGATGCCCGCACGGGCCTCGAGGCCCAGGCCCGACGCCGCCTCGAGTGCCGCCCCGCCGGCGGCCTCCTCGTTCCCGTAGTACCGGGCGGCGCCGCGGGCCCGCACGGCACAGAGCCCGGGACGGAGCAGCTGGACACCGGGAACGGTCGTCTCCAGTGCCCGTACCACGGGCTCGAACTCCCGCTCTGACCGTTGGGAGTCTGCCGCGACCGTGACCAGCCCGGGGGACCGTACCTGTGCCTCCCGCACCCGCAGCCCGCGCACGACTCCTGCTGCCCTCGCCTCCATAGAGCAGACGGCGACCACGCCCTTGTCGATGACCGCCACCGCCGCGTGCTCGGGTGCCTCCCCGGACAGCTGGGCAGCTACGAGGGGCCAGTCCGGGAACCACGCAACGAGCGCGCGGGGTGCTCGGGCGCTCACGTCCCACCCCCATCGAAGAGGCCCTGCCGGGAGGCACGCTGCCCCGACAAGGCCAGCGCCCCGGGTGCGGCAAGGTCCACGGTGGCCGTACGGGTGCGGCCCCGTTGACTCAGTCCAAGCTCGACCCGGTGCCGTGCCAAGTGCCCGTGCCCCCTGCCCAAGCCCTCCCAGCTCGATCCCCGGGCCGTGAGCATCCCCTCGCTCTGGGGCCAGGGGCCCAGAACCAGCAGGACGCCACCACGCTCACGCAGGCGGGAGCCGAGCCGCGAGGCGACGCTCGAGGTGACTGTCGCCGGCGGCCGCACGAGGACCAGCGGCAGCACATCGACGAGCGCACCGACCGAAGCGGGCCAGTCCGGCCCCGGATCCGGGACGAGGACCAGCCGATCGAGATCGATGCCGAACCCGGCGGCGGCCTCCGCGCCGAAGTCTTGGATCCCGGCCACGCCGCACCACTGCCCCTCGGCGGACGGGCCGGCCAGCAGGGCCATCGCGGCGGACAGCGGCGTCTCGAGGGAGTATGCGGCGCCGCCACGGAGGCCACCGGGGAAGAGCGAGGAGAAGCAGGGCAGAACTGGGTAGGCCCCTTCACGGTTGCGGCGGCCCTGGAGGGCATGGATGCGCTCCTGGAGCTCGCGCAACTGCCCGGCGGCGGGGGCCCGATGGGAACTGAGTGCGAGCGACATACCTCTATTTTCGAAGATGTATTCGAACAAGTCAATCGCGCGGGACCACCGTCCGAACGCCGGCCCGCATGAACGCCCGAGTCGCCGGGCCCTCATGGCTTCCGCCCAGCCGCTAGAGTTGGGGGCGTGAAGTATGCCAAGTCCGTCGTCGAGCTCATCGGCCGCACGCCCCTCGTCAAGCTGAACAAGGTCACCGAAGGCATCAAGGCGACGGTCCTGGTCAAACTCGAATACCTCAACCCCGGCGGCTCCATCAAGGACCGCATCGCGCTGAAGATGATCGAGCAGGCCGAGGAGGACGGCAGGCTCCGCCCGGGCGGCACCATCGTGGAGCCCACGAGCGGCAACACCGGCGTGGGCCTGGCCCTCGTAGGCCAGCAGAAGGGCTACAAGTGCATCTTCGTGGTCCCCGACAAGGTCGGCGAGGAGAAGCGCGCGGTCCTCGCGGCCTACGGCGCCGAGGTTGTCGTGACCCCCACCGCCGTCGCCCCGGACTCGCCCCAGTCCTATTACGGCGTCTCGGACCGCCTGGTGACCGAGATCCCGGGCGCGTTCAAGCCGGACCAGTTCTCCAACCCGAACGCCCCCGGAAGCCACTACGAGACCACGGGCCCCGAGATCTGGGCGGATACGGACGGCACCATCACCCACGTGGTCATCGGCGCGGGAACCGGCGGGACCATCACCGGCACCGGCCGCTACCTCAAGGACGTCAGCAAGGACCGCCCCGCGTCCGAGGGCGGCCAGGTCAAGGTCATCGCAGCCGACCCCGAGGGCTCGATCTACTCCGGCGGCACGGGCCGGCCGTACTTCGTCGAGGGCGTCGGCGAGGACATGTGGCCGGATAACTATGACAAGTCGGTCCCCGACGAGGTCCTCGCGGTGAGCGACGCCGAGTCGTTCGCCATGACCCGTCGGCTCGCCCGCGAAGAGGGCCTCCTCGTGGGCGGTTCGTCCGGCATGGCCGTCGTGGCGGCCCTGCGCGCGGCGAGCGACCTGCCCGAGGAGGCGGTCGTCGTCGTGATCCTCCCGGATTCCGGCCGTGGCTACCTCGCCAAGATCTTCAACGACGACTGGATGCGCTCCTACGGCTTCCTCCCGGGCGAGGGGGAGCGGACCGTCGGGGAGCTGCTCAAGGGCAAGACGGGGCAGATGCCCGATCTGGTCCACACCCACCCCAACGAGACGGTCCGCGACGTCATCGACATCATGACCGAGTACGGCGTGAGCCACCTCCCCGTGCTCTCGGCCGAGCCGCCCGTGGTCATGGGCGAGGTCCTCGGGGCCGTCGACGAGCGTGACCTCTCCGCCAAGCTGTTCCGCGGCGATGCAAGGCTGACCGACAAGATCTCCGAGCACATGGGCCAGCGGCTGCCCGTCATCGGCTCACTCGAGGGGCAGGCCGCCCTGCAGGCGATGCTGAGCGAGCAGGACGCCGTCATGGTCACCTTCGTCGGCGCGCCGGTCGGCATCCTGACCCGCCACGACCTCCTGGCCAACCTCAACAAGTAAGGGAGCGCCCCATGCCTGAGCAGACCGACACGCCGGAGACCCCGGGATTCAACACCCGCGCCGTCCACGCCGGCCAGGAGTTCGAGCCGCGCACGGGCGCCGTCGTGCCCCCGCTCCACTTCTCGTCGACCTACGCGCAGGACGGGATCGGCGGCCTCCGTTCGGGCTACGAGTACGGCCGCGGCGGCAATCCCACTCGTGATGCGCTGCAGGAGCAGCTCGCGGCGCTCGAGGGCGGAACCCACGCGTACTCGTTCGCCTCGGGCCTCGCCGCCGAGGACGCGCTCATCCGCGCCCTCTGCGCGCCCGGGGACAGGATCGTCCTGGGCAATGACGCCTACGGCGGCACGTACCGCCTCATCTCCCGCGTCCTCGGCCCGTGGGGGATCGAGAACCAGCCCGTCGACATGTCGGATCTGGACGGCGTGCGTGCTGCCGTCGGCGCCGCAGGCAAGGGCGGCGCGCGGCTCGTGTGGGTGGAGACGCCCTCGAACCCGCTCATGAAGATCACTGACATCGCTGCGCTCGCCGAGGTGGCGCACGACGCCGGCGCCCTCCTCGTCGTCGACAACACCTTCGCGTCCCCCTACCTCCAGAACCCGCTCGCCTTCGGCGCGGATGTCGTGGTGCACTCGACGACCAAGTACATCGGCGGGCATTCCGATGTGGTGGGCGGCGCGGTCGTGCTCAGCGACGCAGAGCTCGCGGAGAAGATCGGCTTCGTCCAGTTCGCGGTCGGGGCGGTGTCCGGGCCGATGGATGCGTTCCTGACCACCCGCGGCCTCAAGACCCTCGGCGTGCGCATGGAGCGCCATTCGGACAACGCCCAGAAGGTCGCCGAGTGGCTCGTGGGCCGCCCGGGGGTCGAGAAGGTCCTGTACCCGGGCCTTCCGGATCACCCGGGCCACGAGCTCGCGGCGAAGCAGATGCGCCGGTTCGGCGGCATGATCTCCGTGCAGTTCGCCGGGGGCGAGGCAGCGGCGCGCAAGGTCGCCGAGTCGACGCGCCTGTTCACGCTCGCGGAGAGCCTCGGTGGCATCGAGTCGCTCATGAACTATCCCTCCGAGATGACGCACGCCTCGGTCAAGGGCACCGAACTGGCAGTCCCGGTCAACCTCCTTCGCCTGTCCGTGGGGATCGAGGACGCCGAGGACCTCATTGCGGACCTCGACGCGGCGATCGCACGGCTCTAGACCGACCCAGCCTCCACACCCGCAAGGACATCCATGCCGAAGACCTCACCCGCGAAGCCTGCCCTCACCGGGTCGCCGTGGTTCCGGCCGGCGGCGGTCGGCGCCGGGGCCGTCGTCGTGCTCGCCATCGTCGTGCTCATCGCGAAGTGGCTGCGCAGCACTGAAGCAGTCACGGACTTCATCGCGGCCTACCCCGGCCACGCGCCCCTGCCCGGCTGGGCGCCGGAGGGCCTGCAGGCGGCGCTGAACGTCCTGCACTACCTCAACCTGATGTTCTTGACACTGATCATTCGCTCGGGCCTGCAGGTCCGCTTCGGAACACGGCCCGAGGGCTTCTGGAAGCGCAACAATAAGGGCCTGATCAAGACCAAGGGCCAGCCCAAGAAGATCACCCTGAACCTGTGGCTGCACTTGTCCCTCGACGTGCTCTGGGTGGCCAACGGGCTTGTGTTCTTCGTGCTCATGCTCGCCTCGGGCCACTGGGCCCGCCTCGTGCCGACAACGTGGAGCATCTTCCCGAACGCCGTCTCCACGGCACTCCAGTACGCATCGCTCGACTGGCCGCTCGAGAATGGCTGGGTCAACTACAACGCGCTCCAGCAGCTGACGTACTTCGTCGTCGTGTTCATCGCAGCGCCCTTGGCGATCATCACCGGCCTGCGGATGTCCAACGCGTGGCCCACCAACCAGAAGGCGCCCCGGCTCAACAGGGCATACCCGATGGAGTGGGCCCGTGCACTGCACTTCCCGGTCATGGCGTTCTTCGTCCTGTTCGTGATCGTGCACGTCTTTCTCGTGTTCACCACGGGTGCCCTGCGGAACCTCAACCACATGTTCGCCGCGCATGACGGCGAGGACTGGCTCGGGTTCATCCTCTTCGCGGTCGGGCTGCTCGTCATCGTGGGCCTGTGGTTCCTGGCGCGGCCCCTGTTCCTGCGGCCCGTGGCCTCGCTCATGGGCACCGTGACCCGGAACTGAACTGAGCGGGCCTCTTCGGGCGGCTTCGCCACGCTGACGGGGCGTCATTTGCCACAATGGCCGCATGAGCCCTCGGACCCCCTTCCTCCCGGCACCCGAGCACCGGCTGCGGTTGGCCGAGCTGGGCGTCCTGGACCGGAGGCGCACTCTGCTGGGGCTCGTGCTCGCCGTCGTGCTGCCGGCCCTCGTCCCCATCGCGGCTGCCCCGCTCGTGGGCGACGACCACGACGGCCAGGGCACTGCGATCCTCGTCCTCCTTCAGCTGCTCACTGCCGTCCTCGTGGCGTTGGTGGGAGGGCTGTGGCCTGCCGTGCTCGCTGCCGTGGTCGCGAGCCTGATGCTGAACTGGCTCGCCACGGATCCCGTGGGGAGCCTCAGCGTTGCCCGCCCGGAGGCGGTCCTCGAGCTCGTGGTGTTCCTTGCCGTTGCCTGCGCCGTGGCCCTCTCGGTAGGCGCCGCGGCCCGGCGTTACGAGCAGGCAACGCGGGCTGCGGCCGAGGCAGATGCGATGAGCGACCTCGCGCTGGGCATCCTCGGCTCGGCTGGCGGAACCGAGGACTTCCTGGAGCGCGTCCGTGCAACGCTTGGGCTGCGCGCCGTCACGCTGCTGGCGCGCCGGCCGCCTGAAGGATCGGCGGACGACGCCGGCCGGGTCGCCCGGGGTGCCCCTGCGGGCAACGCGCGAGGAGGTTCCGACTCGGCCCTGGGGGCATCTGGATGGGACGTCCTCGCGACCGCCGGCGAGGCACCTCCCGTCTCGCACGCCGCGGCGGACGACGCGATCGCCCCGGACGGCTATTACACGCTCCTCGTGGGCGGCCACCCACTCGAGCCGGGCGAGCGCCGCATGCTCCAGGCCTTCGGCGTGTACTTGGTCGCAATGCGTGAGCGCGCCCAGCTCGCCCGCAGCCGGGAGGCCAACCGGCGGCTCGAGGAGGGCAACTCCATCCGGACCGCGATCCTGCGGGCGGTCTCGCACGACCTGCGCACCCCTCTCGCCGGGATCAAGCTCAGCGTGAGCAGTCTGAGGCAGCCGTCCGTCGGCTTCACGCCCGAGGAGGAGGCCGAGCTTCTGGGCACGATCGAGGACTACACGGACCGTCTTTCGCACGTGGTGGGAAACCTGCTGGACATGTCCCGTATCTCCGCGGACAACGTCCGCCCGCTCCTGCGCCCGGTCACGTGGCGCGAGGTCCTGCCGAGGGGACTCCCGGGCCAGGACCGCGTGGTGGACCTCATCCCGCCGAACGTGCCGGCCGTCGAGGCGGACCCCGTGCTCCTCGAACGGGTTGTCGCAAACCTTGTCGAGAACGCCCTGCGCTACGCGCCAACCGGTTCCGTAGAACTGCTCGCGCGCAGCGGCGTCGCGGGTGAGGACGGCCACCCGTGCGGGGTGCTCCGGGTGGTGGACCACGGCGAGGGCATTCCGCCCGAGGACCTCCTGGTCGTGTTCCGGCCGTTCCAGCGTCTGGGTGACAGCACTGCGCAGGGCGGGGTGGGGCTCGGACTCGCCGTCGCCAAGGGTTTCGTCGACGCGATGGGCGGGAGGATCGAGGCTGAGGAGACGCCGGGCGGAGGGCTCACGATGTCAGTGGCTCTTCCCCTCGCCCAGGGGGCCACTGCATGAGCCATCCGAGGGAGACCGTGCCGAGCACTGTCCTGGTGGTCGAGGACGAGGCACAGCTTGCCCGCGCGCTTCAGATCAACCTGCGGGTGCACGGCTACGAGGCGCTGACCGCGCCGAGCGGCGAGGCAGCCCTCGAGATCGCCGCGGCACGCCCGGTGGATGTTGTGGTCCTGGACCTCGGCCTCCCCGGCATGGATGGGTTCGAGGTGATCCGTCGCCTGCGTGCCTGGACGGACGTGCCCATCATCGTCCTGTCGGCGCGGCATGGGTCGGAGGACAAGGTGGAGGCACTCGACGCCGGCGCGGACGACTACGTGACCAAGCCTTTCGGCCTCGAGGAGCTGCTCGCACGGCTCCGGGCTGCAGCCAGACGCGGTCCGCGCACGGGAGAGGCGCCGCGCATGCTCACCGGAGACCTCAGTGTGGACCTGGCCGCCCGTCGTGTGCTCGTCCGCGGCTCGGAGGTGCGGTTGACGCCGACCGAGTGGAACATCCTCGCGCTCCTCGTGCGCAGGGCTGGCCAGCTCGTGACCCAGAGGGAGATCCTCACGCAGGTGTGGGGCCCGGCGTACGAGAAGGAAACGCAGTACCTGCGTGTCTACCTGGCCCAGCTGCGCCGCAAGCTCGAGACCGATCCCGCGCACCCGCGCCACCTGCACACCGAGGCGGGGATGGGGTACCGCTTCGATCCCTGAGACTGCACTGCTGCTCGCTCCACTGCTCCCCTCGCAGGGCGGCCCCCGGTACCCTGTTGGTCATGAAGACTGCCCGCGTCCTCGCCGTGTGCCGCGTCTACCAGCTCCTCCCCGACGCCGGGACGGTCGGAGTGACCGGCATCGACAAGCGGCCGGTCGAGGGGCCGCTGCACCTGCGCCGCCTTGGCGTCTACGGGGATGTCCAGGCCGATCGCGCCAACCACGGCGGCGAGGACAAGGCCGTCTACGCCTACTCTGAGGACGACGCCACGGCGTGGGCCCAAGAGCTCGGGCGGGAGATCCCGGCAGGATTCTTCGGGGAGAACCTGCGGGTCGAGGGGATCACCGCGAGCAACGCCGTGATCGGAGAGCGCTGGCGGTTCTCCTCCGGGGCGGTCCTGGAGGTCACGATGCCCCGGATCCCCTGCGGTACATTCGCGCGCCGCATGGGAGAGGAAGGCTGGGGTCCGTGGTTCACAAGGGCTGGCCTCTCAGGCGCCTACCTGCGGGTGGTCACGCCGGGGGACGTCGAGGCCGGGATCCAGTTCAGCATCGAGCACGTCCCCGACCACGGCGTCCGGGTAGGCGCATGGCTCTCGGACCCCACGCGCGAGAAGGCCGAGGCGCTCCTTGACGCCGAGGCCGAGGGCGACCTCCGCCTGGCCCCGGCCCTGCGGAAGTATGTGGTCGCGGCGGCAGAACGCGCCGCCGTGCAGTAGAGGCTCCATCCGCCGTCCAGCAGCGCGCCGTCGGCGATTGCCCCACGAGTGTGCCCAAGTTCACCTTCCCGCGGGCACCCGAGGTGAGGAGCGGCGTCGTGCGTCCTGTATGATGGATACATCCCCCACTTTCCGGAATTCCCTTTTTCTGCCCAATGGTTGAGGCAGGACAGAGAGCGTGTTGGGGCCCGCCTTGCGGGCAATTGCATAGGGGATCCGGCTGAAGGAACGCTGTACGGGTGCATGTGGTGCCGGACGCAGCGTAGGAGCCCTGCCTGGGATTGAGAGAGCGCTGGGCTTGAGTAATTGACCGACGAGCCCCTAGGCTCCCCAGCGCGAGGATACCCCTTGTCTGACATCACTGTGTCTGAAACCACCCTGACCGAAACCACTCTGCCCGACGCCACCGAGGCCCTCCCCGCGGAGGCCCTCTCTACCGAGGCACCTGAGGCGGCCGCCGCTGAGGCTCCGGCTACTGACGCCGCCGCTGAGGCTCCGGCTACTGACGCCGCCGCTGAGGCTCCGGCTACTGACGCCGCCCCCGAGGAGCGCGCCGCTGAGGGCACTGCTGACGACGGCGAAGTGCGCTTTGCCGATCTCGGCATTGACGCCCGCGTCCTGGCTGCCCTTGTCGACGTCGGCTACGAGAAGCCCTCGCCCATCCAGGCCGCGACGATCCCGCTCCTGCTCGAGGGCCGCGACGTTGTGGGCCTCGCCCAGACCGGCACGGGCAAGACCGCGGCGTTCGCCGTGCCTGCGCTCTCGCGCCTCGCCGAGCTGCACGACCTCAACGGTCCGTCCCGCTCGACCCAGGCCCTCGTCCTTGCCCCGACCCGCGAGCTCGCCCTCCAGGTCGCCGAGGCCTTCGCCTCGTACGCGAAGCACCTCGATGACTTCACCATCCTGCCCGTCTACGGCGGCTCGGCCTACGGCCCGCAGCTGGCCGGCCTGCGCCGCGGCGCCCAGGTAGTGGTCGGCACGCCCGGCCGCGTGATCGACCACATCGAAAAGGGCTCCCTCGACCTTTCCGAGCTGCAGTACCTCGTGCTCGACGAGGCGGACGAGATGCTCCGCATGGGCTTTGCCGAGGACGTGGAGCGCATCTTCCAGAAGACCCCGGACGGCCGCCAGGTTGCCCTGTTCTCCGCGACGATGCCCTCGCAGATCCGCCGCATGTCGAAGCAGTACCTCAACATGCCTGAAGAGGTCACGGTCAAGTCCCAGACCACCACTGGCAAGAACATCCGCCAGCGCTATGTGCAGGTCATGGGCGCGCACAAGCTCGACGCCATGACCCGCATCCTCGAGGTCGAGGAGTTCGACGGGGTTATCGCGTTCGTCCGTACGAAGATGGCCACCGAGGACCTCGCCGAGAAGCTCAAGGCGCGCGGCTTCCAGGCCGCCGCGATCAACGGCGACATCGCCCAGGCCCAGCGTGAGCGCACGGTCGAGGCGCTGCGCGAGGGCAAGATCGACATCCTCGTGGCCACCGACGTCGCGGCACGCGGACTCGACGTCGAGCGCATCAGCCACGTGATCAACTACGACATCCCGCACGACACCGAGGGCTACGTGCACCGGATCGGCCGCACGGGCCGCGCCGGCCGCAAGGGCGACGCGATCCTGTTCATGACCCCGCGCGAGAAGTACCTCCTGCGGGCCATAGAGAAGGCCACGCGCCAGGCCGTCGAGCCCATGCACCTGCCAACCGCCGAGACGGTCAACTCGCTGCGCATGAGCAAGTTCGCGGAACGGATCACCGAGACGCTCGAGTCGCAGGATGTCGCGATGTTCCGCGACCTCATCGCCTCCTATGAGGAGGAGCACGAGGTCCCCGCCGCCGAGATTGCTGCGGCGCTCGCCGTCATGGTCCAAGGCGACACCCCGTTCTTCGTCAAGGAGCTCCCGTCCGCGCCGGAGTTCCAGAAGCGAGACCGCAACAAGGACGGCTTCGGCTCGCGCGGCCCGTCCCGCTCGATCACCGAGGGCAACGCGACCTACCGCATCGCCGTCGGCCGCCGCCAGCGCGTCATGCCGGGCTCGATCGTCGGCGCCCTCGCCAACGAGGGCGGCTTCCATTCGAGCCAGATCGGCGGGATCGACATCCGCGCTGACCACTCCCTCGTCGAGCTCCCCGCGGAGCTGAGCGGTGAGCAGTGGAGGGCCCTGTCCAAGACCCGCATCGGCGGCGAGCTCATCAAGCTTGAGCTCGACACGGGGCGCCGCCCCAACCGCGAGCGTTCGGACGACGGCGACCGCGGCTCCCGCGGTGGGTACCGTGGCCGCGGCGAGGGCGGCTTCGGCAGCCGTCCCGACCGCGGCGGCGACCGTGGGTTCGGCGGCCGCTCCGACCGCCCGGGCCGTGGCTCCGGAGACCGTGGGGGATTCGGCGGTCGCGACCGCGATGACCGTGGCTTCGGCGGCGGACGCGGTGGCTTCGACCGCAAGCCGCGCCATGGCAGCGGAAGTGCTGGCGGCCGCGGCAACAAGTGGTGACGATGCACCGCGGATAGACGAGACGAGGGCCCACCCCGGGAGACCGGCGGCGGGCCCTCGCCGCGTCACGGGAACGGCTCCTGACCACGCATTCGATTTGGTGGCGTCCCGCCCGTCCGGTAAAGTATTTCTCTGTTGCCCCCCTAGCTCAGTGGTAGAGCGCCATCTTGGTAAGATGGAGGTCACGGGATCGATTCCCGTGGGGGGCTCTCTGGCGGTGTAGCTCAGCTGGTTAGAGCGCACGACTCATAATCGTGAGGTCCCGGGATCGAGTCCCGGCACCGCTACGTTCAGGACCCCCGGGAGACCGGGGGTCCTTTTCGTTTCCCCGAAAGCGGGTAGGCCCCTGCTCAAAGGCCCTTCAAGGGGGGTCGGCTACACTCTGTCGGATTCCGACGAGAGGAAACGATGACGGTTACAGGGAACCTACGCACAGCAGCGCCGGCCAGACCCCGCGCGGGGGGATTGGGCCACGTTTCGGCGCTCGACGGCATCCGCGCCCTTGCCATCACCATGGTGCTCCTCTACCACGCGGTCATGCCGCTGCATTTCGGCGGCGCAGGCGGCGTGGACATCTTCTTCGCGCTCTCGGGCTTCCTCATCACTACCCTGCTCCTCGAGGAACACGATCGCCACGGGCGCATCTCTTTGCGCAGGTTCTACGTGCGGCGGGCGGTCCGCCTGTATCCGCCGCTGATGATCACGCTCGCGCTGGTGTTCGTCCCGATCGCACTGCTCATGGGCTTGGGCTACGCGGCCTGGGGCTCGGTCATGGCCCTGTTCTACCTCATGCCGATCGGCGCCGAGACCGGGGCTGACACCCTCTCTGCGTACGCGCACACCTGGACGCTGGGCCTCGAGGAGTGGTTCTACTTCGTGTGGCCCCTCGCGCTCGTCCTGCTCGTGAAGGGCGCCCGCACGGTCCAGGGCCGCCGCTCGCGCCGCGCTCTCGCCGTCGCGGTCGGGGCCGCTGGGCTGCTCGCCGTGGCCGCTCTGTCCGTGGAGGCCTCCACGGGCCACATGTCCTTCATCCTGCGCACGTGCGCCCTGTTCGCCGGCTGCGCGCTGGCCCTCGTGCTGCACCACTCGACCGTGGCAGCGCGCACGTGGCACGGCCTGGCGGGTCTGGCACTCATCGCCTTATCGGTCATGCGGTCCTCGCTCGCGCCGTTGTCCACGGTGGACACCCTCGCGGCAGCCGGAGGCACGCTGCTGCTGGTCTTCGCGGTGCTGCGCGGTCCGGATGGGCCGATCCGGCGGACGCTCTCGCTGGCGCCGCTGACATACGTCGGCCGTATCAGCTACGAGATCTACCTGTGGCACTACCCGGTCCTGTGCCTCTTCGGGGTGCTCGCCCGCACGGACTTCCTCGAGATCGGCTGGATTGCCATTCCCGTCTCGATCGGCCTTGCGGCCGCCACGCACGCCGTGACCAAGCCAGTCGTGAAGTCCCTGCGCGCAAAGCTGCCCGTGTGAGGCCGCATCCGGCTTACTCTGCGGGGCTTGGACTGTCCAGGACATCGCCGTGACGGTGTTGGCATCACCGGCCCAGATTGATGTCGAGGGCACGCTCGGCCACGTCGTCGAGGGCCCGCCGCACCGCCCCGAGGGCCACGGCGTCGCCGCCGAGGGATGACACCTCCACTCTGGGAGGGGTGTCCGTGAGGGAGGGCAGCTCGGCCCGGATGCCCGGCAGGAGGGCCGCGGCCGCACCGGCGACCGCGCCTCCGAGGACGACAAGCTCCGGGTTGAGCACCGTGCCGAGGATGGCTACGACGCGCGCCATATGCCCGGACAGGCGCCTCAGCACGCGCAAGGCGCCCGGATCGCCGTCGTGCGCCGCGGCAAAGACGGCCTCCGCGGTGACGTCCTCCGGTGCGATGCCGCCGAGTCTCCCGAGGGCCGCTTCCTCGGCACCCCACCGGCGGGCGAGCTGGCCGATGCCGTGGGGCCCGGCCGCACCCGAGACCAGGCGCAAGAAGGAGAGCTCGCCGGCGCCGCCGTGCCGGCCGTGCAGGAGCCGCCCCGACTCGAGGAGTCCCGCACCGAGCCGTTCCCCGGCGAGGACCACGGCGACGTCGTCCACTCCGCGCGCAGCGCCCCTCCACTGCTCGGCGAGGGCAGCGAGGTTCGCGTCGTTCTCGAGGACCACCCGCCATCCGTGGCGTTCCGCCAGGCCTTGGGCGAGGCCCACGTCGAACTGCTCCCAGAAGTCGCGGGGCGTCGCTATGTGCCCGTCGCGGTCCACGGGTGCCGCCACTCCGGCCACGGCGGCGAGGACCCCCTCCGCGGTGACCCCGGCAGACGCGAGGGCCGTGAGCGCCGTCGAGCTCACGATCTCGACCCGCTCGCTTCCTTGCGCTGTGAAGGGGAAGATTCCGGTGGCAGCGCCCAGCGGGGTGCCGAGCAGGTCGGCGACGAGCGCCGTGGTCTTGCCTGCCCCCATGTCGATGCCGACAACGGCACCCGCGTCCGCGCGGAAGGTGAACATGCGCGGGGGCCGGCCGCGGCTCGCGGCGGCGGCCGTGCGGACGGCGGGGAGCTCCGCGGCCCAGCCCCGGCGCACGAGGTCGTCGCAGACGGCGATGACCGTGGCACGGGTGAGCCCCGTCCCGTCCACGAGCTCGCCCGCGGTGAGGGCGTCGGGCGCGGCGCCGCGGAGGCGGCGGAGCACCGCCTCGGCATTGGCGAGCCGCACGACATGGGGTCCCGGGGCCGGTCCTGTCCGCATCGCCTTGACCTCCCCATTGCACCGGAAGAATAATGGTTCCCGGCTTTGATTTAGAGTCTAAATATAATCGATACAATCACTGCATCCACTTTCTTCGAACAGGAGAACCGGTGCCCGCCACCGCTCAGCCAGACCGCACCGACCCTTCCGCCGACTGGTGGCGGCACGCGGCCGTCTACCAAATCTATCCGCGCAGCTTCGCCGACGCGAACAGGGACGGCATCGGAGACATCCCGGGGATCACCTCGCGCGTGCCGTACTTGGCCTCCCTCGGGATCGACGCCGTCTGGCTCAGCCCCTTCTACCCCTCGGCGCTGGCTGACGGCGGCTACGACGTCGACGACTACCGGGACATCGATCCGCGGCTCGGCACCCTCGAGGACTTCGACGCGATGGTCGCGGCGCTGCACGCGGTAGGCATCAAGGTCATCGCGGACATCGTGCCGAACCACACTTCGGACCGCCACGCGTGGTTCCGGGAGGCGCTCGCCTCGGCCCCCGGGTCGGCGGCGAGGGACCGGTACATCTTCCGGGACGGTGCCGGCGAGAACGGTGAGCTCCCGCCCAACGGGTGGACCTCGATCTTCGGTGGTGGCGCTTGGGAGCGCGTCTCCGAGGCGGACGGAACGCCGGGCCAGTGGTACTTCCACCTCTTCGCCAAGGAGCAGCCGGACCTCAACTGGGACAACCCGGAGGTCCACGAGGACTTCCTTACCACCCTGCGCTTCTGGTCGGACCGCGGCGTGGACGGCTTCCGTGTCGACGTCGCCCACGGGCTCAAGAAGGACATGGACGCGGTCCACGCGGACCTCGACACGATCCACCGGGCCGAGCTCTTCGCCTCCGGCGAGCACCCCCTCTGGGACCGCGACGAGGTCCATTCCATCTACGCCGAATGGCGCAAGGTGCTCAACGAGTACACTCCACCCCGCGCCGCGGTGGCAGAAGCGTGGGTCCACGCTGACCGTCGCGCCAAGTATGCGTCCCCCGAAGGCCTCGGCCAGGCCTTCAACTTCGACCTCCTCAAGGCGGATTTCGACGCCGGCCAGTTCCGAGAGGTCATCACGAAGAACCTCGGTGAGGCCGCCGCGACCGGTGCATCGTCGACGTGGGTGTTCTCGAACCATGACGTGGTGCGGCATGCAACGCGCTACGGACTGCCCAAGGGCTCAGGGTGGGAAGGTGCCGGCGCGGACGGCAAGGACTGGCTGCTCAACGGAGGGCGCCCGGCCGAGGTCGATGCTGCGCTGGGCCTACGCCGCGCCAAGGCCGCCACGGCGCTCATGCTCGCCCTGCCCGGTTCGGCGTACCTGTACCAGGGTGAGGAGCTCGGGCTCCAGGAAGTCGGCAGGATCCCTGAGGAGTATCGTCAGGACCCGACGTTCTTCCGCAACCGCGGCGTCGATGTGGGCCGCGACGGCTGCAGGGTGCCCCTCCCATGGGAGGCCGCGCCCGCAGCCGGATCCTCATTCGGGTTCGGCTCGGACGGCGCCCATCTGCCGCAGCCGGCCTGGTTCAAGGAGTACGCGGTGAGCGTCCAGGATGCAGACCCGGGCTCGACTCTCGGCTTCTACCGCCGTGCACTCGCTCTCCGGCACGAGCTCGAGGGCCCGGAGCGCCTCGAATGGCTCGGGAGTGAGGACGAGGACGTGCTGCACTTCTCGCGTCCCGTCGACCGTGGCCAGTGGCACGTCGTGACCAACTTCGGCACTGCCCCCACCTCGCTTCCGGAGGGGGAGGTGCTCCTCGCCACCGTGGAGCCCGAAGAGGGCAAGCTGCCCGCGGATGCGACGGCGTGGGTGCGCACCGCGCTCTGACGCGGAGCGTCACAGGAAGGGGCGGTCTTCCGTCTCGTGCCGGGCATCGATAGTTTGGGGGTGAGACCACGTCTGGAGGGACCATGTCTGAGGTCAACTCAAGCTTCCGTTACGGGCATGAGGCCCGCCACGAGGACTACGAGCTGGATGCCGAGCAGTGCTGGTCTCTGCTCGGCTCCTCGGGCGTAGGCCGCTTCGCTTTTGTCCATGAGGGCCGGATTGCGATCTATCCCGTGGGGTACCTCGTGTACGCGGGGGCCATCCATTTCCGCACCTCGCAGGAGGGAACCGTGGCGCGAAGCCTGCCCCAGGACGGGATTGCCCTTCAGGTCGACGCCACCCAGCCCTCGGTGCAGGCCGGGTGGTCCGTGCTCGTGAGCGGCAGCGCCGAGGCGGTCGAGGACGCGGAAGAGCTGACCGAGCTCTTCGGCCGGATGGTCAACGAGCCGTGGGCCGGGGGAGTGCGGGACCGGTTTGTCCGGATCCGCCCCGACCATCTCTCCGGTCGGCGCGTCTACCTCGCCTAGTAGGTTGCGCGCGCCGGCTGAGGCCGCGATGGTTTTATAAAATCGTTTGACATAAAAACTCTGGCGCTGTGAACTGGATTCATCGAGCTGGCTGGGAGCCCGATTCTTCGACAGGACCTTCGTCAGGAGAGTCAGATGGCCGAGCAGGATGATTCCGTTGCCGTGACGACGGCCGGGGGCGTGGCCACGGCTGAAGTGCCGGCATCTACACCGAAGCGAGCGGCGTCGCCGGGGCTGCCCGCGGGCATCCGCTGGTGGGAGGCCTGCGGCGGATGGGACAGCCGCTACGCCATCGGCACCTTCTGACAAAGGCAGCCGCACTCTGACGAGGGGCAACGGCCCGGCCTGGCCGATGTGCGAGCGAAGGCCCCGCGGCGATACGGTGGATCCATGACGTCAACTGCCGCCGATCCGACTCGCCCGGCCAGCGAGGATCTCCCCGCACGCACGGTCCGCGTGATCAGCCCTGAGATCGCCCGCTCGTGGCTCCTGGTCAACGCGATGAAGACGGAGCTCTTCGACGAATCCGCCGTCTCGCGTGCGGACGCTGTCATCCTCGACATCGAGGACGCGGTCGATCCGTCACACAAGGACGAGGCGCGCGAGAATGTGTCCCGCTGGCTCGCCTCCGGCGGAAGCGCGTGGGTGCGCGTGAACGATGCCACGAGCCCATTCTGGGCCGATGACCTTGCCGGCCTCCGCGGCACTCCCGGCCTCCTCGGTGTGGTGCTCGCCAAGACCGAGTCTGCCGACCAGGTGACCGAGAGCTTCCACCGCATGGACGGAAAGACCCCGGTGATCCCGCTCGTCGAGTCCGCCGTGGGCATCGAGGAGGCCAACCACATCGCCAAGGCCCAGGGTGCGTTCCGCCTGGCGTTCGGGTCGGGCGACTTCCGCCGCGACACGGGCATGGCCGCCACCCCCGAGGCCATGGCCTACCCGAGGGCGAAGCTGGTCGTGGCCTCACGAGTGGGCAATCTCCCCGGGCCGATCGACGGCCCGACCGTGGGCACCAACCACCCCATCCTGCGGGAGCAGAGCGCGATCACGGTGATGATGGGCATGACGGGCAAGCTGTGCCTGGCCATCGACCAGACCACGGTCATCAACGAGGTCATCTCCCCGACGCCGAGCGATGTGGCCTGGGCCTCCGACTTCATGCGCGACTTCGAGGCGAACGGCCGCGTGATCCGCGACGGGTCCGATCTGCCGCGCCTGGGCCGCGCCGAGAAGATCATGAAGCTCGCCACCGCCTTCGGCGTCCGGCCGGCGATCTGACCCTCGTGCCGAACGACTCCTGGGAGACCGCCTCTCCCCTCTACAAGAAGATCGTGCTCACGGGCATGGCCTTCCTCGGTGTCGGGATCATCGCCAGCCTCGTCGGCAATCTCGGCCATATCATGTGGCTGACGTACGCCTCGATTGCCATCATCGGCATCGGCCTCCTGACGCACCTCCTGGGACTCGGCGTCCGCATCCGTGATGCCAAGCGCCGCGCCCGGCGCTGACACGCACGACGGCGACCACGCGCCGTCGTGCGCGGCGTCACCTCAGGCGGGGGTCGCCTGCCGGGCACGCCGCACGTGGCTGCGCGCATGCTCGACCGCAGCATCGAGCGAGTCGAAGAGGTGCCTGTGGTGCCGGAGCTCGGCGATGACGCCCACGCGTCGTACGAGATCGAGGTGCTGATCCTGTACGCCCTTGAGGAGCACGGTGACTCCGCGGGCCTCGAGTGTCCGGATGACCTCGACGAGGGTCTGTGCGCCCGTCGCGTCGAGGTAGCGCAGCTGGGACAGCCGCAGGATCACGACCTCGACACCCTGGACCGCGGCCAGCTCGTGCAGGATCCGCTCCGCGGCCCCGAAGAACATGAGCCCGTCGAGGCGGAACACGGCGATGTGCTCGTCGCCGTCGTGGGCGCGTCCGGCGATCGCCTCCCGCCGCACACCGCCGAGCTTGGCGAATTGGCGCAGCGTGAGCAGGGCCGCAGCGACTAGGCCGATCTGGATCGCCACGATGAGATCGAACGAGACGGTGATGACGGCGGTGAGCACGAATGCCACGGCGTCCTGCCGGGTCGAGCCGAGGATGCGGCGCGCCGTCCGGATCGACACCACGCGCCCTGCCGTGACCATGAGGACGCCCGCGAGGGCCGCGAGCGGGATCTGGGCCACGAGCGGGGCCGCGAGGTAGACCACGCCGAGCAGCACGAGCGCGTGCACGATCGCGGCTGCTCGCGAACGGCCGCCCGACCGGACGTTGACCGCCGTCCGGGCGATGGCACCTGTGGCGGGCATCCCGCCGAACAGCCCCGCCGCGAGCGAGGCGAGGCCCTGGCCCATGAGCTCGCGGTCGGGGTTGTACGGGCCGGTCGTGCGGCCGTCGGGTCCGCTGAGCCCCGAGGCCACGCGCGCCGAGAGCAGCGACTCGATGGCGGCGAGTGCGGCGATGGCCAGGGCGGGGCCCGCCAGGGCGGGCAGGTCGGTGAAGCCCATGCCGGGCACGGCGGGGGCCGGGAGGGAGGTGGGCAGCTCGCCGATCCGCTCGACATCGAGGCCCAGGAACCCGGCGCCGAGCGTCGCGACGAGGACTGCCATGAGGCTCGCGGGCAGTGCGCGGTGGATCCGCGGTACGAGGAGCGTCACCGCCGCGACGAGCACGACGACGCCGATGCCCGCCAGGGCGCGCGGCCACGGCGCCGTGCCGATCGCCTCCGCCGCGGCGATGGCGGTGTTCTGGCCCGGCGCGACGTGCGAGGACACCGCGAGCGGGACCTGCTGGAGGAAGATGATGACGCCGATCCCTAGCGTGAACCCCTCCACCACGGGCCAGGGGATGTAGGCGACGGCCCTGCCGAGGCGGGACGCGCCCAGGACCACGAGGAGGAGGCCGGCCATGACGGACAGCAGCGCGACGGCCCCCACGCCGTGCGAGGCGACGATCGGCGCGAGGACCACGACCATGGCGCCGGTGGGTCCCGATACCTGGACGTGGGAGCCGCCGAAGACTGCTGCGACGAGGCCCGCCACGATCGCGGTGACGAGGCCGGCCTCCGCTCCCACTCCCGAGCTCACGCCGAACGCGAGAGCGAGGGGGAGCGCAACGATGCCGACGGTGAGGCCCGCGAGGAGGTCGCCTCGCCAGGTCCGGGACAGCGAGGCGTAGTCGGACCTGTGGGGGAGGAGGGCCATGGCGGCCTCACGGCCTCGGGCCATCCTGCCGCGGGGGGTGAGCGCCTCACGCGGCGAGCCGAGGGCGCTCACCGGGCGGCGCCGTCGTGTGCCGAGGCGTGGGCCGAGGCCGCCGCACCCGCTGGGGGCAAAGCCGAGGCGGCTTCGAGCTGCTTGCGCGTATCCGTGAGGGTGTCGAGGAGGAACGTCCGCGCGATGGCGAGGAGCTCGGCGATCTTCGGGTTCGCGAGCGAGTAGGTCACGGTGTTGGCCGAGCGGACGCTCGTGACGACGCGGTGCCGGCGCAGCGTGGCGAGGTGCTGTGAGAGGTGGGAGGCCTCGAGCCCGGTTCCCTCGAGGAGCTCGCTCACCGGGCACGACTGGTCTGGGGACTCGGCGAGGATCTCGAGGATGCGGACGCGCGCCGGATGGGCAAGGCCCTTGAACAGGTTTGCCTTGATCTCGTAGAGGGGCGCACTGCTGTCGCTGAACATGGGGGACTCCAGGAACACGTACCGATATGATGGATTGATCAATCCATCATATCGCGAATTGATGGGCACGGGGAGTCCAGCGCACGCCGCCACGCTCGGGAGCGCCAGGCAGCCGCTGGCGTCCAGGCCACCCGATAGGCTTTCCCCATGGCCATCAACCCCGACCTCCAAGGCCGCACCTACCCGCCCGCCGAGGCGTACGACGTCGCCCGCGAGAAGATCCGCGAGTTCGCCCGCGCCGTCAAGGCCGAGCATCCCGCCCATTACGAGCTCGATGCTGCGCGCGCCCTCGGGCATGACGATCTCGTGGCGCCTCCGACGTTTGCGATCATCGTCGCGCAGCGGGCCGACGCCCAGCTGATCGCGGACCCGGAATCGGGCATCGACTTCTCGCGCGTGGTCCATGCCGAGCAGCGCTTCACGCACCACCGGCCCATCGTGGCCGGGGACCGCCTCAGCGCAGAGCTCCACGTGGACCAGGTCCGCGCGATGGGAGGCGGGGCGATGATCACGACGCGCGCAGAGATTTCAGCGGAGGGCGGGGAGAAGGTCGCGACGACCATCTCGTCGATCCTCGTGAGGGGAGAGGGCCAGTGACAGAGAAAGCCACCGCCGTCATGCCCGTATTCGACCAGCTCGAGAAGGGCCTCGAGATCGGCCGGCGTGAGATCGCCGTCACGCGCTCTGACCTCGTCGAGTACGCCGGAGCGTCGGGGGACTTCAACCCGATCCACTGGAACAACGAATTCGCCACCGCCGTCGAGCTCCCCGGCGTGATTGCCCATGGCATGTTCACCATGGGCGCTGCAGTCCAGCTCGTGACCGACTGGGCCGGTGATCCGGGCGCTGTCCTCGACTACCAGACGCGCTTCACCAAGCCAGTTCCTGTCGTTGACACAACCGGCACCAACGAGCCGGGGGCCGTCCTCGAAGTGGTCGGAACCGTCGGCGCCCTCGACCCCGAGGCCCGCACGGCCCGCATCGACCTCACGGTCACCAACGCCGGCCAGCGCGTCCTGACCAAGGCGCAGGCGGTCGTCCGCCTCGCCTGAGGGTACGGGTGGCCGGCTCGCCGCCCCGCCCGTACCCCCGGAGTAGGGCGGCATCCAGCACGGCCTAAGCTTGACGGGTGAGCCAGACCATCCTGTCGTCCCTGACCACCTCCGCCGTGGGCGGTCCCGCCGCGCGCTTCGAGGAGGCCCGCACCGAGGCCGAGATCATCGACGCGGTGCGCACGGCGGACGCCGCGGGCGAGCCGCTCCTCATCATGGCCGGCGGCTCGAACCTCGTCATCTCGGACGACGGCTACCCCGGCACCGTCCTGAAGATCGCCTCAGAGGGCCTCGCGGTGAACTCCGCCGACTCGTGCGGCGGCGTGTCTGTGCAGGTCCAGGCGGGCCACCCATGGGACGAGTTCGTGGACCACGCCGTGCACCACGCGTGGAGCGGGGTCGAGGCACTCTCCGGCATCCCGGGCTCTACGGGAGCCACCCCGGTGCAGAACGTCGGCGCCTATGGCCAGGACGTCTCCCAGACGATCTGGCAGGTCCGCACGTGGGACCGCGAGGCGGGCGCTGTGAAGACGTTCGTGCCGTCCGAGCTGGCGTTCGCCTACCGCGACTCGCTCCTCAAGCGGACCACGGTCAACGGCTCGCCCCGGTACGTGGTCCTCACCGTCGAGTTCCAGCTCGCACTCGGGCGCATGGGCGCCCCGATCCGCTACGCAGAGCTGGCCCGTGCCCTCGGGGTCGAGCAGGGCCAGCGCGCCTATGCGACCGACGTGCGCCGCGAGGTCCTGCGGCTGCGCGGCTCGAAGGGCATGGTCCTGGATGCGGGGGACAGGGACACCTACTCGACGGGTTCGTTCTTCACCAACCCGATTCTGGACGAGGCCACCGCGGCGTCCCTCCCCGAAGGCGCGCCCCGCTATCCGGCGGGAGAGGGATCCGTGAAGACATCCGCGGCGTGGCTCATCGAGCACGCGGGCTTCCCCAAGGGCTACGGCCTCGAACCGGACAGCGTGACGGGCGGCCGGGCGTCCCTGTCCACGAAGCACACGCTCGCCCTCACCAACCGCGGGGAGGCGACTGCCAAGGACCTGATGGCGCTTGCCCGCGAGGTGCGGGACGGTGTCCGCGCACGGTTCGGGATCGAGCTGCATAACGAACCGCTCCTGATCGGGCTGGAGCTGTGAGCGAGGCGCGCCATCGCATCGACGTGGCGGCCGTGGCGGTGCGGCTCTATGCCGAGAACGGCTATGAGGCCACGAGTGCGGACCAGATCGCGGCGGCCGCCGGCCTTTCGCGCAGCACGTTCTTCCGGCAGTTCCGGTCCAAGGAGGACGTCGTGTTCGCGGACCACGACACCCTCTTGGAGCAGGCCCGGGACTTCCTGTCTGAGCCCCACCGGGATCCCTGGGGTGCCGTGTGCCGGGCGGCGGAGCTGGTGTTCGCACATTTCGCCTCGCTCGGCGATCTAGCACAGCTGCGCTACCGCGTGGTCAATGAGGTCTCGAGCCTTCGGGACAAGGAGCTGGTCACCACCTTCCGCTACGAGCGGCTGTTCCAGCGCTACCTGCGGAACGCTGTCCCGGGGATCGCCGCACTCGACGCGGTCCGCTTCGCCTCGACGGTGATCGCTACGCACAACTACTGCCTCCGCGGCCTCATGCGCGGCGAGGCAGGGTTCGATGCCGCGCGCCTCCACACCGAGCTCGACGCCGTGCGCCGGCTCTACGGCGTGGCTGCAGAGGGTGCAGCGGCGCCGGAGGCCGGGGCAGCGTACGACGCCGGCCCCGTCGCCTCGGCCGTCCTGCCCATCCCGCGCGGAGGTGCTGCCGGAGATGCGGGTGGAGCGCCGGAGGATCTCGTGGTCGCGGTCTTCCCCCGCTCCGCGGCGGCTGACGAGGTCGCACGGAGGATCAGGGAGGCGCTCGAAACCCGCCAGGCCGGTTCTGACGGGCGCCTCGACCCCGCATGATACTGGGTTTCGCTTGACGTGAGACTCAGTTTCACGATTACATGGGGACGTGCCCCACCTCACAGATGCCGCGTCCGCCTCTGCCCTCGCCGGGACCGAATCCGCGGTCTCCGCCCAGCCGGGCCACGCGCCGTCGTCCGCAAGCTCCGCCAGCTCCGCTAGCTCAGTGCGCGCCGTCGGTGTGGTCGGCGCAGGGCTCATGGCCAGCCAGCTCGCGACGCTCTTCGCCCAGCAGCTCCGCGTCCCGGTGATGATGAGCGACCTGTCTGCCGAGCGGGTCGACTCGGCCCTCACAGGGATCCGCGCCCGGCTCGAGCGTGCCGAGGCCAAGGGCCGCCTCGCCCCGGGCGAAGCCGCCGCGACCGCGGACCTCATCACAGGCACCACCGACCCTGCCGACTTCGCCGGCTGCGACGCCGTGATCGAGGCCGTCTTCGAGGAGCTGACGGTCAAGCGTCACGTCTTCGCCGCCGTCGAGGCCGCGATCGCCCCGGGCGCCCTCCTCCTGACGAACACGTCCTCCCTCTCGGTCGAGGCGATGGCCGAGGGCCTCGAACACCCCGAGCGCGTCGTGGGCTTCCACTTCTTCAATCCCGTCGCGGTCCTGCCGCTCCTCGAGCTCGTGCGGACCTCGGGCGCCTCCGACGAGGCCATGGCCGCCGCCGCCCAGCTCGCCGCTGCCCTCGGCAAGACGGCGATCCCCGTTGCCGACGCTCCCGGATTCGTGGTCAACCGGCTCCTCACACGGCTCTTCGCGGAGGTCCTCGCCGAGGTCGAGGCGGCGGCCGCCGCAGGGGGCGACCCGCTTGCAGTCGACCGCGCCCTGGCCCCGTGGAACCTGCCGATGACTCCGCTGACCCTCATCGGCTACATCGGCACGGCAGTCCAGCAGCACATCTGTGCCACCATGCACGCCGCGTACCCTGAGCGGTTCCCGCTCTCGCCCTGGCTCGCCTCTGCCGCGGACGCCGGGGTGCGCCGCCTTCTCGCGGACGACGGCGCCATCTCACCCGAGGCCGCCGCCCTCCTGGCGCCGGGGGGCGGCACCGGCACAGCCGAGAACCCGGTGGACCAGGCCAAGGTTCTCGAGCGCGTCCGCGCTGCCCTCGCCGAGGAAGTCGAGATCATGCTCGCCCAGGGAGTCGTCTCCTCCATCGGGGACATCGACCGCTGTATGGTCCTGGGCGCGAACTACCCGGCTGGCGGCCTCACCCCGCTCCTGGCCCCGAGCCCCTGACCCCCCGGTCCACTGACCCCACGCAAGTCCGCAAGCCCCACTGCTTCGAGAAAGGCCCGCCATGCCCGACTATGACGTCTCCGCAGCCCTCGACACCGACTACTACTCGGTCTTCTCCTCCTTCGGAGGCGTCACCGCCGAGGACCGCGCCCACTGGGAGCGCGCCCGCGGGTTCATCGACGAGGCGCTGCCCGAGATGAACGAGTACTGGGACCGCGCCGAGTACCCGCTGCACCTCGTCAAGCGCATGGGCCAGCTGAACCTCCTCGCGGACGGCATCGACGTGCCCGGCCTCGCGCCGATGAGCCCCTTGGCCGCGGGTCTGGTCAACATGGAGGTCTCCCGCGGCGATGGCTCGCTCGGCACGGTCGTGGCCGTCCAGGGAGGCCTCGCGCTGCGCTCGATCGCATTCCACGGCTCCGATGAGCAGAAGGACCGCTGGCTCGGACCGCTCGCCCGGGGAGAGGAGCTCGGCTCGTTCGCGCTCACCGAGCCGGACCATGGCTCCGACTCCGTGAGCCTGACGACCACCGCGCGCCTCGATGGGGACCACTGGGTCCTCGACGGTGAGAAGAAGTGGATCGGCAACGGCGCCTCCGGCGGCGTGACAGTGGTGTGGGCCCGCGACGAGGAGGGCAACGTGCGCGGCTTCCTCGTTGAGCAGGACACTCCCGGCTACGAGGCCGAGGTCATCGAGGGCAAGGGCTCACTCCGCGCGATCCACCAGGCGCGCATCCGCCTCAGCGGCGTGCGGATCCCGAAGGACAACGTGCTGCCGGGGGCGAGGACGTTCAAGGACACATCGAAGGTGCTCGTCGCGACGCGCCTCGGCGTGGCCTGGTCAGCCCTTGGCCACGCGACCGCATGCTATGAGGCCGCCGTCCAGTACGCGAACCAGCGCGTCCAGTTCGGCAAGCCGCTCGCGAAGTTCCAGCTCGTCCAGGACCGCCTGGCCCAGATGCTTGCCGAGCTCACGAGCATGCAGCTGCACTGTGTGCACCTCGCAGGCCTCGACGCAGAGGGCCGGATGCAGCCCACGCAGGCGTCCATGGCCAAGTACCACAACACGCGCAAGGCCCGCCTCATCGCCGCCACGGCACGCGACCTCCTCGGCGGCAACGGCATCCTCCTCGAGAACCACGTGGTGCGCCACATGATGGACATCGAGTCCATCCACACGTACGAGGGCACCGAGAGCGTCCAGGCCCTCCTGATCGGCCGGGACATCACCGGCGTGGGCGCGTTCGCCTGAGCGGCGAGGAGAAACGATGCAAGCCAACTTCTCAGCACTGAGCCCGCTGCGCTTCCTCGAGCGCTCCACGGCCGTCTTCCCCGACAGGACGGCGATCGAGCACGGCTCGCGCCGCTATACCTACGCCGAGTTCGGCGCCGAGGCACAGCGCGTCGCGAAGGCCCTCAAGGCCCGCATCCAGCCTGGCGACCGCGTCGCGTTCCTCGCGCCCAATGTTCCCGAGCTGCTCATCGCGCACTTTGCGGTGCCGCTCGCGGGCGGCGTCCTCGTGGCCCTCAACACACGCCTGGCGCCGCACGAGGTCAAGTACATCCTCGAGCACTCCGAGGCCGCCCTCCTGTTCGCGGACACCGAATTGCTGACGACCGTCGACGACGTCGCGCATCTGGGCGGGCCCGCCGCCGAGGTGCCGGTCGTCGTGGTTCCCGACACCGAGGTTCCGGGCGCGCACGAGGCCGCGGCCGCCGTCGTGCGCGCCGGCGTGCATACCGGGCACGGAGCCGCGGAAGGGGTGGGGGAGCGCGAGCTGTACGCCGATTTCCTCGCGGGCGCGGCGGACGCGGCGTTCCTCCCGTGGGGCGTCGACGACGAGCAGGTGCCCATTACGCTCAACTACACCTCCGGCACCACCGGCAAGCCCAAGGGTGTCCTGTACTCCCACCGCGGCGCCTACCTGAACGCGCTCGGGGAGTCGCACCACCAGGGCTTCGACGGCGCGACGCGCTACCTGTGGACCCTGCCGATGTTTCACTGCAACGGCTGGTGCACGCCTTGGGCGGTCACCGCGGCCGCGGGCACGCACGTGTGCCTGCGCGCCGTCCGCGCCGACGCGGTCTGGGCGGCGCTCGACGACGGCGTGACCCACCTCTGTGGGGCACCCACGGTGTGCTCGATCATCGCCGACGCGGACCAGGCGCACGCGCTTACCGTGCCCGGCAGAACCCCGCTGAAGATCACGACCGCCGGGGCCCCGCCCTCGCCCACGATCATCCGCCGCCTCGCCGACCTCGGTGTGACGGTGGTGCACGTGTACGGGCTCACCGAGGTCTACGGGCCGTACACGATCTGCGAGTACCAGCACGCGTGGGATTCGCTCTCACCCGATGAGCGTGCTGCGAAGCTGTCCCGACAGGGCGTGGGGATGGTGCAGGCGGAGACAGCGCGGGTTGTGGACCTGGACATGCGCGATGTCCCCGCTGACGGGGAGACCCTTGGCGAGATCGTGCTCCGCGGCAACAACGTCATGCTCGGCTACTATAAGGACTCCGACGCCACGGAACGCGTCTTCGCGGGCGGCTGGTTCCACACCGGCGACCTCGGTGTCATGCACCCGGACGGGTACATCCAGCTCAAGGACCGGGCGAAGGACATTGTCATCTCCGGCGGGGAAAACATCTCGACGATCGAGGTCGAGCAGGCCATCGTCTCCCACCCCGACGTGCTCGACGCCGCGGTGATCGGCATGCCGGACGAGCGGTGGGGTGAGCGTCCCGTGGCCTTCGTGGTCCGGTCCCGGGCCTCGGAACTCACCGCCGAGGTCCTGTCCGAGCATGTGCGGGGCCTCATTGCCGGGTTCAAGGTCCCGCGCGAGATCCACTTCACCGCCGAGCTGCCCAAGACCTCCACGGGCAAGACCCTCAAGCACGAACTGCGCGCCCTCGCGGCCGCGGAAGGAGCACGATGACCGAGACCCAGAATGCCGGCGCGGACGCGCAGGGACATGACCCCTCAACGCTGGGACATGACCCCTCAACGGTGGGGGGTCATGTCCCTGCGCTGGCCGCCCCAGACGATGTTGTCATCGTCGGCGCCGCCCGTACGCCGCAGGGCAAGCTGCTCGGGCAGCTCGCCGGGCTGTCCGCCGTCGAGCTCGGCAGCACGGCGATCGGTGGGGTCCTCGCTCGGGCCGGGATCGCGCCCGAGGATGTGGACGCCGTCATCATGGGCCACGTGCTCCAGGGCGGCGCCGGCCAGAACCCGGCCCGGCAGTCCGCCGTCGCCGCCGGGATCCCGCTCACAACACCCGCGATCACCCTCAACAAGGTGTGCCTCTCGGGCCTGTCCGCAGTGATCGAGGCCTCGCGCATGCTGCGCCTCGGCGAGGTTTCCGTGGTGGTGGCTGGTGGCCAGGAGTCCATGAGCCAGGCGCCGCGCCTGCTCCCAGGGACCCGTGCGGGGTCGGCGTACGGCTCCATGGAGCTCATCGACTCGACGGCGCACGACGGCCTCACCGATGCCTTCGACCACGAGGCCATGGGCCTCGCCACGGACCGTGCCAACGCGGCCCTCGGGCTCACGCGCGAGGAGGCTGACATCGTTGCCGCAGCCTCACATGTCCGCGCGGGCGCCGCGGCCTCCTCCGGGGTCTGGGCCGAGGAGATCGTGCCCGTCAAGGTCCCGCAGCGCAAGGGCGCGGTGCTGGAGGTGAGCGAGGACGAGGGCATCCGCCCCGAGTCGACGGCCGAGACCCTCGCCCGCCTACGCCCGGCCTTCTCCCCGGACGGTACCGTCACCGCCGGCAATGCCTCGCCCATCTCTGATGGTGCCTCCGCCGTGGTGCTGACGACCCGCGCGGAAGCGGAGCGTCGTGCGCTGGAGGTGCTCGCCGTCGTCCGCGCTCACGGGCAGATCGCCGGGCCGGACACCACACTGCCGGACAAGCCGGCCAAGGCCATTGCGGCCGCGCTGGCGCGGGAGGGCTGGCCCGCCGGCGAGCTCGACGTCGTGGAGATCAACGAGGCCTTCGCGACCGTGGCGGCGCACTCCGCGGCCCTGCTCGGCGTGCCCATGGACCGGGTCAATGTGAACGGCGGGGCGATCGCGATCGGGCACCCCATCGGCTCCTCCGGCGCCCGGGTCGTCGTCACAGCCGTGCACGAGCTGCTTCGCCGCGGCTCCGGTCGGGCAGCCGTGGCACTGTGCGGCGGCGGGGGACAGGGCGACGCGCTGCTCCTCGAGCGCTGACCCTGAGTTCTGGACGGATGCGGACACAGATGGTCCGCATCCGGGGCGATCATGGGGGCATGAAACCTTCCATGGTGGCCCGCCCTGTGAGCACGACGGCGCTGGCCCGCCTGAGGCTGGCCGCCCAAGGGCTCCTTCCGGTCGCCTTAGTGGGGGAGCGGCTGGGCCTCGCGGCAGACCCCGTGTCCGCGGTGCGCCGGATGACCGCTCTGCAGAGCCAGAACCTCGCGTCGGGCCTGCTCCAGGTGGCCGTGCGGACGAGAGCGTGCGCCGAGTCCGCGGTGCTGGAGGCCTTTGCCAGCGGCGCGATGGTGCGGACCTGGACGATGAGGGGCACCCTGTTCACTGTCGCGGGAGAGGATGTCCGGACATTCGTCGGGCTCGCGGCAGACCGGGTCATGCGGTCCGCCTCCCCGCGGCATCGGGAACTGGGGATCACTGAGGAGGATGTTGCCGTCGTGCGCAAGGTCGCCGAGGAGCGGCTCGCCGGGGGCGCAGGGATGACACGGGCGGAGCTGTTCGCCGCGTTCGAAGCTGCCGGGCAGCCCACGGCCGCCCAGCGCGGGATCCATCTGGTCTCGATCCTGAGCCACCGGCTGGTGCTCGTGCAGGGGCCGTTGCGCGGGAGGCAGCAGGAGTTCCGGCTCGCCGACGAGTGGCTCCCCCCGGGTGACGCGCTGAGGGACCACGACGCCGTCGAGCACCTCGCCGCGCGGTACATTGCCTCCCACGGCCCGGTAGGCGAGCGCGACTTCGCATGGTGGATCGGCCAGCCGCTCGGCGCGGTCCGCGGGCCCTTCTCCGCTGCGGCAGCGGCGTTTGCCAGTGTGCCGTTCGACGGGCGGACGCTGTACTGCGCGCCGGAGGTTGCCGCGCTCGCGGCCTCTCGTGCCGGGTCCCGTGCGGTGGTTGCGGTGCCCGGCTTCGACGAGCTCGCGATCGGATACCCGGACCGGTCCGTGGCCGTCCCCGACGCCTATCTCGAGCGGATCATCCCGGGGCTGAACGGTGTCTTCAGGTCAATGATCACGGTGGGGGGCCGTGCTGTGGGCACGTGGACCAAGGGCGGGACCTCACGCGCGCCCAGTGTTGAGCCTGAGCTCTTTGAGGACCTTGGCCCCGCCACCGCGGCTGGCCTGGCGAAGGCGCTGGCTTGCATCGAGTCCTTCTGGGCGGGCTGACCGCGGGCCTTGCGCCTCTGAGTCACCCTCCGCCCGGCGACATCACGAGCGGCTGGGGACAAGGCGATCGGCTCTGGACCTCATGACCGGCTCTGCACCGCATGATCGGCGCCGGGCAGCGCCGATCATGCGGCCCCGGGCCGAATATGCACAGACCGGGGCGGCCAGTGTGCCTAGAGGCGCAGGCGGTTATCCACAGGTGGGCTGAATGCGGTCGCGTGCGCCGCGCAGGACCGACAGACTGGCGGCATGGAATCTGCAGCCCTGAGGACGCTCGTCAAGGACCGATGGCCCGCGTCACACATCGCCACCACAGATGCGTTGGCAACAGCAGGCATCACAGATCGCGTTCTCACCGCTGCCGTCCGGATCAGGGTCATCCACCGCATCCGCCGGGGCGCCTATGTTCCCAGTTCTGTCTGGAGCGCGGCATCTCCCTGGGAGAGGGACCTCTTGCGCATCGAAGCGCACGCCGCATCACGGTCGACGCCTGCGATCTACAGCCACATGACGGCTGCGCGCCTCCTCGGATGCGCCGTGTGGGACGTCGGCTCTCAGGTCCACGTCACCGTCTCCTACGCGTCGTCGTCGGGAAGCCACGGATCTGATGTGGCACCACACCGTCAGCCGCTCGGAGAGGAGGACGTCGTCAGTGTGATCCGAAACGGGCGAAGGCTGTGTCTCACGTCGGCGGCGAGGACCATCGCTGACTGCGCCAGAGTGCTCGATCTGGAACGTGCTGCGGTGATCGGGGATAGCGGCCTGCGTCTGGGGGTATCGATCGCGGACATCGCCGCCGCGGCGGAACGCTCGCGAATCTCACGCGGGGCTCGACGTGTAGCGCGGCTGCTCGGAGTGATCGACCGCCGGTCCGAATCGGCTGGCGAGACGCGGACGCGTCTGGCACTGGTCGCCGCGGGCATTCCGGCTCCGGAACTACAGTTCGAGGTGGTCACCCAGGAGGGCATCTTCCGGGCGGATTTCGCGTGGCCGGAGCTCAGGGTCATCCTCGAGTTCGACGGCGCAGTAAAGTACTTCGACTACAGCCCGACACGCGAGGTCCTCCTGGCCGAACGCCGCCGTGAGAACGCCTTGGCTGCGATGGGGTGGGTCGTTGTCCGCATCCATTGGGCCGACCTCGAGGCGCCTGAAGCGATTGGGGCGAAGGTCCACGCCGCGTTCGCGCGGTCTGCGAAGCTCGCCAGCTGAGCGCCCGCCCCGATGAGTGGCCCTGAACCGCAAAAGCGGTGCTGGGCAGCATCGATCATGCGGCTCAGGGCCGTCCGAGGCCCGCCAAGTGGCGGGCCATGGAGCCTCAGAGTGTGCCGGTGGCGATCTTCAGCATGCGGCGCAGCGGCTCGGCAGCGCCCCACAGGAGCTGGTCGCCCACCGTGAACGCGGAGATGTACTGCGGGCCCATCTCGAGCTTGCGGATGCGGCCCACGGGGATGTCGAGGGTTCCCGAGGCAGCCACGGGGGTCAGCTGGTCCATCGAGGCCTTTTTCTCGTTGGGCACCACGTGCGCCCACTCGTTGTCGGCGTCGATCAGCTTCTCGATCTCCGCCACGGAGAGGTCCTCGCGCAGCTTGAGTGTGAGCGCCTGCGAGTGGGAGCGCATCGCGCCGATGCGCACGCACAGGCCGTCCATGATCAGCGGCTCGATCTCGGAGCCGGCGCCCGTGCCGAGGATCTTGTTCGTCTCCACGCCCGCCTTCCACTCCTCCTTGGACTGGCCGTTGCCGAGGTCCGCGTCAATCCACGGGATGAGTGAGCCCGCGAGGGGGACGCCGAACTGGGTCGCGTCGACCCCCCCGCGCTGGGCGGCGAGGACCTTGCGGTCGATTTCGAGGATGGCCGACGCCGGGTCGGACAGCTCCGCGGCGACAGCACCGTTGAGCGTGCCGAACTGGGTGAGGAGCTCGCGCATGTGCCTTGCACCGCCGCCCGAGGCGGCCTGGTACGTCATGGACGTGCCCCACTCGACGAGGTTGTTGCGGAACAGGCCGCCGAGGCCCATGAGCATGCAGGACACGGTGCAGTTTCCGCCGATGAAGTCCTTCGCCCCGGTCGCGAGGCCTTCGTCGATGACCTTCCGGTTCACCGGGTCGAGCACGATGATCGAGTCGTCGTTCATCCGCATCGTCGAGGCTGCGTCGATCCAGAGGCCGTCCCAGCCGGCGGCGCGGAGCTGCGGGTGGACCTGCTTGGTGTAGTCGCCGCCCTGGGCGGTGACGATGATCGGGAGCTTCTTCAGTGCCTCGATGTCGTAGGCGTCCTGGAGGGCACCGGCATCGCCCGCGGCAGAACCCGCGAAGGCCGGGGCGGGGCCTCCGGCGTTGGACGTGGAGAAGAACACCGGGTCGATTGACGCGAAATCGCCCTCGTCCTGCATGCGCTCCATGAGGACGGAGCCGACCATGCCACGCCAACCGACAAAGCCTACCGAAGAAGTCATGGGCTCTATTCTACGGATCCGGGCAACTGGTCGCCTATGGCGTGTCTCACCCTGACGCACGGGGGACGCACGACGCCGCGCGCTCGCCGGCGAGCACATCGCACCGCGCGCTCAGCGAACCTGGTCGCCCCTGACGGCCCGCAGGGTGACGAGCAGTGCGGCGTCATCTGCAGGGAATTCGGCAAGTTCCTCGGATCCGGGGACCGTCTGCCCCAGCAGCCACCCGCCGTCGTCCGACCTCCGCACGCTGAGCGCGACGCCCTGCCCCTCCACGTGGCGCTCCACGAGTACCCGGCCTCGAGGATTCTCGGTGAGATGACCGCGGACGAGGTTCAGCGTGGCCTCGGCGCCTGGGAGGTCGGCGGGCTGGGGGAGCGCCCACCAGGTCCCATAGGCGCGCGGCCTCAACAGGACCGCGACGTCGGGTGCTTCGAGCAGGACGATCCGGTCGGTCCAGGCCGGGGACTCGAGGGTGAGGAGCATGCGCCGCTCGGCCGCACCCAGGGCGATGGCGATGCCGGCCACCTCGCCCTCGATGCTCAGTTCGCCATGGGGATCGACGTGGGCGTAGCTCCGCGCAACTAGCGAGGACACCCCGGCGGAGACCATGTCCGGCAGGTTCTCGTACCGGTCAACGCCGAGGAGGGCGGCCGCCGCCGGGCCGGATTCGCCGCCGTGGAACGCCAGAAGGGCCAGGATCTCCGCGAACCCGAGGCCGATCTGCTCGGGCATGGGCGCCTCCTGGACGGGCGCGTCGTCCACCGTCATGCCTGGCCTCGCCGGAACTCCACGATGCGGTAGGGGACACCGGTGCGCGAGGTGTGCCACCCGCCGTCGTCCGGCCGCACTGATGCGAGGCGCCAGGAGCTGTCCAAGTGGGGCGCGAACGTGTCGCCGTCCACGTCGAGGTCCAGGATCGTCACCACCGCGAGATCCGCGAGCGGCAGGGCCTCGTCGAAGATCTCGCCGCCTCCGATGACCCACACCCGCTCCCCGCCCTCAGACTGCGCGGCCACAGCGAGGGCCTCGTCGAGGGAATGCGCGGACACGGTGCCGGCCGCTTCCCAGCCTGCTTGGCGCGTGACGATGATGTTCGTGCGGCCGGTGAAGGGCCGGAAGCGCTCGGGGATCGATTCCCACGTCCTGCGCCCCATGACGATGGGGTGGCCGGTGGTGGTCGCAGCGAAGTGCTTCATGTCCTCGGGCACATGCCAGGGCATGCCCCCGGCCTTGCCGATGACCCCGCCCTCCTGGGTCTGCGCCCAGATGAGGCCGATCCCGGGCTTTTCGATGCCGGTCATCCCGCCGTTCACACCGCTACGCGCGCCTTGATCGCGGGGTGGTGCTGGTATCCGAGCACCTCGAAGTCCTCGTACCGGTAGTCGAAGATGCTTTCCGGGACGCGCGCGATCGCCAGCTGCGGTGCCGGGTAGGGATCGCGCGAGAGCTGTTCGCGGACCTGCTCGAGGTGGTTGTCGTAGATGTGGCAGTCTGCGCCCGTCCACACGAACTCGCCGACGCCCATGCCGAGCTGCTGCGCGGCCATGTGGGTCAGCAGGGCGTAGGAGGCGATGTTGAACGGGACCCCGAGGAACATGTCCGCGCTGCGCTGGTAGAGCTGGCACGAGAGCTTCGCGGGCCCGTCCTCGGACGGCTCCACGTAGAACTGGAACAGCGTGTGGCACGGCGGGAGGGCCATTTTGGAGATCTCGCCGACGTTCCAGGCCGAGACGATGTGCCGGCGCGAGTCCGGGTTGGTGCGCAGCGACTCCATCACCGCGGCGATCTGGTCGATGTGCTCCCCGTCCGGAGTGGGCCATGAGCGCCACTGGACGCCGTAGACGGGACCGAGCTCGCCGGCGTCGTCCGCCCACTCGTCCCAGATGGTGACTCCCTGCTCCTGTAGCCAGCGCGCGTTCGAGTCGCCGCGGAGGAACCACAGCAGCTCGAGCGCCACGGACTTGAAATGGACCCGCTTCGTGGTCACGAGGGGGAACCCCTTGGCCAGGTCGAAGCGGATCTGGCGGCCGAACACGCTGCGGGTGCCGGTTCCGGTGCGGTCGCCCTTGTGGGTGCCGTGCTCGAGCACATCCCGTAGGAGGTCCTCGTAGGGGGTCGGGATCATGGCATCCAGCCTAGTCGTCATAGGGCTTCATCTGTTCGAGCGCCACGACGCGCGCCGGATCCTCGACGGGCACGTGGAACACGATGAGCTCGCCGGGGGCCAGGTACGGATCGGACGTGGGCAGCTTCGAGGCGAGGCCCGGGTCGAGGAACGTCCGGAACTCGTCCAGGAGAGTCGGCAGCACCGGGCGGTGCGTGCAGATCAGGGCGGGCTTGCCCTTGTCGAACAGACGCACGACGGCGGCGGCGGCCTTCCGCGGTCGCCTCGCCGCGCGGTGCTCGGTGAGGTCCTCGACAAGTCGGATCTTGACCTTGTCCGGGGATGCCCGCACATACGGCAGCACCGTGTCGATGCAGCGGCGCCACGGGCTCGTCGCGACTCGGAGGGGCTTCCACACCGTGAGGAGCCGTCCCACGGCCTGTGCCTGCCGGACACCGCTCGCTGCGAGCGTCCGGTCGCCCTCGGCCTTGGTCCACGAGCTTCGGGGCTTGGCCTTGGCGTGGCGCAGGAGGATGAGTGGACGGGTCGCGAGGGTGCCGTTGCGGTGCGCCTCGACGAGCGCCTCGAGCGGCTCGGCGTCCACCTGGTTGCTCAGCAGGAGCGCGGCCTCCTCGGGGCTGCACCAGTGGGTCTGGTCGACTTCCACTCCGTCGGGCCGCGCACGCGCGCTGCCGTTGAGCTGCTGCGCCCAATAGCTGACGGCCTTGAGGCCGGCCGAGACGCGGTAGTGGGTGGTCGGCAGGGGGAGGCCCAAGCGGGCGTCGACCCCGATCTCCTCCCGCGCTTCGCGCAGGGCGCACTCGGGGAGCGTCTCCCCGGGGTCGAGCTTGCCCTTGGGCCAGGACCAGTCGTCGTAGCGGGGACGGTGGATGAGCAGGACCTCGAGCCGGTCCGCGTCACGCCGCCAGGGGATGGTCCCTGCGGCGTGGACGGCGATCGGCTCGCCGGGGTGTTCGGCCTGGTCCTCGACCGGGGTGTCCGTCATCAGCGGAGGCTTGTGGCTCGCTGCCGGGCGCGGGACGCGAGGAGCCAGGACTGGATGTCCTCGAGTGGGTGCCCTGCCTCATCGAGGTGGTGCCGTGTCCAATGGCCCTCGCGGCCCAGGTGCCAGGATGAGGTGGTCGGGGCGAGGTATCGGTCCAGAAGGGCGATGAGGTCGGCGATGTCCTCGCGGTTCCGCAGCTGCACGAGGGCCTCCACTCGGCGGTCCAGGTTGCGGTGCATCATGTCTGCGGAGCCGATGTACACCACGGGATTGCCGCCATTGGCGAAGGCGAAGACCCGGGAATGCTCGAGGAAGCGGCCGAGGATCGAGCGGACCGTCACGTTCTCGCTCAGGCCCGGCACGCCCGGGCGGAGGGCGCAGATGCCGCGAACGATGATGTCGACCTTCACCCCTGCCTGGGAGGCCCTGTAGAGGGAGTCGATGACGGCCTCGTCGACCATCGAGTTGACCTTGATGATCACGCGCGCCCGAAGGCCGGCCCTCGCGTTGCGGATCTCGGTCTCGATGCGGTCGATCAGCCCGGAGCGCACTGAGCGCGGCGCCACGAGGAGCCGCTTGAACGTGGACTTTGGCGCGTAGCCGGAGAGCTGGTTGAACAGCTTGGAGAGGTCGTCGCCCACCTGCTCGTCGCAGGTAAGGAGGCCCAGGTCCTCGTAGTACCGGGCGGTGCGCGGGTGGTAGTTTCCGGTGCCGATGTGGCAGTAGCGGCGCAGCCCGTCCTTCTCCTGGCGCACCACGAGGGAGAGCTTGCAGTGCGTTTTGAGTCCCACGATCCCGTACACGACGTGGACGCCGGCCTGCTCGAGCTTGCGTGCCCACGAGATGTTGGCCTGCTCGTCGAAGCGCGCCTTGATCTCCACGAGCGCCAGGACCTGCTTGCCGGCCTCGGCGGCGTCGATGAGGGCGTCGACGATCGGTGAGTCACCGGACGTGCGGTACAGGGTCTGCTTGATCGCCTGGACCCTCGGGTCCGCCGCGGCCTGCTCGAGGAACGCCTGGACGGAGGTCGAGAACGAGTCGTAGGGGTGGTGCAGGAGGATGTCGCGGCGGCGCATGGCGGCGAAGACGTCCGCGGCCTTGGACGTCTCGGACTCATTGAGGAACCGGGAGGTGTGGGCGAGCTGCTTCGGGTAGTGCAGCTCTGGGCGGTCGATCCCGGCGACCACGGACAGGCCGCGCAGGTCCAGGGGCGCCGGGAGCGAGTACACCTCGGGCTCCTCGACTCCGAGCTCGCGCACGAGCAGGGCCAGGACGTTCGGGCTGATGTCCGTGGTGACCTCGAGGCGCACCGGCGGCCCGAAGCGTCGACGCAGGAGTTCCTTCTCGAGTGCCTGGAGGAGGTTTTCGGCGTCGTCCTCCTCGACCTCGAGGTCCTCGTTGCGGGTCACCCGGAAGGTGTGGTGCTCGAGCACCTCCATTCCGGGGAAGAGCTGGTCGAGGTGGACCGCGATGAGGTCCTCGAGCGGGATGAAGCGTGCGCTGCGCCGGCTGCCCGCACGCTGGCCGTCCACGGCGATGAGCCGGGGCAGCTGGTCCGGAACCTTGAGCCGGGCGAACAGCTCCTTCTCACTGACCGGATTGCGGACGATTACTGCGAGGTTGAGCGAGAGGCCGGAGATGTAGGGGAACGGGTGGGCCGGGTCCAGCGCGAGCGGGGTCAGGATCGGGAAGACCTGCTCGGAGAACAGCGTGGTGAGCTGCTCGTGCTCTGTGTCGCTGAGGTCCTCCCACGAGACGAGGCGGATCCCCGCCTCCGCGAGGGCTGGGCGGATCTGCTGTGAGAACAAGAGGCTGTGGCGCTCCTGGAGCACGTGCGCTGCTTCCGAGATCTGGTCGAAGACCTCCTGCGGGCTCAGCCCGGCGGGGGAGGGGACGGCCAGGCCGGTGGCGATGCGCCGTTTGAGTCCGGCTACGCGGACCATGAAGAACTCGTCCAGATTCGACGCGAAGATCGAGAGGAAGCTGACCCGCTCGAGGAGGAACAGGTCTGGGTCCTCGGCGAGTTCGAGGACGCGCGCATTGAACGCGAGCCAGCTCAGTTCTCGGTCGAGGAAGCGGTCCGGGCCGTGCTCGCCCTCCGGAGCGAGGCTCGGGACGGCTTCGGGGATGTAGATGCGGTCCTCGGTGGCGCGCGCGGCAGGGACTTCGGAGGACCCGAACACGCCGGTGCGGGCAGGGGCCCATACGGACGACGGCGCGGTGGCGGCTGATGCGGCTGCGGCGGCGGGGGAGGGGACGGCGGCCGGCGAGGGGGCGCCGTCGTGCGTCAATCCGGGTGTGACGGCCACGGAGGGGCGGGGCGCAGAGGCGGTGCTCTGGTCCCGGGCGGCTTCAGTCATGGTTCCTCCCCGAGCGTGTGTGGCGGGTCTGATTCTGGTCCAACCCTACTAGGGGCGCCGCTCCGACGGCCCGTCCTCGGCGGGCGCCGGCCCCCTGTACAGGACGTCCTTGTCCCACAGCGTGAACCCGAGCCGACGGTACATTGCCACCGCGGGCTGGTTGTCAGCGTCGGTGTACAGCATCACCGTGACCAAACCGAGGGAGTGCAGGTAGTCGATGCCGTGGAGCGTGAGTGCCTTGCCCAGGCCGCGGCCCTGCGCCTCGGGGACGACTCCGACGGCGTACACCTCGCCGAGCGCTCGGTGCTCGCCATGGGCGGGGTGGACTTTGGTCCAGTGGAAGCCGAGGATGCGATCGGCGCCGTCGACGGCGAGGAAGAAGCCCTTCGGGTCGAACCACTCCTCTGCCATGCGTGCCTCGAGGTCGCTGCGGCGCAGCTGTCCCTGCTCGGGGTGGTGCGCGAACGCGGCGCGGTTGGCGGCGAGCCACGGCTCCTCGTCCCGGCCGAGGACGAAAGTGCGGATCTTCACGTCCTCCGGCAGGGGCGGGGTGTCCTCATGGGCGTGGCGCACGAGCACCATCTTCCATAGCTCGCGCTCCGGGACGAACCCGTAGTGGGCGGCGAGCTCGGCGGCCGCCTCGTGGTTGCCGTGTGACCAGGCCCTGAGGTCCTCGAGGCCCCGGGCCCCGCGCAGCTCCAGGATGGCCTCGACGATGCGCATGCCCACTCCCTGGTTGCGGTAGTTGGGGTGGACGGCCAGCTCGGCTACCCCCACGTCGTCGGGTCCGAAGGCGATGGCCGCGAGGCCTGCCAGGTCCTCGGGGGCGGACGAGCCCGAGGTGTCGTCGAGCGCATGGACCGCCACAGTGAGCACCTCTTCCGAATGGGTGTCGGGTGACCGGAGGAGCACCGTGGTCTGCTCGGACAGGGGCGGGTTGCCGTCCGAGTCCTCGGCGGCGTCCAGCAGCGCCCGGATCTCGGTCCACAGCGCCTGCGGAACGCGTCCCTCGACGACTGTGACTGGCCAATCCTGCGGGTATGCGCTGGTCATGGGAGACAGGCTAGCGAACGGCACGCGAATAGGCAGCGGTTTGCCCGGGCCGTCATGCTCGGGTACAGTCGTCATCTGCCGCCGAGATCGGCGGCCAAGGGGGATCCACCAGTGGGGTGGCTTGATACGTTCGACCCGTATGTCCTCCACAGTAAGACGAGGGCCCCGCACTGCTCTGCGGGGCCCTCGCGCGTTCCCCGTCTTCGGGGACGGTGCCAGACGCCGTCGCTCCACTATTCGGGTGTGCAGACGGCAGTTGTACAGACAGCAGTTGTACAGACAGCATGAGCAGTCGAGGTGGGCCGTTGCCCATTGTTCGCCAAGTGTTCACCCGCCTTCGGCTTGATTCCGCCGGTGACGTCCCAACCCACTTGTACGCTCAAGTTATGCCCCCAGAGACCGGACCGCAGCCGCCGCTGCACCGGCAGCTCGAGGCGGAGATACGCGGCCGGATCTCGTCCGGGCGCTGGCGCGCCGGGACGAGCCTGCCGAGCGAAGCCGCACTCAGCAGCGAGTTCGGGGTCTCCCGCGGCACCGTGCGCCAGGCGCTCACGGCCCTCCGCGACGAGGGCCTCCTGTTCGGGGGCCGCGGACGTCGGCCCATCGTGCGCTCAGGGGCGAAGTCGCAGCCCTTCTCGACCTTCCTCTCCTTCACCGAGTGGGCCCATGCGCAGAACCTGAAACCGGGACAGCGCACGCTCGAGGTGGCCCGGCGGGAGGCGAGCGCCGAGGCATGCTGTGCCCTCGGCCTGCCCGATGGCGCGCAGGTCGTGGACATCCTCAGGCTGCGGCTGCTCGACGGGGAAGCGGCGATGCTCGAGCGCAGCTCGTTCGCGCTGGACGTGGGCAGGCTGCTGTTCGACTTCGACGCCGAGTCCGGGTCGGTCTTCGAGTTCCTGCACGAACGCGGGATCTCGCTCGACCGCGCGCACCACACGATCGATGCCGTGGCGGCCTCGACCGCCGATGCGCAGATCCTCGGCATCGGCACCGGCGCCCCGCTGCTGCGAGAACGGCGCACCACCTACGACTCGGCCGGACGCGCCGTCGAGTACTCGGACGACCGCTACCTGCCCACGCTGACGAACTTCAGCATCGAGAACCGTGTCGGGAGGTCGGCGCCGCTCGTGAGGCAGCTGCCGCCGCGGACCTGAGCACCTCCCGAGGATCAGGCCTCGCTGAGCTCGTCCTCCGCCAGGCGCGTGAGAGTGAGCCGGTAGCCGACGTTCCGGACGGTGCCGATGAGGCCCTCGTGGTCGGTGCCGAGCTTCGCGCGGAGCCGCCGCACGTGCACGTCCACGGTGCGGGTGCCGCCGTAGTAGTCATAGCCCCACACCTCGGTCAGCAGCTGCTGGCGTGTGAACACGCGTCCCGGGTGCTGGGCGAGGTACTTGAGGAGCTCGAACTCCTTGAACGTGAGGTTGAGCGCCTCTCCGTTGACCTTGGCCGTGTAGCTTGCCTCGTCGATGATGACGCCGGCGGCGCGGATCTCCGTCTCGGGCTCCTCCGCGGTCGCGGCGCGCGAGACGGCGAGGCGGATCCGGGCCTCGACCTCGGCAGGGCCAGCAGAATCGAGCACGATGTCGTCGACGCTCCAGGCCGAGGACACGGCCGCCATGCCGCCTTCGGTGAGAATCAGGATCAACGGTGAACTGAGTCCGGTGGCCCGCAGGAGCTGCGTGAGCGAGCGCGAGCCCACGAGGTCCTTGCGGGCATCGAGGAAGATGACGTCGGACGGGTCCGCGTCGAGGAGGGCGGTGGGCTCGGCGGGAAGGATGTGGACGCGGTGATTGAGCAGCTCGAGCGCCGGGAGGATGTCCACGGACGAACCGGTGGCGTTCGTCAGGAGCAGGATGTGCGACATGGTTCCTCCGTCAGGATCTGTCTGCACGGCGTCGGGCAGGGGTGCATATGACGAATGATTATAGGTGCCGCGGCCGCGTGCACCGGGGCCTGCGTCACACAAGGGCCGCAGTGAGGCAGGATGACAGGGTGACTAACACCGATCTCGGGACTCCACGGGGCGCGATGGCTGGCACGACCGGAGGCACCGGACGGGGGGCCGCGCTGTGAAAGCATGGGTGCGCTCCGTTGCGGCTGGCACTGTGGCGATCGCCGGCATCGCGGTCGCGGTGGGATCGAGTCTTGGCGGCCCGGCGGTGCAGTTCATCGGTGCGGCCGTGGTCGCCGTCGCGGTGGGGCTCGGGTGGCCGTACTTCCTGGGTATTCCGGCGAAGAAGACCAATGGGACGGTCGTCGCGCTGGCAGGCATCGCCTCGGCTGCGGCGGCGGCCTTCGTGCCGGGTCCCGAGTACCTCGTCTGGACGCCACTCGCGATCGCGGTCGGAGTCATGGCCGTTGTGCTGGTCCAGCTCGTACGCGGCACTGGGCAGAGCCACCGGCTCGAGTCGGCCTTCGGCGCGAGCGCGGGAGTGCTCCTCTGCGGCCTTGGTGCGGGGTGGATCGCGACGGCGCGTCACACCGGGGCGGGCTCCATGCTCCTAGTCGCCGCGATCAGCACGGTGGTGGCGCTCCTGATCGGGATGATCCGGTGGCCGGACACCATCGTGGCACCGCTGACCATTGTGTTCGCCGGCCTCGCGGCCCCGCTGGCAGGGCTTGTCCTCGCGGACATCGCGGTACTGCCGGCCACCCTTGCGGGGGTCCTGATCGGGGCGGTGCTCGCCGCCTTCCGCGCTCTGAACAGCACCCGGTCGGATCGGGTTGCTACGGCGGGGTTCGTGGCCCTGGGCCTCGCGCCGGCGTTCGCAGTGGGTGCGATCGCGTACTTCTTGGACCGCATGCTCGTGGTCTGAGCCATGGGCAGTGGGCGGCGAGCGCGTGGTGTGGCGGCCCTCACGCCTGTCGCGCCCCTGGGAGGCACTACGATGGCGTTATGAGCGTTTTTGCCTTCGAGGTCTTCTTCATCGTCCTCCTTGCCGTGACCGCGGTGGCTATGGCCTGGTTCGCCGGCCTCGTCATCTGGAAGCTGTTCCACGGCCAGCGCTGAGACCTGACGCGAAGATCCCTTCGGCGAAGGAACTGCACGTGCCCATCGAGATTCCGTCCGGCCTGACCCCCGAACTCGTCCCGCTGTCGTGGCTCATCGGGGAGTGGGAAGGACGGGGCCGCCTCGGAGCAGGAGAGGGTGACGACGAACACTTCGTCCAGCATGTCGTCTTCGCCCACAATGGGTTCCCCTACCTCCAGTACACCGCCGAGAGCTGGCTCGCGGACGAAGACGGGAAGCGCATCCGTCCGCTCTCGACCGAGGCGGGCTATTGGCAGATCGACAGGCCCATGCAGGACGCCGACGGCGGCCCCGGGCTCACCCCGCCGGACATCGTCCCCGCCTACACCTCGGCTGACGAGGTCGAGTCGCTGCGCAACAGCCATGATGGGTTCGACATCACTGTGACGATCGTCCACCCGGCCAGCATCGCGGAGCTGTACTACGGGCAGATCAAGGGTCCCCAGATCCAGCTGAGCACGGATGCGGTGCTCCGAGGAGCGCATGCGAGGGACTACAAGGCGGCGACCCGCATCTTCGGCCTCGTCAACTCGGACCTCTTCTGGCGCTGGGACGTCGCCGCGGGCGGTGAGCCGCTGGCTCCGCACGCCTCGGCGATCCTGCGGCGGGTCTCGGCTCCGGCCGCGGGCCAAGCGCCGACCGAGTAGGCCCCGTTGCGGCCCTGGCCGTCGCACGGGACTGAAATCACCCCATCACGCGTTGGAATGGATATGACCTACGCCTCCTCACTATTGACCCGCCCGGGCGCGGTCGCAGCCCACGGACCGGACGAGGGCGTCGCCGCGCATTACGGCGACCCGATGCGGGAGCAGCGGGAACTCGCCCAGGGACGAGCCGTCGTCGACCTCTCCTACCGAGGCGTGGTCACGGTCGCCGGGCCCGACCGCCTCTCGTGGCTCACCACACTTTCGTCCCAGCGGGTGGCCCAGCTGACCCCGGGCCAGTCCAGCGAACTGCTCCTGCTGAGCCTCCACGGGCGCATCGAGTTCGACGCACGGATCATGGACGATGGCGAACGGGCGTGGCTCCTCGTCGAGCACGGGGAGGCCGAGGGCCTCGCCGCATGGCTTGAGTCGATGAAGTTCATGCTGCGCGTCGAGATTGAGAACGCATCGGACCGCTGGGCCGTGCTCGGCGCGACCCGGCGACTGAACGCCCTCGACCCCTTCGGGCCGCACGGCCGTCCCCTCGTCTGGGCCGATCCGTGGCCGCACATTGCACCCGGCGGCTACAGCTACGCGGCCATCGACGACGCCCACCATCCGGGGCTCGACCGGCCGTGGTTCGAGCACGTGGTCGAACAGGGCCGGGTTGGCGAGGCGGTTTCCGCACTGGGGGCCGACGGCGTGGGGCTCGCAGGCACCATGGCGTCCGAGGCCCTCCGCATCGCTGCCTGGCGGCCCCGGTGGGGCGTCGAGACGGATGAGCGCACGATCCCGCACGAACTCGACCTCCTCCGTACTGCCGTCCACCTCTCCAAGGGCTGCTACAAGGGCCAGGAGACCGTGGCCCGCGTGCACAATCTGGGGCATCCGCCGCGGCGCCTCACGCTGCTCCAGCTCGACGGATCGGCTCACACCCTGCCTGCGGCCGGAAGCGAGGTGGTCCTCGGCGTTGGCTCCGACGCGGGCGCCAAGCCGGTCGGGCGCGTGACCTCCGCGGCCCTCCACCACGAGATGGGGCCGATCGCCCTTGCCGTGCTCAAGCGTTCCGTCGACCCGCGGGCATCCCTCGTGGTGCTGGGCGAGGCCGAGGGCGAAGAGTACGCAGCTGCCCAGGAAGTCATTGTCGCGCCCGATGCCGGCCAGGTGGTCGGGCGCCCCGCTGGACTGCTCCGGAGGAACGCGTGACCGAGAACCCTCAGATCCCTGACGACGTGATCGCCCTCGCGGGCAAGCTCTTCGACGCCGCCCGCGCCGGGGACGAGCCCGTGCTGCGGGCGTACCTTGAAGCGGGTGCCCCGGCAACGCTCGCAAACCAGGCGGGGGACACGCTCCTCATGCTCGCCGCGTATCACGGGCACGCCAGCGCTGTGAGGCTGCTCGGAGCGCATGGCGCCGATGTCGAGGTCGCGAACGACCGCGGCCAGACGCCGCTCGCCGGCGCCGTCTTCAAGGGCCACGGCGACGTCGTGGACGCGCTGCTGGCGCTCGGTGCCGATCCTGACGCCGGCTCGCCGACGGCGCGCCAGGCCGCGCACATGTTCGGCCGGACGGAGATCGTCGACCGGTTCGGCACGGCCGGCTGACCTCGCGTGCCTCGTGATGCCTGCCGTCAGCGAACAGCTGCGGACACGCGCTGTCCTCCTCAGATGGGATCCTTGAATGGTGGAAAAGATCCAGCGCCCCTGGGCTGCCCTGTGGGCGCTCGTCATCGGGTTCTTCATGATCCTCATCGACACAACGATCGTCTCAGTGGCAAACCCCGCGATCATGCGCGCCCTGAACGCGGACATCAACTCTGTCATCTGGGTCACGAGCGCCTACCTCCTCGCGTACGCCGTTCCGCTCCTCATCACCGGACGGCTCGGAGACAGGTTCGGCCCCAAGCGCATGTACCTGTTGGGGCTGGTGGTGTTCACACTGTCCTCGCTCTGGTGCGGGCTGGCGGACAGCATCGGCTCGCTCATCGCCGCGCGTGTAGTGCAGGGGCTCGGCGCCGCATTCATGACACCGCAGACCATGGCGGTGATCACCCGCATCTTCCCGCCTGAACGGCGCGGCGCCGCGATGAGCATTTGGGGCTCGACCGCGGGCGTCGCGATGCTCGTCGGCCCGATCCTCGGCGGCGTGCTGGTGGACGGCTTCGGATGGGAATGGGTCTTCTACATCAACGTCCCCGTGGGGATCGTCGGATTCGTCCTCGCGGCGAGGCTCGTCCCGGCCCTGGCCACGCACTCGCACCGGTTCGACTGGCTCGGCGTGGCGCTGAGCGGGGTCGGAATGTTCCTCCTCGTTTTCGGCATTCAAGAGGGCCAGACCTATTCGTGGGGCACCATCACCGGGCCTATCACCGTGTGGGGACTCATCATCGCGGGCATCGTCGTGATGCTCCTGTTCGTGGTCTGGCAGTGGCGCAACCGTGCGGAGCCGCTGGTCCCGCTCAGGCTGTTCCGTGACCGGAACTTCTCGATCTCCAACATCGGCATCTCCACCGTCGGCTTCGCCGTGACCTCGTTCGGCCTGCCCACGATCTTCTACTACCAGCTGGTGCGCGGCATGACGCCGACCCAGTCCGCACTCATGAGCATCCCGCTCGCCGTGCTTTCCGGCGCGCTGGCCCCGTTCGCGGGCAAGCTGGTGGACCGGGGCCACGCGAAGGCCATGAACGTCGGCGGGATGCTCGTGTTCGCCGCTGGCCTCGTCCTGTACGCCGTGCTCATGACGCCGGACACCCCCATCTGGGCGCTGCTGATTCCGAGTGCCGTGGTCGGCATCGCCAACGCGGGGATCTGGGGGCCGCTGGCAACGCTCGCGACCCGCAGCCTGCCGCCTCAGCTGGCTGGCGCCGGCTCCGGAATCTACAACACGACACGTCAAGTCGGCGCCGTACTGGGGTCGGCCGCCATCGCTGCCTTCATGCAGGCCAGGCTGGCCGCCGAGCTTCCCAGCAGCGGCGGTCACGCCGCGCCGGCGGGCGAGTTCGCCGCGGGCCATCTCCCGGTGGCCCTGCACGCTGGCTTCTCGGCGGCCATGGGCCAGTCGGTGCTCCTGCCCGCGGCTTTGGGCGTGGTCGGCCTCGCGGTCGCCCTCTTCTTCGTCAAGGTCCCCGCCGCGGATGAGCCGGCACCGGGCCGGCAGGACAAGGTCGCAGATCACCAGCACTGACCGCCCTCCGCCCAGGCCGGTCGCCTCACTCCGGGTCGCCTCAGCCGGGATCGAGACCACCAGCGCTTTTCGGACGACGCCGGGCGGTCGCCAACGCGGGCTCCCCGCCTTCGCCGTCACGCCGAGTCGGCGGATCAGCGGCGAGGCAGCTGCACCGAGGCGAAGTGGCCCTGCGCCTGGATCCCGAGGGCGTCCGCCAGCCGCAGACCAGCCAGAGCGTGGGACGGCACGGCAACCTGGACAATGAGCCCGTCCGCAAGGGCCTCATGAGCCGCCACGGAGGCCGCGAGGCGCCCGAGGCCCCGGCCACGCAGCGCGGGGGCCACGAGCACGCCCAGGTCGGCAAGCAGGCCCTCCTGCACCGAGTAGGCCGCGCACGCGGCGGGTCCGTCGGGGAGCATCACTGTATAGCGGTGCTCCCGCCCCGTGAGGCCGGCGGAGGAGACATCGTCGGGCGGACAGCCCATCTCGAGCCCTATCGCGTCAGCGGCGGCGCGTGAGATCTGCGGTCCCGTGTCGGGCTGCTGAAGCGGGAGGTCGTCGGCGAAGCCGAGCACGGCGGTGTGGAGCCCGTGCCCACCGGCACCTGCCGCGCGCAGAAGGGCGCCTCCGGCCACGAGGTCGTCGGAATCCATGCCGTTCGTTGCCTCGACGAGCTCCGACGGCCCGCTCACGGCGAGCTGCCCGAAGAGCACGAGGGCGACCAGCTCGCGTGCGCTGTCATGCTCCGAGAGGAGCCGCGCGCCGTCGTCCGAGAAGCTCAGGTCCGGAAGCCCCAGCCGCCGCGCCCATGCAAGGCGCACAATGCCGCGGCTGCCAGTGTGGAACGTCCCCGTGTCAGTCAAAGACTCATCCGAAGAGGACGGCGGCCTCGTCATACCGATGCCGCGGGACGGTCTTGAGCCTGCCGAGAGCCTCCTCGAAACCAACATGCGCGATCTCCGTGCCATGGAGGGAGACCATGGTGCCCCAGCGGCCGTCCACGACCGAGTCGATCGCGGCCATGCCCAGACGTGTCGCGAGGACCCGGTCGAACGCGGTAGGCACGCCGCCGCGCTGGATGTGCCCCAGAATCGTCGCACGGGTCTCGATGCCGGTGCGCGACTCGATCTCGGGGGCAAGCTGCTCCGCGATGCCGCCGAGACGAGGCCGCCCGAAGGTGTCGAGACCGCGCTCAGAGTGCGGGGCGTCCATGCCCTCGAGCACGAAGCCTTCCGCTACCACCACAAGCGGGGCACGTCCACGGTCCCGGGCCAGCTGGACCCAGGTCGCGATCTGGTCCATGCTGACCTTCTGCTCGGGGATGAGGATCGCGTGGGCACCGGAGGCCATGCCGGAGTGCAGCGCGATCCACCCCACATGCCGGCCCATGACCTCGGCGATCATGCAGCGATGGTGGGACTCCCCGGTGGTGCGCAGGCGGTCGATGGCCTCGGTCGCGATCTCCACGGCCGTGTCGAAGCCGAACGTGTAGTCGGTCGCGTCGAGGTCGTTGTCCACGGTCTTCGGCACGCCGACGATCTTCAGGCCAGCGTCCGTGAGCCGCCGGGCTGCCGCGAGAGTGCCTTCCCCGCCGATCGCGATGATTGCGTCGATCCCGAGCCGCTCCATGTGGCCCTTGATGACGTCCGGCCCTCCGCCCTTCTCGAATGGATTGGTGCGCGAGGTGCCCAGGATCGTGCCACCCTGCTTCGCGATGCCGCGCACCATAGTCCGCGGCAGGTCGATCACATCTCCCTGCACCACGCCTCGCCATCCGTCGCGGTACCCCACGAACTCCTGGCCGTGCACCGCGATGCCCTTGAGCACCGCGCCGCGGATCACCGCGTTGAGGCCGGGGCAATCGCCGCCGGAGGTGAGGATGCCGATCTTCATTCGGGGCCTTCCCGTCGGTTGGGCCATGCCGCGCCGGGCGGGGCCGAGGATCCTGTGAACGAGGCGCCCCGTTGAGCCCGCGCCCAGTCTAGCCGCGGCCACAGTGGCGTACACCACGTCATGGGAGCGCGGCGACCCCACCCGAGACGCGCAAGGGCCCGACCCCGCGATGGGGTCGGGCCCGCGAGTGCCGCACCGAACGGCGGGACGCAGGTCACATGGCGGGGCCGCCAGCGCCTGGGCCAACAGAGCCTGAGCCGGGGCCGCCGGGACCGATCCCCTTGGGGGCGACCCAGCCTTCGAGGATGATCCGCCCGTCCTGGTCGGGCAAGAGGATCCACCCCGCGACGTACACGAGGACTGCGGGTCCGGGGAGCAGGCAGAGGACGAGGAAGACGATCCGCACGAACGCCGGGTCGACGTTGAGCTTGTCTGCGATCCCGCCGAGCACGCCGCCGAGGACGCGGCGGGGGCCGCGCTTCAGGCCGATTCCGCGAAGTGCGTCGAAGAACTTGTCCATGGTTTCCTCCAGATGGGTGAATGGTGGGAGCTGGTGGATTCAGTCTGTCGTGCCGGGGCGTTCATCGCGAGGCCCCGTGGGGTCCTCGTAGGGGCTCCGCCGCACAGAGGTGGTGGGCAGGCCTCCCTCTGGGAGGTCGCCCGCGGCGGTGCCCTGCGCGGCGTCGTGCGCCACGGCGTCGTGCGCCAGTTCGCGCCGTCGGAGCGAGGCAGCGATCCCGCCGATCACCAGCCCCAGCCCGGCGAGGAGCAGGATGCCCGCGGCCGCATACCCCGGATCGACGCTGAGCCATCCCAGCCGGTTGGCCAGCATGAGTGCTCCGACCACGATGACCACTGCTCCCCACACGATTGTTCCGATGGATGGACCTGATGCCTCGGTACGGAAGTCCTGCTTGGTGCTCATCTCAGCGCTCCTCGGTGACGGTGATCTCGCTCAGGGTCGCGTCGAGCTGGACGACGAGGCTTGCCCCGGGCTTGTTTGAGTTGTAGGTGGTGGTTTCGTGCCGGCTGAATCCAGCGGTGTTCTGGCCGCTGGCCTTCACCTCCGCGAGGGTCGTGGAGCTGCGGACCTGGACGGGGACGTCCTTCGGCACGGTGATGGTCACCTGGCTCATGGTCGTCTTGATGGGGATGACCGTCTCGCTGGCCAGCGGGCCGGCGCTGTCCAGCGCGCTGAGGTTGAGCGTGCCGCGCGCAGCGGTGATGTCGTACCCGCTCACGGCCTGCTGGAGGGTCGAGGGGCTCTCACTGACCACATGGGTCTGCGTGTTGGCGAACCGGTCGACGGTCTGGGAGACCGTGCCGCTGACGAGGGCGATCACGGCGAAGAGGGTCAGCATGCCGGCGGTGCGGCCGCGGAGGCCGGAGACGAGGATGCCAAGGCCGAGGACGATCGCGACGGCCGTCCAGATCGCGCCGGCACCGAGGCTCATGGCACCCATGGCGATGAGGGCACCGAGGGAACCGGCCACGAGGGCGGCAACGCCGAGGACGACCAGGACAAACGGTGCCGACGGGCCGCGTCTGCGCGGTGGCCGAGGCTGGGCGCGTACCGCGGGCGGAACCGATCCGCCGTAGTACGGGGGCGGGCTGTACGGGCCGCTCGTGGGGGCGACGCCGTACGACGGCGCGCTGGTCGGTTTGGCGTAGGAGGCGCCGCCCGTGGCGGGTGCACCGGCGTCGAACGGCAGCGGCGCATAGCCCGGCTGCGGTGCATGGGGCGGGACACTGCCCGGCTGGCCGGGATACTGCCCCGAAGGATACTGACCCGAAGGGTACTGCCCTGACTGGGGCGCCGTGGGCCTGTAGACCGCCCGACGCCGGCTGCCTCGCACGAGGCTGTAGATCCCGAAGGCCACGACGGCCACCCAGAACAGGCCCCAGAACGCGCCGCCGACTCCGCGCTCGCCGAACCAGAAGCCGGCGCGTGCTCCGCCGAGGCCGAGGACGGTGACGATGAGGCCGCCGGTCATTCCGGCGGACCAGCGGCCGTGTGAGGCCTCCTGGAGATGGATGCGACCGTCTGGCTCAGGGAGGAGGAGCCACAGGATGCCGTAGGCCAGGACCCCGACGCCAAGGAAGATTGCCGCGACGATGAAGAGGCCGCGCACCAGGACTGGGTCCACGCCCCACCGGTGGGCGATACCGCTCGCGACGCCGCCCACCCAGCGGTCGCCTCCACGCACGGCGCCAAGTCCACGGACCCAGCCGAAGAAGTCGCCGCCGCGGGTGGGGGCGGGATGGCCCGGCGCGCCCGATCCCGGGGCCGAGGGGTTGGCCTGAGGATGGGGTTCGTCCTGGGGCTGGGATGCTGGCGTCTCGCCAGGAGTGTGTTCGGTGCTCATGCATCCATCCTTCCGCCCTGGCACCCCCATACCCATGAGGGGACACCCTGAACGGACCCTGAATGGACCCCGGGAACGCCGTCCGAGTTGGCACTGCGGCCTGCCATTGGTGCTTGGATGGAAGCATGAACACCGCCATCGTCCGCCCGCCGCTCGTGCGGGGAGAGGACCGGCTCATCGCCGGGGTCTGCTCCGGGCTGGCTCGCCACCTCGGACTGCGCACGGACCTCGTGCGCTGGATCATGGCCGGCGCCGCCTTCCTGGGCGGCGCGGGCGTGGTCCTGTACGGGTGGCTGTGGATCATGGTGCCCACCGCGGCGGAGGCGGAGAAGCGGGCCGCACGCCGTCCGGCGTCGACCATCGCGCCAGGGGTGAGCGAACCGGCCGCTCCCGGGCCGGCGAGGGCCCCCGCGCACATGCCGCGCTATGCGCGCGAGGTGCTGCTCGGAGTCGTGCTCCTCTTGGGTGCGGTCGCGCTCGGCGGCCCGCTCATCGGCGTCGACGTCCCGCTGGACACCGTCGTTCCGATCGCTGCCATCCTCGGCGGCGTTGCCCTCGCTTGGATGCAGCTCGACGAGGCGCGCCGCGAGAAGCTCGTCCGGGGCGCCGGCGCCGAGCGCTGGACCGGCTGGCTGCGGCTCGGCGCGGGCCTCGCGCTCGTGGTCGCCGGTGTGGCCCTTGCCGTCTCCGGCGGCCAGTGGAACGTGCTCGGCATGTCCATGCTTGCCTCCCTCGCCGTGCTCGCCGGCGTGGCGCTCGTCCTGCTCCCGTGGGGGCTGAAGTTCTGGCGCGAGTTCGGCGCCGAGCGGGCGGCGCGGGTGCGCGAGGAGGAACGTGCCGAGATCGCGGCGCACCTCCACGATTCCGTGCTGCAGACGCTCGCCCTCATCCAGCGGCGGGCAGGGAGCGAGGCGGACGTGACCCGCTTGGCCCGGGCGCAGGAGCGCGAGCTGCGCGAGTGGCTCTACCGGGATTCCCGCGGTGGGTACGGCACGTTCGCGGATCGGGTCGCCGAGCTTGCCGGGCAGGTCGAGGACCTTCACGGGGTGCCGATCGACGTGGTCACGGTCGGAGGCACAGGGCCGGGAAGCACGGACGGAGGCGCGTTAGACCCGGCCGACGGCGAGCGAGTTCGGGAGGGGCAGGATGCACTGCTCCAGGCCGCGCGCGAGGCGATGCTGAACGCGGTCCGCCACGGTGCGGGACCGGTCTCGGTCTATGCGGAGTGCGGCAGGGACGCCACCGAGGTCTTCATCAAGGACCGAGGCGCGGGCTTCGATCCGGATGCGGTCCCGGCGGACCGGCTCGGGGTGCGCGAGTCGATCGTGGGCAGGATGCGGCGCCACGGCGGCGAGGCCACGATCGTCAGTGGCGCCGAAGGCACGGAGGTGCGGCTGCGGCTGCCCGGAACGGAGGAGTCATGAGCGAGCAGCCGGCGCCGGTGAGCGTTGTGATCGTGGACGACCACACGATCTTCCGCTCGGGCCTCAAGGCGGACCTCGACGACCGCGTGCGGGTGGTGGGGGAAGCCGGGACGGTCGAGGGGGCGATCGAGGCCATCGAGCGGCTTCGCCCGCAGGTTGTCCTGCTCGACGTGCACCTGCCAGGTGGCCTCGGCGGCGGGGGGCGCGAGGTGCTCACGCGCAGCGCCGCACTCCTCGGGGAGGTCCGCTTCCTCGCGCTCAGCGTCTCGGACGCCGCCGAGGACGTGGTCTCGGTGATCCGTGCCGGCGCCCGCGGGTACGTGACCAAGACCGCTTCGGGACCCGAAATCACCGCTGCCGTGCTGCGCGTCGCAGACGGGGACGCCGTGTTCTCGCCCCGCCTCGCGGGCTTTGTGCTGGACGCCTTCGGCACCCAGTCGGTGGCCGACGACGAGCTCGACAAGCTCTCGGCGCGCGAACTCGACGTCATGCGCCTGATCGCCCGCGGCTACTCCTACAAGGAGACCGCGAAGGAGCTCTTCATCTCGGTCAAGACTGTCGAGACCCACGTCTCGGCGGTGCTCCGCAAACTCCAGCTGACCAACCGGCACGAGCTCTCCCGGTGGGCCGCAGACCGGCGCATCTGGTAGTGCGCAGCGGCTGGGATACCCTACTTGGCCGTCCCGAGGAGCTCCTGGATCCGGCCCACGCCCTCGGCCAGGTCGTCGTCGCCGAGCGCGTAGGAGAGGCGCACGAACCCGCTCGGGCCGAAAGCCTCGCCGGGCACAATCGCCACCTCGACCTTATCGAGGATGAGTGCCGCGAGCTCGGCGGACGTCGCAGGACGCACGCCCGCAATCTCCCTGCCGAGGACTCCGCGCACATCTGGATAGACATAGAAGGCGCCCTTGGGCGTAGGGCAGTTCACGCCCCCGATCTCGGAGAGCATCTTCACGATCGTTTGGCGCCGGCGATCGAAGGCGACCTTCATCTCCTCGACCGCGTCGAGGGGACCGGACACCGCGGCGAGGGCAGCCATCTGGGAGATGTTGGCCACGTTGGACGTTGCATGCGACTGCAGGTTCGTTGCCGCCTTGATGACATCTGCTGGGCCGATCATCCAGCCGACGCGCCAGCCGGTCATGGCGTACGTCTTCGCGACGCCGTTCAGGATCACCACGCGGTCGCCGAGCTCCGGGGTCGCGGTCGCGATCGAGGTGAACGGCACGCCGTCGTACGTGAGGTGCTCGTAGATCTCGTCCGTGACCACCCACAGGCCCTTCGACGCGGCCCACTGACCGATCTCGCGGGTCTGCTCGGGGGAGTACACGGCGCCGGTTGGGTTCGAGGGGGAGACGAAGAGCAGGACCTTGGTGCGGGGCGTGAGCGCGGCCTCAAGCTGGTCCACAGTCGCGAGGTAGTCCTGCTCGGGGCCCGCGAACACCTCGACGGGCGCCCCGCCCGCAAGGCGGATCGCCTCGGGATAGGTGGTCCAGTATGGGGTGGGGAGCAGCACCTCGTCCCCCGGGTCGAGGAGCGTTGCGAAGGTGTTGTAGACGGCCTGCTTGCCGCCGTTGGTCACTAGGACCTGGGAGGCCTCCGCCTCGTAGCCTGAGTCGCGCTGGGTCTTGGCGGCGATCGCGGCCTTGAGCTCGGGGAGGCCGCCAGCAGGGGAGTAGCGATGGAAGCGCGGCTGACGGGCCGCCTCGATCGCGGCCTCGACGATGTACTGCGGCGTGGGGAAGTCGGGCTCGCCGGCCCCGAACCCGATCACCGGCCGGCCCGCGGCCTTGAGGGCCTTGGCCTTCGCATCGACGGCCAGAGTGGCGGATTCGGCGATGGATCCGATGCGCTGGGACACGCGGGCGGAGGTCATGGGCATTCCTTCTTCTCGTCCTTCTCGTCACGTCATCTTGAGGCTGTAACTACTCTAGGCGCTGCGCGCCGTCCGGCAGACGGACCCGGAGCACCGGTTCGACGTCTGCAGAGATTGTGCGTAGACTTGATCCTCGGCGCCGGAAGCAGCGAGTGAGTCTGCCCTGCCAGTTCCCGGACAGCAACGTCCGCTGGGAACCTTGGTAAGGTAGTCCACGGCGAATCCGCCGTCAGGTGGTGAATGCACCAAAGGGCAGTGGCGCAATTGGTAGCGCAGCGGTCTCCAAAACCGCAGGTTGCAGGTTCGAGTCCTGTCTGCCCTGCGCAGGAACCAGCCCGGAGGCCTCCGGGCTTTTCCAGCACCCACAGAACGAAACCGGCGGGGGAGTCCTGCGGGCAGAACGAGTGAGCGAGGAATCGGTTGACCGAGACAGCGTCAAGCAGTTCGGGCCGCCCCAAGCAGGCCAGGAAGCTTGGCTTCTTCGGCCGGATTGCGCTCTTCTTCCGTCAGGTGGTCGGGGAGCTCCGCAAGGTGGTCACACCGACCCGTCAGGAGCTCCTGAACTACACGCTCGTGGTGCTGGGGTTCGTAGTAGTGATGATGGCGGTCGTGTTCGCCCTCGACTTCCTCTTCGGGACCGGCGTTGGCTGGGTCTTCGGCGGGACGTCCACCACCAACTAGGCCTGGGTCCGCAGACCATGGCCCGGGCCGGGAGACCGGAACCGGGACAGGGTGTGCGGATGAGCCATTTAAGTCGCAACGAGTAAGTCGTACGAGGAAAGCAGGAGACTAAGTGTCTGAGCACGAGCTCGAGGATCGCGGGAACGAGCACGAGGAGTCGGCGTTCGAGCCGGCCTTCTCCGACGCCGCCGCCCCCGCCGCGCCTGCCGTTTCCCACGACGAGGCCGGCGAGGACGTCTCTGCCGCGGAAGCCGACGAGGAGACCGTGCCTGCGGGTGACGAGGAGGCGGACGACGACGCCGCCACGGAAGCGGAGGCTGCCCCGGCGCCGGCCGAGTCTGATCAGAGCGAGGCTGCCGAGGCCGAGACCGCGGAGGCCGTGGACCCCGCCGAGGCTGCCGCCAAGGCCGCCGAGGACTTCCGCGCCAAGCTGCGCCGCCAACCGGGCGACTGGTACGTGATCCATTCCTACGCAGGCTACGAGAACCGCGTGAAGGCCAACCTCGAGACCCGCGTCCAGACGCTGGACATGGAAGACTACATCTTCGAGATCCAGGTCCCGATGGAGGAAGTCGTCGAGATCAAGAACGCCCAGCGCAAGGTGGTCAACCGGGTCCGCATCCCCGGTTACGTGCTCGTGCGCATGGACCTCACGGATGCCTCGTGGGGCGCGGTGCGCCACACCCCGGGAGTCACTGGGTTCGTGGGCAACGCGCACAACCCCGTCCCGCTGACCCTTGACGAGGTCTTCTCGATGCTTGCCCCCGTCTTCGAGGCCGAGCAGGCCGCCGAGGCGAAGGCCGCCGGCAAGCCGAGCCAGAAGGCCCAGGCTGCCCCGGTTGCAGTGGACTTCGAGGTCGGCGAGTCCGTGATCGTCAAGGAAGGGCCGTTCGAAACCCTTCCGGCGACCATCTCGGAGATCAAGCCCGAGTCGCAGACGCTCGTTGTGCTCGTCTCGATCTTCGAGCGGGAGACCCCGGTGACGCTGGCGTTCAACCAGGTCTCGAAGATCTGACGCGATCGCAGGTTTGACAACTGAAGACTTCGCCCCGAGTCCGGATGCCTTCCGGCGTCGGGGCGGCCGACTGCCTTGCCAGGGCAGTCACCACCTGGGCGGCGCTCCTGCTGCTTCAGGAACCGCAAGGAAGAAAAGGACCCTACATTGGCTCCCAAGAAGAAGGTCACCGGCCTCATCAAGCTGCAGATCCAGGCAGGCGCCGCCAACCCGGCCCCGCCGATCGGCCCTGCGCTCGGTCAGCACGGTGTCAACATCATGGAGTTCTGCAAGGCGTACAACGCCGCGACGGAATCCCAGCGTGGCAACGTCATTCCCGTCGAGATCACGGTCTACGAGGACCGTTCCTTCACCTTCATCACGAAGACCCCGCCGGCCGCTGAGCTGATCAAGAAGGCCGCGGGCGTGCAGAAGGGCTCGGCCACGCCGCACACGGTCAAGGTTGCCAAGCTCAGCGACGCCCAGGTCGAGGAGATCGCCAAGACCAAGCTCGAGGACCTCAACGCGAACGACGTCGAGGCCGCGAAGAAGATCATTGCCGGTACTGCCCGCAGCATGGGCATCACCGTCGAGGGCTAAGCCCTCTTTCAACCGAAGACAATGACGCACGGCGAGTTCCCGCCGTCGTCAGTGGCAGGGCCGAGCGCGGCCCACCATGACCACATCTGCACAAGGAGATCAAGAGCAGCATGGCAAAGCGCAGCAAGGCATACGAGGCAGCGGCCGCGAAGATCGAGACCGGGAAGCTGTACTCCCCGGCCGAGGGCGTCGCCCTGGCCAAGGAGATCAACCCCTCGAAGACGGACGCCACCGTTGAGGTCGCGTTCCGCCTCGGCGTCGACCCCCGCAAGGCGGACCAGATGGTCCGCGGCACGGTCAACCTTCCGCACGGCACGGGCAAGACCGCCCGCGTTGTGGTCTTCGCGACCGGTGACAAGGCGGCGGCAGCCGAGGCCGCCGGCGCCGACCTGGTGGGCTCGGACGATCTGATCGAGCGCATCCAGGGCGGCTGGACGGACTTCGACGCCGCAGTGGCCACCCCGGAGCTCATGGGCAAGGTGGGGCGCCTCGGCAAGATCCTCGGCCCCCGCAACCTCATGCCGAACCCCAAGACCGGCACTGTGACGCCCGATGTGGCCAAGGCAGTGACGGAGATCAAGGGCGGCAAGATCGACTTCCGCGTCGACAAGCACTCGAATCTGCATTTCATCATCGGCAGGACCTCGTTCGACGCCCGCCAGTTGGCGGAGAACTACGGGGCCGCCCTCGAGGAGGTGCTGCGCCTGAAGCCGTCAGCGTCGAAGGGCCGCTACATCACCAAGGCGACCGTGACGACGACGTTCGGCCCGGGCATTCAGGTGGACCCGAACGCGACCAAGGTCCTCATCGAGGGCTGATCCAGTCCCAGGTGTGACACAAGGGCCCCCTCCCGTACGCGGGAGGGGGCCCTCGCCCTTGTCCGGGACAGGTCCGGGACATGCGCGGGGGCGCAGCGCGGCCACTGCACGTCCTGATTAGACTGACGCCTATGGACGTCGAGCGGCTTACCCTGAGGACCTGGCGGCTCCTGGCGCCGCGCTCGGGGTCCGGCCTGCCGGGGTACAGGGCGAGTTGTACCGGAGGCTCGCATGAGCCGCGACACGACTGAATCCGCAGGGCGTGCCGAGAGCGCGGGCCGCGCCCCCCGCGAGAGGCCCGAGGCGCCGTCGGCAACTGCGGCCGAGGCGCGGGCGCTGATCGCGGCGTTCGTCGCGGCGGCCGCGGGTCTCGCCGTCGCACCGGCGGTCTTCGCGGGGCGCCGCCCGGCACTCTCCGGGGACCGGGGTGTGGGGGACGTCGCGGCTCTCGTCGCGGGTGCGGCGGCCCTCATAGCCTTCGCGGTCGCGTACCGGCGCTCGTACATGGACCCGGATCGAAGCTGGCTCGCCGAGCGCCCGTTGTGGCGCCGGGTCCTAGGGCTTGTGGCGCTCTCCTTCGCGCATGCCGCGATCGCCTTCATGGTCACGTGGGCGAGCTTCCAGATCTTCCAACGTGCCTTCACTGGGCTGACCCTCGACACGTTCGCCGCGTCGCTCCTCATTTCCGTCGCGGCGGCGCTCACCTCGTACGCCGCCCACCAGTCGGGCTCGAGGATGGACAGCTACGCGCTCTCGAACCTCCTCGCAACGTTCCTCGCCGCAGGTGTCCTGACCTCGATGGTCACGACCAGCCGGTCCAACTGGTGGGAGGTCAACTTCAGCGTCCTCGGCGCCGCCGACTACGGGGTCGCGCTCGCCTTCAACGGCACGCTCGTCACCGCGGGAGCGGTGATCGCGCTCCTGGCGGAGTACATGACCCGTGACCTCCGAGCGCTCGACATGCATCGCGCGCGGGTCGGGCGGCCGGAGGCCGCCACCCGGGAGCGCGCGCTGCTCACCTGCCTCGTGCTCATCGGTGCGTTCCTAGCGGTCACCGGCCTTGTCCCCGTGGACCTGGTCATGCCCGCGCACAACGCGATGGCGACGTCGATGACCGCTGTGTACACGCTGCTGGTGCTTCGGGCCCCGGCATGGCTGCCCGGTCTGAGCCGCACCTTCTACGCGGCCGGGTACGCGATGCTGGGGGCCGCGGTCATCTCGGTCATGCTGTGGTGGCCGTTGGGCTACTACAACATGACTGCGATGGAACTCGTGGTGGCCGCCGTAGTCCTCGCGTGGCTCGTGCTGTTCACCCGCAACGTCGCGGCTGCAGTCGAGGACGTGCGCCGCGACGGGGACTCCTCTGCGCTGCGGGAACGTTAGCCGGGGAAACCTGGCCGCGGGATACCGAAGATCGTAGCCGTTGACCGCCTAAAAACCGCATAAGCCGTGCCTAAATAGCGCACATTTGTGTGCCTTAGGTCGTGGCCTCTTCCCGGCCTGATCTGGGCATCCATAGAGTGAGGCCATGGCAGCTGGACCGATCCGACCAGGACTCGACGGCAGCGCCTCCGACGCGATGCTCGCGATGGGGCGCTTCTTCACGCGATGGGAGGAGACCGACGACGGGCGGGCGGTGTTCCGCGAGGGCGGGCGCGCGGGAGACGTGTTCTACCGCGACAGGTGGAGCCATGACAAGGTGCTCCGCTCAACCCACGGTGTGAACTGCACGGGTTCGTGCTCGTGGAAGGTGTATGTCAAGGACGGCATCATCACGTGGGAATCCCAGCAGACCGACTACCCGTCTGTGGGGCCGGACCGGCCCGAGTACGAGCCCAGGGGCTGCCCCCGTGGAGCGGCGTTCTCCTGGTATACCTACTCGCCCACGCGCGTGCGCTACCCGTACGTCCGCGGGCCGCTCCTGGAAATGTACCGAGAGGCAAAGCACCGGCTCGGCGATCCCGTAGAGGCATGGGCGGACATCGTCTCGGATCCCCAGCGGCGCCGCCGCTACCAGCAGGCCCGCGGCAAGGGCGGCCTCGTCCGCGCGAGCTGGAACGAAGCCATTGAGATCGCCGCCGCGGCGCACGTCCACACGATCAAGACCTATGGGCCGGACCGCTGCTCGGGGTTCTCGCCCATCCCGGCCATGTCGATCGTGAGCCACTGCGTCGGCACCCGCTTCATCCAGCTCATCGGCGGCGTCATGACGAGCTTCTACGACTGGTACGCCGACCTGCCGGTGGCAAGCCCGCAGGTGTTCGGGGACCAGACCGACGTCCCGGAAGCGGGTGACTGGTGGGATTCGACCTATCTCATGATGTGGGGCTCGAACGTTCCTGTGACCCGCACCCCCGGACGCGCACTGGATGACGGAGGTCCGCTACCGCGGCACCAAAGTCGTGGTGGTCAGCCCCGACTATGCGGACAACACGAAGTTCGCGGACGAGTGGATGGCACCCCAGGCGGGTACGGACGCCGCGCTCGCCATGGCCATGGGGCACGTGATCCTCAAGGAGTTTTACCTTGACCGTGAGGTCCCGTTCTTCACCGACTTCGCCAAGCGGTACACGGACCTGCCCTTCCTCATCACCCTCGTCGACTCCCAGGACGGCACTGGGCTCGTGCCCGGCAAGTTCCTCACCGCCGCGGACCTGCCCGGGCATGAAGACGAGGCCGATGCGGCGTGGAAGACCGTCCTGCTCGACGCGGGCACAGGAGAGCCTGTCGTGCCGAACGGCTCGATCGGCTTCCGCTACAACTCCGCCGACGAGGGCCGCTGGAACCTCGATCTCGGCAGCGTCGACCCGCTTCTGTCCGCGAATGACGGCGGCGGGGTCGCCCCGCCGTCGCACGTCGCCGAGGTGATGCTTCCGTGCTTCGAGGCGGCAGACGGTTCAGGGTCAGTCCTTCGTCGCGGCGTCCCCGTGCGGATGGTGGCCGGCAAGACGGTCACCACCGTATTCGACCTCATGCTCGCCCAGCACGGCGTAGCGCGTCCCGGGCTGCCGGGGGAGTGGCCCGCCGGCTATGACGACGCCTCGGTGCCCTACACGCCAGCGTGGCAGGAGGGCATCACCAACGTCCCGATGGCCCAGTGCCTGAGGGTCGCGCGGGAGTTCGCGAAGAACGCCGAGGACTCCAACGGCCGTTCGATGGTGATCATGGGTGCTGGCATCTGCCAGTGGTTCCACGGAGACGTCACCTACCGCGCGGTCCTCTCGCTCCTGCTGCTCACCGGCTCGATGGGCCGCAACGGGGGTGGCTGGGCGCATTACGTGGGCCAGGAGAAGACCCGACCGCTCACCGGTTGGGTCTCGCTCGCGAACGGTCTCGACTGGTCGCGGCCGCCGCGGACCATGACGGGGACGTCGTACTGGTACATGCACACGGGCCAGTGGCGCAACGACGGGTACTCCGCGGCGTCCCTCGCCTCTCCGCTGTCCGAGGGAAACCTCGACGGCATGCACACCGCCGACGCGATCGCGCAGTCCGCCAGGCTCGGTTGGATGCCCTTCTACCCCCAGTTCGACCGCAGCCCCCTGGACATCGCCGACGAGGCGCGTGCGGCCGTGGATACCGGCGTCGCGGAAACGGAGGCCGCCTATGTCGCAGCGCAGCTGAAGGCCGGCACACTGCACTCGGCCATCGATGACATTGACGCCCCAGAGAACTGGCCCCGCACGCTCGTGCTCTGGCACTCGAACCTCCTGGGCTCGTCCGCAAAGGGCAACGAGTACTTCCTCAAGAACCTCCTCGGCACCCACAACAACGTGATGGGCTCCGAGCTGGAGTCGCAGATGCCGCACCCGAGGGACGTGGCCTGGCGGGATGAGACGCCGGAGGGCAAGCTCGACCTGCTCATGTCGGCTGACTTCCGCATGACGTCGACGACGCTCCTCTCCGACGTCGTCTTCCCCGCGGCGACGTGGTACGAGAAGCATGATCTCTCCTCGACGGACATGCACCCATACGTCCACGCCTTCAGCCCCGCGATCGATCCGCCGTGGGAGACCAAGACGGACTTCGACATGTTCCACCTGCTCGCCCAAGAACTCTCGCGCCAGGCACGCACCCACCTCGGCACCCGGCGCGACCTCGTCACCGTCCCGCTCCAGCACGACACGCCGGGACAGATCGCCCAGCCCGGCGGCGTCGTGCGCGATTGGCGCGATCCGGAGGTGCCAGCCGTGCCCGGTGTGACGATGCCGCAGGTCGCGGTGGTCGAGCGCGACTACACGGCGATCGGTGAGAAGATCGCCGCGATCGGCCCGCTTGCCCGGGACAAGGGGTTCACCGTCAAGAACGTGACGTTCGAGCTCGGGCACACGCTCGACCGGCTGGCGGGCTTCAACGGTGTCATGTCCCATGGTGCCGCCGCGGGCCTGCCCGCGATCGACACGGATGCGAAGCTCGCCGAGGCCATCCTGGCGTTCTCCGGCACCACCAACGGCGAGCTCGCCGTGCAGGGCTTCCGCGATCTCGAGCGCCGCACAGGCCGCCGGCTGGCGGACCTTGCGGAGGGGTCCGAGGAGAAGGCGATCCGGTTCGCGGACACCCAGGCCGCCCCGGTCCCAGTCATCACCTCACCAGAGTGGTCCGGGTCCGAGACCGGCGGCCGCCGTTACGCGCCGTTCACGATCAACGTCGAGCGGCTCAAGCCCTGGCACACGCTCACCGGCCGGATGCACTTCTTCCTCGACCACGACTGGATGAGGGACCTCGGCGAGGCCCTGCCCATCTACCGGCCGCCGCTGGACATGCATCGGCTGTTCGGGGAGCCGCGGCTCGGACAGGACGGTATGGAGGTCACGGTGCGGTTCCTCACCCCGCACAGCAAGTGGTCCATCCACTCCGAGTACCAGGACAACCTCTTCATGCTCTCGCTCTCACGCGGCGGCCCCACGTGCTGGATGAGCGCCGAGGACGCAGCCGCGATCGGTGTCGAGGACAACGACTGGATCGAGTGCGTCAACGCCAACGGCGTGTTCGTCGGCCGGGCAATCGCCAGTCACCGCATGCCGGTCGGCGTCGTGTACGTGTACCACGCACAGGAGCGCACGATCGATGTGCCGAAGTCCGAGGCCACGGGCCGGCGCGGTGGCATCCACAACTCCGCCACCCGGCTCCTCGTCAAGCCGACGCACCTCATCGGTGGCTACGCGCAGCTCTCCTACGCGTTCAACTACCTCGGCCCGACAGGCAACCAGCGCGACATGGTCAGCACTATCCGCAAGCGCTCCCAGGAGGTCACCTACTGATGGGAACTCTCCGCCGCAAGCAGGGAAAGGCAGCGTCATGAGGGTCATGGCCCAAGTGGGCATGGTGATGAACCTGGACAAGTGCATCGGGTGCCACACGTGCTCAGTCACGTGCAAGCAGGCGTGGACCAACCGTGCCGGCACGGAGTACGTCTGGTTCAACAATGTCGAGACGCGGCCCGGACAGGGCTATCCGCGCAGGTACGAGGACCAGGAGCGATGGCGTGGCGGCTGGGAGCTGAACAAGCGTGGGCGCCTCCGGCTCAAGGGCGGCGGGCGCGTGAAGAAGCTGCTCGGCATCTTCGCGAGCCCCGTGCAGCCCGAGCTCGCGGACTACGACGAGCCGTGGACCTATGACTACAAGACGCTCATCGAGGCGCCCCTCGGTGACGACTTCCCGGTGGCGCGACCGAAGTCCCTCATCACCGGCGAGGACACCAAGATCACGTGGAGCGCCAACTGGGACGACGATCTGGGCGGATCCATGCAGAACGGAGAGCTGGATCCGATCGTTGCGAAGCTGCGCACCGAGTCGAACGAGAAGATTAAGTTCGAGTTCGAGCAGACGTTCATGTTCTACCTGCCGCGCATCTGCGAGCACTGCCTGAACCCCTCGTGCATGGCCTCGTGCCCCTCGGGCGCGATCTACAAGCGGGCCGAGGACGGGATCGTGCTTGTGGACCAGGACCGCTGCCGCGGCTGGCGCCAGTGCATCACCGGCTGCCCCTACAAGAAGATGTACTTCAACCACAAGAGCGGCAAGGCCGAGAAGTGCACCTTCTGCTATCCGCGCATCGAGATCGGCCTGCCCACGGTGTGCTCTGAGACGTGCGTTGGCCGTCTGCGGTACCTCGGGATCTTCCTGTACGATGCCGACGCCGTGACGGAGGCTGCCTCGACCCCCGACCCTAAGGACCTGTACCGGGCCCAGCTCGACCTACTTCTCGACCCCAACGATCCGGAGGTCATCACGGCCGCGCGCCACGAGGGGATCCCGGAGGACTGGATGGACGCGGCACGGCGGTCCCCGATCTACAAGCTGGCCAAGGTCTATCAGGTCGCCCTTCCCCTGCATCCCGAGTACCGCACCATGCCGATGGTCTGGTACATCCCCCCGCTGTCCCCGATCGTCGACCTGCTCTCGAGCCAGGGGCACGATGCTGAGGACGCGGGCACGCTGTTCGGCGCGATCGACGCGCTCCGGATCCCTTCGGAGTACCTGGCCGAGCTGTTCACCGCCGGCGACACAGCGATCATCGACGGCGTGCTGCGTCGACTCGCCGGCATGAGGGCGTACATGCGCGGAATCTCGCTCGGAACGGGGTCTGACGAGTCAATCGCAACAAACATCGGCATGGACGGGAAGACGGTTCAGGAGATGTACCGGCTCATGGCGATCGCGAAGTACGACGAGCGCTACGTCATTCCCAAGGCGCACGTGGAGCAGGCGCACAACCTCGAGGAGATGGGGTGCTCGCTCGACTTCGAGGACGGGCCGGGCATGTACCCCTCGGACGCCTTCGGCGAGGGCAGCGGCAAGCCCGTGCCGGTCGCCGTCGAGACGTTCCATGCGCTCAGGGAGCGCCAGACCACGGACGCCGAGACCCAGCCGGGCTCGCTGCGCGGCCGCGTCAACCTCCTCAACTGGGACGGCCGTGGGGCACCCGAGGGGCTGTTCCCGCCGAAGGGAGACGGCAGTGCGCGCTAGCGACTCCCATCACCTCGTCCTATACGTGGCGGCCGCGGCGCTGCTTGACTACCCGGGCCCCCGCGTCCGCGGCATGCTGCCCACGCTGCGTGCGGCGCTCGCCGAGCTGCCCGGCCCGCTGCCGCGGCTTCTCGAGGCGACGGCGGCGCAGATCGCGGACGACGACGAGGCGGTCGCCTGCCGCCGCTATGTCGACACGTTCGACCTCTCGCGCCGGCACGCCCTCCACCTGTCCTATTGGACGGACGGCGACACGCGGCGGCGTGGCGAGACGCTCGGGAGGTTCAAGCAGCGCTACCGGGACAGTGGGTGGCTCGTGAACCTCGACGGCGAGCTGCCGGACTTCCTGCCTCTCGTCCTGGAGTTCGCCGCGCGCGTCGACTTCCCAGCCGGGCGTGCGCTTCTCCAGGAGTACCGGGCCAGCCTCGAACTGCTGCGGATCGAACTGGCGGCCGATTCGCCCGTGTACGCCCCGGTCCTCGAGGCCGTCTGCGCAACACTTCCTGGCCCGTCGCCCACCAGCCGGGCAGAGGCCATGGCACTCGCCGGGCCGCCCCCCGTCGAGCAGGTAGGTCTGGAACCGTTCGATCCCCGGCTCCTGCCGCTCGCCGAGCGACGGTCCGGGTCCCGGCAGGAGTTTGCTGAAGGAGCGCGCTGATGGACGTCCTGCTCTGGGGCGTTGCCCCGTACCTCATGGTGCTGATCCTCATCGGGGGGAGCATCTGGCGCTACCGCTATGACCAGTTCGGATGGACCACCCGGTCCTCCCAGCTGTACGAGTCGCGGCTGCTGCGCATCGGATCCCCGCTCTTCCACTACGGGCTGGTTTTCGTCATCGCGGGGCACTTCGTGGGACTCGTCATCCCAAAGTCCTGGACGGAAGCGGTCGGCGTGACCGAGGGCCTCTACCACGCGCTCGCTCTCTCCGTGGGCCTGATCGCGGGAGTCTCGACGCTGGCGGGCATCGTGCTGCTCATCGTCCGGCGCCGCCGCACCGGGCCGGTGTTTATGGCCACGACCCGTAACGACAAGGCGATGTACATCTTCCTCGTCGGGGCGATCGCCCTCGGGGTGTGGACAACGCTCGTGTCAGTGGGCCAGCCGAGCTCGCACGCCTTCGACTACCGAGAGACCGTGAGCCCCTGGTTCCGGTCCCTGTTCGTGTTCCAGCCAGACGTTGCCTCCATGGCAGCGGCACCCATGGAGTTCAAGATCCACACGTTGGTGGGGATGGCACTCTTCATCCTGTGGCCGTTCACCCGGCTCGTGCATGCACTGACGGCGCCGTTCCACTACCTGTTCCGCCCCTACATCGTCTACCGCACCAGGGACGAGGGCCCGGCGCCCGGCGCCCGTGAAGTCCGGCGCGGTTGGGAGACCACCGGTACGCGCGACCGGGACCGCTGAGCAAGAGCCAGAACGCAGGAGGAGCCGTGAGCACCGCATCCGACCCGACCCACCCCGGCCCGCAGGGCCGGCCCGACCCCAGCCAGGCTCGGCCCGGAGCAGCCCGGAACCTCACGCTCGCCACCTTTGCCTCCGTCGTGGGGTTCTGGGGCTGGACCGTGATTGCGCCGCTCGGCACCCGCTACGCGCACGATCTCGGCCTCAATGCGGCACAGACGGGCGCCCTCGTTGCGATGCCCGTCCTCGTTGGCGCCGTGGGACGCGTGCCGGTGGGCGTGCTGACCGACAAGTTCGGCGGGCGGGCGCCTGCTGATCGTCATCCTCGTGGCGACGGCACCCCTCGTCCTGCTCGTGGCCCTCGCAGGCAGCCTCAAGTCCTACCCACTCCTGATCCTGTTCGGGTTCTTCCTCGGCGTCGCCGGAACGGTGTTCACCGCCGGGATCCCCTTCTCCGCCGCGTGGTACCCGAAGGCGCGGCAGGGGTTCGCTACCGGAATCTTCGGCATGGGGATGGGCGGGACCGCCCTGTCCGCCTTCCTGACTCCGCGGCTCGTCACCTCCCTCGGCTATTGGCCTACCCACATTGTGATTGCGGTCCTCCTCCTCGTCATGGCTGCCATCGTGTTCTTCTTCATGCGGGAGTCCCCGACGTGGACCCCGGTCACATCGGGCAGCTTCGGCAAGCTGATCAACGCTTCGAAGATGCCGGTCACGTGGCAGCTCTGCTTCCTGTACGGAGTCGTCTTCGGCGGGTTCGTCTCCTTCAGCACCTATCTGCCGACGTACCTGAGGGACATCTACAGTTTCGACCTCACAGCCGCAGGGACCCGCACGGCCGGGTTCGCCCTCGCGGCCGTCATCGCACGCCCCATCGGCGGCATCATCGCGGACCGTGTCGGTCCCAAACCGGTGGTGCTCGTCTCGCTCGCCGGAGTGGCAGTCCTCGCCTTCCTGGTCAACATGCAGCCGCCGCCCGAGATCCCGACGGGCCTGACGTTCCTGGCCATGGCTGCAGCTCTCGGTTTCGGCACGGGCGGCGTGTTCGCGTGGGTCGGCACGCAGGCGCCCGCGGGGACAGTCGGCGCGGTGACGGGGGTGGTAAGCGCCGCCGGGGGCCTGGGCGGCTACTTCCCGCCGCTCGTCATGGGTGCCACCTACAATGCCGAGCAGCACTCCTACGCGATCGGGCTCCTGCTCCTCGCAGCAACCGCTGTGGTGGCGCTCGTGCTCGCCGCCCTCATGGGCCGGCGCAGCGTCGAGGCGAAGGCGGAACAGGCGCGGACCTGACCGATCGGAGCATTCGGCCCGGCCAGGTGCGCGCGACGCCGGTGACCCGCACGCCGCGGGAGAGGCACCGGCGTCGTGCGTCACCGCGGCCAGCGAGGGAGCATCCCGCCGGATTTGGAGTGTCCGCGTCCGTCACGTACAGTTGGAGGACCAAAGACCGCCGGTCGATGGACTCCGTGCGCCGAAAAGCGTCGCACGCGTCCACCGAAGGTCCCCGATCAGTGGGGCGGCCTGCGCAGGTGAACTGAGCGAACGCTCGCGGCCATGAGCCCCGAACGCCACGCCCCGTGCATCTGCGCGGGGCGTTTTACGTTGCAGGGGCCGCGCCCACCGGCATCGTTCCCCGGAAGGAGGGTTATGGCAACGCCTACCAAGGTGGCAGCTGTCGCGGAGATCACCAAGGATTTCCAGGAGTCGACCGCCGCAGTCCTGACCGAATACCGCGGGCTCACCGTCGCCCAGCTCAAGCGGCTGCGTCGCTCCCTCGGCACCGAGAACAAGTTCTCGGTCGTCAAGAACTCCCTGACCGCCGTCGCTGCAAAGGAAGCCGGTGTCGACGCCTTCGACGGCCAGCTTGCCGGACCCACCGCGATCGCGTTCATCAAGGGTGACGCCGTTGCGGCTGCCAAGAGCCTTACCGACTTTGCCAAGGACAACAAGCAGCTCATCATCAAGACGGGCTTCTTCGAGGGCAAGTCGCTCGACGCTGGCGAGGTTGCCGCTCTGGCAGCCCTGGAGTCCCGCGAGCTGCAACTCGCCAAGGTTGCCGGCGTCCTCAAGGCGCCCATGGCCGCGGCCGCGCGCATTATCGACGCCCTGCGTCTCAAGCTCGAGGAGGAGGGTGGCGCTCCGGCTGCCGCCGATGCCCCCGCTGCCGAGACTGCCGAGGCGCCCGCCGCTGAGGAGGCTGCGGCTCCGGCCGAGGCCGCCGCAGCTCCCGCCGAAGAGAACTGATCTCTTCCCCCACCCAACAACTCTCGGCGCACCGCCCCACTGACGGCGGGCGCCACCCAAGCGAAAGGACGCCAACCATGGCGAAGCTCACCCAGGACGAGCTGATCGAGGCCTTCAAGGAGCTCACCATCATCGAGCTCTCCGAGTTCGTGAAGAAGTTCGAGGAGGTCTTCGAGGTCACCGCTGCTGCGGTCGCCGTCGCGGGCCCGGCCGGCGGTGCCGGCGAGGCCGCCGTCGAGGAGGAGAAGGACTCGTTCGACGTCATCCTCGAGGCCGCTGGCGACAAGAAGATCGCGGTCATCAAGGAGGTCCGCTCCCTCACGTCGCTTGGTCTCAAGGAGGCCAAGGACCTCGTCGACGGTGCTCCGAAGGCCGTCCTCGAAGGCGCCAACAAGGAGGCCGCCGAGAAGGCCAAGGAGGTCCTCGAGGCCGCTGGCGCCACGGTCACCCTCAAGTAAGCATCTGCTTCACTCGGAGCCAAAGGCTCTACTGAAGGGCCCCGCAGTCTGCATGGACTGCGGGGCCCTTCCCCGTACGGGGTGACTTCGGGCCCGTACAGGTGGCCTCGACGGTGGGGAGCAGGCTACACGACGGTGAGCGGAGCCCCGTTGACGGTCAGCGACCAGTCGACCCGCGCGAACAGTGAAGCGTCCAGGACCCCCGTGGCAGTCACGTAGTCGATGATGCGCTGGCGGATCTCCTGCTGGCTGTTGGTCAGGACGGGCGCCGTGGCCACATGCGGGAAGCTGCCGCCGCCGCTCTGCCGGTAGTTGTTAATGGCCATCGCGAACTCCTGGGCCGGGTCCAGGGCCTTGCCCGCATACGAGAGCCCCACGATGCGCTGGCCCACGGGCTTGGCCACGTCGATCGTGTAGGTGAGCGGGGCATCGAGCCCGAACACCACGTCGTAGTTGTAGTCCGGTGTCCCGTTCGGCGCGAGCGGCGTCACGGCGTTCGTGAGATCGGCGGCGGCGACGGTCGTGGACGAGACGGCCTTGTAGTACCGCGCTGACCACTCGAGGTAGTCCTTGACCTGCGCCCCGGTGACCTTGATCGACATGAGGGTGTTGTCGTAGATGTACAGGCCCGCCACATCGCGAACGGTGAGCGGACCGGCCGGGACGTCGACGGCCCGCGAGAACGCCGCGGCGATCGAGAGCACGGGCAGCCCTGCGCTGGCCGTTCCGGCAAGCTCGCCCTTGATCGTGTGCGCCTGGATGTAGTTGATCGCATCGATGGCTGGGACGTCCTCCCAGCATCCGGTCGCGGTCTTGAGCGGTGCTGTCGAGCTCCCGATCACCTGGTTGACATACGCCACGACGCGTTGGTGGGCGGCATCGACGGCACGTACGACGGCGGCGTCCGGCCCTGCGCTGTTCGCGTTGAGCAGGTGGGCGTGGGACTCCGCGACAGTCCACGTGCCGTCGACCTTGGTCAGGTCGAGGTCCATGACAGTGACCCGCATGCCCCAGTACTTTGGCTCGGAGAGGAGCACCTGCTTCTTGGTGGCCTGGTTCTCCACCCAGCGCTCGGGGATCTCGGCGTGGGCGTGCCCCACGAGGATCGCGTCGATCCCGGGCACTTCCTCTGCGAGCTGCTGGGACGCGTTCTCGGCGAAGGGGAGGGCGTTGCCATACGAGGACCCGGGAGTCATGCCGGAGTGGCACGAGACCACTACGATGTCGGCTCCCGCGGCGCGCACCTGCGGGATGACGGTTTTGGCTTCCTCGACGATGCCGTTGAAGTCGAGCCTGCCCTCCACATTGGCTCGGTCCCAGATCGCGCAGCCCGGGGTGACGAACCCGACCATGCCCACCCGGACCACGCCGTTGGTGGTCTTGACCTTCTTGATCACGAAGGGCTTGAAGGCGTGGGCACCGGTCGCGTGGTCGTGGACGTTGGCGCCGAGGAGCGGGAAGGCGAGCTGGGATTCCCACGAGCGCAGGAGGGGGATGCCGTAGTTGAACTCGTGGTTGCCGAGGGCCACGGCGTCGTATCCGACTTCGTTCATGGCCGCGGCCATGGGGTGGATGACGCCGTCCATGGCAGGGCTGATCTTCGCGAAATAGTAGGCGAGGGGCGTGCCCTGGATCGTGTCGCCGGCGTCAAGGGTGACGGTGTTCTCGATGCCCCGCTCCTCGCGGACTGCGCGGATGAGTGTTGCCGCCTGGGCGAGGCCGATCTGGTTGCCTGGCCTGTCCGAGTAGGGCTGGTTCTTGAAGTAGTTCCAGTTGAGGACGTTCGAGTGCAGGTCCGCCGTGCCGATCACGGTGAGTCGGAAGGCCTTGCCGCTGCTCGCCTCCGCGGGCAGGGCACCGAGGGCCATGGTGCCGCCGACGAAGGCGCCGGCGAGGACCGACCGTCGGGAGAGGGAATGGTTCAGGGGGTTGCTCACAGGTCTCCTCAGATCGCGCGGCCGCGGTGCGAGCTGCACCGCGGCACGCGCCAGACTAGGAGCCGTGCCTGTCCAGGACCTCCTCGACACGCCCTCTGAAAGAAGCCGTTCACGAGCTCTTCGTGTGCACGTCAGCCGGAGGACTCACACGGGTTCGCTGATGTCCCCAATGGTTGCTCCGAGTGCTGCGAAAAGCTCGCCGGCGTCGACGAACGCGCTGAGCCCGTGTGCCCCGGCACCGAGCGAGATGCGTCCCGAGATCGACTCGTCGGCCCATACCGGCCACGGCGTCGTGGACCCGAGCGGAGTGATCGTCCCGCGCTCGTAGCCGGTCGCCGCGAGGGCGACGTCGGCGGGCGGAAGCGAGAGCCGGTTGACGCCCAGTAGGGCCCGCAGCTTGGGCCACGAGATCTGGCGGTCGCCGGGGACGAGTGCGAACACGAACGAGCCGTCGGGCCGCTTCACCACGAGGGACTTCACGATCTCGCGCGGCTCGATCCCGAGGTTCGCAGCAGCCTCCTCGAGGCTTCGGGCCCGGCCGCGCTCTGCGACCTCGACGTTCACGCCGCGGGCAGCGGCGTCCGCGAGGAACCGCTCATGGCCGCTCGCCGCGTTCCCCTCGGCGGCGGGCGACGCCGCACCGTCGCCTTCCCCGGGACGGGGCGCCGCGCCGTCGTTCGTCACCACAGCCGGCTCAGTCGCGGTAGAGCAGGAGGGCCTCGCCCTGCCCGCCGCCGCCGCACAGTGAAACAGCGGCCCGGCCGGAGCCACGGCGCGCGAGCTCGTGGGCTGCGTGCCCTGCGAGCCGCGCTCCGGAGGCGCCGATCGGATGGCCCAGGGCAATGGCGCCCCCGTGGATGTTGCACTTCTCGAGCGGATAGTCGAGGTCCTTGAGCGACTGGACGGCCACCGAGCCGAACGCCTCATTGATCTCGATGAAGTCGAGGTCCGCGGTGGTCCAGCCGGCGCGCGAGAGGGCCTGCTGGATCGCGTGCGAGGGCTGGGAGTGGAGCGAATTGTCCGGGCCGGCCACCTGCCCCGGCCTGCCCACCACCGCGAGCCAGGACAGCCCATGCTCCTCGGCATACGCGCGGGAGGTGACCACCAGGGCTGCGGCGCCGTCGGAGAGGGGAGAGGAGTTGCCGGCAGTGATCGTCCCGTCCGTGGCGAACGCGGGCCGCAGCGGGGCAAGAGTCTCGAGCGAGGTGTTCGCGCGGACTCCCTCGTCCTCGGTCAGGGTGATCGGATCCCCCTTGCGCTGCTTCACCTGGATCGGTGCGATCTCGCCCTCGAACGCGCCTTCCTTCTGGGCGATCGCGGCGCGGACGTGCGAGGCTGCGGCGACCTCGTCCTGGGCCTTCCGGCCGATGCCGAGGGTGAGGTTCTTCGACTCGGTGGACAGCCCCATGGACTGCCCGTCGAACGCGTCGGTCAGGCCATCGTGGGCCGCCACGTCGAGCGCGGCGACCGTTCCGTACGTCCAGCCCTGGCGTGACCCGGGGAGCACGTGCGGGGCCCTTGACATGGACTCCTGCCCACCGGCGACCACCACGGTTGCGTCCCCCGCGCGGATCATCCGGGCGGCGTCGATCACGGCGGTCAGGCCGGAGAGGCAGACCTTGTTGATGGTCACGCAGGGAACATCCCAGCCCACGCCCGCGGCGATAGCGCTCTGGCGCGCGGGGTTCTGCCCTGCGCCGGCCTGGAGGACCTGGCCCATGATCACGGCGTCCACGGCGTCAGCGCCAACGCCGGACTGCTCGATCGCAGCCGTGATCGCGTGCGTCCCGAGATCGACGGCCGTGAACGAGACCAGCTGCCCGTTGAGCCGTCCCAGCGGGGTCCGCGCGGCGGACAGGATGACAACGTCGTTGTTGCTCACAGTGCTCTCCTTCGTGCTCCTGCCATACTCCTGTCCAACAGGCTACAACCCACCCGGCCGAATGGCTCTGGGGCCGCGGGTGTACAGTGTTGCCGACTGAGCCGGGCACCGGGTGCCGTGACGTCGACAAGGAGGTCGACGAGGACGTGGACAACGACGTCGACAAGGAGGTCGACCAGAAGGCCCGCGGGGACGTGGGGCCCGAAGTGGTACTTGACCCGAGGCCCAGTGTGCGGTAGACACGCGCGCCCTTCTGCGGTATGGTGATTCTTTGCGTTCTCCCTTTTAACGGTCGTTGACTCGACACTGGTTGACCGGTGGTGCCTTCATATAGCGGTGGGCTCTCGGGACGGCAGGCTGCCTTCACTGAACATCTTCGGTGGGCCATGCCTCGTCGGGGGAGTGCGGACAATCCTTAAGGTCTGTGGAAGGATCCCTCTTGGTCGCCTCGAGCACCTCTGAAACCCAAACCGCTACCACCGACGGCGCGAGCCGACGGCTTTCATTCGCCAAGATTCACGAACCACTGGACGTTCCGAATCTCCTCGCCCTCCAGACCGAGAGCTTCGACTGGCTCGTCGGCAACGAGCGCTGGCAGGCCCGCGTGGCCAAGGCCCAAGCCGAGGGCGACGACAGCGTGGCGAGCACCTCCGGCCTCTCGGACATCTTCGAGGAGATCTCCCCGATCGAGGACTTCCAGGGAACCATGTCCCTGAGCTTCTCCGAGCCCGAGTTCGCCGATCCGAAGTTCACCATGGCGGAGTGCAAGGACCGCGACGCCACGTACTCGGCGCCGCTGTACGTCAAGGCCGAGTTCATGAACAACAACACGGGCGAGATCAAGCAGCAGACCGTGTTCATGGGCGATTTCCCGCTCATGACCGACAAGGGCACGTTCGTGGTCAACGGCACCGAACGCGTTGTCGTCTCGCAGCTCGTCCGCTCCCCGGGAGCGTACTTCGAGCGCACCGCGGACAAGACGAGCGACAAGGACATCTTCACCGCGAAGATCATCCCGTCCCGCGGTGCCTGGTTCGAGCTCGAGATCGACAAGCGCGACCAGGTCGGCGTCCGCCTCGACCGCAAGCGCAAGCAGTCCGTCACCGTGCTCCTGAAGGCGCTCGGGTGGACCGAGGGCCAGATCCTCGAGGAGTTCGGCGGGTATGACTCCATTCGTGCCACGCTCGAGAAGGACACGACAGAGACCCGCGAGGACGCCCTCCTCGACATCTACCGCAAGCTCCGCCCGGGCGAGCCGCCGACGGTCGATGCCGCTCAGGCCCTCCTGGACAACCTGTACTTCAACGCCAAGCGCTACGACCTGGCCAAGGTCGGCCGCTACAAGGTCAACCGCAAGCTCGGTGTCGACCGCCCGCTCTCGGATCCCGAGGCCTCGATCCTCCACATCGAGGACATCGTCGCCATGATCAAGTTCCTCGTCGCGCTGCACGCCGGCGAGACGTCGATCAAGGGCACCCGCGACGGCGAGGAGGTCGACATCCGGGTGGAGGTCGACGACATCGACCACTTCGGCAACCGCCGCATCCGTGCGGTCGGCGAGCTCATCGAGAACCAGGTCCGCACGGGGCTGTCCCGCATGGAGCGCGTGGTGCGCGAGCGCATGACGACGCAGGACGTCGAGGCGATCACGCCCCAAACCCTGATCAACATCCGGCCCGTGGTCGCTGCGATCAAGGAGTTCTTCGGAACGTCCCAGCTCTCGCAGTTCATGGACCAGAACAACCCGCTCTCTGGCCTGACCCACAAGCGCCGCCTCTCGGCGCTCGGCCCCGGTGGCCTCTCCCGCGACCGCGCCGGCATGGAAGTCCGTGACGTCCACCCGTCGCACTACGGCCGCATGTGCCCCATCGAGACCCCTGAAGGCCCGAACATCGGTCTCATCGGTTCGCTCGCCTCCTACGGGCGCATCAACCCGTTCGGCTTCATCGAGACTCCGTACCGCAAGGTGAGCAACGGCGTCGTGTCCGACGCGGTCGACTACCTGACGGCGGACGACGAGGCCGAGGTCCAGATCGCCCAGGCCAACTCCCCGCTCAACGAGGACGGCTCCTTCGCCGAGGAGATGGTCCTGGTCCGTCAGCGCGGCGGCGGCGGCGAGCCCACGCTTGTCCCGGCCGACGAGGTCGAGTACATGGACGTCTCCCCACGCCAGATGGTGTCCGTGGCGACTGCCCTCATCCCGTTCCTCGAGCATGACGACGCCAACCGCGCCCTCATGGGCGCGAACATGCAGCGCCAGGCCGTGCCGCTCGTGCGCTCCGAGGCGCCGTTCGTGGGCACCGGCATGGAGCGTGCCGCCGCGGTGGACGCCGGCGACGTCGTCGTGGCCAAGAAGGCGGGTGTCGTCACCGAGGTGTCCGCAGACCTCGTCGTCATGCTCAACGACGACGGCACCGAGACGAACTACCGTATCGGCAAGTTCGCCCGCTCGAACCAGGGGAACTGCTACAACCACCGCGTCCTCGTGAACGAGGGCGACCGCCTCGAGCTCGGCGGCATCATCGCCGACGGCCCCGCCACAGACCAGGGCGAGCTCGCGCTCGGGCGCAACCTGCTCGTGGCGTTCATGTCGTGGGAAGGGCACAACTTCGAGGACGCGATCATCCTCAGCCAGCGCCTTGTGGCCGAGGACGTCCTGTCCTCGATCCACATCGAGGAGCACGAGATCGACGCCCGCGACACCAAGCTGGGCGCGGAGGAGATCACCCGCGACATCCCCAACGTGTCCGAGGAGGTTCTCGCGCAGCTCGATGAGCGCGGCATCATCCACATCGGCGCCGAGGTCGAGGCAGGGGACATTCTCGTCGGCAAGGTCACCCCGAAGGGTGAGACCGAGCTCACTCCCGAGGAGCGCCTCCTGCGCGCGATCTTCGGCGAGAAGTCCCGCGAGGTCCGCGACACGTCCCTCAAGGTCCCGCACGGCGAGTCCGGCACAGTGATCGGCGTGCGCGTGTTCGACCGCGACAACGACGACGACCTGCCCCCGGGCGTCAACCAGCTCGTCCGCGTCTACGTGGCCGCCAAGCGCAAGATCACGGACGGCGACAAGCTCGCCGGCCGCCACGGCAACAAGGGCGTCATCTCCAAGATCCTCCCGGTCGAGGACATGCCGTTCCTGCCCGACGGGACCCCGGTCGACGTCGTCCTCAACCCGCTCGGTGTCCCGGGCCGCATGAACGTGGGCCAGGTCCTCGAGCTGCACCTCGGCTGGATCGCCAAGACCGGCTGGAAGGTCGAGGGCGAGCCCGAGTGGATCCAGGGCCTGCCGAACATGCCCCGCGAGACGAGCCCCAACCAGAACCTGGCCACGCCGGTGTTCGACGGTGCCCGCGAGGAGGAGATCTCGGGTCTCCTCGAGTCGACGAACGTCACGCGTGACGGCCAGCGCCTCATCGGCTCCTCCGGCAAGGCACAGCTGTTCGACGGCCGCTCCGGCGAGCCGTTCCCGGATCCGGTGTCGGTCGGCTACATGTACATCCTGAAGCTGCACCACCTCGTGGACGACAAGATCCACGCCCGCTCCACCGGCCCGTACTCGATGATCACCCAGCAGCCGCTCGGTGGTAAGGCGCAGTTCGGCGGCCAGCGCTTCGGCGAGATGGAGGTGTGGGCGCTCGAGGCCTACGGCGCGGCCTACACGCTCCAGGAGCTGCTCACGATCAAGTCGGACGACATCCACGGGCGCGTCAAGGTCTACGAGGCGATCGTGAAGGGCGAGAACATCCCCGAGCCGGGCGTTCCCGAGTCCTTCAAGGTCCTCATCAAGGAAATGCAGTCGCTGTGCCTGAACGTGGAGGTCCTCTCCGCCGATGGCACTGCGATCGAGATGCGCGACGCCGACGATGCAGTCTTCACTGCTGCGGAGGAACTGGGCATCGACCTCTCCCGCGACGAGCCCAGCTCCGTCGAAGAGGTCTGATCCCTCCGCCGCCACCGGCAGCAGCAAAGACTCAGAGACACGAGAGATAAGGGACCACATTGTCCAACGAATCCTCCTTCGGCCTCATGCAGATCGGCCTCGCGACCGCGGACGACATCCGCACCTGGTCGCACGGCGAGGTCAAGAAGCCGGAAACCATCAACTACCGCACCCTCAAGCCCGAGAAGGACGGACTCTTCTGCGAGAAGATCTTCGGTCCTTCCCGTGACTGGGAGTGCTACTGCGGCAAGTACAAGCGCGTGCGCTTCAAGGGCATTATCTGTGAGCGCTGCGGCGTCGAGGTGACCCGTGCCAAGGTCCGCCGCGAGCGCATGGGCCACATCGAGCTCGCCGCGCCCGTGACGCACATCTGGTACTTCAAGGGCGTTCCCTCACGACTCGGGTACCTCCTCGACCTGGCCCCGAAGGACCTTGAGAAGGTCATCTACTTCGCGGCCTACATGATCACCAAGGTCGACGAGGAGCGCCGCCACGAGCAGCTGCCAAACCTCCAGGCCGAGCATGACGTCGAGCGCAAGCGGCTCGTGGACAACCGCGACTCCGACATCGCCGCCGTGGCACGCAACCTCGAGGAGGAGCTCGGCAAGCTCGAGGCCGAGGGCGCCAAGGCCGCCGACAAGAAGAAGGCACGCGACCTCGCCGACAAGACGATGGCGACCGTCCGCAAGCGCGCGGACGCCGACATCGAGCGACTCGAGGCCGTCTGGGACCGCTTCAAGAACCTCAAGGTCGCCGACCTCGAGGGCGATGAGGCGCTCTACCGCGAGCTGCGCGACCGCTATGGCATGTACTTCGAGGGCTCGATGGGCGCCGAGGCGATCCAGAAGCGCCTTGAGTCCTTCGATCTGGAAGGCGAGGCGGAGAACCTCCGCGACATCATCCAGAACGGCAAGGGCCAGCGGAAGACCCGCGCGCTCAAGCGCCTCAAGGTCGTCAACGCGTTCCTGACCACGGACAACAAGCCACAGGGCATGGTCCTCGACGCCGTCCCGGTGATCCCGCCGGAGCTGCGCCCGATGGTCCAGCTCGACGGTGGCCGCTTCGCGACTTCCGACCTGAACGACCTGTACCGCCGTGTGATCAACCGCAACAACCGCCTCAAGCGGCTGCTTGACCTCGGCGCGCCGGAGATCATCGTCAACAACGAGAAGCGCATGCTCCAGGAGGCTGTGGACTCGCTGTTCGACAACGGCCGCCGCGGACGTCCCGTGACGGGTCCGGGCAACCGGCCGCTCAAGTCGCTCTCGGACATGCTCAAGGGCAAGCAGGGCCGGTTCCGCCAGAACCTGCTCGGCAAGCGCGTCGACTACTCGGGCCGCTCGGTCATCGTCGTCGGCCCGCAGCTCAAGCTGCACCAGTGTGGCCTGCCGAAGCAGATGGCGCTCGAGCTGTTCAAGCCGTTCGTCATGAAGCGGCTCGTGGACCTCAACCACGCGCAGAACATCAAGAGCGCCAAGCGGATGGTGGAGCGCTACCGCCCGCAGGTGTGGGACGTGCTCGAGGAGATCATCACCGAGCACCCGGTGCTGCTTAACCGTGCACCTACCCTGCACCGCCTCGGCATCCAGGCGTTCGAGCCGCAGCTCGTCGAGGGCAAGGCCATCCAGCTGCACCCGCTCGTGTGCGCGGCGTTCAACGCGGACTTCGACGGCGACCAGATGGCTGTGCACCTGCCCCTGAGCCCTGAGGCCCAGGCAGAGGCGCGCATCCTCATGCTCTCCTCGAACAACATCCTCAAGCCGTCGGACGGCCGCCCGGTCACCCTGCCCTCGCAGGACATGATCATCGGCCTGTACCACCTCACCACCAAGCGTGAGGGCGCCGTCGGCGAGGGCCGCGTGTTCTCGTCGGTGGCCGAGGCGATCATGGCGCACGACGCGCACGAGCTGCACCTCAACGCGCAGGTGAAGATCCGTCTGGACGGTTTCGTGCCGTCGAAGGAGCGTCAGGCCCCTGAAGGCTGGGAGCCCGGCACCCCGGCACTCGTGGAGACTTCGCTGGGCCAGGTTGTCTTCAACCAGACCCTTCCTGCGGACTACCCGTGGGTTGAAGCCGTCGCGGACAAGGGCCAGCTCTCCAAGATCGTCAACGACCTCGCGGAGCGCTACCCGAAGGTTGTCGTCGCGGCGACGCTGGACAACCTCAAGGACGCGGGCTTCCACTGGGCGACCCGCTCGGGCGTCACGGTCGCCATCTCCGACATTGCCGTCCCGGAGGCCAAGCCGGCCATCCTGGCGGGCTACGAGGACCGGGCCGCGAAGATCCAGAGCCAGTACGACCGTGGTCTGATCGACGACGAGGAGCGCCGCTCCGAGCTCATCGAGATCTGGGACAAGGCGACCACCGAGATTGCGGCGGTCATGCGCGAGTCCATGCCGAAGATGAACACCATCAACCGCATGGTCTCCTCGGGCGCCCGTGGCAACTGGATGCAGGTACGCCAGATTGCCGGTATCCGCGGTCTCGTGGCCAACCCAAAGGGCGAGATCATCCCGCGCCCGATCAAGTCCTCGTACCGCGAGGGCCTGTCGGTGCTCGAGTACTTCATCGCGACCCACGGTGCCCGCAAGGGACTGGCCGATACGGCTCTCCGTACGGCCAACTCGGGTTACCTGACCCGCCGCCTCGTGGACGTCTCGCAGGACGTGATCGTCCGCGAGGAGGACTGCGGCACCGAGCGAGGCCTCATGGTCACGATCGCGGTCGCGGATCACAACGGCGAGCTCACGCGTGAGGAAAACGTCGAGAATACGGCGTACACCCGCGCGCTCGCGGTGGACGTGACGGATTCCGAGGGAACTGTCCTCGCGGAGGCCGGCGCGGACCTCGGTGATGTGCTGATCAACAAGCTCATCAACAACGGGATCACGGAGATCCGCGTCCGCTCGGTGCTCACGTGTGAGTCCGCCGTCGGCGTGTGCGCGAAGTGCTACGGCCGGTCGCTTGCCTCGGGCAAGCTCGTGGACATCGGCGAAGCCGTCGGCATCATCGCGGCCCAGTCCATCGGTGAGCCCGGCACGCAGCTGACCATGCGCACGTTCCACACTGGTGGCGCCGTCTCGGCGTCCGGCGGCGAGGACATCACCCAGGGCCTGCCCCGTATCCAGGAGCTCTTCGAGGCCCGCACACCCAAGGGTGTGGCGCCGATCTCGGAGGCCGCCGGTCGGATCACGATCGAGGACACTGAGAAGCAGCTCCGGCTGGTGCTCACGCCGGACGACGGCACGGAGGAGATCGCATACCCGATCTCCCGCCGGTCGCGTCTTTTGCTCGAGGACGGCGAGCACGTCGATGTCGGGCAGAAGCTCGTCAACGGCCCCGTCGATCCGAAGCAGGTCCTGCGCATCCAGGGTCCGCGCGAGGCGCAGAAGTTCCTCGTCGACGAGGTCCAGGGCGTGTACCGCAGCCAGGGCATCGGCATCCACGACAAGCACGTGGAGGTCATCGTCCGCCAGATGCTGCGCCGCGTCACGGTCATCGAGTCCGGCGACACGGATCTCCTCCCGGGCGAGCTCGCCGAGGGGCGCCGTTACCGCGACGAGAACCGCCGCGTGGTCTCCGAGGGCAAGCGGCCGGCGTCGGGCCGTCCCGAGCTCATGGGCATCACGAAGGCGTCGCTCGCCACGGAGTCCTGGCTCTCGGCGGCGTCCTTCCAGGAGACGACCCGTGTGCTCACACAGGCTGCCATGGAGGGCAGGAGCGATCCGCTGCTCGGCCTCAAGGAGAACGTCATCATCGGCAAGCTCATCCCGGCCGGTACCGGTCTTCCCCGGTACACGGACGTCACGGTCGAGCCCACCGAGGAGGCCAAGGCCACGCTCTTCACCGGTCCGAGCGCGTTCAGCGACTTCGCCTACGATCCGCTGAACGGCGACGGCGCGCAGGAGTTCCATGCGATCCCGCTGGACGACTACGACCTCGGCGGCGACTACCGCTGACGACGGTTCTGCCGCCTAGCGGCACGCGTTCGTGAACACACGACGGCGGCCGGCACCCCCGCGGGGGAGCCGGCCGCGGCCGTCGGTCCACCCCCTGTCCGGCGATCAGGGCCATCGGTCAGGGGCGCATCCGCCGCGTGATATCCTTTATTTCGATTGTTTCTGTGTGGCAGTGGATGAAGGCCGTCGGGGGCGCGTGAGCGAACGAAGAGACGGGGCCTGTTTCCGGGTTGCGGGGTTGGTGCGCAACGAATGCCACACTTTTGCACGCCTACGGTCGGTTGCCGCGGAAGTGCGGAGCAACCGACAGCGTCTACCGAACCTCGTCAGTGGGGTCCGCGCGGGCGAAATTTCGAACAGAGTACGGAGCGAAAGTGCCTACTATTCAGCAGTTGGTCCGTAAGGGCCGCACGCCGAAGGTCTCCAAGACCAAGGCCCCTGCCCTCAAGGGCAGCCCCATGCGTCGTGGCGTGTGCACCCGTGTGTACACCACGACCCCGAAGAAGCCGAACTCCGCCCTCCGCAAGGTTGCGCGTGTCCGCCTCAACGGTGGCGTCGAGGTCACGGCCTACATCCCGGGCGTGGGCCACAACCTCCAGGAGCACTCCATCGTGCTCGTGCGTGGAGGCCGTGTGAAGGACCTTCCGGGTGTCCGCTACAAGATTGTCCGCGGCGCGCTTGACACCCAGGGCGTCAAGAACCGCCAGCAGGCCCGCAGCCGCTACGGCGCCAAGAAGGAGAAGAAGTAATGCCTCGTAAGGGCCCGGCCCCGAAGCGCCCTCTCGTCGTCGACCCGGTCTACGGTTCGCCGCTCGTGACGCAGCTGATCAACAAGGTTCTCGTGGACGGCAAGAAGTCCACTGCCGAACGCATCGTCTATGGCGCCCTGGAGGGCGCCCGCCAGAAGACGGGCAGCGACCCCGTTGCCGCGCTCAAGAAGGCCATGGACAACGTCCGCCCGACCCTCGAGGTCCGCTCCCGCCGCGTCGGCGGAGCGACCTACCAGGTCCCGGTCGAGGTCAAGCCGGGCCGCGCCACCGCGCTGGCCCTCCGCTGGCTCGTGGGCTACTCCAAGGCACGCCGCGAGAAGACGATGACCGAGCGTCTCCAGAACGAGATCCTCGACGCTTCGAACGGCCTCGGTGCCGCGGTGAAGCGCCGCGAGGACACGCACAAGATGGCCGAGTCGAACAAGGCCTTCGCCCACTACCGCTGGTAATACCAGCGGTTCGCCGCCGGCCCCATGAGGGCCGGCGGCGGACGCGCAGCCAATCAGGGACAAACAGGGAGACACCGTGGCACTCGACGTGCTTACCGACCTCAGCAAGGTCCGCAACATCGGCATCATGGCGCACATCGATGCCGGCAAGACCACTACGACGGAACGCATCCTCTTCTACACGGGTGTGAACCACAAGCTCGGCGAGACGCACGACGGTGCTTCGACGACCGACTGGATGGAGCAGGAGAAGGAGCGCGGCATCACCATCACGTCCGCGGCCGTGACCTGCTTCTGGAACCAGAACCAGATCAACATCATCGACACCCCGGGCCACGTGGACTTCACGGTCGAGGTCGAGCGCTCCCTGCGCGTGCTCGACGGCGCCGTTGCCGTCTTCGACGGCAAGGAGGGCGTGGAGCCGCAGTCGGAGACGGTGTGGCGCCAGGCGGACAAGTACAACGTGCCGCGCATCTGCTTCGTCAACAAGATGGACAAGCTCGGTGCGGACTTCTACTTCACCGTTGACACCATCGTGAAGCGCCTCGGTGCCAAGCCGCTCGTCATGCAGCTGCCGATCGGCTCGGAGAGCGACTTCGTCGGCGTCGTCGACCTCCTGACCATGAAGGCCCTCGTGTGGCCGGGCGATGCCAAGGGCGACGTCACCATGGGCGCCTCCTACGAGACGCAGGAGATCCCTGCGGACCTCAAGGAGAAGGCGGAGGAGTACCGCGCCGACCTCGTCGAGGCCGTCGCCGAGGCCTCCGAGGAGCTCATGGAGAAGTACCTCGAGGGCGAGGAGCCCACCATCGAGGAGCTCAAGGCGGGTATCCGCAAGCTCACGGTCAACTCGGAGATCTACCCGGTCTTCTGTGGCTCCGCGTTCAAGAACCGCGGTGTCCAGCCGATGCTGGATGCGGTCATCGACTACCTCCCGTCCCCGCTGGACGTCCCGGCCATGATCGGCCACGACCCGAAGGACGAGACGGTCGAGCTGACCCGCAAGCCGAGCGAGGACGAGCCTTTCTCGGCTCTCGCGTTCAAGATCGCGGCGCACCCGTTCTTCGGTCAGCTCAACTTCATCCGCGTCTACTCGGGCAAGGCGACCTCGGGCATCCAGGTCCTGAACTCGACGAAGGGCAAGAAGGAGCGCATCGGGAAGCTCTTCCAGATGCACGCCAACAAGGAGAACCCCGTCGATGAGGTCCACGCGGGCCACATCTACGCGGTGATCGGCCTCAAGGACACCACGACCGGCGATACGCTGTGCGATATCAGCAACCCGATCGTCCTCGAGTCGATGACGTTCCCGGAGCCGGTGATCTTCGTGGCCATCGAGCCGAAGACCAAGGGCGACCAGGAGAAGCTCTCCACCGCTATCCAGAAGCTCTCCGCTGAGGACCCGACGTTCACCGTCTCCCTCAACGATGAGACCGGCCAGACCGAGATCGGCGGCATGGGCGAGCTCCACCTCGACATCCTCGTGGACCGCATGCGCCGCGAGTTCAAGGTCGAGGCCAACGTCGGCAAGCCTCAGGTGGCGTACCGCGAGACCATCAAGAAGAAGGTCGAGAAGGTCGACTACACGCACAAGAAGCAGACTGGCGGTTCCGGCCAGTTCGCCAAGGTGCAGGTGACCTTCGAGCCGCTCGACACCGCCGAGGGCACGTTCTACGAGTTCGTGAACGCCGTCACCGGTGGTCGCGTGCCTCGCGAGTACATCCCGAGCGTCGACGCGGGCATCCAGGACGCCATGCAGTTCGGCATCCTGGCCGGCTACCCGATGGTCGGCGTGAAGGCGTCGCTCACCGACGGTGCCTACCACGACGTCGACTCCTCGGAGATGGCGTTCAAGATCGCCGGTTCGCAGGTGTTCAAGGAGGGCGCTCGCCGCGCCAACCCTGTGCTCCTCGAGCCGCTGATGGCCGTCGAGGTCCGTACGCCTGAGGAGTACATGGGCGACGTCATCGGCGACCTCAACTCCCGCCGTGGCCAGATCCAGGCCATGGAGGACGCTGTCGGCGTCAAGGTCATCCGTGCCTCCGTGCCGCTGTCCGAGATGTTCGGCTACATTGGCGACCTTCGGTCGAAGACCCAGGGCCGTGCTGTCTACTCCATGCAGTTCGACAGCTACTCTGAGGTCCCGAAGGCCGTTGCCGACGAGATCATCCAGAAGTCGCGCGGCGAGTAGTTCTGGACCGCGGCTGCCGCCGCCGTGGGCTCCCTTCCGCAGGGAAGAGCGCGCACGACGGCGGCGGGTCGCCCTCCGCGTGGGTATACTCCCGCGTGATTTCACGAAAAAACACAGCCCACAGTAGACTTGCAAAAGTTTCAGTTGCGACAGTCGCGGCTGGAAGCAAGTCTTCTGTATCAGTTCTAGGAGGAACCAGTGGCGAAGGCAAAGTTCGAGCGGACTAAGCCGCACGTCAACATCGGCACCATTGGCCACGTTGACCACGGTAAGACGACGCTGACTGCTGCCATCTCGAAGGTGCTTGCTGACAAGTACCCCGATCTCAACGAGCAGCGTGACTTCGCGCAGATCGACTCCGCTCCCGAGGAGCGGCAGCGCGGTATCACCATCAACATCTCCCACATCGAGTACCAGACGGAGAAGCGCCACTACGCTCACGTCGACGCTCCGGGTCACGCCGACTACATCAAGAACATGATCACGGGTGCGGCGCAGATGGACGGCGCCATCCTCGTGGTTGCTGCGACGGACGGTCCGATGGCCCAGACGCGCGAGCACGTTCTGCTCGCCCGCCAGGTCGGCGTTCCGTACCTGCTCGTCGCCCTCAACAAGGCCGACATGGTCGACGACGAGGAGCTCCTTGACCTCGTCGAGATGGAGGTGCGCGAGCTCCTCTCCTCGCAGGGCTTCGACGGCGACAACGCCCCGGTGATCCGCGTCTCGGGCCTCAAGGCTCTCGAGGGCGATCCCAAGTGGGTCAAGTCGGTCGAGGAGCTCATGGAGGCCGTCGACGAGAACGTTCCGGATCCGGTTCGTGACCGCGACAAGCCGTTCCTGATGCCGATCGAGGACGTCTTCACGATCACCGGTCGTGGCACGGTCGTCACCGGCCGCGCCGAGCGCGGTACCCTCGCCCTCAACTCCGAGGTCGAGATCGTGGGCATCCGCCCGATCCAGAAGACCACGGTCACTGGTATCGAGATGTTCCACAAGCAGCTCGACGAGGCGTGGGCCGGCGAGAACTGTGGCCTTCTGCTCCGCGGCATCAAGCGCGAGGACGTAGAGCGCGGCCAGGTCGTGGTGAAGCCCGGTTCCATCACGCCGCACACCGACTTCGAGGCGAACGTCTACATCCTCTCGAAGGACGAGGGCGGCCGTCACAACCCGTTCTACTCGAACTACCGTCCGCAGTTCTACTTCCGTACCACGGACGTGACCGGCGTTATCACCCTCCCCGAGGGCACCGAGATGGTCATGCCCGGCGACAACACTGAGATGAGCGTTGCGCTCATCCAGCCCATCGCCATGGAAGAGGGCCTCGGCTTCGCTATCCGCGAGGGTGGCCGCACCGTCGGCTCGGGCCGCGTGACCAAGATCGTCAAGTAGTTCCTCCAAGGAACTGAGGCCTCTGGGCCGGATCCTCGAAAGAACCCCGCCGCATTCGTGCGACGGGGTTCTTTCGCCTCTATCGGCCCGGCACCCACAGACCCTATCGTTTGTCTATCCGATGGATAAACGACGGGTGGCGGCTTCGGCCGCGTTCTGGGGAGAGGCAACCATGGGAACGAGGGCTTCGGAGTCCGGCGGCGGCCATGATGCGCAGGCCGGGCCGCTCCGTGACCTCGCCTACGCCGAGGGCCATGCGGCGGGGTTCGCCGAGGGGCGCACGGCGGGATTCATCGAGGGGCGCACGGCGGGGTTCGCCGAGGGGCGCGCCGAGGGACACCGTGTTGGCTATCTCGAGGGGCACCGGGCCGGATGGGAGCAGGCAGTGCGCAGCCCGGCAGTGCGGCCACTCGCCGTCGCGCCCCCTGCGGCCCAGCCGACCGTCCCTGCGGCAGAGGCTGCGCGGTACGCAATAGTGCCGCAGCCGGAAGTTTCTGGACCCCACCGGCCCGACGTGCCGGCGGGTGCTCGGCCGAAGCCCACTCCGACACCCGAGCAGGTCGCCGCGGAGGCCGCCCGCAGGCGCGAGCAGCGCGGCATCCAGAGCGCCAACATCGCCCTCTACGCTGCAGCACTCCTGATCGTCGCGGCGGCTGGGCTGTTCCTCGCCAGCAGCGTCGCGGACCATCTGCGGCTGGCTGGGCTGGCAGGCGTCACTGCCCTCTTCTATGCCGCCGGCCTCGTGGTTCACGCCCGGTTCCCGCGGCTCCGCCCGGCGGCGGTGGCGTTCGCGGGAACAGGGCTTGCACTGCTGCCGGTCACGGGCCTCGGGCTCGACCTAGTAGTCCTGCATGATCCGAGCATGTCCTGGCTCGTCACGAGCGCCGTGGGCCTCGTGGCGTTCGGCTTCGCCGCGTTGCGTCTCGAGAGCCGTGTCCTCGTGTTCCTGAGCCTGACCTTCCTCTTCTCCGCGGCGTGGTCTGGAACCGAGGTGCTCGGAGGCGCCCTCGCGGCCGACTTCGCGGCCCTCATCACGGCGGCCGCGCTGCTCGCCGCCATCTCGGCACTGCAGCCTCGCTGGGTCCCGCCCCTCTTCCTGCGCCCGATCGCGCGACTGCATCCGTTCGTCGTCCCATCGACGTTCGTCGCCGCTACCGTGGCCGCAGGAACCCTCGAGAGGTGGCAGTACCCCGTTCTCGTCCTGGCCATGAGCGTCTACCTCGTGGCCGAGTCCTTCCTCGCCGAGGGCGTGACCGCGCGCCGCCTCTCGTGGTGGGGCGCACGCACGACGGCGGTGCTGGCCGCCGGCGTAGGCGCGGCCCAGGCAGTGGATGCGGGCGCAGTCTTCGGCACACTGCCGTGGCCTCCCATGGCGGCTGCGGCGGTCGCGGCGTCTGCCGCGACCATCGTGCTCACCCTCGTGTCGGCCGTCCTCGGTGCCGCGCGCGAGGAACAGCTGGGCTTGTCCCGCCGTGGTGCGAGGGCCGAGCAGGCCGTCGCGGTGGTCGTACAGGTGGCGCTCGTGGTCGTGGCATCGCTGTCGGTGGGGCAGGTCACCCATGAGCCTGCGTTCGTCGCTGCGGCCCTTGCGGCACCCTCAGCCCAGTTCACCGCGTGGCGGTGGGGAAAGCAGGCGGAATGGCTCCCGCTCCTGGCGTTCGCGGAGCTCCTGCTCGTCCGTCTCGACGCGTGGCCCTTGGCGGTCCTCTCCACCGCCGGCTGCATGTACTTCGCGGCACGTGCCCTGTGGACGGCCTCGGCGGCGTCCGCACCGCAGCTGGTCGGCGCTGCTGACGATGACGTGAACGTGTGGGGACGCCCGCAGTTCCTCGCGATGGCCCGGCTTGCCTCACTCGTCGCGGTGCCCGCTGTCGTGGCCGCACTCGGAAGCGGCCTGCCTCCCTCGGAGAAGACGGCAGCTGTGGCGTTCAGCCTGGTGGCAGCGGTTGCGGTGCAGCTTGCCGTGACGGGCCTCCTGGGGGCGCTGGGACGGGCGGAGTTCCTGCGCACGGCCTTGGTCTGGGTCCTCGGGACGATCGCCGTCTGTGCCGTCCTTGCTGTGGGCTGGTCGGACCTGCGCTTCTCGCGGTACTGGGGCCCGACCTCGATCTCACCGCTCTTCATTCCCGCGGTGTTCGTCCTGTGCGCCGGGGCGGTGGCCCTCGCCGTGGGACTGTACCTCGCGAGGCCGCCAGCGCGCCGCGCTGTCTCGGTAGGGGAAGTGGCACCGGGCGTGCTGCTGGGCGTCGTGTCGCTTGAAGCATTCCTCTTCACGGCGGGGGAGCTGGCCAGGCCCATGCAGGGGACCGTCAATGGGGTTCTGGCCATCGCCGCCGCAGTCTTTGCCGCGTCAGCCTGGCGTGCCCCAGCCGGCCTACGCCGTTGGGCATACATCTGGCTGGCGCGCGGCGCGGCCACCCTCCTCGTCGCCGGGTCTTTCCGCTGGCTAGAGCTCGGCGGCTGGGCGCCGACGGTCTTCGGGCAGCGGTTCACGCTTGAGCACGTGGTGGTCCTGGCGGTACTCGTCCAGATCGTCGTGCCCCTCGCTGTCGAGATCCGAGGAGTCCGCAGGTCGAGACGCCTCCCCTGGACTCTCGCTGATGCGGCCGCTGTGCTGGCGCTCGCTGCTCCCGGAACCGTCGGGGCCGCGCTCGAGACGGGCCTTGGGTCCCATGACGCAGTCACGCCCATCGGAGCAATCCTCGTGGTCGCGTTTGCCGTGGCGGCGGCACTTGCGGGCGGGGTTCTCCGGTTCCACCAGGCCGCTGCTGCCCTCGCACCCGCTGCCCTCGTCCTCACCGCGATCGCGGCCTCGCGTGACGTGCGGATGCTCGAGATCCTCGTCGGGCTGTTCGCTGCGTTCTCCGCGGCCATGGTGTACCTCGCGCCGCAGTGGTTGTCGAAGGGCGCGCACCTCGTGGCGGCCAGGGCACTCCCCGTAGCGCTCGCGGTGCTCGTCGCGCAGGATGCGACTGCGTCTGAGACGTGGATCAGCGTGGTCCTCGCCGTGGGCCTTGCGGCCCAGCACGTTCTCCGACGCCTCCTGCCCGCACGCACGGCAGCCCTGCCGTTCCACGAGGCGGTCTATTGGAGCGGGCTCGTGGGCCAACTGGCACTGCCGCTCGGCTACCTCCTTGTGACGCGCCAAGGGGCGGAGGGCGGCCGGTGGGTCGTGCTGTTCGAGGCGGGACTCGTCGTGGTGAGCGCGGTCAGCACCCTCCGCGGACGTCCTGCGGCCGGGTACGTCGGCGCGGCGGCGCTCCTGCTCGGTGTCGTGGCGCTGGGCCCACTACTGCACTTCCCTGCGGGGCAGTTCCTCACCCAGGCGCCGCTGGACGGAACGGCAGTGGCACTCGTGCTCGCTGCGCTCTCGTGGTCTCACCTCGCCGGCATGGGGCTGTGGGAGAACGGCCGCCGGCAGGGGGACCGCACTCGCCCATGGCCCTGGACAGCGGCCGCGGCGGCCTTTGGCGCGGCATCCATCCAAGCAGGGCTGGCCGAGAAGCCCGCGGTCCTCGGCGTTGGCGTGGCAACCACTGCGGCCGTGCTGATCGCCGCAAGCTACGTGTGGAGGAGGGCGCGTTGGGAGGTCGCTGCTGCGTTCCCGCTCGGCGTCCTGCTCACACTTCCTGCCGGAATGCTCGTGGCACGAGACCTCGTGGACGGCCTGCCGGCCGTATGGCAGGACCCCGTGACGGTCCTGGGCGGAACGCTCGTGCCTGCTGCGCTCGGAGTCGCCCTGCGCTGGTCCGGCCGATGGCCGGGCGCGGCCGGCTCACGTCTAGAGGAGCTGGGCCTGTTCCGGGCGGATCCGGTGAGGCACTGGACCCTCATCGGTGCTGCCGGGGCCGCGTTGGCGCTCTCGGTGCGAGCGGCGTGGGAGCCCCCCGCGGTCGTACTTGTCCCAGCGCTCGCGATGGCCCTCGTCGCGGTGGCCGTCCCCGAGCTATCGCTGCGGGCGCGCCGGCTCGGAGCCGAGGTGGGCGCGATAGTGCTCGTGGCAGCGTTCCAGCGGGCGGTCTTCGCCGAGGCCGTGGAGGAACCGGGAGGGTTCTGGCTTGCGCAGTGGTACGTGGTGACCGCAGCGGTTGTGGCACTGCTGCGCTACTACGTCGGCAAGCAGGTTGTGCCGGGACGCGCCTGGCTCGAAGGCGCCGCCACGCTCCTGAGCCTCACGGGGATCTGGGTCGCGGCGACCGCCGGGAACAATGCCCAGCAGATCTGGCTCCTCGTGGCCTTCGCCGTGCTCACGCTCGCGGGGCTGGCGTTGGGTGAGCGCAGGTTCACGGCCTGGGGTGCTGCCGGCGTGGTTGCGTGCGTCCTGTGGTCCGTCCGCGTACGTCTATGCGCTACTGGGGATCCTGGGCCTCGCGCTGATCGCCGCAGCCGTATGGTGGCTGGCCCAGCGGCCACGGGGCACCCTGCTGCGGTAGGTTGAGGCGACGGCGGAGAAACCGCACACTCTCGGGGAAGGCGCGCCATGGGCTGGCTCTGGTTCCTGCTGATCGCGGCCGGTGTGGTCATCGGCTACTTCTGGGTCAGGAAGAACTTCAAGAACGAGATCGAGAGGTTCAGGCAGATCCGCCGCGCGAACCGCGACGACTGACCGGCCCACGGGACCGTTCAGGCGCTGACGGCTGGGCGCCGCCGTGCCCGGGCAAGCCTGCGCAGCCAGTAGTACGAGGCCTTGGGCGTGCGCTCGAGGGTTTCGAAGTCCGTGTGGACGAGCCCGAAGCGCTGGCTGTAGCCGGCAGCCCACTCGAAGTTGTCCATGAGGGTCCACACATACCAGCCGCGAAGCTCGACTCCCTCCGCAGGGCCCCCTGGCTGAATTGCGTCGAGTGCCGCTTCAAGGTGAGAGGCGAGGTAGGCGATGCGCGCGTCGTCGTGCATCACCCCGTCCGCCTGGGCCGGCTCGGGGAAGCTCGCCCCGCTCTCGGTGATGTAGACCGGCGGCAGCGACTTCCCGTAGCGCCGCCTGAGCTCACCCAGGAGGACTGCGCAGTGCATGGGGGAGATGGGCCAGCCGAAACCCGTGCTCGCATATTCCGGGAAGTCGGCAAGGTGGAACGGTGTCCGGGCTATCGCGGTCGTGGCGCTCACGCCGTCGGGGATCGGGCCGGGACCCGAACGGATGCGGGCAGGGTAGTAGTAGTTGACGCCGTAGAAGTCGAGGGGCTGGTGGATGGTCACGAGGTCTTCGGCGGGGACGTGGCTCAGGTACCGGAACGGGCGGGTGGCCAGGAGGGGCGGCCTCGGGTAGCGGCCCAGAAGCACGGGGTCGGCGTAGAGGCGGTTGAGCAGGAGATCCGCAATCCTGGCATGGATCCAGTCCCGGGGGCCTCGGGCAGGGTGGACCGGGGCGTGCATGTTCGTCACCCCGACGTCCCCGCGGACACCCACCGCCCGCAGTGCCTGGACCGACAGGCCATGGGCGAGGAGCTGGTGGTGGACGGCGGGCATCGCATCGAAGAGCAGCTGCCTTCCGGGTGCGTGGATGCCCAGCGCATAGCCGTTGAGGGCCACGGACACCGGTTCGTTGAGGGTGACCCAGCGGTCCACGCGGTCGCCGAACCGGCGCCCGGCCTCGGCGGCGTAGTCTGCACACCGCAGCGCGGTCTCCCTGCTCAGCCACCCGCCGTCGTGCTCCAGGGCCAGCGGCGTGTCCCAGTGGTACAGGGTCACCATGGGGGAGAGCCCGCGGGAGAGCATGCCGTCGACCAGCCGGTCGTAGAAATCCCAGCCGCGCTCGTTCCACGCGCCGCGACCCTCCGGCTGCACCCGTGGCCACGCGATCGAGAACCGGTACGAGTCGACGCCGAGACCGGCTACGAGATCGAGGTCGGCGGGGCTGAGGTGGTAGTGGTCGCAGGCAACGGCAGGGGAGTCGCCGTCCGCGATCATCCCGCGGCGTGCCGCGAAGTCGTCCCAGACGGAGGGGCCGCGGCCGTCCTCATCGAGCGCGCCCTCGATCTGGAAGGCGCTCGTGGCCACGCCCAGCGTAAAATCGTCTGGGATGCGCGCGGCCAGGCCCTCCACGCTCCAGTGGCCGGACGCGTCCGGGCCCGGCGCGCTGAACCGGTCCGCAGGGGGCATGGATCTATGATCCTCATCACCTTCGCTGGGGGCAATGGGCCGAGGATACCCCCTCTTCGCCGGGCGATTGGCGCATGGCGCAGATCTCTGGCAGACTAGATGAGTTGTTCAAGCGCTCCTTCGCGTCCCGATCCGGATAATGCCGGGTGCAGGGTCCAAGCTGGGGCCCAAATATGACCCACCTTCGCGAACAAGGCTAGGGATCGTGCGCGCCAGCGGCGCGACACGCCCGACCGCGGGGGTCGGAGAGGCCGGCTGTCTGAGGAACCCGGGGTAGCCCGGATTCAGGCAGTGCTGCCGGTGGTGGTCGCGACCTTGAATGCTTCGGCAGCCACAGCCAACAAAACAGTGAGCAAACAGTGCAGTGCTAGACAAACGAAAGCGAGTCAGGCGATATGGCGGGACAGAAGATCCGCATCCGGCTGAAGTCGTACGACCACGAGGTCATCGACACTTCAGCTCGGAAGATCGTTGAGACGGTCACGCGCGCAGGCGCGACGGTGGTGGGCCCCGTTCCGCTGCCCACGGAGAAGAACGTGTACTGCGTCATCCGCTCTCCCCACAAGTACAAGGACAGCCGCGAGCACTTCGAAATGCGCACGCACAAGCGGCTGATCGACATCATCGACCCGACGCCCAAGGCCGTCGACTCGCTCATGCGTCTCGACCTGCCGGCAGACGTCAACATCGAAATCAAGCTCTAAGAGGGAGGTGCTGAGAGAACTATGACCACTACCCGCAATGTGAAGGGCCTGCTGGGCACGAAGCTCGGCATGACCCAGGTCTGGGACGAGAGCAACAAGCTCATCCCCGTCACTGTCGTTAAGGCCGACTCCAACGTCGTCACCCAGCTGCGCAACGCCGAGACCGATGGCTACACCGCGGTCCAGATTGGCTACGGCCAGATTGACCCCCGCAAGGTCAACAAGCCGCTCACCGGCCACTTCGAGAAGGCCGGCGTGACGCCGCGCCGCCACCTCGTCGAGGTCCGTACCTCCGACGCCGAGTCCTACGAGCTGGGCCAGGAGCTCTCCGTGGGGACCTTCGAGGCCGGTCAGAGGATCGACGTCGTCGGTACCACCAAGGGCAAGGGCTTCGCCGGTGTCATGAAGCGTCACGGCTTCGCCGGTGTCTCCGCCTCCCACGGTGCGCACAAGAACCACCGCAAGCCCGGTTCCATCGGTGCCTGCGCCACCCCCGGCCGCGTCTTCAAGGGCCTCCGCATGGCCGGTCGCATGGGCAACGAGCGCCAGACGACCCTCAACCTCACCATCCACGCGGTGGATGCCGAGAACTCGCTGCTTCTCATCAAGGGCGCCCTCCCGGGTGCCCGCGGCTCGGTCGTCCTCGTCCGCACCGCCGTGAAGGGAGCCTGAACTCATGGCTAACGCAACTGTCAAGGTGGATTTCCCCGCCGAGATCTTCGACGTCCAGACGAACGTCCCGCTGCTGCACCAGGTCGTCGTCGCCCAGCTGGCCGCTGCACGCCAGGGCACGCACAAGACCAAGACCCGAGGCGAGGTGTCCGGTGCCGGCCGCAAGCCGTTCAAGCAGAAGGGCACCGGCCGCGCCCGCCAGGGCTCGATCCGCGCCCCGCACATGACCGGCGGCGGCGTTGTCCACGGCCCCGTGCCGCGCGACTACAGCCAGCGCACCCCCAAGAAGATGAAGGCCGCTGCCCTCCGCGGCGCCCTCTCGGACCGCGCCCGCAACGGCCGGATCCACGTGGTCGAGTCCCTCGTCGCCGGCGACAAGCCGAGCACGAAGGAGGCCCTGGCCACGCTTCGCGCTCTCTCAGGGCGTAAGAACCTGCTGGTCGTCATCGACCGCGCCGACGAGCTCGCGGCCCTCTCGGTCCGCAACCTCGCCGAGGTGCACGCGATCTATGCGGACCAGCTGAACACCTACGACGTTCTCGTCTCCGATGACGTGGTCTTCACGAAGGCCGCCTTCGACGCGTTCGTCGCCGCGAGGTCCAACGGCCAGAACATTGTGAACGAGGAGGGCTCCAAGTGAGCGCATCCAGCTACAAGGATCCGCGCGACGTCATCTTCGCGCCGGTCGTCTCGGAAAAGAGCTACGGGCTGATCGACGAGGGCAAGTACACCTTCTTGGTGGACCCGCGCTCGAACAAGACCGAGATCAAGATCGCGATCGAGCGAATCTTCTCGGTCAAGGTCGACTCGATCAACACGCTCAACCGCCCGGGCAAGCGCAAGCGCACCAAGTTCGGCTGGGGTGAGCGCAAGAGCACCAAGCGTGCCATCGTCACTCTCAAGGACGGCAGCACAATCGACATCTTCGGCGGTCCGCTCGCCTGAGCGGAGACCACTTTAACGAGGAACAGGTAAATGGCAATCCGTAACTATAAGCCGACTACCCCGGGCCGCCGCGGCTCGAGCGTGGCCGACTTCGCAGAGATCACGCGCTCGACGCCGGAGAAGTCCCTGGTGCGTCCGCTCCCCAAGAAGGGCGGCCGCAACAACTCCGGCAAGATCACCACCCGCCACAAGGGTGGTGGACACAAGCGCCAGTACCGTCTGATCGACTTCCGTCGCCACGACAAGGACGGCGTCGACGCCAAGGTCGCTCACATCGAGTACGACCCGAACCGCACCGCGCGCATCGCGCTGCTGCACTTCGTGGACGGCACCAAGCGCTACATCATCGCGCCGAACAAGCTGTCCCAGGGCGACATCGTCGAGTCCGGTCCGGACGCCGACATCAAGCCCGGCAACAACCTGCCGCTGCGCAACATCCCGGTCGGTACCGTCATCCACGCCGTCGAGCTCCGCCCCGGCGGCGGTGCCAAGATGGCCCGCTCCGCCGGTGCCTCGATCCAGCTCGTGGCGAAGGAGGGCAAGTACGCCCAGCTCCGCCTCCCCTCTGGCGAGGTCCGCAACGTCGACGTCCGCTGCCGCGCGACCGTCGGCGAGGTCGGCAACGCCGAGCAGTCCAACATCAACTGGGGCAAGGCCGGCCGCATGCGCTGGAAGGGCGTCCGCCCGACCGTCCGCGGTGTCGCCATGAACCCGGTTGACCACCCGCACGGTGGTGGTGAGGGCAAGACCTCCGGTGGCCGTCACCCCGTCAACCCGAACGGCAAGCCCGAGGGCCGCACCCGCCGCCCGAACAAGGCGAGCGACAAGCTCATCGTCCGCCGTCGTCGTACTGGCAAGAACAAGCGATAGGAGCCTGGACACATGCCACGCAGCCTGAAGAAGGGTCCTTTCGTTGACCAGCACCTCTTTGTGAAGGTCGCCAGGGAAAACGAGAAGGGCTCCAAGAACGTCATCAAGACTTGGTCCCGCCGCTCGATGATCATCCCCGACATGCTCGGGCACACGATCGCCGTGCACGATGGGCGCAAGCACATCCCGGTCTTCGTCACCGAGTCGATGGTCGGGCACAAGCTCGGCGAATTCGCCCCGACGCGGACTTTCCGCGGCCACGTGAAGGACGACAAGAAGGGCAAGCGCCGCTGACCCTGCCGCAAGGCAGCAGCAGCGCTTGGCTCTGAGAAAGAGAAGGAAAGCAATGGAAGCCAAGGCAATTGCGCGTCACATCCGCGTAACGCCGATGAAGGCCCGGCGCGTCGTCAACCTTGTTCGTGGCAAGCAGGCGAATGAGGCTCTGGCAATCCTGAAGTTCGCCCAGCAGGCGGCTTCGGAGCCGGTCTACAAGGTCCTCGCGTCCGCGATGGCCAACGCCCGTGTCCGCGCCGACCGCGACGGCGTCGCGTTCGACGAGAGCGACCTCTACATCTCTGAGGCGTTCGTCGACGAGGGCCCGACCATGAAGCGGTTCCAGCCGCGTGCCCAGGGTCGCGCATACCGCATTAGAAAGCGCACCAGCCACATCACTGTGGTCGTGGCGACCCCGGAGAACGAGGAGGCCCGCTAAATGGGACAGAAGGTCAACCCGCACGGGTTCCGACTCGGCATCACCACCGACCACGTCTCGCACTGGTTTGCCGACAGCAGCAAGCCCGGTCAGCGCTACAAGGACTTCGTCCGTGAGGACGTCAAGATCCGCCAGCTCATGACCAATGGCATGGAGCGCGCCGGTATCGCCAAGGTCGAGATCGAGCGCACCCGCGACCGCGTCCGCGTGGACATCCACACGGCCCGCCCGGGTATCGTGATCGGCCGCCGTGGCGCCGAGGCGGACCGCATCCGCGGTGAGCTCGAGAAGCTCACCGGCAAGCAGGTCCAGCTGAACATCCTCGAGGTCAAGAACCCCGAGGTCGAGGCCCAGCTCGTCGCCCAGGGCGTCGCGGAGCAGCTCTCGAGCCGCGTCGCGTTCCGCCGTGCGATGAAGAAGGCCATGCAGTCGGCCCAGCGCGCCGGCGCCAAGGGCATCCGCATCGCCTGCTCGGGCCGTCTCGGCGGCGCCGAGATGTCCCGCTCGGAGTTCTACCGCGAGGGCCGTGTGCCGCTGCACACGCTCCGCGCGAACATCGACTACGGCTTCTACGAGGCCAAGACCACCTTCGGCCGTATCGGCGTGAAGGTCTGGATCTACAAGGGCGATGTGACGTCGAAGGAGCTGGCTGCCCAGGCCGCTGCCGCTCCGTCCCGCGGCCCCCGCGGCGATCGTGGCGACCGTCCCGGTCGCCCCGGTGGCGAGCGCCGCCGTCGTCCGTCTGGCGACCGCCAGGCCCAGGCCGCTCCCGCGGCTGGGGCCGCTGCTGCCCCGGCAGCAGATGCAGCCGCTGCTCCGGCAGCAGAAGGAGGAGAGGCTTAAATGCTTATCCCGCGTCGTGTGAAGCACCGCAAGCAGCACCACCCGGGTCGCTCGGGCGCTGCGACCGGTGGCACCAAGGTCACCTTCGGCGAGTACGGCATCCAGGCCCTCACGCCGGCGTACGTGACCAACCGCCAGATCGAGTCCGCTCGTATCGCAATGACCCGTCACATCAAGCGTGGCGGCAAGGTGTGGATCAACATCTACCCTGACCGTCCGCTGACCAAGAAGCCTGCCGAGACCCGCATGGGTTCCGGCAAGGGTTCTCCGGAGTGGTGGATCGCCAACGTCAAGCCGGGCCGTGTGCTCTTCGAGCTCTCCGGTGTCTCTGACGAGGTGGCGCGTGAGGCCCTTCGCCTCGCGATCCACAAGCTCCCGTTGAAGGCGCGCATCGTGCGCCGCGAAGGTGGTGAATGAGAATGGCAGTCGGTTCGAAGGAACTGAGCGCTGAGAAGCTCGACCAGCTGGACAACGAGCGCCTCTTCGAGGAGCTCAAGAAGGCCAAGGAAGAGCTGTTCAACCTGCGCTTCCAGTCGGCCACCGGCCAGCTCGAGAGCCACGGCCGCCTCCGTGCGGTCAAGAAGGACATCGCCCGCATCTACACCATCCTGCGCGAGCGCGAGCTGGGCATCCGTGCCGAGGCCGCACCCGTGGTCGTCGAGACGAAGGATGAGAAGAAGGCGGCTAAGAAGGCTGCCAAGGCAGAGCCAGCCGAGGCTGCTGAGGAGGACGCCAAGTGAGCGAAGAGAACAACCTGACGGAGCACGCTGCCCAGCAGCGCGGCTACCGCAAGACGGCCCGCGGCTACGTCGTGTCCGACAAGATGGACAAGACGATCGTCGTCGAGGTCGAGGATCGCGTGAAGCACTCGCTCTACGGCAAGGTCATCCGCCGCACCGAGAAGCGCAAGGCCCACGACGAGAACAACACCGCCGGCATCGGCGACCTCGTTCTCATCGCGGAGACCCGTCCGCTGTCCGCCACCAAGCGGTGGCGGCTCGTGGAGATCCTCGAGAAGGCCAAGTAGGCCTCTCGCGGTTCTCGCGGACTGTCGAAGGCCCGTCCCCTCGGTGAGGGGGCGGGCCTTCCGCCGTCCGACGCGGGTTCGGGGGGCGCCCCGGGGCGCACGAGCGCGGGCGCCCGTCCCAGGCGCGGTGGCTTCTGAACGTCGAGCGCACGACTGCACGTGCTGGTTTCAGCAGCAAGTGCCTCTTACGCGCACTTCCTGTCGATAGCAGCACTCCTCGTGGGCTCCAGGCCGAAGGAGAGCAGCTTCGCACGGAACTGCGCGGGCCTCTCGAGATCCTGCCAGTCCCATCGGAGGACTGGATGGCCAAGCGCGAGGAGCCGGTTCTCGCGGCGCTTCTCCCGTTTGATGACTTCGATTGTCTCGGCTCCGGAAACCCCGCGTCCACCGAAGTACTTGCCCCATCCATCGAACTGGCCGATTCGTTCCCGCGCGGAACGGGCTTCCGCATCGATGACGTGATTGAGTGCAGCCCACGTGAAGTCGGTCCTCGCGACGAATCCGAGGGCATCGTGGTACTCGCACTGGAGCTGCGGTTCCGGGAAGCCCCAGAGAAGCATGAAGGCGCGGCTCACGGACTCCCCGGGCGATTCCGCTCCCGCACGGGCGAGCTGCGCGCGTGACGTGGCACGCTGCCTTTGAGTGCCGAAGGCAAGAGCGCCCACGGCCTCCGCGAACTCAGCCCTGTCGAGGAGGGGGGATCGAGGGGTTGAGGCGCACCGCGCCATCGGCGATCGTGAGTGCGCGCGCGAACTTTGCAGAACCGAGCACCTCCGCCACGGTGACCGCCAACGGTAGGACCCGGAATGGGCCGCCCTGTTCGGCCTCGAGGGGCACGTGCCGGTGCCGCCTGATGGGCGGCGGCGCCAGGTTCCTGGCCTGGACTGCCAGGGGCACTTCGCCGCACACCTCAAAGGTGGCTGGACGGATGCCGAGCCGAGTGGTTGTTGCTGTGGCCACATCGATGGTCGGAGGCGTCTTCACGACAGGCAGGCCACGCAGGAACAGGGCCGTTTCACCACAGAAGACCGTGTCAGGATAGGCCCAGGCCAGCGCAGCCGCCGCCAACCGGAAGCGGGAAGCCGCGTCGAGCCGCACCCAGAGCTCGGTCGACACATAGGCGCCACGGCGCAGGCGGACCGCGGAGCCCCGAGCGAAGAGGCGGTATGCGTCAGGGCGAGTGGTGACGACGGAGGCCAATGCCGTTTCGTAGAGGGCGTCCATGGTGTTCACGGATTCATGATTGCCGCCGCGCGAACGGGTGTGCATGGTTGTCGGGGCCCTATGTGGATGATCCGATCACCTGGCCGCGGGGCGGAAAAGGCCCTCGCGGGGCTCCTCCCGAGGATGGGAAGTGCCATTGTCAGCAGCAAGTGCCTGTAACCCGCACTTCCTGCTGACAAGACGACTTCCGGCAGGCCGGCGGGGCGCACGACGGCGAGTGGGCCGCTCGCCCGGGCCAGCCCGGCGCCGTCGTGCGTGGGGGCCGGGACCGGACCCCTGATTCGGGGTGGACACGGGCCCCGTGGTACGATATTGAGCTTGTACGGCTGGCTCTGCCATGCCGTCACGAACCTCGTGAACCATCGTGCCACCGCATAATGCCCTTCTGCCGAAGGGGAGCGCCCCGGCTGCTCTCACGGCAGGAGGGGACACATGCGCGCGGCACGCTGATTCAGGCCCGTTCTGGCCACATCCAGGCAGGTCGAGAGACGCCCCATCAACCGTTCCGCAAGGCTCGCCTGCAGCAGTAGAAGCAGTGCGAGAACCGGCGAGACGTAAGGAGTAGAAGTGATTCAGCAGGAGTCGCGGCTCAAGGTCGCCGACAACACGGGTGCGAAGGAAATCCTGACCATCCGCGTTCTCGGTGGATCCGGTCGCCGCTACGCAGGCATCGGCGACGTGATCGTCGCCACCGTCAAGGACGCGATCCCTGGCGGCAACGTGAAGAAGGGCGACGTGGTCAAGGCCGTCGTCGTCCGCACCAAGAAGGAGCGCCGCCGCGCGGACGGCTCCTACATCAAGTTCGACGAGAACGCTGCAGTCATCCTCAAGAACGACGGCGACCCCCGTGGCACGCGCATCTTCGGCCCGGTGGGCCGCGAGCTGCGCGACAAGAAGTTCATGAAGATCGTCTCGCTGGCACCGGAGGTGCTCTGACTCATGGGTGCAAAGATCAAGAAGGGCGACCTCGTCCAGGTCATCACCGGCACCAAGCAGGACAAGGGTGGCGATAAGGGCAAGCAGGGCAAGGTTTTGAAGGTGTTCACCGAGACGAACCGCGTGCTCGTCGAGGGCATCAACCGCGTGACCAAGCACACCAAGGTGGGCCAGTCGCAGCGCGGGACCAAGACCGGCGGAATCGAGCAGGTCGAGGCCCCGATCCACGTCTCTAACGTGGCCCTCGTGGACCCCGAGACCAAGAAGCCCACCAAGGTCGGCTTCCGTGTGGAGACCGTGGAGAAGGACGGGGTCACCAAGACCATCCGCGTCCGCTACTCCAAGGCCACCGGGAAGGACATCTGATGACTGAGACTGTCGAGACTCCGGTGAAGGTCGTTCCCCGTCTCAAGACGAAGTACGCGGAGGCCATCAAGGGCGCCCTCCAGGAAGAGTTCAAGTACGAGAACGTGAACCAGGTTCCCCGCCTGGTCAAGGTTGTCGTGAACATGGGCGTCGGCGACGCTGCCAAGGACTCGAAGCTGATCGAGGGCGCTGTGCGCGACCTGACCCTCATCACGGGCCAGAAGCCGCAGGTCACCAAGGCCCGCAAGTCGATCGCCCAGTTCAAGCTGCGTGAGGGCATGCCGATCGGCGCCTTCACGACGCTGCGCGGCGACCGCATGTGGGAGTTCGTGGACCGCCTTGTCACCCTCGCGCTGCCCCGTATCCGCGACTTCCGCGGCCTCTCGGGCAAGCAGTTCGACGGCAACGGCAACTACACGTTCGGGCTCACCGAGCAGGTGATGTTCCACGAGATCGACCAGGACAAGATCGATCGCCTCCGTGGCATGGACATCACGGTTGTCACGACCGCGAAGACCGACGACGAGGGCCGCGCGCTTCTGAAGCACCTCGGCTTCCCGTTCAAGACCGAAGACTGAATCACTACGTGAAAGGTCCGCTGCGCGCGTGCCAGGCACAGCCTGGAACCGCGGTGCGGAAACCGTCATGAGGAAGGGCATGAGCCCACAATGACTATGACTGATCCCGTCGCAGATATGCTTACGCGTCTGCGCAACGCCAACTCGGCCTACCACGACTCGGTGACTATGCCGTCGTCGAAGCTCAAGGTCCGTGTTGCTGACATCCTGAAGGCCGAGGGCTACATCGCCGGCTACAAGGAAGAGGACGCCGAGGTCGGCAAGAAGCTGACTCTGGACCTCAAGTTCGGACCCAACCGCGAGCGTTCGATCGCCGGTGTCCGCCGCATCTCCAAGCCGGGCCTCCGCGTGTACGCGAAGTCCACCAACCTCCCGCACGTGCTGGGCGGCCTCGGCATCGCCATCCTGTCGACCTCTTCTGGGCTCCTGACTGACCGTCAGGCCTCCAAGAAGGGCGTGGGCGGCGAAGTCCTCGCGTACGTCTGGTAAGGGAAGGAAGAAGAAGATATGTCCCGCATTGGACGTCTCCCCATCACCGTCCCGGCCGGCGTCGAGGTCAAGATCGACGGCTCCGTGGTGACCGTGAAGGGCGCCAAGGGCGAGCTGACCCACACAGTGGCCAGCCCCATCGAGATCTCCCTCGATGACGCCACCCTCTCGGTGACCCGCCCGAACGACGAGCGCCTCTCGCGCTCGCTGCACGGCCTCACCCGCACGCTGATCTCGAACATGATCGAGGGCGTGACCAACGGCTACGAGAAGAAGCTCGAGATCGTGGGTACCGGTTACCGTGTGCAGGCCAAGGGTTCGGACCTCGAGTTCGCGCTCGGCTACTCCCACCCGGTGAACGTGTCCGCCCCCGACGGCATCACGTTCGCGGTCGAGAACCCCACCAAGTTCTCGGTCTCGGGCATCAACAAGCAGCAGGTCGGCGAGGTGGCTGCCAACATCCGCAAGCTGCGCAAGCCCGACCCGTACAAGGGCAAGGGCATCCGCTATGCAGGCGAAGTTGTCCGCCGCAAGGTCGGAAAGGCTGGTAAGTAACCATGGCACTGGGCATCAACAAGAAGCGCGTCGCCAAGTCCAAGCAACAGGCTAGGACTCGCCGTCACTTCCGCCTCCGCAAGAAGGTCGTCGGCTCTGCCGAGCGTCCCCGTCTCGTGGTGAACCGCTCCTCGCGTCACGTGTTCGTCCAGGTCGTCGACGACGCCAAGGGCATCACGCTGGTCTCCGCCTCGACCCTCGAGGCCGACCTCCGCACGTTCGAGGGCGACAAGACCGCCAAGGCCAAGCGCGTGGGCGAGCTCATCGCCGAGCGTGCCAAGGCCGCGGGCATCGAGGCCGTCGTGTTCGACCGTGGGGGCAACAAGTACCACGGCCGTGTGGCTGCGATCGCGGACGGCGCACGTGAAGGTGGGCTGGACCTGTGACCACCGGGAACGAAGCGAACACAGAGAAGGTTAACGTGACCGAGCAGAATGCAGCCGAGGCTGCCGAGTCCGCTCCCGCAGCCACCGAGGAGCGCCGCGGCGGTCGTCGTGGCGAGGGCCGCGGCCAGGGCCGTGGTGATCGCGGTGGCCGTGGTGGCCGCGACAACCGCGACGCTGAGAAGAGCCAGTTCATCGAGCGCGTGGTGACCATCAACCGCGTCGCCAAGGTCGTCAAGGGCGGCCGTCGCTTCAGCTTCACCGCCCTCGTGGTGGTGGGTGACGGCAACGGCATGGTCGGCGTCGGCTACGGCAAGGCGAAGGAGGTCCCCGCAGCCATCGCCAAGGGCGTGGAAGAGGCCAAGAAGTCCTTCTTCCGAGTGCCCCGCGTTGGCACGACCGTCCCGCACCTTGTGCAGGGTGAGGCCGCCGCTGGTGTGGTCCTGCTCCGTCCGGCTGCGCCGGGTACCGGTGTGATCGCCGGCGGTCCGGTGCGCGCGGTCCTCGAGTGCGTCGGCATCCACGACGTGCTGTCCAAGTCCCTCGGGTCCTCGAACGCCATCAACATCGTCCACGCGACGGTCCAGGCGCTCAAGAACCTCGAGGAGCCGCAGTCCGTGGCTGCCCGCCGTGGCCTCCCGCTGGACGAGGTGGCCCCCGCCGCTCTGGTGCGCAGCCTCCAGAACACGAAGGCAGGTGCATGAGTGATGGCGAAGAACCTGACTCCCTCCGACGCCACGTTGGAGATCACTCAGATCAAGGGCGTCATCGGCGCCAAGCAGAACCACCGCGAGACCATTCGGTCGCTCGGCCTCAAGCGGATCGGCCACACGGTCACCCGCAAGGCCGACGCCGTGACCGTGGGCATGGTCAACACGGTTTCGCACCTCGTGAAGGTTGAGGAGGCGAAGTAACTATGGCAGAGAACGAGACTGAGAAGAGCTCCGCTCTGAAGGTCCACCACCTGCGTCCGGCTATTGGCGCCAAGACCGCGAAGACCCGTGTGGGTCGCGGTGAGGGCTCCAAGGGCAAGACTGCTGGCCGTGGCACCAAGGGCACCAAGGCCCGCTACCAGGTGCGTGCCGGCTTCGCCGGCGGGCAGCTCCCGCTGCACATGCGCCTGCCGAAGCTGCGCGGCTTCAAGAACCCGTTCCGGGTCGAGTACCAGGTGGTGAACCTGGACCGCCTCTCGGAGCTGTTCCCCGAGGGCGGCGCGGTGTCGGTGGAGGATCTCGTGGCCAAGGGCGCCGTTCGCAAGAACGAGCCGGTCAAGGTCCTCGGTTCCGGCGACATCACCGTCAAGGTCGATGTCACCGCGCACGCCTTCTCGGCGTCCGCGTCGGAGAAGATCGCCGCCGCCGGCGGTACCGCGACCGTCCTCTGAGACGGAACCGGCACCCCAGCTGAGGCTGTGAGCGTTGGCCCCGGCCGGCGTCGTGAATCAACCACGACGCCGGCCGGGGCCCGCTCGCGTTAAGGCGCGCCGAGTGCGCGGGGCGGGTCGCATGACGCCGGCCCGGGCCTTCGGCCTTCGCCGCACCGGTGCCGCCGCTCGCCGCACGCGAAGGCGCCCTGATTATCGGCTCGGCGGCCGGTGCCGCTAAACTCAAGAGCTGGACCCTTGATCCGACGCACTCACCCGTGCCTCGGACACTCTACATTCCTCGACATGGGGGAGGAGAAGCGTGCTTTCTGCGATTGGCCGGGCTTTCCGGACGCCCGACCTGCGGCGCAAGCTGCTGTTCACGCTGTTCATCATTTCGATCTTTCGGCTGGGTGCGTTCATCCCGTCACCGGGCGTGAACTACCACAACGTGAAAGTGTGCCTTTCCCCAGGCGTGCAGGGCCAGCAGACGGGCATCTACCAGATGCTGAACCTCTTCAGCGGTGGTGCGCTGCTGCAGGTCTCGGTCTTCGCGCTCGGCATCATGCCCTACATCACGGCGAGCATCATCGTGCAGCTGCTCCGTGTGGTCATCCCGCGGTTCCAAGAGCTGTACGACGAGGGCCAGGCGGGCCAGACCAAGCTCACGCAGTACACCCGCTACCTCACCATCGCGCTGGGCCTGCTGAATGCGACCACGCTCGTCTCGCTCGTGCGCTCGGGCCAGCTGTTCCCCAATTGCCAGCTCCCGATCATCCCGGACACGAGCATCATCACCACCATCCTGGTGGTCATCACGCTCACCGCCGGCACGGGCCTGATCATGTGGCTCGGCGAGCTCGTGACGGAGAAGGGCATCGGCAATGGCATGTCGCTGCTGATCTTCACCTCGATCGCCGCGCAGTTCCCAGCTTCCCTCGGTGCGATCTGGACGTCGAAGGGCCCGGGCACATTCTTCATCGTGCTGGTGGTCGGCCTCATCACCATGGCACTCGTCATCTTCGTCGAGCAGTCGCAGCGCCGCGTGCCGGTCCAGTACGCGAAGCGCATGATCGGCCGCCGCACGGTGGGCGGGACGAGCACGTACATTCCGATCAAGGTGAACATGGCCGGCGTCATTCCGGTCATCTTCGCCTCGTCGATGCTGTACCTGCCGGCGCTGGTCGCACAGTTCAACACCCCGCATGACGGCTCCGCACCGGCGCCCTGGGTCGAGTGGATCAACAACAACCTGACCCGCGGCGACCACCCGATCTACATGCTCATCTACTTCCTGATGATCATCTTCTTCACATACTTCTACGTCGCGATCACCTTCAATCCTGAAGAGGTCTCCGACAACATGAAGAAGTACGGCGGCTTCATCCCCGGCATCCGTGCCGGGAAGCCCACTGCGGACTACCTGCAGTACGTACTTTCGCGCATCACCATGCCGGGCTCCCTGTATCTCGGCATCGTGGCTCTGATCCCGCTCATCGCCCTCGTCCTCGTCAACGCGAACCAGAACTTCCCGTTCGGTGGCACGTCGATCCTGATTGTGGTGGGTGTCGGCCTGGAGACGGTCAAGCAGATTGATGCGCAGCTCCAACAGCGACACTACGAAGGACTACTGCGATGACGAGAATGCTCCTCATTGGCCCGCCCGGTTCCGGCAAGGGCACCCAGGCCGAACGTGTCTCGGACCGCCTCGGCATCGTCGCGATCTCCACGGGCGACATCTTCCGCTTCAACGTCAAGGAGCAGACCCCGCTCGGCGTCGAGGCCAAGACGTACATGGACGCAGGCGACTTCGTCCCGGATTCCGTGACGAACAAGATGGTGCGCGATCGGCTGGCGCAGGACGACGCGGCGAACGGCTTCCTCCTCGACGGGTACCCGCGCACCGTCGCGCAGGTCGACTACCTCGACGGGATCCTCGCCGAGAACGGCCAGTCCCTCGATGTTGTGCTGCAGCTCACCGCGGATGACGACGAGTTGGTTGCCCGCCTGCTGAACCGCGCCAAGGAGACTGGCCGCAGCGACGACACCGAGGCTGTGATCCGCCACCGCCTCGACCTGTACCACACGCAGACTGAGGCCGTTGTGTCCCAGTACGCCGAGCGCGGCACGCTGACCAAAGTTGACGGCATCGGCGCCATGGACGAGGTCACCGAGCGCGTCCTCGCGGCCATCGAGTCCGTCAAGTCGGCCTCCTAGGGAGTAGGAAGCTCTTACGACGCGTGGCGCCGTCCGGCGGGCATTTTCCCCGGGCGGCGCCTTGTCAGTATTGGGACACCACCGAGAGAGGGATGGCTGTGGCCGGCCAGCGGAAGATCGAGTACAAGAACAACGGGCAGCTGCGGATCATGGCGCAGGCCGGGGTCCTGCTGAGCCGAGCCCTCGATGCCGCTGTGGCCGCGATAGCACCCGGCGTGACGACGGACGACATCGACGCCGCATTCGCCGAGGTGGTCGACGCCGCCGGGGCCCAGTACAACTTTCTCGGGTACTACGGCTACCCCAAGCACATCTGCGTCTCTGTCAACGACGAGGTGGTGCACGGCATCCCCGGGCCGCGGACGCTCGCCGAGGGGGACATCCTCTCGATCGACGGTGGCTGCATTGTCCGTGGCTGGAACGCCGACTCGGCCCGCACGGCGATCGTGGGCGAGGGCGACCCCGAGGACGTGCGGCTCTCCGAGGTGACGCGTCAGGCAATGTGGCGCGGCATCGCGGCCTTCGCGAAGGGCTCCTTCGTGGGAGACGTCGGCGACGCGATTGACGACTTCGTCTCCGCCCAGGACGGCGCCCCTCTCGGGATCCTCGAGGACTACGTGGGCCACGGAATCGGCTCGGCCATGCACATGGCCCCCGACGTGCTCAACTACCGGACCGGGCACCGCGGGGCCAAGATCAAGCCGGGCCTGGCCCTCGCGATCGAGCCGATGCTCGTGCGCGGGTCCATTGACACGAAGGTCCTCGACGACGAGTGGACGGTCGTGACGACCGACGGCTCGCATGCCTCGCAGTGGGAGCACTCAGTGGCCCGCCACTCGGGGGGCATCTGGGTCCTCACCGCGGAGGACGGCGGCGCTTCCGAGCTCGAGCCCCTCGGCGTCACCCCGGTGCCCATCCCCGCAGGCTGAGCGGAGACGGGATCGGGTGCCCGCGGTTCAACGGAACCGAAACCCGGAATACGCGGCCGGCGCACCGGGTTGGCCACAGGCATGAAGGCACTGACCTATAGCGCGTACGGCTCCGCGGACGTCCTCGAGCTCAGGGAACTCCCCGAACCCCACCCGGGTTCCGACTCAGTCCTCGTCCAGGTCAAGGCGGCGGCCGTCAACCCAGTGGACTACAAGGCCCGCGAGGGCTACCTGCGGGGTGCGATCGACACGCTGTTCCCGGCGGTGCCCGGTTGGGACGTCGCCGGGGTCGTGGTCAAGGCGGGGCTGGACACCCCGGAGTTCGCCGTGGGAGACGAGGTCCTCGCCTACGCCCGCAAGGACGTCATCTCGGGCGGGACGCTCGCCGAGCTCGTCGAGGTGCCCCTCAGGACCATGGCCCGGAAGCCCGAGGGCCTCAGCTTCGAGCATGCGGCCGCGTTGCCGCTCACCGGCCTCACGGCACTCCAGACTGTGCGGCGTGCGGGGGTCACGGCCAGTTCGACGGTACTTGTGCACGCCGCCGCGGGAGGCGTCGGCTCGTTCGCCACCCAGCTCGCGGTCCTGGCGGGGGCACGGGTGGTCGGGACGGCGTCGGAGCGCAACCACGAGTACCTCCGCTCGCTCGGCGCCGAACCGGTGGAGTACGGCGACGGCCTTGTCGATGGGGCCCGCGAGCTGGCGCCCGAGGGCTTCGACGCGATCCTCGACTTCGCGGGCCAGGGGGCGCTCGACACCGTTCCGCAGCTCCTCAAGGCCGGCGGCATGGTCGCCTCCGTCACCGATCCTCGCGCGCGCGACGAGTACGGCGGCCAGTACATCTGGGTCCGGCCCAACCCCGAGCAGCTCACGGAGCTCGCCCATCTCGCGGCGCAGGGAACCCTCAAGGTGGAGATCGCGGACGTGTTCGATCTCGAGCACGCGGTGGAGGCGTACCGCCAGCTCGAGACGGGCCATGTGCGCGGCAAGATCATTGTCCGCGTCGGGGAGTGAGTGCAACCCCCTTCCGGGGCCCCTCGACGCACGACGGCGCCGCTCACCCCGGGAGGTGAGCGGCGCCGTCGTGGTCAGCGCAGTGGTGCGACGGAGGCTTCGACATCGCTCGGCCCACGAGACGCTCAACCACCCCGGCCGCTAGGCCTTGAGCTTCGGCTTGACGTCCTTGTCGTAGATCCCCTGCAGGGTCTTCTTCAAGTCCGCCATGGTGGACTTGACGTCGCCCTGCTGGGTGACGAGCTTGGCGACGGACTTTGCGATCTCCTGGTCGGCGCCGGGCAGGAACACGCGGGCGTTGTCCTGGACCTTGGTCACGGCCAGCTGGTCGATCGCTGTCTGGATCTGGGGTGTCTTGCCGAGCACGTCGGTCATGTCCGCGGACTTGTTGACCGGCATGTAGCCCGTGGCGCCCGAGAAGGCGGCGGCGTTTTCCGGCTGGCCCACGAACTTAATGAACATCGCCGCGGCGAGCTGCTGCTCCTTGGAGATCCCGGACGGGATGCCGAGGCCTGCGCCGCCCGTGGGGCACACCGGCTTGGTGGCCTTCGGACCGCCCGGGAGGAAGCCGACGCCCACGTTGAACTTCGCGGTCTTGAGCACGCCCACGAGGGAGCCGGTCGAGGAGATCGTCGTTGAGGTGATGCCGCCGCCGAAGTCAGCCGAGGAGTCCTTCGAGGACACGCCCGCCCACTTGTCCTTATACACCGAGTCCTGGACCCACTGCATGGCGGCCACGGCGTCGTCCGAGTCGCACGTGATGTCCCAGCCCTTGGACCAGCCCGTCCCCCAGCTCCACAGGTTGTTCTGCAGGGTCCAGCCCGCGTAGTCGGCCAGCGCCGGGTACATGTAGGCGTACTGCGCTCCCGAGGCGGCCTTGAGCTTCGGGGCCCACTCGCCGAACTCGGCCCACGTGGTGGGGGCACGGTCGGGCAGCCCTGCGGCCTTGAAATGGTCCTTGTTGTAGTAGAACAGCGGGGTCGAGCGGGCGTAGGGCATGGCCCACTGCTTGTTGGCGTACTGGTAGTCCTGCACGAGCGAGTCGCGGTAGTCGCTGAGCTTGACGCCGAGCTGCTTGTTCACGGAGTCCATGGGGATGATGTTGCCGTTGAGGTAGTAGCGGAACCACCACACGTCCGAGAGCACCACGACCCCGGGAAGGCCGGAGTTGGCCGCCTGGGCCGTTTGGAACTTCTGGGCGATCTCCTCGTAGTTGGCTCCCGCCGTCACGAGGTTGACCTTGATTCCCGCGTTCGCGGCCTGGAACTTCTCCACGAGCTTCTTCTCGATGTCTTCCGACTTGCCCGGGTGGTTCGACCAGAAGTCGATTGAGGCGGCCGGCTTGACGTCTTTGAAGTCGATGTCCGCCGCTGCAGACGAGGCGCTGCTGCCGGACGTGTCAGGACCCCCGCAGGCGGCGAGGGCGGCGGCTGCCGCACCGGCGCCGGTGAGGCCGAGGAAATGGCGGCGGTCGAGTCGGAATGACATGATGTGCCTTTCGTTGGGTGCTTTCCGGGGTGACGGGGATGTGCGGTGCGCACGACGCCGTGGCCGGCCGAGCGCTCGAGGCGAGCGGACGGCGTCGTGCGCTAGCCGGTGACTGAGCCCTGGGTGAGGCCGGCCACGATGTAGCGCTGGAGCATGGCGAAGACGACTAGGACGGGCACGATCACCAGCACGGCGCCCGCCATGAGGATGCCCCACGAGCCCGTTCCGCCCTCGGAGTTCTGCAGGAGGGTGAGGCCCACCGGCAGGGTCATGACGTCCGGGCGGTCGGTGATGATGAGCGGCCAGATGTAGTCGTTCCACTCGGAGACGATCGTCACGAGCGCCACGGTGGCGATGGACGGGACGGAGACCGGCACCACGATGCTCCACAGGCGCTTCCAGTGGCCCGCGCCGTCGATCTCTGCGGCCTCGAGGATGGACGCCGGGAGCGTCATGAAGTGCTGCCGGAGCAGGAAGGTGCCGAACGCGGTGCCGAGACCGGGCAGGATGATGCCCCATAGCGTGTTCTTTCCGCCGATTCCTGCGATGAGCACGTAGTTGGGGAGGATCGAGACCTGCGGCGGCACCATGAGTGCGATGAGGATGAGGATGAAGATGAGGTTCTTGAACGGGAACCGAACGAACACGAGCGCGTAGGCCGTCAGGATCGCGAGCGTCACCTTGACGATCGCCCCGACCGCCGTGACGATCGTCGAGTTGAGGAAGAAGCGCGCGAACGGAACCGTGGTCATGGCCTCGCGGTAGTTGTCCGACACGAGGGCCTTGGGGAGAAGCTTGATGTCCGTTGTGACGATCTCGCCCGGCGTCTTGAACGAGCTCAGCACCATCCACAGCAGGGGCAGGGCCACGATGAGCGTGGCGATGATGAGCGGGATATAGCCGCCCGCGATGGTCCGCACGAGGTTCTGGGACGAGAACGGGCGCGGCCTGATCGGCGCGCCGGCGGTGGCTGTGACCTCAACGGGAGCTGGTGCGGGGGCGGTCATGCGTAGTGCACCTTCCTCTCGACGAACCGGATCTGGATCACCGTGACCACCAGGAGGATCACGAACAGCACCACCGAGATCGCCGCCGAGTAGCCGGCCCGGTTGTAGGCACCGAAGGCCTGGAGGTAGACCTCGTAGATGAGCGTGCTGGTGCCGGTTCCGAGCGGGGTCATGATCCGGATGAGGTCGAACGCCTGGAGGCTGGAGAGGATCGTGGTGATGAGCAGGAAGAACGTGGTGGGGGAGAGCAACGGCAGGCTGATGCTCATGAAGCGGCGGGTGGCCCCGGCGCCGTCGAGCGCGGCGGCCTCCATGACGTCGCTGGGCAGGGACTGCAGCCCCGCGAGGTAGACCACCGCGCAGTAGCCCAGGTTCTTCCACACGTACACGATGATGAGCATGGTCAGGGCGAGTTGCGGGTCGTTGAACCACTGCGGACTCGCCATCCCGAGGCCGCGCAGGAACCACGAGAGGATCCCGTAGCCGGGGTCGAAGATGAACATCCACACGAGGCCCACACCTACGCCGGAGAGGACGTACGGGGCGAACACCGCCGAGCGGGCGAACGTGGTGCCGCGGACCTTCGCGTTGAGCGCGAGCGCCACGAGCAGGCCGAGCACCATGGACAGGCCAACGGTCAGCAACGTGAAGATGCCCGTGGTGCCAAGGACCCGAGGTGCGTCGTCGCTGCCGAAGAATGCGGCGTAGTTCTCGAAGCCGATGTTCCGCGCCGTTTTGGAGCCGAGCGTCCAGTCGAGGAACGAGTACTGGAGGTTTGTGAACAGCGGCCGGTAGGTGAAGATCCCGATGAGGATCAGGTTTGGCAAGGCGAACGCGAGGAAGATGAAGAAGTCGCGGCGACTGCGGCCTGAGAACCTTCGGCGTTTCGGGTTCTGGTTCTGCTGGGCTGGGGTGCCGCGGCGACGCTGGATTGTGAGGTCGCTCATGGATGAATCCTGCAAGCGGCGTGGGACATTGACAAGCGTTCCTTAGAATCCGGGGCAAAAAGCAGGCACCCCCCGCGAAGTAGTGCACCACGCTCGAGCGGCATTCTTGGACGAAATCCGGCGAATGCGGGGTAAATTCCCCGGACCGTATCCAAGAGTTCACTTCGAGTTCGCGGGGCGCGTGCGGGCTGTCACAGTGGGTGGTTGAGCGGAACCGCCTCCCCGCGTTGAATGAGCCCATGGGATCCCTTCTCGATGTGCCCGGTATCCGGGTGGGCCACGCACAGCGCACGGAGGACGGATGGCTCACCGGAGTCACCGCCGTCGTGCTTCCCCCAGGCAGCACCGGCGGGGTGGACGTCCGCGGGGGCGGCCCGGGAACCATCGAGAGCGACGCGTTGGACCCCTCGACCCTCGTGCAGACCGTCGACGGGATCGCCCTGTGCGGCGGGAGCGCGTACGGGCTCGCGGCGGCCTCCGGCGTGCAGCTGTGGCTCGAGCAACAGGGGCAGGGCTACCCCGTGGCGGGTGGCGTGGTGCCGATTGTGCCGGGCGCTGTGATCTTCGACCTCGGTCGCGGCGGAGACTTCACCGCCCGTCCAGATGCGCTCATGGGGTTCGATGCCGCCGCGGCGTGCGCGGGCCTCGCGGAGACGCCCGACGGCGGGCTCCGCGGCTGTGTGGGGGCCGGAACCGGAGCGGTGATCGGACGCAACACGTACAAGGGCGGCGTGGGGATGGCGTCGATTCGCATCCCCGGCGGACCCGTGCCGGGACCCCCGGGCAGGCCCGAGGTGTCACTGCCCGACGGCATTGTGGTGGGTGCGCTCGCCGTGGTGAACGCCGCGGGGATGCCGGTGTTCGACGGCGCGCCGCCTCCCGTGCTCGAGGAGCACTGGCCCGGTGGGGTGCTCGGGCCGATGTCGGGGGAGCCCGAGGCCCTCAATACGACGCTCGCGGTCGTGGCGACCAACGCCGCCCTGAGCCCTGCCGAGTGCAGGCGTCTCGCGACCGCGGCGCACGCCGGTCTCGCCCGGGCCCTGAATCCGAGCCACACCCAGGTGGACGGGGACACGGTGTTCGGGGTGTCCACGGGCGGCATCGGGTTCGACCGGTCCACCGAGGCCGGACGGGTCGTCGGGCTCATGTCGGTGCAGATCGCGGCGGCCGATGCCGTCCGCGCGGCCATCCTCGACGGTGTGCGCTCGGCGACGGCCGTGACGACGCCGGCGGGGACGTGGGAGAGGTACCCCGCGCCGTGACGGGGGCCCTGGGGCTTGACGGGCGGGCCCTGTCGCCTGTACCGAGTTCCCCAGCTCTTCAGCCTTCGAGCCCGATGGCCCGCCGGAGACCCCAGTGATCACGTGGGTTGACGCCTAAACCTGGGGACCAAGGCACCGATAGCTGGGGATGAAGGTACGGGACGTGAGGCCGGTTCTGCGGCTCATAGGATAGGCAGGCCGCCCAGGGAACGGCGGGCGGCCACGACGGCCTTGACTCTTTCGACCATCTTCTCCGGACGGTGCACAACATCGGCATAGCCGAACCGGACCACCGGCAGACCCAGAGCCTGCGCGCGGGCATCGCGTGCGTAGTCCTTGTACCGGCTGGAAGGCTTCTGGTGCTCCTTGCCGTCGGTCTCCACGGCTACGCACTCCTCCACGAGGTGATCCACCCAGCCCACCCCCTCAACCTTCACCTGCGGCCGAACACGCAGGCCTGCTCTTCGCAGATGAGCCCGCGCGAGGGTTTCGACGAGGGAGTCGGCACCGATGTCGATGAGGTCGAGTACGGCTCTGGCACGCCCGTTGCGTCGCCCCGGAAGCTGGATGCGGAGGAAGTCCTTCGACAGCCCCTTCTGGACAGCCGACTCCGCGACCACGAGCGCCTCGAGTTCCGGCAGGCAGCTGAGGGCATGAAGCACCACGTCTCCGAGGGATGCAATGTGGCTTCCAGGGTCCGAAGCGACCCACGACTGCCGGTGCACCACGGCCCGATCCGATACCAGACGCCCGTCGGGGCGGAGCAGGTGCACCTTCTCGGGCCTGTGAACTACCCAGAGGTTGTGGGCCTCTGCAGCGGAGACGCACGTCAAGCGCGAATTCGTCGTCAGGCACCGCACAAGCAGTGGATCGGCATCCGGAAGTGCGAGGACGCCCCGCGCTGCCCGCTCGACAGTGCCCCTCGCGAGGGTAGCCTGCAACTGGCGCCGGCCCACGCCGGCCGCAAGGAGCTCCCCGGTGCGCGCAGCTCCGTTCCTGACGATGAGGAGTTCCCTGACGTCGGGCATGCCCCCATGGTCGCTGGCTCCGTCGTGGCAGCGCAGCGGAAGGGGTTCTCATGTGGACAATGCGCCTCAGAGCCTCTCTCGGGAGGGAATTCGATGGACCGCAGCCTTGGGCAACGGCCTGGGGGCCGCGGTGCCGTCCTCCCCAGCTCTTGCTGCATCGCGGAGCTTCCGTGCGTGCGGCAGCCCCGTGATCCCTCAGGTTGAAGGCTAGAGCTGGGGACGAACGTACCGAAAGCTGGGGAGGAGCGTCCAACCCCGCCACCTCGGATTCGGGAGGCGAGCCAGTCCTAGCCTGCCGCGGAGGCCGAACGCCTGTAGACCACATAGTCGTGCTGGTCGTCACGGTCCAGCGAGAAGGGCGTCGCGACGAGCGCGTCGTGCAGCATGACCGCAAACTTGCCGTACCCCACATCGCCGAAGCCCGTGCCAGGAACATGCTGGCGGACTAGTGAACCGGCCCGAGCAGCCGGGAGCCTCTTCATTGCGTCCACCTCGCGGCCGAGGGGGCCGGTGACGAAGAGCGCCCGAACGGCACGGAGATAAGCGGTTCGGTTCTCCGAGGACTTCGCGGACGACGACGGTGCGGCCTTCGCGGGCGAGCCCGCCTGGGGCCGCGGTGCTTTTGCCACTGCAGACGCCTTTGGGGCAGCCCCCCGGTGGACCGTGAGGCCGCAATGCTCCTCCACAAAGCTGCCGAGGGTCGCGGCGCCGAGGTCCTTGAAGGTAGCGTCTGACCATTTCCTCCGAAGATGTGATCCGAGGGCCGCCGTATTGACGGCTTGGCCAACCCGCATGCTCGCATTGGACTTCACGGCGGCCCTGATCTCGTCCCGGTACTGGGCCAGAGTCGGAGACGCGCCCTTCACGACCAGGCTCGGCTCCACTGGCGAGGAGACCTCGAGCACATGGTATTCGTCGGCCGCCGTCGCGAGCAGTCCGTTCACGGTTCCGGCGGCCGCGTGGTTCGTCGAGGCCACGATGACACGCTTGTCGAGCTGACGGAGCCGCCGGACGAGCGGGACGAACCCGCCGTCGCCGGAGACGAGCACGAAGGTGTCCGTCCACGGCCGGTCCTGGGCCTCGGCCAAGACGTCGACGCACATCTGGATGTCGGCCGCGTTCTTCACGTTCTGCGTGAAGGAGAACACCTGGACCGCCTCGATCCCGTGGGCGAGGACATCCTTCTGATAGGCACCCATCGAGGGCTGCGCCCAGTTGGCATAGGCCTTGATCGTGGTGGTGCGCGCGCCGCCTGCATCGCGGATGAGGCTTCGCAGCCGGGTGGCAACAGCCCCCAACGGTACCGAACCCACGTCCTTCGAGTACCCGCCGAACAAGTTCTCGAGGTCGATGAAGACGGCGGCGTTCGGCCGCCGCGTCGCAGTCCCGTCCAAAGAAGCCCCCCATGACTCAAAGCACACACCCCGTGTACCATGGCGGATTTAACTTCCGGCCCCAACAGGCGTACAGTTGTGTGTTGGCTGTCGGCCCCTCCATGCCCTTTTGAAGGGAGGCCGGGGAGGCCAGTCAAAGAACCATACACGTCCGTCGGGGGCTCCGCGCGCCCGACGGCAGACAGTAAGCGGAGGCTATGGCCAAGAAGGACGGTGTCATCGAGATCGAGGGCGTCGTGACTGAAGCGCTGCCCAACGCGATGTTCCGCGTTGAGCTGACGAACAAGCACGTCGTGCTCGCTCACATCTCGGGGAAGATGCGTCAGCACTACATCCGCATCCTCCCGGAGGACCGCGTGGTGGTGGAGCTCAGCCCGTACGACCTGACCCGCGGCCGGATCGTCTACCGCTACAAGTAAGCAGCGCGCCCGGGGGCACCCGGGCGTTCATGCTGACCACCTGCAGAACACGCAAAGGAACACCCATGAAGGTCAAGCCGAGCGTCAAGCAGATCTGCGAGAAGTGCAAGGTGATCCGCCGCAATGGTCGGGTCATGGTGATCTGCGAGAACCCGCGCCACAAGCAGCGCCAGGGCTGATGCGGGACGGGACCCCGCACCGCAAGGGATGGGACCCCGCACCGAGGAAGCCAGGGCAACGCCCACGCAATAACTAGAGAAGGCAGCACAAGCTGCGCTGGGACGAATGGGCCCGGACAGCTGACCCCCGGTCCGGAGGCTGGGGCCGCTCGAACAGCGAAAGCACGAGCGGGTGTACTGCCTAAGACCTCCGGAATACACAAGGAGAACCGCCACTATGGCTCGTCTCGCTGGCGTTGACATTCCCCGCGAAAAGCGGCTGGAAATCGCGCTCACTTACATCTACGGCGTGGGTCGCACCCGTGCGAAGGAGACGCTCGCTGCCACGGGCATCAGCCCTGACGTCCGTGTGAAGGACCTCTCGGACGCCGAGATGGTCCAGCTGCGTGACTACATCGAGGGCAACTACAAGGTTGAGGGTGACCTCCGCCGCGAGGTGGCCGCCGACATCCGCCGCAAGGTCGAGATCGGCAGCTACGAGGGTCTGCGCCACCGCCGGGGCCTCCCGGTCCGCGGCCAGCGCACCAAGACCAACGCTCGTACCCGCAAGGGTCCGAAGCGCACCGTCGCCGGCAAGAAGAAGGCCGGCCGCTGATAGCGGCCCGTCACCCGAAACTTCAGTAGGAGTAGAGCTAAATGCCCCCAAAGACTCGTGCCGCGTCGGTCCGCAAGCCGCGCCGCAAGGACAAGAAGAACATCGCGCTCGGTCAGGCGCACATCAAGAGCACCTTCAACAACACCATCGTGTCCATCACGGACCCGTCCGGTGCTGTGATCTCGTGGGCCTCGGCCGGTGAGGTCGGCTTCAAGGGCTCGCGCAAGTCCACCCCGTATGCCGCGCAGCAGGCCGCTGAGTCCGCCGCGAAGCGTGCGCAGGAGCACGGCCTCCGCAAGGTCGACGTGTTCGTCAAGGGCCCGGGCTCGGGCCGCGAGACCGCGATCCGCGCGCTCCAGGCCGCTGGCCTCGAGGTGGGTTCCATCCAGGACGTGACCCCGAGCGCGCACAACGGCTGCCGCCCGCCGAAGCGCCGCCGCGTCTAACAGGTTGCCGGGGCCGGCGGGCCGGCCCACTCGAGGTGACCACCCGTCGTCGTGCGCAAGAAGCCCACGACGGCGAGGCTCACCCCGCGCGGGCACCCGCCCGGCTTCATTACTTAGTCAGACCCTTTTCCATCCAACTGTGTTGCGTCATATAGCGGATGCTTCCTGAAAGGAAAACCCAGTGCTCATTGCACAGCGCCCCACCCTGTCTGAAGAAGTAGTATCCGAGAACCGCTCCCGCTTCGTCATCGAGCCGCTGGAGCCGGGCTTCGGATACACATTGGGCAACTCGCTGCGCCGCACGCTGCTGTCCTCGATCCCGGGGGCGGCAGTGACCAGCATCCGGATCGACGGTGTGCTGCACGAATTCACCACGGTCGAGGGGGTCAAGGAGGATGTCACCGAGATCATCCTGAACCTCAAGAGCCTCTCGATCTCCTCTGACCAGGACGAGCCCGTCGTCGCGTACCTGCGCAAGCAGGGCCCCGGCGTCGTGACGGCTGCGGATATCGCCCCGCCGGCCGGTGTGGAGATCCACAACCCGGATCTGCACATTGCCACCCTGAACTCCAAGGGCAAGTTCGAGCTCGAGCTGACCATCGAGCGCGGCCGCGGCTACGTTTCCGCGGCGCAGAACAAGTCCGCGGATGCGGAGATTGGCCGGATCCCGGTGGACTCGATCTACTCGCCCGTGCTGAAGGTGACCTTCCGCGTCGAGGCGACCCGTGTTGAGCAGCGCACCGACTTCGACAAGCTCATTGTCGACGTGGAGTCGAAGCCGGCCATCAAGCCGCGCGACGCCATGGCCTCCGCCGGCACCACCCTCGTGGAGCTGTTCGGTTTGGCCCGCGAGCTCAACACCGCCGCCGAGGGCATCGAGATCGGGCCGTCCCCGACGGACGCCGCTCTCGCCGCGGACATGGCACTGCCGATCGAGGACCTGGACCTCACCGTCCGCTCCTACAACTGCCTCAAGCGCGAGGGCATCCACACCGTGGGTGAGCTCGTGGCCCGCTCTGAGGCGGACCTGATGGACATCCGGAACTTCGGCGCCAAGTCGATCGACGAGGTCAAGGCCAAGCTCATCGAGCTGGGCCTCTCGCTGAAGGACTCGCCCGTCGGGTTCGATCCCCTCGCCGCGCGCGCTGCCGCGGGCGACGAGGACGATGCCGCCTACGGCGACGACGAGCTCTAAGAAAAACTTGCCCCGCCGCCGGTGAGAGCCGGGGGCGGTCCACTACAGGAGAACTGAAATGCCTGCACCCACCAAGGGTCCGCGCCTGGGCGGTGGCCCGGCGCACGAGCGCCTCATGCTCAACAACCTGGCGGCCGCGCTCTTCGAGCACAAGCGGATCACCACGACCGTGACGAAGGCCAAGCGCCTCCGCCCGGTGGCCGAGCGCCTCATCACGTTCGCGAAGCGCGGCGACCTCGCCTCGCGCCGCCGTGTCCAGGCCGCCATCTCGGCGCGCACCAACACGAACAAGGGCATCATCCACGAGCTCTTCACCGAGATCGCCCCGCAGATGGCGGAGCGCAACGGTGGCTACACCCGCATCACCAAGATCGGCAACCGCAAGGGCGACAACGCTCCCATGGCTGTCATCGAGCTGGTGCTCGAGCCGGTCTCGGCGAAGCAGGGCGTGGTGAAGGAGGCCGAGAAGGCTGCTGCCAAGTCGGCTCCGGCCGAGGCTCCGGCCGAGGAGACCACGGCTGAGGCTCCCGCCGAGGTCGAGGCCGAGGAGACCGCGGCTGCCGGGGCTCCCGCGGAGGAGGCCGCCGAGGCCCCCGCCGAGGAGGCTGCTGCCGAGGCTCCGGCCGAGGAGAAGAAGGACGACGACGCCAAGTAAGTCGCCCTGACTGTGCACCACTAGACTGGTGCGCATGGTTTCCGAGAAGGCCCCCGTTCCTGCTGGAGGGAACGGGGGCCTTCCTGCGTCTGACAAGCACTCGGATCCTGACGCACCGGTGCGTGTCCGCCTCGACCTGGCGTACGACGGCGCACCGTTCAGCGGGTGGGCGGTGCAGCCGGGGCGTCGCACGGCTCAGGGCACCCTCGAGGAGGCGCTGGCGATGCTTCTGCGCCGACCGGTCCGCGTGGTCGTGGCGGGGCGGACGGACGCGGGGGTGCACGCGAGAGGCCAAGTGGTGCACCTGGACCTCACGGGGCACGAGTGGGCCGGGCTGTCGAGGCGCTCGTCGGAGTCGCCGGAGCGTGCACTCGTGCGACGGCTCAGTGGTGCCCTAAGCCGGGTGCTCGGGGACGCTACGGGCGCGCTCACGGTGCATCGCGCCGTCGTGCCCCCGCCGGGGTTCGACGCGAGGTTCTCGGCACTATGGAGGCGCTACTCGTACCGGATCGCGGACCGGCAGGAGGACTGGGATCCGGTGCTGCGGGGGATCACGCTCTGGCACCGTGCGGCGGTGGACGTTGGGCGAATGAACGTGGCCGCGGACCAGCTGCTGGGGCTGCAGGACTTCCTCGCGTTCTGCAAGCCGCGTGAGGGGTCCACCACGGTTCGTACGCTGCAGGAGTTCGCGTTTGAGCGGGCGCACGACGGCGTGGTGGTTGCCCGGGTGCGCGCTGACGCCTTCTGCCACAACATGGTCCGCGCCCTCGTGGGCTCGGCGCTGCGGGTCGGGGAGGGGCTAGAGAGCGTGGGCTGGCTGCACGAGCGCATGGTCGCCCGCGTGCGGGATGCTAAGACGCGCCTTGCGCCGCCGCACCCTCTCGTGCTCGAGGAAGTCGGGTACCCGGAGTCGGCGGAGGAGATGGCCGAGCGGGCGGAGCTGACCCGGGCGCTGCGCGACCCGCTCGGGCACGGCCGTTGAGCGGCGTCGAACCCATAGCCGAAAACCTGGGCCGCACAGTGCAGGAGTCCCCTCCCGGTTCTGGGTACCGGGAGGGGACTCCGTCCAAGGGCCCGTGCGGGCGGCTAGTGGAAGGCCTGAACGATGCTCAATGCGGCCGGACCGAGGATGATGACGAACAGGCACGGGAAGATGAGTAGGACCAGCGGGAAGAGGATCTTCACTGGGATCTTCATGGCGTGCTCCTCAGCCCGTTGCCGGCGACGAATGCGCATCTCGTGGGCCTGCGCCCGCATGACCTGGGCGATCGCGATGCCGTATTGGTCGGCTTGGACGATCGCGCGGAGGAAGGACGTCAACTCGGTCACCTCCGCGCGCTGGGCCAGATCCAGATAGGCCTCGCTGCGTGACCGGCCCACTTGAATATCCTGCAGCGACCGCAGGAACTCATCGGCCAGCGGGCCCGTGCTGTTCTGGGCAGCCCGCGTCATGGCGGCTTCGAATCCGACTCCGGCCTCGACCGAGATCAGCATCTGATCGAGCATGTTGGGCAGGGCGAGCTGGATGGCGTCACGGCGCTTCGTCGCTCGATTGATGACGAGGAGATCCGGCAGGAAGTACCCGAACGTGCCCATCCCGAGCATAAGGAGGAGAGAACCGCCGGAGGGGCTATTCAGGTATGACAGCAGCCCGAAGCCCAGCCCGACCGCGGCCAGGATCGGCTTGAGGATAATCACGCGCTCGAGAGGCCAGGACTTGGGCCGCCCTGCACCGGCCAGCTTCTTGTCCAGCCACGCTGCATAGCCCACTGGGGTCACCTTGTCCGCGAGCTTGTGCAAGGCGTCTGGGATGGAGAGCGTCGAGTGCTTGGGACCCGCCTTGGCGAGACCGAGGTTCTTCTCGATGAGGCTGCGGCTCGTGCGGTCGGTTGCGATCAAGACCCAGGTGAAGTATGCGGCCGGTGCGGCGATGAGGAGGATAGCCGCGAAGGGAAGAAGGTTCATGCCTGGCTCCTAGTACTTGGGCTTGACGAGCCGCAGCATCCAGATCGTCCCCAGAGTCATCATCACCGCAATGAGTCCGAGCATCAGCCAGCCCGGAACGGTCGTGAAGAACGTGATTCCATAGCTCGGGTTGATCATCGAGATGATGATTAGCAGTGCGATCGGCAGTGCGACGAGGATGAACGCAGAGAGGCGTCCCTCGGCGGAGAGTGCGCGCACCTGGCGGCCCAGCTGTGCCCGTTCACGGATGGTGTGGTTGACGTTGTCGAGGACCTCCGCTAAGTTGCCGCCGACCTCACGCTGGGTCTCAATGGCCTGAGCTGTCCACAGGAAATCCTCACTCTTCATGCGGGCCGCCGTGTGCAAAAGGGCTTCCCCGAGGTCGCGGCCGATCCGAGATTCGTTGATGACGCGCCGGAGTTCGTCTGCCATCGGTTGCGGCGACTGCTCGGACGCGGCGTCGATTGCCCGCAGGAGGCTATGACCGGCACGCATGCTGCCAGCAATGAGTTGTAGAGTGTCCGGGAGTTGGTCGGCGAACTTCCCTTGTCGTTTCGACACCTTGACATTGAGCCAGACGAGCAGTCCGGTGACTACGAGGATGCCTACGAGGATTCCGAGGACCGGGCCTGCGATGAGCCAGCCGAAGATAACCCCCGCGATGGCGGCCCCGGCGCTCATGACGATGAAGTCTGCCGCCCGCATCGACACCCCGGCCTGCTCGAACTTGTCGGCCGTCAGGACCTTGAGCTCTCTGCCCTGAAGCGAACGGTTCACAGTCGCCACCGCCTTGTTCGCCATCAGCGATAACGGCGACGCCTCGGAGCCAGCCCGTTGCGGGCGACGCCGGTCGGCACTGACGGCACGGCGGGAGCGCCCCCAGAAGACAACGAGACTGCCGAGTCCCGCGTAGACGGCAAGTAGGCCCACGATGAGGATTGCCTGATTATCCACGGCCAATCCTCCCGAAGTGCGTGCCGAAGACCGCCGGGTTGAGCGCAATGCCGAGTTCGGCGAACCGTTCGGTGAACCTGGGGCGGACGCCAGTGGGCACGGGATGTCCGAGGAATCGGCCGCTGGAGTCCATGCCGGCGCCGTAGTCGAACAGGAAGGCGTCTTGGAGGGTGACGATCTCTCCTTCCATGCCCTGAACTTCCGTGACATGGGTTACTCTTCGGGTGCCGTCCCGGAGTCGGGTCAAATGCACGATCAGGTTCACGGCGGAGGCGATTTGCTCGCGAATCGCCCGCAATGGGAGGTCCAGCCCTGCCATCAGCACGAGCGTCTCGAGGCGGGAGATTGCGTCCCGAGGGGTGTTGGCGTGCACAGTGGAAAGTGATCCGTCGTGGCCCGTGTTCATGGCCTGGAGCATGTCCAGCGTCTCCCCGCCGCGGACCTCGCCCACAACGATGCGGTCTGGACGCATGCGCAGTGAATTCCGTACCAGGTCGCGGATGGTGATGGCCCCTTGGCCCTCGATATTGGGCGGCCGGCTCTCGAGACGGATCACATGCTCCTGCTGGAGCTGAAGCTCGACCGCGTCCTCGATCGTCACGATCCGCTCGGTGTGGGGAATGTACGAGGAGATCACATTGAGTAGCGTGGTCTTGCCGGTGCCGGTACCGCCGGAGATGATGATGTTCATCCGGGCCTCGACGCAGGCTCGGAGGAGGTCCGCCATCTCGGGAGTCAGCGTGCCGAGTTCGATCAGCCGGTCGACGGTGAGGACCTCTCGGGAAAACTTGCGGATAGTCAAGGCAGCGCCATTGACTGCAAGCGGCGGGATGATCGCGTTGACGCGCGAGCCGTCCGAGAGCCTTGCATCGACGAGAGGCGAGGACTCGTCAATGCGCCGCCCCACCCGCGAGACGATCCGTTCGATCACTCGACGGAGCTGTTCCTCCGAGCTGAACGTGGTCTCGGTGGCCAGAAGGCGGCCGTCTCGCTCCACGTACACTTGGTCCGCGCGGTTCACCATGACCTCGGTGATGGTGGAATCGTCGATGTAGCGCTGGATAGGGCCGAGTCCGAGGACATCGTCCATCACCTCGTCGATGAGCCGGCCGCGCTCGCTCGAGGTCAGGGGCACGGTCTGATCGGCGACGACGTCGCGTAGCTCATTCCGAACGTATTCGTTGAGGTCCGATTCGCTCAGTGTCGTGTCCGAGATGCGTGCCCCTACGCGCTCATAGAGATCGCTGCTGACCTTCTGCTTGAGTTCGCGTAGGGCCTGACTCGCACGAACGCTTCCCGGTGTTGCAGTCTCGTGGACCGCAAGGCGGGCCTCGGCGTCAGCAGCGGCCTTGGCCTGCACCCGCGTGTTGAGGTTGGCCGACTGATGTTCGGCCGGGGCGAAGCTGACCTTATCGAGCGACACGGCGCTGGATTCGTCCGAGGCCGCGGCATCGCTCGGGAGGTCTCGCCCGCCGCGAGCTTCAAGCAATCGGTCTGACAGGCTCACTGGAACACCGCCCTGCGGTGGAGCTGCTTGTGGTTCCGGCTGTCCCACTGCGGCTTGAACCGGTCGACCAGTTTGCGCAGGCCCTTCACGGACGGATCTCGCACGCCATCCTGGAGGGCGGGCACACCGCGGTTTGTGGATAACGGAAGCGACCGTGAGCGGGGGAGCACCACGTCCACCGGCATACCGAGAGTGGCCTCGACGTCCTGAAGTGTGATTCCCGCCTTGCGGTCAGCCATGTTCAGGACCACATGACGGTGCTCTGGGAGCATGTGCAGCTCGTTGAGGATCTCTAGGCCCGACTTGAGGCCCCGGACGCTCGGGATGTCCATTCCGCACACCCACACCACGTCGGTTGCCTGGTCGAGGGTGGCAAGGACGTGCTCGCCGAGCCCCGGCGACGTGTCGATCACGATGTACTGGAACTCCGCGGCCAAGTGCTTGATAAGCTCGGCGACCTTGTCTGGGGAGATCCGATCGGCGTCCGCGGGGTTCTTCGGAGCGCACAGCGCGTAGATGTTGGTGGGATGGGGCGCCAAGTATGTCTTGAGGGACATTGAATCCATCGGCCCACTCGCCGCGTCCAGAACGGTGCGCTCCGGGCTGAGCATGAGCCCACTTGCAACATCGCCGAACTGCAGGTCGAGATCGACAATCACCACTGACATGGGGGCAATCTTGCCGAGTCCCACCGCGATGTTGGTCGCAATCGTCGTTTTGCCGACTCCGCCCTTGGGTGACATGACTGCAATAACGCGTCCGTGCGACTGCTTTGAGTCGTCATCGATGGCACCCACTGATGGCACGACGGCGAGTCGGGAGGCAGCCGTCGCGGCCGCCTGCTCGAGGTGGCTCCTCAGGGACTCCGGGTCAGCCGCCGGCATGATGAGATCCCGAATACCCGACCGCATCGCGGAAATTGCGAGATCCGGTGTGGCCTGGGCTGCGTAGACAAGGCTCACATGTGGATGTCGGGCGTCCACTGCGCTAGCGAAGTTGAAGACGTCCTCAGCCCGAAGGTCGGGACCGAGCACGAGCACCTCGAGAGGCTCTCCGACCAGCTGGCCGAACACGTCATCGATGCTAGCGGGCAGGAAGTTTGCCTGGAATGACTGCAGCGAGCCGGGAAGGCTGGCCGCCGCGAGGCGCATCCGGTGTTCGAAGTCCGAATCGGCGGTGATGACTGCGAAGCGGCTCATCGGAGCACCTTGGTCCTATCGAGAACGCCAGCATCGCCGTCTGTCGCGGCGCCCGGTTCCTTCGTGAGGTAGATCTTGCCGAATTCAGCGGCGTAGACGATCCGGGCGGCGTCGGCCGCGGGCCGCGCTAGCGTGATCAAGTACTCAGAGCCGGGACCATTGGCACCGCCACCGAGGCCGCCTGCACTCTGCGTCGGTGCCGCCGTCGCATTGTTCTGCGCGTTTGCCCCGGATGACACCTGGATTCCGGTGACAAGCACCTTGTTGAACGTGAACTGGGTCTGCGCGGGCGCGTTGTCGCCAGACTGGACGGAGAGCAGAACACCTACGGTGTCGCCGGCGGACAAGGCACCTCCGACCACGCGCTCGATCGGGAGCTTGATCGTCACTTCCTGCATTCCGGCAGGCGCGTCCACGCGTCCAGGGGCATGAAGCGAGTTGACGTCGACGAAGCGGCTCGAGAGCAGTTGTTCGCCCGGCTGAAGCCCGACTGAAGCGACCCTTCCCCGGATGGTTCCGAGGTCCAGCACGGCGTCTGCCGGAATTACCCCCTTGGGAACAGGCTTCTTGGCGACACTGTCGCCGAGGCTTGCCGAGGGAGTCCCTGCCTGAACGGACTTCTGGACGACGTAGACCATTTCGGTCTCGGTGCTGGCGTAGGCGCGTTGGTCGGCGCTATTGACGTAGGTAAGGAGTAGAGCGGTGCCGATGATTGCGACAATCAGAGCGGCCACGCCTCCCAGTAGGCGGGTCCTCACTGTTGCTTCCCTTCTTGTGGGTTACTTGATCAAGGTGATGATCGATGAGCCGAAGTCTTGACCGTTTCCAGAGCCAAAGCTCGAATCGGTGATATCGAAGCGGATGAATTGAGCGATCACGCATCGATCGTTACCGCCGCTGCACGCGAAAACCGGATTGATGCCAACACTTCTGAGATAGTCCGCCGTATTATGGAAGGCGCCCGGAGGATTATTGCTGCCTCCCCCAAGCTTCCAACCGATCATTTTCAGAGTGGCATAGCCGGCGATCTGATACGTTCCGTTGTTTCCGTTCTGCGTTGAGCTGCTGAAGACAGGAAAGACGGCGTCGACCTCCCCTCCGGCGTTGATCTTGTCGACCCACGACTGGAGTATCTGGGCGCAGCCCAAGGGGAGATTGTTGCCGGGATCGGAGCCGACGCTTGTCTGGCCTGCGACAGAGTTCGTTTGGCAGTTGGTGCTGTTCAGCCATCCCCAGCCGCCAGGAATCTGCGTGCCCGACGGGCCGGTGCAGAACATCCCCGGCTTGTACTGGAACTGCTGGACGCTTCCAGCCGCGGTGGTGGCGGAGAGGTCGTAGCACGCCCTCGAGAACGCGAGGGGGAAGCCGCTGCCACGGCCTGGTGGCCCCCATTTGGCGGTGGCCGATGCCCGGACCTGGATGGATGTCTGGCCGAAGACCCGCGCCAACGTCAGGGGGAGGCCTGAGGCCGGTGTCGAGGTGTCCACCGCGACCTCGTTCGAGGCGGGGAAGGTCACTCCGGACGCCACCGCCGTGCGGTCGTTGGAGTTCGCGGGTGTGTACAGATTGGCCAGGCTTACGGCAGTCGACTGGCAGGTGCTCGGGTTCTTCGCACAGTACTGCGCGGCCGCGAGAGCCGAGGCGTCGGCCCCGTTCTGAAGCTGCGCCTTCTCCGCGGCGACTCGGCCAACGTCGATGGCAATCGCGCCGAAACCGAGGAGAGCCACCATGAGCACGGCTACGACGATCGCGACCGCGCCCCCTTCTCTGTCAGACCGCGGGAGCCTGTTCATCAGCCACCGCACCGCATGGCCCCCTGCCCATTGACGGTGATGGTGCTCGGCATGCCAAGCCAGCTTCCTGTGAGAAGTCCAACGCCGGAGGTCACGTTCGCGACCACCTCGGCGCCAGATGTGCAGGCGCCCACGGTGACGTTGATGGTGTAGCCGGTTGCCACCGCCTGCGCTGCAGAGGCGGCGGTTCCTGAGTTGTTGGTGATTGCCATCGTTCGTGCCGCCTCGCGCGCTGCATTCGTGATCACGATCTGAGCGTTGTACAGGTGGCCGAATTCGATGATCCCCAATACCAAGGTAATCAGGAGCGGTAGCACGAGAGCGAATTCCACCGCTGCGGCACCGCGTTCGCGGTGAACAGACGGCTTCCTCTTCATGATGCCCCTAGGAGTGCTGAAACGACGCGTGGTGGTCTCCATGACGGGCTGGCCCTGGGTCCACCACGCGCTAGAACACAGGTGATGTTCAGATGGCCGCAGTGATTTGGTTGAACAGCGCTGCGATTGCGGCGCCGAGCGGGGTCACCGCCGCCAGGACGACGATCGCGATGAGGGCGACCATGATGCCGTACTCAACCATCGTCGCGCCCTTCTCCTTGCCCTCGTCGGTGCCGGCCAGGTCGGTCCAGAAGGTGATGATTGAGATCATGAGCTTGTCCACGTCATGTTCCTTTTAATCAGGTGGTGCCAGGGCAACAATCGCGGAAAACAAGCCCCGCGGGACTTGGTTCCGTGACATCTCACTCGGCCTGTCTCGGAGCACGACGCCTCGGGTACCCCTGCGTTCTGCAGTGCGTTGCCGTAACCACGTGGAGGTTAGATGGCTGCAGTGACCCTGTTGAAGAGCGCTGCGATGGCGGCGCCGAGCGGCGTCACCGCCGCCAGGACGACAATTGCGATGAGTGCGACCATGATGCCGTACTCGACCATGGTGGCGCCCTTCTCCCTGTCGGTGCCTGTGATGTCGTTCCAGAAGGAGAGGAGGGAAACCATGAGCTTGTCCATGATTGAGTCCTTTACAAGCGGGTAAGACCAATGGCAACGTTGCCCCTATTGAGCGCCGTCGGGTCCACACCTGCCAGACTCCCACTTGCGCCTTCACCTGCGCACTACCCGCCTGTACTCGACTTTTTCGTTGCGAGTAACCCTCTGATTACTTGGGTCAACGGCTATGTGTACTCAGTTGGGTGGTTGCTGCCCCACGTGAACCGGTTGCAGGGAACGGCGCAACCCAGGAAGCTCACCCGGCACGGGAAGGTGAGTAGTCGCCGTCGCGCGCCATAGAACGCGCCATAGAAGCGGCAAGCCGAGCGTGAAACAGAGGCAAGTCTCCAGCGGGCCCGTGCCAAAGTGTTTCCTGCAGGCGCCCCGTCTGCCCGGCCCTGAAGAGCTCTGGGCGCCATCGCAGGCGCCCGCTTTGACCCGCCACGCTGCGGCGGGATATCCTAGGTAGTCGTTGTGCGTGTCCACGCTCGATCATGCGCGCCGCGGGAGTGTCCAGTTGCAGGACGCCGGCTCCTGGGGCGTTTTCGAGAAGCACGGGATGACTGGTCTGGGAGCCCTCACCTCTGGTCCGGTAGCGCACCGAAGAACGGGGTGTATCTCACCGGCATCCCACCAGACCAAGAAACGAAGGCAATAACTGTGCGTACGTACACTCCGAAGCCAGGCGACGCCGACCGTCAGTGGCACGTCATCGACGCCACCGACGTCGTTCTGGGTCGTCTTGCCAGCCAGACCGCAACGCTGCTGCGCGGGAAGCACAAGCCGACCTTTGCGTCCCATATGGACATGGGCGATTTCGTCATCATCATCAACGCGGACAAGGTGGCACTCACCGGCGCCAAGCTCCAGCAGAAGCGTGCATACCGCCACTCGGGCTTCCCGGGCGGCCTGACCTCGGTCACCTACGCGGAGCTGCTCGAGAAGAACCCGGTCCGCGCCGTGGAGAAGGCCGTCAAGGGCATGCTCCCGCACAACAAGCTGGCCGCCCAGCAGCTGTCCAAGCTCAAGGTCTACGCGGGCCCGAATCACCCGCACGCTGCCCAGCAGCCCAAGACCTTCGAGATCACCCAGGTTGCCCAGTAGTCCTGGCCACTACTCGAGAATTCATCAAGGAGAACACTGTGGCTCAGAACGAAGAGCTTGCCCCGGCCGTCGAGGCTGAGGAGACCCCCACCACCTACACGTCCGAGAGCGCCCCTGCCGCCGCCGACGATGCGAAGCGTGAGCGCCCCGCCCTCACCGTTGCGGGTGCCGCTGTCGGCCGCCGCAAGGAGGCCGTGGCCCGTGTCCGCGTTGTCCCCGGCTCCGGCCAGTGGACCATCAACGGCCGCACGCTCGAGAACTACTTCCCGAACAAGCTGCACCAGCAGGAGGTGAACGACCCGTTCAAGCTCCTCGACCTCGAGGGCGCCTACGACGTGGTCGTCCGCATCCACGGCGGTGGCCCCTCCGGCCAGGCCGGTGCTGTGCGCCTCGGCGTCTCGCGCGCTCTCAACGAGATCGATATCGAGAACAACCGTCCGGCCCTGAAGAAGGCCGGCTTCCTCACCCGCGACGCCCGTGTGGTGGAGCGCAAGAAGGCCGGGCTCAAGAAGGCCCGCCGCGCGCCGCAGTACTCGAAGCGCTGATTTTTCGGGTCGGGTTTTTACCGGCTCCGTTCAGCGTTCGGAAGGCCCGTCCCGCCTCGTGCGGGGCGGGTCTTTCTGCTGCCTTGGCCGGCTGTTCGGCTAGGGCTGCAGCTGGTAGACGCACTCGGTACCGCTCCTTGTGCACGGAAAAGCGGTCCTAACCCATTCGAGGATCTTTGCGGCTTCCCCAAAGCCCAGCGACGGCGCGGGAGGAAGCGGTCCGGCAATGAAATTTCCCACCTCTCCCCGAGAGACCATGGCCTTGAACTGATCAAGAGTCGGGAATGGGTCCGTCCCGTCGAAACCCCCGACGGCGAGCACACTGGTTCCGGATTCGAGTTCGTAGAGGGCGGCACTTTCGGAGCCGATCACTGCCCCCTGCCATCGGGCTGCAGTCGGTGTCATGCGGAGCATTTGGAGGATTTGAGGATCCGGGCTGTTGCCGAACGATGCTGCCGCGAACCCCGCGGAAGTCTTTCCCGGCATCGTTCGGTTGTTTGGGTCATCGGAGCGGTATCCGGCGATGGCGGGTCCTCCTGCAAGTCCGGCGCCGGCATGCGGGACCGCTGCCGTCGCACCTGACCATAGGAACGGGCCGACGAGGACCAGACACAGGGTACAGGCGAGACCGGGGCGTCGAAGGGGCGGGAGCGGTGGGAGAAATGCCCAGGCCGTGGCCACGGATCCGATAACGAGCGCCACGGTGGGGAACCACGGGAACGTATCGGTCCCGCGAAGCGCGTTCACGTAGGTGGCGATTAGCGTCGTGGCCGTTGTCGCGCCGAGCAGGAGCCGCACGCTGCGCTGCGCATGGCCATCTATGAGGGCCTTAAGACCGAAGACAGCAACGCAGACGCCCGGCGGAACCATCGCAAGCACGTAGTACGGATGCACGATTCCAGACATCATCGATACCACACCTGCGGATACGACAAACCAGATCGTGTTCAACACGAGGAACGCCCGAAATACATGATCGTGCGACCGCCGCCACACCATCACGGTGACGATGGTGCCCGCGCACGCCAGAGGAAGGATCCACGCGATCTGTGCTGCCATCTGCGGGTAGAGGAACCTAACCGGTCCCTGCAGCATAGTGTCCCCGGAGCCAAGTAGATATCCGACCTGAGCGCGCTGCACATCGACGCCCGTAAGCCGGTCTAAGCCGTTGTAGCCAAGGGTGAGTTCTAGGAAGCTGTTGTTCTGCGTGCCGCCTATGAAGGGCCTATTGGTGGCGGGTGTCAGCGCGACAACGGCCAGCCAGCTTCCGGCGGTTGCGATGGCGGCAGAGGCGGCTGCAAGGGCCCCCAGGACTTTGGGCCTCAGGGACCAATCGCGTGCAAGTGCGACAGCGGCAACGACGGCAGGGATCATCACCGCGACCTGGAGTTGTTTGGTGAGGAACCCGGCCCCGAGAAGTACTCCAGCCACGGCGAGCAGACCGACCCGCTGCTGTTTTAGGGCCGCAAGAGTGAGTGCAGCCGCGCCCGTCATGAGGAGCGTGAGCAGCGCGTCAGGATTATTGAACCTGAAAACCGCTGTGGAAACTGGCATGAGCGCCATGAGCACGCCAGCCAACAGGCCCCAGCCGTGTCCTAGGATACTGGCGGCCATTCGGTAGACAATCCAAACTGTGGCGACGCCCATGAGCGCTTGGGGAACCTGAATGCTCCACGAGTTGAGGCCGAAAATCTTCACGCTTAGGCTCATGACCCACACCGCGAGCGGTGGCTTGTCCACTGAGATGCCATTGCCCGGGTCCAACGCGCCGAAGAGCAACGCAGGGAAGTTATCTGATTCTGCGAAGGCCGCCGCCGAGTAATAGGGGTTCGACCACCCGTTGATACTGAGATTCCAGAGATAGAGGGCTGCAGTTGCGAGGAGGAGAGCTGCAGTCTCCAAACGTGTACGTGGACGAAGACCTGGTGCGCGGGGGACTGCGGATGGTGATTTTGTCGTCATTTAGGCTGCGTCCTCGAGCGGTCGAGCGGGGAGGCTGGCGCAGGCGTCGCTGCGCGACGCGGCGCCGACCACTCCGAAGCGCAGCACCCGCCCGAAGAACGACGGCGGGTGGGCCGGCAGGAGCATGACGTTGTAGGTGCGCGACATGAGTTCGCGCTTGGGCCCGCGCACCACGCGGGGGATCGGCCAAGACGGGTGCCGATCGAGACATCCGAATGCCCCGAGAGCAGGGGTGCCAGAAGGGGCGGCAGGGCGGCTCGGTCCGTCGAAAGGTCAACGAGTGGCATGACGGAGTCGGCCAGCGCATTCTCTTCGTTGTACACCGGCACGACGATGTCGATGGCCGGCCCCCCATGGGCCTCAGTCATGCGTCCAAAGCTACGGGGCGCACACGGGCATGGACTAGTTGATCCGGAGAATCGAGTACACGACGGTGCGGCTAAGTAGCGGCTTAGGCGGCTCGCGTTGGATGCAGTCCTCGTGCGGCGAGTGCCCGCGCGCTGAATGAGCGTTGCCGCAAGAAACGAGTACCTACCATCTCCGACTAAGTGGTGCGAGACTCCCATTTGTCCGCTAGCGTCCTGATGGTGTCGCCCGTTTGGGGCGAACTTCACTAACGATGGGGGACATCGTGCGTCATCGCGCCATTTCTGCTTCACCCGCGCCCACTTTTCGCTTACGTGCTCTCGCGGCCGCCGTTCTCGTGCCGGGTATCGCCGTGACTCTCATGGCAGGAGGTATCACAACTGCCCAGGCCGCTTCTCCAGCCGGCACGCAGGGCATCTGCAACGGAGTGGTGAACCAGCTTGCCCACCGCGGCACCGTCCAGGAGAACCTGCTCAAGGCGGCCACGAAGCGCAACGCCGACGCCATCGCGGCCCTCGCCGCACAGAAGGCGACCCTCCAGAGCCAAGCGGATGCTTTCAACTCGCAGATCCTGGCGCTGAACGCGACCATCAAGCAGACCGACGACGAGATCGCAGCGCTCGACGGCCAACTTGCCACCGCGCAGGCCAACCTCGATTCGCTGACCTCTCAGCAGACGGCCACTCAGGGGCAGATCGACACCGCCAACGCTGCCCTTGCGTCGCTGCAGGCGCAGCAGGCCGACGTGACCGCCAAGCTCGCACCCCTTCAGGATCAGCTCGCGTTCGCGCAGGCGGCCAGCGCCGACCTCACGAGCCAGGCGAGCAGCACCCAGTCCGCACTGGATGCCAAGAACGCAGAGGTGGCCATCGCAAACGCCGTGCTTGCCACGCTTCAGAGGGCCGCGGACGACGCCGAGTTGACCGTAGCGGCCAAGCAAGCCCAGATCGACGTGGCCGGAGGTCAGCTCGCGAACCTGCGGACTGCCGCGCAGGTGGCGGCAGACAACGTGGCCACCGCCCAGGCAGCTGTGGACTCCGCGCAGGTCGAGTTGACCCGGCTCCAAGGAACAGCCACCACGGCGCAGGCCCGGCTCGACGCGCAGGTCCAGGCAGTGGCAGACGCCAAGGCGGACCTTGCGGCGAAACAGAAGACGGCAGCCGACGCAGCCGCAGCGGTCGATGCCAAGAAGGCCCAGATCGCTCAGGCCCAGACGGAGCTCGCGGCGCTGCGGGCCACCGCCCAGCAGGCGGCCGACGCCCTCGCGGGCAAGAACGCCCAGATCACCCAGGCCCAGACCGATCTGGCCGCCCTGCAGGCTTCTGCGCAAAAGGCATCCGACGCCGTCGCCGCCAACACGAAGGCCATCGCGGACGCGCAGGCGTCGATCACGAGCCTGCAGAGCCAGCTCACGGCGGCGCAGCAAGCGGTGACCGCCAAGCAGGCAGATCTCGCGGCGGCACAGAACACGCTCGCCTCCCAACAGCAGCAGAAGAGCCAGCTGCAGAACGACATCGCCGCCCAGCAGGCGATTATCGACTCCTACCCGACGACCTCGCAGGCCAAGAAGAAGTTGGCTGCACAGGCCCAGCTCGCGACCGATCAGACCCAGCTGACCCAGGTGAACAATCAGATCACCGCCACGAACGGCCAGATCGCGGCGCTCCAGGGGAACCTCACGGCGCTCCAGGCCAACGTGACCACGCTGAACGCCCAGCTGCTCTCCGCGCAGCAGACAAGCAGTGCCCTGCAGCAGCAGGCCGCACCCCTCCAGTCGGCCCTTGCGAGCGCCAACGACGCCGTCACGGCCAAGCAGGCTGACCTCGCTGGCCTCCAGGGTCAGCTGCCCGGCCTCCAGTCTGCGGCGGACGCGGCCAACGCCGCCATGACGTCGAAGCAGACCGAGCTCGCGGGCCTCCAGACCGACCTCGGCCCGCTCCAGAACACCGCCGCAGCGGCCCAGGCCGCAGTGGACTCGCAGGCGGCCAACGTCCAGAATCTGGTGAACGCACTGCCGGCTCTGATGGAGAACCGAGACGCGGCCGTCGCAGAGGTTCAGGTGCAGCAGGGCGTGCTCACACAGCGGCAGGCGGACCTCGCCGCAGCCAACGACGCACTGAAGGCCGCGGAACAGGCGGTCACAGCGAAGCAGGCTGAGATCCAGGGGCTCCGGGACCAGCTGCCGGCCCTGCAGTCCGCGGTGGACGCCGCCAACGGTGCGGTGGCCTCCAAGCAGTCCGACCTCGCACTGCTCAACGCGGCCAGCGATGCCCTCGTGGCGCACCTCAAGGACCTGAACGCGCAGATCGCCACCGCGGAGCAGAACGTCCTCGGCCTGCAGACCCAGGTCGCCCCGCTGCTTTCCCAGCTGGACGGGCTCAACCAGCTGGTCTCCGACACCGAGAAGCAGCTTGCCGCCCTTCAGCAGCAGTCCGTCACCCTGGATACACAGGTCACCGCAGCCGCGGCAACCCTGCGGGACATCCAGGCTCAGAAGGGAAACAAGCAGAAGGAGATTGCCGCCCAGAAAGCCGTCCTGGCCAATCTCCAATCCCAGCTCGCCTCGGTGCAGGCCCAGATCTCATCCATCGACGGGACCATCACCAACGGCGGCTGCCTCGTCCCGGGAGCGTAGCTCCCTTCTCAGGCTCACGACGGCGACCCGTCGCCCGGGTGCCCTGCGGCACCCGGGTGCGCGGGCGCCGTCGTGCGTCCAAGGGCTTTCGGCCCAGCTCAGCGAGCGGTGGCGGCGCTACCCTTTTCCCATGGTTCCCGAGGACCCTCGCCTCTCCGTGACCGAAGACTACGCGGCAGAGCTGGACGAGCTGCGCGAGATCGGCAAGGTGGACCACAAGCGCCGCCCTAGCGCCGACCCGAACGCATGGCGCCAGGGCTACCCCTACGAAAAGAAGCTCAGCCGCCCCACGTACGAGAGACAGAAGCGAGCGCTGCAGATCGAGCTGCTCAAGCTTCAGCTGTGGGTCAAGGACACCGGGCAGAAGGTCCTCATCCTCTTCGAGGGCCGGGACGCGGCTGGCAAGGGCGGGGCCATCAAGCGGTTCAACGAGCACCTCAACCCCCGTGGAGCCCGGATCGTGGCCCTCGAGAAGCCCACGGACGCGGAGCGCACGCAGTGGTACTTCCAGCGCTACGTGGCGCACCTGCCCAGCGGTGGGGAGATCGTGATGATGGACCGCTCCTGGTACAACCGGGCCGGTGTGGAGCGGGTCATGGGGTACTGCACGCCGAACGAGTACCACGAGTTCATGCGCGAGGCCCCCGAGTTCGAGCGCATGCTCGTCAACTCCGGCATCCGCCAGCACAAGCTCTGGTTCTCTGTGGGGCGCGAGGAGCAGCTCAATCGCTTCGCCTCGCGCGAGACGGACCTGGTGAAGCAGTGGAAGCTCTCGCCCACGGACATGGCGAGCCTGGACAAGTGGGACGCCTACACCGAGGCCAAGGAGGCCATGTTCTTCTACACGGACACCGGCGACGCCCCGTGGACCGTGATCAAGAGCAACGACAAGAAGCGGGCCCGGCTCGAGGCCATGCGGTACATCCTCGATGTGACCCCCTACGACCGCAAGGATGCCAAGGTGGCCCACGCTCCTGACCCGCTCATCGTGGGCACCGCCGCCGAGGTCCTGGAGGAGGGCGAGCACTACACGCCGCGGTTCCCGGTGCTGCGCGAGGGGGCCGAGGAGGGCTGAGTTCCGGCCGCGTGCCGGGTCCTGCGAAAGGGGAGCGCTTCGGGCCGCAGGTAGACTTGCACCCGATGACACGTCTCTTCGGTACCGATGGCGTCCGCGGACTGGCCAATGGCCTCCTCGACGCCGAGCTCGCTCTCAAGCTCTCCCAGGCGGCTGCGGTGGTCCTCGGCCACAGGCAGGTTGCCGACGGCACGCGGCCGCGCGCTGTCGTCGCCCGCGATCCGCGCATCTCCGGGGAGTTCATCTCCGCCGCGGTGTGCGCGGGGCTCGCCAGCGCGGGCGTCGACGTGTACGACGCCGGGGTGCTCCCCACGCCGGCTGCCGCCTACCTCGTCGCGGACCTGGGCGCCGACTTCGGCGTGATGATCTCGGCGAGCCACAACCCGGCCCCGGACAACGGCATCAAGTTCTTCGCCCGCGGCGGCCAGAAGCTCCCCGACGAGGTCGAGGACCAGATCGAAGCCCTCCTGCAGGCCGAACCGCACCGCCCGACCGGTGCAGGCGTAGGGCACATCCAACGCTTCGCCGATGCCGAGGACCGCTACATCGTCCACCTCCTCACCACCCTCCCGCACCGCCTGGACGGCCTCACCGTGGTGCTCGACTGCGCCAATGGCGCCGCCTCCGGCTGCTCGCCGCAGGTGTTCAAGGACGCTGGCGCCGAGGTGGTCGTGATCGGCGCCGAGCCGGACGGTCTGAACATCAACGACGGCGTGGGCTCCACCCACCTCGAGAAGCTCCAGGCAGCAGTCGTGGCCCACGCGGCGGACCTCGGGATCGCGCACGACGGCGATGCCGACCGCTGCCTTGCCGTGGACCACGAGGGCACCGTGGTGGACGGGGATCAGATCATGGCAATCCTCGGCGTGGCCCTCAAGGAGGCCGGGCAGCTGCGCGACAACGTGCTCGTCGCCACCGTGATGAGCAACCTCGGCCTCAAGCTCGCCCTCCGCGACGCTGGGATCACCACCCACGAGACCGCCGTGGGCGACCGCTACGTGCTCGAGGAGATGCGCGCCGGCAGCTACTCCCTCGGTGGGGAGCAGTCCGGCCACGTCATCTTCTCCGACTACGCCACCACCGGTGACGGGGTACTCACCGGCCTCCAGCTGGCCGCGCAGGTGGCCCGGACTGGCCGCCCGCTCAAGGAGCTCGCCGCCGTCATGACCCGCCTGCCGCAGGTGCTCATCAACGTCCGCGGCGTGGACAAGAGCCGCGTCAGCGCGGACGACGGCGTGGCGGCGGCTGTTGCCGACGCCGTGGCCGAGCTGGGGGAGACCGGGCGGGTGCTCCTGCGGCCCTCGGGCACCGAGCCTCTGGTGCGAGTGATGGTCGAGGCCTCGGACGAGGCCACCGCACAGGCCATCGCCGAGCGCCTCGCCGGCGTGGTCCAGAGCCAGCTCGCGCTCGAGACCGCCTGATCCTAGCTGGGCCGTCCGTTCCTGCTCAGTTGGCGCCCGAGTGCACTCGCTCCAACGGCGCGTTGTGATGTGACACGCCGGTATGCGTCCCCGATCTGAGCAGGGCGGTACGCTCGGCCCATGCGCACGCCGCCGCCAGCCGTTGTTCGCGCCGTCCAGAGCCTGAGCGGGGCCCTCGAACGCGCGGCCGCCGGGCTAAAGCCGCCCCAGGCCAGGTTCCTCGAGGTCAGCGGGGGAGTCGCGGCCATCGCGCTGATGCGTGCCGCCGTGCGCACGCGGCTCGCGGAGCCGCTCGCGATTGGGAGCAGGACCGGGGCGCAGGTGGCCGAGCAGCTCGGCCTGCATGCACCAACCGTCCACCGCGTGCTGCGCGGGCTGGCCGTCTACGGCCTCGTGCGGCTGGACTCCCGCGGCCGCTTCAGCCTCACCCGTACGGGCCGACTGCTGCTCGAAGGCGATCCCCACTCGATGGCGGGTTGGGTACGGTACGCGACCTCGGACGCCGTGCTCGCCGGATGGCTCCGGCTCCCCGAGACCCTCGTCGATGGCTTGCCGGCATTCAACGCAGCCACGGGTACCAGCATGTGGGAACATATGGCCGCGCACCCCGACGAGGAGGCCGGGTTCGCCCGCACCATGCACGAGCTCACGCTCCTCGCCGCCCCGCTCATCGTCGCCGCATACCCGTGGCCTGAGCACGGAACGGTGTGCGACGTGGGCGGCGGTGTCGGCGCAATGCTCGCCTCCGTGCTTCGTGAACGTCCGACACTCGACGGCGTTCTGGTGGACCAAGCGGGCCCGCTCGCCGCCGCCGGGGAGTACCTCGCGAGCCGTGGGGTCGCGGACCGGGTGCGAACTGTGGAGGGCGACCTTTTCACCGGCTTTGAGGCGCGCGCAGACGTGTATTTGCTCAAGGATGTGCTCCACGACTGGGATGACGACAAGTGCAGCCAGGTGCTCCGCACGGTCCGGGCGGCCGCTGCATCGGGAGCGCGGGTACTCGTGCTCGAGTGGCTGCAGGAGCCCAATGTGGCGCAGTTCCCGGTGTCGATCTCCGACATCATGATGCTCGCCCAAACCGAGGGCCGGCAGCGCTCGGCCGCCGAGATCCAAGCCCTAGGTGCAGCAGCAGGGTTCCGGGCTGGCCGTGTGATTGATACCGGCGCCTACGGGGTGGTCGAGCTTCTGGCCGCCTGACGGAAAAGCCGCAGCGCGACGAGCAGCAGTCCTGCCTGCGCAGACCCCAGATCCAGATGAGAAGGAGCTGCCCACGACGCCGGCCACTCGCCTTCGTGAGGCGAGTGGCCGGCGTCGTCCGTCGGGTCGGTGAAGAGGTGGGCGAACGGGTCAGATGTCGCGGGACCTGAGCGAGTCGCGGATCTCGGTCAGGAGCGCGACCTGCGGATCGATGGGCTCCTCCTCGGTCTGCTCCTTGATGCCCAGCTTGCGGTTGCGGCGCTCGATCATGTGGTTCATCGGCATGACCACCGCGAAGTAGATCGCCGCCGCGACGAGGATGAAGTTGATGAGGACGGTGAGGAAGACGCCGATCTTCACCGGGCCGAAGACGAGGAAGTTGTCGAAGTTCGGCTGGCCGAAGAGGAGCGAGATGATCGGCATGAGGATATTCGACACGAACGAGGTGACGACGGCGCCGAACGCCGCACCCATGACGACGGCGACAGCAAGGTCGACGACATTGCCCTTCATGATGAAGGCTTTGAATCCACTCAGCATGGGGCCGATGTTAGCTGCGCAATGCGGACCGCACCATGAACGAAGGGTTACTTTTTCCCTGTGTCGTGGGCTGGCGGCGCCCAGCGGAGGTCCCCGCCGGATCAGCCCGGGCCGGGCGTTGCCTCAGACCTTCCTCAGGAGCATACGGCTGATCGAATGGTCCTGATCCTTGGTCAGCACCAGCTGGGCGCGGCCGCGGGTGGGCAGGACGTTCTGGATGAGGTTCGGCTCATTGATCCGCTTCCAGATGCTGCGCGCTGTGGTCGCGGCCTCCTCGTCGGAGAGTGAGGCGTAGCGGTGGAAGTAGCTCTCAGGCTGGGCGAACGCGCCCGAGCGGAGCTTCAGGAACCGCTCCACGTACCACTGCTCGATGTAGCTGGTCTTGGCGTCCACATAGAGGGAGAAGTCGAAGAAGTCCGAGAGCGCCAGGCCTGCGGTCCCGTCGTACCGGGCGCGGGCTGGGGCCAGAACGTTGAGGCCTTCCACGATGAGCACGTCCGGCCGGCGGACCACCACCTCTTTTCCGGGCACGATGTCATAGGTCAGGTGCGAGTACCACGGCGCCCGGACCTCCTCGGCCCCGGACTTGATCTCGGCGACGAACCGCAGCAGGGCCCGCCGGTCGTACGACTCGGGGAAGCCTTTGCGCTCCAGGATTCCGCGCCGGGTCAGCTCCGCGAGAGGGTACAGGAAACCGTCCGTGGTGATGAGCTCGACGTTCGGGGTGGAGGGCCAGCGCCGCAGCATCTCCCGAAGCACACGGGCAATGGTGGACTTGCCCACCGCCACCGACCCGGCCACGCCGATCACGAACGGGGTGCGCTGCGTCGACTCTCCGAGGAACGTCTGCGTGGCGTTGTGGAGCTCGCCCGAGGCCTCCACATAGAGAGAGAGCAGGCGGGAGAGCGGCAGGTAGACGTCGCGGACCTCGCCCAGATCGAGGGGATCGCCCAGACCTCGGATGCGCTCGATGTCCTCCTGGTTCAGTGGCTGCTCCATGCGGTCCGCGAGCCGGGCCCATGTGGAGCGGTCGAGTTCCACAAAGGGCGTGGCGCCGTCGCCGCCGGACTCGCTTCTCTGCAATGTCACCTGTGCATTCTGCCAAGTGGCGCAGCTAACGCGAAATACGCCGGCCGCGCGGGCGCCGGTAGGATGGAGCGCATGTGTGGAATCGTCGGGTATGTCGGTAGCAGCAAGCGCAGCGGGGAGTATGGCGCCCTTGATGTGGTGATCGAGGGCCTGCGCCGCCTCGAGTACCGTGGGTACGATTCGGCCGGCGTCGCCGTGGTGTCTGACGGGGCCATGGAGTCGCGCAAGAAGGCCGGCAAGCTGAAGAACCTTGAAAATGAGCTCGCGGAGCACCCGTTGCCGGAGAGCGTCACGGGGATCGGCCACACCCGCTGGGCCACGCACGGCGGCCCCACTGACGTCAACGCGCACCCGCACCTTGCCGACGACGGCCGGCTCGCCGTGATCCACAACGGCATCATCGAGAACTACGCGACGCTCAAGAGCGAGCTCGCGGCCAAGGGAGTGGCTTTCCTGTCCGAGACGGACACCGAGGTGGCCGCCGCCCTGATCGGCGACCTGTACCGCGGTGAGGCCGGCGGCGACATCACCAAGGCCATGCAGCTGGCCTGCCAGCAGCTGGAGGGCGCCTTCACACTCCTGGCGGTGCACGCCGAGCAGCCCGGTACGGTGGTGGCGGCGCGGCGGAACTCGCCGCTCGTCGTCGGCCTCGGCGAGGGCGAGAACTTCCTCGGCTCCGACGTCTCGGGGTTCATCGATTACACCCGCCGCGCGGTGGAGCTGGGCCAGGACCAGATCGTGACGATCACCCCGGACAGCTTCGTGGTCACCGACTTCTTCGGCGCCCCCGCCCAGGGCAAGGAGTTCGAGGTCTCCTGGGACGCGGCCTCCGCGGAGAAGGGCGGCTTCAACTCCTTCATGGAGAAGGAGATCCACGACCAGCCCGCCGCCGTCCACGACACCCTCCTGGGCCGTTCCGACGAATCGGGCCGGCTCATCCTTGACGAGCTGCGCATCGACCCGGCGGAGCTGAAGAAGGTCAACAAGATCATCGTGCTCGCGTGCGGCACGGCCGCCTACGCGGGGCTCGTGGCCAAGTACGCGATCGAGAACTGGTGCCGGATCCCCACCGAGGTCGAGCTCGCGCACGAGTTCCGCTACCGGGACCCGATCGTGGACTCCAACACGCTCGTGGTCTCCATCAGCCAGTCCGGCGAGACGATGGACACGCTCATGGCCGTCCGCTACGCCCGCGAGCAGGGGGCCAAGACGGTCTCGATCTGCAACACGAACGGGTCCACGATCCCGCGCGAGTCCGACGCCGTGCTCTACACGCACGCCGGCCCGGAGATCGCCGTCGCGTCGACGAAGGCATTCCTGGCCCAGATCACGGCCGCCTACCTGCTCGGCCTGTACCTCGCGCAGCTGCGAGGGAACATCTTCTCCGGCCAGATCAAGGACGTCCTCGCGGACCTGAACAAGATTCCCGAGAAGATCCAGACCGTCCTGGACAACGCCGGGCCGCTGCGCGAACTCGCCCGCAGCATGAAGGACGAGAGCTCCGTGCTGTTCCTGGGACGTCACGTGGGCTACCCGGTGGCACTCGAGGGCGCGCTCAAGCTCAAGGAGATCGCGTACATCCACGCCGAGGGCTTCGCAGCCGGCGAGCTCAAGCACGGCCCGATCGCCCTGATCGACCAAGGGCAGCCGGTGTTCGTGGTGGTCCCGTCCCCGCGGGGGCGCGAGTCGCTGCACGCCAAGGTGGTCTCCAACATCCAGGAGGTCCGCGCTCGCGGCGCCCGCACCTTCGTGGTTGCGGAAGAGGGCGACGAGGCAGTGCGCGAGTACGCCGAGCACGTCTTCTACGTCCCCGAGACCCCCGTGCTGCTCATGCCACTGCTCACCACCGTGCCCCTGCAGATCTTCGCCGCCGAGCTCGCCTCGGCCAAGGGCTACGACGTCGATCAGCCGCGAAACCTCGCCAAGTCGGTCACTGTCGAGTAGCCCTTCCAGCCAGCTTCGCAGGTGACGTCCGACGGCGGCCGGTCACCTTCCGCACGGAAGGTGACCGGCCGCCGTCGTGCTTCGGCTGCTAGCCGTTTCTCCTGCGCGAGCGGCGGTGGGAGACGTGGCCCTGCTTCTCGACGGGGTCCGCGGCATCATCGGGAAGGGTGCCGGTCTCGCCCGCGAGCATCCGGCCCACGCCGGGACCCGGGATTTGGGCTGCGGCGAGGTGCGGCATGCCGGGATTGCTGCCCACGCCGTGGGAGGGTGCGCCAGAATGACGCAGGCGCGGGGTCCCGGCGGACTTGAAGATGCTGGACCATCGCATGGTGGCCACCTCTCGGTTGTGTACTCTCCATTGTCCCGCGGAACCGCCCGAATGGCGCGGATTACAGCAGGATGTCCAGCGTCGTGAAGCCGTAGCCCGCTGACCGCATCTGGGCGATGATGTCCGGCAGGGCGGCGGCATCGAGGGTCGAGCCGTCGTTGGGGTTCGAGCCAACATGCATGAGGACGATCTCCCCGGGCCGCAGCGCCGCCAGGACCCTCTGCGTGACAAACCCGGGGCCGCGCGTGCCGTCCATGGTGCCCTGCCAGCCCAGGGAATCGACGGTCCAGCGGATGGCCGCGTAGCCGTTGGCATTGACGGCAGCGATGGTGCGGGCGGTTCGTGCGCCGGACGGGAAGCGGAAGAGCGGCCGGGGATCGGCGCCGCCGGCTTGGATGGCGGCCTGTGCGTTCGAAAGCTCCGCACCGATCTGCGCATCGCTCTGGGTGGTCATGTCCGCGTGGGTCATGGAGTGGTTGCCGATCCGGTGCCCGGCCGCGACGATCTGAGAGACTTTGGCGGGATTGGCCTGCGCCCATGTGCCCGTGAGGAAGAACGTCGCCGGCACGCGGTTGGCCGCGAGCGTGGACAGGATCGAGGCGAGGCCAGCGTCGTTCGCCCCGGCGTCGAAGGTGAGGGCCACGAGCTTCTGGCTGGTCGCGATCCGCTCAATGTCCAGGCCGCGGAGCCCACTGGGGAGACCGGGTGCCGGCTGCTGGGGCGCGGGCGCGCCGGGCTGAGTGGGCTGAGGGGCCGGGGCTGGCGCATCGCTGGACGGCTGAGGGTTGGACGGCTGAGCGTTGGACGGCAGCTCGCTGGAAGGCTGCTCCGGCCCCTGTAGGGACGATTGGCCAGCGCCTGTCGGAGGCGGGCTCGGGCTGGCCGTCGGTGAGGACGAGCTCGCAGACGGTGAGGGCGAAGCGGTCGGCGACGGGACCGCCGTCGGGCCTCCCGAGGAGCTCAGGAGTGCGATGGCGACGCCCCCGCCTACCAGGGCTACGGCGAGTAACACTCCGACGACGATCGCGATCTGCCGCCTTGCCAGTGCCGCCACGACGAGCCCCTTCCTCACTCATGACGGTACGCGCGGGGAGGCTGGGGGACGAGGGCCTTTGGTCCGGGTCAGGCGCGGATGAGTCCGCGGACGTAGGCGGCCTGGCCTACGTGCTGGGTGGTGTCGTTGAGGATGCTCACCAGCCTTACTGCCGCGGTGACAGGTGGGGACCAGCGGCGATCGACTACCCGGCCCAGATCGCCCTCGTTGAGGCGGCGGATCACCTCGTTGGCGCGCATGTAGACGGCGTCGTGGTAGCCGCGCAGGAGGTCCGGATCCGTGGCGGGGAAGGCCCCGACCTCCTCGCTGGACTGCCCGTAGCCGGTGGCCCACTCGCTGTACGGGAGGCCGAAGCGCTCACGCCACTCGGGCCACAGCTGGCCCGGCGGGACCTCGCGGGTCCGTTCCGCCGGTGCGTCGTTGCCCTCGAGGACATGGGCCAGCGCCGCGAAATGATCGTCCTCGACCCGGGTGAGGTGCCAGACGATCCACGCGATGTGGTTGGCGTGCGGGCCCGGGCGCTGGACGAGTTGGTCGGGGGAGAGGCCGAGCAGCACCTGCTCGACCGCTTCGCGCACGCGCTCGAAGCCCTCCAGGAGGATGTCCACGGCCCAGTTCTGGTCTTGGCTCATGGGGCCACCCTATGCCTGGGCCCTCGGACGCGGGAGACGGGCGGGGCGCGGGTGGATGCCGGGGCGAGTGTCCGTTCCTGCTCGCTTGGGCCGCTCGGGACGGGCGTGGCACGGCGTGTCTAGGCCGACGCGCCGCGCATGGGGTCCCATTGTGAGCGCGAGCGGACGCCCCAGCCGGGGTCATCGGCCCGCGACCCAGAGGTGCCTGCGTCCCATCCGCCAATTGAGCAGGAGATCCTCGACGTCGCGCAGTATTCGTTCCGGGTCCCGCCACACCACCTCCGGCGGGTACCTCAGGGTGACGTAGCCCAGGAGCAGGGCCTCATTCATCCGCCGACGATCCTCGACGAATGCGTCACGAGCGCCGTGGAACGCGTGGCCATCGATCTCGACGATGATGATGCCCTCGATGATGAAATCGACTCGGCCCACATTCGCCACGATGACCTGGGACTCCACGCGCCAGCCACGGGACGCGAAGAGGAGCCGCGCCTCGACCTCCGGTTGCGAATCAGCTGTACCGGTGACTAGTGAGAGCGCGCGGCGTGCCCGGGTGTTCCGGCTCGACGTGAGCATGCGTTCGAGCATGCCCCGATCGACACGCCCAGCTCTGACGGCTGATTCGGCGACACTCACGGCCTCGTGGACCGGGAGGCACCCGAGGGCGTGGAGGACCGTGTCCTCGACTGAGGCAACGGGCAGCGTTTCGTGCCCCGGGAGCCTGATGGTCCGGTGTGCGGTGAAGCCGGTGATCCTTGCATGGACGACGGCCAGGTGCCTTCGCACGGGCCTGTCCCTGATCCACAGGCCGTGCCACTGGGCGGCCGAACCACAGGTGAGCAGGCCGTTGTGGACCAGAGCGAAGTGGAAGTCGGGATTGCTGTCCGGCAGTGCGATCACGCCGCGGACGGGCTTGCTTCCGAACTCGGCAAGGGAGGCCACCTGGCGTTTGGTGATCCCCGCTCGGAGGAGTGTGGCTGTCCGTGCTACTCCGCCGAGGGATCTGAGGTACTCGAGAGGGTCCATGAGTCCATGCCAACGGGCCCTGCCACCGTCTTGCAGGGCGGGGATCCGCTATGTGGAGTACGGGCCGTGTATTGATCCTGTGGAGGGGGAATCGCTGGCTCGGATGCGTGCCGTCGTGCTCGCTGAGACGTTGCGAGAGCGGCGGGTCGCGCACGGCGCGCCGCGCGGGAGCTTATATCTCGGGCCCAAGTGAGCAGGAACGGACGGTGGGTGGCCCCGCAGCCAAGCCCGAGGTGCCACGGCGGACCAGCATCGGCCAGCGCATTTACTTGAAGGATCAACTATCTTGGGCGTATCCTTGATTCATGACCGCAGCCCAGCCCCCAGTCCTGTTCCTCAGCCATGGCGCACCCCCTCTTGCCGACGACACCACGTGGACCCGTGAACTCCACGAGTGGTCGGGCACCTTCGCCAAGCCGAAGGACATCCTCATGATCTCCGCCCACTGGGAGAACGCGCCTGTGACGCTGAGCGCCACCGAGCGCCCTCAGGAGCTGGTCTACGACTTCTGGGGCTTCCCCCAGAAGTACTACCAGGTGCGCTATGACGCGCCACTCGCCCCGGAACTCGCGAACGAGGTCGCCAAGCTGACCTCCCAGCACGGGCACCACGTGGAGCGTGACGAGACCCGAGGCCTCGACCACGGGGCATACGTGCCGCTCAAGGAGCTGTTCCCCGAGACCGATGTGCCGGTGGTGCAGATGTCGATGCCCACGCTCGATCCGCGCGGCCTGTTCGAGCTGGGCCGGAGCCTGGCACCCCTGCGCGACCGCGGTACCCTCATCATCGGCTCGGGCTTCACCACCCACAACCTGCACTGGTTCAACCCGCGCGCGGCCGCGGACGCCACCCCGCCGGCCGCATCCTCGGAGTTCGACAACTGGGCCGAGGAGACGATGGCCCGCGGGGACGTGGACTCGATCCTCGACTTCATCCACAAGGCGCCGGCAGCGCGTGAAGCGCACCCGCGGTCTGAGCACTGGGCGCCGCTCTACGTGGCCCTCGGCGCTGCATCGGAGTCCGGCGGCATCGAAGCGAAGACCGCGATCGAGGGCTTTTGGTTCGGCCTCTCGAAGAGGTCGTGGACGCTCACGTAGCGGCCAGCGCGGGGCCGGGCCTCGGGGCCCCGATAGAGTAGCGGCATGGCTATCATCGGCATCGGCGTGGACGTTGTGGACATTGCCCGCTTCGAACGGCAGCTGGAGCGCACCCCAGGCCTCCGCGAACGGCTCTTCGTCCCTGCTGAGCGGGAGCTCCACGTCCGCTCGCTCGCGGCCCGGTTCGCGGCGAAGGAGGCCGTGGCGAAGGTTCTCGGTGCGCCGGCCGGCATGAACTGGCAGGACTGCTGGATCGGCCTGGGCTCCACGGGCCCTGAGATCCAGGTCAAAGGCACCGTGCTGGCCGTGGCCAAGGAACGCGGCGTCAAGAGCTGGCACCTGAGCATGAGCCACGACGGCGGCATCGCCACGGCGATGGTCGTCGCCGAGGCCTGACCCGCTCCGCGCAACGCCGAGCCGCGGGCGCGGCGCGGTGGCACTGTCGGGAGATTAGGCCAGCTGCTCGGCGGAGTGCTTGGGCCCCTGCTTCGCGAGGATGGACGCGCGGTCGAGAGTGGGAGGCCGAAGCATCGAAGCCTCGGGAATGCGCGGTACCGGGGCCTCTGCGGCGGCCGAATGGGTGGCGGGTGCAGAGGCCGAATGGGTAGCGGGTGCAGCGGCCGAATGAGTGGCGGGTGCCTGAACACTGGCGGCCTGGCCTACCGAGGCGGCGCGAACAACGGGTGCCTGGGCCTCTGGTGCCTGGGCCTCCGCGGCCCGGCTGGCAGGTGGCTCCACGGACGTCGAAGACTTGTCAGCATGCCCCGCGGCCTTGGCGGTCGCGATTCCGAAGACCGCCCCGAACACGCCCACGGCGGCCCAGATGAGCACGGCCACATCGATGGTCCCGTGGGACGCGACCAGCGCGACGGCGACGAAGGCCACGGTCACCAGCGCGGCCGGAACCCAACGAGACTTCACTTTGCCCCCAATGCAGTTCAGGAGCTTTGCCCCACGGAATAAACGCGCCGCCGAGGGCCCGGGTGACCGGGGAGGTGGCAGCTTCAACAGTTTATCGGCATTTGTCTGGCTGGATAGGGCCAAGCGACCACTTCACTAGATCTGTAGGATCCGTGACCCTGGTCGCTCAGTAGACTCGCGTACATGGTCTCTGCGTACACCGGCTCCCAGGTCCGTGCGGCGGAGAGGCCGCTCCTCGACCGCGGCGAGGGCCCTGGGCTCATGGCCCGAGCCGCGCACGGCCTCGCCCTGGCGGTTCTCCGGGACCTCCAGCGCACCGGCGGCGTCTACGGAAGGCGCGTTGCCGCCGTCGTGGGCAAGGGCAACAACGGCGGGGACGCACTGTTCGCGCTCGCGGAGGTCGCGCGCCGCGGGGTGCGCACGACGGCGGTGCTCGCCGGCCGCACGGCCCACGCGGAGGGCCTCGCGGCCTTCATCGCGGCGGGCGGGCGCGTCACGGACGGGCTTGAGCCGGCGGATGTGGTGGTGGACGCCGTGCTCGGCACCGGCTTCTCCGGCGAGTTCCGGCCGCCGCTGCCCCGACCGGCAGGGACAGTCATCGCGTGCGATCTTCCCTCCGGCGTCGATGGGGACACCGGCGCCGCGGGTGCGGCGGTGTGGGCCGCGGATGTGACGGTGACGTTCGGCGCGCTCAAGACGGGGCTTCTCGTGGGGCGTGGGCGGCACCTCGCGGGCAGGGTGGAGGTGGTGGACATCGGGCTCGGCCCGCACCTGCCGGAGCCGGACGTGCGCTCGCTCGACGCAGCCGCCGCGGCCGCCCTGCTGCCCGAGCCGCGCGACGACTGGCACAAGTACTCCCGCGGCGTCCTGGGCCTCGTGGCGGGCTCCGAGGACTACCCAGGGGCCGCCGTGCTGGCCACGGCCGGCGCGCTCGCCACGGGTGTGGGGATGGTCCGGCTCGTGGCACCGGACGCCGTGCGCCGGCTGGTGCTTGCGGCGCATCCGGAGATCGTGGGCTCGGTGGGGCCGCGGGGCCGGGTGCAGGCGTGGGCGGTGGGTCCGGGGATCGCGGATGACGACGGTCAGCGCCGCGCGCTGGCCGTGGCCCTCGGGTCGGGGCTCCCCACTGTGGTGGATGCCTCGGGCCTTGGGGCGCTGGGGGAGTTCCTTGCGGCGGACCCGGGATCGCGGGGACTGGCCGCGGAGCCGCGGCTGGGGGAGGTCCTGTCCCGGCTCGCGGAGGAGGGGACGGTGGCGGGGGAGCACATTGTGCTCACGCCGCACGCGGGGGAGCTCGAGTCGCTCCTGGCTAACTTCGTTTCAGGGTCCGCCGCACCGGACCGCGCCGCGATCGAGGCCCAGCCCCTGCGCTGGGCCCGCGAGGCCGCGCGGCGCATCGGGGTGACCGTGCTGCTCAAGGGGCCGGCGACGGTTGCGGCAGCGCCGGACGGCACCGCCCTCGTCCAAAGTGGAGGGCACCCGTACCTCGCGACCGCTGGCAGTGGCGACACGCTCACGGGCATCCTCGGCTCACTCCTCGCCACCGCTTCTGGGGACGGGGCGCACGACGGCGCGCGGCCGGTTGAGCTGGCTGCGCTCGCTGCGCTGGTCCATCAGCAGGCGGGATGGCTCGCTGCCCACGATGGCCCCTTCGGCGCGGGCGAGCTGGCCCCTGCCGTGCGCGCCGCTGTGGCACGCCTGCGCTAGATTCCCGAAGCCATTGCGCTTGTGGCTCTCATCCGGGGCCGAGCAAGCCCGGGAGCTGCGCCCGCGCCGCGCTGGCCATGCGCTCCCCGCCCGCGGCGTTGGCATGGACACCATCGTCGCTGAGCCCTAGCTGCCACGTCCCGTCTGCCTGGGCAACGGCGCGTGTCACGTCCAGCCACGGCACCTGGTGGCCGTGCGACCAGTCCTCCAGGAGTGCGTTGAGCTGGTTGGTGGCGGCGCCCAATGTGCCCGAGGGAGGGACCGACACGAGGATGGCGCGCACATGCTGGGCAGACACGGCTGTCACGAGCGCCTCGACACCCTGCGCGGCCACCGGCGGGGTCGCGCGCCTTATCAGCAGATCATTGGTCCCGGCCTGAACGAGGACCACGCCGCGTCGAGCTGTCGCTTGGCCCACCCACGCCAGCAGCTCGATCGACGTCCGTCCAGGCTCTGAGGCGAGCACACCGGGGGCCACCCCAGGCACTGCCCCGTTCGCCACGGAGCCCCGGAACCACGAGCCGGGCCAGCCCGAATGGGAGTCCCCGAGCACGCTCACCACTGTCAGGGCCGAAGGAGAGGTATCCGAAGCGGCGGCGGTAGCAGGAGCAGCACCGCCGGAGAGGGCGGCAGCAGCGCTCGGCGCCGGCGCGGCGTCGTGCGTCGCGGGGGCCGAGCAGGCGGTGAGAGCCATCAGGACAGCCGCCAGCAGGGAGGCCGCCCACGGAGCACGGGGTTTCATTCGGGACCGTCAACGCCCTCTTCGTCGATGCGGATCTGGCGGCCCTCGGAGTCGAACAGGGGCTTGGCGGGCGGCTTGCGGCCGGTCTCCTGCTCCCAGATGCCCAGCTGCCGGGTGAGGGCGGCGGCGAGCTCGAATACCTGCTCCGGGGGGATGCGGATGCGGCTCACCACGCGGCCGGGGATGAGCTCGGAAGCCTCTCCCTCCGGCCCCTCGCCGGTCTGTGGCGGCTGGGTGAGCGCCACGAAGTCCAGCACGAACACGTTGGGCGTGTGCCACAGGTTCGCGAAGTCCGCGAAGCGGCCCTCGACGTTTTCTGGTGGAAGGTCGATCTGGAAGACCTTGGGCAGGTCTGGCTCAGTCATGCTCTCCAGTGTGCGGCCTCAGGGAGGGTGTGGCTAACCCACTGCCAAGAAGGCGCGCTGCCGACACCGCGGACGGGGTCAGCGAGCTGCTGCACCGATCGCCGTCATGGGTCCTGAGGTGCATGACGGACGGCGTGCCGACCCAGCCTTCGGGCCCGGAGCGCCTAACTTGGATGGTGACAGTCCAACTGCTGCGAGGAGGCTGGGAACGATGGGCATTCATGTCGTTGCAGCTGCAACTGGCCGGGGCGGTGGGCAAGGCCTCCTGACCTCGGTGATCGACGGCCTTGTAACGCTCGGTGAGGATGTGCAGGTGCTCGGGCCGGCGAGCCCGTCCGGCCTCGTGGACTGGGCGGTGGCGGAAGGCGTCCCGACTCAAGTGACGAACTCCGTCTCGCGCGCAGACTATTCACGAGACCTGCGCCGCTGGCGCCGTGAGCATCCCGAGGGCGTCCTCTGGTGCGACGGCATCCTGCCGGCTCTGGCGACGCTTGGGACCCGCCGTAGGGTTGTCGCCTTCGAGGGCGTGCCATCTGGGTACCTGCGGGCAGCTCAGGCAGCGGCCGCTGTTGGCGCGACGGCCACCATTGTTCCGACCGCGTTCGATGCGGCACGGCTTCCGGGCGCGTCCGTGGTGGCTCCCTCCGTCCCCGATCTCGAGCCCGTCCACGCAGCCCGTGGAAGGGGACCGCTCCGGATCGGGTTCATGGGCGAGATCTCTGAGGCCTCCGGAGTGACGGTGCTCGCGGACGCCGTGAAAAGCTTGGCGCGCTGGGCGCCGGGGCAGTATCGGCTCCGGGTAGCTGGAAAGTCGAGATACTCCGATGCCCGGGAACGCGCCATCATCAGGGGGCGTTTCGCAGCACTTGGCCCGATCGTCCAGCGCGTCGGCGCGATGCCCGCTGACGAGTTCCTCGGTTCCATCGATCTGCTTGTCTGTCCCGCCGTTGGCACCGGCGGCTTCCCCTGGAGCGCGGCAGCTGCGATGGGATCGGGCGTTCCGGTCATCGTGAGCGATACGGGGCCGTTGGTTGACGTGGTGGGATCAGAGCATCCCTGGGTGGCACGGGCAGGAGACACCGAGCACCTGGCCGAAATCCTGGCAGAGGTGGAGACGGCATTACCTGCTAGCGAAACTGTCGACGCGGCGCGCGGGAGGTGGGCGCGCCAGTACTCGCCGGATGCCAGCAAACGAAGCCTCCGAGAACTGCTCGCCCGGCTCGGGCTGCTGCCAGTCGAGGCCCCGGGGGGTGAGGATCGGCTACGGGCCGCGCAGGGGGTTCAGTAGGCGCCGTTTGAGGTGAGGACGTCTGTGCCCAGCGATGCAACAAGTACCAAGATCAAGCCGCGCCGTCCTTCGCCAAGACGGCCCTGAACGTCTTGGCAAGAATGATCAAGTCGCCGACAAGAGACCAGTTGTCTACGTAGTACAAGTCAAGGCGGATGGCCTCTCCGATGTCAGATTAGAGCGGCCGCTTACTTGCCAAAGACCACTCATTCCGGGTTTGACGATGAGGCGACGATGGGCGTAATCCTCATACAGCGCTACTTCGGCCTCCCGCTGGGGGCGGGGTCCCACCAGACTCATGGACCCAAGAAAAACATTGAACAGCTGCGGTAACTCGTCCAGCGAGTAGCGCCGAAGTACGCGACCAACTCCGGTGACTCGGGGATCGTTCACGACCTTGAAGAGGGGCTTGTCCTCCGATCCCTGAGCCTTGAGGAGTTCGCTCAACATTGCGTCCGCATCCGCAGTCATGGACCGGAACTTGTACATCTTGAAAGGGTTTCCGCCTTGGCCAATTCTCACCTGTGAATAGACGATCGGGCCAGGGCTCGATATCCAAACCGCAAAGGCAACGGACAGAAAGAGGGGCGAGGATGCGAGGATAATCATCACCGACCCAGCAATATCGAATACTCTCTTCAGGGTTCCTCGTATGCCATCAAGCTTTGGCGTCGTCACGTGTATCAGGGGAAGGCCCGCGACGGGCTGCGTATGGATCCGCGGACCGGCGACGTCGGTGAGAGCAGGCGCCATGACCATCGAGATGTCTCGCGCCGAGAGTTCCCATCCGAGTTGTCGGAGGGTCTCTGGGCCGATGAGTGCGCCGCCTGAGATCGCTACTGTGTCAGCTCCGCTGAGCAGGACGGCATCAAGAAGGGCATCGAGGGATTGTGCGCTTCCGACTACCGGCAACTCCGTCCCATAAACGCCAATGCCGGAGCCGTGGAACCCTGGGATGAATGCGGCTACAGGAAGGTAGCCCGCTTCAGGCTGACTGGCTAGCTGCCGACAAAGGTGCATGATCGTGTCTTCGGAACCAACGAGGGGGACGCGGGCCAAGTGCTTCCCACTCGCTCGCTGCTGAACGAGGAGCGCCCGGAGGATCCACCGGCCAAACAGTAAGGATACGACTCCGAGAGGAAGTGCTATCGCGACATAGCCGCGCGCGGTGTCAAGCTGGAAGACATAGGAAATGACAGGCACCTCATCGATACGCGGGCGCCCTACGGCACATACAACCTCAGCAACTCGGGGGAGACCGCGAGCTGGGCAGACGTCGCGGCCGAGGTGTTCGCCGTCCTCGGGCGCCATCCCGGCGACGTGGAGCGGGTCAGCACCGCCGAATACTTGAAGGACAAGCCCCACTCGGCGCCCCGGCCGCTTCACTCCACTCTCGACCTCCGGAAGCTCGAGGCGACCGGATTCACGCCGGCTCGGTGGGAGGACAGGCTCCGCATCTACCCGATGGGCCAATGAGCAGTAGGTGCGTCAAGAGCGAGGGTGCATCATGTGCCGGCCTATGGCCGCCCGTTGACGGTCGCAATGAGCACAGGCCTCCAGTCCCCGAACGCGAGGACCGACTGCGTCGCCGGCACGTCACCCTCGCGCAGTACGCCCTGCTCTTTGAAGAAGCGGTGTAGGCGGTGGTGGGCCTGTGACGTGATCCGGATGCCCTGCCCACTCGTGCCGTCGGATCCACGCACCCCGCGCTCCCAGTCGATCATCGTGTACTCCGCGGACGTCCCCATGTCTACGGGCCTCGAGAGGATCACGATGCGCCGGTCCTGAGAGACCGCGCGGACGTTGAACGGATGGCGGCCGGTGTCGAAGAACGTCACCTTGTCGCCCAAGGCGAGGAGCCGATACGTCATCGCGGGCCTCCTGTCCCCGTGGGGTCCCGAGCTAAAGCGTAAGCGCTTGCACGTGCCTCATGGAGCCCCTGAATCGACTCGACCGGACTGTGACGCGGACCGGGGTCAGCGGCATTGCCCAGGAGGGGCCTTCTGCCCGGCCTGCGCCGCGGCCGCGCACAGCTGGGCCCGCGCGTCCTGGGGGATCTGGCCCCAGCCGGCGGTCGTCTGGTTCGGAGGGGTTTGCACCACCGTGTTCGCAGATGCAGGTGGCGGTGCGGGCGCCGATGGTGGGGCTGGCGCAGGTGCCGGCGCGGGCGCCGGTTCTGGGGCTGGCTCGGGTACGGACGATGGCGCTGGCTCCGCGACTGCCGGCACCTCAGGCGGGGAGGGCGGCGGGGGAGATGCCTGCTCGGGGGTGGGCGGCGCGGGCTTGATGTCCGCCGGCTCGGGCAGCGGCATCACCGCGCCCTGTGAGGGGGAGGGACGGCCGACGGCGGGCGGAGGCGTCCCGCTGTTGGCGGACAAGGCGGGTCCGGAGACAGTTCTGGGGGCCCGGGACTCGATCACGAGCGAGACCGCGGAGGCTCCCAACGTCACGAGGGCGATGGAGGCAGCGACGGCGAGCGGCGCCGTCGTGCGTGGTGTTCCGGCGATGATCGCGAGTGGTATTGCTGCGAGAACCACGAGCCCCGTGACCGCCGCAGCCGCGGGGGAGACGAGTACCAGCACGAGCATGAGTGTGGCGACACAGCCAATCGCGAGCCACAGCCACGTCCTGCGCGGTGGCGGCGCGTCGACCTCGGTGAACTCCAGATCCACGAGAGTCTCTCCTCCCCCAAGGGCCTCCACCATCCACGCTAGCCCCGCTGGAGCCAGCGGCCAAGGCTGAGGGACAACGTCCATCTGTGGGACCGTTCAGACGGTTGTCGGTGGCGTCCGCTAGTGTCGCCACATGGACTCGAACACCCAGGGATCCTTCTGGGGCGCCCGGCCGAGCGATTCCGGCACCGACTTTGCCCTCGCAACCGCGCCAGCCGCGGAGCGTGTTGAAGTGTGCCTCGTGGACCACGAGACGAGCGAACAGCACTGCGTGGACCTGATCCGGGCGGAACCAACCGCCGGTGAACAGGCCGTACGGTGGGAGGGCGCGATTGCCGGCGCGCGTCCGGGCCAGCACTACGGGTACAGGGTGCACGGACCCTGGGATCCCGCCCACGGGCTCCGCTTCAACCCCTCGAAACTCCTCCTCGATCCCCACTCCCTAGCGGTCTCGGGACGCAACGAGTGGGGCCAGGAGATGCACGCCTACCGCTTCGGGGAACCCGAGGTCATCGACACTTCCGACTCGCTCGGACACAGCATGCTCTCGGTGGTCGTGGACCACGGCGAGTACGACTGGGAGGGGGATGCGCCGCCGCGCACGCCGTACAACGAGACCGTCATCTACGAAACCCATCTCAAGGGATTGACGCAGCTTCACCCCGAGGTTCCCGAAGCACTCCGGGGGACGTACACGGGCGCCGCACATCCCGCCGTCGTGCGCCACCTCACCGAGCTGGGGGTGACCGCGATCGAGCTCATGCCGGTGCACCAGTTCGTCAACGACTCGACGCTGCTGGACAAGGGCCTGGCGAACTACTGGGGCTACAACACGATCTGCTTCTTCGCGCCGCACTCGTTCTACTCGTCCTCCGGCGACCACGGGCAGCAGATCTACGAGTTCAAGGAGCTCGTCAAGGCCTACCACCGTGCGGGCATCGAGGTGATCCTCGACGTGGTCTACAACCACACCGCGGAGGGCAACCATCTGGGCCCGCAGCTGAGCTACCGCGGAATCGACAACGCCGCGTACTACCACCTCGTCCCCGGTGACGAGTTCCACTACATGGACTACACCGGCACGGGCAATTCGGTGAATGTGGGCCACCCGCTCACCCTCGGTCTCGTACTCGACTCGCTGAGGTACTGGGTCACAGAAATGCACGTTGACGGGTTCCGGTTCGACCTCGCGGCGACGCTCGCCCGCGAGGAAGGGAACGTGGACATGGTCTCGCCGTTCTTCGAGCTCGTCGCGGCGGACCCCGTCCTCTCCCGCGTCAAGCTCATCGCCGAGCCGTGGGATGTGGGCCCCGACGGATACCAAGTGGGCAACTTCCCCCCGCAATGGACCGAGTGGAACGGCAAGTTCCGCGACTGCGTCCGGGACTTCTGGCGCGGGGAGCCCGGCAAGCTCCGGGAACTGTCGATGCGCGTGGCGGGCTCCGCAGACCTCTACGAGGCGGAAGGCCGCAGGCCTAGCGCGTCCATCAACTTCGTCACGGCGCATGACGGCTTCACCCTGCGCGACCTGGTCTCCTACAACGAGAAGCACAACGAGGCGAACGGCGAGGACAACCGGGACGGCACGGACGACAACCGCTCGTGGAACTGCGGCATCGAGGGCCCCACGGACGATCCCACCGTGCTCGAGCTGCGCGCACGCCAGCAGCGCAACCTGCTCCTGACCCTCGTGCTCTCCCAGGGTGTGCCCATGATCTCCCACGGCGACGAGCTCGGACGCACCCAGGGCGGGAACAACAATGGCTACTGCCAGGACAATGACATCACCTGGATCGACTGGGAGAGCGCCGATTCCGCGCTCCTCGACTTCACCCGCCGCCTCCTGGCGCTGCGCAACGCGCACCCGGTGTTCCGCCGCCGGCACTTCTTCGACGGCTGCGCCGTGGACCCCGCCGAAGGCGATCCGCTTCCCGACATCGCCTGGCTCGACGCAGACGGGACGTCCATGGGACCCGAGGACTGGGACCAGGACTGGGCCAAGTCCCTCGCCTTCTTCCTCAACGGCAACGCGGTCCCGGCCGTGGGCAGGCACGGTTCACCGGGGGACTCGGACTTCCTCGTGATCCTCAACGCCGCGGACAACGACGTTGACTACCACGTCCCCGGCGGCCACTTCCCCGAGAAGTGGACCACCACCATCACCACGTGCGCGAGCCACCTTGTGGGAGAGACCGCGGCCGCGAACGAGGTGTTCACGGTTCCGGCTCGCAGCGCCGTGGTGCTTGAGGGGTCACGGGAGGGGTAGGCCGCCAACCCGGGCGTCAGAGGGACATCCTGGCATCACATAGACTCGCTAGGATGCCCACACGGCCCTCCACGGGCCGCACAGCAAGGAGCTGACACATGGAGAAGGACATCTGGCCCGGCACGGCCTACCCCCTCGGCGCCACCTTCGACGGCACCGGCACGAACTTCGCGATCTTCAGCGAGGCCGCCGAGTCGGTGGAACTCTGCCTGTTCGACGCGGACCGGAACGAGGAGCGCGTCACGCTGACCGAGGTGGACGGGTTCGTGTGGCACTGCTACCTCCCCAACGTCCAGCCCGGCCAGCTCTATGGCTACCGCGTCCACGGTACCTACGACCCCGCCACGGGGCAGCGCTGCAACCCGAACAAGCTGCTGCTGGACCCCTACGCCAAGGCCGTCATGGGCCAGCCCGACTGGGCCCAGCCGCTCTTCTCCTACACCTTCGGCGACCTAGACAGCCGCAACGACGAGGACTCAGCGCCGCACATGATGCTCGGCGTGGTCACGAGCCCCTTCTTCGACTGGCAGGGTGACGCCCCGCTGGGCGTCCCGTACCACCGCACCGTGGTCTACGAGGCGCACGTCAAGGGCCTCACCGAGCGGCACCCCGAGGTGCCCGACGAGCTGCGGGGAACGTACGCGGGCGTGGCCCACCCCGCCGTCGTGAATCACCTCACCAAGCTTGGCGTCACCGCCCTCGAGCTCATGCCCGTCCACCAGTTCGTGGACGACAGCACGCTGCAGGACAAGGGCCTGCACAACTACTGGGGCTACAACACGATCGGGTTCTTCGCCCCGCACGCCGGCTACTCCTCGAGCGGGGACACCGGCCAACAGGTCCAGGAGTTCAAAGCCATGGTCCGCACGCTCCACCGGGCGGGCATCGAGGTGATCCTCGACGTGGTCTACAACCACACGGCCGAGGGGAACCACCTGGGCCCCACCCTGTCCTTCAGGGGCATCGACAACGGCGCCTACTACCGCATGGTGGAGGACGACCCGCAGTACTACATGGACTACACGGGCACGGGGAACTCCCTCAACGTCCGCCACCCCCACGCGCTGCAGCTCATCATGGACTCGCTACGCTACTGGGTCACCGAGATGCACGTGGACGGGTTCAGGTTCGACCTCGCCGCGACCCTGGCCCGCGAGTTCTACGACGTGGACAAGCTCTCGAGCTTCTTCGAACTCATCCAGCAGGACCCGGTAGTCTCCCAGGTCAAGCTCATCGCAGAGCCGTGGGACGTGGGTCCCGGGGGCTACCAGGTGGGCAACTTCCCTCCGCAGTGGACCGAGTGGAACGGCATGTACCGCGACACCGTGCGCGACTTCTGGCGCGGCGAGCCCTCATCCCTCGGTGAGTTCGCCTCCCGCCTGACCGGCTCCGCGGATCTCTACCAGCACAACGGCCGCCGCCCGGTCGCGTCCATCAACTTCGTCACCGCCCACGACGGCTTCACGCTGCGCGACCTCGTCTCCTACAACGAGAAGCACAATGACGCCAACGGCGAGGACAACAACGACGGCGAGAGCCACAACCGCTCGTGGAACTGCGGCGCCGAGGGCCCCACTGACGATCCGGCGGTCCTCGAGCTGCGCGCGCGCCAGCAGCGCAACTTCATCGCCACCCTCCTGCTCTCCCAGGGCGTGCCCATGATCGCCCACGGCGACGAGCTGGGCCGCACCCAGCAGGGCAACAACAACGTGTACTGCCAGGACAACGAGCTCTCCTGGATCGACTGGCAGAGCGCGGACCTCCCGCTGGTCGAGTTCACCGCCGCCGTGACCCGGCTTCGCGCCGAGCACCCCACCTTCCGGCGCAGCCGCTTCTTCGACGGCCGGCCCGCCCCCCGAGGCGAGGGGCAGCCGCTGCCGGACATCGAGTGGATTCGAGCTGACGGCGAGCCCATGGTCCCCGAGGACTGGGACATCGCCCTGGGCCGCAGCGTGGGAGTGTTCCTCAACGGCCACGGCATCCGCGGCCGGGACATGTACGGGCGCCCCATCACGGACGCCCACTTCCTGATGTACTTCAACGCCGACGACTCCGATGTGGACTTCCACCTCCCCGGCGAGGACTATGCGCCCGGGTGGGACATGCTCCTGGACACCTCCGGGCAGGCCGCGGGAGAGATCGAGATCAAGGCCGAGGCCGTGCTGACGGTGGCAGCCAAGAGCATGGCCGTGCTCCGGGCCCACGAGCCGGTGGCGGAAGAAGTGGACCACTCGGTCGCCGCGTCCTTGGCCGCCCAGGCCAGCTCCAGCACCACGAACCAGCCGTCCTCGAGCCTCGCCGGGAAGTAGTCCCGCCGCGAGAAGGAGCCCTGTGAAGACCCCCGCCTCGACCTACCGCCTGCAGATCCGCCCCGAGTTCACGCTGGACGACGGCGCGGCGCTCGTGCCGTACCTGTCCTCCCTCGGCGTCGACTGGCTCTACCTCTCGCCCCTGCTGGAATCGGTGGGCTCCTCGGAGCACGGCTACGACGTCTCGGGCCCGGCCCGCGTGGATCGGGAGCGAGGGGGCCGGGAGGGCCTCGCGGCGCTCGCGGCCGCGGCCCGCGGGGCCGGGATGGGCGTGCTCGTGGACATCGTGCCGAACCACCTCGGCGTGGCGGTGCCTGAGGAGAACCCGTGGTGGTGGTCCCTCCTGCGGGAGGGGCGCGCCTCGCGCTACGCCGAGGCGTTCGACGTGGACTGGGACGCTGGCGGTGGCAAGGTGCTGATCCCGACCCTCGGCTCACAGGAAGACCTCGGGCTGCTGCGCGTCGAGGGGACGCGGCTGCGCTACTACGAGCACTCCTACCCCCTGGCGGCCGGCTCGTGGAGCGTAGGGGACACCCCCCAGGAGGTCCACGACCGGCAGCACTACCGCCTCATACCCTGGCGCGAGGCAGACACGCGGCTGAACTACCGCCGGTTCTTCGCCGTCAACACCCTCGCCGGGGTCCGGGTGGAAGTCCCCTGGGTCTTCGACCAGAGCCACGCCGAGGTGCGACGCTGGATCGAGGAAGGGCTCGTGGACGGCCTCCGGATCGACCACCCGGATGGGCTCTTCGACCCGGCGGAGTACCTCGAGCGGCTCCGCGAGCTCTCCTCGGGTGCCTACACGCTCGTGGAGAAGATCCTCGAACCAGGCGAGAGCCTCCCCGAGGACTTCGAGTGCGAGGGCACCACGGGGTACGACGCGCTCGGCCTCGTGGACCGAGTGCTCGTGGACCCCGCCGGTGAGGAGCCGCTCACGGCGCTCGACACGCGACTCCGCGGGGAGCCTGCCGACTATGCCGCCATGATCCACGAGACCAAGCGCTGGATGGCCGACGGCCTCCTCCGCGCCGAAATCCTCCGGCTCGCCCGCCTCGCGGCCGCGCCCGCCGGCGATCCTGACGAGGCAGCTCCGGAGTCAGCGCCCGTTGCCGAACTCGCGGACGCCCTCGCGGAGATCGCCGCGCACTTCCCGGTCTACCGCACCTACCTCGCCCCTGGGCGCGCTGGCGACGACGGGGCGGCCCACCACGATCTGGCCGTCCTGGTGCGCGCATGCCGGGAGGCCGGCGCCATGCGCCCCGACCTCCAGGACACCATTGAGCAGATCGCGCCACGGCTCGCCGATCCGGGGGAGGAGCTGTGCCGCCGCTTCCAGCAGACCACCGGGATGATCATGGCCAAGGCCGTCGAGGACACCGCGTTCTACCGGTACACCCGCCTCGGAACGCTCACAGAAGTCGGTGGCGACCCCACGGTGTTCGCGGTGAGCCCGGGGGAATTCCACGAGGCCCTTGCCGAGCGCGAACGGCGCCAGCCGCACTCGATGACCTCACTCACCACACACGACACGAAGCGCAGCGAGGACACGCGCGCCCGCATCACCGTTCTCTCCGAGCTCGCCGACGAATGGACCAAGGTCCTTCTCCAGCTGCTCGAGGCGGCGGCGCCGGCCGAGGGCCCACGGGTTGACGGCCCCCTTGCGAATCTGCTGTGGCAGGCGATCCTCGGCGCCTGGCCGGCGGACAGGGACCGCCTCGTGGGATACGCCGAGAAGGCAGCGCGCGAGGCCGGGGTCCACACCCTCTGGACGGCTCAGGACACCGCGTTCGAGGACGCCGTCCGCGCGCTCGTCGACGCCGCCGTGGACCCCCACAGCGAGGCGCACCAGATCATGACGGCGTTCGCGGACCGGGTGGCCTCGTTCGGCGCCTCGAACGCGCTCTCGGCGAAGGTCCTCCAGCTCGCCATGCCCGGCGTCCCTGACGTGTACCAGGGCACCGAGTTCTGGGACCGGTCGCTGTGCGATCCGGACAACCGGCGCGATGTGGACTTCGCCGCCCGCGCCGAGGCGCTCGCTGCGCTCGATGCCGGCGCCCCGATCCGTGGCCCCCTCTCGGAGGAGGCCAAGCTCCTTGTCGTCTCGCGCACGCTGCGGCTGCGCCGAGACCGCCCCGAGCTGTTCACCGGCTACGCGCCGATCGAGGCTTCGGGTGCCGCTGCGGCACATCTGATCGGGTTCCGGCGCGGCGAGCGCGGCGCCGCGGTGCTCGCGACCCGGCTTCCCGTGGGGCTCGAACGCTCCGGCGGCTGGGGCACGACGACGGTCCGGCTTGCCCGCCCGGTCCGGGACGCGTTCACCGGGCAGACGTTCGATGCGGGCGAGGCGGCCGTGGGCGAGGTACTCGCCTCGCTGCCGGTAGCACTGCTCGTTCCAGAGGAGGCGTCATGATGCACCAGGATCCCAGGCCCGAAGGCAGCGTCTGGGCACCGATCCCCTCGCGCGTCGAGCTCGTGCTCGGCACGGGGCCGGAAGCCGAGACCCTACCGCTCGAGGAGGCCGACGGCGGGTGGTGGATGCCGCCGTCGTCCGAGGCCGCCCGCGTGGCAGGTGCCCTCGCTGCGGGGGAGCGGTACGGCTACGTCCTGGACGGCGAAGGGCCGTTCCCCGACCCGCGGTCCCCCCGCCAGCCGGACGGCGTCCACGCGCTCTCCGCGGGCTTCGACCCGGACCGCCATGCGTGGGCCGACGGCGACTGGACCGGCCGCGACCTCGCTGGCTCGGTCATCTACGAGCTGCACGTGGGCACCTTCACGAGCCAAGGGACCTTCGACGCCGCGGCGGAGCGGCTGCCGTACCTCGCGGACCTCGGCGTGGGCTTCGTCGAGCTCCTGCCGGTCAACGCCTTCAACGGGCCGCACAACTGGGGCTACGACGGGGTCCTGTGGTACGCGGTGCACGAGGGCTATGGCGGCCCGGCGGCCTACCAGCGCTTCGTGGACGCCGCCCATGCGGCCGGGATCGGCGTGATCCAGGACGTGGTCTACAACCACCTCGGGCCAAGCGGGAACTACCTGCCACTCTTCGGGCCGTACCTCCTCCCCGGGGCGGCGACCGGGTGGGGCGACGCCGTCAACCTCGACGGCCCGGGCTCCGACGAGGTCCGTGCGCTCATCCTCGACAACGCCCGCATGTGGCTTCAGGACTACCACGTGGACGGCCTCCGGCTCGACGCCGTCCACGCCTTCCAGGACCACAGGGCCCTGACGCTGCTCGAGGAGCTCCAGCTCATGGCCGAGGACGTGGAGCACGGGAGCGGCCGCCGCACGTTCCTCGTCGCCGAGTCCGACCTCAACGATCCGCGCATCGTGTCCCCGCGCCGGGCAGGCGGCTATGGGCTCGCCGGCCAGTGGAATGACGACGTCCACCACGCGATCCACGTGGCCCTGACCGGGGAGGCGGAGGGCTACTACGCCGACTTCGCCGACCCGGACGCGCTCGCCAAGGTGATGCTCGGCGGGTACTTCCACGACGGCACCTACTCGAGTTTCCGAGGCAGGCACCACGGCCGCCCGCTCGACCCGGAGCGCGTCAGGCCGACCCAGCTCGTGGTGTCGAGCCAGAACCACGATCAGGTGGGCAACCGCGCGGTCGGCGACCGGCCGAGCGCCGTCCTCGGGTGGGACGGGCTCGCGGTCGCAGCCGTCCTGACCCTGGCCTCGCCGTTCACGCCAATGCTGTTCATGGGGGAGGAGTACGGCGCCACGACCCCGTGGCAGTTCTTCACCTCGCACCCGGAGCCCGAGCTTGCCGAGGCAACGCGCAAGGGCCGCCTCGCCGAGTTCGAGCGGATGGGCTGGGACCCCGCCCTGGTGCCAGACCCGCAGGATCCCGAGACCCGGCTCCGCTCGATCCTGGACTGGTCTGAGGCGGAAACGCACGACGGCGCCCGCCTCCTCGCGCTGTACCGGCGGCTCATCCGGGTGCGCGCCGAGCAGCCTGGCCTGTGGTCGGGCCGACTGGACGAAACCGAGGTGCTCGCCGGCGGCGTCGAGGGCACTGGTGAGGGCGCCGGCTCACGCTGGATCACATGGCGGCGCCCCGGGGCGATCGTCTGCGTGGGCCTCGGGCCCGGCCCCGTCGAGGTCCCGCTGCCCACAGGGTTCGGCGGACGGGCCCTGGCCGCCACAGACCCGGGGTGCACGGTGGTTGGCAACGCCTCCGGTGAGGCCGTGCTGCTGCCGGGAGTGGCCGCCGTCGTGCTTAGTGCCTAACGGCTTAGTGCCTAACGTGCTCCCTCGCGTCACGGCATTGTATGGCCAGCACCGGCATTTGGGAAGAGCCCGCGACGTCCGATTTGGCCAGCCCAGCGAAATCGCCGAAGAATGCAGAAACCGCCCGATGATTGCCCCGCTGGTGTGGCGCGTAAACATCGCCGCGCGATCTCCGCGGCCCGGGGGTGTGGGCCTTGCGCCGAGCGCCCCCGGGCTGGTTGTGTAGATGACTCGTGGGGCCGAATTAGCGGCCCCAGCCCTCAAGAAAGCGGGGCGCTCGACAGCCGAAACTGATTGACCTGAAGGAGACAACACCCATGGTCACACGTGAAGACATCGAGACCCTCGGCCGTGCCAAGGGAAACATCCTGGGACAGGGCGGCGAGAAGATCGGCGGGCTCGGAGAGCTGTACGTCGACGACGAGACCGACAACCCCACGTGGGTGACGGTCAAGACCGGGCTCTTCGGCACGAAGGAGTCGTTCGTCCCCCTCGAGGGAGCGAACCGGCAGGGCGAAGATCTCGTGGTCCCGTACACGAAGGACCAGGTCAAGGACGCGCCACGGGTCGATCCGGACGGGCACCTCGAGCCCGACGAGGAGGACCGGCTCTACACGCACTACGGCCGCACTGCCCGCAGCGGAATCGCGGATGGGAACGGGCGGGGCACCCGCCACACCGGCGACGAGACGGCCGTCGAGGGTGATACCGGGCGGACCGACAGGCGGACCACCGGCCATGACACCTCGGGGCCCAACACGGACGACGCGATGACCCGTTCGGAGGAGCGGCTCAACGTCGGCACCGAGCGGGAGGAAGTCGGGCGTGCCCGGCTCCGCAAGTACGTCACCACGGAAAACGTGCAGAAGACCGTGCCGGTCCAGCGCGAAGAGGTCCGTGTGGAGCGCGAGCCCATCACGGAGCAGAATCGCGGTGCTGCCATGGGCGGGGCCGACCTCTCGGAGGAGGAGCACGAGGTCACCCTCCACGAGGAGCGTCCCGTGGTGGACAAGGAGACCGTCCCGGTGGAGCGGGTCAAGCTCGGGACCGAGACCCGAACCGGTGAAAAGACCGTGAACGAGGACGTCTCGAAGGAGCACATCGAGACCGAGGGATTCGACGAGGGCCGCAAGAAGCCCTGACCGTCTGGCTCCCTCGATGAAGAAGGGGCGTGGGCACGGCGAACACCGCCTGCCCGCGCCCCTTCCCCGTGTCTGGGCTCGGCCTCAGCCCGTGACGAAGAACGATTGGCTCGCGCCGATGACCAATCGGCCCTGGACGGGCACGGGCCCGCCGAACCGGCTCGCCTCAAGGGTGCACGCGGCACCCCCCTCCAAAGCCTCAGCCACGCTCTGCGCGAGCGCGGGAGCATCCGTTCCCTCGACGTCGTAGAGGATCCCGTCGATGGTGATTCGGGCCATGTCTCAAGTTCTCCTTTCTACGTGCCGTAGATGAATGCCTCGGCGTGGGCCACGGCCTTGTGGAACGAGTCGTTACGGAGGGCCACCGCATCCTCGCTCGCAGCCGTTCCGTTGGCCACCGCCTCGACATAGCTCGAGAGCCCTGGCGGCCGCAGCACCCATATCCCGCCGGTGGGCGGCAGGTAGAAGACCGCGAACGAGCGTGCGGCGGAGTCGTCCTCCCACACGGGCACGACCGCGACCGCCGCCCCTGTATCGACGTTGATCCACTGGGCACGAGGCTTGGGCTGCTCGTTGTCGTAGACGCTGGGGTCAAGGAACGGTGCGGTGCCCTCGCCCCACTTCTCCTCGAACCTCTCGTGGAACACGGGGAACAGGGTGCTGTCGTAGCGGCGCCAGCCGCTCTTCTCTGGGCTCACGGCCTCTCCTTCATCTGGGTGGATGTGCTCTCCACGCATGTTCCCTCTCACGAGTCAGCGGAACCAGCGGAGGAGGAACCGCACGAGGTCGTCCTGGTCCATCTGCTGGTTCATCGGCCTTCGCGCAAGCCACACGGGCTGGCGCGGAGGCATCTGCGCCCAGAGGACGGACTCGGCGCGGTCCCGAGCGGCATCGTAGGACGCCCTGCGATCCTCGCGGCCCAGCACAGCGTAGGCTTCAATCGCCTCCCGCAGCCGTTCGCGATCAGACTCGGAGACTGCGGTGCGACCGTCAGGGTGCAGTTCGCGCACGAGCCGCCGATAGGCGGAGCGGATCTCCCGCAGGCTCGCCGTGCGGTCCACCCCGAGCACCTCGTAGAAGTCCTTTGCACGCATGGCAGCCTCCGCGTGGGGGAGGCCGGCGCCCCGGCAGGGCCATGTGCGGCCCTGCCGGGGCCACGGTCCCTCAGGCCGCGATCTCCCTCTTCGAATGCGTTGTGGAGACCTCGATCTTGCGTGGCTTCGCCTCCTCGGCCACCGGGATGCGCAGGGTCAGGACACCGTCCGCGTAGTTCGCTGTGACCTTGCCCGTGTCCAGGGCGTCGCCGAGGATGAGCTCGCGGCCGAACGTGCCGGACGGGCGCTCGGCGGCAACCACCTCGGCGCCGTCCGGGCGGTGCGACTGCCGCTCCGCCTTGACTGCCAGGACGTTGCGCTCCACATCGACGTCGATCGTCTCGGGGTCCACCCCCGGCAGGTCGAACTCCACCACGAATTCGCTGTCCTCGCGCCACGCCTCCATAGGCATGGTCGTGGGCCTCGACGCGCTACCGAAGACCTGCTCCGTCAGGCGGTCGAGCTCACGGAATGGATCGGTTCGCATCAGCATCTCTGCCACCTCCAGATGTTCGATATCGGGATGTCCAGTATTCATCAGTAGGACGGTTCCACATCCATGGATCTGTCTCTACAGACATAGATATAGTTGATCTCAAGACACAGATCAAGACCACTGGGGAAGGAAGTAGGCGGAATTGGCCACGCAACGCAAGCGCGACCCGTCAGAGGGCGTCTATGCGATCTCAGTCGCTGCCGAGCTGTCCGGGATGGGGCTCTCCAGCCTGCGCCTCTACGAGCGGAAGGGCCTTCTCACGCCGTCACGCACGGAGGGCGGCACCAGGAGGTACAGCGAGGACGACATGACGCGGCTCGTCCGGATCGCCGACTTGATTGATGCCGGACTCAACATCGAGGGCATACGCCTCGTCCTCGACCTCGAGGACGAGAACGCCCAGCTGCGGGCCCAGGTTTCTCGGCTACGCGTTCGCCGATGAGACTCGGCAGCGCAGCAACGGACAGTGATCCGAAACACAGAAAGGGGCGGCGCCGGTAGTGACCCAGCACCGCCCCTCTACTGTGTGCGCGGGATCAGGTTGGCGCGAGGAGTCAGGCTCGACGCCGGGTGACAAGCCCCCAGATGATGAGCACAATGAGCGAGCCGATGATGGCGGTGAGCCAGGCGCTGAGGCTCCAGAAGTGCGCCATGAGATCTTCCTTGAAGATCATCCCGCCGAGCCAGCCGCCCAGAAGCGCGCCGATGACGCCGAGGACGAGGGTTGCGAGCCAGCCGCCCCCCTGCCGTCCGGGGAGGATCGCCTTGGCAATTGCCCCCGCAATGAGACCGAGAATGAGGAATCCGATGAAGCTCATGCCTACTCCTTGTGTGGTGCGAACACGTTCAGTTGGACTGCTTGCAGTGGTGGCCAAGCTGTCTCCTTCCTAGCACAGGGACTTTGCTGGATCACCGATTGTGCGAGCGCCGTCACCACATCTTTATGACGCGGGGTCCGGGTAACGTTCAGGTCAAGGGCTTCCGGCGGAAGGGGAACTGTGGACAGGCGCGCGCTCATCGTCAATCCGGTCAAGGAGGGCGCCGACGCACTCGTCGACGCGTTCCGGAAGCGCTGTGCAGACGACGGGGCGGAAGCCACGGTCCTGGAGACGACCGCTCAGGATCCCGGGCCCGGCATGGCGGTCGAGGCGCTCGACGGCGGGGCGGAGCTGATTGTGGTGGGCGGCGGGGACGGCACCGTTCGTGCGGTCTCCGGGGTCCTGGCGGGCGCCGAGATCCCGCTCGGCCTGGTGCCGCTTGGCACTGGCAACCTGTTTGCACGCAACCTGAGCCTCCCGATCGACGATCCCGAGGCGGCGCTCGGGGTCGCACTGGAGGGGCGGGACCGCCGCATCGACCTCGCCTGGGCACGAGTGGACGATGGCGACGAGCTCGCGTTCGTGGTGATGGCGGGTCTCGGACTGGACGCCACGATGATGGCCAACGCGGACAGCGGCCTCAAGGCCAAAGCCGGCTGGCTCGCTTATGTGGCATCGGCGGCCCAGAGCATCGCGGGAGACTCCATCCGCATCCGCGTCGACATCGATGGCCGTTTCGCGCTCGATCGGCGCCAGCGCGGGGTCATGATCGGCAACTGCGGCCGCATTCAGGGTGACATCGAGGTCTTCCCCGGTGCGCGGGTGGACGACGGCATCCTGAACGTCCTCGCGGTCGCCCCGCGGGGACTCCCCGGCTGGTTTCGGGTCGCGGCGGCCCTCCTGCTCCGATTCCGCCGGCATTCACAGCCCGATCTCGGGCACCTTACCGGCAGAGCAGTGCGCGTGGCCGCCGCGCACCCGGACGACATCCAGCTGGACGGCGACCATCTAGGCCGCGGCAGCGTCCTCGACGTCCGCGTCGATCCGGGCGCGCTCACCGTGCGGGTGCCTCGTTGAATGCAAGGAAAGCCGGGAGCGCGAGGCGCGCCCCCGGCGTCGAGCGTCGCGGACAGACCCGGTCAGCCGAGCTTCTTCCCGATCGAGACCCCGGTCGCCGTCTTGAGGCCCGCCGAGGACGCGTCTGAGCCGGAGCCCTTCCGCGCCTGGTCCGGCGCGGCCCTGCGGCCCAGGAGGAAGTACGCGATCGGTCCGATGGTGTTGATGAATGTAGCACCCGCCCAGGCAAACTTCGGCCCGTTGACCTGCTCGGCCGGGCGCTTGGCCAGATCCCGCAGGGCCAAGGCCTGGAGGGTGATCTGGATGGCTCCGGTGATCACCACGCCCACGCGCTGCCCGCCGCTGAGCTCGGCCCACTTCTTCTTGGTCCTCTTGTTCCATCCCATTCGGCCAGTCTAGGGAATCCGTCTCGGGGAGGGGAGGGCGGCGCGGTTAGGATATCTGTGCCGCGGCTCTCGAAGGACGTGCGTCAGCTGGCGCCGCGGCCACGACGTCATGAGGAGTGCTGTGTCAGATAACAAGATCCGTGTTGCCATCGTCGGTGTGGGGAACTGCGCCGCCTCGCTTGTCCAGGGGGTGCACTACTACCGCGACGCTGACCCGCAGGAGACAGTTCCCGGCCTCATGCACGTGGCGTTCGGCGACTACCATGTTGGCGACCTCGAGTTCGTCGCCGCGTTCGACGTGGACGGCAAGAAGGTGGGGGTCGACCTCGCCGACGCGATCGTGGCGAGCGAGAACAACACCATTAAGATCACCGACGTGCCCCCAACGGGCGTCACCGTCCAGCGGGGCCACACCCTCGATGGCCTCGGCAAGTACTATCGAGAGACCATCGAGGAGTCCCCGGAGGAGCCGGTCGACGTCGTCGCCGCCCTCCGCGAGGCCCGCGTGGACGTCCTCGTCTGCTACCTCCCGGTGGGCTCCGAGAAGGCCGCGAAGTTCTATGCCCAGTGCGCGATCGATGCACACGTGGCGTTCGTCAACGCGCTGCCCGTCTTCATCGCCGGTACCCCGGAGTGGGCGGCGAAGTTCACCGAGGCGGGCGTGCCGATCGTGGGCGACGACATCAAGAGCCAGATCGGCGCGACCATCACCCACCGCGTTCTCGCGAAGCTGTTCGAGGACCGCGGTGTGACCGTGGACCGCACGTACCAGCTCAACGTAGGCGGCAACATGGACTTCAAGAACATGCTCGAGCGCGAGCGGCTCTTGTCCAAGAAGATCTCGAAGACCCAGGCCGTGACCTCCAACGTCGAGGCCGAGCTCGCCGAGCGCGATGTGCACATTGGCCCGTCCGACTACGTGGCCTGGCTCGACGACCGCAAGTGGGCGTTCGTGCGCCTCGAGGGCCGCAACTTCGGAGACGCGCCCGTTTCGCTCGAGTACAAGCTCGAAGTGTGGGACTCGCCCAACTCGGCGGGCGTGATCATCGACGCTGTCCGTGCGGCCAAGATCGGCCTCGACCGTGGCATTGGCGGTCCGCTGACATCCCCGAGCGCGTACTTCATGAAGTCCCCGCCGGTGCAGAAGGCCGACGATGTGGCGCGCGCCGACGTCGAGGCGTACATCCGGGGCGAACTCGAGCGGTAGCCCGTCCGAGTGGCGAGCACGACGCCGGGCCGGTCACCTTCGCGCGGTGACCGGCCCGGCGTCGTGCTTCCCTTGACGGCTGCCCGCCCGCGGCGTACACCGGAGGAATCAGCGGTGGCCGGGTGAGGGCGCAGGAGGGCGCCGGCGCCACAAGGTGGTCTCGGAGAACCCCGGGAGGGGCCATGTCCACGACTGCCATCAACCTGCTCCGCGAGAACGTGCGCGGGACGGTGATCGAGCCCGACGACCCGGACTACGACGCCGCTCGCCGCGTATTCAACGGCATGCACGACAAGCATCCAGCGGCTGTGCTGCGTGTCTCCCAGACCGCGGACGTCATCGCCGCCGTGCGGTTCGCCAGGGATGCCGAGCTGCCCGTGGCGATCCGCGGAGGCGGCCACAGCGCTCCCGGCTTCGGGACAGCCGACGGCGCGCTCGTCCTCGACTTCTCGCCCCGCCGCGGCGTCTGGGTCGACCCGGCGGCGAAGCGGGCGCGCGCCGAGGCCGGGACTACATGGGGCGACTACAACCATGCCACGCACGCGTTCGGGCTCGCGAGCACGGGCGGGATCCTCGGCTCGACCGGAGTGGCCGGGCTGACCCTCGGCGGCGGGATCGGCTTCCTCGCGCGCAAGTACGGGCTCGCGTGCGACAACCTCGTCTCGGCGGATGTGGTGCTCGCCGACGGGACCTTCGTGAGGGCGAGCGCCGAGGAGAACGCCGACCTCTTCTGGGGACTGCGCGGAGGCGGCGGCAACTTCGGCGTCGTGACCTCCTTCGAGTTCGAGCTGCACCCCGTGGACATCGTCCATGTGGGCATCGTCGCCTTCCCCGCCTCGGAGGGGTTCGCCGTCGGACAGTTCTACCGCGACTGGATCGCCGCCCAGCCCGAGGAGTTCGGCGCGTTCTTCGCATACCACCAGGCGCCGCCGGTGCCGTTCATCCCCGAGGAGTGGCACGGTCGCCAGGTCGCGCTCATCGTGGGCATGTGGACAGGCGATCTGGCCGAGGGCGAGGCGCGCTGGCAGCCGGTGCTCAAGGCCGGGCCGGTGGTCGGCTCGCTCGTTGCGCCGATGCCCTACCCCTTCCTCAACGGTGCGTTCGACGAGGGGAACCCTCCCGGACTCCAGGGCTACTGGAAGGCGGACTTCGCGAAAGAGCTCTCGGACGACATCCTGCGCGTGGCGCAGGAATACGGGTCCACGGTCCCCAGCCTTGCGACCGCCAACCACTTCTATCCGATCGACGGCGCCGTGCAGCGCGTGGCCCCGGATGCGACCGCCTTCCCGTACCGGTCCGTGGGATTCGCGCCCGTGATCGCAGGCCAGTGGGAGAACCCGGCGGACAACGAGGCCAACATCGCGTGGGTCCGCAGCTACTGGCGTGCCCTGCACGAGTTCACCGAGCCCGCCGGGTACATCAACTTCCAGGACGCCGACGACCAAGGACGCATCGAGGTCAACTACGCCGCGAACTACGCCCGGCTTGCGTCGGTGAAGACCACGTACGATCCGGACAACTTCTTCCACATCAACCAGAACATCAAGCCTGCGCTCGCCGGGGCGGCGGCAGAGGCGCCGGCGGAGCCGGCCCCGGCCTGAGGGCCCGTCCCTGCAACGCCCCGTTCTGCCATGGGCCTCTATGAGTCGCCCCTTGGCGCCGCCTCGGCAGCTCCACTATTCTGGGCCCGGCGATTCGCGGACTGAGGGTGCGCGACTCATGGGGGGCGAACCGTCGGACCCGCCGGATCCCCGCCGGTCAAGAAGCGGCCGGCGCTCCCCCCGGGTCCTCAGAAGAGGCCCTCGACCTGGCCGTCGTCGTCGAGGTCCATGCGCAGTGCCGCGGGTACCTTCGGGAGGCCCGGCATGGTCATGAGCGAGCCTGTGACCGCGACGACGAACCCCGCCCCGGTGCGCGGCCACAGCTCCCGCACATGCACCGTGAATCCCGCGGGCGCGCCCAGCAGTGCCGGGTTGTCGGAGAACGAGTACTGCGTCTTGGCCATGCACACGGGCAGGCTGTCCCAGCCGTTCTCGTGGATCTGCTTCAGGGTCTTCTTCGCCGCGTCGGAGAACTCCACGCCCGCGCCCCGGTAGACCTCGCGGACCACGGTGGCGATCTTCTCCTCGACGCTCATCGCGAGCGGGTACAGCTGACGGCACGCACCCGGGGTCTCGAGCGCCGCGAGGACCTCCTGCGCGAGGGCGTCGCCGCCGTCGCCCCCGCCGCCGCGGCCCCACACGTCGGCGACCGCGACGCGCACCCTGGCCTCGCGGCAGAGGCGCACGACGGCGGCGAGCTCCTCGGGCGTGTCGCTCACGAACTCGTTGATGGCCACCACCGGCTCGAGCCCGAACTTGCGCACATTCTCTACGTGCCGGGCCAGATTGGCGAAGCCCTGCACGACGGCGCCCACGTCCTCGCCCGTGAGGGAATCCTTGGGTACTCCGCCGTGCATCTTCAGCGCCCGCACCGTCGCGACGACCACGACGGCGGACGGCGCCACGTCCGCGGCGCGGGACTTGATGTCGATGAACTTCTCGGCGCCGAGGTCTGCCCCGAAGCCCGCCTCGGTCACGACGATGTCCGCGAGACGCCGCGCGGTTGTGGTCGCGAGCACCGAGTTGCACCCATGGGCGATGTTCGCGAAGGGGCCACCGTGCACGAGGGCGGGTGTACCCGCGATGGTCTGCACCAGGTTCGGCTTGATCGCATCCTTGAGGAGCATGGCCATGACGCCCGCCGCGCCCAGGTCAGCGACCGTCAGCGGCTTGCGGTCATAGGTGTAGCCGAAGGTGATACGGCCCAGGCGGTCCTTGAGGTCCGCCGCCGAGGACGCGAGGCAGAACACCGCCATCACCTCCGAGGCGACCGTGATGTCGAAGCCGGCCTCGCGTGGGACGCCCTGGGCCGGCCCGCCGAGGCCGATCACGATGTCCCGAAGGGAACGGTCGTTCATGTCCATGACGCGTTTGAACGTCACGCGCCTCGGGTCGATGCCCAGCGCATTCCCCTGGAAGATGTGGTTGTCGATGAGGGCGCAGAGGGCGTTGTTCGCGGACGTGATCGCATGGAAGTCGCCCGTGAAGTGCAGGTTGATGTCCTCCATGGGGAGGACCTGGGAGAGCCCGCCGCCCGTCGCACCGCCCTTCATCCCGAGGATCGGGCCGAGGCTCGGCTCGCGGATGGCGATCATGGCGCGTTTGCCCGCGCGCGCCAGGGCATCGGCCAAGCCCACCGTGAGCGTGGACTTTCCCTCGCCGGCCGGCGTCGGCGAGATCGCCGTGACGAGGACGACCTGGCCGCGCCTGCTCGTCTCGGGGAGGCGGCCGACGTCGATCTTGGCCTTGTACCGCCCGTACAGCTCGAGGGCGTCGGCGGGAATCCCTGCCTCTGCCGCCACCTCCTCGATGGGACGCAGCGTCGCCGCGCGGGCGATCTCGAGGTCGCTGGGGACGGGGGAGCCCTTGGCGCTGGCGCTGGGCGACGATGCCTGAGCGGTCATGGCGCCACCCTATCGCGCAGCCCCGAGATGTGAAGCATGTCTTTGGCCCTCCCCGCCGCGCAAGCACCACCCAGTGGGACCCCAGCAAAGCGCGTCAGGCCAGCCGGACCGCCGTCCGCTCGTGCAGCGCCGTACGGTAGGCGGCGCGCGTGCCCTCGGCGGTCTGCTCCCAGCCGAAGCGCTCCGCGTAGATCGACGCAGCGCGGCCGAGGTCCCCCCGGGTCTCGGGATCGTCGTACAGCTGTTCGAGCACCGCGGCCCAGGCCGAGGGCTCGTGCCCGTCCACGAGGAAGCCGGTACGCCCATCGCACACCGCACGCGTCAGCCCACCCACGCGCGCAGCCGCGACAGGCGTTCCGCATGCTTGGGCCTCGAGCGCCACGAGCCCGAACGACTCCGAGAAGCTCGGCATCGCCACCACGTCCGCGGCCCGGTACCACTGTGCGAGCTCGGCCGCCGGAACCGGCGGCAGGCGATGCACCACGCCGCCGAGCCCCTCCGCCTGCGCGAGCAGGTCCAGGTCCAGGCCCGCGGAGCCGCTCGGTGCACCCACGATCGAGACCCGCAGCGGGATGTCCGGCCGCCGACGCCGCAGCGCGCCGGCGGCCGCCACGAGCACCTGCGGCCCCTTGAGCCGCTGGATCCGCCCCGCGAAGAGCACATGGAAGGTATCCCGCGCGATCCTCCTGCCCGCGCGGGACGCAGCCCGGAACGCGGGACGGAACACCTCGAGATCCACTCCGGGGGACACGACATCGATCCGGTCGTCGTCGACGCCATAGTGCCGCACCAGCTCGTCCCGCTCCGCCGCGGTGTTGGCGGTGAACCACGCGGCCTCGTCGGCCAGGCGCTGCTCGCCGCGCTCTCGGTTGCTCGGCTCGGGCACGTCCCCCGCGGCGAGGTGCAGGTTCTTGACCCGGGCCATGGTGTGCATCGTGTGCACGAGGGGCACGCCCAGCTCGCCCGCCACCTCCAGCCCGGCCAGCCCAGAGACCCAGTAGTGGCTGTGGACGATCCGCGACGCGGCCGGTGCCCTGCGGCAACGCTCGAGCGTCGCGGCGGCGAACTCCTCGACAAGCGGGGGCATCTGCTCCTTGGCGAGCCGGCGGCGGGGACCGGCCGCGACGTGGTGGACCAGGACGCCTTCGGCCAGCGGCACCGTCTCGGGCTGCTCTGCATCTGTGGCACGTGTGTAGATGTCCACGCCCACGCCACTCGCGGCCAGCGCGCGCGCAAGGTGGGACACGTAGACGTTCATGCCGCCCGCATCCCCGGCGCCGGGCTGCTCGAGCGGGGACGTGTGAAGGGAGATCATCGCCACGCGGTCATGGTGCTGCACGCTCCCAAGGCTACGTGGCGGGGATGCCCGGCCGCGTACCGTTTCGGCGCCGTGCGGTCGCGCAAGGTGGGGCGTCGCCCACGAGCCGAACCGGCGGCGTCGTGCGCCCCGAGTACACTCGTGGGGTGACTTCGGAGCCTGCCGCACCCAATTCCACCCTGCCCGCCGTCCGACTGCCCGAGCGTGCCGCCGTGGTGGACCTCGACGCCATCCGCCACAACGTGGGCGTGGTACGCAAGGTCGCTGCGCCCGCGAGGGTCATGGCCGTGGTGAAGGCGGACGGCTACGGCCACGGCGCCGTGCAGGTGGCCCGGGCTGCGCTCGAGGCGGGTGCTTCGTGGCTCGGTGTGGCGCACATCAGCGAGGGCCTCGGGCTGCGCGCCGCCGGCGTCGACGCCCCCATGCTCGCGTGGCTGCACACCCCGGATTCGAACTTCTCCGCGGCCGTCGCCGCCGGCATCGACCTGGGCTGCTCGGGCTGGGAGCTCGAGCGGATCGTCGCGGCCGCCCGTGAGCAGGAGCGCCCCGCACGGGTGCACCTCAAGATCGACACCGGCCTGGGACGCAACGGCGTGACCGCCGACCGCTGGGAGTCCGTGGTGGGGGAGGCCGTCGAGTACCAGGACGAAGGCCTCCTGCGCGTGGTCGGCGTCTTCAGCCACCTTGCCGTGGCCGACGAGCCCGAGCGCCCCGAGACCGACGCCCAGCTCGACGCATTCCGTGAGGCGATCGCCGTTGCCGAGGACGCCGGCTGCGACCTCGAGATGCGCCACATCGCCAACTCGCCGGCCGTCTTCTCCCGCCCGGACGCCCACTTCGACCTCGTGCGCGCCGGCATCTCGATCTACGGCCTCTCCCCGTTCATCGACCAGTCCTCCCTGGACCTCGGCCTCCGCCCCGCGATGACCCTGCGCGCCACCCTCTCGCAGGCCAAGCGCGTCCCGGCCGAGCAGGGGGTGAGCTACGGCTTGACCTACCGGACGGCGTCCCCGTGCACTCTCGCCCTCGTCCCGCTCGGCTACGCCGACGGGGTGCCGCGCACTTCCGAGCGCGGGCCCGTCCGGGTCGGCGGCCGCACGTATCCCGTCGCGGGACGGGTCGCCATGGACCAGGTCGTCGTCGACCTCGGCCCCGACGCCGACCCCGAGCTGCTGGTCGGCGCCGAGGCCGTGCTGTTCGGCACGGGAGCCGACGGCGGGCCAACCGCCGACGACTGGGCGCGCGCCACAGGGACCATCAACTATGAGATCGTGACGCGCATCAGCCAGCGAGTGCCGAGGATCTACCTCGGGGAGGACCTGTGAACGGTCGCCCACCCCTGGGCGCACCCGAGTGGGAGATCGCCTTCGCTCCCACGATGGCGGAGCAGACCCGTGCGCTCGGCGCGGCGCTCGCTGATGTGCTGGCAGCCGGGGACCTCGTGGTCCTCACCGGCGAGCTCGGCGCGGGCAAGACCACCTTCACCCAAGGGCTCGGCGAAGGGCTCGGCGTGCAGCCCGGCATCATCTCCCCGACCTTCGTCCTGGTCCGCATCCACCCGAACCTGATCCACGGCCCGCGGCCCGGCGGTCCCGACCTGGTCCACGTCGACGCGTACCGCCTTTCCGGGCACGGCGAGCTCTCGGACCTCGACCTCGAGAACTGGGCGGACGCGGCCGTGACGGTCGTGGAGTGGGGCCGAGGGCTCGTCGAGGACCTCTCCGACAGCCGCCTCGACATCGAGCTCCGCCGCGCGAGGGCGGCCGCTGCTCCCTCCGGTCCCACACTCGACTTCGACACGGAGGACGACGACGAGCCGCGCCTCGTACTGATCCGCGCCTACGGCCCCCGCTGGACCGGGCACCCCGAGATCCGCTGGCCCGCGGTAGAGCGCGTCAATCCGGACGCTGTCCCGGCTCCGCTGAACGCCGGCGAACCGCCCGCTGAAGGCCAGGAGGCGCCCCAGTGATCATCCTGGCCATCGACACCTCCGCTATCGCATCCGCTGCCCTCATCCGTTGCCACGAGTCCTTCCGGGACGCCGCGGTCCTGGCCTCCTTCGCCACCGAGGACACGAGATCCCACGCCGAGGTGCTCGCCCCCGGAATCCGGGCGCTGCTCGCGGAGCAGGAACTCACGGGCAGGGACATCGCCAGGATCGTGGTCGGCGTAGGTCCGGGTCCCTTCACCGGCCTGCGCTCCGGGATCGTGACCGGGCGCGCGCTCGCATTCGCGTGGGGCGTGCCGCTGGACGGGATGATGAGCCTGGACGCGCTCGCATGGGACGTCACGGCGGTCGGAGCCGGCGGATCCGAATTCCTCGTCGCCATCGACGCCCGGCGCAAGGAGCTCTACTGGGCCCGCTACGCCAATGACGGCACCGTCCTGGACGGACCTCACGTCACCGCGCCGGGCCGCGTCCCTGGCCTGCCCGTGTACGGTGCCGGGGCGGCCCTCTACCCGTCGCAGCTCGAGGATGCCGGGGCGAGCGTCGCGCCGGGCTTCGACTCCGCCCAGCCGACCGCCGCCTCGCTCGGCCTCAGCGCCGCCTCCCGCCTCGCAGCCGGCACACCGCTGCGCGACACCACCCCGCTGTACCTCCGCGAGTCCGATGCCCAGGTGCCGGGCCCCCGGAAGAGGGCGCTGTGAGCGCGAAGCTGCCACCCGGCGTCGTGCTCCGGGAGATGACGGAGGGCGATGTGCCCGCGGTCCATGCGCTCGAGCGCCTCCTGTTCCCCATCGACGCATGGCCCGAGCAGATGTTCCGGGAGGAGATCCGCCAGTCCGAGACACGGCGCTACTGCGTCGCGGAGGCCGAGGTCCCCGAGGGGCGCCGGATTGTGGCCTACGCGGGACTCATGTGCGTCGAGCCGATTGCGGATGTCCAGACGATCGCCGTCGTGCCCGAATACGAGGGCCGGGGCATCGGGTCGGCTCTCCTGACCGAGCTCATCGGGGAGGCACGCCGTCGGGGTGCCGAGGACGTTCTGCTCGAGGTCCGTGCCGACAATCCGCGGGCTCAGGCACTCTACCGGCGCTTCGGCTTCAGCCATATCCACACCCGCAGGCACTACTACCGGGACGGCGCCGACGCGCTCATCATGCAGCTGCCTCTCGGTGAGGCCGAGCCCGCGCCCGGCGTTGCGCCCGCGCCCGGCGCTGCGTCAGAAGGGGAGAACGTATGAACCGCCGGGAGCCGCTGGTCCTGGGCATCGAGTCCTCGTGCGACGAGACCGGCGTGGGCATTGTGCGCGGCACAACGCTGCTGGCCAACACAGTCTCGTCCTCGATGGATGAGCACGTCCGCTTCGGCGGTGTCATCCCCGAGATCGCCTCGCGGGCCCACCTCGACGCCCTCGTGCCGAGCCTGCGTGAGGCGCTCGACACGGCAGGCGTGACCCTCGACGACATCGACGCGCTGGCCGTCACGTCCGGGCCCGGCCTGGCCGGCGCGCTCATGGTGGGTGTGTGCGGTGCGAAGGCGCTCGCGGTGGCGACCGGCAAACCGCTCTACGCCGTGAACCACCTCGTGGCGCACGTGGGTGTGGGCCTGCTCGATCGCGGTGTCTACGGCGGCGAGTTGCCTGAGCACCTCGGCGCGCTGCTGGTCTCCGGCGGGCACACCGAGGTGCTGCGGGTCCGGAACATCGCCGGGGACGTCGAACTCCTCGGCTCCACGATCGACGACGCCGCCGGAGAGGCATACGACAAGGTGGCCCGCCTGCTCGGCCTTGGATACCCGGGCGGGCCGGTGATCGACAGGCTCGCACGGCGGGGCAACCCGAGGGCTGTGCGGTTCCCGCGCGGACTGACCCAGCCGAAGTACATGGGCACCGCGGAGGAGCCCGGGCCACACCGCTACGACTGGTCTTTCTCCGGGCTCAAGACCGCTGTGGCGCGCTGCGTCGAGCAGTTCGAGGCGGCGGGCGAACCCGTCCCCGTGGCGGACGTCGCGGCGTCCTTCCAGCAGGCCGTGGCGGATGTGATCACCTCCAAGGCCGTCCTCGCCTGCCGCGAGCAGGGCATCCGGAACCTGCTCCTGGGCGGGGGCGTGGCGGCAAATTCGAGGCTCCGCGAGCTCACGCGTCAGCGGTGCGAGGAAGCCGGGATCTCGCTGGCCGTGCCGGACTTCTCCCTCTGCACGGACAACGGGGCCATGGTCGCCGCCCTCGCCGCGCGGGTGATCATGGACGGCGGAGACCCGAGCGGCCTCGACTTCGCGCCGGAGTCCTCGCTCCCCGTCACCACCGTGAGCGTGTAGCAGGCGGCCCCTCAGGCACACTTCATGCGCGTATCGACGTGGATCCGCAGGGACCCGTCCCGAGTTGTGTCCGGCGGGACGGGAACAGACGGCCGAAGCCTGTCCACATAGCGTCGCGGATGCCTACCCGCGGGCGAGGATTCCGGAACGATGGCGCTATGACGGCCATCATGGACCTTCTCGCGATGCGCGGCGGCAGCGCGCGCACCCAGCTGCTTCGGCGGTCGTTCAGCAAGCGCCAGATCGCGCGCGCTGTCGCCGATGGCACGATCATCCGATCAGTGCGCGGAGTCTATGCACTCGCGAGCCTCGGCGAAGCGGAGCACACCGCGCTCGAGTCCAGCGGTGTGCTCTGCCTTCGGTCGGCCGCGCTCGCGCATGGCATGGGCGTCCTGCACCGTCCGAAGGTGGTCGAACTCGCCGTGCCGCGCGAGCGTCGGGCAATCAAGCGCTCGGGCGTGTCGACCCGTCGACGGCTGCTGCCGGCGCAGGACCTCGTACGCCAGGGCGAGGTCTTCGCCACATCGGCAGCGCGCACGGTGCTCGACTGCGCAGCTGCCCTGCCCTTTGCGGAGGGCCTCGCCATCGCGGACTCGGGCCTCCGCATGGGTCTCGTCTCCCGTGACGAGCTGGTTTCGGCGGCGGCAATCTGGGTGGGACGGAACCGAAGCGCTCAGCAGCGCGTACTCGAGCACATGGACGGGCGGGCGGCGAACGCCTTCGAATCGGGCCTTCGCGCTGCCTGCATCGAGGCCGGGGTGCCCATGAAGCCACAGGTCGTGATCCGCGCTGGCGGCACAGACCGCCGGGTCGACCTCGCACGGACCCTTTCCAGGGGGTCGCGGTGGGTATGGCTGGTTGCCGAGGCTGACAGCTTCGAATGGCACGGCGGCAGGCAAGCGCTGCACAGGGACTGCACGCGCTACAACGAACTCGTCAGGGCAGGCTGCGCGCTCCTGCGATTCAGCTGGGAGCACGTGATGTTCGAGAGGGAATGGATCGGCGAGGTCGTGGCAGACGTGGCTGACCGGCCCGCCAGAGGCAATTCACCGCCGGAACCGCGCTTTTCGAGGCTACATACTGCGTGAATTGTGCCTGACGGCGCGGAGGGGCCTAACGCCCGCGCAGGCTTCGGGCCAGAATCCACTCCACCGCCGCGTAGACGCCCGCCCCGCCGGCCACCCAGAGCGCTGCCTGAAGGTGGGACGTCACGGCCAGGACCACCGCCACAACCACCAGGACGAGCACGATCCGCGCGGGTGACCGACGTTTGCGGGCGCTCACGCGTCGGCCGGGGCGTAGCCCTCGCGCATGAGCCGGGCCTCCTCGAGCACGACGGCGCGCAGGTCGCCCCCGTGGGCCTCAGCCACCCGGCGCTGCCGCTGGTACCCGGCGCCCCGCCTCATGATGCCCTCGAGGTCATACAGCTGCGAGGCGCAGCCCAGGTCCTCCGCGATCGGCGCGAGCCGCTCGATCGTCTCGGCGAGGTGCTCGGTGACGAGCTTCTCGTTGCACGCGGCGTCGAGGATGATGATCGCGTCGAGGCCATACCGCGCCGCGCGCCACTTGTTCTCCTGGACATTCCACGGCGGCATGGTCGGGATGGGCCGTCCGGCGTCGAGCGAGCGGGACGCCTCCTCGACGAGGCACTGGGTGAGGGCACCGATCGCGCCGATCTCCTCGAGCGTGGAGAGGCCGTCGCACACGCGCATCTCAATGGTGCCCAACCGCGGGACGGGGCGGATGTCCCACCGGATCTCATTGATGAGATCAATCACCCCGGTCTCGAGCATGTCGTCGACGTAGTGCTCGAATCCGGCCCAGTCGGGGAACTGGAACGGAAGCCCCGCCGTGGGCAGCTGCTGGAACATGAGGGCGCGTTGGGACGCGTATCCCGTGTCCTCTCCGCTCCAGAAGGGGCTCGATGCGGAGAGCGCCTGGAAATGCGGGAAGTAGTTCACGAGCGCGTCGAGGACGGGCATGGCCTTGTCGCGCCGGTCGAGGCCCACGTGCACGTGCACGCCGTAGATCACCATCTGGCGGCCCCACCACTGCGTTCGGTCGATCAGCTTCGCGTACCGCTCCTTGTCGGTGACCGGCTGTAGTCGCGGCTGGCTGAACGGGTGGCTGCCCGCGGAGAAGAGCTCCACCCCGATCCGGTCGGTGATGCTCCGCACCGCGGCAAGGGACTCGCCTAAATCCGCTGTGGCCTCTGCGACGGTGCGGTGGACACCCGTGACGAGCTCCAGGGTGTTGAGCAGGAGTTCCTGATGGATCCTGGGGACATCGCCGAAGAGCTCGGGGTGCTCTGCAGCGAGGCGCTCGAGGACCTGGGGCGCGAGGGACACGAGCTCGCCGCCGTGTTTGTCCACGAGGGCCATCTCCCATTCGAGTCCGATCGTGGACTGCTCTGACGGCGCGAAGTCGATCTCCAGTGGATACCCCCGAATCTGGCCGGCTGCGGCCGGCTGTGTGCACGAGTGGTCCCAGTTTACGGCCCGAGCGCGTGCTTCCGGGCCTTCACGCCCGCGAAAGGATCTCTTCCACACGGGCGGAATCCGGCAGGCACCCGTAGCCGAGGCTGCGTCCGGGCCCGAGCCGGGCGGCAATGAAGGCCTCTGCCACGGCGGGATCCCCGTCGAGCAGGAGGGTCGCCTGCAGCGCGACTGCCAGTGCCTCCGCGAGCCGTCGGGCCCAGGCCTGTGCTTCCTCGGGTTCGCGCGCGGCATCGGCCATGAGGGCCAGGGCCTGTTCGAGGTGGGCGTCGAGGGCGGGGTCGGTGCCGCGATGTCGTTCGAGCTCCTCCGCGAGCGCCTCGGCGGAGTCGGGCTCGCGGGCGAGGGCCCGCAGCACGTCGAGTGCGACCACGTTCCCGGACCCTTCCCAGATGGCCATGACCGGCTGCTCCCGGTAGCGCATGGCGAGGGGGAAGTCCTCGGTGTACCCGTTGCCGCCGAGGCACTCGAGGGCTTCGGCGGCGTGCGCGGGCCCGCGCTTGCACACCCAGTACTTGCCCACCGCCGTCGCGATCCTGCCGAACGCACGCTCCCGCCGGGCGCCCGTCGACCCTGCCTGGACAGGGATGGGCGACGGCGAGTCCCCCGAGGCGGTAGCCGGTGGCACCGGCGGCGCCCACACGACGTCGTCCGCCGCGGCCAGCCGCAGCCCCAGTGCCAGAGCGGCCTCGTACTCCAGCGCGAGGTCCGCCAGGACCCCGGCCATGGCGGGCTGGTCCGCGAGGACCCGCCCGAAGGCCCGCCGATGCCGCGCGTGCCACACGGCCTCGGCGACTGCCTGGCGCATTCCGGCCGCGGTGCCGAGGATGCAGTCGAGGCGGGTCTCGTGGACCATGTCGATGATGGTCCGCACCCCGCGCCCGGCCTCGCCGAGCCGCCAGCCGCGCGTGTCCTCGAATTCCACCTCAGCGGACGCGTTGGCCCGGTTCCCGAGCTTCGACTTGAGCCGCACGAGGCGGAACGGGTTACGCGCGCCGTCCTCCAGCACGCGTGGCACGAGGAAGCATGAGAGTCCCTCGGGCTCCTGGGCGAGCACGAGGAACGCGTCGCTCATGGGAGCCGAGCAGAACCACTTGGCCCCGGTGATGAGCGCCGTGCCGTCGCCGAGGGCGCGCGCGGCGGTGGTGCTGGTCCGCACGTCTGACCCTCCCTGCCGCTCGGTCATGGCCATGCCCACGAGCGCGCCGGGCTTGTCCGCGGCGCGTATGAGCCGTGGTTCGTAGCCGTCGCCGTAGAGGTGCGGCAGCCACACGCGGGCGACGTCGGGCTGCCGCGACAGGGCGGGGACGGCGGCGTGCGTCATCGAGATGGGGCACGCGTGGCCCGGTTCGATCTGCGCGAACAGCATGAACGCGGCCGCCCTCGCCACGTGGGCCCCTGGCCTCGGGTCCGCCCACGAGGACGTGTGGGCGCCGTGCGCGACCGCATCCGCGATGACGTGGTGGTACGCCGGGTGGTACTTGACTTCGTCGAGGCTCTCGCCCCAGCGGTCCAGTGCGTTCAGCACGGGCGGGCACTCGTTGGCGAGGCGCGCATTCTCGGCGAACTGGCGGGAGCCAACGAGGCGCCCGATCGCGGCGAGCTCGCCAGATGCCCAGGTTGCCCCGTGGCGCCGGATCCCGTCGACGAGCGCGGCGTTGGCCGAGAACTCGTCGACGTCGGTGCGGGGCGGTGCCTGATTGGCGTGCATGGTCCCATTGCACACCCGGGAATCATCGGGGGCCAGATGGCGTTGGATAAGAATGGTTCTCATGAATCGAGGAAAGGAGCACCATGAAGGTCCGCAATTCGCTGCGTTCGCTCAAGAAGGCCGCAGGGGCGCAGGTGGTCCGTCGCCGCGGGAAGGCGTTCGTGATCAACAGGAAGAATCCGCGCATGAAGGCGCGCCAAGGCTGAGCTCCCGCCGGGATCGGCACGCACTAGCCTTGTGCCGTGCCGATCCTGAACAAAGACATGACGCTGTGCATCTCGCTTTCGGGCCGGCCCAGCAACAACGGGACGCAGTTTCACAACTACCTCTACGACGCCCTCGGCCTGAACTGGATTTACAAGGCGTTTGCCCCGACTGACCTTGGGCAGGCGATCACGGGCGTCCGGGGACTCGGCATCCGCGGTTGCGCAGTCTCGATGCCGTACAAGGAAGCCGTGATTGCACTGGTTGACCGCATGGACCCCTCGGCCGCGGCCATCGATTCGGTGAACACCGTGGTCAACGACTCCGGCGTCCTCACGGCCTACAACACGGACTACACGGCCATCGCGCGGCTGATCTCCCGCGAACGGATCGATCCAGGGTGGTCGGTCCTCCTGCGCGGCTCGGGTGGCATGGCCAAGGCCACCGCCGCCGCCTTCCGCGACGCGGGCTTCACACGGGTAACGATCGTGGCCCGGAACGAGGTGACCGGCAACGCCCTCGCGGACCTGTATGGGTTCGCCTGGCAGCCCGACCTGGGGGGCTCCACGGCGGACGTGGTCGTGAACGCCACGCCGATTGGGATGGCGGGCGGCCCCGAGGAGGCCTCGCTGGCGTTCCCGGAGGCAGCGGTCGACGCCGCGCGGGTGGTCTTCGACGTCGTGGCACTCCCAGCCGACACGCCGCTGGTCGAGGCAGGCCGTGCAGCCGGCAAGACGGTCATCTCGGGCGCCGAGGTCATGACCATCCAGGCGCTCGAGCAGTTCGTCCTCTACACGGGGATGCGCCCGAGCGACGAGCAGGTGCGCGCCGCCGAGGAGTTCATGCGCGCCCCATAGCTTGCTGAGGGGCCTGGCGCAAGACCCCTCAGCACTGCGACATCGCCCGTCGCCTAGGCCGGCTCGACGACGGCCGCCACCCGCTCGTCTCCGATGCGGGTGAGCACGAGGGTGGCCCGGGCCGACGCGCCCTTCCGCTGGCCGCTCAGAAGCAGCCGGCGCAGTTCCTCGGGCGTGACGGAGGATCCGCGCTTCTTGATGTCGAGCACCCCAATGCCTTCCGCCCGGACCCATGCCCGCAGCGACTTGACGTTGTACGGGCGGACCTCGAGCACCCGGTACGCCTTCGCGAAGGGGGTGGAGACGAGGCCGGGGGCGCAGATGTAGGCGATGTGCGGGTCCACGAGGTGGCCGCCGAGCCGTTCGGCAAGCTCGGCGACGAGCTCTGCGCGGATCACGGCGCCGTCGGGCTCGTACAGGAACCCCTCGAGCGGGCCGATGCGCGGCTCGACGCCCCCGCCGAAGTCCGACTCCGCGACGAGCTCGGCCGCGCCGCCTTCGGAGAGGACCAGCGCCGCGCGCCGCACGCTGGGCCGCCGGAGCGCATTGAAGTACAGGCCGACCTCGGCCACATCCCCCTGCACGGACACCCATTGGGCCTCGCATCCGGAGGGGATGGACTCGTGGGGAATGCCCGGACCGAGCTTGACGCCCACTGGCAGCCCACGCTCCGCGAGTCCCTCGGCGAAGCTCAGCGGCGGCGAGAAGGCCGCGGGGTCCCAGAGGCGGGTCGTGCCCGAGCTCGAGGTCTCGCGGCGGGCCGGGTCGAGCCAGATACCGTCAATGCCGTCGAGTGCCACGGACTGCGCGTCCGCATGCACCACTCGTGCATTCGGGAACGGCATGAGGTTCATGGTCGCGCAGGCGGCCGTCGTCTCGTCGAGCTCGACTGCCGTGACCTCGAGATCGAGGGAGGACATGGCCATCGCGTCGGCACCGAGCCCGCAGCCGAGGTCGGCGACGTGGCTCACGCGCGCGTCGACGAACCGGCGGGCGTGGCGGGCGGCCACGGAGAGCCTTGTGGCCTGCTCGAGGCCGGGCCGGGTGAACAGCATGCGCGAGGCGAACTCGCCGAACTTCCCCTCTGCCCGTACCCTCAGGCGCGCCTGCGACAGGACGGCGGAGACGAGCTCGGGGGAGTGGCCCGCCTTACGCATCCGAGTGCTCAGGGCGAGGGCGTCCTCCTCGCGGTACGGGCCCAGTGAGTTCAGGAGGGCCCAGCCCTCCGGCGTCAGCAGAGGTGCCAGCTGCTCCGGTGCGTGGTTGTCGTGGGCCATGCCATCAAGCGTAGTGTCCCGCGCGCAGCAGGCTCATTGGATAGGCTGGACAGCATGGAGACAAGCCCCAGTGTCGACCCCGTCCCCGCACGCCCGGAGCGGACCGGCGTGGCTGTCCGTCTCCGCCCGATCGCCCGCCCCGTGCTCATCGGCGGCATTGTGGTGACGGTGATTGCCGCCCTGCTGCTGCTCGTGGTCATGGGCCTGGACGCGTTCAACGCCACGGTGTACTCGGTGGGCGGCAAGAGCATCGCTGACCCCACCCCTGAGGCCCAGTCGCTGCGGGACCAGTTCCTCGGCGCGAAGATGGCCGCGATCGCAGGGTTGATCGTGGGCGGCGTGGCCTTGGTCGCCTCGATCCTCGTTATGTACCTCACGCGTGGCCTTGCGGAGGACGACGGCGAGGACCTCGGGTACGACGAACTGGCTGGCGAGTAGCGCACGACGGCGCGCGGTCACCGGCGTCCCCGGCCCCCCGCAGCGTCCACTCACCGCAGGGCCGAACCGTGTCGTTGGCACTCGCCTTGACCGAGTGCCAGCCAGCTCACTAGAGTCGCTGGTAGCACTCGGCAGCATCGAGTGCTAACTGTCAGGCACGCTCCCGGCACCCGCGACGACGGTTGCTTGCCCGGCTCCCCACCCGTGACCCGTTCATGAAAAGGAGAGATCCGTGTCGGTCTCTATCAAGCCCCTCGAGGATCGCATTGTCGTCAAGCCGCTCGAGGCCGAGCAGACCACCGCGTCCGGCCTCGTGATTCCGGACACCGCGAAGGAGAAGCCGCAGGAGGGCGAGGTCGTCGCCATCGGCCCCGGCCGCGTCGATGACAACGGCAACCGCGTGCCCGTGGACGTCGCCGTCGGCGATGTCGTCCTCTACTCCAAGTACGGCGGCACCGAGGTCAAGACGGGCGGCGCCGAGTACCTCGTGCTTTCGGCGCGCGACGTCCTCGCGATCGTCGTCAAGTAACGCTTGTGCACTGCGCCCCGGTCGCCTCCGGCGGCCGGGGTGTTGTGCTCTATACACCAACAGGAGTAGCGAATGGCTAAGCAGCTCGCATTCAACGACGCCGCGCGCAAGGCGCTCGAGACCGGCGTCGACAAGCTCGCCGACACTGTCAAGGTCACCCTCGGTCCGCGTGGCCGCAACGTGGTCCTCGATAAGAAGTGGGGCGCGCCGACCATCACCAACGACGGCGTCACGATCGCCCGCGAGGTCGAGCTCGAGGACCCGTACGAGAACCTCGGCGCCCAGCTCGCCAAGGAAGTTGCCACCAAGACCAACGACGTGGCCGGAGACGGCACCACGACGGCGACCGTGCTCGCCCAGGCCCTGGTGAAGGAGGGCCTGCGCAACGTGGCCGCCGGTGCGGCGCCGGGAGACGTCAAGCGCGGCATCGAGACGGCCGTTGAGGCCGTCGCCGCCCGCCTCGCCGACAACGCCCGCGAGGTTTCGGGCCGCCACGTGGCCAACGTCGCCGCGATCTCGGCCCAGTCCGAGGAGATCGGCGACCTGCTCGCCGAAGCCTTCGAGAAGGTCGGCCAGGACGGCGTCATCACGATCGAGGAGTCCTCGACCACCCAGACGGAGCTCGTGCTCACCGAGGGCATGCAGTTCGACAAGGGCTACCTCTCCCCGTACTTCGTCACGGACGCCGAGCGCCAGGAGGCCGTCCTCGAGGACGCGCTCATCCTGATCCACCAGGGCAAGATCTCCTCGCTCCAGGACTTCCTGCCGCTGCTCGAGAAGGTCCTGTCCGCGTCCAAGCCGCTGTTCGTCATCGCGGAGGACGTGGACGGCGAGGCCCTCTCGACCCTCATCGTCAACCGCATTCGCGGCACCCTGAGTATCGTGGCAGTCAAGGCCCCGGGCTTCGGCGACCGCCGCAAGGCGATGCTCCAGGACATCGCAACCCTCACCGGCGCGCAGGTTGTCTCCCCGGAGGTCGGCTTGAGCCTGGACCAGGTGGGCCTCGAGCAGCTCGGCACCGCCCGCCGCATCACGGTCACCAAGGACAACACGACGATCGTCGACGGCGCCGGCTCGGCCGAGGACGTGCAGGCCCGGGTCGCGCAGCTGCGCGCCGAGCTGACCCGAACCGACTCGGACTGGGACCGCGAGAAGCTCCAGGAGCGCCTCGCGAAGCTCGCCGGCGGCATCGGCGTCATCAAGGTCGGCGCAGCCACCGAGGTGGAGCTCAAGGAGAAGAAGCACCGCATCGAGGACGCTGTGTCCTCGACCCGCGCCGCCCTCGAGGAGGGCATCGTGGCCGGCGGCGGCTCCGCACTCGTGCACGCGGTCCGCGCGCTCGACGAGGATGCGGCGGTCAAGGCGCTCGACGGCGACGCGGTGGCAGGGGTCGGGATCGTGCGCCGCGCGCTCGTCCAGCCGCTGCGCTGGATCGCGCAGAACGCGGGCCACGACGGCTATGTCGTCGCCGCACGCGTGGCCGATGCGGAGGTCAACCACGGCTTCAACGCCAAGACCGGCGAGTACGAGGACCTCATCGCGGCCGGGGTCATCGACCCGGTCAAGGTGACGCGTTCCGCGCTCCGCAACGCGGCTTCGATCGCGGCCCTCGTCCTCACCACGGAGACTCTCGTGGCGGAGAAGCCGGCCGAGGAAGCAGACGCCCACGCGGGGCACAGCCACTAGGCGCAACTGCCCTAGGCGCACGGCCTGGCGGCACCGAACGGTGCCGCCAGAAGGCACAGCTGCACAGGGCCTACACGACGGCGGCTGCGCACCCCCTCACGCTCGGGGTGCGTGGCCGCCGTCGTGTTTTTGCCGTGAGGGCCGCCGGTGGAGGGATGCGGCACCGGGGTGGGAGGCCCGCCGGATGATCCGGGCCGCCGCATCCAGCGGCAGCTCCGGGGTGATGGCGCGGTACAGGAGCAGGACGAGGACCGCCGCCACGACAATCCCCGCAAGGTTCAGGGCGAGCTGCAGGGCGGAGCCGAGCGCGCGGTCCGCCTCGCCCAGCACGAGGGCCACGGCGACATATCGGGCGGCCGGCACGGTAGTCACCGAGATGAACACGCCCACGAGTACTGATGACTTGTTGCCGACGAGCGAGATCATGCCCACGGCCCCGGCGATCACCGCCACGATGAACGAGTACGGCCCCGGATGCGAGATGAACTCCACCGCGGTGCCCTGCGACGCGACCGCGGTCGGGTCATAGAGCCCCAGGGGTATCGAGACCGCCGCCGCGATCGCCACGGTCACCATTGCCGTGGGGAAGCCCACGGCGAGAGCAACCGTAGCCTGCCGAGCGAGCGACCAGCGCCGTTCCACGAGCGCCACGGCGAGCGCCGCGAGGGGGCCGAACTCCGGCCCGACCACCATGGCCCCGACGATCGCGATGGTGGAGTCGGTGACAATGCCGATGCCTGCAAGGTTCGTCGCGGCCACGAGGAACACGAGGAACTGCCAGGTGAGCCGTGAGTCGGAGCCGGTGCGCTGCTCGAGCTCGTCCCAGATGACCGTGTCCGAGCCGTCCCCGGGCGCTTCCTCTTCGGCCTCGCGGGCGCGGTCGCCGAGGACCACGTCAGGAGTGAACAACGCGATCGTGCCGGACTTCCGCACACCCAGACCGTCGAGGCCCTCGATCAGCCGCTCGACCGCCTCGCGGGCGGCCTGGATCTCGACCACGTCGCCCTCCGGCTCGAGCGAGGCGCCGTGACGCACGGCAACAGTGGCGATGCCGGGCACTTCCTGGGCTGCCGCGACCACACCCTCGGTCAGGTCCGCGGGGACCTGGACGCGGATCAGCATCATGGACCTCACCTCCCTCTGCCTCTTCTCGTTCTTCCACACGCCGGACAACGTCCCTCACAAGGTACACACAGGCTCCCACGCGGGAATGGGGTGGAACGTCAGGTGCGGGAACGAGGAGCGGAGGCGACCGGCTCGCCGTCGTGCGCGTGTGGGATTCATCACGCGCACCGGAGCGCGGAATACCGGCACGGACGGCGGAAGTTTAGGATAGTAGCCACCGCAGCGGACCAGTCCCGTAAGAACTGGCTGGTCATCAGCGCATCCACTTCCCATGCCCACCCGGCACACGGCCAAGGAGCACTCATGACCATGCCCACACACACCCCGGAGCACGACCCGTTCGGCTTCTTCGGCCTCACCTATGACGACGTCCTCCTCCTGCCCGGCCCAACGGACGTCATCCCCTCCGAGGCGGACACCTCGACCCGCCTGTCCCGCCGGATCCGCCTCGGCATGCCGATCCTCTCTGCCGCCATGGACACGGTGACCGAGGCACGCATGGCCATCAGTCTCGCGCGCCAGGGCGGCATCGGCATCCTGCACCGCAATCTCTCCATCCAGGACCAGGCTGACCAGGCCGATCAGGTCAAGCGCAGCGAGTCAGGCATGATCACCAAGCCGGTCACCGTGGGGCCCGACGCGACGCTCAAGGAGCTCGACGACCTCTGCGCCCACTACCGCGTCTCGGGGCTGCCTGTCGTGGACGGGAACCGCAAGCTCCTGGGCATCATCACGAACCGCGACACGCGCTTCATCCCCCATGACCAGTTCGCAAGCCGCAAGGTGCACGAGATCATGACCCCCATGCCGCTCGTGACCGCGAAGGTCGGCGTGAGCCGCGACGAGGTGATCGGCCTCCTCGGCAAGCACCGCATCGAGAAGCTGCCCCTCGTCGACGAGATGGGCATCCTCCAAGGCCTCATCACGGTCAAGGACTTCGAGAAGGCGGACCAGTACCCGAACGCGACGAAGGACGACGCCGGGCGCCTCCGCGTCGGCGCGGCCGTCGGCTTCTTCGGCGACGGCTACGAGCGCGCCATGACGCTGGTCGAGGCGGGCGTGGACGTCCTCGTCGTCGACACGGCCAATGGCCACTCCCAGGGCGTTCTGGACATGATCGCGCGCCTCAAGAAGGACCCAGCTGCGGCGCACGTCGACATCATCGGCGGCCAGGCCGCGACCCGGGAGGGCGCACAGGCGCTCATCGACGCCGGCGCGGACGCGATCAAGGTCGGCGTGGGCCCCGGCTCGATCTGCACGACCCGTATTGTGGCGGGCGTCGGCGTCCCGCAGATTACCGCCATCTACGAGTCGTCCAAGGCCGCCATCCCGGCGGGCGTGCCGCTCATCGCCGACGGAGGCCTCCAGTACTCCGGCGACATCGGCAAGGCCATCGTGGCAGGCGCCGACTCCGTGATGCTCGGCTCGCTCCTCGCGGGCACCGCCGAGGCGCCCGGGGACCTCGTGTTCATGAACGGCAAGCAGTTCAAGGCGTACCGTGGCATGGGCTCACTGGGCGCCATGCAGACCCGCGGGAAGAACACCTCCTACTCGAAGGACCGCTACTTCCAGGCGGACGTCCCCTCCGACGAGAAGCTCATCCCCGAGGGCATCGAAGGCCAGGTCCCGTACCGCGGGCCACTCTCGGCCGTGGCCCACCAGCTCATCGGCGGCCTGCGCCAGACCATGTTCTACGTGGGCGCGCACACCATCGACGCGCTCAGGGCCAAGGGCAAGTTCGTCCGCATCACCGCCGCGGGCCTCAAGGAGAGCCACCCGCACGACATCATGATGACCGTCGAGGCCCCCAACTACCGCAAGTAGCCTTCCGGACCCTGGACGACGGCGCCCTTCTTAGCGGGCGCCGTCGTGCGTTGCGCCTCCCGTAAGCTAGGAGCCGTGACTTACGAGATCGAAATCGGACGCGGCAAGCGCGGACGCAGGGCCTACTCCCTCGACGACATTGCGATCGTCGCGAACCGCAGGACGCGTGATCCGGAGGACGTCTCGGTCTCGTGGCAGATCGACGCCTACCGCTTCGAGATGCCCGTCATCGCCGCACCGATGGACTCGGTCATGTCCCCGTCCTCGGCGATCACCCTCGGCAAGCTCGGAGGCCTCGGGGTCCTCGACCTCGAAGGGCTCTGGACCCGATACGAGGATCCGGAGCCGATCCTGTCCGAGATCGCGGCCCTCGCCGGGGAGCCCTCGAGCCCGGCGATCACGCGCCGCCTCCAGGACATCTACGCGGCACCGGTGCAGCCCGAGCTGATCTCCGCACGCCTGGCCGAGATCCGCGCCTCGGGCGTGACGGTCGCGGGCGCGCTGACACCGGCGGGAACGGTCCAGCACTACAAGACCGTCCTCGCGGCCGGCGTCGACCTGTTCGTCATCCGGGGCACCACCGTCTCCGCCGAGCACGTGTCGAAGAACCAGGAGCCCCTGAACCTCAAGAAGTTCATCTACGAGCTCGACGTCCCCGTGATCGTGGGCGGCGCCGCAGGCTACACGCCCGCGCTCCACCTCATGCGCACCGGAGCCGCCGGTGTCCTCGTCGGCTTCGGGGGAGGCGCGACGACGACGACGCGGCGCGCGCTGGGCATCCATTCGCCGCTGGCCTCGGCCATCAGCGACGTCGCCGCAGCCCGGCGCGACTACATGGACGAGTCCGGCGGCCGCTACGTCCACGTGATCGCGGACGGCGGTATGGGGACCTCGGGCGATATCGTCAAGGCCATCGCGATGGGAGCCGACGCCGTGATGCTCGGGTCCGCACTCGCCCGTGCCGAGGAGGCACCCGGGCGCGGCTGGCACTGGGGCGCCGAGGCGCACCACCCCGTCACGCCCCGCGGCGAGCGGGTGAACGTCGGCACAGTCGGGCCGATGGAAGAGGTCCTCTTCGGGCCGGGACACCACGCCGACGGGACGAGCAACCTCGTGGGCATGCTGCGGCGCGCCATGGCGACGTCCGGCTATTCCGACCTCAAGGAGTTCCAGCGGGTCGACGTGGTCGTCTCGCCCTATCAGCACTGAACCGCAGCCCCTTCCACCACACTCTCGACGGGCGTGCCTAGACTGGCCCCCAAGCACGTTCCCGCCAAAGGGCCGCTCGTCGCTCCGAAGGCAGGGCCAGACACGGCGAAGGGGCAGGCCGACCATGACAGCACAGCTCAGTCCGGAATACCGCAAGGCCTCCCTCGCACGATTCAGGGCGACGGCGGAGCGGGGGCGCGAGCTCGACGTCCTGATTGTCGGCGGAGGAGTCGTCGGCGCGGGGTCAGCGCTCGACGCCGCGACGCGAGGGCTCGAGGTCGGGATCGTCGAGACCAGGGATTGGGCGTCGGGGACCTCATCGCGCTCGTCCAAGCTCCTGCACGGCGGACTGCGGTACCTGGAGATGCTCGACTTCCGCCTCGTCCAGGAGGCCCTGGAGGAGCGCGGCCTCCTGCTCCAGCGGATCGCGCCCCACCTCGCCCGGCCGGTCCCGTTCCTCTACCCCCTCAAGCACCGGTTCTGGGAACGGGTCTACGTGGGCCTCGGCCTCATCCTGTACGACACGCTCGGCCTGACGAGCGGGCGCGGCAACGGCGTTCCGATCCACAAGCACCTGTTCCGCCGTGGAACGCTGCGTGCGGCGCCGAGCCTGCGCAGCGACGCGATGATCGGCTCGATCCGCTACTACGATGCCCAGATCGACGATGCCCGCATGGTCGCGACCCTCGTGCGCACCGCTGCGCAGTACGGTGCGCACGCGGCCAACCGCGTCACCGTCGTCGACTTCCTCCGCGAGGGGGAGCGGGTCGTTGGGGCGCGCATGAAAGACCAGGAGGACGGCAGCGAGTTCGAGGTCCGTGCCAGGCAGGTGATCAACGCCACCGGCGTGTGGACGGACGAGACGCAGGCCATGGTCACGGACCGGGGCCAGCTCAAGGTCAGGGCGTCCAAGGGGATCCATCTCGTTGTCCCGAGGGACCGCTTCCAGTCGACCGTCGGGCTCATCCTGCGCACCGAGAAGTCCGTGCTGTTCGTCATCCCCTGGGGCCGGCACTGGATCATCGGCACCACGGACACCGAGTGGAACCTCAAGAAGGCGCACCCGGCGGCTTCGAGTACCGACATCGACTACCTCCTCGAGCACGTCAACAAGGTCCTCAAGCGCCCACTCACGCGCGAGGACGTCGAGGGCGTCTACGCCGGGCTGCGTCCGCTGCTCGCGGGCGAGAGCGAGTCGACGACCAAGCTCAGCCGCGAGCACGTCGTTGCGCACCCCGTCCCGGGTCTCGTCATGATTGCGGGCGGGAAGTTCACCACCTACAGGGTCATGGCGAAGGACGCGGTCGACGAGGCGACCCGCGCGATGGACGAGAAGGTGCCCGCCTCCTGCACCGACCGGGTGCCGCTCGTGGGAGCGGAAGGCTTCCGCGCGGTCTGGAACCGCCGGCACCGCCTTGCGGACAAGGCGGGAGTTCACGTGGCGCGGGTCGAGCACCTCCTGAACCGCTTCGGGTCCCTTGCCGGCGAGGTGCTGGACCTCTTGAAGGAGCGGCCGGAGCTCGCCGAGCCTCTACCGGGCGCCGACGACTACCTGCGCGCCGAAGCGGTCTACGCGACGACCCACGAGGGAGCGCGGCACGTCGAGGACGTCCTGACTCGGCGCACGCGCATTTCCATCGAGGCATGGGACCGCGGCGTGTCCGCGGCCCCGGTCGTCGCCGACCTCATGGCCCCGCTGCTGGGCTGGAGCCAGACGCAGCGCGACAACGAGGTGGCCCATTACCTCGCCCGGGTCGAGGCGGAGCGGCTCAGCCAGCAGCAGCCGGATGACGAGTCGGCCGAAGCAGCGCGGATGGGCGCGTCGGACATCGTCCCGGTAAAATAGCACGCATGCCCTTGCCCGGTTCGTTCGACCGCTACGACGCTCAGCTGACCACTCCGGGCCTTGTCATCCTCGAGATGGTGGCCGCCGACCGGGCCGATGCCGCACGCCAGCTCGCCTCCCGGCTCCGCTCCGAGGGCCGGATCGAGGACCTCGACGGCTTCCTTGCTGATGTGGCGGCCCGCGAGCACCAGCTGGCCACGGGCCTCCCGGGCGGCATCGGGCTTCCGCATGCGCGCAGCGAGCATGTCACCCAGCCCTCGATCGCCGTCGGGGTCACGAAGTACGGCCACACCCTGGACTTCGGAGCGCTCGACGGGCCCGCCCATGTGGTCCTGCTCGTCGCCACGCCCGCGAGGTCCTTCTCGGAACACCTTGACGTCCTCGCCACGATAGCCCGTTCACTCTCGAAGGAGGGCTTCCGGGAATCGCTGCGCAGGGCCAATGATCCGGACATCATCTCGGAGCTCGTCAACTCCGCCCTTCTCTACTCCGATCCGTAGGAGCGCCCCCGGCGCGCATGGGTGGCTTTCGCGCCGGGGGCATTTACGTTTTCTACAGGTTGTCGGAGTACCGTTAATGAGTGCTCCGAACTGCCCTCAAGCCCCAGTGGATCGCGGCGCTCGTGGGAGCGCTCGTCGTGTCCTGGGTCTTCGTGCTCCTGAGCCAATGGCAGTTCTCCCGCTCTGTGTCCGAGGCCCCGCCCGCCGCCCGGACCACCGAGGAGGTCAAGCCTCTCGGCGCCGTCGTGCGTCCCGGTGAGACCTTCCCGGCGCCCGCGGCGGACCAGATGGTCTCCCTCAACGGCAGCTACGACCCCAAACGCCAGGTCCTCGTGAAGGACCGGCTCCGGGACGGCCGGACGGGCTGGTGGATCGTGACGGCATTCACGGTCGACGGCGCGCCCTCCGTGGGCGGCGAAAGCGGCACCGTGATTCCCGTGGCCCGCGGATGGATCGCGTCGCCCGATCGGACGGCCTCCCCGCCGTCGGGCGCCCTCAAGCTCACCGGAAGGCTCCTACCATCCGAGGCGCCCAAGGCCGAGCACGACGTCCCGCCCGGCCAGGTGGCAACCCTCTCCGTGGCGCAGCTCATCAACGTCTGGGACGCACCCAGCTACCCGGGCTTCGTCAGTGCCACAGAGGAGGTCACGTCCTCCGGCGCCCCGGTCCCGGCCTCGGCTGGGCTCGAGCGGCTCTCGATCGAAGCCCAGCCCCTCGGGCAGCCCGTGAACTGGCTCAATATCTTCTACGCCGTCGAGTGGGTCGTGTTCGCCGGATTCTCCATCTTCCTGTGGTGGCGCCTCGTCCGTGACGACTACGAGCGGACCCAGGACGCCCTCGCGGACGCCGCGGCGGAGGCCGGCGCAGACGGAGGAGCCAACGCGGACACCAGCACAGACCAGCACATCCCGGGCGCCCCGACGCGCCATAGCGAGACCGGAGGAACACCGTGATCGATCCCAAGCCCGCCGTGGGCCGCACCACCGGCCAGCGCCGCTTCGGAGGCACGCTCGCCCAGATCCGCTCGGCCCTGAAGTTCTACCGCGTCGCCGCGTATGCGACCGGCACCATGCTGCTGCTCCTGTGCGCGGAAATGATCGCCCGGTACGCGTTCGGGCAATTCCTCTACGCCGGGGGAGCCGACGCGTTCAGCGGGAAGCCGTTCGGGTTCGGGCTGGCCGACGCCGAGCCGGCCGGCGTGGTGGGGGGCGTCAACCTCTCGATCACCATCCTGATCGTGCACGGCTGGATGTATGTGATCTATCTGATCTCGAACTTCCGCCTCTGGTCCCTGATGCGCTGGCCGTTCATGCGGTTCATCGTCATGGCGCTCGGCGGTGTGGTCCCGTTCCTGAGCTTCTTCGCCGAACGGCGCATGCACGCTGAGGCGGAGCGCGAACTCGCGTCCCACCCGGACGCCGGCCAGCGCTCCTGAGACGGCGGCCACTCACCGCAGGCGGGGAGTGGCCAGTCCGGTAATCTTGACGGGTGACTACAGCTTCCCAGATGCCGGCCCAAGCCCCGGCCCAGTCGCCCACTGCGCACACCGGTCACCGGCCCGTGCTCGTGGTGGACTACGGGGCCCAGTATGCGCAGCTCATCGCCCGCCGCGTCCGTGAGGCGAAGGTGTACTCGGAGATCGTTCCGCACACCCTGTCCACCGAGCAGATCCTGGCCAAAGATCCGGCCGCCATCATCCTCTCCGGCGGGCCCTCGAGCGTCTACGCCGCGGGGGCTCCGAGCGTAGGCCCGGATCTCTTCGAGGCCGGCGTGCCGGTGTTCGGCATCTGCTATGGCTTCCAGGCGATGGCCAACGCGCTCGGCGGCAAGGTTGCCCGCACGGGCATGCGCGAGTACGGCGCAACCGTTGCGACGGCAGTGGGCGAACCGCACTCGCTGCTCGCCGGCGTCCCCTCGAGCCAGAACACGTGGATGAGCCACGGTGACTCTGTCGAGGCAGCGCCCGAGGGCTTCGAGGTGCTCGCGACCACCGCCGGCGCGCCCGTGGCAGCGTTCGTCAACACCGCGAAGTCGCTCGGCGGCGTCCAGTGGCACCCCGAGGTCAAGCATTCCGACTTCGGCCAGAAGATCCTCGAGAACTTCCTGTTCGACGTTGCAGGGCTCGCACCGAACTGGACCACCGGGAACATCGTCGAGGAGCAGGTGGAGCGCATCCGCGCTCAGGTCGGCGATGCGCGGGTGATCTGTGGCCTCTCCGGCGGTGTCGACTCTGCGGTCGCGGCTGCCTTGGTCCAGCGCGCGGTGGGCGAGCAGCTGACGTGTGTGTTCGTGGACCACGGGCTCCTGCGCGAGGGCGAGGCCGAGCAGGTAGAGCGCGACTTCGTCGCCGCGACAGGGGTCAAGCTGTATGTGGCGAACGAGCAGGACCGGTTCCTTGGCGCGCTCGCCGGGGTCACCGACCCTGAGCAGAAGCGCAAGATCATCGGCCGCGAGTTCATCCGCGCGTTCGAAGAGGCCGAGCGTGCCATCGTCACCGAGGCCCAGGCCGCGGGGGAGCAGATCGCATTCCTCGTCCAGGGCACGCTGTACCCGGACGTCGTCGAGTCGGGCGGCGGAGAGGGTGCAGCGAACATCAAGAGCCACCACAACGTGGGCGGTCTTCCCGAGGACCTCCGCTTCGAGCTCGTGGAGCCCCTCCGCACCCTCTTCAAGGACGAGGTGCGTGCCGTTGGCCGGCAGCTCGGCCTGCCCGAGGAGATTGTGGGCCGCCAGCCGTTCCCCGGCCCCGGCCTCGGCATCCGTATCGTCGGCGAGGTCACTGCCGAGCGTCTCGAGCTCCTCCGGAAGGCCGATGCGATTGGCAGGGCCGAGCTCACCACGGCGGGACTCGACCATGAGGTATGGCAGATGCCGGTCGTGCTGCTCGCGGATGTCCGCAGCGTCGGCGTGCAGGGCGACGGCCGCACGTATGGGCATCCGATCGTGCTCCGGCCTGTCTCGAGCGAGGACGCGATGACCGCCGATTGGTCCCGCCTGCCGTTCGACCTGCTCGCGAAGATCTCCAACCGGATCACGAACGAGGTCGACGGCGTCAACCGAGTGGTGCTCGACGTCACGAGCAAGCCGCCGGGAACTATCGAGTGGGAGTAGCCAGCGCACTCCGTGAGCTTGACGGCCGGCACCCCGCGTGGGTCCCGGCCGTTGCGGTTTTGCGGCGCGCGCAGTGTTGCAGCGCGCTGGAGCTGGGGGGGACAGGCTAACCTCGAAAGTATGCCGAGATGGTCCACAGGCGAGCGAGCCAGCGCGCTCGCAGCTGTTGAGGAGAGCGAAGACGTGCCCGAAACGACGTCCCCTGAGGAGGAGGCCCGCCTTGAGGCGTGGCTTTCCGCCCTGTCCGGGGTCACCGGGCCGGACACCATGCTCTCCTACTTCCCGAGCCCGGATGGCAGCATTGACCTCACGCACGCTCACGCGTCCGGCCTCGCGCAGCTTCTGGCCGGTCGCAGGACCCGACTGTCGACCCTCCTGCGCGACCGGCAGGACTACACGCGCGCCGCACGAGCGGCCCGCTACCTCAGGGCGAAGTCACATGAACTCGCGAACGAGCGTGGAGTGGACGCGGGGCACCTCGCGGCCGGCCTCGCGACCTGGACCTCGGCTGTGGGCGGCAAGCCGCGCCGCGTCAGTGCGCCCCTGCTGCTCGCCGCGGTGGCGCTCACCGTCCGGCCCGAGCAGGACGACTTCGAGCTCAAGCTGACCGAGCAGGCCAGGATCAACCCCGCCCTCGTGCGGCACCTGCGCTCGGTGCACCGTATCGACGTCGATGCCTCCGCCGTGGAGCGTCTGGCCTACAGCACCGCCCGGTTGGACCCGAGCCCTGTGCTCGAGCGTATGAGGATGCTGGTGGCGCCGATTGCAGGAGCCCAAGTGGACTCCCGCCTTCTGGTCTCGACATTCGCGGACCTCGAGGAGTCCCTCGAAGATCCCTCGATCACGAGCGCCCACCCCGTGCTCGCCGCCCTCGCCTCGACCTCCGGGTCGGTGCATCGCGTCCCCGAGCCCTTGGACGAGACACGCTTTGCGGCGCTCGACGAGCGCGACCCCGAGGACGAGTTCCTCGTCCTCGACGCCGACAACGACCAGCAGCTAGTTCTCGACGCCGTCCGCGCGGGGGACTCGCTCGTGGTCGATGCGCCGCCTGGCACGGGGCAGACGCAGACCGCCATTAACGTACTCTCCACACTCGTGCACGCCGGCCGGTCCGTGCTGGTTGTGGCAGAGCGGAGGGCGAGTCTGGCCGAGCTCCATCGGGAGTGCGAGTCCCTCGGCCTCGGCTCGCTCGTGCTGCAGCTAGGTTCCACCGTCACTCCCGGCCACCTGCGGCAGCAGCTTGTGCAAGCCATTGTGCGCAACGAGAAGGCCCAGAAACCCCAGATGGAGGGGACCTACCGGGTCCTGCGCGAGCGCCGCCACCAGCTCATGGACCACGTGGCGTCCCTCCACAACGTGCGTGAACGGTGGGGCTGCTCGCCGTACCAGGCGATGCAGTCCCTCGCCGCGCTCACTTCGCTGCATCCCGCTCCCGCCACCACGGTGCGGCTCAAACGGAGCGTCCTCGACAGCATCAAGGACCGTTCCGAGTTGCGCGAGCGGCTGCGGCGGGCAGCCGAATTGGGTTCCTTCAGCCGCGCGGCGGCGGAGAGCCCCTGGCACGGCGCACGGCTCGTCACCCGCCGGGAGACGGATGACGCGCGCGGGCTCGCCGCCAGCCTGGCGACGGAGATCCCGGCACTTCAGGAGCGCATGAAGGCTGTCGCCGGGCATGCGGCGATCCGTCTCGAACCCACCGTGGCAGGGTGGGGTCGGCAGCTCGAGCTGCTCGTCGCGGTCCGGGAAAGCCTGGACAAGTTCACCCCGGACATCTTCGACAGGCCGGTCACCGACCTCATCGCGGCCACGGCCCCCGCAGCGTGGCGCAGAGAACGTGGTATCGAGGTGACCGCGCTGCAGCGCTCGAGGCTGCGGAGGGTTGCCAAGGAGTACGTCCGCCCCGGGGTACACCTCGCGGACCTGCACAGCTCCCTTGCCCTCGTCCAGTCCCAGCGCGAGGCGTGGGCCGCCTGCGCCGCGTCGCAGAGGCATCCGTCGGTCCCCTCCGGGCTCGCGGAGCTCAGGGAGTCCTATTTGGCGGCGGAGCGCGGCCTGCGCAGGCTCGGAAGCATCCTCGCCCCGACCGTCTTGGGCGGAAACCTCCTCGACGCCGACGTCAAGGACCTGACCGCCCGGCTCGAGGCCCTTGCAGAGGACTCTCCCGTGCTTCGCTCGCTCCCCGAGCGGACCCTCCTCGAGGACGAGCTCAGTGAGCACGGCCTCGGCGACCTGCTCACGGACCTCACAGAGCGTGAGGCCCCTGCCAGCGTGGTCGTCTCCGAGCTCGAACTGGCCTGGTGGCAGTCGGTCCTCGAAGCGATGATCAGCGGCGACGACTATCTTGCAATGTCCGATGGCGAGCAGCTGCGCCGCGCAGAGACTGACTACGTGCAGGCCGACAGGGCCCACATTGCCAGCGGTGCGGCACGGTTGCGCTGGCACCTCGCCTCCGAGTGGAGCGACGCGATCCAGCGGCACCCCCGCGAAGCAGATGCCCTCCGCACGCTCCTCAAGGACGGCCGCATCAGCCTGCCCGCCCTCGAACGCCAGTCCCCGCGGCTCCTGCGGCCGCTGGTGCCCGTGTGGACGTGCAGCCCCTACGCCCTGACAGGGGCACTTCCTCAGGACCACAGGTTCGATGCGGTGCTCATCCTCGATGCGGACTCGATGCCGCTGCGCGCGGCACTGCCTGCCATCGGCCGTGCTGAAGCCGTCGTCGCCTTCGGCGACCCGCAAGTGGCCAATCCGCGGCCCTTTTCCGTGTGCGTCGAACAGCAGCCGGGCCAGCCGCCTGTGCCTTCCGTCGAGAGCGCCCTCTCCGCGCTCTCCCGGGTCCTGCCCTCGGTCCGGCTCCGCACTGCCTACAGGTCCGTGGACGAGGAACTCGACCTCCAGTTGAGCCGAAGGTTCTACTCCGGCAGCCTGCTGCGCCTGCCGGACGGCGCAAGCGTCACCGGCCTCGACCGGCCGTTCCTCCTCGAGTACCTGGCCGAGGGCACCGGGATGCCGAGCGGCGAGGACGGAGGCGTGGAGTCGGTGGCGGCCGAGGTGAACCGCGTGGTCGATCTCGTGTTCGACCACGCGAAGCACCGCCCTACCGTCTCCCTCGCGGTGATCACCGCGAGCGCCTACCATGCGGCCCGGGTGGGGGAGGCCATACGGCTCCAGATGGCAAACCATCCCGACGTCGTCGATTTCTTCAGTGGGGGCGAGGAACCGTTCCGCGTGGTCCACATTGACCGCGCCGGCGGGCTCGTCCGGGACCACATCATCTTCTCGCTCGGGTTCGGGCGCACGCCGCACGGCCGGGCGATGCACCACTTCGGGCCGCTCAGCGAGCCCGGCGGCCGGCGGCGTTTCGCGCTCGCCATGACCCGTGCCCGTCACAGCATGCACGTCCTGAGCTGCTTCCAGCCTTCGGAGCTCGATGTCACGCGCCTCAGCGAGGGCGCGTCGGACTTCTACGAGCTCCTCGATAGGGAGCTCGCTGGCAACACCCATCTCGGCACCCCTGCCACGCGGTCGGCGGCGAGCGCGGAATCTCTCGGGGCGGATCCGCTCGTGACGGATCTCGGAGACAGGCTCGCGTCCCGCGGCGCCCGAGTCTGGCACCACTACGACGGGGTGTTGGACATGGCAGCGGCCGTTGACCCGCTGCTCACGATGGGCCGCGAGGAGCACGAGAAGAGCATGCCTGTCGCGGTCGAATCCGACGGCACGGAGAGGTACCGGCGCTTGAGCGTGCGGGAACGCACCCGGCAGCGGCCTGAACTCCTCAAGCGGCTCGGATGGAAGCACTTCACGCTCTGGACCATCGAGGTCTTCACAGACCCAAGCAGCTGCGCGGAGATGATCGCGCGAGAGCTCGGGCTGGAGACCCAGTCCGACGAGAGCGGCTCGGCGGGGTTCCTGACCGGTAGGCTGACGGCCATTGCGGACGCGGGGCCAGATCAAACCCACACAGATGAAACCGACACGGATGAAACCCGCACAGATGACGCTCACCGGGGCTCGGCACCTGACGCAGCGGATGCGGCGCCCGATGGGGACCCGGCTTCCGACGGACAGCGGGAAATGAGGCGGCCGCGCGGCGCTCGTCGCGTCACCATGCCAGGCACGGGGCCCGCCACCGCCGAGGAACCCGAGGCGCCGAGGGCGCCGAAGGAGGAGTCCGGTGAGAGTTCGAGCGGGGAGGACGAGCATGACCGGTGGCTCAAGGAGCAGAAGCCGCCCCACTGGGGATGAGCACCGGTCCCTCGTGGGAGCGATGCCTGCCTGAGGCGCGGAAGTCATCGCCGGCTGCTCTCGACGAGCACGAAGAACACCTTGCCGCGGGTAGACGCTCCGGCAATCCGGAGTGCCTCGTCCGGGGACGCGCCGACGACGAGCAGGCCGTCCGCCTCCTGCGATCCGAGCCACGCTCCGGCCGCGCCAGCGCCACCCGGGCTGCCGGTCCACAGGACCGGCACCTGTGATGCGAGCGTGGAGCCTCGCCCGGCGGTTCCACCTGCCTCGGAGCTGAGGACAAGGTCAATGAGCTGGCCAGGGGTGAGCAGCTGGAGTGAGGCGGGGTCCGCGATCCGCACGGGAACCGCGGACGTCCCAGGGGCCGTGCCGACGAGCAGGCCCGGCCCGACAAGGGATGCGTCCGTGACCATTTCGCCGCTCCGAAGCGGCCCGGCAAGCCGCTGCCCTACGAGGCCGTGGGGGTCGGATTCGGCATGGTGGGGCACGGCATCCGCCGGAACGCGCGCAGTCCGGACATCACTCGCGGACACCGTAGCGCCGCTGGGCAGATCACGAGCGGCAACGACCACCGGCACCATGGCGGCGGATGGCGGGGTGAGTTGGTACGCCGCGGATCCGATTCCCACGCACACGAGCGCAGCGGCGAGGGTGCGGCGGCGCCGGTCCAGAAAACGCCGGATCGGGCTGCGCCGGGCAGAACGCCACGGGCGAGGCGCCGACGTGCGGCGCGCCGGTGGGGCAGGAGTGCGGCTCATGCCGTCAAGCTAGCCGACGGGCTCCGTCTTGAGACCGGGCCGGTGTCGCGATGTGGACAACGTGCCGGATCGACACCATGTGGAGGGGAAGTGCCTTAGCTGGATGCGGCCGCCGCCGGGGCAGAGGCCTTGGAGCCGGAGTCCTTCGAGCCCGAGTCCTTCGAGCCGGAATCCTTGGATCCACCGCCGGCGGCCGGAACGCTGCTGCCGCTGCGGGAGTCGGTCCGATAGAAGCCGCCACCCTTGAACACCACGCCCACGCTGTTGAACTTCTTCCGCAGCGTGCCGCCGCACTCGGGGCAGACGGTGAGTGAGGCGTCGCTGAATGACTGCACGGTCTCGAAGGCGTGGTTGCAGTCTTTGCAGGCGTAGGCGTAGGTGGGCACAGGAAACTCCTTGCTGGACAGGGCAGGAGGCCGCAGACGACCGCCAGAACGCCGTGCATCCGGGCATTCGGGCTGGCAGTCACAACCTCCGACTGCCAATTCTAACAGCCGGAGCCTGCCGGCTATTCCGAAGTGCCGGTGGGGGCTGCGCCGAGGTGGCTCACTCCGCTGGGGGTAACCGCCGCCTCCACGAGGCGGTCCAGGGCATTGGCGGGAACCGCGCCAGAGGCGAGCATCTCGCCGTCGTACACCACTGCAGCGGTGGGAATCCGTGTCCCGAGCGCGCCCACGCGGGCGAGGAAGCGGTCGTAGTAGCCGCCGCCCTGGCCGAGGCGGTGGCCGTCGGCATCGAGCGCAGTCGCGGGCAGCAGCACGCCGGAGACGGGGGGCAGCCCGACTGTGCCCGTCACGGCCTCGTCCGAGGAGATGAGCGGGCCGACCGGTTCCTGGATCGGCGCATAGCGGCTTCGGGCGAAGCTGATACCAGGGTGCCACTCGACCCATCCGAGCTGGCGCTCGGGCAGGCAGATTGGCAGCAGGACACGGAAGCCGTCACCGTGCAAGGCCTCGATCAGATCGGCCGTAGGTGGCTCGGACCCCACCCCGAGGTAGGCCGTGACCACCGAACCCTCCGGAAGGTGCGCCCGCGCCCAGGCGAGGCCGTGCGCGGCGATGGGCGGCGCGGCCGCCGCGACCTCGGAGGCCCTGAGGGTACGGCGTGCCGCCCACAGTTGGGCGCGCAGGGCGGACTTGAGCTCAGCGATGTCCATGCAGCGACTGTATCCGTGGTCGTGCGGGCTCTCGTATAGAGTGTGCCTCGTGTCTACCTCCTCAGCTGTCCGGAAAGCCGTCATCCCTGTCGCCGGTCTCGGGACCCGGTTCCTCCCGGTGACCAAGGCCATGCCGAAGGAGATGCTTCCTGTAGTCGACAAGCCCGCGATCCAGTACGTGGTCGAGGAGGCCGTGTCCGTGGGCATCAATGACATCCTGATGATCACCGGTCGTAACAAGCGTGCACTCGAGGACCATTTTGACCGAGTGCCCTCGCTCGAGGCCATGCTCGAGGCCAAGGGCGACAGCAAGAAGCTCGCCGCCATCCAGGAGTCGAACAACCTCGGCGACATCCACTACGTCCGCCAGGGCGATCCGAAGGGCCTCGGCCACGCGGTCCTGTGCGCCGAGCGCCACGTGGGCCGCGAGCCCTTCGCCGTGCTCCTCGGAGACGACCTCATCGATGAACGGGATGAGCTCCTGTCCGAGATGATCCGTGTTCAGCAGGCGACCGGCGGCTCCGTGGTGGCGCTCATGGAGGTGCCGCTTGATTCGATCTCGGCGTACGGCTCTGCCGATGTCACGGCTGTTGAGGGCGAGGACTATGTCCAAGTCCACGGACTGGTCGAGAAGCCCTCGCCCGAGGATGCGCCGAGCAATCTCGCGATCATCGGCCGTTATGTCCTGCATCCTGCAGTGTTCGAGGTCCTGCACGGCACTGAGCCCGGCCGCGGCGGGGAGATCCAATTGACCGACGCGCTCCAGACCCTCGCGCGCCGTGAGGGCGAGGGCGGAGGGGTCTACGGCGTCGTGTTCCGCGGCCGCCGCTACGACACCGGCGACAAGCTCTCCTACCTCAAGGCCGTGGTGACGCTCGCCTGCGCCCGCGACGAGTTCGGCGACGAGCTGCGCCACTGGCTCACGGACTTTGTGGCCAACGGGGCAGACGCCTCGCCGGCTCAGGCCTGAACCGCGAATGTGGGCCTCGGGCCTGTGGCCCGTGACGCTGCAAGCATCAGGCATCACGCTGCGCCCGCTGCGGATGGCAGACCGCACCGAGTGGATGGCGGTGCGAGCCCGGAACCGGGAGTGGCTTGAACCGTGGGAAGCCTCGAACCCCCAGCCTGGGGGGACGCTGCCGACCTTCCGGGACATGGTCCGGTCCTTGACGCGCCAGGCCCGCGAGGGGTCTGCCCTGCCGTTTGTCATCGCCCTCGCCGACCCCGCCGCGCGGCGTGCGCCGATCGTGGGGCAGCTCACGGTGTCCTCGATCGTGTGGGGCTCGGCGCTCATGGCCACTCTCGGATACTGGGTAGACCAGGAGCATGCCGGCCGGGGGATCGCCCCGACGGCTGTGGCGCTCGCGACCGATCACTGCTTCCGCGAATTGGGCCTCCACCGTATGGAGATCAACATCAGGCCGGAGAACGCGCCCAGTTTGCGCGTGGTGGAGAAGCTCGGCTTCCGCTACGAAGGGCTGCGTCCTCGGTACCTGCACATCAACGGTGCCTGGGCGGACCACGAATCGTTCGCGCTGACCGCCGAGGAGATTCCCGCTGAGGGCCTCCTCGGGCGTTGGCTGGCGTCGCGTTGAGGGGCCGCGAACGCGTGGCGCACGACGGCGCGTGCCCCGAGCGCTGTTCCTCACCCCAGATGGGTTCTTGCGACACACCGACGCTAATCCGAGTCCTGTCCAGACGAGCCTCCTACGGTTCTAGGTATGGATCTCGCCCTCAGCAGCTCGACGGTGCTCGGTGCTGCCGTGCTCGTGTGGCTGCTGTGGGTTGCGCCGTACCTGACACGCTTGCGCCGCTCTGAGCGGCCTGTGGGAGGTGCGTCGCTGCTGATGGAGGCTGCGACGTCAGGCCCAGCCCCCGCCCGCGAGGCCTATCCGGCCACCGTGGCAGACGGCGATCGGCCCTTCGGAGCAGGGCCAACCCCAGAAGCGCCGCCCCGTGCAGAGCCGACTGTGCCGGCGCTGGCCGCGGACGTCTCCTCGCCCTCTGGGCGGCAGCCTGTGCTGCGGATCAGGTGGGGACGCATGGCCGTGGCGCTCACGGGGCTCGCAGCATTCGTGGCGGCCGCTGTGACCCTTGTCCTCCTGATCGTGGGGCTTCCGGGCTGGGTTCCGGGCGTGTGTGCGGCGACAGCGGTCGCATCCGTTGCCACGCTGCGGACGCTGGCCGTGCGTGACAGGAAGCGGCGGGTCGATGAGGCGTTCCGGGCGGCGATCGAGGCGAACCGGGCCGAAGCTGCGGCGCCTGCGCGGTTCCACGGCTCGAGCGAGGTCTTCGATGCCGGGCGCGGACCTGAGCCGGAACCGCGGCCCGTCAGCCGTGAAGAGCTGCGCGCTCTCGCGCTCGAGGTCGCGAAGGCGTCCGAGGCGACGGCAGCGGAGGCGGCCAAGGCCAGTGGTGAGACTGAGGCGTGGGAACCGGTCGATGTACCGCGCCCGTCCTACCTCGACGCCGCCAAGGCCGAGCGCCCCGAGCCGGAGCCGCTCGAGGTTTCCGCGGACTCGAAGCCCGAGGGCCGGGCCGCCCTCCAGGCTAAGCCCGAGGCTCCGGAGCCCGGCACCCTGCCCGGTGTGCCCGCATTCCAGCCTCGCCCAGGGGGCCGGACGGGCGCACTCGGGAACCTCGACGAAGTGCTGCAGCGCCGTAGGGCGTAGATCCCCGGAGGGGGAACGGTCGAGTGCTCATGAGCCTGCGTTCGAGCGGCCCGTGTGATTTGGATTTCGGGGACCGTCACAGTAACGTAGTTCCCGCACCACGGGGTCTTAGCTCAGTTGGTAGAGCGCTTCGTTCGCATCGAAGAGGTCAGGGGTTCAAATCCCCTAGGCTCCACATTCATCTCCCGTAAGGGCACCCAGAACAGGTCCCAGTCGCCATGACTGGGACCTGTTTGCGTATGGCGGCATGGACCCACGGTACGGGCTCGGCCCCTCCGCTACGGGGTCGGCCCCCTTCCGGGCGCAGGCGGGTACGGCGGCTCCTGCGGCGGGTACGGCGGCTGAACGTATCCGGCGGCCGTGTTGCTGTCGAACCGCTGGCCCATCGGGTTCTCACGGTGCGCGAGCATGACGATGAGTGCAATCCATCCGAGCACGGGGATCACGGCCAGCAGCAGTAGCCACGCACTGAGATTGACGTCGTGCAGACGTCGGGCCGCGACAGCGAGGCCAGGCACCACGGTGGCGAGGAACCAGAGTCCGCCCAGTGCGCTGGTCCCGGTCTGCTGCCCGTTGACCACGGACGTGCCGATGGAGTTCAGGACGCCGGAGGCCAGGGCTGAGGCGAGGAACCACCACCAGTATTCGCTGCGGCTCGCACGCCCGGTGAACACCGCGTACTTCTTGAAGACGCGCTTGACTGCCTCGAGGGGTGGAGCGCCGTAGTAGGGAAGTTCAAGCGGGGGAACTGCTGCCCCGCCCGCGGCATAAGGGGGCTGGTGAACAGTCATCGAACCGTTCCTTTCGCTGGGAAGCACCCACACTGATTCTAGGAACGGGGCCAGCGGACGGTCAGGGTCCGAAGACCCTTTGTCTCAGCCGAGGAGCCCGAGGCGCCGCACGGCCTCGCGCTCTGCCCCGAGCTCGGCCACCGAGGCATCGATGCGGGCGCGCGAGAAGGCTGGCACATCAAGGCCTTGCACGATCTCCCACCGGCCGCCGGAGCTCCGGACGGGGAAGGAGCTCACGAGCCCTTGGGGAACGCCGTAGGAGCCATCGGAAACGATGCCGGCGGATGTCCACCGCTCACCGGTTCCGTGCACCCAGTCGCTCACGTGGTCGACGGCGGCGCTCGCGGCGGAGGCCGCGGACGAGGCGCCCCGCACCTCGATGATCTCGGCGCCTCGGTTGGCGACGCGCGGGATGAACTCGCTCTCAAGCCACGCCTGGTCGACGAGAGACGGGACCGGTTGCCCGCCGGCAGTCGCATGCGTGACATCCGGGTACTGGCTCGCCGAGTGGTTGCCCCAGATCGTCACCCCTTCGACATCCGCCGTGGGGCATCCGAGCTTGGCGGCAAGCTGCGCGACCGCGCGGTTGTGGTCAAGGCGTGTCATTGCGGTGAACCGGTCCTGCGGCACGTCCGGGGCACTCGCCGAGGCGATGAGCGCATTGGTGTTGGCAGGGTTGCCCACCACGAGGACGCGCACCCCGTCCGCGGCGTGGTCGTTGATGGCGCGCCCCTGAGGCCCGAAGATGCCGGCGTTGGCTTCGAGCAGGTCGGCGCGCTCCATGCCGGCCGTGCGTGGCCTCGCCCCCACGAGCAGGGCAACGTCGGTGCCGTCGAAGGCGGCTGCCGGGGCGTCCGTCACGTCCACACCCTCGAGCGTGGCAAAGGCACAGTCCGCGAGTTCGAGCGCGGTGCCCTCCGCGGCACGCACCGCGGCCGGGATCTCGAGGAGCCGGAGGCGGACCCGGGTGTCCGGCCCGAGCATCGCACCGCTCGCGATGCGGAACAGGAGCGCGTACCCAATTTGGCCGGCGGCGCCTGTGACGGTCACGGTCAGTCGTGGCTGGGCTGTCATCCCGCCAGCCTAGCCGCCCTCATGCCGCGGCGGCAGGCCGCCGTCGGTGGTGTCGGATCCGTTCATAGCCATTGTCTGCGCTTGAAGATGAGCCATAGGAGGAACCCCGCAACCACCATGAGTGCGAGGGCGTAGGGATAGCCGTACTGCCAGTCGAGCTCGGGCATGCCATGGAAGTTCATCCCGTAGATGCCGGCAACGAGGCTCGGGGCGAAGAAGATCGCGGCCCAGGAGGAGATCTTCTTGACCTGCTCGTTCTGGGCGGCACTCGCCTCGTTCTGTCGATTCGCGGTGAGAGTGCCATCGAGCAGGAGCGCGTTCTGGAGGATGTCCCGGAACGAGTCGGCCCGGGAGGCGAAATGCGAGAGGTGGTCGCGGACGTCGCGGAGGCTGCGCTGGAGCTCGACGTCCACCGCGTACTTTCCGAAGCCGCCCTCGAGGCTCTCGACCATGCGCTCGAGGGGGTGGAGCGCGCGTTGGAACTGGATGACCTCACGCGCGAGCTCGTAGATGCGCCGGGAGACCGTGGCGTCGTCCGCGAAGAGCTGGTCTTCGATCTCGTCGATATCGTTTTCGAGGCCGCGCACCACGGGGAGGTAGTCATCCACCACGCGGTCCAGGAGCGCGTACAGCACGGCCTCGGGCCCGAGGCGGAGTAGCTCGGGGTCCGATTCGAGGCGTTTTCGCACCAGGCCGACACCCGCGCTCTCGGCGTGGCGAACGGTGACCACGTAGTTGGGGCCCGTGAAGATGTGCAGCTCGCCGAATTCGACCGTCTCGGTCTCGTCGATGTATCTGGCTGGGCGCAGGACGGTGAAGAGCATGTCGTCGTAGCGCTCCATCTTGGGGCGCTGGTGCGCGTTGATCGCGTCCTCGACCGCGAGATCGTGGAGGCGGAACTCCTGCGCGACCTGCGCCATCTCTTCGTGGGAGGGCCGATAGAGCCCTATCCAGGCCATGCTCCCACCAGTGGCCTCGAGCGTCTCGAAGGTCTGCTCGAGGGTCTCAGGGTGCGCTGCGCGCCGGCCGTCCACGTACACGGCATTGTCGATGATCGTCACCGCTCCATTATCGAAGACGGCGGCCGACGGCGGTGCTGCCGCCCAAGCAGTGGCGAGTCGCAGCTCTGCAGAAATTCCCGCTTGCCGCCGGGCGCAGCGCCCTCGCGGCCCACCATAAGCCCAGGGAGAAGCCATTGAGCACCACCGCCCTCGCCCAACCCAAGGCCCGGACCATCGATGTCGAGCGGCTCGCCCAGACCGAGTCCCATCGGGGCGACGTACTCTTCAGCGAGCCCCTCGGCCTGCACCATGGGATCCGATGATCCCGTGACGGCGCTGGTGCGAGGGTTCGTGGGCGGCGCACCTCAGGCCGGAAGCGGCCCCGGCCCTGGAATCCGCTCGAACACGAGGGTTGTCTCGGTATGGCCCACGACGGGGTCAGTGGCCAGGTTGTCCAGGACCCAGTCGCGTAGCTCCTCGGTACTGCCCACGGCGATGTGCAGGAGGTAGTCCACCGCCCCAGACGTGTGGAACGTCGCGAGGACCCCGGCAAGCTGCGGGACGCGGGCCGTGAATGCGTCGATCTGGTCCCGGTCATGCGCGCGGAGCCGCACCGAGATGAGCGCCTGGACGCTCCGACCGACTGCCGCGAGATCCACCTTCGCCTCGAAGCCGGTGATGATGCCCCGCTCCGACAGTGCGCGCGTGCGCATGAGCGCCGTCGACGGTGCAATCCCCACCATCTCGGCGAGCTGCTTGTTCGTCATGCGCGCGTCCTCGATGAGCGCCGCGAGGATCCTGCGGTCCACCTCGTCGAGCGGCTCCCCGCTTGGTGGGTGCTGGCCAGCGGGGTGTGGTCGGCCGATGCTCGGCGTGGTCACGGGCTCCTCCTTCATGGGCGCGCCCCCATGATATGCGAGCCGTGTCACGCGCCGGTGCGCGTCCGGGCTCTGGCACGCATCGGTGCGCACGACGCCGCGCGGTCGACTCGGGGGGGGTCAGCGCCCGGCGCGGTGCACGCCCCAGGAGGCGAACGCCGTCGTGAGCGCAATCGCGGCGATGCCGAGCACGAGGGCGCTCCAGCCCCACGCGTGGAAGACGAGGCCGCCCGCCCAGCCGAGCACGCTCGAGCCGCCGTAGTAGCCGAGGTTATACAGGGATGCGGCCTGCGCACGTCCCGAGGCGGCGATCGCGCCCGTCCAGCCGGAGGCGATGCCATGGGCGGCGAAGAACCCGGCGGTGAAGAGCAGTAGGCCGGCCAGGATCGCGGCGAGGGAGTCGGCGACCATGACGACGGCGCCCGCAGTCATCGCGACAGTGCTCGCCACGACCACGGCGCGCCTGCCGTAGCGCAGGCTGAGCTTGGCGGCGAAGCCCGAGCTGAACGTGCCCGAGAGGTAGGCGAGGAACACGAGGCTCGCAAGGCTCGCGGGGAGCGAGAAGGGAGCGGCCTCGAGCCGGAACCCCAGGTAGTTGTAGACCGCCACGAACGATCCCATGAGCAGGAACGCCTGGGTGTAGAGCATCAGGAGGCGGCCGTTGCGCAGCTGCGCCCCGAGCAGGCGCACCACCGTGCTCGCCGCGGCCCAGAGGCCGCCCGCGCCGCGGGGTGCTGGGGAGAAGCCCCGGGCCTTCGGGGCGAGGCCGATGAAGGCAACTGCCGCCGCTGCACCGAGGACCGAGACAGCCATGACGGCGAGGCGCCAGCCCACGAGGTCTGCAAGCGGGCCCGCGACGAGGCGGCCCGCGAGGCCCCCCACGGTGGTTCCGGCGATGTAGGTGCCTGCGGCGACGGCCGCGTGAGAGCGTGTGACCTCCTCGTTCAGGTAGGCGATCGCGATCGCGGGGACGGATCCGAGCGCCACGCCCTCGAGGAACCGGAGCGCGAGGAGCGTCTCGAACGTGGGGGCGAGCGGCCCGGCGAGCCCGAGCACCGTCGCGGCGAGGATCCCGGCGCGCATGGCCCCGACGCGCCCGATCCTGTCCGCGACGAACGACCACGGCAGCACCGCCACCGCGAGGCCGATCGTTGCCAGGGAGACCGTGAGCGAGGCACGGGCGGGATCGATCCCGAGCTCCCAGGAGAGCCGGGGGAGGAGGGCCTGGGGCGAGTAGAGCTGCGCGAAGGTCGCGACTCCGGCGAACGCGAGTGCGGCGATGAGCCGTCGGTAACCTCTCGTGCCCTTGGCGTGGCCTCCCCAGCGGGCGGGGACAGGTGCGGTCTCCGGGGCTGCGCTCATGGACTCCAGCCTAGGAACACGCCAAAGCATGCGTCCAATACACTTGTGGGAGCAACGTATAACCGGAACGTATGGGTGATGAGCATGCCGTCCGTCCCTCCTGCGCCGCTCCATGGAGAGCTGGCCCGGCTCCTTCCCCTCCTGCCCGTGCTCGACGCGGTGGGACAGACCCGCCACGTCACCGCCGCGGCCGAGCTGCTGGGGGTACCCCAGCCGACGGTGAGCCGGGCGCTTGCGCGCGCGGCCGGCGTCGTGGGCGCAGAATTGGTCCGCAAGGAGGGGCGGGGGATCCGCCTGACCCCGGCCGCCGAGCAGCTCCTCCCGGCGGTCCGGACGGCGCTCGAGGAGCTCCAGCGAGGGCTCGACGCGCTCCACGAGCGGGCGCACCAGGCCCGAGGGGTGGTGCGGCTGAGCTTTCAGATGACCTTCGGGGAATCGGCGGTGCCCGTGTTCGTGAGCGGATTCCGCGCGCAGCACCCGGACGTCCGGTTCGAGCTCATCCAGGGCTCGCGCCAACACTGCCTCGACGTGCTCGGGGACGGGCGCGTGGACCTCTCCATCGTCTCGCCGCAGCCCGAGCCGACCCGCGAACTCGACAGCGCCACGCTCCACGTCCAACCGGTGCGCCTCGCGGTCCCCGCCGGGCATCGCCTCGCCCACAGGGCGTCGGTGAGGCTCGCGGAGCTGGAGGGGGAGCCCTTTGTCGCGCTCGAGCGCGGTTTCGGGATGCGCAGCATCCTCGACCGTCTAGGCCGCGAGGCGGGATTCACGCCGGACATCGCCTTCTCAGGGCAGGATTCCCGAACCCTCCTCGGACTCGTGTCCGCAGGGCTCGGTGTGGCGCTCGTGCCGCCGTCGAGTGCTGGCCACGGCGCCGTCTACGGATCGACCCGGCACGGCAGCGGCCTCGGCTGGGCTGAGCTCAGGCTCGAGGACGCGGGGGCCCACCGGGAGATCGGACTCGTGTGGCCGCGCATTGTGGGGGAGCCGCCGCAGGTGCGCATGTTCCGCGAGCACGTCCTCGCGCTCGAGCCTGATCTTCTCGCAGACGCCTTCGGCCGCTGACACCCGGTTCGGGGATGGCCTGCAGGGATGTGACCCCTCAACGTTGAGGGGTCACATCCCTGACACGTGGTCAGTGGCCGAAGCTCTCAGGGTCCGCGGCCTCGGGGCCTGAGCCGTCGAGGGCGTTGAAGGCGCCCAACTCCTCGGGGGTGAGGTCGAAGCCGAACACGTCGAGGTTCTCGGCCAGCCTCTCGCGATGGGTGGACTTGGGGATCGCCACGAGGCCCTGCTGCGTGTGCCACCGGAGCACGCCCTGCGCCGGGGTGACACCGTGCGCCTCGGCGGCCGCGACCACCGCCGGCTCGCCCAAGAGCTCCTTGCCGCGCCCGATGGGCGTATACGACTCGGTGACGGTGCCGTGGCCCGCGTTGAAGGCGCGGGCCTCGTCCTTGACCCAGTACGGGCTGATCTGCAGCTGGTTGACGTCGGGTGCCACGCCCGTGGCCTCGATGAGGCGCCCTGCGTGCGCCGGGAAGAAGTTGGAGACGCCGATCGAGCGGACCTTGCCCTCCGCCCGGAGCTGGGTGAGGCCGTCCCATGCCTGCACGTAGCTGTCCTGGTCGGGGTTGGGCCAGTGGATGAGGAAGAGGTCGAGATAGTCGACGCCGAGCCGTCGCACCGCGTTCTCCCACGCGGTGTGCACGCCATTGACGCTGTGCCACTCGCGATTGAACTTGGTGGTGATGAACACGTCCTCACGGGGCATGCCCGAGCGGCGCAGGCCCTCGCCCACGCCGGCTTCGTTGCCATAGTTCTCGGCGGTGTCGATGTGCCGGTACCCGAGTTCGAGGGCAGTCGTGACGACGTCGGCGGCCTGGGCGTCGTCGAGCGGCCACGTGCCGAGGCCGAGCTGCGGGATGGAGTGACCGGACGCGAGCTGAATGAGCGGTGCAGTAGCCATGCGCCCAGCCTAATGACCCCTCAACGGCAGGGACATGGACCTCCGCGGGAAGTCACGCGGCGAAACGCGCCACGACCGCCGCAGCCGGCTCCTCGAGCGCCTCACGCCACGCCGTCCCGGCCCACAGGCTCGTGCGGTGCGGGCTCCCCGCCTTGACGGACGCGGCCCGCATCGGTGCGGTGAGGTGGTGGACCACCGGGTAGGCGGCAGGGGCGTCCGCGAACCGGCGCATGAAGTCGTTCTCCAGCCCGCGCGCCCACTTCCCCGAGAAGGAGCGGGTCGGCGCCGTGCGGGTGAAGTCGTTCGAGGCCAACGCCTCGCGGTGCACCGGGTTGCTCCCTGCCTCCGGGGTGCGCAGGAAGGCCGTGCCGAGCTGGACGGCGGATGCGCCGGCAGAGCGGGCGGCAGCGGCGTCGTCGGGCGTTCCCACCCCGCCGGCGGCAACCAGGGGGAGGGCGACGGCGTCTCGCACCTGGGCGACGAGCTCCGGCAGGGTGCCGGCGAACGGCGGCAGCCCGAGGAACGCGCCCGAATGACCACCTGCGTCGGGGTGCTGCACGACGAGTGCGTTGACGCCGAGTTCAGCCGCCATCGCTGCCTCCTCGGGGCAGGTGACCGTCTGGAGCACGAACGCGCCCGCGCTCTGGAGCGCGGACACCGCGTCCCACCGAGGGGTGCCGAACGTGAAGGAGACGACTGCGGGAGTGCGGTCGAGGAGGAGGTCGAGCTTGGCCGGATAGGCGTCGTCGTCCGCCCACCGCGGTTCTGGAACCTCGGCGCCGAGCGCGGCAGCCTCTGGCAGGAGGCGTTCGCGGTAGGCGAGCACGGCGTCGCGGTCGATCTCCCCGGCGGAGGGGACGAAGAGGTTGACGCCGAACGGGCGGGCAGTGCCCATCGTGTCGAGCTCGGCCGTGAGCGCCTGCGGCGTCTTGAGGCCGCCGCCGAGGAAGCCAAGCCCTCCCGCGCGTCCCACCGCCTCGGCGAGCTGGGGACGGCTCGGCCCGCCAGCCATAGGCGCGGCAATCACGCCGTTTCCGAACAGATCCCCGGGGAGCGTCGCATCCATGTCTCCCACCCTAGTCAGTAGGCTGGGCGCGTGAGGCCCCCGCGCGTTCCGGACATGATGGTCGGCCTCGACATCGGCGGCACGAAGACCCGCGGCATCAAGGTGGTCGACGGCGAGGTGGTGGCCGATTTCGAGGTCGGCAGTGCGAACGTGCAGAACGTGAGCCGGGAGACGGCGGCATCGAATCTCGCGGAGCTCTTCGGCACGCTCGACGCCGAAGACGCGGCCCAGGTGGTCGTCGGCTCGGGCGGAATCGACACGGACGCGGACGCCGAGGCGTTGGCCGCCCTCATCCGCCCCAACGTTCCGCATGCGCGGGTGAGCGTGGTGCATGACTCGCGGCTCCTCCTCGCCGCCGGTGGCGTCCGGACCGGCGTCGCAGTGATCGCAGGCACCGGGTCCGCTGCCTGGGGTATCAACGCTGCCGGCGCCGAGGCCCGCGCGGGGGGCTGGGGCTACCTCCTCGGTGACGAGGGCAGCGGCTACTGGCTCGGCCGCGAGGCGGTGCGGTACAGCCTGCACCGCATGAACCTCGGCCTCGAACCGGACGACCTCACGCAGGAGCTCCTCGCCAGCACCGGCCTCACGGAGCCCACGGAGCTCATCTCCCACTTCCATGCCCTCGAGACCGGGCGGCGCTACTGGGCGCAGCGCTCCCGGATTGTGACCGAGGCCGCCGACGCCGGCCATCTCGGCGCCCGCTTCATGGTGGACCAGGCCGCCCACGACCTCGCGCGGATGGCCGCACAGGTGGCCCGCCAGCTCGACCTCGACGGCCCGGTGATCCTGGGCAGCGGGCTCGGGATGCACGTGCGAAGGGTCCAGGAAGGCTTCCGCGGGAGGCTTGCGGAGCAGGGCATCCACGACGTGCGGATCCTAGACCGAGACCCGATCTTCGGGACGCTCGTGCTCGCCGCTGAGGACGGGAGCGCAACGGGCCGTGATGCCAGGTGAGCGACGATGCGTGCCCGCCCGCCGCCGGAAGCTGTGCAGCACGCCGCCAAAGGCCACGCGAGGGCGGAAAATGCGCTGGTAGGCTCGCAGCAGCACACCGAGACAGAATGCCCAGACAGACTGATCCCCGACCGCCGAGGTGCACGTGTCCGATCCGATGATCGAGTTCCTGCAGGTGAGCAAGGTCTACGGTGGCCTCACCGCTGTGGACCGACTCAGCCTGAGCGTGCCCCGCGGACAGATCACCGTCTTCGTCGGTCCGTCGGGATGCGGTAAGACCACGTCCCTGCGGATGGTCAACCGCATGGTCGAGCCGAGCTCGGGGACCATTACCGTCGAGGGACGCGACGTCGTCGCCCAGCCCGCGCCGCTCCTGCGCCGCTCGATGGGTTACGTCATGCAGTCGGCCGGCCTCATGCCGCACCGCACGGTCGTGGACAACATCGCCACTGTGCCCCGGCTGAACGGTGCCTCTCGGGCGTCTGCCCGTGAACGAGCCCGGGAGCTGCTCGGCGTCGTCGGCCTTCCCGAGAACCTCGGTGGCAGGTACCCGGCGCAGCTCTCGGGGGGCCAGCAGCAGCGCGTCGGGGTCGCGCGGGCCCTCGCGGCAGACCCGCCTGTGCTGCTCATGGATGAGCCGTTCAGTGCGGTGGACCCAGTGGTGCGGCACGAGCTCCAGCAGGAGCTGCTGCGCCTGCAGCGAGAGCTCGGAAAGACGATCATCTTCGTCACGCATGACATCGACGAGGCCGTGCTGCTCGGGGACCGGATCGCCGTGTTCGCGGTCGGCGGGAGACTCGCTCAGGTCGCCGGTCCAGAGGAACTCCTGCGGGCCCCTGTGGACGAGTTCGTCTCGGAGTTCGTGGGCCGCGACCGCGGCTTCCGGCACCTCGGGTTCTACGACGACGAAGGGCTCCCAGTTTCCCCCGCCGCCACGGTTCCCGTCGCAGACGTTGCCGCCGCCCGGCCCGAGGAGTGGCTCATCGCCGTCGACGAGGCCAGCCGCCCCGCCGGGTGGGCCGGAGCGGCGTTCCCCGGCACGCTCATGAGTGGGGGATCGCTCCACCGATCCGGCGGCACCCTGCGGTCCGCGCTCGACGCGGCACTGTCCTCACCGTCCGGGCGGGGCGTGGTAGTGGACGACGCCGGGCGCCTCCTCGGCACGGTCGGTGCGACCGAGGTCATCGCCCAGGCGGACGCGCGTCGCGCCGCGGCGCAGCGCGAGCGCGCCGCCATCGCCACGGCCGGGACGGGGACAGGGGACGAGCGCTGATGGAGTGGGCGGTGGCGAACGTCGGACGCATCCTGGCCCTCACCGGCCAGCACCTCGTCCTCGCGCTCGTCCCGCTCCTGCTCGGCCTGGCCATCAGCCTCCCGCTCGCGCAGGCGGTGCGGCACCGGCACGGCTTGCGCGCCGTGCTCCTGAGCCTCAGCTCGGTCCTGTACACCGTTCCCTCGCTCGCGCTGTTCATCATCCTGCCCGTGGTCCTCGGCACCCGCATCCTCGACCCGGTCAACGTGATCGTGGCCCTCACTGTGTACGCCGTGGCGCTGCTGGTGAGGTCCTCCCTCGACGCACTCGACTCAGTGGACGCCGAACTGAGCCTGGCCGCGCAGGCGCTTGGGCATACCGCGGCGACGCGCTACTTCCTCGTGGACCTTCCGCTCTCGCTGCCGGTGCTCATCGCGGGCCTGCGCGCGGTATCGGTGAGCAATATCTCCCTCGTGAGCGTCGCGGCTCTCGTGGGGATGCCCAATCTGGGGATCCTCTTCACCGAAGGGCTCCAACGGGACTTCATCACCGAAATCGTCGTCGGTCTCGTGGGCATCCTGGTCCTTGCCTTGCTCATGGACTTCGCGCTCGTGCTCACGGGGCGCGTCCTGGCGCCGTGGGCCCGGCTCGTCGGTGGCCCCGGGCAGCGGAAGGCGGCCCGAAGATGAGCCTCCTCGAGCAGACGTGGGCATGGCTCACCGACCCCGCCAACTGGAGCGGGTACTCAGGCATCCCCGCACGGCTCGGGGAGCACGCCTTCTACGCCGTCCTCACCGTGGCCATCGCCGCGGCCATCGCCCTGCCCATCGGGGCGTACGTCGGGCATACTGGCCGCGGCCGCGTCGTGGTCGTAGCCGCCGCCGGAGCCCTGCGCGCGATCCCCACGCTCGGGCTCCTCGTCCTCTTCGTGCTCCTGGCCGGCATTGGTCTCATGCCGCCCATCTTGGCGCTTGTGATCCTGACCATCCCGCCGCTCCTCGCCGGCACCTATTCTGGGATCGCCGCGGTGGACCCTTCGGTGGTCGACGCCGCGCGCGCCCAGGGCATGAGGGAAGACCAGGTGCTCCTCGGCGTCGAGCTCCCCAACGCCGTTCCCGTGATCTTCGGCGGGCTCCGCGCGGCGGTCCTGCAGGTCATCGCGACCGCCACCGTGGTCGCCTACACCAACCTCGGAGGGCTCGGCCGGTACATTTTCGACGGCCTCGCCCTCTCCGACTACCCCCAGATGCTCGGGGGCTCTGTGCTCGTGGCCGCGCTCGCCGTCGTCACCGACCTCGTCCTCGGCGCGTTCCGGCGCGCCCTGGGTCCCCGCTCGTCCTCTGCCCGGGAGCCGCTGGCCCCCGAGGTAGCCGTCGTACAGGAAGGAATTCCATGATCCAGGATCACCCCGTCACCCGCCGCAGGGCGCTGACCGCCGCCGCAGCGGGGCTCGGCCTGAGCCTTGCGCTGAGCGCCTGCGGCGGTTCGTCGAATCCGCTCAGCACCGGCAGCGCCGCGAGCTCCGGCGGAGCCGGAGGTTCCGGCAAGGCCCTCGTCATCGGTTCAGCGGACTTCACCGAGAGCCAGATCGTCGCCGAGCTCTATGCGGGAGCACTCAACGCCGCGGGCGTCCAAGCCACGACCAAGCCGAATATCGGCGCGCGCGAGGTCTACTACAAGGCGGTTCAGGACGGTTCGGTCGACGTGGTCCCCGACTACACGGGCAATCTCCTGCTGTACGTCGACACCTCTGCCACTCAGGTCTCGGCATCGGACATCGCGAGCGCACTGCCCGGCAAGCTCGCGAAGGGCCTCGCGATCCTAGACCCGGCCAAGGCCGAGGATAAGGACGCCATGGTGGTCACGAAGGCCAGCGCGGCGAGGTACAGCCTCAAGAGCCTCGAGGACATGGCCAAGGTCTGCAAGGATCTCGTGATCGGTGCGCCGGCCACGTTCGAGAAGCGCGCCTACGGTCTGCCGGGGCTCAAGGACAAGTACAACTGCGTCCCCAAGCAGTTCCAGCCGATGAGCGACGGCGGGGGTCCGGTGACGCTCAAGGCCCTGCTCTCGAATGACGTGCAGGTGGCGGACATCTACACGACCACGCCGTCGATCGCTGACAACGACCTCGTAGTCCTGGATGATCCGAAGAACAACTTCATCGCCCAGCAGGTCGTCCCGCTCGTCCGCACGGACACCGTCTCGGACAAGGCGAAGTCTGCCCTGAACGCGGTGTCCAAGCAGCTCACGACCGAGGACCTCGTGAACCTCAACCGGTCGGTGAGCGGGACGCAGAAGCAGTCGCCCGCGGACGCCGCGAAGGCCTGGCTCAAGGAGAAGGGCCTCGCGTCCTGACCTGACTGGTCCCAGACGGGAAGGGCCACAGGGTGTGAGCGGCACCGCACGGATGCCGCCACACCCTGTGGCATTCTTGGAGAATGGCCCAATTCGCGCAGTCTTCCAAGCTCCACAACGTCCTCTACGACATTCGGGGCCCGATTCTGGAAGCTGCCCAGCAGATGGAGGCCGAGGGCCACCGGATCCTCAAGCTCAACATCGGCAACCCCGCCCCGTTCGGCTTCGAGGCGCCGGACGCGATCCTGGTCGACATGATCCGGCACCTGCCGCACGCGCAGGGGTACAGCGACTCGCGGGGGATCTTCTCCGCGCGCACGGCGGTCTCGCAGTACTACCAGACCCGGGGCATCCAGAACATCCACGTCGATGACATCTACCTCGGCAACGGCGTCTCCGAGCTCATCACGATGTCCCTCATGGCCCTCCTCGAACAGGGGGACGAGATCCTCGTGCCGACCCCCGACTATCCCCTGTGGACAGCGTCCGTGTCCCTCGCGGGCGGCCGCGCGGTGCACTACCTGTGCGACGAGGACCTCGACTGGGAGCCGGACCTCGAGGACCTCGAGTCCAAGATCACCTCGCGCACCAAGGGGATCGTGGTCATCAACCCGAACAACCCGACCGGCGCGGTGTACTCCGACTCGACGCTGCGTCGGATCGTGGAACTCGCCGAGAAGCACGGGCTCATCATCTTCGCCGACGAGATCTACGAGAAGATCCTCTATGAGGACGCCACGCACACGAACATGGCAGCCTTCACCGACGAGGAGGTCCTATGCCTGACCTTCTCCGGCCTGTCGAAGGCGTACCGCGTGTGCGGTTACCGTGCTGGTTGGATGGCCATCTCCGGCCCGAAGAAGGACGCGGCGGACTACCTCGAGGGGATCAACCTCCTGGCCAACATGCGGCTCTGTGCCAACGTGCCCGCGCAGCACGCAATCCAGACGGCGCTCGGCGGCTACCAGAGCATCAACGACCTCATCCTGCCCGGCGGCCGGCTGCTCGAGCAGCGCAACAAGGCGTACGAGATGCTCAACGCGATCCCCGGGGTCTCGACGAAGCAGGCCAAGGGCGCCCTGTACCTGTTCCCCCGGCTGGATCCCGAGGTGTATCGGATCCGCGACGACGAGAAGTTTGTCCTCGACCTGCTCCGCGAGCAGAAGATCCTCCTTTCCCATGGGCGCGCCTTCAACTGGATTGCGCCGGACCACTTCCGGATGGTGACCCTTCCGGCCGTGGCGGACATCGAGGAGGCAATCACCCGTATGGCAGACTTCCTGAGCAGGTACAAGGGGAACTGACCGGGCAGTCGGGCCCGGCCGCCGAGGGCAGGGGGCAGCATGGGCAAGCGCAAGGCAGGCCACGGCTTCATCGACGCGCCCGAGGACTTCCTTGTGGTGGGCCCGGACTTCAGGCTCACAGACGTCGACGCTGCGTCCACGACTGGCTTCTCGGGAGGCAAGGCTGATGGCGAGGCAGTCCTCGCTCCGCGTGATGCCCACTTGGCCGACCTCCAGGAACGCCTGTATGCCGAGGGCAAGGGCGGCGGGACACGGTCGCTCCTGCTGATCCTGCAGGCCATGGACACTGCGGGCAAGGGAGGCATGATCAGCCATGTCGTGGGGGCAGTGGACGTCCAAGGCGTCCAGCTCGCCGCCTTCAAGACGCCCACGGACGAGGAGAAGCAGCACGATTTCCTCTGGCGAGTCGAGAAGCAGCTGCCCCAACCCGGGATGCTGGGCTGCTTCGACCGCTCGTACTACGAGGACGTGCTGATCCATCGGGTGCACGGCTGGGCCGATCCGCCCGAGCTGGAACGCCGATACTCGGCGATCCAGGATTTCGAGGCGCACCTCCACGCCTCGGGGACCGAGATCATCAAGGTCATGCTCCACATCAGCAAGGAGGAGCAGGGCAAGCGGCTCGCTGCCCGGCTCGATGACCCGACCAAGTACTGGAAGTACAACCCGAGCGACCTCGCCGAGCGTCGGCTCTGGGATGCCTACATGGAGGCGTACCAGATCGCGATCGAGCGTACGAGCGCCCCCTACGCGCCGTGGTACGTTGTGCCCGCCGACAACAAGTGGTACGCGCGCCTCGTCGTCCAGGAGCTCATCGTCGCTGCGCTCGAGCGCATGGACCCGCAGTGGCCTGGGCCGTCTTTCGACATCGACGAGCAGAAGAAGCTCCTCGCCGAGAGCTGAGCCGCCGCGGGCTAGTTTGCCGGGGTGCCACCCGCGCCCGTGGTCCCCTCGCCCCGGGCGGCGTCCAGCCGACGTCGTGCGCCTTCGAGCCACTCCTCGCAGCGGGCGGCGAGTGCTTCGCCCCGCTCCCAGAGAGCGAGCGACTCCTCAAGGCTCACCCCGCCGGCCTCGAGCCGCGAGACGACAGCCACGAGCTGTTCGCGGGCATCTTCGTAGCTGAGGTCCTCGAACGTCTCCTGTGTGTTCTCAGGCATCTGATGGTCCTTCCTGGGACGGTGCGTCGGGGTTCGGTGCGCGGTGCGTGATATCGGGGGGCTTTCCCTCACTGCGCGCCGCAATGGCTCCACGCGCGAGCCGGACGCGTAGCGGGGTTCCGGGGGGCGCATCCTCCGGGGCACGGACAACGGCGGCGGCCGGCCCGTCGAGGAGCTGTACCACCGAGTATCCCCGGTCCAGCGTCTGCTGTGGCGAGAGGGATCTGAGCTGGGCACGCAGGTGGGCTACCGAGTCCACCGCGCGCACGACGGCGCCGCTCACCGCAGAGTGTGAGCGCACCCTCAGCCGCTCGAGCTCGTCGTGTCGGACTTGGACCATGGTGCCCGGGGAGGCAAGGACTGGACGGCTGCGGATCGAGGCGAGCCGCTCCGACTCGCGCTCCACGTACAGACGGACCTGCCGGTCGATCCTGTCGCGGCACTGCTTCACCCGCAGCAGCTCTTCGGCCACGTCTGGAACTATTCGCTTCGCGGCATCTGTGGGGGTCGAGGCCCGGAGGTCGGCGACGTCGTCGAGGATCGGGCGGTCGGCTTCATGGCCGATGGCGCTGACCACCGGCGTGTGTGCGTCGGCAACGGCCCGGACGAGGGCCTCGTTGCTGAACGGCAGGAGGTCTTCGAGGGATCCGCCGCCGCGCGCGATCACAATGACGTCGACCTCGGCGTGGGCGTCGAGTTCGCGGAGGGCACCGAGCACCTCGGCCACGGCGCTGGCACCCTGCACGGCGACCTCACGGATCTCGAACGCCACGGCCGGCCAGCGCAGGGCGGCATTGCGAAGCACGTCCTTCTTCGCGTCGGAGTCACGCCCTGTAATGAGTCCAATCCGGTGCGGGAGGGCCGGCAGCCGCTTCTTGTGCTCCTCCGCGAAGAGGCCCTCCGCACCGAGCGCCTGACGGAGGTTCTCGATGCGCGCCAGAAGGTCGCCGAGGCCCACCGGGCGCATATCTCGGACGGCCATGTTCAGCCGCCCCGACTTGAGCCACATCTCCGGCTTCACGAGGGCTACGACGCGTGACCCGCGCTGGACCGGTTCGCGCAGCCTCGCCATGACGGTGCCCCATGCCGAGGCCGGAAGGGAGATCTCGGCATCGACGTCCCGCAACGTGAGGTACGCGGTCTGGCCCCTCTGGCTCATCTCAATGACCTGGCCCTCGATCCACACCTGCGGGGAGCGCTCGATGTGTTCCTTGAGCTTTCGGGAAAGTACATGGAGCGGCCACGGATTGTCCGGCGTTGTGTCCGCGGCCCTCGCCGGCAGCGTAGCCTCGCCACGTGGGTCGGCGCCCCCAGGCTCTGCTTCCCGCTGGGGCGGGGGAGTCTCTTCCATCTCAGCCACCATAGTTCAGGACTATCACGCCGCTCCGACATCCCGTGCGCCGTTCCGCGGGGCCTGGGGCGCGCGCCGCTAGGATGAACGGGTTGTCGATCCTGGGGAAGTCCATGCGCACCGTCCTCTCCGCACTCTCCGTGCTGCTCGCCGTCGTTCTCACGGCAGCCGCGGTGCCGTCGCTGTGGCTCGAACGCAATGTGGTGGATGAAGGCGGGTTCGTGCGCCTGCTGAGTCCCCTTCGCAGCGATACCGAGTTCCAGTCCGCGCTCGGGTCCGCGCTGGCCTCGACCGTGGTGTCCGCATCAGGCACCCCAGGGGCCGCCCGGGGTGAGGCCTCCCGGCTCACGGAAGGGCTCGTCAGGGGGATCACGAGCGATCCTGGCTTCCCCGGGGCCTGGGACGACACGCTTCGCGAAAGCCACAGGCTCAACTTCTCGCCGGATACGGCGTCGACCTCTGCATTCACTTTGCAGCTGCGCCCTCTCGCCGGCATCCTCCTCAAGCGACTGGGGGCCGGCCTCGGCTTGTCTCTCGGCGACGCTCCTGATATTGAGGTCCCTGTTGGGACGGCGCAGCAGCGTTCGTGGCTCACCGTCATGCAGAGCGCGGCCAGCCTGGCGGTCCCTCTGACCCTGGGAGCGGTCCTCGCCTTCGTTCTGGGGCTCCTGTTCGCGCGACGCCGCGACGTTGCCTTCGGATGGCTCGGTGCCGGGCTCCTGCTGGTTGCCGCCGCACTCGGCGCCGCCGTGTTCCTCGGCTCCACGCTTGCCGGCGGCCAAGGCGGCGGCGGAACGGTCGCTTCAGTGTTCGCTGGCCGCGTAGGGCCGCTCTTCGCCGACGCCTTCATGCCCTGGGTGGCCGCGGTGGCGATACTGGGTGCCGTGTGCCTCGGGCTCTCCATCGCGCTCGGAGCGCGACGCAGGCGCGCGTCACGCGCCGGTAGCATGGGAGCATGAGCTCCACCTCCGTTCCCCTGTCCATGCCCACGGTTCCGCGGCTGCGCCGCACACCTGCGGATGTGGCGGCGACCCTTCCGGTGGCGGGCACCAAGAAGGTCCTCCTCGCAGCGCCCCGCGGTTACTGCGCCGGGGTTGACCGTGCCGTCATCGCCGTGGAGAAGGCACTCGAGCACTATGGCGCCCCGGTGTACGTGCGCAAGCAGATTGTCCACAACCGCCACGTCGTCGAGACGCTCGAGGACCGTGGGGCCGTCTTCGTGGACGAGACCGACCAGGTGCCCGAGGGTGCCCTCGTGGTGTTCTCGGCGCACGGCGTAAGCCCGGCGGTGGTCCGTTCTGCCGAGGAACGCGGCCTGCGCACCATCGACGCGACGTGCCCGCTCGTGACGAAGGTGCACCGCGAGGCGGTGCGCTTCGCGAAGGACGACTACGAGATCCTTCTCATCGGGCACGTGGGCCACGAGGAGGTCGAGGGCACATACGGCGAAGCCCCGGCGAACACCCAGATCGTGAACTCGCCCGAGGAAGCGGACAGGATTGAGGTCCGGGACCCTGACAAGCTCATCTGGCTCTCCCAGACCACGCTCTCCGTCGACGAGACGATGGAAACCGTGCGGCGGCTGCGGGAGCGCTTCCCGAACCTCCAGGATCCGCCCAGCGACGACATCTGCTATGCGACCTCCAACCGTCAGGCCGCGATCAAGAAGATCGCGCCGCAGTCAGACCTCGTGATCGTGGTCGGCTCCGCGAACTCCTCGAACTCGGTACGCCTCATGGAAGTCGCTCTCGAGTACGGCGCCAAGGCCGCGCACCGGGTGGACTTCGCCAACGAGGTCGACGAGTCGTGGTTCGAAGGCGTGGAGACCATCGGGCTGACGTCGGGTGCCTCAGTGCCCGAGGTCCTCGTGCAGGACGTCCTGAGGCTCGCCGCGGAGTACGGCTACGGGACCGTCGAGGAGGTCGTGACTGCGGAGGAGGACATCCTCTTCTCGCTGCCCAAGGAGCTACGGGCCACGCTCAAGGAGCATGGCGATGGCTCCCGCGGCCTCGGCGGCCGAGGCCAACGTCCCCAAAGCTGACGCAGGACACCGCGCCGCCGAGGCTGGCCTGCACCCCCACCATTCCCTCACGCGGAGTGGCGGCGGTGATCCTCGTCCGATGTCCGGGGGACTGTCCCCGCCTTGGGGTTGGCTTCGCCACCGAGGGTCCCCGGCAGCGGGGAGATCCCGTTGTCACGCCACATCTGCTCATCGAGGAGCTCGCCCGCGGACAGGACCCGGGGCGTCGTCTCGACGGGCGGGAGGTCGGGCAGAGTCTCGGGTGCGCCCAGATCAAGGGCACTCATGCGGCGCGCGGTCGGGAGGACGCGGGATTCGAGGGCGCCGATGAAGGCGTTGTACCGCTCGACAGAGCCCTTGAGCGACGCGCCGAGCCGTGCCACATGGCCGCCCATCGTGCTCAGCCGCCCGTAGAGCTGCGTCGAGAGATCGAACAGTTCGCGGGCGTTCTCCGTCACGAGTTCCTGCCGCCAGCCGAAGGCGATCCCCTTGAGCAGGGCCATGAGTGTTGCGGGGGAGGCAAGCGCGACGTTCCGGGCGAAGGCATAGTCGAGGAGGCCCGCATCCGCCCGCAGGGCCTCGGCGAGGAACGACTCCGCGGGGAGGAAGCACACCACCAGCTCCGGGCTCTGCCCCACAGCCTCCCAGTACTTCTTTGACCCGAGCGCGTCGACGTGTGCCTTCACGGCCTTGGCATGCTCGACCAGATGCCGATCACGCTGTGCGGCGCCGGTCGGGCTCGGATCCTGGGCATGCTCCTGCGCCTTCAGATAGGCGCCCAGCGGTACCTTCGAGTCCACCACGATGCGCTTGCCGCCCGGGAGCAGCACCACGAGGTCCGGCCGCACGGCCCCAGTGCCGCCGGAAGTGGACACCTGCTCCGCGAAGTCGACACGGTCGAGCATGCCTGCAGCCTCTACAACACGGCGGAGCTGGACTTCGCCCCACGTGCCGCGCGAGGAGTTGTTGGCCAGGGCGGAGGTGAGCACGTGGGCCGACTGGAGGATCGCCGCGTCCGACTCGCGGGCCTCCGCGAGCTGCTGCGCGAGCTGTCCGAACTGCTCGATACGGTCCCGTTCGAGCAGTGCGACGGCACGCTGCACGGCTCCGAGCTTCTCCGCCACGGGCGCCAGGGCGTGCAGCACGGTGTTCTCCTGCTCGTCCAGCGAGGTCAGGGCAGCGTTCTGCCGCGCGAGGAGGTCGCGCTCCGCACTCGCCGCCGCGAGCTGTGCCTCTGCCGACGCGAGGCGAGACTGCAGCGCCGGGAGGCTGCCGCCGTCGTGCGCGGCACGACGCCTCTGGGCCGCGGCCCCCGCCACCCAGCCGGCCACCAGCGCGAGCAGCGCCACCAGCACCATCACGAGAATCTGCGTTCCGTCCATGGCCTCACCTTCGCACGGGGCACCGACAATTCTCGCGCAGGACCGCCCGCCGCCCCCGGTATGATGGATCACCGTGGCTCTCACTATCGGAATCGTCGGTCTCCCCAACGTCGGCAAGTCGACGCTCTTCAACGCCCTGACCCGGAACCAGGTCCTTGCGGCAAACTATCCGTTCGCCACCATCGAGCCGAACGTCGGAGTGGTGAGCCTCCCCGACCCGCGCCTCGACACGCTCGCCGAGATCTTCGGCTCCCAGCGCATCCTCCCCGCGACGGTCTCCTTCGTGGACATCGCCGGGATCGTCAAGGGCGCCTCCGAGGGCGAGGGCCTCGGCAACCAGTTCCTCGCCAACATCCGCGAGGCCCAGGCGATAGCGCAGGTGATCCGGGTCTTCGAGGACACGGATGTGGTGCACGTGGAGGGCAAGGTGGACCCGCGCTCCGACATGGAGACCATCAATACCGAGCTCGTCCTGGCTGACCTGCAGACCATCGAGAAGGCCCTTCCGCGCGTCGAGAAGGAGGTCAAGATCAAGAAGCGTGACGCCGCCGAGCTCGCCGCGATCGAGGCCGCCCAGAAGGTCCTCGAGCGCGGCGACACAATCTTCTCCTCGATCGCCTCAGACAAGCTCGACATGGAGCACCTGAAGGAGCTCAACCTCCTCACGGCGAAGCCGTTCATCTACGTCTTCAACGCGGACGACGGCATCCTGACGAGCCCTGGGAAGCAGGACGAGCTGCGCGCCCTGGTCGCGCCAGCGGACGCAATCTTCCTCGATGCCAAGCTCGAGGCGGACCTCGTGGAGCTCTCCGAGGAGGAAGCGCGCGAGATGCTGGAGATGAACGGCCAGGATGAGTCCGGCCTCGACCAGCTCGCGCGGGTCGGCTTCCACACGCTTGGCCTGCAGACCTACCTCACGGCCGGCCCCAAGGAAGCCCGTGCCTGGACGATCCGTCAGGGGGACACCGCCCCGATGGCCGCTGGCGTGATCCACTCCGACTTCCAGCGGGGCTTCATCAAGGCCGAGGTGGTCCACTTCGAGGACCTCGTCGACGCCGGGTCGATGAACGAGGCCAAGGCCCGCGGCAAGGTGCGGATCGAGGGCAAGGACTATGTGATGGCCGACGGCGACGTGGTCGAGTTCCGCTTCAACGTGTGAGCGTCGGCAAAAAAGGGTTGGCTCCATGGGTGTTAGATAGGTAACAGCCGGGTAAAGAGCGGGGGCGGGCTCTCGGAATGTCTCGGGGGCCGCAACGCCGAAAATCACTGAGAAAATGGAGATAACCATGCGACTGGTCACGAAGTCGATTGCGGGAGCGGCTCTTGCGGGCGGAATGATGCTTGCGGGCGGGATCGCACCGGCCCAAGCAGCCAACAACAGCCAGCAGGGCGGGCTGGTGAACGTCAGTGTCGGAGACGTCCTGAGCAACAACAATGTCAACATTGGTGTCGCCGCGCAGTTGGTCGCCGATGTCTGCCCGAGCGTGAACGTGGGCAACATCGCTGTCCTCGCGGCTCAAGCCGCACGCAGCGGTTCGGCCTCGGCTGTTTGCTCGGCAACGGGTGCTCCGATCAACCTGACGCAGGCGATCCGCTAGGCGCGTTCGTCCTCCTAGGGCTGCCACACCTGACAACAGGTGTGGCAGCCCTTTCCTGTCCCAGCCCAGGGGGGTGCGGTCCACGTGAACACAGATGGTGTCGAGCACTTCGCGTTATGCCAGGCCATTGCCCGCGTTGGCGCTCAGGCCTTGGATGACGTCTTCGTCGGCTCCCAGGCCGCGCAGCTCGTCCACGGCTGCCGCAAGCTGCTTCACCGCTGTGCCGATGTGATGCCGCGCCGCCCGGGCGGCATTCGGAAAGGCCGTCATGCGGCAGGCAAAACCAGGGGCCCGCGAGCGCTGTGGAGAATTAATTCCCCGGCCACCGGTGGGCCCGCCACCGTCCGCCTGCATGGATAGGCTGGGCAGGGACCGGCCGGGCACGCCTTTGGCGTGCATCGGCGAGCCGACGCTGAAGGCAGGGGCACGCCATGACAGACACCGAGACGCCAGCCACCGAGACGCCTGATGCCCGACCGCCAGGCCGCCTCACCGACGCCCAGATCGAGGACCTCCACCGATGGTGGCGGGCGGCGAACTACCTTTCCGTCGGCCAGATCTACCTCCGGGACAATCCCCTCCTGAAGGAGCCGTTGGAGTCCGGTCACGTCAAGAAGCGCCTCCTGGGCCATTGGGGTACCACCACCGGTCTGAACTTCATCTACGCCCATCTCAACCGGGCCATCATCGAGCGCGACCAGGCGATGCTGTTCGTCACCGGCCCGGGGCACGGTGGCCCGGCGAACGTCGCGAATGCGTACCTCGAGGGCACCTACTCCGAGATTTACACGCACTTCGGCGACGACGAGCGCTCGCTGCGCGAGCTGTTCCGCCAGTTCTCCTATCCCGGCGGCATCCCGAGCCACGCGGCGCCCGAAACGCCGGGTTCCATCAGCGAGGGCGGCGAGCTCGGCTACTCACTCGCGCACGCCTTCGGGGCAGCCTTCGACACCCCGGACCTCGTGGTCGCCTGCGTGGTGGGTGATGGCGAGGCCGAGACCGGGCCCCTCGCGACGAGCTGGCAGTCCACCGCGTTCCTCGACCCGGTCCGCGATGGAGCGGTGCTGCCCATCCTGCACCTCAACGGCTACAAGATCGCGAACCCCACCGTCCTGGCCCGGCGCCCCGAGGAACAGGTGCGCAAGTACTTCGAGGGCCTCGGCTATGCGCCCCGCTTCGTCACAGTCGGCGACCCGGCGGCCCAGACGCAGGCCCACCGGGACTTCGCTGCCGCGCTCGACGACTGCCTCGATTCGATTGCAGCCATCCAGAAGCAGGCCCGCGACGAGGCGGGGACGGCGGGGGAGCGGCCCGGTCGCGAGGCTCCCGAACCGTGGCCCCTGATCGTCTTCCGCTCCCCGAAGGGCTGGACCGGCCCGGCCGTCGTGGACGGCAAACCCGTGGAGGGCACCTGGCGCGCCCATCAGGTTCCACTCAATGCGATTCACGAGAACCCTGGCCACCTCGCCCAGCTCGAGGCATGGATGCGCTCGTACCGTCCGGAGGAGCTCTTCACGCACGACGGCGCCTGCTCGCCTGAGCTGGCTCGACTCGCCCCGAGCGGGGACCGGCGCATGAGCGCAACGCCGTACGCGAACGGCGGAAGGCTTCTGCGTGATCTGCGGCTCCCCGACGCGAAGGAGCACATGACCCCGGTGGAGGGGCCCGGCGTCGTGCGCGCGGGGGCGATGGCGAACCTGGGAGGGTGGCTGCGCGAGGTGATCCGCGTGAACCCGGAGAACTTCAGGCTCTTCGGCCCAGACGAAACCGCGTCCAATCGCCTCCAGGCCGTGTACGACGTCACGGACAAGGTGTGGCAGGAGCGCATCGAGGACGTCGACGAGCACCTCGCGCGCGCGGGCAGGGTCATGGAGGTGCTGAGCGAGCACCTGTGCCAGGGCTGGCTCGAGGGCTACCTCCTCACGGGCCGCCACGGGGTCTTCACTTCCTACGAGGCCTTCGTGCACATCGTCGACTCGATGTTCAACCAGCACGCGAAATGGCTCAAGGTGCACCGCGAGCTGCCCTGGCGCATGCCTATCGCCTCACTGACCTACCTGCTCTCGAGCCACGTATGGCAGCAGGACCACAACGGGTTCTCCCACCAGGATCCTGGCTTCATCGACCATGTGGTGAACAAGAAGGCCGAGGTGGTGCGTGTCTACCTCCCCGTGGATGCGAACACGCTCGTGTCCACGATGGACCATTGCCTCCGCAGCCGCGACTACGTGAACGTGGTGGTTGCCGGGAAGGCGCTCTCGCTCCAGTGGTTCGACCCCGCCGAGGCGGAGCTGCACTGCGCCCGAGGGATCGGAATCCTCGAGTTCGCGGGCAACGAGGTACCGGGCGAGGAGCCCGACGTCGTGCTGGGCTGCGCTGGCGACGTGCCCACGGGGGAGGCGATCGCAGCCGCCCAGATGCTGGGCCGCGACCTGCCCGATCTGAAGGTCCGCGTGGTCAACGCCGTGGACCTCATGAGGCTCCAGGACGAGCGCGAGCATCCGCACGGCCTACCCGACCGCGAGTTCGACGCGCTCTTCACGAAGGACAAGCCAATCATCTTCGCCTACCACGGCTACCCGTGGCTCATCCACCGACTCACGTACCGCCGGGCGAACCACGGGAATCTCCATGTGCGGGGATATGTCGAGGAGGGCACGACGACGACGCCGTTCGACATGGCGATGCTCAACCGGATCGACCGGTTCCACTTGGCTATCGACGTGCTGGACCGGGTGCCCGGACTCGCCCTGCGCCACGCTGCCGTGAGGCAGCGTTACCAGGACGAGCTTGCGAAGGCGAGGGCCTACACACGCGAGTTCGGCGACGATCCAGCTGAGATCCGTGATTGGATTCTGGGGCGCGCTGAGCAACGCCAGTGATTGATCGGCGGCGCTCGGAGGACGGGGCGGCGCGCGGGAGGAAGGGGCCGAGTGATTGGGAGAGTCAATCGGATTCACTTGAATCGAGACCCCTACCCCCAGAACCTGAAAGATATGTTGCATCTTCATAACGACGCTGATCTGAAACGGAACTTTCGTAGCCACCGAGGACACAGCGGGACTAGTCTGTCGGGCATGTGAGGCGTGCCACGTTCTCTATGGGGAGGGCGGACCGTCTGTACCGGCAACACACCGGCACACGTCTACAGATGCACTAGAGGAGGCGGAATGCGTTTCGGGCGTATTTCTAAGGCGGTGGGCGTCGCCGCGGCGGCAACGGTTGCGCTCAGCGCCTGCGCGACCCAGGGCGGCGGCGGTTCGAGCACCAACACCGCATCGGCCAGCGCCAAGCAGGGCGGCACCGTCACGGTCGTCGAGGTGAACGCGTTCAACACGTTCAACTCGAACACGGCTGACGGCAACACGGACATCAACTCGAAGGTCAGTCGCCCGACGCACTCGGGTTTCTACTACGTCGACAACAAGCTGACCGTTGTTCACAACGACAAGTTCGGCAAGTACGAGAAGGTCTCCGACAGCCCGCTCACCGTCAAGTACACGATCAACGACGGCGTCAAGTGGTCGGACGGGACGCCGGTCACCGGCTACGATCTGGCTCTGGAGTGGGCTGTGGGCTCGAGCTGGTATGACGACAAGAATCCGAAGGCCAAGACCGGCACCGCGTACTTCTCTACTTCGGGCGACCCGACCGGGCTCAACTCCACGGAGTTCCCCGAGGTCTCCTCGGACGGCAAGTCAATGACGCTGAAGTACACCCAGCCTTTCGCTGACTGGGAGATCGCCCTGGGCTCGAAGGTCGACATCCCCTCCCATGTCGTCGCCAAGCGCGCTGGCCTTTCTGACGGCAAGGCGCTCTACGACCTCATGAAGGGCCTCAAGAAGGGCGACCCGGCCAGCCCGCAGCCCGCCAATGAGACCCTCAAGAAGGCGTCCGACTTCTACAACACCGGCTTCGACACCAAGACGCTTCCGAGTGACACGAGCCTGTTCCTCTCCAACGGCCCGTTCATCGTCAAGGACATCGTGCCCGACCAGTCGATGACCCTCGTGCGCAACAAGGACTACAACTGGGGCCCGACGCCCAACGTCGACTCGATTGTCATCCGCTACATCGGCTCGGCCCCTGCGCAGGTTCAGGCGCTCAAGAACGGCGAGGCGGACATCATTGCACCTCAGGCGTCGTCGGATACCGTCGAGCAGCTCAAGGCCATTCCGGGTGTCACGGTCGACCAGGGCAACCAGCTCTCGTATGACCACATCGACCTGAACTACAGCGGTCCCTTCGCCGAGAAGGATGTCCGCACGGCGTTCATGCTGACCGTGCCCCGTGGGGACATCGTGGACAAGATCATCAAGAAGCTCGACTCGAACGCGAAGCCGCTCGACTCGCAGATCTTCGTCCCACAGCAGGCGGCGTACGCCGACACGGTCAAGAACAACGGTTCCGCGGACTACCAGCAGGTCAACATCGACAAGGCCAAGCAGCTCCTTGCAGGCAAGACGCCCGAAGTGAAGGTCATGTACAACAAGGACAACCCGAACCGCGTCGATGCCTACTCCCTCATCGCCGCGAGCGCGACGAAGGCCGGCTTCAAGGTCGTTGACGGCGGTCTCGGCAAGTCCGACTGGGGCAAGGCGCTCGGCAAGGGCGGCTACGATGCCACGATCTTCGGCTGGATCAACCCCGGCGTCGGCGTCTCCAGCGTGCCTCAGATCTTCAAGACCGGCAACGGCTCGAACTTCAACAAGTTCTCCGATCCTGATGCGGACAAGCTCATGGACCAGCTCACCCAGACCACGGATCAGAGCAAGCAGGTGGACCTCGAGAAGCAGGTCGACAAGAAGATCTGGGCTTCGTCCTACGGTCTGCCGCTGTTCCAGTCGGTGGGTGTGGACGCATACAGCGACAAGGTCACTGGCGTGAAGTACAACCCCACCTCGACCGGCGTCTGGTGGAACTTCTGGGAGTGGGCCACGAAGTAGCCCTTCCCGAGTTCTGATGCGCAGCGAAGCGCCGGGACCGAGCTAGCGGGTCTCGGCGCTTCGCAGCGCCCCGGCACATCCCGCCAATCGCCGTCGGGCCTCCCCAACGACCGTGTGGCACAGCCTTCGGCCCCCTTCCGCATCGCCCCCCACCCTTTCGGGGCGGTCCATTTTAGAGGTACAACGAACCATGGTGACTTACGTCGTCCGCCGCCTCATCACCGCAGCGTTGATCCTCCTCGGAGCGTCGTTCCTGGTCTACAACCTGACCGCGCTCTCCGGAGATCCGCTCGAGGAATTCCGCGCCAGCAATCTTCCCAATGCAGCGCAACTCATGGAGTCGCGCTCTCAGCTCCTTGACCTGGATACCCCGGCCCCCATCCGCTACTTCAAGTGGCTGGGCGGCGCCGCCGGATGCGTGGTCGGCAATTGTTACCTCGGCAAGAACCTTGTGGGGCAGCCGGTCACACAGGCGCTGGGGCAGGCCCTCATCCAGACACTCTCCCTCGTGACGGCCGCGACCATCCTCGCGATCCTCATCGGAGTAGCACTCGGCATCGTCACCGCCTTGCGCCAGTACAGCGCCCTTGACTATGGGGTCACGTTCATGGCGTTCCTGTTCTTCTCCCTCCCGATCTTCTGGGTTGCCGTCCTGCTCAAGGAGTACGGCGCCATCGGATTCAACAACTTCCTCGCGCACCCGGACATCCCGATCCCGGTCGCACTCGGCGTCGGCCTCGTCCTCGGCCTCGTTGGGGCGGTTGTCACCGGCGGGAACCTGCGGCGCAAGCTCACCGTGGGAGCCATCGTGTTCGCGTTCGTGAGCCTGGTCCTCATCGTCGCGCGCCTGACCCAGTGGTTCCGATTCCCCGGCCTCGGCCTCGGTGTCATCCTGATCGCAGGCGTTGGGATCGCCTTCGCGATCACCGTCCTCGCGGCTGGCCTCCAGAACCGGAGGGCGCTGTATGCAGGGTTGACTGCCGTACTCATCGGCGCGGTCGTCTACTTCCCGGTCCAGCCCCTCCTGGACCTCGCGACTCCGCTCATGATCGTCATCCTGGCGGTCGTCGCCGTAGGCGTGGGCATCGCGGCCGGCTATTTCTGGGGCGGGTACGACAGGAGCCAGGGGATGCGCGTGGGCGGCATCACCGCGTTCCTCGTGGCGTTCATGATCATGCTCGACCGCTTCATGCAGGCGTGGCCCGCCTATTTCGACAACAGCAAGATCCGCGGGCGTCCGATCGCAACCATCGGGGCGGCGACCCCAAACCTCCAGGGCGACTTCTGGCTCTCGGGCCTCGACTCATTCACCCACCTCATCCTCCCCACAGCGGCCCTCATCCTCATCTCCCTCGCGAGCTACACGCGCTACACCCGCTCGTCCATGCTCGAGGTGATGAACATGGACTACATCCGGACGGCGAGGGCGAAAGGCGTGAGCGAGCGCAGCGTCATCATGCGCCATGCGTTCCGCAATGCCCTCATCCCCATTGCCACGGTGGTGGCCCTCGACATCGGCCATCTGATCGGCGGCGCGGTCATCACTGAGACCGTCTTCTCGGTGCGCGGCATGGGCTTCATGTTCCTCGACGGCATCTCACACGTTGATCCGAACCCGGTGATGGGTGTGTTCGTGTGCGTGGCGATCACCGCGCTGACCTTCAATCTTCTCGCGGACCTCGTCTACTCCGCGCTCGATCCTCGTGTAAGGGTGAAGTGACATGAGCCAGCAGTCTCAGCAGGAGGAAGCCGTGAGCAGCCCCGCTGGCACCGCCACGCGGACCGAGCCTGCCGCCGGCATCGAGCCGGTCCTGGAGGCCAAGGGTCTAAGCCTCGGGCAGATCGTCCGCAAGCGGTTCTTTGGCCACTCGGGAGCCCTGGCTGGTCTCATCGTCTTCGCGGTCATCTTCATCCTCGCGTTCTCCTCCGAAGGGTGGGGGCCGATCCCCGGATGGTGGAAGTACCAGCACGATCAGGTCACGCCCCTCGTGAACGACGGCGCTCCCACATGGGCGCTCGTGCCGTTCAGCCTCGGCGACCACCCGTTCGGACAGGACCGCATCGGGCGCGACCTCTTCGCGATGACGATGCGCGGGGCCCAGCAGTCCATCACGATCATGGTGATCATCGGGCTCGTCGCCGGCATCATCGGCGTGGTCATCGGCGCGCTGGCCGGCTACTTCCGGGGCTGGGTCGAGGCCGTCCTGATGCGCCTGACGGACATCATCATCGTCATCCCCGTGCTGCTCCTGGCCGCAGTCATGTCCCAAACGGCCGGGCGGCGTGACGCGGGGACCTGGTTCTCCCAGTTCGCCTCGCACAACGGCGTAGTGGTGCTCGGCATCTTCCTCGGCCTCGTAGCCTGGGTGGGCCTTGCGCGCCTAGTCCGCGGAGAGTTCCTCTCGCTGCGGGAGCGTGAGTTCGTCGATGCTGCACGGATCTCCGGCGCATCCAACACCCGGATCATCTTCAAGCACATCCTCCCCAATGCGGTGGGCGTGGTGATCGTCAACGGCACCCTCCTCATGTCCTCGGCCATCCTGATCGAGACGGCGCTGTCCTATCTGGGTGTCGGCGTCAAGGCGCCGGACACGTCCCTCGGACTTCTCATCTCGCAGAACCAGGAGGCGTTCTCCACCCGCCCGTGGCTGTTCTGGTGGCCAGGCCTGTTCATTGTGCTCATCTGCCTCTGCATCAACTTCATCGGCGACGGCCTCCGCGACGCGTTCGATCCGCGGCAGAAGAAGTTCAACTCCAAGAAGGCCAAGGCCCGCCGCACCCCTGCGGGCGGCGCGGCGGCCGAGGGCACAGCGGCCGAGACCACGGCCGCCGTCGATGTCGGCGACGGGGTGAGCCCCGCCTCCGGTTACGTTCCGGACAGCGAAGTGTTCGGCGGAGCCTCGGACGGCGACGACACTGCCACCGGCAGGAAGCCCTGACATGCGTGCTGTGGCCACCGGGCCCCTTCACGGGGTGCACGCGTCAGGAGAGGAGCGTGACCGCAGTGGCGACCGTGAGCACGAGCCCGAGCGCCACAATCCCCCACGCCACGCGTCGCGCCACCGGCGTCTCCTCGACCCGGCCCCCCGCGACGGCGCCGCTTTCCACCCGCTCGGCCCAGCGGCGTCGTACGAGGATCGCGGCCTGGCCCGACACCGTGTTGGCGAGGTCTCCCGGGCGTACGGTGTGCTGGGGCCCGTAGCTGGACTCCGGAAGGCCGGTGAGGTGCTCAGGCCGCGCACGCCGCGCGCCGAGCGCTCCCGGTCCCGGCGCCGCCCACGCGGTGAAGCGACCGTGGCCGGTGCCCAGCGTCAGGGCATACTTCGTGTCGACGTACGCGAGGGCCTCCCACGGAACGCCGATACGCCGGACTGGGTTGACGAGCTCGACGCCGGAATCGCTCACCACCACTGCCGGCCGCCAGAAGAGCGCCCATCCAGCCCACGCCATGAGCACGAGCGGGGCCGCGAAGCGCAGGCCGGGCACGCCGGCCTGGAGAACCGTCACCACGGCGCCGAGCGCCGCGAGCGACCAGAGGGCGGCGGCGAGCAGCTTGTTGCTACGGGCCCTGTAGACGTCGGTCAGACCAGCGTGCTGCATCGCGCTCATGCCCCCCATGATGCAGGACGCCGGGGAGAATCAAGGATTCCGTCCGCCGGGGCGAAGCCCTCGGGCAGGGCGGCAAAGGGAAGGAAGCACACGAATGGCTGAGGACCTCGGAACGGCGGGCCAGCCCCGCCGCCAGGGAAAGGGCCGCACCGACGTCATCGGTGCAGACCTGGTCAAGGGCCAGAAGGTCCTCGAGGTCGCGGACCTGAGTGTCGACTTCGGGGTGGACAAGGAATGGGTCCCAGCGGCCATCGACCTCAACTACGAGGTCAGGGCCGGCGAGGTCCTCGCGATCGTCGGCGAATCCGGCTCCGGCAAGTCCGCGAGCTCGATGGCACTCCTCGGGCTCCTGCCCTCCAACAGCCGCGTCTCCGGCAGCGTCAAGCTGACGGGACGCGAGCTCCTGGGGAAGGACCGTGCAGCGGCCACCAGGAGCGTGCGCGGCAACGACGTGGCCGTCATCTTCCAGGAGCCGATGACCGCGCTGAACCCCGTGTACACGATCGGCAACCAGATCGTGGAGACCATCCGTCTGCACAATCAGGTCTCTCCGGACGAGGCGAAGGCGCGCGCGCTCAGGATGCTCGAGCTCGTCGAGCTGCCAGACCCGGAGAAGGCGTTCAAGTCCTACCCGCACCAGCTCTCGGGCGGCCAACGCCAGCGCGCGATGATCGCACAATCGCTCTCGTGCGACCCGAGGCTGCTCATCGCCGACGAGCCGACCACAGCGCTCGACGTCACGGTGCAGGCGGAGATCCTGGACCTGATGCGCCACCTCAAGGACAAGCTCAACTCAGCGGTCATCCTCATCACCCACGATATGGGCGTGGTGGCGGACCTTGCCGATCGCATCGCCGTGATGCGCCGCGGCCTGATCGTGGAGACGGGCACCGCCGAGGAGATCTTCCACCGGCCGAAGCACCCCTACACGCAGGCACTCCTCGCGGCCGTTCCGCACCTAGGGCAAAGAGGTGAGGCCGATTCGGAGGACGTCGACATCACCGCGGCCCTCGCCGCAGCCACAGGTGCCGAGCTCGACGCTGTTGACACCTCCGAACTGCGGGAGCGCGAGCGCGAGAACGAGCGTGCGCTCGCCGAAGCCCAGGCCGCAGCGGCGCATCATGGGGACCCCGTTCTGACGCTGCGCGACGTCGCGATCGAATACCCGAAGCAGGGCCGGGTGGCGGCCTTCCGTGCCGTCGAGGGCGCGAACCTCACGGTCTACCCGGGGCAGGTCGTGGGCCTCGTCGGGGAGTCCGGTTCCGGCAAGACGACGATCGGCCGCGCTGCCGTGGGCCTCCTGCCGGTCGCGGAGGGCTCCCTCAAGGTGACCGGGCGCGAGATCTCCAACCTTGGCAAGAACTCCAAGGAGCTCCACGATATCCGGCGCTCGGTGGGAATGGTCTTCCAGGATCCGTCGTCGTCCCTCAACCCCCGCCTGCCCATCGGCGAGTCTATCGGCGAACCCATGCTGCTTGCGGGCGTCGCGAAGGGCTCCGAGCTGCAGAAGCGGGTCGAGACGCTCCTGGACCAGGTTGAGCTGCCGCGCTCGTACCGCAACCGCTACCCGCACGAGCTCTCTGGGGGCCAGAAGCAGCGTGTCGGGATCGCCCGCGCGCTCTCGCTCAAGCCCAAGCTCATGGTGGCGGACGAGCCGACGTCTGCGCTTGACGTGTCGGTGCAGGCTAAGGTGCTCGAGCTGTTCCAGGCGCTCCAGCGGGAGCTGGGCTTCGCGTGCCTCTTCGTCACCCACGACCTCGCCGTCATCGACGTCCTCGCCGACTACATCTGCGTCATGCAGCGCGGCCGGATCGTCGAGCAGGGCTCGCGTGATGCGATCCTGCGCAACCCGCAGGAGGCTTACACCCAGCGGCTTCTCGCCGCTGTCCCGCTCCCGGATCCTGAGAAGCAGCGCGAGCGCCGCGAGCTCCGCGAGCTTCTTGCAGCAAGCGGAATCGACTAGGACTGCACGCACGACGACGCGGGGAAGCCGCCCGATCAGGTTCCCCTCCGTCGTCGTGGGCTCTCAGCCGAGATCACGGTTTGGCAAAGAGTTCTTTCGTAATTCCTGATTGCAGTTAGGCTGTACTTCTATAAGGCAGGTCACAGGGTCCAGTGATGGACCCAACAGGTTCTCGTGCTATGCGAGGGCCCCGCACCAATAGCGAAGGAGCACAGGAATGCGTCTGTCACGCATGTCCAAGACTCTCGGTGTCGCTGCCGCTCTCGCACTCGCGCTCAGCGCCTGCGGCGGCGGATCCGGCACCGGAGGAAACACGCAGGCCAGCGGTGACCCGAACAAGGTCATCACCGCCTACAGCAACGAGCCGCAGAACCCGCTCCTGCCGGCCAACACCAACGAGGTCTACGGCGGTCGCGTGGTCGACCAGCTGTTCGCGGGCCTGAGGGCCTATGACCCGAGCGGCAAGGCGGTCAACGACCTCGCCGAGAGCATCGACACGACCGACTCCCAGACCTGGACGATCAAGGTCAAGTCGGGGTCCAAGTTCACCAACGGTGAGGCGATCAACGCCAAGACGTTCGTTGACTCGTGGAACTTTGCCGCGCTCAGCACCAACCTCCAGAACAACGGGTTCTTCTTCGAGTCCATCGAGGGCTACGACGCCGTCAGCAAGGTCACCAAGGAGGCGCAGCCCGACGGCAAGACCAAGACCACCCCGGCGCCCACGGCACAGACCATGTCCGGCCTGACCGCCAAGGACGACTCGACGATCACCGTCAAGCTCGCCCAGCCCGAGTCTGACTGGTCCCTGCGCCTCGGCTACTCGGCCTTCTACCCGCTTCCCTCCGACGCGCTCAAGGACCCGAAGAAGTTCGGCGAGAACCCCGTGGGCAACGGCCCGTACAAGATGGCCAAGGATACGGGCTCCTGGGTCCACGACCAGTCGATCTCCCTCGTGAAGAACCCTGACTACAAGGGCCCGCGCGAGGCCAAGAACGGCGGCGTGACCTTCAAGTTCTACACGGATCCAGGCCCCGCGTACACCGACCTGCAGGCCGACAACCTGGACGTCTCGGACGTCCTGCCCTCCAACGCCCTCAAGACGTTCACGACCGATTTCCAGGACCGCAACGCCAACAAGCCGGTTGCGGCCGACTCGACCTTGAACATCCCCGGCTACAACCCGAACTTCCAAGGTGACGCGGGCAAGCTGCGCCGCCAGGCCCTCTCCTACGCGATCAACCGCGAGGAGATTGCCAAGGTCGTCTTCAACGGCACGCGCCAGCCCGCCAAGGGCTACGCGCCGCCGGTCATCGAGGGCTTCAAGGCCGACATCCCCGGCAACGAGGTGCTCAAGTACGATCCGACGAAGGCCAAGGACCTCTGGGCACAGGCCGAGAAGATCAAGCCGTACGATGCCTCGAAGCCTCTCCAGATCGCCTCGAACACCGATGGCGGCAACAAGGAGTGGGTCGACGCGGTGGCCAACAACTTCAAGAACAACCTCGGCATCCAGGCCGAGATCCAGCCGTTCGCGAAGTTCGCAGAGGTCCTGAACCTGCGCAAGTCGCAGACCATCCCCGGCCTCACCCGCGCGGGCTGGCAGGGCGACTACCCGTCGCTGTACAACTTCCTCGGTCCCGTCTGGGCGACCGGCGCATCCTCAAACTACGAGAAGTACTCGAACCCCGACTTCGACAAGCTCCTCAAGGAGGGCCTCGCCGCCAAGAACACCCAGGATGCCAGCACCAAGTTCAACCAGGCACAGGAAGTCCTCTTCAAGGACCTTCCCGGCCTGCCGCTGTGGGACCAGAACAAGCCGATCGTGTGGAGCAACCACGTCGTGAAGGCCGAGACCGGTTGGAACGGCGCCATCCTCTACTACAACATCCAGGCGAAGTGACGGCGCGCGCGCGCTGACACCCGCTGGTCGAGGGCCCGGCCACGAGCCGGGCCCTCGGCCTTCGCACCAACGGAAGGCTTGAGCTCCATGGCACGTCCCTGTGACCGGGACACCGGAGGGCGGCGATGACCCGCTACATTCTCCGCCGGCTCCTCCAGGTCATTCCCGTATTCCTCGGGACGACCCTCCTCGTCTACTTCATGGTGTTCGCCCTGCCGGGCGACCCCATTGCCGCGCTGTTCGGCGACCGGCAGCCCCCGCAGAGCGTCATCGACTCGCTCCGCGCCCAGTACCACCTCGACCAGCCGTTCATCGTCCAATACGGGATCTTCCTCAAGAACCTGTTCACGCTCGATCTTGGCGTCGACTTCACCCAGCAGCCCATCGCGGCCACCCTCGCGAGGATCTTCCCGGTGACCGCGATGCTCGCTGTCGAGGCCCTTGCCATCCAGGCGGTCTTCGGCGTCGCGTTCGGCCTGTGGGCCGGTCTCCGCCGCGGGGGCATCTTCGACTCGGCCGTCCTGGTCGCCTCGCTCGTGGTCATCGCCGTTCCCACCTTCGTGCTCGGCTTCGTCTTCCAGCTGGTCTTCGGCGTCTACCTCGGTTGGGCGAAACCCACGGTCGGCGCACATGCGGACTGGGGCAATCTCATCCTGCCTGCCATTGTGCTGGGCCTCGTCTCGTTCGCCTACGTGCTGCGCCTCACGCGCGCCTCGGTCATCGAGAACATGAACGCGGACTACGTCAGGACGGCCACGGCGAAGGGCCTTTCGCGCACCCGGGTCGTGCTCGCCCACGTGCTGCGCAATTCGATGATCCCGGTCGTGACCTACCTGGGCGCGAACCTCGGCGGCCTGATGGGTGGCGCGATCGTCACCGAGGGCATCTTCAACGTGCCCGGGGTGGGCAACAAGCTGTACCAGGCCGTGCTGCGCGGCGAGGGCCCCACCGTCGTGGCCATCGTGAGCGTGCTCGTCCTCGTGTTCGTGCTCGCGAACCTCCTTGTCGATCTCCTGTACGCCTGGCTTGACCCGAGGATCCGCTATGAGGCATGAACGCACTGAGGGCCACTTCGTCGCCCCCTTCGAAGAGGCCGGCCTCGGGACTACCGACGCCCTCCGCGTGGAACAGGCGCCGCTGAGCCTGTGGGCGGATGCCTGGCGCAAGCTGCGGCGCCAGCCGCTGTTCATCATCTCGGCGATCATGATCTTCGGGCTTGTCTTCGTGGCGCTCTTCCCCGGGATCTTCACCCAGGCCCCGCCCAACGCCGAGTGCCTGCTCGAGAACTCCGAGGCAGGACCCCGCGACGGGCACCCGTTCGGGTTCACGTTCCAGGGCTGCGACGTCTTCTCCCGAGTCGTCCACGGGACGCAGGCCTCCCTCACGGTGGGTATCCTCGCGGTGCTCTGCGTGCTCGTGATCGGCGTGACGTTCGGCGCGCTGGCAGGCTATTACGGCGGCTGGCTCGACGCACTCCTGGCACGGCTCGGCGACATCTTCTTCGCCCTCCCGCTCGTGCTCGGTGCCCTCGTCATCACCCAGCTGCCCATGTTCCGTGAGAACAAGAGCGTATGGACGGTGGTCCTCGTCATTGCGATGCTCGCATGGCCGCAGATGGCCCGCATCACTCGTGGAGCGGTGATCGAGGTGCGCAACGCGGACTTCGTCATGGCTGCGCGGTCACTCGGTGTCTCACGATTCGGCGCACTCCTGCGGCATGTCCTGCCCAACGCGATCGCGCCCGTAATCGTCCTCGCGACCCTCGAGCTCGGCGTGTTCATCGTCGCGGAGGCGACGCTCTCCTTCCTCGGCATCGGCCTGCCCGAGTCGGTCATGTCCTGGGGCCACGACATCGCGGCGGCACAGCAATCGATCCGGACCAATCCGATGATCCTCATCTACCCGTCAGCGGCGCTGTCGATCTGCGTGCTGAGCTTCATCATGCTCGGCGACGCCGTCCGCGACGCCCTCGACCCGAAAAGCAGGACCCGATGACCGAGAAGACCACTGCTGCAGGCACCCCCACGGTCGTCGACGAAGAGCAGCCGGGAGGACGGCCCATCCTCGAGATCCGCGATCTCGAGATCACTTTCACGACCGGCGGGGGCGACCTCCGAGCGGTCCGCGATGCCCACCTGAAGATCATGCCCGGCGAGACGCTCGCCATCGTGGGGGAGTCCGGTTCGGGGAAGTCCACCACCGCCCTCGCGGCCATCGGCCTGCTGCCGGGCAACGGCCGTGTCACCGCCGGCCAGATCCTGCTCGACGGGGAGGACATCGCCCAGGCGCCCGAGAAGCGCATGATCGAGCTGCGCGGCAACACGATCGGCATGGTCCCGCAGGACCCGATGTCGAATCTGAACCCGGTGTGGAAGATCGGCTACCAGGTCCGTGAGACGCTGCGCGCCAACGGGAAGCCGGACAGGCCCTCCGACGTCGCCCGCGTCCTGGCAGAGGCCGGACTGCCGGACGCCGAACGCCGAGCCAAGCAGTACCCGCACGAGTTCTCCGGCGGCATGCGGCAGCGGGCACTCATCGCGATCGGCCTCTCCTGCGCGCCGAAGCTGCTCATCGCGGACGAGCCCACCTCGGCGCTAGACGTGACGGTCCAGCGCAAGATCCTCGACCACCTCGAGACGATGACTGCAGAGATGGGCACTTCGGTGCTCCTCATCACGCACGACCTCGGGCTCGCCGCCGAGCGCGCGGACAAGGTCGTGGTCATGTACCAGGGGCGTGTGGTCGAGGCGGGACCGTCGGTCGAGCTGCTGCGCAATCCTCTGCACCCCTACACCCAACGCCTCGTGGCCAAGGCACCCTCGCTCGCCTCGCGGCGCATTCAAGTCGCGAAGGATGCAGGGCTCACGCCTGCCGAGTTGCTGACGGCGTCCGAAGAGGCCAAGCAGAAGGCTGCCGAGAAGGCGGAAGCGACCGCCGCCGAGGCCTCGGAAACCCTCGACGTCCCAGCTGAAGCTGCGCCGGAGGCCGTGGGGGACGATGCGCTCATCGTGGAGAACCTCACGAAGGTGTTCAGGCTGCGCACCGGCATCGGCCGCGGCACGGACTTCACCGCGGTCGACGACGTGAGCTTCCGGGTCCGTCGCGGCACCACCACAGCGATCGTGGGGGAGTCCGGGTCCGGCAAGTCCACGGTCGCGCAGATGGTCCTCCAGCTGCTCAAGCCGACCTCCGGCAGGATCATGTTCGACGGCGTCGACACCGCCACCTTGGACAGGAAGCAGCTGTTCGCATTCCGGCGCCGCGTCCAGCCGATCTTCCAGGATCCGTACGGCTCGCTCGACCCGATGTACAACATCTACCGGACCATCGAGGAGCCGCTGAGGACCCACAGGATCGGCGACCGGTCCTCGCGCGAGCTCAAGGTCCGTGAGCTGCTGGACCAGGTGGCACTGCCGCAGTCGGCAATGCAGCGCTACCCCAACGAGCTTTCGGGCGGCCAGCGCCAGCGCGTCGCGATCGCCCGCGCGCTCGCGCTGGATCCCGAGGTGATCATCTGCGACGAGGCTGTCTCCGCGCTCGACGTGCTCGTCCAGGCGCAGGTCCTCAACCTCCTCGCTGAGCTGCAGGAGCGGCTCGGCCTCACGTATCTGTTCATCACCCACGACCTCGCCGTGGTGCGGCAGATCGCGGACCACGTGTGCGTCATGGAGCGCGGCACACTCGTCGAGACCGGGACCACCGATGCCGTGTTCGACTCGCCGCAGAAGGAGTACACCCGGGACCTGCTCGACGCCATCCCAGGCGGCAGGCTCCTGCTCCCGCCGGACGCGGCCTAGCCGACGGGCGAGGGGTGGGGCTCGCTGCGGGTGCGGAGGGGGCGGTCAGGGCAGGGTGAGCCCCTCCGCGGCCAGCGCGTCTGCCAGCACGGGTGCAAGCCGGGCCCTCCCCGAGGGGAGCAGGTGTACGGCGTCCTCGAGGTCCCCGGCGAGCCCATAGCGTGAGATCCAGTCGCCGCAGCTGATGAATGTGGCGCCCAAGCCCTTCGCCGTGCGGCCCAGGAGGGCGTCGACCTGCGTGCGGCGCCCTCCGCCGTCCGCCGCGGACTTGGCGAGGGTCCCCACCATGACGATCGGGGCCTCGGGATAGGTGCGCTGCAGTTCCGCGAAGAGCGTCCGGGCCCCGGCCACGATCGCCTCATCGGTCGCGTTCCGGCTTGCGTCGTTGCCGCCTCCCTGGACCACGACCAGGCGCGGGCTCCCTGCCGGGAGGTGCCAGTCCCTGAGCCTGAGCGCCTCGGCGTAGGCGTGGACCGTGGCGATTCCCACGGAGTACCCGGTGCCGCCGCTCCCGGCGAAGTACACGGAGTAGCCGGCCCGCTCCAGGCCGCGGCGCACCCAACTGTCCGAGGGCTCGGACTGCGAGTCGCCGATGAGCACGGCAGCGCGTGAGAGATCACCGAGCACCGACTCGATCCTCTGCGTGGATGGGTGGACGATCCACGAGCCCAGCGGTGCTGATGGCTGCGGCGTGAGGCGACGCGGCGGCGTCGTGCGCGGCTGGACGGCGAGGGGTGCGGTTCCGAACGGCACCCCGACGGCTTCAGGTGTGCTGGGGGAGGACGACGGCGCGCGCCCGCCGAGCGCGGCATCGCACCCAGCGATGGACAGCGCGATGGCGGCTGCGAGTGCGGCCGCGAGCACGCGGGCGGTGGCGCGCCGGGCCTTCAGGCCAGTGCGGCGGAAGCCTGCGTCCATGCCTGTCCTCCGTGTGGGTGAACGCGACCATCATTGCCTGCGCTCGGGCTCAGTGCCACCGTGGCGTGCGGCACGCTGGGTAAACGAGGGGCTTCGAGGCAGCCCTCGACACGGGCACTGCGTCGAAGAGAGTAAAATTGAGGTGCTGGCCCTCTTCAGGGTCTGTTCCGCCGTGCCTGAAGTCCCTAACGCGAGGGTCTGCGCTCGGGCGCCGGACAAATTGCGACCCACCCGAATCGAGCCTCACGCGTATGACTGAAACTCTGTCCACTGCTTCCCGTACCGACCTCCGCAACGTCGCCATCGTCGCACACGTCGACCACGGCAAGACCACGCTGGTCGATGCCATGCTGCGTCAGACCAACTCCTTCGCCGCCCACGGCGAAGTTGAGGACCGCGTGATGGACTCGGGCGACCTCGAGCGCGAGAAGGGCATCACCATCCTCGCGAAGAACACAGCTGTGCGCTACGCGGGCCCCTCGGCAGCGGAGGCCGGCGAGCCCGGCGGGATCACGATCAATGTCATCGACACCCCCGGACACGCTGACTTCGGCGGAGAGGTCGAGCGCGGCCTGTCCATGGTGGACGGCGTCGTGCTCCTCGTGGACGCCTCCGAGGGCCCCCTCCCACAGACCCGCTTCGTGCTGCGCAAGGCGCTGGCCGCTCACAAGCCCGTGATCCTCGTGGTGAACAAGACGGACCGTCCCGACGCCCGCATCGAAGAAGTGGTGCACGAGAGCATGGACCTGCTCCTCGGGCTGGCCTCCGACCTCGCAGACGAGGTGCCGGACCTCGACCTCGACAGGGTCCTCGACGTGCCCGTCGTGTACGCGGCGGCAAAGGTCGGTGCGGCGTCCCTCGAGCAGCCTGCCGACGGATCGGCGCCAGCCAACGACAACCTAGAGCCGCTCTTCGCGACGATCCTCAAGCACATCCCCGCACCGACCTACGATCCCGACGGGGTCCTCCAGGCCCACGTGACCAACCTCGACGCCTCGCCGTTCCTCGGCCGCCTCGCGCTCCTGCGGATCTACAACGGAACGCTCCGGAAGGGGCAGCAGGTCGCGTGGGCACGCCATGACGGGTCGATCAAGACCGTCAAGATCACCGAGCTGCTGGCCACGAAGGCCCTCGACCGCGTTCCCGCCGAGTCCGCAGGGCCCGGTGAGATCGTTGCTGTCGCCGGCATCGAGGACATCACGATCGGCGAGACGCTCACCGACGTCGAGAACCCCCAGCCGCTCCCGCTCATCACCGTCGACGATCCGGCGATCTCGATGACAGTCGGCATCAACACCTCGCCGCTCGCGGGGCGGGTCAAGGGCGCCAAGGTCACCGCCCGGCAGGTCAAGGACCGCCTCGAGAAGGAGCTCATCGGCAACGTCTCGATCCGCGTCCTGCCCACCGCGCGGCCTGACGCCTGGGAAGTGCAGGGCCGTGGCGAGCTCGCTCTGGCGATCCTGGTCGAGCAGATGCGACGCGAGGGCTTCGAGCTCACGGTCGGCAAGCCGCAGGTTGTGACCAAGAAGGTCGACGGCCAGGTCCTCGAGCCCATGGAGCACATGACGATCGACGTGCCCGAGGAGTACCTCGGCGCCGTCACCCAGCTGCTCGCCGCACGCAAGGGCCGCATGACCAACATGGCGAACCACGGCACCGGGTGGGTCCGGATGGAGTTCATGGTCCCCTCCCGCGGCCTCATCGGGTTCCGCACCAAATTCCTCACCGACACGCGTGGGGCGGGCATCGCCGCGTCGATCGCTGAGGGCTACGAGCCCTGGCACGGCGACATCGAGTACCGCACCAACGGCTCCCTCGTCGCGGACCGCGCCGGGGTTGCCACGCCGTTCGCCATGATCAACCTCCAGGAGCGCGGCACGTTCTTCATCCAGCCCACGGCTGAGGTGTACGAGGGCATGATCGTCGGCGAGAACTCGCGCGCCGACGACATGGAGGTGAACATCACCAAGGAGAAGAAGCTCACCAACATGCGCTCCTCCACGGCGGACAATTTCGAGGGCCTCACCCCGCCGAGGACGCTCACGCTCGAGGAGTCCCTCGAGTTCGCCCGCGAGGACGAATGCGTCGAGATCACCCCGGAGGCTATCCGCATCCGCAAGGTCATCCTTGACGCGAACGAGCGTCTCAAGGCTGCCCGGAACCGGGCCCGCAGCTAGCGGGCACCGCCGCCACCGAGGGGGTTCAGTCTGCCGTAGGGTCCGGGTGGTGGGCGATCATGAGGGAAGTCGCCTCGCCGTCCGGATCGGCCGGCATGGCGACGTACTCGTCGACCACCGCGCGCAGCTTGTCCAGGAGTTCTTCGCGATGCTGCACGTTGAGCTTCAGGCCTAGGCGCCAGACCGAGATGTCCTCGGGCGGGAGCGTCGCGGTCTCCTGGACGAAGGTCTCGATGAGCACGGGGGAGACGCCGTCGACCTGCTGGCTCCAGGACTTGCGCGTCGCCAGGTAGGGGACCTCTTTGGCCCCGCGGGCGCCGCGCCGCTCGGGCTGCGCCTCGAGGAAGCCTGTGGCCACGAGGGTGCGGACATGGTGGAGGCACGAGGCAGGATTGATGCCGAGGAGGTCGGCGATCTCCTTGTTGGTGCGAGCGTGGTGCAGGCACATCCGCAGAATTCGCAGGCGCAGGGGAGAACTGAGTGCCCGCCCCTTCGCGGCCTCTTCCGACTCGCTCATGCCAACACTGTACCCGCGAGTGATTGACACTTCCCAATCACTGCGCGCACACTGTCGGCATGAGCACCCCACCTACCGGCGAGCTGGCTGCGCCGCCGCTCATCCGCAGCCGATTCTTCCTCGCGTTCTGGACCGGGCAGAGCATCAGCCAGCTCGGCGTCCAGTTGGGGCAGCTCGCCCTGCCGGTCCTCGCCGTGAGCCTGCTCGGCGCGGGCGAGATGGACCTCGGCGTGCTCAACGCCGCTTCGATGGCGGCGTTCCTCATCGTGGGACTCCCCGCGGGCGCCTGGGTGGACCGATGGCTCAAACGCGCCACCATGATCCGGGCCGACCTCGTCCGGATGACGGCGATGTCGGCTGTGCCGCTGCTGTGGTGGACCGGGGCCCTGCAGATGTGGCACCTCTACGTCGTGGCAGCCGTCGTGGGCGTCGCGACCGTGTTCTTCGACGTGGCCTACCAGAGCTACATCCCGCTCCTGGTGGACCGGAGCCAGGTTGCGGACGCCAACGGCAAGCTCGAGGCCACGGCGCAGGTTGCCCGCATGGGTGGTCCCGCGCTGGGCGGCTTCCTGCTCACTCTGGTCAGCGCCCCGGTGCTGTTCGCGGCGGAGGCGGGAGGGTACTTGGCCTCGGCACTCTGCCTCGGCCGGGTCCGCGACTCCGAGAAGAGGCCCGAACGGATCGCAGGCAGCAGCCTGTGGGCCGAGATCCGGGAAGGCACCATCTTCGTGGCCCGCCATCCGCTCATCCGCCGCGTGGTCGCCTGCACCGCGATCAGCAACCTGTTCTCCTCGATCCTGTGGGTGCTCATGCCCCTCATCATCCTGCGCGAACTCGCGCTCGGGCCCGTGGGGCTGGGCGTGATGATGTCCATCGGTGCGGTGGGCGGCCTCCTCGGCGCGCTCGCCGGTCCGCGGCTTGGCCGCCTCGTGGGGGAGGGCCCGCTCCTGCCGCTGGGGCTCCTCCTGGCTGGCGCCGCCGTCGTGCTGTTCCCGCTCGCCCTCGCCGCGGGTCCTGGCCCGCTGGCGCTGGCACTGCTGAGCGTTGGGGAGTTCGCCTTCAGCTTCGGGGTGGTTGTCTACAACATCATGCAGGTGAGCATGCGCCAGCGCGTGTGCCCGCCCCGGCTCCTGGGCCGTATGAACGCGTCGATCCGGTGCGTGGTGTGGGGCGTCATGCCGATCGGCTCCTTGGTCGGCGGGGTCCTCGGCGAGCGGCTCGGGATCGCGCCGGCGCTGTGGATCTCGATCGTCGGCATGATCCTCTGCGTCCTGCCCGTGGCCATCGGCCCGTTCTTCGGCATGCGGACGCTACCGGACGCCGCGGAGGTCCGCGAGGACTGACGCGGCACCGACCTTTCAGGCTGAGGCGGTGGACAGCGCCAGCCGTGCGGGTTCCCGGTAGACGGTCCACTCGCCGTCGACCTCGCCGCTGAGACGGTGCTCGGTGTCGATGAGAACCAGGTGGGACCATGCGGCACTCACGAGGCGGACTCTCGCGCCCGTCGGGGCCTGGGCTTGAGCCAGCAGTTCGGAGAGTGCCGGGGCGTCGACGGTGAGTCCCGCCGCGGCGTGGGTGAAACGCGTGCGGTGGAGCAGTGCCTCCTCCGATCTCACACTGAGGGCTGTCACGCGGCGTAGCGCGCTATTTGACTCGGGACCCTTCCACTCGAGGACCGCGGTGAACCTCGCGATGGCGCGGATCGGGAGTTTGGAGTTCCCGGGTCCGGAATGGTCTTCGATGAGGTCCACGTGGAGCCCGCAGTCGAGGGCGCGCACATCGATCGAGGCGATCCGCGCGGTGCGGTGTCGTACTGGTCGGACGAGCGACATGATGGCCAGCCTTGTTCGGGGTGTTCCGACCCAGCCTCGGGGCACCATTTCTCTAATCGATGGAAAAATCGTAGACGTCTCGTGCCTTCTCCGCAAGGCGCCACTCACCCCGGATCCTCGTGGTGATCCGGTGGCTGGGGGCTGTGATCATGAGGTCCGTCCACGCGAGGTCCACGAGTTCGAACTCGTGGCCATCGTGCGCGCCGATCCGCGGCCCGAACCGCTTGGCCTCCGGTGGGCTGAGGAGGAGGGAGGCGTTCGCGAGGCTGAGACCCCTGCGCCTGAAGATGTCATCACACGACTCGATGCTCGCGATCGAGCGGCGGAGTGTGCTTCCGTCCGACGTGCGCCGCTGAAGGACAGCCGTGAACCGGGCGGTTGCGCGGGCGCTGCCCAGCGGAACCAAACCAAGCATCGCGAGCTGCACCTCGACGCGCAGTCCCTCCCGGGAGGGGTGGACTTCAACGTTTTCAACCCTCGGCTCCTCGAGCACGAGCGGCGGGAGGCCTTTTCGGGCGATCGCACCCAGCATCGAGTTGAAGGACATGGCTGGTCTCCTCACGGTGGGCCAGCCCAGCTCCGACCCCATTACGCAATCAATTGGACTTAATGGTAGACCCAGCATTTCCGGTTCACAAGGGCAGGCCGGAACTGCGTCCCCGCCGGCCCAGGCCCTGGGGTGGGGGCGGCACCGGCTTGGCGGCGGTCACGTCGCTCAGCCGCACGACGGCGTCGCCCCGCCTCGTGCGCACGGTGACCGTCGCGTCGTCGCACGCCACCAGATCCCCGAGCGCATCGGTGAATCCGCCCTCGATCCTGCGGCGCACCACCACCCGGGTTCCGGCAGGCAGTGATCGCAGGAGGTCCGCGGGAGAGGAGGGCATGCTCCATCGTAGGCGCGGCGGCATCGATCCCGTGTGACGCTGGAGTGGCGGTGGCGGGGCGATAGATAATAGGCTCAATCGGCCCGGTAGTACTGGAAGAGAGGGTGGCACCGTGACCTATGTGATCGCACAGCCGTGCGTGGATGTGAAGGACAAGGCCTGCGTCGAGGAGTGTCCCGTCGACTGCATCTACGAGGGCGAACGGTCGCTGTACATCCACCCGGACGAGTGCGTTGACTGCGGTGCCTGCGAACCTGTCTGCCCAGTCGAGGCCATCTACTACGAGGACGATGTCCCGGACGAGTGGAGCGACTACTACAAGGCGAACGTCGAATTCTTCGACGACCTCGGCTCTCCGGGCGGCGCGGCGAAGCTCGGCAACACCCACAAGGACCACCCGCTCGTGGCCGCGCTTCCACCCCAGGTTCCGGCCAGCTGAGGGTGGAGGACGTGCAGCGAGCCACCGATCGGGCCTTCGGCCTCGACCTGCCCGACTATCCTTGGGAGGCCATGGCGCCGTATGCCCAGAAGGCTGCCCGGCACCCCGGCGGAGCCGTCAACTTGTCGATTGGAACACCGGTCGACCCCACACCCGAGGTCATCCAGCAGGCGCTTGCCGCTGCCGCCGATGCCCACGGCTATCCGACGGTGCATGGAACAAGGCCCCTGAGGGAGGCGGTGGTCGAGTGGTTCGCGAGGCGCCGTGGAGTTCCCGGCCTCGACGAGCAGGCCGTCATGCCCACCATCGGTTCCAAGGAGCTCGTCGCGTGGCTGCCGTTCCTCCTCGGGCTCGGTGCCGGAGACGTGGTGGTGCGGCCTACGGTGGCGTACCCGACCTACGACATCGGCGCACGCCTTGCCGGCGCGACGGCAGTGGCCGCGGACAGCCTCGATGAGCTCGACGCCGCCACGCTGGCCCGTGTGAGGCTCGTGTGGGTCAACTCCCCAGGGAACCCCACCGGCGCGGTGCGGGATGCGGATGCGCTGCGCACCGTCGTCGACCGCGCTCGCAGCCTCGGTGCCGTCGTCGCTTCTGACGAGTGCTACGCCGAACTGGGTTGGGGCGTGTGGGACGCCCAGCGGGGAGGGGAGCCGGTTCCGTCGGTGCTCGATCCCCGCGTCAGCGGGGGCGACCTCGCGGGCCTTCTGAGCGTCTACTCTCTGAGCAAGCAGTCCAATCTCGCGGGATACCGGGCGGCGTTCGTGGCCGGCGCACCCGAGCTCATGCCGAACCTCGTCAACAGCCGCAAGCACGCCGGCATGATCATGCCGTACCCCGTACAGGAGGCCATGCGCGTGGCCCTCGGCGACGAGGCCCACGTCCTGGCTCAGAAGGACCTCTACCGGGCTCGCCGTGAACGGCTCGTGCCCGCGCTCGAGGCGTTCGGCCTAGCCATCTCGCACTCGGAGGCCGGCCTCTACCTGTGGTGCACCGCGGCGGAGGACACGTGGACCACCGTGGACCGGCTCGCCGGTCTCGGGATCGTCGTGGGGCCGGGCGTGATCTACGGCGAGGCGGGCCGCGGCTTTGTGCGCGTGGCCCTCACAGGAAACGACGAGCGCATCGACGCGGCCGTGGAGCGGCTGACCGCACGCTGATTAGTGCGGCGCGGGATCTGGGAGTAGCGTAAGGATGTTGCGAGCTACCCATTGAAGGGGAACCATGACTGAGATGAATGGCGCTGTCCTGCGCCACGAAGGGGGAGAGCTCCAGCTCCCCCGCATCGCCGCCGTCGAGGGAAATGACGGCTATGACGTCTCGAAGCTGCTGAAAGAGACGGGCGCCGTCACCTTCGATCCCGGCTTCATGAATACCGCTGCCACGACCTCGGCGATCACGTTCATCGACGGCGATGAGGGGATCCTCCGCTACCGCGGCTACCCCATCGAGCAGCTGGCGCAGCACTCGAGCTTCCTCGAGGTCTCCTACCTCCTGATCTACGGAAACCTCCCCACCGGATCCGAGCTCGAGGAGTTCGACCAGCGCATCCGCCGCCACACGCTCCTGCACGAGGAACTCAAGAGCTTCTTCGCCGGCTTCCCGCGCGACGCGCACCCGATGCCGGTGCTGTCCTCGGCCGTCTCGGCCCTGTCGACGTTCTACCAGGACTCCCTGGACCCGTTCAACGAGGAACAGGTGGAGCTCTCCACCATCCGGCTCATGGCCAAGCTCCCCGTGATCGCCGCGTACGCGCACAAGAAGTCGGTCGGCCAGGCCCTCCTGTACCCGGACAACTCCATGAACCTCGTGGAGAACTTCCTGCGCCTCTCGTTCGGCCTTCCCGCTGAGCCGTACGACCTCGACCCGCTCGTCGTGAAGGCGCTCGACACGCTCCTGATCCTGCACGCGGACCACGAGCAGAACTGCTCGACCTCGACCGTGCGCCTCGTCGGGTCTGCGAACGCGAACATGTTCGCTTCCGTTTCCGCGGGCATCAACGCCCTCTTCGGCCCGCTCCACGGCGGTGCCAACGAGGCCGTGCTCAACATGCTCCGCCGAATCCAGGCCGAGGGCGTCAAGCCCGAGGACTTCATGGAGAAGGTCAAGAACAAGGAGGACGGGGTCCGGCTCATGGGCTTCGGACACCGCGTCTACAAGAACTACGACCCCCGCGCCAAGATCATCAAGGCCACGGCCCACGAGATCCTCGGCAAGCTGGGCGGCAACGACGAGCTCCTGGACATCGCCATGCGGCTTGAGGAGAAGGCCCTCGCGGACGACTACTTCATCCAGCGCAAGCTCTACCCGAACGTCGACTTCTACACGGGCCTCATCTACAAGGCGATGGGCTTCCCGGAGAAGATGTTCACCGTGCTCTTCGCGATCGGTCGCCTCCCCGGCTGGATCGCCCAGTGGCGCGAGATGATCAAGGACCCGCAGACCAAGATCGGGCGTCCGCGCCAGCTCTATGTGGGCGAGCCGGCGCGCGAGTACCCCGCGCCCTGATCATTGCCCCCTGAGGCGGCATGAAGTACGACGGCGGCCGGTGCCTCCCCCGCGGCGGGAGGCGCCGGCCGCCGTCGTCCTCGCCTCAGGATTTTTGATAGCCCATGGGGTTGTCCTTCTGCCAGCGCCAGTGGTCCTCGCACATCTGGTCCACAGTCTTGCTCGTGGACCAGCCGAGGTCGGCCAAGGCGGCGGAGGGGTCGGCCCAGAAGGCCGGCAGGTCGCCGGCGCGGCGCGGCGCGATCTCGTAGGGGATCGGGGTCCCCACGGCCTTCTCGAAGGCGTGGTGCATCTCGAGGACGCTCGTGCCCTTGCCCGAGCCGAGGTTCCAGCGGTACACGCCCTCGTGGACCTTGAGGTAGGACAGGGCGGCGGCGTGGCCCTCGGCGAGATCGACCACGTGGATGAAGTCGCGCAGGCAGGTGCCGTCCGGCGTGTCGTAGTCACCGCCGAACACCATGAGCTTCTCCCGGCGCCCCACGGCCACTTGGGCGATGAACGGGACGAGGTTGTTGGGAATGCCCTGTGGGTCCTCGCCGATGCGGCCGGAGGGGTGGGCGCCGACCGGGTTGAAGTAGCGCAGCAGCGCTATGCGCCAGGCCGGGTTGGAGGCGCCGAGGTCGGAGAGGATGTCCTCGATCTGCTCCTTGGTTCGCCCATAGGGGTTCATGGCCCCGATTTCCATCTTCTCGATGTAGGGCGTCGGATTGTGCTCCCCGTAGACCGTCGCGGAGGACGAGAAGACGATGGTGCGGATGCCATGGCGCTCCATGACGCGCAGGAGTGTGATGGTCCCGGCAACGTTGTTGAAGTAGTAGTCCAAGGGGATGCCCACGGACTCGCCCACGGCCTTGAGGCCGGCGAAGTGGATCACGGCCTCGGGGGAGTGCTCGGCGAAGACGGCGTCCAGGGCCTCCTCGTCGGTGATGTCCGCCTGGACGAAGGCCGCCTCGCGTCCTGCAATCTCGGCGACGCGGCGGAGCGACTCCGGGCTTGAGTTGGAGAGGTTGTCGACGGCGACCACGTCATGGCCGCCCTCGAGCAGGGTCAGAACTGTGTGGGAGCCGATGTACCCGGTGCCACCGGTGACGAGGATGCGCATGGGCTCCATCCTATCGAGGGCTGTCCTGCAGTACGTTCCGTCCAAAGGGCACAAGTGTGCTAAATAGAGAGGGTGCCCAGAAACGTGGATCCGGCTGAGCGCCGCCAGGAGGTCGTCGAGGCCGTCAAGCGGATTGTTGTCGCAGATGGCCTTGGCCGCGTCTCCCTGCGCGAGGTGGCCGCCGAGGCGGACCTCGTGGTCGGGTCGGTGAGGCACTACTTCGCCACCTCGGGCGCACTGCTCGTCCACGCCTTCGAATCCGTGGTGGATGCCGTTCTGGCCCGGCTGGCCTCGGCGGTGCCCGAGCCGAGCGGCGCCCCTCTGGGCGTCGGCGAGGACGAGGTGGTCGCACAGCTGTGCCAGCTCCTTCCCCTCGACGAGGAGCGCGCCGTGGACCTGTGCGTCTGGGCCGAGTTCAAGCTCGCGGCGCGCACCCGACCGGAACTGGTGGCTACGGCCGAGCGCAGCCACCGCGCAGTGGCTGCCGTCGTCGGGCGGTCGCTCATGGCGCTCCGGCCGGGGCTCGGCAGCGACGTGCTGGTGCGCGAGGCCGAGCGCCTTCTGGCTACGATCGAGGGACTCGGGCTGCATGCGCTGCTCCAGGGCCGGTGGCTTGACGCACAGCTGTGCCTGGACGTGGTCCGCACACAGGTCGCGGGCATCGCGGCCGGCCCGCACTGAAGTCCCTGCGCGGGAATACACTGGGAGAAGACCGGCAAGGAAGCGAATCGACTGATGCACCATACTGGCGGACCCGGCTGGCGGGTCACCATGGACACGTCCGGCCCCATGCTCCTCGCGCTCTACCTGAAGGACTACGCAGGCCTCAACGGTGCGGGGATGCCGCCTGTCGCGCCCGCCGAGCCCAGGATCCGCGAGACAGACCAGCACCAGCTCACCCAGCACGTGGGGGGCATTCCCGCGCTCCGCCGTGAGTGGGAGGTCTGGTGGCAGCATCTGATCGAGAACCACCCGGAGATGAGTCCCGCACTCGAGCCGCCGAACTTCACGGCGTTCGGGGAAGCGCCGGCCCTGCAGCGCTCGCTCCAGGCCCACTTCGGGTCCGCCCTCGCCTGGGCCAGAGAGCGCCGCGCCGAGTACGAGCGGCTCGAAAGGGAACGCGCGTCCAACGGCGCCACGGACGTGCTCCGTGAGATTGTCGAGGAGCGCCAGCTCGAGGCCGGCACCGCCGCCCGCGACTTCAACCTCACGATCATCGAACTCCCGCTCAGCGAGGACCGGGCGTGGCTGGTCAACACGGACAAGGTGATCATGAGCCAGCACCTCCTGGAGGATCCAGAGGCGTTCAGGAGCTATCTCAAGCCGGTGGTTGAGCTTTTGATGTGACCGCTCGCTGGGTCAGGGGGTCTCGGCGACCGTAATGGTCACGACGTCGTCTGGGGCTGCGGACTCCGTCCACCCCTTGTTGCCGTCGCGCAGCCACGAATGGCCCGCGAAGTCCACCTTGGTGATCGCCAGCTGCTTGGCATTCGCGACGGCCCATTGGGCAACAGACCAGCCTTGGGCGCCGTTCGCCGCGACCGCGACCGTCTTGCCCGCCGCGGTGGCCTGCATGACCCCGTAGGCGCTGGTGAGCTGGGACTTGACCGCGGCGGGATTACCCGCCGAGTCCGGCTTGCGGAGCGTGCACGTGAGCGCCGCCTGGGACTGCCCGGTCAGGGCGGACGCGAACGCGCGCCCCGTGTCCTCCTGCTGGGCATACGCCCTCGGGAAGCCCGAGCGCTGGACCTTCTGCGCGGCGTCCGTGATGGGCAGGCCCTCGTAGCCCTCGATCTTGATGAGCACGTCGTAGAACGCGTTCGTCGCGTAGACCGGGTCCATGATCTGGGCCTCCGTGCCCCAGCCCTGCGACGGCCGCTGCTGGAAGAGGCCTCGTGAGTCGGGGCCAGCCGAGTCGCCGTAGCTCAGGTTGCGGAGCTTCGACTCCTGCATGGACGTGGCCAGCGCGATCGTTGCCGCGCGCGGTGGCAGGCGGCGCTGCACCGCTATCGCGGCGATGAGCGAGGCGTTCGCGGTCTGATCGGTGGCGAGGGACTGCTTGTCGTTCCCGAGCGGCGCGGTGCAGCCCTCGACGATAGGAGCTTCATTTCGGTTGAGCACGAGCGCCGCGATGTACACCCCGACCCCGGCGAGGGCGAGGGCAACGAGGACGGTGAGGGCGCGCCGTACTCTGCGGGCCAGGGCCATCCGGGTGCTCCTTGGACTCAGGGGGAGTGTTCGGCAGTGAGGGGACTACACGCACGACGACGGGGGCGCACCTGGGCGTGCACCCGCCGTCGTGCTCTCGCGTCAGTTGGCGTGCAGCGCCTCGCTCAGCTCGACCGACTGGCCACTGCGGGGAAGCGCTTCGACTTGCCCGTTGGTGGAGTTGCGGCGGAACAGGAGGTTGGGCTGCCCCGAAAGCTCGATGGCCTTGACGACCTTCTCGGCGTTCTCACCGAACGCGTCCTTGAACCCGCTGATCCGCACTCGGGTGCCAGCGGTGACGTAGAGGCCGGCCTCGACCACGGAATCGTCTCCGATCGAGATGCCCACGCCCGAGTTGGCGCCAAGGAGGACGCGCTCGCCGAGGGCGATGCGCTCCTTGCCGCCGCCGGAGAGGGTGCCCATGATAGAAGCGCCGCCGCCCACGTCGGTCCCGTCCCCGACCACGACGCCAGCCGAGATGCGCCCCTCGACCATGGACGCACCGAGCGTGCCAGCGTTGTAGTTCACGAAGCCTTCGTGCATCACGGTGGTGCCCTCGGCGAGGTGGGCGCCGAGGCGCACGCGGTCGGCGTCGGCGATGCGGACGCCGGCGGGCACAACGTAGTCGACCATGCGCGGGAACTTGTCGACTCCGTAGACCGTCACCGGGCCGCGGCGGCGAAGCTTGGCCCGGGTGATCTCGAAGCCGGCCGGGTGGCAGGGGCCGAAGTTGGTCCACACCACGTTGGGAAGCTTTCCGAACACGCCGTCGAGGTTGACGGTGTTGGGTGCCACCAGCCGGTGGGAGAGCAGGTGCAGGCGCAGGTAGGCGTCCGCGGTGTCCGCAGGTGCCTTGTCGAGGTCGATCTGGACGAAGACGACCTTGGTCTGCGTGCCCCGGTCGGCGTCGTCGCCGTTCTCTGCGGCGGCCACAAGATCAGCGGGGGCAGAGTCCACCACGGAGTCGTCGGAAAGGTGCTCGGCTGCCTCGCCGAGGGCCGGGGCCGGGAACCAGACATCGAGGACCGTGGCCTCGCCGGCGCCTTCGGCTACGTGGATCGTGGCGAGCCCGAAGCCGTGGGCAGCACGGGATGCGGCAGGGGTTTCAGTCATGGTGCCCAGTCTATCGGCGGGCGCGGGTGCTCCCGCCACACGAGGGGCCCCTCCAACTATGCTGGGCGGGTGACTTCCGCCGCATCGCCTTCGCCCGCAGCGTTCCTCGATCTGGCCCAGGATGTCGCCCTCCTGGCCGCCGCATTGATCGATATCGAGAGCGTCTCGGGCGGGGAGACCGCGATCGCCGACGCGATCGAGGCGGCACTGCGTTCTCAGACCTCGCTGGACGTGACGCGCGACGGCGATGCGATCGTTGCCCGCTCCGCGCTGGGATGCGCCGAGCGAGTGATCCTCGCCGGGCACATTGACACGGTTCCGCTGCCTGCCGTGGAGGGCGCCCGGGGAACGGTCCCGTCGTCGTGGGAGGGGGCGCCGGGAGAAGGCGTCCTCTGGGGCCGCGGCGCGACCGACATGAAGGGTGGCGTCGCGGTGCAGCTCGCACTCGCTGCCCGCCTCTTCCCGTCCCGCAGCTCCGCGCACGACGGCGCCACCCACTCCGCGCGCACCTCCACGGGACGTGACGTCACCTTCGTCTTCTACGACCACGAGGAGGTTGAGGCGTCCAAGAGCGGGCTCGGCCGGCTGGCTGCGAACCACCCGGACCTGCTGGTGGGGGATTTCGCGATCCTGCTCGAGCCCACCAACGGCACGGTGGAGGGGGGGTGCAACGGGACGCTCCGCGTGGAGGCGACGGTGCTCGGGGAAGCAGCGCACTCGGCGCGCGCGTGGATGGGGAAGAACGCGATCCACGCCTCCGCGCCCATCCTCGAGCGCCTCGCGGCGTACGAGCCGGCGACGGTCGCTGTTGACGGCTTGGACTACCGGGAGAGCCTGAACGCTGTGGGCATCGCGGGCGGCACCGCGGGCAACGTGATCCCTGATCGCTGCACGGTGACCATCAACTACCGCTTCGCCCCGGACAAGAGCATCGACGAGGCCGAGGCGCACGTCCGCGCGCTCCTAGACGGGTTCGACGTGGTGCGCACGGACGGCGCGTCCGGTGCGCGGCCGGGCCTGACCCATCCTGCAGCTGCAGCGTTCGTCGAGGTGGTGGCGCGTGAGCCGCTGCCCAAGTACGGGTGGACCGATGTGGCACGGCTCTCGGAGCTTGGCGTACCGGCGGTGAACTTCGGGCCCGGGGACCCGCTCCTCGCCCACAAGGACGACGAGCGGGTCTCCGGGCCCGATATCCGCGCATGCCTGGCCTCGCTCGAGGCCTGGCTGACAGCCTAGGCCGCTGCGCGTCAGACCTTCACCGCGGCCTCCTGGGCGGCCGCCATGGCGCCGCCACCCTTCCTGCCGGAGACGCGCTGACTCTTGCGCAGGCGGCTCTCGGCGAACTTGGCGATTCCCGAGAGGATGAGGCACATGCCCACGTAGAGCACGCCCGCGACGATCGCGGCGGGCACGATGGGCGAGCCGTACTGGGCCTGTGAGCCGAAGTACTTCGCTTGGAAGAGGATCTCGTTATAGGTGACGATGAAGCCCAGCGCGGTGTCCTTCAGGGTTACGACAAGCTGGGAGATGATCACCGGCAGCATCGAACGGACTGCCTGGGGAAGCAGGATGCTCTGCATCACCTGGGACTTGCGCAGGCCGATCGCGTAGCCAGCCTCGCTCTGGCCCTTCGGAAGGGCCTCGATGCCGGCACGGAAGACCTCGGCGAGCACTGAGCCGTTGTACAGGATGAGCGCCACGACCACGGCCACGAATGGCGGCCAGCTGACGTGGAACAGGGGGGGAAGCCCGTAGTAGATCATCATCATGAGGATCAGCACCGGGATGGCCCTGAAGAGCTCAGTGAACCAGTGGAACGGGCGCGAGACCCACGGGCGCTCGGAGAGCCTGCCGATGGCGAGGACAATGCCGAGGATGAGACTGCCGACGGCGGCGACGGCGAAGGCCGACAGGGTGGCCCCGGCCGCCTGGAGGATCGTCTGCTGGACGAGCGGGAACGTGAAGATCTTCCATTTGGCCTCGCTGAACTGGCCCGACTCGGCGAAGCGCCAGATGATGAACCCGATGATTGCCAGGATCACCAGAGTGCCGAGAACCCCCAGGATGAGGTGCCGGGAGCGGGCCTTCCGGCCCGGGGCGTCGTAGAGGACGGAGGTCATCGGGCCACCTTCCACTTCTTCTCGAAGTAGCGCTGGAGCTGAGCGAGGATCAGGACGAGGATCACAAAGAACAGGGCCACCCAGAGCAGTCCCTCCATCTGGGGGTACCCGCGCTCAGAGAGGTTGGCGCGGATCGCACCGGCTTCAAAGACGGAGAAGCCTGCTGCGACCGTGGTGTTCTTCAGCAGCGCGATCAGGACGCTGAAGAGCGGCGGCAGCACGGAGCGGAACGCCTGGGGAAGAACCACGAGGGTAAGCGTCTGCGTGAAGGGAAGGCCGATCGCCCGGGCGGCCTCGGCCTGGCCGACCGGCACCGTGTTGATGCCCGAGCGGAGCACCTCGGCCACATAGGTCGCGGTGTAGAGGCTCAGCCCGATGGTCGCGGCGGTCATGAAGTCAATCTCGGGAAGGTCCAGCTTTGGGTAGCCGAGGGCGAAGAAGAACAGCACGAGTGTCAGCGGTGTGTTGCGGACGACGTTCACGTAGAGCGTCCCGAAGGCCCTCAGCGCGGGAACGGGCGAGACCCGCATCGCGCCGACGATGGTGCCCAGGATGAGGGCGAGGATCCCGGATACGACGAACAGGATGATGGTGTTCTTGAATCCGGTGGTGAAGAGGTCGAGATTGTCGAAGAGGGTGTTCACGGCAGCCTTCGCTTTCTAGCCGAAACAGCAGCGGGCGGGACGCGGAACGCCCCGCCCACCGCTGCCTGTCAGTAGTTGTCGACGGCGGGCTGCTCGACCTTCGTGCCGGACTTGCCGAGCGTCGAGTCGTAGATCTTCTGCCACGTGTCCTTGCCGCTGGTCAGCTTGTCATTGAAGAACTTGCGCAGGGCCGTGTCACCCTTGGGAACGCCGATGCCGTACTTCTCCGTGGTGAACGGCTGGCCGACCACCTTCAGGGCGTCCGGCTCCTGGGCGGCATATCCGAGGAGGATGGCCTGGTCGGTGGTGACGGCGTCGGCCTGCCCGTTCTTGAGGGCTTCGACGCACTGCGAGTACGTGTCGAACTCGGTTGTCTTCGTCTGGGGGAAGTTCGCCTTGATGTTCTGGATCGGCGTCGAACCGGTGGCGGAGCAGACCGTCTTGCCGGCCAGGTCCTTCTCGCTGTTGATCGCTGTGTTGCTCTTCTTCACGAGCAGGCCCTGCCCCGTGACGAAGTACGGCCCCGCGAAGTCGACGAGCTGCTTGCGCTTGTCCGTGATGGAGTAGGTGCCGATGTAGAAGTTGACGTCGCCGTTCTGGATGGCGGACTCCCGGTTGGCGGACGGGATTGCCTTGTAATCGATCTTGTCCGCGCCGTAGCCGAGCGAGGCGGCCATCCACTTGGCGATCTCGATGTCGAAGCCGCTGTACTCGCCGGTGGCCGCGTCCTTGAAGCCGAGTCCGGGCTGGTCCTGCTTGACGCCGATGGTGACCTTGCCTGCCGACTTGATCTTGTCGAACGTGGGGCTGCCCGTCAGCGAGACGTTGGTGGCGACCTGGTAGGGGGCAGCCGACGCGGATGAGCCGCCGCCGCCTCCGCTTGAGCCGCCACAGGCGGACAGGGCCAGTGCCATCACCGCGGTGGCGGCGGTCAGCACGGCCTTCTTGGTGCGGAAGAGTGCCATGGGGAACGATTCCTTTCTTCACGGGCCACCGGTGGGCCCAAGTGCGAGCGGGCTGGGGAAGTCAGTGGGTAAGCAGCTTCGAGAGGAAGTCCTTGGCGCGGCTGCTCTGCGGATTGGTGAAGAAGTCCTCAGGTTTGGCCTGCTCGACGATCTGGCCGTCCGCCATGAACACGACGCGGTCCGCGGCCTTGCGGGCGAACCCCATCTCGTGGGTCACCACGATCATGGTCATGCCCTCCTTGGCCAGCTGGACCATGACGTCGAGGACTTCGTTGATCATCTCCGGGTCCAAGGCAGAGGTCGGCTCGTCGAAGAGCATGACCTTGGGCTTCATCGCGAGCGCACGCGCAATCGCGACGCGCTGCTGCTGGCCGCCCGAGAGCTGCGCCGGCAACTTGGGAGCCTGATGCCCCACGCCGACCCGCTCGAGGAGCGCCATTGCCTCCTTCTCGGCCGCGGCCTTGTCCATTCCCTTGACCTTCATCGGTCCCAGGGTGATGTTCTCGAGGATGGTCTTGTGCGCAAACAGGTTGAACGACTGGAAGACCATGCCGACGTCGGCCCGGAGCCTTGCGAGCTCCTTGCCCTCGTCGGGAAGCTTCTTCCCGTCGATGAAGATCTCGCCGTCCTCGATGGTCTCGAGTCGGTTGATCGCCCGGCATAGGGTCGACTTGCCAGAGCCCGATGGGCCGATGACCACCACGACCTCGCCTTTGCTCACTTCAAGGTTGATGTTCTGGAGGACATGGAGCTGGCCGTAGTGCTTGTTCACGCCCTTGACAGAGACGAGGGTGCTCGCCGATGTGTCAGTAGTCATAGGGAAAATGTAACGGAGATTGGCCGCCGGGGCTCGGATGGCGCCGGTATACGCGGGGAATCGTGATTGAAGCGAGACTAGCCTTGGTCCATGAGCACCGAATCGCAGCAGGGCGATGAGCCCACCACCTCGCGCAGCGCATCCCACGTTCCATGGCGCCGCAAGGGGCCGATCGAGCTGCGCCGCCGCCAGACGCAGCAGGGCACGGCGGACCAGCACCTTCTCGACACGAAGGGAGCCGGCCGGTTCGTCCACACAGATCCGTGGCGCGTGATGCGCATCCAGAGCGAGTTCGTCGAGGGATTCGGCGCTCTCGCCGAGCTCGGCCCGGCAGTGAGCGTCTTCGGCTCGGCCAGGACCAAGCCCGGCACGGAGTACTACGAGACGGCCACCGCCATCGGCCGCCTCCTCGCCGACTCCGGCGTCGCGGTCATCACCGGTGGCGGCCCGGGCTCGATGGAGGCCGCCAACCGCGGAGCCGTCGAGGGCGCGGGCACCTCGGTAGGGCTCGGGATCGAGCTCCCGTTCGAGACCGGCCTCAACTCGTGGGTCGACTTGGGCGTCAACTTCCGGTACTTCTTCGCCCGTAAGACGATGTTCGTCAAGTACGCGCACGGTTTCATCGTCCTCCCCGGAGGGCTCGGAACGCTCGATGAGCTCTTCGAAGCCATGGTGCTCGTCCAGACAGGGAAGGTGACGCAGTTTCCGATCGTACTTGTCGGGTCATCGTTCTGGAGCCCGCTCGTGGACTGGATCCGAGCGACGCTCGTGGGCGAGGGCATGATCTCCGAGGCTGATCTGGAGCTCATCTCGGTGGTCGATGACCCAGAAGCGGCCGTGACCCGCGTCCTCGCGGGGTTGGGCGAGACGGAGCGTCGCGGCGGCATGTTCGGCAATGCCGACGTCGATGACGACACCGACGACGAGGGATGGCCGCGCGGAATGGCCGGCACCACGGAGGGCGTGTGAGCGTCTTCCTCGTCTTCATTGCCATTCTCCTTGCCGCTGGCCTCGCATGGTTCGCCGTCGGTGTCGCGCGCGGTTCCTCTCGCGCACTCCCGCCCATTGAGGGGGATGGACTCGAGGAGCCGCCGACCGGCCTGCCGCCTGTGCTCCTGCCCGAGCACCCCAACCCCGAGGACATTGACGCGGTGCGGTTCGCGCTCGCGTTCCGCGGCTACCGCATGGACCAGGTAGACCAGGTCCTCGCCCGGCTGCGGGACCGCATCAGCGTCCAGGCCGCACTGATCCAGGCGCTCACTGCCCAGCTGAAGGCCGAACCGGCGGCTCGCCCGGAGGAGCAGGCTGCCGATGACTGATGTGCGGCCCACGGTGCTGCACACCGCCCTAAGCGCCGGGGTCCGCCACGCGGCGGCCAGATTCGCGGCGTTCCCGTCGTGGATCCAAGTCCTGGTCGTCTACGCCGCGAGCCGCGTGGTGAGCTTCTGCATTATCGCTGCCGCCGCGCTCCAGCAGGAGGTGAACCCGTGGCTCGCCCCCCGGCCGGACTACTGGCACTTCGTCCAGATCTGGGATTCGGAGTGGTACGGCCGGATCGTGCAGAACGGCTACCCGTCCACTCTGCCGCGCTCCGCCACCGGGAGCCTCCAGCAGAATGCCTGGGCGTTCTACCCCGTGTTCCCCCTGCTCGTGCGCCTGTTGAGCGGGATCCCGGGGATTCCATGGGAGGCGTGGGCGCAGGTGGTGGCCCTCGTCGCGGGGTTCGCTGCCGCCGTCGTCATCTACAGGCTCTTCCGGCATCGCGCCGACCACTCCGATGCGCTGTGGGGCGTCGTCTTCGTCGCATTCTTCCCCATTTCGCCGATCCTCCAGATCCCGTACGCCGAGTCGCTCGCCCTGCTGTTCCTGGCATGGGCGCTCTTGTGGGTTGTCGAGCGCCGCTATCTGGCCGCGATCCCCGTCGTCGCCGTCCTTGCCCTGACCCGCCCCGTCGGGGTTCCGTTCGCGCTCATGCTCGGCGTCCTGTTCCTGGTCAAGGCCGCCCAGCTCAGGACCGGACGCACGACGGCGGCCGAGCTGGCCCGCCTCGCCGGGTTGGCTGCCGCCGGGGTCGCCTCCGCGGCGGCATGGCCGCTGATCGCGTGGTGGCAAACCGGAGTCCCGGATGCCTATACGGCGACGGAGACCGTCTGGCGCGGCGGACCGCTCGTTCCCTTCCTGCCCTGGTTTGACACGGGTCAGTTTCTCTTCGGGCCGTTCTTCGGGATGCTGGCACCGTTCGCACTCGTGGCGGTCGCCGCGCTGTACTTCACGAGCACGCACGTGCGCCGCATCGGCGTGGAGATGGCACTGTGGTGCGGGGCGTACGTGGCCTACCTGCTGGCTGTCCTGCACCCGCAGACGAGCACCTTCCGAATGATGCTGCCCCTGTTCCCCCTCGCGCTTGCCGGTGTCCGCCTCTCCCGATCACGGTCCTACCGGTGGACCGCGCTCGTGATGTTCGTCCTCCTGCAGATCGTGTGGGTCGTGTGGCTGTGGGTCTGGGCCCGGCTGCCCGAGGGAGGCGACTGGCCGCCGTAGAGCGGTGAGCAGAGCCGTCCTTGGCTGCTTCCGAATCGGCACGCCCGTACCGGTCCTTGGCTACCCCAGGGTACGCCGGCTGGTAATGTTGTCAGCAGCACATCGTGCGGATGACCGACTGGAGGGGAAAAGCAGATGGCAGCCATGAAACCGCGTACCGGTGATGGGCCGATGGAGGTCACCAAGGAGGGCCGGAGCCTGATCATGCGGGTCCCACTCGAGGGTGGCGGTCGGTTGGTCGTCGAGCTCAATGCCGAGGAGGCAGCGGAGCTCAAGGAATGCCTCGTCGGCGTCACGAAGTAGGCAGAAGCTTCATCAAGGGCCGGTCTCATGGGACCGGCCCTCGGCGTGTCTCAGGGGATTCCTCTCCACCTCATCGGCGCGCGGCGACGATGAGGCCGTCTCCGGTGGGGAGGATCGAGGCTGCGAGGCGCTCGTCCGAACCGAGGGCCCGGTGGAGTTCGCGCAGTCGCATGGTCGTCGGCTCGCGGTGCGCGGGATTGGAGACGCGGTCGCGGTCCAAGGCGTCGTTGACCACGAGGAGACCGCCGGGACGGAGCAACCGGACCCCCTGCTCTGCGTACAGCAGTGCGTTGGCCTTGTCGGCGTCGACGAACACGAGGTCGTACGCGCCGTCGGTGAGCCGCGGCAGCACGGCCTCGGCCCTCCCGGGGATGGTCCGGATCCGGTTGGACCGGATACCGGCCTCGGCGAAGGACTGCCGGGCAGCCTTGAGGTGCTCGACGTCGCGGTCAATCGTGGTGAATACTGCGTGCCCCGGCAGGCCGCGGAGGATGCAGATGCCCGAGACGCCGGCCCCCGAGCCGATCTCGACCGCGGCGTGCGATTTCGACGCCGCTGCGAGGACGGTCAGGACTGCTCCGACTCCCGGGCTCACCGGTGTGACTCCAAGCTCGAACGAGCGCTCCCGGGCCCGCTCCAACACCACGTCCTCGGACGCGAACGCCTCGGTGTAGGACCAACTGGTGGACTTGTCGGTGCTCATGATTCGCTTTCGCTCCGGTTCCGTGACCATCGGGGAACTGATCCAGCCTATCGTTCTGGGACCTTTCCTTCTGGAACGGGTGCGGGAGCCCGCGCATCCAGCCCTTGTACGCTGGGGGCGGAACATCGAGCCAACTCACAGCATGTACTGGCACACTTGAGTATCCGAGCGGCCTCATCGACACCGGCACTCCGACTGGCCGGGCCGCAGGCAGACGAAGCAAAGGCAGGTGTGTGGACGTGTCAGCTGGACCGGCCGCGGCCACCCCAACCCCCTACGAGGTCCCCGAGGGCGAGCCTTGGGTTCCTCCCACGTGGGAAGAAGTCGTCACACAGCATTCTGCCAAGGTCTACCGCCTCGCGTACCGGCTCACGGGTAACCAGCACGACGCCGAGGACCTGACCCAGGAAGTCTTCGTCCGTGTGTTCCGCTCGCTCGAGAACTTCCGGCCCGGCACGCTTGACGGCTGGCTGCACCGCATCACCACGAACCTCTTCCTCGATCAGGCACGCCGCAAGGGCCGAATCCGGTTCGACGCCTTGGCCGAGGACGCCGAGTCGCGGCTCCCCGGACGGGAGCCCGGGCCGGAGCGCAGCTACGAGATGAACAACCTCGACCTCGACGTCCAGGCCGCCCTCGAAGAGCTTCCTCCTGATTTCCGGGCCGCTGTTGTCCTGTGCGACCTCGAGGGACTCTCCTATGACGAGGTCGCCGACGCCCTGGGCGTCAAACTGGGCACAGTCCGGAGCCGCATCCACCGTGGCCGAACGCTTCTGCGTGAGAAGCTCGCGCACCGCGATCCGCGTCGGGGCGCTGCCAAGAAGCGGATCTCGCTGCCGCGCGTCGCCCGCGGCACGCGCTGAGGGGGCTGCATGGGTCTGCCACGGTGGAGGGATCTCCTCCCTGACGAGCATTCTGGATCGACCGCCCACGTCAGCGGCTGCGCTGACTGCCGGGGCAGGCTCGAGACTGAGCGTCGATACCTCGCTTCCCTGCATCATGCCGAAGTCCCACATGCGAGCCACGCGCTCCACGAGAGGCTGCTCGAGCACACACAGTATCTCGCGGCCCAAGAAGAGCACGCCGAGAGCGGATGCGGGAGGGGACGGAGTGCGACCCGGGCCGGGTTCGCGGCCTTGGCCGGTGCTGCCGCCTGCGCAGCAGCACTGGCGATCACGGCGTACGCCGTCGCGGGGGAGCCTCAGCATCCTGCGGCACCGGGGAACGGGGCCGCGGCGCTCGTCCGCACCGCCACCGGATCGGACCTGCCGAGCCGCATGGCACCGAGTGCTTCCACCACTACCACCGCGCCGTCCGACGAGCCCCTCGACAGGCTCGGACGCGGGCTGCGCATGGTGTTCGGGGCGTCAGGGCGGCCCTGATGGCCCTCTCCACGACGGAATCGCCCGCCCTCGCGGGCAGAAGGTAATGTTGCACGCGTGTTCGGAATCAACGGCCCGGAATTCCTGATCCTGCTGGTCATCGGCATCCTCGTGATCGGTCCCCAGCGGCTGCCCGAATACACCCAGAAGCTCACGAATATCGTGAAGGAGCTTCGCCGCATGGCCTCCGGCGCCCAGGAGCAGCTCAAGGAGGAAACAGGGGTAGACCTGAACGAGGTGGACTGGCGCAAGTACGATCCGCGTCAGTATGACCCGCGGAAAATCATCCGCAATGCGCTCCTCGACGACGATGGCCCTTCGGCGCCATCCACCGCGGCCGCTACAACCGCCGCGGCCAACGCTGCCTCGGCACCTCCCAGCGCGCCTGACCGGGTCGTGGAACGGCTCTCCAACGGCGAGAAGGCGCCGTTCGACTCCGAGGCCACCTGATTCACCCCGACGCGAGACCCCACAGTACTCCGCCAGAGACCCGCAGCATCACTTGCGGGTCTCTGGCATGTGGTCGCGGGGGTCCTGGCAGCACCCTCGTCGGTGAGACCGTCAGAGTGCGGGTGCCACGCCCAGGCTCCTGCCCGCGAGCCCGCGCGGCCGCGCCGCCAGACGGTCGGCAATGCTCCGCAGAACGGTGGCGGCGGGGGAGTCCGGGCGGCCCAGGACGATGGGCAGCCCAGCGTCCCCGCCCTCACGCAGCGCGACATCCAGTGGCACCTGCCCGAGCACCTCGACCGGGGCCCCGAGCACTTCCGTGAGCCTGGCGGCAACCCGCTGGCCCCCGCCGCTGCCGAATATCTCCATCACCGTGCCGTCTGGGAGGGTCAGCCCAGACATGTTCTCGATCACTCCGGCAACCTTCTGGCCCGTCTGCGCGGAGACGGAACCGGCCCGCTCGGCGACCTCCGCCGCGGCCGCCTGCGGCGTGGTGACGACGAGGAGTTCCGCGTTGGGCAGCAGCTGCGAGACCGAGATCGCGACGTCCCCCGTGCCGGGCGGAAGGTCGAGGAACAGCACGTCGAGGTCACCGAAGAACACGTCTCCGAGGAACTGCTCGAGCGCGCGGTGCAGCATGGGGCCGCGCCAGGCGACGGGCCGGTTCCCCTTCACGAACATCCCGATCGAGATGACTTTGACTCCGTGGGCCACGGGGGGCAGGATCATGTCGTCCACCTGGGTCGGCGTGCCGCTGGCCCCTAGGAGCCCCGGGACCGAGAAGCCGTGGACGTCCGCGTCGACGATGCCCACGCGCAGCCCGCGCGAGGCCAGTTCGCAGGCGAGGTTGACAGTCACCGAGGACTTGCCGACCCCACCCTTCCCGCTGGCCACGGCATACACCTTGGTCAGCGAACCGGGCCGGCTGAATGGAATGCCGCGTTCGGGGCGGAGGCGTTCCCTGAGTTCCTGCCGCTGCTGGGGACTCATGACGTCCAGCTCGACCACGATGTCCTCGACCCCCCGGACTCCAGCGAGCGCAGCCCGTACATCGCCTTCGATCGTGCCGCGCAGCGGGCACCCCGCGATGGTGAGCAGCACGCGGACGGCGACCCGTGCGCCGTCGACCATCACCGACTGGAGCATACCGAGCTCATCGATCGGACGGCGGAGCTCCGGGTCGATGACCTGGTGCAGCGCCGTGCGGACCTCGCCCTCGGAGACAGGCGGCGTGCTCATTCGGTGCCATCCGTCTCAAGGATCCTCGGGACCTGCTGCGTCTTGGGGCTGTGCTGCTTGCGTTCCTTGCGTTCCTTGCGGGCCTTGGCCTCGACGCGCCGCTCGACATCCCGTTCCTCCGCGTCGCTTGCGAGGTCCTCGAGGAGGGAGCGGAGCTCAGACCGGACAAAGTCACGGGTGGCCACCTCGCGCAGCGCAAGGCGCAGAGAGGCGAGCTCCCGGGTGAGGTATTCGGTGTCGGCGAGGCTGCGCTCGTTCCGCGAACGGTCCTGTTCGATCTGCACCCTGTCGCGGTCGTCCTGCCGGTTCTGCGCGAGCAGGATGAGCGGCGCGGCGTACGAGGCCTGGAGCGAGAGGAGCAGCGTCAGGAGGGTGTAGTTCAGCGCCTTCGGGTCGAACTGCCACTCCTCGGGCCCGAAGGTGTTCCATCCGAGCCAGGCGACACAGAAGAGCGTCATGTATAGGAGGAAGCGCGGTGTGCCCATGTACCGCGCGAAGCTCTCGGCGAAGCGGCCGAACGCGTCAGGGTCGGGACTGAGGCGGGGAATGAGCCGCGTTCGCTGCTCGAGGGGCGTATCCAGACCGGGCAGCTTGCGGGGCTCAGCCAAAACGTCCTCCGAACTTCTTCACAGGCTCGCCGTCCTCATGCACGCGCCAGTCATCGGGCAGGAGGTGGTCGAGGAGGTCGTCAACGGTGACGGCACCCACGAGCCGGCCGGCCTCGTTGACTACCGCGATGGAATTCAGGTTGTACTGGGCCATGACGTGGGCTACCTCGCCGATGGACGCGAGGTCCTGGATCGGCTCGAGGTTCTTGTCCACGATCGAGCCGAGCTGCTCGGGAGGAGCGCTGCGCAGGAGCTGCTGGATGTGGACGGTGCCAAGATACCTGCCGGTAGGGGTCTCGAGCGGCGGCCGGCAGATGAAGATCGCCGAGGCGAGCGCGGGGCTGAGCTCCTCGCGGCGCACGTGGGCGAGGGCCTCGGCGACGGTGGCCTCGGGCGGCAGCACCACGGGGACCGGGGTCATGACCGACCCGGCAGTGCCCTCGTCGTACTGCAGGAGCCGGCGCACATCCTCGGCCTCCTCGGGCTCCATGAGCCGCAGGAGCTCCTCTGCCTTCTCGACCGGGAGGTCGCCAAGGAGGTCCGCGGCATCGTCCGGGTCCATTTCCTCGAGCACGTCGGCGGCGCGCTCGAGGTCGAGTGCGGAGAGGATCTCGACCTGGTCGTCCTCGGGGAGCTCCTGGAGGACGTCGGCGAGGCGCTCGTCCTGGAGTTCTGAGACGACCTCGAAGCGGCGCTGGTCGCTCATCTCCTGCATGGCGTCAGCGAAGTCCGCGGGCTTGAGGTCCTCGTGGGTGGCGAGGAACTGCGTCGCGCCGCGGGGCTGGCCGGCGGCATGGCGCGTGTCCTCCCAGTCGACGAGCAGAGTCTCTCCGCGCCGCAGGCTCCGCAGCCCGCGTCCGCCCTGCAGCCGCCGCACGAACAGCTTGCTCACGAGCCAGTCGCCGTTGCGCTGCTGGTCCATGGCCAGATCTTCAATGGCGGCCTCGGTGCCGTCCTCCACCAGCGTCACATGGCGGTCGAAGACGTCGCCCAGAACGAGCTGCTCCGCACCGCGCTGCTCGAACCGGCGCAGGTTGATGAGCCCCGTCGTGATGATCTGGGACTGGTCCATGCTCGTCACACGCGTCATCGGAACGAACACCCGGCGCTTTCCGGGAACTTCCACGACGATCCCCACTGCCTGGGGGGGCCGCTCGCCGCGGGGGAGCACGACGACGTCGCGCAGTCGCCCGACCCTGTCGCCGGCAGGGTCGAACACGTCGAGGCCGAGGAGCCTGGCGACGAACACGCGTGTGGGGGTCCAACTCACGGCTCTAGGCTACTCCAGCCAACTCAGTGCTCACTCTGAGCGGAAACCTGCGCGCGGCGCGGCCGGACGGGTAAGAATGGGGGTATGTCCAACATGTTCGGTTCCGCCAAGCCCGCCGACGAGGCCCGCACGCTCCCGCAGGGCGAAACCGTCGGCTCGTACACCTCCTACCTCGATGCGCAGAAGGCCGTGGACTATCTCGCCGACCAGCAGTTCCCGGTTGAGCTGGTGGCGATCATCGGCAATGACCTCAAGCTCGTCGAGCGGGTCACTGGGCGCCTGAGCTACCCGCGCGTGGCGCTCAACGGGGCGCTGAGCGGTATGTGGTTCGGCCTGTTCGTGGGTGTGCTGCTCTCCTTCTTCACCCCGAACGGAAGCTACTTCTCGATCATCACGTCGGTGCTGATGGGTGCCGCCTTCTTCATGCTGTTCGGGATCGTGACGTACGCGATGCAGCGCGGCAAGCGCGACTTCACCTCGACCAGCCAGGTCATCGCGAGCAACTATGACGTGATCGTCGGCCAGGAGGTGGCGCACGAGGCGCGTCGGCTCCTCTCCCAGCTGCCGATGGGGCAGGGCGCGGCGCATACGGGCTGGGGACACCAAGGACATGACCAGCAGGGGTACGGCCCGAACGGCTACGGCCAGCACGGCCAGGACTGGGGTCAGCACCAGCAGGGCGGCTACGGCCAGCAGGGTGGCCAGCAGTGGCAGCCGCCTGAGCAGGCCGAGCCCAAGCGCCCTTCGGGGTGGAGCGACCCGTACGGCGTCAACGCTGCCGAGCCGCCGGTGAACGCAGCCGGGCAGGAGGCCCAGCCCCATCCCGAACAGCCTTCGGCCCGCGAATCGCGGCCCGGCTACCACGATCTGCCCGACGGCCGGCCCCAGTATGGGGTGCGCGTGGATCCCGAACACTCCCAGCAGGCGGCTCCCCGTGAGGACGAGACCGCTCCCCGGGCGGAAGAGGGCGGCCAGGAGGGTGAGGAGCACAAGCACGACGGCGGCGCTCACCGCGGCGCCTAGCCGCACCTGGGATTGCGACGCCTCCGTGCAGGACCAGGCCAGCCCGTCAGCGCAGTGACGCCACCCAGGCCTCCACGTCGTCGGGAGTGCGGGGGAGCGCAGCGCTGAGGTTCACGGGGCCTTCGGTGGTCATGAGGATGTCGTCCTCGATGCGCACCCCGATGCCGCGGTACTCCTCTGGGACCGCGAGGTCCTCAGCCTTGAAGTAGAGGCCGGGCTCGATGGTGAAGGCCATGCCCGGGGCGAGCTCTCCATCGAGGTAGAGCTCGCGGCGTGCCTGGGCGCAGTCGTGCACGTCGAGTCCGAGATGGTGGCTCGTCCCGTGCGGCATCCAGCGCCGGTGCTGCTGGCCGGAGTCGGACAGTGCCTCCGCTGCCGTCACGGGAAGGATGCCCCACTCCTCGAGCCGTGCGGCGAGGACCTCCATGGCGGCGGCATTGACCTGGCGGAACTTCACTCCGGGCTTGGCGGCGGCGAACGCGGCGTCCGCGGCGTCGAGCACGGCCTGGTAGATGCGGCGCTGGACCTCGGAGAACGTCCCGTTCACCGGCACGGTTCGGGTGACGTCCGCGGTGTACAGGGACTCCGCCTCGACGCCGGCGTCCACGAGGAGCAGGTCGCCGTCGCGAACGGACCCGGTGTTGCGGATCCAGTGCAGCACCGTGGCATTGTTGCCTGCGGCAGCGATGGTCTCGTACCCGAGGTCGTTGCCCACCTCGCGGGCTTTGGCGAAGAACACGCCCTCCACGACGCGCTCGCCTCGGCGGTGGGCCACCGCCCGGGGGAGGGCCTTGACGATCTCCTCGAAGCCGGCAGCCGTGGCCGCGATGGCCTCGCGCATCTGGCCGGCCTCCCACTCGTCCTTGATGAGCCGCAGCTCGGAGAGTGCCTCGGCCAGCTGCTCGTCGAGGGCGTCGAATTCGCTCAGGTCAAGGGTGTCCTGGTCCTGGGCCGTGTTGTACCGGGCGGTGTCTACGAGGGCATCGATGTTCTCATCGACCTTGCGCACCAGGCGGATCGAGATGCCGCCGATCGCCGGGGAGCCCACTCCCTTGGTGACCGCGACCTCGAGGCCGTCGATGTGCGCGGTCGCGATGCCGAGGCGAGCTTCGAGTTCGGCGAGGGTGGGCCGGGCGCCGACCCAGAACTCGCCCGATCTGGCGTCCGCATAGAACTGCTCCGTGTCCCGGCCGGCAAGGGGACGGAAGTACAGGGTGGCGCTGTGGTGGCCGCCGCCGTCGCCCGTGCCCTCGTCCACGGGCTCGAGGATCAGCACGGCGTCAGGCTCGTGGTCCAGGCCGAGCCCGGTGAGGTGGGCGAATGCCGAGTGGGGCCTGAAGCGGTAGTCGGTGTCATTGGACCTGACCTTCGGCGGGCCGGCGGGAATGACGAGACGCTCGCCCGGGAAGCGGTCCGAGATCGCACGACGGCGCCGGGCGGCGAAGTCCGCTACCTCGTCGCGCTCGGGGAGCGGCGCGTCAGCCGGGGCCCACTGGGAGGCCATGAAACTCCTGAAGGCCTCTGAGGTGGGCCGCTGGGAGCGGTTGTTGACACGGTCCTGGAGGGGCTGCTCTGCGGGATCTGAAACACTCATTATTCCATTGTTCCACCGGGCTCCGCGATGTCCAGCAGGTCCGCGCATGGCGAAGGCGCGTGCACCGCGTCCCGGCGCTATCGTGGGGGCGTGAGGATCGATCTGCATGCCCACTCCAGGGTCTCCGATGGGACTGAGACGCCGACGGAGCTCGTCGCCGCCGCGGTGGAGGCGCGCCTCGACGTCCTCGCCATCACGGACCATGATTCGACGTCCGGCTGGGACGAAGCGGCCGACGCCGCGCGGAGACTCGGCCTGACGCTCGTCCCCGGGATGGAAGTCTCCTGCCGGACGCCGGAGGGCATCAGCGTCCACGTCCTCAGCTACCTCCAGGACCCGGCGCACGCGGGCCTGCTCGAGGAGATCACGAAGGCCAAGGACGCCCGCCTGTCAAGGGCCGAGCACATGGTCTCGCTCCTCGCCGAGGACTATCCGCTCTCCTGGGACGATGTGACCCGGCACCTCGCGCCCGGCGCCACGGTAGGCCGGCCCCACATCGCAGACGCGCTCGTCGCCGCAGGGGTCGTGGACGACCGCGCCGAGGCGTTCGCCACCATCCTGTCCTCCCGTGCGCGCTATTTCGTCCAGCACTACGCCCCCGAGCCGGCGCTCGCGGTGGAGCTCGTCAGGGCGGCCGGGGGCGTGCCCGTGTTCGCGCACCCCGTGGCCTCCGCCCGCGGCCGGACGGTCGGAGAGTCCGTGTACCGGGAGATGATCGACGCAGGACTGGCCGGCCTCGAGGTGTTCCACCGGGACAACCCCGAGGACCGCCGCCCGTTCCTCACGCACCTTGCCAGCGAGGCCGGGCTCTTTGTCACGGGATCATCGGACTACCACGGGGCCGGGAAGCCGAACCGGCTCGGCGAGAATGTCACCACTCCCGAGGCCTTCGGTGAGATCGAACGCCAGGGGCGAGGCACCGCCGTCGTGCGGCCGTGAACTTTTCTCCAGTCGCTTGACTTTCTCTGACACTGCGAGAACGCTGGGATCGCCGGGGCCGACGACGGCGAACCCGCTGCCGCCGGAAAGCGCACACTCGCATCAGATGAGACGGAGTGACCGATGTTCCGAAAGACCCTCGCGGCGCTTGGCGTCGCGGCAGCCTTGACCCTTGTTCCGACCACTGCACACGCCCTCGACTGCACCAACCTGAGCAAGCCGCCCTACGCCGGGAGCGAGTACATAGAAGCCGCTCCAGGCTTGCTTGTGCACCTCCAGGGCAACTGGGCGTTCCTCAAGGCCCCGTGGGCTCCCGATGGCTACTGGACGTTCGTCCCTCCGGGCACCATTCCGCTCGCGCCCGGCGCCAACGGCAACTACCAGAACGGTGAGGGGTTCGCACTCCTGTTCAACGCCCATTGTGATTCGAAGGGCCAGGTGCTCGCGAAGCGGCAGACGACGAACGGCGTCCAGCTCATGAGCGGATGTTCGGAGGCCCCACACTGATCCGGCTCATCCCCTGACGACCTGTGCGGAGGGGAGCCTGGCAGCCATGATGGCGACGGCCTGCGGGTTCTCGTCCACACACACGAACCGCCGACCGAGGCGCTGGGCCACCGCGCCCAGCGTTCCGGACCCGGCGAAGAAGTCCAGCACCCAGTCGCCCTGGCGGCTCGAGGCGGCGACCATGCGCCGCACGAGCCCCTCGGGCTTCTGGGTGGGATAGCCGGTCTTCTCCCGCCCGGTGGGGGAGACGATGGTGTGCCACCACACGTCCGTGGGGAGCTTGCCGAGCTCGCGCTTCTCAGCCGTCACAAGGCCCGGAGCCATGTACGGCTCGCGGTCTACCTCGGTGGAGTCGAAGTGGTACCTGATCGGGTCCTTGACATAGACGAGCACGTTGTCGTGCTTCGTGGGCCAGCGGCGCTTGGTCCGCGCGCCGTAGTCGTAGGCCCAGATGATCTCGTTGAGGAAGCAGTCCCGGCCGAAGATCGCATCGAGCATGACCTTCGCGTAGTGCGCTTCCCGGTAGTCCAGGTGCAGGTACAGCGTCCCGTCCTCTGCGAGGAGGCGCCACGCCTCGATGAGCCTGGGCTCGAGGAAGGCCCAGTAGTCACTGAACGCGTCGTCGTAGTGGTGGAGGGCACCCTTGATCGTCTCGTAGCGCTGGCCGGAGAACCCGATGCGGTCCCCGTCCGCGCTGCGGACCATGCTCAGCTCCTGGCGCTTCTGCGAGCGGCCCGTGTTGAACGGCGGGTCGATGTAGACCATTGTGAAGGCCCCGTCCGGCAGGTGCGGAAGGACCACGGCATTGTCGCCGTGCACCACGAGGTCCCGTCCGTCGGGGGACCAGAGCCCACCAGCGGACCGAGCGCCAGCTACGCCCACCTCCGTCTACTCGGCCTCGGTCCGCGAGACGACCTCGCCATTGCGCCGGCGCGTGCGGCGCCGCCGGGCCGCTGCGACCCCGCGGTCTAGGGGAGCGCCGTCCTCGCCGTCCATGAGGTGGACTGCCAGGGCGGAGGACCGCGTCGCCGGCGCAGCCTCAGCAGGCTGCTTGGCAGCAGGGGCCTGCGGGCCAGCCTCGGCGGGCTCCTCGTTCCCACCGCGACGCCTACGACGACGCCGCCCCTCGCCGCTCGTCTCGGTGTGCGCCGGGCGGTCCGCGCGGCCGTGCCCGTGCCCGGACTTGCCCGCACCCTCAATCGGCTCGCCGGAGTCTGCCGTGGGTTCGGCAGCGGCCGTTGCGGCAGCGGCGTCGTCGTGCCCCTCAGCCCCGGCCTTCTGGATGCGTCCCTTGCCCCCGCGCCGACCGCGGCCCTCGCCGGCCGCCTCGTCGTGGCGCTTGCCCTTGGCCTTGCCGCCGTGGCGGGACGCCTTCTTGCCCGGTTCCCCGAGGTCCTCGAGCGCCTCGCCCGCCAGCCCCTCGAGCACCCGCTTGTCGCGAGGAAGGCGGCCCTTCGTGCCTACGGGAATGTCCAAGTCTGCGTACAGGTGCGGGGACGACGAGTAGGTCTCGACGGGCTCCGGGACGTTGAGCCCCAAGGCCTTGTTGATGAGCGTCCAGCGGGGCACGTCTTCCCAGTCGACGAACGTCACGGCGGTGCCCTTGTGGCCCGCACGGCCGGTGCGGCCCACGCGGTGCAGGTACGCCTTCTCATCTTCCGGGCACTGGAAGTTGATGACGTGGGTGACGTCCTCGACGTCGATGCCCCGAGCCGCGACGTCGGTGGCCACCAGGACGTCCACCTTGCCGTGGCGGAACGCGCGGAGCGCCTGCTCGCGGGCGCCCTGGCCCAGGTCGCCGTGGATGGCGCCTGCGGCGAAACCGCGGTCGATCAGCTCCTCGGCGAGCCTCGCCGCGGTGCGCTTGGTCTTCGTGAAGATGATGGTGCGGCCACGGCCCTCCGCCTGGAGGATGCGCGCCACGACCTCGCCCTTGTCGAGCTGGTGTGCCCGGTAGATCACCTGACGGATGTCCTTCTTGGTGATCGAATCGTCGTCGGGGTCAGCAGCGCGGATGTGGGTTGGCTGCGTCATGTACCGGCGGGCCATCGCGACGACGGGGCCGGGCATCGTGGCCGAGAACAGCAGGGTCTGACGAACAGGGGGAACGGCAGCCATGAGGGTCTCGACGTCCGGGAGGAACCCGAGGTCGAGCATCTCGTCCGCCTCGTCGAGCACGATCATGCGGACGTTCTTGAGGTTCAGGTGCCGCTGCCGGTGCAGGTCGATGAGGCGCCCCGGGGTCCCGACGACCACCTCGACGCCGCGCTGGAGCGCCTCGATCTGCGGCTCGTAGGCGCGGCCGCCGTAGATGACCTCGACGCGGAGCGTAGTGCGCTTGCCCGCCGTCTGGAGGTCCTTGCTCACCTGGACCGCGAGCTCGCGCGTCGGCACGACTACCAGCGCCTGCGGCGCTCCCGGCACCGGGAGCTTGGCGTAGTCGGGGTGCTCTGCAGGAATAGTCCTCTGGAGTGCAGGGATGCCGAAGCCGAGGGTCTTGCCCGTGCCGGTCTTGGCCTGGCCGATGATGTCATGCCCGCCGAGCGCAACGCCGAGCGTCATCGACTGGATCGGGAACGGGTTCAGGATTCCGGCGTCCGCCAGCGATTGGGCGATTTCCGGTGCGACCCCGTAGTCGGAGAACGTCTTGGCGCTCTCCTGACGTACGGGGGCGTCATTGGTAATGGTCTCCTCGGTCTCGAGTGTCTCGGTTCCCGAGTCGTCGGTCAGAAGGTCGTGCGTGTGGACTTCATTCACAGGGGGAAGGGTCCCTCTCCATCGGGGCCCGAGCGAGTCTCGCTCAACAGAGCGCCGCCGATCTGAATCGTGGGCGTCTGGAGCAGGAGCGCGCGCCGGCCAACCAGCGGAAGCCGATCGCGGGCTATCAAGGTGCCGGCGCCTGCCAGCGGGTGAAAGAGGATCGCATCAGTACGATCGGGCATCCAATAACTGTCCAATCGTACCGCGAATGCCACTGTTCCCCGGAATCGTGGCCGGCGACACACACCCCCGACCCCGCCGAGGGCACCCAGTGTGATGATCTCGGCGAGTCAGGCGAGCTCGAACAGGACCTTTCGGGCCGGCACGTCCGCCGTGACCAGTCGGACCCTGACCCGCGCGCCGGACTCCATCTCGCCCTCGCAGCGCGCCGTGACCGGCGGCTCCGAGAGCTGGACCGTCCCGAACGGGCGCAGCTGCTGGCCATTCGGCGCAGTCGAACCTTCGGCACCGACGGAGACACCGTTCTGCGAGCTCGCAATACGGTCCAGCGGCTGGTCCGGCCTGCCATTGCCCTGGATGCCCGACACGTTCCCTCCTGCGGGCTTAGACCCCGAGACGACCACGGCATCGAACTCCTGCCCCACTGAGTTGACGAGGAGGGCCGCCTCGACGATGTCCAAGGTGGCTCGCTCGACCTTGCCGGCGAGTTGGTCCGAGGAGGCCATGAGGGCCGGCAGATCAGGCAGCGCGGCACGAACCCACGCAGGAACCACGGCGCCGTTCGCGAGCGCCTCGCACAGGACCAGCACGAAGCGGTCCACAAGCCGTCGGAGGGGCGCGGTGGTGTGCGCATAGGGAGCCGCAATGGCGGCTTGGGCAGGGTTGGCGGGGACTTCGCCGTCGAACGGCGTGTAGGCGGCCCCGCGGAAGAGCGCGGCGGCGGCGTGGAGGATGGCGAGCTGGCGCGGCTCCGCTGCGTCGAGTGAGCGGAGGTACTCGCCGTACGGAAGCGAATCGTCCCAAGGCTTTCCGAGTGCCAGGGTCTGGCGGCGGAAGTGCCGCAGGGACTTCTCGTCGGGCGCGGGCATCGTTCGCAGGATGCCGATGCCGGCCTTCACCATGAGGTCAGCCGCCGCCATGCCGGTCATGAGGGAGATCTGCGCATTCCAGTCCTCAACGGGGCGCTGGGGCGCGATCTCGATCCTGTAGCCGCCCTCGTCCGTCGGCACGATCTCCTGCTCCGGGAGGTTCAGGCTCGCTCCGCCGCGGCGACGCTCGAGCTCGATCCGCTTGAGCCCCACCTCCTTCAGCAGCATGAGAGGCTCGACCGCCGTGCCGGAGTCGATCTGCTCCTGCACCTGCGCATAGTTCAACTTCGCCCGGCTCCGCACGCGCGCACGGAAAAGCCCGACGCGCGTCACCTCGCCCGAGGTGTGGAGGCGGAAGTCCCACACGAAGGCGCCGCGGACCGAGTCAGCGAGAAGGCTCCCGGCGTCGTCGGTGATGTCGCGCGGATGCAGGGGCACCTTGGAGTCCGCCGCATAGATGGTCTGGCCGCGTCGCCGCGTCTCGGCGTCGAGCGCGCCCTGGGGTCGTACGAACGCCGGGACATCGGCGATGGCGTAGCGCACCCGGTACCCCTCGCCATCGCGCTCGATGTGGAGGGCCTGGTCCAGATCCGTCGAGGTCGGCGGATCGATCGTGACGAACTCGACGCCGGTCGCGTCCTGGTCGGGCAGCGTCAGCGCGGCGATGGCCGCCTCGGCGTCTGCGACGGCCGGCGCGGGGTAGTCGGAGGCGAGCTCGAACTCCTCGCGCAGGGCGGCAAACGCCTCGGCGAGGGCCGCACCGCTGGCCTCAGCCTGCGGGCCTGCCTGTGGGCTCGCGCCCTTCGGGGTGAGTCGAGAATGGCCCATGGGGGCCAGCCTAGACCCGGCGGGCTCTACTGGGCCGAGCGGAGCCCGAACCGGTTCGGATGCGCGGGGAAGACGCCTAGGATCCTCAGCTCGGTCGAGAAGAACGCGAGTTCCTCGAGCGCACGGGCCAGTGGCGGCTCGTCGGGGTGTCCCTCAACGTCGACCATGAACATCGTGGCGGCGAACTTCCCATCCACCATGTAGCTCTCGAGCCGGGTCATGTTCACCCCATTCGTCGCGAACCCGCCGAGTGCCTTGTACAGGGCAGCGGGGATATTCCGGACGCGGAAGACGAAGCTCGTCACGTACGTGTCGCCGCCGGCCTGGGGGTACTCGCGCGGCCGGGACAGGATGACGAAGCGGGTGGTGTTGTGCTTCTGGTCCTCGATGTCGCTCGCGAGAACCGTCAGGCCGTAGCGTTCCGCGGCCAGCGGTGGGGCGATCGACAGCTTGGAGGGGTCCCCCCACTCGGCGACCTCGCGGGCCGATCCGGCGGTGTCCCCGGCCACGACCGGTGCGAGGCCGTGCTGCCGGATGAAGCCGCGGCACTGGGCCAAGGCGTGGACGTGGCTGTGGACCTCACGCGCGCCCTCGATCGTGGCGCCCGGGATTCCCATGAGGCTGAACCTGATCCGGAGGAAGTGCTCTCCGATGATCTGCAGGCTCGTGTCGGGGAGCAGGAGGTGGATGTCCGCGACCCGCCCCGCCACCGTGTTGTCGATCGGGATCATCGCCAGATCAGCCTGGCCCGAGGTCACGGCGCTGAACGCGTCCTCGAACGTGGCGCACGCGAGGGTCAGGGCGTCCGGGAACGCCTCGAGGGCGGCCATGTGCGAATTGGCGCCGGGCTCTCCCTGGTACGCGACCGTCGTCATGCGCGGGGGAGCGCGGGCAGGCCGGGCAGCTCCGCGCGGAGGCGGGCGGCGGCGTCGGCCGGGTCGCTGGCCTCGGTGACGGCGCGCACGACGACGACGCGGCTCGCCCCCGCCTGGACGGCCTCGGCGACGTTCGAGTGGTCGATCCCGCCAATGGCGAACCACGGCAGCGGGGCGCGGCCGGAATCGAGCGCCTCCCGGGTGCGACGTGCCGCGTGCTCGACGATGCCGAGCCCGACCGCGGAGCGTCCCGGCTTGGTCGGGGTGGCCCAGAGCGGGCCCGTGCAGAAGTAGTCCAGCCGGGCCGTCGCGGCTCCTGCGTGGGCAATCGCGGCGTCGACGAGGTCGGGCGAGTTCGTGGACAGGCCGACGATCACCGAATCGTCCACGACGCGGCGGACCGCGGCCAGTGACAGGTCCTTCTGGCCGACGTGGAACACCGGGGCGCCGGCGAGCAGAGCGATGTCCGCGCGGTCGTTGACGGCCCACAGCCTGCCGTGCCGTTCGGCGACGGCGCGCAGCACGTCAAGCAGCTCGAGCTCCTCGGCGGCCTCGATCGTCTTGTCGCGCAACTGGATGATGTCCACACCGCCGGAGAACGCCGCGTCGAGGAAATCCTCGAAGTCGCCGCGGCCCTTGCGGGCGTCGGTGCACACGTACAGCTGGGCATCGGTCACGAGCATGGAACTAGACTAGACCGCAGTACTGCGGGAGCCCGCCAGTGTGACTGTGCCCGGGCTGAGAGGGCCAGAGCCGACCGCCTCACCTGATCCGGGTCATGCCGGCGGAGGGAAGGAACCCATGGACAGCACCGATGTGATGGTGGTCGGAGCCGGAGTCATCGGACTGGGCATCGCCTGGGAGGCTGCCCGCACGGGGCGGCGAGTGGTGGTAGTGGACCCCGCGCCCGGGTCCGGCGCGAGCTACGCGGCGGCCGGCATGCTTGCCGCCGTGAGCGAGTACCACTACCAGGAAGAGGAACTCCTCGGGCTCATGCTTCACTCCGCCGCGGCGTGGCCGGAGTTCGCAGCGGCGGTCGGGCCGGACTGCGGTTATCTCAGGACACCCACCCTGTGCCTCGCCGGCGACGCCGCCGACCGCCAGGCGTTCGCAGATCTCAAAGCGGTGCAGGAGGAGCATGGACTCGCCGTCCGGTCACTGACCGTCCGCGAGGCGCGCTCCGCCGAGCCGCTCCTGGCGCCGGGCATCTCCGGGGCGTTCCAGATCGACGCGGACCACCAGATCGACCCGCGCAGGCTCGTGCGGGCACTCCTTGCGCGCCTTGCAGGCCGTCTCGGTGAGGGATCGATCGTGCGGGCGCGCGCGGCGTCGCTCCTCTGGGACGGGCCCGACGGCGCAGAGCCTCACGGCGCCGGGCGAGTGGCTGGCGTCGTGCTCGAGGACGGCCGCCAGGTGCGCGCCGCGGAGACGATCCTCGCCAACGGGCTCGGCGCCCGTGATGTGGGCGGGCTCCCTGTACCGCTTCCCCTGCGTCCCGTCTATGGGGACATCCTGCGCCTTCGCGTGCCCGAGCGGCTCCGCCCGCTCGTCACGGCGACGCTCCGGGGGCTCGTGCGCGGCAAGCCGGTCTACATCGTTCCCCGCGCGGATGGCACGGTGGTGATCGGCGCGACGCAGCGCGAGGACGGCTCCGATGCCGTCTCCGCCGGAGGGGTCTACGAGCTCCTCCGCGACGCCCAGAGGCTCGTGCCGGCGGTGGCGGAGCTCGAGCTCTACGAGACCACGGCCCGGGCGCGGCCGGGGACACCGGACAACGCGCCCTTGCTGGGCCGCGTCGCCGCACCCACAGGCTCGGCGCACGACGGCGCGGGGCACGTTCCGGGGCTCGTCGTCGCCACCGGCTTCTTCCGCCACGGCGTACTGCTCACGCCCGCGGCCGCCCAGGTGTGCCGCGGGCTCCTCGAGGGCCGCTCCGACCCCCGCTGGGACGCGTTCCGTCCAGACCGATTCGCCCCGCGCGCGGCGGGGAAGCCGGCCGCTGCGGCGGCCGCGACAGGAGGCAACTGATGCAGGGCTCTACCCAGACGACGAGCGGCCGGATCACGGTCAACGGCGAGGGCCGGGACCTTCCGGACCCTGCGACCGTCCTCGCGCTCGTGGCCGGGACCACCGGGCGCACGATCGGGGCCGACGGCAAGCCGGCCGACGGCGGAAGGCTCGGAGTCGCGGTCGCGGTCAACTCTGAGGTGGTGCCCCGCAGAAGCTGGGCATCCACAGCTCTGGCGGCGGGCGACGCCGTCGAACTCGTCACAGCAATGCAGGGAGGCTGACCATGACGCAGGCACAGACCGCCGTGGAGGGCACGGCCCTCGGTGAGGACCCGTTCGTCGTCGACGGCGTGGCCCTCGGCTCGAGGCTCATCATGGGCACGGGCGGGGCACCGAGCCTCGATGGCCTCGGCGATGCACTCGAGGCCTCTGGCACCGAGCTCACGACCGTGGCGATGCGCCGCTACTCGCCGGCCGAGCAGGGCTCCCTGTTCCAGCTGCTGGTCGACAAGGGCATCCGTGTCCTGCCGAACACCGCAGGCTGCTTCACTGCCCGGGATGCGGTCCTCACGGCGGAGCTGGCCCGCGAGGCACTCGAGACCGACTGGGTCAAGCTCGAGGTCATCGCCGACGAGACAACGCTCCTGCCCGACGCGATTGAGCTCGCGGACGCCACCGAGCAGCTCGTCAACCGAGGCTTCAAGGTCTTCGCGTACACCAACGACGACCCCGTGCTCGCCCGGCGCCTCGAGCAGCTGGGCGCGGCGGCTGTCATGCCACTCGGAGCGCCGATCGGCAGCGGTCTCGGGATCCTCAACCCGCACAACATTGAGCTGATCGTGGCCCGCGCTGGCGTGCCCGTGGTGCTCGACGCCGGCATTGGCACGGCCTCCGACGCGGCGCTTGCCATGGAGTTGGGGTGCGACGCAGTCCTGCTCGCCACAGCCGTGACGCGTGCCCAGGACCCGGTGCGCATGGCGCGGGCTTTCCGCTACGCCGTAGCCGCTGGCCGCCTCGCCTCGCTTGCCGGACGGATCCCCAGGCGCGAACACGCTCTGGCCTCGAGCCCCATGGAGGGCCGCGCACAGTTCCTCTGAGGCGGGTTGGGGCCTACTCTGACGTCCATGGCGACTCATGAGCCCCTGAGCGACGAGCAGATCCAGCAGGAACTGGGTCGGTTGCCGGATTGGCGACATGTCGGCGGCGCATTGGCAACGGTGTACAAGCTGCACAGTGCGGCGAAGGCTCTCGAGTTCATCGCCGCGGTCGGGGAGGTGGCGGAGGAGCTCAACCACCACCCCGATCTCGACTGGCGCTACAACCGCGTTGTCCTTCGCTTCAGCAGCCACGACGCAGGGACTGTGGTGACGGCGGCAGACGTCGAGGCGGCCCACCGGTGTGCCCTCAGGGCCTCAGCCCTCGATGCCGTGGCCCAGCCCGACAAGCTCCCGAACGGCCCTGCTGCATAGGCCGGCAGCCTTCCATCGCCGGGGGACCGGGACCAGCGCGAGGCGCGGACGACGGCGCACGGCGAGTGGCGCCGTCGTCCGCGCCTGAGGTGTGCAGCAGCTAGCCGCGCTTGAGGATCTCGGTGAGTGCAGCAAGGTCGTGCTTGATGCGAACGCGGCCGACGAGCGTCGGCACAGCGGCCGCGGCAGCCACGCCGAGCGCCATGGGCAGTATCCACGGCATCCATGTCATGCCCGTGAGGTAACCGGCCCCCGCCAACACGAGGATGATCCAGACCACGCATCCCACCGCCACAGCGGCGCCGACCGGCAGCATGATCCCGTACACGTCATGGTGACGGTCGGCTGCCCAGGCGATGAAACCGGCCGCCGCCGCCACCAGGATGACGATGACGAGGGACCAGACGGTCTCCACGAGTCAGAGGGCGCCGAAGCCCACGCGGCGCTGCTCCTGCGCGCCGATCTCCACATAGCCGATCACCCCGGCGGGCACGATCACCTGGCGGCCCTTCTCATCCTCGAGCCGGAGCTCCTTGCCGCCCGAGATGGCCTCGGCGACCTGCTTGGCGACCTCGTCCGCGTCCTTCTCGGACTCGAAGACGAGCTCACGGGCGATGTTCTGGATGCCGATCTTGATTTCCACGTGAAGAGCACTCCTTGATTCGATGACGTTCAGTAGTACCTTAGGCCTCTTTGGGGAAGCGCGAGATTCCCTTCCACGCGAGCCGTGCCACAAGGTCCGCGGCCACATCGATCTCGAGCGACGTCGACTTCTCGAGCCAGTACCGTGCGCTCACCTGCGCCATGCCCGCGAGGCCCCGGCCGAGGAGCTGCGCCTCGACGAGCGGGAGCCGGGTGTCCGAGGCAATGACCTCGGCGATCGCCTCGGAGAAGCCCCGGTTGAACGTCTCAAGGCGCGAGGCGACCTCGGGATCGTTGACGAGGTCCGACTGGAAGACGAGCCGGTGCGCCTGGTGGTCGGCGGCGATGAAGTCAAAATAGGCGCGGATGACGGCGTTCACGCGCTCGCGGTTGTCCGTTGTCGATGCGAGGGCGGACCTCATGAGGTCGGTCAGCGCCGCGAGGTGGCTGTCGAGGAGCGCGATGTAGAGGTCCCGCTTCGACGGAAAATGCTGGTAGAGGACCGGCTTGCTCACTTGTGCCGTCTCGGCGATCTCGTCCATCGCTGCACCGTGGAAGCCATTGGCTGCGAAGACCTCGAGGGCCGCGGCGAGGAGCTGCGCCCGCCGCTCATCGCGCGGAAGACGGGGGGAGCGGTGGGCGGCGGCTCGCGGTTCGGTGCTCACTGAAGGTGCCTTTCGGGTGGTCCGGGCCGGTGGACCGTGGCCCAAACGGTAGTTCTACTCTACCCGTCGGTCACGTGCCCGCGGTGCACGCAGGGATCTGCCGTGGCATGGGCACGGCTGGGTGCGGGCCCTGCGGGGGCCTAGATTGGAGGCATGGGCACATCTCACACTCCCTCCCTTCCGCCGCTCGTGGAGCCGGCCGCGGAGCTCACTCCCGAGGAAGTGCAGCGGTACTCGCGCCACGTCATCATCCCTGAGATCGGCGACGTCGGCCAACGCCGGCTCAAGAACGCCAAGGTCCTCGTGATGGGCGCCGGCGGACTGGGCTCGCCCGCGCTCCTCTACCTCGCGGCCGCCGGGGTTGGCACCCTCGGGATCGTGGACGACGACACCGTCGAACTGTCGAACCTCCAGCGCCAGGTGATCCACCGCGTCTCGAGCGTGGGACGCTCCAAGGCCGAGTCCGCACGGGACGCGATCCTCGACCTCAACCCCCACGTCAAGGTTCGCCTGCACGAGGTGCACCTCGACTCCTCCAACGCCCTCGAGGTCTTCGCCGGGTACGACCTCATCCTCGACGGCACCGACAACTTCGCCACCCGCTACCTCGTCAACGACGCCGCCGCGATCCTCGGCAAGCCGTACGTGTGGGGCTCCATCTTCAGGTTCGACGGCCAGGTGAGCGTCTTCTGGGAGAAGCACGGCCCCACGTACCGGGACGTCTTCCCCGAGCCGCCGCCCGCCGGCTCCGTGCCCTCGTGCGGCGAGGGAGGCGTGTTCGGCATGCTGTGCGCGGCCATCGGCGCGTCCATGGTCACGGAGGCCGTCAAGCTCATCACCGGCGTCGGCACCACGCTCCTGGGCCGGATCCAGCTCTACGACGCCCTCACGGCGACATGGCGAGAGATCAAGGTGGCCAAGGATCCCGACGCCGCACCGATCACGGGGCTCACCGACTACGAGGCGTTCTGCGGCGTGGAGCCCGCGGCCCCGGTCGGGGCGGACCGCACGGTCACCGCCGGCCAGCTCGCCACGATGCTTGCCGCCCGCGAGGCCGGCCTGCGCGACTTCGAGCTCATCGACGTGCGCGAAGCGGGGGAGGCTTCGATCGTCTCGATCCCCGGCGCCCGGCTCATTCCGCAGGGGCGCCTTCTCTCCGGAGAAGCGTGGGACGAGGTTCCACGCGACCGCGAGGTGGTCTTCCACTGCAAAGGCGGTGTGCGCTCCGCGAACGTCCTGGCGGCCGCCAGGGAAGCTGGGTTCGCCAACGTCAAGCACCTCGACGGCGGCGTCCTCGCCTGGGTCCACGACGTGGAGCCGCAGAAGCCCGTCTACTGACGGGGGCTGCCCGTGCCGGGCCGGTGGAGGACGCACGACGGCGACCACTCGCCGTCGTGCGTCAACGTCACCTCAGGCGGTGCGGGAACGGTCGGCGGGGCAGCTGTCCGGGGCGGACGGATCCTCGTCGGCTCCGGAGACCATGCCCGGGATGGCCACGCTGATGCCGTAGAGCGCCTCGAGCGCGGCGAGGTACTCGCTCTCGCGCCCCTCCGCGGCAAGCTCCCTTGCCCGGACCGTCGGGGTATGGAGGAGCTGCTTGACCATGCGCCGCATGGCGAATTCGACTTCCTCCGCGGCGGCGGTGCAGCCGTGGCGGGCGCGGACCTTCTGGATCTCGGAGTCGAGGACGGCCATGGTGTGGCGCCGCAGGGCCACAATCGCGGCATCGGCCTGGCGGGCCTGACGCTCCGCCTCGAATTCCGCCGCGGCCGAGGAGACGATGGCGCCCGCGCGTGCTAGCGACTCCGCCTGTTCTTCGGGGGCCGCGAGGCGGACGGACTCAAGGGTGATGAGCTCGACACCGTCGAGCGTGCCGACGGCCGGATCGAAGTCATGAGTGAGCGCGAGGTCGATCACGATGAGCTGCTGCGGGGAGCCTTCCCTGATCGCGGCGAGCTCCACGGCCTCCATCGCGTTGTCGGAGCCGCTGCACCCGATGAGGACGTCCGCCTCGGCGATGGCCTGGGGCAGATCGCTGGACGTGAGCGCGAGCGCGCCGCGCGCGGCGGCGAACTCGTGCGCGCGGCCGGACGACGAGTACACCGAGACCGTCTGGACCCCCCGCTCCTTGAGCAGGGCCATGGTGGCGCCCGCGTAGGCGCCGGTACCGAACAGGACCGCCTTCTTCCCGGACCATGGGCGCTCCTCGGCGAGGTCCTCGGCAAGGTCGAGCGCGACAGAGACGATCGAGAGTCCGCGGCTGCCGAGCGCGGTCTGTGCCCCCACGTCCTTGGCCGTCTTCGACGCCGTCTGGAAGAGCCGCACGAGGGACGGGCTCGCGGTCCCATGCTCCTGGGCGGAGATGAGGGCACGGCGGACTTGGCCGGCGATCTCCCGCTCGCCCACCACCGCGGAGTCGAGCCCCGAGCTCACCGCGAAGAGATGGCGGGTGACATCGTGGCCCTGGGCTATCGAGAAGGCGCCGGAGACGGTTTCCCGGGGGAGGCCACTGCGGGCGCTGATCTCGGTGATGAGTGCGGAGCGGGCCGCCTCGACGTCATCGGGGCCCGGGGCCTCGCCGTAGATCTCGTAGCGGTTGCAGGTGGCCAGGACCACGGCGCCGTTCAGGGCGGGCGAGGTGGTCGCGTCAGCAGCCACGGTGGCAGCGCCGGTGCTCAATTGGGCAACGGTCTCAAGGTCAATGTCGGCGTGAGTCGCCGTGAGGGAGAAAACAACCACAGCCCTGCCATCATAGCTTTTCGCTCCCGTGTAGAAAACGCGGCTCGCCGTGACAGGCTGTCGCCAACGCCGCGGGGGCCTTTTGAGACAATCGGGCCATGACACTCAGCCCAGACCACCCGCTCAAGGACGGACGGACTGCTCAGTCGCCGCTCATCACGGCATACCGCGGGGGCCGTCCGAGCCGGAAGCCCGTTTGGTTCATGCGCCAGGCTGGCCGCTCGCTGCCCGAATACCGCGAGGCGCGTGAGGGGATCGGCATGCTCGATTCGTGCCTCCGCCCCGACCTCGCGGCAGAGATCACGCTGCAGCCCGTGCGGCGTCACGACGTGGATGCCGGTATCTTCTTCTCCGACATCGTCATCCCCCTCAAGCTGGCCGGCGTCGACGTGGACATCGTGCCCGGCGTGGGGCCGGTCCTCGGCACCCCGGTCCGCTCGGAGGCGGACGTCGCGGCACTTCCGCGCCTCACCGATGTTGCGCTCGAGCCGATCCGCGAGGCCGTGCGGCTCACCGTCGCCGAGCTGGGCCAGACGCCGCTCATCGGCTTCGCTGGGGCCCCCTTCACCGTCGCCGCCTACATGGTCGAGGGCAAGCCGTCCCGCGACCACCTCGGCCCCCGCACGATGATGCACGGGGACCCCGGGGCCTGGGCAGCCCTCATGGCCTGGGCAGCTGACGCCTCCGGCCGTTTCCTACGCGCGCAGATCGAGGCTGGAGCGTCCGCCGGGCAGCTCTTCGACTCGTGGGCGGGCTCCCTGGGGCTCGAGGACTACCGCCGGCATGTGGCGCCCTACTCATCCCAGGCACTGGACCATGTGCGCGACCTCGGGGCACCGCTCGTCCACTTCGGCACTGGCACCTCGGAGCTGCTCGGTGCGATGTACGAGGTCGGTGTCGACGCGGTCGGCGTGGACTACCGGCTCCCGCTCCATGAGGCGAACCGGCGCCTCGGCGGCCGCGTGGTGCTCCAGGGCAACATTGATCCCGCGCTCCTCGCGGCCCCCTGGAACGTGCTCGAGGCGCACGTTCGGGACGTGGTGCGCGCTGGCGCCTCGGCCCCGGGGCATGTGGTCAACCTCGGCCACGGCGTGCCGCCGGAGACCGACCCCGACGTCCTGACGCGCATCGTCGAGCTCGTCCACTCGATCACGTACTGATGGAGGGAAACGCCGGCGACCAGGCGCGCGCGCCTCGGGCCGTCGTGGTGGGCGGAGGAATCTCGGGGCTCGTCGCGGCGCTCGAGCTGCGCCGCGCTGGCCTGGATGTTACCGTGCTCGAGGCCAGCCAGCGTTGGGGAGGGTGCATCGGCGACCACGAGGTTGCGGGACTCACGCTCGACAGCGGCGCCGAGTCCTTCGCGACTAGGACTGACGCTGTGCGCACGCTGGTCGACGAGATCGGCCTGGCGGACGAGATCGTTCCGCCTGACCCGTCCGGGGCGTGGGTCCTTCTGCCTGAAGGCCCCCGGCAGCTGCCCAAGACTGGAGTCCTCGGCATTCCCGCGAATCCCTGGGACGCCGAGGTCCGTGCCGCCCTGGGCTTCTGGGGTTCCGCGCGCGCTTCGCTGGACCGTTGGCTGCCGGCAAGGAAGCCCCGCGGGGAGGCGAGCGTGGCCGAGCTCGTGCGGGCCCGTATGGGGCGCCGGGTTCTCGAGCGGCTCGTCGCGCCCGTGGTGGGCGGTGTCCACTCGGCGGACCCTGCGGTGCTCGACGCCGACATGGTTGCTCCCGGCCTGCGGCGGCTCATGGCTGAGAGGGGTTCGCTCGCCGCCGCCGTTGCCGCCCAGCGCGGAGCCGTGGAGGGCCGCAAGGCGGGCTCGGCAGTGGCGGGCATCCGCGGCGGCCTCCATCGGATCATCACGGCGCTCGTCGGGCGGCTTGAGGCGGAGGGTGTGCGGCTTGTCGCAGGGCACCGCGCGGAGCGGCTCGACCGGGCCACGGGAACGGATGGCGATCCACTCTGGCGAGTGGGCGCCGTCATGCATTCGGAGGACGCCGAGAACCAAGCCGTTGTGGCCCTGCTCGGGCCCGAGGACACGTACGACGCCGACGTGGTGGTCGTGGCCCTGGGCGGCCCGGCGGCGGTGGAACTCCTCTCCGACGCCGTTCCAGCGCTGGCAGGCCACGAGCCGGTGCCCGGCCCCGAGGTCAAGCTCGTCACGCTGGTGCTCGACTGCCCAGCGCTGGACGCCCGTCCCCGGGGCACCGGCATCCTCGTGGCACCGCAGGTCGGTGGAGTGGAAGCCAAGGCGCTCACGCACGCGACGGCGAAGTGGGCATGGCTCGCTGAGGAGGCCGGCCCGGGGACCCACGTGGTGAGGCTCTCCTACGGCCGCGCCGGCGATCCCGTTCCGGGTGTTGCAGGCGTGCGCTCCGGGCCTGAGACGGACAACGAGCTGTTCGCCGCGGCCATGCGGGACGCATCTTCGCTCCTGGGGGTGGCGCTTTCGCCCGAGGACGTCCTCGGGTGGGACGTGGTGAGGTGGCAGGGGGCCCTTCCCTTCGCGACCGTGGGGCATCGTGCCAGAGTTGCCACCATTCGGTCCCTCGTGGGGGTTCAGCCGGGCCTCGCCGTGGTCGGTGGCTGGGCTGCCGGCAACGGGCTCGCCGCCGTGGTCCCGGACGCGAGGGCCCAGGCGATCGCGCTTGCCGGAAGGCTCGAGGGCGCCCTCCCCACGTGAAGTTACTCACTTCGACACCCTGTAGAACATCAGAATTCGATTTGCCGTCGCCTAAGGAGCACACTGGTCACCATGAGCCACACTTCTGTCGAATCTGTCACTAAAGCTGCTGGCCCCGAGGAGACGCCGGAGGCGCAGTTCTTCACCCTCTGGACCGTCTTCTGCCGGGTGCCCGATGCAGCGGCGCCCGCAGACGCCGCGGTGGCCGAGTTCGAGGCGCTCGTCGCCGGCCTCGCTGGGAAGGGCGTGACCCTCCGCGGAGCCTACGACGTGTCGGCGATGCGCGCTGACGCCGACATCATGGTCTGGCTGCACGGCGCCGTGCCCGAGGCGCTCCAGCAGGCCGTCCGCGACATCCGGCGCAGCGCGCTCTTCGCCGAGACCGAGATCGCGTGGTCCGCGATGGGCGTGCACCGCGAGGCCGAGTTCACCAAGAGCCACACACCCGCGTTCTCCCGCGGCGTCGAGCCCAGCACGTGGCTCACGGTGTACCCGTTCGTCCGCTCGTACGACTGGTACCTGCTCCCTGCCGATGAGCGCTCCAGGATGCTCCGTGACCACGGCATGCTCGGACGCGACTTCCCACAGGTCCTCTCCAACACGGTCTCCGCGTTCGCGCTCGGCGACTGGGAGTGGATCCTCGCCCTCGAGGCACCGCAGTTGACGGACCTCGTGGACATGATGCGCCACCTGCGGTACACCGACGCGCGCAACCATGTCCGCGAGGAGATCCCCTTCTACACAGGCCGCCGGATCTCTGCCGAGGAGATCGCCGAGGTCCTCGCGTGACTGCCCGCACCGCGCACCTCGCGGTCGACGGCGCGGCCGCACCCCTCGCTGTCAGCCTCGCCCCTCACCCGATCACCGAGGCGGGGCGGGTGGAGCCCACCGAGTACGATGCGATCCTGCTCGCCTCGTTCGGCGGGCCGGAGGGCCAGGACGACGTGATCCCGTTCCTGCGGAACGTCACGCGCGGCCGGGGCATCCCGGACGAACGCCTCGAGGAAGTCAGCCATCACTACCGCGCGTTCGGCGGGATCAGCCCGATCAATGCCCAGAATCGCGCGCTGAAGGCCGCGCTCGGGGCGGAACTCGCCGCGCGCGGCATCGACGTGCCCGTGTACTGGGGCAACCGCAATTGGGAACCCTACATCCCCCAGACGCTGCAGCAGATGTACGACGACGGGCACCGCAAGGTCCTCATGCTCACCACAAGCGTGTACTCGTGCTACTCGAGCTGCCGCCAGTACCGTGAGGACATCGGCGTGGCCCTGACCGAGACCGGCCTTGCCGGGCGGCTCCGCGTGGACAAAATCCGGCAGTACTTCGACCACCCCGGATTCGTGGCGCCCTTCGTCGCCGGTACTGCGGCGGGCCTCCAGGCTGTCCGGGAGGCGCTGGGCGCCGCGGACGGTTCACGGGATTCCGAGATCCGCGTCCTTTTCTCCACCCACTCGATCCCCATCCGTGACGCCGAGGCGGCCGGCCGTTCCGAGGCGGAGCCGCGCGAGTTCGAGGGAGGCTCGGCCTACGTGGCGCAGCACCTGGCGAACGCCCGTGCGGTCATGGCTGCCGTCTGCGGCGATGCCCCCGAGGTCGCTTGGGACCTCGTCTACCAGTCCCGCTCCGGCGCGCCGCACATCCCGTGGCTCGAGCCCGACATCAACGACCATATCCACGCCATCGCGGGTGAGGACGCTGCCAGTGGGACTGATGGCGTCAAGGGCATCGTGATCGTTCCGCTCGGCTTCGTCTCCGACCACATGGAGGTTGTCTGGGATCTCGACACCGAGGCCATGGAAACGTGCCATGAGCTCGGGATCGAGGCCGTGCGTGTTCCTACCCCGGGGGTGCACGGCGAGTTCGTGGCGGGCCTCGTGGACCTCCTGCGCGAGCGGATGGTCCAGGGGACCGTTGCCGAACGTCCGCACGTGACCGACCTCGGCCCGTGGTATGACGTGTGCCGTCCCGGCTGCTGCGCGAACTTCCGCGGCGCCAAGCCGGTGATCTCAGAGGCAGGGGTTGGCCTCGGGACCGAGCACGACCCCTACCCGGAAGCGCTCGGAGCGAGCGGGGCCGAGGGCTGAGCATGTCAGTCCGCATCGGAACGCGCGGGAGCGCGCTCGCCCTGACCCAGTCCCAGCAGACCGCAGACATGCTCGCTGCCGTTGGCGGCTTCGAGACTGAACTTGTCCGGATCAGGACAGAGGGTGACGTCAAGACTGGTTCGCTCGCCTCTCTCGGAGGCACGGGGGTGTTCGTGGCGGCCCTCCGCGAGGCGCTTCTCGCTGACCGCTGCGACGTGGCAATCCATTCCCTCAAAGACCTCCCGACAACCGGCGAGCCGGGCCTCTCCATCGCGGCCATCCCCGTCCGTGCCGATTCCCGCGATGTCCTGTGTGCCCGGGATGGCCTCACGCTCGCGGGGCTTCCCGCGGGATCGAAGGTGGGCACCGGCTCGCCCCGCCGCGCCGCGCAGCTCCGTGCTGCACGGCCCGACCTCGAGGTGCTGGACATCCGGGGCAACGTCGACACACGCCTTGGCCGCGTGCCGGGGCTGCCGGGGAGCCCACCGGACGCACCCGGTGACCTCGACGCCGTCGTCCTTGCCGCCGCCGGCCTCGCGCGCCTCGGCCGGACCGGTGTGGTGACCGAGTACTTCGAGCCCGATGTCATGCTGCCCGCTCCCGGCCAGGGGGCCCTCGCGGTCGAGTGCCGACTCGAGGACGCGCCCGAACGCGCCCCGCGGGCCGGGGGTGCGAGCAGCCCGGATGCCCCTGCCGGCGTTCTCGCGCAGGCGCTCGCGGCGATCGACGACGCCGACACCCGCCTCGCCGTGACCGCCGAGCGTGCTCTCCTGGCCCGTCTGGAGGCCGGGTGCGCCGCACCCGTCGGTGCCTTCGCACGGCGGAAGGGCAGCATGCTGCACCTCGACGCCACCGTGTGCGCTGTGGACGGGACGAAGTCGCTCCGGCTGACCAAGGCGACGGACGGGCTCACCGAGGTCGGCGCGACGCTGCTGGGCATCGAGCTCGCGGAGGAACTGCTCGAGCAGGGCGCGGCAGACTTCGCGGACTTGGGCGCCTGATGGGCGTAGCGGGAACGGCCGCACGGCTGTCCGGGCGCCGGGTGCTGCTCACCCGCAGCCCGGACCGCGCCGGTGCGATGGTGGACGCGCTCGCTGAGGCGGGCGCCGAGCCGCTCCTGCTGCCGCTCATCGACTTCGAGCGCGCCGACGACCAGGCGGCACTCGCCGCAGCCATCGACCGGCTCGCGGCGGGGGAGTACCGCTGGCTGGTCATCTCGAGCATCACTACCGTGCGCGCGCTCAAGGAGCTCGCGGCGGCGCGCGGCGTCGCGCTTGAGGCACTCGTACCGCCCGGCGTGCGGATCGGCACCATCGGACCCAGTTCCCGCCGCGTCCTCGAGGCCGAGGGCCTCGGCGTCGACTTGGCTCCCGTGGACAAGCAGTCCGCGGAGGGCCTCGTTGACCTGTGGGCCTACGCCGACGATGCCGCCGCGGGCGCGGACGGCGCCGGGATCCTCCGGGTGCTCATCCCGCAGAGCGACCTCGCTGCCCCGACCCTCGCTGACGGTCTCGACGGGCGCGGCTGGGCGGTGGACACCGTCACCGCGTACCGCACGGTCGACTACCCTGCGGACCCGGCGAAGCGCCTGACAGCCCCGCTCGCTTCGGGCGAGCCAGAGGGGGAGGAGGCGCGCGCCGTCGTGCTTTCCCCGACCGAGGCGAACGGTGAGCTTGCCGCGGGAAGGCTCGACGCCGTCGTGGCCGCTTCTCCCAGCGCGGCGCGCCGCATCCATGCCGTGCTCCACCCGCTCGGGAAGACCCAGCTCATCGCGATTGGTTCGCCGACCGCGGCCGAGCTGCGCCGCCTCGGCGCTGACGTGGGCGCGACGGCCGCAACCCCGACGCCCGAAGGCATCGTGGATGCCGTGGCCCGTTCCCTGAACCCTGATCCCGCTACTCACGAGAGAAGAACCTGACGCCATGAGCTTCCCGACCCATCGCCCCCGCCGCCTGCGCCAGACGCCGGCCCTGCGCCGCATGGTCGCCGAGACGCGCCTGCACCCTGCGGAGCTCATTCTGCCGGCGTTCGTCCGCGAGGGGCTCAGCGAGCCATCGCCGATCCAGGCGATGCCCGGCGTCGTGCAGCACACCACCGCTACGCTTCGCCGAGCCGCCGCTGAGGCCGCCGAGCTCGGCCTGGGCGGAATCATGCTCTTCGGAGTCCCCGAGGAGCGCGACGCGGAGGGAAGCGCCTCGCTCGACCCGAACGGCGTGCTCAACGCCGGCATCCGCGCCGTGCGCGAAGAGGTCGGTGACTCACTGGTGGTCATGAGCGATGTGTGCCTCGACGAGTTCACCGACCACGGCCACTGCGGCGTCCTCGACTCCGAGGGGCGCGTGGACAACGATGCGACGCTCGAGGTCTACGGGCAGATGGCCGTGGCGCAGGCCGAAGCCGGCGCGCACGTTCTCGGGCCCTCCGGGATGATGGACGGCCAAGTGGCCGTGATTCGGCAGGCGCTCGACGCCGCCGGCCGCCAGGACGTCTCGATCCTCGCCTACGCCGCAAAGTATGCCTCTGCGTTCTACGGACCATTCCGTGAGGCTGTCGACTCGCAGCTGCAGGGCGACCGCCGCACCTACCAGATGGACGCCGCGAATCGCCGCGAGGCGCTCCTCGAGGTCGAACTGGACCTCGAGGAGGGCGCGGACATGGTGATGGTCAAGCCTGCCATGAGCTACCTCGACATCCTCGCCGACGTTGCCGCCATGAGCCCCGTGCCCGTGGCCGCGTACCAGATTTCCGGCGAGTACTCGATGATCGAGGCCGCCGCTGCGAACGGCTGGATTGACCGCAAGGCGTCCATCCTCGAGTCCGTGCTCGGCATCCGCCGAGCCGGGGCGAACATGGTGCTCACGTACTGGGCGCCAGAGATCGCCCGCTGGCTCAAGGAGGGGTGAGCCGGGCGGGAATGAACCCCCGGCCGCCGAGGTTTGCATGCATATGCATGAAGAAAGCGCGCAGTCAGCCCCCGTTCCGTCCGGGCAGCCTCCAGTCCTGCTCGGGCTCAACACGTTCGGCGATGTCGGGGTTGGCCCCGACGGTGATCCGAAGCCGCATGCGCACGTGATCCGGGAACTCGTCGAGGAGGCGGTCCTCGCCGATCAGGTGGGGCTGCACTCGTTCGATGTCGGCGAGCACCACCGCAAGGACTTCTCCGTCTCGGCCCCCGAGGTGGTCCTCGCCGCGATCGCGTCGAAGACCCGGAACGTCCGCCTCGGCTCGGCCGTGACCGTCCTGTCCTCGGACGATCCCGTCCGCGTCTTCCAGCGCTTCTCGACCCTCGACGCCGTCTCCAATGGCCGGGCCGAGGTGATTCTGGGCCGTGGCTCATTCATCGAGTCGTTCCCGCTCTTCGGGTTCGACCTCGAGGACTACGAGACCCTTTTCGAGGAGAAGCTCGAGCTGTTCGACCGCGTGCGGTCGCAGAAGCCCGTGCGCTGGGAGGGCCGCCACCGCGGACCGATCAATGGGCTCACCGCTTATCCCCACCTCGAGGACGGCCTGCTGCCCGTGTGGGTAGGCGTAGGGGGCACGCCGCAGTCCGTGGTGCGCGCCGCGCATTACGGCTACCCCGTGAGCTTCGCCATCATCGGCGGCGAGCCCGCCCGCTTCGCGCCCTACATTGAGCTGTACAAGCGCTCGCTCGAGAAGTTCAACCAGCCCTACACCATGCTCGCGACCCACTCGCCCGGTCACATCGCCGAGACCGACGAGCAGGCCCGCGAGGAACTCTTCCCGCACTGGCTCGCCATGCGCAACCGCCTCGGGGAAGAACGGGGCTGGGGGCCCGGAAGTCGGACGGAGTTCAATGCCCAGGCCTCCCGTCCCGGCGCCCTCTACGTTGGCTCGCCGGAGACCGTGGCCCGTAAGATTGCGGTTACCCACAAGGCGCTCGGCACCGAGCGCTTCGACCTCAAGTACTCCAACGGCACCCTTCCGCACAGCGCCATGATGAAGAGCATCGAGCTCTACGGGACCAAGGTCGCGCCGCTCGTAGCGGACATGCTCGCGTAGGCTCTCGTTGGCGCCGCCGGTGCGGGGCCGGCGTCGTGCGCGCGGATGGAAGAATAGGGGCATGACCGCCTCCGAGGACCTCTTTGCCCGCGCCCGTTCGCTGATGCCCGGAGGGGTGAACTCTCCCGTGCGGGCCTTCGGTTCGGTAGGCGGAACGCCCCGCTTCCTGGTCTCCGCCAAGGGGCCGACCGTGACGGACGCTGACGGGCGCGAGTATGTGGACCTCGTGTGCTCCTGGGGCCCGGCCCTCCTGGGCCACGCGGTCCCGGAGGTCCTGGAGGCCGTGCACGCCGCGGTGGACCGCGGGCTGTCCTTCGGGGCCTCCACGCCCGACGAGGCCGCGCTGGCCGCCCTCGTGATCGGGAGGGTGCCGGCGGTCGAGCGGCTCCGCATGGTCTCCACCGGGACCGAGGCGACCATGACGGCGATCCGGCTCGCGCGCGGGTTCACGCACCGCGACCTCGTGGTGAAGTTCGCCGGCTGCTACCACGGGCATGTGGACGGGCTGCTCGCCGCCGCCGGCTCGGGCGTCGCGACCCTCGCCCTGCCCGGTTCTGCCGGCGTCACCGCCGCGACCGCTGCCGAGACGCTCGTGCTCCCGTACAACGACCTCGCGGCCGTCGAGGCCGCGTTCGCGGAGCACGGCGCCCGCATCGCGGCCGTCATCACCGAGGCCGCGCCCGCGAACATGGGCGTCGTGGAGCCGGGGGAGGGCTTCAACGAGGGCCTGCGGCGCATCACGGCCGAGCACGGTGCGCTCATGATCATGGACGAGGTCCTCACCGGCTTCCGCGTGGGTCCGGCCGGCTACTGGGGCCTGACGGGCCAAGCCGAGGGATGGGCGCCGGACCTGTTTACGTTCGGGAAGGTGATCGGCGGCGGTATGCCCGTCGCTGCGCTCGGCGGGCGCGCCGAGATCATGGACTATCTCGCGCCGCTCGGCCCGGTGTACCAGGCGGGCACGCTGTCCGGGAACCCGGTTGCCATGGCCGCCGGCGTGGCGACCCTTTCCCTCGCGACCGACGCCGTGTACGCGCATATCGACGCACGCTCGGCCGAGCTCTCCGAGGTGGTGTCCGCCGCGCTCGCCGCCGAGGGCGTGGACCACTCGATCCAGAGGGCCGGGAACCTGTTTTCCATCGCGTTCGGCACCTCGGAGCGTGGCGTGCACAACTATGCCGACGCGCAGGCCCAGGAGGCCTACCGCTACGGGCCGTTCTTCCACTCGATGCTCGACTCCGGGGTCTACCTGCCCCCGAGCGTCTTCGAGGCGTGGTTCCTCTCCGCCGCGCACGACGACGCCGCGATGGGCCGCGTCGTCAACGCGCTGCCGGCAGCCGCCAAGGCAGCGGCGGCGGCCCTCCCCGGGGCGTAGCGGGCCTACGCGGCAGCGCTCATCAGCGTTGCTCCCTGCTCGGCGAGCAGCAGTCCACCGATCCCGAGCATGAGGATCCCGCTGATGAGCGTCACCACCTGGGCACGCTGGGGCTTGGCGGCGAGGAGCCGGCGCGCTGCGACGGCGACAAGGCTGTAGACCACGATGGTGAACGCCAGGTGGGTGAGCCCCATGGTGACGGTCTGCGCCACGACCGGCAGGGTCGAGTCCGGGCGGATGAACTGGGGGATGACCGCCGCGAACAGCAGCAGCGCCTTCGGGTTGATCCCGCTCGTGCCCAGGCCCTTGAGGAAGTCGAGCGCCGGACCGCGGGTGCCCGGGCCTGCGTGGAGTGGCTCGCCTGAGGGCAGCATCGCCTGGGGCGCGGAGGTGAAGCCGGCGCTGCGCCAGCCGCGCGCCGTCATGAATCCAAGCCACAGCAGGTAGAGGGCGCCCGCCACCGAGAGCCACGCGACGAGGTCCGACCGTGCTGCGAGCAGGACTCCAAGCCCGGCCGCCACGAGGGCCGTGTGGACCACGTATCCCGCGCAGAGCCCCGCGACAGAGGGCGCGGGCGAGCCGGGGCGCAGGCCAGCCGCGATCGTGTAGGCCCAGTCCGCACCCGGCGTGAGCGCGAGGGTGAGCGAGATCGCGGCGAAGCCGAGCAGCGGGGTCAGATCCATGCCGCAAGACTACGGAGATCAGCGCGAGAAGTGCTCACCTATTCTCGGCGGGATTTCCCCTCCCTGCGGTAGATTGTTACTGTGATCGACTCACTCGACAGAATTATTTTGCGCACCCTGCAGAAGGACGGGCGCATGACCGCGACCGCGCTCGCCTCGGAGGTCGGACTGACCGTCGCACCGTGCCACCGCAGGCTCAAGGACCTCGAGCAGTCCGGCGTGATCCGCGGCTACCGCGCCGAGGTGGACCCGGCGAAGGTGGGCCTCGGGTTCGGGGCGATGGTGTTCGTGACCCTCCGCGAGACCTCCACCGACGCGATCCGCGCCTTCGAGGATGCGGTGGTCGCGGAGCCGCAGATCATCGAGGGCTACCGTCTGTTCGGGGACCCAGACTTCCTCCTGCGCTGCGTCGCCGAGGACCTGCCCGGCTACCAGCGCCTCTACGACCAGCACCTCGCGGCGCTTCCGGGGGTAGCGAAGCTGACCTCGACCATCGTGATGCGCGACCTCAAGGGGGCAGGCGGGCTGCCGCTCTAGACAAGCGGGCCCTAGACGTTGAAAGAAGCGGGTGCAGACGACGGCGGGGTCCCCACGCGAGTGGGAACCCCGCCGTCGCACGTCGTTCAGCCTTAGCCGTCCGATGCGGTGACGTCAGCCGATCAGAACGCTGGCGTGACGTCGCCGTTCGGCCACTCCTTCTGGATGAAGGCCTTGACCTCGGGTGAGTGCAGGAGCTCCTCGAGCTTGGCGATTCGGGCGTCGCCCTTCTCGTCCTGGCGCCACGCCAGGAAATTCGCGTACGGGTTGTTCTGGACCGACTCAACTGCCAAGGCGCTCTTGGTGCTCAGGCCAGCCTTGAGGATGAAGTTGCCATTGATGAGCGCGAGGTCGACCGAAGGGTCGTGCAGGTCGTTGACCAGAAGCTCAGGCTGATTCTCGGAGAACTTCAGCTTCTTCGGGTTCTGGGCGTCGGCGAGGGACAAAATGGACGAATCGTCCTTGATGTCCTTGAGCAGGCCTGCGTTCTGGAGGACCTTGAGGGCGCGGACCTGGTTGGACGGGTCGTTGGTGATCGCGACCTTCGCGCCGTCCTTGATGTCCGCGATGCTCTTCGCCTTGTCGGAGAACGCAGCGTACGGCTCGATGTGGACGCCCGCACCGTGGTCGAACTTGTAGCCCTTGGTCTTAACCTGATCCTCGAACCAGGGGAGGTGCTGGTAGAAGTTCGCGTCGAGCGAGCCGTCGGAGAGCGCGGTATTCGGGGTCTGGTAGTCCTCGATTTCCTTGATGTCGAGCTTGAGCCCGGCCTTCGGTGCGAGGTTCTCGTTGATGAACTCGAGGATCTTGGCGTGAGGGACAGGACTAGCGCCGACCTTGAGGGTCGCGGGCTTGGCCGGATCGAGGCTTGCAGCATTCGTGCTCGCAGGCGCAGAACCGCCTGCACCGCACGCGGCAAGGGAGAACGCTGCGGCGATGCCAGCAGCGAGGAGCGTCAGTTTCTTGCGCATGGGCGTCATTTCCTTTCGGGGTGCGGCGGATTGCGCCGACAGATGGAAGAAGTCTTCAGCGGTGGTCGACGCGGCGGCCGAACCAGTCGCCGACGAGCTGAATCGCTTGGACAAGCACAACGATGATGACGAGGACGACGAGCATGACGGTCGTGTCGAAGCGCTGGAAGCCATAGTTGTATGCGAGCTTGCCCAGACCGCCGCCGCCGACTAGGCCGGCCATGGCGGAGTAGCCTACGAGGGTTACGACGGTCGTCGTCGTGGCCGCAACGAGCGCAGGAAAGGACTCGGGGAGGAGGACCTTCCGGACGACCTGCATCGTTGTCGAGCCCATGACGAGCGCTGCGTCGATCTTTCCGTGCTGGACGTCCCGGAGTGCGGTCTCGACGAGCCGGGCGAAGAACGGGATGGTGCCCACCGACAGCGAGACGGACGCCGCAACGGGACCGAGGCTCGTTCCGACGAGGAACCGGGCTAGCGGTATGAGGGAGACCATGAGGATGGCGAACGGGATCGAGCGCGTGATGTTCACAACGATGTCGCTCAGGATCCGGTACGCAGCGGGCATCGGGCGCAAGCCGCCGGGCGCCGCAACATGGAGGAATACACCGAGAGGCAGGCCGACGAGGACTGTGAAGAACCCTGAGATGCCGACCATCTGGAGTGTCTCGAGGATGGCATCCGGGAGGGCCTTGGCGAGGACGGGATTGTCCAAGAAGTTCATAGTTCCTCCCTTCCGGTAGGTGCGTTGGGGGCGACGGCCTTGGCAGTGGCCCCGAAACTGGCCAGGTAGTCGAGAATCGCCGAGGTATCAGCGCCCTGCGAGAGTTGGACGCGCAAGTGGCCGAACTGGGTCGCACCGATCGTCTCGACACTGCCGGCGAGGACGTTGAGGTCCACGTTGAAGCGGCGTGCCACGCCAGTCAGGACGGGCTCCTGAGCCGAGGATCCTGTCATCAGTAGGTCGATGACGTCGCCACCGGCCGCGCCCATCGGGACTTCGGCCGGAGGCAGAGGCAGGAGGGCCCGGGCGAGCCGGCTGTCGAGTCGAGCGGCGACGTCCTCAAGTGCGCCATCCTCGACGATGCGCCCCTTCTCCAAAAGGGAGACCGAATCGCAGATGCGCTTGACGACGTTCATCTCGTGGGTGATGACGATGACGGTGAGCCCCAGCCTATCCGTCAGGTCGCGGATGAGGTCGAGGACCTCATTCGTCGCCGCAGGATCGAGTGCCGACGTCGGCTCGTCGCACAGGAGGACGTCGGGATTTGCCGCGAGGGCGCGGGCTATCCCTACGCGTTGGCGTTGTCCTCCCGACAGCTGGGCTGGGTAGGCATTCTCGAAGCCCTCAAGCCCGACGAGGCGGAGCAGCTCGCGCGAGCGTTCGCAGATCGTCTCCTTCGGCGCGCCCGTCAGCTCGAGCGGATGTGCGACGTTGCCCAAAGAGGTGCGCGAATCCAGGAGGTTCGCGTGCTGGAAGACCATGCCGGTCTTGCGTCGCGCGGCCCGGACTTCGGAATCCTTGACGGCACTCAGTACGGTCCCGCTGATGTTGACCGACCCGGACGTCGGGCGGTCGAGCATGGTGAGGCAGCGGACAAGAGTCGACTTCCCGGCGCCGGAGTGTCCGATGATCCCGTGGATCGATCCCTGAGGGACCGAGAGGCTAACTCCGTCGAGGGCGACGATTTCGCGCTTGCCCTGACGGTAGACCTTTCGCAGGTCAGAGACAGTGATCATGGATCCCTTTGATGGCGGAGATGATCCCGGGGACACCGGGACGAACTAAATTATGCCTTCGGCTCCATGTCGCTTCATTTTCGGTGAGATATTCCGTCACGCCGGCTGGATTGCGAAGAATATTTGTTGATCAAGCGACGACGTATCGGAGCATCGGCTATGGATTGGCTGGATGGCGCATGATTGTCCGCAGACAGGCGCCAGCCTCATCGTCACAGTTACTGTGAAATCCGTCTCGTTCCCGGCCGGGTTCTTGAAGGGTCGGGTCCGTAGCCCTCGCAGCAGAGGGCAACCCCTTGCCGTGGGCTACACCAATGGGGTAAGGCCCTCAGAAGCCGCTCTGCCCAGCATCATGCGGCGCCAGAACCGGCCAATTGCCTTCCACCAAGGCTGCGGGCTTGGTCCGCCGCAGGTAGGCCTCGAAGTCCGCGGCCTGCGCGGCCGACCAGTCGATCTGGCTTCGGTGCAGATGGGCGGCCGGCCTGTGGAGCTCAGGGAAGCGCGAGGCCATGGCGTCGAGGAGCTGGGCGGCCGCAAGCGCATCCGCCGCTGAACTGTGGGCGTCCGTGAGAATGACACCGTACTGCTCGCACAGCGCGACCAATGTCCGCTTGCCCTTGCGGTACCGCTCGACCTGCTTGTTGATCACATAGGGGTCGAGGACAGGGAATCGTGTGAGCTGGGCGAGGCCATGCCGGGCGCACTCGGCGGCCATGACGGTGAAGTCATACGCAGCGTTGTAGGCCACGACGGGCACGCCGCGGTCGAAGAGATCTTGTAGCGTCAAGGCCACCTCCGCGACGACGTCACGGGCAGGACGGCCCTCGGCACGGGCCTTTTCCGTAGTCACACCGTGCACCTCTGCGGCCTCTGCCGGGATCTCGATTCCCGGGTCGGCGAGCCACTCGTGCTCGGCCGCGACCCTGCCGTCGGCGCCGAGCACCACGATGCTCGCTGTGACGATCCGCGCAGCGCGCGAATCGCGCCCCGTGGTCTCGAGGTCGAAGGCTGCTCGGGGCTCGATGTTCCACGTCATGGCTCACACGCTAGGCGGCTCCACCGACATTTCTCGTCGAGGCGCGCCGACTCAGGTCCGGACCCGTTAGCGGACGGCGGGGGAGCGCCGTCGTGCGCCCTCCGCCAACTAGTGTGGAGGGATGCGGGAGGAGTTCGTCGAAGCGGTTCTGGCCGTCGTCGAGCTCGTCCCCGACGGATGCGTCGTTGCCTACGGCGATGTGGCAGAACTCCTGGGAGCCGGCGGCCCCCGGCAGGTCGGCGCGGTCATGTCCCGCTACGGCGCCCAAGTGGCTTGGTGGCGCGTCCTGAGGGCAAGCGGCGCCGCACCGGACGCCCTCGAGGATCGTGCTCTCCGTCACTACGTGGAAGAAGGCACACCGCTTCGCGGTCGCCCAGGCCGCGGTGCCTGGCGCGTGGATATCCGCCAGGCCAGATGGACGCCTACGGATGACGAGCTCGACACCGTCGAGGAGATCGCCGACCTCCTTCAGAGCCGGCTCCACGGGCCACGTTCCCGATGTCGAGAACTGTCGGACCCCGACGGTGGGATGGGTCCATGACCGCGCTCCCCTCCTCGGTGCCCCAGCTGACGCTCCTCGAGCCCGCCGCCCATCCGGCGGCGGAGGCCTGGTCGCCCTCCCCGGATCAGGAGCAGGTACTCGAGCTCAGGCGCGGCAGCGGGCCTGTCCTCGTGTGGGGCGGTCCGGGCACCGGGAAGAGCCGCGTGCTCGTCGAGTCTGCCGTCACGAGGGTCTCGCGCGACGGCGTCGACCCGGCCGGGGTGCTGCTCCTGGCGCCGGCGCGCGCCGCCTCCGCACGGCTCCGCGATGCCTTCACTGCGCGGATGGACCGCAGCCTCAGTGCCCCTCCGGCGCGCACCTGGCAGTCCTACGCGTTCGACCTCATCCGCCGCGCCCGTGCCGAGGGTCGCCTTGATTGGCTGCCGCGGCCTCCGCGTCTGCTCTCAGGCGCGGAACAGGACCTTATCGTCAAACAGCTCCTCGAGGGGCATCGGGCCTCAGGTAGCGGACCGAGGTGGCCTGCGGGCTTCGAGGCTGCACTTGCCACACGTGGATTCCGGCACGAAGTCCGGGAGCTCTTCGACCGCGTCACGGAGTACGGCACGACCGCGGATGAGCTCGCCGAGCTCGGTGCGCGGACAGGGCGGCCCGAGTGGATCGCGGCCGCCCAGCTCTACACGGAGTACCGCGACGTCATCGAACTCCGCATGCCCGAGGCCTTCGATCCTGCGGGGATCATCACCGCGGCCCGTCTGATCCTCGCCGAGGATCCCGAGCTGCTCGCGCAGGAGCGGGCACGGTTCGAGCTCGTCTGCGTCGACGACGTGCAGGAGTCGAGCCCATCCGTGCTCGAGCTGCTCGCTGTGCTCTGCGAGGGGCGTGACGTGATCGTGACCGCCGCACCGGACGTCGTCGTGCAGGGATTCCGGGGAGCTCGTCCCGAACTCGTACCCAGCCTGCGCGCGCTCCTGGGCAGCCTCACGGAACTCTCCCTCACGACGTCGCACCGGCTCGCCGAGGGAGTCGCCGAGGCGTGGGAACGAGTTGCGCATCGCATTTCCACTGTGCCCGGGGGGCAGGCCGCCCGCCAGCTCGTGGGCGCGATGGTGCCCGACCCCGGCGGTCCCGGCGCGGAAGCTCATGTGCTGCACTCTCTCCTCCACGAGCTGCGATACCTCGCGCACCGTATCCAGGACGCGCGCCTGATGGGCGGGACGGAGTATGGGCAGATGGCGGTGATCGTCCGATCCGGGGCCAAGCTCGACCAGGTCCAGCGGTTCCTCACCGGCCAAGGCATCCCCGTCAAGGTGCCGATGGCTGAGACGGCCGTGCGCGACGAGGCGGCCGTTCGGCCTCTGCTGACAGCGTTCCGCGTGGCCCTCCAGCCCGAGGCGCTCACGGCGGAGGTGGCCGTGGAACTGCTCACCTCCCGCATCGGTGGAGCGTCGGCGCTCGAATTGCGCCGCCTCCGTCAGTCGCTGAGACAGCTTGAGCTCTCTGCGGGAGGGGGCCGCGCGAGCGATGCCCTCCTGACCGAGGCCCTCGACGTTCCCGGAACCCTCGACGCGCTCGGACTTGAGGCCAGCGCTGCACGGAGGGTCGCCCGCATGATTGCCCGCGGCAGGGCTGCGGCCGAGGAACCCGGGGCCACCGCCGAGACAGTCTTGTGGGCCGTGTGGGACGCTGCAGGACTCTCGAAGCGCTGGTACGGGCTCGCGCTGTCCGGAGGACCGCTGGGAATGCGCGCCGACCGGGACCTGGACGCCCTCATGGCACTGTTCCACATGGCGGAGCGCTACGTCGACCGACTTCCGGGCGCGTCCCCTGGCGAGTTCCTCGACTACCTCACCGAGCAGGAGCTGCCCATGGACACGCTTGCACCACGCGCCCAGTCGGAGGACGCCGTCGAGCTTCTCACCCCGGCGGCCGCGGCCGGCCGCGAGTGGCGCCTCGTGTTCGTCGCGGGGCTCCAGGACGGGGTCTGGCCCAACACGCGACTGCGCGGCGAGCTCCTCGGCAGCACGCTCTTCGCGGACTGCCTTGATCTCGGGGTTGTCTCGGCGCTGCTCGTGACGCCGCGGGCGAGGCTGAAGGACATCCGCTACGACGAGCTGCGCTCTTTCTCGGCGGCGATCTCACGGGCCTCCGAGCTGCTTGTCTGTACGGGCGCGTCCGCTGAAGACGAGGTGCCGTCCCCGTTCCTCGACCTCGTCGCACCGCTGCGCGAAGGCGTGGAGGTGCGTCCGTTCACGGAGGTGCCGCGTACGCTCGGCCTGCGGCCCCTCGTCGCGGAGCTGAGGCAGGCGGTGGAGTCCGACGCCGCCGACGCGGCGTTCGCCGCCGGCCTCCTCGCCGAGCTGGTAGCCGTCGGTGCGCCAGGCGCACATCCCGACGAGTGGTATGGGCTCGCGCCCCTGAGCAGCACGAGTCCCGTGGTGCCGCCCGACGGCACGGTATATGTCTCGCCATCCAAGGTCGAGACTGCCTCCAAGAACCCTCTCGACTGGTTCGTCCAAGCAGCCGGGGGAGAGGCGGCCACTGATTTCGCCCGGAGCCTGGGGACCCTCGTGCATGGCATCGCCCAAGACCTCCCGTGCGGGACGCCGGCGGACTACCTTGCGGAGCTCAGACGCCGCTGGTCCAGCCTCGGCCTCGGCGATACATGGGAGGGCGAACTCGATTTCGAGCGCGCCACGGCCATGGTTCGCAAACTCGCCGAGTATGTCCGTACGAACGGGCGCGAGCTCCTCGGTGTCGAGATGGATTTCGCCGCAAGCCTGAATGGAGTGGGGAGCGCCGAGATCGCGGCCCGCACGGTGCTGCGCGGGCAAGTGGACAGGCTGGAGGTCGACGACGACGCCCGGCTTGTTGTGGTGGACCTCAAGACCGGGCGCCGCAAGCCCAAGGCCACCGAGCTCGAGCAGCATGCCCAGCTCGCCTCGTACCAAGTCGCCGTCGCAGCGGGCGCTTTCGACGAGGAAGGCTCGGAGCCGACACGGAGCCGGACTGCCGGGGGTGCCGAACTCGTCCAGCTCGGCGACGGGACGGCGAAGCTGACCGTCCAGCAGCAGGCGGCACTCGGGGACGCAGCGTGGGCGATCCAGCTGGTGGAGCGCGCCGCGGAGATCATGTCCGGGGCTTCCTTCGAAGCGCGCCATGAGCCGGGCACCGGGTTCATGGACGGGTGTCGGCTCCCCGACATCTGCCCTTTGTGCGTTCGGGGAAGGCAGGTGACCGAATGAGCGCCGAGACCGCCGGGGCCGGACAGGGACTCGGGGAGGCCCCGGACCCGATGCAGACCCGTCTCCCCGAGCCGCGCTTCAGCCCCGAGGAGCTCGCCGACCTCCTGGGCCAGCACCAACCGACATCGCAGCAGGCCGAGATCATCTGCTCCCCGCTCGAACCGCGCCTCGTCGTTGCTGGGGCCGGCTCCGGGAAGACGGCGACCATGGCCGATCGCGTCGTGTGGCTCGTGGCCAACGGCTGGGTGCGCCCGGACGAGGTTCTTGGCGTCACCTTCACACGGAAGGCCGCCGGCGAACTCTCGGCGCGCATCCGCACACAGCTCGCCCGGCTCACACGTCTGGTCCGCCGAGGTGTCGAGGGCATTGCCCCCGCCGCTGCAGATCCACAGTCGCTCGATCCGGCCGTGTCCACGTACCACTCGTTCGCCAACACTGTGGTCCAGGACCATGGAATCCGACTCGGTGTCGAGCGGGATGCCGTGCTGCTCGGCCCGGCGCAATCGTTCCAGCTGGCGGCGCGCGTCGTGGAAGCGTACGACGGCGGAACGTGGGACGGCTTCCCCGCCAAGAGCACGCTCATCGCTGCCGTTACCCAGATGGCCGGTGAATGCGCCGAGCACCTGCGTGAGCCGGACAGCGTCCGCGAATGGCTCGAGAATGAGGCAGCCCGCCTCGAGGAGCTTCCCGCCGGGGGCCGCGGTGGACGGCAGCCGGCTGCTGCAGGGAGCCTGCTGAAGACGTTGCGGAACCGGGCGCTCGTAGCCCGGCTCGCGGCGCGGTATGCCGGCGCCAAGCGTGACCGCGGGGTCCTCGACTACGGCGACCTCGTGGCCCTCGCCGCACGCGTCGCGGCTACCGTGCCCGAGGCGGGCAGGCTTCTGCGAGGCCAGTACCGCACAGTGCTCCTGGACGAGTTCCAGGACACGTCCCATGCCCAGCTCGTGCTGTTCTCCTCGTTGTTCGGAGAAGGGCACGCGGTCACTGCGGTCGGCGATCCCAACCAGTCGATTTACGGCTTCCGCGGCGCGTCCGCGGGGCAGCTGGAGAGCTTCCCCCGGGTATTCCCACGGATCACGCGGGAGGATGTGCTCGCACCTGCGTGGACTTCTCACCTCACCACGGCATGGCGTAATTCGACCACTGTGCTCGGCACCGCCAACATCGTCGCCGCACCCCTCGCGCAGCCGCCTGCCTTTCTGACAGGCTCCGCGCGTGTGGACGTGCGGGGCCTCGAACCTCGTCCGGGCGCCGCGGCCGGAAGGGTGCGCATCGGCAGGTTCGTCGACGAGCGCGAGGAAGCGGCCGCCGTCGCCGATGAGCTTCAGGCGTTCAAGCGCGGTTGGCCCTATGGCGAGGGAACAGGCGTCGAATCAGGTCCTACGATGGCCGTCCTCTGCCGCAAGCGGTCGCAGTTCTCGGTGATCAGGGGCGAGTTCGAGCGGCGCGGCATGCCGTTCGAGGTGGTCGGCGTCGGCGGCCTGCTCGACACCCCGGAGATCGTCGACCTCGTCGCTACCCTGCGCGTCATCGCCGACCCCGGCCGGTCCGACGCCCTCATGCGCCTCCTGGCGGGGGCGAGATGGAGGATCGGACCCGCGGACCTCATGGCGCTCGCCGACTGGTCACGCCATCTCGCGGCGCTCAGGGCGTCCGCGGCCCGACCGGGCGAGCAGGACCTGGATGCCCCGGGCAGCGCTGATGAGATCCTTGTGGAGGGCGATCTCGCTGATGCCGCGAGCCTCATCGAGGCGCTGGACCGCCTTCCGCGCCCGGGATGGACGTCCGGTGCCGGGAGGAGCCTGAGTTCGGAGGGCCTATCCCGGCTGGCACGCTTTCGCGATGAGTTGCGGACACTGCGCTCGGTGGCTGGAGACGACCTCGGCACCGTGATCTCTCAGGTGGAGCGCGCCTTGCTCCTGGACATCGAGCTCGCCGCACGTCCGGGTACCTCGGTCCATGAGGCGCGGCGGAACCTCGATGCGTTTGCTGAGGCTGCGGCCTCATTTCTCGCCCAGTCCCACGAGGCCAGCTTGCTGTCGTTCCTCGCGTGGCTTGAGGCTGCCGCGCAGGAGGAGTCCGGGCTGGAGACAGGCCCGAGGGAGCCGGCTCCCGGTGCCATTGCGCTGCTCACTGTCCACGCATCCAAGGGACTCGAGTGGGATGCAGTCGCCGTTGCGGGCCTCAACCGAGGCATGTTCCCTTCCGGTGGCAACGACAGGTGGACGAGCGGCGCGGCATCCCTGCCGTGGCCGCTCCGCGGTGACGCCGCAGACCTGCCCGTTTGGGACACCGAGCAGCCGCACCAGAAGGGCTTGGCGGACGCCGAGAAGCTGTTCGCCGAGGACGCCGCAGAACATGCCGAACGGGAGGACCGCCGTCTCGCCTACGTCGCATTCACCAGGGCGCGTTCGCTGCTCGTGGCCAGCGGCTTCGCGTGGAGCAGCACCAGGACCAAACCTATGGAGGCATCCCCGTTCCTCGAAGAGTTACGCGCCGCTGCAGAGGCGAACGGGTTCGAGGTCATCGCGTGGGCGGAGGACGCCGATCTTCCCCAGGAGAACCCCCTTCGGGCCGAGGCCGAGCGGTCTGTCTGGCCCTATGACCCCCTCGAGGGTCCTATCGACACCGCGACAGGGCTGCGAAGAAGTCTCACCCGGGGCCGCAGGGATGCCGTCGAGGCCGCGGCGGCGAAGGTCCTCGCCGAGCTCCATGGAAGACGCCGACCGGAGGGGGCCGCGACGCGCCGCGCAGCCGGGTGGGCGCGCGAGGCCGAGCTGCTGCTTGCTGAGCGTGCAAGGACGCGCGACACCTCTGGAGTAAGGCTCCCTGAGCACATCTCCGCCTCGACTCTCGTGGCACTCGGCGAGGACCGGGAGGCCGTGGTGCGGCAGCTGAGACGGCCCGTGCCGCGCCGGCCTGGAATGGCCGCACGCCGTGGGACGGCCTTCCACGCATGGGTGGAGGAGCACTTTGGCACGAGCGCCATGCTCGATCTCGAAGGCTTCGACAGCTCCGACGAGTACGTCGACGAAGCGTACGAGCTCGACGCCCTCGTCACGGCGTTCAAGCGCACTGAATGGGCCCACAGGAGGCCAGCCCATGTGGAGGTGCCGATCGAAACCCGGGTAGGGCCCGTCGTCGTTCGCGGCCGCATCGACGCCGTGTTCCGCGATGCGGACGGCGGCTGGGATCTTGTCGACTGGAAGACCGGCAAGCCGCCGAAGGGAGCTGAGATCAGCGACAGATCGGTCCAGCTCGCGGTGTACCGGCTCGCCTGGTCACGCCTCACGGGGACCCCGCTCGAGGCGATCCGCGCAGCGTTCTGCTATCTGGCGGACGGCACTGTGATACGGCCGGGTAGGCTCGCCGGCGAGGCCGAGCTCGAGTCGCTCGTCGCTGCTGCGCTGGCTCCGGGTGCCTAGCGAGGTTCGCTAGGCACCTGCCCTCTGGCCGTGGACTACCGGCAGGGCAGTAGTGTCTAGGCTGGCCTCCTCTGGGGAAGTGTCGGCGCTGGCGTCGCGGGCGGACGAGCTCCCGGAGTGTCCGGCGCCGTCGGAGTTCGCGGCTACTGAGGCCTGCGTTTCGTCTGCTGCGTCGTCGCCGGTCGCCGGCCCGGACGCAGCGGCTGCCTCGCTCGCCTCGATGTCCGCCGCCAGTTCCCGGAGCATCTGCTCGGCATCGCCAGCTGCAGCACGGTCGCCCAACGCGAGCGCTTTGACGAGGTACTGCGCGAGGGCGAACTCAGCGGCCAGGGCAGCGCGGCGAGCGAGCTGCGAGTCCACGGGCTCCTTGCGCGCCGCGTGGTACGCCGTCAGGACGGAGTCGATGAACGTCGGCTCATTCGAGCCCACGAGCCACGCAAAGTCGTCCGCAGGGTCACCGATCCGGAGATCCGTCCAGCCGGTGACGGCCGTGACTCGTTCGTCCTCGACGAGCATGTTGTCCTCATGGAGGTCACCGTGGACAACGGTCGGGTTGAACCTCCAGAGAGTCACGTCTTCCATTGCCTGCTCCCACCGGCGCAGCAGCACAGGGGGGATCTTCCCGGTCGTGGCCGCCTGATCGAGTTCATTGAGGCGGCGCTGCCGGAAGCCGTTGGCCGTGTAGGAGGGCAAATCGGCGCCGTCGACGACCGACCTCGGCAGGCCGTGGATGGCCGCCAGCGTCGCACCGATGTCCTGGGCAAGACGTTCGCTGCCGGTGGCGAGCGCCTCGAGGTCGCGGACCGTTCCGGTGAGGTTCGTGTAGACGCATGTCGTGAGCCCGTCCATACGCACGGTGCCCGCGACAGCAGGCATCTGGAACGGCAGCTCCGCCCGCACCGACGGTTCGAAGGAACGCAGCACCGTCATCTCCGTCTCGAGCCGGGCGCTCGCCTCGGTTCCCCGGGGGCAGCGAATGCGCCAGCGCCGGCCGTCGGCGGTCACTAGGAGCGCCGCGTCGAAGTCGGTGGCGTCGTCGGGGGAGGTCGCTGCGGCCGTGGGCCTGAGCCCGGGGACGGCGGCGGTGGCGATGGCGGCCAGCTCGAAAGGAGTGCGCTTCACCTTCTCCACGCTAGCCCGGCATCCCTGCAGGATCACGGTCCCACGCCGAGGCGCCTTCCAATGGCCCGTTAGGGTGGGACTTGCCACAGGGCGCGGCCGGGTCGGTTCTCCACATGCCGTATGGAGCCGGTTGTGCGACTGTCGGAGGCCCTGCGTACCGTAGTGGGTATGACTTCCGGACCGCTCCCGTCCTTCGACCCATCGGCCGGCACTGCCCTTTCAGCGTTCGATGGGACAGGCCCCACGGCGGGACGGCTCGCCGAGCGGCTCCTGCCGGTCAGCGCCGAGGCACTCGACCGCCGGTCCGCCGATCGAGCCGACCCCAACTTCCTCGGCGCCGTCGTGCGCCACCCCGGCACACTGGCGGTGCTCTATTCCCAGAACCGGGCTGCGCACGTGGGAACGCACTTGGCGTTCCTGCCCGCGCATCTGCTTCCCGCCTCATGGCTCGGCGGACTCGTCGTCTACCTCGGCCAGCTTCCCCAGCAGCGCACGACGGCGCAGGCGGACCCGGGTGCCGACGTAGTCCTCGTGGTCCTCCCGGAGCCGGTCGAGCCCGTCTCGGCCGTCATGTCCGAGCCGGCTGCAGAGGGCGCCTCGCTGTTGCCGGAGAACACGAACTGGGCGGGGTTCCGGGAATCCGGTCCCGGACTTGACCTCGTCGAGGCGGGGATTCTCCTCGAGGCGGCGGCCATCGCGAACTGGCACCGGGCCCATCCACGCTGTCCGCGCTGCGGAGCTGCCACCGAGGTGGTGCAGAGCGGCTGGGTCAGGCTCTGTCCGGAGGACGGCTCGGAGCATTTCCCCCGGACCGACCCGGCCATCATCGTGACGGTCGTTGGGGCCGACGATCGACTCCTCTTGGCGACTGGGGCACGAATGCGCTCAACCATGTTCTCGACCCTCGCGGGATTCGTGGAACCGGGGGAGTCGCTCGAGCAGGCCGTGGCGCGCGAGATCCTCGAGGAGGTCGGGGTGCGCGTGACCGAGTGCCAGTACCTCGGCTCGCAGCCGTGGCCCTTCCCTGCCTCGCTCATGCTGGGCTTCACAGCACACACTGAGGACACGATCGCGCAGCCCGATGGCGCCGAGGTGCTGCGCGCCCGTTGGTTCAGCCGCGAGGAACTCGTCACGGCGGTCGGATCGGGTGAGATCACGCTGCCGAGCCGCCTCTCGATCTCGCGTGCCCTCATCGAGCAATGGTTCGGTGACCACATCGCGGAGCCGGTCCTGGCGGCGACGGAATGAGCGAGGTCGGCGCCTTGGGGGCCGAGAGCGGTACTCTCGAGGATCGCCTGCTGGGCGGGCTCGATGAGGAACAGCGCGAGGTGGCGACCACGCTCCATGGCCCAGTCTGTGTGCTCGCTGGCGCGGGGACTGGCAAGACCAGGGCGATCACCCACAGGATCGCCTATGGCGTCCATACTGGCGTCTACTCGCCCCAGAGGCTGCTGGCTGTCACCTTCACCGCACGTGCGGCGGCTGAGATGCGCGGCCGGCTGCGCGACCTCGGCGTGGCGGCCGTGCAGGCACGCACCTTCCATGCAGCTGCCCTTCGCCAACTCCAGTACTTCTGGCCCCAGGCGGTGGGCGGGGCGCTGCCGGGCCTCCTCGAGCACAAGGCCCAGACCATCGCGGAGGGCGCGCGCCGGCTGCGGCTGACCGTGGACCGCGCGGCTATCCGAGACTTGGCCTCGGAGATCGAATGGGCGAAGGTTTCGATGCTCACGCCGTCCACGTACCTCGATGGCGCCCAGGGCCGCGGCGAGCCGGGGGGCCTCCCGCAGGCCACCGTCGCGCGCCTGTTCGAGGCATATGAGGATGTCAAGGTCGACCGCAACCTGATTGACTTCGAGGACGTGCTCCTCATCACCGTGGGCATCCTCCAGGAGGATGCCAAGGTCGCCGCGACGGTCCGCGACCAGTACCGGTACTTCGTCGTCGACGAGTATCAGGACGTGTCCCCGCTCCAGCAGCGGCTCCTCGAGCTCTGGCTCGGCGGGCGCGAGGAGCTTTGTGTGGTGGGGGACGCCAGCCAGACGATCTACTCGTTCACGGGCGCATCGAGCGCTCACCTGCTCGAATTCGGCAAGCACCACGCGGATGCCGCGATCATCCGGCTCGTGCGGGACTATCGCTCGAGCCCGCAGGTGGTCCGGCTCGCGAACCAGCTGCTGGCCTCTCGACGGCCTGCTGGACCCGCTGCCGATGCCCGCTGGGCCCAGCCGCTCACTCTTGTGGCCCAGCGGGCCGCCGGCCCCGAGCCGGAGTTTGCAGAATGCGCCGACGACGAGGCGGAGGCGGCCGCCGTCGCCCGTCGGATCTCCGCGCTCGTCGCGGCTGGGAGGCAACCGAAGGACATCGCTGTCCTCTTTCGAACCAACGGGCAGTCCGAGGCATTCGAGCAGGCGCTCGCCGCCGGGGGGATCGGGTACCAGCTGCGCGGTGGCGAGCGGTTCTTCAACCGGCGCGAGGTGCGCGATGGCCTCCTGCAGCTGCGCGGCGCGGCCCGGGCGGAGGCGGACGACGGCGTGCCGGTGGCCCAGCGGGTGCGTGACGTCCTCTCCTCGTTGGGGTACTCCGAGAAGGCCCCGGCGGGTGGTGGCGCCACCCGCGAGCGGTGGGAGTCGCTGGCAGCGCTCGTGGCCTTGGCTGACGAGCTGTCCGCCGCGCGAGGGGAGGGTTTCGGCCTAGCTGAGTTCGTCGCTGAGCTCCAGGAGCGGGCCACCGCCCAGCATGCCCCTGCGGTCCAGGGCGTTACCCTCGCCTCCCTCCATGCAGCCAAGGGCCTCGAGTGGGACGCGGTGTTCCTCGTCGGCCTCAGCGAAGGGCTCGTGCCCATCTCGTTCGCCGACACCCCGGTGACGATCGACGAGGAGCGGCGGCTCCTCTACGTGGGGATCACCCGGGCCCGGGAATTCCTGCACCTGTCGTGGTCACTTTCCCGCACCCCCGGCGGCCGGGCACACCGGCGGCCGTCCCGGTTCCTCGACGGGCTCCGCCCGGCCGGGAGCACGTCCTCGCACTCTGGTGCAGCATCCGCCGGAGGCGCCCGGAGACGGCGTGAGCTCAAGGGCCCCGCAGCCTGCCGCGTGTGCGGAGCGATCCTCTCGACCGGCGCTGAACGCAAGGTGGGCCGCTGCTCGAACTGCCCGCCGAGCTATGAGGAGGCCACCTTCGAGGCGCTCCGCGCGTGGCGGCTCGAGCAAGCCCGCCAGTCTGACGTTCCGGCGTTCGTCGTGTTCACAGACGCAACCCTCACGGCCATCGCCGAGGCCAAGCCCTCAGACCTGTCGGAGCTGTCACAAGTGGCCGGAGTTGGACGCGCAAAGCTCGAGCGGTATGGCGAGGCTGTCCTGGAGCTGCTCCGTGAGGCCTGAGCGCGCAACGGCCCCTGCCCAGCCCGTCCTGCCGCTGGAAGGTTCCCCCAGTCGGGAAGGGATCGGCGGGCAGGAGCCGGACCCCCGGGTCGAGGTGCGCCGCTCGGCACGCCGTCGCAAGACGGTGTCCGCGTTCTGGGAGGGCAGCACGGCAGTCGTGGCCATCCCCGCGCATTTCTCCCGTGCGCAAGAGGCACACTGGGTCGATCGGATGGTCGCGCGCCTGCAGCAGGACGCGGCCAAACGCACCGGTTCGGCCACCGACGAGGCGCTGATGGCACGGGCGCTCGAGCTCTCCCGCGCGCATCTGGGCGGCCGGGCCACGCCGTCGTCCATCCGATGGGTCACCAACCAGCGCCGCCGCTGGGGCTCGTGCACACCGAGCCGGCGGACGATACGGCTCTCGCAGGAACTGCAGGGCATGCCCCAGTGGGTCATCGACTATGTGATCGTCCACGAACTCGCCCACCTTCTCGTCTCCGGACACGGGCCCGGATTCTGGCGTCTCGTCGAGAAATGCCCGCGTGTCGCGGAAGCCAAGGCGTTCCTCGCGGGCGTGGCGTTCGCCGGGCTTCATCACGGGCCGGGGCAGCCGGACGAAGACGGGGACGACTGGGGCCTTACCGACGACGAGGAACGCGCCTAGAATCTGGCCATGACTGAGCTACCAGCCAGCTACGCGAAGTACCTCGTCGGCCGCGACGAGCTGTTCGTGGACACCATCCGACCGATCCTTCTGCAGTCGGCCGCCGACAAGGTGCAGGGAGTCCGGGTCGTGATCGATCCCCAAGTGCTCCAGGCACATCTTGACGAGAGGATTCCGTACGGCGAGATCGTGGAGGACATCGACTGACGCCACCGAGCCCGACGGGCCGCCCCGACTTGTCAGGACGACCCGTTCTCAGCTCTGTGTCCGGGCAGCGTCAGGCGCGGGGCGCACCAGGGGGAGTGCCGCCGTCGTCCGTCCCCTCCTCGGATTCATCGCTTTCCCCGTCCGGCTCGTCTGTCCCGGACGGTGCTGCGGGCTCGTCGAAGCCGCCGGCCAGTAGCTTCTCGAGTGCCTCGTCCACTTCGGAGTCCTTGGCCTCGGCCTGTGACCGCCGCGCCGAGAAGCCGCGCGGGTCGTCGAGGTCCTCGGCGGTGGGGAGCAGATCGGGATGCTTCCAGATGGCGTCACGGCCTGCGATTCCGCGCTCCTGCGTCAGGGATGCCCATAGGGTGGCCGCGTCACGCAGTCGCCGCGGCCGCAGCTCGAGCCCCACGAGCGATGCGAACGCGTGTTCGGCCGGGCCGCCCGTTGCGCGACGCCGCCGGACGGCTTCGCGGAGAGCCCCGGCGGAAGGGAGCACGCTGTCGGTCGCGAAAGCCGTGAGCTCGTCCACCCAGCCCTCGACCAGTGCGAGTGCGGTCTCGAGCTTGACCAGCGCCGCGTCCTGCTGCGGCGTGCGTTGCGGCATGAACACGCCTCCCTGGAGGGCCTCCTGGATCGACTCAGGGTTGCTCGGGTCGATGCCGTGGGCGAGCTCCTCGATCTTGGAGGCGTCGATGTGGATGCCGCGGGCGTAGTCCTCGATGGCGCCGAGCAGGTGGGCGCGCAGCCATGGGACGTGCATGAAGAGGCGCGCGTGTGCGGCTTCTCGGACTGCGAGGTACAGCCTCACATCGCCCTCGGGGAGCCCGAGGCCCTCGCCGAACTTGGCCACGTTCGCCGGCAGGAGAGCCATCTCGAGGTCGACGAGTGGTACGCCGATATCGGAGGAGCTCACGACTTCCCCGGAGAGCGCCCCGATCGCTGCCCCGAGCTGCATCCCGAAGATCGCGCCGCCCATGTTGGTCAGCATCGAGGACGTTCCACCGAGCATGCCCTTCATCTCATCGGGCATCTGCTCATTGATGGCTGTGGAGAGCGCTGTCGCGATGCTGTTGGCGACAGGCTCGGTAAGGCGGCGCCACGTGCCCATCGTGGCCTCGATCCACTCGGCCCGGGACCAACCGCGTCCGATGATGCCCGTGCCAGGCAAATCGGTGGCCTTGTCCAGCCAGATCTCTGCGAGGCGGAGAGCTTCGTCTACCTCGCGGTTCTGCGTCGCCGAGACCGACGGATCCGAGGTCGTCGCGGCGGTGCGGCGCGCATGCTCGTGGGCCAACTGCCAGTTGACGGGGCCGTCGCCCGCTGGCGCGGACATCATGGCCTGCACCTGCTCGAACATCTGGCGCAGGAGGTTCGGATCGCTCGGGAGGCCGGCCGCTTTGGCGATCTCCGTGGGGTCGAACCCTTCGGCGCCCGCACCGCCCATGAGCCGTCCGAAGAGCTCGGACAGGGGGTCCTGGGGCTCGTCGTCGTGGCCCGAAGGCTTCTCAGGTGTGGTCATCATGCCGCCGATCAGTGCTGCTGCTAAGGACATCCTCACGGTACCGCCCCGCCATTGGGCATGTCGCGGGTGCGCGAGCGTCTTTCGCTGTCGGCACAGAGGCCTTCGGGCGCACGCCCAGCCATGCACGTAGGCTGGGCCCGTGCCGCGTTGGAAGATCCCGAGCGGCATTGGATCCAGCCATCTGAGAGCACGGAAGGCAGCGTGGAGGCAGTCAGCCAGGGCAAGGGAACGGGCAGGGGTTTCGCGGCGGTGACTTCGGCGCTCGCCGCGCTCGTGCTCGGTGCGACTGTCGTCGCCGTACCCGTCCCGTACGTCGTCGAGTCGCCCGGACCCGCGTACAACACCCTCGGACAGACCGACGGCAAGGACGTGATCAGGGTCACCGGACACGAGTCCTATCCTGCGGGGGGAGCGCTCGACCTCACAACGGTCTACGTCAACGGGGGCCCGAACAGCGACGTCGGGCTCCTCGACCTTGCGCGATCGTGGTTCGACCGCTCGCGCGGAATCCTTCCCCAACGGGTGGTCTATCCGCCGGGCACCACACGCCAGCAGGTGTCCGACGAGAACGCGGCCCTCATGCAGGACTCGGAGCAGACCTCGGTTGCCGCAGCATTGGGGAATCTCGGCATCGCCTATGAGCAGCGGATCAATGTCGCGTCGGTCCCGGACGGTTCGCCTTCTGCGGGCAAGCTGCGTGTCGGGGACCAGCTCGCAAGCGTCGCAGGCACCAAGGTGGCCTCGCTCGCAAGCGTGCAGCAGGCCCTCGCCGCTGCCAAGGGCACACCGGTCCAGGTTGTCGTTGTCCGCGACGCGAAGGAGGTCACCGAGACGGTGACTCCGATGCAGAGCCAAGGCAAATGGGTGCTCGGGGTCGGCATCCGCTACACCTTCAGCTTCCCGTTCACCATCAATGTCGAGTTGGACCGCGTCGGCGGGCCGAGCGCCGGGATGATGTTCGCCCTCGGCATCGTGGACAAGCTCACTCCGGGGGACATGACCGGCGGGAAGCACGTCGCAGGAACGGGCACCATCACTCCGGACGGGACGGTCGGCCCGATCGGCGGAATCGACCAGAAGCTGTACGGCGCCCGCTCTGCCGGAGCCACGCTCTTCCTGGCCCCGGCGGCCAACTGCGGCGAGGTCGTGGGACACGTCCCTGACGGCCTGGCGGTTGTGAAGGTGTCAACGCTTGCCGAAGCGCGTTCCGCCGTCGAGGGCTACGCCCAGGGGCGAGACCCGGCCGTAATGCCCCAGTGCCGAGCAGGCTGAGGCGGGGGAGGGCACAAGGCGCGGACCGTCTCCGAATCGTTATCGCCGTGATCTGCGGGGCCGGGAACTGTCGCTGAGCGCCGGGCGTGCTTGACTTAGACCAAGCGCGTGTATGGGCCGGCCCCGCAGCCAGTCCGCGTGCAGCGCTGAGCAGTTTCGCCCAGAACAACGAGGTACGCCGTGACATCCCGCCCCGAAGGCAGACCGACCGCCATCCGCCGCCGTCGGGGGGCGCTGATCCCGACGCTCGTCATCGTCGCTGTGCTCGCGGTTGGGTTCGTGCTCTTCTCGCAGCTGTACACGGACATCCTCTGGTACCGGCAGCTGGGATATGTCGAGGTCTTCCTCCGGCAGAACTTCACGCGTGCGCTCGTGTTCCTGATTGCGGCCCTCCTCATGGGCGGTGCGATCTACGGGGTGATGCGTGCTGCCTACGGGGCCCGGCCCGTCTACGCTCCGGACCCCTCGAGCCACGACACCATGAGTCGCTACCAGGAGCAGCTTGAGCCAATGCGCCGCATCGTCATGGCGGCCGTGCCAATCGTGTTCGGGCTCTTCGCCGGCGCGGCCGCCGCGAGCCAGTGGCAGAAGGCGGCCCTGTTCTTCAACCAGGAGGGATTCGGGGTCCAGGATCCCCTGTTCCACCTCGACATCAGCTTCTACGTGATGACCCTGCCGTTCCTCGGAGCCATCGTCGGCTTCCTGCTCGGCGTTGTCGTCATCGCCGGTATCGCTGGTCTTCTCACCCACTACCTGTATGGCTCGATCCGCATCAGCGAGAGCGGGATCTACATGGCCCGCGCGGCGCAGCTCCATCTGGCGATCTCCGCCGCCGCGCTCCTGCTGCTCATCGCCGCGAACTTCTGGCTCGACCGGTACAGCTCGGTCTTCAGCTCGTCGGGGCGTGTCTCGGGTGCTCTGTTCACCGATGTCAACGCCGTGATCCCCACCAAGGCCATCTTGGCCATTGCTGCGGCCATTGTGGCCGTCCTCTTCATTGTTGCCGCCGTCATCGGGCGATGGAGACTGCCGCTCATCGGCACCGCGATGCTGGTGATCACCGCCATCCTCGCGGGCGGGGTGTACCCGTGGGTGATCCAGCAGGTTCAGGTGCGCCCGTCCGAGCAGGGCGCCGAGGCGCCGTACATTGAGCGCAATATCAACTCGACCCGGGCCGCCTATGGGCTCGACAAGGTCGAGGTGCAGCCGTACAAGGCGACCACGGACGCCACGCAGGGTGCATTGCGCCAGGACGCGCAGACCGCCGCGAGCATCCGGCTGCTCGACCCGACCCTTGTCTCGCCGACCTTCCAGCAGCTCGAGCAGTACCGCCCGTACTACCAGTTCGCGCCGTCCTTGAACGTGGACCGGTACACCGTTGACGGCAAGACCCAAGACACCGTCGTCGCCGTCCGCGAGCTCAACTCCCGCGGCCTCTCGCCGAGCCAGCAGTCCTGGTACAACAACCACATCGTCTACACCCACGGCTACGGTGTGGTCGCCGCGTACGGCAATACGGCAACCGTTGACGGCAAGCCGGTCTTCATGGAGTCCGGCATCCCATCCACTGGGGTGCTGGGCAATGACGAGAGCTATCAGCCGCGCATCTACTTCGGCGAATACTCGCCGGACTACTCGATTGTCGGAGCCGCCGCTGGAAGCCAGCCGCGCGAACAGGACAAGCCGCAGGGCGGTGCAGGCGAGAGCCAGTACACCTTCACGGGGAACGGCGGCCCCAACGTGGGCGGCTTCTTCAACAAACTTATGTACGCGATGAAGTTCCAGAGCACGGACCTTCTCTTCTCCGACGGTGTGAACGCGAACTCGCAGATCCTGTACGACCGGAACCCCCGTGACCGGGTGCAGAAGGTTGCCCCGTACCTCACGGTCGACGGCAACGCGTACCCCGCTGTCATCGACGGGCGGGTGAAGTGGATCGTTGACGGCTACACGACGAGCCAGTACTACCCCTACTCCCAGCAGCAGCAGCTCCAGGCGGTCACGGCCGATTCCCAGACGGCCGCGGGGCGGGCCACGCAGCTGCCCCAGGCGACCGTGAACTACATCCGGAACTCGGTCAAGGCCACAGTCGACGCGTACGACGGTTCCGTGACCCTGTACGCGTGGGACGACCAGGATCCCGTCCTTAAGGCGTGGGAGAAGGTGTTCCCCAGCACGGTCAAGCCGATTTCTGATATGTCCGCAGGCTTCATATCCCACGTCCGTTACCCTGAGGACCTCTTCAAGGTCCAGCGTGAGCTCCTGACCCGATACCACGTCACCGACCCGAAGGACTTCTACCAAAACAACGACGTGTGGAGTGTCCCGAACGACCCGACGGTGAAGGCCAGCGGGGTCAAGCAGCCGCCGTACTACATGACATTGCAGATGCCGGACCAGAAGTCGCCGGCCTTCCAGCTGACATCGAGCTTCATCCCTCAGACTGTGGAGGGGGGATCCTCCCGCGAGGTGATGTACGGCTACCTCGCCGCAGACTCTGATGCCGGGAACAAGGCAGGGGTGAAGGGCGCCGAGTACGGCAAGCTCCGGCTGCTCCAGTTGCCCACGGACACCCTGGTGCCCGGACCAGGCCAGGTGCAGAACAAGTTCAACTCCGACCCGAACGTCTCGCAGGCGCTCAACCTGCTGCGACAGGGTGCCTCGGAGGTGCTCAACGGCAACCTCCTGACGCTGCCCGTCGGCGGTGGACTGCTTTATGTCCAACCGGTCTATGTCAAGTCCACAGGGGCCACGTCCTACCCGACACTGCAGCGCGTGCTGGTGGCATTCGGCGACAAGATCGGGTTCGCGCCGACGCTGGACAAGGCCCTCGACGGCCTCTTCGGTGGCAACTCCGGCGCCAAGGCTGGCGACTCGGGCAACAACAGCAGCGCCGGTGCCCCCACGCCGAGCCCACAGCCCTCGTCAGGCACGGCGCAGACCGCACAGGCAGACCTGCAAGCGGCCCTGAAGGATGCGAGCCAGGCCATCAAGGATGGCCAGGCAGCGCTCGCGGCGGGCAACTTCGCCGCGTACGGCGAGGCGCAGCAGAAGCTCAGTTCTGCGGTCCAGCGGGCCATGGACGCGGAAGCGAAGGTTGCCGCGGCCGGCGGCGGAACGTCGGGCTCATCGACAGCGAGCCCGACGCCTACGCCCAGCAAGTAGCGCATGATGGTGGCCCAATGTTCGGCGTGATTTGGCCTGCCGTTGGCCAGTTGCTAAGGTTGACAGTGCGCCGCGGGGTGGAGCAGTTCGGTAGCTCGCTGGGCTCATAACCCAGAGGTCGTAGGTTCAAATCCTGCCCCCGCAACCACGGCACTGCCGAATCCACGAGGCCCGGACCAGATGGTCCGGGCCTCGTGTCGTCCCGGCGTGAGCCGGGCACAGAGCCTCTCGCTCTAGAGCTTGCCGAAGTCCGCCTCGTCCACTGCACCGCCAGCCTTCGGAGTCGCGCCGCTGCCCGAAGCAAGGGCAGCGGGGGACGCGCCGTGCTTGAGGGCAGCCAGCCGGGCCTCGATCTCCGTCTGCTCCCCGAGGTCCTCGAGCTGGTTGAACTGGGCGTCGAGGCTCGAGGCGGCGAGCTCTTGCTGGCCGCGGACCTTGGCCTCTTCGCGGCGGACCTTCTCCTCGAAGCGGGATACCTCGCTGGTGGGGTCCATGATGTCGATGCTCTTGAGGGCGTCGTTGACCTGGGTCTGGGCCGCCGCGGTCTTGGCCCGCGCCACGAGCTCGTTCCGCTTTGCCGTGAGCTCGTTGAGCTTGGCCTTCATCTGGTCCAGGCCTGTCTTGAGGCGGTCCACAACGTCGTTCTGCGTCGCAATGGTCGGCTCAGCGGCCTTCGCCTCGTTCTCAGAGGACATCTGCCGCTGGATCGCGACCTTGGCCAGGTTGTCGAACTTCTCGGCGTCACCCGGGTTGCCAGAGGCCCGGAACTCGTCCGCCTTCTTGGACGCGGCGAGGGCCTTGTTGCCCCAGTCCTGGGCTGCCTTGACGTCTTCGGCGTGGTCGTCCTCGAGCATGCGGACGTTGCCGATCGTCTGGGCGATCGCGGACTCGGCCTCAGCAATGTTGTTCGTGTAATCGCGGACCATCTGGTCCAGCATCTTCTGCGGGTCTTCCGCCTGGTCGAGCAGCGCGTTGATGTTCGCCTTGGTCAGCTGTGCGATGCGCCCGAAGATGGACTGCTTTACCATGGTGCTCCCTTTCGTTGTTTGAAAGTCCTGACCGGAGGACGGCGTTCGCATCCCCCGCGCGGCCTAGAAGCTGCCGCCGTCGCCGCCGAAGTCCCCTCCGCCGCCGAAGTCCCCTCCGCTGCCGCCCCCGCCCCAGCCTCCGTCGACGCCGCCGCCCCCGCCCCAGCCGCCGTCCCCCCAGCCGCCGTCATGATGGCCACCTCGGAGGATTGAGTCGATGATGATTCCACCGAGGATCGCGCCTCCCAGTCCGCCCGCGCCGAACATGCCCCCGCGTCCGGGCCCACCGCCCCAGCCCGAGAACTGGCCGACGTCCTGCTGCGCTATCTCGGCAGCTTGGGTCGCGAGGGCATTGGCCTGCTGGGCGTACGCGAGGGCGTTCATGGGATCCGCATCCGCGATGGAAAGGGCGTAGTCGAGGTTGCGCTGCGCCTCTGCGAGTCGAGTCCTGGCCTGGGTTCCCACGCCGCCGCGCCGGGCTGTGATGTAGTCGCTCGTGGCGCTGATCTGTGCCTGGGCGCTTTGGATGGCCTGCTGGAGCGAGGCCTGGGCCCGCTGTGTCTGCTGCTGCCTGTCCCTGACACCGGCGAGCGCCCCGTCGAGCTGCGAATGTGCGGCTTCAATGCGCGTCAGCATAGCGAGCGGGTCGATTTTGCCGGCCGCGCGCTCTCGCTGCACGGTCCCAAGCGCCGCCTCGACGGCTGCCGCGGGTCCGATGAGCTCAGGGTGCTGGCCTCCTGCGGCCATCGCCTTGGCCTCGGCGAGGTCGCCCTGGGTGTCGGCGAGGGCAGGGTCGATCTTCCCCTGCGCATCGTCGAGCGCCGAGGAGGCCTTCTCGATCGCGTCGAGCAGCACGCGAGCCTGATGGAGCGCTTCCTCGCCCGCACGGACGGCGATGGCTGCCGGGCCGGACTGGCCTTCGGCGAGCTTCTGCTTCGCGGTCTCGGAGGCGTTGGATACGAATGCCAGCCGGTCCTGGGCCTGAGTGATGTTGTCCGCAATGTGCTTGGCTGCGGAGTCGGCATACTTCGCCTCGACCGTGGCGAGCGTCCCCTGTGCACCCGTGAGCAGCGATTGGGCCTCGGCGGCGCCTTTCCTGATCTCCTCGAGGGCCGCGGGAGCATTCCGCTCGAGTTCGCGCAGCGCGTCGAAATCGGCCTTCTGTTCGGCGAGTGAAGCAATCGCGGCCTCGGAGCGGCGGATGATGTCGCCGAGCCACTGGCGCTGCTGGGCCTCGGTATCCGGGATGTGGTCGTCGAGCTGCTGCTGGAGTTTGAAGGACTCGCGCATGCGGGCCTTGGCGTCCGCGAGTGCCTTGGTGAAGTTCCCCACAGCGTCGCCCCCGTAGGAGGCCTCGGCGAAGCCGAGCTCCTGCTCGCTCGAGCGGATCGCGTCGTCCGCCCGAACGAGCACGCCGCTCGCCCGCTTGCGGAGCTCGTCCAGGCTCAGTCCCGCGAGCGGATCGCGCTCGCCCTGATCCGGACCGAGCTGCTCGGGCCGACCCCCAGCGGCTGGCCTGCGCCTGCGGGATATGAGGTAGGCGGCACCGGCTCCGGCAACTACGACGCCGCCGCCCACCAGCCACCCAGTGGCGTCCGCCCCGGAGGAGACCGTCCCGCTCCCGCCACCCGCGGCATCGCCCGCAGCCTTTGCCGTATCGATGGCGGCCTGGGCGTAGTCCTTTTTCCCGCCGGCGAGGTTGGGGGTGACTGCGTTCTGCGCGATGGTCGAGGTCTTGGGGTAGACCTTAGTGTTCTGCGGGCTTGCCACAACCTGGTACTGGCCCGAGGTGGCGATCGCAAGCAGGACGTCGGAGCTGCCCATCCCGGTGTTTTTCACCACGGTCTGGGCCCACGCGGCGCGGTCACTGGGATTGGTGAACGAGTCCACGATCACCACATAGAGGTTCACCCTGTGCTGCGAGAGGAGGTCCGAGATGGCCTTCTGGACGTCCGCCCTGCGTGTTCCAAGGGCATTCTGCGGGTCGACGATGTTGGTCCCCGACGGCACAGCCACAGGGTCCGTGGCCCACGCGGTGGCGGTTGCGGGAAAGAGCATCAGGAAGGCCGCCGCGAGGGCAGCAAGGAGAGTCTTCGCCGTCGAACGCATGCGCCATCCTTCGCTCAGCCGTGAGGCACGGCCTCGGGTTCCGAGCAGCCCCACAGCGCATCCGCCGCCGGAACTGCCGCACGTACCTTGATTCTAGGGGCGGCGTCGGGGCGGTGCACCGCCGTGAAATGCGCTGGGGGTGAAACATCTCTCTTTCGGCGGACTCCCAGCAAGCTTCCAGAGAACAGAAGCGTCCAGCACAGCTTGAGGGACGATAGTGGAAGGAGTTCAGGGAAAGGACACCACTGATGAACGAGAGCGATCCCCGTCCGGCACAGCCCGGCCCGGGCGCACCCGACCCCCGTGAGCAGGGCGCGTCCGATGGTCAGGGCGGCCCAGCGGTCCAGCCGCCGACCGTAGCGTCGACTGCCCGGCCGCCACATCCCGGCCAGACCCCACCGCAGCCGACAGAGCCGATCCCGCACTATGGCCAGAATGCGCAGGCCGGCAGCCCCTCGGAGTCGCAGTACGGCCGGTACGGCCAGGACCAGTACGGCCAGCAGGCGCCGCCCCATGCACCGCAGGGTCCCCAGTACGGTCAGCGTGCGCCGCAGTACGGGCAGCAGGGTCCCCAGCAGTATGGACAGCAGTCGCCGCAGCAGGCCCCCCATGCCCCGTACGGCCAGCCCCCGTACGGCCAGCAGTCCCCTCACGACTCCCAGGGCTCCTCGTTCTTCCGTCCGCAACCGCAGGGCCCCGGCTCGCAGCGAACCGGCCAGAACCGCCGCTGGGGGACGGGCGTGCTGGTGGGCGGCATGCTCGTGGCGGGGCTCGTTGGGGGCGGCGTCGCAGCCGGGACCGCGAGCGTGTGGGCTCCGCATGCGATGACCACGTCATCCCAGGCGCAGAACTCCAGCCCAGTCATCGTCAACAACCAGGACAGCGTCAACGCCGTGACTGCTGCCGCTGCGAAAGCTGCCCCGAGCGTCGTCACCATCGGCGTGACCTCAGGGAACTCTTCGGGCACAGGCTCTGGCGTGGTCCTCGATGACCAGGGCCACATCCTCACCAACACGCACGTCGTGACCCTTGACGGCCAGGTCGCCAACCCGACGGTCGAGGTCCGCGCCAACAACGGTGCGGTCTACAAGGCCAAGGTGGTCGGAACGGATCCGCTCAGCGACCTCGCGGTGGTCAAGGTCGACGGCGCGAACCTGACCCCTGTCTCCTTCGGCGACTCGGGGAAGCTCAACGTGGGCGACATCGCCGTGGCGATCGGCGCTCCGCTGGGCCTCGAGAATACAGTGACCGACGGCATCGTCTCGACCCTCAATCGGACCATCTCCGTGGCCTCTTCGGCGGCGCCGAAGGGCGGTGACAACTCCCAGGACAACGGTGGCCAGGGCTTCCAGTTCGCCCCTCCCGGCGGCGGCCAGGCCCAGCGGCAGGCCGCGCAGAGTACGGTGAGCCTCAACGTCGTCCAGACTGACGCGGCCATCAACCCCGGCAACTCGGGCGGCGCCCTGGTCAACAGCAAGGGCGAGCTCATCGGCATCAACGTCGCGATCGCCTCGACAGGCCAAGGCCAGGGCTCCTCGAGCTCGACGTCCGGGAACATCGGCGTCGGGTTCAGCATCCCCGCCAACTACGCGCACCGGATCGCCAACGAGATCATCGCCAACGGCAAGGCATCCCACGGACAGCTCGGCGTGTCCGTGCAGTCCCATCCGGCCAACGGCACCGACTCCTCGTTCTCCAATGGGGCCCAGGTCGCCTCGGTCACCTCCGGCTCGGCCGCCGAGAAGGCGGGCATCCGCCAGGGAGATGTCATCACGCAGTTCGCCGGTCGCAGCATCGGGGACGCGTCGGAGCTCACGGCAGCCGTGCGCGAGCAGGCGCCCGGCAGAACCGTCAAGGCGACAGTCGTGCGCAACGGGCAGTCTCAGGATGTCGACGTGACGGTCGGCGCGGCTCCCTGACCGCTGGCTTGACGGAGGCCTGAGGGCCAGGCAATGTCCTCCCCGAACCACGCACGACGGCGCGTTCCGACACCCAGCCGGGGCGCGCCGTCGCACGTTCCCACCACAGGCAGGGAGAGCGCGAGGACACACTCTGTCGAAAGGGGGAGGCGTTTGCGGCGTAGCGTGTGGTTAGCTAGGCGTGCCCGGCCTACACGCCGCGGGCCGCGAAGGCCTGCCTGCCAGACCGGGCGGCACCTGCCACGGGCGGACCACGCCCGTGGCACGTACGCGAGCATGGAAGGCCATGGACTGTGGGAGACTCCCTCAAGATCGTCGTGCTGGTCAAGCACGTTCCTGATGCGCAATTCGACCGTCACATCGGCGACGACCGCACCCTCGACCGTTCGGAGAGCATCCTCTCCGAGCTGGACGAATACGCCCTCGAGGCGGCGCTGCAGCTCACCGATGCCCGCGGCGGAGACAAGGGCGGCAACGAGGTCATCGCCCTGACCATGGGGGGCCCGGATGCGGCCAACGCCCTCAAGAAGGCGCTGCAGATCGGCGCGAGCTCGGGCGTGCACCTGACGGACGAGGCGCTCTTGGGATCAGACGCCGGCGCGACCTCGCTCGCGCTCGCCGCGGCGATCCGCAGCCTCGGCGACGTCGATGTCGTCATGACGGGCATGGCCTCGACCGACGGCGAGACCTCGCTCGTGCCTGCCCAGCTTGCCGAGCGCCTCGGCCTGCCCCAGCTCACGTTCGCCTCGTCCCTTGACGTCTCGGGTACCACGGTGAGGATCCAGCGGGACGGCGAGGGCGTGTCCGAGACTGTTGAGGCGGACCTGCCTGTACTCGTGTCCGTGACGGACCAGGCCAACGAGCCGCGCTACCCCAACTTCAAGGGCATCCTCGCGGCCAAGAAGAAGAAGGTCGCCACCCTTTCCCTGGCTGATCTCGGGCTCGACCCCGCCCAGGTGGGTTCCGCAGGCTCGCTCACCACGGTCGAGTCGGCGCAGCCCCGCCCCGCCCGCGCCGCTGGCACCATCATCACCGACGAGGGCGACGCCGGCGTCAAGCTCGTCGACTTCCTGGCCGCGCAGAAGCTCATCTGAGGGAGAGAAGACATGGCTGAGAACGTCCTGGTGGTCCTCGACGGCGTCGGGGATTCCCTCAAGAAGTCCGAACGCGACCTCCTCACGGCTGGCCGTGTGCTCGGCCCGGTGTCCGTCGCCGCAACGGCACCCGTCACGGACGAGGTCCGCGCACAGCTTGCCGAGAACGGCGTCGAGACGGTGTACGTGCCCGAGGGCGCAGACCTTTCCGGCTATCTTGTGGGGCCGACGGCGGCATGGCTCAGCGAGGTCGTCGCCACCGCCTCCTCGGCGAGCGGGCCGTTCGGCGTCGTCCTGCTCGAGAACTCCGCGGACGGCAAGGAGACTGCGGCCCGCCTCGGAGTGCGGCTCGGCGCGGGAGTGGTGACCGATGTCGTAGGCCTCGAGGCTGACGGCACGGTGCACAAGTCCGTGCTCGCAGGCTCGTATGAGGTCCGCGCCCGCGCCACGAGCGAGATCGCGATCTGGACGCTCAAGGCGAACAGCGTCGACGGGACGGCGGCAAGCGCCGCAGGTACCGCTGCCGTGACCCCGATCGCGGTGCCAGAGTCCGCTCTGGCCCACGCCGCACGCATCACCGGCCGAACCGTCAAGCCTGCCTCCGGACGGCCCGAGCTGAGCGAGGCCCGCGTCGTGGTCGCCGGCGGGCGGGGCACCGACGGCGACTTCGGTCCGATCGAGGAGCTCGCCGATGCCCTCGGCGGTGCGGTCGGTGCCTCGCGCGCGGCCGCCGATGCCGGATGGGTGAGCCACGACCTCCAGGTCGGCCAGACCGGCAAGACGGTCTCGCCGCAGCTCTACGTCTCGGCGGGCATCTCCGGTGCGATCCAGCAGAAGGCCGGAATGCAGACCGCCAAGGTCATCGTCGCGGTCAACGCTGATCCCGAGTCGCCGATCTTCGAAATCGCGGATTTCGGCGTGGTCGGCAACCTCTTCGAGGTACTCCCGCAGGCCACGGCTGAGATCAAGCGGCGCCGGGGCTGATGGCGGCAGGGAACGCTGCGGAGAACGGGAGTCCCTTCGATCCGTCCCGCCACAGGGTGGACCGGGTTGTCGCGTTCGGTGCCCACCCCGACGACCTCGACTTCGGGGTGTCCGGGACGGTTGCGGCGTGGGCTGCAGAAGGCGTCGAGGTGCACTACTGCATCATGACCGACGGCGACGCCGGCGGCTTCGATTCCGAGCACCGTGCCAAAATCGTTCAGATGCGGCACGAGGAGCAGCGCAGTGCGGCGGCCCTGGTGGGGGTCAAGGAGGTGCACTTCCTCGGCTACGGCGACGGGTACCTTGAGCCCACGCACGAGGTGATGCGCGACGTCGTCGAGCTCGTGCGGCGGGTGCGTCCCGACGTCGTGCTGGCCATGCACCCGGAACGGAACTGGGACCGCCTGCAGAAGTCGCACCCGGACCATCTCGCGTGCGGCGAGGCGGTGACCCGGGCGATGTACCCGGCTGTGGAGAACCCGTACGCGTACCGGGAGCTGGCGGACGCCGGACTCGACGCGTACCGGCTCCCGTGGCTGTGGCTCTACGCGGGGCCACAGGAGCGCACCAACCACTACTCGGACGTGACCGGCTTCGTGGACACCAAGATCGCCGCGCTGCAGGTGCACATCAGCCAGCACCCCGATGTCGCCGCGATGGAGGAGTCAGTACGCTCTCGAATGCAGGCCTCGGCACACGACGGCGCGCTGGCCGCTGGGGCGTCGGCGGAGGAGTTCCACGTCGTCTCGGTCAACAATCCGAAGACGATCGCGGGCTTCTGAGCGGCGTTCAGAGCTGCGCGCCGGCGTAGCCGTTCTGTCGCCATGCCTCGTAGACCGCGATGGAGGCGGAGTTGGCGAGGTTCAGCGAGCGCCGCGAGGGCAGCATGGGCAGGCGCAGTCGCGCCGTGACCCGGGGATCTGCGAGCACGTGCTCTGGAAGGCCCACCGATTCGGGGCCGAAGAACAGGACGTCGCTGGGCTCGTAGGCCACCTCGGCGAACGGCGTTTCGCCGTGGGAGGTGAAGGCGAACACGCGGGCGGGCAGCAGCGCCGCGAACGCGTCGTCGAGCGTGGGGTGCACGGTCACGTGTGCGAGGTCGTGGTAGTCGAGGCCCGCACGGCGCAGGTTCGCGTCCTCGAAGTTGAAGCCGAGAGGCTCGACGAGGTGCAGCTGGGAGCCGGTCACGGCCGAGAGGCGGATGGCGTTGCCCGTGTTGCCCGGGATCTCGGGGGTGTAGAAGAGGATGCGGAACACGCCCTCCATCCTAGGCGCGCCCTGGTGCCGTCCGTCGGCCTGGTGGAGTCCGCCTAGTGGAGCCCCGTCAGGAGCCGCGCGAGCGCGGGCACGAAGACGACGTTGGGCTGAGGCCCTGACGCGAGGAAGAAGGTGAGCTCGCGCAGGAACTTGGCGGCGTTGAGCGGTTCCAACGGACCGGCAACGCCCCTGCGGACATCGATGACGGGCTCATGGAGATTCGGGTCCGGGGTCTGGACGAGCACGTAGCCGTGCACGTTCAGCTCGGGGAACACGTTCTGGAAGTGCCGCACCTGCTCGGCGAGCCGGGGCGGCGCCACCAGCCGGCCGCCGTGGAGAAGATGTGTGCCGTCCCACGCGTAGTTCCCGCGGGGGACGAGCATCGAGTCCACGAGCGCGAGGCGGTATCCGGCCAGGACGGCATGGGCGATGTACGAGGAGCCCACCGGGGAGCGGAGCCCGTTCATGAGCCGCGCCGAAGGGATCGCCGTCAGGACGCGGCGCCGGATGAGGGCCGCGGTACGCTCCTCCCGCTGGATTCTGGCGTCGGCCCCGAACAGGCCCCGCCGCCTCGGCACACCATGCTCGGCCTGTGCGGCAACGTCGGCGGGGATGAGCGGCGGGGTGCCCTGGGCGAACGGTGGGACGTACACGGCCGGCTCGGCGGCGGGGTTGCGTGTCCCGGGCGAACCGCCGGCGGGCCGGGCGGTGAAGCCGCGGCCAGGCGTCGCGCGGCCAGGGGCGGACGACGGCGGGGTCCCGGCTCCCGCCGCGTAGGGCGCCTCCCGCTGGGGCGCGGACGAGAAGTAGCTGCGGTCGTAGGCTGCGCGGGAGGCAGAATGGGAGAGGACCTCGTAGGCGAGCGTGACCCTGTGGAACTCGCCCACATCTCCGCCCTGGTCAGGGTGGTGGGCGCGTGCGGCCCGGCGGTACGCGCGCTTGATTTCGGCCTCGCTCGCGGTGATGGGCACGCCAAGCACCTCATAGTGGGATGGGACATGGCCGGGCATAGGTCCATCGTAGGGTCGCCTGTTGGCCCTTCAACGCGGTCCCCGGGGCCTTGGCCTGCAATAATCCTGCCCATGTCGCCAGCGAACGCGCCCAGGCTCACCCTCGCCGTGAACCCCACCGCGAACGCGGGGCTCGGCGAACGAAGGGCGCGCGAGGCTGCCGCGCTCCTGGTCTCCCGCGGCGCCGCAGTGGTCGAGCTGCGCCGGGACACGGCCTCGGAGCTCGCCGCCGCGGTGGCTGGCGCGCTGCCGGCCTCAGATGCAGTGGTGGCCGTGGGCGGTGACGGAGCCGTGAACCTCGTGGCGAATGTCCTCGCCGGCACGGGCGTTCCGCTGGGGGTAGTTCCCGCGGGGACGGGTAACGACGCCGCGCGCCTCCTCGGGATTCCGCTGGACTCCGTGGCCGATGCTGTCGCGACCCTGCTCGACGCCCTCGCGTCCGGCCCGCGCCGGATTGACCTGGGCCTTATTGAGTGGGCCGGCGGCCAGCGGCACTACGTGGCCGTGGCGTCGGCGGGGTTCGACTCGCGGGTCAATGAGCGTGCGAATGCGTGGCGCTGGCCGCGGGGGAAGTCGCGCTACACGCTCGCCGTTCTCCGGGAGCTCGTGTCGTTTCGGCCCATCCCGTTCGAGCTCACGGTGGACGGCCACGAACGCCTGCAGCGGGCCATGCTCGTCTCGGTGGCGAATGGCCCTTCCCTGGGCGGGGGCATGCGCGTGGCCCCGGACGCCCGGGCGGACGACGGCCTGCTGGACCTCTTCGTGGTCCGGCCGCTGTCCGTCCCGGCGTTCCTGGGCGTGTTCCCGAAGGTGTTCCGGGGAGCCCATGTGGGCCATCGCGCCGTCGAGCTCAGCACGGTCCGGAGCGTGACGCTCAGGGGCCCTGGCGTGGTGGTCTACGCGGACGGGGAGCGCATCACCGAGGGCCCGGTGACCATCAGCGTCGCCCCCCACGCCCTTGCTGTCCTCTCAGCCCTCGGGAGTGAGCACCGCCTCGGGGAGTGAGCCCGCTCAGGCTGTTCGGCGTGAGGCGAGGCGGTTGAGTGCGAGCGCACCCACGAGCAGGCCGAAGTCACGCAGCGCGACGTCGAAGCCGTGCCCGAGGACGAGCAGGTTGACGATGATTCCGAGGAGCCAGAGGGCCACGACGAGCGAGCCCCACCGGGGCCTCCATGCGACGACGAGACCGGCGACGATCTCGACGACTCCCACGATGAACATGAACGCCTGGGCACTGATCGGGACGACTGCCGTTGCGAGCGGAGCGAGGTAGTTGGGCCAGTAGGTGAGGATGTTGAAGAACTTGTCGAGGCCGAACAGGATCGGCGCGACGATATAGAGGGTCCGGAGCATGTAGTACGCCTGGTCGGCGGGGGCGATGGCCCTGATGCCCGGACGTGCACCGACAGAGGCGCGGACCCGGCCGTGGTGCGAGGCTGATGTGGCTGACATGGGTTTTCTCCTTCCAAAGCGGACGTCTTCGATTTTAGAAGCCTTTGCGTTCTAAAACAATGGAACGCAGTTTTGGATGTACAGTGGATGCATGCCCGCGGTTCCAGCACCCACCTGGCGCGCGCGCCTCGGTGCCCTTGCATCACTGGACGAGGACCGGCGCCGTGCCCTCTACCTGTACGTCCGCGATGCAGGTCGTCCGGTCGGACGCGACGAGGCCGCCGACGCCGCGGGCATCTCCCGCGCTGCAGCCGCCGCCCACCTCGACCGCCTCGTCGACGACGGCGTGCTGGCCGCCACGTTCTCCAAGCCCACATCGCGCCGCGGCCCAGGCTCAGGCAGGCCGTCCAAGTTCTACGAGGCCGTGGTCGAGGAAGTCCTCGCCGCGGTCCCCGACCGCTCGTACGAGCTTGCGGGCGAGCTGCTCGCGGCCGCCGCCGAACGCTCCATCGCGCGCAGTGCGCCCATGTCCGAGGCGCTTGCCGCGGTCGGGCACGAACGAGGGCAGGCCCTAGGGGCGGAGTACGGGAGCATCGAGAGCGTCCTCGAAGCGACCGGCTACGAGCCCGTCGCGGGCGAAGACGGCACCATCGAGCTCGGAAACTGCCCGTTCCACAGGCTCTCCCGTGGACACCGCGGCGTGGTGTGCAGCCTCAACGGGTCCTTCCTGGCCGGTGCCCTCGCGGGCTGTGGGGACTCCGGGCACTGCCTCGAACCCGTGGACACCAGCGACGGACGGCATGCGTGCTGCGCCCGGATCGTGCCCCGCGATCCCTGACTCCCCGCCCAGCGGCCACGGCCCGCGCCTACAGTAGAAGCGTGCCTGTCTACCTCGACCACGCCGCCACGACTCCCGTGACGCCCGCCGCGCTCGCGGCCTACACCGCTCAGATTGCGCGCGGCGGCAACCCGTCCTCGCTCCACGCCGCAGGGCAGGCGGCACGCCGCGTCCTCGAGGATGCGCGCGAGTCGCTCGCCGCGTCCCTCGGCGCGCACCCCACCGAAGTCATCTTCACCTCCGGCGGCACCGAGGCGGACAACCTGGCCGTGAAGGGCCTGTTCTGGTCCCGCCACGGTGAGGACCCTCGGCGCACACGCATCCTGTGCTCGGGCATTGAGCACCACGCGGTCGGCGACACGGTCGAGTGGCTCGAGAAGCACGAGGGAGCCGAGCCCGTCTGGCTCCCCTGCGACGCGGCTGGAGTGACGAGCGTAGACGCCCTGCGCGCCGAGATCGCACGCGGCCCGGAGTCTGTGGCCCTTGTGGCGCTCATGTGGGCCAACAACGAGGTCGGCACCGTCCAGCCCGTCCGCGAGGCAGCCGAGATCGCGGCGGAGCACGGCATCCCCGTCCATTCCGACGCGGTCCAGGCGTTCGGGCACCTTCCCGTGGACTTCGCATCCTCGGGCCTTGCCACCATGGCGGTGAGCGGGCACAAGATCGGTGCCCCAGTGGGAATCGGAGCGTTCGTGGCGCGCCGGGACACAGCGCCAGTGCCCGTCCTCCACGGAGGTGGCCAGCAGCGGGGCCTCCGCTCGGGGACACTCGACGCCGCCGGTGCCGCGGCCTTCGCTGTCGCGGCGCACGACGCCGTTGCGCACCTTCCCGAGGAAGCGAACCGTCTCGCCGGGCTGAGGGACAGGCTCCTGGCGGGGATCGAGCGCGAGGTGCCGGGCGCCGTCGTGAGCGGCCCCCCGCTCGGGAAGAGCGTCCCGGGTGGGAGTGCCAGCGCCGAGGCACCACAGCGGCTCCCCGGGATCGCACACGTGACCTTCCCGGGCTGCGAGGGCGATTCCCTCCTTTTCCTGCTGGACATGGCCGGGATCGCCACCTCAACCGGATCGGCGTGCACGGCAGGCGTCCCGCGGCCCTCGCACGTGCTGCTCGCGATGGGGCGCACCGAGGATGAGGCGCGAGGCTCGCAGCGGTTCAGCCTCGGGTGGAACTCCACAGAGGCGGATGTGGACGCGCTGGTCGCGGCGATCGGGCCCGCTGTCTCGCAGGCCCGTGCGGCGGGGATGGCGGGACACGCGAGCCGCATCGAGACCGCGAGCGCAGCCCGTCGCCCCTGACGGGCGCGCTCAGACTCCGGCGAGCTCCGCGAGCGGCAGTGACGGATCGGCCAGGCGCGCCGGGTCTACTTGGGCGCGCGAGGCGATCAGCGCCTTGATGGCCTTCTGCTGCCTGGACAGGTTCACGTTCATCCCGCCCACGAGGGCACCGTCACGCACCCAGAGGGCCACAAATCCCTCCTTCGCGGCCTCGAGGGTGTCGATCGATCCGCGCAGCACGAGCTGGGCGCGGTGGACGAGCTGCCAGTAGCCGGAGTACTCCATGCTCAGCCCCGCCTGGTCCGTGTAGAAGTACGGGGCGAGGTCCAGCTGGGAATCCGCCCCGAGCATCGCCTTGGCCGCGACCTTTCCGCCATTGAGGGCATTGGACCAGTGCTCGCTGCGCACATGCTGTCCCGTGAACGGCTGGAGGGAGCTCGCCACGTCCCCGGCGGCGAACACGTCCTCAGTGCTCGTGCGGAGGGATGCGTCCGTGACGATCCCATTGCGGACCGCGATGCGGGCTTCCTCGGCCAGTGTGACGTCCGGCTCGACGCCGACGGCCACGAGGACAAGGTCCGCAGGCAGCCGCTCGGCCGTGTTGAGGGCCACCCCCGAGAGGGCCTCGCCGTCCCCGCCGGCCGCGAACTCGACGGGATGCACGCCGAGCCGGAATGAGACGCCCTCTGCCTCGAGGGCGCGACGGAACACATCGGCGAGCGCTGGCTCGAGCTGGCGCAGCACGGTCGTGTGACGTCCGAGCACCGTCACCTCGTTGCCGTACTCGCGGGCCGCAGCGGCGACCTCGAAACCGATCCAACCGGTGCCCACGACTACCACGCGGCGCCCTCCCCCCGAGAGTTCGGTGCGCAGCGCGAGGGAGTCCTCGAAGCGGCGCAGCGAGTGCACGCCCCCGAGCTGGGCCCCCGGCAGGTCGAGGGCCCGCGGCTGGGCCCCCGTGGCGATGAGCAGCTTCGAGTACGGAAGGAGCGCGTCGTTCTCCAGGCGGAGCATGTGCGACGCCGGGATGATCTGTGCGGCACGCTCGCCGAGGAGCAGCTCCACGTTGTGCGCGTCATACCAGCCGGCAGGGTTGACCTCGAGGTCTGCCTCGTCACCGGTGCCCTTCAGGAACTCCTTGGAAAGCGGCGGCCGCAGGTACGGGGGGCGGCGCTCAGCTCCGATGATCCGGATGGGCCCGTCGAAGCCCTCCTGCCTCAGGGTCTTCGCGGCGGTACCGGCGGCCAGGCCGCCTCCGGCGATGAGAATCGACTGATTCACTGTGCCTCCCAACGGCTGTTCCCTGCGCCACGCACATCCCGCCTGCCGGGCCCCACGCGCCGCCCCGGCCCGGGACCTCCCCGGCACCGCTCGACGCTAGAATAGACCGGTGCGAGTTCTGGCAGCCATGAGTGGGGGAGTGGATTCGGCGGTCGCCGCCGCCCGCGCCGTCGAGGCGGGGCACGACGTCGTCGGCGTCCACCTCGCGCTCAACCGCATGCCCGGCACGCTGCGCACGGGCTCGCGCGGATGCTGCACGATCGAGGACTCCAACGATGCCTGGCGGGCCTGCGACAAGCTGGGCATCCCGTTCTACGTCTGGGACTTCTCCGAGCGCTTCAAGGCCGATGTGGTGGACGACTTCGTCGCCGAGTACGCCGCCGGCCGCACCCCGAACCCGTGCATGCGCTGCAACGAGCGCATCAAGTTCGCCGCCCTCCTCGAGAAGGCGCTGGCGCTCGGCTTCGACGCGGTGTGCACGGGACACTACGCGAAAATAGTCCGCGACGCCCATGGCAACCCCGAGCTGCACCGGGCTGCCGACTGGGCGAAGGACCAGTCCTACGTGCTCGGCGTGCTCACCGTGGAGCAGCTCGGGCACTGCCTGTTCCCACTCGCGGACACCCCCAGCAAGGCCGAGGTCCGCGCCGAGGCCGCGCGCCGAGGCCTGTCCGTGGCGAAGAAGCCGGACAGCCACGACATCTGCTTCATCTCCGACGGCAATACCCGAGGCTGGCTCGCCGAGCAGATCGAGATGGCCCCGGGGGACATCGTGGACGAGCAGGGGGCCAAGGTAGGCGAGCACGAGGGCGCGAACGCGTTCACCGTCGGCCAGCGCAGGGGCCTCCATCTGGGACAGCCCGCGCCGGACGGAAGGCCGCGGTTCGTCCTCGAGGTCCGGCCCAAGGACAACACAGTCGTCGTGGGGCCAGAGCGGCTCCTGGCGGTCGCGGAGATCCGCGGGATCCGCGTCTCCTGGGCCGGGCTGCCGCCCGTCCAGGCTGGTCGCGGCGAGGAGTTCGAGTGCACGGCCCAGGTGCGCGCCCACGGCGATCCGGTGCCCGCCCGGGCCCGGCTCGTGGGGGAGGCGCACGACGCCGTCCTCATCGTCACGCTTGAGACGCCGCTCCGCGGGGTCGCACCGGGGCAGACCGTGGTGCTGTACCAAGGGACGCGCGTCCTCGGGCAGGCGACGATCGACGCCGCGCGCTCCCTCGAGCGCAGCGCTGGCGTGGCCTAGTCTGGCCAAAGCGCCGACCTCGTGGCATTGCGGTCGGTCGGCGTTCTCGAGCCGAAGGTCACCGTTTGGTCTCGATGACTCAAAGAAGTGCTTCATGTCGCCTGAACAGTGGTTGAATCATGGCCATCAGGACTGTGCCCTGGGTCACGCCCACGCGTGCCTTCTGGGGAGGGCACGGCCAGGACTCGACTAGAGAAGGCCATTGATGTCTAAGACCACACATGCCGTGCGGAGCGCCATCGCGCTCGCCGGCGCCTCCCTGCTCGCGCTCACGGCGTGCACCGGCCCCTCGGGCGGCACATCCTCGGGCAGCAGCGCGTCAAGCGGGCCGATCACCGTCGGAACGACGGACAAGGTCACCTTCCTCGACCCCGCCGGCTCCTACGACAACGGGTCATTCCTGGTCATGAACCAGATCTACCCGTTCCTCCTCAACTCGAAGCCCGGAAGCGCCGAGCCGCAGCCGGACATCGCCGACTCGGCGTCGTTCACCGCACCGACCGAGTACACCGTCAAGCTCAAGAGCGGACTCAAGTGGGCCAACGGCGACACGCTGGACTCCGCGGATGTGAAGTTCACGTTCGACCGCCAGGTCAAGATCAACGATCCGAACGGCCCGGCCTCGCTCCTCGAGAACCTCGACAGCGTCGAGGCCAAGGACCCGACCACTGTCGTGTTCCACCTCAAGCATGGGAACGACCAGACCTTCCCCCAGGTCCTCACAGGCCCAGTCGGCCCGATTGTCGACCACAACGTGTTCCCCGCGGACAAGGTCATGAATGACGAGGACATCGTCGCCAAGAAGGCCTTCGCCGGCCCGTACACGGTCTCCTCCTACCAGAAGAACCAGCTCGTGTCCTTCAAGGCCAATCCCGACTACAAGGGCCTCCTCGGCAAGCCGGCCACGGACACCGTGAACCTCAAGTACTTCTCGGATTCGAACAACCTCAAGCTCGAGGTGCAGCAGGGCAGCATTGATGTCGCATGGCGTTCGCTCACCGCGACCGATGTGGACAACCTCTCGAAGGACTCCAAGGTGAAGGTCCACAAGGGCCCGGGCGGCGAGATCCGCTACATCGTCTTCAACTTCGACACGATGCCGTTCGGCGCCAAGACGCCAGAGGCCAGTCCGGCCAAGGCGCTTGCCGTGCGCCAGGCCATGGCAGATCTCGTGGACCGCGAGGCCATCGCCACTCAGGTGTACAAGGGCACCTACACCCCGCTGTACTCCTACATTCCGGACGGGTTCCTCGGGGCCACCACGCCGCTGAAGTCAATGTACGGCGACGGGAACGGCAAGCCAGCCTCGGACAAGGCCAAGAAGGCTCTCTCCGATGCCGGCGTCACGACGCCGCTCACGCTCAACCTCCAGTACAACCCGGACCACTACGGGAAGTCCTCGGGTGATGAGTATGCGCTCGTGAAGCAGCAGCTCGAGGCGGGTGGCCTCTTCAAGGTCAACCTCCAGTCCACCGAGTGGGTCACCTATGCCAAGGACCGCACCAAGGACGTGTACCCGATGTACCAGCTCGGCTGGTTCCCGGACTTCTCCGATCCGGACAACTACCTGACGCCGTTCTTCTCGAAGAACACCTTCCTAAAGAACCACTACGACAACGCGACCGTCCAGGACCTCATCTCCAAGGAGGCCACGAATCCGGACAAGTCCGCACGGGGTCAGCAGCTCGGCCAGATCCAGGAGGCTGTGGCCAAGGACCTTTCGACCATTCCGCTGCTCCAGGGCGCCCAGGTCGCCGTGGCCGGGACGTCGGTGAAGGGCGTCGACTCGACGCTCGACCCGTCGTTCAAGTTCCGCCTCGGCGTCCTGAGCAAGTAACCCGAACGGAACAGCACACCGTCCGGCGGCGGGGCGCGCAGGCGTCCCGCCGCCGAGGCGTGGTCAGGAGTACCCCATGACAGCATTCACCGAGGCGCCACCAGAAGCCGCCTCAACGCCGGCCGCCAAGGCCAAGGGGGGTGGCCTCGGCACCTACCTGCTGATCCGCTTCCTCCTCATCATCCCCACCATCCTGATCCTCGTGACCGTGGTGTTCTTCCTCATGCGCATCACCGGAGACCCCATCACGGCAGCCCTCGGGGGACGGCTCCCCGCGGAGCAGCTCGAGGCTCGGATCCACGACGCGGGCTACGACCGGCCCCTCCTCGTGCAGTACTTCGAGTACCTCGGCCAGGTCTTCACCGGCAACTTCGGCCGGACCATCTCGGACAACCGCTCAGTCACAGAGATGATCACCACCTTCGGCTCCGCGACGCTCGAGCTCGCAGTCAACGCGCTCGTCGTCGCGTTCATCGTCGGCATCCCCCTCGGGATGATCGCCGCGCAACAGCGGGACAAGTCCTCCGACGCCGTGCTGCGTGTCCTCGCGATCCTCTTCTACGCGACGCCCGTGTTCTTCGCGGGCCTCCTGCTCAAGCTCGTGTTCGCCGTATGGCTGGGGTGGACCCCCGTGGCGGGCCGGGCGTCGACCACCACGGAGCTTGCAATGAACCAGCTCGCGGCACCCTCGGGCATCTACTGGCTCGACGCCCTCCGCAGCGGCAACATGGCAGCCTTCAGCGATGTGATGTCCCATGCCGTCCTGCCCGCGATCGCACTGGGCTTCCTCACAGCGGGCGTCTTCCTCAGGCTCGTGCGCACCAATCTCATCGGCACGCTGGGCAAGGACTACGTCATGGCGGGCCGATCCAGGGGAGTGAGCGAGTTCCGGCTCGTGACCCGGCACGCGTACAAGCCCGCCCTCATTCCGATCATCACGGTCATGGGCATGCAGATCGCACTCCTTCTCGCGGGCGCCGTCCTGACGGAAACCACGTTCGAGTGGAAAGGGCTCGGGTTCCAGCTGGCCCAGTACCTCGGAGCCCGCGACTTCGTCGCAGTTCAGGGCATCGTCATGCTCCTCGCGGTCATCGTGGCTGTCACGAACTTCATCGTGGACGTCATCGCGGCCCTCATCGACCCGAGGGTGAGGTACTGACATGAGCGCACAGGCACAGGCGCTGCCGGAGATCGAGCGGAAGGAACCCCTCTGGCGGCGGCTCCCGGTTGTCTCCCATGTGGCGGTGAGCGTTGGCGTCCAGCGGACCATGCTCCTCTCGGGCCTCGCGCTGACCCTGGTCTTCGTGGTGCTCGCGGTCCTCGCCCCGCTCGTCGCACCGTACGGCTACTCCCAGCTCTCGGATGCCGCGGGCAACTTCCCCGCCCAGGATCCACCGAGCGCGGCCCACATCTGGGGCACCACAGTGGGCGGCTACGACGTCTTCTCTCGAGTGGTCTGGGGGGCCCAGACCGCGATCCTCGTCATCGTCGTCGCGGTGGCCTTCTCGATCTTCGTGGGCGTCGCGCTCGGCCTTGTCTCGGGGTACGTCGGAGGCTGGCTCGACCGGATTCTCGTGGTCATTGCGGACGCAGTGTATGCCTTCCCCTCACTGCTGGTCGCGATCGTGATGTCGATCGTGATCTCCCGCGGCCAGTCCAGCCTGTGGGGCGGCATCCTGGCAGCGGCCTTCGCGGTCACCGTGGTGTTCATCCCCCAGTACTTCCGCGTGGTCCGCGCCGAGGCCATACGCCTCAAGGCCGAGCCCTTCGTGGAATCGGCCAAGGTCATCGGCGCCTCGACCTGGCGTGTCATGGCCCGGCACATCTACCGGAACGCGACCAGAAGCATCCCGCTCATCTTCACGCTCAACGCCTCCGAGGCCATCCTGACCCTCGCGGCCCTCGGATTCCTCGGCTTCGGCATCGAGCCCACGGGCGCGGCCGAGTGGGGCTTCGACCTCAAGCAGGCCCTGAGCGACGTGACTGCGGGAATCTGGTGGACGGGACTGTTCCCGGGCCTCGCGATCGTCCTGACGGTCCTCGGGCTCACCCTCGTGGGCGAGAGCATCAATGACCTCGGTGACGCGCGCATCCGCACACGAGGCAAGAAGAAGCGCCCGAGGCCGTCGAGCGCCCCGGTCGGCACATCCGTCACCCACACCGAAGGAGGTGCCGCGTGAGCGAGGATCTCGGCGCAGCATCGGCCGCGCCGTCGAGCCCCGTCCTGGACATCGAGGACCTCGAAGTCACGTTCGCCACCGATGCAGGACCCGTGCGTGCCGTCCGGGGGGTGAGCCTCGACGTCCGCGCCGGGGAGGTCCTCGCGATCGTCGGCGAGTCCGGGTCCGGCAAGACCGTCACGGCCAAGACCATCCTGGGCCTCCTGCCGGAAACGGCGACGAGCTCCGGCGCGGTGGTGATCAACGGCCACAACGTCGTCTCGCTCAGCGCGTCCAAGCTGCGCGAGCTGCGCGGCCGGGATGTTGCGATGGTGTTCCAGGAGCCGTCCACGGCCCTCAACCCGGTCTTCACCGTGGGCTGGCAGATCGCGGAGGGGATCCGGGCGCACCGCGCCCGCGACGACGCAGACGGCCGACGCGGCCGGAGGATTAGCCGCAAGGAGGCCAAGGAGCGGGCGGTCGAGGCGCTGCGCAAGGTGGGGATCCCGGACCCGGACGAACGCGTGGACTACTATCCGCACCAGTTCTCGGGTGGGCAGAAGCAGCGCGTGGTCATCGCCGCGGCGCTTGCCCTGGACCCAGAGCTGATCGTTGCCGACGAGCCGACGACGGCGCTCGACGTCACGGTCCAGGCAGAAATCCTCGAGCTCCTGCGTGATCTGCGGGACCTGTACGGAACATCGATCGTGCTCATCACCCACAACATGGGCGTGGTGGCGGACCTCGCTGACCGCGTGGTCGTCATGTACGACGGCGAGGTGGTCGAGGAAGCGCCGGTGCGCACCCTCTTCGCGTCTCCACGCGAGGACTACACCCGCAGGCTGCTCGACGCCGTGCCACACCTCGGGCGCCACTCGGCCTCCCAAGGCGCGGTGGAGCGACTGCATCAGGATGCCGAGGTGCTCGTGCGGGCCGATCGGCTGGACATCACCTATCCCGGGCGTCTCGGCACGCCGCCGTTCCGCGCGGTGCAGGATGTCTCGTTCACCGTCTCCGCCGGCGAGGTTTTCGGCCTGGTCGGAGAGTCCGGCTCGGGCAAGACGACAATCGGCCGCGCGATCGTTGGCCTCAGCCGGGCCACCGGCGGAAGCCTGCAGGTGCTCGGGCACGAGATGGTCGGCTTCCGGGAGCGGGAATTCCGGCCAGTCCGCAAGGACATTGGGTTCGTCTTCCAGGACCCGGCAGCGTCATTCAACCCCCAGCTCACGATCGGGGAGTGCGTCGCCGAGCCGCTCGCGGTCCATATGGATCTCGGCGCGGTGCAGGTGCGGCGTCGCGTCGGCGAGCTGCTGGAGTCGGTTCAGCTCCCGGCCTCGTACGCCGCGCGGTACCCGCACGAGCTCTCGGGCGGCCAGCGTCAGCGCGCCTCGCTCGCGAGGGCGCTCGCGCTCGAGCCGAAGCTGCTCGTCGCGGACGAGCCGACATCCGCCCTCGATGTCTCCGTCCAGGCGAAGGTGCTGGAGCTGTTCCGCGACATCCAGGCCGAGCTGGGCTTCGCTGCGCTGTTCATCAGCCACGATCTCGCGGTCGTCGACCAGCTCAGCCACTGGGTGGGCGTCCTCTACAAGGGCAGGCTCGTCGAACAGGGCGTCGGTAGTCGGGTGATGGGTTCGCCCGAGCACGACTACACCAAGCGGCTCATCGCATCCCTGCCGGTTCCAGACCCCGTCGAACAGGCGGAGCGGCGCAAGGCGCACCGGGCACTCCTCGGCGACTGACACCGGGTCGCAGGGAACTGGCCCCTTGTCGCGGCAACGCGGCAAGGGGCCAGGCTGCTGCCAATAGACTGAATCCCATGACCGAGCCGCACCGCCCCGACCCCGCTGCCGAGACGCCCCATCCCCACTCAGCGGAGGAGTATGACCCGAGCGCCAGCTCACTCACGGGCCACGTGGACCCGTCGGTCATGGCGGAGCTGCTCTCGATCCGCTCGAGCATCGACAACTTCGACGCGACCCTCGTCTACCTTCTCGCGGAGCGCTTCAAGGTCACCCAGCGCGTGGGATTCCTGAAGGCGAAACACCACCTGCCGCCCGCGGACCCTGACCGCGAGGCGGCCCAGATCGCCCGGCTCCGGCGCCTCGCAGAGGAGGCCCAGCTCGATCCGGCGTTTGCCGAGAAGTTCCTGAACTTCATCATCAGCGAGGTCATCCGCCACCATCAGGCCATTGCCGAGGACCATGGACAGGGAACCGTCGGGCAGCGCTCCACCGGGCAGGCGCACTCGGACGCGGGCGCGTGACCGGCCAGGTCACCGCGACGGCCCTGGGGGACTGGCCTGGCACGGATCCCCTCGAAGCCACGAAGGCGATCCGAGGCGAACTCGGGACCCCGCACCTGCCAGTCCTCGCCGAGCTCCCCGAGCGGGGCGTGGGTTCGGACCCGATCGGCCGCACGGCCTCCCTCCTGCTCGGCCTGCACGCCGATGTCCAGCCGCACGGGTGGCGCCTAGTGCCGCACCCGGGACGTGACGCAGCGCGCGCGGAATCCGCCCTGTCGACCGATCTCAACGTCCTGGCGGATGTCGTCGGCGGAGAGGAGCACAGCGCGGAGGAGCTGCAGGTGCGCATCCTCGGGCCGCTGAGCCTCATGGCCGGCGCCTATCTGCCCTCTGGCGAGCGCGTCCTCGCCGACCACGGCGCACGGCGAGACGTCGCGCAGTCGCTGGCCGACGGCGTCGTGCCCTTCCTCGACCGGGTGGCCCGGGCGGTTCCGGGCACCCGGCTCACCGTCCAGCTCGACGAACCCGAGGCGGCCCGCGTGCTGGGCGGGCTCCTGCCCACGGCGAGCGGCTACCGCACGCTGCGGTCGGTTCCGGGTGGGGAGGCCCGTTCAGCCTGGGGCAGGGTCACCGAGTCGCTCCGCGCTGCAGGGGCCGAGACGGTCGTCGTGAACCTGCCCGCGTGGGAGGCGCCGATCGGGCGGGTCCTGGCGGCGGGCGCGGACGGGGTGTCGCTGCCCCTCGCTGACCTGACGGTGCCCCAGTGGGAGGGCCTCGCGGGGGCGGTGGAAGCTGGGGCGCGCCTCTGGCTCGGCGCCCTCCCGCACGACGCCGGCCCGCGCCCCGGCACGGGGGAGCTCGCTGAGCGCGTGGTACGGCCCTGGCGACAGCTTGGCCTCCCTGTCGACGCGCTCGACGCCGTACGGCTGGCTCCTGCAGGCAGCCTCGCGACGCTCACTCCGGTTGCAGCGACGGCCTGCCTCGCCCGGACGGTGAAGCTCGCCGATGCTGTGAACCAGATCGCCCTCGGCTGACGCGCTCTGGCACCGTTGGCCCGGGACTCGCCCCGCAGTGCTGAGGTTCAGTCTCGTCGCCGCCGCAGGTGCTGTTCAGCGAGGGCGTCCATCTCCTCGTCACTGAGCTCGTCATAGGACTGGGCCTCGCGGCGGTCGCTGCGCGAGAAGCGCACGAACATCAGGATGATCACCGGGATGTCCACCGCCTCGGCGATGAACCACAGCAGGTCTCCCGCGAGCTGCTGGTCACGCAGGGGAGAAGGAAACCACGACGGCGAACCGGGCGCCCATGCCGTGACACCGTCGAGCACCGTGGCGGAAAGCCTCATGAAGATTCCCGGAACTGCGTCGGCAAGCAGTTCGATGAACACATAGACGAATTCGAGCACGATGAAGGCGCTCGAGCGTTCGAAGGATTCGGCCTCGGTCAGCGGCAGGGCGAGCACGAGCCCAATGAGGGGCGCCGCAACGCCCAGCGCGCCGCTCGGGAGCGGGTCGGCCCGGTAGGAGGCGAACAGGGGCGTGAGGAACGTGCCGAACAGGATCAGGCCCACGATCGGCGCCACGAAAGCGTTCCCCAGGACCTTCATCGGGCGGCTCGCCATGACCCTCTCGATACGGTCGCGCCCCGCGTCCGCAAGCGCAGCCCGGGCGAGCCCTAGCGGGCGCCCGAGCCCTGCGAGGAGCGGCACGACGAAGAACATGAGCGCGATCTTGAGGGTGAACGCCCAGCGCAGCGAGGACCCGTAGGCCCCGGTGAACCCGCAGGCGAGGACCAGATACGGCGCCAGGCCGAGCACGTAGAAGCACAGCACGCGCCAGACCGGCCAGCGCACCCCTCGGCGACGGGCCCGTGCCAGTCCGACTCCATACAGCGCCGCAGCTGCGACTGCGAGCACGAGTGCGGCTGGATCGAGGGAGGCTGAGGTGAACACGGTGGAGAGCGGCGGCACGCGCGGGAGCATAGCCGCCGAGGCTGGGATCCGGCTGGAAGCCGCCCGCCCACTAGAATGGGCCAAAGGCACTCCGGGCGCGGGGCCCGGACCCGCTCGGCGCGCGAATACCCATAATCGGCCGGAAGTTGGGGGAGAGTTGAAGGTATGAAGGCACGCATTCTGGTCGTCGACGACGACGAGGCCCTGGCCGAGATGATCGGCATCGTCCTGCGCAACGACGGGTTCGAGCCCGTGTTCTGCGCTGACGGCGCACAGGCACCGGACGTCTTCCGCGCGCAGAAGCCGGACCTCATCCTGCTCGACCTCATGCTCCCCGGCCTCGACGGCATCGAGGTGTGCCGCCAGATCCGTGCGGAGTCGGACGTGCCGATCGTCATGTTGACAGCGAAGGCGGACACCACGGATGTGGTCCGCGGGCTTGAGTCCGGGGCCGATGACTACGTGCCGAAGCCGTTCAAGCCGGCTGAACTGGTGGCCCGGGTGCGGGCACGCCTGCGGCCGGGCGAGACCAAGGCGCCTGAGACCCTGCGCATCGGCGAGATCACGATCGATGTCGCCGGGCACACGGTGAGGCGCGGCGAGGAGTACATCTCGCTGACCCCGCTCGAGTTCGACCTCCTCGTGGCGCTCGCGCGCAAGCCGTGGCAGGTCTTCACGCGCGAGCTCCTCCTCGAGCAGGTGTGGGGCTACCGGCATGCCGCCGACACCCGGCTCGTGAACGTCCATGTCCAGCGCCTGCGCTCCAAGGTCGAACGCGATCCCGAGGCGCCCGAAGTCGTGCTCACCGTCCGCGGCGTCGGGTACAAGGCCGGCAGCTAGCCCGGCTGCCCGAAAGCGGCGACGACGCCAGAACGAAGACCTATGGCCACTGAGCAGGACCACCGCACCCCACCGGGCCTGCGCCCGGAGGGCGGTGGCGACCCCGCACGGAACGCCTCCCGCCAGCGCCAGGAGGTGGGCGCCGTCGTGCGCGCGCTGCTGCGCCGAACGGAGGCGCGGCTCCGGCTGGGCCGTGCGCTCGCTCGGCGGTGGGCGCGGCGCGAGAAGCCCCGGGACCGGGCCCGGATCGCCCTCAAGCGTGCCCGCGTCATCCTCTACCGCACTCGTCGGACTGCGGCCCGCACCCTGGCCGGGATCGGGCCAGCCCTCGTGTCCGTGCAGCGTGCGTTCACCCGCCGCTGGCGCCGGTCCCTGCAGTTCCGCACCGTGCTCATCACGCTTGTGCTCACCTTCGTCTCCTTCCTTGCAGTCGGCGCATACCTGTCCAACCAGATCGCGAACAACCTCTTCCAGGAGCGCCTGGCCCAGGCCGAGGTGCAGACCCGGCAGTCCGTCCAGCAGGTCCAGGAGACGTTCGACGGCGCGCAGGTGACCGACCAGCAGGGCGTCCTCAAGCTCGTCAACGACACCCTCAACCAGCTCGAGGCCCGCGAATCGGGCACGCCGCGCCAGTACGTGTTCCTCGCCGTGCCGAACCAGGACCAGCCGCGCAACCGCTGGGTCGACTCACGCGCGTCCTACCTGCGCACCGAGAATGACATCCCCCCCTCCCTCCGAGATGCGGTCCAGCACTCGGAGCAGGAGCAGTACTGGCAGTCCATACCGCTCACCGTGGACAACCGGATGCATCCCGCGATCGCGGTGGGCAACAAGGTGAGCTTCGGCGGGACGGTCTACGAGCTGTACCTCATCTACGACATCGAGTCCGCCCAGGCGACCCTGGACGACATGCAGAACGTGCTGTGGTTCGGTGGCGTCTTCCTCCTGCTGCTCATCGGCGCGATCACCTGGGTCGTCACGCGCGGGGTCGTGTCCCCGGTGAGCCACGCCGCGGCCGTATCGGAGAAGCTCGCCGCCGGCCAGCTCGAGGAGCGCATGGCCGTCGAGGGGGAGGACGAGGTGGCGCGCCTCGGGGCGTCCTTCAACCACATGGCCGCGAACCTCCAGGAGCAGATCACCGCACTCGCGAACCTGTCCCACATGCAGCAGCGCTTCGTCTCCGACGTGAGCCACGAGCTGCGCACCCCGCTGACCACGGTGCGGATGGCCGCGGAGGTCCTCTACGACGCGCGCGACGAGTTCAACCCGATCACCAAGCGCTCGGCCGAGTTGCTCTACAACCAAGTGGAGCGCTTCCAGGCGCTCCTGAACGACCTGCTCGAGATCTCGCGCTTCGACGCGGGCGCGGCAGTGCTCGATGCCGAGCCGACCGATCTCGTGCCCGTGCTCCGCTCGGTCATCGACACAGCGGCCCCGATCGCCGCGGCCTGCGGCTCCGAGGTCCGGCTCTACGCCCGCACGCCGAGCATCGTGGTCGACATGGACGATCGGCGGATCGAGCGCGTGCTCCGCAATCTCCTCCTCAATGCGCTTGAACACGGCGAGGGCCGCCCCGTGGAGATCTTTGTCGCGGCCAATGCAGACGCCGTCGGGGTCGCTGTGCGCGACCATGGCATCGGGATGACTCAAGGTGAGGCAGCCCGCGTCTTCGACCGTTTCTGGCGCGCCGATCCGGCACGGGCCCGCACGACGGGAGGTTCGGGACTCGGCCTCTCGATCGCCACCGAGGACGTCAAGCTGCACAACGGGTGGCTCCAGGCCTGGGGCGAGCGGGGCGAGGGCGCATGCTTCCGCATGACGCTGCCGCTGCGCTCCGGCGGATCTATCCTCTCCTCGCCCGTGGCGCTGGAGCCGGCCGAGGGAGACGTCGTGCTCGTCAAGGAACAGTCCACCCGTGGCGTGGTCCTCGGCGCGTTCCATTCCTCAGCTGCCCAAACGAGGGAGGAGCCGTGATGCGGCGGAGCCTCCCGACGGTGCTGTTCGCCGTGGTCCTCGCGCTTGCCGCTCTGGCCGGATGCGCGCAGATTCCCACGTCCGGTGCCGTGGGCAAGAGCAAGGACAGTGCCGTGACCCTCGGCAACGCGCCCGAGTACAACCCTCAGGGGCCGCGGGACAACGCGAGTCCCCAGGCGACGATTGAAGGCTTCTTCAACGCAGGCAGCGGCTCCCAGAACGACTTCACGGTGGCGCGGCAGTTCCTCGCTCCCGCACAGGCAGTCTCGTGGAAGCCCAGCAACCGAACCCTCGTGTACCGCGGTAGTCCCACCGTGGTGTCCACGGGCCGGGAGAACGAGTACAGGTACGAGTTCGACCTCGCCGTCTCGGTGGCCGCCGATGGCATCGCGACGCAGCTCCCGGCCGGGACGAAGGAGCACGTCGACGTCACGCTCTCCCAAGTGGACGGCCAGTGGCGCCTGTCAAAGCTCCCCGACGGGACAGTGATCCCCGAGGCGACCTTCAAGGACCTGTACAAGTCGTTCGCCCTGTACTTCTACGACCTCAGCTTCACCACCCTCGTGCCGGACGTCCGCTGGTTCATCAACAACTCCGGCGTGGCGAAATCACTCGTGAGCGCGCTCATCGCCGGCCCGGCCCCGTATCTCCGCTCCGCTGTGGCGACATCGTTCCCACAGGGCATCCACCTCGAGCGTGAATCGGTGCCCATTGTTGACAACACTGCGCAAGTGGACCTGACGTCCGAGCTCCGGGATGCGTCCTTCACAGACCGCCAGCGCATGCGGAACCAGCTGCGGCGGACGTTCTCGGGCATCAGCTCCGTGGTGGGTGTCACGCTGCGTTCGAATCAGAGCGACGTCACCCTCGAGGACCCGACCACGGGGAAGTCCGTGCCCGAGCCCGTCGTGGACCCCAAGGTCCCGTCGTGGCAGGTGGGCATTGCGGGTGGCGAACTCGTCCAGTACAGGGACCGGCAGGCCGCTCGGATCGACGGGCTGCGAAGCGTGTCCCAGTACGGACCGCGTGAGCCTGCGGCGGATGTGGCGCAGCAGGTCTACGGCTTCATCGGTGATGGACCGGGCCTGTACTCCGTGGTGCCGAACCAGGCTCCGCGACTCCTTGACTCGCGGAGGCAGCTGAGCCCGCCCTCGGTCAGCTCCGCGGGGTGGGTCTGGAGCGCCGGACCGGGCGGCAACGGCGCGACCGAGGTCGAGGCCTACAAGCCCGCCGGGGTGGCCGAGGGTGCCGAGGTCCCGAAGGCGGTCCTCACACCGGGCTGGCTCGGCGGACGTACCGTCGAGGACTTGAGGATCTCGCGGGACGGCTCCCGCGCGCTCGTCCTGTCGACGCAGGGGGGCTCGACAGCCCTCCAGCTGGCCGGGGTGGTGCGTGCCGCAGACGGCACACCGCGCGAGCTCACGACGCCGATCACCCTCTCGACCACTGAGAAGAAGCCGCGCCGTGCCGTCTGGGTGGACGACACGACGGTCCTCGTCTCCGGCCTCTCGGCGACCGATCCGGTGGCACCAGAGCTGGTCTCGCTCAAGAAGGGGGAGCCGATCCAGCTCCCGGCGCTGTCGGGCATCCAGGCGATCTCGGCCGGGAATGATGACCAGGAGATCTACGCGCAGACCACCGCCGGGGTCTTCATGCTCTCGCGGACCACCTGGACTGAGCTCGGCAAGGGCGTTGAGGGACTGTCCTTCGCAGGATAGCCGTGGGTGGCCGTACCGGTGACGGCGCCGAAGTTGTCCACATGGTGTCAGGGCCGCCCGCAGATGACCGCGCCCTTGGCCAGACTCGAGCCATGGAACAGCGCAGCCCAGTGACGGTCTCCGCGCCCGGGCGTCATACCGGACGCCCCCGGACCCTCTCAGCCCGGACCGTCGACGCCATAGCGGCCGCGGCGGGGGAACTCCTCGGGCTCGTCGTCCCGGTCGAGTGCGCCGCGTGCGGCGCCCCCGACACACCGCTGTGCGCCACGTGCACGAGGCGGCTCAGGGCTCTTACGGCCCGTCCCGGCAGGGTCGAGGCGCACGCCCCCGCCCTCGTCGAGGCCAGCGGCCGGGTCCTGCTTCCTGCGGTGTCGGCGGGGCCATACCGCAACGAGCTCTCCCTCGCGGTGCTCGCCTTCAAGGCCCACGGCAGCGCAGCCCTCGCGGAGGAGCTCGCGGCGGCTCTCGGTCGAGCGCTGCAGGCGGCAGCGGGCGCCGCCGGCACCGGCACCCTACTGGTCCCCGTCCCTACCAGCAGCTCAGCCTATCTCCGACGCGGCTTCGACCCGCTGCGGCTGCTCATGGCACGGGTGCGGCGGGAGGGACGGCTGCCGGTGAAGGCACTGTGGGTCGAGGCTCTCAAGCCGCGCCCGAAGCGGCTCGGCGACCACGCCACATCCCTCGCGACCCGTGTGCTGGGAACCGGCGAGGGCTCCCAGAAGGGCCTCGGCCGTTCCCAGCGACGCTCACGGGTCGCAGGGTCGCTCGAGGTGCGCAACCGAGTCAGGGTGCTGGGCCAGGGCAGCGGGGTGCCCCGAAAGCCACAGGCCCAAGGGCGCAACGCCGTCCGTGGCCGCCACTGCATCGTGGTCGACGACGTGCTCACGACCGGCGCTACCGCCCGGGAGGCGGCCCGTGCGCTCGAGGCTGCGGGCGCCGTCGTCGTCGGGGTCGTCACGCTCGCGTATGTGCCCCTTCCCGAAACCGCTTCCAGCGACTCTCCGGGTACGCTCCCAGCGGACATCCAGCGGTCGGAGGCCAACGGGGGATGAATAAATGGTCACGATCCACTAACGTCAGTGGTAGGTCCCATCGCCAGAAGGACCTGTCGATAGCGGCTCAGGAAAGGGGCTCGGCTGTCAGACGACGGAGCTCCACCACGCCAATATCGGGCTGACCTCGCCAAATATCTGGAGGGCACCATGGAGTTCAACATCAGCGGACGCAACCTGACCGTGTCGGATCGCTTCCGCGAGTACGCGAGCGAGAAGCTCGAGAAAATTGGAGCGCTCGCGGACAAGGTCCAGCGCGTGGACGCCAAGTGCTCCAAGCAGAACAACGCCAAATCCGGCGCAGACCAGCTCACCGTCGAGCTCACGGTCACTGGCCGCGGGCCTGTGATACGGGCCGAGGCCACAGCTCCGGACAAGTTCGCGGCGTTCGACATCGCGTACGGGAAGCTCCTTGAACGCCTCCGGCGGGCCAAGGACCGCCGCAAGGTCCACCACGGCAAGCACACGCCCGTAGGGGTCAACACCGCCACCGCCTCCCTCCCCGTAGTGAGCAGCAGCACGCCAATCTATGCCGAACGTGCCATGGAGGTCTCCGAAGAGGCAGAGTCTCCTTCGCGCTACGAGGTCGAGAACGACATCCCCGCCGGAGACTCGCCCGTGCTGATTCGCCGCAAGGCCTTCCCGGCAACGACCCTGACGCTGGACGACGCGGTGGACAACATGGAGCTCGTCGGCCACGACTTCTACCTGTTCATCGACGCGGACACGAACACACCCTCCGTCGTGTACCGGCGTCGCGGATGGACTTACGGGGTCATCAGCCTGGACCAGGCGTGCGAGCCCGGCGCGTCGAAGGTGGAGGAGCAGATCCACGCCTACCGGTCGGACGATGCAGGTGCCGTTGTCCCCTGACATCCCCTGTGCCTCGACATCATCCGTGGAGGCACCAGCCGCAGCGGCGGTCCCTCAGGGGGCCGCCGCTGCGGCATCCCGCGGCCCCGCGCGAGGCCACCGCGCGGACGGGACCCAGAACGCATGACGGCGCGGCTCACCCTCGCGCAGGCACGTCGGCTGGCGCTGGCGGCCCAGGGGCTGCACAGGCCGCGCCCGAGCGCTCCCGCCACGGCGCGCTCCCTCGTGAAGGTCTTCGAGAACCTCCATGTCGTGCAGATCGACTCCGTCAACGTTCTCGTCCGAAGCCACTACCTGCCGTTCTTCTCCCGGCTCGGCCCCTATGATCGCGCCGGCCTGGACCGGCTCTCTTCGCGCAGCCCGCGCCGCATGCTCGAGTACTGGGCGCACGAGGCGAGCTTCATCGAGCCACAGCACTTCGACGCCCTGCGCCTCTGGCAGCACCGCAAGTGGGCCGGAGCGCACAGCATGGATCCCGAGGTGCGTGGCGCGCTCGCCGAGAGGATCCTTTCCGTGCTCGCCTCCAGCCGGCCGCTGACGGCCGCCCAGCTCACGCAGCGGCTCGGGCATGTCGAGGAGCGCCGCAGTGATCAGTGGGGGTGGAACTGGAACGCCGTGCAGCGCGTGGTCAGCCACCTGTTCGAACTGGGCGCGGTAGCCGCGGCAGGGCGGTCGCCGGCCTTCGAGCGCCGGTATGCCCTTACTCAGCACGTGCTTCCACGCGGGCTCGCAAGGGACGGGACGGAGGACCGTGCCGAGGCCATCCTCGAGCTCACGCGCCGCGCGGTGGAAGCCCACGGAATCGGCACCGCCAGGTGCTTCGCCGACTATTTCCGTCTTCCAGTGCGCGCCACCGAAGAGGCCCTCTCCCGGCTCGCCGCCGAGGGCGCCGTGGAGCCAGTCGTCGCGGATGGGTGGGATGCCCGGCTCTTCATGGGTACAGGCCGTGCGATCCCGCGGGCGGCGACCGGCCGTGCGCTCCTCAGCCCCTTCGATTCGCTCGTGTTCGAGCGGCGGCGGCTCGAGAGACTGTTCCGCTTCCACTACCGGATCGAGATCTACACGCCAGCGCAGCGACGCGAGTACGGCTACTACGTCCTGCCGTTTCTCCTGAGGGACGCCATGGTGGCCAGAGTCGACCTCAAGGCGGACCGCGCGGCTGGGGCGCTCCTTGTCCAAGCAGCCCACGGTGAGCCGGACGCTCCGTCGGACACCGCCGTCGAACTCGCCGCCGAGCTGCGCCTCCTCGCTGACTGGCTTACGCTCGACGACGTCCGGGTTGCCGAGCGCGGGAATCTCGCCTCTGCACTCGCAAGGGCAGTGGCGGACGGTGCCCGGCTGGGGAACCGGCAGGCGTCGCCGCGCGTGTCTCCCGTAGACTGAATCCCGCCGCAGTGCACGAACCGCTGCTGCCCACGCCATTGACAAGGGAGCGAAAGCCACGTGGCAAACCTTCTCGAGAAACTCCTGCGCACCGGGGACCGCCGCACGCTCAAGCAGCTGCGCGTCTACGCGGACGCCATCAACGCGCTCGAGGACGAGTTCAAGGGATTCACCGACGCGGAGCTCCGGGGTGAGACCGATCGCCTCCGGGAGCGGCACGAGGACGGCGAGAAACTCGACGACCTGCTCCCCGAGGCCTTCGCCGCCGTCCGTGAGGCGGCGGGCCGCACCCTCGGAATGCGGCACTTCGACGTCCAGCTCATGGGCGGCGCAGCGCTGCACCTGGGCAACATCGCCGAGATGAAAACCGGTGAAGGCAAGACCCTCGTGGCAACCGCCCCCGCCTACCTCAATGCGCTCTCCGGCAAGGGCGTCCATGTTGTCACGGTCAACGACTACCTCGCCGAGTACCAGTCTGAGCTGATGGGCCGCGTATACCGCTTCCTCGGCATCTCAAGCGGCTGCATCCTCGCGAACATGGACCCGGCCGAGCGCAAGAAGCAGTACGACGCCGGCATCACCTACGGCACGAACAACGAGTTCGGGTTCGACTACCTGCGCGACAACATGGCGTGGGACCAGAGCGAACTGGTCCAGCGCGGCCACCACTTCGCCATCGTCGACGAGGTCGACTCGATCCTCATTGACGAGGCCCGTACGCCGCTCATCATCTCCGGCCCGGGCCAGGGCGATGCCAACCGGTGGTACTCCGAGTTCGCCAAGATCGCGCTGCGCCTCGGAGAGGACGACTACGAGGTCGACGAGAAGAAGCGCACCGTGGGCGTGCTCGAGCCCGGCATCGAGAAGGTCGAGGACTACCTCGGCATCCACAACCTCTACGAATCGGCGAACACCCCGCTTATAGGGTTCCTCAACAACGCCATCAAGGCCAAGGAGCTTTTCAAGCGGGACAAGGACTATGTGGTGCTCGAGGGCGAGGTGCTCATCGTCGATGAGCACACGGGCCGCATCCTCCCGGGCCGCCGCTACAACGAGGGCATGCACCAGGCCATCGAGGCCAAGGAGGGCGTGGAGATCAAGGCGGAGAACCAGACCCTCGCCACGGTCACGCTGCAGAACTACTTCCGCCTGTACGAGAAGCTTTCGGGCATGACGGGCACGGCGGAGACCGAGGCCGCCGAGTTCATGAGCACGTACAAGCTCGGGGTCGTGCCCATCCCGACGAACAAGCCCATGACCCGCATCGACCAGCCCGACCTCGTGTACAAGAACGAGGTCGTCAAGTTCGAAGCGGTGGTGAAGGACATCTCGCGTCGCAACGCGATGGGCCAGCCGGTCCTCGTGGGCACTACGAGTGTCGAGAAGAGCGAATACCTCTCCAAGGCGCTCGCAAAGGCTGGGGTCCGCCATGAGGTGCTCAACGCGAAGAACCATGCGCGGGAGGCCGCAATCGTGGCCCAGGCGGGCCGCAAGGGGGCCGTCACCGTCGCGACCAACATGGCCGGCCGCGGCACGGACATCATGCTGGGCGGCAACGCTGAGTTCATGGCGGTAGCAGACCTGGCTTCCAAGGGCCTCGACCCCGAGGCCAACTCAGCTGACTACGAGGCCGCGTGGCCTGCCGCCCTCGCGTCCGCGAACGAGGCGGTCAAGGCCGAGCACGAGGAAGTCCTCGCGCTCGGCGGCCTATATGTCCTGGGCACCGAGCGGCACGAGTCGCGGCGCATCGACAACCAGCTCCGCGGGCGGTCTGGCCGTCAGGGAGACCCAGGTGAGTCCCGCTTCTACCTCTCGCTCGCCGATGACCTCATGCGGCTCTTCGGAACGGGCGGCGCCGAACGGCTCATGGCGTCGAGCCTCGCGGATGACACCGCCCTCGAGTCGAAGATGGTCTCCCGCGCGATCCAATCGGCGCAGGCACAGGTCGAGGGGCGCAACGCCGAGCAGCGCAAGAACGTCCTCAAGTACGACGACGTGCTCAACCGCCAGCGCGAAGCGATCTACGGCGACCGACGGCGCATCCTCGAGGGCGACGACCTCCACGAGAAGGTCCAGTTCTTCCTTGAGGACACGATCACGGCGATGATCGACGCGGCTACTGCCGAGGGCAACGGCGACGACTGGGACTTCCACGCGCTCTGGGCGAATCTGCGCACGATCTTCCCGATCTCGATCACTCCCCAGGACGTCATCGATGAGGCCGGGGGGAAGCCCCGGGTCACGGTCGAGATGCTCAAGGAGGAGATCATCTCGGATGCGAAGCTGATCTACGCCGAACGGGAGGCGCAGGTCGGGCCCGACACGATGCGCGACCTCGAGCGCCGAGTCGTGCTATCGGTGATCGGTCGCAAATGGCAGGAGCACCTCTACGAGATGGACTATCTCAAGGAGGGCATCGGCCTGCGCGCCATGGCACAGCGTGACCCGCTCGTCGAGTACCAGCGTGAGGGCTTTGCCATGTTCCAGACCATGATGGAGGGCATCCGAGAGGAGTCGGTCGGCTTCTTGTTCAACCTCGAGATCCAGCCAGCCGAGGTGGCCCAGGTCGAGCAGGAGGTCTCGGCGCGTCCGGCCCAGCTGCAGTACTCGGCTCCCGCCGAGGATGGTTCCACGGAGACGCACCTCGAACAGGTGCGGGCCAAGGCGTCCCAGAATGGTGGCGGGGGCCGCCAGAAGCCATCTGGGCAGAAGCCATCCGGGCAGAAGCAGGGCCAGTCGCGGCCCTCGTCGAAGGGAGCACCCGGCCGGCGCTCCAAGCGCTGACCGGATCCTGTCTCTTCGGCCTCAGCGGCCCGCCCCTCGCACAGAAGGGCGGGCCAGCACCGTCCGGAGGTCCATCCGAACGCCATTCAGCCGATCTCGAGGGCTGTGACTGTCCACCCGCCTCTCCCTACAGCTTCGAGTCGGAGCGCCACCGCCCGGTGACGGGCGGCGTCGGAAACGACGATCGCCGCCTCGTAGACACCTGGCTGCACCAGGGATACGTGGGCGGCCTTGATTCCCGCGGCCCTATGGACGGGAGCAAGCTTTCGCTCACCGGTTCGGGCCGCTCGGCACAGGTCAGTGCGCAGCTGCACCACGGGCAGAATGTCGCGGTGCACCCAGGGTGTGAGCTGTGCGAGGGGACGTGTGCCAGCGAGAACCTCCATTGCCGCCCGTGCTATGGCTGCCGCGCGCTTCCGGACCTCCTCCGCCTCCTGAGGCGTTGGCACGGCATGCAGGAGACGAGGGGGCTGCTGCACGGGTACAGGTGCCAGGGCGGCGCTTCCCGCGGTGCGAGGTCGGGGATCGGCGGCAGGCACGGACGTCGGCTGATGGAAGCGAAGCACATCCGCCGTCCGTGGCCCGCTTGCGACGACCTGTGGGAGCGGCTGCGTCCCGCGGGTTGTGGTCGCGGTGGTGAATGCTGTCATGGCGCGAATCCTTCTGATGGGGCCGCTCGATGGGAGCGCGGCAGGGCGTGGGGGGTGAATCAATCGAGGTCTGAGGCCGGTTCCGGCGGTGTGTGGATGGAGGGGACAGGCTCAGCGCGGTGGGCTCAGAAGCTGTCCGGGCTGAAGCAGGTCTGGGGTGTCCCCGATGATTCCTGCATTTGCCTCATACCAATCCGGCCAGGCCGCCGCGATGTCGAGGTCGGTCGACCCCGGTCCGAGGTGCCTGGCCACGATTGTCCACAGGTTGTCGCCCGGGCGGACCTCGACGGGTTCGGCCACGACGCCGGCCACGACGCCGGCCACGGCCCGGGCCGGCTGCCGGATCAGCGGATCGGACGCGGCCAGCGGCGCGGTCGGCACCCATGCAGCTTCCGGTACCGCACCAGAAGCCGGCGCCGCCTGCACACCTCCCGGTGGCAGGGAATACTGCGGGGCAGCGACGGGCGGAGGTGGACCGCCGGGCTCGGATGGTTCCTCTCCGAGGAGGAGTGCTTCGCCGGTGCGGAGAGGGGCGTCTGTGCTCGACGTTCCTGCGCGGCTTAGCCCGGATGCGGTCGGCGAACCAGAGGCCGAAGCTTGAGTTGACGGTTGGGATTCGTCCACGGAGCGTTCCTGGTCAGATCTCGACTTGACCGGTTGAGCTGCCGGGACAGAGTGTGGAGCGGAGGCGCCGGGGTGCCAGGCGGGGTCGGGGAGTCCGGCGGAGTGTGCCGCGGGAGCGGTCACGAGGGTAAGCCCGAGCAGGGCCATTGCGAGTCGGCGCATGAAGGCAGGGGCGAACGCTCCCGTGCGGCTCGCGGCCCCCGCCGCCCCAGCTGCTGCGAGGAGCGCTGACGTGATCGCGAGCGCCGCCGAGAGGAGCCACCAGGCGACGACCACGAGGCCGGCCAGGCTCGCGGCAAGCCCGAGGAGGACGGCGATGCTCGGTGCGTCTGCGCCGTCGAACGTTTCTGGGGCGATGCGAAGCCAGTCCCCTGAACCGCCCGGTGCGGCGCTTCCAGCAAGGGCCTTCCCTGCGAGGACGAGTACCGCACCCAGCGCGAGGACGGCCGCGGTGACGAGCGCATCCGCCGCGATCTGCTGATGCCTGGTGTTCTCCATTCGGACCCCCCGGTCTGTTCATCCGCGCTGCGGATTCCACAACTTTATGATGCTGTTTGATATCGTTTGATGACAACGAATCCAGTTTGGTCATAGAAAAGCGCGAATGTCCAGTTCAGGTGGTCTATGACCGAGATTGACCCATACCTACGGGCGTTCATAAGGTGAAGACCATGCGCTGGGACGACTTGTTCGCGGACCTTGAGGGCCAGCTTGCCTCGGCAGGGCAACTGGAGCATGAAGCCCAGGTGGCCGAGTTTGTCAGGGCCGAACAGGGGGCGGTGGGGCTCACGGACCGGATGAGGGCCCACACCACTCAACCGGTCGATGTGCTGCTGAAAGCAGACGTCCGGCTCTATGGCAGGCTGGGTCAAGTGGCCGAGGCGTGGTTCATCCTCCAGACACCGCGGTACCGCGCCTTGGTGCCTTTCGCGGCGCTCCTGACCGTGAACGGGCTCACCCGGTCGGTCCGGGCTGAAGGCTCGACGGTGCGCCGAACGGCCTCGTTCGCGTCGTGTCTTCGCGCTCTCGCGCGGGACCGGGCAATCGTGACATGTCTGATCGACGGCGGCCGTGCCGAAGCGGTGGCCGTCGTCGGCGTGATCGACACGGTCGGGGCGGACTACCTCGAGGTCACGCCAGCGCGCGGCGATTTCGGTTCCGCTGCGGGCGGTTCAGTGGTGGTGCGATTTGGGGCGCTCGTTGCTGTGCGCTCCGACACCTGACTCTGCTACGGCACGAGTGGACTCCAAGGCCGCGGAGTCAGTTCCCGGAGTGGGTGCGGCGGTTCTCAGCCAGCATCTTCTCGGCCTTGGCATAACTGGCCTGAATGTACTCCTCGAGCTTCACGTCTTCGACGCGCCACTGATTGCGGCCACCGATTTGAATGGCTTTGAGCTCTCCGCTCCGGACCAGGGCATAGGCCTGCGCCGGACTGATCTGGAGCTGTTCGCACACATCGGCGAGCGTCAGGAAGCGTGGCATGGAGCCATTCTGCCACTCTCGGGAGCTTTCGACGTCGATTGAGGCGGTTATCCACAGTTTGGCTCTGTTTGACGGGACCCGACTTGGGTCGACGCCCACCTCCGGCCAGAATGGCGCAGGGGGGCCGGTCAGCGGCCTGCGACTGGAGGGGAAGCAATGCCTGCTGCCGAGAACACGCCGCCCGGTGCCCGGCTCTCGAAACCGTCGTGGAAAGACCCGCGTCTGCTCGTGGGACTCCTCCTCGTCTTGGCATCGATCGCCGGGGTGGTTGCCCTCGTCGATGCGGCCGACCGCACCGTCGGCGTATACGCCGCGAAGGATGACATCGCCGTCGGGCAGTCCATCGACCCGAGCCGTCTGATGCGAATTGATGTCCGGCTCGGTGACGCGGAGGGCAGGTACCTCACTGCCGGATCGCTGCCCCACGGCAGGGTGGCGCTCCAGCGTGTGGCCAAGGGAGACCTTATACCGGCGTCGAGCCTGGGAGAGCCCAGGGCTGTGGACCGGAAGCCCGTGTCCATCAGCATCACCCAGGCGCTCCCCACCGAAGCGACGGCGGGCACCCGTGTGGACATTTGGGTTGCCCAGCCTGACGGCCGCAACGGATTCGCGGAGCCCAAACTCCTCGTCCCCGGCGCCGAGATCGCGCACATCGAGGCCTCCTCTGCCACGCTCGGCGGCAGCCGGGAGACCCATGTGCTCGTCCTGGTCGAGGATGCGAAGCTGTCCCAAGTGCTCGGAGCACTCGCGAACAGCGCCAAGGTCTCGCTCGTCTGGAATCCGGCCGGTGGGTCGCGATGAGCATTCCCGTTGTCACCATCGGCGCCGGGCAGGCGGAGCTTGTCGGATCGCTCGAACGACTCCATGGGCCTGTGACCGTGGTGAGGCGCTGCTCGGAGCTGGCAGAGCTCGTCGCTGCCTGCCAGACAGGCCTCGCGCGTGCCGCAGTCGTGGCTGGCGGCACCCAGGACATCACTGCGACGCTCGCCGATCGGCTCGTGGCCGTGGGGGTAGCACTCGTGGGGCTCACGGACGACGCCGCCGAACGCAGCCGGCTCACGGAACTCGGCGTAGTGGCCGCCCCAGAGGCTACGCCCGGGTCGGAGCTCGCGCGGCTCATCGGCGAGGCTGTGGATGGGGTGGCTGGGCAAGCAGGGGCCAGTCCGTCGTCGTTTGGACTCGCCGGGGCGCGCCCGAGTGCGACGTCTCGGGACGCTGAACCCGAAGTGAGCCCTCCCGAACCCGCGGAGGAGGGGGAGATCCTGGTGGTATGGGGCCCGATCGGCTCTCCGGGCCGGACGACGATCGCGGTCAACTGCGCGGCGGAGCTTGCCGCCTCCGGTCGGAGTGCCATCCTGATCGACGCAGACACGTACGGGGGGTCGATCGCCGGGATGCTGGGTCTCCTCGACGACTCCGCGGGACTCGCCCAGGCCTGCAGGCTTGCGGACCAGGGGCTCCTGGACCGCGCGGCGCTCGATCGTCTCGCGACGCCGGTCGTCACCGGGGGCAGCATGCTCCGTGTCCTCACGGGCCTCACCCGTGCCGATCGCTGGCCGGAGCTTCGGGCCGCCGCCTTCGGCGCGGTGCTCACGCGCTGCCGTGAGCTGGCCGAGGTGGTGGTGGTGGACGCGGGGTTCTGCCTCGAAGCCGACGAAGAGCTCAGTTTCGACACGATGGCTCCGCGACGCAATGGCACGACCCTGCGGGCGCTCGAGCTCGCGGACCGCGTGGTGGCGGTCGGCGCGGCAGACGCCATCGGAATGCCGAGGCTCGTGCGCGGCCTCGCCGAACTGGAGCAGGCGGTGCCGGGTTGCTCCCCGGCTGTGGTGTTCAACCGGGTGCGTGCCTCGACGCTCGGCCGGTTCCCCGAGCGCGCTTTGCGCGAGGCGTGGGATCGGTTCGGCCCAGGGCTCCCGATCAGGTCCATGCTGCCCCACGACCCGGCCTCGGCCGACGCCGCGCTCCTGAATGGCCAAGTGCTGCTTGAGTGTGCTCCTGACTCCGGCCTGCGGCACGGGATCGCCGAGCTCGTATGTGCGCCTGTACATGGAAATCAACGATTCACTGGGCGACGTGCTAAGGCTAGGGCAGGCGCAGCGCGTTAGGCTCAGGTGGGAGGGCTGCAAGGTGGCAGCCAAGTTCACTGGAGGCGAGCCAGGGTGGCGACCGGTACTGCGCAGCAGACCCCATTTCCGTCAGCGGACCAGGAATCCCGATTCCGCTCCGACTATTACGAGCATCTGGCGGAGGAGGACAGGCAGGCGTACCCGGCCGAGGCGCTCGCAGAGCGTGCGCGGCAGCACTGGACCATCGCGGAGGGCCGGGAGACCGGCACGTCGAATATCGCCATCACCGATGAGGGCAGCAGGAGCATCGTCTACATCGTCACGGACGACATGCCGTTCCTCGTCGACTCCGTGAGCGCCGAACTTTCACGCCAGGGTGCGCCGATCCACCTCGTGGTCCATCCGATGTTCGTGGTGACCCGTCGCAAGAGCGATGGGTCGATCGTCTCCGTCGACCGCGTGCCAGCCCAATGGGGCATGTCGAGCGGTGACACAGCTGCCATGCCGCAGCTCAGCGCGCTCGTGTCCGATGGCGACAATTCGACGCACATTGAGTCATGGATTGCGGTCGAGACCAACCGCGTAGGGGCAGCGGCCAAGGCCGAGCTCGTCGAGGGCCTCCGGCGTGTGCTCGGCGACGTTCGCGCGGCCGTCGAGGACTGGCAGCCCATGCGGGCCAAAGCGCTCCAGATCGCCGACAGCCTCGAGTCTGTCGCCGGGGCGGAGGACATTCCCGACCTCAAATCGACCCAGGAGCTCCTGCGCTGGCTCGACGCGGGGAACTTCACGTTCCTCGGCTACCGTGAGTACGACCTCAAATCGGTCGATGGCGAGGACGTCCTCGAACTCGTCGAGGGCAGCGGACTGGGTCTGCTGCGCGGCGACGGCTCGCACTCCCTCCAGCACCTCACCGCGGAGGGCCAGGCCCATGCACGCGAACGGCGCGCTCTGAACATCACGAAGGCCAACTCCCGTAGCACGGTCCACCGCCGGACCTACCTCGACTACATCGGCATCAAGCGCTTCGACGCGCAGGGCCAAGTCGATGGCGAGCGCCGCTTCATCGGGCTCTTCGCGTCCACTGCATACACGCAGTCCGCGCGGACCGTCCCGATCATCAAGGACAAGATTGAGCGCGTCATGCGCGCCTCGGGCTTCCCCGCCGACTCGCATTCCGGGAAGGACCTCCTCGCGATCCTTGAGACCTATCCCCGTGACGAGCTCATGCAGATGGACACCGAGTCGCTCTTCGACACCGTGACTCGGATCCAGCGGCTTCAGGAGCGCCGCCGGACGCGCCTCTTCCTCCGCCCGGACATCTACGGGCGCTTCATGAATGCCGTTGTCTACCTCCCGAAGGACAGATACAACACGGCGGTGCGCCGTCGCATCGAGCAGGAGCTGGAGAAGGAGTTCCACTCCTCCTCCATTGACTACGACTCGCAGATGAGCGATTCAGCGCTCGCCCGACTCTACTTCCGGATCCGGCTGCCCAAGGACGCAGACTCGGCGGCCGTGGATCTGAGCGCCGTCGACAAAGAAGCGCTCGAGCAGCGCCTGGTGACGGCAACGCGGTCGTGGAGCGAGGGCATCGCGCAGGTCCTGCATGAGCAGCGTCCGCTCGACCAGGCTGAGCACCTCGCGGCGGTGTGGGGGGAGGCGTTCCCAGCGTCGTATCGGGTCGACTTCAGCATTGAGGACGCGCTCGAAGACATCACGCGGTTCGAGGAGTACGCCTCCGAGCGTGCCGGAGCTTCCACGGCCGAGGGCGTTGCGGTTGCAGAGCGCCCGGCTGTGCACGTCTACCTGCCCAGAGAGGATGAGGCGCTCGAGGAGGATGCCCGGGTCAAGCTCTACATCTTCGAGCCCAAGAGCCTGAGCCAGATCCTGCCGTACTTCCACAACCTCGGACTCGAGGTCCTCGACGAGAGGCCGTTCGAGATTGAGACAGGGGACTCGCGGGAGTTCTTCCTCTACGATCTCGGACTAAAGTACCCCGCGGGCGTGGACCCTATGTCGACCGGCGAACTCCTTGCGGAGTCCTTCAGCCTCGCGCTCTCCGGGGAGACTGAGTCGGACAGCATCGACCGGCTCGTACTGCACGAGGGCCTCCACTCCAGGCAGACGCAGATGCTGCGTGCGTACGCGAAGTACATGCGCCAGATCGGGAACATGAACTCGTTCGGATTCGTCGCCGACACCCTCCTCAACAACCCCGCGGTGACACGCCGGCTCGTCGAGTACTTCGAGGCCCGTTTCGACCCCGAGCTCGTCGACTCCGAGCGCACTGCGCGCACGGGCCGCCTCAAGGGGGAGCTCGACGCGGAACTCGAGCGGGTTCCGACGCTCGACGCCGACCGCGTCCTGCGCGCGTTCATCAATCTCATCGAGTCAACGCTCCGCACCAACTACTACCTTGGCCACACGTACCTGAGCTTCAAGCTGCGGCCCGGGATGATCGAGGGCCTGCCCTCGCCGAAGCCGGCCTACGAGATCTGGGTCTACTCCCCGCGGGTCGAGGGCGTGCACCTGAGGTTCGGCAAGGTGGCCCGCGGCGGGCTCCGGTGGTCCGACCGCCGTGAGGACTTCCGCACCGAAATCCTCGGGCTCGTGAAGGCGCAGGTGGTCAAGAACGCCGTGATCGTCCCCACCGGTGCCAAGGGCGGTTTCTACGCCAAGCGTCTCCCCGATCCGTCGCTCGACCGCGCTGCGTGGCTGGCCGAGGGCGTGGAGAGCTACAAGACCTTCATCCGCGGCCTGCTCGACATCACCGACAACCGCGTGATGGAGCACAGGCAGGGAGCCGGGGACGGCGGAGGGGTGAGGGAGAAGGTCGTGCCGCCCGCCGGCGTCGTGCGCCACGACGACGACGACACCTATCTTGTTGTGGCGGCGGACAAGGGCACAGCGAGCTTCTCGGACATTGCGAACGGGCTCTCCAAGGAGTACGGCTTCTGGCTTGGCGACGCTTTTGCGTCCGGGGGTTCCGTCGGGTACGACCACAAGGCCATGGGCATCACCGCGCGCGGCGCCTGGGAGTCTGTGAAGCGCCACTTCAGCGAGCTCGACGTCGACACTCAGACCGAGGACTTCACCGTGGTCGGCGTGGGGGACATGTCGGGGGACGTGTTCGGCAATGGCATGCTGCTCTCGGAGCACATCCGCCTTGTCGCGGCATTCGACCATCGCCATATCTTCCTCGACCCGACGCCCGACGCCGCGGCCTCCTATGCGGAACGGCGGCGCCTCTTCGACCTCCCGCGCTCCTCATGGGACGACTACGACCGCGAGCTGATCAGCGCCGGCGGCGGCGTGTACCCGCGTACGGCGAAATGGATCCCAGTCTCCGACGAGGTACGCGCTGCCCTGGGCCTCCCCGCCGGGACCACCCAGCTGAGCGTGAACGACATGCTCCAGGCCGTGCTGCTCGCACCGGTGGACCTCTTCTACAACGGCGGCATCGGAACATATGTCAAGTCCAGCGGGGAGACGAACGCCGAGGTTGGCGACAAGGCAAATGACTCCATCCGCGTTGATGGGCGCGACCTCCGCGTCAAGGTTGTGGGCGAGGGCGGCAACCTCGGCTTCACCCAGCGGGGCCGTATCGAGGCCGCGCTCCAGGGCGTCATCATCAACACGGACGCGATCGACAACTCTGCGGGCGTCGACACCTCTGACCACGAGGTCAACATCAAGATCTTCGTGGACCGCATGGTGGCCGCGGGCAAGCTGGCCGCGCAGGAGCGGGCCGCTTTCCTGGCGTCGATGACGGACGAGGTCGGCCGGCTCGTCCTGGCCGACAACATCGACCAGAACATCCTGCTCGTCAATGACCGTGCGAGGGTCGTCGAGTGGAGCCCGAGCTACGAGCGCCTCATGGACTGGCTCGAGACGGAAGCCGACCTCAAGCGGGAGCTCGAAGCGCTCCCGACTACGTCGCAGTTGCACAAGCGTCTTGAGCAGGGCCAAGGGCTCACCGCGCCCGAACTCGCGGTCCTCGTCGCCTATGCCAAGATCGAACTCAGCGAGGTTCTGCGCGACAGCGACCTCGCCGACGATCCGTGGTTCGAGGACACGCTGCGCGAGTACTTCCCGGCCGAGCTGGCCGAGCGCTTCGAGGGTGACCTCGCCAGCCACCCGCTGCGCCGCGAAATCATCGCAACGGTTGTGGCGAACGACATGATCAACCTTGGCGGGATCACCTTCGCCTTCCGCACGATCGAGGAAACGAGCGCAACGCCCGTCTCAGTTGCCAAGGCGTTCGTGGCACTGCGCGAGGTGTATGGCCTCGACGAGATGACGGATGCGATCAACACGCTCCCGGCTTCGTTCCCCACGGAACACTGGACAGCGATCCATCTCGACGTCAGGCGACTCCTCGACCGCGCCGTCCGCTGGCTGCTGCATGAAGGCATGGCGGGGCAGGAGATCGCCGACGTGGTGGCGAAGTACCGTGCCCCGCTTGCGACGCTGCGCGCCAAACTCCTCGACTACCTGCGAGGGCAGGACGCCGAGCGTGTCTCAGCCTGGCTCGACCGGGCTCGCGAGTGGGGCCTTCCCGAGCAGCTTGCCCACCGCTGGGCCGAGCTGTTCGAGAGCTATGCACTCCTCGACGTCGCCCGGATCGCTCAGACGACGGGAGCCGGCGTCGAGCAGGTCGCTGGCGTGTACTACACGGTGTTCGACCGCTTCCGGGTGGACGGACTGCTCGAGCGGATCACGGCACTGCCCCGGCGGGACCGGTGGGAGGCCCTTGCTCGGGCGGCGCTGCGCGACGACCTGTACAGCACCGTCGCCGACCTCACGAGCTCGGTCATGGAGGCCGCTCCGGACACGCTCTCCCCGGAGGCGCGCCTTACCATCTGGGAGGGCGAGAACCGCGAGCAGCTTGACCGTGCTGCAGCCATGTTCGCCGAGGTCAACGCCCTCGAACGGGACGACATGGCCTCGCTCTCGGTAGCATTGAGGCTGCTGCGGTCGATCGTGCGCCACTAGGCGCTTGGACGCCTGAGGCCGCGGGGACATGAATCCCCGCGGCCTCGGTTGTTCCCGCGGCGGATCGCGGTTCCCGGCATGCGGGTGGCGCTCGGCGAGAGAAAGTTTGAGACAAGGCGGTGCAGGTGGCCATCTTCACGGACCCGATCAGGGAGCACGCAGACTTCGGCCCTGGGGATGCCGAGTGGCTGCACCTGCTCGTGGGAGACTGGCAACTCGTGGCCGACCTCGCGTTCGCGGACCTCGCGCTCTGGTTCCCGGATCCGGACGACGGCTACATCGCGTTGGCGCATGTGCGCCCGTCCACCACCCACACGGTGTTCCACAGCGACTTCGTGGGGGAGAGGATCCGGTCGGACCTCAAACCGCTCGTTGACAAGGCGTGGGCGTCCCAGTCGATCGAGCGCCATCACGAAACAAGCTTCAACTCGGAGATGGCCCTGCGGGTCGAGGCCGTGCCGTTCGTGCGCAACGGCCGCACACTCGCCGTTGTGACCTCCCATCTGGATCTTTCGAGTTCGCGGATGCCAAGCCGTCTCGAACTCACCTACCGGCAATGCGCGTACGATCTCCTGCGGATGGGAACGCTCGGCCTCTGGCCGGACTTCGCCTCACCCACCGGATCCCGAAGGGGCGCGCCGCGGGTGGGCGATGGCCTCATCAGGCTCGACGCCGAGGGCATCGTCCAGTATGCGAGTCCCAATGGCGTCTCCGCATTCCGTCGCCTCGGCGGCGTCGACTCCCTTGAGGGGAGGTCGCTGGCCGAGGTCGCGACCGCGCTCCTGAAGGACCGTCGGCTCGTGGACGAGACGCTTCCGCTCGTCGTCACGGGGCGGATGCCATGGCGCAGCGAGATCGAATCCCGCGGTGTGAGCCTCTCGCTCCGGGCAATTCCGCTCCGTGACGAGCACGAGCGTTTCGGTGCACTGGTGCTGTGCCGTGACGTCTCCGAGCTGCGGAGGCGCGAGATGGAGCTCGTGACCAAGGACGCGACGATTCGCGAGATCCACCACCGGGTGAAGAACAATCTCCAGACCGTCGCGGCGCTCCTGCGGATGCAGTCCAGGCGCATGAAGAGCGACGAGGCCAAGCAGGGGCTCGAGCAGGCCATGCGCCGCGTCGCGACGATCGCGCTTGTGCACGAGACCCTGTCCCAGGGGCTCACCCAGACGGTCGACTTCGACGAGCTCATCGGCCGCCAGTTCCGGCTGTCGGTCGAGGTTGCGACGGAGGGGCAGCATGTCGCCACCAAGCGTCGAGGAGAGTTCGGCAATCTTCCCAGTGACTTCGCCACGCCGCTCGCGCTCGTGATCAATGAACTTGTGACGAATGCCGTGGAGCACGGGCTGGCCGACCGTTCGGGCACGGTGTGGCTCACTGCGCACCGTCGCAGGGACGAATCGGGAGCCGAGGAACTCGAGGTGACGATAGCGGACGACGGCGTCGGGCTGGCAGCGGGGGCCGACCGCCACGAGGGGCTGGGCCTCCAGATCGTACGGACCCTCGTGACCAGTGAGCTCAACGGGACCATCGAACGGCAGGAGCGCCCCGGCGGCGGAACGGTCGTGAGGATTGTGCTGCGCATCGACCAGACATGAGACTTCGCCTGCGGTCAGCCAAGGGACGCGGTCCTGAGGGCCCTCAGGCAGCGAAGACGCCTCCGCCCGGAGCAGCTTGGCTGCTCCGGGCGGAGGCGTCCTCGGCGTTCCGCCGCCGGAGAAGGATGCTCAGGAAGCGCGGCGGGCGCGTGCGGCCCGCCGTTTGAGCGCGCGGCGCTCATCTTCGCTCATACCGCCCCAGACACCGGCGTCCTGACCAGACTCGATGGCCCATTGGAGGCACGTATCGACCACTGGGCAGCGACGGCAGACGCTCTTGGCCTCTTCGATCTGCAGGAGGGCGGGCCCGGTGTTCCCGACGGGGAAGAATAGCTCGGGATCCTTGTCGAGGCAGGCTGCGCGATCACGCCAATCCATGGTGGTAGAGCAACTCCGTTCTCGGGGGACAGCACGCTTGTGAAAACATTCACGAGGCCATCCAAAGCAAAGGGGCCTTTGGGGCCCCGCGGTCAACTCCGTTAACGTTGTCACTTTAACTGGGCGTAAACAAGGGGTCATGGCAAGGATTCGCGCCCGAAATGAGAGGGATGCGTCACACTCGCTGTATCCTTCTCCGGTTTTAGCGGGTGCGGGTTGGCAGGGTCTGCTCCATTGACCCTGGACGACTCGGGTATCGTGCGGGTGTGCCCCCCGCAGATCCCGCACCCGTCCGGCGGCCCTGGACTCTCCTCGCGCTCGTAGCCATCGTGCTTCTTGAGGCTGCAGTGCTCGCCGGCTTCGCTGTGTTCTATGCTGTGTCCCTTCTGGCCGGCCAGGCCGCGACGTCACCGGGCGGTGCTGCCTTCACACTCGTGCTTCTTGCGGCCTTCGCGGCATGGTTCGCGTCCGCCGGAATCTTTCTGTGGCGTGGGCGGCGGTGGCCTCGTTCGGTGGTGCTCGTGGCTCAGCTCTTCGCCCTGACCATCGGCGTCCCGACGCTCACGAGTGGTGTCATCTCGTTTGGCCTTGCCATCGTTGTCCCCGCTGTCATCGCGCTCCTCCTCCTCTTCGAGCAGCGGGTTCTGGCATTCAGCCAAGGACCGAGGCGCCGGAAGGACTCCGGGGAACCGGAGACAGGGGACCCCGGGGCCGGGGCACCGCGTCAGCCCTGACCGCGACCGTCCGGGAGGACAGTGTCTTGGGAGGGCGTGAGTACGCAGCCGAGCTGGACGTCGACCTGTCGTCCGTCGATGAGGGCCACCGCGCGGCCGGACGGCACAGGGCCGGGAACGTCAACCCGGACGCCGAACACGTCGCCGTCGCCCGATGTCCGCGGTCCAATGAGGATTCCAGTCCCCGCGGAGCGGACCCTCAGGGCGAGTGGGCACCGCGCGTAGAGGTTGGGGCTGTATGCGGCCGTGGCCACCATGGACGCGCCCGTGTCGAGCAGCTGTGACAGAAGATGGTTTTCCTCAGTACCGAGGTGGTCGGCGTCATCGACCAGGACTATGGGGACGCGCCCAGTGTCCGGTACGGCACCTGTGCCTGTGAGCTGCTCGAGCAGCGAACTCCACCGTGACAGGCGCTCTTCCGACTCGACGGAGACGAAGCCGACCCCGGGGTTCATTGTCGGCAGTGCCGCGAGGAACGCGCTCTTGCCTGCGCAGGATGCACCGAGTGCCAGGAGGACCTCACCTCGATCCACACGCAGCGACAGGGGCATGGCCTCGTCTCCCGCGAGGCCCACCACGAGCCGCCTGCGGTCGTTCCCGCCGTCCGCGGCCCCGATCCTGGGTGCTCGCCCGCCGGACAGGCGCCCTTGCCCCCCGAACGGTTGACCGGCCTCCCACGCGACGCCAGCTGTGGCCGGCCACACCGCCGCGAGGGCTGCTACCGCGTGGGCGGGTGCTGTCGCGGGAAGGGGGTCGATCCGGAACGGGCGGGGCTCGCGCAGGCTCCGCCGGCGAGGAAGTCCGCGCAGCAGGTGTCGGCTGGCGTCAAGGGAGCCCGACGAGTGGTCGTAGCAGTGGGCAGTGTATGGCCCGCCCTCGACAATGGTCCCAGCGGCGCCGGCGCGACCCCGGAGAGACGGCATCGGGGGAAGGCGGGGCCAGGAAAGCCGCGCCTCGTCGGTCGAGCCGAGCGGGAAGAAGAGCCTCGCGGGGATGCTGCCGAATACCCGGGAAGAGACGAGCTCACGCTCTCCTGCTGCGAGAACGGACAGCGCGGCCATCGCCCCGTCGCGGAGGAGGCCTCCGAGGGCCTCCTCCGCCCAAGCATGGGGACTTTGGCGCAGGGCCGAGATCCACGTGCCCCAAGCCGACACAACGAGGACCAGCGCCACATCGGGCTCCTCGCCACGTGTCCGGGCCAGCCTCTCCGCACATTCCTCGCCGAGTCTAGCGATCACACGGGCCGCGCGCCGGAGTTCGCCGACTCCGACGTAGGATCCCACGCGGGGGTGGTCACGGAGGAAGGCGAGTGAGCCGTCCCCATCGAGGATGTAGAGATGCCGGGTGATGGCGTTCCCGGCCAGCTGTGCCGCAACGGCGGCAAACGTCCCCGCTGTCCCCGCCGACGCGGCGCCTATCAGGGCCAGATGGCCGTCACGGGCGGGAGACCACGTCAGGGCCGTGGTGCGCTGCTCATGGGGCAGATCGACGATGCCTAGGAGCACCTCCGATGTCTCCTCGTCGTGGGGTCTTCCCGCCGGATCCCAGACGAGGGCGTTCGGAAGCGCCGGTGCCAGAGGACGTGGGACGGACCAACCGCCGCGCTGTGCCCAGGCCTCGACGGCGGCGGAGACGAGCGGAGCGGCCGCCTGAGCAGGGGAAAGCTGCACCTCGCTCGCGGATTCAGCGCGTCGGTCGAGCCATACGAGCGCATCTGCCACGTCAACACGCCTCTGCACACTGGAGGTCGCGGCGAGCCCAAGGGAGGCGGATTGGAACGCGAGGGGTGGACCTCCGCCGACGGAGAGGTACGCCCGCCCCGGGAGTCCTACCGGGATGTGCGCTGAGAGCGGGCTGCCGATGACGTCGGACGACTCCGCGTCGTGCTGCATCCTGAGCCCGATGCTTGTCGTCACGTTGGCGCGGATGTCAGCCGAGATCGCTCCCTGAGGCCGTTGGGTGGCCATCACGAGGTGCATCCCCAGAGAGCGGCCCACGGTTGCGATGCGCATGAGCTCGCCGAGTGCGGCTGGGGCTTCTTCGACGAGCATCCTGAACTCGTCGACGACGAGGACCAGACGCGGCATGAGTCCTCCACGGTTGCCGTAGTCTTCCACGTCGCCGGTGTGCGACTCCTGGAGCACCCTCTCGCGGCGCTTGAGCTCTGCGCGCAGGGACGCAAGGGTCCGGTCCATTCCGCCCTCGGCCAGATCGGTGACGAGTCCTACGCAGTGCGGAAGACCTGCGAGCGGCTCAAGGCCCGAGCCGCCTTTGAAATCCAGGAACAGGAACGTCAGCCGGTCCGGCGCATACGTTGCTGCAGCGGCCGCAACGAGGCTGCGCAGAAGTTCTGACTTGCCCGACCCTGTGGTTCCGGCAACGAGCACGTGCGGGCCGTCGGCTACGAGGTCAAGGACTGCGGGTCCGACCTGTGAGCGTCCTAGTGGAATCGGCAGACCGCGTTCTCTCCCGCTTCGTCCCCACGCTGCTGACATGCCCGCGGCATCCAATGCAACGAGTTCCTCGAGGCCGCAACGCTCCGGGATCCCTGTATCGGCCTGGTACTCCGTGCGCGCTCCGGCACGCCGGGCTGCCGCCTCGAACACCGCGTGTGGAACCAGATCCGGAGCGAATTGTCGGCTCGCAGGTTGCGCAGGCGTGGTCTCGGTCAGCGCACCGTTGATGGTGACCACCGAACGCGTGCTGTCGAGCCGCACGAGGACGTCGGGTGATGCGCCGAGTGCGGCGGATGGACCGATGACTGGCCATTCCAGCTCCGATGCTGCCCGGGCGCATGAGCCTAGCCAATGCCCGGTTCCGGAGTCGGCATCGCCGGGGAGGCCGTCCGGGAGAAGGACGAGAACTGCTCGCGCGCCGCGGGTCGCCCTGGCTTCGAGCGCCTTGGGGCTCTCGCCCCAAGGGACGACGTCCACGCGCGGGAGGTACCGTGCCGCAAGCCGGGTTTCCCCTCGACCGCTCGCGACCACGATTCGGAGTCCCTCTGCTGCTGGTAGGACTGCGAGCTGGAGCATGAGGGAATGCAGGAGGCCTGTCACGTCAGCGACGCCCCCGTGCACGGCAATGCGTCCTTGAAGCCGCACTGTCAACGGGGCGGCTTCCAACACCGGGAGCACCGTTCTCCGGTCGGCGGGCTCGATGGTGACATGTGCCGACTCACGCGCTGTTCCGAGGCGAAGGTATATCGGGGACGGCCGTTCCTGGGCCATTACTGTGGTCGCGAGTGCTCCGGCCCTCGCTGCCGTGACTGCCTCCGTAGGTCCGACGGGCGGACGTGGGCTGGCCGTGCGGGGATCGTTCCTGGGCGACACACCGGCGGCTCGGGCCAGTACCCCGACGTCCGGCGCTAAACGACGGCGGCGGGAAGCGTCGTCGTCGGCCGCGGCATGGAGGCGACGCTCGAAGTCCCGGCGGGCGGCGCGTCCCTCGACCAGAGGGATCAGGAGCGAAATCGCCGAGACGGCAGTGAAGGCCAGGAACATCCACATTCCCGTGGCCAGGGCCATGGCCACGCCGACAACGAGCGGGAGAACTGCCATTGTGAGCATTGCGGCCTTGCGGGCCGGCGTCGCATGCCGCGCCACGCGCAGGGGCGACGGGTGGCCGCCTCCGGCGTCCGGGTCCAAGAGCGGGATGTCGTCGCTGAAGGTCAGAGCGCAGGTGCTCGAGCCGAACCGGAACTCCTGCCCGGTTGACATCTCTGCGCGCTCAATGCGTCGGCCGCCTGCCCATACGCCGTTGGCGCTTCCGAGGTCTCGCAGCACGATGCCGGAATCGGTCACCTCGATCTCGGCGTGCTCGCGCGACAGATCCGGGTCGGCGAGGGCCGCGTGGGGTGTGGTGACATCAGGTGCACGGCCGATCCGGAGTGGGCCCCGTCGGAGTGGGATGACCGTTCCTGCGGCTGGGCCGGTATGCACGACGAGACACAGCGGGGGAGGGGCCTGCGGAATGTGAGCTGTCCCGCCAGCTACAATGACGGCGCCGTTGCTCAGCGGGGCTGTCCCGACTGTGAGGTGCTCGAGCCGCTTGCCCTCGGCGGTGCAGGCTCTCGCCCCGAGTTCGCGGGCGAGAGCTGCGGCGACGTCTGCGCCCGAGGCGCCTTCCATGGCGTTGATCACGAGCTCTCTCCGCAACCGACCGTCCGCGGCGAGGTAGGCGCCGGGCACGAGGAGTGTGAGATGCAGTTCCATGACCCCCCTGTCGAACGTGTTCGTGCACCTTCCTCAGGTTAGGAGGGATGTAGTGCCGCCCGCCAAGGGGTGCGCTTCGTTGTGGATAACCCAGATCCCGGCGAGTGTGCTGAGTTGGCAGGATTCAGGGTTCGGCGCCAAGACCGGGTAACCTAAACCCCGGACATCTGGCTCGCTGCCCCCTGACCGGCGGCGGTCCGCCTTTCTCACAGGGAGACACCTTGACTGCAGACCTCGTCGTTGTCGGATCCGGATTCTTCGGGCTTACCGTGGCTGAGAGGGCGGCCAACGAGCTGGGGCTCAACGTCACAGTGATCGACCGCCGGCATCACATCGGCGGCAACGCGTACAGCGAGACCGAGGGCCAGACAGGAATTGAGGTCCACCGCTACGGCGCCCATCTCTTCCACACCTCTAATCAGAAGGTCTGGGACTACGCCAACAAGTACACAACATTCACGAACTATGTGCACCGCGTCTACGGAGTCCACAAGGGCGAGGTCTTCCCGCTGCCAATCAACCTCGGGACGATCAACCAGTTCTTCCGCGCGAACTATAGCCCTGCGGAGGCACGCGCTCTGATCTCGGAGCAGGCTGGCGAGCTCGCTGGGACGGACCCGCAGAACCTGAACGACAAGGGCATCCAGCTCATCGGCCGCCCGCTGTACGAGGCATTCATCAAGCACTACACAGGCAAGCAGTGGCAGACGGACCCCAAGGATCTGCCCGCCGGCATCATCTCTCGCTTGCCAGTGCGCTACACGTATGACAACCGGTACTTTAACGACACATTTGAGGGCCTGCCCACTCAGGGCTACACCGCCTGGATCGAGCGCATGGCCGACCACCCCAACATCACGGTGCAGCTGAGCACTGACTTCTTCGACGAGTCGCAGTCCGTGAGCAAGGGCAATGTGGTGGGCAACGTCCCGGTGGTCTACACCGGCCCGGTGGACCGGTACTTCGACTTCGCCGAGGGCGACCTCTCATGGCGCACGATCGATTTCGAGGAGGAGGTTCTCGACACGGGCGACTTCCAGGGCACCTCGGTGGTCAACTACAACGACCCGGACGTGCCGTACACCCGTATCATCGAGCCGCGACACTTCCACCCGGAGCGGAACTACCAGACCGAGAAGACGGTCATCATGCGCGAGTTCTCCCGCTTCGCCGAGAAGGGCGACGAGCCCTACTACCCGATCAACACGGAATCCGACCGCGCCAAGGTGCTCGCGTACCGCGACCTCGCCAAGGCGGAGAACAACGTGCTCTTCGGTGGGCGGCTTGGCACCTACAAGTACCTCGACATGCACATGGCCATCGGGTCCGCCCTATCGATGTTCGAGAACAGGATCAAGCCGCACTTCGAAGACGGCGAGGCCCTCGTGAGCGGAGGAGTGGACGAGTGACAGCGGTTGATGCCAAGGTGACCACGCGGGACGATTCTCAGCAGGAGTGGCAGACACTCCAGCGGCTCATTCTCCCCCCGCAGGAGCAGATGGACACGGTTCCCCTTTACGTGGACATGGGCGCGGCAGCTGGAGTGCGGATTCCGAAGACTGGCTTCACGGCTAGTGATGACCAGAAGCCGCGAACGGTCAGCAGCCCCACACCTGAGGCCCACTCCGAAGACTTCGTCTCGCGCTTCTCGATGGCGGCGCGACCGGGCGACCGCGTGTCTTTCGGCACCTACTTCAATGCATTCCCCGCGAGCTATTGGCGGCGCTGGACGACGGTCGACTCTGTACGGTTGAGCGTCACGACGTCTGGTACGGGTGCGATCGTTGTCTACAAGTCGAATTCCCGGGGCTCCCTCCAACGGGTCGACTCAGCGAGCGTTGAGGGTCAGACGACGACCGTCTTCGACCTCTCGCTCAAGCCATTCGGCGATGGCGGATGGTACTGGTTCGATGTGGTCGCAGGGTCGGGGCCGGTGGTGGTCCGAGGTGCGGAGTGGCAGACGTCTGGGCCGGCGCCGCGACGAGGCACCGTGACCCTCCAGATCACGACGCTGAACAAGACTGACTTCTGCTTGAACAACCTGCGGCTGCTTGCCCAGGACGCGGAGGCGCTCGACGTCCTCCAGGAGATCCTGATCGTGGATCAGGGCAGCGACAAGGTCGCGCGTGCCGAGGGCTTTGACGACGTGAGGGCGCGGCTCGGGGGCCGACTGCGGGTCATCGAGCAGAGGAACCTCGGCGGATCGGGCGGTTTCTCCCGCGGTATGTATGAGGCGGTGGCGAATGGCAGCGACTACGTGCTGCTCATGGACGACGACATCGTGGTGGAGACCGAGAGCATCCTGCGTCTCGTGACGTTTGCCGATCGCTGCAAGACGCCCACGCTCGTGGGGGGCCACATGTTCGACCTCTACAACCGCACCGTCCTCCATACCTTCGGTGAAGTCGTCAACCCGTATCGCATCCAGCCGGCTCTGCCGAGCGAGGACGCGGAGCTCGGTCATGACTTCATGGTCTCGAACCTGCGCCAGACGCCGTGGCTCCACCGACGCGCCGACGTGGACTACAACGGGTGGTGGATGTGCCTCATCCCGACTTCTGTCATCCGTGAGATCGGGCTGTCGCTTCCAATCTTCATCAAGTGGGACGACGCCGAGTACGGCCTACGCGCCAAGGAACGTGGCTTTCCGACGGTCTCGATGCCGGGCGCAGGGGTGTGGCATGTCTCGTGGGTCGATAAGGACGACTTGGTTGGCTGGCAGGCCTACTTCCACACCCGAAACCGTGCCATTACGGCTCTCCTGCACAGCCCCTACGAGCTCGGCGGACGCGTCATCCGTGAACTGCAGCAGGACGATGTCAAGCACCTGATGTCGATGCAATATGCGACGGTGCAGGGCCGGTCCTGGGCACTTCGGGATCTGTTGAAAGGGCCGAAGCACCTTCCTGGCATCCTCGAAACCAAGCTTCCGGAGATTCGGAAGATGCTTTCAACGTACACGGACTCAATGTTGAAGCCCGATCCGGACGACTTCCCCCCACCTCGCATGGCGAAGCCTCCGCGGCACGGTCAAGGCTTCCGCCGCCCAAATTCCGCCATGCTCGTGCCATGGGCCCTGAAGACCGTCGTGCGGCAGCTTGCGAAGCCTGTCGTCGAGCAGAGCAAGGAACGGCCTCAGGCGAACGTGCCTCACATAGACAACAAGTGGTGGCGGATGTCGCAGTATGACTCCGCGATCGTCTCAAACGCCGAGGGGACGGGTGCATCCTGGTACAGGCGCGACCCGCGCACCCTGCGGCGGATGCTTGCCGAGAGCGCGAAGCTGCATGCCGACCTCTTGACTCGCTGGCGCTCACTGAGCTCGGAGTACAAAAACGCACTTCACGACCTGACCTCGATCGAGTCGTGGCGGGAGACCTTCAACGAGCACACACTGAGCGATTCGCGGTGAGCAGTGCGCAAGATCTGGTCAGGCCCGGTTCTGGTGCTGGGCTGGCAGATGCTTTCCGTGCGAGGTTCCTGCTCAAGCTGCTTGTCCGCAAAGAACTCAAGGTCCGATATCGCGGTTCAGTTCTGGGCCTCCTATGGTCCTATGTGAAGCCGGGCGTCCAGTTCTTAGTGTTCTATTTGGCTCTTGGGGTATTCCTTGGGCTCAATAAGGGTACAGAGAACTACGCGGTCTACCTCTTCTCCGGCATCATTCTTATCAACTTCTTCTCTGAGGCTCTGGGAAACGCTGCGCGCTCGATCGTGGGTAATGGAAGCCTCATCAAGAAGATCTATCTTCCGAGGGAGTTGTTTCCCGTTGCATCGGTTTGGGTATCGGGGGTGCACTTCTTCCCACAGCTGGTTGTCCTGGTTGTGGCGTGCATTTTCTCGGGATGGCACCCATCGTTGCTGCAGCTTGCAGCGGCCGTCGCCGCCTTCGTCGTGGTCGCGTTGCTTGCAACGGGTCTAGGCCTGTTTTTCGGGTCGGTGAACGTGTACTTCCGCGACTTTGAGAACATCGTTGACCTCTTGCTCATGGTCGTCACGTGGGCCTCTCCCGTGCTCTACGTCTGGACGATGGTCCGAGACGCGTTGGGCACCGCATTCTTGACGTTTTACCAGGCCAATCCCCTTACGATCGCGGTGGAGGTCTTCCACTACGCGTTCTGGTACCCGACGACGAGTGGATCAGCCGAGCTTCCCCCCCACCTTCTCGCCCTGTGGCTCCCAATAGGGCTTGTGACCTCGACGGTCGTGGTGGTGGCCGGACAGTACACGTTCCGACGGCTTGAGGGCCGTTTCGCGCAGGAGCTCTGAGCGTGGCCACCGCGATCGAAGTCAGCAATGTCAACAAGCAGTTTGTTCTCCGCCACACGCGGTCGCTCAAGGAGGCGCTTGTCTGGCTGATCAGGGGCCGTAAGGGCGACCTCAGCCAGAAGTTCTTTGCCCTCAATGATGTCTGTCTTAGTGTCGAACAGGGCGAGAGCGTCGCCCTTCTCGGTTTCAACGGCTCGGGGAAGTCGACGCTCCTCAAACACATCTCGGGCGTCATGACACCGGATTCTGGGACAGTCCTGACGCGGGGGCTGGTGGCCGGTTTGATCGAGGTCGGCGCTGGCTTCCACCACGACCTCACGGGCCGCGACAATGTTTATCTCAATGGCGCGATTCTTGGTATGAGCGAAGCTCAGATCAACGAGCGCTTCGACTCGATCGTCAGTTTTTCTGAGATCGGTGAATTCATTGATACAGAGGTCAAGTTCTATTCGTCGGGCATGTACCTGCGCCTGGCCTTTTCTGTGGCGGTACACACGGACCCCGAGGTGTTCCTCGTAGATGAGATTCTTGCAGTTGGTGATGAGCCTTTCCAGAAGAAGTGCATCGCAAAAATCAAAGAACTCGCCGCGGAGGGAAGAACTCTTGTTGTTGTGAGCCACGACCTCGACCTTGTTCCGAAGATCTGCAGTCGGGGTATCATCCTGGAGAAGGGCCGGATTGCGTTCGACGGGCCGGTCGAGGAGGCTATATCGCAGCTCAGAGCGCAGAACAGGTGAGTTGCCGATGACCTCGGCATGGCTGCCAGCCGTCCCGGCTATGGTCGCAGCGGCGCTTTTAGCCATACTGCCGGGGCTGGTAGTGGCGCTTTGTGCCGGTTTTCGTCGTTTTGGAGCGCTGGGCGTCGCGCCGCTGCTTAGCGCCGGAGTTATCGGAGTCTCAGGGGTTGCAGCGCCATTCTTTGGGATGGAATGGGCTTTGGCGACGCTCGCCGTGGGTACTTTTGTGGCGAGCGCCTTCATGGCGCTTGCGAGATGGATCGGACGCGGTGCACACGAGAGTCCATGGACGTTGAAGGCTGGCGTGTCTTCGACTCTTGCGCCTTCCATCACATGGAGCACCGTGGTGGGGCTGCTCGTTTCGGCATTGATCATAGGCGTCCGCTGCATTTACGTATTTGGATCCCCTCACTACGTGTCGCAGACCGCGGATAACATTTTCCATCTGAACGCGATCAGGTACATCCTTGACTACCGCAATGCGTCTTCGTTGAACCTCGGGGCAGCGGACGGCGGGTCGGCATCGTTCTATCCTGGCGCTTGGCATGACCTCGTATCATTGGTGGTGATTTCGACTGGAGCGTCCATCCCTGCCGCTGTGGCCGCCTCCAACGTAGTCATTGCTGCAATACTCTGGCCCTTGTCAGCGATCTACGCGTCTCGCACCTTCTTCGGGAGAGGCTATATCGTCGACCTATGCGCAGGAGTGCTCGCAGCATCGTTTACGGCCTTCCCCTTCATGAACTTGGATTGGGGCGTTCTCTATCCGAATTTCTATGGGATGTCACTCGTTCTAGCGCTGATTGCACTCGCACGAATTATGCTCCAGAAGCTCCGCGCAGCGCGCGCGGTGCCACTCGTCTTGGCCATCATTCTCGGAACCGCTGGAATCACTCTGGTGCACCCTAATACTATTCTTACGGCCATGGTTGCCGTCGTGCCGCTGGTGGCCGCTCGGTTGGTTAGGGTCGCATCCAAAGAGGCCATTCACTCGCGGCGCGTAGTCCAGATTTACCGGTGGGCTCTGCCCGTCGTCTTCGCGGCAGCCGCGGTCTGTGTATGGATACTGCTTCGGCCGTTCCCCATAAGCTCATACACGATTACGTGGCCGCCCTTTGAGAATCCGGCGCAGGCCACCGGCGAGTACCTGTTGTCAGCCTACGGTGGGTCGATGGCAGGATTCGCCGCTGCCATGCCCGCGCTAGTCGGCCTCGTGACGTTCGGGCTGAGGAAACCGTGGCGCTGGCTTGGCGTCAGCTATCTACTGTGGGGCCTCCTCTTCGTCACCGTCGCGTCCGCGGACCCCTCGCCGGTCCGTGCTTTCCTCACGGGCGGGTGGTACGACGACGCACACCGGGTTGCAGCGGGGAGCGTCACCGTATGCCTGCTTCTCGGGGTGGGCGCATTCCGGCATGTCTTAGCGTCCGTTCAACGGCGGATTCGTCAGAGTGCCAACGTTGATTCGCTCCGAATTGCTCGAGCAGTCCCGCACGTCGTGGGCGCTTTTGTCGTGGTGGCCGCCATTCTCCTTGGTCAGTCGACAAACGTGCCTGAAGCCGCTAACGCAGCTGGGAAGAATTACAACCTCAGCGCTGGCTCCCCGCTCATGTCGGCAGACGAGTTTCATCTGTACGAAGAGCTTCCGGATTTTGTCCCGCGCGGTGATGTCATAGCTAATAATCCGTGGGATGGAAGTGCCTGGGCCTATATGGTGTCCGGAACGAAGGTGCTTTTCCCCCATGTGCTCTCGCGTTCGTCGCCTGAGGCAATCACCTTGGCCGAAAGGTTAAATAAGGCCGCGTCCGACCCCACGGTGTGCGAGGCCGTGCGGCGCTTGCATGCCTACTACGCCATCAACTCGGATGAACTCATTTACCTGCCAGGAAACCCTCAGAACTCCAAATATCCAGGAATAGCGGGGCTGGACCACTCGCCGGGATTTTCGCTTGTCGCTTCGATCGGACAGAATCGCCTATACATGGTGAACGCATGCGGTACACCGAACTGATGTACCTCGAAAGGACCGTTTAGTGGATTGGGTGGCCGTTACCCCGGCCTTCGGCGTCGTAGTGCTCGTCGTAATGGGTCCGGGTTTGATGTTGGGGCTTTGCCTGGGACTCCGGGGTTTCGCCATGCTGGCGGCGGCGCCATCGCTCTCGGTGGCGTGCGTCGTCCTCGCGTCGACCACGGCACCGTGGGTTCGGATGGAATGGGGCGTCGTCCCGCTCTTATCGGTGACTGCGCTGGTGAGTATGGTCGCCTGGATTGTCCGCAGATTCGCGTTCAGAGGACTCCTGCTCAGCTCCCTCAACGGGTTAGCGGATCAGCCTCCGATGTGGGTCGCCACTACCGTCGGGATCGGTTGTGCGGCGCTGCTCATCGGAAGTTCGCTCATGTCGATCTTCGGAGAGCCCGGCGCTTTCTCCCAAACGTTCGACAACGTGTTTCACCTCAACGCGCTCAGATACATCGCGGACACCGGCAACGCCTCTTCGTTGTCCGTGGGGCGCCTCACTGGAGAGCCGTTCTACCCAGCCGGGTGGCACGCTCTGGTGTCCCTTGTCGGGAACGTTTCCGGCGTCTCCATTCCAGTCTCGGTCAACGTAACCAATGTGGTGATTGGGGCACTGGTCTGGCCTCTCGGCGTGCTTTTCCTTGTGCGCCAAACGGTGTCTCGCAATGTGCTGGCCGTGCTTTCTGCTGCGGTGCTGTCCGCCTCGTTTGCCGCCTTCCCGCTCTTGATGGTCGATTTCGGCGTGCTGTACCCGAATTATTTAGCCCTTGCATTGCTGCCGTTCTGCATCGGGCTGCTTGTGACTGCCTTCGGGGCTGCCCCCAAATCCACTGGTCTCGATCCCGCGTCCTTCCTCGTACTCGCTATTACTCTGGCTGGCGCTTCGCTCGTCCACCCCAATGCGTTTATGTCGGCTCTGGCCTTTAGCCTACCGCTTATGACGGTCCTCTATGTCCGTGCGATGCGGCGATTAGGCTCTCAGGAGCACACTACACGCGGAAGAGTCGTCTGGACCGGAGGCTGTATCGCGTACCTCATCATTGGATTCATATTGTGGCGGTATGTTCGCCCTCCGAGCGCCGGCTGGAAGCCTGTACAGAGTATCCCTCAGGCCATCGGCGAGACACTATTTGTCTCTCCGCTCGGTATGGGTGCGGTCTGGCTAACTGGGGTGCTGATGGTTCTTGGCCTGTTTGAAATCGCGATGCGGCGCTCCCTGCGTTCAGCTCTATGGATCTTCCTTACGAGTGCATTGCTGTTTGTCGCGGCCTCGAGCTTCGACGATGGGCGAGTGCGCAGCCTTATTGTCGGAATCTGGTACAACGACAACTTCCGGCTGGCGGCTATGCTGCCAATGGGCGCGATCCCTGTCCTCGTTGCAGGCGTGCTCCGAGCTCATCGGCTGATCGTCAAGGCGGGAGTTCGCGTGTTGTCACTTCGCCTCGAGAATGGCGTCGCCCGCAGGGGGTACGTCACTATCATTAGTGCCTCGGCGGCGGTCGTGCTTGTGCTGGCAGTACCTGTGCTGGGTTCGCGTGGCCCCCAGTATCTTCGTGAGGAGGCCAATGTGAGGCCGCTCTACACCTTGACTAATGACTCACCACTCCTGAGCTCAGATGAGCTCGCTCTTCTCGACCGAATTGACAACGAGGTGCCATCGTCCGCGGTGCTGGCGGGAAACCCTTGGACCGGCACCGCACTTGCTTATGCATTTGCCGATCGTCGCACAATCCAGCCTCATATGTTGGCTCCGACCGGCCCCCAAGTCGACGCCATCAACCGGGGCCTTCGGAATGCTCCGGCCGATGCTGAAGCCTGTACGGCCATTCATGCCCTCCATGTGAATTACGTCCTCGACTTCGGAATGCGTGAGGTGCACAACGGCCACCACATCTATCTTGGACTCGAGGATCTCAGCAGCTCTTCAGCCGTGGAGCTCGTGGACGAGCAGGGCGCAGCGAAGCTCTACCGTGTGGTCGTCTGCCAGTGAATCGAGCTCGGCCCTCATTGCACGCTGCGCCATGCACAGCGGGCGAGAGCGGGCATGACCGTCTTGACGGCCCACTTCACAGACGTAGGAGAAGCAGCGACCAGTGAAAACATGTCGACCTCTTGCGTAATTACAGCGATTGCCTGCTTGCCCCAGGCCGGGATTCCGCGGAGAACTTTGTTGTCTCGGAGTGTCTCCTGGTCGCTCTTAGGGCACGAGACGACAACAATATCTGCTGCGAGTTCGCCTGATCGGTCTACCGGCCAGCGCACAGTGACGGGCCCACGATCAGAAGAAGATGGCACTGCCTGTGCAATGAGTCCCTCTAGGGCGGGGGAGGAAACCAGACCGAAGTCCTCGATGACGCGAACCGCGTTCGAATCGCGGGTATGCAGGATGAAGTCTGCCCCGGGAGCGGCACTGGCTTCGACGACGAGAAACGTCTTTCCTGTCAGAGTCGGGTAATTGGCTGCTGCCCTATGGATCGTGGTTTCAACGGCGCTGACGAGTTCGGAGCCCTGAGCTGTCTTTCCCAGAGCCCGGGCAACAATGGAAGTTGATTCTCGCCAGGGAGTATTTTTTCCCCGGCCGGGCCACGCCACGGTCGGCGCAATCTGAACGAGATCGGGGTACGCCCATTGTGCGAACGATGCATTGACCGCGAGGATCAGGTCGGGCCGGATGTCGCGTAGGTCCATCAGAGGTAGACCGCTCTCGTCCGAATACGATCGGGGAAGCAATGAATCCATTGCCGTGACGGCATTGGTGAACCAGGGAGCAGTCCCTCCAGGTGGCTCGGTTGCCTTGGCGTAACTAACCGGCAGGACGCCCAGCTCCACGCAGATGTCCTGGGCCGACCACCCGAGTGTCGCAACGTGCCGGGGCTCCCGATCGATCACGGTCACGCCTAGCTTGTGCTGTATCTGGACCGGAAATGAACTCGCACTCGGGTCTGGCTTCTGGCCGCTGCAGCCTGTGAGGCCGAGCAAGCCGGCGACTCCCATTGTGATGAAGCTCCTCCGCGTGGGGTTGCGAGGACGGGTCCGGTGGTTCACGGAGGGGGTCCAATCACTGAATTGACTTGAGCTACGGGCAGGTGACATGGAAGAGGCGCGCGTGGCCTTGGTCTGCGACAAGCGTCACTCTGGGCGCAAGACCGGAAGTGAGATCATTTAGACCGACGTACGGATCGGGCATGGGGATGACCGTTTGAGTGCCGAAGTCCAACGCCCAATAGGCTTTCAGCCTCTTAATAGCGGGGCAGACCGCGGTATTGTAGGCAGCCTCGTCCCAATGGTCGAGGACAGTCTCTTCATCGGGCGTGCGATTGCCGAACACATGAGGCGCGACTGTGGAACGGTCCGCAAGCGCATACACCAATGATCCGCCCATATATGGATTGGCTACGATGGTGTCCGTTGAGGGGACAAGGGCCGGGATCCGATCGATGAGTGCGAGCTCATCTGAATCGACAAGATCAGAGGCCGAGGTCAATGCCCAGATTGTGGAGATTCGCTTCTGGACTATGGACAGGGTGCCGCCTTGTCCCATGGTCGCCAGAACCGCAATAAGCACCCACACAGAGACGGCCGAGGTGATCGGCGCGATACCTGATACGGTCGTCAGATTCTTCGCACCTGTCCGGGTGGCGCGCATCGCGAAAGAACGGATGAGCCATTCAGTTGCAGCGCGAACCCGCCAGGCGAGCCACTCGGCGCCGAGGACCACTACGGGCAACGTCGTAACCGGCAGCAATGCGGCCAGCCTGAAGCTGTCGTTGTACCAGACGCCGGCAAGGAACGTTCGGAAAGCTCCGGGACTCCAGCTCGAGACGACCATGTAGAGTAGCGCGCCCACAAGGTACACGCCGAGGATCGACCACATTCTTCTGAGGCGCCGGGCCAACACGTAGAGTCCGATGATCGTCAAGGGGAGCAGTACCCAACTCGCTGTGGTACCCATCGGCGCGGCCGACACAATCTCGCCGAGAGCGCGCGCGTTCGATTGGAAGGGCGTCCAAGGCGCAGCGCCAAGGCTCGGGCGGACCTTGATCCACACAATGGTGAGTGCCATGAGATAAAAAATTGCGAAGCCGGTCCACCACCACGAGATCTTGCGTGTGCTGATCCTGTCGCGGTATTCCTTCCATGAGCGGTCTGCCTTTCCCAGTACAACGGGAGCGAGGAATGCAAGGAATGCAATGGCTGTGCTTGGGTGAGTGAGGGCCAGACCGGGAAGGGTCGCGGCGATCATGATGATCGGGGCTCCGAACGAATTGCCGCGGTTCACGGCCATCCCAACGGCTTCGATTCCGAGCCCGAGCACCGCGGGCAGCAGCGCGATCGCGGCATGGTTGGGGTATAGGACTCCGAACGCGACCATTAGGTACGGGAAGGCGCTGAATCCAGCTGAAAGGACGCCAGCCGCCATGAGCGGGACTGGCCGATATCCGACGATGCGGCTGATCAGGAAGAGGCAGGACGCCGGCCACACGAGAGCGCCAGTCGCAATGGTGACTACATTCACCACAACCGGAATACTTTCGCCCGTGAGCTGGGCCACGACGGCCATGGAGTCGTGCATGGCGGCAGGGTAGAACGCTTGCGAATCCGGGGTCAGGTTGCCAAGTGTCAGCGACGATCCATTAAGGGTGTCAGCGATGTGACGGACGGCATTGAGGTGGTAGATATTGTCGAAAGTCTGCGAGAAGTTCTCCGGGCTGCCGAATCCCGACATGTACCTGTAGCCGATTACCAGGGCCGCGACCGCGATGCCTGCTGGGGCGGCGAGGACGGCCGTCATTCTGCCCAGATCCTGGTGTGCCAGAGGGCCGTTGCAGGCCAGCTCCGCAGTTGGATGGAGGCCCTCCGTGCGGACTCGGAGCACGAGCCGGATCGCCACTACCAGCAGGCATACGACAGCAGCGGTCCCGAAGTAGAGAACGGGCGTGAAGGGCTGGCCTAGGAAAGGAGCGACCACTGCAATACAGCCGGACAGCGTGGTGGAGACCGGAGCTGACAGAGCCGCGAGGTTGAGCCGCCTAACGCCGCCAGCGGCGAGGATGGCAAGACCGGGGGCGAACATGACAGCCAAAGCGGCGGCGAAGGTCGGGATGGTCTGCATCCAGGTCATCTACTAGGGCTCCTCGCGCTGGGTGAACCCCCTAAGTATGCCTTGTTCGTCTGGGCTCAACGTGCACAGGGGAGTCTCTGCCTGTTGGTATAGTTGCGAATCATGGGTACACCGAGGCGATCAGGCGCGCTCATCATCATGCCCGCATGGAACGAGGCGGAGGCCATCGGCGACACCATCAGGAGCGTCCAGGCCGTGGTCCCGCAGCACGACATCCTGGTCGTCGACGACGGGTCGAAGGATGCGACTGCGCGCATCGCCGCGGAGGCAGGTGCCGCCGTCCTGCGCTTGCCGTTCAATCTGGGTGTAGGCGGCGCTATGCGCGCAGGTTTCAAGTACGCAATCCGCAATGGCTATTCCCGGGCAATTCAAGTCGATTCCGATGGGCAGCACGACCCGCATGACATCGACCGAGTTCTCGCTGGGCTTGAGAGCGCAGACATCTGCATCGGCGCACGCTTCGCAGGTCGCGGCAGCTATGACGCGAAGGGTCCGCGGCGATGGGCGATGGTGGTCCTTGCCAAGGTCATCTCCGCCGTGGCCGGCACCAAGCTCACCGACGTCACCTCGGGCTTCCGGGCGGCGAATCGCAAGGCACTGCACCAGTACATGGAGCACTTCCCCGCGGAATACCTCGGCGATACGATCGATTCGCTCGTCGTCGCCGTCAAGTCTGGGTGCAGGGTCACACAGGTGCCGGTCGAGATGAAGGCGCGCCAAGCGGGAACGCCTAGTCACAGTCCGTGGAAGGCAACCATCTATCTGGCGCGCTCCGGCTTGGTGCTGTGCTTTGCCCTTGCGCGCCCGAGGACCAAGAACCCCGCCGATATCGACTCACCCACCGTGGGGGACGTGGCCGGAGAGAAGGGGGTCGCAGCATGAGTGTCGCCTTCTCGCTGGTCGTCGCGGTCGGCATGGTGCTGACCGTCCTCGTCATGCTCCGATCGGGAAAGCTCCGGGAGAAGTACGCGATCCTCTGGCTCGTCGTCGGCGGCCTCACCATCATCCTCGGAGCCTTCCCGAGCCTGCTGGACTGGGCCGCCTCCCTCGTGGGCATCAAGGTGCCCGCGAACCTGCTCTTCGCGCTGTCCATCGTGTTGCTTGTTGGAGTCGGCCTCCACGTTTCGCGCGAGCTAACAGTCCTTGAGGAAGAGACCAGGACGCTCGCCGAGGAGGTCGCCATCCTGCGCCAATCCCTCGATTCCCTCCGCAGCTCCCTATCGACCGCGGACATCCCCGCCGCCGTCCACCCCGCACGCCAGATCACACCAGAAGAGGTTGACCGTGACCATTGACGTGATGTTTCCCTACTACGGGGACGTTGCCATGATGAAGGCCGCCGTGGCCTCTGTGCTCGCTCAGGAGGACAGGGACTTCCGCTTGACGATCGTCGACGACGGATACCCAGACGTGACGCTGCCCCAGTACTTCCAGAGCCTCGTCGACGGGGACAGCCGTGTGCGGTACTTCCGAAATGAGACGAACCTCGGCGCCAACGGCAACTACAAGAAGTGCCTCTCGCTCGTCGAGCACGACGTCGTCGTCATCATGGGCGCCGACGACATCATGCTGCCAAACTACATTGGTACGATCCGGAAGGCCTTCCAGAATCCCGAGATCTCGATTGTCCAGCCCGGCGTCGAGGTGATCGACGAGAACGGCTCCATCTACGAGCCGCTCGGTGACCGAGTCAAAACCTTCTTGCGCCGCATGGCCGTGGGCGGCGCCTCGGAGGCGATCATCGAGGGCGAAGCCATCGCGGAGAGCCTGATCACTGGAGACTGGCTGTACTTCCCGTCGGTCGCCTGGCGCGCGGAGGCGATCCTCAGGCACGACTTCCGCGAGCAGTACAACGTGGTCCAGGATCTCGCGCTTGCGATGGATATCATTATGCACGGCGGAAAAATGCTCGTCGCTGATTCCGTGTGCTTCCAGTATCGACGCCACCGCGAGTCGGACTCCTCGGTCCGGGCCCTCGATGGAAGGCGCTTCGCCGAGGAGCGCGCGTTCTTCGACGAGTGCGCGGTTGACTTCGCCCGGCTCGGATGGACCAAGGCCGCCCGCGCAGCCCGCATTCACCTCACCTCGCGCCTCAACGCGGTTTCGCTCACCCCGAAGGTTGTCCAGAAGCGTATGTGGCCAGGCCTGAAGAAGCTCACTGCTCACGCTCTGCGGCCCTAACACACCCGAGCGTGACTGATATCCGAGTGGGGCGGAAGACCCAGAACAAGGCGTTCCTCTACCTTGCCGGGTCACTGCTCCAGGGGTTGGGCCTTCTGCTCATACAACCTTTTGCGGTCCGGATACTGCCATCGGAAGAATGGGGCCTTGTCTCGACATCTGTCGTGACGGTTCAGGTCGTTGTGGTCCTGCTGTCGTCGGGGCTGCCTCTGGAAATCACCCGTCTGTGGTTCGATCCTTCCGATGGAAGAGCGCGGGCCCGGGCCATGCACACTGTACTGTCCGCTGCGACGCTTGTCATCGGGGCCATTTTGGTCATGGTCACTCTGGGGGTCGGGGGGACCTCGTCAGGCGTGGCATCGCTGACCGCGGCGATGGTGTGTATAGGGGTCACCGGATCGATTCTCGGTGCTCAGGCACTGCTCCGGGCTCAGTCCCGCCCTGTTGCCTTTGTTCTACTGAGCGTTGGCTCGTCGGTGATCGCGAACGCGGCCGGCCTGGCCGCGATCCTACTGTGGGCGCGGTCAGCGAGCTTCTATATGACGGCATACGCCGTGGCTGTAGCGGGTACCGCCGTCTGCGCACAGATGCTCGCTCGACCGGTAGGTCTGAGGTCGGCTTTGAGTATGGGCAGTCATGCTCTCCGCATCGCGCTCCCACTTCTGCCCCATACGGGCGCACTGATGCTGTTGACCCAGGGCGCTGTATGGCTGTTGGCCGTGTCCGCGTCGATTACCGATGCGGGTCGGTACGGTACCGTCTTGATCTTCGCGCTGGGGCCTGTGACGGTGCTTAATGCCCTGAACAACGCATGGGCGACGGACATGATGGGTGCGGTGCGCGAATATCAGCGTGCATCGCTGAGAGCGGCAATGCGCGCTGCCACCGCCGTCGGCCTCCTCGTGGCGCTGCTCGCATCGAGCGCAGGCCTTCTGGGTGCCTATGTGCTCTCGACTGATCCAGAGGTGGCCGGCAAGATTGCGCAGGCGCTGCCGACCCTTTCGGTCGGCTATGGGCTTTTCCTCATCGCGTCGAACCAACTCTATATCGATGGCCGCACGCGAATCCTCGGCATTGTGTCGCCGCTTGTATCCGTCGCCGCAGCCATTGTCGCGCTGCCCTTTGCCACAATGCGTAATCTGGTTGCGATCGCATGGGTACACGCGCTGGGTTTTCTAGTCCTCGGCGTACTCGTTGCTTGGGCGGCGCTGGCGCGGTCATCGGCGCGCTACGTGATTGGTGCCCTGCTGCTGACTGTTTTCAGCGCGGTGGCCGCTTTAATTCTGACCATGCTTCCAGGGAGCCTGCCGACGGCGGTGGTCGAATGTGTCGCGGGACTGCTCAGTGTTGTTTTGATGGCCTTGATCCTTCGAAGGGCCTTGCAGCGGTCGACTCCGGACCAGCCCACGCATATACCCTGACTGGCTGAAGCCTACTGGAGGACTATTCCCGATTGCTGGCTCCACGAGATCGATCCGTGTTCGAAGAACTGGGAGCAGGATGTCGCTCCCTGCGAACAGGTGTCGTTCGAGGTCGGGTACCCGTACCGTCCTTGTTCGTATCCGGTCGACGCCCATGCGTCGCGGATGGGCCCGTTGAGGGAGATCTGGGCGCCGGTGGCGGGGGAGTAGATGATGGCGCCGTTCTGGTAGCTCTGGTAGGTGCCTCCGTTGACCAGGCCGCCGATGATGCCGGTGGTGGGGTAGCCGAGCGGGCCGCCTTGGAAGCCGGAGGCGCCCCATGCGTCGCGGATGGGCCCGTTGAGGGAGAGCTGGGCGCCGGTGGATTGGGACCACACGATTGCACCGTTCTGGAAGCCCTGGTAGCACCCGGCCTGAGTCAGGGTGCAGATGATCCCGGAGGTCTGTCCGCCCAGATTCCCGGTGAATGCCGTTGCCATAGAAGCGCTCGGGTCGGTGTCGCCATATGTCGCGAACCGCTGGAGGCCTGCGTAATCGCCGTTCCATACGTTGGAATCTCCGGGGAATGGCCCGTCGGAGCTGTACTGCCATACGCTGAAGTTGCTCCAACTTGCTGGCAGAGTCCCGGGCCCCGACTTGTTGTAAGCCGCGATCCACAGCGGGTTGTTGGAGAATCCGCCGGAATTGCCGGTGCATCTGGACCACCAGTCGGTGGTCGAGTAGATCGCGGGCCGACGGCCGGTGAGGCTGACCATGGTGTTCGAGAAGTCGGCGATCCATTGCACCATCTGGCTGCCGCCCATGTTGTAGCACGTGTCGCCCATATTTACGCCGTTGATGGTCCGGCCAGTGTAGGGGTTGTACTCGATGTCGAGGACCGGGGGCATCGTGACGCCGTCGGGCGACCAGCCACCGCCGTTGGCGACGAAGTACCTCGCCTGATCGGCGCCCGAGGACCAGTTCGGCACCGCGAAGTGGTACGCCCCGCGGATCATCCCCACGGACTGCGAGTTGGAGTACTGCTGGGCGAAGACCTCGTTCGAGTAGTAGTTGCCCTCCGACGCCTTGACGTATGAGAACCGGACTCCTTGATTCCACAAATCCCGCCAGTTGACGCTGTCAACTCCATTGCTGGCCTGCCACGAGCTCACGTCGACGCCGGGTACTCCCCAAGACGGCTGCCACGTGTTGATCAGAGGGACCTGCACGGCCAAGCCCCTAGCGGCGTTTCCGCCCTTGTTTTTCGACTCGGGGTTCGCTTGGCCCATCTTCGCACCGGGTCCGATCGCCCGCTTCATCGCCTCGCGCGCCTTGGGGTCGCGGCCAGCCTCGTGCGGATCCCTCATACCTGGAGGTGTTGGCGCAGCGGATGACGGCGTACGGGCGGCTTCCGCTGTTGCAGAAGGAACCGGCGCAGATGTTGCAGAAGAAACCGGCGCAGATGTTGCAGAAGAAACCGGCGCAGACGGTGTGGGTTGGGTGGGGTCGCCGATCGCGCTTCCGGCGGGGAGCATCAGAATACCACCCGCTAGGACCGTGCTGAGAGCCGCTGCGGACAGGGCGCGGGCTCTGCGGCGTGTGAAGGTCGTCAGCGGCATGGCATATCTCCAAGAGCTTCAGGAGTCAAGGACTCTGTGGCGCTTGGCGAGCCTAACACAGATGGTGCTGATGTGAATGAGGTGATTTGTGTAAAGAATCCTGAGGAAGAGAATGTGCGTTAAAAGCCCATTAGGGGAGGTGCCGGGTCTAGCCGTCGAGCAGGCCCGTCGGGTACCCTGACCGCTCTTGGCCAACCTCATGGCGCGAGCCCCGGACGTCGTTGTCGGTGGGGAACCCTTGCCGCCAGGACAACCTCTGGGGCACCGATCGTGAGGCCTTGATGTGGCATCTGCGCCGTCGCGAGGGACGGTCGAGGGCCGCAGCTTCCGCGCCATTCTCGCCGTCGAGCTCAATTCTTGGGCCGGAATATCGCACCTCATCGAGGCGCGTGCGCCGCACCGTACGTTACAACCTGAGCAATCCCGGGCAGGGAGGCGAAACCTCCGGGTGCTGATCCTTCCGTTTCGGTTCGTCACGTAGGCTACGCCCATGCCCCAGACTGCACGCATTAGCAAGGCCGTGATCCCTGCCGCTGGACTCGGCACCCGCTTCCTTCCGGCAACGAAGGCGATGCCGAAGGAGATGCTTCCGGTCGTCGACGAGCCGGCCATCCAGTATGTCGTCGCAGAGGCCGCCAGAGCGGGCCTCGACAACGTGCTCATGGTGACCGGTCGCAGCAAGCGAGCGCTTGAGGACCACTTTGACCGTGTCCCCACCCTCGAGGCAGTCCTCGAGGCCAAGGGCGACGAGCGTCGGCTCGCGGCGGTTCAGGAGTCGAACAATCTGGGTGACATCCATTATGTCCGTCAGAGCGACCCGAAAGGCCTCGGTCACGCCGTCCTGTGCGCCAAGTGGCACGTGGGCGACGAGCCGTTCGCCGTACTTCTTGGCGACGACCTCATCGATGCGCAGGATGGACTGCTCGCCGAGATGATCCGTGTCCAGGAAGCCACGGGCGGTTCCGTCATTGCCCTCATGGAGGTCGAGCCTGAGAAGATCTCCGCCTACGGATGTGCGGACGTTACCGTGATCGAGGGCGAGGACCACGTGCGCGTCAACGGCCTCGTCGAGAAGCCCGCACCCGCGGAGGCGCCCAGCAACCTTGCGGTGATCGGCCGCTACGTGCTGCACCCGGCCGTCTTCGAGGTCCTCGAGCGCACGGAGCCCGGGCGCGGCGGGGAGATCCAGCTGACCGACGCACTCCAGGAACTCGCTACCCGGGAGGATGATGGCGGCGGAGTGTATGCGGTCGTGTTCCGTGGCCGCCGTTATGACACTGGTGACAAGCTTTCCTACCTCAAGGCGGTGGTGACGCTCGCCGTCGAGCGTGAGGACCTGGCCGAGCTGCGCCCTTGGCTCAAGGAGTTCTCGGCCGCTCTGTGACGGCGGCGGCCCCTTCCACTCCCAATCAGGCTTTTTCTAGGACGATTTGAATGTGAGACAAGCAGTTACTGTTTCACGCCCACGTCAGCTTCCTCAACAACCCTGTGGAACAGGGCGACGGCGTCGCTGGATGTCCCGAGCAGCAAGCCCGCACTCGAGCCTGAAACACCAGAACGCTGAACCCCTCCCGGGAGCAGGTCCTCCAGGGTTATCCACATAGTCGTCGCGGATTCACTGGGCGTTTACAGAATCCGTTAGGCTGAGTCTTGCTGTCGGGCAGGGGGTCCGGGGCGGCGCACCAAGGGGGGAACCGTGGATGCACTGCGCATTGTCGAGGGCGAGGTCCGTGAGCTGATCAGGCTACGTGGCCTCGATCCCCTGGGGGAGACTGCCGCTGTGCGGCGACTCGTGGACGAGGCTGTCGTGGATTACGACGAGCGCGCCCTCTTGGGCGCAGTCCCACCGCTCGGCTCCCTCGATGTCGCGCGCAAGAGCCTCCTCGACTCGGTCGCCGGTTTCGGGCCAATTCAACCGCTCCTTGATGACCCGAGCATCGAGGAGATCTGGCTCAACGCGCCGGACTAGATTCGTTATGTGTTGCTCTTGCACCCCCTGGTTCGCACCTTAGAGGGCGAGGGGGCGTCGCGCTGTCGTCGTACGAGGTGGGGGGAACACGTGAGGAAGCCAGACTTCAGGCCTGGAGTTTGTCCGATCCTGAGGTGAGTCACTTCCGACGGCGGCTGAGCTCGCCTATTAGGTGTCCTCGAGCCTGATGGCCCGGCCGAGAGGCCCGCTTAAGACGGCGGGGTGGGCCTTGGCGAGGGGCGGTAGTGGGCGATAGCTTCCTGGATGGCATCGAGGGCCCCGTGGCGGTCTTCGGTGTCGGCGAGCCGGTTTGAGAGGTTGTTCAGGCTCGCGGCGAGGTCGGGGGTGAAGGCGGGCGGGTCGGCCGCGGCGAGCTCCCGGCGGAGGGCGACGGCGTCCTGGATGGGCTCGAGGGCCCCTGGGTCCCCGGTCTTCGCGAGCCGGATGGAGAGGTTGTTCAGGCCGCCCCGGTCTGCACCGACTGTGCGCTGTCGGCCGTAATCTCGGGTGCATGTCCCAGTTCCTCGTTTCGGTCCCCATCGAGCCGGTCGTCAGGCACAGCCTCTCAGGCCACTCAAGCATGGCCCTCCCGGCGGTTCACCTCCCCGGAGGGGCCCGGATCGTCACGGGCGATAGCGGGACCGCCGCGGAGGTGGAAGTTGAGTCCGCAGATCGGCTCGCAGCGAAGGAGGACGCCGTCCGCATCGTCGACGACCTCGTGGCTGTCCTGGCTGCGTGGGGCGGGACCTTCCAGCTCCGGACGAGCGGCGTCCAGGTGACCCAGCTCGGACGCCCGCCGGGGGCGATAACGGTGGAGAGCCGGATCGACGTCGTCATGCAGAAAGGCGACCTCGATACCGAAGCCGCACTTTTCGGCCGCCGAGACCATCTCCCCGAGTACGTCCGCAACTGCCTGGAGCTGAACTACCTGATCGTCCTCTCGGACCGGCCAACCAACCGGTGGCTCCTGGCCGTGATCGGGCTCGAAGCCCTCGCCGTGGGCACCCTCGGGGCCCAGCCAGACGTCTCAGCCAGGCTCACCGCCCCCCACCCGACGCCAGCTCAGGAAGGACCTCCAGCCGGTGCTTGACGCAGCGGGGCTAGGGGCCCTGACCGACCGCATATTCGACAGCGTTCGGAACACCAGGGAGGCCGGTGCGGCGGCGCACATCGTCGCGTTCCTCAACAGCCTTGGCATCACCGACACCACCGAGGACGAGGTCAGGCATTGGTGGAGGGCCCGGGGGCAGCTGGCCCATGGGCACAGCGCCGACCTCGATCCCGCGAAGCTGGATCGGCTCGTGGCCGTCTTTCAGCGCGCGTTGCGGCGCGCAGCCGGAGCCGAAGCTGTCCAGTAGGGGAGCCTGGCCGCGCGGCGGTCATGTCAGGGTGTGTGCGGAATGGAAGCGGCGCCTCGCCGGCTCGACGCGGTAGCGTGAGGGTGGCCGACGCAGAAACGGCCACGCGCATTCATGGAGGCCGATCATTGTCAGACCTCGGCTGCCCCAACTGCGGCACCGACGACCACGTCGTACTCGGAGAGAAGCTGACCGGGACGCAGAAGAAAATCAAGTGCGAGCAGTGCGGGCACGAATGGCTACGCGGCGCCCCGGACCGACCCACGGCTCGGAGGCCCACACGGCAGGCGGCGGGCAGACGCTTCCCACAGGCAGGCGACGTCGACCCGCGCGGCTGGCCCTGGTGGAGCAGCGCAAGGCCGAGTTCCTCCGTGCACACCCAGAGTCGGAGAACGTCGCCGCCTACTGGGCGAAGTACCAGCACGTGTTCAGCGCCGAGGGCCTGCCGGACGCCGACCCGCGGGACCTGAAGGCCTTCGCTAACAGCAGCGTTGGCGCCCGCATCGGGAACATGTCCGTCTTCAACACGGCATGGAACGAGATGGGGGACGAGGCAGCCGCCACCCAGGCGCGCAAGGTGATCGACTACCTGCTCCGCGGCGAGCAGCCAGCGGCGCTTGAGGACCGGCTCACGGAGCTCATCAACGGCAGGCCGGTCGAGATGAAGGGCCTCAAGGAGGCAATCCTGACTAAGGTGCTGTGCGTGGTCTACCCGGAGGAGTACATGAGGTACCTCGTGTACACCGGGGAGCACGGGAAGCAGGGAGTGACCCGCACAGTGTGGGGCCTCGAGCTCCCCGCCCCGAAGGAGACCGGCCTGAGCATCGGCCAGCTCATCCAGCGCAGCAACGACCTGCTGGTCGAGCTCGTCGGCGCCGGCTTCAGGGACCTCCAGCACGCCTCGGACTTCATCTGGTGGTGGGTCAGCCCCCGGCCCGACGGCCTGTCCGGCGAGGTCGGTGAGCGCGTAACCGGTCGCCAAGGACCGGGCGAAGGGACAGCGCTGAAGGCAGTGGAGGTGCGGCGTCCCTCGGGCCCGGAGGCGCTGAGCTAGTTGGAGAGGATGTCTAGGCCCACGGGACATTCAGCCAGGAGGGGTATTCCTACGCCGCTCATCGGGAAGACCTCGACGTGTCCCGGGCTAGCATCGCTGCGCCTGTCTCATCACGTTCTGCCGCCTTGACCACCTCGGACTCGAAGGCGTCGGCCAGCGTTCGGAGTCGGACTGTTCGGTGCAGGAGCGCCGGGTGGCCCAGGCGAACCCGTCGTGCCGCCGCTGCGGTGCCCAGGGCGTCCCGCGGGGCACAGTGGCACGACAGCCCGCCCAAAGCCGTTCGGGTGGCTCCCGACGGTCCTGCTGGTGCGCGTGCGCCGGTGCCCGGGCTGCGGGCACGTGTGGCGCCAGGACACCTCAAAGGCGCCCGAGCCCAGAGCCGACGAGTCCTGCCGCGTCCTCGAGGAGCGTGGCGGCTTTCTCCACGAGCGCTCCTACCAGGCGTTCGCCTCGATGGCAGATAGCCGCTGCGGAACATGACCGACCGCCGTTGCCTTGCTTGTTGGTCATTTTCGATGCCCGCGGCCTCGCCCGGCTATGGTGGCGAAGTTGAAGGGGTTGCCCATCTCTTCCCAGTCCGGCTCAGCGTCGAGGTCAACCCCGCTACCGCCTCCAGGCTCGCGGAGGGCCTCAAGCATCTGCTGGATTGCGGCGTCGTCGAACAGGACCTTGCTGCGAGGACCACGTAATGCCCTCACTTTTCCCTCGCGCACGAGGCGACGTATCGCGAGGGGAGGGAGGTGGAGCTCGCCCGCTTCGTCACGGCCGAGCTCCTCGGCGACCTGTTCGGGGGTGCGCAGCCGGTAACTCACTGGTCCTCCTCGACGTCGAGCTCACCTGCGATGATGGCATCCTGAGCCCTCACGTAGGACGCGTCGATGTAGCCATCGAGGTCGTCGTGGCCGATGCGCCAGATGCCCTGCCCGCCGATCTGGAAGGCGCGGAGTTCGCCTGACTTGACGAGCGACCTGATGGTGGGTTCCTTTACGGCGAGGGTGTCGGCGACCTGCGCGATGGTCAGGAAGCGGGGTTCATCCATGGGCCGAGGCTACCCTCTGGCGTCCGCGCGCCGCAGGTGGCTCGGATGGACCCGGTGGGATCGTTTCAGGCTACCAGCGCCCGCTCCAGGCCATTCTCAGGCAAGATGGCCCTCATGGGGTCAACCACATTTGCGAGCGTCCTTGATCGGCTCTACTTCACCGCGACGAGCGCGCGGGACAAGGGAACCAAGTTCGAGCGTCTCGTGAAGCGGTACCTCGAGCTGGAGCCGAAGTATGCGGAACAGTTCTCGGACGTGTGGCTCTGGAACGAGTGGCCGGACCGGAACGGCCAGGTCGACACGGGCATCGACCTTATAGCCCGGGACCGGTACACGGGTGAGCTGACAGCTATTCAGGCCAAGTTCTATGACCCCCGTCGGACGCTCAACAAGAAGCAGATCGACTCATTCTTCACCGCCATGGGCAAGGTCGAGTTTCGGCACGGGTTGGTCGTCTCGACGACCGACAAGTGGTCCAGTCACGCCGAGGAGGCGCTCGGGGGCCAGTCCAAGGATGTGCAGCGCATCCGCCTGCAAGACCTGGCAGACTCGACGATCGACTGGTCGGTCTTCGACCTCGACCGCCCCGAGGCGATGCGCAGGTCCCCGGGGAAGGAGCCCCGGAAGTACCAGCGCGAGGCGATCTCTGACGTCGTGCGCGGTTTCAAGACCAGTGACAGGGGCAGGCTGATCATGGCCTGCGGCACCGGGAAGACCTACACGTCCCTCAAGCTGGTCGAGGAGATGGTCCCGGTGGGCGGGACCGTACTCTTCCTCGTCCCGTCGATCGCGCTGCTGCAGCAGACCCTGAACGAGTGGACCGCGCAGGCGCAGGTGCCGCTGCGACCGCTCGCGGTCTGCTCGGACTCGAAGGTGGGCCGCAAGGAGTCCGAGGATGTCTCAGTCCACGACCTGGGCTTCCCCGCCACTACGGACCCGCAACTGCTGCTGAACCGTGCCCGTATCTCGACGGGCCAGGACCACCTCACGGTCGTCTTCTCGACATACCAATCGATCGGCGTCATCGCGCAGGCTCAGAAGGCCGGCCTGCCGGACTTCGATCTCATCCTGTGCGACGAGGCCCACCGCACCACGGGCATCACCGAGCCCGGCACCGACGACTCCGCCTTCACCCGAGTCCACGACAACGGCTACCTCAAGGCCGCCAAGCGCCTGTACATGACCGCGACGCCGAGGATCTACATTCAGGAGTCCAAGGCCAAGGCCGCCCAAGACGACGTCACCGTCTACTCCATGGACGACGAGGCCACCTACGGGCCCGAGTTCCACCACCTCGGCTTCGGCAAGGCCGTGGAGATGGGCCACCTCTCCGACTACAAGGTCCTCGTCCTAGCCGTGGACGAGGAATCCGTGGGCCGGTCCTTCCAAGGCGTCCTGGCGGATACCGAGGGTCTCAAGCTCGACGACGCCGCCCGGATCGTGGGCTGCTGGAACGGCCTGTCCAAGCGCGGGATCAACAACGAGCAGCTCGATATCAACGACATCTCGCCTATGCGCCGCGCGGTCGCGTTCGCCCGGGACATCAAGACCTCCAAGAAGCTGGTCGAGGAGATGGACGTTATCGGGCGCCAGCTCCTCGTCGAGGACGATAACGCCCTCAAGCTCGAGGGCGCACACGTCGACGGGACGTTCAACGTCCTCGAGCGGCAGGCCAAGTTGGACTGGCTCAAGGCGCCCGCCGACGGCAACTCCGTCCGGATCCTCTCCAACGCCAGGTGCCTCTCCGAGGGCGTGGACGTCCCCACCCTGGACGCGGTCCTGTTCCTCAACCCCCGCAATTCACAGGTCGACGTCGTCCAGTCCGTCGGCCGCGTCATGCGCAGGGCCGAGGGCAAGGAGTACGGCTACATCATCCTGCCCATCGCCGTCCCCTCCACAGAGGACCCCGAGACGGCCTTGAACGACAACAAGCGCTACCGGGTCGTCTGGGACGTCCTGCAGGCCCTCCGCGCCCACGACGACCGCTTCGAGGCGATGGTCAACAAGATCGACCTCGACCCCAAGTCCAACAAGACCGTCGACATTATCGGCATCGGCGGCGGCCCGGGGGACAACGACGAGGGCACTACCCGCCCGGGCGGGGATCAGCCCGCGATGTTCCACCTGACCAATGCGGACGAGTGGCGCGACGCCATCTTCGCCCGCATGGTCCGCAAGGTCGGCGACCGCCGGTACTGGGAGGACTGGGCCAACGACGTCAAGGACATCGCCGACCGGCACACTACCCGCATCCGCACCATCCTTCACGGCGATGATCCGCGCCCACGCGAGGAGTTCGGCATCTTCCTCGAGGGACTGCGCGGGAACCTCAACGACTCCATTACCGAGGCCGAGGCGATCGGCATGCTCTCCCAGCACCTCATCACCAAGCCCGTCTTCGAGGCACTCTTCGAGGACTACTCCTTTGCCGCCCACAACCCAGTCTCGCAGGTCATGGACTCCATACTCGCTATCCTGGACGGATACAACCTCGACGCCGAGGTCGCCTCCCTCGAGGACTTCTACCGCTCTGTGCGCGTCCGCGCCGAGGGGATCTCGAGCGCCGAGGGCAAGCAGAAGATCATCACCGAGCTCTACGAGCGGTTCTTCAAGCTCGCCTTCCCCCGGGTCGCCGAGTCCCTTGGCATCGTCTACACCCCGGTCGAGGTCGTGGACTTCATCGTCCGCGCCGTCGACGACGTCCTGAAGAAGGACTTCGGCACCTCAATCTCGGGCGCGGGCGTGCACATCCTCGACCCCTTCACCGGAACCGGGACGTTCATCGTCCGGCTCCTACAGTCCGGGCTCATCAAGCCCGAGGACCTCCTGCGCAAGTACGCTCAGGAACTCCACGCCAACGAGATCCTCCTCATGGCGTACTACATCGCCGCGATCAACATCGAGGCCACTTTCCATGGCATCCATGACGACGGCACGGGCGAGTATGTGCCCTTCGATGGGATTGTCCTCACCGACACCTTCCAGTCCTCCGAGCACGGCGACACCTTCGACGAGCGCGTCTTCACCGCCAACAACGACCGCGTCGTGGCCCAGAACGCGCTCGACATTCGCGTCATCCTCGGCAACCCGCCCTACTCCGTCGGCCAGACGAGCGGTAACGACAACAACGCCAACCTCAAGTACCCCCACCTCGATGCGTCCATCCGCGACACTTATGCGGCCCTGTCCACGGCGACGAACAAGAACAGCCTCTACGACTCCTACATCCGGGCCATCCGCTGGGCCTCGAACCGGATTCTGACATCAGACGACGGCGGCATGGTCGCCTATGTCTCCAACGGTGGCTACATCGACGGCAATACCGCGGACGGCCTCCGCAAGACGCTCACGAGCGAGTTCCACGAGATCTACGTCTACAACCTCCGAGGCAACCAGCGCACCGCGGGCGAACAGAGCCGCAAGGAAGGCGGCAAGATCTTCGACTCTGGCAGCCGCGCGACCGTGGCAATTCTCATCCTCGTCAAGAAGCCAGGTCTTGTCGAGCACTGCACACTCCACTACCGCGACATCGGCGACTACCTCGACCGCAAGACTAAACTCGCCTCCATCGACCAAGCCACCCTCGCCAACCTCCAGTGGGACACCATCACCCCCAACAACGAGGGCGACTGGACCAACCAACGCAACGACCTCTTCGAGACCTTCACCCCGATCTCCTCACGGGGCGGTGGCCCCAGCATATTCAACATGTACTCCGCGGGACTCAAGACCAACCGCGACGCGTGGGTGTACAACTCCTCCGAAACTGAGCTGCTCCGGAACGTCGAGCGGATGGTCGACTTCTATAATTCCCAGGTCGAGCAGGCCATGGCGGGTAAACCTGTGAGCAGCGATCCCACGCAAATCGCATGGGCCGGTGGCCTCCGCCAACTTCTTGACCGGAGGCGGACCGTGACTGTCGACCCCACCGCTGTACGACACGGGATGTACCGACCCTTCAACCGCCTAGTCGTGCAGTTCCAGGCAGAGCTGAATGAGCGTCAGTACCAATTGCGGAGCATTTACCCCTCAACTTCGAGCGAGAACTTCGGCATCTACCTCACTGGTGAAGGAACCCAATACCCGACCTTCGAGGCGCTCATGACGGATTTGATCCCGAACGTGCACGCGCTCCATACGGGCCAGTTCTTTCCTCGCTACACCTACACGACACCAGCGCAAGGCGCGGACGACTTGTTCGATGATCTCGCGCCATCGTTCCCGGGGCCGCAGCGGATCGACAACATCTCCGACGCCGCCCTCGCCGACTACCGGGCTGCGTACGGCCCAGAGGTAACCAAGGATGACATCTTCTTCTACATTTACGGGCTCCTGCACTCCCCGGAGTACCGCACGCGGTTCGCCGCGGACCTGCGGAAGATGCTCCCGCGCATCCCGAAGGCCCGCGGCGCCGAAGGGTTCCAGGGGTTAGCGGCGGCTGGCCGGAGGCTGTCGGAGCTGCACATTGGCTACGAGGACGTAGAGCCGTACCCGCTCGCGGAGGTCGTGACCGCACCCGGGCTCGAGACCGACGCCTACGCGAAGTACGCCGTCACGAAGATGAAGTACGGCGGCAAGGCCGGGGCATGGGACAAGACCCGAGTCGTCTACAACGGGCACATCACCCTCGAGGGCATACCGGAGGACGCCCACCGGTACATGCTCGGCTCTCGCTCGGCCGTGGACTGGATTCTCGATCGCTACCAGGTCAGGATCGACAAGGCCTCGGGGATTGTCAACGACCCCAACGACTGGTCCCGCGAGCATCACGAACCGCGATACATCATCGACCTCATCGGCCGGATCGTGGCTGTAAGCATAGAGACCAACCGGATCGTGGACGGGCTGCCGGAGCTCGGAATCTAGAGGCTGGAGAGGCGAAGCACCATGAGCAGCTACTACGTCGGAAGTCACAGGTTCGCCAGCAGGGCGGCCGTCAAGCGTTACCTTGGCGACGAGTTAGAGGCTCGTCGCCACGGGGACCGTATCGAGGATTCGAGGTTGATCGACGTGCTGACGCGGCTGGTCAGCGAGCATCCCAGGCCGAGCGAGAAGATCGGGGAAGGCATCGAGTACTGGGCCGTGTGGGAAAACGCTGACCTACATCACCGTACGAAGGGCTACCGCATCAAGTAGGTCGGCAGGGACGACCCGGTCGACTTCGGCTACTCGAAGGTCCTGTACCCGCCCTCGGAGATCGAGCAGTTCGGCACGGCCCTCACGGAGGAGGCCCGAGACATTACCGAAGAGTTCCGGGCCGAAGCATTCAAGGACGGGCCGGTTGTCTGCTACCGAACGGGCGAGCTCATCATGAACAAGACAGAAGCTCAGGCTATCCACGTGATCCCCAACCGAGCCGTCCTCCACGCCCAGTTCCTCGCTCAGGAGGGGCTCACGGTCGACGAAGTCAAGCTTGAACCCGTGCCGGGGGCATCGGGCAAGCGTCTAGTCGACCGTGAGCTCGCGGCACGCTGGAGAGCCTTTCAGCAGTCCCAACTCGATGGGATGCGCATCGCCAAGCTATAACATGTCCATCCACGGCCTATGCCAGCGTCCGGGCCGTTTCGGAAACGGCCACTCCTCGGACTCGCTGGGGGGTCCAAGGCCTGCGCGTGGGGGTGGTGATCCCTTCGGTGTTCAGCCCGGCCGCAATGGCCGTATACGTGGCTCCCGCGGCCCTCTCCAGGGCGATGCGGGCCATCACGTCGACCTCGAGCGCTGCGGGGCGCCCCATGTGCTTGCCCGTCTCGGCCTTGATCTTGGCCATGCCCTCGCGGGTGCGCTCCCCGATGCGGCTGCGCTCCATCTCAGCGAACACGCACGTGACCTGAGCCATCGCCCGGCCCGTGGTGGTGCTCGTGTCCACGTTGAGGTCGAGGGCGATGAACGTCCAGCGCTGCTTGTTGGAGATCTCGAGGATCGCGGCGAAGTCGGCCACATTGCGGCTGAGCCGGTCGAGCTTGGACACGGCGAGGGCGTCGGCGCGGTGGGACTTGAGGTCTGCGAGGACGGTGGCGAGGACGGGGCGGCCGTCGAGGCTCTTGGCGCTGGCTGGGTCCTCGCGGTGAATCTCGAGGTCCCAGCCGTGGCGGGCCGCCTCGGCCCTGAGCGCGGCGACCTGCACCTCGGGGCCGACCTCCTGTTTGTCGGTCGAGACGCGGACGTAGCCGAGGACGCGGAGGGGGCCGGATGCGGGGCGTTTCCGTCTCGTCGTCATGTCTCATGGTAAACGAAAGGGAGCCCTTTTGTTTATCTGAGCTGTGGGGGCCCGGATTTTCAGTCCCTGTGCGTTCAGTGGTGTACCCGACGGGGTATCGGCGCCAGACGGCCCGGTCGGCCCTCGGGAAGGGCCCGATGGGCTGGGAGGGCCGAGCCGGTCTGTCAGGCCGGCTCGGCCGCGCTCAGGGCTGCTCCTGCGGATCCGTGGGCGCGCTCACGCCGCGGACCCTCGGCTCGGTCACGGCGAACGCGAGCTGGTCCGCGCCGGTCGTGTGGTCGGGCTGGTGCCGTACCGCCTTGACGGCCCACGAGAACGACTCACCGGCGGGCCCGTGCGCAGTGAACGCCCCGGCGACGATGCCGTCGTACCAGACCTCGGCCTCCACGGTGCCGATCAGCGAGAGCGACACGACCCGGCCCGTGGGCTTGGTCAGGGCCTCGAAGTAGTCCGGGAGCGTGACGGTGCAGGTGCCGTCGGCCCCGAACGTGCCCTCGCCCCAGGTACTCGACCCCGCTTGCCGGCGACTCGGTCACGGCGTGCTTGAGGATCATGTCGGGCTGGGTCGGGTGGTCCATGACGAACGACTTCATGCCGTTGACGGTGTGGTTCCCGAACACGGTGGTGTTGCCCTGCAGCTGGACCTGTCCCGTCGTGCCGTGGGAGTTGACCTGCACGCCGCCGCCGGTCGCGCCCGACTCGATGTAGGTGTTCCCGTCCGGGCCCGCCGTGGTGGCGATGTAGGGGCCGCGGCCGATCACGGTGTCCCCGAGGGTGTACGAGCCGTCCGCGCCGAAGATCACCCCGACGAGGTCCGGCGAGTCGTGCCCACGGATGCCCGTGACAGTGACGTCCCCGCGGTACCCGATGGTCGAGATCTCGGCGCCGGGCGCGCCGTAGGCGTGCAGGCCGTACTCGTCGAACTTGAGGCCGGGCTTGCCGGGCTCCTGCCCTGTGGAGGCGTTCTTGAGCACGGGCTGGGTCGCGAGGATAAGGACCTTCCGCTCGAGCTCGCTAATGCGCCTGGGGAGGTCGTAGCGGTCGTCGAGGGCGATCTGGACCATGCGCTCAGCCCTGCCCTGCTGCGGCGAGGGCTGCCATCGGGCCCGCGTTCTGGGCCGCGCTGCTGGCCGCTGCGGTCGGGTTGGGGCCGACGGCGTTGGTGAGGTCGCTGTGGAGGCTGTCGAGGACCTCGTTCGGGGCGTCGGTGTTCCCGGCGTGGATCGCGGTGAGCGCTTGCGACGATGGCCTCCTGGATCGTCAGGAGGTCCTTGGGCACGGCGTCGAGGGTATTGAACGCGGGGCGGCCGCCGGGCTGGCCGGTCCTGGGGGCGGGCGCCGGTGCCCTAGCGCCCTGGGGGGTCTGCGCGGGGGCCTTCGCCCCGGGCTTGGCGGGCTGGGGGGCCTTGGCGGCGTAGGGGCGGGGCGTCTTGGCCAAGGGCCGGGGTGCCTTCTGGGCGGTCGGGGCGGTGCGGGCGGTCTGCAGGGTCATGGCGTGTCCTGTCGTGGAAGGTGAGTGTGCGATTGGGTGCTGGGTCATGGCCGGTCGAGGGCTGCGAGCTCGGCTTCGAGCTCGCAGCGCGTGGGGCTGTGGTCGTCATCGAGCGGGGGCACGTCGAGTCCGGCGAGGATCGCGGCCTCGTTGGCGTTGAGCTCGGTCAGGGCCGTGAGGGTGTCCGCGTCGAGCGGGGCGAGGGCGGCGAGGGCGATGGCGAACACGCTTGCGAACGTGTCCTCGGGCTCGTGCTGTGGTCTGCGGTCTGGGCATTCACGCGGCTGCCCTGCCGGCGTCGTAGCCGAGGACGAACGCGGTCGGTGATCGGCTCGGCGGGGACGTAGTCGCGCTTCTTGCGGCCGAGGTCGTGCTTCTGCTTGCTGCTCATGCCGCGGGTTCCTGTCTGCTGGGGTGTGGAAGGTCAGCGGTTGAAGATGAGGCGGGCGGGCGGCCCTCGGCCTGTGCCGGGGGCCTGATCCGTGCGGCCCACTCCGCCGGGACCGTGGCGCGGAGCCAATGGGCCTCGGGGTCGGAGTACCCCCCAGCGGTGAGGTAGCTGTGCAGGCCCGTGAGCGCGCCGTCGTGGGCCCGTGCGGCCGCGAGGGCCGGGGCGAGTGCCTCGTCGAGTGCGGCGAACGCCTCCCGGATCGCGGGCGCGGCCCCGGCCAGTGCGGCCTCGAGCGCGACGGCGGGGTCGGTCAGGGCGTCCTCGAGGTTCGCCTCGGCCACGGCCGCCCATGAGTAGGTCGGCTCGTCGGCCATGAGGCGTTCGGAGGCGCGGCGTGCGGCCCCGGCGTCGAGGGCTGCGTGGCGGGCGTCGAGCTCCGCGGCGTCGATCAGGTCGCGGGTGACCTCGGGGTCGCCGTCGATGTACCGGGCGCGGAGGGCGTCGGCGATCGGGGCGAACTCGACCGCGCGGGCCTCGGCCTCGGTCGCGTGCTGCACGGCGGCGGTGCGGCGGGCCGCGAACTCGGCGTAGCGCTCGGCTGCCGTGGGCTGGGTGACCTGGGGCTCGGGGGCGAGCTCGGTGCTGGCGGTCATGGCTGGGGTTTCTCCTGTCGGGGTGTGGGTGTTGCGGCTGTGGAAGGTCTGGAGGGCCCGTGCGAGCCACCCGGGGGCGTTCACGCGGCGCTCACGAGCTTGAGCTCGGGCTTGAGCAGCTCCCGGAAGTTCGCGGGCATCACCCTCCTGGGGGCGTCGGCCGGGGCGATGAGGCGCCCGACCATGTCCTCGGGGCGGTGGCCTGCGGCGACCTCGGAGAGGCAGCACCGGCAGGTGTCGGCGGGCTCGATCGGGTGTTCCTCGCACCTCGGGGCGGTGCGGGCGTGCTCGCGGCGGCGACCGGCGAGGATCGCGTTGTGGGTGTTGCGGGCGTAGCTGGGCTGGAGGAGGCGGGACACTGCGTTGATCGTTTCCGGGTCGGCCGCTGCGGCCTCGAGCATGGCCTCGTGGTCCTCGGCGGGGTAGCCCAAGGCCGTGAGGCCCTCGGCGAGCTTCCGGCTGACCTGCGGGGCACGGGGCGGCCGCGGAGCGGTCGTCTCGGCCTCGAGGACAGGATCAATCCCTCCCCCGTCTCCTGCCCGGGCCGGACCCTCGGTGACGGCGCCTCGGGGGGTAGGGGGGGTATTAATCCTTGGTTCTTCTTTGGGCCCCACGATTCGTGGGGCCTTTCCACCACGATTCGTAGGGTCTTTCTCGAGATTGACCCCACGATTCGTAGGGTCTTCGGTAAAGACCCCCTGATTCGTGGGGTCTTTCTCGATGGATCCCGAAAAACGGGGTGCAGTCGAAGTAGCGGGCATGCCTGCCACATCGGCCTCCTGCGGGACGTGCCCGGCCTTGATCTGGCCAGCAAGCTTGGCCGCCGCGAGCTGCTCGGGCCCGAGGTTGAACCCGTAGTTGGCCTGCCGCCCGCGGTAGCCGCCCTCGATCGTGTAGATGGCCCCGGCCTTGCGGAGCTCGGCGGTGACCTTCTCGACGTTCCTGTTGACCTTGTCGCGGGCCTTCCGCGCCTTCCCAGCCTCCTCGCTCGTGTCGTCGTCGGCGGGCTTGGGCTGGCCGCGCAGCGGCCAGACCCACGAGACGGAAAACGAGGAGAAGGACAGGACGGCAGACGCAACGGCCGCGCGCAGCGCGGCGGGAGCGCAGCGACCACGGACCACCAGGACGGGAACCGGAAAGGAGCACGCGCCGCCGGCGCGCGCAGCGCGCAGGCTCACGGCCGCCAGGCCGGGAGCGGGCCGCAGGCCCACGAGGAACGCCACGGAGCCCCGCTCCGCGGAGAACCACGACGGGGAACGGGCCGGTCCACGGAACGGAATCGTGAAGGGACGAGGGGCGCCAGCCCCGAGTCCTTCTTAATATGCCGACCCCACTGCCGGATCCACTCGGCCCAGCGCCCCGGGGCTGCGGCTACCGCCGGCCCGTCACCCCGCCGGCTTCGCGGCGGAACACCACGGCGGCGGCGGCGGCGGCGCTACCGCGCGGGAAGGCAAGGCACGGCGCGGCGGCCGTGGGGTCAGGCGGCGAGGAGGTCCTGGGTGTCCGCGCTGTCGGCGGGTTGCTCGGCGGGTTGGTCGCAGAGGTCGGTGAGCAGGGCTGCGGCGGCGTCGAGGCGTGCGGCCCCGGCCCGGTCCGGCGTCAGGCGCGCGCGGCGGGCGAGCCCGGTGGCGGTCCTTGCCAGGGAGGTGAGCTCTGCCGGGGTGGCGGTGCCGGCGAGGGCTGCCTGCCGTAGCCGGCGGGCGAGGGCGATCGCGGCGGAGGCCAGGTCGACGTGGAAGGCGAGGATGAGTGCGACGGCGGCGTAGACCGTCTCCTCGAAGGACGTCTCTAGCCCGGTGCCGTGTACTGCCTGTCCGACTGTGGTCTGTGCCTGCTCCATGCCCTCTTTGTGTGCGGCCGCGCGCCTGGCCGACAATGCGCCTCGGTCCAGCGCCGTTGCAGCTTCTGGTGCGGGCCAGACCGCAGGGATAGCCTGTCGCCGTCGGCCCACGAGCACAGGAGCATGCGATGGGGGCAGAAGCACGACCAAGGCTCGATGAGCCACTGTATGGCGCTGGAGTTTCCGAGGCGTTCGGCCGGTACTGGCTGAAGGCGTTCACGTTCACCGGCCGCGCGAGCCGCAGCGAGTACTGGACCATGTGGCTGATGGGCGCGGTGCTCGGCGTCGCCGGGTGGAGTGTCGGGTACGCGGCCGGCGCGTCCGGCCTTCGCCTGGGCGGGCTGATGGCAGCGGCCACCCTGCTGTCCCTCGCGGCGCTCGTCCCGGGGCTGTCCCTTGCAGTGCGTCGGCTGCACGACACCAACCGGAGCGGCTGGTGGCTCCTCTTCGGTCTCATTCCGTTCGGCGCGCTGTTCGTCCTTCTCGCGATGGCTGCCAGCTCGGACCCGGCAGGTGCGAGGTTCGACCCCGCCGCGGCTCGCATGTCCGCGGAGCCAGCTGGCCCTCCGCCGATCCTCCACGTCCAGCGCGAACCTGCTGGCGGGAGCCCGGCCAGAAGCAGCGAACGCTCGGTGACCTTGGTCCTGGCGTCAGTGATGGGCGGTGGCCTGCTTGTGGTGGCTATCTCCTTGCTCGTGTGGGCCGGCTCGATGAATGAACGGTCGGCCGCCGTCGTCCCGACAGTGCAGGGCGCCGCCCCGGCCAGGCAGACCTCGCCAACAGCGGTCAGGCAGACGCCGGCTGTACAAGCCCCGACGGCCGACGCCCGCGAGGCCGCGCTCCGCCAGGAGGTCGAGTCGGCCGCCGGCTGGCAGAAGTACAGCCGCACGCTGTACTTCAAGTGGGAGAACGGGATGTCCGTGTGCCAGACCGTCGGCGTCTCCTGCCAGACGGTCCGCATCGAGAATGTGGCGGCCACCGACTGCAGCTTAGGGTCTGTGGAGCTGACACTGCTCAGCAATGGCACACCTGTGGCGAGCAGCTCGGGCGACTTCTACCTACTGCGGCAGGGCCAGCCCGTGGACGTCGGCGTCCCGTTCAATCCAAACCTGAAGGGTGATCAGGTGAGGCTGGACCGGATCACCTGCAGCTAGAAGCGGTGCCCCCTCACGCGGTCGCCCCGGTGCGGAGTTCGAGGTCGGCGCGCTCGAGCTGTGCCAGGTGGTCATCGAGCTCGGAGACGGCGTCGCCGGCCACTGCCGCCATCTCGGAGCCGGTGCCGAACCTGCTGACCAGATAGCCGACGAGGCCGCGGGCAGCGGTGAGCATGTCGCGCGCTTCGCCGATGCGGACCTCGGACTCGCGGTAGCCGAAGGTGCCGGCCAGACGCAGGTGCCCGAGGATGCTCTCGGCGAGGTCGCCTGCGTCTGGCCATCTCGTCGGAGAGGCCGTCGACGAGCTCGATCTGGAGGAGGATGGCGCGGGCGGCGCGCAGGGACGCCTCGGCCTCCGCCTGCTCCAGGTCGGCGGTGTACGTGTCGGCGCAGTGCGCGGCGGTCATGCCTTCACCCGCTGGGTGTAGGCGACGGCGCGCTTGACGATCTCGCCGGTGTAGCCGCTGCGGGAGGCGGCGCCCTTCGCGGCGGAGGCCTTGCGCCAGGTGCCGATCACATTGCCATCGGCGAGCTGAATGCCGAACCGCTCCTCGGTGTGGCGCATGGCGGTGCTGTCCTGGTCGAGGATCGCCTGGAGGCGGCGGCCGGCGTCGTCGGTGACGTTGCCGTGTTCGGTGAGCTCGGCGGCGAGGGTCGTCCTGTCATCCATGGTCGGTGTCCTGTTCAGTGGCGTGGAGGCTTCTCACCCTCCATGTGTGCGGAGCGACTGCCTCTTCTCTACGCGGCGCTCTCCGTTCATGTCATATCGACGTCGGTGCCGAGCGGCGCGTTTCTCTGCCTTAGACTCAAAATTGCTGTCCGGACTTCGACCGGTGTGAGCTTCGTCCCGTAATGCAGCTTTGATGACCGGTTCGAAGGACATGGGGGGACATATGGCCAGCCGTTCGGTGGTGGAATGCCTGGCGTCTGCAGCACTCGTCTGCTTGATAGCCAGCGGCTGCTCGGCGCAGGCGGGAAGCAGTGCTGAGCCGGAGAAGACGAACGCTTTGAAGTCAGACGCTTCGGACTTCGCCAGCCTGCTTCCAACGTCCGACGAGGTTGCCAGCAAGTTGGGACCGCAATTCGCGGCCCGACCCATTCCCGTGACTTCGGCGACGCCGAAGGCCAGCGCTGCGGCATCGTCTCAGGCGTCCACCAACGCGGGGTACGAGCTCATTGGCAAGGAATGCTTCGACGCCGCCGCTGCCTTCGAGAAGCAGGCTGCCCTTGGGGCGTCTGACGCAGAAGGCGGTCTGGATGTGCGTGAGGGCAGTGATGGCCGTATGGGGTATCTCGCAGTGCGGCGGCTCCGCGACGGGGACGCTGCTACGGAGTACATGAAGGTCGTTCAGGCATACGTCACGGCGTGCTCGCAGGCCGTGAAGGTCCACCCCAAGATGGCTCCGCTGACCTCGTCCACGAGCTCGGTTCCCGAGGCGATTGCGTACGAGCGGCCTAGCAACCTCGGTGATGGCGACCGGCTGACCGTCGTCCGCCACGGCCGCCAGGTCATCGAGGCCAGCTCACGGGTGTCCCAGCACAGTGCTGACCAGCTGGCGCAGCTTGAGCTGGACAAGATGACGGCCGCCGACCACGCATCCTGATCCCGTTGCCAACCGGTGAAAGCACTGGAAGCCTGATCGGACAGCGGCTCTTCTGCTGCAACAACAGCGTCGCCTTGCCTGAACTCGCCGGGAGGGGCGTTTCTCAACCGCGCGCGAGCTGTTCGGGCAGCGTGATGTCGGCTGGGTCGAGCTCGGGGCGGGCGCGCACGAAGCCCAGCGCGTGGCGGAACGCGGTCCCGGACCAGGCGGTGTCGGCGCTGATCTCCACGACGATCGGCTCGATGCGGGTCAGGTGGACCGGTCCCTTCTCCTTGGCGAACCGGTCCAGCCAGGAACGGGGCACCTCCTCGGGCCACGGGTGCACTCCAATCGGCTCGCGCAGGTGCGGGGCCACGGAGCGGGCCGCGGATGCGGCGAGGGGCCCGGTGCGCCCGACGATGCGGAGCTTCCCGTCGATGGGGAGCCCGGCGATGAGGGCGGACGGCCGGTCCATTGTCCCGGTGACGGCGGCGACGACGACGTCCAGGGTGTCGCGCTGCTTGACCTTCAGCCACTGCCGGACGCCCGGCTCGTAGCGCTGGCCGGCGCCCTTCACGACCAGGCCCTCGATCCCGGACGGGTGCATGTCCTCCATCCATCCGATCGCCTCGTCGCGGTCGGCGGTGGCGGGGGAGAGGCTCAGCGGCCGGGACCAGCCGGCGGCCAGCTCGGCCAGAAGGGCGCGCCGGTCAGCGAGCTTCAGACCCCTCGTGTCCTGGCCGGCGACGGCGAGGATGTCGAACGCTGCGAACGAGGCCGGGTGGGCGCGGACCAGGTCGGCCAGCCCGGCCCTGGAGGTGACGTTGCGGCGCTGGAGCGCGTCGAAGTCGAGGCGGCCCCCGTTCCACACGACGGCCTCGCCGTCGATGAGGAAGCCGGGAGGGACCATCGCCGCGGCCGCCTGGGCGAGGTCGGGGAAGGTGCGCGTGAGGTCCTTGCCCTGCCGGGACCAGAGCGAGGCGCCGTCCTCGTCGACGGCGATCAGGATCCTGAAGCCGTCCCACTTGGGCTCGTAGCGGCAGCCGCCGGGCAGCGCACCCTCGGGCGGGACTGACTGGACGGCTTTGGCGAGGGCGAGCTCGAGCGGCGGGCGCAGGCTACGGGGGAGCGAGGAGCCGGCGGCCATGCAGCCACGATACCCATGCGCGGGCCGGTCGGAACCGGGGTGGGCGGGCTCGGCTCAGTGCTGGCGGGTCAGCCGAGTGTGCGCCAGTACTTGTCGGGGTCGTCGATGTCTCCGAAGGGGAAGTAGGCGTAGCCGGGCTCGCTGGCGAGCTCCTTGTACTTCTCGCAGACCGCGTCGTGGCTGCGGTGCGCGAACACCTCGGTCCCGTCCTGGGAGAGCCAGTACAGGCCGCGGTCCGAGTCCACGCCGATGACGAAGTCGGGGATGTGCCGTCGGCGCAGGATCTCCTTGGACACCGAGCGGACGCTGATCGCCTCGGACCGGTCGGAGTCGAAGCCAGGGTCGTCGTCGTAGCCGGTGGCGACCTCGATGTCGTACTCGATGGTCTCGCGGACGGTGAGGATCTCTGCCATGACCCGAATGTGTGCGGCAGCCAGTAGCCAGGTCACCGGACCGTTCTCAGCGGCGCCAGGCCCAGACGCGCTCGGTCTCCTTCAGCGGCGCGCCGGCGGCGCCCTTGATGTACGACGGGATCCACCGGACGGACCGCTTCGAGCGGCCGGGCCCATGGGGCTGGTTGCGCCAGTGCCCGAGCACAAGCCAGCGGTGTGTGTAGGTCCGGCCACCCTCGGCGCCGTCACCTGCCGGTTCCGTGTCGACGTGCTTCGGTGCGTGCAGGCTGATCACCGTGACGTGCTGCGACCTGCCGCGCTTGGCGTCCTTGCGGGCGGCCTTCGTCTTCGGGGTCAGCACGGCGCGGTCGGCGACGCCCGGGCTGGCCATCAGGAGGGCCGCGGCGGCCAGGAACGACATGAGCCGCACAGTGCGTGGCACGGCCTCTTCGGTGTCGAGCGGGTACAGCGCGTCGGCGGGGCCGCGGTGGAACCAGACCGGCTCGAAGAAGCGATGTGGGTTGGGGACCCGGTCGCCGTGCGCGAACGACTGGATGACGGTCTCAGCCCCGACGGTCGTCCAGCCGATGAGATCGACGGCGAGCTCGGCCTCGTACTCGTTGCCCTCCTCGTCCTTCACCCAGGTCTGCAGACCGGGCAGTGCCTCCTGGAGGACCATGAAGCCGTTCGGTGTCGGCAGGTCTGCGGCGGGGTTGAAGTCCGGGACGTCGGCGGCGGCGTCCAGCGCCAGCGCCGCCATGTCGGACCCGGCCCAGTACATCTCGGCTGCTCCCAGGTTCCTCCTGTGCGCCCGCTCGAGGGCTGCGGCCTCGAGCCTGAGGCGGACCTGCTCCGAGTCGTCCGCGGCGGGCACGCCGCGGAGCATAGCCGCCAAGACAGCGGCCTTCTCCTCGACAAGGATCGCGCGCAGCTCCGGGACGGCGGAGACCCGCCAGTCGGCACGCCTCACCTGCCGGCTCCGGCGAGGGCGGCGTACGTGGTGCAAGGCCAGGTGCAGGCGTCGGTGCCGAGGACGTCCCCGTGCACCGCGTCGTCCTCGTCCAGCTCGCCGTAATCAATGCGGGAGCATTCGGCGCAGACCTCGACGAACGTGGCGTCGTCCGGGCCGGACAGCGCGATGGACTCGTAGCCGCGCATCGGGTCGGCGCAGTTCACCTGGTACGCCCGCTGAGCGGTCGGGTAGGTCGTCTCATCCCGGAAGCTGGCCTTGTACCGGCAGACCGGACGATGGAGCTCGAGGGCCGCGGCCACGGCGGCTGCCGGGTCGATGCCCTGGTGCAGGGCTGCCGGGTCAGCCATGCCGGCGTGCCATCCGTTCGGCGTAGGTGCGGCCGGCGGGGTGGGCGTCGAGCAGGTCGGTCAGGAGCGAGAACGTGAAGTCATCCTCCATGGCCCCTGGCGCGGTGCCCTGCTCGTCGAGCTCGCCCTCGCGGGTGAAGCGGAGCGAGGCGAGGTAGTCGTTGACGGCGACGACGGCCTGGTGCCCGGCGACAGCGGCGCGGGTCAGGAAGATCACGCCGGTCGCCGCGCAGACGGCGTTGCTGCAGGTGCTGCCGGGCAGCCCTTCGCGGCGGACCGGGCGGTGGCGGCCGATCGAGTCCGCGATCAGGCGGACGGCGTCGCGCTTCTGCTGGTCGAGCTCGTTCTCATCAGAGGTCATGCGTCCCATGTGTGCGGACCGGTCACTGCCCGTCATCGCGACGTCAGCCACACAGCCGCCCCCCGTTCGTCGTTCTACCGGCGGGTGCGGCGGCGGTCCTCCCGCTGCACGCGGCGCACCACCGGGGCGACGACATTCACCGCGGGGCCGATGGCGTCCTTCGCCTCTTCGGCCTCGGGGAGCTTCGCCCTGTAGGCGGCGAGGAGTCGCTCCGCCTTCTCATCGGTCAGCTTCGCGAACACGCCCTCCCGGGGCTGCGCCTCGAGTTCGGCGATCGACCGGCGGAGGAACGCAACACGATCCCTGGCCCACCGGCGGCGGCGGGCGAGGTCTGAGGCTCCGTCGTCCTCGAGCCCGTACACGCGGGCCCGGCGTGCGACGCCGGGGATCCGTTCGGCGAGGCTCTCCTCACCATGGCGTCTGGTCGTCATGGTCCCCATGTGTGCGGACCGCTCCGTCGAGCTCACCGGGGACCGGCGGCGGCGGCGGTGACTTCCCCGGGTCCCTAGAGCTTGTCGATCTCCTCGCGGCGTGTTCGGGAAGAGGCAATCCGGCAATATATTGCCGGATTGCACCGAAACTGGAGTGCGAAGTGCCCCAGTCCTACCTGACCGGCAATATCTTGCCGGATTCGGCAGATGCCCCTGCCGCCGCCTCGCACTTGGCCTGGTGGAGAGCGACGGCCTCCTGGATCGTGACGGGGACCGCCCCGAGCCGGATCGCGAGCTCGCGCTTGGAGTCCACGACGTCGAAGTGCTCCTTCCACGCGTGGCCCTCGTTCTGGATCCAGGAACGCCGCAGCCCGAGCCTGGCCGCGAACGCGACCAGCTCCTCGGTGGTGTCCGCGGTCAGGTGCGACCAGCGGCCGCGGAGCCGGCCGACGGTGGCGGGCATCCGGAGGTTGTCGACATAGACGGCCATCAGAGGCCTTCCCGGTTCTGGAGCGCGAACTCCTCGCGCAGCGCCGCGCACTCCGGGTCGCGGCACGTCCACAGCCGCACGATGATCCGGCCGGTGACGGTCCACCCGAACACCGCGGTCCGCTTCCCGTCCGGGTCCTCGCCCATGAAGAACGGGATCAGGGTCCGCCAGCCGTGCCAGTGCCACTGGGGTCCCCAGAAGTACACCGGGCTGGCAGCCTTCGGCCTCCGTGCCCGGTCAGCCACGAGTGCCCCCTTCGGTTTCGGTCGTGTGGACGTGCAGTGGGCGCTCAGTGCACTGGAAGGGGCCGTAGATGCCGTCGTCGTAGACGTTGACGTTGCAGTGGATGCACCGTTCGCCGTCGTAGACGTGGCCGTCCCAGGAGTCGAGCCCTTCGGTTTCGGCGACCGTCTCGCTGCCGTGCGCGGGGCAGTCCGGGTTGGGGACCAGGACGGCCTCGAAGAGGGCCCCGCCGCGGGGTTCGTTGCGGTACTCGCAGAAGCACTCGTCAGCCATGGGCGGCGTCCTCCGGCTCGCGCGTCGCATGTGCCGCGGCGATCTTGCTCTCGAGGCTCTCGACGACCCAGGCGAGCTGCCGGATCTGGAGCTGTCCGTCGCGGTGGCCGGCGTTGTAGGCGCGTCCGAGCGCCCCCGAGATGACGTGGACGGCGTTGCTGGCGCTGCCGGGATCGGCGATCAGACCGGCGATGGCATCGACGGCGTCATGGAGGTAGGGCGGGAGCGGGTAGTGCGGGATGTGCGCCACGGGTCAGTCCTTCTTCTGGATGCGGGCTTCGAGCCAGGTCAGGACCGCGTCGGCGCCCTGCTCGGCCCGGTCGGCGTCGAGGCCGAGGGCGGTGGCGAGCAGTTCGCGCAGCTGGATCCGGGGCTGGCGGTTGGGGAAGAGGAGGCGGGACGCGACAGTCGTCTTGGCCCAAGTCTGGGTGGTGCCGACGACTACGGTGCTGCCGTCCTCGGCGATGGCCACGATGTCCTCCGTCGAGGGGGACATGATGTCGATGTACCCTGGCGTCGAAGCCGCCCGCTCCGAAGACGGCTTCTTCCACAGCGGCACTCGAGTGCCGGCGTGTGCCCGAGAGCGCTGCAGTGATCCCGATCAGGCTGCGCAGCGTGTGGGCGATGCGCGAGCTCACCAAGCCCCGTCCGAGGTGCCGGTCGGCGAGGTAGACGGCCCTCGTGTCGATGCCGTCGAGCGGCCAGCACACGAAGACTGTGCCGCCGGTCCTGCACAGGCGCTCGGCCTCGCGCAGGACCTCCACGGGCTCGGGGTGCAGGTGGAGGACGTTGCACAGGAGGACCGCATCGGCCCGGCCCGAGGGCAGGCCGGTGGACTCGACCCGCCCATAGACCGCATCGTCGATCCGCTCCCTCCGGAGCGCCCTTCTGAGCATCGCGGCCGAGGCATCGACCCCGATGACCAGGGTTTCGCTCCTGCGGGCCATGAGGCCTGTCCCGCAGCCCAGGTCGACGACAGTGATGGCGCCGGACGTGCGGGCCTCCGCTGCCTCGGCGAGTGCGTCGGTCAGCGGCGAGTCCCAGATCGCGTCGTAGACGGCCGCGTACAGCGACCAAAACAGTGCGCCCGGCCCCGGCTCAGCGGTAGTTGCCGGCCCGGCGGTCGGCGCGGTCCTGCGCGGCCCGTTTGCGGATGTACTCCCTGAACCAGACGATCGCGGCGATGGCGCCGATGAAGATGATCCCGTAGACGATTTCCATGGGGTCACCAGAGGACCCATTTGCTGCCGGGCAGCAGCAGGTAGATCCCGTAGGCGATCAGGAGCGGCCCCGCCCACCAGCCGCCCTTGGCGAACACCGCGAACAGCACGATGAGGCCGGCGATGAGCAGGAGGGCGCCCCAGGCCTTGGTCAGGACCCAGCCGACGCCGTGCGCGGCAGCGCCGGCACCGTGGGCGACCTTGTCCGCGACCTCCCAGCCGCTCATCTTCGAATCGTCGTTCGGCATCTCTGATCCCCTCCTGCATTCGCAAAGCTGATGCGCACAGTTCTAGACCGGCAGGGAGGCCCCGGCGGACGGTCCGGCGCCAGGTGCGGCTGTGCTGTCCGCCGTTCAGGGGACGGCCGTCCCCCGTACAGGCGACAGTGGCGCCCCCGGGCGCCCGCTTGGACGGCGCCGCCCCCACCCGAGCGGACAGACTGCCGGAGGAAGTACCCCGGAGCGAAGGAGGAACCGTGCATTCCGTAAAGGCACTTCTTGCGGCCGCGGCGGTCGCAGCATCGTTGGCGGCCTGCTCATCGGCGCCGCCGAGCCTGGCCGGCAACTGGAGGTCCGGCGACGGCACCCCCACGAAGGTCGTCTCCCAGAATGGGGCGTGCCGCGGCATGTACTACGACAGGGGCAAGCCGCTCGACATCGGGGGCGGCATGAGCTGCTCGCTGTCCCAGAGCAAGGACCCCAACGGGCGGTACTCCCTGGTCGTCTCGCAGCCACCGAACCAGGCCACCTACACGGTTGCCTTCGACGGGAACGACAAGGCAACCGTGTACGACGGCTCCAAGGCCATCTACACGATGGTCCGCCAGTAGCCGGGGAGGCCTCCAGGCCATTCCGGGGCCTCTGCGGGCCACATACCCGGCAGCCGGCCGGGCACCGACGATCGAGCATGACCCGAGGAAGACCCCACCGAACAGGAGAACGACCATGTCCAGCTGCACCAAGTGCCACCGCCCCACCGTCGATTGCCCCGGCTGCAACGGGGGGCGCAACCTGACCGGCATCGTCGGGCGCCTGACCTGCAAGGAGTGCGGGGAGTCCGGCCAGGTCTGCCCCGAGCACGGCCGCTTCTGGAAGTAGGCCTTCGGGCCGCCCGGCCAGTCGGCGCGTGCTGGGCCGGGCGGCCCGACCCAGCCCCAACCCTCACGAGGAGGAACAGTGAAGTCCGAACACTCCAGCTACACGACCACGCACAGCACCGACCGCATCGCCCAGGCCCTCCGGCAGGCGTACGGCGACCTGGGCGCCGAGGTGAGCAGCATCGAGGACCACTACAGCGCCATCCCTGACGCGGGCCGGGCCCAGCTCGCCGTCGTCGGAGAGGGCCGCGGGTTCGTGGGAGGGTACCGGGCCGTGCAGGCCTACGTCCACGACCACGGGGCCCAGCGCATTATCGAGCTGGTCGCGCTCGGACAGGGCGCCCTCGGGCGCGCCTGGGGCGGGATGCGCAACACCGTGTCCCTCAACGCAAGCACACAGAAGATGGGCGCGATCGCAGACACCCTCCGTGGGGCGCTGCCTGGCCTCGCCTGACAGGCCACGCGCCCGGACGTGAGATTGAAGGTACCGACGATGAAACAGCATGCATCCGGCAGCGCGGTCCTCCGCGGCCCTTGCGGCCTCCATGGTGGCCGCCGCCGTCCTGACGGGATGCTCGGGCGCGGGAGCGACCACGTGCGACCAGTACGCAAGCCAAGTCCCTGAGCGACCAGCAGAGCATCCAGAGCTCGCTCCTGAGCGAGCACAACCTCAAGTCGTACAACGGGGCCAACATGGTCGGCCTGACCCGGGCACTGACGTCGTACTGCGGCATCACCGGGTTCGGCAGCCAGAAGGCGACCAGGAACAACAGCTCGCCGATCGACAGGGCCGTGGACTGGTCCTCGAAGACCTGGTAGTCCCGGCCGCCGCTGGGCAGCGTCTTGGACGGACGGGTCAGATCTCCAGGTAGACCGACTCGCGGGGTCCGTCGGGCGCGAAGACGATGGTCACGGCAGGGACCCTGCCCATGGGGCGTGCGCGCACCGTGAGGATGCCGGGCCCCTGGAGTCCTGGCAGGAGCCGGTCGAGGGCCGCGACGAGTGCCCCGAGCTCGTCGTCGTCGATGACGGCGCCGCGGTCGTCGAACAGGTGAACGACGACCCCATGGGAGCGCGCCGCTGATACGCGCCGGAGCACGTCGTCGGTGGCCAGGTAGCCTCCGCGGACGCGGTCCCGGAGGGCGGCCTCGGTCTCGAGCATCCGGTTCCGGGCATCCTCGGAGAGTTCGGCCTCGGGGTCTGCCGCGAGCGTGAGGGACGGCGAGGCCAGGCTGCTCACCTCCCGCACCCACCCGGCTGCCTCCACCGTGTGGGCGTGGATGCGCGCGGCCTCGTCCAGCAGCGCGAGGGCCTGCCTGGTCTTCGCCTCGGCCCGGCGGTCGTTGAGGCCGAGGAAGCGCGCCAGGGCGACGGCGGTCGCCACGAACAGCACCGGCGCGAGCGCGATGCGCACCCCCTCTCCGAGGCCCGGCTCGGTCCCGAGCGACCACAGGACGGTCATGGCGGCGAACGCCGCGCATCCGGCGGCGGCCAGCAGGGGCCTCCCGCGCACCGCGAGGATGATCAGGAGGCATTGGAGGGCCGCGGGGTGCCACGCCGCGTAGCCGGGCCAGACGGCCTGCGGCAGCCCGGGCTCCACCAGCGCCGTGATCGCGGCCGTGCCTGCCACCCCCGACCAGGCAGCGGCCGGCCCGAGGGGGCCGCGGCCGCGCAGCAGGACGAGGGCCATCAGCGCCGCGTAGACGGCCATGGCCGACACGCTCAGCTCCGGCCGGGAGCTCTCATCCAGCGAGGCCGCACCGAGGACGACCTGCAGCGCTGCGAAGGCGGCTGCCAGGATGACCAGGAAGTTCGTGGGGATGGACCGGACCACGCTCACCCCACCTTCCATTCCAGGTGCACCGTGGTGCCGCGCCCCGGGGCCGACTCCACGGACGCGGCGCCGCCGGCGTCCTCGGCGCGCTGGATGATCGAGAGCCTGATCCCGAGCCTGCGCTGGGGCACCGACGCGGGCTCGAAGCCGCGGCCCCCGTCTGCGACGTCCACGCACAGCCTGTCGTCCACGAGCCGGGCGGTGACGGTCGCGCGCGATGCCCCCGAGTGGCGGCTGGCGTTGTCGAGCGCGGTGTAGACCGCCTCCAGCAGCGCATCGGCGGCCCGGGCAGGCAGCGACAGGGCGCCGTCCGTCGGGAGGGTCGAGAAGATGTCCACCGGCACGAAGTCCGTGTTCTCGGCGACGGCCTGCAGCCGTGCGGGCAGCTCGCCCACCGGCACGGGGCTCCGTTCCGGTTCCGTGGCCGCATACTCGCCGAGCTGCCGGATTCCTTCGCGGGCTGCCCGGGCCGCCCCAGCGCGCTGCTCAGGGGTGAATGCCCTCGCCGCCGAGATGAGGGCAGTCATGACCGAGTCGTGCAGGATGGCGCCGAGCCGGTTCCGCTCGATGAGCTGCGCCCTCGCTGCTGCCGACTCCCGGTACGCCTCCACGGCGCTGGCCTCGGCGGCGTCGGCGCGGTGTGCGCCCACCCTGATGGCCTGGATTGCGACGGCCACGGCGATCCCGACCATGGCGGCGTAGGCGCCGTCCTCGACGGACACGGCGACACTGGCTGCGCCCCCGGCCGGGGAGCGCCGGACCACGGCGAACAGCACCGACGTGGCCACCGCGTAGGCGCCTGCCGCGGTGAGCCCGGCGGCGCCGGCGAGGCAGGCGGTCCCCAGGGAGAGCACATGCCACAGCCATGGGGGCCCCGGTTCCGCGTCCGGGTGGCCGGCCGGCCAGGTGAGCAGGCCGAGGGCGACGGCCGCGGCGAACCCCAGGAGCGCCCGCCGCTCGACCCGGCCCCGGACCGCGGCGGCAGCCGTCCACACGAGCGTCAGCACGGCCCCTCCACCGAACAGGATGTTCCACCAGGCGGCGAGGCGTGGCAGCTCGTCGAGGATGTCCCCGATGCCCTGGGCGCACAGGGCGACCGCGAACACCCCGATGGACCGCGAGATGACCGCGGCGGCGGCCGCACTGTGACTGTCGTCGCGCACGGCCCCGTCCATCAGCGGGATCCGGGGATGACCGGCGGCAAAATGCCGTCCTTGATGGCGTTGATGAACAGCTGCACCTTCTGGGTCGCGGGCCGGTCCTGCGCCTGGTACTTGGCCTTTGCGCGGTCCACATAGGTCTTGGCCGTTGCGGGGGTGCACCCCATCCGCGCCGCCGTGGCGTCGATGCTCAGGCCCGAGGCGTACAGCCCCACCGCCTCGCGCTCCTTCTCGGTGAGCGCGCTGCGGGAGAAGGCCTGGTCGTCGTCGAGCATCGCCGCGAACTCGCGGCAGACGACCTGCCGGCCCGCATGGACCTCGCGGACCATCTCGAGCAGCCGGGAGGTCGGCTCCGACTTGCGGACATAGCCGGCCGCCCCGGCGGAGAGCGCATCGCGGAGGGCCTCCGGGTCGTCCGCCAAGGAGAAGACGATCACCTTGCATCCGTGCCCCAGCAGCCGGTGCACGTTCATCCCCGGGCTTGAGCCGTCCCCGAGCGCCAGGTCGAGGGCGACGACCTGGCACACGCCCTCGCCTGCGCCGATGAGCCCGTCCACGGTGGCGGTGTCCTTCGTGACCCGGATCGGGACGTCGGCCGTGCGGGCATCGAGGACGGCCGCGCCCACGACCCCGAGCCGGATCGCCTCGTGATCGTCCACAACGCCCAGACGGATGGGGCCGGCGGGCGCGGGAACCCCCACGCGGCGGCCCAGATATGTTGCCTCGGCGTGCTGGATCGCCGTGATGCCCCCCATAGTCGTGCCCCGGCCGGGCGTGCCGGGGATCTGCCCGCACTCTACGAAACTGGGCACCCGCCATCGCGCCGATTGCCGGGATATTTCAATGACAATTCGGTCGATTTTACACGTCAAATCTGCTGGCGGAATCGAGTGGTCACTTGCAGTTCCATAGGCCGCGCGGACCGCGCCCAGCGGCCGGATGCTGAGGGTCGGCGTCGCCCACCCTCAGCGGTACACGGTCCTGACGTCTATCAGCCGGGGGGCGGAGGTCGCCGTTCCCACGGAGACTGCCGCCTGCCAGACTCCGGGCTGCCCGGAGGGGAACAGGGCGAAGTGGGCCATGCCGTTGTCCCACCGTCCGGTGCCATCGGCCCTCCACACCCCGGCGCTCGGCCCGACGCACTGTCCGACCTACCCATGTCGGATACCCGGGGGCGCCCTCCGGACCGGCGCCCGTCGATCTGGCGCAGGCCGTCCCGTCTGAGAGCTCGATCCGAACCGGTGGGGCTTGGTCGGGGGCCCCCTTGTTCGGCCGGGCACCGATGATGGGGTCACCGATCGCCATGTTCGCGAGGCGGGTGACAACCTTCTTGCCGGTCTGGCCCTTGACGTCCATCGTGACGCACAGGAAGTCGCCGGGGGCCGTCGGGGACTGGAAGCACGGATCGTAGATCCCCGGCCAGTAGCAGCGGTAGCCATCGCTGCGCACTGCGATCTCCGAGCCGTTGCACGACCCGCTCGCGCCATTCCCGCTCTGCCCGGCGTCGAAGGTGTTGGATACCGCCGACAGCGAGCCGTCGCGCCACGGGTCGAGCGTGACGAACCGTGTCTTCGGGGCGCGCGACCCGACGTCATCCGCGATGTATCCGGTCATGGCCGCCGCCAGGCCCTGGATGCGCATGAGGTTCCCGTGGAAGCACTGGAGACCTGTGCCTTCAAGGAGGCTATGGCCCCATTCGTCCTTCGCAATGAAGCTGAGGTGGGCGAGCAGTCCCTCCGCCGCGTCGTCTGCCACGTTGACAGTGACTTTGCAGTCGGCGGTATCGATCGTCGTGGCCTGGGACGTGGCGGATCCGAGAGGGACGATGAGGTCGCCGGCGCTGGACGGGATGTCGCTGAGGCGGAATCCGAGGAAGGTTCCGTGGCGGGCTGTCATCGAGGTGTTGCCTGCCAGTGCATGGACGGCCAGCCCGGCCGGCCAGGGGTTCAGTTTGCCCAGCGCCTCCGACCCTGTTGCGAGCCCGGCCGCACCAGGCCCCCCGAAGGCGCGCAAGGCGTCGTGTATCCCCGAGCAGGTAGCTGAGTCCATCGACTTCGATGCGTCCCGGCAGGCGGCGGAGATTCTGTTGATGTAGGCCAGGACTATCGACTGGAGCGGGTCGCGTCTGGCAACGACCCGGTGGTCTGCGCTCTTCACGTACGCAGCGATGTCCGAACCGGTGTTCGGGGTGCCGAAGTCGATCACTTGGCTGATCGACTGTGCGAGCAGGGGATCCAGCTGCAGTGCTTCACGCGTGGCGAGCCCGCCCATGGAATGGGTGACCACAATCGGCTTCTGTCCGGACTGCTCCCGGAGGCACTCGAGTGCGTTTGCAAGCGGCTGGCCGATATGGCTGTCGGTCACCCACAGTCCAGACCAGTTGTGGTAGTCGAAGGTGAAGACCGCAGTCCCGGGGATCTCCTGGATGTTGCCGATGAGCGTCCGCAGCGAGGTCTGGGTTCCGGCGCGCGAGGTCACCAGGTCCATCGTGTGCGAGAAGTTCCCGGTCATCGAGGTGTCGTGCACTGAGCTGCCCGTCCACCCATGGACCATGACCACCGGGACGAACGAACCTCCCGCCAGAGGCCTGTAGGAAAGCGGCGAGCCGTCGTTGGCCTTGTCCCGGGAGAGGAACGGCGCGAGGGTCAGCTGGGAGGTGGTGCACTTCGTCGCCCATGCCGGGCCGTCCGCAGCGGCAGCCGGGGCGAGGGCGGCGGTCGTGACGCTTACGGCACCGAGCACAGCGGAGACGAGCACCGCAGTCAGCCTGCCGAGGAGTCCGCCTCCAGCGTGTAGACGAGCTTCCATTTCGCCTCCTCGAGGGTCACGAAGGCCAGGTAGGCCTTCGGCGCCGAACCCGGGTATGTGACCCTAATCGCCATGGTCCCGTCGGCGGGGCCCGTCTCCTCCCAGGTCGCGGGGACGGCTTCAATGCGGGTGCCGGGAGGCGCCACCTGCGCCGTCTGGGCGCGGGCGACCTCCTTCATTGATTCCGCGGCCCCTCCGATCGGGTCGGAGGGGAAGCCTTCAAGCGCGGCCGCAACCTGCACGGCAGCATCGGCTGCGTGGCTGGGCGGGCTGGCGGTGTTGTCCGGTCCCGATGGCAGGTGCTGCTGACCATTTTGGACAGCAGGTACAATCACCGCGAAGATCACCGCGGCGACAGTCGCCTGGACGACAGCAGCGATCACAGCCAGGGTCCAGATCCGTAGGTGCCTCGTCGGGGCGGCCGCATTCTTCATCGCTGTCTCTCACGGGGCGGGAAGAGTGCGGACGGCCCGCGTCCGCCTCTCCTGCTTCCCCCATGGGCTCGACGCGGGCGGGGCCGCGCTCATCCGCAGGCGAGGACATTGTCGCCCGGCTCCCGGGTGTTGCTGAGGAGGCGGCCGTAGAGCCCGGTCCCTGCAACCTGCCGGCATGCGGAGTCCGGGGTCGGGGCAGTGGAGTACACGGCGTACACGTAGGCGCCGCCGCTGTTATCCGTCGAGGGGCCGCGGAAGTCCCGGCAGGTGAGGTCGGTGCGCAGGTACGAGGACCCGGGGTGCGCATCGAGCAGCTTCTGCACCTCCGTGGCGTTGGTGGCGTCGTGCCAGGCGGTGCCGTAGACGACGATTGCCGAGCCGTCGCAGGCCGGGTAGCTGATCGGTGTGGCCAGGCCCAGGTCTCCTGGGGCGGCCAATTGCGAGGATGTGCCCGGCTGCCACACGGTTGTCGGCTCGCTGAACGCCTTGGCCGGTGTCACGATGCTGACCGTGCTGCTGCTGTAGGTGTACACGGTGCCGTCCTTGGCCGTGGCGCTGAACGACGTCAGGGTGCGCTGGGCCGGCAGGCTGACGTTGCCGCCTACGTCGCTGGACATGCTGATCATCGTCGGCGACCCGTCGATGTAGCACAGGGCTCCGCGGTAGGTGGCAGACTGCGCGAGCCACAGCAGGACTCCCCGGTTCTGGCAGTATGCCCGGTCCGCGCGGGTCACGGGGACGGACGACGCCGGCAGCGGAACCGAGCCCGGCCCCGCGGCGGGGGCGGACGGCGACGCGGGGAGGGGACCGGCATAGACCCCTTCACCCCCGGTCGGCGCTGTCGTGGAGTAGCGCTGCTGACTGCTGCCTCCGTACGAGTACGGTGTCGGGGCCGTGTACGCCGAGCCGCCGCCGCGGCCGTACGCGCCCTCGAGCGCCGTGCTGGTCGCGTTGTTCTGGGCCGTGGCGACCATGGTCCACACCACCGCGATCGTGGCTGCGACTGCCGCGAGCGAGAGGTAGGAGATCCACAGCCCGGCGAGGGCAAGGCCTCGCCCCCTCTCCCCGGTCCGCCGGATCTGGCCCAGCGCGACGTGCCCGAACACGATCGACAGGGCCGTGAAGAAGAAGGCCAGCACCAGTGACGCGATCGCGAGCGGATTGGTGCGCACCGGTGCCGCGTACCGCGCGGTCGGTGCTGCCGCATACCTTTCGGGTGCGGGTTCCGGAGCCGGTTGCGGCTGTGGGGCTGCCGGCGCATGGGCTGAGGGCGCCCTGTCCGGCCGGGGCGGCACCGCGGCCGGAATCGGTGCGGTGTCGTCCGGGACCTCGTAGGTCCTCCATCGCTCGTCGTCCATGCTCCACCCGTCCATCCCGAAATCCGCCCGGCCTGTGCCATCCGCACACTAGTGCGGCCATGCGGGCACCGCGACTGACGGAGCCCGCCGCCACGGAGCAGGTCGGCCGTTCGGAGGACAGGACCTGCCCCCGGCCCCCTGGTGCGGATGCGGGGGCGGGTAGCGGGCTCCTCCGAAACAGCTGCGGCACTTCTCGGGTGCAGGCGTCGGGCTACGTCGTGATGACCGCCCCCGCATCCGCAAGCCCCGACAGCAGCCCCGTGGAGGCGAGGACTCCCAGCAGGACCAGCAGTGCGGCGAACGACGCGACCGTCCACGTCCAGAACAGGCGCTCCGCCCGGTCGAACGAGCGCGCGGCCGCCAGGGCGCGCTGGACGAAGACGACGGCCCGTTCCAGCGGGGTGGACCTGGCCTGCACTGCGTGGTTGGGCGCGACGTCGACGGAGCCGTCATCGAGCACGGCCGTCGTTGTGGCGCCACCGCGGTCCACGGAGACACTGCGGATCCTCGACCCGTGCCTGGCCATGAGGATGTCCTCCCCGATGCTGCCCAGCGTCGGGGGACGCCAGTACCGCCGGCCCGCAGGACGACCCATCAGAACCCGGAGTAGCGGACGGTGGAGAGCGCCACGAAGTACACGACCGCCAAGACGAGGGCCAGCCCGGTGAAAACCCACCCGACGATCACGGCCGACAGCGCGAGCCCCCGGCCGCCCTCGCCGGTGCGGCGGATCTGGGACAGGGCCACGTGGCCCAGGATGAGGCCGGCGACACTGCTGAAAACACGACGATCAGCGAGGCGATCGCCAGGCCGTTCGTGCTGGCGGACCGCGGGGCGTATCCGGGCATCGGGGGCATGTCCCCGCGCCTATCGGCGCTGAGGGCATCCGCGGCGAATGATGTGGAGGGGCCGGCTGGGACCGCATGCGCGCCGTGGTTCCCCGCGCTTCGCCTGGGGTCGAGTGCGTAGCCGAGCCAGGCGGCCCCGACGAGCACCGCGACCTCCAGATAGATGAAATAGGGCGCGTACGAGCGCGAGGGGTCCGGGTTCGCCACGTACATGGCCAGCAGCCCCACACCGTACATGGCCACGGCCGTCACGGGCACTGCGATGTAGCTGCGCGCGGGCCGGCCGCGGGCGACCAGCCAAGCCGTCACGAAGAGTGCGGGGCCAATCCAGGAGAGCATGGGCGGGCCCGGGGATCCGAAGTGCGTGTACAGCAGGAAGGGCTGGATGAAGAACCCGAGGACCGCCGCGGCGGCAATGACGCCTGCGGCAGGCAGCGCAAGGATCGGCCTGCGGGCGGCCAGGAGGAGGGCGCCGGCCGCGACGGCGACACGGGCGACCGCCAGGACGATCGCAATCGCCTGGGCTGCGCCGTGGCCGAAGGCCTGCATCAGGGGGATGAAGAGGAAGTTCACGAACAGCAGGTCCGCAAGGAGCACCGCCGCGCCCCCTATGGAGCGCAGAACCTGGGGCACCGGTGCCTTTGCCTGGCCAGCCGTCTGTTCGACCGTGCCGGCGCTTTCGAAAGCCATGATGTCGTCCTCCCCGAGGGCTGCCACGGCCTGGGGCCGCCATACCGTGCCAGCATGCAGTCCCGGGGCGACTAGCACCTCGCCCGAATCCGGACGGCCCCCCTGCGCTGTCAGCCATTCAGGGGACGGGCCTCGCATCGCCGAGGCCGGACCGGAACCGGCGCTGCGCCGCGTGGGACCGCCGGTTCAGTCGTCGGCGTGGACGAGCACTTCGATGCCCGGGTCGGCGGACCTCAGCGCTGCCTCGATGCCCCGGCGCATCCGCCCGAGATTCTCCGCCGCCATCGGCCCGGCGCCGCGCTCCAGCCAGCGGACGACTTCGATCGTGACGGTCGAGCCGGCGCCCCGCGGCGCCGCGGCCACGACGGCCTCGAGGAACGATGCCGTTTTGCTGCCCACCGCGTAGCGCAGGCAGGCAGGCGTCCTCTCCGTCAGCCGGACGTCCGCGTCGAGCAGCCCCGGGGCGCCCGCTGACGAGAGCCGTTCCTCGATCGCGGCCAGGGCAGCGTGCGTGCTTGCCGACGTGCGGTACTCGACGGTCTCGGAGAGCATCCGCGTGGGACCCGCGCCCTCCTCCTCCGCCTCCGCCGGGCCCCTGAAGCGTGCCATCGCACGGCGGGCCGGGAGGAGGCAGAGCACAGCGGCGACGACCGCGACGCAGATGGCGATGACGAGTCCTTGGTCCACTTCGGCTCCCTAGGTGCGGTTCCCGCAGGTTCGACTGCCGGCCAGGCCAGAACAGCACCGGCGGGCCCCGGCGGGGAACAGGATCCGCGCACAGCCCTGCGTCCTGTCCTCCGAACAGCGGACCGATGTCCCCCGAACGGGGGACAGAGAGCTCACCGGGCGGTCGCCGGCTTCACGGCATACGGGTTGGACCGCCTGGGGGAGATCGGCTCGAAGGGCGCCCCGGTGTTGTAGTCGGCGGCCAGGCGCTCGTCCTCGAGGCCCTGCTCGTAGCCTTCCTGCCAGACGGCGGCGAGCTGGCCCTAGAACATGGCCTCTGCCGCGTCCAGGCTGGACCGGTACCGGACCCGTGCGGCGCAGGACGCGGCCCCTGCGAGCACGCCAGCGACCGTTGAGGCCACGGCGACGGCGAGGATGAGGATGACAATGCTCTGCATGTCACCCATGTGTGCGGGGGCACCGTTTCCCCTCAACGAGGGTGGGGGAGTGGTGAGGGATGGCACCGGATCTGCGCATGTTCCCCGGTGACCGCCCCACCGTCCCGGAGGAACCCTTGCTCCTGTGCGCGTGGCCCGCGGCGACGGGGTATTCGTCAACCAGCTGCGCTTCCCGGCTTCGGGGGCGCTGCTGATCGTGCACTTCCTCCTGGTCGGGGTGCTCCAGTCGTGGATCCTGCCGAACCTGGACGCGATCGGCCGCTTCGAGGAGAACGCCTCGTACTCGTACTGGACCGCGACGGCGGTCGTGGTCGCCCTGCAGCTGATCGTGCTGCCCACCCGCCGCGAGCTGTACGGCTCCTATCTCGCAGACCGGCTCTCCAGGGGCTGATCGGACTACAAGCCAGTTGCCCTGGCCTCATTGACCCGCCGATGAAGCGTGGCAGCCAGCCAGGTGTCAAGCTGGTACGCCGTCATGCGGAACTGGTTCCCGTCCGCATAGTTGTCCGCCTCCGTCACGCTGACCGCAGCGGCTTTGCCAGAAGGGGTAATTCCGTAATGGGCACCACGGCGGTACGGACCGTCGAGGATCGCGGCGTAGCGGTTCCTGTCGACTGACGTCCACCAGCCTCCAGCACGGGGACCGTCGTGGCCCCATCCGTCTTCAGTAACGACAATGAGGACATCCGGATCGAGGAGGTGCCGCTCGCTCCCCTCTGCGACGAGAGCGTACGGAGCGCTATCAGCCAGCCCCGCAGCGAGGGCCGCCTGATCCGGAGGATAACCGGGCGTGTATTTGCGGGCACTGGGCCAATGGGACAGCGACGTCCGGAGAAGCTGCGCCGAGTCGGTGATCACCCAGCCGCTGTCCGCCGGCCAGCAGCGGCCCAACACGCGCGGGTTGGAGTACGGCCTGGGGGTCTCAGGCTTGCCGAAGAGCTTCCGTCTCGGGGTCTCGGGGCCAGAGTGGACGACCAAGGACGCCGCAGAGTCTGGGATTTCCGCACTGAGGTAGTCGACTGCGTCCGAGAGCGACTGTCTGATCTCTGCGACGACTGCCTCTGCATTGCGGCGCCGATTCTCCTCCAGGGCATCAGATGCCCGCCTGAGCGCCTCGTCCCTCGAGCTGTCGAGTCGCCCTATCTCGTCTTTGAAGCCCATAGCTTCATGCACCTCTCTGCTGAACAGTGGCAGAGCCCCAGCACCGCCGGGAAGGGCGTCGTGCCGGGGCTCCGTGCTGGAATGGCTGTCGGATCAGGCGCCGTACGCGGGCCCGGTCGGGACGTCGGAGCGCTGGCCCTCGGGCTTCGGGCCCAGCAGCGTGAAGACGAGCACGATGATGCCGCCGACGAACGGGATGAGGCCAAGGAGGATCATCAAGCCGCTCATGTTCACGTCATGGAGCCGGCGGACGGTCAGCGCGAGGCACGGCACGATGACGGCCAGGCCCCAGACGAAAAGCAGGACGTACCCGGGGATCGAGACCGGCCCCGGGGTCGGGGTCGAGTAGCTGTAGCCGCCGTAGGAGCTCGTGGAGCTCACCATCCCGACGCTGGTGATGATGTTCAGGACGATGCCGACGACGGCGCTGACGAGCGCCCACCACCAGTACTCGGAGCGGCTGGCGCGCCCGGTGAAGGTGGCGTACTTCTTGAAGACGCGGCGGACGGCGGCCTTGAACGGGGCGCCGTACCAGGGGGCCCACAGCGGGGGCTCGCCCTGGAATCCGGCCGGCGCCTGGGACGGGTACTGCGGTGCCTGGTAGCCCGGGTTCGGGTACTGCGGAGTGGACATGGTTTCCCTCTGTGTCGACGCGGTGACAAGGCAGATCCTACGGTCCGTTGGACACGTGCAACACAAGCTTCGCGGAAATGTGCCGCACATGACGACAGGCAGTTCGCCGTCCGCACACATGGAGGACATGGACACTTTCGACGTCACTGCCACCGTCACGTACGCGCCCATGGTCGTCCCGCCCCGGTGCCGCAAGCCACGGCCCGTCCCGGAGACCATCACGGTCACCCTCCAGGTGCCCTCGTGCACCGCAGAGGAGGCCCCGGTGGCCGCCCGGGTCCCCCTCTGGAACAGCGCCCACGGCGGAGACCTCCTCACCGATCTGCGCACCGTCGACGGGACGTTCTACCGCTGCGAGGACGGCGGCGGGATGCCAGCCCAGATCACCGTCGAGGAGCTCTGGACTCCCGACCGGTCCGTGGCCGTGGCACAGGCCGAGGAGCGCGCCGAAGGCAGGATCCTCATCGACGGCGAGGTCTGGCGCGCCTGCTCCGAGCCGGTGTACCGGATCATCACCTTCGGGCTCAGCCACAACCACGGCGGCACAAGCGTGACCCCCCCATCCCGTACAGGAGGGATGACCTGGACCAGGCCTGGTACGTCTCCGCGCTGGACTACAACGAGGCCGTCCAGGCAGCCGTGAAGGTCGCCACGGACCGCGGCGACGACAAGTCACTCGACCGGATCCGCACCTGCTCCCGCATCGAAGTCCTCATCCCCGACGTCTTCACCCTCCAGAGCATCGCCGCGCGCCAGGCCCTGGCCGTCGCCGAGGCAAAGGCGGCCATCGCCGAGGCGACCGCGAAGGTGCGCGAAGCGGAGCCGGAGCAGCTGTGGGACGCGATGGACGCGCTCGACAAGGCGACCAAGGTTGCCTGGGACGCCGTCCGCCGCATCGGCCTCTGAGCGGGCCACAGCGCGCCTCAGCCGTCGCAGGTGGTCGACTGCCTAGCCTCGTGCCCGTGGACGACGTCGCGGTGATCGAGCTCGAGGGGCAGACCTCGATCGAGGACGCCCTGCTCGACGCCGGCACCCCGTGGACCAACCCGGTGCCGCCGGACGGATCGGGGTAGCTCGTACTCTTCTGATTCCGGCTGCCGGACCCTATGTCTGGTGCTGGGCCCACCAGAGGAACTCGCCCGCGTGCGGGGCGTGCTTGAACCCGTCCCCCGCGAGTCCGAACAGGAGGTCGTTGCTCCACACGATCTGGTGCCCGATCCGCGCCTCCTCATAGGGCGGCAGGTCGAGGCCGTAGACCTTCTTCGCTGCGATCAACTTCTGCTCGTAGGTCAGGAGGGTCAGGAACCGGTCCGGGTGCACGACCGAGAGCACCTTGGACAGCAGCACTTCCTTGAACCCCGGGAACGAGAAGGGCAGCCTCCCCCTGACCAGGCCTGTGAGCCGGTCCTCCAGCGGCTTCCCGGTCCCGCGCAGCAGATAGTCCACCACCTGGCGGACCTGGGCTGCGCCATGCTCCGGGTTCTCGTCGAAGGCATCAAGGAACGTCCTCTGGATGCCGAGGCTGGAGCCGGTGCCGTCGGTCGCGAACACCCGCAGGTCCGCCGGGGCTGCGCTGGGGAGCCCCTCCTCGCCGAAGAGGCGCCCGTACTTCGTCCAGAAGGCCGGCACGTGCGGATCGAGCCCGGCATGCTCCTGGGCCAGGAACACGGGCTTGAGCCGCTCCGCGCGGGCGAGGAGGTCAGGGTCGACGTCGGCCGCCGTCGGCAGGCCGCCCACCGGCCACAGCGGGGCACGCGCAGCTGGGGCCGGGCGGGCCTCCCCGTGCACCCAGGTGAAGTCGCAGTCCGGGCATCTGGCCTCCAGCCGCCCGTCGGGGAGTTCCCCGAGCAACTGGACGTCTTCCTGCCCCATGCAGAGCGGGCACATCACCAACGCCATGGAAACCACATCCTCGAAACCCGCTGCCCGACTGCCGGGCGGCGGGAGCCAGTCTATGGCCGGTCCAGAACCGCACGGCTGCTGCTGCGCAGCTGGCCAGCAACCGCCGGTTTGTCGTGTGCGGCGGCTACCATGTGCGCGCGGGGGGACCCTCTTCCCGCGGGAAAGGACTCCGCCATGAGCCGCGCCTCGCTCCTCGCCCTGCTCGCCAGTCCCGGCTGGGACGCCTACCTGAACGTCAGCATGGTCGCCGCCGTCGCGTGGATCGCTTCCTGGGTGACCGCCCGCCGCGCGGTGCGCCGGACCCGGCTCCGGTACGGGGCCACCACGATCGCCCGCGGGCTCGGTGCAGCCCTGATCATCGCGGACCTGTTCAGCCTGTCCGTGGAGGCCGGGGCCGGGCAGTTCATGGACGCCGGCATCTCCGCCGTCGGGGCGTTCTTCGTCGGCATGGCCCTGTCCCTGCTGGACGGTGACGACTGGTTCACCGGCACCTGGAAGAAGGCCAAGCGGAAGGCCCGCGCCATCACCCGGCACGGCGCCCCGCGGAAGGCCGTCGCCCCCACCCTCTGACAGCGCAGGATAGGCGGCAGGAGGCCTGGTGAGCCGTCACGGGGACGCCTACGCATGTTCCCCAGTGCAGTGTTCACACAACAGTGGAGCCGGGCAGGACGCGATTGGCCTCTCGTCCCGCCCGGCTCCACGCCCCTCCGGGCCTAAAAAGCTGGTCGTCAGGCTGCTGCGAGCTCCAACTGGGCGGCCATGACCGCGATCGGCTCGTCCAGCTCGGCCTCCCCGATCCGGACCACCCGCAGCTGCCCGGGGATTTCGCTCCCGATCGCCTCGACGGTGGCGCCGACGAGCAGCCCGTCCTCCTCGTCCAGGTAGTCGGCCTGCCTGACGGTGTACGTGCGGGGACCTGCGTTCCCGGGCGCTGCTGACATGGTGAACCTCCTGGTCGCGTCACGGCTCGTGCGCCCCCGATGTGTGCGGCACCGTGGCCAGGAGTGCCCGACACGTCGAGCCCTCGTCAATGCGGTGCAGGACTGTCGCTTCCGGGGTCCGCCGTACACATGGGGGACATGAGCCTCACACAGACCGCCCGCCAGCCCAAGGGCATCCCCGTCGGCGGCCAGTTCGCCGCCACCAGCCACGCGGAGCCGCAGGTCTCCCTTGGACGCCACACCGGCGGAGTGTCGGACCGGCACGTGCCCGAGTCGCTGCGCATGGCCCACTTCCAGGACCCGTCCCTCGTCCCGTCCCTGCACCGCTGCCTGTCGCTGTACGCCGAGGACGACTCCTACGCCGAACTCCAGGCCGAGAACTTCTCCGACGCCCTGCCGAACCTGCCCTTCGAGGAGTCCCGCGGCTACTGGACCAAGGCCGTCGATGAATACGCCGACGGCGGCGATTGGGAGGCCACCCTCGAGGAGGCCGCGGCGGCCGACACCGACCGGCACCCGGGCGGGAAGATCAAGGACGGCTACACGCCCCCGGACGTCAAGCGCGAGCGCGGCTACGGGCAGGGCACCCTCACCACCGGCTCCCGCTACACCGGCTACCGGGACGCCACCGAGGTCTGCAAGGACATCCGCGCCGAGCTCAAGGCCGCCACCGCCGCGAACTACCTCCCGGCTGGGTTGAAGTACTCGGTCACCAACGAGAAGTACTCCGGCGGGCAGTCCATCCGGGTCAGCATCCAGGGCGTCACCGACGCCGACCGCCTCGACCCTGCCGAGGTCGACCACTTCGGCCGGCCGGTCGAGGTCCCCGAGGCGAAGGAGCTGCGCCGCCGCGTCGAGACGATCACCAAAGCGTTCAACCGCACGAACATCGACGGCCAGTCGGACTACTTCAGCGCCAGCTACTACGACCACGTCGACATCGAGGACGACCGGGGCCGCGCCTGGCGCGAACGCGAGGCCGCCCACCGCAAGGCCAAGGCCGCCGCCCGCGCCGCGGCGAAGTAGGGACAGGAGACCCCCATGAGCAACGACACCATCGCCCGCCAGCCCAAGGGCATTCCGATCGGCGGCCAGTTCGCCGCGACCGCGCACGCCGAGCCCGGCATCACCCTCGCAGCCCCGGCCGGCCAGACTCCCACGCGCGAGCAGGTCATCGACCAGGCATGCGACTACTACGGGGAGGGGATGCGTCCCAGCTTCGAGAAGCAGTTCGAGGAGGTCTCCACCGAGGCCGGCGAGGCGCTCCTCGTCCAGTCCCTCGACGGGCTCTACAACCCCGACAGCCCACACCAGGTCGACCGGACTTACTACGGGGTGAAGCCGCGCCACTGCGACGCCCTTGCCGAGCTCGGCTACACCGACGTCAGCCAGGTCGCCCTGGAGAGGACCAAGAACCTCCGCGGCGTCGACACCATCGTGGAGAACCGCATCAGCCCGGACCGGCTCGAGGTCATCGGTGCCCTGCCCACGCACGAGCACCAGTGGTCCGCGTGGGAGAAGGAGGCCTACTTCGGGGCCCCCGTGGACGGGCTGCGCGCCGCCAACGGCGACCCGTCCCGGACCCGGCTCGAGCGCTACACCGACACCGTCACCCTCGGCCACCCGGAGCGCGCAGCCCGCATCGAGGAGGCCGTCGCACTCGGCATCGGGGACAAGGGCCTGATCGAATCCACCGCCCACCCGCTGCCCGTGCTGGCAGGCATCCGGGAACGGCTCACCGAGTCCAGGCGCAACGCCATGACGGTCGTCGGGTACGCCGACCGGGGCATCACCGCCGAGCACCTGAAGTCCTGGGGAGTGAACGCCTGCGACCGCTTCGACGCCGCCGACCTGGAGGCCTCCGGTATCCGCCCGGCCGTGCTTCGCTCCTTCATGGGCAGCGGCGTGCACACCTCCCTCGAGTCGTACCGGCGCCTGAACGAGGCCGGGTACACCAAGGGCGCCGACCTGAAGGCCGCCTCCAAGGCGATGGGCACCACCAGCCCCGACACCCTCGCCGAGGTCCGCCGGCACGCCACCGGCGAGCAGCTGGCCCGGTACGCGCCCAAGATCCGCGCCGGCCTCACCGTCGCTGACGCCGAGGCGATCGGCACCCTCGCCAAGCACGGGATCGAAGGCCCGGACGAGCTCAACGCCCGCTTCGTCGACCACGTGCACCGCCCCGCCGCGACATGAAGGTCCTGCCGATCTTCGCCGGGATCGTCGACGCCGGCGTCACCCCCGAGCGCGTGGGGGAGCTGACCCGCGCCGGGATCCCGGTCGACCGGATCGCCGCCCACAAGGACTCCGCCGACCCGTGGGCCGACGGGGCCCCGTACCGTGCCGGCTACAAGGAGAGGCAGGCGCTCCGGGCCTCCCAGGGGTGGATCACCCAGGATGAGGTCAGGCCGTGGGCCTACACCCAGGACACCTACCGGGCAGGAAAGGACGCCAAGTGAGCGCCGCCCCGTCCCGTGCCGCCCTGCCGGCCACCGCCCTCGCCGGCGCCGACGCCATCCCGGCCGAGGAACTGCTGCGGGTGACCACCCTGAACGCGCTGCACGCCAACAGCGCCGTCGCCGAGCGCACAGAGCTGGTCGCCGACGAGCTCGCCGTCCTGGCACCCGACGTGTTCTGCCTCCAGGAGGTCCGCTTCGAGTCCACCTGCAGCTCCGCGCAGCTGGAGGCCCTCACCGCCGCCACCGGACTGCGGGCGGTAGCGGCCTTGGGCCAGAAGCGCCTCGCCGACGGGTCGCTGAGCGGCAACGCGATCCTGACCCGGCTCGAGACCCTCGAGGCCGGTCACCTCCCGCTCGGCGTCCCCGGGTCCGCTGTCCACAGCGCCGCCTACGCCGTCCTGAAGGCGAGGCCCGGGCGGGTCCTCATCGCCGTCTCCGCGCACCTGCACTGGGGCGGGGAGAAGGAGCGGGAGCGGCTCGTCCAGGCGACCGCGATCGACGCCAGGGTGAAGCAGCTGATGGAGTCCTACGGGGCCGAGCACCCGATGGCCGTGCTCGCCGGCGACTTCAACTCGGTGCCCGACGCGGACACGGCCCGGTTCCTCTCCGGCCGCTCCGCCGGGGCCGACGGTGGCTACACGTACTGGACCGACTCGTTCGACGTCGTCGGCGACCCATACGAGGCCGCCACCGTCGCGAACGACAACCACTGGGCCGTCCAGACCGCCAAGTCGGTCGGGATCCTGTACCCGCAGCTGATGCCGAGCCGGCGGATCGACTACGTCTGGTCCTACGGGTGGACGTACGGCAAGCCCGGCACGCCCGCGGCCATGTCCCGCAGCTTCACGGCCGACACCCGGTACGACTTCCCGGCCTCGGACCACTACGGCCTGACCGTGGACTTCTGGGCCCCTCCCGTGCAGCCGGCGTTCGCCCGGCTCGAGGAGCCCGCATTCCTTCCCGAGGCGGAGGCCGTCGGCGCCGGCTGGTAGCGTCCGGACCCGTGAGCACCTCCTCCGCCCCCACGCCCCCGACCGGCCCAGAGCAGCAGTTCTGGGCCTGGTTCGCCTCCAATGAGGACGATCTCTTCGCCTTCGAGGCCGACCCGGGGGCCAGGTCCGCCCAATTGGGCGCCGCGCTTCGGCAGGTCCACCCAGGGCTCACCTTCGAGTTCGGGCCGGTGGAGGAAGTTCCCGGGCATGGGCCGCGGCGCGACTTCGTGATCAGCGCCGACGGCATCCGCTCCGCGTTCCCCGCCGTCCAGGCCCTGCACGCCGCCGCCCCCGACCTGCCCCGGTGGCGGGTGCTGAAGTTCCGGCCGCGCCGCCGGACCATCATGACCGTCGTCTTCGGCGGGCACGCCATCGAGCCGGACGCCCTGCGCTTCGCCGTCTCCCCAGACCACGGCAAGGTAGGCATCACCGCCTACGTCCCCGGGCTGACCGACGCTACCCGGGACAGCATGGTCCCCGTGGTGTTCCTCATCCTCGACCAGGCCCTCGGGGAGTTCGACGTGGAGACCAAGGCCGGGTTCATCGACATCCTGCCGTCAGGGCAGGCGCCCGCGGACGCCGTCCCAGCCTCCGGGCTGGCTGACGCGTTCGACGCCCTGGTCGCCGCGCTGCGCCGCTGACAGGTGGACTCCCGCCCGGCTCTGCGGTGACGGCCGCGCCGGGTGCCGCACACATGGGAGCCAACGGGCCCCCTGCACCTTCCACCTCTGCACGGGGCCCGTACCAAATCTTCCGACAGAGAGGCTCCCCATGACCGAGACCGACTACGCCGTCGCGCCGGGGGAGTACCTGCAGGAGTGGATCGACGACCCGATCCCCGGGCTGGACTTCGTCGCGATCGACTTCGAGCTCGCCAACGCCAAGCACTCCTCGATCTGCCAGATCGGGCTCGTGAAGGTCCGCAACGGGATCCTGGGCCGCACCCACTGCCACTACGTGCTGCCCCCGGCCGGCTTCCAGAACTTCGGGGACCGGCAGATCTCCATCCACGGCATCACCCGCCGCATGGTCGACGGCGCCGACGGGTGGGAGAGCATCCTGCCCCGGCTCGTGGCGTTCACCGGCGACCTGCCGCTGGTGGCGCACAACGTCGTGGCCGAGCGGTCCATGATCCGCCAGACCACCGAGACGATCGGCGCCGAGCTGCCCGACTTCACCTACTACTGCACGCAGCGGTCCACCCAGCACCACTTCCCGGGCCTGGAGTCGTACCGGCTGAACATGCTCGTGGAGCACTTCAAGCTCCCGCCCCTGCAGCATCACGACGCCGGAGCGGACGCTGCCGCTGCCGCCCAGCTGGCCTTCCATGTGGCCCGGGCCAAGGGGATCACCGATGTCCGCGAGCTCTTCGTCCCCGAGCAGGTGCCCAAGCGCCACCGCAAGGCCAAGACTCCGGGGCGGGCAGCGTGAGCGCCGGCTCCGCACACATGCGGCCTATGACCGCCACCGAAGCTCCCTCGCCCGAGCAGCCTTCGACCATGTTCGACATCAAGGTCGAGACCCCGCTGCCGCAGAGCATCCTCATGACCCTCGGGAACCTGATCGACGCGGCCTGGCCGGAGTCCATGCTGGCCCTGAACGAGGACCCGTGGAAGAAGCAGGTGATCTTCCGGATCGACACCGCCCGGCGCACCGAGGTGGCGCCCCAGGACGCCGCCGCGCTCCGGCAGGACCCGGACGAGGACGACCTGCAGGTCACCGGCCTCGGCCCCGACGGCGCCACTGTCATCACGCCGCAGGAGATCGCCGCAGCGTTCGTCCCCGCCGTGAAGGCAGCCTTCGAGGAGTTCCCCGACGCGGAGAACTACCTCGAGATGCCCCTGCGGGACCCAGAGGACGGGCACCGGTACCTGCTCACGTTCTGCCGCTCCGCGGAGCAGACCCCGCACGAGCTGCGGATGGCCGCCGAACAGAACCTTGAACGCGCCCGCGAGGACGCCCACCGTGACGCCGTCCAGGCTGTCCAAGGACTCCTGCGCCGGCCCCGCGGTCCCCGCGCGGACACCTTCCAGGACGGGGTCCGGGCCGCGCTGGACGCTCTCCGCCAGGCGGGGTTCGGCGCCGGCGACCCGCACGGCGAAGACTGACCTATGGTCCGCTGGTCAGGCCGGAAGATTCAAAATACGCAATATGCCTTCCCGCGACGGCTGCCGCGTATATCCTGACCCCGGCAGACGCCAATATGCATCGACGTGGGGGAATGATGAGCAGATCCGGCGCTCTCAGCGCAGTCGCCTTTTCTTTGTTGACGGTTCTGGGTGCAGCCTCTTGCGCTGCTCCGGCGTCATCCGCCGTCCAGCCGAGCTCTCCAGCACCTCCCGCTCCAGCGCCGGCGTCACCGGCAGCTGCCGTGCCGTCGCCTAAGACGACGCCTTCTCCGACGGGGCCGTCCCTCCCGTCGGCCCTGACCGCCGGCGGTGTGCAGGTGACCACCGGCGGCGACTACGTCGACCGGGATGGCTACACGGCGCATGTGGAAGTCGTCCTCTACAAGCCGGTGGCGCTGACAGCGGCGGATACTCCATCCAAGCTGGACATCTGCCCGGGCGGACCGGGAGGCTCAGTGCCACAGGACTCGACAAATTCCTTCACCTCAAAGGTCTCCTCGCTTAAGGTGAAGACCGCCGGCGGTATAGCCCAGGCATTCGAGCTGAAGTTGACTTCGCCGGACGCCAAGTTCCCGTTCCCGCTGGGCAAGTATTTGGCTCAGGCCAGCGAGTCGGTCTTCGCCAGCTACCCGAGCATGTTGTTCACCGGGTACGGCCAAGGCAAGGCCAACATCGCCTGCACCGTGTCGTCTGGCCCGAATTCGGCGTCGTGGATCGGCTTCGCGACAATCCTCCCCAGCGCGCAGCTCACCCCGAAGAACCCGGACGGGAAGCTGACCAACCAGCCAAGCAAGCTCACGCTCACCCTGCACGAGCCCCTGTCCGACTTGGGCACCGGGTGGTCTTCGCCGTGGTCGAAGCAGCCCCACACTGACTACGGGCCCTCGCAGGGCGGCCCGGGGAATGCCGGGTGGATGTTCGAAGAGTCGGCCCAGCCGTTCAGCTCGCTCTTCGTTCAGAGCACGCAATAGCGCTCTGACGGTCGCTTGACGCCTTCCCTCATCGCCGGACTGTTCCGGATGGGAAAAGGGCGTGGATACCCTTGGCTCGGGGTCGCCTACCTGATCGCTGACTTCCTGGTCTGCACGGGGTGATACCTCATGCTGGACCAAGGCGGTGAAATCCAGGCAGGCCTCAGAGCGCAGATGCTCGTTGTGCGGATCGGGGGAGGCCTGCCCTCCTGGCCGGCCTGTGGGTGGCCTATTTCGCCGCAGGGCCGAGCTGGGCGCGGGCGCGCGGAACGCCGGCCCATCGGTTCACAGCTCCGACCGGACGCCCGTCCCCTTGTGAGGTCATGCCCACGGTCCGTAGCATGCTCCGTGGGGCTGCCACATGGCCGCCTACGGGATCGATGGGGTCATCATGCGCACCATTGGGCGTCGCCTTGCCACAATCGTCATCGCGGCAACCATGATCCTCCTCCTTGGTGTGGCCTCGCCAGCGACTGCACTCGATGACGGCGGTGCGATCGACGCCGCCTACCAGCGGCTCGGCGGAAGCGCAGGGCGGCTCGGCCAGCCGTTGGACGCTGGGTGGTGTGGGCTCAAGGACAACGGGTGCGTCCGGCACTACCAGGGCGGCAGCGTCCACTGGTCTTCGGCAAGCGGTGCACACGCGGCGTGGGGCGGCATCGAGACGAGGTGGGCGGGGCTCGGCCGGGAGGACGGGCGCTTGGGGTACCCGCTCGAGGAAGAGCAGTGCGGCCGTGCCGGTAGCGGATGCGTCCAGGAATTCCAGGGCGGATCGCTGTACTGGACTCCGTCCTACGGTGCGGTACCGGTGTGGGGAGCCATCCGCGCCACCTGGGGTTCCATGGGCTGGGAGACGGGCCGGCTCGGCTACCCGACCGAAGGGGAGCGGTGCGCCCGTGCCGGCAACGGGTGCGTGCAGGACTTCAGCAATGGGACGGTGTACTGGTCGCCGGACTACGGGGCACACCCGGTCTTCGCCGCGTTCCTGAGCCGGTGGGGAACGCTCGGCTGGGAATGGGGCAGCCTTGGCTACCCCACGTCCGACGAGCGGTGCGGTCTTCGTGGGTCAGGATGCCTCCAGGAATTCACGGGCGGCACCCTGTACTGGTCCCCGTCCACCGGCGCCCACCCTGTCGGGGGCGGCATTGGCTCCTACTGGTCCAGGTATGGGTGGGAGAACGGACCGTTCGGATACCCGACGTCCGGCGAATCCTGCTCGGGGCCTTGCACGCAGGACTTCTGGGGAGGCCGGATCACTTGGGATCCGAGCGCGCCGATGTCTTATACCCTGTGGGACTGGAACCCACTTGTGGCGGTCAGCAAGCGGCTGCCGCTGAGCCCGCAGTCGTACGTCCCTCCGTCCCTCGTGGGGATTGGCTCGCAGCAGATGCGCTCGGACGCCGCCAGCGCGCTCCAGCGCATGATCGACGACGCTGCGTCCGCAGGAATTTCCATCACCCTCGTGAGTGGATACCGTTCCTATGACGAGCAGGTCTCGCTCTACAGCTCATATGCCGCGCAATACGGGCAGGCATATGCGGACACGGTTTCTGCCAGACCCGGCTACAGCGAGCACCAGAGCGGGTTGGCCATGGACATCGGAAATCCTGACGCCGCGTGCGCGCTTCAGTCCTGCTTCGAGAGCACGCCTGCCGGGAGCTACGCGGCGGCCAACGCCTGGCGGTACGGGTTTATCATCCGCTACCCGGGCGGGTATCAGGACATCACGGGCTACTCGTACGAGCCTTGGCACCTCAGGTACATCGGGCCGGATGCTGCTGCCCAGATGCGCTCATGGGGCGCGCCCACCCTGGAGCAGTACTTCACCCTCGCCGCGGCGCCGGGCTACTGACGCCAGCCGAGGCGGCTGGCGCGGCGACCATGGCGTAACCTTGGATGGTTATGGCTGACATCGATTTTCCCGCAGAGATCCGCGCCCTCCGTGCCACGCACGCCTCGATCGAGCAGGTGACCGACGTCGAATCGCTGCGTGGGGAAATCGCCCAGCTGAGCGAGGCAGCCGGCGTCCCCGACCTGTGGGATGACCCGGCCAAGGCCCAAGTGGTGACCTCGAGGCTGTCGCACCGGCAGTCGGAGCTTGAGCGGGTGGAGAGCCTGCGGTCCCGCATCGATGACCTCGAGGTGCTCGTCGAGCTGAGCCAGGACGAGGACGACGCCGACACCCTCGCCGAGGCGACCAGGGAACTCGCCTCGATCCGGAAGGCCCTCGAAGAGCTCGAGGTCGTCACGCTGCTGAGCGGCGAATACGACTCCCGCGAGGCTGTGGTGACGATCCGCTCGGGGGCGGGCGGCGTCGATGCGGCCGACTTTGCCGAGATGCTCATGCGCATGTACCTGCGCTGGGCAGAGCGCCACGGCTACCCGACCAAGGTGATGGACACCTCCTATGCCGAAGAGGCCGGGCTGAAGTCGGCGACATTCGAGGTGAACGCCCCGTATGCGTTCGGAACCCTGTCGGTGGAGGCGGGAACCCACCGCCTAGTGCGCATCAGCCCCTTCGACAATCAGGGCCGCCGCCAGACGTCCTTCGCGGCCGTCGAGGTCATTCCGCTTATCGAGCAGACTGACCACATCGACATCCCCGACAATGAGATTCGTGTCGACGTCTTCCGCTCTTCGGGACCGGGAGGCCAGTCCGTCAACACCACCGACTCCGCGGTCCGCCTCACCCACCTGCCCACGGGCATCGTCGTGTCCATGCAGAACGAGAAGTCCCAGATCCAGAACCGGGCCGCAGCGATGCGTGTCCTCCAGTCGCGTCTCCTCCTGCTCAAGAAGGAGCAGGAGGACGCGGAGAAGAAGGCCCTCGCTGGAGACGTGAAGGCTTCCTGGGGCGACCAGATGCGCTCCTACGTCCTGAACCCCTACCAGATGGTCAAGGACCTCCGCACCGATTACGAGGTCGGCAACACCTCCGCCGTGCTCGACGGCGACATCGACGACTTCATCGATGCAGGCATCCGCTGGCGCGCCTCTCAGCGCCAGGAAGCGGCGAACTAGCGGTATACCACTCAGGCCCGGCCACCCATCAGGGTGCCGGGCCTTTTCTCTGTGCGTTCGCGGGTGGGCGGTGGGCACCCTTGACGCCGAGCGCTCTCAGTCGTAGGTTCTCTGTAACCTGAATCACCTTTCATGTTGGCTGTACCCCACAAGTTCCCGCAACCCGCGAGAAAGGCATTCGCGTGAAGGCAACAACGAAGTTCCTCATCACGGCAGCACTGGCCACAGGCCTCGCTGCGACCGGCTGTGCGCCGAGCACCTCGAGCGCCGGCGGGGGCACCGGCGCATCGGAAGCCGCGCGTACGGTCAACGTTGGCATCGTCTACTCGAAGACCGGCTCGCTCGCCTCGTACGGCGAGGCCTACTATGAGGGCCTCCAGGCAGGCATCAAGTACGCGACGGGCGGCACGGGCAAGGTCGGGAACGCCACCCTCAACCTCACGTACCACGACGATGCCGGCGACGCCGACAAGGCTGTCTCGATTGCCAAGGACCTCATCGGCAAGGACTACAAGATCCTCGCCGGCACCGTGGTCTCGGGGGTGGCGCTCAAGGTCGCCGAGCAGGCGGCGCAGAACAAGGTGCTGTACATCTCCGGTCCCGCCGCGACTGACGCCCTCCAGGGCATCAACAAGTACACGTTCCGCTCGGGCCGCCAGTCCCTCCAGGATGTCGCGACGGCGGGCACGTTCGTGGAAAGCCTGCAGGGCAAGAAGGTCGTGGTCTTCGCGCAGAACAATACCTTCGGGCAGGGCAACGTCGCCGCTGTCAAGGCTGTCCTCGGGGCCAAGGGCGCCACGGTCGAGCAGGTCCTCGTCCCTGAGGACGCCACGGAGTTCACCCCGTTCGCCCGCCAGATCATCGACGCCAAGCCCGCGCTGACGTTCGTGGCCTGGGCTGGCGCGACGAGCGGCGCGATGTGGCAGTCGCTCACGCAGCAGGGGGTGTTCGACGCCGCGCCGGTGGTGACGGGCCTCGGCGATGCGTCGACCTTCTCGGCCTACGGTGCCGCGAGCGGAAAGATCAGCTTCCTCAGCCACTACTTCCCCGGCGCGGGCGGCAATAACCCCGTCGAGCAGGAGATGATCAAGGGCGTCCAGGCGGCCGGCAAGAAGCCCGACCTCTTCACTCCGGACGGCTTCGTGGCTGGCCAGATGATCGTCCAGGCCGTCAAGTCCGGCACCAGCGTCGAGGACATGGTCAAGGGCCTCGAGGGCTACTCGTTCGACGGCCCGAAGGGCAAGGAGACGGTCCGCGCCTCCGACCATGTGCTCCTGCAGCCGATGTACCAGGCCAAGCTCGTCCAGAAGGACGGTGCGTGGGCCCCAGAGCTGGTCAAGGCCGTCCCGGCGGACCAGGTCGCGCCGGCCGAGAAGAAGAGCTGAACCGATGTCTGCAGGCCCGGGGCTCCCCGCCCTCGCGGTCGAGGGCCTCGGGCTCGCGATCGGTGGCGCGAGCATCCTCGCCGAGGTCGGCTTCGAGGTAGCCAGGGGAGAGATGCTCGGCGTCATCGGCCCCAACGGCGCGGGCAAGACGACCTTGTTCAACGTTCTCTCCGGCCTCGCACGGCCCACGGCCGGCCGCGTGTTTCTGGACGGGAAGGACGTCACCCACCTCGCGGTGCACCGGCGGGCGCGTGCGGGACTCGGCCGCACCTTCCAGACCTCAAGCCTGTTTGCCGGGCTCACGGTCCTCGAGAACGTTCGGCTGGCAGCCCAGGCCCGTCTAGGCGGCAGTCTCTCAGTCCTTGCGTTCCCCCGGGCACGCGACGCCGCGACTCGGCACGCGCGCGAGAGGCTCGCCGAGGTGGGGCTCGCCGGCAAGGAAGGCCACCGCGCTGGCGACCTGTCCCACGGAGACAAAAGGAAGGTGGAGATCGCCATGATGCTCGCCACGGATCCGAGCGTTGTGCTGCTCGACGAGCCGATGGCCGGGGTCGGCTCAGGTGACGTCGGTGCCCTCAGCGACGTGATCCGCGGGTTGCATCGGGACCGGGGCACTACCGTGCTCATGGTCGAGCACCACATGGACGTGGTCCTGGGGCTCGTGGACCGCGTGGCCGTGATGCACCACGGCCGGCTCCTGGCGATCGGCACGCCGGCCGAGGTCATGGCGGATTCGACGGTTCAGGCCGCCTACCTGGGGGAGCCCGTGTGAGTGAGATCCTGCAGATCGAGGGGCTCCGCGCCCATATCGGCGGCCAGCAGGTCGTCGAGGACATCGCCTTTGCCGTGCCCGCGACCGGGGTCACGGCACTCCTGGGCCGCAATGGCGTGGGCAAGACGAGCACGCTCAAGGCGGTGCTCGGCCTCATCAGCCGCACGGGGCACGTCACGCTCGCGGGGGAGAGGATCGACGGCGAGCCCACGCATCGGATCGTCCAGCGGGGCGTCGGCTACGTCCCCGAAGACCGGGACGTCTTCTCCAAGCTCACCGTGGCGGAGAACCTTCAGCTCGCGTCGCGCGGCAGGCCGTCGAGCGAGCGGCGGGACCTTGTCGAGTCACTGTTCCCGGACCTCGTGCGGCGCGCGCAGCAAACCGCAGGGACCCTCTCGGGCGGCCAGCAGCAGATGGTCGCGCTCGCACGTGCCCTCCTGAACGAGAACAGAGTGCTCCTCGTCGACGAACCGACCAAGGGACTTGCCCCGAAGGTCGTCCAGGAGGTCAGCGTCGCTCTCGAGACCGCCGCGCAGACCGTGCCGATCCTGCTGGTCGAGCAGAATCTCACCGTCGTGCGCCGCCTCGCCGCGGGGGCCATTGTGCTCTCGGGTGGCCGCGTCTCGTACCGCACAGAGAGCGCGCGGGCCCTCCTCGACGATGACCACCTCACGCGCAGCCTCCTCGGCGTCGGGGGAGAGGCGCACGACGCCGGCCCTGCGCCGTCGCGTGCCAAGGGCACCGGCGGCGCACACCGCGCAGGCGGCAACGCGCCGTCGTCCGCTTCCGCCGCGGACCAGGAGGCCGCCCGGTGAGCACCGTCATCCTTCTGATCGTCACGGGACTCGGCCTCGGGGCGCTGTACTTCCTGGTCGCCTCGGGTCTTTCGCTCATCTACGGGCTCATGGGAGTGCTGAACTTCGCCCACGGATCCTTCCTCACCCTCGGCGCGTTCCTCGGCTGGGAGGCCGCGCGGCGGCTCGGCGCCGATTCGTGGGGTACGTTCGCGCTGTCCCTGGTGGTGGGGGCCGCCGTGGGTGCCGCAGTGGCTGCCGTGACCGAGCTCGTGCTGATCCGCCCCCTGTACCTCCGGCACATCGAGCAGGTCCTCGTCACAGTCGGCCTGGCCTTGGCCACAGTTGCCCTCTTCGACGGGATCTGGGGCACGGACGCCGTCTACATCGGCGGTCCACCCTGGTTCAAGGACACGACCGACATTATGGGCGCCAAGGTGCCGAACGACCGCTTCATCACGATCCTGTGCGCTGCCCTCGTGCTCGCGGGCCTCGTGCTGTTCCTCAAGCGAACCCGCTACGGGCTCATCATCCGCGCGGGCGTGGAGAACCGGGCCATGGTCACGGCCCTCGGTATCGACGTCCGGCGCGCGTTCACCCTCGTCTTTGCGATCGGTGGCGCGGCAGCAGGCCTCGGCGGTGTGCTCGCGAGCCACTACTTCGGATACGTCTCTCCGCAGCTCGGTGGGTCGCTGCTCATCTTCGCCTTCATCGTCACCGTCATCGGCGGCCTCGGCTCCCTCACCGGCGCCGCGATCGCGTCGGTCGGCGTGGCCGTCCTCCAGCAGTTCGCCAACTTCTACTTCGGGATCGGTGATTTCGTGGTCGTCCTCGCGCTCGCCGTCGTGCTTCTCGTGCGGCCCCGCGGCCTGATGGGAGGGGCGTCATGAGCCGGCGCACGGCGTCGAAGGCGCCCTCCCCGGCAGACCGCATGCCATGGGCGCGCATGGCGGGCGGCGCCGCAGTCGTGGCTGCGCTCGCTGTCCTGCCCCTGTTCGCCATCGAGGTCCCCGGGATCCTCCCGGGCCCCACCTACACGCCCGGTTCCCTCCAATTGCTCGCGCTGTGCTTCGCGATGGCGGCGGCGGCGCTGAGCTACCACTTGCTGCTGGGCGCGGCGGGCCTCCTCTCCTTCGGACACGCGCTCTCATTCGGCGCGGGCGTCTACGGGCTCGCGGTGATCCTCGGGCACCTCGGACTGCCGCTCGTACCGGCCGCCCTGCTCGCCCTCGCCCTGGCGTGCATGCTCGCTTTGGCCGTGGGCAGCATCAGCCTGCGAGTAGGCGGGATCCCCTTCGCGATGGTCACGTTGGCGTTCGCGCAGGCGGGCTCCGTGCTCGTGCGGCGCAACCCGGGTGGGGCCACCGGCGGCGACGAGGGCCTGAGCCTGGCCACCGGCAACCTCCCCGATGCCCTAGTCGGGGTCGTGAACACCCGCAACCTGTATTGGCTCGCGCTCGTGGTGCTCGTGCTCGTCTACGCCGTGGTGCTGTGGATCCAGTCCAGCCGGGCAGGCCACGTCGCCGAAGCCGTACGGGAGAACGAACTGCGCGTGCGGGTTCTCGGGCTGGCACCGTTCGCCCCGAAGCTGCTCGCCTTCACCGTGGGCGGCGCCCTCGCATCGGTTGCCGGAATGGTGTACCTGCTCCTGCAGTCCGGCGCGGTGCCCCGGTCAGTGTCAACGGACCTGACCATCACCCTGCTGGTGATGGTCGTCCTCGGGGGAGTGGGCTCGCGGTGGGGCGCGATAGTGGGCGGAATGGTGTACACCCTGCTCGACCAGCGGTTGGCAGCGCTCGCGGCATCGCCGGCCGTGAAGGAACTGCCACCGGTGCTGCGAATCCCGCTCTCGGAACCCCTGTTCATCCTCGGTACGCTGTTCATCCTCGTAGTGATGTTCATGCCGGGCGGCCTGGCCGGCGCCGCCGCGAGGGTGCGGGCACGACGCCGCGGGGGCGCCCCCGCCCTTGAGCCCGCCGAACGGCTCGAGAAGGTCTTGGAGGACGCATGAACATCCCGGCCCCCGACGGCCTCCACACACTCGGCCGCTGGACCACGGACCGCGCGCGCAGCGCGCCGGAACGCACGGCGATCGACGACCGCGGCGTGGCCCTGACGTACCGCGAGCTTGAGGCGCGGGCGGCTGCGCTCACCGATGCCTTCAAAGATGCGGGTTACGGGCCGGGGCAGCGGATTGCGACTTTGACGGGGAACAGCTCGGACCACGTGGTCCTGTTCTTCGCCTGTGCGAAGGCAGGCCTCACCCTCGTGCCCCTCTCCTGGCGGCTCGCCCCTGCCGAACTAGCAGAGCAGCTGCGCATCGCGGCGCCGGCGCTCTTCGTCGTCGAGCCCGAGCACGGGGCCCTCGGAGCGGCAGCGATGGCCCTCCTTCCCCTGCCGCCCGCCTCGGCCGAGCCGGGCCGCGACGGGATCGAGCGCGGGCTCCCTCGCCTCGGCGAGGCGGCGGCGCGCCGGACAGTGGCCGACGATGACCCGCTGCTGGCGGTGTTCACGTCCGGGACCTCGGGCCGCCCGAAGGCCGCGGTCCTGACTCACGCCAACTGCTTCTGGACCAATCTCTCGTTCTCCCGCACGGTGGAGGTAGGCCGGGACGATGTGGTGCTGTGCGTCATGCCGCAGTTCCATGTGGGTGGGTGGAACATCCAGGCCCTCCTTGCGTGGTGGACGGGCGCCACTGTGGTCCTCGAGCGCGGGTTCGACGCCGGCCGTGTGCTCAAGCTCATCGCCCAGCGCCGGGTTACCACCATGATGGGTGTCCCTGCGCACTACCTCCTGCTGTCCCAGCACCCCGGATTCGGCGACGCCGATCTGAGCAGCCTCCGGCGCGCCGTCGTGGGCGGGGCGCCGATGGCCGCGCCGCTCCTGCGCACCTGGCATGCTCGTGGCGTCGCGCTTACGCAGGGCTACGGCCTGACTGAGGCCGGACCGAACGTCCTGTGCCTCGCGCCGGAGGAGGCGCTGCGGCGTGTCGGGTCTGCGGGGACGCCGTACCCGCACGTCGACGTGGCGGTTGCGGATCCGGCGATGGGCCAAGAGGTCCACGGGGCCGGGCGCGGCGAGCTGTGGGTCCGCGGGCCCGGCGTGTTCGCCGGCTACCTCGATGACCCCGCGGCGACGGCCCAGGTGCTCGTCGACGGCTGGCTGCACACCGGCGATGTCGTGGAACGCGACGCGGACGGGTTCCTGGGCGTGGTGGACCGGCTGAAGGACATCTACATCTCGGGTGGGGAGAACGTCTCCCCGTCCGAGGTCGAGCAGGCGCTGCTCTCGCATCCCGCGGTGGCAGATGCTGCGGTTGTGGGTGTTCCGGATCCGCGCTGGGGAGAGGCGGGGGCGGCATTCGTCGTCATGCGCCACGGCGCGGCCACGGATGAGGAGGAGCTCACCGAGCACCTCCGGAGCGTGCTCGCCCACTTCAAGGTCCCCCGCAGTATCGAATTCGTGGAGGACATCCCACGCACGGGGCTCCACAAGATCGCCAGATCGCGGCTCCGGCCCGGGCCAGAAGCAGGTGCATGCACCGCGCTGCCGGGGGAGGGGCGATGAGCGCCCAGCCGCGGACTGCACGCGGCACGCGCACCCGTGCGAAGCTCGTTGCGGCCGCCGAGGAGGTCTTCGCCTCGGTCGGATACCACGATGCATCGATCGTGAAGATCACGGAGCAGGCCGGGATCGGGCTCGGTACGTTCTACCTCTACTTCGCGGGCAAGCAGGAGATCTTCGATGAGGTCGTCGACGACCTCAACTCGCGGGTTCGCCAGGCAATGACGGGTGCGGCGCGCGCGTCCGGGTCCCGGCTCGAGGCCGAGCGGGCGGGCTTCCGCGCGTTCTTCCGATTCACCGCGGAGCATCCTGCGCTCTACCGGATCATCCGCCAGGCCGAGTTCGTCTCCCCGGCCGCGCAGCGGCGCCACTACGAGAACATCGTCCGCAGCTATGCGCAGGGGCTGGCCAGTGCACAGGCGGTGGGCGAGGTCCGTCCCATGGATCCGGAGGTCGGCGCGTGGGCGCTCATGGGCATGGGGGAGCTCTTCGGCATGCGCTACATCCTGTGGGAGGCGGACGACCGCGGTCCCGGGTCAGCGCCCAACGACATCCCCGACCACGTGCTCGATGAGCTCATGGCGTTCGTCCGCCGGGGCCTCGCGCCCGCTGTGACAGAAGCAGACCCACCGAGAGAGGACGGGCCGCATGACTGACATCTCCTATCGCACCTTCGACGTGGAGGTGCGCGGAGGCCTGCTGCGGGTTGGCGAATGGGCCCGCACTGACGCGGCCGGCGCAGATGATGGCCCGGTGGTGCTCGCCGTGCATGGTGTGACGTCCTCGCACCTCGCCTGGCCCTTCGTTGCCCGTGGGCTTCTCGGCTCCCGCGGGGAGGAGCTGGTGCGGGCGGACGACGGCGCGCCGCCAGGGGCGACCGGTCGGCCCACCCGAGTCGTCGCTCCGGACCTTAGGGGCCGCGCGCGCAGCAACGGGCTCCCCGGCCCTTACGGCATGGCTCAGCATGCGGAGGACCTAGCCGCAGTGCTCGCGGCCGCCGGGGTCGACGAGCGGCGGCCCGCCGTTGTCGTGGGCCACTCGATGGGTGCCTTCGCCGCGCTCGTCCTGGCGGACCGGTACCCCCACCTCCTGGACAGGCTCGTGCTTGTGGACGGCGGCTTTCCCCTTGCCACGCCCGCCGGGCTGAGCCGGGACGAGGCGCTCGAGGCGCTGCTTGGGCCTACGCTCGAGCGGTTGGGCATGGAGTTCGCCAGCCCAGCGGCCTACATCGACTACTGGCGCCCACACCCGGCGTTCGCGCACGCCTGGGCCCCGGAGATCGAAGACTACGTCCGGTATGACCTCGACGGCGAAGCCCCCCATCTGCACCCGGCCACTGCCCCCGCTGCGATCCCCGATGGCAACGTTGACCTCTACGGGGGCGAGGTCCTTCTGGGCGCACTCGAGAGGCTGCAGGTCCCGGCTGTGTTCCTGCGCGCCGAGCGCGGGCTCTTCGACGAACCAGCACCCCTCTACCCCGCCGAGGCCTTCGCGAGGTGGCAGCGCGCGTACCCGGCCATACGCGTGCGGGATGTGCGGGGCACGAATCACTACACCATCGTCATGACCCCCGACGGCGCCGCGGAAGTGGTGCGCGAGGTGCTCGCCGCGCCTGCTCCGCGGGCACTGGGGCCTGCCGCCACAGCTGTGCGGGAAACCGACACGCCGTGATGATGCTGCGTGCCTCGGGGCGGGTGTGGTTATAGTCGAGCAGCCGGCGCCTTCTGCCTCCGAGCCTCGCCCGTGCGCCGGGTGCAGGACGTGCGCGTCCCGACGGGCCCGAGAGCCATGATCCGCTTCGAGAATGTCACGAAGGTCTACGACAGAAAGGCCCGTCCCGCGCTCGACTCCGCAACTCTGGAGATCGAGCGGGGGGAGTTCGCGTTTCTCGTTGGCGCGTCCGGGTCGGGCAAGTCCACGTTCCTCCGCCTCGTCATGAGGGAGGAGCGCGCCACGAGTGGTTCCGTCTTCGTCGCCGGGCAGAATGTCGCGTCCCTGCCAAGCTGGCGGGTTCCCCGCCTGAGGCGCGGGATCGGCGTCGTGTTCCAGGATTTCCGCCTCCTGCCGCAGAAGACCGTCTTCGCCAACGTGGCCTTCGCCATGCAAGTCATTGGGCGCAGCCGCGCGATCATCCGCGACGCCGTCCCGGAGGTGCTCAAGACGGTGGGCCTCGAGGGCAAGGAGCACCGCATGCCGCACGAGCTCTCGGGTGGTGAGCAGCAGCGGGTCGCCATAGCGCGTGCCGTGGTGAACAGGCCCGGCATTCTCCTCGCCGACGAGCCGACCGGCAACCTCGACCCCACAACGAGCCAGGGCATCACGGCGGTGCTCGACCGCATCAACCAGAACGGCACCACCGTGGTCATGGCCACGCACGACACCGACATCGTCAACTCGATGCGCAGACGCGTGATCGAGCTCGTGGACGGGCGTGTGGTGCGGGACGAGGCCAAGGCGCTCTACACCTCGATGATCCCGGCGCTCCAGCAGGGTGAGCGGGCATGAGGGCCGCGTTCATCCTCGGGGAGATCGCGGGGGGACTGCGGCGGAACCTGACCATGGTGGTCTCCGTGGTGCTCGTGACGTTCGTGTCGCTGACCTTCGTGGGCGCCGCGGGGATGCTCCAGCTCCAGATCAACCAGATGAAGGGCTACTGGTACGACCGCGTGCAGGTGGCGATCTTCCTGTGCAACGGCACGTCGAAGGCCCCCGGATGCCTCTCGGGCGCGGTCACCGATGATCAGCGCGCGTCCCTTGAGAACCTCCTGGCCTCGCCTGCCGTGGGCCAGTACGTGGCGGACTACCACTACGAGTCTCAGGAAGAGGCCTACCAGCACTACCGGGAGCAGTTCGCGAACTCGCCGATTGTCGATTCCGTGACGCCGGACCAGCTCCCCGCCTCCTTCCGCGTCAACCTCAAGGATCCGCAGAAGTACCAGATCATCAGCGAGACTTTCTCCTCCCGGCCGGGCGTGCGTCTCGTGAGCGACCAGCGCGAGGTTCTCGAGCGGCTGTTCTCGGTCATGAACGCCGCCTCGCTCGTAGCGATCGTCATCGCCGGAATCATGATCGTCTGCGCGATCCTGCTCATCGCCACGACCATCAGACTCTCAGCCTTCAGCCGCCGACGTGAGACGGGGATCATGCGCCTCGTCGGTGCGTCCAAGCTCATGATCCAGCTCCCCTTCGTCCTGGAGGGGACGATCGCCGCCGTGGTCGGGGCCGCCCTCGCCTCGGGGACGCTGTGGGCCGTGGCGAAGTTCTTCCTTGGCGACGTCCTGACGTCGCAGTACCCAGGGACGGCATTCATCTCGCCATCCCAGACGCTCATGCTCGCGCCCCTGCTCGTCGGTACCGGCGTCGTGCTCGCAGGCGTGTCGTCTATGCTGACCCTTCGTAGGTATCTCAAGGTCTAGGCGGCAAGAGGCGAATTGAGGATCCAGATGTCTGTTCCCGCACGAAGTGCCACGCCCGGGCGACTCCGCGCCGGGTTCCGCCGCGCTGCAGGCTTCTCGACTGCCGTTGCCCTCGCCGTCGGGCTCTCAGTGAGCGGCTCGGCCGCGACCGCGGACAATCTCGACGATCAGAAGGCCCAGCTCGAGAAGCGCGCCGAGGATGTGCGCGAATCGCTCGAGTTCCTCGACGCGCACATCCAGCAGAGTGCCGCGGACCTGGCTACCTACCAGGCCCAGCTCCCCGGAGCGCAACAGGCGCTCCTCGACGCCCAGTCCCGGGTGACGGCCGCGACGAACGAGGTCAACGCCCTCGCGGTCCGCGTGGATGCAGCCCAGCAGAACAAGGCGAAGATCACCGCGCAGCTCGAGTCCGACCGCGGAAAGATGGATAGCACCAAGAAGGTCATCGGGGAGATCGCCAGCGAGTCCTACATGTCCGGGGGAGTGCCCTCGAACCTCAGCCTCATGCTCGGCTCGAGCGACCAAAGCTCGCTGGCCGGTTCGCTCGACCTCGCCGACACGGTCATGGAGAGCCAGAACAGCGCCCTTGAACAGCTCGTCCAACAGAACGCCGCCAACGTGAACTCCCAAGCGCGCCTCGAGGCGGTGGAGGCGGAGATCAAGGACCTCAAGGGCAAGGCGGACGAGGCGCTCAGGAAGGAGCAGGCCGCCCGCGACGACGCCGCGGCGAAGAAGGCCGCCGTGGACAAGCTGGTCGATGACACGAGCCGCCTGAGCAAGGAGCTCGAGGCGCAGAAGCCGGCAATCCAGCAGCAGATCGCGGACGTCAAGGCGCATCAGGACCAGATCGCGGACGAGATCCAGGAGCGTGACCGGAAACTGCGCGAGGCTTGGGAGGCCGAACAGCGGCGCATCGCTGCCGAGCGGGCAGAAGAGGCCCGTCAGGCGGCGATCCGGGCGGCCGAGGCCCAAGCCGCGGCGGAGGCGGCTGCGCGGGAGGCCGAGGCCCGGGCCGCGGCGGAGGCGGCAGCGCGGGCGGGGGAGGCCCGGGCCGCGGCGGAGGCGGCAGCGCGGGCGGGGGAGGCCCGGGCCGCGGCGGAGGCGGCTGCGCGGGCTGCCGCCAGCAAGGCAGCGGAGGCGACGCGCCAGGTGCAGCCTGGCGCCGTGACATCGTCGGCGTTCGGGCTCATCCACCCGTTCGACGGCAGCATCCCCATTACCTCGGGCTTCGGCTGGCGGGCGACGCCGGCCGGCACCATCGACTTCTACGGCACCGGCGGCTATATGCACACCGGCATCGACTTCGGTGCAGCGTGCGGGACGCCCGTGCACGCGGCCGCGGCGGGCACCGTGACTGTCGGCGGGTGGACCACAGCCGGTGGCGGCTGGACCGTCATGATCTCCCACGGCGTGGTGAACGGGAATTCACTGACCACGGTCTACTACCACAACTCGAGCGTCCTGGTCTCGCCCGGACAGCATGTGAGCCAAGGGCAGGTCATCGCCTACTCCGGCAGCACCGGCAACTCGACCGGCTGCCACGCGCACTTCGAGACATGGCTCAATGGCAAGCCCGTGGATCCGATGGGCCTCCTGTAGACTGTCATGATCTCTGCGCCGGCGTTGCCCGGCGCAGGCCTGTCCGATCCAAGCCCGAGGAGTGCAGCCGTGCCCAGAGAGAGTGGCCGGAAGGTCGTGGCCACCAACCGCAAGGCTCGGCACGACTACCACATCATCGACACGTGGGAGGCCGGACTCGTGCTCATGGGCACGGAGGTCAAGTCGCTGAGGGAGGGCCACATCTCCCTGGGCGAGGGATTCTGCCACTTCGACCGGGGAGAGCTGTGGCTCGAGGCCGTCAACATTCCTGAGTACTCGCAGGGGTCGTGGACCAACCATCCCTCGAAGAGGAAGCGCAAGCTGCTCCTCCACCGGGAGGAGCTGATCAAGATCGAGCACAAGGTCAACGAGTCCGGCCTGACTGTGGTGCCTGTGCAGGTCTACTTCGACAATGGTCGGGCCAAGGTGGAGATCGCTCTCGCGCGCGGCAAGAAGGACTACGACAAGCGCCAGGCCCTGCGTGAGGCACAGGACAAGCGTGAGGCGCTCCGCGAGATGAGGGCGCGCAACCGCCGCTGACGCACGGCAGGCCATTATCCGGCCAGACGGGAGGGCCATGGCACGGCGGAACATCAAGGTCTGGGCGGCGGTCATCGCCGGCCTGCTCGCCCTCGTCGGCACCGTGGCCGCGCTTACGGTCCCACGCTTCCTCGGCCAGACCTCCGCGGCGCCAACACCCGCACCTGCCGAGCCATCCGCGTCGGCCTCGACCACCCCACCGGCCGGTGCGGGTGGTTCCCCAAGCGTTCCCGCGACCGGTTCTGCGACAAGCGGCCCAGCGCCGTCGTCTGTGCCTCCCCCTGCCGCGTCGCCCCCCGCGAGGAGCCGCGCCGCCGCACTCCTCGCTTCCATGAGCCTCGAGCAGCAGGTGGGCCAGGTCATGATGGTCAGCTCCCCGGTGGCGGGCCCGGATGCCGCGACCCTCGGCGCCCTGCGGCGCCTGAAGGTCGGCAACGTCTTCCTCAAGGGGCGCACGACGGCGGGCGCGGCGGCGGTTGCGCGGGTGGTCGCCGCGCTCAAGGGGGAGGCCACCGAGGGCGCGACTAGGGGCGTGGGCCAGTTCATCGCCACGGACCAGGAGGGTGGGCAGGTCCAGATCATGCGCGGACCCGGGTTCTCCGACATGCCCGCCGCACTGGCTCAGGGGACCATGGCCCCAGCAGCCCTCCGCCAGGCCGCCGCGGGGTGGGGGCGCGAGCTCGCCTCCGCCGGGGTCAACGTTAACCTCGCGCCCGTCATGGACACAGTGCCCTCTGCGGGCTTTGCATCGCAGAATGCACCCATCGGTGCCTTCCAGCGTGAGTTCGGGTACATGCCGGAGGCGGTCTCCGCCCACGGGCTGGCGTTCGCACAGGGGATGGCCGATGCCGGCGTCGCCGCGACGCCCAAGCACTTCCCCGGCCTTGGGCGCGTCACGGCCAACACCGACACGGCCTCCGGAGTGGAAGACTCGACGACCGGTCGGCACGATGCCTATGTCGGCCCCTTCGCCGAGGCGGTGCGGGCCGGGGTCACCTGGGTGATGGTCTCAAACGCCCTCTATCCCCAGATCGACCGGGAGAGCTACGCCGTCTTCTCGCCCACCGTGATCGGCGGGATGCTCCGCGGTGACCTCGGCTTCCGCGGCATCATTGTCTCCGACGACGTGTGCGACGCCGTCCAATTCTCCGGCGTCCCGCCCGAGCATCGTGGGGCGGCCTTCCTCGCAGCCGGCGGGACGATGGTGCTGTGCACGAACGCCGAGCTCGCACCACGCATCTGGGCGGGAATCGTGGACCGGGCCACGGGGGATGCCGGCTTCGCCGCCACGGTCTCCGCTGCCGCGTTGGCAGTTCTCGAGGCGAAGGACCAGGCTGGACTCCTGCCGCACTAGGGGCCGGAATATCTTCGACTGGTGGCGCGCTATACTGGCTGTTCCGGTGGGTCGTGAGGCTGCCGGTCGAACCGGGCCCTCGGGCCCGGTTGACAACCGAATACGGGGATGATCGGTTTCGACGGTGTAGGTCGAGACAGGGGAAGCGGGCCGAGGATGCAGAGTCATCTCGTCAACGCTCTCTGCAAACCAATAAGTGCCAACAAAAAGCGCACTGACTTCACCCTCGCTGCCTAAGTAGCGGGAAAGTCCGTCAGCCCGGGAATGCTATCGTCCCGGATCCTGGCGTCATTTAGATAGCCACTGCTGGCAGCTTTCGTCGCTGGAGCTGCTGGGACTTTTAGGCGACTGGGCCCGGGTCAGCCACTGGTGTGCATGATGGCTGGGGCCGAGAAATCCCAACGCACACTGCGCCCGGAGAATACCTGGCAAAACCGCACCGGACGGGGGTTCAATTCCCCCCATCTCCACCATGCAGAACGCCCTCGGTCCTCTCGGACCGGGGGCGTTCTGCATGCCACGGTCACACGGCACGACCCCCGTGTCCTACGCGGCGGCATCGGCGACGTCATGGGAGCTGTGCGGGCGGGGCGTTGGAGGAGCAGGATGGGGCTGTGAGTACCCCGGGAGCAGGCGTGGGAACCGGCGAGGGCACGGAAACGGGAGCACGAGCCCTGCGCCGCGTCCTGCTCGTGGCCGTGACGTCGAGTTGCCTCGTCATCATCGACTCAACGGCCGTCAGCCTGGCCCTTCCCGCAATCCAGCGTGAGTTCGGCGGCGGGCTCCTTCTCCAGCAGTGGGTCGTGGACGGCTACCTCCTCACCCTCGGGTCGCTCCTCCTGGCGGCGGGAGCCCTTGCCGACCGGTACGGCACGGAGCGGGTCCTCGCCGCGGGCGCTCTCGCCTTCACGGTGATGTCCGTGGCCTGCGGGCTCGCACCGAACGGGTGGTTCCTCGTCGCCGCACGCGTGTTGCAGGGCGCGTCGGGGGCCGTGATCACCCCTAGCGCCCTTGCGCTCATCACGGCAGCCGCGGGCGGATCGATGCGTCTGCGCCTGATCGCCCGGTGGACTGCGTGGACCGCTGCCGCCTCGGTGGCGGCCCCATTCATCGGCGGCGCTCTCGTGACCCTCGGCAGCTGGCGGTTCGTGTTCCTGATCAACCTCATCCCCGCGGCGATCCTGGCCCGCCCCCTGCTGCGGCTGGGTCGCGAGGCGGACCGCCCCTCGCGACCGCACGGCCCATTCGACCTCGTGAGTGCTGGCCTGAGCGTCGCTGCGCTCGGCGGCCTCGTGCTGGGGCTCATCTGGCAGGCGGGCCTGGGATGGGCGCACCCGGTGGTGTGGGGGTCACTGGTCGTCGGAGTCTCGGCGGGCTCCGCCTACATGGTGCGGCAACGCCATTCCGACGAGCCGCAGCTCCCGCTCGGACTCTTCCGTGAGCGGGCCTTCGCGGCGGGTAACGCGGCAACCCTCTGGGCCTACGGGGCGCTCGGGTTGGGAGCCTTCCTCGTGGGCCTGTACCTCCAACAGCGCATGGGCCTCACCGCGCTCGCGGCGGGGATCGGCATGCTCCCGGCGACTCTGCCCATGCTGTTCCTCTCGGCCACGGTCGCGAGGCTTTCGGCGCTCAGCGGTCCCCGCCTGCCGATGGCCGTGGGCCCCGCGATCGCGGCAGCGGGATTCGTGTGGCTCGCGCTTGCGGCTCCGCCTCTAACGTACTGGCGGGACGTCTTTGGCCCCATGCTGCTGCTAGGGCTCGGCTTGGCGGTCATGGTCGCACCTCTGACCTCCACTGTTCTCGGCGCTGTGCCGCGCGGATCCGAGGGGGTGGGCTCGGCTGTGAACAACGCGGTGGCCCGCATCGCCTCGCTTGTGGCGATCGCTGCGTCCGGCGCGATCGTCGGGGGAGTGCTCGACGACGCCGGGTTCCGTCGCGGAGCCTCGGCCACCGCAATCCTCCTCGTCGCCGCGGCCGTGACCTCCGCGATCTGGATCCCCACCGTCAGGCCGGCTTCGCCGCGCACGGGCCGGCGCCAGCGGATGGCTCGGAGGGGAACCGGCCAGGACCCGGGGCCAGCGCCGTAACGGACCTCGTGATCTCGGCGCCCGTCAGCTCCCGCCCACGGTACAGCCCGCGTGCTCGCGAGTGCTCTCGACCCACACCGCCTCGGCCACCTCGTCGGGGACGTCGAAGTCACGGGCTGCGCCGTGCTGGCCGACTCGGACTACCAGTGGGCCCCCGAACGGCTTGCGGCGCACCACCGTGACCTCAGTGTCGAGGTGGATGCGCTCATGCGCGAGGTACCTGAGCATCTCGGGGTTCTCGTCGCTGATGCGCGTGATTGTCCCCTCGTGGCCTGGGTCGAGTTCGCTGAGGCGGTGGGCGTCAATTCGTGGGATGTCGCCGGACGCCGAGGGGATGGGGTCGCCGTGGGGATCCCGTTCCGGGTTCCCCAGTCGGGCGGCGAGCCGCTCGACGAACAGGTCGGAGACGGCGTGCTCGAGGCGCTCAGCCTCGACGTGCACCTCGTCCCAGCTGTATCCGAGGTCGTTAACGAGGAATGTCTCGAGGAGCCGGTGCCGGCGGACCATCGTGAGGGCAACACGAAGGCCTTCCTCGGTCAGGTGGACGGCCCCGTACGGGCGGTGGTCCACGAGCCCCATGTCCTTCAGCTTGCGCACCATCTCCGACACGGACGAGTTTGCCACGCCCAGACGCGTGGCCAACTGGGAGGACGTGATCGGGGTGTCCTGCCACTCAGTGAAGGCGTAGATCGTCTTCAGGTAGTCCTCTGTGGAGGAGGAGAGCCGGCTCTTCACACCGTCCACCCTACCGTTCGGCGAAGGGAGCGAAGGTGAGCACGAGAAGCGCCCCGTTGAGCACCACCACGAGCACGGCGCTCGCCCAGGCGGCAACGACGAGCGGGGTCCGCAGGGTGTAATCCCCGACGATGGCCTTCGAGGTGCTGAGGCGGATGAGGGGGATCAGCGCGAACGGGATCCCGAAGCTCAGCACGACCTGGCTCACGACGAGCGACCATGTGGGATCCACGCCGAGCGCAAGAACCACGATGGAGGGCACCAGCGTGAAGGCCCGGCGCGCCGCGATGGGGATGCGCCTCTCGAGGAGCCCCTGCATGATCGTGGCACCCGCATACGAGCCGACGGCGGTCGAGGCCAGACTGCTCGCGAGGAGCCCGACGGCGAACACGACGCCGACCAGCGGGCCGAGGGCGTTCTCGATCGCCGCGTGGGCGCCCTCGATCGTGTCGGTGCCGTCGTTGCCGCCCAGGGTGGACGCAGCCAAGAGCAGCATGCCGATGTTGACGACGCCGGCCACGCCGAGTGCGACGACAACGTCCACCCGGGTGCCGCGCAGGAGTCTGCGGATGGCAGGGTGGCCCGGATGATGCCCGTCCGGGTCTGCACGGTGCCGATCGCGGGAGAGGGCGGAGTGGACGTAGATGGCGTGCGGCATGACCGTCGCTCCGAGCATCGAAGCCGCGAGCAGGACGGAGTCGGAGCCGTCGAACCGCGGCAGGAGTCCGCCCAGTGCGCCTGATGGGCTGGGAGGGCTCACTGCGAGCCCTGCCAGGAATCCGATGGTGATGACGCTCAGGAGCCCCACGATCGCCAGCTCGAAGCGCTGCTGGGTGCGGAAGTCCTGGATGGCCAGGATCCCCATGGACACGACGCCGACGATCACGGCTCCGAGTGGCAAGGGGATCCTGAACAGGAGCTGCAGTGCGAGCGCACCGCCCACAACCTCGGCGAGGTCGGTGGCGAGCGCCACGATCTCGGCCTGTGCCCAGTACAGCCGGCGTGCCCGTGGTCGGAATTGCTGGGCGAGGAGCTCGGGCAGGGTGCGTCCCGTGACGACGCCGAGCTTGGCGGAGAGGTACTGGATGAGCATGGCCATCAAGTTCGCGGCCACGAGCACCCACATCAAGAGGTATCCGTAGCGTGCGCCGGCGGTGAGGTTGGCAGCGACATTGCCTGGGTCGACGTACGCCACAGAGGCGACGAAGGCGGGGCCCAGTATGCCGATGCGCAGCGCCCAGCGCGAGCGGGCGGAGGTGGCCGCTTCACCGGACGTGGTCATCCTGTCCACCCTGGAAGCCTCTCGGACGCGGGCCGCCCGGCAGTTAGACAGACCAGACAGCACTTTTTCGGTGTGCCTAAATTGTAGGCCACATCGACGAGTTGCAGACGGAGGTGCAGGTCAGGGCCGTGCTTGCGTGGCACGCCACGCCTGGGTGATATAGGGCAGGGCTAGCGGTTCGTGGGGACTATGGCCCAGATGCCCGAACAGGTACCACGCGAGATTGTCCTCGACCTTCTGCCGGCGCTTCTGGGACGCCCGGAGGTAGTAGCTGCGGGATTTCGCGAGCTCGATGATGCCCTCTGGGGTGACCGCGTCCTCCCACCGCACCTCGTGGCTCTCCCAACCTGTCAGCTCGGGCCCGGAGGGCGGGTGGTAGTCGGGCTTGTGCACGTCCCCGGCGTGCATGATCCGGGACAGCCGGTGAACCCACGGAACACCTGTGTCGAGCTGGTTCCACACGAGGCCCACCCGCCCATCCGGCCGCAGGAGGCGCGAGGCCTCCCGGCTGGCGGACTCTGTGTCGAACCAGTGCCAGGCCTGGGCGGCGACCACCACATCGGCAAAGGAATCCGGCAGGCCCGTGTGCTCGGCCGGTGCCTCGACGCAGGCCACGGACGGCATGCGGCGGGCCAGCTGTGCGAGCATGTCCCCGGACGGGTCGACCGCAGTGACCTCGAGTCCTGCCCCGAGAAGGAGTTCGGTGAACTTCCCCGTCCCGGCCCCGAGGTCGACCGCGGTGCGTGCCCCCAAAGGTGCGATCCAGGAGAGGATCTCGCGGGGGTAGCCCGGGCGGACCTTCTCATAGTGCTCACCGCCGGCCGCGAAGGCCGCGGCGAGCTCCCGCCGTCGTGCGTCGTCGAACTTCGGCCCGCCGCGTGCCATGGTTCCCTTTCTGCCCGGTCCGCCTGCCTACTCTACGGCGCAGCCGGGGGACGGACGACGGCGCTCACCCACCGAGGAGGCATGGCGCACCGCCGGCCGGGCGAATGGTGACCAGCACCCTCGGCCCGCACGGGTCAGGACTGGAGCAGGTCCTCGTGGTCCGGGTTGAGCCTTGCCAGCACCTCGGAGTGGAGGATCCCGTTGGTCGCGAGCGCATTTCCTCCCCAAGGACCGTCGGAGCCGTCGAGGGAGGTGAACCTCCCCCCGGCCTCCGTGACGATCGGAACGAGAGCGGCCATGTCATAGAGCGCCAGGTCGGGCTCGGTCGCAATGTCCACCGCACCCTCAGCCACCAGGCAATAGGACCAGAAGTCACCGTAGGCCCGCGTGCGCCATACCTCATCCGTGAGGCCGAGGAAGTCGTCCAGGCCCCCGCGCTCCTTCCAGCCCGAGAGGGACGAGTACGAGAGGGATGCGTCGGCCAGGGTGGACACGTTCGAGACCCTGAGGCGTGTGGCGGAGGCGAGCGACCGGCCCGTGTACGCGCCGACCCCCTTCGCGGCCCACCAGCGACGGCCGAGGGCGGGGGCGCTGACCACTCCGACCACCATCTCGTCGCCGTCCGCGAGGGCGATGAGCGTGGCCCACACCGGAACGCCGCGCACAAAGTTCTTGGTGCCGTCGATCGGGTCGATGATCCAGCGACGCGAGCCGTGTCCGCTCGTGCCGAACTCCTCACCAATCACTGCATCGCGCGGACGCGACCGTGAAAGCTGCCCACGGATGGCCTCCTCCGTGGCGCGGTCGGCATCAGTGACGGGGGTGAGGTCCGGTTTGGTCTCGACCTTGAGGTCGAGGGCCTTGAACCTCTCCATGGTCTGGGCGTCGACCGAGTCGGCCAGCACGTGGGCGAGGCGGAGGTCGTCGGTGTACGTCTCGGGCGCAGAGATCATGGCCTTCACGTTATCGCGGCGAGGATGAGAAACGAGTGAGGCATGGCCGCCCCTCAGGAGCCCAGTTCCTTGGACTCCTGCACTTCCTCGCGCGGGTCGGCGCCGAGGAGGCGGCGGAGCGACGCGAGGCGGGCGGGGCCGGCGTCGCCCGCGTTCCCCCCGGCCACCCACCCGTCGAGGCCGCAGCCCACCGCCCCCGCGTCATGCCTGCAGCCGCGAGCGCAGCCCTCGATGCCCTGTTGGAGGTCGGGGAACGCGTGCAGGATCCGATCCGGATCCACGTGGGCCAGGCCGAACGAGCGTATGCCCGGGGTGTCGATGATCCAGCTCCCAGGCCGGGCATCGGCGAGCCGCAGCGCGAGTGCCGAGGAGGAGGTGTGCCGGCCGCGGCCCGTGACCGCGTTGACGCCGCCCGTGGCCCGATCAGCCCCGGTCAGCGCGTTGACCATGGTCGACTTGCCGACGCCCGAGTGGCCCAGCAGGACGGTGATGTGTCCATCGAGGCGCCCCCGGAGCTCGGCGACTGCCTCGTCGTCGAGCTTCGCCGACGAGCCGTCAGCGCCGCGCGCATCGATTCCCGCACCGAGCGCATCCTCGGCAGTCCTGCTCACCACCACGACCAGCGGCAGGAGCTCGTAGTTTGCCAGGAGCGGGGCCGGGTCGCGGAGGTCTGCCTTGGTGACGAGCAGGAGAGGCTCGATCCCCGCGTCGTACGCGGCCACGAGGGCACGGTCGATGAACCCAGTTCGCGGCTCGGGGTTCGCGGCAGCGACCACGATGACAAGCTGGTCCGCGTTCGCGACGACGACCCGCTCGATCGGGTCCGTGTCGTCGGCACTTCGGCTCAGCACAGTCCTGCGCTCCTCGACCCGCACTAGCCGGGCGAGCGTGTCGGGGCGCCCGCTCACGTCTCCGACGAGGCCCACCACGTCGCCGGGCACTACCGGGGTGCGGCGCAGCTCACGGGCTCTCGCGGCGATCACGATCCGCTCCTCAGGGGTGTCCTCGGCGACGATGGCCGTGTACCGCCCCCGGTCAACGGTGACAATGCGGCCCAGGACAGCGTCCTCGTGGCCCGGCCGGTCCTTGGTGCGCGGCCGGGTGCCCCGCTTGTTGGGGCGGATGCGGACGTCGCTCTCGTCCCACTCGCGCCGCGCCATGCTAGGCGTCGGCCCCCACGCCCTGAATAGCGCCCCGCGCCGGGGAGGCACCGAGCATGCGTGCCCACATCTGCGGGAACTCGGGCATGGTCTTGGACGTGGTCGCGATGTCCTCGACCTCCACGCCGGGCACGGCGAGGCCAAGGATTGCCCCAGCGGTAGCCATGCGGTGGTCCGCGTAGGAGCGCACGATGCCGCCGTGTAGCCTCGCGGGCCGGATCACGACCCCGTCGGGGGTCTCCTCGGCGTCCCCGCCGAGGCCTGTGATCTCATGCACGAGTGCCGCGAGCCGGTCGGTCTCGTGTCCTCGCAGGTGGGCGATCCCCGAGAGGCGCGAGGGGGAATCGGCGAGGGCGCACAGCGCCGCGACCGTCGGCGCGAGCTCGCTGGTGTCCGCGAGGTCCGCCCCCCTGATGCGCTCCCCGCCGCGGACGGTGAGCGTTCCGCCGTCGAGCGTCACGGTGGCGCCCAGCTGCGGCAGGATCTGCCGCCATGCGTCGCCCACCTGGGTGGTGTTCTCAGGCCAGTTGGGGACCCGGACGGTGCCCCGGGTCGCAAGTGCGGCGGCGAGGAAGGGGCCCGCATTGGAGAGGTCCTGTTCGATCCGCACATCGAAGGCCCGGATCGGTCCCGGCCTGACGATCCAGTGGTTGGGGACGGAGTCGTCCACCTCGACCCCGACGCCTCGCAGTGCCGCGACCGTCATCGCGATGTGGTCGAGGCTCGGCACGGCCCTGCCGGCATGCTCGAGGTGCAGGCCCTCGGTGAAGCGCGCACCGGCCAGGAGGAGGGCGGAGACGAACTGGCTCGAGCCGCTGGCGTCCATGACAACGTGGCCGCCGCGGACCTCTCCGGCGCCGTGGACCGTGAAGGGCAGCGACGCGGGCCGCACGTTCTCCGAGCCAGAACTGCCCGCGGGGGCCGAGAGGCTCACGCCAAGTGCGGCCAATGCGTCGATCACCGGGCCCATGGGGCGCATGCGGGCGTGGGGATCGCCGTCGAATGCGATCTCTCCGCGGGTGAGTGCAGCGACGGGCGGCACGAACCGCATGACGGTGCCCGCAAGGCCGCAGTCGACGGCCGCGTGGCCAAGGCTGTGCCTTGCGGCGGTGCCCGCCGCGGGGAGGGGGGAGACCTCCAGATCCGGCCCGTACTCGCCGTCGCCCGCAACCTCCCTTACGCCTGCACCAAGGGCTTGGAGCGCGGCCACCATGAGTGCCGAGTCTCTCGAGTGAAGTGGCGCGCGCAGGCGCGACGGGCCGTCGGCCAGCGCGGCGAGAACCAGATAGCGGTTGGTGAGCGATTTGGAGCCTGGAACGGTGACCGTCGCGTCCACCGGATGGTCCGCGAACGGCGCGGGCCAGAGGTCCGTCACGCGAAGATGCCCGAGGCGGTGTCCGCAGTCTCCTTGGCCGCCGAGCGCACGGTCCGCTCGGCGCGGCGCGCCGCCTTCCGCAGGGCCTTGCCCGTGCCCTTCTGGGCGCTCGCGATGCTCTTCTCGGCACTCGCCAGCTGCCGGCGGCTGGCCTTCGCCGTGCCCGAGGCCAGGTTCTGTGCGCGCCACGCAATGGACGGGCGTCCAGCCGTATCGACGCTCGCGAGCAGGACACCGCCCAGGAGCGAGAGGTTCTTGAGCAGGCCGGACCGGCGCGCCTCACGCCCTACGGGGGTGCTGATATCCGCGCTACGCCACTCGACGAACGCATTGAGCGCGCTGGTGAGCGCGAGTACCGAAGCGGACAGGCGGGGGGCCTTGCCGAGAGCAAAGAGCAGACCGGCGCCGAGCTGGCTGGCTCCCACCGCGCGGGCGAGGAGCTTCTCGTCGACCTGAACGGGGAGGGCATCGGCTGCCCGGCGCAGCACCGGGGAGAGATGCTCCGCCGTGTCATCCGCATTCTTCAGCTTCCCCACACCGGCGACGATGAACGACGAGCCAAGGAGTGGTCGGGCGAGGATTCGGACTGCGGACATCAGGCCTCCTGAGGATGGGTTCGGGCGTGTTCCGACGGCACCCAGTCTCGCACCTTTGGGGAATATTTTCCTTCCCCCGGCGCGTTGTGGCTGGTGTTCTCGAGAAGACGCAGGGGAGGAAGGAAGCGCGTGCTGGTCCTTGACCGCCATCTGGAAGTACCGCTCGTGATGCCGCTGGCGACAGTAGACTGGGCGGCAATGAGCACTGCTGAGTCCGCTGAATCCCAGCCCGCCGGCCACAATCCGCGCGTTGACGTCGTCTCCGAGTCAGACGAGCAGCGTCGCGACCGCTTCGAGCGGGACGCGATGCAGTACGTCGACCAGTTGTATTCGGCTGCGATGCGGATGGCCCGGAACCCGGCGGATGCCGAGGACCTCGTCCAAGAGGCGTACGCGAAGGCGTTCGCCGCGTTCCACCAGTACAAGCCCGGCACGAATCTGAAGGCCTGGCTCTACCGGATCCTCACGAACACCTACATCAATCTCTACCGGAAGCGGCAGCGCGAGCCGCAACAGGCCCAGACGGACACCGTCGAAGACTGGCAGCTCGCCCGCGCGGAATCCCACACCTCGACCGGGCTACGCTCAGCCGAGACGGAGGCCCTCGACCGCCTTCCGGACTCCGATGTGAAGGACGCGCTCCAGTCCATTCCCGAAGAGTTCCGCCTCGCGGTGTACTTCGCGGACGTAGAAGGCTTCGCGTACAAAGAGATCTCGGACATCATGAACACACCGATCGGCACGGTCATGAGCCGGCTCCACCGCGGCCGCAAGTTGCTCCGTGACCGCCTCGCAGACTACGCCGCAGAACGCGGATTCGCGGGCGCCCGCACCGCAGCAGCATCTCAGGAGAAGGAACAATGAGCGATTGCCAAGGGCTGGGCGACTGCAGCGAAAGCCGCCTCCACCGTTTGTACGAGTACTTGGACGGGGCACTGCCGGCGCACGAGGTTGCCGAGATCCGCTCTCACCTTGAATCGTGCCCCGAGTGCCTCGGCGAACACGACCTCGAGTGCATGATCCGCTCGGCCATGAAGCGCAGCTGCCACGAGCATGCTCCCGCGTCCCTCAAGGATTCCATTCTGGGCAAGATCCACGGGCTCCGCGCCGAAGCCTGACCCCGAGAGAGGCCAGGCCCAAGGCGAGGCCGGAACAGGATGAGGCCCCGGACCGTTCGGTCAGGGGCCTCATCCTGTTCCGCATTGCGGACCAAGCAGGCGCTCAGGTGTTGGGGCGCTTGCCGTGGTTCGCGCCGCCGCGCTTACGGTCACGGCGCTTGCGTGCACGCTTGCTCATGGCTGGCCTCCTTCTCTCGACTTCACTGGTGACCCCGTCGGAGTCGGGTCGGACGGGGCGAGTGGCCCAGAAGGCCATCGTCCAGTCTAGCGCAGAGCCGTGCGGATGGCCGCCCGCGTGGCCTCGAGGGCTTGTCTGAGGGCCTCGAGCGCCACGTCGGTCACGGTATGGGTCGCCGCATAGGAGCGCAGCTCGATCCGGATGTCGTCACGGAACGATTGGACGAGCATCTCGGCCTCTGCCAGACGCCCGCGGTTGTCCCACAGCGTCTCCGCTCTGCCGGGTGGAGTTGAGGCAGACGCTGCGCCAGTCTCCGCCGCCCACTCGCGCCCGCTGGCAGGTCCGGCGTCTGCGCTGGGCACGTGGGCGTCCGGTGAGCCGGGGGCCGGCGCCGCGTCCCACCTGGACGACGGCGCGTGGCCGCCACGCTTTGCAGCCTGGCGTGCCGTCTCGGCCGTCGCGGCGAGATCCGCGCGCAGCCCGCGCATGCTGGCACGCAGTTCGTCTCGCAAGGTGTCCGCGAGTCGCCGCACCGACGCCGAGATGTCCTGCTCGACGTCGGCGAGCTCGTCCCTGCGGTCTTCGAGCTCGGCCCTGCCTGCATCGGTGATGGAGTACACGGTCCGGCGCCCGTCCCGCGATGTCGCCACGAGCCCTTCTTCCTCGAGCTTGGCCAATCGGGGGTAGACGGTGCCGGCACTCGGGGAGTAGGTCCCGCCGAACCTGTCACTGAGGGCCTTGATGAGCTCGTACCCGTGCTTGGGGCCGTCCTCGAGCAGCGCCAGGAGGTACAGGCGCAGGGCGCCGTGGGCGAAGACCGGGGGCGTCATCGGTCTTCGCCCTCGGTGTCCTCACTGCGCAGAGTGTCCCCGTCCGCCCTGCCGGGTTCGGGGTGGGTACCTGCGGGCGCATGGAGCACCGAGATGTCGCCTGAGACGGACTTCACCCGCATTGCCACACGGCGGTCGGATGGTCCTAGAACAGCCGTGACCTTGCCTCCCGACGCGCGGAAGCGCTCGTCGTCGACCACCACACGCCCCGAGACCATGCTCGCCGCCAGGTCGACTCCGAGATCGTAAGGGACACGGACCGTCAGGTCGCCGCTCATCGTGCTCGCTCCGACACTGCGGCAGGACCCGGTGACATCGAAGGACAGGTCGCCCGAGACCGATTTCGCGCGGATGTCGGCGAGTGCCCCTGAGGCCGTGATCTCCCCAGAGACGGTCTTGGCTGTGAGGATCCCCGTGTGGCCGCGCGCGATGATTTCCCCGGAGACCGTGTTGAGGTGCAGCTCGCCCTCGGTACCGTCTGCCAGCAGCGACCCGGAGACCGTGTTGATGCGGGTGCTCGGGCCGCCGCCTGAGACAAAGCCTTCGCCGGTGACCGTGGCGATCTCCACACTTGTTCCGCGGGGCACCGCAATGCCCACCACCGCATAGTTCAGGCTGCTGCCGGACGCCGTGTTCATGAGGCTTCTGAACCAGCCTTGAGCGCCGTCCTCGCGGTGACGCACCTCGAGCCGCCCGTCGGTCAGGGTAACGGTCACTGGATCCCCGCGTACTTCGGAGACCTCGACACGGGCACCGGCGCCGTCATGTGCGATCACGTCCAGCCGGCCCTCGACGACCGCAGCGAGCGGACGGCCTCGATGTCTATGGTCTGCGGGCCCGTCACGGACCATGATTCCGCTTCCATGTCCCTCCTCGGATCCGACACGATATATCGCGTTCTGGAGAACAAGATATATCGCGTTTCGGAAAAGGACAAGGGCCGCGCCAGAACTCCCTCCGCGGTGACCGGTGTTGGCCTAGAGCGGGGGCTACTGCGGCTGCGGCAGGCGCAGCCACGGGAACCAGCCGCGGTGCAGCACGAGCCAGGCGATGAGGCCATAGCCGGCCTGCCCGGGCACGCCCGCGTTCGCGGCGAGGTCACTGCGCCACTGCTCGTGGTTGAGCAGAGGCGAGAACGTGTCCACGTAGTAGTAGTTCCGGCGGGTCGTGACGTCGGCGAAGGCTGTGTTGAGTTCCGCGAGACGGCGGTTCTGCGCAGGGTCGAGCGTCGGCGGAGGCCCGACGACGAAGACCTCGGCGCCGTTCTGCTGCGCGGAATCGAGGATGTTGGCGACGTTGAGCCTACTGCGGGCGGGGGAGAGGCCGAACTCGATGTCGCGGCCGGACAGTCCGATCACGAGACGGTTCTCGTACCCGCCCCCGAACCGCCGCAAGGCCTCGGCCTCCCAGCGCCCGGCGAGGGTCTCGGTGCCCTCCTGAGGCGCAGCCAGAACGTAGGACTCGAGGACGAACTCCTCCCGCGGCGTCCGCGCCAAGACCCTGCCCAGCCAGCCCAGGGCCCTCGGATCCCCGTTGCCAGCCAGCAGCTCGTCGCCGATAGCCGCAATGCGAAGCTTCCTCTCGTGGGGCATCCACACTCCCATCATCAGTGGGGTCCTGCTGGCCCCGCCTTCGGTTTCTGAGTCTAGCGAAGGCAACCCCACCCTCGGCGGAGGCGGTGCGCGCCACGGCCATTCGGCACGTTCGGCTGCGGCCAGGGCACGCGGGCAAGGCGCCCACGACGACGGCGGCTGGCCCCCGCGTGGGGACCAGCCGCCGTCGTACTCACCGCTGCGCCCAAAGGCGATCCGGCAGGGTTAGCGAGCGAACACCTCGCGGACGAGGACGTCCCCCTCCGCTGTGTGCCGCTTCATCGAACCCGCGCTCGTGGCGGCCGAGGCCGCGCGCGAGACGAGCCGCAGGCGCCGGTCGAGGACCGGGGCCAGGGAGACGGCGATGTACGGCCACGGCCCTTGGTTCGCCGGCTCGTCCTGCGCCCAGATGACCTCTGCGTTCGGGTACTTCGCGAGCTCCGCCTCGATCTCGGGCTGCGGCAGCGGGTAGAGCTGCTCGACGCGGATGATCGCGGTCTTGGAGTCCTTGGCCTTGGTCCGCGACGAGAGCAGGTCGTAGTACAGGCGGCCCGACACCAGGACCACTCGGTCCACGGCGCTCGCATCCAGCTGTTCGTGCTCCCCGATCACGCGCTGGAAGCTGCCCGACGTGAAGTCCTCGACCCTCGAGCCCGCTGCCTTGAGGCGGAGCAGCTGCTTCGGCGTGAAGACGATGAGCGGTTTGCGTGGACGGTTGAACGCCTGGCGCCGGAGCAGGTGGAAGTGCGACGCCGGTGTGCTCGGCTGGGCCACGATCATATTGTCCTCGGCGCACAGCTGCAGGAAGCGTTCGATGCGCGCGGACGAATGGTCCGGGCCCTGGCCCTCGTAGCCGTGCGGCAGGAGCATGACGAGCGAGTTGCGCTGGCCCCACTTCTGCTCGGCCGAGGAGATGAACTCGTCGATGACCGTCTGGGCGCCGTTGACGAAGTCGCCGAACTGCGCCTCCCATGCGACAAGCGCGTCCGGGCGCTCCACCGAGTAGCCGTACTCGAAGCCGAGGGCCGCGTACTCCGAGAGGGAGGAGTCGTAGATCGAGAGCTTCGCCTGGTCATCCGAGAGGCTGGAGAGCGGCATCCACTCGTCGCCGTCCTTCCGGTCATGGAACACCGCGTGGCGCTGCACGAACGTGCCGCGGCGCGAATCCTGCCCCGAGACGCGCACAGGGACGCCGTCGGCGACGAGCGAACCGAAAGCCACGACCTCGCCGAAGCCCCAGTCGATCCCACCTTCGCGGGACATCTGCTCACGCCGTTCGAGGAGCTGCTTGAGCTTGGGGTGGACCGTGAAGCCCTCCGGGATCGTCACGTGGGCCTGGCCGATGCGTGCGAGCATCTCCGCGCTGATCGCGGTCGGACGCTGGACAGTCCCTGCGGCGTCATCCTGCTGCTGTGCGAGCGGGCGCTCGAGGTCCGAGACGGCCTTCGCGTCCGTGGTGATGACCGGGATCGGCGAGGTCTGCGCAGCATGGGTCTCGGCGAAGACGCGCTCGAGGCGCTCCTGGTAGTCGCGCAGAAGCTGCTCGGCCTCCTCCTGGGTGATGTCGCCACGGCCGATCAGGCTCTCGGTGTAGAGCTTGCGGACCGAACGCTTCGCCTCGATGAGGTTGTACATCATCGGCTGCGTCATCGACGGGTCGTCGCCCTCGTTGTGGCCGCGCCGGCGGTAGCACACCAGGTCGATCACGACGTCCTTGTGGAACCGCTGGCGGAACCGGTAGGCCATCTGCGCCACGCGGACCACGGCCTCCGGATCGTCGCCGTTCACGTGGAAGATCGGTGCCTGCACCATTTTGGCCACGTCCGTCGAGTACACCGACGAGCGCGACGCGGACGGTGACGTCGTGAAGCCCACCTGGTTGTTCACGACGATGTGGATCGTGCCGCCGGTGCGGTAGCCGCGCAGCTGCGAGAGGTTGAGCGTCTCGGCGACGACGCCCTGGCCGGCGAAGGCCGCGTCGCCGTGGACGAGGATCGGCAGGACGGGGAACGCCTCGCCCTTGTCAAGACGGTCCTGCTTGGCGCGGACAATCCCCTCGAGGACAGGGTCGACAGCCTCGAGGTGCGAGGGGTTCGCGGCGAGGTAGACCTTCGTCTGCTTGCCGTTCTCGGCCGTGAACGAGCCTTCGGTGCCGAGGTGGTACTTGACATCGCCGGAGCCCTGGACGCTCTTCGGATCCTGAGTGCCCTCGAACTCGCGGAACACCTGGGCGTAGGTCTTGCCGGCGATGTTCGTCAGGACATTCAGGCGGCCGCGGTGGGCCATGCCGATCCCGACCTCGTCGAGCCCGTCTTCCGCAGCCTCGGACAGCGTGGCATCCAAGAGCGGGATGAGCGACTCTCCGCCCTCGAGCGAGAAGCGCTTCTGGCCCACGAACTTGGTCTGGAGGAAGGTCTCGAAAGCCTCGGCCGCATTGAGGCGGGACACGATGCGCAGCTGCTCTTCGCGGCTGGGCTTCTTGTACGGGTGCTCGAGCTCATCTTGGAACCACTTGCGCTCGGCGGGCTCCTGGAGGTGCATGTACTCGATGCCGGTCGTGCGGCAGTACGCGTCGCGGAGTACGCCGAGGATGTCGCGGAACTTCATCTTCGGCTTGCCGCCGAACCCGCCTGTGGGCCACTCACGGTCGAGGTCCCACAGCGTGAGGCCATAGGTCAGGACATCGAGGTCCGGGTGGTGCCGTTGGACGTACTCGAGCGGATTGGTGTCCGCCATGAGGTGCCCGCGCACCCGGAAGGCGTGGATGAGCTGCTGGATGCGCGCCACCTTGTTGATGGCGTCCTCTGGGTTGACCTGGAGGTCGGGGCTCCAGCGGACCGGCTCGTAGGGGATGCGCAGCGACTCGAAGATCTCGTCGTAGAACCCCTGCTCGCCGAGGAGGAGCCGGTGCACGATCCGGAGGAATTCGCCCGAGCCCGCGCCCTGGATGACGCGGTGGTCATAGGTCGAGGTCAGGGTGATGATCTTGCCGACGGCCTGCAGGGCGAGGATCTTCTCCGAAGCGCCCTGGAACTCTGCCGGGTACTCCAGCGCGCCCACGCCGATGATCGCGGCCTGGCCCTTGGAGAGCCGGGGAACCGAGTGCACCGTGCCAATGCCGCCTGGGTTGGTCAGGGAGACAGTGGTGCCTGCGTAGTCGTCGGCGGTGAGCTTGCCGTCGCGGGCCCGCTTGATGAGGCCCTCATAGGTATGCCAGAAGTCCGAGAAGTTCATCGTCTCGGCCTTCTTGATGTTCGGGACCACGAGGAGGCGGGAGCCGTCCGGCTTCGGCAGGTCAATGGCGATGCCGAAGTTGACGTGCGCGTGCTGGATCGCGACCGGCTTGCCGTCCACGTCGTCGTACGAGACGTTCATCGACGGCATCAGCTTGAGGGCACGGATCACGGCGAAGCCGATGAGGTGTGTGAAGGAGACCTTGCCGCCGCGCACGCGCGTGAGATGGTTGTTGATGACGACCCGCTGGTCCATCAGCAGCTTCGCGGGCACAGCACGCACCGTGGTGGCCGTTGGGACGGTGAGGCTCGAGATCATGTTCGACGCGATGGCCTTGGCCGGGCCGCGGAGCGGCGAGACGACGTCCTCTTCGATCGTCTCGTCCTTGGCCGTCTTGGGCAGCTGCGCCGGGATCAGGCCGGTGCTGGACGGCCTCGCACCGTCACGCACGACGCCGGCGGCCCCCTTCTTGGGGGCGGGCGCGGCCGGGGCCGGGGTCGGCGCGGGCGGTGTCGGCGCGGCAGGAGCGGAGGCGGCCGGTGCGGGCGCGGCAGGAGCGGAGGCGGCTGGCGCAGGCGCGGGCGGTGCAGGCGCCGCCTGTGCCGAAGCCTGGGTTGCAGACGCCTTGACCTTGGGGATCTGCCGCGTCAGCGTGTCTACGGCAGGCGCCTTCGCCGTGCCATTGGACGTGTGGCCGCTGTCCGAGTCGAAGGACTCGAACAACGGCCACCACTTGGCATCCACTGAGTTCTTGTTCTGCTGGTACTGCTCGTAGAGCTCGTCCACAAGCCACTCGTTGCCTCCGAATTCCTCGGGCAGGCGGTGGGTTGGCAGTTCTGGCACTGGAGATACGCCTCTTCCATCGATACTTTCAGCGGCTTCCGTGGCCCTGCCCCCATACCGCGCGCCCGCGTGCTCCACTAGGCGATTTGTGGGGGCTGGACGTATCCGCCGACCGCCGTGGGCGCCGTCAGGAGCCCACACTCAAGTGAACAGTCTAGTAAACCGTGCGGCGATTCGCGTGATTGTGAGTCGACAGTCACAAGCTTGTTTCCCGGGACGGCCCCGGGCGGGCCACTGCTAGTCTGGATTCACTATGGACGGCACCTCTAGATGCCGGCCCGGCCGCGGGAGCCATGGCGCCCCCTGTGGCCATAGCGCCGGCATACCTCGTGTACTTGGCCACTCCACTCTCGCCCGAGTGGTTCCGGTGCGGAAGCTGCCCGCGCGGAGCGAGGAGCTGTACCGCTGATATGGAATGGCTCCTGTTGGGCGCCGGGCTGGTGCTCATCCTCGGCACGGGGTTCTTCGTGGCCGTCGAGTTCTCCCTTGTAGCCCTTGACCAGTCCACGGTCCAGCGCAGTGTCGACGCCGGGGAACCCGGCGCAGCTGCACTCCTTCGCTGCCTCAAATCGCTTTCCACGCAGCTCTCGAGCTGCCAGCTCGGGATCACCCTGACCACGCTCCTGACGGGGTTCGTCATGGAGCCCTCGGTCGGGCGGCTGCTCGAAGCGCCTTTGACCGCACTCGGGGTTCCCGGTGCCGTTGCCATCTCGCTCATCGTCGCGATGGTCTTCGCGACGCTCCTCTCCATGCTCATCGGCGAACTCGTCCCCAAAAACCTCGCGATAGCCCGCGCCCTCACGGTGGGCCGCGCCGTCGCACGGCCCCAGCTCGTGTTCACAGCGGTCTTCAAGCCCGCTGTGGTGCTGTTCAACGGCTTCGCAAACCGCGTGCTGGGCCTCATGGGCCTCGAGGCCAAGGAAGAGATCTCTGGCGCCCGCTCGCCCGCCGAACTATCGTCGCTCGTTCGCCGCTCGGCCGAACTCGGAACGCTCGATCCCGGGACGGCACGCTTCGTCTCCCGCACGCTCCGCTTCTCAGCCCGTACGGCAGCAGACGTCATGACGCCGCGCATCCGCGTGACCACGGTGGACGTGGACGATCCGGTGGACGCCGTCGTGGTGGCGGCCCGCGCGACAGGCCACTCGCGGTTTCCCGTGATCGGAGACTCGCCCGATGACGTGCGGGGCGTCGTGCACGTGAAGAAGGCGGTCGCCGTGCCCGCCAAGAAGCGGACCAAGGTCCCCGCCGGGGCCATCATGACCGACATCCTGCAGGTCCCCGAGACCATCCACCTCGATGCGCTCATCTCGCAGCTGCGGGACGGCAACCTCCAGCTCGCCGTCGTGCTCGACGAGTATGGGGGCACGGCGGGAATCGTCACCCTCGAGGACCTCGTCGAGGAGATCGTCGGCGATGTCGCCGACGAGCACGACCGGCGGGCCCCCGGGGTCCTCCAGAGCTCAGGAGGCGACTGGTACTTCCCCGGGCTCATGCGTCCCGACGAGGTGTCCGAGCAGGTGCCCGGGCTCGGCGTCGTGGACAGCCCCGCCTATGAGACGGTGGGCGGGTTCGTCATGAGCGCACTCGGCAGGGTCGCCGAGACCGGTGATGCCCTCGAGGTCGGCGGCGGACTCCTCACCGTGGTGCGGATGGACGGCCGCCGCGTCGACCGGCTCAAGTTCACGCCCCCCAGTGACGAGCCGTGGGCTCCCGACGAGGGCGCCGGACCGGATACGTCCGGACACGGCGCTGCCCGTCACCGAGGGAGGAGCACCTGATGGGGGACTGGGCAGGAATCCTGTGGCTCGCCGTGCTCTTGCTTGGCAACGCCTTCTTCGTGGGTGCCGAGTTCGCGATCATGAGCGCGCGGCGCAGCCAGATCGAGCCGCTCGCCGACGCGGGCTCGGGGCGGGCCAAAACGACACTGTACGCAATGGAGAACGTCTCGCTGATGCTCGCGGCCGCCCAGCTGGGCATCACCGTGTGCTCGCTGCTCATCCTCCAGGTCGCCGAGCCGGCGATCCACCACCTCATCGGCGCCCCCCTGCACGCGGCCGGGATTCCCGCCGAGCTCGGGGACTCCCTCGGCTTCTTCGTGGCGCTCGCCGTCGTGACGTTCCTCCACGTGACGCTGGGCGAGATGGTGCCGAAGAACATCTCGGTTTCCGCTGCCGACCGGGCCGCTGTGCTCCTGGCACCGGTGCTGCTGGGGATGGCGCGGTTCGTGAGGCCGGTCATCTACTTCCTCAATGGATCTGCGAACGCTGTCCTGCGCCTCATTGGGATCGAGCCCAAGGCCGAGGTGACGTCGAGTTTCACCCTGGAGGAGGTCCAGTCGATCGTCCAGGAGTCGACCCGCAGTGGCCTCGTCGACGATGAGTCCGGGCTGTTGTCGGGGGCGCTCGAGTTCTCGGACCAAAGTGCGGAGTCCATCATGGTTCCGCTCGAAGACCTCGTGTCCCTGCCGACGACGGCGACCCCCGCCGACTTCGAACGCGCTGTGTCCCGCACCGGCTTCTCCCGCTTCCCGATGGTCGACGACGACGGCGAGCTCGTGGGCTATCTGCACCTCAAGGACGTCCTCGCGATTGCCCCCGAGAACCGGGCTCAGCCGATCGGGGAAAGCCGCGTCCGCTCCCTTGCGAACCTCTCGCCCGACGACGAGATCGAGGACGCCCTCGCCACCATGCAGAAGTCCGGATTCCATCTGGCCCGCGTGATCGGCCCCGAGGGTGCGACCCTCGGCATCGTGTTCCTCGAAGACGTGATCGAGCAGCTGGTGGGTGAGATCCGGGACGCGACGCAGAACCAAGCGCTTCGCTGGGCAGGGTCCGGGCAGGGGACGGGCCGGAGCACCGCCGAGAGCTAAATGGGAATTGTTCCCAAGAAGCGGTACTGTGGGTTTATTGCGAGCGGTTCTCAGGCGGTTAGGCCCGGCCGGATGCAGCAGCTCGTGCGCAGACACTTACCCAGAACTGAGGATTTCTTGCGTTCCTTCACTGTTCCCCAGGCACGGTCCCGATCCCGCGTGCTGGCTGCCCTTGCCCTCACCGCGACACTGGGCCTCGCGGCATGTGCCCCAGGCTCCTCGTCGGGCTCCGCCACCTCGAGCAGCGGAGGCGCCATCGGAATCGTGGCCTCCACGAATGTCTACGGCGACCTCGCCGAGGAGATCGGAGGCGATAGGGTCTCCGTCATCTCACTGGTCAGCAAGGCAAGCCAGGACCCGCACTCCTACGAAGCCACGACTCAGGACCGGCTCGCCGTCTCGAAGGCCAAGATCGTGATCGAGAACGGCGGCGGGTACGACCCCTTCATGGACGCCCTCGTGCGCGAATCCGGTCAGGACACCGTGATCACCGCGGTCCACGCCGCGGGCCTCGAGTCAGGCAGCCGTGGCACGGGCAGCGCCGGAGCCGGTGGCCACCCCTCCTACAACGAGCACGTCTGGTATGACGTCTCAGCCATGAAGAAGGTCGCCACCGCGATCGCGGACCGCCTCGCCCGGCTCGACCCGTCGGGCACGGCCGATTTCGACAGGCGCGCCAAGGACGTGGACACGAAGCTCACGGCTCTCGAGGACAAGGTCTCTCAGATCAAGGCCCACTCGGCAGACCGGAGCGCCGCCATGACCGAGCCCGTGCCGCTCTACCTCCTCGAGGCAGCCGGGCTGAAGAATGTGACGCCCGAGGCCTTCACCTCGGCGATCGAAGAGGGGCACGATGTCCCGCCGGCGGTTCTCAAGGAGGTGCTCGACCTCATCGGCTCCAAGCGGGTGGCCCTCCTCGCGTACAACCCGCAGACGGAAAGCTCCCAGACAGAGCAGCTGCGCAAGGCCGCCGAGGCAGCAAAGGTCCCGGTGGTCGATTTCACCGAGACCGTCCCGGAGGGCATGGGCTATCTGGACTGGATGAACTCCAACGTGGACGCCCTCGCCAAGTCCCTCACGTGATCGAGGATGATTCTCAGGATGGGCCTTTAGACTTGGCCACCATGACACGCGCAGCGTCCGCTGAGGCGGCGAACGAGGATCCGCCGTCCGGGGGCGGGACGGCGCCGGTGGTGCGCTTCCGCAACGCCTCTCTGGCCTTCGGCGAACGCACCCTCTGGTCGGGTCTGAACCTGGAGATCCGCCCGGGCGAGTTCTTCGCCGTCCTGGGGCCCAATGGCAGCGGAAAGACCTCGTTCCTCAGATCGCTGCTCGGAGTCGCCCCCCTCACCTCGGGTACGGTCGAGATCGTCGGGCACGCCCCTCGGCGCCGCGGCGGCAGTATCGGGTACATCCCGCAGCAGAAGATGTTCCCGCCCAGCACCCCGATGCGCGCACGGGACCTCGTGGCGCTCGGCATCGACGGCCACAAGTGGGGCATCCGCCTCCGCTCGCATGCTGTGGACCGCCGGGTCGACCAGCTCCTCGCGCAAGTTGGCGCCACCGACTACGCCACGTTTCCCGTCGGACTCCTCTCGGGCGGTGAACAGCAGCGCCTCCGCGTTGCACAGGCGATCGCCAGCAGCCCGCGCGTCCTGCTGTGCGACGAGCCGCTCCTCTCGCTCGACCTCAATCACCAGCAGGCGGTGAGCGAGCTCATCGACCAGCGCCGGCGTGAGGGCGCCGCGGTCGTCTTCGTCACCCACGAGATCAATCCGGTGCTCGACTATCTCGACCGTGTCCTGTACATCGCGGATGGAAAGTTCCGCATCGGCACTGTAGGGGAGGTCATGACGACGGAGGTGCTCTCCGAGCTGTACGGAAGCCGAGTCGAGGTCTCTCACATCAACGGCAGGATCGTGGTCGTCGGCCTACCTGATGCCACGACCCACCCGCACGCGCCGGAACTCGAAGGGGAAGAGCAGCCCGCATGAATCTGGCAGACTTCTGGAGCACCGTGTTCTCCTTCGAGAACTACGGGGAGATCCTCGCCCTCGTGCTGAACTCGGTCTGGGCCGGTGCGATCCTCGGTCTCCTCGGCGGGGTGGTCGGAACGTTCGTCATGAAGCGGGACCTCGCGTTCGCCGTGCACGGCATCTCCGAGCTCTCGTTCGCGGGGGCAGCCTTCGCCCTGCTGATAGGTGCGGACGTCGTGACCGGGTCCCTCGTCGGCTCCATCGCCGCCTCGCTCGTGATCGGGCTCATGGGTGGACGTGCTAGGGAGAAGAACTCCGTGATCGGCGTCCTGATGCCGTTCGGCTTAGGGCTGGGCATCCTCTTCCTCGCGCTTTACCAAGGCCGAGCAGCAAACAAGTTCGGTCTGCTCACCGGGCAGATCGTGGCCGTGGACACCGTTCAGCTGCAGACCCTTGCCGTCGCCGCAGCGCTGGTGATCGGCGTGCTTGTGGTGGTGTGGCGTCCACTCACGTTCGCGAGCGTCGATCCGGACATGGCGTTCGCACGGGGGGTGCCCGTCCGCTTCCTCTCGGTGGTGTTCATGGTGCTGCTCGGTGTGAGCGTGGCGCTCTCCATCCAGGTCGTGGGGGCTCTGCTCGTGCTCGCCCTCCTCATTACCCCGGCTGCGGCGGCACTCAAGGTGACGTCCTCGCCGACGCTCGTCCTCGCCCTCAGCGTCGGGTTCGCCATGACGGCGACCGTGGGAGGGATCCTCCTCGCCCTGGGCGGCCGCCTGCCGATCAGTCCCTACATCACGACCCTCTCGTTCCTCTTCTATGTTGTGTGCGCTGTCATCGGGTGGGTGCGGCACCGGACGGGGAGGAACGGACGGCGGCTTCGTCCGGCCGAGGACTCGGCCCAGCGCACGACGCCGATCGCAGCCTGAGGCGCGGCCGCGCGCCGTGGGCGGGGCGCGCCGTCGTGCACTAGAGTGCCGGCGCTCCCGGGGGGCCGCCAGCGGTGCGGCCGCCTTGTTCCCCGGCCGCCCGCTCGCGCGCGACCGCGAGCGTGCATTCGGGGCACAGCCCGAAGACCTCGACTGTGTGCTCGACCGCCGTGTAGCCGTGCTCCCGCGCCACGCGGCTCGCCCACGTCTCCACGGAGGGTGCCTCGATGTCGACGGCCTTGCCGCAGCGGCGGCACACGAGATGGTGGTGGTGGCCGCTGGCCTCGCACCTTCGGTAGACCGCCTCGCCGTCATCGCCGCGCAGCACGTCTACGAGCCCGTCCTCGGACATGGACTGCAGGATTCGGTAAGTGGTCGCGAGCGAGACCGCCGCGCCCTCCTCGTGCAGCATCCTGTGGAGCTCCTGGGTGCTGACGAAGTCCTCGAGCTTGTCCAGCGCGGCCGAGACGGCGAGGCGCTGCTTGGTCACGCGCTGCTCGCGGGGCTTCTCCGCCGGCCTGCGGGCCGGGCTCTCTGACACGGATTCCTCCTGCACACCCATCGGACCTTCAAGCCTACCAAGAACGGTTCTAGACTGGCGCAATGCGGATGACGAAGTTCACCCATTCGTGCGTGCGGATCGAGAAGCCGGGGGAGCCTGCCGGTTCCGGCCGGGGCCAGCGGGTCCTCGTGATCGACCCCGGGAACTTCTCGGAGGTCGAGGACGCGCTCGAGGGCGCCGACGCATTCCTCGTGACACACGAGCACCCCGATCACCTCGACATGGCCCGCGTCACTGCCGTGCTCGAGAAGAGCCCCAGCCTGGAGGCCTGGGCTCCGGCAAAGGCGGCGCGCGAGCTCAAGGAGGCAGCGCCGTCGTGCGCCGAGCGGGTGCACGTCACGGAACCAGATGCCGAATTCGAGGCCGGCGGGTTCCGGCTCAAGACGTTCGGGAGCCAGCATGCGCTCATTCACGCGTCCGTACCGGTCGTGGCGAACATTGGGTACCTCGTGGACGACGATTTGTTCCATCCGGGGGACTCCTTCACGGTTCCCCATGGAGCGCGAGTGGGTACCCTCCTCGTGCCGATCCACGCGCCCTGGAGCAAGATCGGCGAGGTGCTCGACTTCATCATCGCGGTGCGTGCGCCCCGGGCCCTCCCCATCCACAACGCGCTGCTCAACGAGCGCGGCACGGGCCTCGTCGAGAAGCACGCCGAGCGCATCTCCGAGCTCTACGGCACCGAGTTCACGCACCTCGAGCCGGGGGAGTCGGTTGAGCTCTGAAGGCGCCGCCGGCCGAGGTCAACCGGGCCAGCGGCCCGTCTCGAAGAATTCCTCGAGTACGTAGCCGTGTCGTTCCGTCGGTCCAGGCGCGGTCTGGCACGGCACGGTCAGGCGGGTCGATCTCGTGGCTCGCGGCGAGGGGATTCATCCGGACAGGGTGTCCGTCTCATGCACGTGCTTCGCCGCCAGGCCACCCGCGCGGTGGCACGGCTAGGGTGGGGTCATGGGCGCAGAACAGATTCTCGTCGCGGCGGACGATCTCGCAGGACTCCTCGCGGCCGGCACGCCAACCGTGGTGCTTGATGTGCGGTGGGCCCTGGGCGGCCCCGATGGCCGCGGGGAATACGAGGCGGGGCATATCCCGGGAGCCGTGTTCGCAGACCTCGAGACGGAACTCGCGGTGCCGGTGGCCCCCGGGAGCGCAGAGGAGGCCGCGGGCGGGCGCCACCCCCTCCCGACGAGGGAGGCCCTCGAGGACTCGGCCCGTCGGTGGGGGATCGACGACGGCGACGCGGTGGTCGTGTACGACGCGACTTCGGGCCAGGCAGCGGCGCGTGCGTGGTGGATGCTGCGCGACGCAGGCCTCGCCGATGTGCGGATCCTCGACGGAGGCCTCGCGGCATGGACCCGAGCCGGCGGGGAGCTTGAGACCGGCCGCGCGGACCCCGAGCCGGGCACGGTGACGCTCGGCGAGGGGCAGATGCCCCGGATCGACGCGGACGCTGCGGCCCTCTTCGCCGCGCCGCGACCCTCGGGGAGCGGCGGAGTCCTCCTCGACGCGCGTGCGGCGGAACGCTACCGGGGCGACGTCGAGCCCGTGGACCCGCGCGCGGGACACATCCCCGGCGCGGTGAGCGCGCCGACGTCGGGCAACCTCGCCCCGGACGGGACGTTCCTGCCAGCCGAGGCCCTGCGCGAGCGGTACACGCGCCTCGGGGCCGTGCCCGGGGAGCCGGTGGCCGTCTACTGCGGCTCGGGCGTCACTGCGGCGCACGACGTCGCGGCGCTGGCCGTCGTGGGCATCGACGCAGCGCTGTACCCCGGATCGTTCTCGCAGTGGTCCCGCGACCCTTCCCGGCCCGTGGCCGTGGGGCCCCGCCCCGGCGCGGCTCCCGGACCCGATGCGATAGCGTCGGAACGATGAACCCCGGACGGCCCGTCATCCCGGGCGCGGACAAGATCCGTGCGGACCTTGCCTCGGCTGCCGAGACGCAGGACTCGCGCACGCCGGACACCCAGAACCCACCTGACAGGAGAGCCATGAGCACGCTGTTCACACGGATCATCGAGGGCGAGCTGCCCGGGCGCTTCGTCTGGAAGGCCCCGGACGTCGTCGCATTCCTGAGCATCGGCCCCCTCGCCGATGGGCACGTGCTCGTGGTGCCGCGCGCGGAGGTCGACAAGTGGACCGATGCCTCGCCCGAGCTTCTGGCGAAGGTCACGCTCGTCGCTCAGACCATCGGCCGAGCGCAGATGGAAGCATTCGGGGCGCCGCGCGCCGGCGTGATCATCGCGGGCTTCGAGATCAATCACCTGCACCTGCACGTGTGGCCCTCGTTCTCCGAGGCCGAGTACGACTTCAAGAAAGTCCAGCAGAATCCGGATCCCGCCGTCATGGACGCCGCGGCCGAGAAGATCCGTGCGGCCCTGCGCGCCGCCGGGCACGGCGAGAACGTCCCGGCAGCCTAGCCTCGCCGAGGTGCTGAACCCGGTCAGGCTGGGGCGAGCGCCTCGTTGAGGGCCTGCCGGACTCGCTTCTCCGAAACCTTCCCGGCCGTGCCGAGTTCGACGGCGAACAGGCTGACCCTCAGCTCCTCGATCATCCAGCGGACCTTCTCGATCCGGGCTTCATTGCGCCCGCTCGGAGCGAGCGCTGCCGCGGCGTCGTCGTACTCGTCCTCGAGGGCCTGAACGGTCGCCATGGCCACGGCATCACGCTGGACATTGGAGGGCAGCTTCTCGAGGCGGCGCTCGATGGCCCTGAGGTACCTCGGGAGGTGCTCGAGCTGCGCGTAGCCCGTCCGGGCGACGAATCCAGGGTAGACGAGCTGCTCGAGCTGCGCCTTGATGTCATTCAGGGCGCTGATGAGCGCGAGGCTCGTGGTCCCCTTCAGCTGCTTTCCGATCCGCAGCGCCGAAGCCAGGACCTGCTCGACGATCGCGGTCACCTTGAAGACCGTGTCGATGAGCTCGGCCCGGACCTCGTCGTAGAGCGCGTCGAACGCCGCGCTGGTCCAAGGGAGTTCGGCCGGGACGAGCCGGTCGATCGCCGCGAGCGAGCAGTCGGCGATGAGCTCCGCCACCGAGCCGTGGGGGTTCTGGCTGAACGTGAGCTTCTCCCTGTTGTTCAGGTGCTCGAGCACGTACCGATCCGGCGGCGGGATCCGCAGGGCGAGGAGTCGGATGACCCCGCCCCGGTGGGCGCGAAGCTGGTCCTCCTCAGTCTGGAAGATTCGGAGCCCGGCGGTGCCGCGTGGCGCATCGAGCTGTCCCTTTCGGGAGCTGCGGCCCTCGTCGATCAGCGCAGGGTAGCCCGTCACGGTGTGGCCAGCGACGACAGTGCTCGCTGTGCGCGGGATCGTCCCCACGGCCCACGTTGTCAGCCCGCTGCTCTCGGCCAGCCTCGAGCGTTCGGTGGGGCCTCCGCGGGAGGTGCTGGGCGGCGTCGTGCGCGGTTCGGGTGACGTCGGGCCCCCGTGGGGTGACTTCGGCGAGGTGGTGGCCGGGGTAGCGCCGAGGGAGTCGGCGATGGCGCGGCGCGTGGCGGGCGCCAGCTGCTCCTGGAGGGCAGTGAGATCCTTGCCTGCGCCGAGCACCTTCCCGGTCGAGTCGACCACGCTGAAGGTCATCTTGAGGTGCGGTGGGACAGCGTCCCAGTTCCACGAGCCGGGCGGGATGATCTGCCCCTTGAGCCGGCGCAGCACGAGCTCGAGGGACTCCTCGAGGGAATCGTCGGCTGGGTCGAAGTCCGCCTCGAGGGCAGCGACCGCTTGCCGCGCGACGTCGGGCGCGGGGACGAAGTTCTTACGGATCTGCTTGGGAAGCGACTTGATGAGTGCCGTCACGAGGTCCACCCGCTGGCCCGGGATCTGCCAACGGAACGGTTCGGGATCGAGCTGGTTCAGGAACAGGACCGGCACCTCGGCCGTGACGCCGTCCGTCGGATCGGGAGTGCCCCCGGGGGCGACGGGATGGAACTCGTAGGCCAGTGGCAGGTCGAACCCAGCCTGCCGCCATACCGTCGGGTAGGCGGCGTCGGCGGCGTCAGCGGTGTCGGCCGCAGCCTCGCCGAGGACGAGTGCACGATCGAAGTCGAGGAGGTGCTCGTCCGCGTGCCGCGCCTTCTTCCACCACGCGTCGAAGTGCCGCTCGGACACGACATCGGCCGGGACGCGGGCGTCGTAGAACTCGAAGAGCGTCTCGTCGTCGACGCGGAGGCCGCGACGCCGTACGCGCGTCTCGAGCTCGTCGACCTCCTCGAGCAGCTCACGGTTGCGCTTGAAGAAGTGATGGCGCGTATTCCAGTCGCCCTCGACGAGGGCGTGGCGGATGAACAGCTCACGTGCCAGTTCGGGATCAACGCGGCCGTAGTTGATGCGGCGCTGAGCCACGAGCGTCACGCCGTAGAGCGTGACCTTCTCGAACGCCTGGACCGAGCCGGCGCGCTTGGACCAGTGCGGCTCCGAATAGCTGTGCTTGACGAGGTGCGGGGCCACGAGCTCGCCCCAGGCCGGGTCCATCGTGGCCGCGGTCCGTGCCCAGAGCCGGCTCGTCTCGACGAGTTCGGCCGCCATGACGAACGTCGGGTTCTTCTTGAACAGCGCCGATCCCGGGAAGATCGCGAAACGGGTGCCGCGGGCGCCCAGATAGTCCCGCTTGCGCTCGTCGAGCAGTCCGATGTGGCTCAGGAGGCCGGCGAGCAGCGACTGGTGGACGGCGTCGTGCTTGCCCACAGGATCCGTCTCGCGCCCCCGCCCCGGCGCGATTCCCAGCGGCCGGGCGAGCTGGCGCAGCTGCGTGAAGAGCTCCTGCCACTCGCGCACGCGCAGGTAGTTGATGTACTCGGCCTTGCACAGACGCCGGAACGCCGAGGACGAGAGCTCGCGCTGCTGCTCCTGCAAGTAGTTCCACAGGTTCAGGTAGCCCGTGAAGTCGGAGCTCTCGTCCTTGAACCGTGCGTGCTTCTCGTCAGCGGCCTGGCGCTTGCCGGTCTCCTGCGACGGGCGCTCGCGCGGGTCCTGGATGGTCAGCGCTGCCGCGAGGACCATGACCTCACGCGCGCAGTCGCGCCGCGCGGCCTCGACGATCATGCGTCCAAGGCGTGGATCGACCGGCAGCTGGGCGAGCTGATGGCCGACGGCGGTGAGCCCGCCTTGGGTGCCCCGCCCGCCGCCGTCGGCCGCACCACCGGCGCGCCGCTCCCGGCGGTGGGCACGCCCCGCAAGCGCTGCGTCGGCGGGGGTCTTCGCGCCGTCGCCGGCCGAGCGATCGGCGAGGGCGCCGAGCTCGCGCAGGAGCGTCACGCCATCGTTGATCGCGCGCGACTCCGGGGGCTCGACGAAGGGGAACGCGGCGACGTCCTGGGGTCCGCGGGCGATCCCCATGGCGGTCATCTGGAGGATGACGGCCGCGAGGTTGGTGCGGAGGATCTCGGGGTCCGTGAATTCGGGCCGGGAGAGATAATCCTCCTCCGAGTAGAGGCGGATGCAGATGCCGTCCGAAACGCGGCCGCAGCGGCCCGCACGTTGGTTTGCGGAGGCCTGTGAGACTCGCTCGATCGGCAGGCGCTGGACCTTGGTGCGGTGGGAGTAGCGCGAGATGCGCGCGGTGCCCGTGTCGATGACGTACTTGATGCCCGGCACGGTGAGCGAGGTCTCGGCGACGTTCGTCGCCAGGATGATGCGCCGCCTGCCGCCAGGGGAGAACACACGGTGCTGCTCGGCGAGCGAGAGCCTGGCGAAGAGCGGGAGGATCTCGGCGCCGGCCATCCGCGGGTTCTTCTGGATGGAGCTCGCAAGGGCCTCTGCGGCGTCGCGGATCTCGCGCTCGCCCGAGAAGAAGATGAGGATGTCCCCGGGCGCCTCGCGGGAGAGCTCGTCGACGGCGTCGCACACGGCGTCGACAGGGTCGCGGTCCTCCTCGAGGGCGTCGTCGCTCGCGTTCTCCTCGTCCTCCGTTCCTGTGCCTGCAGGGTCGGCGACCAGCGGCCGGTATCTGACCTCGACCGGATACGTGCGGCCCGAGACCTCCACGATCGGCGCCGGTTCGGCGCTGCCGTCGGGGAGCTCGCGCGCAAAGTGCCGGGCGAACCGCTGCGGATCGATCGTCGCGGACGTGATTATGACCTTCAGGTCCGGCCGCTGCGGCAGGATGCGCCTCAGGTAGCCGAGGATGAAGTCGATGTTGAGGCTGCGCTCGTGGGCCTCGTCGATGATGATCGTCGAGTAGCGCTTCAGGAGCCTGTCGCGCTGGATCTCGGCGAGCAGGATGCCGTCGGTCATGAGCTTGACCCTGGTCTTCGGGCCGACCTCGCCCGTGAAGCGGACCTGGAAGCCGACCTCCTGGCCCAGTTCGACGCCGAGCTCCTCGGCGATGCGCTCGGCCACCGTCCGCGCGGCGAGGCGCCGGGGCTGCGTGTGCCCGATGAGCCCCTTCTCGTCGAGGCCGAGCTCGAGGCACATCTTCGGGATCTGGGTCGTCTTCCCCGAGCCGGTCTCCCCTGCGATGATCGTCACCTGGTGGGCGGCGATGGCCTCCATGAGCTCGTCGCGGCGCTCGGAGACCGGGAGGCTGGCGGGGTACGTGATCGTCAGTGCCATGGCTGATCCAGTCTAGTTGGGGGCACGCTGCGGACACGCCCTGTCCGCGTCAAGGCCTAGCCTCGTTGCATGGACACACGAACTGATGAGCGCACGACGGCGGCGCCCGCCGACGCTGTCAACGCGCCTTTGAGGGTGCTCGTCTACCTGCCGGAGGGAATGGCCGACTGGGAGGTGGGATACCTCATGAGCGCGCTGCGCCAGCACGACGTGACCGAGCGGGCGGCCGAGCTCACCACTGCGACGGCCACGGGCCAAGCGGTCACGAGCATGGGAGGACTGAGGGTCAGCCCGACAGCCGCGCTCGCCGATATCGTCGACGAACGGTTTGACGCGCTCGTTCTATGCGGCGGCACAACGTGGTACGACGACGACGCCGCGAACCGCGAGGTGCTCGACCTGGCGGAGCGACGCAAAGCCACAGGCACATTAGTGGCGGCGATCTGCGGGGGCGTCGACGCGCTCGGCAGGGCAGGACTCCTCGACGATGTAGAGCACACCGGGAACGACCTCGGCCAGCTCGAGCGGTCGCCCGGATACCGCGGGAGCGCACGTTTCGTGCGCGAGCCGCGTGCGGTGAGCGGCGTGACGCCATGGGGCGGCGTGCTCGTCACGGCTGGATCGTGGGCGCCGACCGACTTCGCTGCCGTGGTCCTGGCCGAACTCGGGGCGCTCTCGGCTGCCCGTGCGGCCGCGTGGCTGCGGTTCTGGCGGGACCGCGACGCGGCCGCGTTCTACGAGCTGTTCGCGGCCGAGGACTCATCCGCCGGCGGACGGTAGACAGCGGCGAGCTCCGCACGCGAGCTGATCCCGAGCTTCGCGTAGATCCGTGTGAGGTGGTACTGGACCGTCTTGACGGACACAAACAGCTCCCGGGCGGCATCACGGTTGCTCAGGCCCGATGCGACCAGGCGGGCCACGGCGGTCTCCTGGGCCGTGAACGCGGGCACCGACGGCCCCGACGAGTTCCAGGCCTCGGGAGCCTGGGCGGGATGCGGGGTGCCGGGGTCATGGCCACCCGGGAGTAGGGCTCCGGGGTGCTGGCCGCCTGAGTGCTGGGCTCTGGGGTGCTGCACCCGTTGGTGTTGGCCCACCTGATAGTGGGGAGTAGTCCGGAAGAACCCGGTACCCGCGGCCTGGAGCTCACGCTCGCACCGCGCCACGTAGACCTGCGCCCCGACGCCCGCGAAGGCATCCCGCGCGGAGGCCAGGATCTCGGTCGCGTCGCGCCGCCGCCCGAAGCGCCTCAGGGTCTGCCCGTACGCGAACCGCCCGCGGGCCGTGTTGTATGGCAGTGGCAGCCCCTCGAGCGCGGCGAGAGAGTCCTCGAAGCATGCCACCGCGTCGTCGAGCGCCCCCTGCGCGCCGAAGATCCGGCCCCTCACGTACCCGAGGCGGGCGATGGTGCTCCGGTGTTCCGCCGATCGTGCGGCGGCCTCGAGCGGGCGCAGGAACGCGTCCGCGTCGTCGATGCGTCCTGTCATGACGAGCGCGTTGGCGTAAACATCCTGCCAAGGCCAGAATCCCGGCTCATCGATGCCGCGCGACCGGTCCATTCGCACGATCGGCTCGAACGCCCGCAGCACTCCGGCGTAGTCGCCCAGGCTCTCGGCGACCGCTGCTGCTGCGAGCGCACCCGCCAGATGCATGACGGGGTAGGCCTCGGGCCCCGGCTGGGCGAGCCGGCTGTGCTCCGCGCCCTCGGCCGATTCGCCTCGCAGCGCGTGGATCTGTGCGGCGGTGAGGTGCAGGATCGGTGCCAAGAGGTCCATCCCGATGGGCGCGTTGAGGGTGATTCCGGTGCGGGCGGCCGCGAGCGCCTCGTCCCAGCGGCCCACAGCGAACTCGGCGCGGGCGAGCCACGCATAGGCCCAGAGGGTGATGCGCAGCGAACCGGGGCTGCGCGCCGAGGTGATCGCTGCGCGCAGCTCGAGCCGCGCCTCGTCCAACTCGTCGACGCCCAGCGCGAGCCAGCCGCGGCCGAGGTGGAGCCGCTGGTCGCGCGCTCCGAGCGCCGGAGTGGCCGCGAGCTCCTCGTAGGCGGCATGGGCCTCGGCCAGACGGCCCGCCGAGCCGAGGCCGAGGCCGAGCATCGCGCGTGCCTCGACCCCCGCGGTGCTGTCCGGGCCGGCGAGGCGCACGGCCGTCTCGGTCCAGTCCAGCAGGGCAGGGATGTCCCATTCCGCGAGGGAGTCGAGGACGCGGTACTGAGCGATGCGGGCGGCGAGGTCCGTGGAGCCGAGCGGGGGCCTCGTCTCCCATGCCCGGCCGAGAAGCGCCCCGGCGCGGCGGGCGTGGCCCTTGTGGATCGCGTAGTAGGCAAGCACGGCGTCCCTGGCCGCGCTCTGCGGAAGCGACTCGATGCGGCGGGCGAGCGGTGTGGCCCTAGGGAGGTCGCCCGCTCCGACCATGGCCTCGGCAGCGCGCAGGAGGCGGTCTTCGCGGAGAGTGGGGTTCACATGCAGCTGGCTCGCCGCGACGAGTGCGTCCGCCACAGCACTCCAATCGCCTTCGCCGGCCTCCTCGGCCGCGAGCCGATCCGCCTCCGCGGCCCTCGCGGCGTCGGGCATGACCGCCGCCGCGACCAGATGCCGCACCCTGTCCCGCGTGGAGCCCGCGAGCTCGGCAGCTCGGGTGTGCAGTGCCGCGCGCTCGATCGGGCCGAGGGCCTCCTCAACGGCGTCCCGCAGGAGAGGGTCGCGGATCGTGAGCTGGAGGATTCCCGCGACGGTGCGGCACTCGAGGAGCCCGGCCGACCACGCGGCGTCGGCCGCGGCGAGGAGCGCTTCGGCATCGCCCTCGTCCAGACCTGCGAGCCGGGCGGCCACCGCTCCCGTCGGGGTGCCACCGAGCACGCTGACCGCCTCGACGAGCGCGCGGGCGGCTGAGGGAAGCCGCCCGAGCGCGGCCGCCGCGCGGGCGGCGACGGATGGGACGACGGCGCGCGGTCCCTGGGCGGCCAGGCCTTCCGCTCCGATCGAATCGGCACCGTTCGCCAGCGCCTCCAGTGCCAGTTCTGGGTTGCCCCGGCTCACCCGCCACAGCGCCTGCGTGGCCTCCGGGGTCAGGTCCACCTTGGCGCGTGCCGCGGCGAGAGCGCGGAGGGCCTCGGGCGCCAGGGGGGCGAGGACGATGCGCCGGGCCCTCACCGCGTCGGCGAACGTGGCGGCCGGGCTGCCAGGGAGACTCCCTGCCGGTCCGTGCGTCGCCAGTAGGACGAGCGGATCGTGGACCCGCCGCACGGCGTAGGCCAAAGCCTCGAGGGACAGCGTGTCGGCATGCTCGATCGCGTCGACCACCACGAGCGCGGGCCCGTCCGCGGCGAGCCGGGAGAGCGCCTCGAGGGCCGCGCGCCCGGCGGGCAGCCACGAGGGCTGGTCCCTGTCCCGTCCCCAGGAATCCTCGGTCGGTTCCCTGTCTGCCGAGCGTGCCGGCAGCACGCCGAGCTGCGCGAGGACGCCACCTCTGAGGCCGTGCTCCCATGCTGATGCCTCGACCCGGCGGACCGCGAGCTCCGGGTGGCGCGCCGCGAACGCCTCGCAGAGGGCAGTCTTGCCGATGCCCGGCGGTCCTTCCAGCACGGCGCACTGGGCGCCCCCGGACGCGGCAGCGCCCAGGAGCGTGTCGAGTTCAGACAGCTCCTGGGCGCGCGAGACCACGTCCTCGTGGGGTGTCAGCATGCCTCGACGGTAGTCGCCGCGGTCACACAATGCATCCTCAGGGACGCCGCGGAACAGTCGCGGGTCCCGACCATGGCGCTCGGCGGGATCACCGGACGGCTGGCTCCGGCTCGCCGTCGGGCAGGGTGCCCTCGACGGGGGCGGCCTCCTCCTCAGCAGAAGGAACGCCGGTGGGGACGTTCGCGCCGGAGGCGCTCGCAGCTGCGGCGTCGTCGTGCGCCCGACCGCGCGGGTGCGGGACGAGGGCCGTCACGACGGCGCCGAGCAGCGCGACGACGGCGAAGAGGTAGAACGCCGTCTGGCCGGTCACGCCAGCGGAGAGCAGGAGCCCGCCCGCGATCGGACCGAGGATCCCGCCGAGCCGCCCGAATCCGGCACACCACGCCACGCCCGCAGCACGGGTCCGTGTCGTATAGAAGTTGGATACGAAGCCGTAGACCAGGACCTGCGTCCCGATCGTGCCGATGCCCGCGATGCCCACGGCTGTGAGCAGCACGCCGAACGGCATGTCGAACGTCAGCAGGATCAGGGCGAGCGCCGCGAGTGCGAAGGTGCCCGCGATGATCCGCTTGGGGCCGGTCCTGTCCACGGTCGCCGACGCGACCAGGCCACCCACGATCGCGGAAGCGTTGAGCACGAGCAGGAACGTCAGGGAGTACGCCTTGCCGAATCCGTACTGGCCCATGATCTCCGGAAGCCAGGTGTTGAGCCCGTAGGTGAGCAGGAGCCCGGCGAAGCTCATGAGGCCCAGGAGGGCCGTGGGGAGGGCGAAGCGGCGCGTGGCCAGGCCCGCGAAACCCGAGCGCTCGTCGTCGTGCGCGGGGACGCTCTCCCCGCTCACCCGGGCCGGCTGGGTCAGTACGACGCCGGTGCGGCGGCTGAGTGCCTCGGCCTCGGACGTGCGCCCGCGGGCCAGGAGCCACATCGGCGACTCGGGCAGCTTCGCGGCGGCGAGCGGGAGGAGGACCACGAGCGGGGCGACACCGACCCAGAAGAGCGGGCGCCAGTCGGCGCCATTGGCGAACGCGAGCGCAAGCAGGGAGGCGAGCACACCGCCGGCCGGGACCCCCGAGTAGACGATCGCGTTGTAGAAGTTGCGCCGGCGCGGTGGCGCGAACTCGGCGACGATCGCGCCCGCGGTGGCCACGAGCGAGCCGACCCCGATCCCGGTGAAGAACCGGAAGGCACCGAACGCCACGAGGTCGGTGGACAGAGCCGTGGCGCCCATGCCGACGGAGAACCAGGCGAGCGCGGTGAGCATGACCTTCCGGCGGCCCACGAAGTCGCCGATCGCGCCGCTGGCGAGCGCGCCGACCATGACGCCGATGAGGGCGTAGCTGCCGAGGACGCCCGCGGTGGCAGGGTCGAGGTGGCCGATCTGGGCCGGGTCCCTCATGAGGCCCGAGACGACCGTGCCGTAGACCACGAGGTCGTAGCCGTCGAACGTGAGGGCCGCCGTGCCGAGGGCGACGACCCAGGCCAGGGTGCTGCGCTGCCGCTGCCCGAGGGCAGTGTGTGCTGAAGATGACATGCAAGACTCCGATGTCTGTGCTGGGATCTGAAGCTGGACAAATGCTGGTGCTGCTGTACTTCTGTGCTGCCATGCTGCTGATTCGAAGCCGCCCCCGGGCCCGTGGAGGTCCGGGGGCGGCGACGCCTTGGGGAGTGGCCTCAGCCGAGGTCGCCTCCGGCCACGGGCAGGACGGTGCCCGTGATGTAGGACGCCTCGTCGGAGGCGAGGAAACAGATCGCCGCAGCCTGCTCGGCGAGGGTCCCGTACCTCTTCAGGAGCGAGGAGTCGACGGTCTGGTCCACAATCTGCTGGTACCAGGCCTTCTCCTGCGCGGTCGCGGGCAGGGGCCCGCGTTGGACGGCGCGCGGCGGCGCTTCAGTGCCCCCCGGTGCGGTTGCGACGACGCGTACCCCGTGCGGGGCGGCCTCGAGGGCCAGCGCCGTGGTGATGGCCCGGACCCCGCCCTTGGATGCGGCGTACGGGACGCGGTTGACGCCGCGCGTGGCCACGGAGGAGACGTTGACGATGGTGCCGGACTCCTGGGCGATCAGGTGGGGGAGCACCGCACGGCACATCCACAGGGTCGGAAAGAGCGAGCGGCGCACCTCCTTCTCGATCTCCTCGGGGGTGTAGTGCTCGTACGGCTTGGCCCAGATGGTCCCGCCGACGTTGTTGATCACGATGTCGATGCGTCCGGCAGCGGCGAGCGAACCGTCCACGGCGGCCACAGCGCCGTCGAACGTCTCGAGATCGGCGGTCACGCTGTGTGCCTTCCCCCCGGCTGCCCGTATCCCGTCCGCGACCTCGTGGACGAGCTCAGCGCGGTCGACGAGGGTGACCTCGCCGCCCTCCGCCGCGATGCGCTCGGCGACCGCCCGCCCGATACCTTGGGCCGAGCCCGTGATGAGCACGGCACGCCTCGCGAAGCGCCCGGCGAAGACGCCAGGGCGGCGGTCTGCAGCCGTCGTCATGCGGCGGCGCCCGCGAGGGCCGGAGCGTTGACGCCGACGGCGAACCGCTCGTAGTAGAAGTTCGCTGGAACGATGCCCTCCCCGTCGAAGTACCGGCGTACGGCGTCGACCATCGCGGGCGGGCCGCACAGGTAGACGTCCACATCGCCGTCGTTGAGGTGCTCAGGCAGCAGGTGCTGCGTCACATAGCCCTTCTTCGGGTGCTCCGACCCGGCGTCGGCGACGATCGTGTCAAACGTGAAGCCCGGGATGGCCGCGGCATAGCGCTCGAGCACCTCGACCTCGACGAGGTCCTTGTCCCACGTCGCGCCGTACGCGAGGTGGATCGGGAACCCGGGGGCGTCTCCGGACTCCGCTGAGTCCTTGAGCTTCTCGAGCATTGCCAGCTGCGGGGCGATCCCCGTACCACCTGCCAGCATCAGCACGGGACGCTTGACGTCGCGGAGGAAGAAGCTGCCCTTCGGGCCCTCGAGCGTGAGGGTGTCGCCCTCGGCGGCACGCTCCTTCAGATAGGTGGTCATGACGCCGTCGGGCGCCGTGCGGACCAGGAACGTGAGCTTGCCGGCGTCGGGCCCGCTCGAGAAGGAGTAGCTGCGCTCCTCGTCGGTGCCCGGAACCTTGACGTTCATGTACTGGCCCGGGAGGTATGCGAGCTTCTCGCGGTCCTCAACGACAAGCGTGAGGCCCGCCGTGTTGTCGGCGTACCAGTGGAGCTTCTCGATCGTGGCCGTGAACTGGCCGACCCCGCTCTTGGCCATCTCAGCGGTGCCGGAGATGCGCAGCACGAGGTCGCTCTCGGGCGTCATCTGGCAGGGCAGGCAGTAGCCGGCGTCGGCCTCGTCATCGGTGAGCGCGTCCTCGATGTAGTCGCCGCCGTCGTACTTGCCGGACTCGCAGAAGGCCTTGCAGGTGCCGCAGGCGCCGTCGCGGCAGTCCAGGGGGATGTTGATGCGGGCACGGTAGGACGCGTCCGCGACTGTCTGTCCTGGCGCGACGTTGATGAAGCGGGTGACGCCGTCCTCGAAGGCGAGGGCAACGGAGTGGTTCGTGTCAGTCATGGAGTCCTCCTGAAGGCTTTCTCAGATGTGGTAGATGTCCACGACGTGGTGGATGTAGTCGTTCTTGAGGACGACCTTCTTCTTGGTGATGACCGGCTGCGTACCGGAGAAGTCGATCGTGTAGAACGAGACTCCGAAGTAGGTGTCGACCGTGTTGTAGCGGTAGTAGAGCGTGAACCAGTTGAAGCGGACGTCGACGACGTCGCCTTCCTGGCCCAGGATCTCGACGTTGGTGATGTTGTGGCCCGTGCGCGGGTCTGGCAGGCTCGTGGCGCCCGAGCGCTCCGTCTTGATGCGGAACACGCGGTCCTCGAGGCCTCCGCGGTTGGGGTAGTAGATGAGCGAGATCTCGCGCTGGGGGTCCTCGGTGAGCGTGTCGTCGTCGGCCCACGCGGGCATCCAGAACTCGGCGTCGGGGTGGTAGCAGTCCACCCAGCGGTCGAACTCGCGGTCGTCGAGGAAGCTCGCCTCGCGGTAGAGGAACTGGCGCACATCGTCGAGTCCGATCGTCCCGGGCACGATGGTGGTCATGAGGGTCATGGGGTCTGTCTCCTTGAAGGAACTCTGCGGGTCCGTGCCCGGATCAGTTGGACTCGGTCTCGTGCGAGCACGCCGACTGCAGGTGCGCCGCGGGGCACGCCGGTGCACCGAGCCGCGCGGCCTCCTCGAGCCGCTCCTCCGCCTCGACGGCGGCGCGCATCCTCTCGCGCCAATAGCCGTGCTGGATGGGGTACAGGCCCTCGTCCTCCGTCTTCACGCCGCTCGACATCGGGTTGAGGCCGAGGCCCTTGGCCGTTTCGTCCGGCCCGTTGAGCTGGTGCGTCTGGCCACGGCTCATGTCATTCCAGGGCGCCGCGGAGGCGAGATACGTCTTCTGGCACGAGCGGAACTCCTCAAGGTCGTCCGGCGTGGCCATCCCGGTGGCGTTGAAGAAGTCCTCGTACTGGCGGATGCGGTTGGCCCTGGCCTCCGCCGACTCGCCCTTCGGCGCGATGCAGTAGATCGTGACCTCGGTCTTGTCCACTGAGATCGGGCGGAAGTGCCGGATCTGCGAGCTGAACTGGTCCATGAGGTAGACGTTCGGGTAGAGGCACAGGTTGCGGGAGGCGCCGACCATGAACTCGGCGCGCTCGGCACCGAACTGCTCGGTCCACTCATCCTTCTTGTCGAAGTTCGGACGGTCCTGCGGATTGCCCCACCACATCCACAGCAGGAGATGGCCGTGCTCGAACGAGTAGTAGCCGCCGCCCTGCTTGCCCCACGTGCCGGCGTCCATGGCCTTTGTCTCATTGGTTGACTCGCCCGTGCCGCGGCGGGAGGTCGTGGCCGAGTAGTTCCAGTGGGTTGCGGACACGTGGTAGCCATCCGCGCCGTTCTCCGCCTGAACCTTCCAGTTGCCGTCGTACGTGTAGGTGGAGGCGCCGCGGAGTACCTCAAGGCCCTCGGGGGACTGGTCCACGATCATGTCGATGATCTTGGTCGCTTCACCGAGGTGCTCCGTCAACGGCTTGACGTCCGGGTTGACACTGCCGAACAGGAAGCCGCGGTAGCTCTCGAACCGGGCCACCTTGGTGAGGTCATGGGAGCCCTCCTTGTTGAACTGCTCCGGGTAGCCGGCGTCCCTCGGGTCCTTGACCTTGAGGAGCTTGCCGTTGTTCGAGAAGGTCCAGCCATGGAACGGGCAGGTGAACGTGGTGCGGTTGTCCGTCTTGCGCCGGCACAGCATGGCCCCGCGGTGGCTACATGCGTTGATGTGGGCGTGCAGCTGCTCGTCCTTGGCCCGCGAGATGACGATGGGCTGGCGGCCGATGTAGGTGGTGAAGTAGTCGCCGACGTTCGGGATCTGGCTTTCATGTGCCAGGTAGACCCAGTTGCCCTCGAAGATGTACTTCATCTCGAGCTCGAACAGCTCCTCGTCGGTGAAGATCGATCGCTTGGCCCTGTAGGTCCCGGTCGAGGCGTCCTCGATGAGCGCATCCGAGAGCTGGGCGCGGACATGGTCCAGGGTTTCCGTCATGGGGTTCTCTCCCTTGCCTGTTGCCTTCCACGACGTCCTCGTCGCGGGCTGTGAAGATCCTGTCAAGGGGTGAGGCTGATCACACTGGGGGTTTGCCTAGGGTTGGCCAAGGGTGCTTTTCAAACGCTCCAGATATCAATTGGATGGAACTAGGTATTTGTGCAGACGCAATGACTGCTCCTACGGTGAAGTCAGTGCGTGCCACTGTGCCGCCCATCACCAGTTCATGGCGATCATCGAGGAGGATGACTATGAGCCAGACCCTTTCCGAATTCGACGCGAAGGCTGCCGAGTCCGGCAACAAGGCGACCGAGCGGTTCAAGGAGAGCGCGAAGCGAGCCGCTCTGGATGTCCCGAAGGAGCGCGTCTCGCTCTTGGCCCGCGAGGTGCTGGAGGCCGTCTACGCCACGATCCGCAAGCACAAGGTCACGTACGCGGAGTACAACGCCCTCAAGGACTGGCTGATCAGCGTCGGCGAGGACGGCGAGTGGCCGCTCTTCCTCGACGTGTGGGTCGAGCACGTCGTCGAGGAGGTCGCTACCGAGAACCGGAAGGGCTCCAAGGGCACGATCGAGGGCCCGTACTACGTGCCGAACTCGCCCGAGCAGTCCACGCCTGCCCGCCTGCCGCGTCGCGACGACGAGCCGGGCACCGAGCTGACCTGGAAGGGCCAGATCCGCAGCCTAGATGGCAAGGGCCTGCCCGGCAAGGTGGAGATCTGGCACGCCGACGGCGCCGGCTTCTACTCGCAGTACGCCCCGGGCCTGCCCGAGTGGAACCTCCGCGGCACGGTCCTCGCCGACGAAAACGGCAACTTCGAGATCCAGACGATGCGCCCGGCGCCTTACCAGATCCCGACCGACGGCGCGTGCGGCAAGCTCATCGCGGCGGCCGGCTGGCACGCATGGCGGCCCGCGCACATCCACGTCAAGGTCTCCGCCCCCGGTCACGAGCTCATCACCGCGCAGCTCTACTTCCCCGGCGACGCGCACAATGAAGACGACATCGCCTCGGCCGTCAAGCCCGAGCTCATCCTCGACCCGAAGCCGTCCGCCGACGGCAAGGGCGAGGAGATGGTGTACGACTTCGTCCTCGACCCCGAGGGCTGAGCCCCGGCACCAGGATTCTGCAGGAAGGCATCCAGCAGAACCGCCAGGAATCTGGCACAGGGAGGCCCCGCCGATGCATTCGGCAGGGCCTCCCTTCTGCGATCCGCGGACGTCTGATCCGCGAGGTGGCGGCAGCCGGGCCGGGGATGCAGAAGACCCCCGGTCGCAAGGACCGGGGGCCTTCTGTCTGGTGCCCTCGATAGGATTCGAACCTACGGCCTTCTGCTCCGGAGGCAGACGCTCTATCCCCTGAGCTACGAGGGCATCCGTGCCCGCCGGGCGGAACCGCCCCGCGAACTCATCGAGCTTATCAGGTGCGGCCGGGCCCAATGCAAACGGGGCCACCGGACAGCGGTCAGGCTACTCCCGGTAGTTCTCGACAATGGTGGGCGGGCGAACTGCGGCCTCATCGGGGTCCTCTCCGAATTCGCGCTTGGCGCGGCGCTGGCGAAGGAGGTCCCAGCACTGGTCCAGCTGGGTCTCGACCTCATTCAGCCTCGACGACGTGGTCTCGTCCTTGCCGGTGCCGGCGGTGTGCGCCGCGCGCAGCGAGTGCTCCTCATCAAGGAGGTCCCGGATCCGGTTCTGAATGTCCTTGTCCATGTCAGCACGATAGCGTCAGGGGGTGACACGACACCATGGTGGGTTCGGCGCCCGCGGCGCATGGAGGGGCCGGCTGCTCGTCGCGGCAGGCCTCGTCCTCGTGGCGTTCACGCTGCGCACTGCCGTGACGAGCGTGCCGCCCCTGACGGACAGTATCGCCCGGGAGATGTTCCTGCCATCGTGGCTCGTGGGCGTCCTCGGGATGCTCCCCACGGCACTCTTCGGGGTCGCCGGCCTGCTCACCCCGCTGCTCATGCGCCTCTGGAGCGTCGAGGCGATCGCCGTCGCGGCAATGGTTGCCTCGGCGATCGGCCAGACCGTGCGCGCCCTGGCACCTGAGACCGGCCTCTTCCTCGCGGGCTCAGCGCTCGCGCTCGCCGGCATGGGTGCGGGCAACATCGTCCTGCCGCCGATCGTCCGGAAGTACTTCCCGGCGCGAATTGGCCTCTTCACGTCCCTGTACGTCTCAGTCATCAACCTCGGCACCACCGTCCCGCCTCTCCTCGCCGTGCCGATCGCCGACGCCGTGGGGTGGCGCATGTCGCTGGGCTGGTGGGCGGCGGTCAACGTCGTCGCCATCCTTCCGTGGCTGAGCGTGTGGCCGGCCCGCTCGGGAACCCGTGGTGGCGGCCGGGCGGTGGACGCTGCCCCTCGCCGTGCGGATGGTGCGCACGACGGCGCGCCGCCGCCACGCGTCGTCGTCCGCCCCTGGCGTGCCCCTGCCGCATGGGCACTCGCGTTCCTCTTCGGCTGCACGTCGCTGAACACCTACACCATGTTTGCCTGGCTGCCGTCGATCGTGACTGGTGCGGGCCTAAGCGCCGCGGAAGCCGGCGTGCAGCTGTCGATCTTCGCAGGGCTGGGGCTGCCGCTGAGCCTTGCGGTGCCGATCCTCGCCACGCGGCTCCGCAGCCCCTTCCCGGTCGTCGCGTTCGGGGTGCTCACGTTCCTGGTCGGCTACGTCGGGTTGCTCGTGGCGCCGGGGAGCGTCACGTGGCTCTGGTCCACGCTCGCGGGACTGGGACCCGCGACGTTCCCGCTCGCCCTCGTTCTGGTGAACCTGCGGACGCGCTCGCATCAGGCTTCCGGTGCAGTCTCCGGCTTCGCCCAGGGCATCGGGTATGTGGCCGCATGTTCGGGGCCCCTCGTCGCGGGGCTCCTGCATGACGCGACGGGCGGGTGGACGGCGTCGTTCCTGTTCCTCGGCGTCACGCTCGCGGTGATGGGCGTGTCCGGGTGGGTCATCAGCCGGCCGCACTTCATCGACGACCACCCGCGAGTGGTCGAGCCAGTCGACGGCCGGTGGGGCGACGACGGCGCTGGGGATGCGGTTTCAACCCGGACACGCCGCGCCGGTAGGCTAGGGGGGTGACTCCCGAAGAACTTTCCGCCGCTATCTCTGCCTGTCTCGCCGACGCCGTCCGCGCCGGCGAGATCTCTGTGGGCGTGCCGGAGGGTATCCGAGTGGACCGGCCCAAGAACAGGGAGCACGGAGACTGGGCCACGAATATCGCGCTCCAGCTGGGCAAGCAGGCCGGCATGCCCCCGCGCCAGCTCGCCGAGATCCTCGCCGGCCGCCTCGGGGCGCTAGAGGGCGTGGCCTCGGTCGACGTCGCCGGACCGGGCTTTTTGAACATCACCCTCGACGCCGCAGCGGCCGGTGCCCTCGCCAAGGCGATCGTCGAGGCAGGCGCCGAGTACGGGACGAACGAGGCGCTCGCGGGCCACGTCATCAACATGGAGTTCGTGTCCGCGAACCCGACCGGTCCCCTTCACATCGGCCACACGCGCTGGGCTGCGCTCGGCGACTCGATTGCGCGCGTGCTGAGGGCTTCCGGCGCCCAGGTGACCCGCGAGTACTACATCAACGACGCGGGCAACCAGATGAACGTCTTCGCCAGATCCGTCCTGTCGCGCCTCCACGGGGGCGAGGTCCCCGAGGGCGGCTACCCGGGTCAGTACATCGTGGACCTGGGCCACCAGGTGCTCACCCAGCACCCGGACGTGCGCGAGCTCACGGACGAGGCGGCCCTGCCGATCGTGCGCGAGGCGGCGTACGCAGCGCAGATGAAGGACATCAAGGCCACCCTCGCGGCCTTCGACGTGGCGTTCGACGTCTACTTCTCGGAGAAGGAGGGCCTCCACGAGTCCGGCTCGATCGAGGCGGCCGTCAAGCGGCTGCGCGAGCAGGGCCACGTGTTCGACGCGGACGGGGCGGTGTGGCTGCGCACCACGGACTTCGGCGACGACAAGGACCGCGTCCTTATCCGCGCCAACGGCGAACCGACCTACTTCGCCGCGGATGCCGCGTACTACCTCTCGAAGAAGGACCGCGGCTTCGGCGAGAAGGTCTACCTCCTCGGCGCCGACCACCACGGATACGTGAACCGCCTCAAGGCGATCGCGGCGTGCGCAGGCGACGACCCCGAGACGAACATAGAGATCCTCATCGGCCAGCTCGTCTCCGTCAACGGCGCCAAACTCTCTAAGCGCGCCGGCAACATCATCGAGCTCAAGGACCTCATTGAGTGGCTCGGCAAGGACGCTGTGCGCTACTCGCTGGCGCGCTACCCGGCAGACTCGCCGCTCACGCTCGATCCCGAGCTGCTGAAGAAGAACTCGAACGAGAACCCAGTGTTCTACGTCCAGTACGCGCACGCGCGCTCCCGTGGCGCGGCGCGCAACGCCGAGGCCGCGGGCGTGGACCGTACGGTGGACGGCAGCGACGCGTTTGATGCTGCGCTGCTCACCCACCCGACGGAGAACAACCTGCTGGCCCACCTCGCGGCGTACCCGTCGATCGTGGCCAAGGCCGCTGAGTTCCGCGAACCGCACCGGGTGGCCCGGCACCTCGAGGCCGTCGCGAGCGCCTACCACTCCTGGTACGACACCTGCCGCATCTCCCCCCAGGGCGACGAGGAGGTCACGGACCTCAACCGCACGCGCCTGTGGCTCAACGACGCTACGAGCCAGGTCCTTGCCAATGGCCTGTCGCTCCTGGGCGTCTCGGCGCCGGAGAGGATGTAGCGGTGGCCGAGACGACTCGCAAGGCCGTGGCGGCCCCTTCGCCGCTCGCCCCTGAGTGGCTTTCCGTGCCCGAAGACCTCAACGAGCTCCTCCCCGCGCTGTGGGCGCACGACGCCGCGCGGACAGCGGGCGGTGAGCTCGCCCTCGGGGGGCTCACTGCCACGGAGATCAAGGCGCAGTTCGGCTCGCCGGTGTTCGTGCTCAGCGAGGCCGACTTCCGCGCGCGCGCCCGGGCGTTCAAGACCGCGTTCGATGCCGCGTTCGCTGACATCTGCGGTGGTGTGGACGTCTACTACGCCGGAAAGTCGTTCCTCTGCACGGCCATTGCGCGTTGGGTCCGTGAGGAAGGCCTCCGGCTCGACACGGCTTCAGGCGGCGAGCTCGCGGTCGCGGAGCGGGCGGGCACGCCGGGCGAGCTCATCGGACTGCACGGCAACAACAAGTCCGATGCCGAGATCCGCCGGGCGCTCGATCTGGGTGCCGGCCGGATCATCGTGGACAGCCTCGACGAGCTCGATCGGGTCGCTGCAATCGCGGCGGCGCGAGGTACCGACACACCGGGCGAGGACCCCGGCATGGAGTCGCCACGGGCCAAGGTCATGCTACGGCTGACCCCCGGCGTGCACGCGCACACGCACGAGTTCATCGCGACGGCCCATGAGGACCAGAAGTTCGGACTCTCGATGGCGCCGGGCACCGCCAGTGCCGCCTTCGCCGACGAGGAGCCGGGCAGCGCGCCCAGCATGGCCGAAGAGGCTGTCGCTGCCGCCGCGGGCCACGACAGCATCGAACTCCTCGGCGTCCACTGCCACATCGGCTCGCAGATCTTCGAGCCCGAGGGCTTCGAGGCGGCAGCCGTGAGGCTGCTCGAGTTCGTCGCCGCGATGCGTGCGCTGTACGGGGTCGCGCTCCCTGAGCTCGACCTCGGCGGGGGCTACGGGATCGCGTATGTGCCGGGGGACACGCCGCGGCCGCCAGCCGAGATCGCCACGGCGCTGGCCGGCGTCGTGCGTGAAACCTGCGCCCGGCTTCGCATCTCCGCCCCGCGCATCTCGATCGAGCCCGGCCGTGCGATCGTTGGCTCGACGACGTTCACCCTTTACGAGGTGGGGACCATCAAGGACGTCGTCGTGGACGTCCCTGCACCCGGACAGGGTGGTCAGGCCACAGGGGAGACCTCCGTCCGGCGGTACATCTCGGTGGATGGGGGGATGAGCGACAACGCCCGCCCTGTCCTCTACGACGCGGACTACTCGGTGATCCTCGCGAACCGCACTTCACAGGCCCCCGCGCAGCTCGTGCGCGTGGTCGGCAAACATTGCGAGAGCGGTGACATCGTGGTCCGCGACGCCTATCTCCCCGGCGATGTGCGGGCCGGCGACCTCCTCGCGGTCCCGGGCACCGGAGCCTACTGCTGGGCACTGTCGAGCAACTACAACTACCTCGCGCGCCCGGGGGTCCTCGCGGTGCGGGACGGTGCCGCGCGGTGGATCGTGCGGGGCGAGACCGAGGACGACTTGCTCTCCCGCGACATGGGAGTGTGACCGGGTGGGGGAGAAACCGATGGGAGAGACGATGACGGAGACGAGCGAGGCCGCGAAGCCGCAGGTGGCCGCCGACGCCCCACGCGTGCTCAAGGTGGCGCTGCTGGGCGGCGGGACGGTGGGGTCGCAGGTGGCCCGGATCCTGGTCGACCACGCAGAGGCCCTCGCTGCCCGTGCGGGTGCACGCCTTGCGCTCGAAGGCATCGCGGTGCGCAACATCGGCGCGCCGCGGGACGTCGAGCTGCCCCGCGAGCTCTACACGACCGATGCCGAGGGCCTCGTGGCCTCCGCGGACCTCGTGATCGAGCTCATGGGCGGAATCGAGCCAGCCCGCACGCACATCCTCGCCGCCCTGCGCCACGGCGCCTCTGTGGTGACCGGCAACAAGGCCCTCCTGGCCCAGGACGGGGCGACCCTGTTCGACGAGGCGGACGCGAACGACGCCGAGCTCAACTTCGAGGCGGCCGTGGCCGGCGCCATCCCGATCATCCGCCCGATCCGCGAGAGCCTCTCGGGCGACCGCATCACACGCGTCCTCGGGATCGTCAACGGAACCACGAACTTCATCCTCGACGCGATGGACACGACCGGTGCGCAGTTCGCCGATGTCCTGGCCGAGGCCCAGCGCCTCGGGTACGCCGAGGCCGACCCGACCGCAGACGTCGAGGGGCTCGACGCCGCTGCGAAGGCCGCGATCCTCGCCTCCCTCGCGTTCCACACGCGGGTGAGCCTGGACGATGTGCGGTGCGAGGGCATCACCAAGGTCAGCGCGGCGGATATCGCTGCGGCGCAGGACGCCGGCCTGACCATCAAGCTCCTTGCGATCGCCGAACTCGTCAGGGGTGAGAGTGGCTCCGAGGGTGTGAGCGTGCGCGTGCACCCGACCCTTCTGCCGCGCACCCATCCGCTGGCAGCCGTGCGCGGTGCCTACAACGCGGTGTTCATCGAGGCCGAGAACGCCGGGTCCCTCATGTTTTACGGGGCCGGCGCGGGCGGCGCCCCGACCGCCTCGGCGATCATGGGCGACGTCGTGACGACCGCCCGCCGCATCGTCGCCGGGTCCCCGGGCCGCACTGGGACCGCGACGCGCTTCCTCCCGATGGTCGGGCCCGAGGGCATCACGACCAGCTACAGCATCGGACTCGAGGTCTCGGACCAGCCGGGCGTCCTCTCCCGCGTTGCCTCCGTATTCGCGGAGCACGGCGTCTCGATCGAGACGATGCGCCAGGAGATCGATGGCGCCGGCGCGGAAGCCGGAGTGGCGCCCCTGGCCGACGGAGCCCGTGCGAGCACGAGCACGGCATCGCGCGCTCAGCTGCGCTTCGTGACGCACCGGGCGTCCGAGGCCGCCCTCGCGGCAACCGTTGCCGACATCAAGAACCTCGACGTCGTCGAATCCGTGACGAGCGTCCTGAGAGTCGAAGGAGTCTAGTGGCCCACCAGTGGCGCGGAGTCATCCGCGAGTATGCAGACCGCCTGCCCGTCACCGAATCCACGCGTGTCATCACGCTGGGGGAGGGCGGCACCCCGCTCGTGCACGCGCAGGAGCTCTCAGAGCTGACCGGCTCGACTGTCTACCTCAAGGTCGAGGGCATGAACCCGACCGGCTCCTTCAAGGACCGAGGCATGACGATGGCGATGACCGCGGCGGTCGAGGCCGGTGCGAAGGCGGTCGTATGCGCCTCGACAGGAAACACCTCGGCCTCCGCCGCGGCCTACGCGACGACCGCGGGCCTCACCTGCGCAGTGCTCGTGCCCGAGGGCAAGATTGCCATGGGCAAGCTGAGCCAGGCGATCGCCCACGGCGCCACGCTCCTGCAGGTCGACGGCAACTTCGACGACTGCCTCGAGATTGCGCGCAAGCTCGCCGACTCGTACCCCGTCTTTCTCGTCAACTCCGTCAACCCGGCACGCATCCAGGGCCAGAAGACGGCCGCGTTCGAGATCGTCGACGCGCTCGGCGATGCCCCGGACATCCATGTGCTCCCGGTGGGCAATGCGGGCAACATCTCGGCCTACTGGAAGGGCTACAAGGAGTACGCGGCCCCGACCGACTACTCCTTCGGTTCCACCTCGGATGCGGAGCCGCGCACCCTCCCGGCCGTTGCCACGAAGCTTCCCGTCATGTGGGGCTTCCAGGCCGCCGGCGCGGCACCGTTCGTGGCCGGCCACCCGATCAGCCATCCCGAGACCATCGCGACCGCCATCCGGATCGGCAACCCCGCCTCGTGGGAGACGGCCGTCGCGGCGCGGGACGAGTCCGGCGGCCTTATCGATGCCGTCACGGACGAGGAGATCCTCTCCGCCCACCGCTGGCTGTCCTCCAAGGAGGGCGTGTTCGTCGAGCCCGGCTCGGCCGCGTCCGTCGCCGGTCTGATCAAGATGCACGCGTCCGGCAACGTCCCCACGGGCAAGACCATCGTGTGCACGGTGACGGGCCACGGACTCAAGGATCCGCAGTGGGCGCTCAAGACCGCCGAAGGCGGCGACGTCGAGCCCGTCAAGGTGGGCAACGACGTCGTGAGCGTCGCCGCTGCGCTCGGGCTGGAGTCCGCCGTCTGATGACCACAGCCAGCGAACCGCGCCTCGGTACGGGCCTGCGTCTCGTCGCGGCGGGGCAGCGCGTGCGCGTCCGCGTCCCGGCCACAAGCGCCAACCTCGGCCCCGGCTACGACAGCCTGGGCCTCGCCCTCGCGCTCTACGACACCGTGTGCGTTGAGACGACGGACGACGGCGCGTTGTCCTTCGACCTGAAGGGCGAGGGTGCCGACACGCTCCCGCGGGATGAGAGTCACCTCGTAGTGCGCACCCTCGACGCCGCGCTGTCGCGTCTGGGGTATGCCCGCTCCGGGCTGCGGGTCGTCGCGGAGAATGTGAGCCCGCACGGGCGCGGGCTTGGCTCGTCCGCGTCCGCGACGGTCGCCGCGGTGCTCGCGGCGGCCTCTCTCGTGGCCCCGGAGGACCGCCCCGACCGCGCCTGGGTGCTCCAGCTGTGCGGCGAGATCGAGGGGCATCCGGACAACGTGGCCCCCGCGATCTACGGCTCGCTCGCACTGTCCTGGCAGGACGGGGATGCCTTCCACGCTGCCGTCGCCGAGGTCGCGCCGAGCATCGTGCCGATCGTAGCCATCCCCGACTTCGAGCTCTCGACAGAGCTTGCCCGGTCCCTCCTGCCCTCGTCCGTTCCGCACCACGCGGCAGCGGCGAACTCCGGGCGCGCGGCGCTGCTCGTGCACGCGCTCACGAAGGACCCGTCGCTGCTCCTGCCCGCCACCGAGGACTACCTGCACCAGAGCTACCGCTCGAGCGCCATGGAACCCAGCGCGCGGCTCATCGGCCAGCTGCGCGACCAGGGCCATGCCGCGGTGGTCTCGGGCGCGGGCCCAACGGTCCTGGCCCTCGCGAACGGCGAGGCCGAGGCAGACGAGGTGCAGAGCGCCGTCGAGCATTTCGCCGTGAGCGTGCTCGACCCCGAGCAGGGCGCCGAGTCTCTGACACGCTGGCGTGTCCTGCGTCTGGCTGTGGACCGCGAAGGTGCTAGAGTGGACGTGCATCCACGGTAAATCTGATCAGTGGTGATTCTGCTTCCGGACAGGCATCGTCCTGATATCATCCGCCACAACACCCTGAACCAGCTTTCCCATCAGGGATGCCGCCCCTCCAGCTCTGCTGCCGGTCTGGCTGCCTGCGGGTTGACCCGCACGCAGCACAAGGCAATCCAAGACCTCGCACGCTCGGGGCGGGCTGAACGATTACGGCGCTGCCCGGCCCACCGGCCCTGCAGTGCCGCCAGCCTGGCCGCCGCTCCAGTCGGCAGCCACGACCACGATACGCCGGCTCCGAAATTGCCGGCGTCTCGACCTCGGAAGGACCATCCGTGACACAGACCACTGAGCTGAACCCAGCAGTGGAAGCCTCCTCCGCGTCGGAGTCCAAGGGGATCGCCGGCCTCAAGCTCGCGCAGTTGCAGGCCTTGGCATCCCAGCTGGGCATCACCGGTGGCTCCCGCATGCGCAAGGGCGACCTCGTCGCCGCGATCACCGCCCACCAGAAGGGCGAGCCCATGGGACGCCCGGCCGAGCGCCGCGACGCGTCAGCGACGGCCGAGGCCCTCGCCGAGCTGCCCCTGCCCGAGGCTGCCGCGCCGGCTGCCCAGGCGGCACCGGCTGCCGAGCCTGAGGCCAAACCCGTCCAGCCACGCGCTCGCCGCACCCGGCGTCGTGCCGGCAGCGACGGCGTCGTCACCCCCGCCGCTGCGCCGCAGGCGGAGGAGTCCGCACCCACCGCGGAAGCAACCCCCGCCGCCGAGGCACCAGCCGCCGCGCCGGCCGAGGCTCCCGCCGAGGGCACGCGTCCCACCCGCACGCGCAACCGGAACCGCCGTGCCGAGGCCGCAGAGGGCTCCGCCGAGGCAGCCCAGGCCACCGGCGACGAGGGCACCGCGGCCCAGCCAGCGCAGGAGCGCGCCGAGGCTCCCGCCCAGGAGCGCGGCGAGGCTCCGGTGCAGGAGCAGGCCGAGGCAAAAACGCGGCACGAGGAAGCCGGCGAAGGGCGCCAGCGTCGGGGTGACCGCGGCCAGCAGGACCGCCAGCAGCAGGACCGCCAGCAGCAGGACCGCCAGCAGGAGCGACAGGAACGCCGCCGCGACGAGCACGACGGCGAGGAGGGCGGCTCGCGCCGCTCGCGCCGCAACCGCCGGGGCCGCGACCGAGAGGAAGCCCAGACCCATCAGGGAGGCCGCAACGAGCGCTTCCGCGACCGCAACGAGCGGGTGCGGGACCGCAGCGGGCGCCGCAACGCCGGCCCGGAGGTCGACGAGACCGAGGTCACCGAGGACGATGTCCTCCTCCCCGTGGCAGGTATCCTCGACGTTCTGGAGAACTACGCGTTCATCCGCACGTCCGGCTACCTCCCGGGACCGAACGACGTCTACGTCCCCCTCGCCCAGGTCAAGAAGCACGGCCTGCGCAAGGGTGACGCCGTGGTCGGGGCGATCCGCGCCCCGCGCGACGGCGAGGAGAACCAGGGCGGCGGTGGCCGTCAGGGCCACGGCAACCGCCAGAAGTTCAACGCCCTCGTCCGTGTCACGAGCGTCAACGGCAAGAGCCCCGAGGAGATGAAGGGGCGCGTCGAGTTCACCAAGCTCGTCCCCCTCTACCCGTCCGAACGTCTGCGCCTCGAGACGGACCCGAAGAGGATCGGCCCCCGTGTGATCGACCTCGTGGCCCCGATCGGCAAGGGCCAGCGCGGCCTCATCGTCTCTCCGCCGAAGGCCGGCAAGACGCTCATCCTGCAGTCCATCGCGAATGCGATCACCATCAACAACCCTGAGGTCCACCTCATGATGGTGCTCGTGGACGAGCGGCCCGAAGAGGTCACGGACATGCAGCGCTCCGTCAAGGGCGAGGTCATTGCCTCGACCTTCGACCGTCCCGCCGATGACCACACGACCGTGGCCGAGCTCGCGATCGAGCGCGCCAAGCGCCTTGTGGAGATGGGCATGGACGTCGTCGTGCTCCTTGACTCGATGACCCGACTCGGCCGCGCGTACAACCTCGCGGCGCCGGCCTCGGGCCGTATCCTCTCCGGTGGCGTCGACTCGGCCGCGCTCTACCCGCCGAAGCGCTTCTTCGGCGCCGCGCGCAACATCGAGAACGGCGGCTCACTCACCATCCTCGCCACGGCTCTCGTCGAGACGGGCTCGAAGATGGACGAGGTCATCTTCGAGGAGTTCAAGGGCACCGGCAACATGGAGCTCCGCCTCTCGCGGGCCCTGGCAGACAAGCGCATCTTCCCGGCTGTGGACGTCAACGCGTCCGGCACCCGCCGCGAGGAGAACCTGCTCTCGCCGGAAGAGGTCAAGATCATGTGGCGGCTGCGCCGCGTGCTCTCCGGCCTCGACACGCAGCAGGCCCTCGAGCTGCTCACCACGAAGATCCGCGAGACGAGCTCGAACGTCGAGTTCCTCCTCCAGGTGCAGAAGACGACCCTCGCCGGCAAGGGCGAGAGCGACAGGCACTAGCGCCCTCGCACGGCGGCCGGCACCGGACACCACCGGCGCCGGCCGCCGTCGTCGTCGTCGTCATGGACGTCTCCCATTCCCGCCCCCAGAAAGGCCCTGACATGTTCGAGTCCGTGCAAGGACTCCTGGACGAGCACGCCGACCTCCAGAAGCAGCTGAGCGACCCCTCGGTCTACCAGGACCAGGCCCTCGCACGGAAGCTCGGACGCCGTTCGGCCCAGCTCAACGGCATCGTCGAGGCCTACAACCGGTGGAAGCAGCTCGGGGATGACGTCGATGCCGCCCGCGAGATGGCCGCCGAGGACCCCGACTTCGCCGCGGAGGTCCCGGACCTCGAAGCGGGCCATGAGCAGGCCCAGGAGAAGCTCCGCCGCCTCCTCATCCCGCGGGACCCCAACGACACCCGCAACGTGATCCTCGAGGTCAAGGGCGGCGAGGGCGGCGACGAGGCGGCCCTGTTCGCGGCGGACCTCACGCGCATGTACACCCGCTACGCCGAGTCCAAGGGCTGGAAGACCGAGGTACTGTCCTCGACCGAATCGGACCTCGGCGGCTACAAGGACATCCAGATTGCGATCAAGGGCACGTCCAGCGATCCGGCGGAGGGCGTGTTCGCGCACCTGAAGTACGAGGGCGGCGTGCACCGGGTCCAGCGGGTCCCGGTGACGGAGTCCCAGGGGCGCATCCACACGTCCGCCGCCGGCGTCCTCGTGTTCCCCGAGGTGGACGAGCCCGAGGAGATCGAGATCAACGCCAACGACCTCAAGATCGATGTGTACCGCTCGTCCGGTCCGGGCGGGCAGAGCGTCAACACGACCGACTCCGCCGTGCGCATCACCCACCTCCCCACGGGGATCGTCGTGGCGATGCAGAACGAGAAGTCCCAGCTGCAGAACCGCGAGGCTGCCATGCGCGTGCTCCGCTCTCGCCTCCTCGCGCACCAGCAGGAGCAGATCGACGCGGAGAACGCCGAGGCCCGCAAGTCCCAAGTCCGCACCATGGACCGCTCGGAGCGCATCCGCACGTACAACTATCCCGAGAACCGGATCGCGGACCACCGCACCGGCTACAAGGCGTACAACCTCGACGCGGTCATGGACGGGGACCTCGGGCCGGTCATCCAGTCCTGCATCGACCTCGACGAGCAGCACCGCCTCGAGGCCATCGGGGAGTGAGCCTGCCGCCCGCCGGGCGATCCAGCCCCGGGGAGGAGGCCCGGCCGCAGGACCTCAGCTCCGCGCTGCGGCGCGCCGCCGCGATCCTCGCCGAAGCCGGTGTCCCGAGTCCGCGCGTGGACGCGGAGCTGCTCGCGGAACACCTCCTCGCGCGCCAACCCGGGGGCGGGGGACTCGGCGGAGGAGGCCTGGGCCGCCTCCGGGCCCTGGCGATCACCGGCGCCCCATTGCCGGCAGGCTTCTGGGACGCCTTCTCGGAGCTCGTTGCCGAACGGGCGCGCCGCGTCCCCCTCCAGCACCTCACCGGCACCGCCCACTTCAGGCACCTCACGCTCGCCGTCGGTCCGGGCGCCTTCGTGCCCAGGCCCGAGACGGAGGGTGTCGTGCAGATCGCCCTCGACTGGATCGCCCAGCACTTCCCGGAATCCGTGGAGGCTCCGCCGGCCCAGACCCGACCCAGCGCGCCCGGCCCGGCGCCGTCGTCCTCTTCGCACGACGGCGCTGCCTCGCTCCCGGCTCGGAAGGGACCGATCGTCGTCGACCTCGGCACAGGCTCGGGGGCGATCGCCGTCGCTGTCGCGCACGAGGCGCCCGGGGCCACGGTCCATGCCGTCGAGCTCTCCGAACTCGCGCATGCGTGGGCCGCCCGCAACGTTGCCCTGCCCGAAGCGGGCGGTCGGGTCCATCTGGTCCTCGGCGACCTGCGCACGGCGCTGCCCGAACTGAACGGGACGGCGGACGTCGTCGTGTCCAACCCCCCGTACATCCCGCCCGGCATGGTCCCGAAGGAGCCCGAGGCGGCGCTGCACGACCCGGAGATGGCACTGTACGGGGGAGCGGACGGGGGGCTCGAGCTTCCGCTCGCGGCGGCGGCCTCGGCTGCGAGGCTGCTGGCCCCGGGCGGATTCTTCGTCATGGAGCACGCGGAGGTCCAGACCGGGCGCCTCGCCGAGCTCCTGGGCGCTAGCCCGCTCTGGACGCACGTTCGGTCCCACACCGACCTCAACGACCTTCCCCGCGCCACCAGCGCCGTCAGAGCGTGAGGAACCATGGACCGTGGCGCGTCCCGGACGAGTGCCAGATCTGACAGGGCCACCGGAGGCCGCGTGGAAGAATGGACCCCGTGACCACCGCGACCTACAACTGCATCGATCCCGAACAGCGCGCCGAGGGCCTGGCCCATGCACAGCGCGCGATCGCCCAGAAGCAATGTGTGGTGATGCCCACCGACACGGTCTACGGCATCGCAGCGGACGCATTCTCGGCGCAGGCGGTCGCCACGCTCCTCGCGGCGAAGGGCCGCGGACGGTCCATGCCGCCACCCGTCCTCATTCCGCGCCTGCAGACCATGGACGGCCTCGCCACCGAGATTCCCACGGCCGGGCGCGCGCTGGCCGAGAAGTTCTGGCCGGGGCCCCTGACGCTCATCCTCCACGCCCAGCCCTCGCTCACATGGGACCTCGGCGAGACCAAGGGAACGGTGGCACTGCGTATCCCGGACAACGAGCTCGCCCAGGCGCTCTTGACGATCACCGGCCCGCTCGCGGTCTCGAGTGCCAACCGCACCGGCCACGCGGCCGCGCAGACGGCGGCGGAGGCGCGGGAGCAGCTCGCGGAGAGCGTCGAGGTGTACCTCGAGGAGGATTTCCGCCCTGGTGCCGGCCGAGGAGCGGACGGCTCGGCAGGGCTTCCCTCCACCATCGTGGACTGCACGGGCGCAAGGCTGCGCATAGTCCGCCAGGGAGCCCTCAGCATCGAGGCGATCCGCCAGGTTGCCCCAGATGTCCTCGGGCTCGGCGAGGAGCCCGAGGACGCTCCCGGTGCCGCGGCGACGGCAGAGGCCTCTGAGGCAGGGGCCGCTCCCGTGCGCGAGGGCGCCACGGAAACCGGCACGCCCACCGACTCAGCAGGACCCGCAGCATAGCCCGCCCATTCGGTAGGGTGAACCTGCCACCTTCGAACTCCCAGAGGTCTGCCCCTGCATGAGCACCACATCGTCCGGCGTCGCGAGCGCCTCCGGCGCCATTACGGCCCCGCGCGTGGTTGCCGTCGTCGTGAGCTACAACCGGCGCGAGCTCCTCGAGCGCTCGCTCGCCGCGCTCGCTGCTGGTGACCATACGCCCGACGCGCTCGTCGTCGTGGACAACGCCTCGACCGACTCGTCGCCGGAGTACCTCGCCGGGCTGACGTTCCCCTTCGCCTATGAGCTGGTCCGCCTGAACCACAACACCGGCGGCGCTGGGGGGTTCGCTGCCGGGATGGCGGCGGCCCTCGCGCGGCACGCGCCAGACCTGCTGTGGATCATGGACGATGACACAGTGCCGCTCACGGGGACCCTCGCGGAGGCCGTCCGGCTGTGGAACGCCTACCCGGAGACGGACAAGCCCGCGTTCATTGCGAGCCGGGTCGTCTGGACCGACAGCCGCGACCACCCGATGAACACGATGCGTGACCGTTGGGACGCCTCATACCAGGACCGCGACTATGCGGCCCGGCATCGCGCCCGGGCCGTCCGCTCGGCATCATTCGTGTCGCTGTTCGTGGATGCCGCCGCGGTCCGCGCGCACGGCCTGCCCGTCGCGGACTTCTTCCTCTGGAACGACGACTTCGAGTTCACCGCGCGGCTGGCCCGCCACCGGCTCGCCCTCGCAAGCGTCGACTCCGTGGTGGAGCACCACACGAAGGTCTACGACTCGTTCACGGCCGATGTAGGGCCACGGTTCCGGTTCGAGGTCCGCAACAAGATCTGGACTTTCTTCCGCTCGCCCGCCCTCGCACCCGTAGAGAAGGTGCTCTACGGTGCATCGACTATTTGCCGCTGGGGGACCATGGTAGGCCGTAGCCCTCGCCCGGGTGTCGTCCTGGCGGCGGGGCTCGCCGGACTGAGGGAGGCGCTCGCGCGGGGGCCCCGGCCCACCGAGGACGTGCTGGCGGCCGCCGGGGCGCTCCCTGCGCCCGGAGTCAGCCAAGCGGCCTTCGCCCGGGAGGTGCAGGACGGCGAATCGATGCCCCAGTTCTCAGTGCTCCTGCCCGTCTACGCCGGAGACTCCGCCCACCGCGTTCGGCGGGCCATCGAGTCGGTGACCACGGCCCAGACGGTACGCCCGGCACAGCTCGTCATCGTGCGCGACGGCCCGGTCGACTCGGACATTGAAAGCGCCCTGGTGGACGCCGAGCGGTCGGGCCGCGGTGTCACGGAGGTTCTGCGCCTGGCCCGGGGCGTCGGGCTCGCCGAAGCACTGGACAAGGGCCTCGATCGGTGCCGCCACGACGTCGTGGCTCGTATGGACGCCGACGACGTGGCGCTCCCAGAGCGGTTCGAGCGTCAGCTGAGGCTTCTGGCGGAGGGGTACGACGTCGTCGGGTCGGCCATTGCCGAGGTCGGTGAGGACGAATCGGAGGTGCTCGCGAGCCGTCCGGTCCCCGCCTCCCATCGTGAGATCATGGCGCAGCTCGCCTTCCGGACGCCGTTCAACCACCCCAGCGTCATGTACCGTGCCGGGGCGGTGCGGGCCGCTGGAGGATACCGCGGCGTCCCCGACATGGAGGACTACTGGCTCTGGGTCCGAATGCTGCATCGCGGCAGCAGGGGAGCGAATGTGCCCGACGTGCTCGTCCTCTACCGGGTCAGTGAGGGCGCGTACGCACGTCGAGGTGGCCTGCGCATGCTCATGGCCGAGATGCGCCTCCAGTCGAAAATGCTCGAAGCACACTACATCGGCCCGTGGACGTTCGCCCGGAACGTGCTCGTGCGTGGGATCTACCGCATCGTTCCGACCCGGCTGCGACGGCGGGGGTACCGCCGGGCGTTCACCGAGCGCCCCGAGGAGGCGTCGTCATTGATCGGCGCACGCGGCTCCGGAGAGGCCGCCGGCTAGCCCATGTTCATATACGTCCTCGTGGCGATGCTCGCGGCAATTGTCACCTACGCGGCCACCGGAGTAGTCCGGGTGCTCGCGCTCCATTGGGGCATCGTCTCTCCCGTGCGCGAACGTGATGTGCATACCCGCAGCGTCCCCCGCCTCGGGGGCGTGGCGATGCTGACTGGATTCGCCGTGGCCTTCTGGGCGGCGTCCCAGACGGTCTGGGTGCGCGCCATCTTCCTCGACACCCCCCAACCGTGGGCGGTGCTGGGTGGCGCCGCGGTCATCGCCGTCGTGGGGGCCGTCGACGACGTGGTGGACCTTAACAGCTGGGTCAAGCTCGGTGGACAGGCCCTCGCCGCCGGAGTCGTGGCGCTGTGGGGACCACGTGTCACCTTCGTGCCCCTCGGTTCCATCCCGATCACCGCCGAGTGGCTCCAGATCGGCCTGACGATGTTCCTCATCGTGCTCACGGTCAACGCGATCAACTTCGTCGACGGACTGGACGGCCTCGCCGCGGGCGTCGCCGCCATTGGCGGCATTGCGTTCTTCCTCACGGCCTACTGGGTGCACCGCAATGCTTTCCTGCCGGACTACACGGACCTCGCCACACTGCTGATGGCACTCCTCGTGGGGATTTGTCTCGGGTTTCTCCCACACAATGTCCATCCCGCCCGGATCTTCATGGGGGACTCGGGGTCCATGCTGCTCGGGCTCCTCATGGCGACCGGTGCTGTGGTGGCGACCGGCCAAGTTGCGTCAGGCCTCTACGACCGGGCGGAGGGCATCCCGACCTTCATCCCGGTCGTCCTTCCCATCGTCGTCATGCTCCTTCCCTTCCTGGACCTTGTCCTTGCGGTGCTCCGGAGGACCACGAGTGGCCGCTCGCCGTTCTCGCCGGACCGTGAGCATGTCCACCACAAGCTGCTCGACCTCGGCTATACGCACCGTCAGGCAGTGGCCGTCATGTACGTCTGGACGGCGCTCGTGGCGTTCGGCGGAGTGGCCTATGCGTTCGTGCCGTGGATCCCGCTCACGATCGTCAATGCGATCGTCCTGCCGGCCATGGCCTTCCTCACGCTGCACCCCTGGGCCCGAGACGCGGTCGGGAGCGGGCAGGGACGGCCAGTTTGGCTCCACCCGAGCGCGTGGACCAAGCGCTTCTCGGTCCCCATCACCGCCGTCGTGGCCGCCACCACGCTGCTCGGCTTCACCGGCCTGGGCATCGGCGGTGTGCCCATGATCTATCCCACGTTCCTCGCGCTCGGCGTCGTCACCGTGTGCGGGGGAGCGGCCGTGATGATCCTGCACTTCGCGGCGCGGTCATTGCCGTTTGGACGCCGCACCCTTGTCGCCGATGCGCTCATGAAGGTCATCGCCTCCTCCATCGTGCTCCTCGTCGTTCAGAGGCTGCCGTGGTCGGACACCCCTTGGTTCTGGCTGACTCTGGCCACCTCTGCGGCCGTGTGGCTGCTCGCCCAGGTGTGCGTCGCGGTGTGGCAGTGGCGCGCGCTCGAACGGAGATGGCGCACGACGGCGCGGCGGAGCGCCTCCTGACGCTGGCCTCCCTGCCGGCACGGGCCCAGTTCTATCCCGTGTAGAATAGTTTCGCACCCCTCCCCGCCGGCCTCCTGGCTGCAGGCCGCCGACGAATTGGCATGAAATGGACCCTATGATGCGCAAGTTCGGCTTCGTCGGCCGTCCCCGCGTCGGCGGATCCGGCGGCGGGCGGACTCCATGGCTCGGCCTCGCCGCCACATCCTCGGCGGCCTCGGCGGCAGGGGCGATCCTGCTGGCGATCGCGGGACTCGTCGCCTCGGGCCCCGGCGCGGCTGGCAGCGTGCTCTTCGCCGCCGGAATCGTGATCGCCTTCTTCGCGCTGAGCCTCATTGCCGGCCACTTCGCGGGACGCAACAACCCCTCGGGGGCGATCGGCGTCTTCGCGGTCGTCTACGTGCTCAAGGTCGTGGGATTCGCCGCACTCCTGCTGTGGCTCGGCAAGCCCGCATGGGTGGCTGGCCCCTGGTTCGGAGCGGCTGGAATCGCCACGGTGGTGATCTGGCAGACAGTCGAAGTTCTCGCGTTCAGCCGCCTCCGGCTGCAGATCTTCGACGACGTACCCCCTACCGGCAGCGGGCGGTCAGACGCGGCGCCGTCGTCCGGCCAGGAGGGCCCCCATGCCTGAGAAGAACCCGGCGAACAGGCCTTCCGGCGCCCCCGAGGGTGACCGCGGCTACAACTCCGGGATGGCGGTCTTCAGCTATGTAATTGGCGGGATCGTTGTCTGGAGTTTGATAGGGTGGGGGCTGGACAATCTCCTGAAAACGCGCTGGCTTGTGCTCGTTGGCGCTCTGGTGGGGATTGCCGGTGGCATCTACCTGACCATGAAGCATGGGCTCCTCACGCACCGAAAGAGCTCTGGCGAGCCTCAGGGCTCAGGGGACGACGCCGAGACGGAACGTCGCTGATGGAGCACCCGAAAATTTCACATGTGGGGGTCGAAAGCTACTCGCCCCGGCATCTGCCCGACGATGGACACTGCAGAGAGGAATCGCGTTGACCCCGCTCACGCTTCCGGCCGATGACACCGGCGCCTTCACCCCGCCCACTCTCGAGGAAATGCACCTCCCGGCCATCTTCCCGTGGGGCGCAGCTGAAGGCTTCTCGAAGCAGATGCTGATGGTCCTGCTCTCCGTCGTCTTCATCGCCTGGTTCTTCCTCGTTGCGTCCCGCAGGGGCCAGCTCGTCCCCGGCAAGCTCCAGTTCGCGGGCGAGTACCTGTACGGGTTCGTGCGCAACTCGATCGGCAAGGACATCATCGGCGGCCGCGACTTCATGAAGTTCGTGCCACTGCTCTTCGCGCTGTTCTTCTTCATCCTGGTCAACAACATCTACGGCGCGATCCCGTTCTTCCAGCTCCCCACGATGTCGCACGTCGGCGGCGCCTACTTCCTTGCTGCCCTCGTCTACGTGACCTGGATCGGCGTCGGCCTGCGCAAGTTCGGCGCGCGGTTCATCAAGCTCACCGTCGTCCCGGCAGGCGTGCCGTGGTACATCCTGCCAATCGTCGTCCCCATCGAGATCATCTCGAACTTCATCGTCCGCCCGATGACGCACAGCCTCCGTCTCTTCGCGACCATGCTTGCCGGGCACCTCGTGGTTGCCCTCGCCGGCTCCGGCATCGCATTCCTCATCGCGCAGGAGAGCGTCCTGCTCAAGGGCACCTCGCTCCTCGTACTCGTCGGCGCGACCGCGATGTACATGCTCGAGGCGCTGATCATGGTCCTGCAGGCGTACGTCTTCACCCTTCTGACCGCCATCTACATCCAGGGCGCGCTCCACGCGGACGCGCACTGAATCCACCCCTGAGACTTCCCCCCTTCGGGGGATGAACCGAACACTCAATCAGCCCGCCTGGGCAACCTGAAAGGAACACAATGACCGGCAACCTCAACCTCGTCGGCTACGGTCTATCCGCCATCGGCGGTGCCATCGGCGTGGGTCTCGTCTTCGCGGCCTACATCAACGGCGTGGCCCGCCAGCCGGAGGCGCAGCGCGTGCTCCAGCCGATCGCCTTCCTCGGCCTCGCGCTCACCGAGGCGCTCGCGATCCTCGGCCTCGTGTTCGCCTTCGTGCTCTGATCCTCCAGAACACGGCGCACGCAGCCAGAACCGAGTAGATAGGAGGGGTGCACAACATGCATCAGTTCATTGTTCGCGCCACCACCGAAGGCAGCAGCCAGAGCCCGCTCATGCCGAACTGGTGGGAGATCCTGGTCGTTGCCGTGGGCTTCGCAGTCCTGCTCTGGATCGTCGTCAAGTTCGTCGTCCCGGCGTTCGAGAAGACGTTTGCCGAGCGTGCGGAGGCCATCGAGGGCGGCATCGCGAAGGCCGAGAAGGCCCAGGCGGAGGCTTCGGCAGCACTCGAGGAGTACAAGCAGCAGCTCACTGATGCGCGTACTGAGGCCAACCGCATCCGGGAGGAGGCCCGCGCCGAGGGCGCGCAGATCCTCGCGGAGCTCAAGGAAAAGGCGGCCGCCGAGGCCGCCCGCATCACCGAACAGGCCCACACCCAGATCGAGGCGGAGCGGACGCAGGCTGTCGCATCGCTGCGCTCCGAGGTCGGCTCGCTGGCCACGACGCTGGCCGGCCGGATCGTCGGCGAGTCGCTCGACGACGATGCCCGGGCTGGGCGTGTCGTGGATCGCTTCCTTGCCGAGCTGGAATCCCAGAACGCAGGTGCGGTGAAGTAATGGCAGGAGTATCGAGCGAATCGCTGGCCGCCGCGCTGGCCGACCTGGAGACCACGCTGCCCACGGCCTCGCTGTCGCTGGCGCGGGAGCTCTTCGGCATCCTGGGCGTCCTTGACAGCTCCGCCGGCCTTCGCCGTGCGCTGACCGATCCATCCCGCGAGGGCACGGAGAAGTCGGCGCTCGTACGGAGCCTGCTGGAGGGAAAGGCATCTGCTGAGGCCGTGGAGATCACGGCAAAGCTGGCCGCCTCGCGCTGGGCCGACGCTCGCGACGTCAGCGATGCACTCGAGACCCTTGCCTCGACGGTGGCAATCGCTGTGGCCGAGCAAGGCTCCGGTTCCGCGAGCGGCCTCAGCGGTCTGGAGAAGATCCAGAACGATCTGTTCGCCTTCAACCACACGGTCGAGTCGAGCCACGAGGTCCAGTCGGCCTTGACCGAGCAGCAGGCCTCGCCTGAGGCGAGGCGTTCCCTCGCGCTCCGGCTCGTGCCGGATGTCTCCGAGGAGGCGAAGCTGCTCATCAGCCAGGCCGTCACGGCTCCCCGCGGGAGCAAGCCGACTGCACTCGTCGAGAAGTTCGCTTCCCTCGCCGCAGGGCGCCAGAAGCGGTGGATCGCCGACGTCGCCGTCGCTCGCCCCCTTAGCGGGGCGCAGGCTGAGCGGCTCCAGAGGGGGCTCAATGCCCTCTACGGGCGCGAGCTCAAGATCAACACGACCGTGGACCCGTCGCTTGTCGGCGGCGTCCGCGTGACGGTCGGCGACGAGGTGCTGGATGCCTCGACGGTGACGAGGCTCGGCGAGCTGCGCCGTCAGCTCGCCGTGCAGGCACGCTGAGGCATCAGCACACTTGTATCAGACAATTCGGTCATCGCAGGCAGTACGGCTCTTCGGTGACCACGAGAATCAAGAGAGCAGGACTGCAAGATGGCCGAATTGACCATCAATGCCGACGACGTCCGCAGCGCGCTGAACGACTTCGCGGCTTCCTACGAGCCTGGCACGGCTGAGCGCGTCGAGGTCGGTCGGGTGACCACCGCCGGCGACGGCATTGCCCGTGTCGAGGGCCTCCCCTCGGTCATGGCGAACGAGCTCCTCCGCTTCGAGGACGGAACCCTGGGCCTGGCCCAGAACCTCGACGTCCGCGAAATCGGCGTCATCATCCTCGGCGACTTCGGCGGTATCGAGGAGGGCCAGGAGGTGCACCGCACCGGCCAGATCCTTTCGGTGCCGGTCGGGGACGCCTTCCTGGGCCGCGTGGTCGACCCGCTCGGTGCGCCGATCGACGACCTCGGGCCGATCGCCGCGGAGACCACCCGCGCGCTCGAGCTCCAGGCCCCGGGCGTGACACAGCGTAAGTCGGTCCACGAGCCGATGCAGACGGGCCTCAAGGCAATCGACGCGATGATCCCGATCGGCCGTGGCCAGCGTCAGCTGCTCATCGGTGACCGGCAGACCGGCAAGACGGCCATCGCGGTGGACACGATCATCAACCAGAAGGCCAACTGGGCTTCAGGCGACGCCACGAAGCAGGTCCGCTGCATCTACGTCGCGATCGGTCAGAAGGCTTCGACGGTCGCTGGCGTGCGCCAGACCCTCGAGGACCACGGTGCCCTCGAGTACACGACGATCGTGGCCTCGCCGGCGTCCGATCCGGCCGGCTTCAAGTACCTCGCCCCTTACGCCGGCTCCGCCATCGGCCAGCACTGGATGTACGGGGGCAAGCACGTCCTCATCATCTTCGATGACCTCTCGAAGCAGGCCGAGGCCTACCGCGCCGTCTCCCTCCTCCTGCGCCGGCCGCCGGGCCGCGAGGCCTACCCGGGTGACGTGTTCTACCTGCACTCCCGCCTGCTCGAGCGCTGCGCGAAGCTCTCGGACGAGCTCGGTGCTGGCTCGATGACTGGCCTCCCCATCATCGAGACCAAGGCGAACGACGTCTCGGCGTACATCCCGACCAACGTCATTTCCATCACGGACGGCCAGATCTTCCTCCAGTCGGACCTGTTCAATGCGAACCAGCGCCCCGCGGTGGATGTCGGCATCTCCGTCTCCCGAGTCGGTGGCGCCGCTCAGGTCAAGTCGATGAAGGCGGTCTCGGGCACGCTCAAACTGGACCTCGCGCAGTACCGCGACATGCAGGCGTTCGCGATGTTCGCGTCGGACCTTGACGCCGCGTCGCGTCAGCAGCTCACCCGTGGCGCCCGCCTCATGGAGCTGCTCAAGCAGGGCCAGCACAACCCCTACCCCGTCGAGGAGCAGGTCGTCTCCATCTGGGCCGGCACCCGCGGCTATCTGGACGACGTCCCTGTCGAGGACGTCCGTCGCTTCGAGGCCGACTTCCTTGACTACCTCAAGCGCAAGACCTCGATCCTGACGACGCTCGCCCAGACCGGCAAGCTCGAGGACGACACCGTCGAGGCCCTCAAGACCGCGGTGACGGACTTCAAGAAGGGCTTCTTCGGCGAGGGCGACAACCAGCTGGTCGGCGCCGGCCACGAAGAGCACGCCGCTCTTGCCGAGGGCGATGTCAACCAGGAAAAGATCGTCAAGCAGAAGCGCTGATTCCCTGCGGCTGATCGGCTGGGTCGGGGCCCATGGCACCGACCCGGCCAGTCAGCGAGGGTGAGGAAAGGACAAGAATGGGAGCCCAGATCCGGGTCTACCGCCAGAAGATTGCCTCGACGTCGTCGATGCGCAAGATGTTCAAGGCGATGGAGCTGATTGCTACCTCCCGCATCGGCAAGGCGCGTGCCCGCGTGGCCGCTTCCCTGCCGTACGCGAATGCCATTACTCGCGCCGTTTCTGCTGTCTCCTCTTCGTCCGAGATCGACCACCCGCTGACCACCGAACCCACGCAGGTGCGGCGCGCGGCGGTGCTGGTCCTCACGGCAGACCGGGGCCAGGCCGGCGCCTACTCGGCCAGCATCCTGAAGCAGGGCGAGTCCCTTGCCGAGCTCCTCCGCGGAGAGGGCAAAGAGGTGTCCAGCTACATCGTCGGCCGCAAGGGCCAAGCCTACTTCGACTTCCGCAACCGCGACTACGTGCGGGTGTGGACTGGCGGAACCGACAATCCAGAATTCTCGACCGCACGCGAGATCAGCAAGGTGCTCCTCGAGGCCTTCGCTGAGCGCTATGAGGACGGCGGGGTCGACGAGATCCATGTCGTCTACACCCAGTTCAAGTCGATGGTGGTGCAGGAACCCACCGTGATCCGGCTGCTTCCCCTCGAGGTCGTCGAGGAGTACGTGGCGGACCCGAACGAGATCCTGCCGCTCTACGAGTACGAGCCCGAGCCCGAGCAGGTGCTCGACGCGCTACTCCCGCGCTACATCGAGTCGCGGATCTTCGCGGCGATGCTGCAGGCCGCCGCCAGCGAGCTCGCCTCGCGCCAGCGTGCCATGAAGAACGCGGGCGACAACGCGACCGACCTGATCAAGAAGTACACGCGACTGCGCAACACCGCCCGGCAGGCGGAGATCACGCAAGAGCTGACCGAGATCATCGCTGGCGCGGACGCGCTCAGTGCCTGAGCGCACGGTCCGTACGAGCACCCACCGATAGACTGATTCCACGCCATCTACTGAAGAAGTGAGAGAGATGACTGCCACTGCCTCTGAAGCGGTTGCGACCGCTGGCGCGACGGGCCGTATTGCCCGCGTGATCGGGCCGGTTGTCGACGTCGAGTTCCCGGCCGACGCGATTCCGGAGATCTACAACGCACTGACGACGACGATCACGCTCGGCGACCACACCCGAGAGATCACTTTCGAGACCGCCCTGCACCTCGGCGACAACCTCGTCCGCGCCATCTCGCTGCAGGCCACCGACGGACTCGTCCGCGGCACCAAGGTCGTCGACACCGGCGCCCCGATCTCCGTCCCCGTGGGTGACGGCGTCAAGGGCCACATCTTCAACGTCCTGGGCAAGCCCCTTGACGTTGCAGAGTCGGAGATCGACGCCTCAGACCGCTGGCCGATCCACCGCAAGGCCCCGTCCTTCGCCCAGCTCGAGGGCTCGACCGAGATGCTCGAGACCGGCATCAAGGTCATCGACCTCCTCACCCCGTACATCAAGGGCGGCAAGATCGGCCTGTTCGGTGGTGCCGGCGTCGGCAAGACCGTGCTCATCCAGGAGATGATCACCCGTGTTGCTCGCAACTTCGGCGGCACCTCGGTGTTCGCCGGTGTGGGCGAGCGCACCCGCGAGGGCAACGACCTCTGGGTCGAGATGGAGGAGGCTGGCGTCCTCAAGGACACCGCCCTCGTGTTCGGGCAGATGGACGAGCCGCCAGGCACGCGCCTCCGGGTCGCGCTCTCAGCCCTGACCATGGCGGAGTACTTCCGCGACGTCCAGAACCAGGACGTGCTGCTCTTCATCGACAACATCTTCCGCTTCACGCAGGCGGGCTCCGAGGTGTCGACCCTCTTGGGCCGCATGCCCTCGGCCGTCGGGTACCAGCCGAACCTCGCCGACGAGATGGGTCTCCTCCAGGAGCGCATCACCTCGACGCGCGGCCACTCGATCACGTCGATGCAGGCGATCTACGTCCCCGCTGACGACTACACCGACCCGGCCCCGGCGACGACGTTCGCGCACTTGGACGCGACGACGGAGCTCTCCCGCGACATTGCCTCGCGTGGTCTGTACCCCGCTGTTGATCCGCTGAGCTCGACGTCGCGCATCCTCGACCCGCAGTACATCGGTCAGGACCACTACGACACAGCCCTGCGCGTCAAGCAGATCCTGCAGAAGAACAAGGAACTGCAGGACATCATCGCGATCCTCGGCGTCGACGAGCTCTCCGAAGAGGACAAGATCGTCGTGGCGCGTGCCCGTCGCATCCAGCAGTTCCTTTCGCAGAACACCTACACCGCGAAGCAGTTCACGGGTGTCGAGGGTTCGACCGTGTCCATCAAGGACACGATCGAGGGCTTCAAGGCCATCTGCGATGGCGAGATGGACCACGTGGCCGAGCAGGCGTTCTTCAACGTCGGCGGCCTCGACGACGTCGAGCGCGCCTGGGCCAAGATCCAGGAACAGACCAAGTAGCATGGCTGAGCTCGAGGTCGAGATCGTCGCGGCGGACCACTTCGTGTGGTCTGGCCCGGCGAAGATGGTCAAGGCCCGCACAGCGGACGGGGAAATCGGGATTCTTCCGGGCCACACTCCCGTCCTCGCGATTATGCATGCGGGTGACATTGTGATCGAGCCGGCCTCCGGCTCGAGGATTACGGCGACGGTCGACGGCGGGTTCTTCTCGGTCGACTCCGACCGAGTCGTGATTGTCGCCGACAACGCCCAGATCGGCGAATCGGCCGCGGGAACCCGTTAGCCTGACCTCGATGGACGATTCTGCCCTTCCGTTCATCGTCCTGGCAGCGGTCTTCCTGCTCCTCGCAGCGATGCTGTGCGCCCTCGGGGTGCGCCGGTTCGTCCTGCGGCGCACCCTGGGGACGGTTGATGCCTCCATCTCCATGGCCTCCGGGCCGTGGCGGATGGGGGTTTGCCGTTATCAGGACACTGAACTCGAATGGTTCAATCTGCTCTCCCTCAGCCCGGTGCCCCGGCATCGGTTCACCCGCAGTTCACTCGAACTGCTCGGACGGAGGGCCCCGACGGAGTCCGAGCGCACACGTGTTCAGGCTGATGTCGTCGTCGTCGAGCTGAAGTACCTCAGCGAGACGGTCCGCTTTGCGATGGACTTCAGTGCCTACGCAGGTCTGGCGTCCTGGCTTGAAGCCGGACCGGTCATCGGCATCGGAACGTGGCGCTGAGGCCGGGATGGACTGGCTTTACGAGCTGCGCGTCGTCGACGGGCCCGTGGCTGTCGCATGCTGGGTGCTGGGAATTGCCGGCCTGGCATTCCTCGCGGCCCTCGTCCTGGTGCCCCGGCCCCGTGCCCGCGGTGCGATCCTGGCAGTCGCATCGGCGGCCTTCGCGGTGGCTGCGACACTGGTGCTCCATTGGCTGATCGTCGATGTCCTGTCTATCTTCCCGGAGGACCTGCCGCCCGAGGTGCTCTTCTGGTCGGGTGTCGGCATTCTCGGGGTGGTGCTGGGCCTCGTCGGAATTATCAGGCTCGGTGCGGCCCGACGCGCATGGGGCCGTCGAGCGGCCGCAGTCGTTTCCGTGGTTGCCGCAGTGCTCCTGTCCGCCCAGCAGGTCAACGCATACTTCGGCCTCAATCTGACTATCGCGGATCTCGCGGGGGTCTCGGTGAACCGCATCCAGCCGATGAGCCAGGCACTCGAGCGCGCAGGCGCAGCTTCTGTGCCCCTGGCCGATTGGAGGGCGCCGGCGGACCTCCCCGACAATGGCGAACTCCGCAAGGTCCACCTCCCCAACGCGGCGTCCGGGTTCTCCGCCCGAGACGCCTACGTGTACATGCCGCCTGCATACTTCGCCGTGCCTCGGCCCGAGCTGCCGGTCCTCGTCCTCATGGCGGGCCAGCCGGGCAATCCCTCGGACTGGCTCTCAGGGGGCAGGCTCAGGGCCACGATGGACCGGCTCGCCGCGAAGCACGGCGGCGTTGCCCCCGTCGCCGTGGTCGTGGATCCGATCGGGACGCCGAGCAACAACACGCTCTGCATGGACACCAAACTCGGCAAGGTCGAAACCTACCTCACCCAGGACGTTGTCCCATGGATCAAGGAGCACCTCACGGTGGCGAAGGATCCCACCCATTGGGCCGCGGGCGGGTTCTCCTTCGGCGGCACATGCGCCGTCCAGCTGCTGGCCCAGCACCCCGAGCTGTTCAGCTCCGCGCTCGGATTCGGGGCCGAAAAGGAGCCTGCGCTGGCCAAGGAGCGCCGCAAGACGATCGACACTGCGTTCGACGGCGACGAGGCCGCCTTCGAGGCGCAGGTCCCCGCCCATTTCTTCGCAGAGGGCGGTCATGAGGGCCAATTCCTTTTCCTCGCGGCCGGCAGGCGGGATCCTGACTTCATGGCCCAAGCAGACGTCATCGCGAAACAGGCCCGAGGCGGTGGCGCCGAGGTGCACGAGGAGTTCGTGCCGGGCGAGGCCCATTCGTGGGAAATGATTGCCAAGGCGATTCCCGTAGGCCTTGACATGCTCGCGACGCGATGGCGGCTGCCATGATCGGGCCCTCCGCCCTGGTGTCGCCGGGGAAGGCCGCGTTGCGCGGTGCCCGGCGAGTCCCCTTCACGCTCTCTGTCATCGCGGCCATGTGGATTGCCGGTCTGGCCACGGGCAGCATCCTGTCCGGTCCGTCGCCGGAGGTCCTCGACGTGGTGGGCGGCGACCTCGGCTCGCTGCAGTCGGGCCAGTGGTGGGCAGCGATGACGTCGATCTTCTTCGTCACGAATCCGCTCGCCTACCTCGCCGCGACCGTGGTGGTCGGCGTGCTCGTTCCCGTGGCGGAGACAGCTTACGGAACGCTGAAGGCCGCAGCCCTGTTCTTCGTCGGCGACTTCGCATCGGTCACGGTCTTCTTCGCGCTCACGCAGCTTGCCCGGATTGGCGGGGACGGCTGGCTGGGTTCGATGGTAGAGGACCCGGTCCTGGGGCCTTACCCGGCCGCGCTCTTTACCGCCATGGCCGCGAGCCCATCGCTTGGGATCCTCTGGCGGCGCCGACTCCGGACAGCGGTCGTGGGGATCGCGGCGATGCTCACGCTGTATGTGGGCCACTCGGAGACCGTCCTTGGTCTCATCGGGGCCTCGCTCGGGATCGTTGCCTCCTGGTGGTTCAGAGGCCGGCGTCACGACCCACCACACCTGGTCGTTCCATCCGTCCGCGAGCGCCGGAACATCATCGTGGTCATCGTCACCCTCGCAGCGGTCGGCCCGGTCCTCACCGCGCTCTCGCTCAGCCCGTCCGGTCCGCTCGCGCTCGTGCGGGAGATGGTGCTCAACCCGATGCCCGCCCTGGTCCAGCTGCAGCAGGACTGCGGGGGTACGGTGGATGCTGGGTGCCTTCAGGCGGCGCAGCCGGCCTTCCTCTCGCCGGAGGGATATGTGACGGCGCTCGTGCCGATGGCCATCCTGCTGGTATGCGCTGAGGGCCTCCGGCGCGGTCGCAGCGTGGCACTGCGGCTGGCCGTCGCCGTGCAGGTTGCGGTGGGCGTCCTCGCCATCGGCTACCTCGCACTGTTCTTGAGGATGCCGGCCTCGCCACGGCGGCCGCGCTTCTCGCTCCTCGCCTCTGGGTTCGTGCACATCCTGCCCATTGCCCTGACCGCGGTGGCTCTCATCGTGGTGCTCCTGCTCAACCGCAACTTGTTTCCGGTCGAGACGGCGAGGGGCATGCGGCGGCGCCTGGGTGGTGTAGCGGCCGTGGTGGCCGGAGGACTCGTGCTCACCTACACAGTGCTGTGGTGGCAGGGGGGAGGACTGGGCCGCCGCGACTCTGTCTGGGGACTCCTGACAGAGCTCGTCCGCCAGTACCTCCCATCGCCGATCCCCAACAGCTACGAGGTGGTGTTCCGGAACCGGAGTGCCGCTGAGCTCTGGCTGTTCACCCACAGCGGACTCATCCTGTGGCTCGTGGGCCTGATCCTCGTGGCGGTCGTGGTGCTGAAGGGACGCCAGTCGCTGGGTGCTCGGGATGACAGCCTCCACTTGGCGCGCAGCCTTGTGCGCCGGGGTGGAGGCTCGCTCTCATGGATGACGCTCTGGCCACCCAACCAATTCTGGTTCGACAGCCATGCTACGGCGGGACTCGCGTTCCAACTGCACGGCCGAGTCGCGCTCTCGGTCGCCGGGCCCATCGGTGCGCCGGGCAGAGGGCCAGCAGCTGTCGGGGAATTCATAGCGCATTGCGCCGAGCATGCACTCGTACCCTGCTTCTACTCACTCTCGGGCGACCTGTGGCCGACGTTCCGCTCGAGGGGCTTCCACCGCGTCGAGGTGGCGCAGGAGACCCGCCTGTCGGTGCGTGAACTCGAGTTCGTCGGCAAGGAGTGGCAGAACGTCCGCACCGCCGTGAACAAGGCCGGAAAGCTCGGAGTGCGGGCGGTGTGGACGCGGTACCACCTGCTCTCGCCGTCGCAGCGCCAGCAGCTCAGCGCGCTTTCGGAGGAATGGTCAGCCCAGAAGGCCTTGCCCGACATGGGGTTCACCCTCGGAGGACTCGACGAGATCGACGACCCTGAGGTGCTGGTCTGCCTGGCCATGGACGGGGACGGGAAGATCCACGCCGTCACGAGCTGGCTGCCGGTGTTCGAGGAGAACCGGGTGGTGGGCTGGACCCTGGACTTCATGCGCCGTGGACCGGGCGCCTTCTCAGGCGTCATGGAATTCCTCATCGCCTCGGCCGTCACGGAGCTGCGTAATAGTGTCGAATGGATCTCGCTCTCCGGCTCGCCGCTCGCGGCCGATCCGGCAAGCGAGCGTGCTGAAGTCGATGCCGGGGATGAGCTTCTCTCGGGGCTCCTGAACGCTGTGGGACATGCCTTGGAGCCTGTCTACGGCTTCCGGTCGCTTGCGAAGTTCAAGTCACGGTTTCAACCCGAATACCACTCACTGTATATGTATTATCAGGATCCGCTCCAACTCCCAGCCATCGGGCAGGCCCTCGCGCAGGCTTATCTGCCGGGCCTGACAATGCGCCACCGGATGAGAATCCTGCGGCAGATGGTTGCATAATCCGCATCGGACGTGAGCAATTGCAATTAGCGTCACCTCAAGGAAAAAGGAGGGGTTCCGGCGAACCGGAACCCCTCCGCCGGCATCGACCGGCTCGATCAATCACTCAGAGAGCGATCACACCTGTCGCCTGCGGGCCCTTCGCGCCCTGACCGATTTCGAACTCGACGCGCTGATTCTCCTCGAGCGTCCGGAAGCCATTCGACTTGATCTCGGAGTAATGGACGAAAACGTCCGACTCGGCGTCATCTGGCGTGATGAAGCCAAAGCCCTTTTCTGCGTTAAACCACTTGACGGTCCCCTGTGCCATGTCCTGCGTTCTCCTGTGGAATTGCATCGTGACACCGGCACTTATGTGCCGGCCGAGTTACTCCGCGGGAGGACCCGGGCTACCGGGAACTCCACGCTCGCAACGGTCTTGCGAGCATGCATTGCATGAAAAACACTGCTACCTACATCAAGACTGGCACTAGCCAATCATGACAGGCATGTGCGGTCAACGGCACACCACCGTTTTCTTCTCAACGTCCGAAAGAAATTCAGGCGAACGCAGAGAGAACCCGTTCTCGGTCCCCCCGGACGCGACTTTCTTCCGTTGAGAACTCAGCCTAGTTTGGGGGGAAGGAGAACGCCAGAACGGACGACGGAGACGAGTCCCAGGTCCGGGTCAGTGGCCACGATGTCTGCACGCAGTCCTCGGCGGAGGCTGCCGAACTCGTCCGATTTGCCGAGCACCGCGGCGGGGACGGCGCTGGCCGAGAACACGGCGTCGGCCAGCGGAACGCCCGCGGCGGCGGCGTGGGCTACGACGTCAAGGAGTGTTGCGGTGCTGCCCGCAATTGCCCCCGTCGTGTCGAGCGTCGCCACTCCGCCCGCGACCGTCACGGAGGACGGGCCGAGCATGTAGTGCCCATCGCCCAGCCCTGCGGCAGCAATGGAATCCGTCACGAGCGCGATGTTGGCCGAGCCGACGAGCCCGAACATGGTCCGTACCGTGGCCGGGGCGAGGTGCACGTCGTCGGCCACGAGTTCGACCACCGCCCCGCCAACCGCTGCCGCCCGAAGGCACGCCGCAACCGGACCAGGGGAGCGGTGATGGAGGGGAGGCATGCCGTTGAAGAGGTGGGTCACGGTGGGCAGGCCCTCGGCGCCATCGAACCCCGCGGCCGTGAGGCCATCGCGGGCCTGCTCGAGGGACGCCTCGGCGGTCGCGTCGTCGCAGTCGGTGTGCCCCAGCGAGGGCGTCACGCCGTGCGCGGTCAGGAGGTCCACGAGGTCCGACGCGCCGGGCAGTTCCGGAGCATACGTCATCGTGGCGAGCGCGCCGTCGGCCGTCTCGATGAGTTCCATCGCGACGTCGACGTCCGGCTCCAGGAGGAAGTCGGGATTCTGCGCCCCGCAGCGGGAGGGGGAGAGGAACGGGCCTTCCGCATGGACGCCGGCGATCAGGTCTTCCGCGTCGAGCTGGGAGAAGAGGGCGACGCCGCGCAGGAGCTCGTCCTTCGACGCCGTCATGAGGCTCGCCAGCAGCATGGTGGTGCCTTCCGCATGGAGGAGTGCGATCGCGCGGCGCGCCCCGTCCTCGTCGGTGCTCGTGAAGTCCACCCCTTGCCCGCCGTGGCAGTGCAGGTCCACGAGGCCGGGGAGCAGGAGCGCACCGGTGGGCAGCGGGACCTGCGTGCCCCCGAAGGCCGCAGAATCGAAGCCCGAGGCTTCTCCCGCATACTCAATCCGATCGTCCTCGACGGCGACGAGGCCGTCCTCGAGTTCCGTGCCATCACTCACGATCCTGCCCGTGAGGGTCAGGCGGGCGGGAACCGTAGCGGAAGACTCTGCGGAGGTCATGGCTCTACCTTAGGCGAGGGTCGGCATTCTCGACCCCGGTCCACCTCGGACTGGGACCGGTCAGAACAGGCGGGACTCCACGTCATCCACTCCACGCATCGCGTCGTAGTCCAACGTCACGCAGTCGATGCCCCGGTCGAGCGCCAGGACGCGCGCCTGAGGCTTGATCTGCTGGGCTGCGAAGACGCCGCGGACGGGGGCCAGGAGGGGATCCCGGTTGAGCAGTTCGAGGTAGCGCGTGAGCTGCTCGACGCCGTCGATGTCGCCGCGCCGCTTGAGCTCCACTGCCACGGTGGTTCCAGTCGCGTCGCGGGCGAGGATGTCCACGGGTCCGATGGCCGTGTAGTACTCACGCCGGATGAGCGTGTAGCCCGCGCCCAGCGTCTCGATCTGTTCCGCGAGCAGCCGCTGCAGGTCCGACTCGACGCCGTCCTTCACGAGCCCGGGATCCACCCCCAGCTCATGCGAGGAGTCGTGGAGGAACTCGTGGACGTTGACGATGAGGCGGTCGTCCGCCTTCGCCGACTGGACCGTCCACTGCTCGAGGACCCCTTCCTCGAGCTCCGTCTGATCGGGGCCTACAACGTGCAGGCGGGCTGGCGGGCTCATCCAGTTCAGCGGCTTGTAGGACCCGCCGTCGGAGTGCACGAGCACCGAGCCGTCCGCCTTGACCACGAGGAGGCGCGTGGCGAGGGGCAGGTGGGCCTTGAGGCGCCCCACGTAGTCGACGGAGCAGCGGGCAATGACAAGTCGCACCCGAGAACTCTACCTTTCGGCACCGCCGCCGGGCTGAACCGAGATCCCCCGCGGGCGGCCCGGTGGGCGCAGCACGGCAGAATGGAGGCATGCCGCGCTCGAACCGACCCCGCCGCCGTCCCGCCGTCCCCCGGGCCGAGCGTGCAGCGGCGGGAGCACGCGAGGAGCTCGACGACTTCAACCCCGAACGCGTCCTTGCGGGGTTCGCGCGGCTCGAGTCTGCGCCCGACGGCGAGTGGCGAGTCCGGCGGGTGACGACCCGGAACGCGGCGAAGGACTACACCTGCCCCGGCTGCTCGCGGATCATCCCGCCGGGGGTTGCCCATGTGGTCGTCTGGGCCGAGGACCATCTCTTCGGCGAGGAGGCGGCCATCGCGGACCGGCGCCATTGGCACACGCACTGCTGGCGCACGCGCACGTACCGCCGCCGATAGCCCAGCAGCGCGGCCAGGGACACAGCACGCAGCCGATACTGTGGGGCGCATGAGCTTCGATCCCGCATCCTATGTGTTCGCCGAGTCAGACGGTCCGACGCAGATCCGCGCCAACACGGTACTGCCCGCGCGCCGGGAGAACATCGAACTGCACACCGAGGACGGGCTCACCCTCGTCGGCGAGCTTGCCCTGCCCATGGACCGGGAGCCAGTCGCCACGCTCGTGACCCTCCACCCCCTGCCGACCCACGGCGGGTTCATGGACTCGCACGTGTTCCGCAAGGCCTCGTTCCGCCTTCCCACACTCGCAGGGCTGGCCGTGCTGAGGTTCAACACCCGCGGGACCGCGAGCCCCCGCGGTACGAGCGAGGGCAGCTTCGAGGACGGGGTCGGGGAGAGGGCCGACATCGAGGCCGCCGTGCGCTTCGCCGGTGACCGCGGGCTTCCCCACCGCTGGCTCGTCGGCTGGTCGTTCGGCACCGAACTCGTCCTCAAATACGGCGCCCTCGCCCCTGTCGTCAGCGAGATTGAGGGCGCAGTCCTGCTCTCACCGCCCCTGCACCGAGCGGGCGATGCCGATCTGGATGCCTGGGCGGCATCGGGCGCCCCGCTCACGGCACTCGTGCCGGAGTTCGACGACTATCTCCGCCCAGCCGAGGCCGCCCGGCGGTTCGCCCGAGTGCCACAGGCCAGAGTCGTTGGAGTCGACGGCGCGAAGCACTTGTGGGTCGGGGAGAAGTTCGTGCACAGGGCACTCAGTGAGATCGTCGACGAGACCACAAGCGCCGGGTCTGGCCCTGACGGTATTCCGACGACGTGGGAGGGTCCTTCCGCGACGGCGGCATAGGGCCGCGCGCCGACAATGCTGTCCCGGCGCTCCAGTGCCAGAGCCGGCACTGAGCGGTCAGTGCTGGTCCTGACGTGTGATGAAGACCTCCCTGATTAGGAGCATCACCGAGGCGGCGGTAGGGATTGCGATGAGTGCTCCGAGCACGCCCAGAAGGGTACCGCCGGCGATCACCGAGATGACCGCCACCGGGCCGGGGACGGCCACCGCACGCTGCATGATGCGCGGTGAGACGAAGTACGCCTCGAACTGGAGGTATGCGAAGTATGCGATGGCCAGGATGACGGCCGTCTGCCATCCCGAGGTCAGGGCGACGAGGGAGATGATGGTTCCCGCCACGACGCCGCCGACCAGTGGGATGAACGCGAGGAACCCCACCATGAACGCGAGCAGCGCGGCGAAGGGCACCGTCAGGATGCTCATGACGACGAAGGCGAACGTAGCGTTCAGGGCCGCGACGCACACCTGCCCGATCACATAGTTGCCGACCGAGCGGGTGATCTCCTCGCTCAGTGCCTGGACCCGGCGGCGGCGCGAACGCGGCGCGAGCCGGTAGGCCCAGAGCTTCATCGTCGGCATCGCCGCGAGGAAGTAGAGGCTCAGGACCACGACGATCAGCACGCCGAACAGGGAATTGGCCACCGTGGTGCCGAAGCCGAGGACCCCGCCGAAGATGTTCGTGATCGCGGTCGAGTCCTGGCCGAACTTCTGCAGCTCCTCTGTGACGCGGTTCTTGATGCCGAACTGCTCGTCAATGCTGCGGTAGAAGTCGGACTTCAGGAAGTCCTGGATCCACGTTGGAACGTTGTTCACCAGCTGCGTGATCTGCTCGACCATCGTCGGTATGAGCGTTCCGAAGAATGCGCCCAGGATCGCCAGGAGCGCGAAGATCGTCGCGATGATCCCCAGCGCCCGGGGTATGCGGTGCGATTCGAGCCACCGGACGACTGGGTCCAGCCCGAGGGCGATGAAGAGCGCTGCCAAGATCCACAGCAGGAGCTGGGTCGTGTGGGCCACCACGTAATACAGTGCGAGGGCGATCCCAACGCCGACCGCGCCCATGAAGCCCATGTAAACCGGGTTGCGCGCGGAGACGCGCGGTCCGGGCTCTCCGAACCCGTGCTCACCCGGCTCGAGGATATGGGCCGACTCGTCCTCTGCGAGGGGCGGCATCTCGAAGCGGATCCGTGGCTGTGCCCCGGGCAGCGGCGTCCGGAGCCGGCGGAGGACACCGCGCGCGAGTCTTCTCACCCCGTGCGCCTGCGGCAGGTCGCCGCCGATGACGGGTTTGCTGATCGGAGGATGAGGATCGGCCGATGAAGGAGACTTCGGATCGATCGGTCCCGGCTGGTGCTTCTCTCCCACGCCCCCGCCTTCTGCTCGATTTGGGTCCTGACGGTCGGCGACAGGCGCCCATTGCACCGCCCGGCGCCGGCCGTACGGGCGTCCCCGCACCTTACGCGGACACGTTACCAGCCGGTCCGATGCGGCCCGATGATCACGATTTGGTTACCATGGATGCGTCCCCTTCCCCGACGTGAGGTTATTCCTGTGCGATTGAAGACCGCAGCCGCGCTCCTGCTGCTCGGCCTTGTAGCCCTTGTGGCCGGCATCGGCCAGTTGACGTGGTGGGCGCCGGACGAGCAGGTCACGGCCACGCTCCCCGCAGACACCCCGGCTGCTCCGCTGACCGTGATCGACACCAAGCTCCGTGATCTCCGTGGGGGAGAGGCAACACTGACCATCCACGGCCAGGGCAACTACGTCCTGGCCACGGCACGTCCGGACGATATGGCCGCCTGGGTCGGCAAGGCCGCCCACACCACTATTGCCGGCGCCTCGGAGGACGGCAAGATGCTCGCCGCGACCCACGCGGACGGCGACGCAGAGTCGCCCAGCCCGGCTGGCGCGGACTTGTTCGCCGCCACGCAGAGCGCGAGCGGCACTCTCGAGTACCACTGGGACCTCCCTGACTCGGGAGACTGGCAGCTCCTCCTCGCGAGCGATGGAAAGGCTGCGGCCCCGCAGGACGTCAGCATCACGTGGCCGAGCCACGCCACCACGCCCTGGGCCGTCCCCCTGCTCGTGATCGGGGCACTCCTCATAGTCGGCGCCGTGGTCCTCGCCGCTCTGGACAGGCTCGGTCGGGGGGGTTCCGGCCGCGGCGCTGGGCGGCGCCGTACCGCGCCAACGAACGATCCGGCGACCGCCGCCATCCCGGAGGCGTCCCGCCGCGCGCCGGGAAAGTCTGAGCGCACGCCCGACGCCGTGCCTCGCCTGAGTGCCTTGGGCCGCCTGGGCGGGCCGCTCGCCGTCGTGCTCGCGGCTGTCCTCGGCAGCGGGGTGGGCGCCCTCCCGGCCCAGGCCACGAGCACGCCGACGCCGAGTGCGTCGGAGCCGGCCAAGGCCCGGGTGGTCACGGAGGACCAGCTCTCGCGCATCCTCGATCAGACCGCGAACGCTGTCCAGGGCGGCGACGACGCGAAGGACGCGGGCAAGCTCGCCGCGCGCGTCGATGGCTCGGCGCTGCTCGCACGCACCCAGAACTACAAGGTCCGGGCGGCCGTGGCCAATGCACCCGCCATCGCACCCGTCCGCGCGTCCAAGCTCCTCACGAGCGTCGTGACCACGCAGCGATCGTGGCCGCGGACTGTCGTTGCCGTGACGCAGGGCGAGGGCAACAGCACCCCACAGCTCGTCACGCTCCGCCAGGCGTCGGCACGGGACAACTACAAGCTCATCGAGGCCGCCCCGCTCCTGCCGGGTGCGACGTTCCCCGGCACGCCCAAATCCGGAGCTGACCAGATCTCCCTCGATGACAAGGCCGGTCTCGCCGTGAGCCCCAAGGACGCGATCGGAGGCGTGGCAGACAGGTTGTCCACCGGTGGCAGCGCGTGGAAGGACAAGATCCCGGACAACGCCTACATCAAGGACACCTTCGGCTACCAGACCGACATTTCCAAGGCCGAGAACGCCACGTTCACCTTCAAGCACTCGCCGGTCGGCGACGAGGCCGCGGCGTTCCGCACCGCCGACGGGGGCGCGATCGTCATCGCCCCGCTCGACTTCGTCGTGGAGGGCACTCCGAAGGCCGAAGGCGACAAGGTCACCCTGCAGGATGACGCCGCCGCGCTGGCCGGCGGCAAGGAGGCCAGTAAGAAGATGGCCTTGACGTTCCGGGAGTCGGTCATGCTCTACGTGTCCAAGGACGGGGCAGCGCAGCCGGTGAACCTCATCGGCGCCACGCGCAATCTCTCGGCTGCCAGCGTGAGCTGACCAGCTGCGAAGCCGCCAGGTGCGGGGCGGCACCACCCCATCGGAGGGTGCCGTCCCGCTCTTCTCGACCCGCCCTCCTGCGCCCCGGCCCTTCGCTAAGCTGGACCCATGAGCGTTCCCGGTTCCCGCCAGCCCCAGCCGCAGCTGAACTTCCGCGGCGCCGTCGACCTCTCGGCCCTCAAGGCCCGCGCCACCGCGACGCCCCCGGCCGCATCGCCCAATGGCCCAGCTGCCCCACCAGGGGGCGCCCAGGCTGCAGGCGCGAGCGTTCCGGCGGGCGAAGGCAGTGCACCGGCGCCGTCCTCCGGCCGGATCGACCTCGACGAGCGCACCTTCGGGGACGTGGTCCAGCACTCGGCGACCGTGCCCGTCGTCGTGCTCCTCTGGGCCTCCTACTCCCCAGAGTCGCAGCGCCTCCGCGACGAGCTGGGCACCATAATCGGCTCGTACGGCGGCCGCCTGCTCTATGCCACTGCGGACGTAGAGGCCTTCCCCCAGCTCGCGCAGGCCTTCCAGGCTCAGTCCGTCCCGACGGCGGTGGCGATCCTGAAGGGCCAGCCCATCCCGCTCTTCCAGGGGGCAGCGGCTGAGCAGCAGTCTCGTCAGCTCCTCGACGAGCTCCTTCGGGTCGCCGAGGCCAACGGTGTGACTGGTACGGTAGACGGCGCCCCTGCCGCTGCCGCCGAGCCCGAGCTGCCACCGCTGCATCAGGAGGCATTCGACGCGATCGACCGCGGCGACTTCGCTGCTGCGGAAGCCGCGTACCGGAAGGCCCTGGCCGAGCAGCCCGCGGACCGCGAGGCGAAGGCCGGGCTCGTCCAGGTCCAGCTCATGGCGCGCGTCGCCGAGGTGGACCATCCCGGTGCCGCGAAGGCGCGCGCCCAAGCGGCGGCGGCCCCCGAGAGCCTCGAGGCGCAGCTGGCCGTCGCGGACCTCGACGTCGCCGGCGGCCACGTCGAGGACGCGTTCTCCCGGCTCGTCGCCTTCATCACCCGAAGCGCGGGAGAGGACCGCGAGGCCGCCAGGGTCCGGCTCCTCGAACTCTTCGAGGTCGTCGGGCCGACGGACCCCCGCGTGAGCTCCGCACGGCAGCAGCTTGCCCGGGCCCTGTTCTAGTCCGGCAGGCTCTCATGGCTGATCCCGTCCCGTCCACGCACTCCGCGCTGTCGCTGCGCGGCCTGGTCAAGGCCTTCGGCGGCAAGGTCGCCGTCAACGGCATCAGCCTCGAGGTTCCCACGGGGTCGTTCTACGGCCTCGTCGGGCCGAACGGCGCGGGCAAGACCACCACGTTGTCCATGGCCACGGGCCTCCTGCGGCCCGACGTGGGAAGCGCATCCGTGCTTGGTGTGGACGTGTGGGCGGACCCCCTCGCAGCGAAGCGCCTGCTGGGCGTCCTCCCTGACGGTGTCCGGCTCTTTGACCGGCTCAGCGGCGAGCAGCTCCTGACCTACTCGGGCCTGCTCCGCGGTCTGGACCGCGCCACCGTGGCACAGCGCACCCGCGACCTGCTCGAGGCGTTCGACCTGACACCGGACGCTCGGACGCTCGTCGTCGACTACTCCGCGGGCATGACCAAGAAGATCGCGCTCGCGGCATCGCTGGTCCACGCGCCGAAGGTCCTCGTCCTCGACGAGCCCTTCGAGTCGGTGGACCCGGTCTCGGCCTCGAGCATCCGGGCCATCCTGTCCGACTTCGTCCGCTCGGGGGGCACCGTTGTGGTCTCGAGCCACGTCATGGACCTGGTCCAGCGCATGTGCGACCACGTCGCCGTCGTGGCCCAGGGCCGCATCCTCGCCGCCGGGACGGTGGATGAGGTCCGCGATGGGGAGACCCTCGAGGACCGCTTCGTGGCCCTCATGGGAGGCCGGGGGCACACCGAGGGCCTGACGTGGTTGCACACCTGATCCGGCTCAAGCTGCTCCTTCTGCGCAACGGCCTGCGCCGCAGCCCGTGGCAGCTCGTGGGCATCGTTCTCGGCGCCCTCTACGGGCTGTGGCTCGTGTTCCTCGCGGTCGTGGGCCTCCTCGCGCTCAGTGTGCTGCCCACGCCGTTGGCCGAGACGGTGATGGTTCTGGCCGGTTCGCTCCTGGTGGTCGGGTGGGCGCTCACGCCGGTCCTCTTCGCGGGCATCGACCTCACACTGGACCCGGCCCGCTTCGCGCTCTTCCCCATCCCGCTGCGCCAGCTCCTCATGGGGCAGGCAGTCACGGGGCTCATCGGGGTGCCCGGAGTGTGCACCACGCTCGTACTTGCCGCGTCGACGGTTCCCTGGACGCGTGGGCTGCTGGCCTTCATCGTGGCGGCTGTCGGGGCGGTGCTCGCGCTCGGACTGTGCGTGGTCGTGAGCCGGCTCGTCGCGAGCATCGCCTCGGAGCTGGCCTCCTCGCGCCGCTTCCGCGACGTGAGCCGGATCGCGTTCGTCGTCCCCCTCATGCTGCTCGGGCCGGCTATCTCCCTGCTGGCGAGGGGCATGGGCGGCGGCGGGACACCGGGCCTCGTCGCCTGGGCCGACGTACTGGCCTGGACTCCACTGGGCGCACCGTTCTCGGCGCCTGCCGCCGCGGCCGAGGGCAACGTCCTCGAGGCACTGGCCAAGCTCGTCATCGCGGCCGCGGCCCTCGTCCTTGCCGCCTGGGGCTGGTCCTGGGCCTTGGCGCGGGCGCTCGAGAGCCCGGGCAGCCGCTCGGCGCCGAGGGCACGGTCCTCCCGCCGCGGGCTCGGGGCCTTCGGATGGATGCCGCCGAGCCCTGCGGGGGCGGTCGCCGCCCGCGCCCTGACCTACTGGATCCGGGACCCGCGGTACACCACTGGCCTGATCGTCGTTCCGCTCCTGCCCGTGGTCCTCTACGCCTCCTCGATCACCCGCCGCGCGGAGCACGTCTCGCTGCTCGACGGGCCGCTTGTCATCGCCGGCCCGCTCGCCGCATTCATCCTCGCGTGGTCGATCTCCGCGGACGTCTCGTACGACTCCACAGCCTTCTCGCTGCACGTTTCCGCCGGAGTGAGGGGCCGGTCCGACCGGATGGGACGGGCGGCGGCGCTGCTGCTGTTCGCACTCCCCATAATGACCCTGATCACAGCGCTCCCGTTCCTGCTCGCGGGAGACTGGCGGCTGTTCCCGTCCTTCCTGGGACTCGCACTCGGCGTGCTCCTCTCCGGCGTCGGGCTCTCCTCGGTGGTCTCCGCCCGCTACACGGTCACGGTGCCGTTGCCGGGGGAGAGCCCCTTCCGCAGGCCGGCTGGCGCGAGCACGCAGACCATCCTCGTCCAGCTCGGCGGGATCGCGGCACTCGGAATCCTCGCCTTGCCCGAGATCGTGCTCACTGCCCTCGCCGCGACGGGCGGCGCGCCGGTGTACGGGTGGGCATGCCTCGGTGTCGGGGTCCTGCTGGGCGGCGGACTCCTCGCCCTCGGAGTCCTCCTGGGCGGCAGGCTCATGGATGTGCGCGCCCCGGAACTGTACGCAAGCCTCACCAAGGCGGGGTGACGGTCCGCACACCGGCTGCAGGCCAGGCGAGGGGAGATCCACCCTGGAAGTTGTCATCCTCAAGGACTCGCGGGATGTGGGCAGGATCGCTGCGTCAGTATTCTCGACGCTCCTGGAGAGCAAGCCGGACGGAGTCCTCCGCGTTCGTGCTGGACGAGTACGTTGGCCTGCCGGCGAACCATCCGGAGTCGTACCGGTGAGTCATCCGGCGCGACTTCGCCTCGCGCGTCACCATCGACCCAGAGCGGGTCCACAGCCCGGACGCCTGCGCCGACGACCTCGAGGCGCCCTGCGGTGCGTACGAGGCGGCCTCGATCGACGAGGTTCCACCCCCACGCCACGGTGATCGTCGACGAGGCGGCGGCGTCCTCGCTCCGGCTCGCCGACTACTACCGCCACGCCTACGAGAACAAGCCGCCGTGGCAGAAGCTCTGAGCCCAGGTCCATGCGCGCGAGCTAGCATGGAATCCATGACCACGATGCCTCCGGACCCATTCCAGTCCCAGCCCGGCGATCCCTTCGGCACCGACCCCGGCGAGCCTACGCGCGGCGGATCCACCGCGACGATCGAGCGCGAGGAACTCCGTGAGGAGCTTGAGCCTGGTGACCGCGAACGGTTCTCCCACTATGTGCGCAAGGAGAAGATCATGGAGTCCGCCCTCACCGGCGAACCTGTGATCGCGCTCTGCGGCAAGGTCTGGACCCCAGGCCGCGACCCCAAGAAGTTCCCTGTCTGCCCTACATGCAAGGAGATCTACGAGGGCCTGCGCCCCGGCGGCGACGACAACAAGTCCTGACCCGGTGACGGCACCTGTGGGGGACGGTCCCCACGGGGCAGCTGGAACCCCGTCGCGCTCACCCCGGCTCATGTCCTCCGTCTACCGGGGACTGGTGATCGGGCTCCTGGCTATCGTCACGTGCAGCGCGTTCGAGGCGATGGCCGTCACGACGGCGATGCCGGTTGTCGCAGCGGACCTCGGCGGCCAGCGTGCGTACGGGCTCGCGTTCTCCCTCTTCCTCACGGCGTCCTTGGCGGCCACTGCGGCTGCCGGTCCGTGGTGCGACCGCAGCGGGCCCCGGCCATCCCTCCTGACGGGGCTCGTGCTCATGACCGGCGGGCTCGTGCTGGCCGGCGGCGCGTGGGACTTCTCGGTCTTCACGATCGGGCGCATGGTATCCGGTGCGGGCACCGGGCTCATGATTGTCCCGCTCTACGTCATCATCGGCCAGACGCTGCCGTCCGCCCTCCAGCCCGTCCTGTTCAGCTGGTTCTCGGCCGCGTGGGTCGTCCCGTCCCTCGTGGGGCCATACGTCTCGGGGCTCCTCGCCCAGCACGCGAGCTGGAGATGGGTGTTCTTCGGGGTTGCACCGATTGTCGTGGTGGCGGTAGGGCTGACGTGGCCACGCGTGCGCGGACTGGGGGCACCCGACGAGGTCGCACTGGGTCGCGGCGAAGGACGACGGCGTGCCCTCCTGGGCGTCATCCTCGCCGGTGGCGTCGCAGGGGCGCAATGGGCGGTCCAATCCTGGGCCGACCCCGGGACGGCGGTGACAATCCCGCCGGCCGCACTCGCCGCCGTCGTGCTTGCCGGGATCGCAGGCGTCGTGGCGACGGCACCGAGGCTCATGCCCCCCGGTGTGGCACGGGTCGCGAGGGGGCTGCCAGCCGTCATGGTGGTGCGCGCGCTCCTGACCCTCGCGTTCTTCGGCGCGGAGGCCTTCATTCCCCTCATCCTGGTCGACGCGTACGGACTCGAGCCGTCGGTCGCGGGCCTCGCCCTCACCGGCGGGGCTGTCGGATGGACCATCGGCTCGTTCGCGCAGGCCCGTGGATGGCTCCCCAAGCCGGCCTTCCTCGTGCTCGGGTCGGTGATCCTGACGGTAGGCCTCGGATCCATCGCCGCCACGGTCGCCGCAGGAGTCACCCCGTGGCTCCTCGCGGCCTCGTGGTTCCTCGCCGGGACGGGCATGGGCCTGTCCGTGACTACGACATCGGTGCTCGTGCTCGACTACAGTGATGCCGCCACGAGGGGGCGGAATTCGGCCTCCCTCCAGATGGCCGATATGCTCGGTGGAGTGATTGGAACCGCCGGAGCTGGAACGCTGTACTCGCTGCTACTGACCCCGGGGGCGGTTCCTGGGCCCTCGGTCTTCGTCCCGTTGGCCACGGCCCTCATGGTTTCTGCGCTTCTGGCAGCGTCCGCCAGTGGGAGGTCGCGCGACGCGCGGTCGCCTGTGTCCGAGGGACGCGCCGACGGGGAGAGCGCGTGAGGGAAACCCTGTTCGGGGATCCGTCGTCGACCCCCGGTTCATCCCTCCCCCCGGCCTCTCCCACCCTCCCCCCTGCGTTCCCCGACCGGGCCGCCTGGGGCACCGCACCAAAGCTGCGCGCATGGCAGCAGGAGGCGCTCGACAAGTACCTATCCCTCGCACCGAGGGATTACCTCGCCGTCGCGACGCCCGGCGCCGGCAAGACGACCTTCGCCCTGCGCGTCGCGTCGACACTCATCGAGCGGGGCATCGTCAACCGGGTCACCATCGTCGCGCCGACCGATCACCTCAAGCGCCAGTGGGCTGATGCCGCTGCACGCGTCGGCATTGCCATCGACCCGAACTTCAAGAACGCCGACGGCGCGCACGGCCGCGACTTCGTCGGGGTGGCCGTGACCTATGCGCAGGTCGCGAGCAAGCCCCTCCTGCACCGGGCCAAGACCGAGGCCGCACGGACGCTCGTGGTCCTCGACGAGATCCACCACGGCGGGGAGTCCCTCTCGTGGGGCGACGGCCTCCGTGAGGCGTTCGACCCCGCCGTCCGACGCGTTGCCCTGACCGGAACCCCCTTCCGCTCGGACACCTCGCCGATCCCGTTCGTTGAGTACGCCGAGGACAAGGACGGAATCCGCCGGTCCAAGGCCGACTACACGTACGGCTACGGGGAGGCTCTGCGCGACCACGTGGTCCGGCCCGTGATCTTCATGGCGTACTCGGGGCAGATGCGGTGGCGCACGAGCGCGGGCGAGGAAATGGCCGCGTCCCTCGGAGAGGCCGCCGTGACCAAGGACGTGACCGCCCAAGCGTGGCGGACGGCCCTCAACCCACAGGGCGAGTGGATTCCTGCGGTGCTCGCGGGCGCCGATCGGAGGCTCACCGAGGTGCGCCGCTCAGTACCGGACGCCGGCGGCCTCGTCATCGCGACCGACCATGACGACGCGCGGGCGTACGCTGGCCTGCTGAAGAAGATCACGGGCGAGTCGCCCGCGGTCATCCTGTCCGATGACGCAAAGGCCTCCACCAAGATCGAGGACTTCTCAGCCGGGGACAAACGCTGGATGGTAGCGGTCCGCATGGTGTCCGAGGGCGTCGACGTGCCGCGCCTCGCGGTCGGTGTCTACGCGACGTCGACATCGACGCCGCTGTTCTTCGCCCAGGCGGTGGGGCGGTTCGTGCGCGCTCGGCGCCGGGGGGAGACAGCCTCGGTCTTCCTGCCCTCGGTGCCGCAGCTCATGGCGCTCGCGAACTCCATGGAGCTCGAGAGGGACCACGCGCTCGACCGGCCGTCCCATGACGAGGACGGGCTCATGGACCTCGAGGAGTCCCTCATGGAGGAGGCAAACCGTGAGGAGAAGGCCTCCGATACCCTGGCCAAGGGCACGTACGAGGCCCTCGAGTCGCAGGCGGCGTTTGACCGCGTGCTGTTCGACGGCGGCGAGTTCGGTATGGGCGGCGACGTCGGCTCGGACGAGGAGCTCGACTTCCTCGGCATCCCGGGGCTGCTCGACGCTGACCAGGTCGCGACGCTGCTGAGGCAGCGACAGCAGGAGCAGGTCTCACGGCACCGCTCGCGGCCCCCGTCCTCGGGGCCGTCCGGCGTCCCCGACCACCGCCGGCTCATGGACCTGCGGCACGAGCTCGCGAAGAACGTCTCAGCCTGGAGCGCCCGCACCGGCACCCCCCATGGAATGGTGCACAACAAGCTCCGCGAGCTGTGCGGGGGCCCCGCTGTGGCGCAGGCGAGCGAGGAGCAGCTCAAGGCGCGGCTGGCGAAGCTTGCGGACTGGTTCGTTGGGCGCGCCTGACATCCTCCCCTCCTAAGGGCGAGCCTTCTGGCCATCACGCGCTGCGTGAAGTAAGGGCGAGAATGGTGCCATGGATGCATCCCGCGCACTCGTGATCGTCGATGTCCAGAATGACTTCTGCGAGGGCGGCTCCCTCGCGGTCGAGGGCGGCGCTTCAGCCGCCTCCCGCATCAGCTCGTTCCTCGCGGAGCATGCGGCCGAGTACGACGCGATCGTCACCACCCAGGATTGGCACGTTGACCCGGGCGACCACTTCTCGGAGCACCCGGACTTCGTCGACTCATGGCCCGCGCATTGCGTGGCAGGGAGCCCTGGCGCGGAATTCCACCCCTCGCTCGACGTTGCAGGTGTGGACGCGATGTTCCGCAAGGGGCAGTATGCCGCGGCATACTCGGGCTTTGAGGGCCATCTCGCCCAATACGGCGACGCGGCCGGCCATGCAGATGATTCCTCCACGCTCGACGAGTGGCTCCGCGAACGCCGTATCCAAGCGGTCGACGTCGTCGGCATCGCGACCGACTACTGCGTCAAGGCGACGGCTCTCGACGCAGCGCACGCCGGCTACAGCACTCGGGTCCTGACCGGACTCTGTGCGGGAATCGCGCAGGATCTCACGCTTACGTACCGTGACCTCGAGACAGCCGGCGTAACCCTCGAGTCCTGAGCACCGGCCTGGACGTCAGTTGTCCTCGTAGACCGTCGGGATTGCAGCTTCTCCCCGGTGCATGCGCTGGACGGAGGAGGGCAACTCGGCAAGCGACGCCGCATGGCGCTCCCGCGCGCGTGCAACGCCCTCCGGGCCCGTCCATCCCGGCTTCAGCTCGCCGTCGACGATGAAGTGCTCTAGCAGCGGGCGGTCATTGCCGTCGTCGTGCGGGCGGTGTCCCACGCCGATGATCTCGTGCGTCGCACGCCCCCGCTCGTCCAGGCGCCTGAGGGCGTACTTGCGGCCGCCCACGGTCGCCTTGTTCTTGGACGCCTTGGCGACGGAGACCTCCCTGCCGTCGTCGTCGGTGTGGCTCACGAGCTTGTACACCATGGACGCGGTGGGGGCGCCGGAGCCGGTGACGAGGGAGGTGCCGACGCCGTACGCGTCCACGGGCGCGGACTGCAGCGCGGCTATCGCGTACTCGTCCAGGTCCGAGGTGACCATGATGCGCGTGTTGACGTTGCCGAGCTCGTCGAGGAGCTCGCGGACCCAGTGCGCCTGTTCGATCAGATCGCCAGAGTCGAGGCGGACTGCGCCTAGCTTGTCACCGGCGATCTCGACGGCACTGCGGACTGCCGTCTCGACGTCGTAGGTGTCCACCAGTAGCGACGTCCCGACGCCCATCGACGCAACCTGTGCCTCGAAGGCGTCCCGTTCGGTGTCGTGCAGGAGCGTGAAGGAGTGTGCCGCCGTGCCGACCGTTGCGATGCCGTACCGCAGTCCCGCCTCGAGGTTCGAGGTGCTGGCGAACCCGGCGATGACGGCAGCGCGCGCGGCGGCGACCGCGGATTCCTCGTGGGTTCGACGCGAGCCCATCTCGATGCACGGACGTCCATGGGCCGCCGTGGTCATGCGGGAGGCCGCGGCAGCGATCGCCGAGTCGTGGTTGAGCACCGACAGGACGTAGGTCTCCAGGATGCAGGCCTCGGCAAACGTGGACTCGACGATGAGGATTGGCGAGTTCGGGAAGTAGGCTTCGCCCTCGGCGTAGCCGTACACGTTACCCGTGAAGCGGTAGTTCGCGAGGTAGTCGAGCGTCTCGCGGTTGACCACGTGCGTGCGTTCGAGGAAGCCGAGCTCGGCATCTGAGAACCGGAAGTCCATGATGCCCTCGAGCAGGCGTCCGGTGCCGCCCACCACTCCATACCGCCGCCCGTCCGGAAGCCTGCGGGCGAAGGCCTCGAACACGCACCGACGCTGTGCGGCACCGGAGTGGAGCGAGGCCTGGAGCATCGTGAGCTCGTAGTGGTCGGTGAACAGTGAAGTGCGGGGCTGCACCCACGGACTCGTGTCGGTCACGCTGCCACTCTATACGCGCGCGGCGCGCTGGGGCCGGGCAGTGCGATCCAGCCTGCCTAGAATGGACGCCATGAGCATCAGCGTCGCCACCGAGCCTTCGCAGGAGGTCGCCGGGCAGGCCGAGGCGAGGGAGGACACAGTCCGGCTGACCCCGTGGAACCTTGTCGTCTGGAATGACCCCGTCAACCTGATGAGCTACGTCAGCTACGTGTTCCAGACGTACTTCGGCTACACAGAGGCCAAGGCGGACGCCCTCATGATGCAGGTCCACACCGAGGGCCGCTCGATCGTGACCCACGGATCGAAGGAGGCCGTCGAGCAGCACGCGGTCGCGATGCACACCTACGGCCTGTGGGCCACGGTGGAGAGGTCCGGACAGAATGGCTGAACCGTTCACGTATGGTCGCCGGGGCATCACCGGGCGCCTCGAGGAACCAGAGCGGGAGCTGCTCCGCGGGCTCTTCAACGACGTGGTGGGCATGCTGGATCTCGGCCCTGCCGACGAGGACCCGCTTGAGGCGCTCGTGGGCTTCAGCCCGAATGCGAGCGAGCCCGAGGACCCCGCCCTGGCCCGGCTGCTTCCCAATGCGTTCACGGACGACGCCGCGGCCTCCCTGGATTTCCGTCGGCTCACCGAACGCTCGCTGAGGGAAGGGAAGGCCGGTGCGCTGCGTGCCGCCTCGCTGTCCCTCGAGTCCGTGCATCTCGTCCTTGACGACGCCGCCGCCCGGCACTGGTCGACGGCGCTCAACGACGTGCGCCTCGTCCTCGCCGAGCGCCTCGGCATCCGCAGCGAGGAGGATGCCGAGAAGGTCCACGGGATTACCGACTGGTCAGAGGCCGAGGACGTCGATGCGTACCTCGCCCTGGTGTACAACTTCGTCACGTGGCTCCAGACCACACTCCTCGAGGCCATGCTGGACGCACACCGGACCCGTTCCCACGGCAGCGGCCATGAGTGAGCCGGGCACAGCGGAACTGCCGGCCTCCGAACGGCCGATCGGCATCTTCGATTCGGGGGTGGGCGGCCTCACGGTGGCTCGGGCAGTGATCGACCAGCTGCCCCAGGAATCGATCGTCTACGTGGGAGACACCGCGAACGGACCGTACGGTCCGCTGCCCATCGCCGAGGTGCGGGCCTTCGCGCTCGGCGTGATGGACGAGCTCGTGGCCTCGGGGGTCAAGGCCCTCACGATCGCCTGCAACTCGGCCTCGGCAGCGGTCCTGAGGGATGCCCGTGAGCGCTACACGGCCCGCTACGGCATTCCCGTCATCGAGGTGATCCAGCCGGCCGTGCGGCGCGCAGTCGTCGCCACCCGCAACGGCCGCGTCGGGGTGATCGGGACGAGCGCGACGGTCGGCTCGCGGGCCTACGATGACACGTTCGCCGCGGCCCCGGACCTTGAGATCACGTCTGGGGCGTGCCCCGCATTCGTGCCGTTCGTCGAGGCAGGGATCACCACCGGCCCCGAGCTCCTCGAGGTCGCAGAGCGCTATCTGGCCCCGCTCAAGGCGGCCGGGGTAGACACGCTAGTGCTCGGCTGCACCCACTACCCGCTGCTGACCGGCGTCATCTCCTATGTCATGGGCGAGGGTGTGACCCTCGTCTCGAGCGCGGAGGAGACCGCCAAGGACGTGTACCGCGCGCTCATGCGCAACGGGCTGGTTCGCTCCGGTGACGGGCCGCCGATGCACAGCTTCGTCGCGACCGGCGACCCCGTCCAGTTCGAAGTCCTGGCGCGGCGCTTCCTCGGACCGGAGGTCCAGGGGGTCCAGCACGCGGACCACGTCGCGGCCCGCTATCCCACGGCAAGCTTGGCCAAGATCACCCCCGAGATGCTCGAGGCGGCGCGCGCCCGCGGCGGGTCGGCGCGGATCTCCCACTTCGCCGCGCGCGACACCGGGAGGATGGCACCGTGAAGCTCACCATCGTCGGCTGTTCGGGCTCGTTTCCGGGCCCGAGTTCCCCCGCCTCGTGCTATCTCCTGACAGCCAACGACGGAGAGCGGGACTGGCGGATCCTGCTGGACCTCGGCTCGGGCGCGCTCGGCGTCCTGCAGAGGTATGTCGACCTGGCCGACATCGACGGTGTCCTCCTCAGCCACCTGCACCCGGACCACTGCATGGACCTGACAGGCCTGCATGTTGCGGTCCACTGGGACCCGAACGGATGGACCGCCGGGCGCGTGCCCGTATGGGGGCCGGCTGCGACGAAGAAGCGCATCACGACCGCCTTGGACATGCAACCCGAGGCGGACCTCGACGAGGACTTCGAGTTCCACGAGTGGAAGGCCGGGCAGGCCGTCGACTTCGGCCCCTTCCGGTTCACGCCCTTCGTGGCCCGCCATCCGATCGCGGAGGCTTATGCCTTGCGCGTCGAGTGCGCCGAGCCCGACACCGCGGGCGGGGTGGAGCGCCGGGTGCTGGCCTACTCCGGGGACACCGACTCGTGCTCCGGGCTCGTCGAGGCGACACGTGGGGCGGACCTGTTCCTGTGCGAAGCCGCGTACCACGAGGGACGGGACGACGCGATCGACGGTGTCCACCTCACCGGCCTGCGTGCGGGCCAGGCGGCGCACGACGCCGATGCGAAGCGCCTGCTGCTGACCCACCTCCCGGTGTGGAATGACGCGAACCTCTCTGTCGCGGAGGCCCAGAAGGCGTACGAGGGGCCGATCGCCGTCGCGGTCGCGGGGGTGCACTACACCGTCTGACCCCTGGGGATCGCGATGACGCCGGTTGGGCAGGGCGACGGTGCGGACTTCACCGACCGTGGGACCGAGTCGATAAGCTGGTGCCATGACCCCGAGCACCCCTGGAAGTCCTACTGTTGTGCGCGCAGACGGGCGCGCCCCCGACCAGCTGAGACCCATCTCGATTACACGAGGCTGGTCGAAGCAGGCCGAAGGATCCGCCCTCATCGAGTTCGGCAACACCCGTGTGCTCTGCACCGCCTCGTTCACGGAGGGCGTGCCGCGCTGGCTCAAGGGCGAGGGCCGCGGCTGGGTGACCGCCGAGTACGCGATGCTCCCGCGCGCTACCAACACCCGCTCCGACCGGGAGTCGGTCAAGGGCCGTATCGGTGGGCGGACGCATGAGATCTCCCGGCTCATTGGACGGTCGCTGCGCTCCATCATCGACACCCAGGCGCTGGGTGAGAACACGATCGTGCTGGACTGCGACGTGCTCCAAGCGGATGGGGGCACCCGCACGGCTGCGATCACCGGTGCCTTCGTCGCCCTCGCGGAGGCCGTTCGCTGGGCGAAGGACAAGGGGCTCGTCGAGACCGGGGCCGAGCCGCTCGTCGACACCGTCTCCGCCGTCTCGGTGGGCATCATCGACGGGGTGCCGATGCTGGACCTGCCCTATGTCGAGGATGTGCGTGCCGAGACGGACATGAACGTGGTGGTCACCGGTTCGGGCAAGTTCGTCGAGGTGCAGGGCACCGCTGAGGGCGTGCCGTTCGACCGGGAGGAGCTCGACAGCCTGCTTGACCTTGCCCTCATCGGGACGACCCAGCTGGCGGATATCCAGAGGGAGACCCTGTCCGAGGCACTGCGGTGAGCGCCGAGCACGGTGGCGGTGCGCACGAGGGCGAGCATTCGCCGTCGTCCGTCCGGCCCACCGCCGAGGTGGGCCGCCCCAGGCTCGTGCTCGCAACGCACAACCAGGGCAAGCTCGCCGAACTGCGAGAGCTCCTGCGAGGCCAGGTCCCAGGCCTCGACGTGGACGTCCAGGTGGTGGACGCAGGCGCAGTGGGCGCACCGGACGTGGTGGAGGACGGGGTGACGTTCGAGGAGAACGCCCTGAAGAAGGCCAGGGCGGTAGCCCATGCGACCGGCCTGCCCTCGATCGCCGACGACTCGGGGCTGTCCGTTGCAGTGCTGGGTGGCGCGCCGGGGATCTTCTCAGCCCGATGGTCGGGACGGCATGGCGACGACCAGGCGAACCTCGAGCTCCTCCTGGCCCAGCTGAAGGATGTGAGGGACGAGCATCGGCAGGCGGCCTTCGTGTGTGCCGCGGCTCTTGCGGTGCCCGGCACCGCCAGCGCAGGGCATGAGGCGGTGGAGCTGGGCGAGATGCCGGGAACGCTGCTGCGCGAGCCCCGCGGAGATGGCGGGTTCGGATATGACCCGATCCTGCGGCCCGATGGCCTGGGGGTGAGCGTCGCCGAGCTGACCCGCGAGGAGAAGAATGCGATCAGCCACCGCGGCCATGCGTTCCGCGCCCTTCTGCCGGCGATCGTCACCGCCCTCGCGGGCTGACTGGGCTGGTGGCCTTGTGCCCGCTGCTCTACTTCCAGTCGGGGCGCGTCTTGCGCTCCTCGATCGGCTCGTGCTCCTCGATGAACTCGTCCACCGGGTCGGTGCCGAACGCCTCTGACTGGCGCCTGGCGGAGCGGCCTCGGACGAACTCGATCACGATGGGCAGAATCGAGACGAGGACGATCGCGATGAAGATGACGTCGATGTTCTTCCCCACCCACTCGTACTGCCCGAGCCATGCGCCCAGGAGCGTGACGCCACCGCCCCACAGCACGGCACCGATCACGTTGAAGAGGAAGAATCGCGCGCGGTTCATGCCGGCCACGCCGACGATGACGGGAACGAAGGTGCGGATGATCGGCACGAAGCGGGCCAGGATGAGGGCCTTGCCCCCGTGCTTTTCGAAGAACGCGTGGGCCTTCTCGACGTTCTCGCGCTTGAACAGCCGAGAATTCGGCCGGTTGAAGATTGCTGGGCCTGCCTTGGAGCCGATCAGATAGCCGCATTGATTGCCGATGATGGCGGCGACGATGACGAGCGCGGCCATGAGCCAGAGGTTGAACTTGATGGCGCCCGTGGCTACGAGCAGGCCGGCAGTGAAGAGCATCGAGTCGCCGGGGAGGAAGAAGCCGACGAGCAGGCCAGTCTCGGCGAAGATGATTCCGCAGACAACGAGGACGACCCACGGCCCCAGGGGCGAGTCCCGCAGGAACACGTCGGGGTTGAGCCAGTCGGGAAGGAACGAGGCGGTCTTGGGCTGGACGGCCAGCGTGAGGACGGAGGCGGCGTCGGCCAGGGCTGCAGGGATCACCATCCAAGGGTACCGGCCCCGCAGACGCGGGATCCGCGGAGGCCCCCACGTTTGGACTGCGCGCCGTTCCCGGGTCCTCGACCGCTCTCGCGCTAGGCTCGCCGCGTGGCATTGGACTTCACCGCGATCGATTTCGAGACGGCGAATGGATTCCGAGGCTCCCCCTGCTCCGTCGGCCTCATCAAGGTCCGGGGAGGGCGCGCCGTCGAACGCGCCTCCTGGCTCATGAGGCCGCCCGAGGGGTACGACGAGTTCGACCCGCGGAATGTCGCCATCCACGGGATCCGCCCGCACGAGGTCGCAGGGGCGCCCCGCTTCGCAGACTTGTTCGCCGAGATCGGCGGCTTCATCGGTGAGGACGTGCTGGTGGCCCACAACGCTGCTTTCGACCTCGGGGTGATCCGCTCGGCACTTGAGGTGAGCGGCATGGCGGCTCCCGCCTACGACTACGCATGCACCGTGGTCCTCTCCCGCAGGACGTACCGGCTCGTGTCCCACTCGCTGCCATTTGCCGCCGCCGAGGCCGGGGTTCCGCTCGAGCACCATCATGATGCGACTGAGGACGCCGCGGCGTGCGCTGGCATCCTCATCGACATTGCCCGTCGGCACGGCGCCGAAAGCGTCGCCGGCGTGTATGGCGCCTTGGGGCTCCCCCTGCCGCGTCAGCAGGCATTCACGCCCGGCGACGCCGTCTCGCCCGCCACGGCCCGCATCCTCGCCCGCAGCGCGGGCACCGGCGGACGCACGACGGCGGGCAGCGGCCCGCGCGCCGGCCGCACCTGGGTGCCCTGGCCGGACGAGGGAACGAACCCGCCGGCGAACACAGCCGCCGACCCGCACCACCCGCTCTTCGGACACCGGATCGTCTTCACCGGTGCCCTCGGCATGCCGCGGAGCGAGGCCAAGGCCCGCGCCGCCGAACTCGGCGCCCAGCCGGCCAGCTCAGTCACTCGCGCGACCACGCTACTCGTGGTCGGCGACGGGTTTGTGGCCGCTGACCTCAGCGCCGGCCGGGCCACCAACAAGGCACGGCGGGCGCTCGCGCTGCGGGAGAGGGGGCAGCGCGTCGAGGTGCTCTCTGAGGGTGAGTTCCTGCAGATGCTCGGCGTCCGCTGGCCGGCAGCCAGTGTCTGACACGCGCTCCATCGCCGCCTTCAGCGTCATGCGGAGCAACGTTCCTTCCTGATCCCAGCGCCCGTTCCTAGCATGGCTGCATGTCCACGCGAGCGCTTCCTGACTCCGATTCCGCCATTGCCTCTGTGTTCGACAATGCGACCGCCGAGCCTTTGGTGGCGCCCGTGGAACCCGCGCGGCGCTTCGCGGCGCGCTTGTTCCCGTTCCCCAACCCGGTCAACGAGTTCGCCGCGCGATCGACTGCCGGAATCGTCGTTGTGCTCAGCGCGGTGGTCCTCGCGCTCGGGCTTGCCACGGGCTCGGTCTGGGGGCTCTGGGCGATCGCCGTGGGGTTCTGGCTCCGGCTGGCCTGGGGTCCGCGCTTCTCGCCTGTGGGCCGGATCGCAGTCCACGTCATCGCCCCTCGTCTGGGGCCGGCGCGGCTCGTCGCGGGGCCGCCCAAGCGGTTCGCCCAGGGCATCGGGGCCGCAGTCTCGACCACCGCGGCGATTCTGGCCGCGGTGGGCCTCGCTCCGGCGGCATGGGCGGTGCTCGTGGTCCTCATCGCGGCTGCCTCGCTTGAGGCGTTCGCCGGATTCTGCCTCGGATGCTGGATCTTCGGCAGGCTCCAGCTCGCGGGCCTCGTGCCGGCCTCCGTGTGCGAGGCGTGCAGCGACCTCGCCGTCCGGCGGTCCGGCCCGACTCGTGCGAAGGACGCCTGAGGGCGCGAAGCATGCCAAGGGCGCGACGAGGACGCTGAGGTCGGTCAGGCGCCGGCGGCCTCGGCGAGCCGAGCGGCGAGACCCGCTGCAGCCTTCATCCCCGCCGTTGCGGAAACCCAGCGTGAAGGGACGGCCTCGCGCCCCCACCGAGTCCCGAGCAGCGCACCTGCGATCGCTGCTGCATCGGGCCCGTGAGCGGCCGCCAGCTGAACCCCTCCCACGAAGGCCGCCTGTGGGGCGTCGCCCGCTTCCGCCGCGCTCTCCGCGGCCAGGACGGCCGAGACAGCTCCTGCGAGAGTCCTTCCGGCGCCGCGACGGTCCCCGGAAAAGTCCGCCTCCGGTTCCGGCACCGGTTCGAGGGCCTCGGAGATGCCCGCCTCGGGGGAGCGGAACGAGCCGATCTGTGCGCGCGCGGACTCCGCGGCCGTCCTGAGGTCTGCGCCGAGCGTGAGGAAGTGCACGACGCAGGCCACAGCGGCGGCGGCCTGCACAGCGACGGCCGCGCCGTGCGTGAGCGATGCGCCGTCGACGCTCATCTTCGCAACAGCCGCGGCCGTGATGTGGGGGACGAGCCCGAAGGGGGCGGCATGGGCGGCTGCGCCGGCGTCGTCGAACTCCAGGCCGACGGGCCGTGACGGCGAGCCCATCTCCCCGCCCGTGAGAGAGCTCGTCCAGGCCGGCGCAGACGCGACCGGGACGAGGACGCCGTCCTGCGTGTCGAGCCAACGCGGCTGGCCGACGGGGGCGGTCGGCGAGATCGGCACCCCTTGGGCCGAGACCCAGCGCAGCGAGGCGAGCCATACGCACGCCGCCTCGTCGGCATGGACGCCGCTGTTGGCCCACTCGATGGCCTCCAGGAGCGCATCCGCCGTGAAGAGCGTGAGCTGTCCCGCGGCCCCCAACGGGCGCAGGGTCCCCTCGTTTCCCGCCCCTTCGGCGGAGAGGCCGGCCAGCACCGCCGACTCGGCAACGGCCGTGCCCACGAGGCAGCCCTGGATGCGGGACGCGGGGGAGGGGGAGCTCATGGGCCACAATCTACCGGTCCCTCCGCGGCCCCGTCCCAGTCGAGCGCCGTCCGCACGGTATCCTGCACGGGCGGCCGCAGGCGTTGCCTGCACGGGCACCTCGCCTGGCCAGACGACGGAGGAGAGGTCTATGCGGGAACCCGAGTGGCGCAGGAGTGGGAACACCCCTGACTATCGCTTCTCCCTCGCCAACGAGCGCACCTTCCTCGCCTGGCTGCGGACGTCGCTGGCACTGCTCGCCGGCGCGGTCGCCCTGGACCAGCTCACCCCCAACATCGCCCCGACCCTCGTGCGCGGCGTCCTCGCCGTGGCGCTCGCCGGCGTCGGTGCCTCCCTCGCCGTGCTCGCCTACCGCCGGTGGGCCCACGCCGAGCAGGCCATGCGCCACGGCCGTGAGCTGCCGTTCTCAAGGGTCATGCTCGCCATGACTGTCACCGTCTTCCTCGCCGCCCTCGTGTTCGCGGTGCTCGTCGTGGTGAGGCCGTGACCGTCCCGCCGGCGCCGACGGCCGGCCAGCCCGCCCGCGATCCGGGACTCCAGCCGGAGCGGACTTCGCTGGCCTGGCGGCGCACGCTCCTGTCCCTCCTCGTCCTGGACCTGCTGATCTTCAGGGCATGGCTCCTTGCCCTCGAGGGACGCGGTGACCACGGCCCGGGAATCGTCGCCGTCCTGAGCGTGTGCGCGTTTGCAGCCGCTGCATCGACCCTCGTGCTGGCGGTCTGCGCCCGGGTCCGTGCGCGTGAGCTTCGTCACGGCACCGAGGCGCCTCCCGCCGTCGTCATGCGTACAGCGACGGCCGCCTTCGCACTGCTCGGGCTGGCCACAATCGCCGTCGCCGTGCTGGGGCGGTAGTCTTCACACGGATCACGGGTGCCGCGCCGGCTCACGGCGCGGGCGCGCCGCATGCATTCCCACGAAAAGAGGATTCACCATGACCACAGGCGTGCCCGCCACCGCAGTCAAGGCGCCAGCCGAATTCGGCGTCGTCTCCAAGCTCGTCGCAGAGGCCTTCGGCACCTTCCTGCTCACGTTCGGCGCCCTCGGCGTCGCCCTGTTCAGCAGCCCTTCCTCAGCTCCGATCCCGACCCCCTTCGCGGTCGGCCTCAGCATCGCCGTGGGCATCGCGTCTGTGGGGCACATCTCGGGCGGCCACTTCAACCCCGCCGTGACGGTCGGTCTCGCCGTGGCTGGGCGCACCAACTGGCGCCTCGTCCCCGGGTACATCGCCTCCCAGCTGGTCGGCGGCATCGTCGGCACCCTGCTGCTGTGGGTGACCGTGCGCACGCTGCCGAGCCTGGCCCAGAGCAACAACGTCCAGACGATCTTCACACAGCTGTCGAATGGCGTTGACGATCTCTCCCCGAGCAAGTTCCCGATGGCCGGCGGCCTCCTCGCCGAGGTCGTCGCGACCGCCGCGTTCGTGGCCATCATCCTCTTCGTCACGAGCAAGCGCGCCGTGAAGGGCATGGCGCCCTGGGCCATCGGCCTCGGCCTCGCGGTCCTCGTCCAGGCCATTGCCCCGATCACGAACGCCTCCCTGAACCCAGCCCGCTCTACCGCGACCGCGGTGTTTGCCGACTGGACTGCTCTCGGCCAGCTGTGGATCTTCTGGGTCGCCCCGATCCTGGGCGGGGCGATCACGGGCCTCATCTTCCGCGGCTTCGGCTCCCCAGACGAGCTGCATAGCGCAACTGCCGGCGGCGTCACCGACCTGACTGCGGAGGCCACCCGCGATGACAGCGTGCGTGTCTCCGAAGCTGTCGAGGGAACTCCCGTGAGCACGACGGCGGAAGCCGCCGAGCCCAAGCACGTCGCCGACACCGGTGCAGATCGTGCAGTCACCGGCTCGGAGCCAGCAGCGCCCGAGCCGACTGCGGGCCGGACGCCGGACGACGACGCGCGCGACTTCTTCGACAAGAACCGCTGAGCACGAGCCGCCGCCGGCAAGAATGGCGGCACGCGCCGGTGGCACCCCAGGAATGTCGGTGCCACCGACTAGCGTCGTTGGCATGAAGATCCTGCACACCTCGGACTGGCATTTGGGCCGTTCGTTCCACGGCGTGGGAATGCTCCGTGCGCAGTCCGAATGGCTTGACCGCCTCGTCGACTGCGTCGTGTCGGAGGGGGTCGATGCGGTCCTCATCTCGGGGGACGTCTATGATCGGGCCCTTCCGGCCGTGGATGTCGTCGAACTCCTGGACCGCACACTCGTCCGGCTCACCGAGGCAGGTGCCCGCGTAATCATCAGCAGCGGCAACCACGATTCGGCCGTCCGCCTTGGTTTCGCGTCGCGGCTGCTCGAACGGGGGGGCGTCCACCTCAGGACACGGGTGGAGGACCTTGCTGCCCCCGTCATGCTCCCCTTGGAGTCCGGCAGCCAGGTTGCGGTCTATGGAGTGCCCTACCTGGAACCCCGCCTCGTCGCTGAGTCACTCGGGGCCAGCGGGTCGGGGCATGTCCCCGTCACCACTGCGGCACTCTCGCGGGTCCGGGAGGATCTCGCGCGCCGACGGGAGGAGGGAACAGTGCACGCCGTCGTCATGGCACACACGTTCGCCGGTGGCGGCACTCCGACGGACAGCGAACGGTCCCTGTCGGTCGGAGGGCTCGATGTCGTTCCGTTGAGCGTTTTCGAAGGGTTCGACTACGTCGCGCTCGGCCATCTCCATGGGCGGCAGGAGCTCACGCGGGAGATTCGCTATTCCGGTTCGCCCCTCGCCTACTCATTCTCGGAAGCGCGCCAGGCGAAGGGCGTCTGGATGCTCACGGTAGGGTCCGCCGGGATCAGCTCGATCGAGCCAGTTAGCTGGCCCACCAGCCACCGGCTTGCCGTCCTGAGGGGGACCCTTGAGGACCTGCTGGCAGATCAGGCGCACGAGCATGCAGAGACGGCGTACTGCCACGTGACGCTCACGGATGCCGAGCGGCCGCAGAGGGCCATGGAGCGGCTCCGCAGCCGGTTTCCGCTCACGGTCGCGCTCGCCTTCGACCCCGAGGGCGGCGCGAGGGCCGCAGTGGCCAGCTACAGCGAACGGCTCGCGGAGGCACGGAGCGATCTCGAGGTGTGCTGCGGATTCCTCGAGCACGTCCGAGGACGTAGCGCGAACGGCACGGAAGAAGCGGCACTGACCGAGGCGCTCGAAGCCGTCAGGCTCGCAGAGGTCTCGCGATGAGGCTGCACCGGCTGGAGATCACCTGCTTCGGCCCCTTCGCCGGTCGCGAGACCATCGACTTCGACGCCCTCGCCGAGCACGGGCTCTTCCTGCTCAACGGCCCGACCGGTTCCGGCAAGACGAGCATCCTCGACGCGGTCTGCTTCGCCCTCTATGGCAGTCTCCCCGGAGCACGCCAAGGGACGCGGGCACTCAAGAGCCACCACTCACCCGCAGACGCAGAGCCCTCGGTCCTGCTCGAAGTCACGGCACAGGGCCGCCGGCTCGAAGTCAGGCGGACACCGGAGTGGTCGAAGCCCAGTACCCGAGCCGCCGCGGGCTCGTCCGTGCAGAAGGCCTCGACCCACGTGCGAGAGTTCGTGGACGGCGACTGGCGGCCGCTGACGTCCCGCAATGATGAGGCAGGGTCGCTCCTGGCCTCGGTCCTCGGCATGGCACGCGAGCAGTTCACTCGCGTGGTGCTCCTTCCACAGGGCGAGTTCGCATCGTTCCTGCGGGCCAAGGCGTCTGAGCGGGTGGATCTCCTTGAGAAGCTGTTCGGGACGCAGCGCTTCGCGGAAGTCGAGGCCCAACTCGGCACCCTCTCTCAGAATGCGCGCGCGGCGGCCGAGAGCGCCGAGCGTGCCTCTGCGGCACCCGTCGGGAGGCTCGAGGCCGAGCTCGCGGAGCACGCCCGCCCCGATCCGGACGGTGAGTCTCCGTCCGGAGGGAAGGTGCAAGGGGAGCACGAGACGGACACCGATCCAGGAATCCGCGGCACAGCGGCCATGCTGGATCCGCAGGAACCAGTGGATCCCCTCCGGGTGAGGGAGCTGTTCGACTGGGCGGACTCATCCTTCAGCAGACGGCACGCCGAGGCTCTGGGCGAGTGCGGCTCGGCCCGGGGCGAGCTTGTCCGGGTGCGCACGGAGGCCGCTGCCGCCGAGCGGCTGCTCGAGGACGCCAGAGAGCTCGAACGGGCCCGGGCACGGAGGGTGACATGGGAGGCGCAGGCCGGCGCCCAGGCAGAGCGCCTGTCCCGACTCGCGGCGCACCGTGCGGCGGGCTCCCTGCGGTCTCCTCTCGGGGAGTCCGGGCGCACTTCCCGGGAGGCAACGATTGCGCAAGCCGACGCCGCCACCGCAGTTGAGGCGGCGTCCGCGACCGGCTGGGAGCCGCCGACGTTGGCGCTGGCGCCCGGCGGACCGGCTCTCCCGGATGCAGGGCAGGTGCGTGCGGCGGCGTCGTCAGCGTCCTCGGAGGCGGCCGTGCTGGCCGAGCGGGTCCCGCTCGAACGCGAACTCACCGCACTTGAGGGCCAACGCGACGCGGACCGTAGTGGGCTCGAACGCGCAGTCGGGACCGCTCGGCGCTTGGCAGCGGAGTTGGAGAGCCTGAACCGCGAGCTGGCTGCGCTCGAGGACGAGCGCGCCCGGCTCGAGCCGATAGCCTCGACCCTTCCGGTCGCCGAGATGGAGGCCGAGGCTGCCGAAGCCGTGGTCAAGGCCGTCCAAGACCATGCGGAGGCGCTCCGAGCCGCCACCACTGCGGAGGCAGAGCATGTGCGGTGCCGTGGCGCTGCCCTCGACGCGAAGAAGGCGTGGCTCGAGCTGCGCGAACGCCGTCTGGACGAGACGGCGGCAGAGCTCGCAGCCCAGCTCACCCCCCACGCACCCTGTCCTGTGTGCGGTTCGCCGGACCATCCCGCGCCCGCGGCCGCCACCGAGGATCCGCTGGCGCTTGTGGATGCGGAACGCAAGGCGGCGCGGGAGTCGGACGCGGCCTCCGAGCTCGAGCGCCGGGCCCACGATGCCGTCGCGTCAGCCCGGGAGCGTCTGGCCGGCGTCGACGCGCGCGGCGGATCGACCGACCCGGACAAGGCGGTGCGCGTCCGTGAGGACAAGCTCGCGCTGGTCCGGAACGCGAGGGACGCCCGAGTAAACCTCGCCACCGTCTCCGAGCAGGCACTGAGGGGTGCCCAACGACGTGCGGCTGTCATCGCCGAACTGGACGAGGCGTCTGCCCAGCGGATCCGTGCGGAGGAGACGTTGGCTCGCAGGAACGAGGAGATCGAGCGGCGGGGTGCCGAGGTTGTCCGTTGGCGCGCCGGATTCCCGAGCGTCGCTCAACGGCAGGCGGACGTGGAGGCCCGCGCGCGTACGCTCGGGGCGCTCGAGCAATCGCTCGTGCGGTATAGCGCAGCCGCTGCGGCACGGGTCCGGGCTAGCGACGCCCTCCGCGCGGCACTCGCCGACACTGAGTTCGCCGACGAGGCGGACGCGCGGTCGGCGCTCATGGACAGTCCCGAGGCGGAACGGCTCGAGGCCCAGACTGCGGCCCATGAGGCGGAGGGCCAACAGCTGAACGGGCTGTTCGCATCCGCGGCGGTTCTCCGTGCACTTGAGGCGGAGGGTGGTGGCAGCATCGCATCAGCGGAATCCCTTGCTGGCCTCAGGACCGTGGAGGCGGCCTGCGAGCGTCGGGTCAGGGCCGCGGAACTCGCGGCGAGGGAAGCCGAGTCGGCGCGAGCGCGAAGCGCCGTGCTGCGTGAGCAGTTCGAGGCGTCAGTCCCGACGCTCGAGAAGGCCCGCAGCAGGTCCCATGCCCTCGGTGAGCTTGCCAAGACCATCCGTGGCCAGGGAGAGAATGACCGGCGCATGTCGTTGCACTCCTACGTCCTCGCGGCGCGCCTCGAACAGGTCGCCGCTGCGGCGACCCAGCGGCTGCTTGCCATGAGTGACGGCCGCTTCAGCCTCGATCACACCGATGCGCTGGCCGCGCGCGGCGCCGCCTCTGGGCTGGGCATCGAGGTGGTGGACGGGTGGACTGGCCAGAGGCGCGACCCCTCGACTCTGTCTGGCGGCGAGTCGTTCATGGCCTCGCTTGCTCTCGCGCTCGGACTCGCCGATGTGGTCCAGCAGGAGTCGGGAGGGATCGACATCGAGACACTGTTCGTCGATGAGGGGTTCGGGAGCCTCGACGAGCAGGCCCTCGAACAGGTCATGGACGCGATGGAAGGCTTGCGTGTGGGCGGACGCGTAGTCGGCCTGGTGAGCCACGTCTCTGAGCTCAAACAGCGCATTCCCGCACAGATCCGGGTGAGCAAGGGTCGCACGGGTTCCCACGTCGAGTCTGTAGGCCTCATTCCCCGCTCGGCCTGAATCGGGCAACCATCGCGGCCGCAGCTGCGCTGCTCGTCGCTGCGCTGCTCGTCCTGCGCCGGGGACCCCAGCTGAGGCTTAGCCGACGGCGCGCGCGATCCTCGCCGCCGCTGCGCCGAGTGCAGCGCCGATCGGCTCGGGATCGATTCCGGTTCCGAGGTAGACGACTGCGAGCGCCGCGGGCCGTTGGTGCGGCAGCAGAAGTGGGACGGCAACCGAGGAGAGGCCCGGGATGACCTCGTCGTGGCTCAGGGCATACCCGCGCGCTCGGGAGGCATCGGATTCGGCCCGGTATGCCACCCCGGGGACCCGCTGCTCCCACTCCTGACGCCCGAGCGCGGACTGGATCGCAATCCCCGGACCGCCCCGGTCGAGCGGGTGGCGCGTGCCGGGGTGCTGGGCGAGGGTGGCACCGTTGTGCTGTGGCTCCACGGTGGCGAGCGTGATGCAGTCGGTGCGGTCCCACACGGCCACGAAGGCCGTCATATGGAATTCGCTTGCGAGGCGTCCCAGCTCGGGCAGCGCGGCGGCCTGGAGGTCTCTGGAGACGGAGCGTGCGAGGACGGCGAGGCCAGCCCCGGGCTGGAGGCGCCCGGAATCGTCGCGCGTGACGAGCGTATGGTCCTCGAGGGTGCGCACGATCCTGTACGCGATCGAGCGGTGCACGTCGAGCGCGGCTGAGAGCTCGGCGATCGTCAACGGGTTCCTCGCGTCCGCGAGGATCTCGAGGGCGCGGATGCCACGAGAGAGGGTCTGTGAGTGCGGTCCGGTCTCGGCAGTGTGCGGCATGGTCATCCTCACGTACGGTTGGGACAGGCGTGCCGCAGCTGCGGGCCTCGGCGCGCGACGCCCCGGCAGAGGGTTGTCCCCTGCACCTCGGCGTCCTACAGTAAGCAATGTTCGATATCAGCACATGTAGTTCAAATATAGAACAGAGCTAAAGTATCGGACAGACCTGCTGTCCAAGCAAGGGCGCCGGGCCGACGGGGAGGAGCGACCATCATCGTCAATCCTGGTGCCGCTGCGGAGGCGGGACGGGCGAGCGGGTCCCGGTCCCACCACTTCCGCGGCAGCCTCGGCCGCTTCGCAACGGGTGTGGCTGTCGTGGGCTTCGACGGCGCGACGAAGCGCCACGGGATCACCGTCAACTCCTTCACCTCAGTCTCGCTTGAGCCGCCGCTCGTCCTCGTGAGCATCGCGAGGAGCACGAGGGCCCACGACGAGCTCGCGGGGCGGCCCTTCACGGTGAACGTCCTCGGTGCCGAGCAGGTGGCGCTCGCCCTCCATTTCGCGGGCAAGCCGGGGTTGGCCTCCGACGAGGAGCCTCTCTGGGTCGAGGGTCCGACGGCGCCACGGCTCACCCGACCACTGGCCTACTTCGAGTGCACGCCCTGGGCGGCCTATGACGGGGGTGACCACACCCTGTACCTGGGAGAGGTCCTCGACTTCGGCTACCGCTCCGGCGACGCGCTGGCGTTCCAAGGCGGCCGATTCACCGCCCTCCGCGAGGACCAGCTGGGCGTCGATGACCTCCTCTAGAGGCTTCCGCGAGGCCTGCACGACGGGGGCACACGAGGCCACCGCGTGGCACGCTTCCGCCCGGCGCGTGGAAAATACCGCTCGGTCCACTTCCCCACTAGAGGCGAAGGATGGTGTGCCGCACTTCACATTTCGTGTATCCTCCTTTTATTGACCGACCAATCGGTAAGTAAATCGGGAGGTCGGGGACCGTCGCCGGTCCACGTCAATGGATTTGGCCCGCCAGGGCCCCGCACCCAGAGAAACCCACGGAGTTCGAATGACCCAGGCAGTCAACGCCGCCCAGCCCGCCTCAGCAATGTCGCGCGAGGAGCGCCGGGTTCTGGCTAGCACCCTTGTTGGCACCACGATCGAGTGGTACGACTTCTTCATTTATGCCCAGGCGGCCGGCGTTGTGCTCGGTCCGCTGTTCCTTGCCCCCGTCGCCAAGGAGAACCCGGGCCTGTCCCAGATCATCGCCTTCGCAACGATCGGCATCTCCTTCCTCTTCCGCCCGCTCGGCGCGATCGTCGCAGGCCACCTCGGCGACAGGCTCGGGCGCAAGAAGATGCTCGTGTTCACGCTCATCCTCATGGGCCTCTCGACATCCCTCATTGGCGTCCTTCCCACGTACGCGCAGGTAGGGGTCCTCGCACCGGTCCTGCTGATCCTGCTCCGTGTCCTGCAGGGCTTCTCAGCCGGCGGCGAGTGGGGCGCTGCCCTCATGTCCGTTGAGCACGCGCCGAAGGACCGCCGCGGCTACTTCGGCGCCTACCCGCAGATCGGCGTCCCCATCGGCATGATCCTCGCGACGTTCACGCTGTGGATCCTCACCACCCTCATGGGCCCTGCCTTCAACGAGTGGGGCTGGCGCATCCCGTTCCTGTTCTCGATCATCCTCATCGTCGTGGGCTACGTGATCCGCCGTGCCGTCGAGGAGAGCCCGGTGTTCAAGCAGCTCCAGGAGCGCCAGAAGGAGTCTTCGGCACCCCTCGGCCAGCTCTTCCGCTACAACTGGAAGCAGGTCATCCTCACCGCGGTCATCTTCATCGCGAACAACGCGGCCGGCTACCTGCTCATCGCGTACTTCGCGACCTACGCGGTCAAGGCCCTGAAGATGGATCAGGCCACGGTGCTGCTCGCGACCACCCTCGCGTCCTTCGGATGGCTGATCTTCACGCTGTGGGGCGGGATCATCTCGGACCGGCTCGGCCGCGTGCGCACGTTCCAGATCGGCTACGCGTTCCTGGCGGTGTGGGCGGTGCCGATGTGGTTCCTCATCGACACCAAGAACATCGTCTGGTATTTCACCGCGCTCTTCGTCATGACCCTCGGCCTCGGCCTCTCCTATGGCCCGCAGTCCGCACTGTACGCCGAGATGTTCCCGGCGAAGGTCCGCTACTCGGGCGTCTCAATCGGCTACGCCCTCGGGGCGATCCTGGGCGGTGCGTTCGCCCCCATGATCGCCGAAATGCTCATGAACGAGTTCAAGATGTCCTGGACGATCGGCGTGTACATCGCGGTCACCGCGGTCATCTCGCTCATCGCAGTCTCGCTGGTGAAGGAGACCAAGGGTGTGGACCTGCACGTCGCCGAGGCGCACGCGGAGTACGTCCACGAGCATCCCGAAGCAACACGCTGATCGGGTGGCCACACACTAGGAGCACCTGAAGAGGCGGCGGGTCCTCCCATCCGGGAGGGCCCGCCGCTCTGCCGTGAGCGGCCTTACCCGCCGTCAGCGGACGGTGGGTGGCGCCGTCGCACGTCTCCTGAGGCAAGGCCCACGGCGCTTCCCAGCCCGGACGCGCTCGGCGGTAGGGTATGCCGGTGAGCACGGCCCTGAATCCCGCTGACGGCATCGAGATCTCCTACGAGGCCGCGGGGGAGGGCCCCGCCGTCGTCCTCCTCCATGGCTCGGCCCTGTCCAAGGCGATCTGGCGCGGCCTCGGCTACGTCAGGGCGCTCGACGGCTTCAGAGTGGTGCGGGTCGACCTGCGCGGACACGGGCGCAGCGGCAAACCGGACTACGCCGATGCCTACCGCATGACGAGCCACACGGGAGACGTCCTCGCGGTGCTTGATGCCGAGGGGATCCATCGGGCCCACCTGGTGGGGTACTCGCTCGGCTCGCGTGTCGCCTTCTCGCTCGCGGCCACCGTCCCCGATCGCATCACCTCTCTGACCGCGCTTGGCGGAACGTACCGGCCACAAGGGGGAGAGGTGGCAAAGGTCTTCTTCCCCGGGTACCTCGAGGCCCTTCAAACAGGGCGCATCGAGGCGTTCGTGGAGGGCCTCGACGCGGCGGGGAAGCGGGTGGACCCGGCGACGCGCCAGGCGTTCCTCGCCAATGATCCTGCCGCCCTCTCGGCGTGCTTCACGGGCACCGAGGAAGATCCCGGGCTACCTGAGGCGGTCGTCGCCCAGCTCACCCTCCCGGCGCTCCTCATGGCAGGCACGCGTGATCCCCAGCGGCTCGCAGACTCGAGGCGTGCCGCCGAGCTCATGCCGAACGCCAGGCTCGTCGAGCTGCCGGGCCGAACGCACGCCGCAACCCTCGCCCCCGCGGGCCCCATCCTCGACGAGCTCGTGCCGTTCCTGCGTGCGGGCTCCCGATGACAGTCATTCGCACGAGCGCGTCCGCGGCACCCGTGCAGCCCGCACCGCTCGGATCTGCCATGGCGAGGAAGGAGCGAAGGCGCAACACCTTGGCGAGGATGACTGAGTACAGCCTGGTTCCACGGGCAGCCAACCCGCTCGCGTCTCTGGGCCGCCGCGTCCTACCGTGGAGGTGACGGCACGGTGGCATGCCCCGGAGGTTGCCCGCCCACGCGGGGTAGTACCCGGTGCAGGGTCAGGTCCGCGCGCGGCGGGCCCGGCCAGGCAAGGAATGGGAGGCGAGCACATGGCAGACTACGGGCCAGGCCGTCGGCGCGAAGAGGAGCTGCGGCGTCGGCTCGAGCGCGCCGCCGAAATCCGAGCAGGGGAGGTGGCGCAGAGCCCCGAGGAAGCCGAGGAGATCGCCCGAGAGGACGAGCTCAACCGCAGGCGGCGCAAGGTCGACTCCGCCCGCCGCGCCGACTACATCGTCCGCGATGCCATCGCGCGTGGCGAATTCGACCACCTCAAGTACGCAGGCAAGCCGATTCCCAATCTGGACAACGTCCATGATCCCGACTGGTGGCTCAAGGGGCTCATCGAGCGCGAGCAGCTCACTGGCCTCGGCCCCGAGGCGCTCGTCCTGAGAGTCGAGGACGCGCGCCTCACGGAGACGCTGGACGCGCTCTATACCGAGAAGCAGGTCCGCGAGAGCGTCGAGGCGTTCAACCGCCGCATCGTCGAGGCGCGCCGCCAGCTCTTAGGTGGGCCCCCGGTGGTCACGAAGCTCAGGGATGTCGAACGTGAGGTCGCCCAGTGGCGCGAGCGGCGCACGGCATCCGAGGCTGTGCGGGCCGCGGAGGAGGCGCACGACGCCGCCGCCCGGCCGCCGCGGTTCTGGGACCGCGTGCTCCGGCGCTGGCGGGGAGGCTGAGCGCCGTGCGTGCCTACACGCACAACCCAACCCTGATACCGGGCCGAATGCCCTCGAACGGCCCGTCAGTTGGGTCTTGAGGAACGGCGAAGCGGAGCCGAGGCTCAGGACCCCGACTCCGCTCAGTCACCACGGGTGGCGAGGTCAGTAGCTTGCCGGCCTGTCGCCGTCGTGCGCAGGCACTCCGTCTGCAGGCGCTCCTTCCGTAGCAGGAGCCGCGAAGCGTGAGGCGAGCTCCTCGCTCGAGCGGGCCAGGATGGACACGTCAGCGCCCACGAGCACGAACTGGGCGCCGTGGTCGAGGTAGTGCCGAGCCGTCGCCTCGACGAACGCGTTGACCCCCGCGGGCTTGCCCGTTGCGCTCGCCGCGGCAAGGCAGCGCTCGACGGCGGCACGCACCTCGGGGTGCTCCTGCTGGCCGAGCAGCCCCATCGACGCGGCCAGGTCGGACGGGCCGATGAAGATCCCGTCCACTCCGTCCACGGCGAGGATCTCCTCGACGTTGTCCACGGCCTCTGACGTCTCGATCTGCACCATGAGCGAGATCGTCTCGTCCGCTCGCGCGAGGTAGTCCGGGATGCGGTTCCACCGCGCTGCGCGCGCGAGGGCGGAGCCGACGCCGCGGACCCCATGCGGGGGATAGCGCACGGCGGCGGCAGCGGACCGGGCCTGCTCGGCGGTACTGACCATCGGGATGAGGAGGTTCTGCGCCCCGAGGTCGAGGTACTGCTTGATGAGCACCGTGTCATTCCAGGGCAGCCGCACCATGGGCAGCACGGGGTAGCCGTGGACCGCGTGCAGTTGGGCGAGGACCGACTCGAGCGAGTTGGGGCTGTGCTCGGCGTCGATGAGGAGCCACTGTGCGCCCGAGCCGGCCATGATCTCGGCCACGAGCGAGCTCCCAGAGCATACCCACAGGCCGATCTGGGGACCCTCGCCCGCGGCCGCGGAGGCCGCGAGCGCGTGGCGGAACGTCCGTTCGGGTTCTAGACGAAACGGCATGTCACTGTCCCCAGAGGCCCGTAGTCCGCGAACACCGTGTCGCCCTCGTACACCCACATGGGCCGCGTGAACGAGCCCGCCAGGATGAGGTCCCCTGCACGCAGGTCCTGCCCGTGCTGGGCGAGCTTGTCCGCGAGCCATGCCACGCCGGTTGCCGGGTGGTTGAGGACACCGGCCGCCACGCCGGTCTCGATGATTTCCTGGTTGCGGTACAGGAGGGAGGACACCCAGCGGAGGTCTACATCGTGCGGCCGCACCGGGCGCCCGCCGACCACCATGGCGCCGAGCGCGGCGTTGTCCGAAATCGTGTCCACGATCGTGCGGCCCTCCATTTCGATCCGCGAGTCTAGGATCTCGAGCGCGGGCACCACGTAGTGGGTCGCGTCCAGGACGTCGAACATGGTCACGCCCGGTCCTTTCAGGTCGCGCCCGAGCTTGAAGGCGAGCTCCACCTCGATGCGCGGGTGCGTGTAGCGCTTCCACTCGACGACGGCACCGTTCTCGAGGACCTGGTCGTCGAAGATCACGCCGTAGTCCGGCTCGCTGATGCCGGTGGCGGCCTGCATGGCCTTGGACGTCAGTCCGATCTTGCGGCCGGCCACCCGCCGCCCCTCGGCCTCGAGCCTGCTGGCCCAGAGCTTCTGGACCGCGTACGAGTCCTCGACGTCCATGCCCTCGTAACGTGTGTGCAGGAGCGGGACGGGCGTGCGCGTCCGCCCCGCCTCCACGAGTTCGTCGGCGATTGCCGCGATGGTCTCCTTGTTCAGCATGGCTCAGAGCTGGTGGCCGATTTTGAAGCCCTTCGAGGCCTCGCCGCGGTACGAGCCGGACTCGTCGTCTGCCCGGGTGTAGGAGAACCCGTCGGCGCCGATGGTCACTGCCATCTCGGAGGCCTCGGTGCGCTCGACGACGGGCTGCGGGTTGCCGTCGAGGTCCAGGACCAGCGAGGCCTCGGTGTACCAGGACGGGACCACCGGGTTGCCCCACCAGTCGCGGCGCTGGTTGTCATGGACGTCCCACGTGACGACGGGATTGTCAGGATCGCCCGTGTAGTAGTCCTGGGTGTAGATCTCGACGCGGTGGCCGTCCGGGTCGCGCAGGTAGAGGTAGAACGCGTTCGAGACGCCGTGGCGGCCGGGTCCGCGCTCGATCGCATCGGACATGCGCAGCGCTCCGAGCTTGTCGCAGATCGCGAGGATGTTGTGCTTCTCGTGCGTCGAGAACGCGACGTGGTGCATGCGGGGGCCGTTGCCACCGGTCATCGCAGTGTCGTGGACGGTGGGCTTGCGGCGCATCCACGCGGCGTAGACCGTGCCCTCCTGGTCCTGGATGTCCTCGGTGACGCGGAAGCCGAGGTCCTGCATGAATTTCGTGGCACGCGGGACGTCCGGGGTGACCTGGTTGAAATGGTCGAGGCGTACGAGGGCGCCGGGGGTGTACAGGTCGTAGCGCCACGCGAGGCGCTCGACGTGCTCGACGTCATAAAAGAACTCGTACGGGAAGCCGAGCGGATCGGTCACGCGCACCGACTCGCCGATGCCCTTGGTGAAGCCATCCTTGCGGCGCTCCACCCGGCAGCCGAGCTCGGTGTAGAACGCGACGGCCTTGTCCAGGTCCTCGGGGGTGCGAACCCGGTAGGAGAAGGCGGCGACGGCGGCGACGGGGCCCTGGCGCAGCACGAGGTTGTGGTGGATGAACTCCTCGAGCGAGCGCAGGTAGACGGCGTTCTCGTCCTCCTCGGTCACGGTGAGGCCGAGCACGTCGACGTAGAAGTCGCGCGAGCGCAACAGGTCCGTGACCACGAGCTCCATGTAGGCGCAGCGCAGGATGTCCGGCGCCGGGACCGACGGAGTCGGCACCGGGTTGTCGGCTTTGATGGGGGCCTCCTGGGACACGTAGAACCCGGAGGAAGTGAGGGTCATGTCTTCACGGTTGGTCATGGCAGCGTCCTTGCTTTCTGGTGGTGCGGGGCGGTGGGGCCGGTTCAGCGGGGGTCCGGGTCGTCGAGGTCGGTCGGCGCATGGGTCTCGGCCTCGGCCTCCTGGGCCTTGCCGAAGGTGGGGTTGTGCACCTTGCCGAGCGTGATGTGCACGGCCTGCTGGTCGGTGTAGAAGTCGATCGAGCGGTAGCCGCCCTCGTGCCCGAGTCCCGAGGCCTTCACGCCACCGAACGGGGTGCGGAGATCGCGCACGTTGTTCGAGTTGAGCCAGACCATGCCTGCCTCCACGGACTGCGCGAAGTTGTGCGCGCGCTTGAGGTCGGAGGTCCACACGTACGCGGCGAGGCCGTACTTGGTGTTGTTGGCGAGATCGAGGGCCTCCTCATCGGAGTCGAATGGCGTGATCGCCACGACGGGGCCGAAGATCTCCTCCTGGAAGATGCGGGCATCCGGCTTGACGTCCGCGAAAACGGTCGGCGCCACGAAGTTGCCGAACTCGAAGCCCTCCGGCTGGCCGCCGCCGGCAACGAGGCGTCCCTCGTTCTTGCCGACCTCGACGTAGCCCATGACCTTCTCGAAGTGCTCGGGGTGCACGAGCGAGCCGACCTCGGTCTCGGGATCGTGCGGGTAGCCGACCTTGACGCGCTTGGCCTGGGCGGCGTAGCGCTCTACGAACTCGTCGTAGATGTCGCGCTGGACCAGGATGCGGCTTCCGGCCGTGCAGCGCTCGCCATTGAGGGAGAAGACCCCGAAGATCGTTGCGTCGATCGCCGCATCGAGGTCCGCGTCCGCGAATACGATGGCGGGGCTCTTGCCGCCGAGCTCCATCGACAGGCCCTTGAGGTACGGGGCCGCGTTGCCGAAGATGATCTGACCGGTGCGGCTCTCGCCAGTGAAGGAGATCAGCGGCACGCCGGGATGCTTGACGAGCGCGTCGCCGGCGTCCTCGCCGAGACCGTTCACGAGGTTGAACACGCCGCGGGGGAGGCCCGCCTCCTCGAAGATCCCCGCCCACAGGGAAGCGGACAGCGGGGTGAACTCGGCTGGCTTGAGCACCACGGTGTTGCCCGTGGCGAGTGCCGGGCCGAGCTTCCAGGACTCGAGCATGAACGGTGTGTTCCATGGGGTGATGAGGCCCGCGACACCGATCGGCTTGCGGTTCACGTAGTTGATCTGGCGGCCGGGCACCTTGAACGTGTCATCCGCCTGGGCCACGATCAGATCCGCGAAGAAGCGGAAGTTCTCAGCCGCGCGGCGGGCCTGGCCGAGCGCCTGGGTGATCGGAAGGCCGGAGTCGAAGGACTCCAGTTCGGCCAGGCGCGCGTCCCGGGACTCAACGATGTCGGCGATCCGGTGCAGCACGCGGGAGCGCTCACGGGGGAGCATCTTCGGCCAAGGGCCTTCGTCGAACGCGCGCTTGGCGGCAGCGACGGCGAGCTCGATGTCGGCCTTCTTGCCGGCGGCGGCCTTGACATACACCTCGTTGGTCACGGGCTCGAGCACGTCGAACGTGTCGCCGTCGACCGAGTCCACGAACTCGCCGTCGATGTAGTGCTGGATACGGGCCGGGAGGTCCTGAGGAACGGTGTGGTTGCTCACGGTGAGGATCCTTCGCTAGTGGAAATCTGAAGAGTGGGTGGGAGACGGAGGTGGGTGCTAGAGGGTCGGGAAACCCGGGTTCTCACCGGTGTGGGCGAGGTAGGCGGTGAGGGTCGCCGAGCGATGGCGTCGCGCCGCGAGCTCGATCTCGGAGGTGGGAGCGCCATGCTCGATGAGGTCGAGGAGGCCCTCGTGCTCCTCGATCGACTGGCTGGCACGCTCGGGCACGTAGCTGAAGGTCGAGCCGCGCAGCGCGTTGAGCCGGTTCCACCCCCGGTGGACGAGGTCGAGGATGTGCGGGTTCGGGCAGCGCTCGAACAGGACGGAGTGGAACTCCCGGTTGAGCGCCGTGAACCCGACGGGGTCGAAGTGGAGCGGGTCAGAATGACCAGAGCCAGCGGCGAGGAACTCGCGCATCCGCTCGTTGACCTCGCGGGCAGCGGCGATATCCGCGGCTGTGACTGCTGGCGCCGAGAGTGCGGTGGCAGCGCCCTCGACGAGGCTGAGCGTCTGCATCGTGTACAGGTACTCGGTCGGGTCGATCCCGGCCACTGTGGCTCCGATGTTCTTCTCGAACGTCACGAGCCCCTCGGCCTCGAGCCGCCGCACGGCCTCACGCACGGGCACCACCGAGACATCGAGCTTGTCCGCCACCTGCGAGAGGACGAGCCGGGCTCCCGGGGCGAGCCCGCCCGAGACGATCTGCTCGTGGAGCCACTCATAGGCGAGTTCGGACTTGCTCGCCGAGGGAGGGGCAACGCTCATGACTGGTCGGCGCCCGTCTGACGCTGCGCCTGGCCCGCGAGGTACTCCTCGTACTTCGCGCGCCATTGGGCATTCATGGGGAACAGCCCGTCAACGGCGTGCCCCTCCATGACCCGGTCCGCGACCCAGGCCTCCATGCGCTCCTGGGAGATGGCGTCGTCTGCGATCTCCTCGACGAGCGAGGGAGGGATGACCACGAGTCCGTCCTCGTCGCCCACGATCACATCGCCAGGCACCACGGCAGCACCGCCGCACGCGACGGTGTCGTCGACGCTCCACGGCACGTGCCGGCGGCCGAGGACCGCTGGATGCGGGTTGGCGCCCCATGCGGGGATGTCCATCCCCGAGACGGGGCCGAAGTCGCGGATGCCGCCGTCGGTGATCACGGCCGCGGCTCCCAGCACCTGGGCCCGGAGCGCGAGCACGTCGCCGAGCGTGCCGGTGCCTTTCTCGCCGCGGGCGTCCATGACGAGGATGTCGCCCGGGCGGAGGGAGTCCACGGCACGCTTCTGCGCGTTGTAGCCGCCGCCGAACTGCTTGAAGAGGTCTTCGCGTGCGGGGATGTACCGCAGGGTCCGGGCGGTTCCGACCACCTGGGCGCCCGGCTTGGTCGGGGTAAGTCCCTCAATGTGGCAGTTCTGGATGCCGCGCTTGCGCATCTGCACGCTCAGGGTCGCGGTGCCCACGCTCTTGAGCTTCTCGGTGAGCTCGGGGGTGAGGACGCTTGCCGGGCGGGAGTCCTCGGCGGACGACGGCGCCGCCTCGCCTTCCGCTGCACCCTCCCCGGAGGCGATTCCAGCGGCCTCGGCGGAACCCCACGCGTCGATGCGGTCCGCGTCGGTCAGCTTGGGCAGGGCTCCGTAAGGCTCGAGGACGAGCGAGGAGTCAACCACGGTGTTGGTGAGCCGCCCGGTGGTGAGCGTTGCGCCGTCGTGCCCTGCTCCCCCGAGCGTTGCGCCGTCGACCTCGATCTCCACGACGTCTCCCGGCTCGGCGACCGTGGCGCCGGCCGGGGTGCCGGTGAGGATCACGTCGCCGGCCTCGAGGGTCATGAGGCGGGATAGATCGGCGATGAGCTGGGTGAATGGGAAGATGAGGGTCGAGGTCCAGTCCTCCTGGATGAGCTTGCCGTTGATCCACATCCTCACGCGGAGACCGGCCGGGTCCACCTCCTGTGCGGGCAGCAGGGCCGGCCCGATCGGTGCGATTCCGTCGCCGCCCTTCGAGCGCAGGTTGGAGCCCTTGTCCGGCCAGCGCAGGTCGGCCAGGCCAGCGTCGTTTGCCGCGGTGACGTAGCCCACGTGCGCCCAGGCGTGCTCAGGGGAGACGTTGCGGGCGTCGGCGCCCATCACGAGGGCGACTTCGCCCTCGACTGTGACGAGCTCGACGCCCTGCGGACGCTCGAGCTTGGCGCCGTTCAGTGCGAGCGAGGTCGCGGGCTTGAGGAAGTAGGACGGCACTGCGGGAGTGCGTCCGCGCTGGGCGGCGCGGCTGGGGTAGTTCAAGTGGACGGCGATGACCTTGCCGGCGCCGCTGATGGTGTCCTGACGCAGCTGCTCACGCTGTTCTGCTCGCTCCACGGGTCCCTCTCCCTCGAGTTGCAGCCCCTCATCTCAGAGGGAGCCAAATCGTATACGATCATCGTATACGATCCAGTGTGCCGTGGAACACCCAAGCCGTCAACCCCTGCCGCCGACGAATCCGGGACCTCGTGCTCTAACCCTTGACGACCGGCGCTCCCATCGTCAACGCATGAGTGAGAAGACCGTTGCCCCGCGCACTTGGGCTGAACTCCCAGCACGCAAGAAGGCCGCCGTGTGGATCCTTCTTGCCCTGGGGGCAGCAGGCCTGTTGACCGCGGTGCCGACCTTCGTCTTCCTGTTGGGGATGAGTGGATCCGTGTCCCCGATGACCGCGCTGCCGGCCATGACCATCTATTCGGTCATGATCCTCGCCAGCCTCACCGACATCGTCTGTGCCCTGTCCCTGCGCCGCGGCGGGCGATGGCCGCGGCTCGTCGTCACACTTGTTCCCGCAGTCGCGCTCGTCCTGATGTTCGCCGCCATGGTCCTAGGCCTCATCGATTCCGGCCGGTACACGCCGCACCAGCTTCCGTTCGGAACCGTTCTCCTCTCCGCCGCCGGCACTGTCCTGACCCAGGGCGTCACTGTCCTTCTGGTCTTCGTGCCCGTGGGGCTGCTGTGGAGCCGCGCTGCGCGGCCATACTTCGGCCCCAGGAGCACCGAGTCCACGCCGTGACGGGGCCGGGGTCTGCTGCGAGTCAGGGCCGGGCGAGGAAATCGATCGCAGCCTGTTTGAACGCCCGCGCCGTGACCACATTGACGTGATTGCGCCCGGGGACCACGAGGACCTCGGCGGAGGGGGCGAGGCCCTTCAGGACCTCGAGGGCGGCGACGCGCTCGTCCTTCTCGCCCGCGACCATGAGGACCGGCTGAAGGGGCACCGCCTCGGCCGCATCGAACGGCTCCTCCTTGATGCCCTCCACGAGCGAGAGGAGCGCGTACATGTCGGACGCGGGGGAAGCCTGCGCTATGGCCACCAGATTGGCCGTGGAGGCGTCCTCGACCGGCGTCCCATCGGCGAGGAACCGCTGGGCGGCCGGGAGGTCGAACTCCGCGAGTGGGTCACGGCTCGACGGGCCCCCGAGCACGAGGCGCCGCACGAGGGCGGGCTGGGTTGCCCCGAACTCCCAGGCGAGCCGCGAGCCGAGCGAGTACCCGATCACGTCGAGCCCGCTGTCCCGCCGCATGTCCGAGATCGGCCTCGCACCCGCATCGGTGACGATCTGCAGGAGGTCGGCTCGGATCCGTCCCGGGGTGTACGAGTCGACGTCTTCGGGCGCCGCACTCGCACCGTGGCCCGGAAGGTCGACGGCGATCACGCGCCGCCCTGCCTCGAGCAGCGCTGAAATCCACCCGCTCTGCTCCCAGTTGAGCGCCACTGAGGAGGCGAATCCGTGGATCAGGAGCACGGGCGGGAGCGCGGCGGGGGACTCGGGCTCGGCCACGACCAGGTGGAGCCCCGGATCCGTGCCTTCGACTGTGTGCTGGACCGCGGTTCCCGCGTGCTGCCCTGCCATCATGTGCGCCATCTCCTCATCGACCGCGGCCGCACCGCGTGCTCCTTCGAGGTCCAGCGTGGACCCCTGCATCAATCCTCGTCCAGAGGGGTGTTCAGGCGCACGCGCCGCTTCGGCGTGCCCTCTGAGGGGACCGTGCCCACGATCCCGGCCGTTTCGTCCGCGACCTCGAACACGATGAGGGGCTCGCCGACCTTGATGACCTCGCCGGGCGCGCCGTACACCTTCTTGACGACGCCTGCCTGCGGTGACGGCAGCTCGAGGGCGGACTTGGTGGTCTCAACCTCGACCATCGGCTGGTTGCGCTCGACCTGGTCGCCCTCGGCGACGAGCCAGTCGAGCACGGTGGCCTCGATGAGGCCTTCGCCGAGGTCGGGGAGGGGGAAGGAAATCTCAGCCACGCTTGTACTCCAATACTCTCTGGATGCCGAACAGGATGCGGTCGACATTCGGGATGTACTCGTCCTCCAGGTCGCCTGACGGGTAGGGCACGTCGAAGCCGGTCACGCGCTCGACGGGCGCTTTGAGCGTGCGGAAGCAGCGCTCGGTGATGAGCTGGGCCACTTCCGCGCCCAGGCCGGCGGTGAGCGGTGCCTCGTGCACGACGACGGCGCGGCGCGTCTTGGCGACGGACGTCGCCAGAGCCTCGGCATCGATCGGCTTGAGCCAGCGGAGGTCGAGGACCTCGACGTCGATGCCGTCCTCGGCGGCGAGCTCGGCGACCTGCAGGCAGCGGGCCACCATGGCCCCCCAGGCGACGAGGGTGAGGTGCCGTCCCGGTCGGGCGACGCGTGCCCCGGTCGCCTTCCACGCCTCGGGCGCGGCGGCGGCCGACGGCGAGGCGTCGCCGTCGTGCGCGCCCCTAGCCTCCGCGTCGGCGCTCTCCAGCTCCGTGACCACCGGGCCCTTCTGCCAGTAGCGGGACTTGGGCTCCATGAACATGACGGGATCGTTCATGCGCACCGCAGCCTTGAGCAGCGTGTAGCCCTGCTGCGGGTCGGCGGGGGAGACGACCTTGAGGCCCGGCACGTGCGCGAAGACGGCCTCGAGGCTCTCCCCGTGGTGCTCGGGGGCACGGATCCCCCCGAAGCTCGGCACGCGCAGGGTGACCGGCATGGGAATGGTGCCGCGCGAGCGGTAGTGCATGCGGGCCAGCTGAGTGACGATCTGATTCATCGCGGGGTACGCGAAGCCGTCGAACTGGACCTCGGGCACGGGCCGGAAGCCGGCCATGGCGAGGCCGATCGACATGCCGAGGATGCCGGACTCGGCCAGGGGCGTGTCGAACACGCGCTCAGCCCCGTGCGCGACGGCGAGCCCGTTCGTGACGCGGAAGACACCGCCGAGGGTGCCGACATCCTCGCCAAGGACCAGGACCTTCGGATCCTCGGCGAGGAGCTCGTCGAGTGCGAGGTTGAGGGCTCCCTGCAGGGAGAGCTCGCGGGTGTCGGTGATGATCTCAGGCATGTTCGGACTCCTCGCGCCATTGGCTCTTCTGGCGCTGTAGCTCGTGAGTGGGCTCGTCGAAGACGAGGTCGAACATCTCCGCGCCGGGGCGCGGCCCCAGGGAGAGGACGCCGGTGCGGACCTCCTCGGCCTCCGCCGCGGCCTTGGCATCGCGGGCGTCGAGCGTCGCCTCGTCCGCGATGCCGGCCGCCAGGATGCGCTCGCGCAGCCGGGCGATCGGGTCGGCGCCGCCGTCGGTTCGCTCCTCGTCGAGCGTGCGGTAGCGACCTGGGTCGTCGCTTGTCGCATGCGGCCCGCGGCGGTAGGTCATGGCCTCGACGATCACGGGGCCGCGGCCCGCCCGGGCATGGGCGACGGCGCGCCGGGCCGCCTCGAGCACGGCGGCGGCCTCGTTGCCGTCGATCTGGAGTGCCGGGATACCGTAGCCGGCTCCGCGGGCGGCGACGCTCCCACCGGCCACCTGCCGTTCTGTCGGCACCGAGATGGCCCAGCCGTTGTTCTGGACGAAGAACACGACAGGCGCCTTGAAGACAGCCGCGAAGTTCATGGCCTCGTGCACGTCGCCCTGGCTCGAGGCGCCGTCTCCGAAGTACGTGAGGGCCACGGCCAGCCCGTCCCGGGCACGCGCTGCGGGGCCGGCGCCCAGAGCCACGGAACTGGCCTGGAGCGTCTGGCCGTGCGCCCAGCCCACAGCGTGCAGTACGGAACCGCCCACCACGGCCTGGATCGGGGCGACGTGCGCTGCAGTGGGATCCCAGAGACCCCCGTGCCAGGTGGCGAGGTGGGTGGCCATGTACTGCACCATGTCCACGCCTGCGGCCCGGGCCACGCCCATCTCGCGGTACGTGGGAAAGATGAAGTCGCGGGAGAGGTCCATCGCGAGGGCCGAGCCCACCTGGGCGGCCTCTTGGCCGAGCTCGGGAGCGTAGGCGGGCAGGATGCCCTGACGCTGCCAGGCGATGGCCGCCTGGTCGAGGTGCCGCACGGCCGTCATGAGCCGGTAGAGCTCCAGGAGCTCGTCGCCTGTCACGCGGGCGGCCTCGGGCAGGTCGGGGACGGGCCTTGGGGGTGCCCCGGCGCGTCCGGCGCGGCCAACCGTCATCCTCGGAGGTACTGAAGTCTGCATAGCACGACGGTAGATCCGCACCTCATTCTGTGCAATATGTCCACTATTAACTAGACATTTTGTTTACTCGAGGAGAGTTGGTGTTCCACGTCACTGAGCATCGTGCACACCGGCGTCGGGGTGAGACTGGCGGGGCCCGGACCCACGCGCTGGATGCGGTGGTTCCGGGCCCCGCCGAGGGCTCGTTGGGTCAGGCCGGGCACTGCGGTTTCGGCCGTGTGTGGCTCAGCCGCGTGCTGGCCCTGCCGGCTGGTTCGCAAGTGAGCGTCGGCGCAGCCACGACCCGCCCGCAATAACGGCCACGAGGGCGAAGGTGCTCAACAGCTGCGTGCGGCTGTCGGCACCCGCAAGGCCCACGGCGAAGGTCGCCGCGAGGAGCAGGACTCCGAACCCCGAGAGCCACGGGAATCCGGCCATCCGGAGGGGCAGCCGCGTGCCGGCGGCGTCCGCCCTGCGGCGGAGGATGATCTGGGAGACGAGGGCCGAGCCCCAGACGACGAGGCACGTGGAGCCCACGAAATTGAGCAGGAGCGGCAGGACGTGGTCCGGGAACAGCAGCTCGAGGACGGTGGCGATGAAGCCGAACGCGACCGACGCTGCGACGGCGAGTGCGGGAACCCTGGCACCGGTCAGCGCCTTGAGGGCGCGTGGGGCCTCCTGGCGCTCGGCGAGGGAGAAGATCATGCGCGAGGCGCCGTAGAGGTTGGCGTTGAGAGCCGAGAGCAGGGCAACGACGGCCACGAGGGTGATGACGGTCGCGGCGCCGGGAAGGCCTGCCATGTCGAGGACGCCGGCGAACGGGCTCTTCAATTCGGGAGAGTTCCACGGGATCACGGCCGCGATCACGAAGATGGAGCCCACATAGAAGACCATGATGCGCCACACGACCGTGCGGACCGCACGGCCTACGCTGCGCTCGGGGTCTCGCGTCTCGGCTGCAGCAACCGAGACAATCTCGGTGCCGCCAAAGGCGAAGGCCACGACGAACAGGCCTGTGGCAATACCCGCCATGCCGTTGGGTGCGAAACCGCTGTCGATGGCGAAGTGGCTCAGGCCGGGGGAGGAGGCATTGGGGATCCAGCCGAGGAGCAGGGCGGCACCGACAAGGAGGAAGGCGACGATCGCTGCGACCTTGAGCAGGGCGAACCAGAACTCGAACTCGCCGAAGTTCCGCACGCCCGTGAGGTTCACTGCCGTGAAGAAGCCCATGAAGATCAGGGCCATGAGCCATACCGGCAGCATGGGGAAGACTGTGGCCAGGAGACCGGCTGCGCCGAGCGCCTCAGCGGCGATCACAACCACGAGCTGGGCCCACCACAGCCAGCCGATGGTCGCGCCTGCCACTGGGCCGAGCGCCTTGCCGGTGTACACCGAGAAGGCGCCGCTGTTCGGGTTCGCGGCAGCCATCTCGCCGAGGGCCCACATCACGATGATGATGAGGGTGCCTGCGACGAGGTAGGAGATGAGGACTGCGGGTCCGGCTGCCTGGATCCCTGCTCCGGAGCCGATGAAGAGGCCGGCTCCGATCGCGCTGCCGAGCCCCATCATCGTGAGCTGGCGGGGCGACATGGAGTGTCCCAGCCTCGGTTCCTGCGTCGTCTTCGACGAGGTGGCGAGGCCATCTGACGTGTGCATAGCTGTCATTTCCGTCTTTCGGATCAGCGGTGGCCGCGCGTGGGGTGGTCGCGTCGGGCCAGAGGACCTGATGACCATAGCGCCTTTGTGTCGACCGTGTGTGGTGCACCTCACGGGCCTGTGCACACTGTGCAGTATCCGCTCATTGGACCCTGCTGCAGTTGACAGAATGCGCAGTGCATGCGCAGCCGGTCATCAATCTGTAGCATTCGGGGTACCCCTTGCCAGCATCTGGAGGAACGCATGAAGGTCGATGAGCTCGACGCCAGGATCATTCGTCTGTTCACCGACGAGCAGCGCATGAACGTGCTCGAGGCGTCTCGGATCCTCAAGGTGGCCCGGGCGACCGTCCAGGCCCGGCTCGACCGCATGGTCGCCAGTGGCGTCATCGGGCATTGGGCGCCGCACGCCCAGCCTCAGGCGTTCGGGTTCCCTGTCCTGGCCTTCTGCTTCCTGACCATCAACCAGGACCTGGGGCACGATGCAGTCGCCACGGCGCTCGCACGAATCCCCGAGGTGCTCGAGGTGCATACCGTTTCTGGGGACAGCGACCTCATGGCGCGGGTCGCGGCCCGCTCGAACTCGGACCTCCAGCGCGTCCTGGACGCCGTCACTGCCACCCGGGCCGTGGTGCGCTCATCCTCCGTGATTGTCCTCAACACTCATTTCGAGGGACGTACCCTGCCGCTGCTCGAGGCCGCAGCGAGAGGCTGAGCCGCAGCTTCGCCGCAACGTCACTTTTTGCCCTCGCCTGCGCCGAGGCGTATCATTAGTTAGAGTCAAATTGACTTTAACTCAGGGTTACGGAAAGCAGTTAGGGAAAGCAAGCGCGCCGACAGCCGTTTGCAGAAGCACTGTTGCGGCAGGGAGGCGGCGCATGAGCGGGATGTTCGATCCAGCGCCCGCCCGCGCTGCGGCCAGCCTCGGCGCGAACGTTGCCGAACGCGCTCAGCTGCCGCCCTCGCTCGCCATTTCGACCGTGATCTTCGCCCTCACCCCCGACCATGCGCAAGGAAGCGAGGCCCAGGGGCGGCCCACGCTCTGGATCCCGCTCGTGCGCCGCGTCAGGGAGCCCTTCCGAGGCCAGTGGGCGCTCCCCGGCGGTCCTCTTGCGGCCGTCGAGTCCCTCGAGGACGCCGCCCGGCGCAACCTCAAGGAGACCACGGGCCTCGCGCCCGAGTACCTCGAGCAGCTATACGCCTTCGGCGGTCTCAACCGCTCAAGCCGGCCCGAGCGCGGCAGCCAACGCGTCGTCTCGATCGTCTACTGGGCACTCGTGCGGCCTACTGAAGCCGAACTCCTCGGCACCGGGGAGGAGCTGTTGCACCCTGAGAACGTGGCGTGGCACCGAGCTGACACCGCCGGCCACCGCGAGGGAAGCCTCGCCTTCGACCATCGGGAGATCGTCGACTACGCCCTGTGGCGCCTGCGCAGCAAGCTCGAGTACGCCCAGATCGCCTACCACTTCCTCGGCGAGACGTTCACGCTCGCCCAGCTCCGCGAAGTCCACGAGGCCGTCCTCGGCCGGCCCCTCGACCCCGCCAACTTCCGCCGTCAGCTCAAGGGCATGGCGGAGATCGAGCCGACGGACCAGTTCCTCGAGGGCGGCCGCCACCGTCCTCCACGGCTCTACCGCTACACGGGGGCGCGAGGAGGACTCGATCCAAGCACTGGGCCGCCCTCGCCCGCGGACCCATGGCCGCAGTCACCTTCATCGGACTCACCTCCGCCCGGCTCAACAGCATCCCTCAGGAGCACGTCATGACATCTGTCGCCACCGCCATCAGCCTCTCTGCTCGACCGGGGGGTGCCACGAGCACCTGCAGCCCGGATCTGGCCAAGGGTCCGTGGGAGTTCGATGCCGGAGAAGCACTCCGCGGTGCGCCCGCCTACGGTCCGGGCGCCTCGAGCGGCGACCACGCGCCGTCGTCCACCCCCCGTCAGGGCCAGCTGCCGCAGGAGTACAAGGACGCGACCGAGGCGGAGCTCCACGAGCGCATCACCGCGGCGAAGGAGAAGCTCGGGAACCGCGTGGTGGTAATGGGCCACTTCTACCAGCGCGACGAGGTGGTGCAGCACGCGGACTTCGTCGGTGACTCGTTCCAGCTCGCCAACGCCGCCCTCACCCGGCCGGACGCAGAGGCGATCGTCTTCTGCGGAGTGCACTTCATGGCCGAGACTGCGGACATCCTCTCGCGCGAGGACCAGGCCGTGATCCTGCCCAACCTCGCGGCGGGCTGCTCGATGGCGGACATGGCTGACATCGATTCGGTCGAGCAGGCGTGGGCCCAGCTCGAGGACCTCTTCGGCACTGAGCCCGACGCCGACGGGCGCGTACCCGTCATACCGGTCACCTACATGAACTCCTCGGCCGCGCTCAAGGGCTTCTGCGGAGAGCATGGCGGGATCGTGTGCACGTCCTCGAACGCCGGCACCGTGCTCGAGTGGGCCTTCGAGCGCGCCCAGCGCGTCCTGTTCTTCCCCGACCAGCACCTCGGCCGCAACACCGCCAAGGCAATGGGCGTGCCGCTAGAGCAGATGCCGATGTGGAGCCCGCGCAAACCGCTCGGCGGCAACGACGCGGCCACGCTCCAGGACTCCCGCGTGATCCTGTGGCACGGCTTCTGCTCGGTCCACAAGCGCTTCAACGTGGCCCAGATCGAGAAGGCCCGTGCCGAGTACCCCGGCGTGCGCGTGATCGTGCATCCCGAGTGCCCCATGGAGGTCGTCGACGCCGCGGACGAGTTCGGCTCGACCGACTACATCCGCAAGGCCATCGCCGCCGCCACCGAGCCCACGGTGTTCGCCATCGGCACTGAGGTCAACCTCGTCAACCGGCTCGGGGCCCAGTACCCGCAGCACACGGTCTTCTGCCTCGACCCCGTGATCTGCCCGTGCTCGACCATGTACCGCATCCACCCTGGCTACCTCGCCTGGGTCCTGGAGGGCCTCGTCGAGGGAGAGGTGCGGAACCGCATTGAGGTCCCCCCAGCTGTGGCCACGACGGCCCGCGTCGCCCTCGAGCGCATGCTGGCGGCACGGCCGTGACCAGAAGTCGCACGACGCCGCGCCGGCGCCTCGCGATCCTGGGCAGCGGCGTCGCAGGGCTCACCGCGGCCGTCCGCGCGGCGACCGACCCGGCGGCGCGCACCGACGTCGTCCTCCTGACCAAGGCGCGGCTCACCGACAGCAACAGCATGCTCGCCCAGGGCGGGTTCGCCGCTGTGCTGCCCGAGGGCCAGCGGACCCCCGGGGACACGGTCGCGAGCCACATGGCGGACACGATCGCTGCCGGCGCCGGCCACGGCAGCCGCCCTGCGATCCAGACGATGTGCGCCCAGGCGGCCGAGGCCGTGGACGCCCTCCTCTCCCACGGCGTCGCCTTCGACCGCGACCCTGACGGCAGCCTGGCCCTCGGCCTCGAGGCAGCCCACTCGTTCCCCCGCATCCTGCACGCCGGCGGGGACGCGAGTGGGGCCGTCATCACCCTGGCCCTGGCCGACTCCGTCAGACGGCTCGAGGCCGAAGGCCGGCTCACCGTCATCGAGTACGCCCAGGCCAGTGACATCGTCCTCGACGCGGGGACAGTGGCGGGAGTCGACTACACCGACCTGGGCGGACGGCACCACCTAGCTGCAGACGCAGTCCTGATTGCCACCGGCGGGGCCGGCCAGCTCTTCTCCCAGACCACCAACCCCGCCGTCGCGACGGGCGACGGCCTCGCGCTCGCCTTCCGCGCCGGAGCGGTCCTGGCCGACCTCGAGTTCTACCAGTTCCACCCGACGGCCCTCGAGACTGTAGGCCCCGACGGTCGTCAGCGCTCACAGCTCGTCTCCGAAGCAGTGCGCGGAGAGGGCGCCGTGATCCGTGACGCCCACGGACGCCGATTCGTGGCCGACTATCACCCGCTGGGGGAGCTCGCCCCCCGCGACGCCGTGTCCCGGGCCCTCGCACTGCACCGCAGGGCCGGCGGCGGCCAGGCCTACCTCGACGCCACCGGTCTCGAGGACCTCCACGGCCGCGGCTTCCTGGCCCGGCGTTTCCCGGGGCTCGACGCAATGACCAGGGCCGCCGGCTTCGACTGGCGACGGGACCCCCTGCCGATCGGCCCCGCTGCTCACTACTGGATGGGCGGGATCGTCACGGACCTCGAGGGCGCCACGAACATCCCTGGACTGTACGCCGCCGGGGAGGCGGCCCGCACCGGGGTGCACGGGGCGAACCGGCTCGCTTCCAACTCGCTCCTCGAAGGTGCCGTGTTCGCCGCGCGCGCAGTGGACCACGTCCTGACCAGGGGAGCTTCTGGCGATGCTTCGGGGGCGGAGGGGCAGAGCTCCGCCGCGACGGACGCAGGCCGGGGCGGGCCACTGGTCCTCGAGGGCATTCCCGACCCCGCCGCTGAACTCCTCAGCGGGGGCGCTGGCCGCTCCCGCCTTGCCGAGGCCATGCAGGCCGACGCGGGCGTCCTCCGAGATGCGGACGGCCTGGGCCGGCTCGCCAGCATCCTCGGCTCCTGGTCGGCCGACGATCCTGAGACCGCGAACCTCCTGCTCCTCGGCCGACTCCTCACGGCGGCCGCGGCCGCCCGGGAGGAGTCCCTCGGAGCCCATTTCCGCCTCGACTTCCCGCAGCGCAGCCTAGCCCACGGCCCCACCGGCCACGGCGCGGCCGGGGCGCGGGCGAGGATCGACGTCGTCCGCCAGCCCGAGCTGGCAGGAAGGACCGCCTGACATGGCAGCCACCACCCCCACCCCCCTTGCCCCGGGCACTGTGGCCGTCTCCCCGGAGCAGACGGCGCCCATCCCGCTCCCGCCCGCGGCAGTGCGCCACGTCCTCGAGTTGGCGTACGCCGAGGACGCCCCGAGCGGCGACCTCACCTCGCTCCTGCTCATCCCAGCCCAAGCCCGAGCCACGGCCGAGCTGCGCGCCCGGGAGGCCGGCATCTTCTCCGGGGGACCGGTCATCGAGGCCGGCTTCCGCCTGCACGACCCGGAGGCAGCCGTCGAGCTCGTCGCCGCGGAAGGGGAGGCGTTCGACGCCGGCGCCGTCCTCGCGCGCGTGACAGGCCGGGCGCGGGCCATCCTCACGGCCGAGCGCGTGGTCCTGAACCTCGTGCAGCGCCTCAGCGCTATCGCGGCGGTCACCGCCCGATATGTCGCGCTCACGGCCGGCACGAGGGCGCGCATCGTCGACACGCGCAAGACGACGCCCGGCCTGCGCGAGCTTGAGCGCTACGCCGTGCGCTGCGGCGGGGGGCGGAACCACCGCTTCAGCCTCTCGGACGCCGTGATGGCCAAGGACAACCACCTCGCAGTCCTGACCGGCGGCGATGCCTCCCGGCTCACCGGTGTCCTGAGCGCGGCCCGCGAACGGCTCGGCCACACGACGCACTTCGAGGTCGAAGTCGACCGCATCGAGCAGATCGAGCCCGTCCTCGCCGCCGGCGTGGACACGATCATGCTGGACAACTTCACGCCCGAGCAGCTCCGCGAGGGTGTGGCCATGATCGCTGGCCGGGCAATCGTCGAGGCGAGCGGCGGCGTGAATCTCGGCACGGTGGCAGAGATCGCGGCGACGGGCGTGGACGTCATCTCCGTCGGCGCACTGACCCACTCCGTCGTCAACCTCGACCTCGGGCTCGACGTCGTGGTCGACGTCACCGTTGGCACTCCCGGCGGGGAGCCCGTAACGTCATGATCTACCTCGATTCCGCCGCCACGACGCCCGTGCGGCTTGAGGTCCTGGAGGCCATGTGGCCCTACCTCACCGGGGAGTTCGGGAACCCCTCGAGCCACCATGAGCTGGGTGCCCGTGCGCAGGAGGGGCTCGAGGCTGCTCGTGCCGAGGTCGCCGCGGTCCTGGGCTGCCGCCCGTCCGAGGTTACCTTCACGTCGGGCGGTACCGAGGCGGACAATCTCGCGGTCAAGGGTATCGCGCTGGCCCGCCGTGCGGCGGACTCCAGGCGGAACCGTGTGGCTGTGAGCGCGATTGAGCACCCCGCCGTCCTCGAGTCCGCCCGGAGCCTCGCCCGCCTGCACGGGTTTCAGGTCGACGTCGTGCCCGTGGACTCCGTGGGCCGCGTGACGCCGGAGGCGCTCGCCGACGCCGTGGGGCCGCAGACCGCCGTCGCCTCCATCATGTACGCGAACAACGAGGTCGGCACGGTGCAGCCGGTTCCAGAGCTTGCCGCGGCATCCCGGGCTGTCCGCGTGCCGTTCCACACAGACGCTGTCCAAGCCGCCGGCTGGCTGCCTCTGGACGTCCGCGCGTTGGGCGTCGAGGCGCTCTCACTCTCGGGGCACAAGCTGGGTGCACCCAAGGGCGTCGGGGCGCTCTTCGTCGCGGGACGGGTCGCCGTCGAGCCCCTCGTGGACGGGGGCGGCCAGGAGCGCGGGCTGCGCTCGGGCACGGAGAACGTCGCCGGCGCCGTCGCGTTCGCCACCGCGCTCCGCCTCGCCGATGCCGAGCGCACGACGTCGGCTACGCGCCTCGCCGGCCTGCGCGACGCCTTCATCGGACGGGTCCTGGCGCTGGTTCCCGATGCCATGCTGACCGGCCACCCCACGGAGCGGCTGCCCGGCAGCGCCTCGTTCTGCTTCCCCCGGGTCAGCGGAGAGTCCGTGCTTCTCGAGCTCGAGCGGCGCGGCATCGTCTGCTCGTCCGGATCGGCCTGCGCGGCGGGGTCCAGCGACCCGTCACACGTCCTCACAGCGATGGGCATCGCCCCGGTGGTCGCCCTGACCGCCGTTCGGTTCACGCTGCCGGGCACCGCCGATGCCGAGGAGCTCGACCGGGCCGCTGACGCCGTGGCGCAGGCTTACGACGCCGTCGCCAGCCTCGGAACGCGTTAGCCCCCGGTGAGGGGAACGGCGCGGGTCAGTCCCTGACCCGCGCCCCACTCCGCTGTCCCGACAGATGACGGTGGGACCTGGCCATGCCTGCTGCGGACGCGACGGTGAGGCTCGCCAGCAGCAGGAAGTAGGGCACATAGAGGTAGAGGTACCGGGACCGATTCTCGAAGACGGCCAAGAACACCACCAGTGCGAGCAGCGAGATCCTCATCATCGTCGCGGCGGGGCTGAACAGCGTCCGGCTGCGCAGCGCTAAGGGGGCGACGACCAGCAGGAGCACCACGAGCCATCCGGCCTGCCACAGGGTCCGGATGATCCCAGTGTGCTCGCCCTGCACGGTGAAGTAGTGCCGGATGGTGGCGCTGGAGATGTCCTCTGCCGTGAAGTTGTCCCTCTGGCGGGCGAGCCCCTCACCCCACGCGAAGAATGATCCGTCTCCCACCGACCATGTCATCTTCGTCACGATCTGCTGCGCATACCCGATCGGGCCCATTTCTTGCACTCGCTCGAGGTACACGTCGATCCCGTTCTGGAAGCGCTCCTGCGGATCCTTGATGCCTAGGGTTTCGCGGATGTCATCCTCCTGAAAGCTGCCGCGTCCGGTTGAACCGAGCTTGAGAAAGTGGGTCAGTGGCACTTGGGAGGTATTGGAGCGCAGGTCGACCTTGACCACGCCCGCATCCTGCAGGGCTCCCTGGACCGCGACGGCGCTGCCGAGGAGCACCGCTGCGGAAATGGCCACGGTCACGACTTCTGCGATGAGCCGTCGCCGGATTTCCACCTTCCATAACAGGGTCACGGCCCACGCCGCCATGAGCGAGAACAGCACCGTGGGCTTGATCTGCACTCCGACCGCGGCGACCATGGCGGCCACGCCCCAGAGGCCGAGACGCGCGGGAAGCGAATGCCCCCGCCCGGCAACGACGAGCCACAGTATTGCCGCCGGGAAGAACATCCCGAAGGTGTCGGAATAGGGGACGGAGTTCCAGCCCCCGAGGGCAACGAAGAGGAAGGACGGCACGAGGAAGAAGACCGCGGCGGCGTACCCGGCGAGACGGCGCGCCACCGAGGCCACGAGCAGCACGCTCGCTGACATGATGATCGAATGCAGCACAATGGCCGCCAGCAGGGGGTCCGTTCCGCCGAAGCTCCTGATTGCGCTGAAGTACACCCAGAGGACCCACGTCAGCATCAGGTTGTTGGGGTACCACTGGTAGTAGCGCTCGGCGGGTGCGAAGGGTTCCCCCCTGGAAAGGGCGGTCGCCGTGTCCAGCACCATGCCGGCGTCCCAGTCCAGCGGGATGCGTACTGCGGCGCCGAGGGCAATCTGGACTGTCACGAGGACCGCCCCGACCAGCACAAGGAACGCAGCCCATAGAGCGCGGTGTCTGCCCGGGAAGAACGATCCCACCCGCGCGCATCCCCGGAACAGGAGAGGCAGCAGGGCCAGGATGGCGGCTGCGAGGATGAGGACGGGGCCTTGGTCGTACTTCACGAACTCGTCGTTCACCGGCTGGATGAGTGCCGGAACCAGCAGCAAGAGGATGATGCTGCAGAACAGCCACGTGGCGATTCCGAGCGGCCACGCCAGGCCGGACCGTTGTTCCAGAGCCTGGAACGCGCGTCGCCCGAAGGCGGCATAATCCCGGACGATCACGTCGAGGCCGCCTACCAGGAGCCCGCCGGCAGCTCCTGCCAGCGTTGCAGCGGGCACCGGAAGAACGGGCGGCGCGAAGGCCGCGAAGCAGAGGACCGCGGCCACCCCGCCGAACAGCAGTCTCAGCGGGAGGAACCTCACGTTCACGGCGCGGGCTTCCGCGCGCCTAAGCATGGCCAGCAGCCCTCGGTTCGCGGAAGACCCACAGGCGCATGAGGGTGAACGTGCAGACAGCGACGACAGCTGTTGCGATCAGCTGTGCCGGAATCTGGGCCATGCCGGCACCTGTCACGAGGGAATTCAACACGACGTAGTTGACCCCGTAGCCCACCGCATTCGCCAGGAGGAACCGCAGCAGCGAGGGCCAGACGGGACCGCCGTGCCCGAAGGTCCATGCGCGATTGCCCCAGAAGCTGATGGCCATGCCCACAAGGTAGCTGGCCGTCATGGCCTCGATATGGCCTGCCCCGAGCAGCGACGCGACTACGAACAGCGCGTATCCCACTCCATTGTTGATGACGCCGACAACGCCGAACTTGAGGACCCGTCCCAGTCTGCCGGGGGTCCTGTCCGCCACCTCGGTCACCGGGCCTCGACCCTGCCGAGGTCCTGGATCTGCGATGGTCCGCGACGGAAGGTATCCACTCCGCCCCGGATGACGGATCTCACCGTGTAGAGCGGCCGATCCTGGACTTCACGGTAGATGCGGCCGATGTATTCGCCGAGGATTCCGAGCATGCTGATCTGCAGGCCGCCGACGAACAGGACGCTGATGACGATGAACGTCCAGCCCTCCACGACGTTCTCCGGCGCGAAGAGCTTCATGGCCAACGCGTAGAGGGCCCCGAGGACGGCCAGACCGGATGCCAGGAACCCAACGCGCGAGATGATGATCAGGGGGAAGGTCGAGAAGCCCAGGATTCCGTCAGCAGCCAGTTTCAGCATCTTGCGGAGCGGATAGCCGCTCTGGCCGCTCAGCCGCTCGTCGCGGTCGAACGGGACGGCAACCTGCGTGAAGCCGACGTGGCTGACCATCCCGCGCAGGTACCGGTCGACTTCGCGGTACTTCTTCACTTCATCGACCACACGGCGGTCCATTAGCCTGAAGTCGCCGGTGTTCTGGGGGATGTCGATGTCGGAGAGCCTGCTGAGCAACCGGTAGAAGGCGGCAGCGGTCATGCGCTTGAACAGCGAGTCCTTCCGGGTCCGCCGCTGCGCGTAGGCGACGTCGGCGCCCTCGCGCCACGCTGAGACGAGTTGGAGGACCACCTCGGGCGGGTCCTGGAGATCGGTGTCCATGATGACGACGGCGTCGCCCCGCGCGATGTCGAGTCCGGCCGTCACGGCGATCTGGTGACCGAAGTTGCGGGAGAAGTCGAGGACTGTGACGCGGCGGTCGGCACTGCTGATCTGACGAAGGATCTCCAGGGACGTGTCACCGCTTCCGTCGTTGACGTAGACGAACTCCGCGCGGAAGTCGGCCGCCTCGGTGATCTGTTCCAGACGCATATGGAGGGTCTGGATATTGCCGGCCTCGTTGTGCACGGGGAGCACGAAGCTGACCAGGTCCTGCCCGACCTGACGATTCGGCTCCTCTGGGTTCTCAGGCACAGAGTCGAGTATAGAGGCGTTTCCGAGGCCCTCCCTCCCACACGCCGGCCCCGGCCACCACTGTCCGCCCACATGGCGCGCGGACAGCGGTGGCGCAGCCTTGACTAGCGGCCAGCCGGCCTGTTGGCGACCACGGGAGCCGCACCGGTGAAGCCCACGCGGGCCTCGGCGATCTCGTGGATCCGGTGCCTGCACGCGTACCAACCGGCGACCATGAGGCCGCAGGCGACGGCGGTCGCGAGGAGAGTCCAGGGGGAGTCCGCGAGCACCATGACGAGGACAGCGGCGAGGAACACGAGGGTCACGTACCCGGTATAGGGCGCACCGGGCATGCGGAAGGCGGGACGTTGCGTCCAGCCCTTCGCGGCCCAGCGCTGAAGCTGGATCTGGCACAGGATGATCGCGGCCCAGGTGGAGATGATGCCCACGGAGGCGACGTTGAGGACGATCTCGAACGCGTCCGAGGGCACGAGGTAGTTCAGCGGGACGCCGAGCAGGGAGACGACGGCGGTGATCGCGATGCCGCCGTAGGGGACGCCCGCCTTGTTCATGCGCAGGGCGAACCTGGGGGCGGAACCGGCGGCAGCCATCGAGCGAAGGATGCGGCCGGTGGAGTAGAGGCCGGCATTGAGGGACGAGAGGGCGGCCGTGAGGACTACGAGGTTCATGATGACGTCCACGCCCTGGACCCCGATAGAGCCGAAGAACGTGACGAAGGGCGAGACGCCCTTCTCGTAGGCGGTGTACGGCAGGAGGAGGGAGAGGAGAACGACCGAGCCGACGTAGAACACAGCGATACGGAACACCACGGAGTTGATGGCCCGCGGCATGATCTTCTCGGGGTTCTTCGTCTCCCCAGCCGCGGTGCCCACGAGCTCGACGGAGGCGTAGGCGAAGACGACGCCCTGCATGAGCAGGATCATGGGGGCGATCCCGAGGGGGAAGATGCCCCCGTGGTCTGAGATGAGCGAGAATCCGGTGGGGGCGCCGGTGGGCGTGCCGAAGAGGACGAAGTAGATGCCCAGGGCGAGGAAGGCGACGAGTGCGGCGACCTTGATCAGGGCGAACCAGAACTCCATCTCGCCGAACACCTTGACCGAGACGAGATTCAGGGCGAGGACGAGCACGAGCGCGATGAGGGCCCAGAGCCACTGCGGCACAGCGGCGATCCACGGCACGTACTTCCCGAAGAAGTGCATGTACAGGGCGGCCGCGGTGGTGTCCACGATCGTGGTCATCGCCCAGTTGATCCAGTAGAACCAGCCCGAGATGTATGCCGCCTTCTCGCCGAAGAACTCGCGGGCGTAGGAGACGAACGAGCCTGAGGACGGACGGTGGAGCACGAGTTCGCCCAGTGCACGCAGGATCAGGAAGACGAATGCGCCGCAGATAGCGTAGGCGAACACGAGCGACGGTCCGGCCGCTGAGAGCCGTCCGCCGGCGCCGAGGAACAGGCCCGTGCCGATAGCGCCGCCGATGGCGATCATCTGGATCTGCCGGGCCTTGAGCCCCTTGTGGTAGCCAGCGTCCTCGGCGTGGATGACGTGGTCGGCGGCATGGGCATGGCCGTGGTCCTCGTGGTGGTCCGGGATCTCTGGAGTGCCCTGGGGCTGGGCAGGGGTGGCAGAGGACATCGGGGTCCCTTTCGGTTGGGGGGAGGTCGGTCAGGGGGTGCGAGGGAAGTGTGGGGGTCGGGGCCTAGGACCCCAGATTGGCGAGCCGCTCAGGGCGCAGCAGCTCCTCGAGCCTTGCTGCGGTGAGGAGACCGCGCTCGAGGACAAGCTCGGCCACGCCGCGGCCGCTCGCAAGCGCCTCCTGGGCGATCGCCGTGGATTCGGCGTACCCGAGGTAGGGATTGAGCGCGGTGACGAGTCCGATGGACTGCGCGACGCTCTCCCGCAGGCGCGCGGTGTTCGCGGTGATGCCGCTGACGCATCGCACGGCAAGCGTGCGGGCTGCCGCGGTGAGGTGCGTGATGCTCTGGTGGAGGCTGTGGACGATGATGGGCTCGAACGCGTTGAGCTGGAGCTGCCCGCCCTCGGCGGCCATCGTGATGGTCACGTCGTTGCCGATCACCTCGAAGGCGACCTGGCTGACCACCTCGGGGATCACGGGGTTGATCTTGCCGGGCATGATCGAGGAGCCGGACTGCACTGCCGGGAGGTTGATCTCGGCGAGTCCGGCGCGCGGGCCGGAGGCGAGCAGCCGCAGGTCGTTGCAGATCTTGGACAGTTTGACCGCGACGCGCTTGAGGACGCCCGAGAGGTGCACGAACGCCCCCATGTCCTGGGTTGCCTCGATGAGGTCGACTGCGGTCACGAGCGGCAGGCCGGTGACCCCGCAGAGATGTCGGCACGCTGCTGCGGCGTATCCTGCGGGGGCGTTCAGGCCCGTTCCGATCGCGGTCGCCCCGAGATTGATCTCATGGATGAGGCCCGAGGACTCGCCCAGGCGTTCCCGGTCCTCGCCGATTGTCACGGCGTAGGTGCCGAACTCCTGGCCCAGGGTCATCGGAACCGCGTCCTGCAGCTGCGTTCGGCCCATCTTGACGACCGTGCAGAACTCCGTGGCCTTCGCGGCGAAGGCGTCCTCGAGCTCGGTGAGCGCGGTGAGCAACTCCCCGAGGCCCAGGACCGTGGCGACCCGAACGGCCGTCGGGTAGACGTCATTGGTCGATTGACTGAGGTTGACGTGGTCGTTGGGGTGGAGCGACGAGTAGTCCCCCTTCTCGCGGCCGAGGAGCTCGAGGGCACGGTTGGCGATCACCTCGTTCGCGTTCATGTTCGACGACGTGCCCGCCCCGCCCTGGATGACGTCGACCACGAACTCGTCGATGAGCGCTCCGTCCAGGATTTCCGTGCAGGCGGCCTCTATCGCTTCTCCGCGCTCGGCATCGAGCAGGCCTAGCTCGCGGTTCGCCCGTACTGCGGCGAGTTTGACCGCGGCGAGGCCGCGCACGAGATGGGGATTGGTCGAGAGGGGGCGCCCGGTGATCGGGAAGTTCTCCACGGCGCGGAGCGTGTGGATCCCCCAGTAGGCGTCGGCGGGGACGAGCCGGTCACCGAGCAGGTCGTGCTCGGAACGGAAGCCTGTGGGGGCGGAGGTGGGGCTGGCGGCGCTGCCGGCGGTCGCGGTGGGTGCCGTGACGCCGTCGCGGGCAACCGTTGAAGCGGTGGGGTTGCGGGGCATGGCGGTGCCTTTCTGGGGGCGGTGCTCGGGGGCGGGAATGGGACAGGAAGCGGGCGGGAAGGTGGCAGGAGGAGGAGCGGAGTGGGAATCAGACCGTGTCAGCGGGGAACGCGTCGTCCAAGGCAGTGAGCACGCCGACCTGACGGCCGCCGCCGAGGATTGCGGGCCTGGCGAGTTCCGCGAGCGGGCCGTCCTCGGCAGCCTCGGGGATGCCGAGGGCCGCGAGAGCGCGGACGGTGATCGGCATGCGCGTCCGGTCGCCGCCGTCGGCGATCTTGATGGCCACGGCACGGCCGTCCGGCAGCCCCACGAGCTGGACGCCCTCGAAGCCGTCCTTGGCGACGGCGCCAGGGACAGTGCGCATGAGGATCGTGACGTCGCGGCCCTCGCCCGCGACCATCTCGGGGTGCCGCATCATCGCACGCGCCACCGCTGCCTCGGCGGCCTGCGATCCCTTTCCATGCTCGACGGCGCATTTGCGGCTCCCATCGCAAACCCGGAAGCCGCCGTCGTCCTGCCCGACGGCGCTGTCCCGCTCATCGCCGGTGGCCGCCCTCGCGAGCCGGCCGTAGGCGCGAGCGATCCCCGTCAGGCTCAGAGCGGGCAGGGGCGTGCCGCAGCCGTCGGTGGTCCACAGGGCGGGGACCTCGCCCGTGAGCTCCGCCACGGTCTCGGCGATCTGCCTCTGCAGCGGATGCGAGGGTTCGAGGTACCCCGCCAGCGGCCAGTCGTTGAGGGCGCACACAGCGACCATGGCCGCATGCTTGCCCGAGCAGTTCTGGCAGACGCGATCGGCACTCCTGCCGGCCGCGAGCCACGCCTCGCGCTCCTGGACGCCGTAGGGCAGGTCCCGGGTGTTCGCGAGCACTGACTCGTCAAGGCCGTGGAGAGCGAGAATACGCCGGGCGCCGTCTCGGTGCACCGCCGCGCCGGAGTGGCTTGCGGCCGCGAGGGCGAGGAGCGGGTCAGGGAGGGTGAGGCCGGCCCGCACCATCGCGACCGCCTGGAGCGGCTTGAGTGCAGACCTCGGGAAGACCGGTTCGGTCGCCGTCCCCGCGGCCCACAGGAGGCCGCCCGCGGCGTCCGTTGCCGCGACGCTGCCGTAGTGCACGCCCTCGACGGCGCCGCCGCGGATCTGGGCCGCGAGCGGCACGTGCGCAGGGACGTCCTTGAGCGCTGGGGCTGAAGCGCGTAGCGCAGCGGGTGGCGTGATGGGGGTGGAAGAGGTCATGGCTCGCTTGGGGTAGGGGATCGATCGTGGCGCGCTGGTCTACGGGTGGTAGGGGAGCGGCACAGGGGGCAGCGGTTGGGTGAGACGCGGGTTACATGAGTGGCGGTGCCCCGAGCCGCTCGACGGCGTCGTCGACGGCTGCGAGATGTCGGGCCATGGCGGCGCTGGCGCGCTCGGGGGATCCAGCCTCAATGGCGTCGAGGATTTCCCGGTGCTCGTGGTCGGATGCGGCCTGGCGGTCCGCCAGGAGGTTGAGGGTCTCCGACTGGTGGGCCAAGGCCTCGCGGAGGTCGGCGAGGACGTCTTCGAAGACCCGGTTCCCGCTCGCCGTGGCGATCGTGCTGTGGAACGCCGCATCGAGGGCGACCCTCGCGGCCGGGTCGTCCTCGAGAGCGCTCTCGGCGATGATGCCCCTGAGCGTGGCGAGGTCGTCCTCGCTGCGTCTGCCGGCTGCGAGGCCAGCGGCGGGGACCTCGATGTGGGGACGGGCTTCGGTGAGGTCCCTCGCAGAGTAGCGGCCGAGCACGAGGTCGCCCGAGACCCGGGCGGAGACCACGAAGGTTCCCTTGCCCGTGTGTGTCTCGGTGAGGCCCAGGGCCGCACAGGAGCGGAGCGCCTCGCGCACCACCGACCGGCTCACTTCGTACCTTGAGGCGAGGGCGGCTTCGGAGGGCAGCTTGGACCCCACAGGCGCGAGGCCCGCCTCGATGTCGCCGCGCAGCTCGGCGAGGACAGCCTCAGCAGCACCGACGCGCACTACCGGGCGACGCTCCGCTGCTTCAGGCTGTCTGCGTGTACGGCTGTCTGACAGGTTCACGCCACCAATATGGCACGCATCACACGATGCTGTCAAAGGGCAGGACGCACGACGCCGAAGCTCACCTCGGTTCGCCGGTCACGGATGGCTTCAGTCGGCGCCAGCGGAAGGTATCACGACGGGAACGTGGCTCAGGTCCGGCCTGGGTGCAGCTCGCCCACGGGCACCTCGGCACTCACGCGGTTCTCCGGTCCAGGCAATGGACACGCCCACGCCTCGTTGTACGCACAGCTCGGGCTGTAGGCGAAATTGAAGTCCAGGATGTACCGCACGGGCGGCTCCCCGACGTCGTGCCCACCGCTGCCCGGCGCCTTCCCCGGCGAGCCCGCACCGCGCACGACGCCTAGGAACGCCCCCTTGATGGTGTCGATGAGATACCGGCCCGCGCCGTAGGAGCCGCCGGGACGCCCAGCGCTCGCGTCGCGGAACGGCACGAAGATGCCGCCCCCGTAGCCTCGGTGCCCCCACGCTGCGAGGGATCCGATTCCGGGGATCTCGAACGTGCCCAGGCGGACGAACGGCACCACGCCGTCCGTGCCCGTGGCCACCGGACGCTCTTGGCCTGCCCCTCCTGGTCCGAGTGGCAGCTCGAACCGGAAGGCGGGATCGTAGGGGGCCACCCTGAGCCCGCCGAACGCCGCACGGTCGCGCAACAGGAGCGGCGAGGCCGGATGTGTGCCGACGAGCTCGTCACGTCCCCGGCGCCAGAGCTCGTGGCCCTCGGGGGGTGTCGCGGCCTCGCGGACCTGTTCGTAGAGGGAGAAGACCTGCATGCGCCAGTCGGCCACCTCATGGGCCGGGATGTCCAGGCCAGCCTGCGCTTCTTCCCCGTAGGGATCGGACCACTCCGCATCGGGCATGGCGCCAGACTACGCCCATGGGCCTTCGCTAGGGTGTGGGGCATGGTCTCCGATTCCCGCACTGGACGCCGTCGAGGATTCTCCGGGGCTGCACGCGTGACCCGCCGCGCGCCCATCAGGATCCTGGCGGCCGGCGGTGCGGCGCTCCTGGCCCTCATCCTGGCAGGGTGCGGCGCCGGCTCGGGCGCTCCCGTATGGACTGGGGTGGCGAGTGGAACGTCCTCGGCGACGGCCGCTCCCGGGGGCCCCACGCCAGGTGGGCCGGCGGCGAGCGGTTCCGCCGCGTCGTCGGCCGCCACTGCCCGGGGCAGCGGAACACCCTCACCGGGCGCCACGAGCACCGAGTGGAAGACGTACACGGACCCAGCCAAGAAGGTCAGGTTCGAGCTTCCTGCCGCCTGGATCGTCCAGTCCACCGATCCCGCTCCCGGTGCGGCACCTGGTTCCCTGCGCCTCGAGGTCAAGAAGCGGGACGGGACGTTCGTCGCCGCCCTCGCCACCGGGCTGCCCGTCCCCTCCACCGCAGCGTGCGACCCTGCCCAGGCCAAGGTGTACTCCGTGTTGAACAGCGTTCCAGCCAAGGTCCCGTTCGCAGACGGCCCGAACGTCATCACGCCGAGGTTCGTGTTCCGCGTGATCCAGGGCTACAAGTTCTTCGGCTCTTTCGGCCTCACGGCCCTCGCCACTGCGGCCCAGGACGGCAAGGCGTGCCAGCTGAGCAACCTCGTCCCGGGCCCCGCGGGCATCGGCGGATACTCGTTCGCCGACACCACGGAGGTCGCGCCACCCTCGACGGAGACGAAGGTTGCGCCGCTGAAATCTTTCGATAGCCTTGCTCAGGCGTCGGCCTACGTCCGTGACTCGGGCGACTTCGCGGACGCGCAGCGCATGATCATGTCGCTGGCCTTCACCTGAGAACTAACACTCCTGGAGCCCCATGCAGCGCACCGTCGGTGCCCATCTGTCGTTCACCACCGTGGCGCGGACCAAGCTCGCGATGGCGATCGCGGTCGCCCGTCAGCCCGGCTTTGCCTCCTTCGAGGAAGACCTCGTGGTGACAGCGGACGGCGAACGGGTTGAACCGCGCGAGCTGCGCGGCGGGCACGGCGGGCGGTTTCACGTGCTCGAACTGTCCGAGCCTGCGGAGGTCGAGGTCGAATACAGCGCCCGGGTTGTGGGGGCCAGCGCGCCGGAGCCCATCGACGAGATGGAGCTCATCCGCTACGTGCGCCCGAGCCGGTACGCTGAGAGCGACCGGCTCCTGCCGATCTCGTACGCCCAATTCGGCTCCCTCGAGGGCTACGAGCTGGTCGAGGCCGTGCGCGAATGGGTCCATGCCCAGCTCGCCTACGTGAGCGGCTCGTCCCGAGGGACGGACGGCGCCGTGGAGACGCTCCTGCACCGACAAGGGGTATGCCGGGACTTCGCCCATCTCGCGATCGCGCTGCTGCGCGCGAAAGACGTCCCCGCCCGCCTCGCAGCCGTGTACGCGCCGGGCCTGGTGCCCATGGATTTCCACGCCGTCGCCGAGGCCTGTGTTGACGGCGCATGGCATGCCATCGACCCCACGGGCCTCGCGCCGAGAGCCGCGATGCTGCGCATCACCGCGGGGCGGGACTCGTCGGACACGGCGTTCCTCTCGACAGTGGGCGGCCGCCTCACTCTCAACCGGCTGAGCGTCACGGCCGAGGCGGACGAGCTGCCGTCCGAGGACCCGGGCACGCGCGTGTGCCTCTCCTGAGTCGCGTCACGGGAGGCGCCTCAGAGCGGATGCCGGCCCATGACGTGGGCGCGCAGCCTTGCGGTGAGGTCCCTCAGCTCGGCCAGCTCCGCGGCGTCGAGCGCACCGCCCATGATGCGGCCGATCTCCCGCACGTGCGCGCGCCCTATCTCGCGCTGCAGCCGCGCACCCTCCTCCGTGAGCCGGACGACGACGCCGCGGCCGTCTGACGGCGTGCTCTCGCGGGACACCAGTCCCTGCTTCTCGAGCCGCTCCACCAGCCGGGAGAGGCTGGACTGGGCGAGCAGGACGTGGTCGTTGAGCTCATTGAGCCTGAGGCAATGCCCCTCGCAGGAGCTCAGCGTGAACAGGACGTCATAGGCGTTGATGCCCAGCGTCCTGAAGGCAGGGTCCCGCTGGAGGCGGCGCATCACGGCCACCTGGGCGCGGAAGAGGGACTCCCACGCCTCGGACATCTCCCGCAGGGAAGGAACCTGCGCTGGGGGCAGGCTGGAGACAGTCCCGCCCCCAGCGGGCACTGCGCTCACTTTGCCGCCGCCTCCTCGAGGGGCTCAGCTGCAGCCGCCTCGGAAGCGGCGGTCGCCGCGCGCTTGGCGGCGACGAGCGAGGCATGGGTAGGGCCTTCCGGGACGTCCGCCGGGCGGCCCTCGGCGAAGCCTGCCTTGAGCTCCGGGAGCACCTCGCCCAGCAGGTCCAGCTGTTCGAGCACGGTCTTGAGGGGCAGGCCCGCGTGATCAACGAGGAAGAGTTGGCGCTGGTAGTCACCGAAGTAGTCGCGGAACGCGAGGGTCTTCTCGACGAACTCAGCTGGGCTGCCCACCGTCAGCGGGGTCTGGGCCGTGAAGTCCTCCATGGAGGGACCGTGCCCGTAGACGGGGGCGTTGTCGAAGTAGGGGCGGAACTCGCGCTTGGCGTCCTGGGAGTTCTTGCGCATGAAGAACTGGCCGCCGAGGCCAACGATTGCCTGATGGGCCTTACCGTGGCCGTAGTGCTCGAACCGTTCACGGTAGAGGTTGATGAGCCGGATGTAGTGCTCCTTCGGCCAGAAGATGTTGTTGGCGAAGAAGCCGTCGCCGTAGTACGCCGCGAGTTCTGCGATCTGCGGGGTCCGGATCGAGCCGTGCCACACGAACGGAGGAACCTCGTCGAGCGGGCGGGGAGTTGCGGTGAAGTTGTGCAGTGGAGTGCGGAACTTGCCGCTCCACGTGATGGTCTCCTCGTCCCAGAGTCGGCGCAGCAGTGCGTAGTTCTCGATGGTGAGCTCAAGGGAGTCCTGCGGGCTCTTGCCGAACCATGGGTAGACCGGAGCAGTGTTGCCGCGGCCCAGCACCAGGTCCGTCCGGCCGCCCACGAGGTGCTGGAGCATGCCGAAGTCCTCGGCGATCTTGACCGGGTCATTGGTTGTGATCAGGGTTGTGGTGGTCGAGAGGATGAGCTTCTCGGTCTGTGCCCCGATGTAGCCCAGGAGTGTGGTGGGGGAGCTCGGGTAGAACGGTGGGTTGTGGTGCTCGCCGGTCGCGAAGACGTCGAGGCCCACCTCCTCGGCATGCTTGGCGATCTTCACGATCGCCTGGATCCGCTCTCCTTCAGTGGGCATGTGGCCCGTGGTGGGATCGAGCGTGACATCGCCGACGCTGAAGATGCCGAACTGCATGGGATGACCTTTCCTTGCCCGGCCCGTGGCCGCTGCGGAGTCTGAGGTAAATGCATTTGCATCTATCTCAACGGGCGCGCTCGCCGGATCATTCCCTCGCCGGATTCAGCCCTTCGCGACGCGGCGTCCGCTCACCCTCGGCACGGCGCCGGTGGTCCAGTCGCCGTCGAGCTCCGCTTCGGTCCTGCCCCCGTCCTTCTCCCGCTCGCGGACCGCCGGTGTCCGCTTGAGGTCGCGCAGGAGCCGGCGCCTCTCGAGGCGCCCCTCGACGAGCCGGTACAGCACGGGGACGAGGATGAGCGTGAGGGCTGTCGAGGACACGAGCCCGCCGACCACGACGACGGCTAGCGGCTGCGCGATGAAGCCGCCACCGCCCGTGAGGCCCAGCGCCATGGGCGTGAGGGCGAACACGGTCGCGAGTGCGGTCATGAGGATCGGCCGCAGGCGCTGCCGCGCCCCGCGCTCGATCGCCTCCGCCAGGTCCAGTGCAGGACGGCCGGGCCCCGGCCGGCGGTACTGGTTGATGAGGTCGATCAGCACGATCGCATTGGTCACCACAATGCCCACGAGCATGAGCATGCCGATGAGGCCGGGCAGCCCGAGCGGGATTCTGGCCGCCAGCAGTGCCCCGATGGCCCCCGTCGCGGCGAACGGGATCGAGACGAGGAGCAGGAGCGGCTGGATGAGGCTCTTGAACGCCGCCACCATGATCACGTAGACGATCGCGATCGCGGCGAGCAGTGCGAGCCCCAGTTGCCTGAACGACTCGGCCTGCTGGGCGCTCGCGCCGCCCACGCTCGCCGTCGCATCCCGCTCGAGGGCCAATCCGGAGACACGGCGCTGCACCTCGGCGCTCACCGTTCCGAGGTTGGTGTCCTGGGGTGACACGGAGACCGTCGCGGTGCGCTGGCCCGAGGTGCTCGTCACCGTGACGGGGACGTCAGCCTGCTCGACGGTCGCGATCGCAGCGAGCGTGAGTCCCCCCGGCGCACCCGGGATCGGTGTGTTCTTCACCGCGTCCACGCTGGCGAACGGCGTCCCGCGGCCGATCCGCACCGGATAGTCGGTGGTGCCGAAGCGCACGGTGCCGGCCGGCACCGGGCTCGCGCTCGCGGCCAGCGCGCCCGCGATCTGCTGTTCGTTGAGATTGGCTGCGGCCGCCTTGGCCCGGTCCACCCGGACTTGGACCACGGGCTGCCCGCCTATGAGGTTGCTCGTGACGTCGGTTGCACCCGGCAGGTCGCCCAGGGCCTTCATGACGACGTCGTTCGCGGCGGTGAGCGAGTCGGCGTCGGGCGCTTTGACCGTCACGTCAACGGTCGAGGAGGTGCCGAAGCCGCCCTGCTGGGATCCCACAGTGATCCTGCCGGCCCCGTCGAGGCGGCCGACGGCGTCACGCACCTTGGCCTGGAGAGCCCCCTGATCGTGCGACTCGTCCGTGATGACGGTGAAGGTCGCGCTCGACGCGCCCGCGGAGAGGAAGGTGCCGAATCCGGTCGTCGAGTTGCCGATCGTGGACTGGACTGTGGTGACGCCGTCCGTCCCCCGGAGGACTTCCTCGACGCGGCCGGCGGCTGTCCCAGTCGCCGTCAGGCTCGTGCCCGCGGGCATCGTCTGGCGCACAGTGAAGGAATTCTCGCCGGTGCCGCTGAGGAGGTTCGTCTGTAGCAGGGGTGTCATTGCGAAGGTTGCCCCGAGGACGAGCACCCCCGCGGCGAGCGTAATGACCGGGTGCCGCTGGGTGGTGTGGAGGATCGGCAGGTAGCCGCGCTGGAGGCGGGAGGACTTCTCCTTCTCCTGTGCCTCGGCCCGTGCCTCGGCGGGGTCGATGCCCCTGGCGGCCCGGTGGCCCAGGAACCAGTAGGCGAGCACTGGGACGATCGTGAGGGAGACCGCGAGGGAGGCGAGGAGCGCGATCGTGACGGTGAGGGCGAACGGGCGGAACAGCTCGCCGGCCAGGCTGCCGACGAACGCGATCGGGAGGAAGACTGCCACAGTGGTCAGGGTTGAGGCGGTCACTGCCCCAGCGACCTCGCGAACGCCGGCGAGGATCGCCGTCGTCTTCTCCTCGCCGTAGGAGAGGTGCCGCTTGATGTTCTCGATGACCACGATCGAATCGTCAACCACACGGCCGATAGCGATGGTGAGCGCGCCGAGAGTGAGGAGGTTCAGGGAGTACTTCGTGGCGTACAGGCCAATGAAGGTGATCAGCAGGGACAGCGGAATCGAGACGGCCGTCACGAGCGTCGAGCGGACCGAGAGCAGGAAGACGAGGATCGTCAGCACCGCGAATCCGAGCCCCAGAAGGCCTTCGGTAGTGAGGTCCTTGATGGACTTCTCGATGAACGGGGCCTGGTCGAATACGGTGGTGAGCTTGGCGTTCGAGCCGAGCTCGGCTTGGAGCTGGGGAATGAGGTCCCGCACAGCGTGGGAGATGGCGACCGCGTCGCCCTCGGGCTTCTTGGTCACCGAGAGGGCGAGGGTAGGCCTGCCGTCGGTACGGGTGATCGACGTTGCGGCGTCGTCCTCAAGGGCTACGCTCGCGACATCGCGGATCGCCGTGGGTGTCTTGGCCCCAGTGAGGGGGAGCGCTCCGACGGCGTCGGTCGAGTCGAGCGGGCTGCCTGCCTGGAGCGAAAGCGTCCTCCCTTCGCCCTGGACCGTGCCGATCGGGGTGAGGGACCCGTTGTTCTGCAGCGCCGTCTTGATGGATCCGGGATCGACCCCGCGGGCGCCCATCTTGGCGGGATCAGGGGTGATCTGCAGGTGCCGGGTGGCGCCGCCGGTCACATCGGCCCCCCGAACGCCTGCGATCTTCTGGATCTTGGGCACGGCAATCTCGGCGAGCTGGGAGTTGAGCTCGCTCAGCGACTTCTCGCTCGAGGCCGCGAGGAAGACGATTGGGAAGTCCGAGATGCTGCCTGCGACTGTCTGGGGCTCGACGTCGGCGGGCAGCTGCCGCTTCACGGTCGAGATCGCGCGGTCCATCTGATTGCGGGCTCGGTCGAGGTTGGTCCCGTAGGTGAAGGAAAGGCGGATCGTCGATATCCCCGTCCGGGACGTCGAGGCGGAGCTCTCGAGGCCTTCGACCGCCTGGAGCGCCCGTTCGAGAGGCTGGCCCACCTGCTTGTCGATGACCTCAGGCGACGCCCCGGGCATCGACGAGACGACGGTGAGCTGGGGGAACTCGATCGAGGGGATTAGCTCCTGCTTGAGGTTGCCGGCGGTAATGACGCCGAACACGGCAGCGAAAACCGTGATGAGCGCGATCAGGGCCTTGTTCGCCATGGAGAGACGGGCGAGGCGGAACATGTTGGCCCCCTTCGAGGTTCTATCGCGGGTCGAGGTCAGGGGCAGGGCCCCCGGAGTCACCTGCGGCCCGCGCCCACCCGGTCGGGGTGGGGCGCGGGCCGCCGGTTGTCAGGCCTTCAGTGCGCAGCGGCGGTGAGGCCGAGGGACGCGGCGGTGGTGGCCGCGACCTGTGCCGCGAGGTCGGGGTTGTCGTTGAGCTTGACGCCGTAGCCGGGCATGATCTCTGCCAGCCTGGGCTCCCACCCCTTGAAATTCTTCGGGAAGCAGCGCTGCATGAGCTCGAGCATGATCGGCACCGCCGTCGATGCGCCCGGGGAGGCACCGAGAAGAGCGCCGATCGAGCCGTCACGGGAGGTGATCACTTCGGTGCCGAACTGGAGGACGCCGCCCTTGGCCGAGTCCTTCTTGATGATCTGGACCCGCTGGCCGGCCGTGATGAGCTCCCAACCGTCGCCCGACGCCTTGGGGAAGTATTCGCGCAGTGCGTCGATCTTCGCGTCGCGGCTCCTGACGACCTCCTTGACGAGGTACGCCGTGAGATCCATGTTGTCCTTGGCCACGGCCAGCATCGGGATGACGTTGCTGGGCCGGATCGAGCCCGGAAGGTCCCAGAGGGAGCCGTGCTTGAGGAAGTTTGTGGAGAAGCCCGCGTAGGGCCCGAACAGCAGGGAGCGCTTGCCGTCGACATAGCGCGTGTCGAGGTGTGGAACGGACATGGGCGGGGCGCCGACGGATGCTTGGCCATAGACCTTGGCGTTGTGCGTGGACGTGATCGAGTCGTCAGTGCTGCGCAGGAACTGCCCCGAGACCGGGAACCCGCCGTAGCCCTTGCTCTCCGCGATCCCGGAGGCCTGGAGGAGGTGCAGGGCACCGCCGCCGGCACCCACGAAGACGAACTTGGCGTGGATGCCGCCCCGCTCGCCAGAGGCCCTGTGCTTTGTGGCGACGCTCCATCCGCCTCGCGAACGCTCCAGACCCGTGACATCGGTGCCGTAGTTGATCTCAACCCCGTTGCGCCCGAGGAAGCCCACGAGCTCTTTCGAGAGCCTGCCGAAATCGACATCGGTGCCCTCGGCCACGCGCGTTGCGGCGACGCGGCCGGAACCCCGGCCACCCATGACGAGTGGAGCCCATGCGGCAATCTGCGCCGGGTCCTCGCTGTACTCCATCGATGAGAAGAGGGTGTTCGGGTGGAGGGCCTTGTAGCGGGCCTTGAGGAAGTCCGCTTGGGCATCGCCGATCACGAAGCTCATATGGGGCACGTTGTGGATGAAGTCCGCCGGGTCGCCGATGCTGCCGTCGTCGACGAGGTGCGACCAGAACTGGCGCGAGAGCTGGTAGCCCTCGTTGATGCCCAGCGCCTTCGCTGGATTGATGGACCCGTCCTTGGCCTGAGGCGTGTAGTTGAGCTCGCAGTAAGCCGCGTGCCCAGTGCCCGCGTTGTTCCACGGCCCCGAGCTCTCGAGCCCCACCTCGTCGAGGCGCTCGAAGAGCACGATGCTCCAGCTAGGTTCCAGCTTCTTGAGGAATGCGCCGAGGGTGGCGCTCATGATGCCCCCGCCGATGAGGACGACATCGGCAGATCGCGTGGTGGAAATGAAGGTCACTGAAGTCTCCCTGCACAAATGGACCAGTGGCAGAATATCCCTCGCCCGGCGGAATCGTTAAATCCTTCAAGGTCGTGCAGTCAAGTCCTCCGCGCAGGTTTTTTGCCCTTGTGCGTTCATGCTCCAGAGGCGAGCTTGACGTGGTTGAAGGGCTCGTTGAGCACCGGCGAGGCTGGATAGGTGGCCACGCGTGCCGAGACCGCCACGGCCGAGATGGGGAAGGCGATCGGGACCGCGGGCACCGTCGAGCCGATCTGGCCGTTGATGTTCTGGTAGGCCTGCGTCCGCTCGGTCCCGTCCGGCAGGCCTCGCGCGCGCTCGATCTTGCTGAAGATCTGGGCGTCGAAGAAGCCGAACTCGCCGTTCTTCGCGCCGAACAGCGGAGCGAGGAAGTCGTCCGGGTCGGCGTAAGTGCCGTATCGACCCAGCAGATGGAAGGCGTGGTCGCCCGGAGACGTGACCTTCTGAAGATAGCCGTCTGACCAGTCCATCGGTACGGGCTTGATGTTCAGCCCTAGGACCGTCAGCTGCGCTGCGATCTCCGCGTACACCTTCTCGGGGTTCGGCAAGTACAGCCGCGTCACGTTCCGGGGGTAGTAGAAGGTGAGTTCCTCGCCCTTGTACCCGGCTTCGCTCAGGAGCCGCTTGGCCTTCTCGGGATCGTAGGACGGGAAGCCGCCGGAGGGGTTGAAGCCGCTGAGCTTGGGCGGGACAAACTGCGAGGCAGCCTTGGTGTCCTCGAGGAAGAGCGGTTTGATGACCGCATCCTTGCTGATGCTCATGGCGATCGCTTGGCGCACCTTGTCGTTCTGGAGCAGGGGCACCGCCTGGTTCATCCCCAGGTAGACCACGGAGAACGGGTCGCGGCGCACTACCTGGAACCCCTTGCGGACGAGCGTCTCGATGTTGGAGACGGTCACGGCGTCGTAGCCGTCGATCCGGCCCGCGACCAGCGCCTGCAGGCGGCTCTGGGGGGTGTCGTACACGACGAATGAGAGCTCGGAGATCTGACCCCGCTCACCCCAGTAGTCCGCGGAGCTCTCGAGAACCACCGCGTCCTTGGTCCACTCGCGGAATCGGAACGGTCCGGTGCCGACCGGGTGCTGCCCGTACTTGGAGACCTTCGTCCCGGAGGAGAGTTGGTCCTCGACATCTGCCGTTCCGGCCGCGAGCGCCGTCGGGGAGGAGATCGCGAACGCCGGCGCCGTCATGGCGGCAAGGAAGCTCGTGAGGGGCTGCGTCAATTCGACCCGCACCTCGTGGTCGTTCAGCACCGTGCAGCCCTTGTAGAGGGAGAGGGACGCCTGATCCGAGTGCGCCTTGAAGACGGACGTGAAGGAGAGGCCCGGGTGGACCGAGCGGAACTGCGGCGAGAAGGCGTACCAGCGGTCGAAGTTGGCCTTCACGGCGGCGGCGTTGAAGGGCGTGCCGTCGTGGAACACCACGCCCTCCCGCAGCGTGAACGTCCACGACGTCTGGTCTGCGCCCTGCGACCATTTCGTGGCGAGTGCCGGTGCAGGCACGCCGGTGTCGGGATCCGGGGTCACGAGGCACTCGAGCACCTGACGGGTGATGCGCCATGACTCGAGGTCTGGCGTCACGGCCGGATCCAAGCCGATGGGCGGAGCGGGGGTGGCGAACGTGAACTTCGCCGTCTGCCCCGGCGCTCCGCTCTTTGTGGGAGAGGGTGCCGGGGAGGGCAATCCCGTGCACCCGCTGAGCAGGACGGCCGCTGCCGCTGCCTGGAACAGCTCCCTGCGCCTGATGGTCCCCGAACCACTCACGGATTCTCCACGCCTTTCGCTCCCCGCCGCATGCCCGGCGCCCTCTTCATTGGGTGTCGACCTGCTCGGCCTGGAATAACCGCGACGGACGCAACGACCGAGGCGGCGGCAAGGGCCGGAGGCGGTGCGCGAGGAGGGACTTGAACCCTCACGTCCTAGGACACAGGAACCTAAATCCTGCGTGTCTGCCAATTCCACCACTCGCGCTCGGCCCCGCAATCGCGGGGCAACCCGATCAGTCTACCGGTCCGATCCTGAGGTCTCGGTGGAGCTTGGCCACGTGCCCCTTGGCCCGCACGTTGTACTGGGCGAGCTCGATCCTGCCGTCTGCGCCGATCACGAATGTCGAGCGGATGAGGCCCTGGTAGGTGCGGCCGTAGTTGAGCTTTTCGCCCCAGGTGCCGTAGGCCTCCGAGACAGCGTGGTCCGCATCGGCGAGCAGGCGGAACCCAAGGTCCTGCGCGTCGGCGAACTTCCGCACGGCCTCAAGGGGGTCGGGGGAGATCCCCACGACGCTCAGGCCAGCGGCGGCCAGACCGGGGAGTCCGTCACGGAAGTCGCAGGCCTCCTGCGTGCACGCAGGGGTATCGACTTGGGGGAAGAAGTAGAGGATGGTCCTTGCCCCGACGAGGTCGGAGAGCGACGTAGTGCCGCCCTCGGAGTCCGGAAGCGAGAAGGCGGGCGCAGGCTCGCCCACGGCAAGGCGGTGGGCAGGTCCAGAGGAAGTCACGAGCCGAGCCTAGCTGCATTCGGCCAGCCCGCGGCGCCCGCTGGACCGGCTTGCTCACGCCGACATCCGCCCGATCAGCTCGCGTCCCGGTCCACGCTGTCGATTTCATATTCCTGAGGAACTCCTGTAGAGTCTCATGTCGTTGCGGGGCACGGAGATGGTTCGAAACCGGCCCGCAGTGCATATGCGCCTCTAGCTCAACTGGCAGAGCAATTGACTCTTAATCAATGGGTTCCGGGTTCGAGTCCCGGGGGGCGCACAGAGGTCTGAGGACTCCGGCAGAAGTCGGGGTCCTCACGGCGTTTTAAAGGCCAGCATCGGTATGCCGCCATCGGGATATGGGGCCAGCATCCACTCAGTGCTGGATGGCCTCAGAGCCCTATCAGTTCGCGGAGGAATTCGGCCAGATCGGCGGCATCCTCATCTTGGCCCAAGGCCATACCATGCTCCGGGCCCAGAGTGCAGGCGGAACGCAGCGTAAAGGTGACGATCCGGCCGGTGCTCGTGGCGACGTCGAACGTTTCAGGAGCGCTTTCCGCGACGTAGGCGAGATTGGTGAGGTCGATCGTCGTCGGCTGGCCCAGGGGAGCAAGGGTCTCGCGGTGGAAGGGGGCCATGACCAGCTCGACGGGCCGCCGACGGTAACCCAGGATCTGCCCGGTGGGGACCGGGATTCCCACCCTTTGCCCCGAGACCGTGCCGCCGCACTCAGTCACGCAGACGAGGTTGTAGTCGCCGTAGTTAGGAATCTGGCTGTCGAACACGCGGTGAAGAGAGGACTTAAGCGCGTTATCGGACCTTGGGAACGAATCGTCCGAGACTGTGCTGCTCACGAGGGGTGCTCCTTTCTCCGCAGTCAGTCTACGTACCGATCCGCTGCGGGCGGAGGGTCTGCGCGCATGGTGAGCACTCGCCGTCGTTCGCTGGGGGATTCCTCGTCTCAAGTCCGTGATCCACATCACGAGAGGGCCCTAGACTGTGGGCCATGAGCGAGCAGAGCCAGACCCAGGCAGCCCCCCGCGAGGGCATCGACTCCAAGCCACGCAGCCGGGTCGTCACCGACGGCATCCACGCAGCCCCAGCCCGCGGCATGCTGCGCGCCGTCGGCTTCGGCGACGAGGACTTCGCCAAGCCCCAGGTGGGCATCGCGAGTTCCTGGAACGAGATCACTCCCTGCAACCTCTCTCTCGACCGGTTGGCGAAGGCGGCAAAGGAAGGCGTCCATGCGGCGGGCGGATTCCCCATGCAGTTCGGCACGATCTCCGTCTCCGACGGCATCTCCATGGGCCACGAGGGCATGCACTTCTCACTCGTCTCACGGGAGATCATCGCGGACTCGGTCGAGACGGTCATGCAGGCTGAGCGCATCGACGGACAGATCCTGCTCGCCGGGTGCGACAAGTCCCTGCCGGGCATGCTCATGGCTGCCGCGCGTCTGGACGTCGCGAGCGTGTTCCTCTACGCGGGCTCGATCATGCCGGGCTGGGTGAAGCTCGAGGACGGCACGGAGAAGGACGTCACCCTCATCGATGCCTTCGAGGCCGTCGGCGCGTGCGCCGCGGGCCGGATGTCCCACGGCGACCTCGACCGGATCGAGCGGGCCATCTGCCCGGGGGAGGGTGCGTGCGGTGGTATGTACACAGCGAACACGATGGCCAGCGCCGCCGAGGCGCTGGGCATGTCCCTGCCCGGCTCTGCCGCCCCGCCCTCCGCGGACCGCCGGCGCGACATGTTCGCGCACCGGTCCGGCGAGGCGGTCGTGAACCTCCTCAAGCAGGGGATCACCGCGCGGGACATCCTGACGCGCGAGGCGTTCGAGAACGCGATTGCCGTGACCATGGCGTTCGGTGGCTCGACCAACTCGGTGCTCCACCTCCTCGCCATTGCGCGCGAGGCAGAGGTCGAGCTGGAGCTGAAGGACTTCAACCGTGTCGGGGACAGGGTCCCGCATCTGGGAGACCTCAAGCCGTTCGGCCGGTACGTCATGTACGACCTCGACCGTGTCGGTGGTGTCCCTGTTGTCATGCGTGCCCTCTTGGATGCTGGCCTGCTGCACGGCGATGCGCTCACGGTCACGGGCAGGACCGTGGCCGAGAACCTCGCCGAGATCGCACCGCCGGACCTCGACGGGAAGATTGTGCGGGCCATGGACAACCCGATCCATGCCACCGGTGGACTCTCCATTCTCCATGGCTCCCTGGCACCGGAGGGCGCTGTGGTGAAGACGGCCGGGTTTGACGCCGAAGTCTTCGAAGGCACCGCTCGGGTGTTCGAACGGGAGCAGGGCGCCCTCGAAGCGCTCGAGGCCGGAGCCATCACGGCAGGTGATGTCGTCGTCATCCGCTATGAGGGCCCCAAGGGCGGCCCCGGGATGCGGGAGATGCTCGCCATCACGGGCGCGATCAAGGGTGCGGGCCTCGGCAAAGACGTCCTCCTGCTCACCGATGGCCGCTTCTCCGGCGGCACGACTGGCCTGTGCATCGGCCATGTGGCGCCCGAGGCGGTCGACGGTGGGCCGATCGCCTTCCTGCGGGATGGAGACCCCGTGCGCGTGGACATCCCGAACCGCAGGCTGGACCTGCTCGTCGACGACGTGGAGCTCGCCTCCCGCCGTGAGGGCTGGGCGCCGCTGCCGGCCAAGTTCACGCGGGGTGTGCTCTCGAAGTACGCCAAGCTCGTCCACTCTGCGAGTGAGGGGGCCGTCCTAGGCTGAAACCTGGCCTTCGGGCGTCCCCTCGACACGGGGATCTCACTTGCTGGATTGTTGTCCGTATCCTGAGACGCCCATGGGCCAAATTGACACTCCAGAGCTCAATTCGCGAGACTGTGGGCATGCAGATCGACCCGGCGAACATGGTGCTCGATGTCGTCGTCGTTGCCGAGCGCGTGGCTCACTGAGCCCGTCTGGCACGATCTGTCACGCGCAACCCCTCGAGACGCCAGGCGGCCGGGGGGTTTTTCGTTTCTGAGCACACAACCTTCGCCACGAAGATCCTAAGGAAGAGACTGATGAGCAAAGGAACGCCAATCAGCCCGTCGCTGATGGCTTCGAAGCCGTCCTCGGCCAAGGCCGCGGATCCTGTCGACACCGTCGACTCTGCCTCTGCCGTCTTGGGGCCCAACCGTGTTGTTGAGCCCACCGAGATGACTGGATCTGAAGCAATTGTCCGCTCGCTCGAGGAACTGGGCGTGGATGATGTCTTTGGTCTCCCGGGCGGCGCGATCCTGCCGACCTATGACCCTCTGATGGCTTCCAAGATCAACCACATCCTCGTGCGCCACGAGCAGGGCGCAGGCCACGCGGCCCAAGGCTACGCGATGGTCACCGGGCGTGTGGGAGTCTGCATTGCGACGTCGGGCCCGGGCGCCACCAATCTCGTGACCGCGATCGCCGACGCGCACATGGACTCTGTCCCCCTCGTAGCCATCACCGGGCAGGTTGCCAGCTCGGTGATCGGCTCGGACGCCTTCCAGGAAGCCGACATCGTGGGCATCACCATGCCCATCACGAAGCACTCGTTCCTGGTCACGAATGCCGCGAACATCCCGCAGGTCCTGGCCGAGGCATTCCACCTCGCCTCGACCGGCCGCCCCGGGCCCGTGCTCGTCGACGTGGCGAAGGACGCCCAGCAGGCCAAGATGGTGTTCAGCTGGCCGCCGAAGATCGATCTCCCGGGCTACCGACCGGTGACCCGCGGCCACAGCAAGCAGGTCAGGGAGGCGGCGAAGCTCATCGCCTCGGCGTCCAAGCCCGTCCTCTACGTCGGCGGCGGCGTGATCAAGGCCCATGCCTCGGCCGAGCTCCTGGCCCTCGCCGAAACGACGGGTGCACCGGTCGTCACGACCCTCACCGCGCGGGGAGCGTTCCCGGACTCCCACCGCCAGCACCTTGGGATGCCCGGCATGCACGGTGGCGTCGCGGCCGTCACGGCCCTGCAGCAGGCTGACCTGCTCATCACGCTCGGGGCGCGGTTCGACGATCGCGTGACCGGAGTCCTGAGCACGTTCGCCCCGAACGCCAAGGTGATCCACGCGGACATCGATCCGGCCGAGATCTCCAAGAACCGCGCCGCGGACGTTCCGATCGTGGGTTCGGTCAAGGAGATCCTCCCCGAGATCTCCGAGACTCTGAAGGGGCTCTATGGGAAGAACGGCGCGCCGGACCTCACGGCCTGGTGGTCTTTCCTGGACAAGCTGCGCGAGGACTATCCCCTGGGCTGGACCGACGCCGAGGACGGGCTCCTCACGCCGCAGCACGTGATCCAGCGGATCGGCGAGCTCACGGGTCCCGAGGGCGTCTACGTGGCGGGAGTCGGCCAGCATCAGATGTGGGCCGCGCAGTTCATCAAGTACGAGCGGCCGCACTCGTGGCTCAACTCGGCGGGCCTCGGCACGATGGGCTATTCCGTTCCCGCTGCGATGGGCGCCAAGGTCGGCAATCCGGACCGCGTGGTCTGGGCCATCGACGGCGACGGCTGTTTCCAGATGACGAACCAGGAACTCGCCACCTGCGCCCTGAACAACATCCCGATCAAGGTTGCGGTCATCAACAACTCCTCGCTCGGCATGGTCCGCCAGTGGCAGACGCTCTTCTACGACGGCCGGTACTCCAACACTGACCTCCAGACGGGCGCCGACACGGTGCGCATCCCGGACTTCGTCAAGCTCGGTGAGGCATATGGCTGCGCGTCCTTCCGGGTCGAGCGCGAGGAGGACGTCGACGCCACCATCGCCAAGGCCCTCGAGATCAACGACCGCCCCGTGGTCATCGACTTCGTGGTCAGCCCCAACGCGATGGTCTGGCCTATGGTGCCGTCCGGCGTCAGCAACGACCTCATCCAGGTCGCCCGCAATTCCACCCCCGACTGGGAAGAGGAGGACTGAGCATGTCGCGCCACACCCTGTCCGTGCTGGTCGAGGACAAGCCCGGCGTCCTGACGCGTGTCGCGGGTCTCTTCGCCCGCCGCGCGTTCAACATCCACTCCCTCGCTGTGGGCCCCACGGAGGTCGACGGCGTCTCACGGGTCACCGTGGTGGTGGACGCCGAGGGCGATCTCCTCGAGCAGGTGACCAAGCAGCTGAACAAGCTCGTGAACGTCATCAAGATCGTCGAGCTCCTCCCTGAGAGCTCGGTCCAGCGGGACCACCTGCTCATCAAGGTTCGGGCCGACGCGGTCACACGCCTGCAGGTGACACAGGCCGTGGACCTGTTCCGCGCCTCAATCGTCGACGTCTCCACCGATTCGCTCGTCGTCGAGGCCACCGGCACCACCGAGAAGATCCAGGCGCTGCTGAGCGTCCTCGAGCCGTTCGGCGTCCGCGAGATCGTCCAGTCCGGAACGCTCGCGGTCGGCCGCGGCTCGCGGTCCATGAGCGACCGCGCACTCCGCGCCAGCTAGACCCCCTTACCTGAATCCAAGTCAAGGAGACAAGAAGTGACAGAGCTGTACTACGACGACGACGCAGACCTCTCGATCATCCAGGGCCGGAAGGTCGCCGTGATCGGGTACGGCAGCCAGGGCCATGCCCATGCCCTCAACCTGCGCGACTCCGGCGTCGACGTCCGCGTCGGCCTTCAGCAGGGCAGCAAGAGCCGTGCCAAGGCGGAGGAGCAGGGCCTGCGCGTTCTGACCCCGCGCGAGGCGGCGCAGGAGGCCGCCGTCGTCGTGATCCTCGCCCCCGACCAGGTCCAGCGCCACCTGTACGCCGACGAGATCGCTGCCGCCCTCAAGGAAGGCGACGCCCTCGTCTTCGGACATGGCTTCAACATCCGCTTCGGCTACATCCAGCCGCCGGCCGGCGTCGACGTCATCCTGGTTGCCCCCAAGGCCCCCGGCCACACCGTACGCCGCGAATTCGTGGCCGGCCGCGGCATCCCGGATATCATCGCCGTCGAGCAGGACGCCTCGGGGAAGGCCTGGGACCTCGCCAAGTCCTACGCGAAGGGGATCGGCGGCACTCGCGCCGGTGTCATCAAGACCACCTTCACCGAGGAGACCGAGACTGACCTCTTCGGCGAGCAGGCCGTGCTCTGCGGTGGCGTGTCCCACCTCGTCCAGGCGGGCTTCGAGACCCTGACCGAGGCCGGCTACCAGCCCGAGATCGCCTACTTCGAGGTTCTCCACGAGCTCAAGCTCATCGTGGACCTCATGTGGGAGGGCGGCATCGCCAAGCAGCGCTGGAGCATCTCCGACACCGCCGAGTACGGCGACTACGTTTCCGGCCCGCGCGTCATCTCCCCGGCCGTCAAGGAGTCGATGAAGGAGATCCTCGCGGACATCCAGTCCGGTGCGTTCGCGAAGCGCTTCATCGACGACCAGGACAATGGTGCCAAGGAGTTCCTCGAGCTCCGCGAGAAGGAGGCCGGCCACCCCATCGAGGCCACTGGCCGCGCTCTGCGCTCCCACTTCTCCTGGAAGCAGCAGGACGCCGACTACACCGAGGGCTCGGCCGCGCGCTGACCCAATTGACCGCAGCGGCGGGCGGGACGAACGCCCGCCGCTGCGGCCTCCGGGCCGGCACCCGACCCGAGACCACACCCCGTTCCGCCACCCTCTGCCCCACCCCTGCCTGATCTGGAGAGCCCCCAGTGACCACCAAGCCCGTCGTCCTCCTCGCCGAAGAACTCTCTCCCGCCACCATCGCCGCGCTCGGCCCGGACTTCGAGATCCGGTACACCGACGGTGCCGACCGCTCCCAGCTCCTGCCGGCAATAGCCGACGTGGACGCGATCCTCATCCGCTCCGCGACTCAGCTCGACTCAGAAGCCATCGAGGCGGCGAAGAAGCTCAAGGTCATCGCCCGCGCAGGCGTCGGTCTCGACAACGTGGACATCAAGGCCGCCACCCAGGCAGGCGTCATGGTGGTGAACGCTCCGACCTCGAACATCGTCTCGGCGGCCGAGCTCACATGTGGCCACATCCTGAGCCTCGCGCGGAACATCCCGGCGGCGAACGTCTCGCTCAAGGGCGGGGCCTGGAAGCGCTCCAAGTACGCTGGCACGGAGCTCCTGGACAAGAAGCTCGGCGTGATAGGGCTCGGACGCATCGGCGCCCTAGTCGCCGCCCGCATGCAGGCGTTCGAGATGGAGGTCCTCGCGTACGACCCGTACGTGACCGCCGCCCGCGCCGCGCAGCTCAACGTCAAGCTCGTCACCCTCGACGAGCTCCTCGCCCAGAGCGACTTCATCACGATCCACATGCCCAAGACCCCGGAGACCGTGGGGATGCTCGGCAAGGACGCGTTTGCGAAGATGAAGTCCACCGCGTACGTGGTCAACGTGGCCCGCGGCGGCCTCGTCGACGAGGAGGCCCTCGCCCAGGCACTCGAGGACGGGCAGATCGGCGGTGCCGGAATCGACGTCTTCGCCAAGGAGCCGAGCACCGACCTGCCGTTCTTCGGCAATGAGAATGTCGTCGTGACCCCGCATCTCGGAGCCTCGACCGACGAGGCCCAGGAGAAGGCGGGCATCTCGGTCGCCAAGAGCGTACGCCTCGCCCTCGCAGGCGAGCTCGTGCCCGACGCCGTGAACGTCGCAGGCGGCGTCATCGCGCCTGAGGTCCGTCCGGGCATCCCGCTCATCGAGAAGCTCGGGCGCATCTTCACCGCGCTTGCCCACGACTCGGTGACCCAGATCGACGTGGAGGTCGCCGGCGAGATCGCTGCACTCGACGTGAAGTCCCTCGAGCTCGCCGCGTTGAAGGGCGTCTTCACCGATGTCGTGTCGGAGAAGGTCTCCTACGTCAACGCGCCGGTGCTCGCGGAGCAGCGCGGCGTGGCCGTGCGCCTCCTGACCACGACGGACGCCGAGGACTACCGCAACGTCCTCACGATCCGCGGCCTCCTGCAGGACGGCACGCAGGTCTCCGTGGCCGGCACCCTCACCGGGCCGAAGCAGGTCCAGAAGCTCGTGGGCATCAACGGCTACGACGTCGAGATCCCCATCTCCGAGCACCTTGTGGTCATGTTCTACTCGGACCGCCCCGGCGTCATCGGAACGATCGGCCACATCCTCGGCATGAACGAGATCAACATCGCCGGCATGCAGGTCGCGCGGGCGGACGCGACGGGCCAGGCCATGGCCCTCCTCACGGTCGATTCCGCCATCCCCTCCACCGTCCTCGACACGGTCAAGGGCGAGATCGGCGCGACCGTACTGCGCGAGGTCGACCTCGAGGACTGATCGAACGCATGCCGCCAGCGGCGGGCACGGACGACGGCGATCCTCACCGCACGCGGTGGGGGTCGCCGTCGTGCGTGGCGGGGTTCCGCAGAGGCCTCCGGTGTGCGTTCGCCCCAGCTTTCGTCGTTGCACGGCGTATCCGGTAATTTCGTAGGGTGACGTCCGCATCTGAGAAGGCTCCCTTCTACCTCACCACAGCCATCACGTACCCCAATGGCGCCCCCCACATCGGCCACGCCTACGAGTACATCTCCGCCGATGCGATGGCCCGCTTCAAGCGGCTCGACGGATCCGACGTCTTCTTCCTCACCGGCACCGACGAGCATGGGCTCAAGATCGCCCAGGCCGCCGAAAAGGAGGGGATTACCCCCAAGGAGTTCGTGGACCGCCAGGCCGCGGTCTACCGGGACGTCCATGAGCTCCTCGGCACGAGCTACGACCGGCTCATCCGAACCACTGATCCGGACCACTACGCGGCCGCCCAGCACATCTGGAAGCGTATGGAGGCCAACGGGGACATCTACCTCGGCAAGTACGAGGGCTGGTACTCCGTGCGAGACGAGGCCTTCTACCCGGAGGACGAGACGGTGGAGCGAGACGGCGTGCGGTACTCGAAGGAGACCGACACCGAGCTCACCTGGACGGCCGAGGAGAGCTACTTCTTCCGCCTGTCCGCCTATCAGGACAAGCTTCTCGCGTATTACGAGTCGCACCCCGAGTTCGGTGCGCCGCAGTACCGGTTCAATGAGGTCATCTCGTTCGTCAAGCACGGCCTTGAGGACCTCTCGATCTCACGTACCTCGTTCGACTGGGGTGTGCCCGTCCCGGACGCGCCCGGCCACGTCATGTACGTGTGGGTGGATGCCCTGACCAACTACCTCACCGGCGTCGGGTATCCGGAGACGTCGTCGGAGCAGTTCACGAAGTACTGGCCCGCGGATGTGCACATCATCGGCAAGGACATCTCCCGCTTCCACGCGATCTACTGGCCCGCGTTCCTCATGAGCGCGGGGCTCGAGCTTCCCCGGCGGGTGATGATCCACGGGTTCCTGCAGAACAACGGCGTCAAGATGTCCAAGTCCTTGGGCAACGTCGTGGCGCCCGCGGACATGATCGCCCAGTATGGCCTCGACTCGGTCCGCTACTTCCTTCTGCGCGAGGTGCCGTACGGCGCTGACGGCAGCTACAGCCACGAGGCGATCGTGGGCCGCATGAACGCCGACCTTGCCAACAACCTCGGCAACTTGGCCCAGCGGTCTCTCTCGATGGTCGCCAAGAACCTGGACGGGGTCGTGCCGGAGCCCGGCGAGTTCACCGAAGCTGACCGCGAGATCCTCGACGCCGCCCGATCGCTGCTCGCGTCGGTGCGGGCCTCGTTTGACAAGCAGGAGTTCTCCCGCGCGCTGGAGGCGATCTGGGCGGTGCTGGGGGACACAAACGCGTACTTCGCTGACCAGGCGCCATGGGTGCTGCGCAAGACTGACCCGGCCCGCATGGCGACTGTCCTGTATGTGACACTCGAGGTGGTCCGGAAGGTCGCGCTGCTCGTGCAGCCTGTGATGCCGGGTTCCGCGGCGAAGCTCCTCGAGGTGCTCGGGCAGCCTGAGGGCGACACCCGCCAGTTCGCCGCGCTCACGGTGCCGATCGCGCCCGGCACGCAGCTCCCGGCGCCCGTCCCGGTCTTCCCCAAGTACGAGGAACCGAAGGAAACCTGACCCCCGCCGAGGTCACATTGAGGTCCATGGGGGTAGCGTGCCTTCTCGGGCTGGTATCGGCTGCTCCCTGGCGCTCCATGTGGACAAGTTGGGTGCTCCGACGTTGGGTGGGCTGCCTCTGGGCGCGATTTCGGCGCCCCTAGAGATGACTTCGGCCATCGCTCCGTCCGGATGGTGAGACTGATGTGACCAGCATGTGGATCTCCGCGCTAGCCTGAATCCATGACGCAGACTCAACTCGACCTCGCAGTGATCCCCGGAGACGGCATTGGGCCTGAAGTGACGGCCGAAGCTCTCAAGGTCCTCCACAGGGCGCTCGAGGGAACGGGGCTAGAGGTCAAGGAGACGCACTACAGCCTCGGGGCGGAGCACTGGCTCGCCACCGGCGAGACGCTCTCCGAGGAGACCCTCGCGGACATCCGAGGCCGCGACGCGATCCTGTTCGGCGCGGTGGGCGCAGCCCCCGGTGACGCGCGCATCCCGTCAGGGATCCTCGAGCGGGACATCCTGCTCAAGCTGCGCTTCAGCCTCGACCACTGCGTGAACCTCCGCCCGTCCCGCCTGTACGCGGGCGTGCCGAGCCCGCTCGCGGACCCGGGCGAGATCGACTTCGTCGTGGTCCGCGAAGGCACGGAGGGCCCCTACACGGGCAACGGCGGCGCGCTGCGTGTCGGCACGCCGCACGAGATCGCCACCGAGGTCTCGGTCAACACCACGTACGGCGTGGAGCGCGTGGTCCGCGAGGCGTTTCGCCGGGCCACCACCCGCCGCAACAAGGTCACGCTGGTCCACAAGCACAACGTGCTCGTCCACGCTGGCCACCTGTGGCGTCGCACAGTCGAGGCCGTCGCCGCCGACTTCCCCGACGTGGAGCACGACTACCTGCACGTCGATGCCGCGATGATCTTCCTCGTTACAGACCCGTCCCGGTTCGACGTCATCGTCACGGACAACCTGTTCGGCGACATCCTCACCGATCTCGCCGGCGCGGTCACGGGCGGCATCGGGCTCGCGGCGAGCGGCAATATCAACCTCGACGGCACGGCGCCCTCCATGTTCGAGCCCGTCCACGGCTCGGCCCCCGACATCGCCGGCCAGCAGAAGGCCGACCCGACCGCCGCAATCCTCTCTGCCGCCCTCCTGCTGGACCACATCGGCCAGCCCGAGGCTGCCGCGCGCGTCCAGAGCGCGGTCTCGGCGGACGTTGAATCGCGTGCCGCCGGCGGGGCCCGCACTACTGCGGCCGTCGGCGATTCGGTCGCGTCCCGCCTGTAGCGCGCCGAACAGGCAGGAGCGTACGACGGCGGGCGCGCACCCGCCGTCGTACGCTCCCGTTTCCGGCCCAACCCCGAGGCGTAAGCTGGTTGCACTGACAGGCTCCGGGCCCTGCGGCAGAGGCGCCGTGCGCCCGAATGATGTGGAGGAATCATGACCCAGAACGCCCTCGGCGTTGAATTCACACGGCGGCTCTCGGAGAACCCGAAGACCGCCGAGGAGCGTGCGGCCGTCCTGGCGAACCCGGGTTTCGGCCACTACTTCACCGACCACACCGCCGTCATCGACTTCACCGTCGATGCCGAGGGCAACGGCGGCTGGTCCAACGCGCGGATCGAGCCGTACGGGCCGATCCCGATGGACCCGGCCGCGGCCGTCCTGCACTACGGCCAGGAGATCTTCGAGGGGCTCAAGGCGTACCGCCATGCGGACGGCAGTGTGTGGACGTTCCGCCCGGAGGCCAACGCCCGCCGGTTCAACAAGTCGGCCAAGCGCCTCGCGCTGCCGGAGCTGCCCGCCGAGGCGTTCGTCGAGTCGCTGCGCCAACTCGTCTCCGTGGACAAGGACTGGGTGCCGGCCGAGGAAGGCGAGTCCCTGTACCTGCGACCGTTCATGATCGCCACTGAGGCGTTCCTCGGCGTGCGCCCGGCCCGCGAGGTCTCCTACCGCGTCATTGCATCCCCAGCGGGCAACTACTTCGGCGGAGAGCTCAAGCCCGTCTCCATCTGGCTGTCGGAGAACTACGCGCGTGCCGGGCACGGCGGCACGGGCGAGGCGAAGTGCGGCGGCAACTACGCGGCGTCGCTCGCAGCGCAGATCGAGGCCGAGGAGAACGGCTGCAAGCAGGTCCTGTTCCTCGATCCGACCAACGACAACGCGGTGGACGAGCTCGGCGGCATGAATGTGTTCTTCGTCTTCACGGACGGCACGCTTGTCACGCCGGCTCTCAATGGCAACATCCTCCACGGCGTCACCCGTGACTCGGTCCTCCAGCTCGCCTCCGACCGCGGTCTGACCGTCCAGGAGCGCAAGATCACGATCGACGAGTGGCGCAAGGCGACTGCCGACGGCACGCTCGCCGAGGTCTTCGCGTGCGGCACCGCGGCTGTGATCACGCCGATCGGCGAGCTCAAGACCAAGGAAGGCTCGCTCGTGACCCCGCCCCTGCCGGAGGACTCGGTGGCGATGAGCATCCGCGAGCAGCTCCTGGGGATCCAGACTGGCACAGTCGAGGACCTGCACGGGTGGCTCACGCAGCTCGCGTAGCAGCAGAACCAGGCAGCGCACGACGGCGCGTCCCCGGCTGAGGTGGGGACGCGCCGTCGCCCGTCGGAGCTGACTACGAGCCCCGCAGAGGGCAGGCGCCGTGCGACCTCTCCCGCGGTAGGGTGAACCCATGCGCATTGCCCGTTGTGTCAACATTTCCTCCGAGGATTCGGCGCCCTTCTACGGAGTGGTCCAGGGGGAGCCCGGCCGTGAGACGGTCGCCGCCATCAAGGGCGACCCCTTCTTCAACGGGGTCGAGCCGACAGGCGAGACCCACTCGCTCGACGACGTCCGCCTCCTCGCGCCAATCATCCCGCGCAGCAAGATCGTGGGGATCGGCCGCAATTACTCGGATCACGCGAAGGAAATGGGCAATGACCTGCCCACCGAGCCGTCCATGTTCCTCGTGGCCAACACCGCAGTGGTCGGCCCGGGCGATCCCGTGGTGCTTCCCGAGTGGACCGAGGAGGTCTCCTACGAGGGAGAGCTCTGCATCGTGATCGGGCGCATCTGCAAGGACGTCCCGGCCGAGAGGGTGCCGGACGTGATCTTCGGCTACACGGTGGGCAATGACCTCACCGCGCGGGACAAGCAGCGCGCCGATCTCCAGTGGGCCCGCGCGAAGTCGTTCGACACGTCCAAGCCGCTCGGCCCGTGGATCGAGACCGAGCTCGATGTCGAGGACCTCCGCCTCACCACGAAGCTCAACGGCGTGGTCAAGCAGGACGGCACCACGGCGGACATGGTCTTCGGTGTCAACGAGCTCGTCGCGGCGGCGTCCTCAGCGTTCACTCTCCTGCCCGGCGACGTCATCATGACCGGCACCCCGGCCGGCGTCGGCCTCGTGAAGGAGGGCGATCGCGTCGAGGTCGAGATCGAGTGCCTCGGAACGCTCGCGAACCCGGTCGTGCGCCGCTAGCTGCCAGCGGGCGAGAAGGCCGGAGCGAAGAGCCGGGCCGAGCCGTGCAGGACGGCGCACACGACGGCGGGTGGGCGGCGAGCGTCCCCCGGACAAGGGGCCGTCGTTCGCGCCTCTAGAATGGATGTCACTATGACTTCCTCGTCCGCTGAGCACCTGCTCGACCCTGCCTCCATCCCCTCCGTCAACGCCGACACGCCGGTGCGCGTGCGCTTCTGCCCGTCCCCGACGGGGACCCCGCACGTCGGCATGGTCCGCACGGCCCTGTTCAACTGGGCCTATGCGCGCCACACGGGGGGCACGTTCGTCTTCCGGATTGAGGACACGGATGTGCAGCGGGACACCGAGGAGAGCTACGAGCAGATCGTCGAGGCCCTGCGCTGGCTCGGCCTCACCTGGGACGAGGGTATCGATGTGGGCGGGCCGCACGAGCCGTACCGGCAGTCCCGGCGTCTGGACCTCTACCAGGACGTGGCCGCGAAGCTCAAGGACGCCGGCTTCCTGTACGAGTCCTTCTCGACCCCGGCCGAGATCGAGGCGCGCCATAAGGCGGCCGGCCGCGACCCCAAACTCGGGTATGACAACTCCGACCGCGACCTGGACGAGGAGCAGAAGGCCGCGTTCCGGGCGGAGGGCCGCGAGCCCGTACTGCGGTTCAAGATGCCCGAGGAGGATGTGGTCTTCAACGACCTCATCCGCGGGGAAATCCGCTTCAAGGCCGGCTCGGTGCCGGACTTCGTCGTGGTCCGTGCGGATGGCTCGCCGCTGTACACTCTCGTGAATCCGGTCGATGACGCACTCATGGGCATCACCCACGTGCTCCGCGGCGAGGACCTGCTCTCCTCGACCCCTCGCCAGGTTGCGCTCTACTACGCGCTGCACGCTGTGGGCGTCGCGAGCTACATGCCGCTGTTCGGCCACCTCCCGTACGTCATGGGGGAGGGCAACAAGAAGCTCTCCAAGCGCGACCCCCAGTCGAACCTGTTCCACCACCGTGACCGCGGCTTCATCCCCGAGGGCCTCCTGAACTACCTCGCGCTGCTGGGCTGGTCCCTCTCCGCGGATGAGGACATCTTCACCGTGGATCAGTTAACCGCAGCATTCGATATCGCCGATGTGCTGCCCAATCCCGCCCGCTTCGACGTGAAGAAGGCCGAGGCGATCAACGGAACCCACGTGCGCATGCTGGAGGCGCTCGACTTCCGCGACCGCCTCGTGCCGTACCTGCGCTCGGCAGGCCTTGTGGGGGAGACCCTCTCCGCCCGGCAGGAGGAGATCCTCACGGAGGCGGCCCCGCTCATCCAGGAGCGCATCGCCCTCCTCGGCGAGGCGCCGGAGATGCTCGGTTTCCTCTTCGCCGAGGACTCGGCCATTGAGGTCGCCTCGGATGCGCTCAAGGGCATGCCCGAGAACCTCGCCGAGGTGCTTGACGCCGCCCTGGCTGCGCTCGAGCCGTTGGTCGACTGGACCGCCGAGTCGATCCAGACTGCCCTGCGGGCTGCCCTCGTGGACGGCCTCGGGATCAAGCCGCGCCTCGCGTTCGGCCCCGTTCGCACTGCGGTGTCCGGCCGCCGCATCTCCCCGCCGCTCTTCGAGTCCATGGTGATCCTGGGCAAGGAGTCCTCGCTTGCGCGCCTCAAGGCCTTCCGTGGCTGAGGCCGTGGCGGAGCCGGGGGCGGCGGCCCCTATGGTGGTTCCGGCCGAGGCGACGTACGACGGCGAGTCCTCACCCGCCGTCGTACGCGGCGGCATGGGTGTGGGGACGGCACGCGTGCGGGGCGTCCTGCTCGACATCGACGAGACGCTCGTAGACCTCGAGGGCGCCATGGACCTCGCGCTGCGCGAGGTGAGCGCGGCCCTGCTGCCCGGCCTCTCCGAGGCTGAGTGGGTCACGTTCTGCCGTATCTTCACGCGCGGGTCGGATGACATCTATGACCGCTACATGGCCCGGGAGGTCACTTTCGCCCAGCAGCGCGTCCTGCGTGCCGAGCGGTGCCTCGCGCATTTCGGTGCTGCCTTCGAGTCGGGGGCGCAGGCCGCGCAATGGCTTGAGGCGTACGAGACGGCGCAACCGGGCTACGTCCGCGCGTTCGACGACGTGGCCCCCCTTCTCGACGCACTCGAGGCTGCCGGCATCGCCTACGGCGCGGTGAGCAACAACGTGCACGACTACCAGCGCGCGAAGCTTGACCATGCAGGCCTGGCGCGCATTGGCGTGCTGGTGGGCATCGATGCCGTCGGCGTGGCCAAGCCGGACCCGGCCATTTTCCGAGAGGGCCTGCGGCAGCTCGGGACTCTCGCCGAGGAGACGGTGTACGTGGGGGACAATCCCGCGCACGATGTGATCGGCGCCGCCAGCGCAGGCATCCGCGGTATTTGGCTCAACCGCCGTGCCACGGTCCTCCCCCCCGACGCAGCACGATTGGTGCCCGAACAGGTCGTAACCCTCAGAGAAATCCCGGTGCTCCTCGGCCTCTCCTGAGCGTCTTGCGACTCCTCGGCGCCGCGTCGCGAAGGGCTTCCTGGGCGTCTGCGTCGATTTGTGGCACCAGAGAGCATCGGGTAAAGTAATTACTCGTGCTGAGGGGCACGGTGAGGCATGGAGAGATCCTGCTGCCCAGCCCGGAAGACACCTTGGGATATGGTGTAATTGGCAACACTACGGTTTCTGGTACCGTCATTCTAGGTTCGAGTCCTGGTATCCCAGCTCCGGACACCCGCCCATGGGCAGGGAAGAAGGAATGCTCAGATCAGAGCACGGTAAAGTACCACGGCCCCATCGTATAGCGGCCTAGTACGCCGCCCTCTCACGGCGGTAACGCGGGTTCGAATCCCGCTGGGGTCACGGAGAGAGTTCCGGCGAACGCTGGGACTTTTTCTTCATGCGCCTTCCCCGTCGGAAGGCAGGAGCGTCCGTGGCGACAATGGTCGGCGCGATCGGCGCAGTGCTCGGCCCCATCGTATAGCGGCCTAGTACGCCGCCCTCTCACGGCGGTAACGCGGGTTCGAATCCCGCTGGGGTCACCTGATGAAGGGCCCAGTCCATGCGGACTGGGCCCTTCTGCTCGTCCCCAAGCCTTGTGCGCGAGGCGGATGCCAATCCAGCACCGCGGCCCCTCGGCCGGGCTGCAGCTTTCGTGCCCGGGGCTGAGAGCCGCGGGAGGCTCAGCCGAAGGCCGCCTGGACTTTCAGGAGAGTGCGGAGGTTGCGAGTCGTGGTGCTTGCCTTGAAGGCAGGCTTGGCCGACGCCTTGGACAGGGGAGCGTCGAGCGTAGCCCCGCGGGGACACTGCCACGCGAGCGCGCGCGGCGACAGGCGGGTGTAGTCGCCATCCCGCGGGTCACCCGCAAGGGCCCTCGCGCTGTCGAGAAGGCTGTCGAGCGCTGTCGGGTCCGAGGTGAGCGTGATGTAGGTGTGGACAGCGGGGTCATCCGGGGGATAGGGGCATGAACTGACGAGCGAGCCGACCTCGTCCTTCGACAGGAGGACCACCCACGCGTCATACCCGAATGCGGTGCGGAGGGCGTCCTCAACGAGATCCTTGAGCTCCTCCCTGTCCGCGTCCGTGCTGAGGACGGCGTTGCCGCTGGCGAGCAGGGTCTTGACTCCCGTGACCGGCAGTGCGGCGAGCGCTGTGCGCAGGTCAGCCATCCTGATGGTGATGCCGCCCACGTTCACGCCGCGCAGGAACACCGCATAATCAGGCACTGGTCACTCCCGCCGGTCGGCTCCGTCAGCGAGGCCGGCGGCTCAGTCGTTGCCCTTTCGCAGGGCCTCGGTCAGCAGCCGTCCGGCGTTGCACACGACTTCAGCATGCTGGCGGCCCGGCTGGCGGGTCAAGCGCTCGATGGGTCCGGAGATGGACACCGCCGCAATGACCCGGCCCGAGGGCCCCCGCACCGGGGCGGAGACCGAGGCGACCCCAGGCTCGCGCTCGCCGAGGGACTGAGCCCAGCCGCGGCGTCGGACGCCGGCCAGGACGGTGGGGGTGAAGCGCGCCTGGTTCAGCCCCTCGAGCAGCCTGTCGTGGTCCTCCCAGGCCACGAGGACCTGTGCGGCCGAGCCTGCCTTCATCGTCAGCTGGGTGCCCACGGGGATCGTGTCGCGGAGTCCCACGGGACGTTCGGCCGAGGCCACGCAGACGCGCGAGTCGCCCTGGCGGCGGAAGATCTGCGCGCTCTCCCCGGTCGCGTCCCGGAGCTGGACGAGAATCGGCCCGGCGGCGGCGATGAGGCGGTCCTCGCCGGCAGCGGAGGCGAGCTCGACGAGGCGGGAGCCGAGCACGAACCTTCCCTGCATGTCCCGGGCCACGAGCCGGTGATGCACGAGGGCGAGTGCGAGGCGGTGGACGGTGGGGCGGGCCAAGCCGGTCGCAGCCACGAGCTGGGCGAGGGTGGTCGGGCCCGCCTCGAGTGCGTCGAGCACGAGGGCAGCCTTGTCGATCACTCCAACGCCACTAGAATTGTCCATAGGATGATATTGGCGTCTCATTATCTGAGATGCAAGTCGGTGGGGTGGCCAGTTTGGGCCCTCCGCTGGTCCACTGGTACAGAGACAGCCACGGAGGCTGGCCAGGCACACTGGCACGAGCTGGAGGGAGTAGGCCGTGGGACGCACACTGGCCGAGAAGGTCTGGGACGCGCATGTGGTGCGCAAAGGCGAGGACGGGCAGCCGGATCTGCTGTACATCGACCTCCACCTCGTGCACGAGGTGACGTCTCCGCAGGCGTTCGAGGGCCTCCGCCTCGCGGGCAGGCAGCTCCGCCGGCCGGACCTCACGATCGCGACCGAGGACCACAACACGCCCACGATCGACATCGACAAGCCGATCGCTGATCCGACGAGCCGGACCCAGATTGAGACCCTTCGGTCGAACTGCGCCGAGTTCGGCGTGCGCCTGCACTCCCTGGGTGACAAGGAGCAGGGCATCGTCCACGTCGTGGGACCCCAGCTCGGCCTGACCCAGCCCGGGCTGACGATCGTGTGCGGTGACTCGCACACGTCTACTCACGGTGCGTTCGGCGCCCTCGCGATGGGCATCGGGACGTCCGAGGTCGAGCACGTCATGGCTACCCAGACGCTGCCGCTCAAGCCGTTCAAGACGATGGCCATCACTGTCGAGGGGACGCTGCGGCCGGGGGTCAGCTCGAAGGACATCATCCTCGCGGTGATCGCCAAGATTGGCACCGGCGGGGGCCAGGGCTACGTGCTCGAGTACCGCGGGTCAGCGATCCGCGCGCTGTCGATGGAAGCTCGGATGACCATCTGCAACATGTCGATCGAGGCAGGTGCTCGAGCGGGCATGGTCGCCCCTGACGAGACGACGTACGAGTTCATGAAGGGCCGCCCCCACGCGCCGCAGGGCCCCGAGTGGGACGCCGCGGTCGAGTACTGGAACACGCTGCAGACGGATGACGACGCGGTGTTCGACGCCGAGGTATTCCTAGACGCGGACATGCTCGAGCCGTTCGTCACGTGGGGCACGAACCCCGGTCAGGGCGTCTCCCTCTCGCAGACCGTCCCCGACCCGGACGAGCTCGCCGACGAGAACGCCAAGTCGGCAGCGCGCCGCGCGCTCGACTACATGGGCCTCGCGGCGGGCACGCCGATGAAGGACATCCGTGTCGACACGGTGTTCCTCGGCTCGTGCACCAATTCGCGCCTCGAGGACCTTCGTGCCGCCGCCGAGATCGTCCGAGGCCGGACGAAGGATCCGAACGTCCGCATGTTGGTGGTTCCCGGCTCGGCTCGCGTGCGGCTCGAGGCCGAGGCCGAGGGGCTCGACAAGGTGTTCACCGAGTTCGGCGCCGAGTGGCGCTTCGCGGGCTGCTCCATGTGCCTAGGCATGAACCCCGACCAGCTCGCCCCGGGGGAGCGCTGCGCATCGACCTCGAACCGCAACTTCGAAGGGCGCCAGGGCAAGGGCGGCCGTACCCACCTCGTCTCGCCCGTCGTCGCGGCAGCCACCGCGATCCGCGGAACGCTCTCATCACCCTCGGACCTCGACCCCGTCCCCGCGGGCGCCGCGGCTTAAGGAAGGACACCAGCCATGGAGAAGTTCACCACCCACACCGGCATCGGAGTCCCGCTGCGGCAGTCCAACGTGGACACCGACCAGATCATCCCGGCCGTGTTCCTCAAGCGCATCACGCGCACTGGCTTCGAGGACGCCCTCTTCGCGAGCTGGCGCAAGGACGAGTCCTTCATCCTCAACCAGGCGCCATTCGACAAGGGCTCCGTGCTCGTGGCCGGCCCCGACTTCGGCACGGGCTCATCCCGCGAACACGCCGTGTGGGCCCTCAAGGACTACGGCTTCAAGGTGGTCCTCTCGTCCCGGTTCGCGGACATCTTCCGGGGCAACTCAGGCAAGCAGGGGCTTCTGGCCGCTGCCGTAGCCCAGGACGACATCGAGCTCATCTGGAAGGAGCTCGAGAACCACCCGGGCACCACGATCACGGTGGACCTGGAGTCCAAGACCGCAACATGCGGCAACATCGTCGCCCCATTCGAGATTGACGGCTACACCCGTTGGCGCCTCCTGGAAGGCCTCGACGACATCGGGCTCACGCTCCAGCACGGGGACGAGATCGCCGCTTTCGAGCGCACTCGCTCTTCCTTCAAGCCCACCACCCTCCCCGCGCGGACTTGACGCATGCCGTCAGGGCGCGACTCGACGTGATGCTCGCGTTCGGGGTTTTCACCTCCCCGGACGCGAGCTTCTATGCTTAGCAGGGTTCCGCACCCGGCGGGACCGTGCGGTGAGGCTCTGGGGGCCAGTGAGGAACAAGGTGCAGATGAGCAGTGTCCTGACCGTCCGGGGCGGGATTCCGCTGTCGGGCAAGGTAACCGTCCGGGGCGCCAAGAACTTCGTTCCGAAGGCCATGGTGGCCGCACTCCTGGGCAACGCGCCGTCCCAGCTGCGCAGTGTCCCGGAGATCAAGGACGTCGACATCGTCACGAGCCTGCTGCAGCTGCACGGCGTGAGAGTTGAACGAGATCCGATGACCGGTGACCTCACGCTCGACCCCACCAATGCGAAGACCGCCCGGGTGGCGGACATCGACGCCCACGCCGGTGACTCCCGCATTCCAATCCTCCTCTGCGGTCCGCTCATCCACTCGATCGGAGAGGCGTTCATCCCCGATCTGGGCGGCTGCCGCATCGGCGACCGGCCCATCGACTTCCACCTCGACGTCCTGCGCAGGTTCGGCGCCGTCGTCGAGAAGCGCCCTGGGGGCATCAGCATCTCTGCGCCGCACGGGCTCAAGGGAGCCAAGATCTCCCTGCCGTACCCGAGCGTCGGCGCGACCGAGCAGGTTCTCCTCTCCGCGACCCGCGCCGAGGGTGTCACCGAGCTCACGGGTGCTGCCATCGAGCCCGAGGTCGTCGACTTGGTCGCAGTGCTCCAGAAGATGGGCGCCATCATCGCAATACTCAACGACCGCACGATCCGGATCGAGGGCGTGCCTGAGCTGGGCGGCTACACCCACCGTGCCCTCCCAGACAGGAACGAGGCGGCATCCTGGGCGTCCGCGGCGCTCGCCACCGGGGGCGACATTTTCGTCGAGGGTGCGAGCCAACGGGACATGATGACCTTCCTCAACGTGTACAGGAAGCTCGGCGGCGGCCTGACCATCTCCGAGGAGGGCATCCGCTTCTACCACCCCGGTGGGAAGCTCACGCCGCTCGTCCTTGAGACCGACGTCCATCCCGGCTTCATGACCGACTGGCAGCAGCCGCTCGTCGTCGCCCTGACCCAAGCCGAGGGTGTTTCGATTGTGCACGAGACTGTGTACGAGAACCGATTCGGATTCACGGAAGCACTCGTCCGCATGGGAGCCACCATCCAGCTCCACCGCGAGTGCCTAGGCAGCGTGCCCTGCCGGTTCGGCCAGCGCAACTTCCTGCACTCCGCGGTCATTTCCGGCCCCACTGCGCTGCATGGCGCGGACTTCGACGTCCCGGACCTGAGAGGCGGGTTCAGCCACCTCATCGCGGCCCTCGCCGCCGAGGGCGTCTCGCGCGCCACCGGGGTCGGCGTGATCCGGCGCGGCTACGAGCACTTCACCGAGAAGCTCAGTGCGCTCGGTGCGGACTTCGACCTCGAGGAAGCTAAGTGAGCGATTCGCCGCAGAAGGCCGCACGCGAGACTATGGGCGAGAAGGCCGGATTCGCCCTCGCTGCCGGCATTGCCCGACCCCTCCTGAACCTGTTCATGCGAAAGGAGTGGAGGGGCATCGAGAGGCTAGAGAACCTGCCCGGCGGGGGAGGGTTCATCGCGTGCCCCAACCACTGCACGGAGATCGACCCCCTGACGGTGGGGCACATGCTCTACAACCAGGGCAGACCGCCGCATTTCCTCGCCAAGGCCGGACTCTTCAAGCCTCCGTTCCTCCGGCAGCTCATGCGTGCCACCAAGCAGATTCCGGTGGACCGCGGCGGCACCGGTGCCGGATCGTCACTCGAGGTCGCACGGCAGGTCCTCGACGAGGGCGGGGCGATCATCGTCTACCCCGAAGGAACTCTCACGCGCGATCCTGCCCTGTGGCCCATGAAGGGCCATACGGGGGCAGCGCGGCTCGCGCTCAAGACGGGCGCGCCCGTGGTGCCCATTGCCCATTGGGGCGACCACGAGCTGTTTCCCCGCTACGCCAAGCGCTTGTACCCGTTCCCGCGCAAGAAGGCCGTTGTGCTCGTGGGCGACCCGGTGGACCTGAGCGATCTGGCGGACCACCCTCTCGACAAGACCACGCTGGTCGCAGCCACCGATCGGATCATGGACGCGATCACAGCACTGCTCGCGGAACTCCGCGGCGAACAGGCGCCCGCGCAGCGCTGGGACCCCTCGCAGCATCAGCAGACCCTCCGGGGGCGCGATGTCGAGCGCGGGGGGACGTCCGCGTGAGCCTTCGGAACAACACCGCGAACACCGCGGTCGCCGCCGCGCAGGCGTCCGCGCGAGGACCCCTTCGGCGCATCGCCGTCATGGGAGCTGGAAGCTGGGGCACCACGTTCGCCAAGGTCCTCGGAGACGCCGCGGCCACCCATGGCTTCGCACGCAGCGTCCGCGTCTGGGGGCGCAGCCCCGAGGTTGTCGCTGACTTCTCCCGGCACCGCAACGTCAAGTACCTCGATGGCATCATGCTGCCCGAGGGCATCACCGCCACAGTGGACCCGGCTGTGGCCCTCGACGGCGCCGAACTCGTGGTCCTGGCCGTGCCTGCGCAGTCGCTGCGCTCACAGTTGGCTGGCTGGACGGCGCACGTGCCGCCCGACGCCGTCGTGCTTTCCCTCATGAAGGGGCTCGAGCTCGGCACTGACAAGCGGATGAGCGAGGTCATCGCGGAGCTGACCGGCCTTCCGACTTCTCAGATCGCCGTGCTCTCGGGACCGAACCTCGCCATGGAGATCGCGCGTTCCCAGCCGACAGGAGCCGTAGTCGCGTGCACGGACCACGAGACGGCCCAGTGGATCGCCGAATCCTGTACCGCCCCCTACTTTCGCCCCTACATGAGCACGGATGTGGTCGGTGTCGAGATCGGCGGGATCGTCAAGAACGTGATCGCCCTCGCCGTCGGGATCTGCGAGGGCAAGGAGATGGGGGACAACACCAAGGCCACCGTCATTACACGTGGCCTCGCGGAGACGACCCGCCTCGCCGTGGCCCTCGGCGCCGATCCCATCACCATGTCCGGGCTCGCGGGACTCGGTGACCTCGTCGCCACCTGCTCCTCGAAGCTCTCCCGCAACCACACCGCCGGCAGCCTCCTCGGGCAGGGCATGGACGTCGACCAGGTCGGCGCGCGCATGACCCAGGTCGCGGAAGGCATCAAGTCGGCCCCCGCTGTGCTCGAGCTCGCCCAGCGGCACGGCGTCGACATGCCCATCACCTCCGCCGTCGTGGCCGTCCTGAAGGGTGAGCTACCGGTAGACCAGCTCGAACCACTGCTGCTCGCCCGGCAGCTCAAGTCAGAAGGCGACTAAAAGCGTGACAGAGACCAAGAACAAGACGCGCGTGGCTCTCCTCTTCGGCGGCCGCTCGAGCGAGCACGCCGTGAGCTGCGTGACTGCAGCGGGCGTCATGAGCGCCATCGACACGGACAAGTACGAGGTAGTGCCCGTCGGGATCACGCGAGAGGGCCAGTGGGTCCTCTCGCGCGGAGACTGGCACCAGTGGGCGCTCAACGCAGGCCACCCGCCCGAGGTCCAGGCCAGCGAGTCCACCGTGCGCCTCGCAGAGTCCAACGGAGCCGCCCACCTTGTCGTGACGGAGCCCAACCAAGTGCCGCGCGAGCTCGGCGACGTCGACGTGGTCTTCCCGCTCCTCCACGGTGCCTTCGGCGAAGACGGCACGGTCCAAGGCCTGCTCGAGCTGGCCGACGTCCACTACGTGGGTGCCGGTGTCCTCGCCTCTGCGGTGGGGATGGACAAGCACTTCATGAAGGTGGCCTTCGAGGCGGCAGGTCTCGCCGTCGGGCCGTACGTCACGGTGACCGACAAGGAGTGGCGCCGTGACCCGGAGGCGGTGCGTGACGCCGTCGGCCGTCTCGGATTCCCCGTGTTCGTGAAGCCGTGCCGCGCGGGTTCCTCGGTCGGCATCTCCAAGGTGGACGGTCCCGAGGGACTTGACGCCGCGATCGCGGAGGCGCGCCGGCACGACCTGAGGCTCGTCATCGAGACGGCCATCACGGGCCGGGAGATCGAGTGCGGCGTGCTCGAGGGCCGCGGATGCGACGCGCCCCGTACCTCGCTGCCCGGCGAGATCGTCGTGCAGGGCGGGCAGCACACGTTCTACGACTTCGAGGCGAAGTACATCGAGAACGATGCCGCCTCGCTCTCATGCCCCGCCGACCTTCCGCAGGCGGCCATCGACCGGGTGCGCGAGCTCGCAGGAACCGCGTTCGACGCCGTCTCCGGCGAAGGCCTGAGCAGGGTGGACTTCTTCTACACGCCCGAGGGCGAATTCATCATCAACGAGATCAACACGATGCCGGGATTCACGCCCATCAGCATGTACCCGGCCATGTGGGCCGCGACCGGGATCGGCTACAGCGACCTGATCGACGAGCTCATCCAGCTCGCCCTCGCCCGTCCCACTGGCCTCCGCTAGTCACGTTCCATCAGCCGTTGGCGGGCAGCTTTGCGAGGTCTTCCTGGCCGACGCAGTGGCGGGTCGCCGGGATCTTGGACACCGCGGGGGAGAGGCTTGCGAGCACCGTGGCAGAACTGATCCGGCCCGCATCCAAGAGCAGCTCTGCAGCAGGCTCCCTGCCAAACGTGGTGAGCGTGTAAGTCCCTCCGGTTTCCTCCGGCGTAACTGACGGAGCGGGCGAGGGCGACGCCGGGCCCCCGCCCGGCGCAACGCCTGATGCAGAGCCGCCCTCCGTGCTGTTCTCCTTGATCACCCAGTCGACCCCGTTCACGCTCACGCAGCGATCCGTCGTCGGGCCAGGAGAGGCTACACCGCACCGAAGCACGACCGCGGACGGGTCGCCCCAGGCCGCAGTCGCCTGGCTTGTCGTCTTGCGCAGCTGTGCGTTACCGAGTGTGTCTGGGAGCGCGAGCATGAGAGGAGCACATGCGGGATTCGCAGCGTTCGGCGCGGGCTGGACGGTCACGGGCGCGGAACAGCCGGCGAGCGCCGAGCCGAGGACGAGCAGGAGTGCCGAGGCGCCGTACCGGGCCGTGCGGGCGTGGCTGGGTGCGGACATGCTTCTCCATCCGGGGGACATGGGGGTCTCTTCAGGTTACCGCCGCGGAGCGCGGGGCCGGCGCCGATAGGCTGGGGGTGTGGCAGATTCCGAGGGGCTCGGCACCCGTGTGCGTGAGATGAGCGAGGGCGAGCTCCTTGCGCGGATCTTCCCCCGGCTCGCGGTACTGGGCTCGCCGCTGCTCGGGCCCGGGGACGACGCCGCGGTGCTCGCCGCCCCCGACGGACGTGTCGTGGTGAGCACTGACACCCAGACCGAGGGTCAGGACTTTAGGATCTTCTGGCCCAACGGGTACCACAGCTCCGGTGCCGACGTCGGGTGGAAGGCTGCCGCGCAGAACCTCAGCGACATCAATGCGATGGGCGCTGTGGCAACCGGTATGGTCGTGAGCCTCACGCTTCCCGCGGAGACGGAGGCCGAATGGGTGGACGGGCTCGCGGACGGACTTGTCGAGGCCATCCGCTCCCTGGGGGCGGCGGGCTGCACGGTCGCCGGCGGGGACCTCGGGATGGGCGGGGAGCTGTCTGTGACCGTGACGGTGCTCGGGAACCTCGAGGGACGCGCGCCGCTCCTGCGCTCGGGTGCGCGCCCGGGGGACGTGCTTGCCGTGGCCGGGAGGCTCGGCTGGGCCGCTGCGGGGCTCGCCCTCCTCGAGCACGGCCCCGCGTACGAAGGGTTGCAGGCCGCGCTCCGCGACGTCATCCGCGCCCACTGCCGGCCCGAGCCGCCACTCTCCGCCGGCCCGGAGGCGGCGCGTGCGGGGGCTAACGCCCTCATGGACCTCTCGGACGGGCTCCTCAAGGACGGGGACCGGCTGGGCCGGGCGAGCGGCGTGGTGCTCGACCTCGATGCGGCCGTGCTCCGTGGTTACGCCGAGCTCCTCGCCGGCCCGGCCAGCCTCATGGGGGCGGATCCGCTCCTGTGGGTCCTGGGCGGGGGCGAGGACCACGGACTGCTCGCCGCATTCGAGCCCTCCGCACAGCTTCCCCGCGGCTTCACTGCGATAGGCTCGGTGGTGCCTGCGGCAGGTGGGCCGGGCGGTGTCGCCGTCGCCGGGCGCCCCGCGCAACCGAGCGGATGGGATCACTTTGCACGCTAAGATCGCCTCGAATGCCGCCGCCATGCGGCGGTGGCTCGCCGATGCCGAGACCGCGCTCGGCAACCACAGCGACCGCCTCGACGCCATCAACATCTTCCCTGTGGCGGACGGCGATACCGGCACGAATCTCTACCACACGGTGCGGGCGGCCTCCTCGACGGCTGCCGAGACGCCGGGCACGGACCTCGGAAAGCTGCTCGGAGCTGCTGGGCAGGCTGCCATGGAGGAGGCCTGGGGCAACTCCGGCACCCTCTTCGCCGTCTTCCTCGATGCCTTCGCTGCCGCGTTGGCCGGCCAGGTGCGCATGAGCGGACCGATGCTGGCCCGCGCGCTCCACAGGGCCCAGATCCGGGCATGGTCCGCCCTGAGCGACCCCGTGGGCGGCACCATGCTCTCCGTGCTCGAGGCGGCCGCGGAAGGCGCGGCCGCGGCATCGGCGGCGAGTGCCGACGAGGACAGCAACGTGGCCCTCGCTGCGGCGCTTGACGGCGCCGTCGAGGCTGCCCTGGGTGCCGTCGTCGCCACGGAGACCCAGCTCGGCATCCTCACCTCGGCGCACGTGGTCGACGCCGGCGGGGTGGGGCTGCTCCTGGTCCTCGCCGCGCTGCGCACCGCGGTCCTAGGGGAGGGGATCCCCGAGGACACGCTCGAGACGCTGCACGGCTTCAGGGTTCAGGACCCCCACATCCATGGATCCCAACCGGAGGCCGAGGGTGTCGAGATCATGTGCACGATCCAGCTGAGCCCGCTCGACGCGGCCGGGCTCCGCCAGCGCCTCGACGAGGTGGGCGACTCGGTCATCATGAGCCCAGTCGGGGCCTTCGACGACGAGTCGGGCGTGTGCCGCTGGCGCGTGCACGTCCACGTCGTGGATCCGGAGAAGGCCCTTGCGCTCATCGGTGCGGCCGGCGAGCCGGAACGCGTCGCGTTGACCGAGCTGCGCTCCGAGAGTCAAGCAGGGGAGGACGCGCCGTCGGACGGCTTCACTGAGGAGCGAACGCGTGGCCGCTCAGCGTGAGATCGGCTTGGCCAAGCTCATCGGGGGAGCCTCGGCCAAGAAGCTCAAGGACCACCTCGGCCTCGCGACGGCGGGAGACCTCCTGGACCACTTCCCGCGCCGCTATGCCCAGCGGGGCGAGCTCACCCGCATCGCCGAGCTCCCGGTCGATACCGACGTCACGCTTCTCGCGCGGGTCGTGAAGGTCACGAACCGGAAGATGGCCGCACGCAGGGGAAGCATCACCGAGGTCCTCGTCACTGACGGCCTCGACGGCGCCCTCGACACGATCAGCCTCACGTTCTTCAACAGTTTTGCGGCTGCGAGGCAGCTGACGCCCGGCACAGTCGCCATGTTCTCCGGCCGCGTCGGGACGTACCGCGGCCGGCTCCAGCTCACGAACCCGGACTACGTCCTGCTCGACGGGGGCTCCGCGGACGGCCTGAGCGCAGAGGAGCTCGCCGACAAGCCGATCCCGGTGTATCCCGCGACGGCCAAGCTGCCCAGCTGGAAGATCGCCCAGGCAACCGAGACCCTTCTAGCCCAGATTGACCTTTCCACGCTCCCAGACCCTCTCCCCGCCGCGCTGCGGGAGCACTACGGGCTGCCACCTATCGCCGAGGCCTACCGCATGGTCCATACTCCGGTGAACGCCCAGGAATGGGCGCTCGCGCGGAGGCGCTTCCAGTACGAGGAGGCCCTCGTGCTGCAGACCGCCCTCGCCCGGCGCAAGGCCCAGCACGCTCAGCTGCCGTCCCGCCCCAGCCCCGCGCGCCGAGGTGGTCTCCTCGAGGCGTTCGACGCCCGGCTCCCCTTCACCCTGACCGAGGGGCAGCGCGACGTTGGCAGGACGCTGGCGGCCGAGCTGGCCGCGAACCACCCGATGAACCGGCTCCTGCAGGGTGAGGTTGGTTCAGGCAAGACGGTGGTCGCCCTGCGCGCAATGCTGCAGGTGGTCGACGACGGCGGGCAGGCCGCGCTGCTGGCCCCCACCGAGGTGCTCGCCAGCCAGCACTACGAGTCGATCCGCCGCACGCTCGGCCCCCTCGCCCGGGATGGGATCCTCAGCGCGGGAGCTTCTGACGTGCCTGACGTGGAGGTCGTCCTGCTCACCGGTTCGCAGAGTGGCGGCGAGCGCAGGCGGTCGCTCCTTGCGGCGGCGAGCGGCGAGGCGGGAATCGTCGTCGGAACCCACGCCCTTCTCTCGGAGCACGTCCAATTCGCGGATCTCGGCCTCGTGGTCGTGGACGAGCAGCACCGCTTCGGCGTGGAGCAGCGCGACGCCTTGCGCGCCAAGAGCCTCGCCACCCCGCATCTGCTCGTCATGACCGCGACGCCGATTCCCCGGACCGTCGCCATGACGGTGTTCGGGGACCTCGAGACGTCGGTGCTGCGCGAGCTCCCGGCCGGACGTTCGCCGATCGCTACCCATGTGGTCGGGCTCGTGGAGAACCCTTCATGGGAACGCCGGATCTGGGCGCGGGCGAGGGAGGAGATCGACGCCGGGCAGCAGGTCTACGTGGTCTGCCCCACGATCGGCGAGTCGGGGGAGGACGAGGGTGACCTCGAGGCCCTCGACGAGGCTACGTGGGGAGGAACGGCACTGGGCCCGCTCGAGGAGCGCCAGCCTGCTGCTTCCGTGGCCGCCGTCGTCGCCCAGCTCGCGGAGGAGCCCGCGCTCGCCGGAACCCGGGTCGGCGTCCTGCACGGCAGGCTCGAGAGAACCGAGAAGGCTGCCGCGATGGAGGCGTTCGCCTCGGGATCCACTGACCTTCTCGTCGCGACCACTGTCGTAGAAGTCGGCGTCGACGTGCCGAACGCAACACTCATGGTCATCCTCGATGCCGACAGGTTCGGGATCGCCCAGCTCCATCAGCTCCGCGGTCGGGTGGGCCGCGGGGGACATCAGGGCACATGCCTCCTCGTGACCTCCCTCGAGCCGGGGCACCCGAGCAGGACGCGACTAGAGGCCGTCGCCTCGAGCACCGACGGCTTCGTCCTGGCCCAGAAGGACCTTGAAAACCGCCGCGAGGGTGACATCCTCGGGGCCACACAGTCGGGGCGTCGCTCCACCCTGCGCCTGCTGCGGGTCCTGCGGGACGCCGACGTCATCGAGCGGGCCCGCGCGGACGCCCTCCAGATCGTGGGCGACGATCCGGACCTGGAACGGCACGCCGACCTGAGAGCATCCATCGACGCATACCTCGAACCGGAGAAGGAGGTGTTCCTCGAGCGTGGTTGAGACGATATCTCGGGCAGCACGATGAGCAGGATCATCGCGGGGATCTGCGGGGGCACGCCTCTCGCGTCCGTCCCCGGCTCTGCGACGCGGCCCACCACGGACCGCGTGAAGGAGGCCCTCTTCTCGAGGCTTGAGGCCCTCGGAATGATCACCCGCGCCCGTGTGCTCGACCTCTATGCCGGCTCCGGCGCTCTGGGAGTCGAGGCGGTGAGCCGTGGAGCCTCCACCGCGGAGCTCGTCGAATCGGACGCGAAGGCCGCGAGCACCTGTCAGCGGAACGCGCGGTCGGTGAACGACGCGGTCGGTCGGCGCGCGGTGACCGTGCACCGAGGCAAGGTCGTTTCCTTCCTCGAGGCAACCGTCCCGGGGCGGCATTGGGACCTCGTCTTCATGGATCCCCCGTACGCTTTGGGCGAGGAACAGACAGCTCTTGTCCTCAAATCCCTCACCCCGCACCTCGCTGCGGACGCCATTGTCGTCGTCGAGCGCTCGTCCCGTTCGCCCGAGCCTGCCTGGCCAGTCGGAATGGCCCCGATGGGAGACCGCAAGTACGGCGAGACGCACCTCTGGTTCGCCGAGCCTTCGAGCGATGGTGAGGAGGGCGCGGTCGGCGGGCAGGAAGAATCCCGGTCGCCGCGCACAACTGCGCCATGACGGTTCCGGAACCGCAGTGGTGGGAGGTCGTCTCGGCGCTCGCTCCGCTCGGGACGCTTGCGGCGGCCGTCGTCGCGGCAGTCATCGGGCTCGGCACCCTCCGCCAGCGTTCGTACGCGGATCGCAGGGCGGAGTTCTGGCGGCGCACCGAATGGGCACTCGAGGCGTCGGTATCGCCGGACCCGCAGCTCGCGGCCATGGGAACCATGGTGCTCGCGAGCTTGGCCAAGAGCGACCTGATCGCGAGCGACGAGGAACTCGAACTGCTGGACGCCGTCTGGATTGAGCCGATTGCTGAGGCAGAGGATGCTGGTCTTGATGAGGAGCTCGGCGATGAGGGCCAGTAGCTTCCGCGCGCCGTGGACACCCCCGCGCGGCTCAGGGGATACTGGGGGGTACCCGCTGGCAGGCAAATACCGGCAGGCAGGCAAGGAGAGGCCGTGAGCAAGGATCAGTCGCTCCCCGGCGAGGACACCGGGCGGCACACCGAGGAGCCCACGCCCGAGCGGCGCCCGGGCTCGTCCGACCGACGGGTTCAGATTGCCGCGGCCAAGCTCCGGGTGGTGCTTGACGAGCGGCTCAACCGGCCGACCCCTGAATGGGTCAAACGCCTCGCGGAGCAGAAGCTCGCGAGCTGACAGCCGGGGCCGAGGCGACGGCGGGAGGGCAGGCCGGCGTCGTGATCACGCCTTCCACCGCACTCGTACCGGACTGGTCTAGCCGGCGAGTCTGTCCAGCTCAACGCCGCACCGCAGTTGGGTCGGATGCGGGCCCGCCGCGGGGAGGGCCGAGGTCCACCCATCCGGCCAGGAGCCCTGCACCCCCATCGCCACGACGTTTCCGGGGAACCTCCCGGTGAACATGTCCGGTTCCGCCAGTGCCGCGACGTGGTCGAAGACCGAGCGCATCGCGGTCAGCTGCGAGCGCACGAGCGTCAGGGGGGGATCGTCGCCGATGTTGACGAGGACGGCGCCGTGCGGGGACAGCAGTGCGGACGCCTCGGCGTAGAAGTCCCGGTGCGCGATGTGCTGTGGTGCGTCCGGGCCGTAGAAGATGTCGAGCACTATCACGTCAAACGGCCCTCTTGCGGATACCGCCGGAAGCTCCCACCGCGCGTCCCCGAGGTGGGCGTAGAGGTCCGTGCTAGGCGGGAGGGGAAGCTGCTCGAGCACGAAGTCGAGCAGCTCGCGCTCAAGCTCGACCGCCGTCTGGGGCGAACCGGGCCGGGTCGACTCGATGTACCGTGCGAGGGTCAGTGCACCGGCGCCGAGGTGCAGGGCCCGGATGGGTTCTCCGTGGGGCGCGATCAGGTCGACGACGTTCGCCATGCGGCGGAGGTACGCGTAGAAGACATGCTCGGGGTGAGCCAGGTCCACGTGGGACTGTTCGGCGCCCGCGATGGACAGGATGTACGCCCCGGCCACGATCTCGTCCGGCTCCACGGAGGCATGCGCCCCGATGCCGCGCAGGAACCGCGTGGCCCTCTGCTCGCTCACACGAGGTCCACGAGCCGTGAGAGCCGGGCGGCGGCCTCGGCGAGGAGCGGCTCCTTCTTGCAGAAGGCGAACCGCAGCAGCGAGCGCGTCCGTTCGGCGCCCTCGGGGTGGCAGAATACCGAGACCGGGATGGCCGCGACGCCCACGAGCTCCGGGAGCCGGCGCGCGAGGTCCAGCGCGTCGTCGAATCCGAGGGGCGCGGCGTCCGCCGTGATGAAGTACGTGCCCAGCGGCATGAACACGTCCAGGCCCGCGGCCCGAAGCCCCTCGGCGAGAATGTCCCGCTTGGCCTCCAGCGCAGAGGCAATGCCCCGGAAGAACTCGTCAGGGTAGTCCAGCCCCTGGGCAACGGCCTCCTGGAACGGGGTGCCGGAGCTGTACGTCAGGAATTGTTTGATGGTGCGCACCCGCGCCACGAGCTCTTCTGGGCCCGTCACCCAGCCGACCTTCCAGCCCGTGAACGAGAACGTCTTGCCCGCGGAGGAGATCGTGAGTGTCCGCGCGGCCGCGCCCGGCAGTGAGGCCACGGGAATGTGCGGCTCGCCGAACACGAGGTGCTCATACACCTCGTCGGTGAGGATCACGGCGTCGTGCTTCCCGGCGAGCTCCACGATCCGGGCGAGCACGTCGCGGCCGAACACTGCCCCTGTCGGATTGTGCGGGTTGTTCACGATGACGAGCCGCGTCCGGGGCGTGAACGCAGCCTCGAGCTCGGCGAGGTGTGGCTGGAACGACGGCGCGTGCAGCGGCACGGTGACGTGCTCGGCCCCGGCGAGGGCGATCATGGCGCCGTAGGAGTCGTAGAACGGCTCGAACGTCAGGACCTCGTCGCCGGGCCCCGCGAGGGCGAGGACCGCCGCGGCGATGCCCTCCGTCGCGCCGGTCGAGACGATCACCTCGCGCCAGGGGTCCAGCGTGATGCCGTAGAAGCGCTCCTGATGCACGGCGACGGCCTCCCGCAGGCGGGGGATGCCCTGCCCGGGCGCGTACTGGTTGGCGCCGTTCAGGATCGCCGCGCGTGCGGCCTCCATCATCTCCGCCGGGCCGTCCTCATCGGGAAAGCCCTGGCCGAGGTTGATCGCCCCGTGCTTCACCGCCAGGGACGTCATCTCCTCGAAGATCGTCACGCCGAGCTTGCCGTCCGCACCGAGGAGGTTGGCGCCCGCGGCCGTACGCTGCCACGCCGAACGCTCTGCGGGTCCCGCCTGCACGTGTCGCTGCTGTGCCGATGTCATCCGCCCATGCTATCGATGCGGGCCATGCCGACGGCGGAAGAGTGGCCCGGTGACCAAGGCCATGCAGTATCTTGAGGCGTATGCGACGCGCGGTGTGCCCCGGTTCCTTCGATCCCATCCATAATGGGCATCTCGAGGTGATCGCGCGTGCCGCGAACCTCTTCGACGAGGTCATCGTGGCTGTCTCGACGAACTATGCGAAGAAGTACCGGTTCGGCGTCGAGGAGAGGCTCACCATGGCCCGGCGCACCCTCGGGGCGATCAGCGGCATCCTCGTCGAGCCCATGGGAGACGGACTGCTGGCGGAATTCTGCCGCGAGCGGGGTGCCACTGCCGTGGTCAAGGGGCTGCGCTCGTCGTCGGACTTCGACTACGAGCTGCCAATGGCCATCATGAACCGACAGCTCACCGGCGTCGAGACCGTCTTCCTGCCGGCTGAAGCGCACTACGTCCACCTCTCCTCGACGCTCATCAAGGAGGTCCACGATCTTGGCGGCGATGTCTCCGACTTCGTGCCGCGCTCAGTGCTCGTGCGGCTCGCGGAGACGCGCCCAGAGCGCTGATCTCCCACGCCCGCCCCGCAGAGCGGCTAGAATAGACGGGCGCAGCAGCACGTTGTCCTGCCGTGAGCCCCTGTCCGTTTTGGGGCGCGGAGCCGCAGAGGCTAGGATAGTGTGTCGGTCTATGTTCTACAGGAGTTCTCATTAAGCGCGTGGCACGTTCGTCTTTGATGTTCGACGTCAAGGATCTCGGGCGCAGCCCGGGGGCGATGCGGACCCTGACGGAGCATGTACCCGCACCGAGCGACCTCGGTGTGGCGCTCATCGGCGTCAGGCGAGGATCCCCCGTGGATCTGGGCCTGAAGTTCGAGTCAGTGCACGAGGGGATCCTGGTCTCGGGGACCGCGCACGTCACGGTGACGGGTGAATGTGGCCGGTGCCTGGATCCTATCGAGTACGGACTCGATGCCGAGGTGCAAGAGCTTTTCTTCTTCGAGGGCATGGGCTTCTCGGATGGAGAAGACGATGAAGAGCAACGTCGAGTCGAGCGCGATTCCATCGATCTTGAGCCGGTGTTGCGGGACGCAGTGGTACCGCTGCTGCCGTTCCAGCCGGTGTGCCGGGAAGACTGCGAAGGCCTGTGCTCCGAATGCGGAGTGCGGCTCGCGGACGAGCCGGGGCACCACCATGAGGTCGTCGACCCCCGGTGGGCTGCCTTGGCAGATCTGGCGAAGCCAGACCGGCACGACGATGAGTAAGTGTTGGCACTTTAGAGAAATGAGTTAGCCGTGGCTGTTCCCAAGCGGAAGATGTCTCGCTCGAATACCCGCGCCCGCCGCTCGCAGTGGAAGGCTTCCGTCCCGACTCTGGTCAAGACCGTCGAGAACGGCCGCGTGACGTACAGCCTGCCGCATCAGGCGAAGGTCGTCACCGACTCCGCAGGGACCGAGCTCTTCCTCGAGTACAAGGGCCGCAAGGTCGCCGACGCCTGATTCGGTGGACTCTCGCGCATGAGCCCTCATGACGAGCTTGCGAAGCGTCTCGGCGTCGACATCGACGCCGAGACGCTTCGTCTTGCCCTGACCCACCGTTCCTTCGCCTACGAGAACGGCGGGATCCCCACCAACGAGCGCCTCGAGTTCCTCGGAGACTCCATCCTCGGCTTCTCCGTGACCGAGCTCCTGTACCGTGAGCACCCAAGCCTGAGCGAGGGCGACCTCGCGAAGCGGCGCGCCGCCGTCGTGAGCACGCGCGCGCTCGCCGCGATTGCGCGGCGCATCGGCGTGGGCGACTTCATCTTCCTCGGCCAGGGCGAGAAGCTCACCGGCGGGAAGAACAAGTCCTCGATCCTCGCCGACACCATGGAGGCGCTCATCGGCGCCACGTTCATCTCCAATGACCTTGAGACGGCGCGGCAGTTCGTCGTCCGGCTCGTCAAGCCGCTCCTCGAGGATGCCGCTGTGCTCGGCGCGGGCACCGACTGGAAGACCCACATCCAGGAACTGGCCGCGAACCGCCAGCTCGGCACCATCCACTACGCGGTGGTCGGAGATGGGCCGGACCACGCCCGCGTGTACACGGCCACACTGCTCATCGGCGGCACCGCCTACGGGACCGGAACCGGCCACTCCAAGAAGGAGGCCGAGCAGCAGTCCGCGGCGAATGCGTGGAAGGTACTCGGCCCCGACGGCGCAGCGGGCGTTGCCGAACAGCAGAGCAGCTGAGGGGAGATGCCGGAGCTCCCCGAAGTCGAGGTGGTGCGCAGGGGTCTGGCCGCATGGGTGGTGGGCCGGCGCATCGAGTCGGCGCAGGTGGTGGATCCCCGCTCTGTTCGACGGCACGCACGCGGTGCCCAGGACTTCCGCGGACAGCTTGAGGACGCGCGGGTACTCGATGCGGTCCGCCGTGGCAAGTACCTGTGGATGCCCCTCGCGGGCCCGGAGGACGATCCGGCGGACCCCGCCTACGTACCGCATACAGCGCTCCTTGCACACCTGGGCATGAGCGGCCAGCTCCTCGTGGAGGACGCGGGCCAGCCAGATGAGAAGCACCTCAAGGTCCGTCTCCGGCTCAGCGAGGTCCGGGGGATGCCCGCCGAGCTGCGGTTCGTGGACCAGCGCATCTTCGGCGGCCTCGCCGTGGTCCCCCTCGTGGCGACGCACGACGGCGGTCCGGGCGGCCGCGCGGAATCCTCCCTCGCGCTCGTCCCGCCTGAGGTTTCCCACATTGGACGGGATCCGCTGGATCCCCTGTTCGACCCGGCCGCATTCCACTACCGTCTGCGCTCGCGCCGCACAGGCATCAAACGCGCTCTCCTCGACCAGCGCCTCGTGTCCGGGATTGGGAACATCTACGCGGACGAGGCCCTGTGGAATGCGCGCCTGCACTACGCGAGGCCAACGGACACGCTGCGGCGGCGGGAGACAGAACGCGTTGCCGAAGCCGTCCGGGACGTCATGGCCCGGGCCCTCGCCGCAGGGGGCACGAGCTTCGACTCGCTGTACGTCAATGTCAATGGAGCATCGGGGTACTTCTCCCGCTCCCTCGATGCCTACGGCCGCGTGGGCCTCGCCTGCCGTCGGTGTGCCCAGGAGGGCGCAGCGGGGCTCATTGTCCGGGAGCCCTTCATGAACCGCTCCTCGTACCGGTGCACGCGCTGCCAGCCGGTTCCGCGCAACGCCCGCTGGTAGCACGCGTTCTGTCGGCCCCCGGTGGCACAATGAGCGACACGAGAGGAGGCCCGTAGACCCTTGTACCTGAAGACCCTGACGATCCGCGGCTTCAAGTCCTTCGCCTCGGCTACGACCTTCGAGTTCGAGCCCGGGGTCACGGCTGTCGTCGGCCCCAACGGATCGGGCAAGTCGAACGTCGTCGACGCCCTCGCCTGGGTCATGGGGGAGCAGGGTGCCAAGACGCTCCGGGGCGGGAAGATGGAGGACGTCATCTTCGCCGGGACCGCGGGTCGCCCCCCGCTCGGCAGGGCCCATGTGGCCCTCACGATCGACAATGCAGACGGCGCCCTTCCGATCGAGTACTCCGAGGTCACCATCTCGCGGACCCTGTTCCGGGCGGGCGGATCCGAGTACGCCATCAACGGCAGCCCCTGCCGCCTCCTGGACATTCAGGAACTCCTCTCCGACTCCGGGCTCGGCCGCGAGATGCACGTGATCGTGGGCCAAGGGCAGCTGGACCGCGTCCTGCACGCCACCCCGGAGGACCGCCGCGGCTTCATCGAGGAGGCGGCAGGGATCCTCAAGCACCGTCGCCGCAAGGAGCGCACCGTGCGCAAGCTCGAGGCCATGCAGGCGAACCTCGCCCGGCTCAGCGACCTCACTGCGGAGCTGCGGCGCCAGCTGGGGCCTCTCGGCCGGCAGGCGCAGGTCGCGCGCCGTGCCCAGAGCATCCAGGCAGACGTCCGCGACGCCCGCGCACGCCTGCTTGCCGATGACATCGTCACACTGAGCACAGCCATGGAGCAGGAGGAGGCGGACCAGAGCGCCCTGGATGCGCGACGCATCGCAGTCCAGCGCGAGCTTGATGCCGGCCGGCGCACCCAGGCCGAGGCCGAGCGCTCCGCTGCCGCCGCAACACCATTGGTCAACGCCTCGCGCGAGACCTGGTACCGACTCTCACAGGGGCGCGAGCGGCTGAGGGCGCTCGCCTCGCTCGCCGAGGAGCGCCGTCGCCTCCTTGGATCCTCGGAGCCTCCTGCCCGCGGACGGAGCCCCGAGGCCCTCGAGCGGCAGGCGGGGGAGCTGCGGCTCGAGCTCGAGGCCGTCGACGATGCCGTCGAGCTGCGTGGCGAAGCCCTCGCCGAGGCCGAGGAGACACGGCTCACCGCCGAGGAGGCCGCCTCCGCAGCGGACCGTCGCCATACCGCGCTCCTGCGGGCACAGGCCGACCGGCGCGAGGGGCTCGCCCGTCTCGCAGGGCAGGTCGCTGCAGCGAGGAGCCGCGTCGAGTCGGCCGAGGGTGAGATAGGGCGCCTGCGCGAGACCCTCGCAGGCGCCGCCGAGCGCCAGCGTGCCGCGGAGATCGAGTACACGGTCCTCGAGTCGCAGATTGCTGGTGTGGAGTCGGGCGAGGAGGACCTCGACACCGAGTACGAGGAGGCCGCGGCCGAGCTGGCGGCCGCCGAGTCCGAGCGGGAGGTGCTCCTCGAGCGGCGGAGGAGGGCCGCCGCGGAGCGGCACGCCCAGGAGGCGCGCATTGAGGCGCTTACGGCCGGGTTCAAGGATCGTGACGGAACGGGCGCCGTCGCGGCAACCGCCTTGGGCGTGCTCGGACGGGTAGCGGAACTGATCAGCGTCAAGCCCGGCTTCGAGGCTGCTGCCGCCGCCGTGCTCGGCCCCTTTGCGGAGGGCCTCGCGATCGCTGGGACGGAGGCTGCGGCCGCGGCGCTGGCCGAGCTCAAGGCGGACGACGCCGGCCAGGCTGCCCTGCTCGTCGCCGCCCCCGATGTCCCAGGTACAGATGATTCCCCCCTTCCAGTGTCTCGGGCACAGAGTCCGCGGGGTCCCGATCCCGGGTACGTGCTCCCCGATCGAGCGCGGTGGCTCGCCGACGTCGTCGACGCGGACCCCGGCATTGCCGGTACGGTCGCCCGCTTGGTCCGGGAGGCCGCCGTCGTGCCCACCCTCGGGGAGGCGATCGACATGGTCGCCTCCCGTCCAACGCTCACAGTGACGACGCAGGACGGCGATGTGGTCACCGCTGCGGGCCTGCGCGGAGGATCCCCCGGCGCACCCTCGACGATCGAGCTCCAGGGTCTACTCGACGCGGCCCGCGAGAAGCACACGGCGGCCCAGGCGGAGTACGAGCGGTGTGGGTTCGCCCTCGCGGGTGCCCAGGAGCGCGAGCGCGAGGCGCGGGAGCGTGCGGAGGCAGCCCTGGCCGCCCTGAACGACTCGGATGCGCGCTTCGCTGCGGTGGCTGAGAAGCTCGCGGCGCTCGGCACTCAGCTGCGCGGGGCATCGGCCGAGGAAGAGCGTCACCGCGCCGCCCTCGAATCAGCTAGGGCACAGCTCGAGACCGAGCAGCTCGCCCTCGAGGCCGCGGCCGAGCGGCTCGAGCTCGCCGAGGAGGCCCCCGACTCCGAGGAACCGGACTCGGGGGACAGGGACCGGCTCCAGGCCGAGGCGGCGACGGCCCGCGCACGCGAGCTCGAGGCCAGGCTCGCTCTGCGTGCGGCGCAGGAGCAGCGCCGTGCCCTCGAGGCCCGGGTGCAGTCGCTCGAGCGCGCGGCCGAGTCCGAGCGACGTGCGGCAGAAGAAGCGCGCCGCCGGGCTGAACGCAGGGCGAGGGATGCAGCCCGGGCGAGCTCCGTTGCGGCAGCGGCGAAAACCGGTCTGGCAAGGATGGACAGGGCCGTCGACGATGCTGGTCGGGAACGGGACGAGGCGGAGGCCCGTCGCGCCGAGCTCGATGAGAGGCTCGGCGTGCTGCGCCGCCGCAACGACGAGCTCACGCGTGAGCTCGCTGATCTCAACGACGCCGCACACCGCGACGAGCTTGCTAGGGCCGAGCAGCGGCTCCGCCTCGAGTCCCTCGCCGAGCGCGCCGTGGACGAGCTGGGCGTGGCAGCGGCGGATCTGGTGCGTGAGTTCGGACCGGACCAGCCCGTCCCGGTTCCCCCCGGGGAGGATGAGGACAAGTGGGCTGCGCTCCGCGTCGAGGTGGACGACGACGGCCGGCCCCTCGCGAGGGGGAAGCCGTTTGTGCGGGCGGAGCAGGAGAAGCGCCTGAAGAAGGCCGAGCGTGACCTGGCCGCGCTCGGCAAGGTCAATCCGCTCGCCCTCGAAGAATTCGCCGCGCTCGAGGAACGGCACCAGTTCCTTGCGTCGCAGCTCGAGGACCTGCAGAAGAGCCGCAAGGACCTGCTCCAGATCATCGCCGAGGTCGACGAGCGGGTGCAGAAGGTCTTTGCGGAAGCGTTCGCGGACACAGCCGTCCAGTTCCAGCGGGTATTCGGCCGCCTCTTCCCGGGTGGTGAGGGCCGGCTCGTACTGACCGCCCCGGAGGATCTTCTGGGCACCGGCATCGAGGTCGAGGCCCGTCCCGCCGGAAAGAAGATCAGGCGGCTCTCGCTCCTCTCCGGCGGGGAACGCTCACTCACTGCCGTCGCGCTGCTCGTCGCGATCTTCAAGGCAAGGCCCTCGCCGTTCTACGTGATGGACGAGGTAGAGGCCGCCCTCGACGACACCAATCTGGGCCGGCTCATCACGATTTTCGAGGAACTGCGCGAATCCAGCCAGCTCATTGTGATCACGCACCAGAAGCGCACCATGGAGGTCGCGGACGCGCTCTACGGCGTGTCGATGCGGGGCGACGGCGTCTCGGCCGTGATCGGTCAGAAGCTCGAGCGGGTCGAGGCGTGAGGGGTGCCCACACGGCTCAGGCGCGTGGTGGGGCTGTGAGAAGCTAGGTGTCGTGACAGACCTCTCCGCCCTGCTGCCCGTCATCATCATCATTGCAATCGTGGTCCTGGTCATCGCCGGGATCGTCATCGGCCTCGTGAGTGGCCGCCGGAAGAAGATCGACTACACCGGGCCTCGCGACGCCAACGATCCGGTCATCACGTCGGACCGCCCCAGCGCCCTCGACGCCGAACAGGCCCCACCCGGTGGCGTCGGCACCCTACCGGCGCCGTCCGGGCCCGTGGGGGAGGCGCCCGAGCAGGATGTGCTCGACGAGTCTGTCATCGAGCGCGTCCCCACCGAGACACCGGCACCCGTCGCTGGTCGCCTGCAGCGCCTGCGGGAGCGGCTCGTCAAGAGCAACAACCTGTTCGGCAGGGGTCTCCTCGCCCTGCTGGCGAGCGACACGATCGACGAGAACGTGTGGGACGAGGTCGAGGAGACCCTCCTGCTCGCGGACATCGGCACTGAGCCCAGCCTCGAGCTCGTGGACACCCTGCGCGACCGCGTCAAGGTCATGGGCACGCGCAGCCCCGACGAAGTCAAGTCGATGCTCCGGGAAGAACTCGTCAAGCTCGTCGATCCGGGCATGGATCGTTCGCTGAAGGTTTCCCGCGCGGATGGCAGGCCGGCCGTCGTGCTCGTGGTCGGCGTCAACGGCGTGGGCAAGACCACGACCGTGGGCAAGCTCGCACGAGTTCTCGTCGCCGAGGACAAGGATGTGCTGCTCGGCGCTGCGGACACGTTCCGTGCCGCCGCTGCCCAGCAGCTGGCGACCTGGGGCGCGCGTGTGGGGGTCCCCACCGTGAAGTCGGACGTCGACGGCGCTGATCCTGCCTCGGTCGCCTTCGAGGCGGTCAAGGCCGGCATCGAGCAGGAGGTCGACGTCGTGATGGTGGACACCGCGGGCCGCCTCCAGAACAAGGTCGGCCTCATGGACGAGCTCGGCAAGGTCAAGCGTGTGATTGAGAAGCAGGCCGAGGTTGACGAGGTCCTCCTCGTCCTGGACGCCACGACGGGCCAGAACGGCCTCACCCAGGCGAAGGTCTTCGGCCAGGTCGTTGACATCACGGGCATCGTCCTCACGAAGCTCGACGGCACGGCCAAGGGCGGAATCGTCGTCGCGATCCAGAAGCAGCTCGGAGTACCCGTCAAGCTCGTGGGACTCGGCGAGGGCCCGGACGATCTCGCTCCCTTCGACGCCGAGGACTTCGTGGACGCGATCCTCGCCTGACACCGCTGAAGGCGCGACGGCGCTCGGGAAACCCGGCGCCCACCATCGCCACGCGGCACGGTTGAGCGGATCCTGATGGGGCTGGGCTGTGTCAGGTGTGCTTGTCCTCGCGGACGTGGAGCCGCCTCTCTGGTTCTGCCGCTGCGCGCCAAGCCCACAGCGGCACGGCGAGGAGCAGGCAGACCCCGGACACCGCGAAGGCCCAGCCGTAGCCGATCCCATCGGCCAGGGCTCCCGCAACGAGCGGTCCGAGGATGCTGCCGACGTCGGAGGCCATCTGGAAGACCGCGAGCGGCTTGCCCCCGCTGCGGTCGGAGCCGATAGTGTCGGCGACAGTGGCCTGGAGCGACGGCCCGAGGAACCCGGCCCCGAATCCTGCGGCCACCGAGAGCGCGAAGAAGACCGGCTCGGAGCCGCTGAACCCCAGGAAGGCCGTGGGAACAGCCGTGGCCACGAGCCCCAGGACCGCGACGGGCCGGCGGCCCCAGCGGTCCGCGAGCCTGCCCGAGAAGGTGAGCGCTGCGGCGGTGCCTCCGGCGTAGAGGGCGAGCGCCAGTCCTGCCGCTTGGGGGCCGGCCCCGAGCGCCGCGGTCGCGAAGAGAGGGACGAGCGCCATCCGGATGCCGAAGGCGGCCCAGCCGTTGGCGAAGTTGGAGCCGACGGCGGCCCGGTAGGGGGCCTCTCGGAGGGCCTCGGTGAGGAGCAGCGGCGGCCGCCCGGCCGCCGTCGTGCGCGCCTCGGTGACCGATCCGCGACCGAGGAGCAGCTGGACGACTGCGGCGGCGACCACCAGTGCGGCCGCATAGACAAGGAACGGCACCCGCAGGCCGAAGCCCGCCAGGAGCCCGCCGATCACGGGCCCGGCAATATTGCCCAGGAGGAACGACGCCGCGTAGACGCCGCTCACCCGGCCCCGGGCGTCTGGCGGGGCGAGCCTCACGATGAGGCCCGAGGCCGAGATCGTGAACATCGTGGACCCGATCCCGCCGAGACCCCGGACGGCGAGGAGCGTCCAGTAGTCGGGTGCGAAGGCGCATGCGGCGCTCGAAGCCGCCACAAGCAGCAGGCCGATGACGTAGACGGGCCGCTCCCCGAGCCTGTCCACCAGCGAGCCGGCGGTGGGTGCCAGCGTGAGCCGGGCGAGTGCGAAGGCGCTCACGATCACCGAGGCGGCCGTTGCTCCCACGCCGAAGCTCGTAGCCAGCTGCGGAAGCACAGGGGCCACAAGTCCGAAGCCGACCGCGATGACGAACGCCGCGGCCACGAGCACCCAGACGTCGCGGGGCACGGGCGTGCGGGGAACGGCACTCGGCATGGACCCACCCTAACGAAACACCTCTGAAACGTTCCCGTGACAGACCCTTAACGCCCGCAAGCCACTTGTAACGGCCGCGCAATGTGGCCCGCGCCTCATCGAAACACCGTTGGAGGAATCTAGTCCCATCAGGCCCAAACGCCGGCGAGCACACCGCCCGGCGCAGGGTCCGTGCAGGTCCCCGTCCTCCCCTCGAAAGGCAATGCCATGACACCCACCCTCAGCGCGGGAGACACCGCCTGGGTGCTCGCCTCGGCAGCGCTCGTGCTGCTCATGACGCCTGGGCTCGCGTTCTTCTATGGCGGCATGACGCGCGCCAAGTCCGTCCTGAACATGATGATGATGAGCTTCGGTGCCATTGCCCTCGTGGGCGTGCTCTGGGTGCTCGTCGGGTACTCGATGTCCTTCGGCTCCGACTGGTTCGGTGGGCTCGTGGGCAACGCCGACAAGTTCGCCCTCCACGGGACCCTCTCCACGGGAGACGACATGCCGCTGGCCGGGACGATTCCGGAACTGGCATTCGTCGGCTTCCAGGGCGTCTTCGCCATTATTACGGTGGCGCTCATCTCCGGCTCGATCGCGGACCGCGCCAAGTTCGGCGCCTGGATGGTCTTCGCGTTCTTCTTCGCGATCCTGGTCTACTTCCCGGTCGCGCACTGGGTGTTCGACGCCAACAAGGACGCCGACGGCAACTTCATCGGGGGCTGGCTCAACGGCCTCGGCGTGATCGACTTCGCTGGCGGCACCGCGGTCCACATCAACGCCGGCGCGGCTGGCCTTGCCCTCGCCATCATCCTCGGCAAGCGCAGCGGCTTCGGCAAGGACCCCAACCACCGCCCGCACAATCTCCCCTTCGTGATGCTCGGCGCGGGCCTGTTGTGGTTCGGGTGGTTCGGGTTCAACGCGGGCTCCGCCCTCGGGGCCAACGGCGTGGCTGCGTTCGCCTGGATCAACACGCTCGTGGCTCCCTGCGCGGCGGTACTCGGATGGCTCATCGTGGAGAAGCTTCGCGACGGCCACGCGACGTCCCTCGGTGCGGCCTCGGGCGCAGTGGCGGGGCTCGTGGCCGTCACCCCCGCGTGTGCGGCGATCTCGCCCCTGTGGGCCATCGTGCTCGGCCTCATTGCCGGCGCGGTCTGTGCTCTCGCCGTGGGCCTCAAGTACCGCTTCGGCTACGACGACTCGCTCGACGTGGTGGGGGTCCACCTCGTTGGCGGCATCGTCGGAACGCTCTTCATCGGCCTCGCGGCGGGCCCCGGCGCCCCGTCCAAGGGCCAGGGCCTCTTCTACGGCGGTGGCTTCGAGCTCCTCGGCAAGCAGGCGCTAGGCGCCGGCACGGTGCTCGTGTACTCGTTCGTCCTCTCCCTCGTGATCGGCTGGATCATCTCCAAGACGATGGGCTTCCGTGTCTCGACGGAGGCCGAAGAGGCGGGCGTCGACATCGCGCTGCACGCCGAGACGGCCTACTCGGCCGGAACGGCAGGCTCGACTGGTGCCAGCTTCCATCCGCTCGGTTCGAAAGCCCAGGCCGAGGCCGACGCATTCAATGCAGACGATCTCCTGACGAATCCCAAGGGAAAGAGGATCAACGCATGAAACTCATCACGGCGATCGTGCGCCCCGAGAAGCTCGACGTGATCCGTGAAGCCCTTGAGGCCTACGGGGTCCAGGGCATCACGGTGAGTGCGGCGAGCGGCTACGGCCAGCAGCGCGGCTACACCGAGGTCTACCGCGGCGCGGAGTACAGCGTCAACCTCCTCCCGAAGATCCGCATCGAGGTCCTCGCCACGGATGACCAGACGGATGACATCCTCGACGTGATCATCACGACGTCCAACACCGGCCAGGCCGGCGATGGCAAGGTCTGGACTGTGGACGTCCACGAGGCGATCCGGGTCAGGACAGGCGAGCGCGGGGCGGCTGCCATCTAGCGGCGTTGCACCGCCGAACGGGTAGCGAGTCGGGCGGAGAACACGACGGACGACGGCGGGCCACCCCCCGCCGTCGTCTGCTTCTGTGTGGCGGGGGCAGGGAGAGGGAGGCCGGACGAGAGCCGCGAAACATCGCGTTAACGTCGGTGTGATGAACCCTTAACTTCTCGCCACATCCCGTAACACGAGGGCAACATGCGTGGCGCCGGAAGGAAACACCGGGAAGCGATTCTTGGAAGGACTGGTCACGTCTCGTCGAAAGGCCACCCCGAAATGAACACCGGTGACACCGCCTGGGTCCTCGTCTCGGCCTCCCTCGTGCTCCTCATGTCCCCGGGCCTTGCCATCTTCTACGGGGGCATGACCCGGGTGAAGTCGATGCTGAACATGATGATGATGAGCTTCGGGGCCCTCGCCCTCGTCGGTGTCCTGTGGGTTCTCTTCGGATACTCGATCGCGTTCGGAACTGACGCGGGAGGCGGGCTCTTCGGCAACCCGTTCGAGGAGTTCGGCCTGCACAACCTGCTTGCGACCGGGGCGGACATGCCGCTCGTGGGCACCATCCCCGAGATCGTATTCGTCGGGTTCCAGGGGGTCTTCGCGACCGTCACCGTCGCGCTCGTCTCTGGCGCGATCGCCGACCGTGCCAAGTTCGGCTCGTGGATGGTGTTCGCTGGGGCCTTCGCCGTCCTCGTCTACTTCCCGGTGGCCCACTGGGTCTTCGACTCGAAGAAGGACGCGAACGGGACCTTCATCGGTGGCTGGCTCAATAATCTCGGCCTCATCGACTTCGCCGGCGGAACGGCGGTCGAGGTCCTCGCGGGCGCCGCGGGCCTCGCGCTCGCCTTGGTCCTCGGGCGCAGGGTCGGGTTCGGGAAGGACCCCGAACACCGGCCGCACAACCTCCCGCTCGTGATGCTCGGCGCCGGCCTCCTCTGGTTCGGCTGGTTCGGCTTCAACGCCGGCTCCGCCCTCGGCGCGAATGGCGAGGCCGCCTTCGCCTGGATCAACACTCTCGTGGCCCCCTGCGCCGCGGTGCTCTCATGGCTGGCGGTCGAGAGGATCCGGGATGGCCACGCCACCTCCTTCGGAGCGGCCTCCGGCGCGGTGGCCGGGCTTGTGGCCATCACCCCGTCGTGCGCCACGATCGATCCCCTGTGGTCCGTCGTCCTGGGCCTCGTGGCGGGCGCCGTGTGCGCGCTCGCGGTGGGCCTCAAATACCGTCTGGGCTTCGATGACTCGCTGGATGTGGTGGGCGTGCACCTCGTGGGCGGGATCGTCGGCACGCTCTTCATCGGCCTCGCCGCCGATCCGGCCGCACCGGTTCCCGGCCAGGGGCTGTTCTACGGCGGCGGCTTCGCCCTGCTTGGGACCCAGGCCCTCGGCTCCGTGGTCGTCCTCGCATACTCCTTCAGCGTCGCACTCGGGCTCGGTCTCGCGATCAAGGCGGTCATGGGCTTCCGGGTGGCCAGGGACGTCGAGGAGACCGGTGTCGACCTCGTGATCCACGCCGAGACCGCGTACGCCTCGCCCTCGTCTGCCACGGGCGGCGGCTTTCACCCGCAGGGCGTCCGGCACACGGTCGAGGCGCTCCTCGAGCAGCATCTCGAGAAGCTCCACTCCTCCGGCGCCCCGCGCCCCGCGGCCCATCCAGAGGGGGTGCTGGCCGGAGCGGTCTCCGCGGGTACTGTTGGCCCGTGAAGCTCATTACCGCCATCGTCCGGCCAGAGAAGCTCGACGCCATCCGTGAACAGCTCGAGTCCGAGGGCGTCCAGGGCCTGACCGTCAGCGGCGCGAGCGGCTACGGTCGCCAGCGTGGCTACGTCCAGGTGTACCGTGGCGCCGAGTACAGCGTGGACCTCATCCCCAAGATCCGGGTCGAGGTCCTCACCACGGACGAGCAGGCCGAGGAGGTCCTCGAATCCATCATCACGGCTGCTTCGACCGGCTCCCAAGGCGACGGCAAACTTTGGATTCTGGATGTCCACGACGCCGTTCGCGTCCGCACGGGAGAACGCGGCGCCTCCGCGATCTGAAGCCGAGCACCGGGGCAGGCACCCAGCGGCGGGAGCGCACGCGCCGTCGTGCGCCCGCTCCTGCTGCCGGCAGTCAGCGGCGCGAGCCCGCGGAAGTGCCATCCTCTGCGGAAGTGCCATCCTCTGGGGCAGTGCCGTCGTCGCCACGCTGTGACGTCGCCCACCCCTCTGGCCCACGGCTTCCGGCGGGGTAGGAGTCCATCGGCACGTCGCCGGCGGCCCAGGCCTCCAGCACGGGCTCCACGATCCGCCAGCAGCTCTCGGCCGTGTCGCCGCGCACGGACAGGAGGGGGTCGCCGTTGAGCACCCCATCGAGGACCTCGCCGTACGGAAGCAGAGCGGTCTCGCTGAGATCGGCGTCGAGGGTGACTCGATTCAAGGTCAGCACGTCGCCGGGACCGTTGACGTCAACGTCGAGCTGGAGCACATCGGGGCCGAAGCCGATGCGGAGGCGATTGGGCTCGTCGACACCGCGGAACCCCACCGGAAGATGGGGCACCGGCTTGAACGTCACCACGGCCTCCTTCCGCCTGGCCCCCAAGGACTTGCCGGAACGGAGGATGAATGGCACCCCCGCCCAGCGCCAGCTTGCGAGGGTCACTGTCACCTCGGCGAGGGTCTCCGTGTTCCGCGAGGCATCGACGCCGGGCTCGGCCGTGTAGTCCGGCACGTCGCGGCTATGGATGCTCCCGGCCGTATACCGGGCGCGACGCGTGGATGAACTGAACGGCGCGTCGACCCTCGCCGAGCGCAGCAGTGTGCTGATGCGGTCCCGCAGGTCGCGCTCGTCGAGATGCGCGGGCGGATCCATGGCGAGGACTGCCATGACTTGGAGAAGGTGGCTCTGGATCATGTCCCGGAGCGCGCCGGCACGGTCGTAGTATCCGGCCCGGCCCTCGAGGCTCAGGTCCTCGTCGAACAGGATCTCGACCTTCTCAATGTGGTCCCGGTTCCAGACGGGCTCGAGGAAGTTGTTCGCGAAGCGCAGGCCCAGGATGTTCAGGACCGTGCCCTTGCCCAGGAAGTGGTCCACCCTGTGGATTTGGCTCTCCGGCACGAGCCGGCGCAGCGCGTCATTGAGCTTCGCCGCCGAGTCCGCCGAGGTGCCGAAGGGCTTCTCCAGCGCCAGGCGGGTGCCCTCCGGGAGATCCGAGGGGGCCAGGAGCCCGCAGGCCTTCTGGGCCACAGCCGGCGGCAGCGCGAAGTAGACGGCCACCGGCGCCGGGAGCTTCGCGATCGCGGCGGCGAGGGCGCCGGGGGCTGTGACGTCGACCTGCAGGTAGGCCGAGTCTCTGCGGAGACGTTCGAGCTCGGTGCGGCCCTCGGGCGTCGCGTCCCGGAGGGCATCCGCCGTCGCGTCGTGAACACGCTGCCGCCACTGCTCCGCTGTCCAATCCTCGGCACCGGCGCCGACTACGGTGAGGCCGGCATGCCTGCCGGTGGCGAGGAGGCGGGCGAGGCCCGGGAAGAGCAAGCGGCCCGTGAGGTCTCCCGACGCCCCCAGAATCAGGAGGCTCCGGACGGCCGTGGCTGGCCGTTCCCGCCGTTCCCCGCCCGGCTCCTCGCCTACGCGCTCGGTCCTCTGGGCCGTGTTCCCTGTCTGCGTCGTCACGAGGCCAGCATGCCATCCTTCGCTAGGTTGGTAACCTTAAGGATGGCTCGAACCGCTCTCGCGGCTCAGCCGCACCAGATCGCCGGACCGCTGGGTCCAGCGCTCACCTCCCTGAACCACGACTGAAAGCGACTCGGGCACGTGTTCAACTCCCTTTCGGACCGTCTAACTGCGACGTTCAAGAATCTCCGCGGCAAGGGCCGCCTGAGCGAGGCGGACGTCGACGCCACAGTCCGCGAGATCCGCCGCGCGCTCCTCGATGCGGACGTCGCGGTACCCGTAGTCCGCGACTTCGCTGCGCGCATCCGCGAACGGGCGCTCGGCGCAGAGGTCTCGGGCGCCCTCAACCCGAGCCAGCAGATCGTCAAGATCGTCAATGAGGAGCTCGTCACGATCCTCGGCGGCGAGACCCGCCGACTGCGCCTCGCGAAGAACCCCCCGACCGTGATCATGCTCGCTGGCCTCCAAGGCTCCGGCAAGACCACCCTCGCCGGCAAGCTCGGGAAGTGGCTCAAGGGGCAGGGGCATTCGCCAATCCTCGTCGCCGCCGACCTCCAGCGCCCCAACGCCGTCACCCAGCTCGAGGTGGTGGGGCGGCGCGCCGGGGTGGCGGTCTACTCGCCGCATCCGGGCGTCCAGTCCGAGTTCGAGGCGCCGACCGGCGATCCGGTCGCCGTCGCGCGGGACGGTGTGGCCGAGGCACGCAGCCGCCTACACGACGTCGTCATCGTCGACACCGCGGGTCGTCTCGGCGTTGACGCCGAGCTCATGCAGCAGGCCGCGGACATCCGCGCCGCCGTCAACCCCGACGAGGTTCTCTTCGTCATCGACGCGATGATCGGACAGGACGCAGTCAACACCGCGAAGGCCTTCGAGGAGGGCGTCGACTTCACCGGCGTCGTCCTCTCAAAGCTCGACGGCGATGCGCGCGGCGGTGCGGCCCTCTCCGTCGCGTCCGTGACGGGCCGTCCGGTCATGTTCGCCTCGATGGGCGAGGGCCTGGACGACTTCGAACTGTTCCACCCGGACCGCATGGCCTCCCGCATCCTCGACATGGGCGACGTCCTCACGCTCATCGAGCAGGCCGAGGCCAGCTGGGACAAGGACGAGGCCGCCCGGATGGCGAAGAAGTTCGCCGACCAGGAGGACTTCACCCTCGAGGACTTCCTCGCCCAGATGCAGCAGATCCGCAAGATGGGCTCGATGAAGAAGATGCTCATGATGATGCCGGGTGCGCAGAACTTCCGGCAGCAGCTCGAGCAGTTCGACGAGCGCGAGATCGATCGCGTCGAGGCCATTGTCCGGTCCATGACTCCGCACGAGCGGGTCGCCCCCAAGATCATCAACGGATCGCGCCGCGCCCGCATCGCCAAGGGCTCGGGAGTGCACGTCTCCGAGGTGAATGGCCTCCTCGAGCGCTTCGGGCAGGCGCAGAAGATGATGCGCAAGATGGCCCAGGGCGGCGGCATTCCGGGCATGCCGGGGATGCCCGGCCTCCGCGGGGGGCTCGGCGGCTCCAAGAAGGGTCTCGCCAAGGGCAAGAAGAAGGCCAAGTCCGGCAACCCGGCCAAGGCCGCCCAGCAGCTGCGCGAGGCGGAGGCACGCCGCGCCGCCGGAGCCTCGAAAGCGGTCAGCGCGGCTCAGGGCTCGTCCTTCGGCGCCCAGGCGGAGGACTTCGATCCGGCGTCCCTCAACCTGCCCAAGGGCTTCGAGAAGTACCTCGGCAAGTAGCAGCGACAGCCTGAGCACGACGCCGAAGGGGCGCCTCCGCTGGGAGGCGCCCCTTCGGCGTCTCACGCCACCCTCGGCGTCTCACGGGGTGAGTTAGCCGAGGAGGGCGGGCTATTCCGGCGCGCCGACCGCGATCGTCTCGGGCAGGTACACCTTCCCGCCGGAGGCAAGGAATTCCTCGGACTTCTGTGCCATCCCCGCGATCGCCTCCTGCGCCTCCTTCGATCCGAACTCGTTCCGGATGTCCTGCGAGATCCGCATGGAGCAGAACTTCGGCCCGCACATCGAGCAGAAGTGCGCGGTCTTGGCCGGCTCGGCGGGAAGGGTCTCGTCGTGGAAGGCCTCGGCCGTGGCCGGGTCGAGGGAGAGCGAGAACTGGTCGCGCCAGCGGAATTCGAACCGTGCCTTGGAGAGGGCATCGTCGCGCTCGTGGGCACCCGGGTGGCCCTTCGCGAGGTCCGCGGCGTGTGCGGCGATCTTGTATGTGATCACGCCGGTCTTGACGTCGTCCTTGTTCGGCAGGCCGAGGTGCTCCTTCGGGGTGACGTAGCAGAGCATCGCGGTGCCGTACCGGGCGATCTCGGTGGCGCCGATCGCCGAGGTGATGTGGTCGTAGCCCGGGGCGACGTCCGTCACGAGCGGGCCCAGCGTGTAGAACGGCGCGCCGTCGCAGAGATCCTGCTGTCGCTCCACGTTCTCGCGGACGAGGTGGAACGGGATGTGCCCGGGCCCCTCTACCATGACCTGCGCGTCGTACTTCCACGCACGCTTCGTCAGCTCGGCGAGCGTGTCCAGCTCGGCGAACTGTGCGGCGTCGTTCGCGTCCGCCGTCGAGCCAGGGCGCAGCCCGTCGCCGAGGGAGAACGCGACGTCGTACTGCGCGAAGATCTCGCATAGCTCGTCGAAGTGGGTGTAGAGGAAGTTCTCCTCGTGGTGCGCGAGGCACCACCCCGCCATGATCGATCCGCCGCGGGAGACGATGCCCGTGACGCGGTCCGCGGTGAGCGGGACATAGCGCAGCAGCACGCCCGCGTGGATCGTCATGTAGTCCACGCCCTGCTCGCACTGCTCGATCACGGTGTCCCGGAAGACTTCCCACGTGAGCGCGGACGCGTCGCCGTTGACCTTCTCAAGCGCCTGGTAGATCGGCACTGTGCCGATCGGGACGGGGGAGTTGCGGACGATCCACTCGCGGGTCGTGTGGATGTCGTCGCCCGTGGAGAGGTCCATGACGGTGTCGGCGCCCCACTTGGTGGCCCACTGGAGCTTGTCGACCTCCTCGGCGATGGAGGACGTCACCGCGGAGTTGCCGATGTTCGCGTTGATCTTCACGAGGAACGCCTTGCCGATGATCATCGGCTCGGACTCCGGGTGGTTGATGTTGGACGGGATGATGGCCCGGCCGGCGGCAACCTCGGAGCGGACGTGCTCGGCGTCGCAGTTCTCCCGCAGCGCGATGTAGCGCATCTCGGGGGTGACGACGCCGGCGCGGGCGTAGTGCATCTGCGTGACCCGCCGCCCGGGCTTGGCCCGCAGCGGGACGGGCTTCGCACCCTTCCACTCCTCGGATGCTGCGCCGCGCCGCACTGCCGAGCGGCCGTCGTCGAGCAGGTTCCGCTCGCGGCCCGTGTACTCCTCGACGTCGTCCCGGTCAGCGATCCACGTGGCCCGGTACGCCGGGAGCCCGACCACCGGGTCACTGCCCGGGCCCGACGTGCGGTACACCCGAAGTGGCGCGTTGGCCTCGCCGTTGGGGGAGTCGTCGAGCGCGATTTCCGTGACCGGGACCCGGATGCCATGCTCGGAATCCTCGATGAAGGCGAGCGAGTGGGCGGGGTGCTGTTCCATTTCAGATGTGCTCATGTGCTGAGCCCTCACTTCCTACGCCGGCATGACCCGGACAGGTTCGACGGTCGCAGGCCGCGTCAGCCTGATCTCAGCCCTTGCGAGGGCACCCGTGTGGACGCGTTGGACCCTAGCATGATCGCTACGCTCAGTACATGGGTTACGTCGGCCGGCTCACCGGGCGGATCCTCGCGGGAGCCGCGCGCGGCGTGGGCTGCGGGTGTTCCGCGAAGGCGCGCAGATCGGACGCGCCTGACCAATCGCCAGGGAATAGTCGACGTTGATTGAAGGTTCAAGTTAACGTAGCCTTGATTTCAGACGCCGACCATCCAGGAGCCGCCATGAGCACCCCCGCCGCACCCGCACTGCCCGCCGAGGACCTTCTCCCCGCAGACCTCTCCATGGGCACCGTCATGCTCAAGGTCGGGGACATGAAGCTCATGCTCGACTACTACGAGCGTGCCCTCGGCCTCGTTCCGATCGCGGAATCGCTCGGCGGCGTCTACCTCGGCCGCAAGGGGCTCCCGGTCATCCACCTGAGCCCGGCCGCCGGCCTGCAGATTCCCGGACGCGGTGAAGCGGGGCTCTTCCACACCGCGATCCTGTTCGACAACCGGGCGGACCTCGCGGCGACTGTCGCCACCGCCGCCCAGTACGATCCGCGGCTCTTCGCCGGCAGCGCCGACCATCTCGTCTCCGAGGCCTTCTACTTCACTGACCCCGAGGGCAATGGGGTCGAGCTCTACTTCGACAAGCCGCGCGAGTCCTGGGAGTGGAAGGGCGGCCAGGTGGTCATGGACAGCCTCCCGCTGCCTCCCCAGGCCTTCTTGAACCAGAACCTCACCGAGGCTTCGCTGGGCGGACAGCGCGAGGCCATTGCCGGCATCGGCCATGTCCACCTCCAGGTGGGCGATGTCGCGACGGCCGAGAAGTTCTATGTCGACACCCTTGGGTTCGAGAGGACGGCGGGGTGGCACGGCCAGGCCCTCTTCGTCTCGGCAGGCCGGTATCACCACCACATGGCCATGAATGTGTGGAACTCGCGAGGAGCGGGCCCCCGCAAGGACACACTCGGCCTCGGCGAGGTCCTGATCAGGGTTCCAGCGCAGGATGACCTGCTCGCTGCGGCGGACCGACTCAGGGTCGCGGGCGTCGCCACAGCGCACACCGGTGCGGAGCTCCGCTTCGAGGATCCGTGGAGGAACCACCTCCGCATGGCTGTCATGGAAGCCTGAGACTCCCTGCGCTACGCTCAACGTGTCCGCGGTTCCCGCGGGCACGTTGAGCCGTTCAACCATGGCGAACCGCCAAGCGCCCGTAGAGGGGGAAGAAGTGTCCGCTCCCAGTCCCTTCGCCGAAATCTTCGTCTCCACCCACACCGATGCGCTCCAGCGCGCGGCCCAGCTGGACGAGGTCGGAGTTGCCGACGACGCCGGCGGACTCCGCATTCCCGGCGTCTCCGACTACGAGATCGAGCAGCTCGGGACCCTCGTGGGCGCAGCCGTGCACGCCCCCGGGGCGGACTACGAGCTCACGATGGTGGACGTCGCCTCCGACAGTCTCCTGGCCGTGCCGCCAACGATGGTGCGCGCGCTGGCCGAACTCCTCGGGTACGAGTCGGAGGAGGGCGAGGGCAACGCCGTCGAGCTCGTCGCCGCCGCCTGGGTCGATCAGGAGGACCTCCCGTTCGACTCCAAGGAAGCGTACGACTACGTCGAGCAGCTCGCGAAGCTCGCGGCCGATGTCGACGACTCGGACCGGCAGGAGCTCTACGTCTGGGCGGGTTCCTGACGCGCTATGGCGCGTGCGCCCCTCAGCATGCAAAACGGCGTCGCATCTGGCACAATAGACAGGTACCCGATCCGCGCGGTCCCCTCTCTCCGTGCGCATCGCGTCCATCGGAGCCCAGGCAAAGTACGGCCCGCCCCACGGGAGCGGAAAAGTCCGGGCTCGCCTTATGTGCAGAAACAGGAGTGACCACACCAGTGGCCGTTAAGATTCGACTCAAGCGCTTCGGCAAGATGCGCGCCCCGTACTACCGCATCGTCGTCGCGGACTCGCGCACCAAGCGCGATGGCCGTGCCATCGAGGAGATCGGCAAGTACCACCCCACCGAGGACCCGTCGTTCATCGAGGTCAACTCCGAGCGCGCCCAGTACTGGCTCGGTGTCGGTGCCCAGCCGACCGAGCAGGTCGCGGCGATCCTCAAGGTCACGGGTGACTGGCAGAAGTTCAAGGGCCTTCCCGGTGCCGAGGGCACGCTGAAGATGCCCAAGGGCAAGGAGGCCTTCGTGGCTCCCGATAAGGGCTCCGTGATCGTTCCCGAGGCGCCGAAGGCGTCCAAGGAGGCTGAGGCCAAGGCCGAGGCTCCCGCCGAGGCCGAGGCTGAGTAGTTTGCTCGCCGAGGCCCTCGGGCACCTTGTCCGCGGCATCGTGGACAACCCGGATGACGTCGCGGTCCAGACAAAGAGCAATCGCCGCGGGGACATCCTCGAGGTGCGCGTCCACCAGGACGACCTTGGCCGGGTCATTGGCCGTCAGGGACGCACCGCCCGCGCGCTGCGGACAGTGATCGCTGCCCTTGCAGACGGCGAGCCGGTCCGCGTCGACGTGGTCGACACCGACAGGCGCCGCTGACACCGGTCCGCCACAGTACACCGGCCCCTCCGCCCGCTAGGGTGAGGGGCCGGAGCTTTTGCACCCCCAATCCGCCAGTACGAAGGCCTGGGGGCCGCCCACTTCGAGGAGAGCGCAGAACCCGATGCACGTCCAGGTCGCAAGGATCGGCAAGCCACACGGCATCCGTGGCGAGGTCACCGTCCATGTCCTCACCGACGCCCCGGACGAGCGGTTTGTCCCCGGCGCGGAGTTCACGGTCGAGCCCGCGGCCCACGGGCCGCTGACCCTGCGCGGAGCGCGGTGGAACAAGGACGTCCTCCTCCTCTCGTTCGCCGAAGTTGCGGACCGCAACCGGGCCGAGGAGCTCCGCGGGGCGAAGCTGTTCGTGGACACCCAAGAGCTCGAGGACGATGACGATGCGGGCTGGTACGAGCACGAGCTTGTAGGTCTGGTCGCTCGCGTCGACGGGCGCGACGTTGGGACGGTGGTGGCGCTGCAGACGATGCCCGTCCAGGACCTCCTCGTCGTCGATACCCCCCAGGGCGAGGTGCTCGTGCCGTTTGTCGACGAGATCGTTCCCGAAGTCGATCCCGAAGGCGGATTCATCGTCGTCGTGCCGCCGCCGGGCCTCTTCGAGCTCAACCGGGAGGGCTAGGTGCGGATCGATGTCGTCAGCATCTTCCCGGAGTACCTGGCCCCGCTGCGACTCTCCCTGCTGGGCCGTGCCCAGGAGGACGGGCTCTTGACGCTGGCCGTGCACGACTTGCGCGACTTCACGTTCGACCGCCACCGCACGGTCGACGACACGCCCTACGGCGGCGGCGCCGGAATGGTCATGAAGCCCGAGCCCTGGGCGCTCGCCCTCGAGCACGTCCTCGAGAGGCAGGCCGGTGCGCACGGCGCCGCCGATAATCCGCGCCGCCCCGTGCTGGTCGTGCCGTCCCCGGCGGGCACGGTCTTCACCCAGGCCATGGCCTACGAGCTTGCAGAGGAGCCCACGCTCGCGTTCGCGTGCGGGCGCTATGAGGGCATCGACGAGCGGGTCCTGGACTGGGCCGGCGAACGGTTCGAGGTGCGCCCGGTGAGCCTCGGGGACTATGTGCTCAATGGGGGAGAGGTGGCGGTGATGGCCATGGTGGAGGCCGTCGGGCGACTCCTGCCCGGCGTCGTCGGCAATCCCGAGTCGCTTGTCGAGGAGTCCCACTCCGCTGGCCTCCTCGAGTACCCCGTCTACACGAAGCCCTCGTCGTGGCGGGGCTTGGACATCCCAGAGGTCCTCCTCTCAGGCAACCACGGGAAGATCGCGTCATGGCGGCTTGAACAGCAGCTGCGGCGCACCGTGGCGCGGCGCCCCGAACTGCTCGAGGGAGCCGAGGCGGCGCCCTTCGGCAAGGGCGAGCGGGCCGTGCTGCGCGAGCTCGGATACGAGGTTGTGGACGGCCGGCTGCGCAGGGTCGCGAGCTAGGCCTGTTCCGGCCCGCGAAGGTGACGGACGAGCCGTCGATGTGGCACAATGGATCGTTGTGTCTGCCGGGCTTGGACCTGCCACAGGGGGCCTGAGCCAACGGTGAAGGACACGCCGCCGCGCCGGGGCTTTCGGCAGGCGGTCAAGGATTCGGGTCCGGTCGCTTTCGTGCGGTGCGGCCCGTACACCAAAGCAGGTGACCTGTGGCATCTGCCAGGAGAAGATCATGAACATCCTCGACTCTGTCGATGCCGCCTCGCTGCGCTCCGATGTCCCCAGCTTCGGTCCCGGCGACACCATCAAGGTGCACGTGAACATCATCGAGGGCAAGAACTCCCGCGTCCAGGTCTTCCAGGGCTTCGTCGTGGGCCGTCAGGGCCACGGTGTGCGCGAGACCTTCACGGTCCGCAAGGTCTCCTTCGGTGTCGGCGTCGAGCGCACGTTCCCCGTGCACTCGCCGATCATCGACAAGATCGAAGTTGTGACCAAGGGTGATGTCCGCCGCGCAAAGCTTTACTACATGCGCGAGCTCCGTGGCAAGGCCGCGAAGATCAAGGAGAAGCGCGACTACACCGCCGGCAAGTAGTCCCCGCGGCGCCCAGCGTGCGCAACAACGCCGTCTCCAGGGCAGCAACAGAGCGCCAGTCCCGACTCCGGGGCTGGCGCTCGGTCGTTATCGCCCTGGTTCTCGCCCTCGTCGTGTGGGGCGTGATCAGGGCCGTACTGTTTGAGGCCTTCTACATCCCCTCGGGCTCCATGGAGCCGCTCCTGGACGAGGGCGACCGCATCGCCGTCGTGCGCGCCACTCTCGACTCGGCCCCGATTGCCCGGGGAGACGTGGTGGTCTTCGACGGGCGTGGCTCCTTCGCCCCCCTCTCGTCCGGCCGCGGCTGGCCCGCCGACGTCGTGCGGGGCGTCGCCGAGTGGCTCGGCCTCGTGCCCAATGAAACGGTGTACGTGAAGCGAGTGGTGGGAGTCGGCGGAGACCGTGTGCGCTGCTGCACGGCCGGTGGGAAGATCGAGCTGAATGGAGTGCCGCTCGAGGAGCCATACCTCTACCCCGGCGATGCGCCGAGCGCTCAGGTGTTCGACGTCGTCGTGCCGGCCGGGCGCCTGTGGCTCCTCGGCGACCACCGCTCGGAGTCCGCGGACTCCCGGGCACTGCTTGGCGCGCCCGGCGGGGGGCTCGTACGCGAGGACAAGGTGATTGGCAGGCCGGTGGCGATCCTCTGGCCGCTTGATAGATTGGGCGGGTTGACCACCCACACCAAGGAGAAGGACACCAAGTGATGCGCAGCCGACACGCCGGATCCGACGCCGCCGGGGCGGTGCCGGAACGTGCGGGCACAGGTGTCGGCGGGCACGACGACGACGCCAAGCGCGGTGGACTCATGGCCTGGATCCGCGAGGTCGCCATCATCCTCGGGGTCGCGATCGTCCTGTCCTTCCTCATCAAGACATTCCTGTTCAAGGCGTTCTACATCCCCTCTGAGTCGATGGTTCCCACCCTCGAGGAGAACGACCGGATCTTCGTGAACCTGTTCGTGCCCCGGAACTTTGCCCTCCAGCGCGGCAACGTCGCCGTGTTCAAGGACACGAAGGGCTGGCTGCCGGCGGTTCCGTCGGCCCCTGCGAACCCCTTGACGGACGCCTTGGAATTCGTGGGCCTGCTCCCGGACACGTCGCAGCAGCACCTCATCAAGCGCGTGATCGGGCTTCCGGGGGACCATGTCGTCTGCTGCGACACGTCCCAGCACATCGCCGTCAACGGCCAGGCGCTGACCGAGCCGTACGTCAATCCGGCGGAGGTCCCCCGCGTGGTCCCGTTCGATGTCACCGTACCGGCGGGACACATCTGGGTCATGGGCGACAACCGGAACCACTCGTCAGATTCCCGGTACCACGACGCCGCCCAGCCGGGTTCAGGCTTCGTCTCCATCGCAGACGTCGAGGGCCAAGCCGCGGTCATCGCGTGGCCGCTGAACCGGATCCATGCCCTCGACAGCTACCCCGACACGTTCAAAGACGTGCCCGCACCGAAATGAGTATCCGCGTAGCAGCCGGGAAGGCACACGGAGCGGTGCCGAGAAGGGCCTCAGCACCGACCCTGCGCTTCGTCAACAGGCTTGCCTCCGCCTACGGGCCACTCGTCGCGGGATGCGACGAGGTGGGCCGGGGAGCCTTGGCCGGTCCGGTCACCGTCGGTGTCGTCGTGGTCGATGCTCGCAGTGTGGTGACGCGTACGGTCCTCCGGGACAGCAAGCTCCTCACGCCTGAGCGGCGTGTGGAGCTCGTACCGCTCATCCGCTCGTGGGGCATCGGCGCCGCGGTCGGGCAGGCCAGCGCCGAGGAGATCGACGCGGTCGGGCTCATGGAGGCGCTCCGCCTCGCCGGCGTGCGGGCCCTCGAGGAGCTCGCAGCGTCCGGCGTCGTTCCTGACGTCGTCCATCTCGATGGGAACTACGACTGGCTCTCGCGCGGCGGCCAGAGCTCACTCTTCGACCCGCCGATGGCACTGCCGGTGCTCCCCGTCCAGACGACGATCAAGGCGGACCTCTCGTGCCAAGCGGTCGCCGCAGCGAGCATCGTGGCCAAGGTTGCACGCGACGAACTCATGATCCGCTACGGCACGGATGATCCCCGGTTCGGCTGGGCTGTGAACAAAGGCTACGCGACTCCCGAGCACCGGGCAGCGATCCTCGAGCATGGGCCCACTGTCCTGCATCGCCGTTCGTGGCATCTCGGCACCGCAGTGTGCGAGGGGCTCGCGGACGAGGTCGTCCTCGAGGCCGACGCAGATTTCACGGGGAGGAAGATAGGACTATGAGCGCCGAAGACCTTGAGAACTATGAGACGGACATGGAGCTCCAGCTCTACCGCGAGTATCGGGACGTCATCTCTCTGTTCAGCTACGTGGTGGAGACGGAGCGCCGGTTCTACCTCGCCAACCATGTAGACCTCCAAGCCCGCTCGGCCGACGGCGAGGTGTACTTCGACCTCACCCTCCAGGACGCATGGGTCTGGGACGTGTACCGGAGTGCGCGTTTCGTCAAGAGCGTGCGGGTCATCACCTTCAAGGATGTCAATGTGGAGGAGCTTCCCAAGGTTGAGGATCTGGGCCTTCCCAAGGGCGGCCTGGGTACCTGAGGCCGCTGGCTTCTCCTCCACAGGAGTATGCCTCGGCGAGTCGTCCACATAGCGCAAAATCCCCGTTCCCCGCCGGATCGCCGAGGGGCGAGTCTGGTCCCATGAGAGCTAAGGACAGACTCGGTCAGCGCGGGGAACGACTCGCGGAAGAGTACCTTCGGGCGACGGGCGCGGTGATTCTGGACCGCAATTGGCGGGGTTCGGGCGGCGAGCTGGACATCGTCGCCGCCGATGCGGGCGCACTCGTGGCGGTCGAGGTCAAGGCGCGGCGTTCGTGGGACTATGGGCACCCTTTCGAGGCGGTCGATGCCTGCAAGCTGGGACGCATCATCCGCCTTCTGGGAGCGTGGGCCGAGGGACATGGAGTGCGCAGCGACGCGAGACGCATCGACGTCGTCGCTGTGACCGGCCCGGCAGGTGCGCAGTCGGTCCTCGAGCACCTCAAGGGCGTGGCGTGATGAGCGGCGTCGGCAGGGCTCTCGGTGTGGCACTCGTGGGCCTCAACGGGTATCTCGTGGAAGTCGAGGCCGATATCGGGCAGACGCTCCCGAACTTCGTCCTGCTTGGTCTGCCCGACTCTGCGCTGAACGAGGCCCGTGAGCGTATCCGAAGCGCGGCGAAGAACAGTGGGCTCCCGTTGAGCAGGCGCAAGCTCACCGTGAACCTGATTCCCGCATCGCTTCCCAAGCGTGGCACGGGCTTCGATCTGGCCATAGCGGTCGCGTCCCTCGCTGCTGCGGGGGACCTCAGGCCGCCCGCTGGCGTCGTGTTCCTCGCAGAGCTCGGCCTCGATGGGCAGCTGCGGTCCGTGCGAGGCGTCCTCCCGGCGGTCATGGCTGCCGTGCGCTGCGGTCGTCCCGACGTCGTGGTCGCACTCGCGAATGCGCAGGAGGCTGAGCTCGTCCCCGGGGCGCGCGTGCATTCCTACGCGTCGCTAGGGCAGCTCGCGCTCGACCTTGGCGCAGATCCCAAGGCGGTGGCTGTCCCACCCGCTCAGTCAGTCGACAGGAGTGAGGCGGAGATGAGCGCGAGGCCCACACCGCTCGCGGAGCCGGATTTGCGCGATGTCTCGGGGCAGTCAGAGGCCCGCGCTGCGCTCGAGGTAGCGGCCGCGGGAGGCCATCACCTCATGCTGGTGGGGCCCCCGGGGGCGGGTAAGACGATGCTTGCCGAGCGGCTTCCGGGAATCCTGCCGGATCTCGAGGACGAGGCAGCCATGGAGGTGACCGCGATCCACTCGCTCTCGGCGGTGGCGGGGAGCGGTCGGGGACTGATCCGGCGGCCCCCCTTCGAGAGCCCACACCACACCGCCAGCGCAGCGGCGATCATCGGCGGAGGGTCCGGTATCCCGAGACCCGGTGCCGCCTCGCTTGCGCATCGAGGAGTTCTGTTCCTCGACGAGGCTCCCGAATACGAGCGGCGAGTCCTCGACTCACTGCGCCAGCCGCTCGAGAGCGGCGAGCTCGTGATCCATCGTGCTGCCGGCACAGCCGCATATCCGGCGCGGTTCCAGCTCATCCTCGCTGCCAATCCGTGCCCCTGCGGCAAGGGCATTGGAAAAGGCCTTGAATGCACCTGCACCGCCCAGGCGAAGCGCCGCTACTTTAGCCGCATATCTGGGCCGCTCCTCGACCGGGTGGACATACAGCTCCCTGTGAACAAGCTGTCGGCTGCCGACTTCGGCGCCGGGCCCACCGGTGAAGCCACGGCGGACGTCGCATCACGAGTGGTGGACGCGCGGCGGCGGCAGGCAGAGCGCCTCCGGCCCTTCGGTCTCGAGACCAATTCCCAAGTCCCAGGTCGGCTTCTGCGCGGTCAACTGAGGCTCGATTCCGCCACCACGGCGTCATTGGACCGCGCGATGGCCAACAACACGCTGACAGCGCGCGGATTCGACAGGGTATTGCGCTTGGCTTGGTCGGTGGCTGACTTGGGCGGGATCGATCGGCCCGGCGACGACGAAGTGGGTCAAGCCCTCCTCCTGCGGCAGGCGGTGGCGGCGGCATGAGCAGCGAGCATCGAGTATGCGGCGGCTGGATCGGCACCGCAGGAGGGGCGGCCATGGACCAGACACGGCTAGCGCGCGCGGCACTTTCGAGGCTCTTCGAGCCGCTGGATGCCATGGGAACGCTCCTGGTAGAGGCGCTTGGGCCTCAGGACGCTCTTCGGATCGCCTGTGGGCGGGCAACTGCTGAGGAGATGACATCCCTCGCGAGGGTCCTCGGTGAGGCTGCCGGGACCCGTGGGGGATCAACAGGGGAGCGGACTGGGAACGCCGTTGGCACCATGTCGGCAGCGCTTGAGAGGTGGCGTCCTCGTGTTGAGCATCTCGCACCTGAACGGGACGTGGAATCGATAGCCCGGTTCGGGGGCCGGCTGGTCATTCCGGAAGACCCCGAATGGCCCGAGGGCCTCGTGGACCTTGGAGCGGAGGCTCCGCTATGCCTGTGGGTGCGCGGTGAGGAGCCCTTGCCGCACTATGAGCGAACTGTCGCAATCGTCGGCTCGAGGGATGCCACGGGCTATGGCCTGTCCGTCGCAGGCGAGCTGGCACGGGGACTCGCTGACCAGGGCCTCACGGTGATCAGCGGTGGTGCATATGGGATCGACGGGCAGGCACACCGGGCTGCGCTCACCTCGTCTGGCCCGGCTGTGCCCACCGTCGCCGTACTTGCCGGAGGGGCAGACCGCTACTACCCATCAGGCAATGAGGACCTGCTGCGCGAGATCGCCAAGCGCGGGCACCTTGTGTCCGAGCTCCCGCCGGGGGCCTCTCCGTCAAAACATCGATTCCTGAAGCGCAATCGTCTCATCGCGGCGATGTCGGCACTGACGATCGTGGTGGAGGCGCGCTGGCGGTCCGGCGCCTTGAGCACTGCGCGTAGGGCCGTGGACCTAGGCCGTCACGTCGCCGCGGTCCCCGGCTCCGTGTACAGCGCCAACTCGGCCGGATGCCACCGTCTTCTGCGCGATGGCGCAACGTGCGTTACCGAGGCAAAGGAAGCTTACGAGCTTATCAGGCAAGCCGGTGAGGGGCTTGTAGAGGATAGGACCGTACCCGTGAAGCCACATGACGGGCTATCGCTCGTCGACCTCATGGTCCTTGATGCGCTTCCGGTGCGCCGAGGCGCCGAGATCGGGCATCTCGCTGTGGTGGCCGGACTGAGCGAAGCGGAGACCCGGGCCGGGCTCGGGAGGTTGTCGCTCTCAGGCCTCGCCGAACGCGTCGAGGGCGGGTGGCGGCGCACCCAGGACGCCTGAGGACGGGAACCGACCGCAGTTACAGGCCCCATGGAGAACGTTGGCCTCGACCAGCGGCGGCATGCGGTAGCAGGATCCCGGTCTTCGGGGCGTGTCGGCTTGGCGGACCCCATCGTTCGGGGGATCGTTGGGAGGGGAATCAGCGCAATGCGCGGCGGTCTGCTCGGGAGGAGAGGTCGATGGAAGGCGAGGACAGGCCGTCCGTCACGGATTCGCTGAACCGTCCTCTCGCAGCCTTCTTGCGGTACCTCTCCCTCGAACGATCCCGGTCAGCCCATACGGTCCGCGCCTACGAGTCCGACCTGAGGTCCATGCTTGAGTCCGCCGCCGGGGATGGAGCGGTAGATCTGGGGGCGATCGACCTGCCGATGCTGCGCCGGTGGCTTGGGCGCCAGAGCGACTCCGGGCTCTCCCGGTCCACGCTCGCGCGCAGATCTGCCGCGGCGAGGTCATTCCTCGGCTGGGCCGCACGGGAGTCGCTCATCCACTCGGACCCCTCGATCCGCCTCGCGGCTCCCAAACGGCAGCAGAACCTTCCCGAGGTCCTCCATCAAGGCCAGGCGCGGCGACTCGTCGATGATGCGGCGGTTGAGGCGGGGTGCGGCGACGCGGTCGCCGTTCGCGATCTGGCCCTCATCGAGGTGCTGTATGCCACCGGGGTCCGAGTCGGTGAACTCGTGGGGCTGGACGTCGACGACGTCGACTTCGAAAGGCGTACCCTCAGGGTCCTCGGCAAAGGCGACAAGGAGCGCACAGTCCCCTTCGGAGCACCTGCCGGTGAGGCCCTCACCGAATGGCTAAGCGCACGCGTCGCGCTGGCGAACGCCCACAGCGGAGCCGCGCTCTTCCTCGGAAGGCGTGGTGCCCGGCTCGGGCAGAGGCAGGCGCGCGAGGTCGTCGACCGTGCGCTCCGCGGGTTGGGCGACACGTCGGCGCGTGGGCCGCACACACTCAGACACACAGCGGCAACCCATCTCCTCGACGGAGGGGCTGATCTCCGCAGCGTGCAGGAGCTACTGGGCCATGCGAGCCTCGCGACCACCCAGCTGTACACGCACGTTTCGGTCGAGCGCCTCCGGGCCAGCTATATCGCGGCCCATCCGCGCGCATAGTCGGCGGGCCGCACTGGCGCATCGCCACGGCGTCCGGCAGAATGGTTGGGAAACCGCTTGGTGCGGGCCCTCGTGAAGACACTTCATGCGGGCGTCGCAACCGAGCGGGACAATTTCATAGCCGCGGATCGATGGACACCGCCAGCTGACGGTCGTAGGGGAAGACGTACCGACAGCGATGGAGGATGGAATGTCTGCAGTGATGACCCGTGGTCTGCTGTTCGTGCACTCGGCACCGAGCGCGCTGTGCCCCCACGTCGAGTGGGCCATCAGCTCGGTCGTTGACAAGCGCACGGACCTCGACTGGACGGCCCAGCCTGCCGCTCCGGGAATGTTGCGCGCCGAAATGTCCTGGGCCGGCAAGCCCGGCACCGGGGCGCGGCTGGCGTCGGCGCTGCGCGGCTGGACGCATCTGCGCTACGAGGTGACCGAAGCGCCGAGCCCGGGCGTGGACGGTGCCCGGTGGTCCCACACCCCCGAGCTCGGCATCTTCCACGCCATGACGGACGTCCACGGCAATGTCGTCGTCTCCGAGGATCGGATCCGTTACGCGTACGAATCCGGTGCAGGGGACCCCGCCGTCGTCTATCAAGAGCTCTCCCTCGCCCTCGGCGAGGCCTGGGACGAGGAACTCGAGCCATTCCGCCACGCGGCCGAGGGCGCGCCCGTCCGTTGGCTCCATCAGGTCGGCTGACGTCCAGATCCATCCTCCACAGCGAAGGGGACCCGCCGATCGGAGGGTCCCCTTCGCTGCAGCATGCAGGTCAGTGGTTGCGGATCACGATGACTGCGTTGTGCCCGCCGAAGCCGAACGAGTTGCTGAGGGCAATGATGTCGCCCTCAGGAAGTTCCCGCGCCGTCGTGACCACATCCAGCGGGATCTCGGGATCCTGATGGTCGAGGTTGATCGTTGCGGGTGCGCGCCGCTCCTTGACCGCCAGAACAGTGAGGACAGCTTCGACCGCACCCGACGCCCCGAGGAGATGCCCCATCTGGGACTTGGTGGCAGAGACCGCCACACCGTCCACGTGGGCGCCAAGGGCGGCCTTGAGCGCTGTGTACTCCGGCTTGTCGCCCACAGGGGTCGACGTGGCGTGGGCATTGACATGCACGACATCCTCAGGCTGGACCCGCGCATCGAACATCGCTGCCTTGAGCGCGCGCGTCGCACCGAGACCCTCGGGATCGGGGGCGGTGATGTGGTAAGCGTCGGCCGTGACGGAAGTGCCGGCAAGCTCTGCGTAGATCCGTGCGCCGCGGGCGAGTGCATGCTCTTCGGCCTCTAGCACGAGAGCCCCGGCGCCCTCGCCCATGACAAACCCGTCCCGATCGATGTCATACGGGCGGGAGGCATGCTCGGGATCGTCGTTGCGCTTGGACAGCGCCTGCATCGCGGCGAACGAGGCAAGAGGCATGGGATGGATCGCCGCCTCCGCACCGCCGACCATGACCACGTCAGCCTTGCCCGATCGGATGAGGTCCTGCCCGACAGCCATGGCCTCGGTGCCGGAGGCGCATGCCGAAACGGGCGTGTGGGCACCGGCCCGAGCCCCGAGGTCCAGGCTCACGGCAGCAGCGACACCGTTGGGCATCAGCATGGGGACAGTCATCGGCAGGACTCTGCGGGGGCCCTTCTCTTTGAGGGTGTCCCACCCGTTCAGGAGAGTCCACACGCCGCCGATGCCGGTGGCAAATGCCACCGCGAGCCGGTCGTGGTCGATTTCCTCGATCCCGGAATCCTTCCACGCCTCCCGTGCGGCAATGACGCCGTACTGGGTGGAGGGATCCATCCGCTTCATCTCGACGCGGCTGAGGACCTCTTCGGCGGGAGTGGAAAGCTTGGCGGCAATCTTGACGGGCAGCTCGTACTGCTCGACCCAGTCATCGGTGAGTCTGCTGACCCCGGAGACTCCCTTGAGGGCGTTCTGCCACAGGGTGGGTACGTCGCCGCCGATCGGCGTCGTGGCGCCGAGGCCGGTCACAACAACTTTGCGAGCCATGCATTGCTACTTTCCGTGGTGCGGAGGATGCCAGAGAAGCTCCGGCGGGAGAAAGGAAGCGGCCGGCGCACGGGGCGCCGGCCGCCGAGGTGACGTCCTCAGGCCTGGGCCTTGGCAATGAAGTCGACAGCGTCGCCGACGGTCGTGAGGTTCTTGACCTCCTCGTCGGGGATGCGGACACCGAACTTCTCCTCGGCGTTGACCACGATGGTCATCATCGAGATCGAGTCGATGTCGAGGTCATCCGTGAACGACTTGTCGGGCTGGACCGCGTCGGTGGCGAGGCCAGTCTCCTCGTTGACGATCTCGGCCAGACCGGCGAGGATCTCTTCGTTCGTTGCCATGTCGGCTCCTTCTCTTGGTTCCCGGCGCTCCGCCGGATCAGGGTTCCAGCCGCGTTCCGCGGCGTGGTCTCGGCTCACCCCGGGCGGGGTGCGCCATGGTCTTACGGGAGGGCCACGACCTGGGCACCGAATACGAGGCCCGCGCCGAAGCCGATCTGCAGGGCGAGCTTGCCATGGAGTTCCGGATGCTCCTCCAGCAGGCGAATCGTGGCGAGCGGGATGGATGCCGCCGAGGTGTTGCCGGAGTCGGCGATGTCCCGGGCGACTAGGACCGTCTCAGGCAGCTTGAGCTGCTTGACCATCTCGTCGATAATCCGCATGTTGGCCTGATGCGGGATGAAGGCCGCAAGGTCCTCTGGGCCGATGCCGGCGGACTCCAGCGCGCGCTTGGCCATCTTCGCCATCTCCCATACCGCCCAGCGGAACACGCTTTGGCCGTCCTGGCGGAGGGTCGGCCAGATCTTGGCCTCCGTGCCCAGGACCGCGGCGGCGTTGCCGGCTCCGTTGCGCTCGGCCTCGTCGGAGAGGTCACGGATGTCCAGGAGGGAGTGCGTCATCCCGATGGTGTTCCACTTGCTCCCATCGGAGCCCCACACGGACGGGCCGATCCCGGGAGTGTCGGACGGGCCGATCACGACCGCGCCTGCCCCGTCGCCGAGCAGGAAGGACATGCTCCGCTCGGTGTTGTCGATGAAGTCACTGAGCTTCTCGGCGCCGACCACGAGGACGTAGTCTGCGGCCCCGGCCCGCACCAGCGCGTCGCCCTGAGCAATTCCATAGCAGTAGCCGGCGCAGGCTGCCGAGATGTCGTAGGCGGGTGCAGGGGTCGCGCCGAGGCGGTCGGCGAGGGCCGCAGCGGCCGACGGCGTTGCGTACGGGTGGGAGACGGTCGAGACGATGATCGCGCCGAGCTGGCTCCCGTCAATCCCTGCCGAGACGAGCGCTTCGCGGGACGCGCCCTCGGCCATGTCGAGGACGCTGACGTCTTCAGGCGCCCGGCGGCGGGTCACAATGCCGGTGCGCTGCCGGATCCACTCGTCAGAGGAGTCGATCCACTGGCAGACGTCGTCATTGGTGACGACGATGGACGGACGGTATCCGCCGATGCCGACGATCCGGGCGTGGGGGTGGGTCTCGGCCTGCTTCAGCGTGGGCATGTTCACACTGTCTCCTTGTTGGTCTGGGCGTCGCCCATGGCGTCGGCGGCGAACAGCGCAAGGGCAGCATCGACGTCGGCAGGGGTCTTGAGGGCCACCGTCTTCACACCCGGCATGCCTCGCTTTGCGAGGCCGACGAGGGTGCCGGCCGGGGCCAGCTCGATGAGGCCGGTGACCCCGCGGTCCACCAGGGTCTCCATGCAGAGGTCCCACCGGACCGGCCGCGACACCTGAGCCACCAGGCTCGCGACTGCGGCATCGCCCGAGGTGACCTCGGCGCCGTCGAAATTCGACAGAAGTGGAACATCTGGGTCACGAACCGTGAGGTCCGGGCGGAGGGCCTCGAGATCGGCGACCGCGGAGGCCATGTGCTGCGTGTGGAACGCACCCGCCACCTTGAGCGGGATGACGCGTGTCTTGGCGGGCGGATTGTCCGCGAGCTTCTGGAGTGCCTCGAACGTCCCGGCAGCCACAATCTGACCACCTCCGTTCACATTGGCGGGCTCGGCGCCCGCCGCAGCGATCGCAGACAGGACCTCTTCGCGGTCTCCGCCCACGACGGCGCTCATGCCGGTGGGTGTGAGGGCAGCGGCCCGTGCCATGCCTCGCGCACGGACAGCCACAAAGCGCATCGCGTCCTCAGCACTGAGGACGCCGGCGAGGGCGGATGCCGTGATCTCGCCCACCGAATGCCCCGCGAGCACGACGGGAAGGTCGGAGAGCTCGGCGTCGAACATCGCCTCTGCCGCAACGATGCCCGCAGCCACGAGCAGCGGCTGCGCAACCGCCGTGTCCTTGATCGTCTCCTCGTTGGACGTGGTCCCGTGGGCCACGAGATCGAGGCCCGCGACCTCGCCGAGCACGCCGAGGCGGTCGGCGACGGAGGGCAGTTCGAGCCAAGGCGCGAGGAACCCGGGCGTCTGTGAGCCCTGTCCAGGGCAGACAATTGCTAGCACGTAACCAAGCTTTCCAAATCGAGGGGCATCCAAGCGGGGGCAACGCGTACCAAGCTCCAGAACACCGTTTGTAGAAAGTCTACAACGCGGCCCGGTCGGGACAGCGAGCTCAGGAGCGTTGCGGCTGCCGTTCGGGCGGCGGTTTCGGCGGTGCGGCAAGGCGGCCGACCACGAGGGCGGTCTGGAGGACGAAGGCCTCGCGCGGAAGGAGCGGATCCCATCCGGTGACGTCGCATACCCGGCGCAGCCGGTACCGGACGGTGTTCGCGTGGACGAAGAGCTGGCGGGCTGTGGCCTCGAGCGAATGCCCCAGCTCGAGGTACGCGCCCAAGGTCTCGACGAGTCCGTTCGACGCGGCCACAAGCGGGCGGTAGATCTTCTGCACGAGCGCCCGGCGGGCCGCGTCGTCGCCTGCGACGACACGCTCCGGCAGCAGGTCGTCAGCAGAGACGGGCCTCGGAGCATTCGGCCATGCGCGCGCGGCCGAGAGGCCAGCGAAGGCGGCCTGGGCCGACGTGCTGGCCTCGGGCAGCGTCGCCGCCTCGGGCCCGTAGACCACCGGACCGGGAGCGAACAGCTCCGCGAGCCGGGACATCGCGAGCTGAGCGTCCTCGAGTCCGCCGAGGATCAGGATGAGCCGATCACCTTGAATGCCTACGAGTGCGTCCTGCGCGTATCGTCCTGCTGTGCGGCGGAGCTCTCCCACATAGGTGGGGCTGGGCTCGAGCGGCGACGACCCCACCATGACCGTGAACCGCTCCTGGGCCTTCCATCCGAGGGCGGCGATGCGTGAGCGCAGCGCATCGGTGTTCTCTCCGCGAAGGATTGCGTCCACGATCAGGGCCTCTAGCCGGGTGTCCCATGAGCCGCGGGTCTCGGCGGCACGCGCATAGACATCGGCCGCAGCGAACGCGACCTCACGGGAGTAGCGCAGCACGGCCTCGCGGAGCGCGGGCTGGTCATCCTCGGGAGCCAGATGTGGGACTTGGTCCTCGACCGTCTCGACCACGATGCGGATGAGCTGGAGGGCCTTCTGAAGGCTGATCGAGCGGGTGAGCTCCGTCGGCGCCGCTCCGAAGACGTCCGAGAGGATCCACGTGGGCAGGGTGGGCCGCTCATACCAGGTGACGAACGCCGCAATGCCGTTCTGGGCCACGAGCCCCAAGGCTGAGCGCTCGTCCGCACTGAGGCGCGAGTACCAGGGCAGCGCACGCTCGAGCTCGCGCATCGTGGTCGTCGAGAGCTGCCCGACATTGGCCCGGAGCTTCTTGACTGTTTCCGCTTTGGCGGGGGAAATGGTCAGCTTGCTGTTCGCTGAGCTGCCGGGGGAGTGCTGCGGCTGGGCCATGGACAAGAGCATAGCGAGCGCTCGGCCCGGGCTTTTGTGTGAAGGCTACAAGCAGCCGTGTGCAAGGCCACATCTCCAGACGCACGACGGCGGCCCTCCCAGATGGGGCGGGCCGCCGTCGGCGGTGGCCGCGAACGCCAGCAGGCTCGCGGGCCGGACTACTTGGGTTAGCTCTCGCCGCCCGCGTTTCCGGTCGTCCCCGCGTTGACGTCGAGCAGGCGGTACCGCTCGAACGCCTGGCGCGGTGCCTCGGCGTCGACCTCGCCGCGGCGGGCGAGCATCTGCAGCGCCCGCACCACGACCGAGTGGGCGTCGATGTGGAAGTACCGGCGCGCAGCGGCGCGGGTATCCGCGAAGCCGAAGTCGTCGGCGCCGAGGGTTGCGAACTCGTTGGGCAGGAACTGGCGGATCTGGTCCGGCACTGCCTTCATGTAGTCCGTGACCGCGACGATCGGTCCGGTTGCGCCAGCCATCTGCTGGGTCACGAACGGAACACGCGGCTCCTGTCCGGGATTGAGGAAGGCCTCCTCTTCGGCTGCGAGACCATCGCGGCGCAGCTCATTCCATGAAGTGACGCTCCACACATCTGCGGAGACGCCCCACTCGTCGGCGAGGATCTTTTGCGCTTCGAGCGCCCACGGCACGGAAACTCCAGAGGCCAGGAGTTGGGTGCGAGGACCATCGATCTTGGCCGGGGCGAGGAGGTAGATGCCCTTGACCACGCCCTCCACGTCAAGCTCCTCCGGCTCGGCGGGCTGGACGATCGGCTCGTTGTACACCGTCAGGTAGTACATGACGTTCGGGTTCGGGTGCTGCCCGCCGTACATCCGCTCGAGGCCGGCCTTGACGATGTGCCCGATCTCGTAGCCGTACGCCGGGTCATACGCCACGACGGCCGGGTTCGTCGACGCCAGAATGGGGGAGTGGCCGTCGGCGTGCTGTGTGCCTTCGCCCGTGAGGGTGGTGCGGCCAGCAGTGGCGCCGATGATGAAGCCGCGGGCCATCTGGTCCCCTGCGGCCCAGATTCCGTCGCCGGTGCGCTGGAAGCCGAACATCGAGTAGAAGACGTACACGGGCACGAGCGTCTCGCCGTGGGTGGCGTAGGAGGTCCCGGCGGCTGTGAAGGCGGCCACCGAACCGGCCTCATTGATGCCGGCGTGGAGGATCTGGCCCTGGGGCGACTCCTTGTAGGCCAGGACGAGGTCCCGGTCCACGGACAGGTAGTTCTGGCCCTTCGGGTTGTAGATCTTCGCGGTCGGGAAGAACGCATCCATGCCGAAGGTGCGCGCCTCGTCGGGAACGATCGGCACGATCCGCTTGCCGAACTCCTTGTCCCGCATGAGGTCCTTGAGCAAGCGGACGAACGCCATGGTGGTCGCGGCCTGCTGCTTGCCGGAGCCGCGCTTGGCGACCTCGTAGGCCTTCTCGGCTGGCAGCACGATGCCCTCGTGGGGGTCACGGCGCTCCGGCAGGAAGCCGCCGAGCTCCTTGCGGCGCTGCATCATGTACTGGATCTCAGGGGCGTCCTGCCCCGGGTGGTAGTACGGCGGTTCGTAGGGGTTGGCCTCGAGCTGCTCGTCCGTGATCGGAATCCGCAGATGGTCGCGGAAGTCCTTGAGGTCCTGCAGGGTCATCTTCTTCATCTGGTGGGTCGCGTTGCGGCCCTCGAAGTGCGGACCCAGGCCGTACCCCTTGACGGTCATGGCAAGGATCACGCTCGGCTTGCCCGTGAACTCGGTGGCGGCCCGGTAGGCCGCGTAGACCTTCCAGTAGTCGTGGCCGCCGCGCTTGAGGTTCCAGACCTGCTCGTCCGTGTAGTCGGCGACGAGCTCCTTCGTCTCGGGCGTCTTGCCGAAGAAGTGGTCGCGGACAAACCCGCCGGACTCGGCCTTGTAGGTCTGGTAGTCCCCGTCGAGCGTCTCGTTCATGATCTTCACGAGCTGGTTGTTGTCGTCGCGCTCCAGCAGGGAATCCCACTCGCGGCCCCAGATAACCTTGATGACGTTCCAGCCCGCGCCCCGGAAGAACGCCTCGAGCTCCTGGATGATCTTGCCGTTGCCCCGCACAGGGCCGTCCAGGCGCTGGAGGTTGCAGTTGATCACGAAGGTGAGGTTGTCGAGGTTCTCGTTCGCCGCGAGCTGGAGCAGGCCGCGCGATTCGGGCTCGTCCATCTCGCCGTCGCCCAGGAACGCCCAGACGTGCTGCTCGGAGGTGTCCTTGATGCCGCGGTTGTGCAGGTACCGGTTGGTCTGGGCCTGGTAGATCGCGTTCATGGGCCCGATGCCCATCGACACCGTCGGGAACTCCCAGAACTCCGGCATGAGGCGGGGGTGCGGATAGGACGAGAGGGCGTGCCCCTCGCGCGACTTCTCCTGGCGGAACCCGTCGAGGTCCTCCTCTGACAGGCGTCCCTCCATGAACGCCCGGGCGTACATGCCGGGGGAGGCGTGGCCCTGGAAGAACACCTGGTCCCCGCCGCCGGGGTGGTCCTTACCTCGGAAGAAGTGGTTGAACCCCACCTCGTATAGCGTCGCGGCGCCGGCATAGGTGGAGATGTGGCCGCCCACGCCAATGCCCGGCCGCTGGGCGCGGTGCACCATGATGGCGGCATTCCAGCGCATGTACGCGCGGTACCGGCGCTCGAACTCCTCGTTGCCCGGGTATTCGGGCTCCTGGTCCGCCGGGATGGTGTTCACGAAATCCGTGGTCGTGACCATCGGCACGCCCACGCTCCGAGAGCCCGCCCGCTGGAGGAGGCTGCGCATGATGTACTGCGCGCGCGCCGTCCCCTGATCTTCGATGAGTGAGTCGAGGGACTCGATCCACTCGCCGGTCTCCTCGGGGTCACGGTCCGGCAGCTGATCCGTCAGGCCGCTGAGGATGTGCGAGGTTTCTTCTCCTACAGACACGTCCAAACCTCTTTTCGAGCCCGTGGGCCGGAGCTGGTGGCAGCCGCCAACGGGCAGTCTCGTCGCGTTGCCCTGTGCGTGCAGGGCCGTTCGTACTCTGAGCGTCCGGGAGCCCAAGGTCTTTCGGGTCCAAGCCGTTCAGTTGCCACTCTAGCCGCGCGCGGGAAGGGATAGTTAGCGGGACAGGGTACGGCCGTTCATGTTCACGATGTTTGAGCGCGGTACGGAATGCGGTGCAGGCGCGCTGGGTGCGGCCGAGCGGGTGGTTTCCGCGGTGGCGCGGGGCCGTCGATGCAGCGCGCGCTTGAAGCAGCGGGCCAAACGTAGTTGGCTTATAGCTACGGCAGGCGTCACGGTCAAGGCGCGCTTCCCTCGTGGAGGCATCCCGATGGCCCCGCTCGAGAAGTGCCATGCGCACAGCAGACAAAGGAGGACACGACGTGGGCGAGACCGACACCGCCGCGGATAGCAATGTGGCGGCGCGATTGGGTTTCAAGGACGGCGACCTGATCCAGGAGTTCGGCTACGACGAGGACGTGGACTTCGAACTGCGCGACGCGATCGAGGAGGCTGTGGGGTCCGATCTCCTCGATGAGGAAGACCATGACGTGGTCGACTCGGTCATCGTGTGGTGGCGCGAGGGTGACGGCGACCTGGTCGACATGCTCATGGACGCGCAGACGACGCTCAATGAGGCTGGCGTCGTGTGGCTCCTTACCCCCAAGCAGGGCCGCGAGGGGCATGTTCGCCCTGTCGAGGTGCAGGAGGCCGCTCCTACAGCGGGCCTCCACTCGACGTCGTCAGTAGGCGTGTCCAAGGATTGGAGCGCAACCCGGCTTGTGCGGAAGAAGCAATGACTACAGTTTCGGATGCCGGTTCGCCGCGTCTCGGCGAGGCCGCCCCGGACTTCGAGCTGCCCAACCAGTTCGGTGAGCCCGTCAGGCTGTCGGCACTCCGTAGGCACCCTCTGGTGGTGCACTTCTTCCCATTCGCGTTCTCCGGGATCTGCACGGAGGAACTGTCCCAGATCCGTCACGGCTGGGAACCGTTCGCGAGGGCCGATGCGCGGGTTCTCGCCGTGTCCGTGGACAGCAAGTTTGTCCAGCGCGCGTATGCGGCCGCGGAGGGATTTGAGTTCTCGCTCCTGGCAGACTTCTGGCCGCACGGGGACGTGGCACGCCGCTACGGCGTATTCGATGAGGACAGCGGCATGGCACTGCGCGGGACATTCATCCTCGACGGCCGCGGCGTGGTCCGGTACCGGGTGATCAACCCGCGTGGCCAGGCCCGGGAAATCGGGGCGTACTGGGAGGCGCTGGCAGAGATTGTCGGCGTTCCGAGCGCCTAGGCCTGGGTCGATAGCCCTGACGACGATGGGTGGTCGCCGTCGTTTCGACCTCACCTCGGTGTGGGGTAGTCTTGGAGCCCGTCAGGGCGCCGTGTTCGTCCTGGAGGCCAGGGTCTTTAGCTCAGCTGGTAGAGCGCCACGCTTACACCGTGGATGTCATCGGTTCGATCCCGGTAGGACCCACTGCTGCACCGCCCGTGGTCCGGAGTTCTGCTCCGGAGTCGCGGGCGTTTTCCGTTGCAGGGGGTGCGCGGGCGCGTACGGGCATGGAATGAGCCTCCCGCCGCGGCCATTGGGGGGTTCGCCGCGGCGGGAGGCTCTGCAGATGAATATAGGGTGAGCCCCGCAAGGATTCAAATCGAACACGCAGCCCTCGCGTTCCGATCGTGGTTACCTGGCGCCTTCCTGTAGAAGGTTTGCTGGCAATCGCTTGCCACAAAATTGAGGCATACCGAAATACGATGTCAAAGAGCCGCCCGGTCAACTACCCTTGACCTCGGATTCCCAGTGAAGAGACGGAGAGTACATGCCTGCACAGATCGGCGTCACCGGCCTTGCGGTGATGGGCGCCAACCTTGCCCGAAACCTCGCGCGCAACGGCTACACCGTGGCGCTGCATAACCGCTCCATGGAGAAGACGGACGCCCTGCTCGCCAAGCACGGAGATGACGGCGACTTCGTGCGCACCGAGACCCTGCAGGAACTCGTGGACGCGCTGGAGAAGCCGCGCCGGGTGCTGATCATGGTCAAGGCCGGCGCGCCGGTGGACGCGGTCGTGGACCAGCTCGTTCCCCTCCTGGAGGAGGGCGACATTGTGATTGACGGCGGCAACTCGCACTTCCAGGACACTCGTCGGCGCGAGGCCGCCCTGGCCGAGAAGGGCCTGCACTTCGTGGGGGTAGGGGTGTCCGGCGGCGAGGAGGGCGCACTGAACGGCCCGTCCATCATGCCGGGCGGCTCCGAGGAGTCCTACAAGGCCCTCGGGCCGCTGCTGGAGAAGATTTCGGCGAAGGCAGACGACGGCGCTCCGTGCTGTGCGTGGATCGGCACCGACGGTGCGGGTCATTTCGTGAAGATGGTGCACAACGGCATCGAGTATGCCGACATGCAGGTGATCGGCGAGGCCTACGACCTCCTTCGCAGCGCGGCCGGCATCGAGCCTGCCGAGCAGGCGAAGATCTTTGGGGAGTGGAACCGGGGCGAGCTGTCCTCGTTCCTGATCGAGATCACGGCAGAGGTCCTCGCGCATGTCGACGTGAAGACGGGCAAGCCGTTCGTCGATGTCGTTGTGGATGCCGCCGGCCAGAAGGGCACGGGCCGCTGGACGGTCCAGTCCGCGCTCGACCTCGGCTCCCCGGTATCAGGGATCGCGGAGTCCGTGTTCGCGCGCGGGATCTCCTCCCAGACCGCCCAGCGCGCTATCGCCCAGAACACGCTGGAGGGCCACAAGGCCGAGGTCGAGGTCCCCGAGGGATTCGTCGAGGACGTCCGTCAGGCGCTCTACGCCTCCAAGCTCATCTCCTACGCGCAGGGCCTGGACATGCTCGGAAGCGCGGCCAAGGAGTACGGCTGGGACCTCAAGCTCGATCAGATTGCCTCGCTCTGGCGCGCAGGCTGCATCATCCGCGCCGACCTCCTGAAGGTGATCATGGAGGCCTACAAGGGCTCTGAGGCCCCGGCGAACCTCCTGTTCGCTCCGGCCTTCGTCGCGTCCGTGGGCAAGGCTGTCCCGGCGTGGCGCCGCGTGGTCGCCACGGCCGTGCAGCTGGGAATTCCGGTGCCGGTGTTCTCCTCCTCGCTGGCCTACTACGACGCCCTGCGCGCAGGGCGCCTGCCGGCGGCGCTGATCCAGGGCCAGCGGGATCTGTTCGGCGCTCACACGTACCACCGCGTCGACGCCGAGGGCACCTTCCACACCCTGTGGGGCGAGGACCGCTCGGAGATCTCCGCGGTCGACACGCACTGACCGCGACCCGGACAGGACAACGCACGACGGCGCCGCTCACCGCCTGCGGCGAGCGGCGCCGTCGTGCTCCAAGGGCCCGTCGACGGCGCCTCAGATGTAGTAGTACTCCGCGGGATCGACGGCCGGTTTGGTCTCCCTGGCGGCGTCCCGGTGCCTCCATGTGGCCGGGACGCCCGTCACGATCGAGTTGGGCGGCGCATCCTTCACCACCACCGCGTTGGCGCCGATAGCGCTGCCGGCGCCGATGGTGATCGGGCCGAGCACCTTGGCTCCCGCGCCGATCGTCACGCCATCGCCGATGGTCGGGTGCCGCTTGACCTTGGCCAGGGAGCGGCCGCCGAGTGTCACTCCGTGGTAGAGGAACACGTCGTCGCCGATCTCGGCGGTTTCGCCGATCACCACGCCCATCCCGTGGTCGATGAAGAACCTGCGGCCGATCGTCGCGCCGGGGTGGATCTCGATGCCCGTAAGGAAGCGGCCTGCCTGGGAGATGAGCCGTGCGGGGAAACGCAGTTCCTCCCGCTGCCACATGGCGTGGGTAAGGCGGTGAATCCAGATGGCGTGCAGCCCCGAGTACGCAAGGAAGTTCTCCACGTTTCCGCGGGCCGCCGGGTCGTGGGCGGTTGCGGCCTCGAGGTCCTCGCGCAGACGGGCCACAGTGCGTTTGATCAGAGACACAGGCTTCCTTCTGCTGTGGCCAGAGGTGGGCTCGGGCTAGCCGCGGATGTCGTCGTACAGGACCGTGGAGATGTAGCGCTCTCCGAAGTCGGGCACCACCGCGACGATGAGCTTGCCCTTGTTGTCGGGTCGCTTGGCGAGCTCGAGCGCGGCCCATACAGCCGCACCCGCCGAGATGCCGCCGAGGATCCCCTCCTTGGTGGCGAGGGCGCGGGACGTCGCCACAGAATCCTCGAGGCTTGCGTCAAGCACCTCATCGTACACATTCGTGTCCAGGACCTCCGGCACGAAGTTGGCGCCGAGACCCTGGATCTTGTGCGGACCCGGGGCGCCGCCGTTCAGGATGGGCGAGTCCTTGGGCTCCACCGCAATGACCTGGACGTCCGGCTTGCGCTCCTTGAGCAGCTGCCCCGCGCCGGTGATCGTCCCGCCTGTTCCGATGCCGGCGACGAGGACGTCTACCCCGCCGTCCGTGTCGTTCCAGACCTCCTCGCCCGTCGTGGTGCGGTGGATCTCAGGATTCGCGCGGTTGGCGAACTGCTGCGCCCAGATCGAGTTCTCGGTGTTGGCCACGATCTCCTGCGCCTTCTCAACGGCCCCGCGCATGCCGTCCGAGCCCGGGGTCAGGACGATCTCGGCACCGAACGCCCGGAGCAGGACGCGGCGCTCGGTGGACATCGTCTCAGGCATCGTCAGGATGACCTTGTAGCCCCGCGCCGCGCCCACGAGCGCGAGTGCGATGCCCGTATTGCCCGACGTCCCCTCGACGATCGTCCCGCCCGGCTTGAGCGCACCCGCCTGCTCGGCAGCGTCGACGATCGCTACGCCGATGCGGTCCTTCACGCTGTTGGCCGGGTTGTAGAACTCGAGCTTCACGGCGACCTCGGCCTCGAGGCCCTCGGTGAGCCGGTTGAGGCGGACCAACGGGGTGTTGCCGACCAGCTGCGTGACGTCGTCGTAGATGCGTGCCATAAGTCCTTAGCTTTCTGGAATTGGGCGTGACGGTGTAATCGGCGCGCCAGCTGCGGCTTCAGCCTAGTCAGCGGGCCGAAGGGCGGCTAGGCGGTGAGCCACTCTGAGTAATATTTGCGGGCCTTGGCCAGCTTGGGATTGATGATCACGTGGCAGTAGCCGGCGTCCGGGTTCTTCCCGTAGTAGTCCTGATGGAACTCCTCGGCGGGGTAGAACGTCGCGGCCCGCGTCACCTCGGTGACGATGGGCGCGCCCCAGAGCGCCTGATTGCGCACGATCGCGTCTTCGAACAGGGCTTTCTCATCGTCCGTCAGGTAGAACATCGAGGACCGGTACTGTGTCCCGACGTCGTAGCCCTGCCGGTTCAGCGTGGTGGGATCATGCATCGCGAAGAACATGTCCAAGACGGTCTCCTCGGGAATGACGTCCTCGTCGAACGTCACGGCCACGACCTCGGCGTGGCCCGTCATCCCGCTGCACACGCTGTAGTAGTCGGGATCGGGGAAGTGCCCGCCAATGTAGCCGGACACCACGGAAGTGACGCCCTTGGTCTTCTGGTACACCGCGTCCAGGCACCAGAAGCAGCCGCCGCCCAGAATGAAAGTCTTCATGCTGCCTACAATGTCCGCAGCCCGCGGAAGATTCCCGAGAGAGGACCGCCCCTGGTGTCAGAGCAGACCGGCCCCGCCCCAGCAGAGAACGAGAAGTCCCCAGACCAGCGCGCCGAGGCGGCGGGCGAGAGCATTCCGGAGGCGGAGGGAACGCACGACGGCGCGGCCTCCGGCGGCGTCACACTCGCCGATGTGCTGCTGGCTGTCGAGGAGCTGTGGCCCGAGTCGCTAGCCGAGGAGTGGGACGCCGTCGGGCTCGTGACGGGACGGCCCTCCCAGCCCGTGAGGAGGATCCTCTTCTGCGTCGATCCCGTCCTCGAGGTCATTGATGAGGCGGCGGCATGGGAGGCCGACCTCATTGTGGCGCACCACCCCCTACTGCTGCGCGGTGTCACGAGCGTTGCCGCGAACACTCCCAAGGGCCGTGCCGTGCACCGCCTGATCGAGTCCGGAATCGCCCTCGTGAGCGTCCACACCAATGGCGACTCGGCCGTCGGGGGAGTCTCCGACGTCCTGGCCGACGCGATCGGGCTCGATGCAGTGGGTCCGCTCACCAAGGCCGCGAACGGGCTTCCCGAGGAGGGGATCGGGCGCGTGGGAGACCTGCCCGAGATCACGAGCCTCGGGGACCTCGCCGGGCGCCTCTTCGGAATCCTGCCGGCCGTGGCGGGCGGCGTCCGGGTGTCCGGCGACCGCGACGGACTCGTGCGCCGCGTCGCCCTGTGCGGGGGAGCGGGGGACAGCCTCTTCGACGCCGTCCGCGCCGCGGAGGCGGACGTGTACGTCACCGCGGACCTCCGCCACCATCCGGCGTCCGAGGCCCGCGCGTCCTCCTCGGATGGGCGCCCCTATCTCATCGACGTGAGCCACTTTGCGAGCGAGTGGCTGTGGCTGCCCGCCGCTGCGGCGGCCCTGGACAACGTCCTGAAGGACCAGGGGCACAGCCTCGACATCCGGGTCTCGACCATCAACACCGACCCGTGGGACTTCATCCTCACCCCCGGCGAGGGGTAGAGTCCGCAGACCGTCCCGACACCGCTGCGCCAGCGTGGCGCCCACTGCAGGAGGAACCGATGCCCAAGGCCCCGGCCGCCGAACAGCTCAAGCTGCTCGGCCTCCAGGCTCTCGATGCCAAACTGCGCGCGCTCGATGTGGCGCGCCGGGCACTGGACAAGGACCCGAGGATCGCACCGGCCATGGCGGAGCTCGAGGCCACGAGCCTCGCCGCGCGGGCAGCCGATGACGCCGTGGCCCTCGCGGACGGCGAGCTGGTCGCCTCGGAGGCCAAGGTCGCGGAGGTGTCTGCGAGGATCGGCAAGGACGAGGAACGACTCTATGCGGGTGGTCTCTCGAAGGATCTCGAGGCGCTCCAGAAGGACATCGGGGCCCTCACCGCGCGCAAGAGCGACCTCGAGGACGCCGAACTCGAGATTCTGGAGCGGCTCGATGGTCTCCGCGAAGCCCAAGCCTCGGCAGCGCGCGCACTCGCCGCGGCACAGTCCGGGAGCGATGCTCTCCGTGCTGAGCTGGACGCTCAGATCGCTGAGGTGGCGCAGGAACGGGCGACGGTGGCCGCGGAGCGCGAAGAGTATGCGGCCACCATCGATGCGGGCCTTCTCAGCCTCTATGAGAAGACCCTTTCCAAGCGCGGAGTGGGCGCGGCGCGGCTCTTCCACGGCACTTCCGAGGGTTCGGGCATGGCACTGAGCCCGGGAGACCTGGCTGCGATCCGGGCCGCGGCGGAGGACGAGGTGGTGTTCTGCCCCGATTCGGGCTGCATTCTCGTCCGCTCGCCAGAGTGGAGCTGAAGCCCGGGCTCCCAGGACCCGTCAGCCTCAGGTGCGGTCAGTCCCGCAGGATGAGCGCGAGCGAGTGGGCCCGTTTGGCGGTCCCCTCGCGCAGCTCGGCCTCCCATTTCCCGCGCGCGACGCCGAGCAGCGCCTCGGGCGTGGACGGCGCCTTGCCGCGGTGTGCGAGCAGGTGACGGACGAATTCGCCCCGGTGGTGCTTCGCGAAGTGGCTCACGACGCTGCGCCTGCCTCCTCGATCGCGGAAGACGTCCACCCTCACGGTCCTGGCCGCAGGCGGCACGTAGGCAGCCGCGTACGTGCTCGAACGGCAGTCGACGACGATCCCGTCGCCTGCGCGGTCGGCGAGGGCCTCGGCCAGCAGCGGCCTCCAGTACGAGGCGAGCCGGCCCAGACCCGGCAGGGCTGTCGACATCGACAGCCGGTACGAGGGCACGGCATCCCCGAAGCCGACCGCGCCCCACAAGGCGGAGACCACGACGATCCAGTCCTCGGCCCGGCGCTTCTGCGCAGGCGTGAGCGTCGAGTATCCCAAGGCCTCGTAGAGCACGCCCGAATACACGCGGTGGGCGGGCGCCGCCGGTTCGGCGTGGAGCCGCCGGTTCCGCTCGACGTCGTGCGCCAGCGAGGCCCCGACGCCGAGCGCCTCGAGGGCATCCTCGCGTCCGCTCACCTCGGAGAGGGCGCGCATGACTTCCTTGCGTGCCACCGCGAGCTCCGGGAAGCTCAGCGAGGCCAGGTTGACGGCGGAGCCAGCCGGTGCAGGAGTCTTGCCCTCCGAGGGCGGCAGCAGGATGAGCACCACGGAATCCTACCCGGAGGGGCCCAGCGTGGCGGGGACGTACACTTGGAGGTCGAGGACAGGTCGGCCGGGCGGCCGCGGGGCGCCTTGATGCATCCACTGCATCCAGGGCGTCGCGAGGAAAGTCCGGGCTCCGCAGGGCAGGGTGGTGGGTAACGCCCACTCGGGGTAACCCGCAGGCCAGTGCCACAGAGAACAGACCGCCGCTGGTGAGGCGCCTTCGGCGCAGCATCAAAGCGGTAAGGGTGAAACGGCGGTGTAAGAGACCACCAGCTCCCCGGGTGACCGGGGAGGCTCGGTAAACCCCACCCGGAGCAAGGCCAGACAGGGCGCGTTCGAGGGCTGCCCGCCCGAGCGCCCGGGTAGGCCGCTCGAGGCCGCCGGCAACGGCGGTCCTAGATGGATGGTCGCCTCCCGCGTCGGGGCAACCCGACGCGGAGACAGAACCCGGCTCACAGGCCGGCCTGTCCTCGCCCTCCGCCGAACTGATAGCGTGTGAGTGACTTCACAGAAACGTGGCTCCGGCTTTCTGCCGCCCCCACGTACAATTGAAGGGAACGTAGAAGTTCTCCTTGGGCCGGGCTCTGCGATCGCAGGACCGGCTCTCTTCATGCCCCTTGACCAACCCTGGGCATCAACGGCGGGCATGCGCACGATGGCGTGCGCGCGAGACGCAGAGAAAGGCACCTGTGTGAGCACAACGACGGAATCCGCACTCGGTACGTGGATCGGACGCGAGGCCGCCGCGGAGGAGATGATCCCGATCATCGGGCGCCTCTACCGCCAGAACAACGTGGTCACCTCGGTCCACGGCCGCAGCCTCATCAACCAGTCCGTGGTCGGCCTGCTCAAGGCACACCGCTGGGCGCGCCAGATTGACAGCGAGGAGCTGGCGCTCGAGGAGACCCTCCCGATCCTGAGGGCTCTCGACACCCTCGAGCTCGGAGCGGCATCGGTGGACATCGCCCGCCTGAACGAGGCGTTCCGCGCCGAGGGGCAGACCCTGGGCCTCGAGGACTTCCTCCGCACGGAGCTCGCGGACATCGTGGGCAAGCATGGCGCCGATCCCCGCAGGAGCACCGATGTGGTCCTGTACGGCTTCGGCCGCATCGGCCGTCTCGTGGCCCGCATCCTCATCGAGCACGCGGGCGGCGGTGACGGCCTTCGCCTCCGTGCCATCGTGGTCCGCAAGGGCTCCGACAAGGATCTGGTCAAGCGCGCGAGCCTGCTCCGCCGCGACTCGGTGCACGGCGCCTTCGAGGGCACCATCACGGTCGATGAGGAGAACAACACCATCCTCGCCAACGGCACCCTGATCCAGGTCATCTACTCGGACAACCCGGCCTCGGTGGACTACACGCAGTACGGCATCAACGATGCGATCGTCGTCGACAACACCGGCAGGTGGCGCGACGAGGAAGGCCTGTCCCAGCACCTGCAGAGCAAGGGCGTTGCGCGGGTGCTCCTCACGGCGCCGGGCAAGGGCAATCTGCCCAACATCGTCCACGGCATCAACCACCGCTCGATCAACGCCGACGACAAGATCGTCACGGCTGCCTCCTGCACGACCAACGCGATCACCCCGGTCCTCAAGGCCATCAATGACAAGTACGGCGTGGTCCACGGGCACGTCGAGACGGTGCACTCGTTCACCAACGACCAGAACCTGATCGACAACTTCCACAAGGGCAACCGCCGCGGCCGCGCCGCCGGGCTCAACATGGTCCTCACCGAGACGGGCGCCGCGAAGGCCGTTGCCAAGGCGCTTCCCGAGCTCGCGGGCAAGCTCACCGGCAACGCGATCCGCGTCCCCACCCCGGATGTCTCGATGGCGGTGCTCAACCTCAGCCTGGAGAAGGAGACGACAAAGGACGAGGTCAACGCCTACCTGCGCGAGATGTCGCTGCATTCCGAGCTGCGCAAGCAGATCGACTACATCGACTCTCCGGAGGTTGTCTCCACCGACTTCGTCGGCTCGCGTCGCGCGGGAATTGTCGATGGCCTGGCCACGATCTCCTCGGGCAAGAACCTCGTGCTGTACGTCTGGTACGACAACGAGTTCGGCTACTCCACACAGGTGGTCCGGGTGCTCGAGGATCTCGCGGGCGACCACGCGCCGTCATACCCCGTCCAGACCGCCGCAGATGAGCCCAGTCTGGCAGCCGCCCGGTAGTAGCGGCTACGGCGTGACTGGGCGGCAAGACGGTCACAACTTGCGCGGCACGCTGGATTCTTGGGCGCCCACAGGAGCAAGATGCACCTATGGAAGCAACTGAGCATGAGAGCACCCTCGAGCACGCGCTCGATCTCGCCAAGGCCAACGCCAAGCAGGCGAAACTCTTGGTGGACCACGCCAAGGCAGCCCTCGCGAGGGGAGACGTGACTCCCGAGCGGGTCGCCCAGCTGGAGGAACTCAAGCGGGCCGCCGACGAGGACCTCCTGCGCGTGACCCACGAGCAGTAGCCCAGACGCCGAAGGGCGCCGCACCAGAGGTGCGGCGCCCTTCGCTGGGTGCGGGACTCGTCCGCCTCAGAGGCCGGACTCCTCGTGCACGCCCTGCTCATGGTCTGGGTGTTCGTGGCTCGCATGCTCGTGCACGTCGTCGTGGTCGCCGTGCCCGAAGGGATCCGGGTCGACCCCCGGCATCCAGCTGAGTCCCGGAACGCCCCATCCATGTTTGCGCGCGGCCCGCCGGGCCTTCTTCGCGTACCGGTCGATCAGGCGGTCGACATAGAGCTTCCCGTCCAGATGGTCGTACTCGTGCTGCATGACACGCCCGAACCATCCGGTCGCCACGAACTCGAGCGGGCCGCCCTCGCCGTCGAACCCCTCGACCTTGACCCATTCGGCCCGCTGGAGCGGATAGCCCTCCCCGGGGAACGAGAGGCAGCCCTCCTCATCCTCCTCGGGGTCGGGCGCGGAACCCGACACTTTGGACAGGGTCAGGCGCGGGTTCACGACGGCACCGCGAGGCGGCACGCCGTCGTCGTTGCGGAATTTGTACACGAACACACGGAGTCCGACTCCGATCTGAGGTGCCGCGAGACCCACGCCGTGCGCGGCGTCGTTGGTCTCGTGCATGTCTGCGATGAGGGTGCGCAACCCGTCGTCGAACCGGGTCACCTCAGCCGCCCGACGGTGCAGGACGGGCTCGCCCCAGATGGTGATGGGATGGACGGTCACGACGCGACTCCTGCTCTGCTCCGAGTACCTGCCAGAACGGCACAAGGCCACCGGGGGATTCCCTGGCGGCCTCGTTCTGGCCGGCGGACCGGCCTCTAGGGTGAGTAACGGGGCTCGAACCCGCGACCTTCTGGACCACAACCAGACGCTCTGCCAACTGAGCTATACCCACCGCGTGCGCTCACGGGAAGGCTGGACCGAAACGGCCTCACCGTTCTTCCTCCGTGAAAGCAACGAGAAGTAGTCTACCTGCTCGCCAAGCGTGCTCGTGACCAAAACAGCTGCCAGAACCTAACTTTTTTCCTCGTCGGTTGGCGCAGCGGCAACGGTCCCAGACACGGCGGACGCGATGCGTTCGGCTACCTCGCGGGCCGCCGCGGACTCGGGACCGGGGGCCGGGACGAAGACCGTCTCGCGGTAGTAGCGCAGCTCGTCGATCGAATCGCGGATATCCCCTAGGGCCCTGTGGTTCCCGGTCTTCGCCGGGGCCTGAAAGTAGGCGCGCGGGTACCAGCGCCGGGCCAGCTCCTTGATCGTCGAGACATCGACCACTCGGTAGTGGAGGTGCTCGATGACGTCGGGCATGTCCCGGGCCAGGAACAGCCGGTCTGTGCCGACCGAGTTCCCCCCGAGCTGGGCTTTGTTGGGCTCCCTCACCCACGTGCGGATGTACTGCATGACCTCGGTTTGGGCGGCCTCGAGGGTCACCCCCTGGGGGAGCTCATCGATGAGCTTGGACTCGGTGTGCATCGCGCGCACAAAGTCACTCATGCCGGCCAGCGCCTCGTCACTGGGCCTGATGACGACGTCCACGCCGTCGCCGAGGATATTGAGCTCTGAATCCGTCACGAGGACCGCGACCTCGATCAGGGCGTCCGAAACCGGGTCGAGGCCGGTCATTTCGCAGTCGATCCAGACGATGTGTTCGTTGCTGATGGGCACTCGCCAAGACTACCGCTCACGTGCCGGCACCCGGGCGCCGGGCCCCCGTCCATGGTGGCGCCGGTGCTAAAATGAGGCTCTCCCGCACTGATGGGGCTCTCCCGCACGGAACGAAGGGTGACGTATGTCCTCACTGCGCCTTGGCCTGCCCGGGAGGCTTCTCGAGCGGCTGAGCTCACTGTGGACATCCTTACCGCCGGTCGGGATCAACCAGCCTCCGCACTGGGCACTCGTACAGGGATTCGTGGGGTCCCTCCTGATCGTCTTCGGTTCGTTCGGAGTCGGCTGGCTCGCCGACGCCTCGGGGTTCACGCGCAATCCGTTCTTCATCATGCTGCGGACTGAAACGTGGGGTGTGACTACCTGCATCATCTCCCTCGTGGCCGGCGCGATGCTCCTGACCCGCTCCTGGCTCCGCCTGGGGCAGCGGCTGCGCCACTGGGGGCCGGGAACTGTGCGGCCGGCGGTCGCGGCAGTGCTCCTGTGGGGCCTTCCCCTCATGGCCACGTTTCCCATCTATTCGCGGGACGTCTACGCCTACGTCGGGCAGGGACGCCTGATGGCTGCTGGCCTCAATCCGTATACGAACGGCATCTCGAGCCTGAACAACTGGCTCGAGCTCGGCTCCGACCCGTCATGGGCCTCCACCCGGACCCCCTATGGGCCATACTTCCTGTGGCTCGAGCGCTGGGTCGTGCAGATCGCGGGCGGGCAGCCAGACACCTCGGTGCTGCTGTTCCGCGTCCTTGCCCTCGCGGGCGTCGCCCTCTGCGCCTACTACGGCTACCGCCTCGCCGAGCTTCACGGAGTCGACGGCGCACGCACCGTCTGGCTCACGGCGGCCAATCCGCTCTTCCTCATCTCGTGCATCGCAAGTGCACACAATGAGGCGCTGATGATCGGTTTCGCAGTCGCGGGCGTGTACTACGCCGCCCGTGGAAGCTGGCTCGCGGGGATCGTCCTCACGACGCTCTCGATCGGGATCAAGCCGATCACCGCCGTGGTCCTGCCCTTCATCGGGCTCCTCTGGGCCGGGCCGGGGTCTCCATGGCTGAGGAAGATCCTGTGCTGGACGGGGACGGCGCTGGTCAGCCTCGGGCTGTTCGCGGCCAGCGCGGTGGTCTACGGGCTCGGATTCGGCTGGGTCAATGCGATCGTCGACCCGACTCCGGGGTTCATCGCGTACACACCCTCTGGGTTCACGAGCAATATCGTCGCGGCTGGCCTGAGCTCAGTGGGCCTCGACGGCGGGTATATCGCCGAGGTGTTCAGGGGCGTGCTGAAATGGATTGGAATTGGCCTTGCCGTGCTCCTGATCCTGCGTGGCGACGACCGCGCGGTGGTGCGCAGGCTCGGGCTCGCCTTCATGGCCATCGTCGTGCTGGGCCCGATCATCCAGCCCTGGTACGTCCTGTGGTTCTTCCCGTTCCTCGCGGCGACGGGTATCAGGGACAACTGGGAGGTCAAGCTCTGGTACCTCACCGTGGTGTTCTTCGTGGTCTTCGGCGCACAGGACCAGCTGCACGTCTTCGGATTCGTCACCATCCCGCTCCCGCCGGATGCGCTCGCGGGCCTCGTTGCGTTCGCATTCGTGGCGTACCTTGTGCTGCTCGACCCCAAGACGCGTCGCATCGTGTTCGAGCGTTCTCGACAGCGGCGTCACGGCGTGGAGGCAGCGGGCCACTAGCCCGCTGGCCGCGCGGTGTTCAGCCTTCCGCGGCTGCCGGCACGCCCTTGCGGCCCAGCCGCGTGAGCCGGATCGCGGACCAGACGAACAACACTACGACCAGCACATTCCGCACCGTCAGGACGAGAGCCATGAGGGGGTTGTTGTGGCTCAGGGCGTCGTAGAACAGCGGGTAGATGAAGTAGGTCGCGACAGCGATGCCCAGCAGGAGCCGAGCCGGCACACGCCAGGCCGCGCGGTCTTGGGCGAGCCCGAGCGCGACGACGGGGCCCAGCCAGAGCATGAACTGTGGCGAGCCCACCTTGTTGAAGACGATGAAGGCGGACACCATCGCGAGCGCGCCCGCGAGGAGGAGCTCCGAGCGGTCTTCGTGGCCCCGCTTCTTGCCCTCGTGGAGGGCCCAGAAGATGGTGCCCGCGATCGCAAGGGCCACGAGGACGAAGAGCGGCTGCATGAGCGCCGAAGCAACCGCGGAGCCGGGGCCGTCCACCTGCATCGAGTTGATCTCGTTGTTCATGTACATCCGCGCATCGCCAATGCCGAGCACGGACATCCAGAGCCATGGCGTGGTGAAAGTCGCCTCGAGCTGCATACCCCGCGAACCCTGGGTTGTGAGGAAGTCGAGCAGATGGGGGAAGACGCCGAGCGCGGCAGCGACCCCGGCGACGGCCGCCGTCACCAGCGCGGATCCCGCGATCACCTTCCAGCGGTCACGCACTACGGCGAAGAGTGGCAGCAGCGCCGCCGCGGGCCAGACCTTCATCCAGGTCGCAATCGCCAGGATTGCCGAGGCTGCCAGCGGGCTTGCCACCCCGAGGCTCAGGCCCATGAGGACGATCGGCGCGGTGACACCGTCGACCCTTGCAAAGCCGAGGAGGCCCATGATGGCGATGAAGACGAGCCACCACCAGGCCGCAAGCACACCTTCGCGCTTCTTGCCCCAGCGGCTGAGGACGCCGAGTGCTACGCCGTTCAGCACGGAGGTGAGCAGCACCCAGAGGATCAGGAAGGGGCCCGGGCCGGCGAGGCCGGAGATCCAGATCGGCGCCAGACCTGCGATCGGGTACACCCAGGGGGAAGGCTGCGCGTCCTGGGGGAATCCGGCGGCGGCCCAGTCCCGGTAGATGGTCGTGTCGCTGAAGGCCTGCCCTTGGAAGACGAAGATCGAGAGGTAGGCGAGGTAGCCGAGGTGCACCGCGAGGTAACCGGTGAGGAGGCCGCGGGGCGTCATGAGCCAAGCGCCGATGCGGTGAGGCTGATCGGTCTGGCTGTTGTCCGCGGAGCGGGCGCGCTGGATGGAAATGGTTCTTCTCCTCGGCTGGGTCGGCGGGCCGCAGCGGGCTCGCGACCGCCCGCCATTCTACCAGCGCGTGCCACCGCACCCCGGTCGCGACTGGTCCTCCTGATAGCATCGAAACGTTCGTCAAGCCGACGGGGGGATGCCCAGTCGAGGCAGGCACCGTCTGGCGATCTTCGCAAGAGTAGGGACTTGATGCCTCAGCCGACGGCAGGCGGCAGCCTGAGTGTTCCGCGGCCCGTGCGGACTATCGCCGAGCTTCCGGGCGCTGGGAGCGTGGCCGTCTGGCAGGGAGCCGCCGCGGCGCTTTCCATGGCGATCGGGGGACTGGGCGTCGGCTGGCTCGCCAGCGGATCGTCACTTATCCGGGTGCCGTTCTTCATCGTCCTCAGGGACAACCCGGTCCTTGTTGTCCTGAGCACTGTGCTCGTCGCGTGCGGTGGCCTGCTCCTTGTCAGGGCCTGGCTGAGGCTCGGCCAACGGGTCGGTGACTGGTCCTTCGTGCGTCCGGCGGTGACTGTGCGCGTCGCGGCCCTCTGGTCCGCCCCGTTCATGGTCACGTTTCCCCTCCTGAGCCGCGATGTCTACGCCTACATCGGCCAAGGGCGCCTGATGGCGGCAGGCATCGATCCATACGTCAATGGCATCTCAGCCCTGAACAACTACCACAACCTCGGGCCGGACTCGATGTGGACTGAGGCGCCCACGCCATACGGGCCGCTGTTCCTCTGGATCGAGCAGGCAGTCGTGGGGCTCAGCGGCGGAAGCCTCGAGGCCTCCATCGCCATGTTCCGTATCGTCGCGGCGGCTGGGGTCGCTGTATGCGCCTTCGCCGTCATCGGACTGTCCAGGCACTTCGGCGTGGACGCGTCCAAGACCCTGTGGCTCACGGTCGCCAATCCCCTCTTCGTCATCAGCTTCATCGCGAGCATCCACAATGACGCGCTCATGCTCGGCCTGCTGCTTGTAGGACTCCTCACGGCAGTCCGGGGAAAGCCGGTGCTCGCCGTTGTCCTCGTGACCGCGTCCATCGGCATCAAGCCGATCACCCTGCTCGCGCTGCCCTTCATCGGGCTCATCTGGGCTGGCAAGAATGCTGGATGGGGACGGCGCGTCGCATGCTGGGTCGGCACCGCGGCGATCTCTCTCGCGCTCCTCACGGTTGCGGGTGCACTCTCCGGGTTCTGGTTCGGCTGGGTCCCCGCCATGGCCACCCCGGGCAGCCTCTGGATCTGGTATGCCCCGTTCGGCCTGCTCTCCGTGATCGCGGCGGGAATCACCCAGCTCGCGGGCGGCAATCCTGACCTCGTCGCCAGCATCGTCAAGCGGGTCGGAACCGTCGTGGGTGCCTCCTTTGCAGTGTGGTTCATAGTGAGGGGTCGAAGCACGCGTCCGTTCACCGAGGACATATTCCTGCGGATGGCGCTCGCCTTCTCAGTGGTGGTGATGACCGCGTCGATGATCCAGCCGTGGTACATCACCTGGCTCATGGCGCTGTTCGCGCTTGTGGGCATCAAGCAGGGGTGGCCACTGCTGACCTACTACGTCGTGACGATCTTCTTCACGGTCATTGCCATCACCGATCAGCTTGACGTGTTCGAATGGATCCCACTGCTGGCCATCCGCCTGATCGCGATCGCCCTCAGTGCCGCGTTCGTCGCGTACATAGTGCTGTGGGATTGGAAGACACGGGTCCTGTTCGCACCCCTCATGCCCTCTCGAGGCAAGGCATGACCCTGGCCCGCGCGTGGTTCGCGGACGTGGCACCCCACCACGGATCGCTCCCGCCGCGGGCCCACCTCGACACGGATGCGAGCAGTGTGACGCTCGACGGCGCGTGGTCCTTCCGGTTCCTCCCCGGCGTCCCAGCTGGCGGCGGAAACGGCTTCGAATCACCGGGCTTCGACGATTCAGTCTGGGACCGCGTGGAGGTCCCACACTGCTGGCAGCTCGAGGGCCTGCCCGGTACGCCCCTGTACTCGCCACCGGCGTACACCAACATCGCCTACCCGTTCCCGGTTGACCCGCCCGAGGTGCCGGACGAGAACCCCACTGGCGAGTACCGGACCCGCGTGGACCTTCCTCCGGCCCCCGGGGAAGGCCGTTGGCTGCTGCGTTTCGAGGGCGTCGATTCGGCATTCGAGGTCTACATCAACGGCCACCGCGTGGGGGATGCGATGGGTTCCAGGCTCACCCACGAGTTCGACGTGACGGACTACGCGGTGCCCCACGGCAATGTGATCGCGGTGCGGGTCCACCAGTGGTCCGCGGGTTCCTACCTCGAGGACCAGGACATGTGGTGGCTCTCGGGGATCTTCCGCTCAGTGACCCTCGCCCACCGTCCCGATGGCGGAATCGACGACCTGTTCGTGCACGCCAGCTTCGATGCGGCGACCGGCACCGGACGGCTTGTCGTCGATGGGCCATCGCGCGCCGTCGTGCGCATCCCCGAGCTCGGGATCGACGCGACCACGAACACACCACTGAGTGCGGCGGGAGTCGTGCCGTGGAGCGCAGAGGTGCCCCGGCTGTACCGGGGAACTGTGTCCACGGAGTCGGAGACAGTGCGCATCGCGGTCGGCTTCCGCACGATCGCGATCGAGGATGCGACGCTCATGGCCAACGGAGTTCCACTGCGGCTGCGTGGCGTGAACCGTCACGAGTGGCATCCGCGCACCGGCAGGAGCCTCGACGAGGCCGTGATGCGCGCCGACGTCGAGCTCATGAAGCGCCACAACATCAATGCCGTCCGCACGAGCCACTACCCGCCGGACCACCGCTTCCTCGAGCTGTGCGACGAGTACGGGCTGTGGGTCCTTGACGAGTGCGATCTGGAGACCCACGGCTTCGAGAAGGTGGGGTGGCGTGGAAATCCGAGCGACGAGCCGGCCTGGCGCGGGGCCCTCCTGGACCGCATGAACCGCACAGTGGAGCGGGACAAGAACCACCCCTGCATCGTCGGGTGGTCCCTCGGCAACGAGTCCGGCGTGGGCGCGAACCTCGAGGCCATGGCCGAGTGGACGCGCGCACGCGACCCGGAGCGGTTCATCCACTATGAAGGGGCGAGGAGCAGCAGCTACGCCGAGGTCTACTCGCGCATGTACGCGGATCACGCTGAGACGGAGCTCATCGGCCGGGGCGAGGAGCCACCCGCCGAGGTGCGGGCACAGGACCGCCGACGCCGTGCCCTGCCCTTCGTCCTGTGCGAATACGCGCATGCGATGGGGGCTGGACCGGGCGGCCTCGCTGAATACGTGGAGCTGTTCGAGGCCTACCCTCGGATCGCCGGGGGCTTCGTGTGGGAGTGGATCGACCACGGCATCCTCCAGCACGCGCAGTCAGGGCCCCATCCCGGCACGCCGTTCTTCGCCTACGGGGGCGACTTCGGCGAGGAGCTGCACGACGGGAACTTTGTGGCTGACGGCCTGGTCTTCCCGGACAGGACGCCGTCGCCCGGGCTCGCCGAACTCGCCAAGGCGTATGAGCCGGTGCGGATCGAGCCTTCCGCCGAGGGCGTGGGGATCGCCTCCCGCTACGGGCATCGGACCACGGGCCATCTGCGATTCCGGTGGCGGATCGAGGACGACGGCGCGCTGGTGGCCGAGGGCGACCTGGCCACGCCCGAGCTGGCACCTGGGGAAGCCGTCCATGTTGAGCTCCCCAGGGACGTGATCGCGCAGATAGCCCAGGGCCCACGGGCCGCGGGCACCGAGCGCTGGCTCACGGTGAGTGCGCTTCTTGCGGCCGATGCGCCGTGGGCGCCGGGCGGTCACGAAGTCGCTTGGGGACAGGTGTGCGTCGAGGACGGTGGCGGACACCGTCGTGGTCCGTCCCGGCCCGCCGGGGATGTGCCCGCGGTAGCGCGCCCCGGTGGGGGATGGGATCTGGGACCGGCGCACTTCGACGCCGCGGGCTCCCTGCGTGGGATCGGGGGCCTGCCCCTGCTCGGGCCCCGGCTCGATCTGTGGCGCGCTCCCACGGACAACGACGAACGCGCGGAGGATGCTCCTCCTGCCGAGGCCTGGAGGGCACTCGGCCTGGACCGGCTTCGCCACCGCACCGTCTCTGTCGTTGCAGAGGAGAACGCCCTGAGCGTTGTCGCCCATGCCATGCCGGCGGCGGTGGACGTGGGATATGAGGTTGAGTACCGGTGGCACGCGCACGACGGCGAGCTGAGGCTGGACGTCGTTGGCTCGCCATTGGGCACGTGGACCGTCCCTGTGCCGCGGCTCGGTGTCCGCATGGCCGTTCCGTCCTCGCTCAGGACAGTCGAGTGGATCGGGGCCGGCCCGGGCGAGGCGTATCCGGACGCTGGGTTGGGGGCGCGCGAGGGAAGCTTCGCCTCGACTGTTGAGGGGCTGCAGACTCCCTACCTGCGGCCGCAGGAGAACGGCGCACGGCGTTCCGTGCGGCGGGCTGAGCTCGCGGGGGCTGGCGCGCGGTTCACCGTGAGCGGGGAGCGGTTCATCCTCACCGTCCGTCCGTGGACGAGCGAGGCCTTGGACGCGGCGGCGCACCCGACGGACCTAGTGCCGGATCCGCAGTGGCTGTGGGTCAATCTCGACTACGAGCACCATGGGTTGGGCACAGGCGCCTGCGGGCCTGTCGAGCTTCCCCGGTACCGGCTCGATGCCCGGCGCTTCCGGCTCTCGCTGGCCCTGCGGGCCGAGGCTGGGTGAGGGCCGGTCACGATGCCGAGCGGCATGCTCCGGGGGCGGACCCGGGCGCAGGCATGCACGGATGTGGAACTCCTCGCGCAAAGCGCCCCAGGAGGGAATCGAACCCCCGACCAAGAGATTAGAAGGCTCCTGCTCTATCCTCTGAGCTACTGGGGCAGGACCCTGAAAGTCTATCCCGCGCTTGGGGCCAAAGTCGCACCGCCGCACCTTCGGCGGGGACGGCTCCTTGCTGATTGCCGACTTGTCCTCCACATCAGCTGGTTTTGGCACGTCGTCCACATACGGACGGGCCGGCCTTCTGCGCGTGCGAGCGCTCCGGGAGGCTGGTCCCAGGTCGTCCAGGAGCGGCGACCATCAGCCGGAGGACAGCAGCCATGAGGGACACGATCACACTGCGCGGGTGGGTAGGAACTGAGCCGACCAAGGGAGTCACGAAGAACAACAGGAGCTACTCGCGGTTCCGGATGTCGGTGACGGACGGATACTTCGATCGGGACCGGCAGACCTGGGTGAACGGCCTGACGAGCTGGTACACCGTCTCCTGCTATGGCGAGATGGCCGAAAACGTGGCCGCGAGCATCCGCAAGGGCCAACGGACGATTGTCATGGGCCGCCTCCAAATCCGCACCTACCAGAAGGCCGACGGGACTTTCGGCACTGACGCGGAGATTGTCGCCTCGTCGGTGGGCCAGGACCTTGCCATGGGGATGGGGATCTGGAACCGACGCAAGGATGAGCAGACCGTGACCCCGCTCCCCGCTCGTCCAGCCAACGTAGAGGGTATCGGCGAGGTGGATCCCGCAACGGGCGAGGTGCGGGACGACACGGGTCCCGTGGATCCCCTCGGAGCTGAGCTGTCCGAGTTCGACGAGGCCTGCGACTACTTCCGGCCCGCAGATCCGACGGAAGGGCCTGACAGCGAGGCCGCCGGGGACGGCCGGAGCCGGGATGGGCTCACTGGAGAAGACCGGCTCCTCTCCGCGTGAGCGTCGCCAGGCGTGGGGAGGCCACGTGCCCGCTTGGCGGGTGTGGTCCTCCCCGCGGCCAGCGGGGCAAATGTGAGATCGTCCCGGCTACCCACTAGATTTAACGCCATGGCGGAATTCATCTACACCATGACCAAGGCCCGCAAAGCGGTAGGCGACAAGGTCATCCTCGACGATGTGAGCATGTCGTTCTTCCCCGGCGCCAAGATCGGTGTCGTAGGTCCGAACGGTGCTGGCAAGTCGACCATCCTCAAGATCATGGCAGGGCTCGACACCCCGTCGAATGGCGAGGCGCGGCTTTCGCCGGGCTACTCGGTCGGCATCCTCCAGCAGGAGCCCCCGCTCAATGAGGAGAAGACCGTCCTCGGTAACGTCCAGGAGGGTGTCGGCGAGATCTATGCCAAGATCCAGAGGTTCAACCAGATCTCGGAGGAGATGGCGAACCCCGACGCCGACTATGACTCGCTGCTCGAGGAGATGGGCAAGCTCCAGGAAGCCATAGACGCCGCGGACGCGTGGGATCTCGACTCGCAGCTCGAGCAGGCCATGGACGCCCTGCGGTGCCCGCCGCCGGATGCAGACGTCAAGGTCCTCTCTGGTGGCGAGCGGCGCCGCGTTGCACTGTGCAAGCTCCTCCTCCAGAAGCCTGATCTCCTGCTCCTTGACGAGCCGACCAACCATCTCGATGCAGAGAGCGTCCTCTGGCTCGAGCAGCACCTCTCCGCGTACCCCGGCGCGGTGCTGGCTGTGACCCACGATCGCTATTTCCTCGACCACGTCGCCGAGTGGATCTGTGAAGTGGACCGCGGGCGTCTGTACCCGTACGAGGGCAACTACTCGACGTATCTCGAGAAGAAGCGTGCGCGCCTCGAAGTCCAGGGCAAGAAGGACGCCAAGATGGCCAAGCGCCTCTCCGAGGAGCTCGACTGGGTCCGCTCGAACGCCAAGGGCCGCCAGACCAAGTCCAAGGCCCGCCTCGCCCGCTACGAGGAGATGGCGGCCGAGGCCGAGCGCACGCGCAAGCTCGACTTCGAGGAGATCCAAATCCCGCCGGGCCCCCGCCTCGGCCAGCTCGTCATCGAGGCCAAGGGTCTTAAGAAGGGCTTCGGCGACCGCGTCTTGATCGACGGGCTCTCCTTCTCGCTCCCGCGCAACGGCATTGTCGGCGTGATCGGCCCGAACGGCGTCGGCAAGACGACTCTGTTCAAGACCCTCGTGGGCCTCGAACCGCTCGATGGCGGCGACCTCAGGATCGGTGACTCGGTCAGGATCTCCTACGTGGACCAGTCCCGCGGCGGCATCGACCCCAACAAGACTCTCTGGGAGGTCGTCTCGGACGGGCTCGACCACATCCAGGTCGGCCAGGTCGAAATGCCCTCGCGCGCCTACGTCTCGGCGTTCGGCTTCAAAGGCCCGGACCAGCAGAAGAAGGCCGGCGTCCTCTCGGGCGGCGAGCGCAACCGCCTCAACCTCGCCCTGACGCTCAAGCAGGGCGGCAACCTCCTGCTCCTCGACGAGCCGACCAACGACCTGGATGTCGAGACGCTCTCAAGCCTCGAGAACGCGCTGCTCGAGTTCCCGGGCTGTGCTGTCGTCGTCTCCCACGACCGGTGGTTCCTGGACCGGGTCGCGACCCACATCCTCGCCTACGAGGGCACCGATGAGGACGAGGCCAACTGGTACTGGTTCGAGGGCAACTTCGAATCCTACGAGGAGAACAAGGTCGAGCGCCTCGGCGCCGACGCGGCGAAGCCCCACCGCGTGACGCACCGCAAGCTCAGGCGCGACTGACCGCCGAGAGCGGCGCATGCTCCTGCGGAGGAGACGTAAGGCCGGTCCCATCTCGGGGCCGGCCTTACGTCTCAGTCGGCGCCGCTCAGGCAGGGCCCTCCAGGTACGGAATGCGGATCATGCCCTCCTGGGCCACACTGGCGACGTGCGCTCCGTGGCGGTTGAAGATTTTCCCCGCACCCAGTCCCCGCGCCCCCTGCGCGCTGGGGGACTCCTGGACGTACAGAAGCCACTCGTCCACCCGAGCGGGCCGGTGCCACCACATCGCATGGTCGAGGCTCGCTACGCTCATGCCCGGCGTGATCCACGAGAGCCCGTGGCGTCGCAGCACCGGCTCGAGCAGCGTGTAGTCGCTCGCGAAGGCGAGGGCAGCCCGGTGGAGGGTGTCGTCGTCGGGCATCGGACCGAACGTCTTCATCCAGACTGCGTTGCGCGCAACCTGCGGGCCCGCCGGGGACACGTAGATGGCCGGGTCGACATGGCGGACGTCGAAAGGACGGTCATAGGCCCAATACTGGGCAACGGGATGGTCGATCGAGCCGAGGAGGTCCGCGGTGCTGGGGAGTGACTCAGGGTCCGGGATTCCCTCGGGCATGGTCGACTGGTGCTCGATCCCCTCCGCATCGACCTGGAAGGACGCGATCATCGACAGGATCGGGGTGCCGTCCTGGTAGGCGTGGACCTGACGCGCCGAGAAGGACCGCCCGTCCCGTAGGCGTTCGACGCCGAAGGTTATCGACTTGTCGGCGTCCCCCGGTCGGAGGAAGTACGCGTGGATCGAGTGGACCGGACGGCCCTCGGCAACCGTGCGGGATGCCGCGATGAGACTCTGGGCGAGCACCTGACCGCCGAAGACCCGGTGCCGTGGCTGGCGCTCGCTGGGACCGACAAAGACGTCCTTGTCGGTGCGGGCGCCGCCGAGATCGTCGAGGTCGAGGAGCGTCAGGAGGGTTCCGGTGGGCCCCGGGGGGCGGACGGGTGAAGTCATGGCACTGACACTAGGCGCCCGATTCCGCCCCGGCCAGCATGACCCGCGAGGTGACGGGCGCACGAGGGTGGGAGGATGGACGTATGCCCTCAGCCTACCGATTTCGCCTCCAGCTGCGCTTCGGCGACGTTGACTCGTACGGCCATGTCAACAACGTCCGGTTCCTTCAGTTCCTTGAGGATGCGCGTGTGCACTGGTTCCGTGAGCCCCTCAGGACGGGCCCCGGCACTCTTGCCGAACTGGTGACGCCGGCGAACTTCACCCTGGTGGGCAGACACGAGATCGAGTACCTCGCGCCGCTGCCATACCGACGGGATCCGGTCACCGTGGACCTGTGGGTCACACGGGTCGGCGGGTCGAGCTTTGACTTGGGCTACGTCGTGACTGACCCACTCGAGGGTCTCGTCTGTGCCAACTGCTCGACCTCTATGGTTCTCGTGAGCCGGGAGACCGGCCGCCCCGTTCGGCTTCCGGACGCAATGCGCGCCGAGTTCGCCGAGTTCGCCGGTCCCGACATCCCGTTTAGGCGCCGGCCGCCGCTCCCTGCAGGGAGCGTGCATCCATGAGAGCGCCCGGAGCGGACACCGTGCTCGACCTCGGGGATCCGCGGGCAGTCGCCGATCTGCGCTTGTTCCTCTCCCGGGCACGCGCCGTTGACGACGGCGCGGTGCGCCTACAAGGGGTGGGGTCCGTGCTTGCTGCCTATGTGTGCGTCCTGGGGGCCCGCGTCATCGGTGAGGCGACTCCAACAGTCCTGGGCCTTCGCACCATGTCCCTCGCCCGTCCGGCCACGGTGGATACGACTGTTTCCATGTCTTCCGTCTTCGATCGCCTCGCCCGCCTCGGTGAGACGGGGACGGCACTCGAAGTTCCGCCGACGCAGATGCGCCAATCCTGGGCCGCGGTGAGCCCCCCACGCGGGCCGTGGGAGCCCGATGGCGAGGTCGCGGGCGACGCCGTCGTTTCTGCTGCGGCGGCTGGCATCGCCGAGGTCGCTGCGGCCATACCTGAGCAGCCGGGCGCGGCAATGGTCCAGAGTGTGCGTGCCGCGGTCTGGAGCACCGATATGCAGTCGAGCCCGGGGCTTCCGAGAGGCGCCGCCTTCGCGGCCCAGGTCCTCGGATTTGCTGTGCCCGGGGAGTTCCTGTACCGCTTCGCATGTGGCCCGTGGCTGCGGCTCTCGTCCAGCCGAGGGCATGTACTGTGCCGGCGGCCAGCGGTCCTCACCCGACACTAGCTGCCCCAGGGTCGCGCCGTCCTCAGTCCTCGAAGCTGTTCACGAGGGAGTGCGCGGCCCTGTCGAGGTAGTCCCACAGCGTGGCTTCGTACACCGGAGGAAGGCTCAAGGCGTCGACGCCAGCGCGCATGTGGTGCAGCCACCGGTCACGGGCCTCGGGATTCACCTTGAACGGCACGTGCCGCATCCGCAGGCGGGGGTGACCCCGCTCAACGCTGTACGTTCCCGGTCCTCCCCAGTACTGCTCGAGGAACATTGTGAGCCGACGGCGCGCGGGGCCGAGGTCCTCCTCCGGGTACATCGGCCGGAGGACTGGGTCCTCGGCCACCCCCTCGTAGAAGATGTCGACAAGCTTCACGAACGTCTCGTGGCCGCCCACGAGGTCGTAGAAGCTCTCCGTCTTCTGGGGCTGTGCCGTTGCGTCACTCACGGGAATGCTGACCTCCGTTGCTGTCCTGGGCCGTGCTGCCCGCACCATTGTCCTCCGGGGCACCCTCAGCCGGGCCACCCTCAGCCGGGGACGCCGCCGGGACGTACGTGCCCTGTGACCGGTTCCCCACGCGGAGGATCTCCCCATTGCGGAGGTACCAGATCGTTCCGTCCTCCGCCCGGACCCTTGTGGTCCGCAGACCCACGGATTCCACGATTCCCGAGACCTCTCCGGCACCGGTCTCGATGAAGTCGCCGATTCCGTACTGGTCCTCGAGCGTGATGAAGATCCCGGCCAGGAAGTCTCGGATGAGCTGCTGGGCGCCGAAGCCAATGGCAACGCCGAGGATCCCAACGCTGGTGAGGATCGGCGCGAGGTCCACGCCGAGGGCCTTGAGCACGTACAGGCCAACGAGGGTGGTGATCACGACCGCGACCACTGAATTCAGGAGCGAACCTATGGTTCGGGCTCGTTGGGCCCTCCGCTCGGAGTCCAGCGCGCGCAGCGCTGGCGCGGCCCACTTGAAGATCCGGTTCTCGGCGAGGCCGGTACCTCTGAGGATCCTCCGGACGACCTGCCGGATCAGGAACGTGGCGACGAGCCACACAATGAGTCCAACCCCGACCGCGATGGCGATCTGGAGAAACCGACCGTTGAACGTGCTCACCGCGGCATCAAGCTGCGCGGACGTGATCCGGACCGGGACCGGGGTATCGGTCGAGGGTGTCGGCGAAGGCGACGGGGTCGCGCTTGCGACCGGTGCGTGCGGGGACAGGGCGAAGGGCACTGTCAGAGGCCTCCTTGTCTGGGGGACGGTGGCCCTTCAACCCTAACGTCACGTGACGAGCGGAGATGGCTCAGGGCTGCTCTGGAGTGTGAAGAACCGGGAAGTTCACCGAGCGCGCAATGAAGCATGCCTCATGGGCGTTGTCGTGCAGCCGGTCAGCGAGCTCGCGCTGGGTCTCGTCGGCGAGCTCCACCCGGGGGTGGAGGATCACCTCGGTGAACTCGCCGCTCGTCCCGTGGGTGCGCATCGTCCCGGTTGCCGCGTCGGTGTATGCGGTGACGACCACTCCATGCCGGGCCGCTTCGAAAAGGTAGGAGAGCATGTGGCACTGCGCCAGGGCGGCCAGGAGGAGCTGCTCGGGGTTGTACCGGTCAGGAGTTCCCCGGAACGAGGGGTCGGCGGTGCCGGGCAGCACTGGGAGTCCCGGCAGCGCGACCTCATGCTCTCTCCCGAAGTCGCGCACGCCGGAAGTCCCCGTGCCGCGGTTGCCCGTCCAGATGACGCTCACGCTGTAGTGGTGCTCACCGATTGCCATGCCCGGACCCTATCTGTCCGCCGCCTGTGCGCGAAGGGCCCTCGCCACTCCATCGCGGTTCTCGAGCATCATGCGGCGGAGGGCGGCCTGGTCGTCGCCGAGGGCGGCGAGGAACGCGTCCGTCCGCTCGAGGGTCTCCTGCGTTGTCTGCCGAGCGGGGTAGAGCCCGACGACGATCTGCTGGGCCAGCGCGTGGGTACGCGCCGCCACGATGCCGGGGACGGCCTCGAAGTACTTCTCAGAGTAAGGGACGAGAAGTGCGGGGTCATGCACCCGTACGAATCCGTTGACTGCGGCCTGCTGGATGGCGTTCGAGAGGTTCCCCCGCTCCACGATGGACTCCCAGGCCGTGGCCTTGGCTTCCGGGGTGGGCAAGGCGGCCGTTGAAAGCGCGGCAGCACACTGCCCGGTCGAGGTGTTGTCCTCCAAGAGCTCCTCATCGATGCGAACGGTGCCGATCCGGCCGCCCGCGGCCAGAGAAGCCACAAGCTCCCACCGCAGGTCCTGGTCCACGTCGAGTCCCGGCACGCTCAGCGAACCCTCGAGCAGACCGGCGATGGAGTCGAGGTGGGCGCCGGTGGCCGCGAGCGCGGAGAACGATCTGACGAACTGGAGCTGTGAGTCAGACCCCGGCGCGGCCGCGCAGGCCAGCTTCCACAGCCTTTCTGCCGCCGCGCGCTTCGCCTCGGCCTGAGCGCCCGGGGACACGTAGAAGTCGAGTGTGGTCGCGAGCTGGCGCAGGAGAGTCTGGACCACTGAGGCATCCGACTCCGCCGCGATGTTGGACAGGACGAGGTCAACGTAGGCGCGGGCCGGAGTCTCTCCATCGCGTGCGCCCTCCCACGCGGAGCCCCAGACGAGGGCACGGGGGAGGCTCTCTGCGATGTCCTTGAGCCCCGCGGTGGCGGTCTCGAGGGAGGCCGGGTCGAGCCGGACCTTGGCGTACGCGAGATCGTCGTCGTTGAGGAGCACGAGCGCAGGGCGGACGATTCCGGCGAGCGCGGGAACGTCGGTGCGCTCCCCGTCCACGTCGAGCTCGGTGCGATGTGTCCGCACAAGCGAGCCGGAGGCATCCCGATCGTAGAAGCCGATCGCGAGGCGGTGCGGGCGGAGTGTGGGGTAGTCGGGGACGGCGCTCTGGCGCACGGCGAAGCGGAGGATCCGGCCGGCGTCGTCCGTCTCGATCTCTGGCGCGAGGGTATTGACACCTGCGGTCTCGAGCCACGAGTTGCCCCAGGGGGCGAGGTCGCGGCCGCTTGCCGCCTCGAGCTCCTTCATGAGGTCGGCGAGCACCGTATTGCCCCATGCGTGCTTGGCGAAGTACTGCCGAACACCCTCCATGAAGTGCTCCTGGCCCACCCAGGCCACAAGCTGCTTGAGCACTGAGGCGCCTTTCGCGTAGGTGATGCCGTCGAAATTGACCTCCACGTCGGCGAGGTCAGTGATGTCCGCGAAGATCGGGTGCGTCGTGGGCAGCTGGTCCTGACGATAGGCCCAGGACTTCTCGACCGAGGCGAAGGTGGTCCAGGCGTGGCGGAAGTCCGTGCCCTCCGCAGCTGCGAGGTGGGACATGAACTCGGCGAACGATTCATTGAGCCACAGGTCATCCCACCAGCGCATGGTCACGAGGTCTCCGAACCACATGTGCGCGAGCTCGTGCAGGACGGTGATGGCCCGGCGCTCCACAGTCGCCTGTGTGGGCTTGGAACGGAACACGTAGCTTTCAAGGATCGTCACTGCGCCTGCGTTCTCCATGGCGCCCGCATTGAACTCCGGGACGAAGAGCTGGTCGTACTTCTCGAATGGGTACTCGCAGCCGAATTCGCGCTCATAGAAGGCGAACCCAGCCTTGGTGAGCGAGAAGATCTTCTCCGCATCGAGGTACTGGACGAGGGACTTGCGCGCGAAGATCCCGAGTGGGACCGTGCGTCCGGCAGCATTCACGAGGGAGTCCGAAACGCTCTGGTACGGGCCCGCGACGAGGGCAGTGATATAGCTCGAAATCCGCGGCGTGGGCGCGAATTCCCACACAGACCGCCCGGCCTCGCCCTCGAACGGAGCCGGCTGCGGCGTGGGAGAGTTCGAGACCACATCCCAGTGTGATGGCGCGATGACCGTGAAGCGGAACGATGCCTTGAGGTCGGGCTGCTCGAAGACGGCGAACACGCGGCGCGCGTCGGGCACCTCGAACTGCGTGTAGAGGTACACCTCCCCGTCGACCGGGTCGACGAACCGATGGAGGCCCTCACCCGTGTTCATGTAGAGCGCGTCCGCATCGACGACGAGCTCGTTGTCGACGGCGAGGTCGGGCAGCTGGATGCGCACGCCGTCGCTGGCCCGCGCCGTGTCGAGGGCGACTCCGTTGAGTGTCACGGAGCGGACGGTGTCGGTGATGGCGTCGATGAACGACGACGCGCCCTCCACTGCAGTGAACCTCACCGTGGTCCGGGAGCCGAAGACGCGCTCGCCCCGGGTGAGGTCGAGCTGGACATGGTAGCTCTCGACGCGTCGGATAGCCTCGGCCCTCTCGGTGGCTTCCGAGCGGGTGAGATTCGTCCCTGGCATATGCCCTCCAAACTTGTGCGCCGCGATGCAGTCCGCGTGGCGCGGATCACTTTTGAAATTATTGTTTCATGGTGGCCGTGTTTCAAGCCATCGTCCCGCGTCGGGGAACTGTGACATCACTGTGCAGTAGCGTTGAACTCATGGCGGGCGCTACCGAGAAGACCTGGGACAGGAAGGCGCTCCGGTTCGCCATCGGCTACCCTCTGCTGCTGGCCGTCGGGTTCGGGCTGGCGTCGCTGACCTTCCGTGAACGGGTTCCCCGTCCGATGGCATGGATGTGGAATGCCGACGGCGGGCGTGCCTTCGTCCCTTATGCAGGCTACATTCTCATCGGCGCAGCGCTCGTGGCGGTGGTCGGTGCGCTCCTGTGCCTCCAGGCGGCCCTGCTCAAGCGCCCCCCGATCTCGCGGAAGATCTTCATGGCCGGCGGTGTCGGCATGTCGATGTTCCTGACCACTGTGCTTGCCTCCGGGCTCGTCGGACAGGACGGGGTGGCGGACGCGAGGGACTCCCACCCGGATCCGATTGTCCTGGCCATGGGGTCCGGGGCAACCGTGGCGTTCGCGGTCGTGATGCTCTTCGCGTTCAAGCCGGACGAGCAGTGGAGTCCGCGCGACCAGGAAGCACTCCTCGACGTGCTCGATCCGGAGCGCGCCGCCGCGACCTTCACCTATTGGGCACACGCCCGCTCGTCAGTGTTCGTGATGCTGGGCATCATCGGGATATCGGTCTCGCTGCTTCTCCTGGTCGTCTCACCGTGGATCTCGCTCGTGCTCACGCTTGCGGCCGTAGTGGCGGCCGGCTCCCTGGTGGCACGCGTGAGCGTAAGCCCCGAGGCGGTGGGCGTCTTCCTCGCCGGTATTCTCCCGGTGCTGAGGTTCGAACCCGCCCACGTGCTCCGCGCCGAATTCGAGATCGTCGCGGCCCGCAATTTCGGCGGGTGGGGATACCGCAGGAAGGACCGTACCGTCTCGGTCCTCGTCGCGAGCGGCGAGGCGGTCGACGTGATTCTCGACGACGGGCGCCAGGCAACGTTCTCCGGTCGGGACGGCGACACCGGGCGGCGGGTCGTCGCCGTGCTCCGCGCGGCCTCCGGCGCGTAGGCTGGGAGCCCACGCTTCCCGCTACGAGTGCGGGGTACGAGAGAGAGGAACGCCGTGCCGAAGCCGCGCGTCCACATTGCCACAGACCACGCCGGCATGGAGCTGTCCGCCCATCTCGTGACACACCTCCGCGGCCAGGGATTCGAGGTCGTGGACCACGGCCCCGCCGAGTACGACCCGCTGGACGACTATCCCTCCTTCTGCATCAAGGCCGCTCGCGCCGTCGTTGCCGACCAGGAGGCAGGCACGCTCGCGCTCGGCATCGTCCTGGGCGGATCGGGCAACGGCGAGCAGATTGCAGCGAACAAGGTCCGCGGCGTGCGCGCGGCACTCGCGTGGAATCTGGACACGGCGCGTCTGGCCCGCGAGCACAATGATGCCAACGTCGTTGCCGTCGGCGGCCGCCAGCACAGCGTGGACGAGGCCACACGGCTCATCGATGCGTTCCTTGCGGAGCCATTCAGCCACGATGAGCGCCACGTGCGCCGGATCGGCAAGATCTCCACCTACGAGACGACCGGCGAAGTCGTCGAGTAGCGCGGGCCCAACATGCCCGAGGGCCACTCCATTCACCGGCTCGCCCGCCAGTTCTCCGACGTCTTTGCAGGGGAGCGCCTCGCCGTCTCGAGCCCGCAGGGCCGTTTCGCGGACGGCGCGGCTCTCCTTGACGGTCGCATCCTCGCCGCGGCATCGGCTCATGGCAAGCAGCTCTTCCTGGACTTCGAAGGCGGGCTGGTCCTGCGTGTCCACCTCGGCCTGTACGGCGCCTGGGATTTCGGTGGGGATGAGACCTTCCGCGGCGCCTCGAGCATCGGCGCTCCCCGCCGGGTGGGGGAGCGGGAACTCGCGTACGACGCCGCGGAACACCTCAGCAGGGGAGGTGTACCCGCCAGCCCTCCGCCGCCGATCGGGGCGGTCCGGGCGAGGCTCGTGTCCGCCCACGGCTGGGCCGACCTGCGCGGCGCGAGCACCTGCACTGTCGAAACCGAGGCCGAGGCGCGTAGCGTCCGCTCACGGCTTGGGCCGGACCCGCTGGCCCGCCATGGGTATGCCGAACAGGCCGAAGCGGACGGAGAGGAGTTCGCGCGGCGGATCGCGCGCCGCCGGACGCCTGTGGCACGGCTGGTCATGGAGCAGGAGGTGGTGGCGGGGATCGGCAACGTCTACCGGGCCGAGCTGCTGTTCCGTGCGCGGATCGACCCCGCAACGCCGGGTTGTGCCCTGGGTTCAGGCCGTGCCCGCCGACTGTGGGCGGACGCGGTCGCTGCGATGTCGCAGGGCGATCGTGACGGCCGGATAGTGACCACCGAGCCGGCGCTGTGGCCGGGCGGTCCGTACCAGCTGCCTGGGCCCGAGGGAGCGCACTACGTGTACCGGCGTCAGGGAATGGACTGCCGCATATGCGGCACCGCCGTCAGGGTCGCAGACGAAGCAGGCAGGAAGCTGTACTGGTGCCCGGAGTGCCAGCGAAGTGACAACCGGTAGGTAGAATTTGACACCCCGGCTCCGGTTCGCTTTAGTTGGAAGGCCCCGGGGGCGTAGCTCAATGGTAGAGCGCCAGTCTTCCAAACTGGATACGCGGGTTCGATTCCCGTCGCCCCCTCACCGACGTGGGCCCCTCCGCCGGCGGAGGGGCCCACTTCTGCGCAGGGGCGATGTGCATTGGCTTGTCGCCGCACGGTATCGTGGTCTGTGCACTAGACCGGGGTGTAGCTCAGCTTGGCTAGAGCGCCTGCTTTGGGAGCAGGAAGTCGCAGGTTCAAATCCTGTCACCCCGACAGTCGCCTCCTGAGGCATTCGCCCAGAGCGGCACCCATTATCCGACCATCCAGGAGAGCCACGCTGTGAAGAGCGCTGCCGAGAACCTCAGCCCCACGCGGGTCAAGCTCAACGTCGAGGTGACCCTTGACGAGCTGAAGCCGAACATCGACGCCGCCTACAAGTCGGTTGCCGAGCAGATCCAAGTCCCGGGCTTCCGGAAGGGCAAGGTTCCGTCCCGTCTCATCGACCAGCGCGTGGGCCGTGGCTACGTGCTCGAGACCGCGATCAACGAGGGCCTGAACGACTGGTACCAGCAGGCCGTCGCCGAGACCGGGATCAGTCCGCTCTCGCGCCCCGAGGTCGAGATCTCCGAGGTCCCTGACCCTGCCGCAACCGAGGGCGAGCTCAAGTTCTCCGTCGAGGTCGATGTCCGTCCCGAGATTGAGCTGCCCGACTACGAGGGCCTCACCGTTGACGTCGCCGCGGCCGAGGCCGGGGACGACGACGTGCAGGCCGCGCTCGATGAGCTCCGCGGTCGCTTCGGCACACTCAAGCCGGTTGACCGCCCCGCCGCGGCGGATGACTTCCTCACGATCGACCTCACCGCGAAGGTTGACGACGAGGAGGTCGACTCGGCGTCCGGGCTGTCCTACCAGGTGGGGTCAGGCACGATGCTCGAGGGCCTCGACGAAGCCGTGACCGGGCTCTCCGCGGGCGAGGAGACGGTCTTCACCACAAAGCTCGCCGGCGGTGAGCACGCGGGCGAGGACGCTACGGTGACGGTCAAGGTCACGGCCGTGAAGGAGCGGGAGCTCCCCGAGGCGGACGACGACTTCGCGCAGCTCGCCTCCGAGTTCGACACGATCGACGAGCTCCGCGAGGACCTCGCCAAGCAGGCTGCGCAGTCGAAGGTCGTCGCCCAGGGCGTCGAGGCCCGCGACAAGGTCCTCGACAAGCTCGTCGAGCTCATCGACGTGCCTGTCCCGGAGGGCGTTGTCACCGAGCAGGTCGAGGCGCACTTCAACCCGGCAAACGGCGGCCACGCGGCGGAGGACGACCACGACACCGAGGAGCACCGCGCCGAGGTCAAGGCCAACACCGAGCGTGCCTTCAAGAACGAGGTCATCCTCGATGCCATCGCCGACAAGGAGGAGATTGGCGTCTCCCAGTCGGAGCTCATCGAGTACTTGGTGACCACCGCGAGCCAGTACGGCATGGACCCGAACCAGTTCGCGCAGATCATGGACCAGTCGGGCCAGGTGCCGATGATGGTGGGCGAGGTCCGCCGCCGCAAGGCACTCGCCGTCGTGCTCGGCAAGGCCGAGGTCAAGGACTCCGAGGGCAATGGCGTTGACCTCAGCGAGTTCGTCCGTCCCCTCGAGGACGAGGCCGGCGATGCCGAGAGCACTGAGTCGGCCGATGTCGTCCCGAGCGACGACCCAGCCGCCGCGAAGTTCTGACCGGCCCCGATCCGGGTCTGCAGAGGCCGCCGTCCATGCCCTCCAGGGCGCGGACGGCGGCCTTCGCGCTCTCCTGCGGCCGCGGCGTCATGCGCTTGAAGCGAACAGTGCGCTGGGGCGGAACAAAGCGCGGCGGAAAGCGGCTAGTGTCCCTGTAGAAGCAACCAGCCTCAGCGCATCAGAACGAGAGGTAATCGCACCATGCACCAGCAGCAGGAGAAGACGCCGAGTATGGCCGCGCCGCCCGAGGGGAACGGCCACGACTTCATCTACCAGCGGCTCCTCAAGGAGCGCATCATCTGGCTCGGCTCGGAAGTCCGCGACGACAACGCGAACACCATCTGCTCCCAGCTCCTCCTCCTCTCCGCCGAGGATCCTGAGAAGGACATTTACCTCTACATCAACTCGCCCGGAGGATCGGTCACCGCCGGAATGGCGATCTACGACACGATGCAGTTCATCCCGAACGACGTCGTCACGGTCGCGACGGGCCTCGCCGCCTCGATGGGGCAGTTCTTGCTCTCCTCGGGGACCAAGGGCAAGCGGTACGCGACCCCGCACGCGCGCATCCTCATGCACCAGCCCTCGGGCGGGATCGGTGGGACGGCCTCCGACATCAAGATCCAGGCAGAGCTCATCCTGCACATGAAGCGGGTCATGGCTGAGTTGACCGCCGATCAGACGGGTCAGACGATCGAACAGATCCTCAAGGACAACGACCGTGACAAGTGGTTCACGGCGCAGGAAGCCCTTGAATACGGCTTCTTCGACAAGATCGCCGAGCGGGCTGGCCACGTCGCCGGCGGCGGCGGGACAGACAAGTAAGAGACGCCCGGAACACCTTAGGAGCAACAATGAACGTCAGCATGGGCGTCAACCCCGCAGACCTCCCGTCGAGCCGCTACGTCCTCCCACAGTTCGAGGAGCGCACACCATACGGCTTCAAGCGGCAGGACCCGTACACCAAGCTCTTCGAGGACCGCATCATCTTCATGGGCGTTCAGGTCGATGACGCGTCGGCCGATGACGTCATGGCGCAGCTGCTCGTCCTCGAGGCGAACGACCCGGACCGCGACATCACGATGTACATCAACTCTCCCGGCGGCTCATTCACGGCCATGACGGCCATCTACGACACGATGCAGTTCATCCGCCCGGAGATCCAGACGGTGTGCCTCGGCATGGCCGCTTCCGCTGCGGCGGTGATCCTCGCGGCGGGCACCCCGGGCAAGCGTCTGGCTCTGCCCAACTCGACCGTTATGATCCACCAGCCGTCCCTGTCCGGCGGGTCCGGCGGCCAGGCCACGGACCTCGAGATCCAGGCACGTGAGGTCCTTCGGATGCGTGAATGGCTAGAGCGCACGTGGGCCAAGCACACGAACAAGACCCCCGAGCAGATCAGTGCCGACATTGAGCGCGATCTCTTCCTGACGGCGTCCGAGGCCAAGGAGTACGGCCTGGTCGACGAGGTCCTCGAATCGCGGAAGATCCGGCCGAGCGCCATCGCTCGCTGACGCCGAGGCGCCACGACCCGCGGCAGATGAGCGCCGGGGCCCGGGGTTCCGGGCACCGGCGCTGGGGTCCGCGGGCCATGTGAGCGTGTCGCGTCCGAGGTAACTGTCGGCCCAGTGGCCTACAGTGGGATGGTCAAAGGCTTCCTCGACGAAGGGAAACGACGAATGGCGCGCATTGGCGAGAGCGCAGACCTGCTGAAGTGCTCCTTCTGTGGAAAGAGCCAGAAGCAGGTCCGGAAACTCATTGCGGGCCCGGGCGTGTACATCTGCGACGAGTGCATCGAGCTGTGCAACGAGATCATCGAAGAGGAGCTTGCCGAGGTCTCGGACCTTGGTTCGTTCGAGCTTCCGAAACCCCGCGAGATCTTCGACTTCCTCCAGGAGTACGTGATCGGGCAGGAACCGGCCAAGCGTGCCCTCGCGGTGGCGGTGTACAACCACTACAAGCGCATCCAGTCCGGCCACGCCACCAAGGGCGGGTCCCTCGCTGAGGCGCACGACGACGTCGAGATCGCGAAGTCCAACATCCTTCTGATCGGCCCGACGGGGTGCGGCAAGACCTACCTCGCGCAGACTCTGGCCCGCCGGCTCAACGTCCCGTTCGCGGTCGCCGACGCGACGGCCTTGACGGAAGCGGGCTATGTCGGCGAGGACGTCGAGAACATCCTCCTGAAGCTCATCCAGGCCGCAGACTATGACGTGAAAAAGGCCGAGCAGGGAATCATATACATCGATGAGATCGACAAGATCTCGCGGAAGAGCGAGAACCCGTCGATTACCCGCGACGTCTCGGGCGAGGGTGTGCAGCAGGCACTCCTGAAGATCCTCGAGGGCACGGTTGCCTCGGTGCCGCCCCAGGGCGGACGGAAGCACCCGCACCAGGAGTTCATCCAGATCGACACGACTAACGTGCTGTTCATCGTGGCCGGCGCGTTCGCCGGGCTAGAGGACATCATCGGGCAGCGCGCAGGGAAGAAGGGGATCGGCTTCGGTGCTCCCCTGAGCTCGCTGACGCGCAAGGAGAGCACGTACGCCGACGTCATGCCGGAAGACCTGCTCAAGTTCGGTCTCATTCCGGAGTTCATCGGGCGTCTTCCTGTCATCACCACAGTCGAGAACCTCGACCGGGCGGCGCTCATGCAGATCCTGACTGTGCCGAAGAACGCGCTCGTGCGGCAGTACGAGAAGATGTTCCAGCTCGACGGCGTCGAGCTGCACTTCGACGACGGCGCTCTTGAAGCCATCGCGGACCTCGCGCTCGAGCGGGGGACCGGGGCCCGGGGCCTTCGGGCGATCATGGAAGAGGTCCTGCTCCCGGTGATGTTCGACCTGCCGAGCCGGGATGACATCGCGAGCGTAATCATCAACCGTGGTGCAGTCCTGGGCGTTGAGGAGCCAGCACTCATCCCGCACAGTGTTGTGGCGAAGCGCCGCAACAAATCGGCCTGACCGACTCCGAGGAAGTGAGACATGCAGAAGGAGAAAGCCGACTTCTGGTTCGACCCCGCGTGCCCCTTCGCCTGGGCCACCTCACGGTGGATCGGCGAGGTCGAGCAGGTCCGCGACATCGAGACCGTCTGGCACGTCATGAGCCTCTCCGTCCTCAATGAGGGGCGTGAGCTCGAGCATGACTACCAGCGGGCCATGGACGAGAACTGGGGTCCTGTGCGGGTGATCATCGCCGCAAGCGAGATCCACGGGCCGGAGCACATCAAACCGCTCTACGACGCGATGGGCACGCTCATCCACGTCGAGAAGGTGAAAGACCGGTCTGAGGTGATCCGCCGGGCGCTCGACGAGGTTGGTCTCCCGGCGGACCTCGCCACGTACGAGGACTCGGACGAGTACGATCCCCAGCTCCGCGCGAGCCACAAGGCGGGGATCGAGCAGGTGGGCCAGGACGTCGGCACGCCCATCGTCGCGTTCAACGGGACAGCCTTCTTCGGACCGGTCATCACGCGGGTCCCGCGCGGTGAGGAGGCTGGAAAGCTGTGGGATGCCGCCGTGCGACTGGCCTCGTTCCCGCACTTCTTCGAGCTCAAGCGGACGCGGACGGAGCGTCCCTCCGCAGACTGACGGCACGGGCCGAACTACGATCCTGTAGTTCGGGCAACCCCCTTGAATGGCGGTGTGTCCGAGGCCACAATTGGAGTACCTCATCCGCGAGGACGAGGACGTGGAAACCGAAGGTCCAGTGACAGTTGAGAATCGGCGCAGCCTCAGGCAAAGCCGACGACTGGCCGTCAGTGACGAGACGGCAAGACCTGAATGCTGAGGAGTCCACCAGACTGCAAGAACGTCACCGAGCAGCCGAAAGTCGAAGCCCCACCAACGCGGAAACGCTGATGGGGCTTCCCCTTTGCCACGCGCGCTCGGATTCTAGCCCTCAGCGGGGGCGAGCTCGACGTCGGTCACGGTGAGTTCGCTCGCGCCGTCGCGCAGCTCGATCGACCGCGCGTTCGCTGCGGCGCGAAGGTCTCCGATGCCCGCTTCGAGGCGCCCACGGAGTTCGGCCGGGGCGGAGACGACCGCAGTCAGCACTTCGGTGCGCTGCTTCACCTTGGCCTCGGACTTGGCCTTGCGGATGCCCGAGAGCGCCTGCCCCACGGCTGGGAGCATGCCGAGATCGCCGTCGACGGGGAGCGGTGCGGGCCAGGCAGCGCGGTGCACCGAGCCGGCACGCCACCAGCTCCACACCTCATCGGTGGCAAACGGGAGGATCGGTGCGAACAGGCGCAGGATGGCGTCAAGTGTGGTCGCGAGGGCCGCGAGCACGGAGGCCTTCTGCTCCTCGCCCTGCGCACCGTACGCGCGGTCCTTGATGAGCTCGACATAGTCGTCCGTGAACTGCCAGAAGAACGACTCCGTCAGCTGCAGTGCACGGGCAGGATCGTAGGCAGCGAACGCGGCCCCCGCCTGCTCGACGACCTCCGCGAGCTGGGCGAGGAGCGCGCGGTCCAGCGGGTTGACGAGCACAGGGTCCGCGCCGTCGGCCAGCACATTCGCCTCGGTGGCGCCGAGTCCGAGGACGAACTTCGAGGCATTGAGGATCTTGATGGCGAGCCGCCGCCCGATCTTCATCTGGGCGACCTCGAACGCCGTGTCCGTACCGAGCTTGGCGGATGCGGCCCAGTACCGGACGGCATCCGCCCCATACTCCTCGAGGATGTCGGTCGGCACCACCACGTTGCCTTTGGACTTGGACATCTTCTTGCGGTCCGGGTCCAGGACCCAGCCCGAGATCGCCGCGTGCTTCCAGGGGAGGGTTCGGTGGAGCTCCTCGCCCCGCACCACAGTGGAAAAGAGCCAAGTGCGGATGATCTCGTGCGCCTGGGGGCGCAGGTCGAAGGGGAAGACGTTGCCGAAGAAGGCATCGTCGCGGCTCCACCGGCCCACAATCTGTGGGGTGAGGGAGGAGGTCGCCCACGTGTCGAGCACGTCCGGGTCGCCCGTGAAGCCGCCGGGCACACCGCGCTGCGACTCGTCGAAGCCCGGTGCCGGTTCGGCGACCGGATCGACGGGGAGCGTGGCGTCGTCCGGCATGATCGGATTGCCGTAGTCGGGGTTGCCCTCGGCGTCGAGCCGGTACCAGATGGGGATGGGCACGCCGAAGAAGCGCTGGCGGGAGACGAGCCAGTCGCCGTTGAGCCCCTCGACCCAGTTCTCGTAGCGGGAGCGCATGAACGCGGGGTGCCATTCGAGCTCCCGGCCGCGGGCGATGAAGGTGGCCCGGCGGTCCTCGTCCCGTCCACCGTTGCGGATGTACCACTGGCGGCTCGTGACGACCTCGAGGGGCTTGTCGCCCTTCTCGTAGAAGTTGACGGGGTGCAGGATCTTCTTCGGCTCACCGTCGAGGAGCCCGCGCTCGGAGAGCATCTCGACGACCGCTTCCTTGGCCGAGAACGCCGTCTTGCCCGCGATCCGGACATAGGCGGCCTTGCCCTCCTCGCTCGTGATCCACTCGGGAGTCTCGCCGGCGAGCCTTCCGTCGCGTCCGATGATCGCGCGCGTCGGCAGCTGGAGTTCGCGCCACCAGGTGACGTCCGTGAGGTCTCCGAACGTGCAGACCATCGCGATGCCCGAACCCTTGTCCGGCTTGGCCAGAGGGTGGGCCTTCACCTCGACCTCGACACCGAAGAGGGGCGAGGTCACCGTGGTGCCGAAGAGGTGTTGGTACCGTTCGTCGTCGGGATGCGCCACGAGCGCCGCGCAGGCGGCCAGAAGCTCAGGACGGGTCGTCTCGATGTGGACCGGCGCGCCGTCGGCCGTGTTGAAGGCGTAGCGGTAGTACGCGCCGGGCACCTCGCGGTCCTCGAGCTCGGCCTGGGCAACTGCGGTGCGGAACGTCACGTCCCACAACGTGGGCGCCTCGGCGAGGTAGGCGTCTCCTGCAGCGAAGTTCTTCAGGAACGCCCGCTGCGAGACGGCCCGCGAGACGTCGTCGATGGTCCGGTACGTCATGTCCCAGTCGACGGACAGGCCGAGGGTCTTGAACAGGTGCTCGAAGACCTTCTCGTCCTCGACGGCGAGCTCCTCGCACAGCTGAATGAAGTTGCGGCGCGAGACGACGTCGAAATCGCGCTGGTTCTTGGCCGGCTGGGCGGGCGGACGGTAGTCGGCATCGTAGGGAATCGCCGGATCGCAGCGCACTCCATAGTAGTTCTGGACGCGGCGCTCGGTCGGCAGGCCGTTGTCGTCCCAGCCCATGGGGTAGAAGACGTTCTTCCCGGTCATGCGCTGGTAGCGCGCGAGGAGGTCGGCCTGCGTGAAGGAGAACATGTGGCCGACGTGCAGGGAGCCCGAGGCGGTGGGCGGGGGAGTGTCGATCGAGTAGACCTCGCCGCGCGTCGTATCGGGGTTGAACCGGTAGGTTCCCGTCTCGAGCCAGCGCTCGGTGAGCTTGGCCTCGAGGCCTTCGAGGGCCGGCTTGTCGGGGACTGTGGTGGGAGTCTGTGGGGTGCGACCGGGCGTGTCTGTACCCGTGATGGCTGCTTCAGGCATGCCATAGATTCTTCCATGCTTTCTGCGTGATGCCTTGGGTCAGTCCCAACCATGGCCCGTCCCCCACAGGGGGCCTAGCATGGCGGGCATGGGCAGCGTGACGATTCGCCGAGTGTACGAGCCCTCCCCGCAGGGCGCATTCCGGATCCTCGTCGACCGCATCTGGCCTCGCGGGCTGAGCAAAGAGGCTGCCGCCGTGGACCTCTGGCTCAAGGAGGTCGGGCCGTCCACGGAGCTGAGGAAGTGGTTCGGACACGATCCTGCGCGGTTCGAGGAGTTCGCGGGGAAGTACCGGGCCGAGCTGGAGGGCTCCGAGGCGTACGGCGAGCTGGAACGCGCTGTGGCCGAGCACGGGAAGCCGGAGCTTGTCTACTCGGCGCACGACACCGAGCACAACCAGGCGGTCGTGCTCGCGCAGATGCTCGACGCCGGGTGAGGGCGCCTGCTCCTCCTCGTCGGGGCGCGGTAGGTTGTGCTTATGACGACTGTGCCCCAGACCACCGAAGACCAGCAGCGATCCGCCGTCGTGACCGGTGCGAGCACCGGGATCGGCGAAGCCACCGTACGTGCCCTTGCGGCCGAGGGTTGGCGCGTCTATGCGGTAGCGCGCCGGGCAGAGCGGCTTGAGGCGCTCGCGTCGGAGACGGGCGCCGTGGCCGTGCAAGCGGACATCGCCGAGGATGACGACGTCGCGCGCCTCGTCGCCGAGGTCACGTCAGGCGGAGGGATAGACACCCTCGTCAATGTCGCCGGGGGCGCGCGCGGCACCGACTGGATCGCCGATGCGAAGACCGAGGACTGGGAGTGGATGCTCCGGGCCAACGTGATCGGCACCATGAAGCTCACTCGGGCGTTCCTGCCGATGCTCCGGGCGACCGGCCACGGGACCGTGCTCAACCTCACCTCGGTGGCTGCGCTCGTCTCTTACGAGGGTGGGGGTGGCTACAACGCGGCCAAGTTCGCCGAGCGGGGCATGACCCGTGCGCTGCGCCTCGAGGAGGCAGAGCACAATGTCCGCGTCATCGAGGTCCTGCCCGGGCTCGTGAAGACGGAGGAATTCACGCTCAAGCGCTTGGGCGGGGACGCCGAGGCGGCCGAGAAGGTCTATGCAGGAGTCGAGGAGCCGCTCACCGCCGAGGACATCGCGGACGTGGTGCGGTACGCCGTGACTGTGCCGCATCACATCAACCTCGACGAGATCGTGGTCCGCCCGGTGGCCCAGGCCGCAACGCACAAGCTCATCCGCAGGGGCCGCTGACCGGACTGGGCTGCGAGCCCTCAGCTGGCGGCGCGGATCCGGTGGGCGAGGACTTCTGATCGCCTGTGCGAGGCGAGGATTGCCCGGGCTCCGGCCGTGATGCGGTGAGGGAGCACGGACGCCCTGGCTGGCGCCGGAAGGAAGGCCTCTACCTCGAATCCCTCGGTGCAGAGTCCCGACCGCAGCCATCCTCCGGCATGCTGGGCCCGGGCCATCATCGAGGCAATGCCGCGTCCGGGGCGAAGGAGTTGGCCGATTGCCGTCTCGCCCGGGACATTGAGCACGTGGATCGTCAGCCCAGCAGGCTGCCACAGCAACGAGAGTGTCACCGGCCGCGTGGAGTCAGCGTGCTGCGCCGCGTTCTCGAGGGCCATGGCCAGAATTGATTTCGCGGCGAGACTGGCTGCACGGCTGAGGCGGAGCCTCTGGCCAGTGTGCGCCACCTCGAGGAGCAGTTCTGCACGGGACGCGACGGCGATCCGCTCTGGGGAGGAGCCCCAGGCCGGCACCGCCAGGATTGTGGTGACGCACATCGTCGCTCCTTCCGTCTGCGATACGCTCTGGCGAGACCAGTATGAAGCTTTTTGTGCGGTTATTCCAGTCGTTGGACATACCCGTCTTCGACAGGTATCGGCTCGCGTGCTTAGACTTGGGGTCACAAGCATTGACCCGGTTATCACCGGTGAGCTTCCGGAAGAACAGCGCGGCTGCGAAGCCGAGCTCAGTAGAACCGGACGGGCAGGCCCGTCACAGCCGTCACGAGAGGCCGGCGCGGGTTTGCCCTGCGCAGGCAAGTGAGGTGGTACCGCGGTGCCGTCCGGCAGATCCGGGCGCTCGCCGTCCTCGCATCCAGCAGCACAGAGCGAGCCAGGATCCGAGTGAGCGTGTACCCGAAGGCCACTGCAGAACCCGCACCAGACGCGACGGCGGGCAGCCCCCCTGCGGGCGCCGTGCGCTTCCCAGAGCTCGAGGAGCGTGTCCTCAAGTACTGGGACGAAGACGGCACCTTCCAAGCGTCGATCGACAATCGTGACGCCGGCCGCGACGGCGCGAACGAGTTCGTCTTCTATGACGGCCCCCCGTTCGCCAACGGCCTACCGCACTACGGCCACCTGCTCACGGGATACGCGAAGGACCTGGTAGCGCGTTACCAGACGCAGCGCGGCAAGCGCGTCGAGCGACGATTCGGCTGGGACACCCACGGCCTGCCCGCCGAGCTCGAGGCGATGAAGCAGCTCGGTATGGCCCAGAAGTCCGAGATCGACGAGATGGGCATCGACAAGTTCAACGACGCCTGCCGTGCCTCGGTCCTCAAGTACACCCACGAGTGGGAGGCGTACGTCAAGCGACAGGCACGCTGGGTTGACTTCGAGAACGACTACAAGACACTCAACGTCGAGTACATGGAGTCCGTCATCTGGGCGTTCAAGACGCTCCACGAGAAGGGCCTCACGTACAGCGGCTACCGGGTGCTGCCCTACTGCTGGAACGACGAGACTCCGCTCTCCAACCATGAGCTGCGCATGGACGACGACGTCTACAAGGACCGTCAGGACCAGGCCGTCACCGTCACGTTCCCGCTGCTCGCAGGCGAATCGGAGGCGTCCCAAGAGCTCGCGGGGGCCCTCGCCCTCGCCTGGACCACCACGCCCTGGACGCTGCCGACCAACGAGGCGCTCGCCGTCGGGCCCGAGGTGCGCTATGCGGTCGTGCCCAGCGGACCCGAGGGCGTGAAGGCCTCCGAGATCCCCTCCGGCGCACGGTTCCTTCTCGCCGAGGATCTCCTGGGCTCGTACGCGAAAGACCTCGGGTACGACGACGCTGCTGCCGCCGCCGGTGCGGTCGAGCGCACCTACCTCGGCTCTGAGCTCGAGGGCATCCGGTACGAGCCGCTCTGGGACTACTTTACCGACGCCGAGGTCTACGGCACGGGCAAGGGCTGGCAGATCCTTGTCGCGGACTACGTCACGACCACCGACGGCACCGGGATCGTCCATCAGGCGCCCGCCTACGGCGAGGACGACCAGAAGGTCTGCGAGGCCGCGGGCATCCCCGTGATCCTCTCCGTGGACGACGGCGCGAAGTTCCTCCCGCTGTTCGGCTCGGGAGCGGACGCGCCCCTGAAGGAGATCGTGGGCCTGCAGGTCTTCGAGGCCAACAAGCCGATCACCCGCGTGCTCCGCGATCAGGGCCGGCTGGCGAAGCAGGCCAGCTATGTGCACAGCTACCCGCACTGCTGGCGCTGCCGCAACCCCCTGATCTACCGGGCGGTGTCGAGCTGGTTCGTCGAGGTCACGAAGATCAAGGACCGCATGCTCGAGCTCAACGAGCAGATCAACTGGATCCCGGGCAACGTCAAGCACGGCCAGTTCGGCAGGTGGCTCGAGAACGCGCGGGACTGGTCGATCAGCCGCAACCGCTACTGGGGCTCGCCGATCCCCGTGTGGGTCTCGGACAACCCCGAGTACCCGCGGACGGACGTCTACGGCTCCCTCGCCGAACTCGAGGCCGACTTCGGCAGGCTCCCGCTCAACCACGAGGGCAAGCCCGACCTCCACCGGCCGTTCATCGACGATCTCACGCGCCCCAACCCGGATGATCCGACAGGCCAGTCGACGATGCGCCGCGTACCGGACGTCCTCGACGTGTGGTTCGACTCCGGCTCGATGCCCTACGCGCAAGTGCACTATCCGATGGAGAACCAGCAGTGGTTCGAAACCCACAATCCGGGCGACTTCATCGTCGAGTACATTGGCCAGACCCGCGGCTGGTTCTACACCCTGCACATTCTCGCGACGGCACTCTTCGACCGGCCGGGCTTCCGCAACGTGATCAGCCACGGGATTGTGCTCGGCTCCGACGGGCAGAAGATGTCCAAGAGCCTGCGCAACTACCCGGATGTCTCCGAGGTGCTGGACCGTGACGGCTCCGACGCGATGCGCTGGTTCCTCATGGCCAGCCCGATCCTGCGCGGCGGCAACCTGATCGTCACCGAGCAGGGCATCCGCGATGGTGTCCGCCAGGTCATCCTGCCGCTGTGGAACGTGTACAGCTTCTTCACCCTGTACGCCAATGCGTCACAGCGCTCCGCAGGGGCGGGCTACGAGGCACGGCTCCGCTACGACGGCTACACCGACCCCCTCGACAGGTACCTCATGGCGGAGACGGGACGGCTCGTGCGCGGCATGCAGGAGCACCTCGACGCGTACGACATCTCGACCGCCTGCGACGAGCTTCGCGAGTACCTCGACATGCTGACCAACTGGTACGTGCGCCGCTCCCGCCAGCGCTTCTTCGACGAGGAAGCGGACGCGTTCGATGCTCTCTACACTGCCCTCGAGGCTGTCTGCAGGGTCGCGGCACCGCTCCTGCCGATGGTCTCAGAGGAGATCTGGCGCGGTCTCACGGGAGGCCGTTCCGTGCACCTCACCGACTGGCCGCACGCCTCCGCCTTTGCAGACGACGCCGCGCTCGTCACCCAGATGGACCGCACCCAGGCCGTCTGCTCCACGGGGTCCTCCCTGCGCAAGGCCGCGAAGCTGAGGGTGCGCCTACCGCTCAAGGCGCTCACCGTCGTCGTGCCCGAGGCGGCGGCTCTGGCTGGCTCCGAGGCGGTCATCGCGGACGAGCTCAACCTCAAGACCGTCCGGCTGCTCGACGCCTCTGAGGCCAGCGAGGAGGAGTTCGGGATCGAGCGGAAACTCGTTGTCAATGCGAGGTCTGCTGGTCCACGCCTGGGCAAGGGCGTCCAGCAGGCCATCAAGGGCTCCAAGTCCGGCGACTGGTCGGTGGCCGAGGACGGCACGGTGACTGCCGGCGGACTTGCGCTCGAGGAAGGCGAGTACACACTCGAGACGGTCGTGGACCCGGCGAAGGCCGGTGAGCACGCCGCCGTCGCGATGCTTCCAGGCGGAGGATTCGTTGTCCTGGACACCGAGGTGACGCCCGAGCTCGAGGCAGAGGGCCTTGCGCGTGACCTCGTCCGTACCGTCCAGCAGGCCCGGAAGGAGGCCGGCCTCGATGTGAGCGACCGGATCCGGGCGAGCATCACCGCTCGCAAGCACGTGATTGCGGCAGCCGAGGTGCACGCCGACCTCCTCAAGGGCGAGACCCTCACGCTCGAGCTCGAGCTGCTCGTCGCGGACATCGAGCCGACCGCGCTCGTGGAGCGCCTGGATCCAGCGAGCCTGGAACCGCGTCGCCTCGGGGACGCACACGCGCCAGTAGGGGAGGGCGCGCAGTGACCGAGCACGCCGACCCCCGGATGGAGCCGAGCACGGTCGAGGAGGTCTACGCGGTCCTCCTCGGCCGCGCGCCCGAGAACAAGATGGAACCCCGGCTCGCACCCCTGTTCCGGGCGATGGACGTGCTCGGCGAGCCGAACAGGGCCTTCCCGATCATCCACATCACGGGCACGAATGGGAAGACCTCCACAGCGCGCATGGTCGAGGCGGGCCTGCGCGCCCATGGACTGCGTACCGGCCGCTACACGAGCCCGCACCTGAGCCGCGTCACGGAGCGCATCAGCATCGACGGTGTCCCGGTGCCGGACTCGACGTTCGTGCGGATCTGGAATGAGATCACCCCGTACCTCGGGATCGTCGATGCCGAACTCGAAGCCGCGGGCGAGCCGCGGCTGACGTACTTCGAGTGCGTCACTATCCTCGGGTTCGCCGTGTTCGCGGACGAGCCGGTGGACGTCGCGGTCATCGAGGTGGGCCTCGGCGGCATCACCGACGCGACGAACGTGGGGGACGGGGCCGTCTCCGTCATCACCCCCATCTCCCTCGACCACACCGATCTCCTGGGCGATACCGTCGAGGAGATCGCGCGGGAGAAGGCCGGGATCATCAAGCCCGGGGGGTTCCTCATCAGCGCGGCGCAGCCCGTCGCCGCTGCCCAGGTGCTCTTGGAGCAGGCTCGGGAAGTCGGCGTCCCCTACCGGTTCGAAGGCATCGAGTTCGGCGTGGAGTCGCGTGCGCTCGCCGTCGGCGGCCAGATCGTGACGGTCCAGGGCATCGCTGGCAGGTACCAGGACCTCGCGGTTCCGCTCCACGGTGCGCACCAGGCGGAGAACGCCGCGGTCGCAGTTGCCGCCCTCGAGGCGTTCCTCGGCGGGGGAGAGCGTGAGCTGAGCGTGGAGCTGCTCCGGGAGGGATTCGCCGAGGTGTCATCGCCCGGACGCCTAGAGGTGGTCCGGACCTCCCCGACGATCATCCTCGACGCGGCCCACAATCCCGATGGAATACGGGTCAGCGCCCGGGCTCTCACGGAGGCCTTCGACTTCTCGCGGCTCGTCGTGGTCCTCGGGGTGCTCCGCGAGAAGGACGCCGACGAGATCCTGCGCACGCTCAGGGAGGAGTTCGCTGATACGCCGGTCGAGTACTGCTTCACGCAGTCCGCCTCGCCGCGGGCCATCGCCGCAGACGAGCTCGCCGAGCGGGCGCTCGATGTGGGCTTCGACGAAGACAGCGTCCACGTGGCCGAGAAGCTCGACGAGGCGATCGACTACGCGGTCGAGCGAGCTGACGCGGCCGGCGACTTCGGAGGGGGCGTGCTCATCACGGGCTCGATCACTGTGGTCGGCGAGGCTCGTGTGCTGCTCGGCAAGGACGCCGCGTGATGGCGCGGCTGACGAGGGCGCAGCGCGAGTGGCGCCCAGGCATGCCGAGGAAGCGGCGTTCCATCAAGGTCATGTTCGCCTCGGTGCTCCTGCTGACGGAAGCCTTCGTGGTGTTCTTCGCGACCCTCGTGCTGTTCGGCCTGCGCGGTCGGGACCTCGGAGTGGGGACCGTTCTGGGCGGCGGACTCGGCCTCGTGGCCGTATTCGTCCTGGCCTGCGCCATCGTCTCCCGATCGTGGGGCATGTGGGTCGGGTGGGTGCTCCAGCTGGCCCTCGTGGCGCTCGGGTTCCTCGAACCGATGATGTTCGTGGTTGGCGCAGCGCTACTCGTGACGTGGTTCTTCGCGATCCGGGCGGGGGTGCGGCTCGACCACGAGAACGCCCAGCGCGACCGCGACCAGGCCGCGTGGGAGCGGGAGCATTCCGGGGAATCGGGCGATGGGGGGACGGGCACCGTCGGCGGGCGGCCCTGATCGTCCACCACCCAAACGCTGGCTCGCTGATCAGTAGACTGGGCGGGAAACCCGACCCCTCTTACCGATTCGACCAGGAGAACCTGTGACCACTGAACGCACCCTTGTCCTCGTCAAGCCCGACGGTGTCTCCCGGGGCCTCACCGGTGCGATCCTCGCCCGGATCGAGGCTAAGGGCTATCGGCTCGCGGCCCTCGAGTCGCTCACGCCGAGCCGCGATGTCCTGGCAGAGCACTACGCCGAGCATGCGGGCAAGCCCTTCTACGAGCCCCTGCTCGAGTTCATGGCGAGCGGCCCCGTAGTCGCCGCGATCTTCGAGGGCGAGCGCGTGATCGAGGGCTTCCGATCCCTGGCCGGCGCGACCGACCCGACGACGGCGGCGCCGGGTACCATCCGCGGTGATTTTGGCCGTGACTGGGGCCTCAAGGTTCAGCAGAACCTCGTCCACGGCTCGGACTCGCCTGAGTCGGCAGAGCGCGAGATCGCGATCTGGTTCCCGGCCTGACGGACAGCTCTCATGCTGTTCTGTACCCGAGACGCCTGGGTCACATGGTCGAGGGGATGAACATGTGCAGGAAGCGGAAGAAGATCGAGGCGACAACGCCCACGTAGAGAATCGCGACGATGACCCAGCCCCAGTCAGCCAGGCCGCGCGCAAGGGCAGCGGGCGCCGGGATGACGCCATGCTGGACGTTGCGGATGGTCGTCCAGACGAACATCGGGATCATCATGGCCCAGACCACCATGCAGAGCGGGCACAGGATCCCGATCGCGTAGAGTGCCTGGCTCCAGAGCCACACGACGAACACGAAGCCCGCCGTGACGCCCACCTGGAGTCCGGTCCAGAACCAGCGCGAGAACTGGGCGCCGGCAAGCAGCGCCATCGCCACCGTGGTGGTCACGGCGAAGGCCACGATGCCGATGAACATGTTCGGGAAGCCGAAGACGGAGCTCTGCCATGTGCTCATGACTTCACCGCAGGAGATCCACGGATTGACGTCGCAGATCGTGGTGTGGGCCGGATTGACCAGCTTCTCGAGCTTCTCGAGGACCAGCTGGCCGGACGCCAGCCAGCCGACCACACTCGTGACGAGGAGCAGCCAGCCAAAGGGCCTCGCCCGGCCCATGGTGTGGACTGAGTGGCCTGCCGCATCGGCGCCTGCGTCCGCCATGGGCGTTGCGGTGACGCGGGAACCGGAGGCAGCGGAAGTCGCGGCGGGCCGGCTGGCGCTGGTCTGGGGAGTCATGGAGGTCCTTCCTGGCCGTATTGACTTCGATTCTAGGCGCCGCGCTTGGTCGGCCGCTGGCGCGGGGCGAGCCCAAACCGTTCTGGACGGGGAGCGCGCCGTACCCCCGCCCCGAAGGCCGTGTGAGACAATGCAAGTGGCCGGACGCTGATCCACATGCAGTGCCCGGTCCGGTGCACAGCGAGAAGACCGCCGGCCCCCACCCCGTCCGGATCCACCGATCCCGCCGGGCGACTCGGGCCAGAGCGGCACCTGCCCGGCCCTGACCGGTGGCGGGTCGCACGCGGCACCGGCCTGCACGGCGCGCCCGTGGAGGCACAGGACTGACTTTCGTCGGCGCCCGCGGGTGCCGGCTCGTGGTGTCGCCGCGGCTGCCAGATGTGGGGGCAGACGGGGCGGCTTGGAGCACGCACAGATGGATAACGAACAGCAGGTGCCGGGTACGGCATCCGATACTGCAGCAGACGCAGCACCGGCCAGCGAGCAGGAGAAGCCCCGCCGCACCTCCCGCCGCCGCAGCGCGTCCTCGCCCGCCGGGGCCCCGGCCGCGCCGCAAGCGCCGGATCAGGGGAAGGCCGTTGATGCGGCCGGAGCGGGCAGCGGCGCTCCCGTTGCCGACCCGGCCGGGACCCCCCCGGCGGGGGACGAGGGCGCGGACGATGCCCAGGCAACGGTCAAGCCGAAGCGGGCGACGCGCAGTCGTAGGAAGGGCGCGGCAGCAGCCGATGCGGCCGGTGACGAGCCGGGCGCGACTGGCCGTGACGCTGCTGCGGAATCCCCTGCACAGCCCACTGCCGAGGAATCCCCGGCTGTGGAACCAAAAGCCCAGGCTTCGGCGCACGGCGTCGAAGCCCAGAAGACTGCCCCCGGAGAGCCGGCTGGGGGGCCTGTGGCCGACGCCGAGCAACCCAAGACGCGGTCCCGTCGGCGGACGTCCGCGAGAGCGGCGGCCGTGAAGGCCGAGACCCGCCTGCCCGAGGCGCAGTCCTCGGAGGGCCTTGCTGAGGCTCCCGCCGATCACGAGCAGGGCACGGCGGCATCGCGCGCCAAGAGTTCCGTGCGCGGACGCCGGCGCGCGGCGTTGAAGGTCGGCGAGGCGCGGGAAGCCACAGTGGAGGCGGAAGCCCGTCCAGGGGGCCAGACAGCGGACTCCCCTAGCCCGCGAGAATCCGTCCCAGATCAGGGGTCGGAGGGCAAGGAGCGGACTCGGGCGCACCATGCAGCGTCCGAAGGAGTGCGCGGCGGGACCGAGGCACCTGCGGGGCAGGTCGCCGTCGTGAGCGCCGAATCTGGGCCGGAGCGGGGCGCAGAACTGCGGGAGAAGCCGCGGGACGGATTCGTGGCCCTGTTCGGCGAGGCCCTCTCGCCGACCTCCATGATCTTCCAGGCTCCCGACCTGAGCACGATTCTCCGCCCGGTCCTGACCCCGGAGCCCGTCCAGGAGGAAGAGCACGAGGACGAGCACGAGGACGAGGACGAGGACACAGAGCTCGCCGGCCGCCGCCGGCGCCGCAGCCGTGGCCGCCGGAGCCGAGCCACCCACGCGGCCGAGGCCAGCGGGGAGCAGAACCCAGACGAGGGCGAGCCCCCGCAGGAGAGCGAGGAGGTGACCTCGCGCCGCCGTCGCCGCCGCCGTCGTGGCGAGGCGGACCTCGAGCTCGAGGGCGGCCTCGATGACGATCCGCCCGGAACCGTGACCCGCGTGCGCGCACCCCGGGCCGCGTCCGAGCCCACGAGCACCCGCGTGGCGAGCGTGAAGGGCTCGACGCGCCTCGAGGCGAAGAAGCAGCGCCGCCGCGAGTCCCGCGAGTCGGGCCGTCGGCGGCACGTGATCACGGAGGCTGAGTTCCTCGCCCGCCGCGAGTCGGTGGACCGGCAAATGGTGGTGCGCCAGAAGGAGGACCGCATCCAGATCGCGGTCCTCGAGGACGGCGTGCTGGCTGAGCATTTCGTCTCCAAGACCCAGCAGGACTCGCTCATCGGCAACGTGTACCTCGGCCGGGTGCAGAACGTGCTCCCGTCGATGGAGGCGGCGTTCGTCGACATCGGCCGTGGCCGCAACGCCGTGCTGTATGCCGGCGAGGTCAATTGGGATGCGGCGGGGCTCGAGGGTGCGCCACGGCGTATCGAGAACGCGCTGAAGTCCGGCGACTCGGTGCTCGTGCAGGTCACGAAGGACCCGGTGGGCCACAAGGGCGCGCGCCTCACGAGCCAGATCTCTCTGCCGGGCCGCTACCTCGTGTACGTCCCGGGCGGTTCGATGACTGGCATCTCGCGCAAGCTGCCCGACGTGGAGCGCACACGCCTGAAGAAGATCCTCAAGGACCGCCTCCCTGAGGACGCCGGCGTGATCGTCCGCACTGCCGCCGAGGGCGCGAGCGAGGAAGAGCTCACCCACGACATCAACCGGCTGCGTGCGCAGTGGGAGTCCATCAAGGAGCAGGCCTCTTCAACCAAGGTCCTCGCTCCCGAGCTCCTCTACGGCGAGCCGGACCTCACCATCAAGGTGGTCCGCGACGTTTTCAACGAGGACTTTTCCAAACTCATCATCTCCGGAGACGAGGCGTGGGACACGATCGAGGCGTACGTGACGTATGTGGCCCCGGACCTCCTCGGCCGGCTCGAGAAGTACCAGGGTGACGATGACATCTTCGCCCAGTGGCGCATCGACGAGCAGATCCACAAGGCCCTCGACCGGAAGGTGTTCCTGCCCTCGGGCGGCTCCCTGGTGATCGATCGGACCGAGGCCATGACGGTCATCGATGTCAACACCGGCAAGTTCACCGGCTCGGGCGGCAACCTCGAGGAGACCGTCACCAAGAACAACCTCGAAGCTGCGGAGGAGATCGTCCGGCAGCTCAGGCTGCGCGACATCGGCGGAATCATCGTCATCGACTTCATCGACATGGTGCTCGAGTCGAACCGGGACCTCGTGCTGCGCCGCCTCGTGGAGTGCCTCGGCCGCGACCGCACAAAGCACCAGGTCGCCGAAGTCACGTCCCTCGGCCTCGTCCAGATGACGCGCAAGCGCATGGGCACCGGGCTCCTGGAGGTCTTCAGCGAGACGTGCGAGGTGTGCGGTGGCCGCGGCGTCATCACCTACGATGAGCCGGTCGAGCGCGGCGGCAGCAGCCGCCCGTCCACTCCAGCTGCAGAGCACCAGGCCGCGCCCCGCAACGAGGCCGCCGTGTCTACCAGCGGGCGCAAGCGGCGCCGCCGCGGGGGCGGTCAGCAGACCGAGGCTGCCCCGGCCCCGGCGCCGGCCCCGGCCCAGGCTGCTCCAGCGGACGAGGCCGAACGGCAGGCCCGCGCGCAGGCTACCCGGGCAGCACTCGCCGCCGTGGCGGCCGCAGCTCACGCCGCGCACATCCATGACGACGAGTCGGCCGCGATCCTCGCGGCCGCGACGACGGAGGGCGGTCAGGCCCCTCCAGCGGGTCCAGCGCCCGCGGCCCCGGCGCCTGCCGAGCCTGACCATGCCCCCGCCGCAGCCTCGGAGGCACACGCCCAGGCCGCCGCTGTTGCCCTGGCCGCTGCTGGCTCCGCGCCAGCACGCAACGCCGAGGCTGCGCGCGCCGCGGACTCCGAGCTCCTCCCGGCAGCAACGAGCGGGGACGAGAACCAGCCGGTGCTCACCATAGGCGGGGAACGGGTCGCGCTCCCGCACGGGGAAGCTGTCCCAGAGCCGCCAGAGGCGGCACCTGTCCTGAGCCTCGATGCCCTCAGCCAGGCCTTCGACCAGCTCACCGGCGAACGCCACACCCCCGGCGAGGCCGAGCCACGCCAGGGGCGCAAGCGCCGCTCGCGTGGCGCACACAGCGGCCAGGGGTCGGCCGAGGTGACCCGTGTCGATGCGTCTGCAGGCGCTGTGGGGAGCCAGACGCGCTCCGCTGTCGCACCAGCGCCCGCGGGCATGAAGGACTCGCCGCCGGATGAGGCCGGCCCGATGATCCTGGGCGTTGGCGTCCCGGCGTCGGAGCTGTAGGAATGGCCGGTACACCTCGGGTTCCCCGGGTTCTCAGCATTGCCGGCTCGGACCCCTCGGGCGGAGCCGGCATCCAGGCGGACCTCAAGAGCATCGCGGCTATGGGCGGCTACGGCATGTGTGCCATCACGGCGCTCACCGCCCAGAACACACGTGGTGTCACGGCGGTCCACACTCCTCCGGCGGCGTTCCTCGAGGCGCAGCTGCAGGCCGTGGGCAGTGACATCGAGATCGATGCCGTCAAGATCGGCATGCTTGCTGACACGGAGGTGATCCGCACCGTCGGCAGCTGGCTCGACGAGACCCGGCCGGCCGTCGTCGTGCTCGATCCCGTCATGGTGGCCACGAGCGGGGACCGCCTGCTCGCGGCCGACGCCGAGGAGGCGCTCCGCGGGCTCCTGAGTCGCGCGCACCTCGTGACCCCGAACCTGCCCGAGCTCGCCGTGCTCCTCGGCGAGCCGGTCGCATCGACATGGAATGAGGCGCTTGACCAGGGCCGCCGGCTCGCAGAGCGGATTGGGGGAGCGGTGCTCGTCAAAGGCGGGCATCTGGAGGGGGAGGACTGCCCCGATGCCCTCGTCGACCCCGGTCACCCCGCAGGACCTGTCGTCGTCGAGATCGGCGGCGAGCGGATCGCCACTCAGAATACGCACGGGACCGGCTGCTCCCTTTCCTCTGCCCTCGCCACCGTGCAGGTCCGCACGGGCGACTGGGCACGCTCCCTGACGGTGGTCAAGGAGTGGCTGCGGGGAGCCCTTGCGGCCTCGGGCGAGCTCGAGGTCGGGACTGGGCACGGGCCAGTGCACCATTTCCACCACGCCGTGGCCTCGGTGCCTTTGGCTGAGGGCGAGTTCACCGACTCGCTCTGGGAGGGCACCGCGAAGGTCCGGGCCGAGATCGACGCGCTGCCGTTCATCAGCCAGCTCGACGACGGCACGCTCCCCGAGGCCCATTTCGCCTATTACCTCACTCAGGATGCCCAGTACCTCAACGGCTACTCACGCGTCCTGGCTCGGGCCAGCGCACTCGCACCGAGCGAAGAGGAGCAGGCCTTCTGGGCCCAGGGGGCCCGGGTATGCCTCGAGGTCGAGGCAGAGCTGCACCGCACCTGGCTCTCCCGCCACCCGATCACGGCGCACGACGCCGCGTCCTCGCCGACGGCGGTGGGTGCACCCGGCGCGGCTGCTGGCTCCGCAGTCCGGGGCCCGGTGACAAAAGCCTATGTGGACCACCTTCTCGCGGCGTCCGCCTCAGGCAGCTACGCCGTGCTCGCCGCCGCGGCCCTGCCGTGCTACTGGATCTACGCCGAGGTCGGGTCGGCCCTCCATGCCCGGCACGCCTCCCGAGCGGACGCCGGCGCACACCCTTATGCCGAGTGGATCGGCACCTACGCGGACGAGTCCTTCGCCGAGGCGACTCGCCGGGCCATTGCGTACACCGACACGGCCGGCCGGCGGGCATCGGCCCAAGAGCGCGCGGCAATGCGGGAGGCCTTCACGGCGTCGGCAGTCTACGAACGCGAGTTCTTCGACGCGCCACGCCGCTACGCATGACACGCGCCTGAGGCGCGCTGGGATAGACTGGACCAGCGCGCTTGCCGGTCTCCACAGATCGGCCCGGCTCATTTGCGGCCGGACAGAGGACTAGCGTATCCTTGATCCTCGGTGCTTGCGCCGTCACTTGGGTGTTACTCCCAGGGATTCCCCTCGCGGACTCACGGCATAAAGCACGGTTGGGCGCCTGACGCGCCGTGCTGGAGCACGGACGCCGGGCGCCGCGCGCAAGAGCTTTAGAAATATCGTCGAGAGAAGTGAGTTCCCCAGTGGTGTACGCGATTGTCCGCGCCGGCGGCCGTCAGGAGAAGGTTTCCGTCGGAGACTTCGTGACCCTCAACCGTCTGGCCGGTGAGGCTGGCAGCACCATCGAGCTGCCCGCCCTCCTGCTTGTCGACGGTGACAAGGTCACCTCCGCCGCTGCCGAGCTGGCCAAGGTGACGGTCACGGCCGAGGTCCTCGAGGACCTGCGTGGTCCGAAGATCGTCATCCAGAAGTACAAGAACAAGACCGGGTACAAGAAGCGCCAGGGCCACCGCCAGGAGCTGACCAAGGTCAAGATCACCGGCATCGACGCCTGAGTCGCTCCGGTTACCGTCAGTCTCAGAATTCCTCAGGGAGGCATAGCTCATGGCACATAAGAAGGGCGCAAGCTCCACCCGCAACGGCCGCGACTCGAACGCGCAGCGCCTCGGCGTCAAGCGCTTCGGCGGCCAGACCGTCAATGCCGGCGAGATCATCGTCCGCCAGCGCGGCACGCACTTCCACCCGGGCAACGGCGTTGGCCGCGGCAAGGACGACACCCTGTTCGCCCTGGCCGCCGGCGCCGTACAGTTCGGCACCCGTCGCGGTCGCCGCGTCGTGGACATCGTCGCCGCGTAGCGTCGTCGCGCCGAATCAGGTAGCAGCGCAGCAGCGATGCGCGCCCCTTGAGGGGGCAGCCAGCATCAGGGTGGAGCGGGCCAGTGGTCCGCTCCACCCTTTGCTGTTCCCCGCACAATACGGGGGCCAGCACTAGAATCGGGTCCAGGCCCGAAGACTTTAGGAGTTGCAAGTGGCGAGCTTCGTCGACCGTGTCGTCCTCCACGTCTCGGGCGGGAACGGCGGCCACGGCTGCGTCTCGGTCAAACGGGAGAAGTTCAAGCCCCTCGGCGGTCCGGACGGGGGGAATGGCGGCAACGGCGGCGACGTCGTCCTGCGCGTCTCCCATCAGACCACCACGCTCCTCGACTACCACCACTCACCGCACCGCAACGCCGACAACGGTGGCCCGGGCATGGGCGACTGGCGCGCCGGACACACTGGCGAGACACTCGTGCTGCCTGTCCCGGATGGCACGGTCGTGAAGTCCCGCGACGGCGAGGTCCTCGCCGACCTCGTCGGTGAGGGCACCGAGTTCGTCGCGGCCGCCGGCGGGCAGGGCGGCCTCGGCAACGCCGCGCTCTCCTCGGCCAAGCGCAAGGCGCCCGGCTTCGCGCTCCTGGGCATCCCGGGGGACCAGCGGGACATCATCCTCGAGCTCAAGTCCATCGCGGACATCGCGCTCGTCGGCTTCCCCTCCGCCGGGAAGTCGAGCCTCATCGCCGCGATGTCCGCCGCACGCCCCAAGATCGCCGACTACCCCTTCACCACCCTCGTGCCGAACCTCGGCGTGGTCCAAGCCGGCGACGTCCGGTTCACCATCGCGGACGTGCCGGGCCTCATCGAAGGCGCGAGCGAGGGCCGCGGCCTCGGCCACGATTTCCTGCGGCACGTCGAACGGTGTGCAGCGATCGTGCACGTCCTCGACTGCGGCACCCTCGAGGCGGACCGCAACCCCCTCGACGACCTCGACATCATCGAGCACGAGCTCGAGAAGTACGCCGTGGACATGAGCTACGCCGGTGCCGACGGGGAGGCCGCGCCCCTCAACGAGCGGCCCAAGCTTGTCGCGCTGAACAAGACCGATCTGCCCGACGGCCGGGAGATGGCCGAGATGGTCCGCCCCGAGCTCGAGCGCCGGGGTTACCGCGTCTTCGAGGTGTCCGCCACGAGCCACGCGGGACTGCGGCCCCTCGGCTTCGCGATGGCCGAGATCGTCCAGGCTGCGCGCGACGCGGTCGAGACCGCTCCGCCGAAGGTCTCTCCGACGGTCCTGCGCCCCCGGGCCGTGAACCGTACCGAGTTCACGATCCGCCGCGAAGAGCGCAATCTCGAGCCGCTCTTCCGGGTGCTCGGGGAGAAGCCGGAGAAGTGGGTCGTGCAGACTGACTTCACCAACGAGGAGGCCATCGGCTACCTCGCCGACCGCCTCAACCGCCTCGGCGTCGAGGACCAGCTGTTCAAGGTCGGTGCGAAGCCGGGGGACACTGTCGTCATCGGTGAGGACGACGGCGTCGTGTTCGACTGGGAGCCGACCATGATGACCGGCGCCGAGCTGCTCACCGGCCCCCGCGGAACCGACCTCCGGCTTGCAGACTGGGAGCGCCCCACGCGCGCGGAGAAGCGCGAGGAGTACGAGGACCGCAAGTCGGCCCGTGCGGCGGCCCGCGAGGAGCTCGAGGCCGAGCGGCGGGCCGGGATCTGGACCGAGTCCACGCGCCGCCGCGGCCCCCACGCGGCCGACAAAGCCCCGACCCGCGATGCGGTGGCCCGCGAGGAGGAGGCCGAGGGGGAGTGGGCCGATGACGACGACCTCTGAGGCGCGTGTGCGCGGGCGCGAGTGGCTGCCTGAGGCGCGGCGCATTGTGGTCAAGGTCGGTTCCTCGTCGCTGACGACCCTACGCGGGGGCATTTCGGAGCGGTCGCTCGCGGCACTCGTCGACACGCTGGCCGACCGCGCCACGACGGGCACCGAGATCGTGCTCGTCTCCTCGGGTGCCATCGCCGCCGGGCTCGCCCCGCTCGGCCTCGCGCGGCGCCCCAAGGACCTCGCGACCCAGCAGGCGGCAGCAAGCGTCGGCCAAGGACTTCTCATGGCCCGGTACACGCAGGCGTTCGGTGCCCACGGGGTGACCGTGAGCCAGGTGCTCCTCACAGCCGACGACCTCGTGCGCCGCACGCAGTACAAGAATGCCCATAGGGCTCTCGAGAAGCTCCTCCATCTGGGCGTGGTCCCTGTGGTCAACGAGAACGACACCGTGGCAACGCATGAGATCCGCTTCGGCGACAACGACCGCCTTGCTGCCCTTGTCGCCCACCTTGTGCACGCGGATGCGCTTGTGCTCCTCTCCGACGTCGACTCCGTCTACACGGGGCCGCCAGCCGAGGGCGGCGTTCGGATTGAGCACGTCCGGGACTCGGCGGACCTGAACGGGGTACGGATCGGCAGTACGGGCAAGGCGGGCGTCGGCACCGGCGGGATGGCCAGCAAGGTCGAGGCCGCAAGCATCGCTGCGAGCTCGGGAATACCCGCCTTGGTGACCTCGACGTCCGCCGCGTCGCGGGCACTGGCCGGCGAGGACGTCGGGACGTGGTTCAGCGTGAGCGGACGCCGGAAGCCGGTGCGGCTGCTGTGGCTTGAGCACCTCGCCGCCGTGCGCGGCACCCTGACGCTCGACGACGGCGCGGTCCGGGCGGTCGCACACCGTCACCGCTCACTGCTGCCCGCCGGCATCACGGCGGTGTCCGGCGACTTCGAGGCGGGGGACCCGGTCGAGATCGCGGACCAGTCCGGCCACGTGATCGCACGCGGCCTTGTGAACTTCTCCGCGGACGAGCTGCCGACCATGCTCGGCCGCTCCACGAGGGAGCTCGGGCGTGAGCTCGGCTCGGAGTACGAGCGCGTCGTCGTCCATGTCGACGACCTCGTGCTCATGTGACCGGTTGCCCGCGGCCAGCGCTGGGGAAGGCGACGTCGGTAGACTTGGTCCATGACTGACACCGTGCATGTGAATGCGCCTGACACCGCTATCGCCGAGTCCAGCACTGTTGGCGCACCGGTCCCGTCGGCCGGCGGGCAGTCCGCACTCGCCCCAGCGGAGGTCGAAGCAGCGGTCCATGCGATCGGTGACCGCGCCCGCGTGGCGTCGCGGGTCGTGGCCCGCGCCAATCGGGCGTGGAAGGACAGGGCGCTCCGCGCCATCGGGGCGGCCCTGAAGGAGAAGGAAGCCCAGATCCTCGCGGCCAATGCCGAGGACATCGAGGCCGGCCGGTCCAACGGAACATCCAAGGCGCTGCTTGACCGCCTCGCGCTGACGCCTGCCCGCATCGATGGGCTCGTGGACGCGCTCGAGACCCTCGCGGGCCTGCCCGACCCCGTCGGCAACGTGGTCCGCGGCCAGACCCTGCCCAACGGCCTTCGCGTTCGTCAAATCAACGTGCCCATGGGCGTTGTTGCCGCGATCTACGAGGCACGTCCCAATGTCACCGTTGACATCGCGGGCCTCGCCCTAAAAAGCGGCAATGCGGCGATCCTGCGGGGGGGAAGCGCCGCCGCGCACACCAACGCCGCGCTGCTCGAGATCCTGCGCGACACCCTCGACTCGGTCGGGCTGCCTGCCGACGCCGTCCAGAGCGTTGACGCCTATGGCCGCGAGGGTGCCGCTGTGCTGATGAAGGCCCGCGGCCGCGTCGACGTCCTCATCCCGCGCGGCGGCCGGGAGCTCATCCAGAACGTCGTGCTCAACTCCACCGTGCCCGTCATAGAGACGGGAGAGGGCAACGTCCACGTCTTCGTCGACGCGAGCGCCGATCCGAATATGGCAGTCGACATCCTCCTCAACGCCAAGACGCAGCGCCCGAGCGTGTGCAACACAGTCGAGACCGTGCTCGTCCACAAGGACTCCACGGTGCTTCCCGACGTAGCGCGCGCACTCGCCGAGAGGGGCGTGCGCCTCCATGTCGATGGTCGCACTATGGCGGCCCTCCCTGAGGGCGTGGGCGCGGAGGCCGCCACAGACCACGACTGGGCGACGGAGTACATGGACCTCGAGCTTGCTGTCGCGACCGTGGACGGACTCGACGAGGCTATCGCGCACATTCGCAGGTGGACCACCGGCCACACGGAGGCGATCATCACAAACGACCTTGCGAACGCCGAGCGCTTCATCGCCGAGATCGACTCAGCCGCCGTCATGGTCAACGCCTCGACCCGCTTCACCGACGGTGGTGAACTGGGCCTCGGCGCCGAGGTCGGCATCTCGACCCAGAAGCTCCACGCCCGGGGGCCGATGGGCCTGGCCGAACTCACGACCACGAAGTGGATCGTGCAGGGCGAGGGACAGACCCGGGCATGAACCACCGGGGTAGGATGAAACCCAGCCCACGAAGCTGCACCCGCAGCTGACCACCTGAGCACTTCAACCTGAAGGGGAGACCATGCTGGCAACGCTGATCAGCACCGCAGTCAACATCGCCGGCGAGGCCGCTGGTCACGAGGAGAAGGCACCGCTGATTGCGCCGCCATTCGTCATCGGCGGGACTATCTTCGCCGTGTTCCTCCTCTTGATGTTCGTCACGGTCTCGTACACCAACCTCGGGCGTCGTCACGAGCCGGTGGACGAGCATGCGGATCCACACCGCCAGCACCCGAACAAGCACGACCGCGGTCAGGCACACTGAACCGTCAATCATTGGCCCCGGCACAGCAGCCCGAGAGCGGACGACGCGTCCGCCTCGGCGTCATGGGCGGAACGTTCGATCCGATCCACCATGGGCACCTCGTCGCCGCGAGCGAAGTCGCCTCGAAGTTTGACCTCGACGAGGTCGTGTTCGTGCCCACCGGGGAGCCATGGCAGAAGTCCAAGCGGAAGGTCAGCCCGCCGGAACACCGGTACCTCATGACGGTGATTGCGACGGCATCGAATCCGCGCTTCACTGTGAGTCGGGTGGACATCGACCGTCCGGGGCCGACGTACACGATCGACACGCTGCGTGACCTGCGGCGAATGCGGCCGGAGGCCGACTTGTACTTCATCACCGGCGCCGACGCGATGGCCCAGATCCTGTCTTGGAAGGACGTCGAGGAGCTCTGGGAGCTCGCCCACTTTGTGGGCGTGACGCGCCCGGGCCATGAGCTGCACGACCTGGGACGCAAGGACGTGAGCCTGCTCGAGGTCCCGGCCATGGCCATCTCCTCGACCGACTGTCGCGCACGGGTGGCCGTGTCCGAGCCCGTGTGGTACCTCGTGCCCGACGGCGTAGTGCAGTACATCGCGAAGTACGACCTCTACCGCAGCGAGGCGAGCGGAGCGGAGTCGGCCGAGGGCGGCACACAGGACAATCACGGAGAGGCAGGGAGCACAGCAGCCGCTGTGCGGTGAGAGCCAAGCATGAGCAACGAGGAGAAGCCGATCACGAGCCGGCGCGAGCGTCGGCTCGCGCAGGCGGCACTCGCCGCCGGGCAGCAGGCGCAGCTGACGCCGGCTCAAGCAGAGGCCGAAGCGCGCGGACGCGCGGAGGCGGAGAGGGAGGCGCCCCGGGCGCTTTCGTCGGCCCAGAGCGCGACCGCAGCGGCAGCGCGCGGCGAGGCATCGCCGCAGGACGCCGCGGACTCAGGAGCCGGCCGCACCGACCACCTCCGACCGCGTCGCGCACACCAGCTGGCCGCGGCGCCCCCGCCGGCCTCCGGCCACGAGCCCGAACCGGCCCAGCAGCCCGACGACATGCATCACTCGGAACGGAGCTCTCAGGCCCGCGCTCGGGACCGGGCTGCGCAGAGGGTCCTCCGCGAGCTCGCCGAGAAGGAGCAAGCAGCCCAGAGCGCCCAGCAGGCCTTCCCGACCCGGCGTTCCATCCGTGAGCGGGAGACCGGCAGGATCCCCTCTGTGGAGGCCCCGTCGGCGGCGCCGAAGCCCCAGCCGCACGAGTCATCTGCGGGACCGGCCGCCGGACAGCTTCCAGTCGTTCCGTCCCCGCAGGGTGCCGCGTCCTCCGGGCGTGCCCCCATCCCGGGCGTGGATCCGGCTCCGCCCACCGCCATGCAGGGAATCGTGCCGCTGGGTCTCACCGTGACCCCGGCGCTGGGGCCCGAGACAGGCTCGTTCCGCAAGCTCAGCCACGACCAGATTGCAGCGGCGCGCGAACTGCTGAAGGAACAGGCTAAGAACCAGACCGCGATGATCGATGCCCAGCGTGATGCGAGCGGCACTGAGGTGGACCCGGCGGTCCTCGCGGAGCAGGTGGCGATGGCAGAGCGTGCTGCCATCCTGAATCGCCGGGCGCAGGCCAAGCAGCGCCTTGCCGAGGAGTCGCGCCGGGAGGCTACGGCGCCGGCCCGAAAGGCCCCGGCGCCCGCGGCCACGGACAACCTGGCGATGGTCACCCCCCTCGAATTCGTCCGCCTGCCGGGCGTCCCGCACCCCGTCATGAAGCCTCCGACCACCACGCATGTGCCGGTGATCACGGGCAAGACAGTGAAGCAGGCGACGCCCACGCGGCAGCGGCGGCCGGAGATGCCCGAGGCTGTGCCCGTGTCCGCGCGCCGCGCGCATGGGCTCGAGCCGCTCAATTCGGCTCAGACGGGCATGGGCCGCGCCGAGAAGGAGCGCCTGATCCTACTCGGCATCGGAGCCGTGGGCCTCATAGCCCTCATCGTGGCAATCATCATGATCGTGCTGGGCGGCAGGTAGTCCGATCCAGCCCCATAGCAGCGAGCCTCCTAGGAGAAGAGTGAGCGCAACAGAAACCGCCATCGAGCTGGCCCGTACAGCGGCAAAGGCCGCCGCGGACAAGCTGGCGGAGAACATCGTGGCCGTGGACGTGAGTGACCGTCTGGCCATCACCGACATCTTCGTCATCGCGTCCGCAGACACGGAGCGCCAGGTCAATGCCGTCGTGGACAATATCGAGGACGAGCTCATCGTCCAGCTGGACCGACGGCCGGTGCGTCGCGAGGGCCGCTCCGAGGGGCGCTGGGTCCTGCTGGACTTCGGTGACGTGGTGGTCCATGTCATGCACAGCGAGGACCGGTCATTCTATGCGCTCGAGCGCCTCTGGAAGGACTGCCCGATGGTGGACCTCCGGCTCGACGGCTCGGGGGCGTCCGCCTCCGCCGCGGGCTGACCGAGTGCGGTACGGAACCGGTCGGGGGAGACGCATCGTCTTCTGGCGCCACGGCCGCACCGACTGGAATGCTGCAGGCCGGTTCCAGGGCCAGACTGACGTCCCGCTGAACGACGAGGGGCACCGGCAGGCCGCGGACGCGGCACGTCGGCTCGCCTCGCTCGCGCCGAGCGCGATCGTCTCGTCGGATCTCGAGAGGACGCGTGCGACCGCGGGCGCACTCGCCTCGCTCACGGGCCTGCCCGTGCGGGTCGATTCCGGGCTGCGCGAGACGAACGCGGGGGCCTGGCAGGGCCACACGTTCGATGCGATCCGTGAAATGGACCCGGAGACGCTGCACCTGTGGGAGGAGGGCGACGTCCACACTATGGCCGGCGGGGCGGAGACACGCCTTGATGTTGCGGGGCGCGTTCACCGGGCGGTCGACCACGCCCTGAGAACAGTGCCGGGGGACGGGACGCTCGTCGTGGTGAGCCACGGCGGTGCGATCCGCGTGGGACTCGCGCATCTGCTCGGCCTCCCGCACGGGCTGTGGGGTGCTCTCGCCGGGCTTTCGAACTGTTCGTGGTCGATCCTCGAGGAACGCAGGCCAGACTCCGATGGGACGCCGCGCTGGCGGCTCGGCGAGCACAACGCGGGCACGCTCCCCGTGCCGATAACGCTTGAGGAGGGCTGACTCACGACGGCGCTCTGGAGCCTTCCGTGATTTGTGCGCTGGGGCGCGGGCAGTCTAAGATGGTCGAGTTGCTCCGGACGGGGGTGAGTCGCTCCACGAGCCGAATCACATGTTCCGGACCGTGACTTTCGGGGCTGTGGCGCAGCTGGTAGCGCACCTGCATGGCATGCAGGGGGTCAGGGGTTCGAGTCCCCTCAGCTCCACGGGGGTATGGCGCAGTTGGTAGCGCGTCTGCATGGCATGCAGAAGGTCAGGGGTTCGAATCCCCTTACCTCCACCAAAGGGTTCTTAGTCGAACCCCTGACATGGCGAGAGCCGATGTCGGCGATTTCTGCGGATCCTTCGGGGTCCGCTGAGTTGTCTGCGGGCGTCGCTATCTCTCGACGGTGCCGGTCATTAGGCCTTCCTCTCGGTCAGGCCACGCCGTTCTCACCGTTATTCGCCCAGTCCCCAGAGGATTTTGAGGAACGCGTCGGGGTCGCAGAACTCGACGAGGTGTGTGGCGCGGGGGAGCGTGTGGAACTGCTTGCGCGGTGCCGTGATGCGTTCGACGAAGGCCTCGGCCGTTGTCGCGGGAGTGATGATGTCGTGTTCGCCCTGGATGACGATGAACGGCATCTCGAACCTGTAGCCGACGGAGTCGAAGTCGAAGTTGACCATGGCGTCGAAGAGCTGGACCGCCGAGTACTCCATGCCTTTTTGGACGGCTTTGATGTCGTTCATGGTGTAGTCGGGTGCGAAGAGCAGCGCGGGCAGCATGAGGTCGTTCACCATGTGCGGGGCGTTGCGACTGAGGTTGATCGACAGCTTGTTCATGGCCAGCAGCTGGCGGTACGTCCACGATGCCGGGTCGGGTCTCATGGCATGAAGTGCCGCAACCGCGTTGCGCTTTCCTGCGCGCTCTGCCACTGCGAGCGTCTGTTCGTAGGAGGCGCGGAAGCCGCCCGGTGCGTTCTGCTCGGCTCCGACGTAGGCGGTGAAGAGGTCCGGACGTTTCCGAATCATGTGCAGCGCGATGAAGCTGCCGACCGAGCTGCCGAGCAGGATGACCGTCTCGACGCCCAGGCGAGCCTGCACGTAGTCGACCAGTTCGATGCCGTTGGCGGCGAGCCGCTCAAAGGACAGGGACCCGGTTTCGGCTTCGCCGTGACGCTGGAACGTCTTCCCGGCGCCGGGCTGGTCCCATTGCACCACCGTGAAGTGCTGCTCCCAGGACCCGAGCCAGGAGTTGAATGGCGTGTAGGGCGAGCCTGGCCCGCCGTGCAGGATCACGATGACGGGATTGGCTCGATCCTGGCCGCGGATGGTCACCCATTGCTCGATCCCGCCCAGGGTGACGACCCGCTCTTCGCGGATCCCGTTCGAGGTTGTGATCGCGAGCTTCTTCGCATTGCGCCGCTGCTCCAGCGGGCGCATGAACATGCCGGTGATCGGGCTGACCATTGCTATATCCCTCCCTTCTTGGCGCCGCGGTCCAACGCCTGACACAAGGGATCGGTCATCTGCGTGTACGTCGCGATGTCGACGTCCGCGCGCGTCACCAGTTCGTGGAACTTCTCACTGAGCAGCGCGCTGATCTGGCGAGCGAGTTCGTTGCCCATCGAGGTGAGGCGCACGACGTTCTTGCGCTTGTGCCCCGGGTCGACCTCGATCGAGGTGTACCCGGCGGCTGTCAGCTCGGTCAGCATCACGCTGACGGCAGGATCGGTGCGTCCCACTGCTGATGCGAGCGCGTGCTGGGTCATGCCGTCCCTCCCCAGAAGCGCATCCAGGGCCAGCGCCCGGCTGTAGGTGATCCCGAACTCGCGCCGCAGGAGCGCGTCCGCGCCCCGGTCGAGGGCAAAGACGAGTTGGTGCAGGGTGCGGTTCGGAGTTTGGTTCATGCGTCCTGTCCAATGTTTAGCATTGAATATCAAACCGTTAACAAATGTCCCGGGCGGTGTGAAAGACCCGACCTCCGCTGTGCTGGACCTGGAGGGCATGGCCGGAGCAAGCCTGACCCAGATGGTCAAGTCCGGCGGAAGGGAGATCCGCTCGCAGGCCCAGAAGGCGGACTGAGGACCCTAGCCCGGCGGCCGCCGCAGCGAGGAAAGTGGTGTCGACCGACCTGCTCAACGACGGGAGTGACGCCATGCAAGGCATTCAGCAGCCCATCGGATTCCTGCTCAAGACCCTCGACAGGCTGCTCGAGGACCGTTTCGATGAGGCCCTCGAGCGCCATCGCCTCAGCCGCCGGCAGTGGCAGCTCCTCAACGTGCTGGCGGACACCGAGGGCACTGTCGCCCAACTCGATGCGGTCATTGCGCCGTTCCTCGACGCTGATGTCCAGGAGACGTCCGAGCGTCACCTCGAGCCGCTGCTCGGCGGCGGGCTCGTGGCCGAGAAGTCGGGCGTCTTCCGCCTCACCGATATGGGCCGCGAGGAGCTGCGGGGCGCCCGCGAGACGGTGCAGGGCCTGCGGGACGTTGCCATCCGCGGGCTCGAGGACGGCGAGTACGAGCGCACCGTCCGCACGCTCGAGGCGATGATAGTCAACCTCTCCGGCTGAGGGGCCCGAAGGGATCTTCGCTGCTCAGGGGTGCTGGCTCAGCCCGAGCCCGGGCTTGCGCTGGTGCACTGACAGGTAGCGCAGGCCTTCGGGCCCGGCGGTGAACTGCCGCCGGGAGTGCCGCGGCAGCCAGACGAGGGCGCCTGGGACCAGGTCGAGCTGCTCACCCTCCGTGGTGAGCGTGCCGCCCCCCGCGATGACGTGCAGGAGCACGTCCAGATCGGGCCCGGCGTGCTCGCCGATCGTGCCGTCCGGCGGGAGGGCGATGACATTCGAATCGAGGTCCCGGTTGCCCATGGTGAGCCGGAACACGGCACCTGACGCGTCGGCGTCGTGCGCGTCTGCGAGGGCGTGGGTGTCCGCGAGCACGCGCGGCAGGGGAGTGGCGGCGGTCCGCGTGATGCGGATCCTCCACTCTGGGCCGCGCTGGAGGTACTCCCATCCTGAGGCGCCGTACTGGTCGTTGTCGAACTCCGCGCGCAGCGGCATCGGGTCGTGGTTGACGACGAGCTCGAATGACTCGCCCACGGCGAGGTCGGCGAACGCCGCGAACACTGCGTGGTGCCTCTGGGACTTCGGGATCGGCCTGACGTCGAGATCCATGCAGTGCAGGATAGTCCCATGGCCCCGCGCGCCGAGCGCATCACTATCCCTCCGCCCTCCGAAGGCGCCGGGGAGGTCTCCGGCGTCTACGTCAGGCCGGACGGCGCCGAAGCGACCGTCGTCGTGGCGCACGGCGCCGGGGCAGGCATGGACCACCCGTTCCTGGTGGGGTACTGCGAGGCGCTCAACCGCGTCGGCCTCGCGACCCTTCGGTTCAACTTCGCCTACATGGAGGCGGGGAAGCGCGTTCCTGATCGCCCACCGAAGGCCATTCCGGTGTGGGCGGCGGCACTGGCGGAGGCACGACGCCGCTCAGCGGGCGAGCCGCTGTGGGCAGCGGGGAAGTCGTTCGGCGGCCGTATGGCCTCCATGGCTGTGGCGGAGGGCGCCATGGACCCGGTTGGCCTCATCTTCCTCGGCTACCCGCTCCACCCGGCGGGCAGGCCCGAGAAGCTGCGGGACGAGCACCTCTACGGGCTCACGCTGCCCATGCTTTTCCTGTCTGGCACACGGGACACGCTCGCCACGGGCGAGCTTCTCGAGGGTGTCGTGGCCGGGCTGCCGACAGCGACCCTCACGTGGCAGGAAGGGGGCGACCACTCGTTCGCTGTCAACGGCCTGAAACGGCCGCCATACGAGGTCGGGGCATCCCTTGCCCCGGCAACTGCCGAGTTCATCGGTGACCATCGCCAAGGCTGACCGGAATGTGCATAATGTGCTGGGAATCACCATGTGAGCCTGAGCAACGGTGTTGACGCGATGCGCTGTCCGGCCCTGGGGAAGGTTCCTCGTGCGCACTCGGGGCAACCGACCTCAACAGGAGATCACCGTGTTCAAAACTACTCTGCGTCGGGCAGGCTTGCTCACCATGCTGCCGGCCGCGCTCATGCTCAACATGGGCGGCGCTTCCGCCGCGCCCCTTAGCCCGGCGGAAGCCGTGAGCGGGTCCAGTCCCTTCGCTTCCTGCACTTTGGGTTCCGCGCCCGGCGCGGTGAACTACCTCAACGCCGAGGTCGAGCCCTGGGTGGCGGTCAACCCTACGAACTCCAGCAATATCATCGGTGCCTGGCAGCAGGACCGCTGGTCCGACGGCGGCGCCCACGGCTTGGTGGTCGGATACACCACCAACGGCGAGAAGACGTGGGGGGAGACGCCGCAGCCGTTCAGCGCCTGCGCTCCCGGTGGACCCTCGCGCTACGACCGCGCATCCGACCCGTGGGTCTCCATAGGCCCGGACGGCACCGCCTACTCGGTGTCAATCTCCTTCCAGGGCGTTGGCCCCGACAACGCAGTACTCGCCTCGACCTCGACGGATGGGGGCGCGACCTGGACGGCACCTGCGGCGCTCAAGGAAGATCTCGGCACCACCCAGTTCTTCAACGACAAGGAGTCTGTGACCGCAGATCCGACGGTGTCCGGGACCGCGTACGCCGTATGGGACAGGCTCGTCTCGCCGAACGGCAACCCCAGGGCCAACGCCCACACCTCCGCCTACTCAGGCCCTGCATGGTTCGCCAAGACGACGGACGGCGGGGCCACCTGGAGCCCCGCGACGGCCATCGTCCCGACCGCGAACAGGGAGCAGACGATCGGCAACCAGATAGTGGTGGATCCGAGGACGGGCACGCTCTACGACTTCTTCAACTTCATTCTCAACACTGGCCCGAACGGGCAGCCCACTCTGCACGGGGACAACGTGGCATTCGTGAAGTCAACGGACGGCGGCGCGTCATGGAGCGCCCCGCAGGTCCTCGCGAACCTCGGGTCGGTCGGTGTCACCGACCCGAACACCGGCGCCCCCATCCGCACCGGGGACATCATCCCGGAGCCGGCCATCGATCCGGCCACCGGACAGCTGTACGTTGTCTGGCAGGATGCGCGCTTCAACGGCGGGCACTACGACGAGGTCGCGATTTCGACGTCGTCCGACGGCGGCGCGACGTGGAGCGACCCGGCCCGGGTCAACACTCCTCATGGCGTCCCGGCGTTCACACCGAGCGTCCGCGTCGCGAATGGCACAGTCGGCGTCGCCTACTACGACTTCCGGAATCTCACGGCCGGCAACACGAGCACCCTCCCGACCGACTACTGGTTCACCTCGTCAGTCGATGCGGCGGGGTCGTTCGGCAATGAGAGGCACGTACACGGACCGTGGGACATGATGACCGCTCCAAACGCGGGCGGGTTCTTCGTGGGCGACTACGCGGGCCTTGCGGCCGTGGGGTCGTCCTTCGCCTCACTCTCGATCCAGGCGAACAGCGGGACCACGACGAACCCGACGGACGCCGTGTACGCAACGTTGAGGCGTTAGCCCGGAGGGACCACTTCGGCGGCGAGCTGCGAGCAGGCAGCTCGCCGCCGCCGTCGTGTCTGCGGCGGAGAGGACCCTGTCCCCAAGTGGCGGTGGCAGGATGGGAACGTGAGCACTGCCGTGGTTGTGGGGAGCGGGCCCAATGGTCTCGCGGCCGCCGTGCACCTTGCCGCGCACGGCATCCGGGTGCGGGTCCTCGAAGCCGAGGACTCGATCGGCGGCGGCTCCCGCTCGTCGGAGCCCGCGATGCCGGGCGTGCTTGCGGACGACTGCTCTGCCTTCCACCCGTTCGCCGTAGCCTCCCCGTTCCTCGCCGGCCTCGGCCTCGAGGAGCACGGGCTCCGCTGGCGCTGGCCCGCTGTGCAGCTGGCCCACCCCCTCGACGGCGGTCGTGAGGCGGTGCTGTGGCAGGACCTCGGCCGCACCGTGGCGCGCCTCGGCGCCGACGGCCGGGTATGGGACGCGCTCGTGGGCCGCACCGCGCGCGCGTTCCGCCCGCTGGTCGGTGACCTGCTCGGCCCTGTGCTACACGTGCCGCGTCACCCCCTCGTCCTCGCCCGGTTCGGGCTCGACGCGGTCCTCCCGGCCACGCTCACGGCCCGCCGCTGGCGCGGGGACGAGGCGCGCGCACTGTTCGCCGGGATCGCGGCGCACGCCTTCGCCCGGCTCGACGCGCCCCTGACCACCTCGGTGGGCCTCCTCCTCGCGGCGTCCGCACACGCCGTCGGATGGCCCGTCGCGGAGGGCGGCTCGGGAGCCTTGGCGCGCGCGCTCGCGGGCAAGCTCGCGGATCTCGGGGGAGTGATCGAGACCGGCGTCCGGGTCACCTCCGCCAGTGCGTTCGACGACGCCGACGTGGCGCTGCTCGACCTGGCTCCGCGGGCGGCCGCCCGGATCCTTGGAGACCGGCTCGCGCCCAGCACTGCCAAGGCCTACAGCCGCTACCGGCACGGACCGGCTGCCTACAAGGTGGACTTCGCCATCGAGGGCGACATCCCATGGACGGGACAGTACGCACGCCAGGCAGGCACGGTGCACGTGGGCGGCACGCTCGAGGAGATCGCAGGCGCAGAGGCCGAGGTGCTGCGGGGACGCATGCCCGCCCGGCCCTTCGTCCTGGTCGGCCAGCAGTACCTCGCAGACCCAACCCGGTCCGAGGGCGGCATCAACCCTGTATGGACCTACGCGCACGTCCCCCATGCGTACTCGGGGGACGCCACCGAGGCCGTGGTCTCCCAGATCGAGCGCTTCGCCCCTGGATTCTCGGCACGGATCCGCGCTACGGCGGTGAGGGATCCCGCCGCCCTGGAGGCGCACAACGCGAACTATGTGGGCGGCGACATCGCCACCGGGGCGAACACGGGGCTTCGGCTGCTGGTCCGCCCCCGCGCGGCCCTGGACCCGTACTCGACGGGGGTACCGGGCGTCTACCTCTGCTCGGCCGCAACCCCACCGGGGGCCGGAACACACGGCATGTCCGGATACCGGGCAGCCAGCAGGGCTCTCGCGTGGCTCGCACGTCGGTAGGGTAGTCGGGTGCACCGCGACGATTCCCGCAGCGCCGCGCCTTCCGCGGCCGCCTCGACGAGTCCGGGATTCCCCTTCGAGACGCTCCGGCGGTTCCCTGATGTGGAGGCGGAGAACCTCCAGGCGTTCGATGCCACGGATCGGCTCCTCAGCGCCCGCGGTGCTGGCCTGGCGGCCTCGGGGGGGCTGGCCGGGCACAAGATTGCGGTCATCGGGGATGCCTACGGCGCGATCACGCTGCAGCTCGCATCGACCGGTCTCAGGGGCCTGCGCGTCCATCAGGACCTCGTGACGGGGCGGTTGGCGCTCGCGGCCAATGCCGAGGCCCTCGGCCTGTCAGGCACCTTCGAGTCCCACGAGCTCGACCGCGCACTGCTCGTCGGGGTCCGGCTCGTCCTCGCCCAGCTTCCGCGCGGGCTCGCCGAACTCGAGGAGATCGCGGACTCCGTGGCGCGCTGGGCCGCACCTGACGTCGTCGTCGTAGCGGGAGGGCGCGTCAAGCACATGACCCTCGCCATGAACGACGTTCTCAGGACACGGTTCGCCGACGTCGTCGCTGGATTCGCGGTCCAGAAGTCTCGCCTCCTCACCGCCTCCCAGCCGCTCCCGGTACCGGACCGGCCGCCGTTCCCGCTGTGCTCGGCGCACGACGACGCCGGGCTCACCCTGTGCGCGTATGGTGGGGCGTTCGCTGGGCCGCGTCTTGACGTCGGCACGCGGTACCTCCTCGGCTTCCTCGACCGCGTCCCGCCCGGCACGGCCGTGGACCTCGGCTGTGGCACCGGTGCGCTCGCAGCCGCGTACGCGCTGCGCCACCCGGCCGCGCGTGTCGTGGCCACCGACCGCTCAGCAGCGGCAGTCCGTTCCGCGCGCGCCACCATGGAGGCCAATGGGCTCGGACAGCGCGTCGCGGTCGAGCACGATGATGCGGGGGGCCAGCTGCCTGAGGCCACGGCCGACGTCGTGCTCCTCAACCCACCGTTCCACCTCGGGTCGAGCGTCCACGCTGGAGCGGGGCTCAAGCTCATCGCCGCGGCAGGGCGGATCCTTCGGCCGGGCGGCGAGCTGTGGTGCATCGCGAACAGCCACCTCGACTACCGGTCCGCTCTGCAGCGGGAAGTGGGCCGCACCGAGGTGGCTGGCCGCAACCGGAAGTTCACCGTGACACGGTCCGTGCGGCGCCCTCCGCGCCGCACCTGACCAGTGCAAGAATTGAAGCACACGGTAACGTACTTTCAAGTAGCATTCACCGGTGAGCATGTGAGAGGACCCAGTGACGGAGACACGCCAGTCGCCCGCCCGTCGAGGTACAAACCTGCCCCGGATGGGCGATTTCAACCTCACGGTGATCCTCGATGCGATCCGCCGCTCCGAGGCCGGGCTGAGCCGGGTCGAGCTCGCGCAGATCGTCGGCCTGTCACCCCAGACCATCTCGAACATCTCGCGCCGACTACTGGACCAGCGGCTCATCGTGGAGGCCGGGAAGGAAGGCTCCGGTCCCGGGAAGCCGCGCACCATCCTCCGCCTCAATCCGAGTGGCATGTATGCGGTGGGCGTACACCTCGACCCCAGCATCGTCACCGTGGTACTCCTCGACCTCGTCGGGGCGATTGTCGCCAAGGACATGTTCCTGACGCCCCGCAGCCACGACCCGGAGGAAGTCGTCGCCGCGATCGCCCACTGCGTCGAGCAGCTCCTCACTGCGTCCGAGATTTCGCGGGAACTCGTCGCCGGCATAGGCGTTGCCGCGCCCGGTCCGATCGACCTTGACCGCGGAGCTGTGGTCGGCCCGCCGCTGTTGCGGGGATGGGTCGACGTCCCGCTCCAGGCGATGGTCCAGGAGGCAACGGGGCTCGAGACGACGATGGACAAGGACGTCACCGGTGCCGCCGTCGCCGAGACCTGGACGGGCGCCCCGGGCGGTACAGACACCTTCGCCTTCTTCTACCTTGGCACCGGTCTGGGATGCGGGCTCGTGCTCAACGGGGAGGTGTACCGGGGCAGTTCTGGAAATGCCGGAGAGATCGGGCACATCATCGTCGATCCCGACGGCCCCGAGTGCTTCGACGGCTGCGGCATGCGCGGCACCATTGCCACGGTCCTCGAACCCGTGCGCATCGTGGGCGAGGCTATTGAAAGGGGAGTCCTGCCCCCGCTCCCCGACGACCCAACTGCCGCCGACTTCCAGGAGGCCTTCGCCGGGCTGAATCGACGGGTCCGGGAAGGCGACGGGCGCGCCGTCGAGATTCTCAGTGCCGCAGCACGGAAGATGGCGTGGGCGGCCGCGGTCGTGGGCAACATGCTCGATGTCGAACGGATGGTCTTCGGGGGGCCGTTCTGGGGGCCCGTTGCGGAGTTCTGCCTCTCCGTCATGCCGGACATGGTCAACGACCTCCTGGCAACCCGGGGCATCTACCGGGTCCAGCTCACGAGCACCGGCCTCGGCGAGGACGTCGGCGCCGTCGGAGCGGCGTGCCTGGTGCTCGAGCGTGCGCTCGCACCCCGCGCTGAACGCCTTCTGCTCGGCGGGTAGCGTCGAGGCGACCGAGCCCCGGCCCGTTGACCGGCCGAGGTGAATCGGCGCGGCTGTCCTCAGTCTGGCCAATGAGGTTGTGTCCCGCAGCGTCATGCTCCGTCACGGCAGGAAACATTGGCTCGAGGGCTTGAAGCAGCGGTCGGCTGCTTCCTAGGCTCATCACCAAGTTGCCAATGCAACGTGTCAGCGATCCCCGACAGCGGGGATGTGGGTGCCCCCGTGAGGGCCTGACATTTGCCGCAGGAGACTGCCCTGCCCAGAGAAGTGCCAGCCGCGGCGGCGCCACCGGGTAGCGATCCCTGCGATCCCTGAAGAACCCTGCCCTTCCCCGCCGTCTTCCGGCGTCGTGAGGGCGGGCTGGACCACCAAGGACGCAAATGTCACCACCGACCTTCATTGACGCACCCCCCAGGGCTGTCCCAGCACCCGTGGCTCTCTCCTACGAGCTGTTCCCGCCCCGAAGCGAGGCAGCGTGCAGGACACTCTGGGTAACGATCCGCGAGCTCGAGGCCACCGACCCCGATTACGTCTCGGTGACGTATGGGGCAAGCGGGTCAAACCATGACACCGCGCTGGACCTTGTGGACAGGCTCCAGCTCGATACCACACTGCGCCCGCTCGCACACCTCACGTGCGTCGGCGGGACCGCCGAGGAGTTGACCGGCGTGGTGAATGAACTCCTCGACCGTGGCGTGCGGGGGATCCTCGCGCTCCGGGGCGATGCCCCGCGCAACGGGTCCCGGCCATCGGGCAGCCTGCGCTACGCCCAAGACCTCGTCGAGCTCATCCGCGGGGCCGAGGCCCGGCGATCTGCCCAGTTCGCGGCTGGCAAGGTCGCGATCGGTGTCGCGGCATACCCCACGAAGCATCCGGAGTCTCCCAGCGAGGGGCACGATGTCGAGGTCCTCCTCGCGAAGCAGCGCTCGGGGGCAGACTTCGCCATCACGCAGGTGTTCTTTCACGCCGAGCAGTATGGCTTGCTCGTGCACCGCGCGCGGCGCGCCGGGGTGACGATCCCGATCGTTCCCGGTGTCATGCCCTTCACGAGCTTGCGTCGCGTGGAGAAGCTGTCCGCCCTCTCAGGCGTGGCACCCGACCCGGTGCTCGTTGACCGGCTCCGCGCGGCGGCCGGGGATGAGGCGGCGGTGCGCAGGGTCGGCACCCGCGCGGCCGTCCGCCTCGCCCGGGCCGCCCTCGAAGCCGGCGCGCCAGGACTTCACCTCTACACCTTCAACGAGCACGCCGCGGCGCTGGACATCCTGGCCCGGCTCGATCTCCCGCGGCCCAGCCGGCCGCTCCTCGCAGCACGGCACCGCGCTGCCGTCTGACTTCACGCACACAACGCCAAGGACTTACACCATGACCACCCAGCACAACTCTGCCCAGATTCCCGCCAACGCTCCGGCCCCCTTCCCGTCGTCGACCGTGCTCGGCTACCCGCGCATCGGCCGTCGGCGCGAGTTGAAGAAGGCCGTCGAGGCCTACTGGGCCGGGCGGATCGGCCAGGCAGAACTCCAGACCGCCGCCGAGCAGATCCAGCTCGCCACCGCCAGCCGACTCGCCGAGCTCGGCCTCACGGAGCCTTCTGCGATACCCGGGACCTTCTCGTTCTACGATCAGGTCCTCGACACCACCGTGGCGCTAGGCGCCGTCCCTGCCCGCTTCGGCTCTCTGCACAGCGCAGACGGCCAACTCGGCCTCGATGCCTACTTCACCCTCGCCCGCGGAAACGCCGAGCAGCAGCCGCTCGAGATGACCAAGTGGTTCGACTCGAACTACCACTACCTCGTTCCCGAGATCGGCCCCGAGACGGCGTTCTCGCTCTCGTCGGAGCGCGTGGTCGAGGAGTTCGCCACAGCGAAGGCGAACGGCAGCGTGACCCGCCCCTACCTTGTGGGTCCTGTCACCTTCCTGCTGCTCGCCAAGGCGTCCGACGACGCCCCGGCCGGCTTCGCGCCGCTGTCCCGCCTCGAGGACGTGCTCCCCGTCTACCAGGAGCTGCTCGCCAAGCTCGCGGCGGCCGGCGCGGAGTGGGTCCAGCTCGATGAGCCAGCCCTCGTCGCGGACCTCGAGGTGCCCGCGCGCGAGGTGAGTGGCGCCGTCGCCCGTGCCTACGCGGCCCTGACCGCGCCCGCCCGCGGCGAGCGCCGCCCGGCCATCCTCCTGGCTGCACCGTACGGCGGGCTCGGCGAGCACGCGGCAGCCGTCGCCGCCACCGACGTCGAGGCGGTGGCCCTCGACCTTTTCAAGGGATCGCTCCTTCCCGACGGGCTGCTGGCACAGTTCGCGGGCAAGACGATAGTGGCCGGCGTCGTTGACGGGCACAACATCTGGCGGAACGACTTGGCCGCGTCTGCGGCCACCCTCGATGCCCTCCGCGAGGCCGGTGCACGGCACGGTTTCGCCGTGGCCGTCTCGACGTCCACCTCGACATTCCACGTCCCGCATGACGCCGAGGAGGAGACACAGCTCGATGCCCAGCTGCGCAGCTGGCTGGCGTTCGCCGACCAGAAGGTCCGCGAGGTCGCCACGCTCGCCGCCCACCTCGCCGATCCCGTGTCGGCAGCGGCAGCGATTCGGGAGGCCACGCGCATCATCGCGACCCGGGCGCAGGCCCCGGGGGTCCGCCGCCCCGAGGTGCGCGAGCGGACCCGGGCGCTGACGGCCGCCGACTTCTCACGCTCCGACTACGGGGTCCGCGCGGAGGTTCAGGCGGCCGTCCTCGACCTCCCGCCGCTGCCGACCACGACCATCGGCTCGTTCCCCCAGACCAGTGAGGTCCGCGGCGCCCGCGCCCGGCTGATCAAGGGCACGATCGACACTGCCGAGTACGACCGGCTCATGAAGGACGAGATCAAGCGCGTCATCGACCTCCAGGAGGAGCTCGGCTTCGACGTGCTCGTCCACGGGGAGCCCGAGCGGAACGACATGGTGCAGTACTTCGCCGAGAACCTGGACGGGTTCGAGGTCACCGTGCACGGCTGGGTCCAGTCCTACGGCTCGCGCTGCACCCGTCCGTCGATCCTGTGGGGCGACGTGTCCCGGGCCGCAGGCCCGTCCATCCTGTGGGGTGACGCAAACAGCGGAGCTCCGATCACCGTACCGTGGACTGCGTATGCCCAGTCGCTCACGGACAAGCCGGTCAAGGGAATGCTCACAGGCCCGGTCACGATCCTCGCCTGGTCGTTTGTCCGCGACGACCAGCCCCTCGCCGAGACCGCCAATCAGGTGGCGCTCGCCCTGCGCGACGAGATCGCCGACCTCGAAAGGGCCGGGACCAAGATCATCCAAGTGGACGAGCCGGCGCTCCGCGAGCTGCTGCCGCTGCGCCGCGCCGACCAGCCGGCCTACCTGGACTGGTCGGTGAAGTCCTTCCGTCTTGCCACGGCTGGAGCGGGGGACGCGACGCAGATCCACACGCATCTGTGCTACTCCGAGTTCGGCGCGATCATCGACGCCATCGATGGCCTCGACGCCGACGTGACCTCGATCGAGGCTGCACGCTCCCGCATGGAGGTGGTCACCGACCTCGAGGCCCACGGATTCGTCCGCGGGGTCGGCCCGGGCGTCTATGACATCCACTCGCCGCGCGTGCCGGCCCAGGCGGAGATCGTCCAAATGCTCGCCACCGCGATCGAGCACGTCCCCGCCCGCCAGCTGTGGGTCAACCCGGACTGCGGGCTCAAGACCCGCGGCTATGCGGAGACGGAAGCCTCGCTGCGGAACCTCGTCGGGGCCACGAAGGCGGCACGCGCCGCGCTCGTGACAGTCTGACGTCCACTGGCACGGAAGGCTGCCCTCGGATGGACATCGGAGGGCGGCCTTCCTGTCTGCTGCAGCGCAGGGCCGTCACTCCCAGAGGACCTCGTCGTCCACGACTCCGTCGGAGTCGGCCGCGGCAACAAGCACCTCGTCGGTGAACCCCTCGCCGAGCGTGAAGTCGAGTACGAAGTACCGCTCGGGCTGGCCCGGGAAGATGCCAACGTGCGCGAGCCGGAGCGCCCGGAGGAAGACACCTGGGGTAATGCCCTCGGGCCGCTCGACCCCGAAGACGCTCTTCAGCTTGTCGGGGGCCACGTTCTGGCAGTGGAACCGTCGGTACTGGTCCGCGGCGCTCTCCTCGTCCTCGAGCTCCTGGCCGATGAGCTCGCGCACCGACTCGATCAGCTCAGGGAGGAATCGGAGCCGGTAGTCGACCTTGTGCAGCGAGGCTTCGTCGAGGCGGTCCTGGTCTGTGATGTTCAGGTCGAGTTCGATGGGGGCTCCGCCCAAGGTGAACTTGCCCGCTACCGCGCGGCTTCCTGAGGGTGCCAGGGCGATCTCGCCGAAATGCTGGCTGACTGCCGTCTCCATGACAGAACGATAGCCCCCGCCCACGCGGCAGGCCAGCAGGCGCCCTCTGGCCTCACTGCAGCCGCTCGAGGAGGGCGACGGCGTCGTGCGGCGCGCGCCCGTCCGCGTCATTGTCGAAGTAGACGTACACGTCGCGGCCGTCCATGATCCACCTTCCGATGCGCTCCGCCCATCGGTCCAAGGAGCGCGGCGAGTAGCCACCACGGTATAGCCCCGTCTCGCCGTGGAGACGGACGTAGCGGAACCCGGCAGTGTCGGCGTCGAGCGCTGGCCACGTCCCCGCACTGTCCGCCAACGCCATCGCGACGCCTTCCCCGGCCAACAGCTCCCGGGCCTCACTCGTGTCGAAGCTCGCGTGCCGGGGCTCGAGGACGTGGAGCAGCGGCCGGTCGGAGACCGCGGTCGTGAGTGCCTGGCCGTCGCGGACCTTCGAGTCATGCCCCGCAGCGAGTTCCGCTGCGGCGGTGGTGGAGCGCGGGAGGAGGCCGAGGAACCCGCTCAGCCGCTCGGCATCGAACGCCATGCTCGCCGGAAGCTGCCAGAGGAAGGGCCCAAGTGCATCGCCGAGCGCGAGGGGACCTGAGGCGAAGAAGTTGGCGAGGGCCGTCTCGACACCGAGCAGCTGCTTCATATGGGTGATGAACCGGCTCCCCTTGACGGCGAAGACGAACCCTTCCGGCACTGCGGCGCGCCAGGCCTTGTACGAGGAGGGCCGCTGGAGCGAGTAGAAGGAACCGTTGAGCTCGGCGGAGGTCATGCGGTGCGCGAGGTACGCGAGCTCGTCAGCCTGCCGAAGTCCCGGTGGATAGAAGTCACCTCGCCAGCTGCGATAGCGCCAGCCGGAGACGCCGATGAACGCACGGGCCATAGCGGCAAGGCTAGCCGCTCGCTCCTGGCGTCCGGCGCGCCGCCGCGCCCGGGCCGACGCCGGGCAGCCCCTCGAGCGCCTCGGCTAGGAGGTCCAGGAACAGTCTCGTGTGCGTATCGGTAGCGCCCCGCGGCCGCAGGGCGAAGATGTTCCGCGCGAGCCGGATCTCAGGAACGTCGACGACCACCACGCCCTCGGGCCTCGACTGAAGCGCGAGCCCCGGGACCAGGGCCGCACCCAGGCCCGCCGAGGCGAGGCCGAGGCTCGCGTTGAAGTCGTCGCTGTACGCAACGACCCGGGGGGCGAGGCCGCACGCGGCGAACAGCCGGTCGATCACCCCCGGTGTCACTGGTTCCCGGGTGGTGCACGATCCACGGCATTCCGCCGAGCTGGTCCGCGGTGACCCGCGCGCCGTCTGCGATGCCCCACGACTCGGGGAGTACTACGTGGAATGGATCGTCACCGACCCACAGGCGCTCCGCGGTGTGCGGCCATGCGAGTCCGCTCTGGCCCACCTGGTACACGAGCACGACGTCGAGATCCCCACCGGCGGCAAGGCGGCGCACCGTCTCGCCGGGCTCGGCAACTGAGGCGTGCAGGTCCAGCCCGAGGCGTCCCCATCGCTCGCCCCTGAGGACTTGGGGGAGGACGTAGGTCGCGAGGCTCGGGAAGATGCCGAGCCTGAGCTCGCGCCCCGCGGTCTCGGCCGCGCGCGTGGTCGCCGCCTTGAGCGCATCGATGTCGGTCAGGACCTTCGCCGCGTGGCGGGTCATGACGAGCGCCGCCTCGGTCGCTTCGATGCTGCGCGCCGTCCGGTGGAAGAGCTTGACGCCGGTCTCCCGTTCGAGCGCGGCCATCTGCTGGGACACGGCCGACGGCGTGTAGCCGAGGTTTGCTGCGGCCGCGGCGAACGAGCCGAGGCGGACCACCTCGATGAGGCTTGTCAGGTGGACCGGGTTGACCACGTGCGCTCCTTCTTGATTGCGGCTCGCCCAGCCTACGACATGCCGCGACACGCCGTGGGATGAACGACACGCACACATCCTGCTGCTGTGTGCAGAGAGTTCCACAGGCTGTGGACAACCGGGTCGGATCGGCGGGAATACTGGGGTCGCGGCGGTGCATTAACTGTGCAGAGAATGTGGACTATGAGGCCGATGAATGACATACTTGTAAGACAACATCTTGGGGTCCGCGGCGGGGCGATCCACTACATGTAGTATCGAGGGCACCGAGGCGCTCGAGACCCGAGGGGCGGCTGTCGGTGCGGCAGCGGCGGACGCCTCGGCCGAGGAAGCTTTTGAAGGATGGGGTTGGGAATCATGAACGTCACGGTCTACACGAAGCCCGCGTGTGTGCAGTGCAACGCGACCTACCGTGCCCTCGACAAGAAGGGCATCGCCTACAAGAGTGTCGATGTCACCCAGGACCCGCAGGCACTTGAACGCCTCAAGGCCCTGGGCTACTTGCAGGCTCCCGTCGTTGTCACTGACACCGACAACTGGTCGGGCTTCCGGCCCGACAAGATCGCGGCGATCGCCGCGGGGAGTTCGGCCGCGTCGGTGGCCTGAGCCGGCGCCGCTGTTTCGCCACTTCGCCGTCCCACCAAGGGGGTGCGTCCTGATGGCCTCCCAGGTCATGGCCGCGGCTGATGTGGGTGCGGGTTCGGATTCCGTAGCCCGCTTCACCTCGGCGCGACTCATCTATTTCTCCTCCGTCTCCGGCAACACCCACCGCTTTGTCATCAAGCTGGGCCTCGAGGCGGAGAGGATTCCGCTCCACCTGAATGATGTCCCGCTCCGCGCGACGGCACCGTTCGTGCTCGTCGTGCCGACCTACGGCGGCACCGGGGGAGCGGGATCGGTTCCCAAGCAGGTCATCAGATTCCTCAACGACCCGCAGAACCGAGGCCTCATCCGAGGCGTCATCAGCGCGGGGAACACGAACTTCGGGGAAAACTACTGTGCCGCCGGCGACATCGTCGCGGTCAAGTGCCACGTTCCCCACCTCTACCGATTCGAGCTCATGGGCACGGCCGACGACGTCGCCCGAGTCACCGAAGGATTGGATGCATTTTGGACACGACTCTCACAGAGCCCGCAGTAGTGGGGACGGCAGACCCCAAGGAGCTTCCCGCGAAGTACAAGGGCCTCGGCTACCACGAGCTCAACGCGATGCTGAACCTGTACGGCGAGGACGGGAAGATCCAGTTCGATGCCGACCGCTACGCGGCCCGGCAGTACTTCCTGGACCACGTCAACACGAACACGGTGTTCTTCCACGACCTGGATGAGAAGCTCGACTACCTCGTCAAGAAGGACTACTACGAGCGCGAAACGCTCGACCAGTACACGATGAACTTCATCCGCGAGCTCTTCAGCCGCGCGTACAAGAAGAAGTTCCGCTTCGAGACGTTCCTGGGCGCGTTCAAGTTCTACACCTCTTACACCCTCAAGACGTTCGACGGGAAGCGCTACCTCGAGCGCTATGAGGACCGCATTTGCATGGTGGCCCTGCACCTCGCGCGCGGCGACGAGCAGCTCGCGACGCAGCTCGTGGACGAGATCATTGCGGGCCGCTTCCAGCCCGCCACGCCCACCTTCCTCAACGCCGGCAAGAAGCAGCGCGGAGAGCTCGTCTCGTGCTTCCTCCTGCGTATCGAGGACAACATGGAGTCGATTGCCCGCGGCATCAACTCCGCGCTCCAGCTCTCCAAGCGCGGTGGCGGCGTCGCCCTCTCGCTGACGAACATCCGCGAGCACGGCGCCCCGATCAAGCAGATCGAGAGCCAGTCCTCGGGCGTCATCCCGGTCATGAAGCTCCTCGAGGACTCCTTCTCCTACGCGAACCAGCTCGGGGCGCGGCAGGGCGCCGGCGCCGTCTACCTGCACGCGCATCACCCGGACATCTACCGCTTCCTCGACACCAAGCGCGAGAACGCGGACGAGAAGATCCGCATCAAGACGCTTTCCCTCGGCGTCGTGATCCCGGACATCACGTTCGAGCTCGCGAAGAAGAACGAGGACATGTACCTCTTCTCGCCGTATGACGTCGAGCGTGTCTACGGCAAGCCGTTCTCCGACATCTCCGTGACCGAGAAGTACTACGAGATGGTCGACGACGCGCGGATCAAGAAGACCAAGATCAATGCGCGGGAGTTCTTCCAGACCCTCGCCGAGATCCAGTTCGAGTCGGGCTATCCGTACATCATGTTCGAGGACACGGTGAATCGGGCCAACCCGATCGCCGGCAAGGTGACCATGAGCAACCTGTGCTCGGAGATCCTCCAGGTGTCCACGCCCTCGCGGTACAACGAGGACCTCTCCTACGCGAGCGTCGGCCAGGACATCTCCTGCAACCTCGGCTCGATGAACATTGCGAAGACCATGGACTCGGGTGACTTCGGGCTCTCGATCGAGACGGCGATCCGTGCGCTCTCCGCGGTGTCGGACATGAGCTACATCGAGTCCGTCCCCTCCATCGCGGAGGGCAACGCGACGTCCCATGCGATTGGCCTCGGCCAGATGAACCTCCACGGCTACCTCGCCCGGGAGCATGTCCATTACGGCTCCGAGGAGGGGCTCGACTTTACGAACATCTACTTCTACACGGTGCTCTTCCACGCCCTACGCGCCTCCAACCTGCTCGCCAAGGAGCACGGGCAGGCGTTCGGCGGCTTCGAGAGCTCCAAGTACGCCACCGGTGAGTTCTTCGACAAGTACACCGAGCAGGAGTGGGTCCCGCAGACCGAGAAGGTCAAGGAGCTGTTCGCCACGGTGCAGGTCCCGACGCAGGAGGACTGGCGCGCGCTCAAGGCCGAGGTCATGGAGCACGGAATCTACAACCAGAACCTCCAAGCCGTCCCCCCGACCGGCTCGATCAGCTACATCAACAACTCGACGTCCTCGATCCACCCGGTCGCGTCGAAGATTGAGATCCGCAAGGAAGGCAAGATCGGCCGTGTCTACTACCCGGCTCCCTACCTGACGAATGACAACCTGGACTACTACCAGGATGCGTACGAGATCGGCTACGAGAAGATCATCGACACCTACGCCGCTGCGACCCAGCACGTGGACCAGGGCCTCTCGCTCACGCTGTTCTTCAAGGACACGGCGACGACGCGGGACATCAACAAGGCCCAGATCTACGCGTGGCGCAAGGGCATCAAGACGCTCTACTACATCCGCCTCCGCCAGCTTGCGCTCGAGGGCACGGAGGTGGAGGGTTGCGTCAGCTGCATGCTCTAGTGATTGCTTACTCTCAGTCCGCGGGAAAGGACCAGCGATGACACCCGAGAAGCTCAAGCTCCTCGACCACGTCCAGGCGATCAACTGGAATCGGATCCAGGATGAGAAGGACGTCGAGGTGTGGAACCGCCTCGTGAACAACTTCTGGCTGCCCGAGAAGGTGCCGCTCTCCAACGACGTCCAGTCCTGGGCCACGCTGACGCCTCAGGAGCAGCAGCTCACCATGCGCGTCTTCACTGGACTCACGCTCCTCGACACGATCCAGGGCACCGTGGGCGCCGTCTCACTCATCCCGGACGCGATCACCCCGCACGAGGAAGCCGTCTACACGAACATCGCGTTCATGGAGTCGGTCCACGCAAAGAGCTACTCGTCGATCTTCTCGACGCTGTGCTCCACGAAGGAGATCGACGACGCCTTCCGATGGAGCCTCGAGAACGAGAACCTCCAGCGCAAGGCCCACATCGTGATGGAGTACTACCGGGGCGATGAACCGCTCAAGCGGAAGGTTGCCTCAACCCTGCTCGAGAGCTTCCTGTTCTACTCGGGCTTCTACCTGCCCATGTACTGGTCCTCGCGCGCCAAGCTCACGAACACGGCAGACCTCATCCGCCTGATCATCCGCGATGAGGCGGTGCACGGCTACTACATCGGCTACAAGTTCCAGAAGGGCCTCGAGCAGGTTTCCGAGGAGAAGCGCCAGGAGATCAAGGACTACACCTTCGAGCTGCTCTTCGAGCTGTACGAGAACGAGGTCCAGTACACGCACGACCTCTACGACCCGGTGGGCCTGTCCGAGGACGTCAAGAAGTTCCTCCACTACAACGCCAACAAGGCGCTCATGAACCTCGGCTACGAGGCCATGTTCCCGTCCTCGGTGACGGACGTGAACCCGGCCATCCTCTCGGCGCTGTCGCCGAACGCGGACGAGAACCATGACTTCTTCTCCGGTTCCGGCTCCAGTTACGTGATCGGCAAGGCCGTGAACACGGAAGACGAGGACTGGGACTTCTAGGCGTGAGCTGCCACGTACGCACTCGGCCCACCTGCGCATTCCGCAGGTGGGCCGAGTGCGTACGTGGACCCTTCGTGCAGCCGAAGAGTGCTGGGCCACAGTACGATGACGCATGCGCAAGTTCTCATTGGATGCACTGGCCCGGGAACACCTCGACGCCGCCGCGAGTGGATCGAGCGGACGGAGCGCGAGCACCGTCTACGGCGGTCACGAGCAGAGGCTCCGTCAGACCCTCGTGGCACTGACCGCCGGGACCACACTCGCCGAGCACGAGAGCCCCGGAGAGGCTACCGTCATCGTGCTGCGCGGGCGGATTAGCCTGGACTCGAACGGCGAGGCCTGGGAGGGGCGCACGGGCGATCTCATTGCAGTGCCGCCCTCGCGGCACAGCGTCCATGCGGCCGAGGACAGCGTGATCCTGCTCACCGTCGTGAAGTGATCGCGGCGGCGCAGGACTGCGGCACGCGGACAAGCCACCTATGATGCGTGCCATGGATCTCGCCGCCATCGCTGCCGAGCTGTATGCGCTTGCGCCCGCGAAGTTCACCGCGTCCCGGAACGCGCAGGCGAAGCAGGTCTTGGCCGACGGGCAGCCGCTGTTGTCCAAGCAGATCGCCAAGCTCCCGAAGCCATCAGCTGCCGCGTGGGCTGTCAATGTCCTGGCACGGCAGCGGCCAGACCAGCTCGCCGAGGTGCTGGACGTGGGAGCGGCACTGCGAGAGGCACAGGAAGACCTGGATCCCCAGAGGATGCGCGAGCTGGGGCAGCGACGCAATGCCCTCTTATCCAAGGTCGTACAGGAAGCACGCGCGGCGTCCGCCGGACTCGACGTCAAGGTCAGCGATGCGGCCGCCTCCGAACTCGACCAGACCCTTCGGGCGGCTACGGCCGATCCTCGCGCGGCAGAGGCCCTCCGCAGCGGCCTGTTGGTCCGCCCCCTCGTCAGCAACGGGCTCGAGCCCGTCGACCTTGAAGGCGCTCTCGCGGTACCGGGAGCCGTACCTGAACTGGCACCGGTGGTGAAGCGAGGCACGCCCCGCCCGGAGGAGGCCACTGCAACCGCCGCAACCCGCTCCGCTGCAGCGGACCGGGCACGCAAGAAGAGCGAGGAGGCGGCCCGACGCCGCGAGCGGGAAAGCGCCGAAGCAGAGCTGAGGGACGCAGAACGCAGCCAGAGCGAGGCCGAGGCCGAGCTCGCCGACGCCGACGCCCAGGCGCGGGCTGCCGCGGCCCGCGCCAGCAACGTCGCCGACGAGCTGGCGGAACTCCGCAGGAGGGCAGACAAACTCGAGCAAGACCTCGAGGCCGCGAAGAGGGAAGAGTCCCATGCCGGGCGTGCGCGCCGCCTTGCTGAGCGACTCGTCGAGCAGGAGCGGCGCGCCGTCGGCAGTGCCCGTGAGCGCCTCGATCGGCTGTCCTGACACGAGCCGCGGCAGACGGACTCCTGGCCCGGACCTCTCCGGTTCGACGCGCTCGGGGAAAGATGCCACGCTTGGTTGATGCCTGCTAGCACCATCCGTGCCTTCGTCGACCGAGGCTGGTCGACTACCAGATCCGGTATGGGCGAAGCTCTGGCCTCCGATCGGCTCGTGCTTGCGGTGAAGACCGCGCTCGCTGCCGGCGTCGCCTGGGCAGCCGCGCACCTGCTGCCGGGGCCCGTTGCACAGTACCCGTACTACGCGCCCCTCGGTGCTCTCGTGAGCATGTACCCGACCGTTGCGGACTCTCTCCGCAACGGTCTCCAGAGCCTGCTCGGACTCGCCATCGGCATTGGAGTCGCCCTGTTCGTCGGTGGCTTCACGGGAACGACGGCGCTGGGCGTGGCTGTCGTGGTTGGCGTAGGGGTGCTCGTGGGTGGATTCCCGCGGATGGGCACCGCACGCGAATGGGTGCCCCTCGCCGCGCTGTTCGTCCTCGTGGCGGGTCCGGACAGCCGCGACGATTTCTCCCTCGCCTACCTGGTGCAGATGGGCCTCGGAGTGTGCATTGGATTCGCGGTAAACTGGCTGGTCTTCCCGCCGCTGCGAACAGGCGCGATCACGCCGGCATTCGCACGCCTGCGCAATGTGCTCGCGGACCAGCTCGAGGACATGGCCATCGCAGTCACCGAGGAGTGGCCGCCGGACCACCAAGAATGGTCCACACGGGAGGGACACCTCGCCGAGACAGCGGCGAGCCTCCGGCGCTCTGTCGAACAGGCCGAATTGAGCGCCCGCGCGAACCCCCGGAGGCTGCGACATCGCCGCGACCTCGCCGTGGACCTGGCTGATCTGCGTGCACTCGAGCGTGCAACCTTCCAGGTGCAGGACATCACGGACATCCTCGCGAGTGTGATCTGGGAAGAGCGCGCCGGGACCACCGTGCCGGCGGAACTCACCCCGGAGCTGGCGAACGCGCTGACGTCGATGGCGGAGGCCCTCCGCCGCTGGGATGGCACGGAGTCGCCGGCCGTGCCGCTCGACCAGGTGCAGGAGTCCATCGACGCACTCAACGGCTCCTACCACCAGATGGCCGCGCGGGAGATGTCTGTGACTGCCACGGCAGGGATCGTGCTGGCGTTGTCCAGGATCGCCCGGATCATCCGCGCCCGTCTGAATGGGGACGGCGCGGAGACCGTTCGTCCGGACTAGTCGGTCGGCGCCGAGCCCTCTGGCGCCAGCGCCGCACGGCGCGTGGTGCTGAGGCGGTCGGCCGGCATCGAGAGGACCGCCACGACCGTGAGCGCGGCCCGATCAGCACTGAGACGAACACCGCAGCGGAGGCGTCCACAATTGCCTCGGCACGGGCGGCGGTGGGATGGGTGGCATAGACCGCATTGGCGATCGCACCGAAGACCGCAACGCCGAGGGCACTGCCGATGGAGCGTGCGAAGAGGTTGGTGCCGGTGACCACTCCGCGCTCGTTCCACTCCACGCTCGACTGGGCCGCAATGAGCGTAGGCGATGCGGTGAGGCCCATGCCGAGCCCGATTGTGAAGCAGCTTGCGGCCACGAGCAGCACGCTGTGCGTGTGTGCCGCGGCGACGAGCGCGGACGTCCCGCCCACGGCTATGACGATGCCGATCAGGGCCGTCCGGCGGAAGCCGATCCTCAAGTAGAGGCGTCCCGACTGGGAGGCGCTGATGGGCCATCCGATGGTCAGCGCGGCGAGTGCGAGCCCGGCCACGACCGGTGGCGCCGAGTCCGCGCCCTCGAGGAACGTCGGGACATAGGAGGTGAGGCCGAGGATGATGGCACCAACGCCGAAGGAGACGAGTGTGGTGGACAGCAGGAGCCGGCGCGAGACCACCCACGGCGGCAGGACGGGCTCCGCCGCACGCCTCTCGGCGAGGAGGAATGCGGCGAACAGTGCGGCGCCGAGCCCGATGGTTGCGATGCAACCGGGGAGTCCCAGGCCCACGCCTGCCTGCCCTCGAGGGCGCCGAGGATCAGCAGGGTCATCGATGCCGTCAGCAGCGCCGAGCCGACGTAGTCGATGCGGTGCCGGGACCGCTCGACGGTCTCGTGGAAGGTGCGGACGAGCATCCACCCGGCGAGGACGCAGAGCGGGATGTTGATGAGGAAGATCCCGCGCCAGATCCCCAGCTGGGCGAAGACGCCGCCAAGAGTGGGCCCGACGACGGAGGAGATCGCCCACACGCTGGCCAGATACCCTTGGACCCTCGCGCGCTCAGCCACCGTCTAGATGTCTCCGGCGATCATGATGGCCATCGGCTGCACCGCGCCCGCGCCGAGGCCCTGGATCACGCGGAAGGCGATGAGCGCTGCCATGGTCCCGGCGAGGCCGCACAGCACGGATCCGAGCAGGAACAGCCCGATGCCCACGAGGATGAGCGGTTTGCGCCCGAGCATGTCGGCGAGCTTCGCATACACCGGGACGGAGACGGCCTGGGCGAGCATGTAGGCGGAGAAGAGCCACGGGAACGAGGAGAACCCGCCGACGTCGTGAACAATCGACGGAACGGCGGTCGCGACGATCGTCGCATCGATGGCGACGAGGCCGGTGGTGAGCATGAGCGCGATCAGCACGGGCCCGCGTCCCGACCCTGCCCGGAAAATGTCGCGCGCCTGCGGGGGCGCTCGATGGCGCACGACGCCGCGTTGGCGGCTAGTCTGGATGGGGCCTCCCAGCGCGGGGAAGGCGAGGAGAGGAGCGGCACGTGACGCAGCAGGCTAGGGCGAGGATCGGTGGGGCGGAGGCGTTGCCCGAACTGGCTGAGGGCGACTTCTACTACGAGGATCTCGGCGACGGGCGCTACCGCTCCACCATCCACGCGCAAGGTGCCTGGAACGCCCATGAGCAGCACATGGCCCCGGCCTCCGGCATCCTCGCCCACGTGCTGGCCCAGCACGAGCCGCGTCCGGACATGCGCATTGCGAGGGTCAGCTACGAGATCCTCGGCCTCATCCATGCGGGCGAGTTCGAGGTCAGGGCGAGGACGGTCCGCCCTGGCCGGACGATCGAGCTCCTCGAGGCCGAGCTCACGGCGCGGGGACGCGTCGCAATCCGGGCGACGGCCTGGCGCCTCGTCACCTCGGACAGCTCCTCCATCGCGGCAGTGGAGGACGGCCGCATCCCGCCGGTGGGGGAGTGCGAGCGCTGGGATGGGTCGACTGAGTGGCCGGGGGGCTACATCCGCTCGCTCGAGATGTACCAGGCGCCGGAGCACCGCGCCGGCAGCGGCAAGGTCTGGATCCATACCGACCATCCACTCGTCGGCGGTGTGCCGAGCCCCGACTGGGTGCGGCTCATGGGCCTCGTGGACACGGCCAATGGCATCGCCGCCCGGGTTCCCCCGGGTTCCGGCAGCTGGGCGTTCCCGAACGTGGACCTGCAGGTCCACATGTACCGCGAACCGCGCGGCGAATGGCTAGGCATCGACAACCATGTCTCCTTCGGCGCCGACGGGATCGGCCTGACCTCGTCCGTGCTGCATGACGCGGACGGCCCCTTCGGCCGCGCCGAGCAGATCCTCACCCTCCGTCAGAGCTGAGCAGTGGCGGAATGGAACGGCGGCGCACACGTGCCGCTCGCACTCGTGCGCGGGAGCGGGCTCGCTGAAGCCGGTGCTCCGAGTCCAGGCGGTGCTGGACGGGCCGCCGCGGAACTGGCCCGAGCCGCTGAACTCCTCGACGAGGTCAAACGCGGCGTGCGCGGCGGGACGCTGCGCCTCTACCGGCCGCGGCCCACGCTCGCCTTCGGGCAGAGGGACACGCGCTTGGCCGGATTCGAGGCTGCGCGCGCTGTGTCCCTCGCCCACGGATTCGAGCCCGTGGTGCGCAAGGCCGGCGGCCGCGCGGCGGCGTACCACGAGGGCACGCTCATCGTGGACCACATCGAGCCCGCCGGCGAGGCGATGGTGGGCCACCGGCACCGGTTCGAGGTCTTCGGCGAGCTCTACGCCCACGTGCTGAGCACAGTCGGCGTCGACGCCCATGTGGGGGAGATCTCGGGCGAGTACTGCCCCGGCGAGTTCAGTGTGCACGGGGTGCGAGCAGAAGCGGTACCCGCGGACGCGCTACCCGGCGGAGGAGGCACGACGGCGGGTGGCCGCCTCAAGCTTGTCGGCACTGCGCAGCGCGTGGTCGCCGGGGGGTGGCTGTTCTCGTCAGTGTTCGTCGTGAGCGACTCGGCGCCTGTGCGGGCCGTGCTCACGGACGTGTACGGGGCCCTCGGCCTGCCGTTCGACCCCGCCACGGCCGGGGCCGCAGACGATCTCGTGCCGGGCCTCTCGGTCGATTCCGTCGAGGCTGCGCTGCTGGCGATGTACCGCGAGAGGCATGCCCTCGCTTCGTCCCCTTGAGATCTGCGGAGCTCAGGAGCCGAGCTTGGCCTTCACCTGCGCCGCGGACGGGTTGGTCGCGGCCGTACCGTCCGGGAAGATCACGGTGGGCACGGTCCGATTGCCGCCGTTGAGCTTCTCGACGAGTTCAGCGGTGCCCTCGACCTCCTCGATGTTCACCTCGGTATAGCCGATCCCCTGCGCGTCGAGCTGCTTCTTCAGCCGATTGCAGTAGCCGCACCACGTCGTGGAGAACATCGTGATGCTGCCGTCGGCCGGGGTGAAGTTGTCCATAGGTGTGCTCCTGAGGGTAGAGGATTCAGCGTGTACAACGGGGCGATAGTGCCCCGTATTCCGCAGGGGCGCCTCAGCCGGCCGCCTCGATGAGCTCGGGGCCGTTGTTGCGCACACTGTTGACGAGGCTACCGACGATTCGCGGGGCGAGGTGCGGCTCGGGCATCGAGTCGATGAGCGCCCTGACGTCCGCCTCTTCGGTGGTTTCCGGATCGAGCCAGTCGGCCCACATGCCGCGCGGCACGATCACCGGCGTGCGGTCGTGGATGTACCCGAGAGCGTCCGAGGCCGGGCCAGTGAGGATGGTGCACGTCCGCAGCCAGCGATCAGGGTGGTCCGGGGGCATCGTCGGGTCCGGCCAGTTCTCGAAGAGCGCGGCGAAGGCGAGGACTCCGTTGTCGTCCGCGTGCAGGTAGGTGGGCACCTTCTCGACCTTCGCCGCCTTCCCGGCCGCGCCCGGCAGTTCCCTCTTCTCCCACTCGTAGTACCCGTCTGCGGGCACGAGCGCGCGCTTGGCAGACGCGGCCTTTCGGAAGGATGCCTTCTCAGTGACCGTCTCCCGGCGGGCGTTGATGAGCCGCGCAGCCCCCTTGGCATCCTTCGACCACGGGGGCACGAGGCCCCACCGCGCCGTGACGAGCTTCCGGGAGATCCCGCCATTCGCCCTGTCGCGCCGGTCAAGCACGATCGGCACCGGGTCCGTGGGGGCGACGTTGTACGAAGGCGCAACCTCGTCGACGTAGCTCTCGTCCACATCGAACTCCGCGACCAGGTCCCCTACGGGTCTTGCCATGACGTATCTGCCGCACATGGGGCCATTATCCCTTCCGGGGATACACTGACATGGTTCGAACACACCTTCGACCATTGCCGGAGTGCCGTTTGCCCTTCACCCACCTCCACGTCGCGAGCGCGTTCAGCCCCCAGTACGGCGTTTCGTGGCCGGACGAGATCGCCGCGGCTGCGCTTGCAGACCGAGCGACCGCCTTCGCATGCACCGACCGCGATGGCCTGTATGGCGCCGTCCATCACGTTCGGGCCTGCCGCACCCAGGGTCTCGACCCGATCATCGGAGTCGACCTCACGGTCCTCGCGGAGCTGGACGGAATCCTCGCCCCGGACCTGGGCGGAACTGCCGCGCACGACGGCGCCACGGCCCACCACGGTGCGCAGAGGCTCTGGCGAGGATCTGCGGGGGTGGCGGGACGCGTCGTCGTACTCGCCCATGGCAGCAACCGCGGGGCCGGGTGGGGCGCGCTGTGCCGACTCGTCTCCGATGCCCACGCCCACGCCCGCACGGGCCGAGGGTCGGACAGCTCCGTGCCCGTTGGCGTACTCCGCTCGGAGCTCGCCGCGCGCTGCCTCGATCCAGAGACCGGCCGGCCCGTGCTCACCGTGCTCCTCGGGCCGTACTCGGATGTGGGCCGGGCGTTGGGCGGGCGGCGGTTCCTCCGACCTCGCACCCTGTTCCGGGAGTGGGTGGACGCCATGCCCGCAGGGGTGCTCGCCATTGAGCTCGCCACACATCTCGCCCCGCAGGGCGAGCCGATGAGCACGGGCCATGCCGTCCGTATGCTTCGCCTCGCGACCGAGCACGGAGTACCTGCGGTGCTGACGAATGCCGTGCACTCTGTCACAGAGCAGGGCGCCGGAGCGGCCGCCCACGGCTGGCTCAAGCCCTCGCCGCTCATGCAGCGCCTCGCCCGGGAGATCATCTGTGGTGCCGGCCTGAGCGGCACGGATCTGGCGAACCTCTTGGCCAACACCGAGCGGATCGCAGACCGTTGCCGGCTTGATACCGCCGGCGACCTCGGCTGGATGAAGCCCGTGTTCCCTGAGGCGTCGGTCCTCGGCATCGCCGGCCCGTCCCAGCGCGAGCTCGCGGAGCGGGCCCGTGCGGGCATCCCTCGCCGTTTCCCCGCGCTCGCGGGCCAGACTGCCCGAGAGGTCGAGGCCAGACTGGATCAAGAGATCTCCGTCATCGACGCACGCGGCCTCGCCGGGTGCTTCCTCACGGTTGCCGAAGCGACCGAGGTGATCCGTGGATTGGGCGTGCGGTCTGCCGTGCGGGGGCGGGGGGCGTCGAGCCTTGTCAACTACCTGCTCGGCATCAGCCACATCGACCCCTTGCACCTCCGGCTCCCGTTCGAGGACTTCCTCGCAGCTTCAGGGCTCCCGGTCTTCGGGCTCGATGTCGAGAGCGCCCACTGCAGCGGCGTCTATCGCCGGATCTCTGAACGCTTTGGCGCCGGGCGCGTCGCGCTCGCGCGGACGACGGACGGCGCACCTTCCCACGGTGCCGAAAGCGCCCTCGGCCTCGCGCTCCCGTTGGAGGACGACGAGCCTGACGGCGTCGTCCGCCCCGGCGGCTTGGTTCTCGGGGATGCGCGCCTGCTCGACAGGACACCCGTGGAGCCGAGCAGCATGGGCCTCCCCGGGAGCCAGTTCGGCAGAGACGATCTGGGCTCGCTGGGCCTGCTCACGATCGACGTTGTCGGAGTGCCGCTGCAGAGCGTGATGGCGTTCGCCGTCCGGGAGGTGGCGAGGATCGACGGCACTGGCGTTGACCTCGACTCGCTGCCACTGGACCGGGGGCCAGTACCCGAGCAAGTCGGCGCCGGTGTGGACGGGGGGCCGTCCGGCTGCGACCCAGCGGCGGCCTTCGTGGCCCACCAGTCGGCCTGGCTCAAGGCCCGGCACCCCGAGGCCTACCTTGCAGGGAGCCTTGAGCACAACTCAGGCGGCCCCTCCGGGCGGCTCCTGTCGCCGAGGCAGGGCGCAGGGGCATTCCGGTCCTCCCGGTGGACATCAATCTGAGCAGCGACACGCACCGCGTCGAACGGATCGAGGGCGGCCCCGCCGCGGGCCGGCTCGGGATCCGCCGCCCGCTCAAGGGCGCCTGTGGGCTCTCGCGCAGCGAACTCGACCGGATCATCGACGGCCAGCCGTTCGCCTCGCTCGACGACGCGCGCACCCGCGCCGAAGTCAAACCGCGCAGCCTCCGGCGACTCGCGGAGATCGGCGCTTTCGACTCGCTCCACCGTTGCGCGGACGGGGGAACCCAGGCACACCTTGTCGCGCACCTCGCTGAGCTGGCCGAAGTCCCGTCGGCCAGGGGCGCCGGCCCCATCGCAGGCCAGCTGGCCCTTGACCTCGGAGTCGTCCAGTCAGACGCAGCGCCCAGCCCCTCACACGCCGGCGCATGCTCGCCGGTGTTGCCCCTTTCGAGGTGACTGCCGTGCGCCGCTGGCGCCGTGCCAGTCCCATGTTTTCCTATAGGCTTGTCGATGGCTGGCTGTGGTCCCCGTATGCCACAAGCTATGAAGCCGTCAGATGAAGAGGAGACACCCGTGTCAGTTGCCCAGCAGGCCAGCATCACCGTCGACGGCGAACCACGCACCGTCGCGGCGGGCACCACGGGAGCGGAACTCTTCGACGGGCGGCGCGAGATCGTCGTCGTGCGCGTGGACGGCGTGCTGAAGGACCTCAACCAGCCCGTGCCCGCCGGTGCCGTGGTAGAGGGCGTCGACATCGCAAGCGAGGACGGCCTCAACGTCCTGCGCCACTCCACCGCCCATGTCATGGCCCAGGCCGTCCAGCAGCTGCGCCCCGGGGCGAAGCTCGGCATCGGGCCGTACATCAAGGACGGCTTCTACTTCGACTTCGACGTCGACGAGCCCTTCACGCCGGAGGACCTCCGCGCGCTCGAGAAGATGATGCTCAAGATCGTCAACCAGAACCAGATCTTCCGCCGGCGCGTCGTGAGCGAGGTGGAAGCGGGCGCGGCGATGGCGAACGAGCCGTACAAGCTCATCATCCTCGGCGCGAAGGACAACCAGTCCGAAGGGGCGGCCAAGGAGGGCGCAAACGTCGAGGTCGGTGCAGGCGAGATCACGATCTACGACAACGTTGATCGCAAGAGCGGCGACGTCGTCTGGTGCGACCTGTGCCGTGGACCGCATCTGCCCAACACCAAGCTCATCTCCAACGCCTTCGCCCTCACCCGTTCCGCTGCGGCCTACTGGCTCGGCAGCGAGAAGAACAAGCAGCTGCAGCGTATCTACGGGACGGCGTGGCCCACCAAGGAAGCGCTCAAGGAGTACCAGGACCGCATCGCCGAGGCCGAGCGCCGCGACCACCGCAAGCTCGGCGCCGAGCTCGACCTGTTCTCCTTCCCCGACGAGCTCGGTTCCGGCCTGCCCGTGTTCCACCCCAAGGGCGGGATCATCAAGCGCGAGATGGAAGACTACGTGCGGCGCCGGCACATCGAGGAGGGCTTCCAGTACGTCGGCACGCCCCATATCTCGAAAGACGGGCTCTTCCACACCTCGGGCCACCTCCCGTACTACGCGGACACCATGTTCCCGCCCCTCCACGTCGACGAGGAGCGCGACGAGGAGGGGAACATCACCAAGCCCGGGCAGGACTACCGCCTCAAGGCGATGAACTGCCCGATGCACAACCTCATCTACCGGTCTCGCGGACGTTCCTACCGCGAACTCCCGATGCGGCTGTTCGAGTTCGGCCACGTGTACAGATACGAGAAGTCCGGCGTGGTGCACGGGCTCACCCGCGTGCGCGGATTTGCCCAGGACGACTCGCACTCGTACGTCACCAAGGAGCAGGCGCCCGCGGAGGTCAAGCACCTCCTGGACTTCGTCCTGTCCCTCCTGCGCGACTTCGGCCTCGAGGACTTCTACCTTGAGCTGTCGACGCGGGACCCCGAGTCGGACAAGTTCATCGGCAGCGACGAACAGTGGGAGGAGGCCACGGCCGTCCTTGAGCGCGTAGGCCTCGAGACCGGACTGGAGCTCGTGCCGGACCCGGGTGGCGCGGCCTACTACGGCCCAAAGATCTCTGTCCAGGCCCGCGATGCGATCGGGCGCACATGGCAGATGTCCACGGTGCAGTACGACTTCAACCAGCCGGCCCGGTTCGGACTCGAATACCAAGCTGCTGATGGCACGCGTCAGGAGCCGGTCATGATCCATGCGGCCAAGTTCGGCTCGATCGAGCGTTTCATGGGGGTGCTGACCGAGCACTACGCGGGAGCATTCCCGGCGTGGCTCGCCCCGGTCCAGGTCGTCGCCATTCCCGTCGCAGAGGCATTCAACGACTACATGTATGACGTCGTGGATCGCCTCAAGAAGGAGGGGATCCGCGCGGAGGTGGATGCGTCGAGCGACCGCTTCCCGAAGAAGATCCGCACCGCGAGCAAGGAGAAGATCCCGTTCGTCCTCATCGCCGGCGGCGAGGACGCCGAGGCCGGCGCGGTCTCGTTCCGGTTCCGGGACGGCAGTCAGGACAACGGCGTACCGGTCGAGACGGCAGTGGCGCGGATCGTCGAGGCCGTGCGCACGAGGGTGCGCTGACGTGGCGGAGTCCAAGAGTGCGGCACGCTCTGTTGCCGAGACCGACGCGGAGGTGACGGACAGCTTCGAGCTGCCCGGTGCACCGGACGCCTTCGGGCGCCTGTGGACTCCGCACCGCATGGCCTATGTCAAGGGCGGGCAGGGGCAGTTCCGCGACAAGGAGGACTGCCCGTTCTGCGCCGCCCCGTCCCGCAGCGACGAGGACTCCCTCATCGTGTACAGGGGCCGCACGTCCTACGCAGTCCTGAACCTCTTCCCGTACAACCCGGGACACCTGCTCGTGTGCCCCTACCGCCACGTTCCGGACTACACCGACATCACCGGCGACGAGACCGCCGAGATGGCTGCCATCGCCCAGACGGCGATGCGCGTGATTCGCAAGGTGGCCGGCCCCCATGGCTTCAATCTCGGCATCAATCAAGGCGATGCGGGCGGCGCGGGCATTGCCGCGCACCTCCACCAGCACATTGTTCCCCGGTGGGGCGGGGACGGGAACTTCCTGCCGATCATCGCCCAGACGAAGCAGATCACCCAGACCTTGGAAGACACGAGACGACTCCTCGCCGAGGCCTGGCCCGCCGACGACGGGACGGCCGCGGGTGCTCAATAGGCACGCCCGCGACGCGTTCACACGGTTCTTCACGCCCCTTGCAGCGTTCCTGCTGCGCCTCGGCATCTCACCGGATGCCGTCACGCTCGCGGGCACGCTGGGAGTGTCGCTCGGCGCGATCGTCCTCTTCCCCCTCGGCCAGCTGTTCTGGGGTGTCGTCGTGATCACGGTCTTTGTGTTCTCCGACGTCATCGACGGCATCATGGCCCGGCTCGCGAACCGGGCGGGCAGCTGGGGGAGCTTTCTCGACTCCACCCTCGACCGTGTGCAGGATGGGGCCGTCTTCGCCGGCATCGCCTTCTGGTACCTCGGAGCCGGCCACGACTTCGCCACCGGCGTCCTCGCGGTGGTGTGCCTCGCACTGGGGAACATCGTCTCCTACGCACGGGCCAAGGCCGAGTCGCTCGGGTACTCGGCGAACGTCGGCATCGCCGAAAGGGCGGAACGGCTGGTGTCCACTCTCGTGGTCACGGGCCTGGTGGGCCTCGGGCTCCCCGTGCAGTTCCTGACATGGACGCTGGCCCTGCTGGCGCTGGCGAGCGCGGTGACCGTCATCCAGCGCGTCCTCACGGTGCGCGCCCAAGCGGCCTCCGGCAACGCGAGCTGACACCGCCGCGTCCGCACCTTGTGCAGGGGGCCAGCAGGGGCGATTGGCCGTTGGATTCATGCCAGTCCCACCCTTCCGGGAGGCAGGGATAGACTGGGGTGTCCCCACAGACATTTCAAGCTTTTTCAAGCTGTTCGCGCGACAAGAAAGACGAGTACGTGTCTACTGAAGCAAACGCCTCGGCTCCCACGACCGGCAGCAACCGAGTCAAGCGTGGCATGGCCGAGATGCTCAAGGGTGGCGTCATCATGGACGTCGTCAACGTCGAGCAGGCGAAGATCGCCGAGGACGCCGGCGCGGTCGCCGTCATGGCGCTCGAGCGCGTCCCTGCAGACATCCGCGCCCAGGGCGGCGTCTCGCGCATGTCCGATCCGGACATGATCGACTCGATCATCAACGCCGTCTCGATCCCAGTGATGGCCAAGGCCCGCATCGGCCACTTCGTCGAGGCGCAGGTCCTGCAGTCCCTCGGTGTGGACTACATCGACGAGTCCGAGGTCCTCACCCCGGCCGACTACGAGAACCACATCGACAAGTGGAAGTTCACCGTGCCGTTCGTGTGCGGTGCGACAAACCTCGGGGAGGCCCTGCGGCGCATCAACGAGGGCGCTGCGATGATCCGCTCCAAGGGCGAGGCCGGCACTGGCGATGTCTCCAACGCGACGACCCACATGCGCAAGATCCGCGGCGAGATCAAGCGCCTGACCACGATGGCCGAGGATGAGCTGTACGTCGCCGCGAAGGAACTCCAGGCCCCGTTCGAGCTCGTCAAGGAGATCGCCGAGACTGGCAAGCTCCCAGTCGTGCTGTTCACGGCCGGCGGCATTGCCACCCCCGCCGACGCGGCGATGATGATGCAGCTCGGCGCTGACGGCGTGTTCGTCGGCTCCGGCATCTTCAAGTCCGGCAACCCGGCCGAGCGCGCGGCGGCCGTGGTCAAGGCCACCACGTTCTTCGACGACCCGGACATGATTGCCAAGGTCTCCCGCGGTCTGGGTGAGGCCATGGTCGGGATCAACGTCGACGAGATCCCCCAGCCCCACCGCCTCGCCGAGCGCGGCTGGTAACAGCGCGAACGGCGAGGTAGGAGTCCGTCCGCCTCGCCGTGCCTCGCCTCGCTTCGTTGTGGGGTCTCCCGCGGAGACCCCACAACGGGTCAGGGGAGATGCGTGAGGAACCAGTCGCGCGCCAGATGAGCGACGGCGTCGAGCGCCCCAGGCTCCTCGAAGAGGTGCGTGGCGCCGGGGACGACCTCGAGGCGGTGCTCGCAGGTCAGCCGTGCCGCAGCCTCGCGGTTGAGCTCGAGGACGTGGTGGTCGGCGCCGCCGACGATGAGCAGCGTCGGGGCTGCAACGGAGGCAAGCCGCGGTCCGGCGAGGTCGGGGCGACCGCCGCGTGAGACGACGGCGCGGACGTCGGCGCCCTCGTCCGCGGCGGCCCAGAGGGCGGCCGCCGCCCCAGTGCTCGCACCGAAATATCCGATAGGCCGTGTGCCGGCGCCGATCGTCCTCAGCCACTCCGTCGCTGCTGACAGCCGTGACGCGAGGAGCCCGATGTCGAACACGGCCTGCCGCTCGAGCTCCTCGTCCGTTGACAGCAGATCCATGAGCAGGGTCCCGAGGCCCGCCTCGCCGAGCGTCCGCGCGACCGCCCGGTTCCGCGGGCTGTGCCTGCTGCTGCCGCTGCCATGCGCGAACACCACGATTCCGCCGGAAGCAGGGAGGTGGAGTGACCCGTGGACGGTGGTGCCGTCGACGGGAATGGCCACCTCCTCGTTGACCGTGGCGCGGTGCACCTGCTCCTGAGGCGCCCCGGGACGATGTGAGGCGGCCTCGAGTAGTCGTTGGACGTCGTCATCCGTGGTCGGCGAGAAATCACGGTAGAAGCGCCCCACCGCCCGGAAGGGCGAAGGGGTCGTGAGGCACACGACTTCATCGGCCTCGGGGAAGTCCCCGACCACGTCCTTCGGGCCCACGGGCACAGCCAGGACAACCCGGGCGGCGCCGAGCGCCCGCGCGACCATGCAGGCCGCCTTCGCCGTGGAGCCGGTCGCTATCCCGTCGTCGACCACGATTGCGGTCTTGCCGCGCAGATCCTCGGGGCCGCGTTCTGCCCTGATCCGGGCGACGCGCTCCTGGAGGACCTCACGTTCGCGTCGCTCGACGAGGTCGAGCTCGCGGTCGGTGACACCGGAGAGGCCGATCACCCGACTGTCGAGTACGCGCACGCCGTCTTCACCGATCGCGCCCATCGCGAGCTCGGGCTGGAAGGGCACCCCGAGCTTGCGCACCACGATCACATCCAGAGGTGCGTCGAGCGCCACGGCCACCTCGAAGGCGACGGGGACACCGCCCCGTGGCAGGCCGAGCACTACCGTATCCGGGTGCCGGAACCGTGCGAGCCCGCGCGCCAGATCCCGGCCGGCCTCGGACCTGTCCTTGAACACGTGCATGGTGCTCCTCCTCGCGTAGTTCCACTCTCGCGCATGAGGATGCATCAGGGGAGGGACGAAGGACCGTGTGCCTCGTGGGCGGTGGCGGAGTCAGGCGAGGCCGCGGCGCACGATGAGCGGGGTGACATCCGCGTCGCGTCCCCGGAAGGCCCGGAAGGAGGCCAGCAGGTCGCGGGAGTTGCCGCGTGAGAGGAGCTCGCGGCGGAAGGTTTCGCCGTTGGCATGGGTGAGGCCACCGTTCTCCTTGAACCACTCGACTGTGTCGGCGTCCAGGACTTCACTCCAGATGTAGGACCAGTAGCCTGCCGCGTACCAGCCACCGGCGAAGATGTGCTGGAAGTAGCCGGTGCGGTACCGCGGAGGGACGAGCGGGACCGAGATGCCGGCGTCGGTGAGGGCCTTGGCCTCAAACGCGAGCGCGTCGTCAGGCACACTGCCTTGGCGCAGGCGGTGCCAGGCCAGATCGAGGAGGGCCGCACCGAGGTACTCCGTGGTGTCGAAGCCCTCGCCCCAGAGCCTGGCCGCTTCGAGCCGCTCGAGCGCCTCGGGGGGCAGCGGCTCCCCGGTGGAGTGGTGTCGGGCATAGTTGACCACGACCTCGGGCTCGAATATCCACATCTCGTTGACCTGGGACGGGTACTCGACGAAGTCGCGGGACACGTTGGTGCCCGAGAAGCGGGGGTATGCCACGTCGGAGAGCAGGCCGTGGAGGGCGTGGCCGAACTCGTGGAACACGGTTCGGAGCTCGTCCAGGGTGAGCAACACCGGCTCGCCAGGGGCAGGTCTGGGGATGTTGAGGTTGTTGACAACCACGGGGGAGGTGCCGAGGAGCCGTGACTGCTCGACGAGGGAGTTCATCCAAGCACCGCCGCGCTTGGTGGGACGAGTGAAGTAGTCCCCGAGGAACAGGCCAAGACCTGAACCGTCGGACCCGAGGACCTCCCACACTCGCACGTCGTCGTGGTATCCGACGAGGTCAGTCCTCTCCCGGAAGGCCAGCCCATACAGCTGTCCCGCGGCGTAGAACACACCGTCGGCCAGGACGCGGTCGAGTTCGAGGTAGGGGCGAAGCGCCTGCTCGTCCACGGAGTATGTGTCGCGGCGCACCTTGGCAGAGTAGAACGCCCAGTCCCAGGGTTCGAGCTCGAAGCCCGCGGTCTCTGCCATGACCGCGGCCTCACCCGCCGCATTCCGCACAGCGGGCGGCGCCAGCTGGCCGAGCATGTCCAAGACCGCCGAGACTGAGGGTGCTGTCTGGTCATCGACTCCGAGTTCGGCGAAGTCCGCGAATCCGAGCAGCGCTGCCTTCTCGGACCGCAGTCGTGCCATGCCTATGGCCAGATCGAGAACGTCCGTGGGGCCGCCCGAGCTGCCGCGTGCAACGGACGCCTCGAAGATCCGGCGCCGCACCCCGCGGTCCTCGAGCACGGCGAGATGGGGCTGGCCTGTGGGCTGGATGAACGTGAGGAGCCAGCCGTCCTCGTGACCTGCAGCACGTGCGGCCTGCGCCGCTGCACGCCGATCGTCTGCTGGCATGCCGGCGAGCTCGGACTCGTCCGTGACCAGGACCGCGGCCTCGTTGATGCCCTTGGCGACTCGCTGCCCGTACTCAGTGCCGAGGCGCGAGAGCTCGGCGTTGATCTCGCGCAGGCGCGCCTGGTCCGCATCGTCGAGCGCGACGCCCGCGCGGCGGAAAGCGGCGAGCCATTCGGAGACGAGGCGAGCCGACTCGTCGTCGAGCCCCTCGGGACGGATCGCGGCGAAGCGTTCGTAGAGGGCACGGTTGAGGTAGACGGCGTCCTCGTGCGCCGACAGCTCTGGCATAAGCTCGGTTTCGAGGGCGCGGATTCCGTCCGTGCCGTGGGCGGAGATCATGTTCGTGAACGCCGCCGAGGCACGGGCGAGGAGCGTTCCGGAACGCTCGATCGCCGCAGCCGTGTTCTCGAAGTCCGGTTTCTCGTCCGATTCCGTGATCGCCTGGATCTCCCGCAGGTGCTCGGCGAGGCCAACGCGGATCGCCTCCGCATAGTGCTGCTCGAGCAGGAGGGCGAACGCCGGAAGTCCGTAGGGCTGGGTGCTGGGCTCGAGGAGCGGATTGGCCATGAAGCGAGGCTTTCATGAGCAGGGGCCCCGGGCAAGCGCCCGGAGCCCCGACCGGCCGATCAGACCTGCGTGAACACGAGCGACATCGGGGTCGCCTGGGAGCCCTGGCCCTGCGGGTTGTCCTTGAACATCCCCGCGATGGTCTCCTTGGGCAGGTCGGTGTCGTGGCCCATCACGACGACGCCGAGGTCATTCGCGTCCATGACGGCGGTTCCACCGAACGACGCCGCGACCTCGGCTGGAAGGGCGCCGCGCAGCGCTGCGCTGAGGGCACGGGCGACGCCGTCCGGGTCCTTGGGCGCGAGCTTCACCGAGTTGCTCGCCGCACCCAGGCTGTACGGTGTTGCGCCGTCGATCGCGTTGATGTTGTGGCCCACGATGTCGTAGAAGACTCCGCTCTTGCCCTGGACCTTCCCGACCACGGAGGCGGCCGCCGCCTTGACGATGAGCGGAAGTCCGACCTCGTTGATGGCGATCTGCATTGACCAGGGGCTCCCCAGACCGATGCCTGCCGGGGTGCGGGTGACGAACTTCGACAGGATCCGTGCCGCCGGCGTCACCTCGATCTCCCACACGGGGAAGGACCGGCCCTGGGTGATCGCAACGATCTTCTCGCTCACAAGCAGGTACCACGCCTTGCCAACGACGGCGGCACGCGCCTCCTCGGGGGCGCCGGGCAGGCCGTCGAAGAACCGCCGGACATAGGAGGTGACCGCCGGCGCCAGCTCGGTGTCCTTCGCGAACACGTCCGTCTGCAGGGGGTAGCGCCGGTAGACGCCCGAGCCCGAGGCGATGTCGAGCTCCTTGCCCGGGTTGGCCTCGTAGTCGCTCTTGTTCGCCTTGACGTCGGCTGGGGCCTCGTCCTTGTCGATGAATTCCCGTAGCCACAGCTCCACGTTGAGCAGGCGCCAGAAGATCATCGTGTCCGCGTCGTTCTTTCCGTTGAGGTACTCCTCGAAGGCCGTGAGGACCTGCTCGCGGTCCCAGTAGGGGCGCGAGTAGAACGAGTTGGACATGAAGACCTTGTAGATCCGCTCCTTCATGAGCGTGAACCACTCGGCCTCCGGCGTCGTGAAGCCGATCTTGTTGCGCCGGTTGCTGATCATCTCGGGAAGCAGGCCGCGCGTCGCGTCGCGGAGCACGCGTTTGTTCCAGCCCTCCTTGATAATCGCCTCATCAGAGAGGCTGAAGAGGTACTTGACCACTTCCTTGTCCAGGAATGGCACCCTGCCCTCGAGGGAGAAGCGCATGGTGTTCTTGTCCTCGTACCGCAGCAGCGACGGGAGCGATTTGGCGAACAGGTCGTCGATGAGGCGGGCCCTGAGGTTGGCCGGGATGTTGCCGAAGGACTCGCCGGAGAACTTCCCCGTCCACGACTTCTTCAGCAGCGTCGTCATCGCCACCGTTTTCCTGCCGCTCGCGATGCCCTTGAGACGGAACCGGCCGAGCCGGTAGAAGATGTCGAGGCTGCTCGATGTCTCCTTCGCGAGTCTCGTGTAGTCGCCTGCAGCCTTGAGCTGGCGCAGGTAGGCGAAGTAATAGGGGATGTACCCGGCCATCATCTCGTCGGCGCCCTGGCCGTCGAGGAGCACCGTGACGTGCTTGGACGCCTCCTTCATCACGCAGTACTGCGCGTAGGGGCCGGAGGAGATGATCGGCTCCTCCATAGTCCGTACGAAGTCGACAAGGTCGGCGTCGAAGCCCTCGGGCGTCGGCTTGATCTTGTGGGCCTCGATGGTGCCCCCGCAGGCGGCGATGGCGGCGTCCGCGTACGCCTCCTCGTCATTGATGGCGTTCGGGAAGACGGCGCTGAAGGTGTTCTGCTTCGCGCCGACAGCCTCGAGGCCCTCGGCGTTCTCCTGCATGAGCCGATTGATCGTCACGACCACGGCGGAGGAGTCGAGGCCGCCCGAGAGCGCGCTCCCGACAGGCACCTCGGAGTTGAGCCGGATCCGAATGGCCTCGGTGAAGCGCCGGCGGTACTCGTCGACGACCTCGGGCGTGTACGGGGTGTTAACCTTCGCGAGCTCAGCCAGTTCGTCCCTCAGCCGGGTGTAGGCAGAGATGCGGAAGCGGCCGCTCCCCAGATCGATCGTCATCAGCTCGCCCGGTAGCAGCTTGCGGACACCGTCGAAGAAGGTCTCCTCGGTGTCATCATGGATCCGGTACTGGAGGTAGCGGTAGAGGATGCGCTCGTTCGGCTTCGCCTCAATGAGGCCGGTCGCGAGGATGGGCTTGATCTCGGAGGCGAAGAGGAGTTGCGGCTCGTGCTCGGTTCCCGCGTTGGCCCAGTAGAGCGGCTTGATGCCGAAGTGGTCGCGGGCCAGGACGAGCTGGTCGCGGTGGGCATCGTGGATGGCGAGGCCAAACATGCCGTTGAAACGGTCGAAGGCCTCTGTGCCCCACTCCTCATAGGCTTGGAGCAAAACTTCTGTATCGGACTCGGTGCGGAAGCTACGGCCGAGGGCCTCGAGCTCCGCGCGGAGTTCACGGTAGTTGTAGACCTCGCCGTTGTACACGAGGACGGTTTCGCCGTCGGCGCTGACCATCGGCTCCTGTCCGTGGGCGACGTCGACGATCGCGAGCCGCCGATGCGCAAGACCCACGTTCCCTGACGTGAAGTAGCCCTCGCCGTCGGGCCCGCGGTGCACGATGCAGGTGTTCATCTCCTTGAGCAGCGTCTCGTCGAGCCCGGCGCCGAAGTAGCCGGCGATTCCGCACATAGTGCTGTCCTCATCTGTTGTCCTGCGGGGTCTGCGCTCCATGCTACCGGCGGCGACGCTCGGCGGGCGGCTTCGCCCCGGGGCTGACTAGACTGTCATGGTGACTTTGAACGCACCCGATTCCCCGTCCGCTCTGGGTACCGGCGCGCCGGTTGTCGGCGTGCTGGCCCTCCAGGGTGATGTGCGCGAGCATTTTGCGGTGCTGGCCCACCTCGGCTCCCGTTCCGTGAAGGTGCGGCGGCCCGAGGAACTCGAGGGCCTCGACGGGCTCGTGATCCCGGGCGGGGAGTCGACGACGATCGACAAGCTTGCACGCGCGTTCGGCATCACCGAGCCGCTTCGGGGCAAGATCCGTGAGGGTTTCCCTGTCTACGGCTCGTGCGCGGGGATGATCATGCTGGCCGACGAGATCGCGGACCCGACCGAGGTCCTCTCGGGCAGGCCTCAGGAGTCCTTCGGCGGTCTGGACATTACTGTGCGGCGCAACGCGTTTGGGCGCCAGCGCGAGTCCTTCGAGACAGACCTTGATTTCAAGGAGGTCGACCAGGCCGGCGGCCCGGTTCACGCCGTGTTCATCCGCGGCCCATGGGTTGAGCGCGTGGGCTCTGACGTCGAGGTCTTGGCGGAGGTCGATCCGGCCCACGCGTCGCACACGGCGGCGCTTGAGGGCAGGTCTAGAATTGTCGCAGTGCGTTCTGGACGCCTGCTTGCCACATCGTTCCACCCAGAGGTGACGGGCGAGACACGGATCCATGAACTTTTCATCCGCATGATCAGAGGAGAAGCGTAGGCATGTCCGGCCACTCCAAATGGGCGACCACCAAGCACAAGAAGGCGGTCATTGACGCCAAGCGTGCCAAGGCGTTCGCCAAGTACATCAAGACCATCGAGGTTGCGGCCCGGATGGGCGGCCCCGACCTGTCGGGCAATCCTGCCCTGGACCTCGCGGTGGGCAAGGCCAAGAAGAACTCGGTGCCCAACGACAACATCGACCGCGCCATCAAGCGCGGCGCCGGCCTGACGGGTGAGGCGATCGAGTACACCGAGATCACGTATGAGGCGCGCGGTCCCCAGGGCTCGGCGCTCCTCATCGAGTGCCTCACCGAGAACCGCAACCGGGCGGCCGCCGACGTACGCCTCGCCGTGACCCGCAACGGCGGTTCCATGGCGGATCAGGGGTCTGTGAACTACCTGTTCACCCGCAGGGGGGTGGTGAGCCTCCCCAAGAACGGCCTGTCCGAGGACGACCTGCTCATGGCTGTTCTTGATGCCGGCGCCGAGGAGGTCAAGGACGGGGGCGAGAACTGGATCGTCTATTCCGAGCCGGGCGACCTCCAGGCCATCCGCGATGCGCTCAACGCGGCTCGGATCGAATACGAGACCGACGAGGCCGAGTTCGTGCCGTCAATGGAGGTGGAGCTCGACGCCGACGCCGCGCGGAAGTTCGTCCGCCTCGTCGACGCCCTCGAGGACCTCGACGACGTGCAGAACGTGTACTCGAATGCCGACATGAGCGAAGAGGTCATGGCGGAGCTCGAGAACGACTGAACCGTGTCTGGTTCTGCCGATGCCGGCACTCTGAGGCCCGGGTCTGCCCTGCGAGTGCTGGGAGTTGACCCGGGCCTGACGCGCTGTGGCATCGGCGTGGTCGACGTCACTCGGGACCGCAAAGCGACGCTCGTCGGCGTGACCGTGGTGGGCACGACCGCGGATGAACCTCTCGACGCCCGGCTCCTGACGATCGCGCGGGCGATCGACGAGTGGCTCGAGCGGCACGAGCCTGACGTCGTGGCCGTCGAGCGCGTCTTCTCCCAGATGAACGTGAGCACGGTCATGGGCGTGGCCCAGGCATCCGGCATCGTCATCGCGGCGGCGGCGCGGCGCGGAATACCCGTCGCGCTGCACACGCCCAGCGAGGTGAAGGCCGCCGTGACCGGCAGCGGCCGAGCGGACAAAGCGGCCGTGACCCGGATGGTCGCGAAGATCCTGCAGCTTGAGACGGCACCGAGGCCGGCCGATGCCGCAGATGCGCTCGCGCTTGCCCTCGCCCACGCGTGGCGGGGGAGTGCCCCCGGCTCCCCGTCCGCGGCGGGGCGGACGACGGCGATGACGGCGACTGCACTGACGTCGGCGCAGAGGCTGTGGCAAGAAGCCGAGGCCAAGGCGCGCCGCGGCAGATGAGGCTCCCCGTCGCCGTCGGACGATAGAGTACTCGTAAGTATGTTCGGATCCCTGGGATCCGGATCCATGGCGCACGGCAAGGAGTCTCTGTGATCAGCTTCCTCCGCGGCCCGGTGGCCCATGTGGGGCTGTCCACCGGCGTGGTCGACGTCAATGGTGCGGGCCTGGCGTTCTGGGCGACTCCGCAGACGCTCGCGGGGCTGAGGGTCGGCGAGGACGCGACGGTGCACACTTCGCTCGTGGTGAGGGAGGACTCGCTCACGCTGTTCGGCTTTGCCGACCCTCAGGAGCGCGAGGTCTTCGAGGTGCTGCTCGGCGTCTCCGGCGTGGGACCCCGTCTCGCGCTGGCTGTCCTCGCGGTCCACAGTCCGGAGGCCGTGCGCGTCGCGGCGCATACCGAGGACGCGAAGGCCTTCACGAAGGTCCCGGGCATTGGTCCCAAGGTGGCCGCCCGGCTCGTGCTCGAGCTGAAGGGCAAGCTCGTGCCGCTCGGGACCGAGGGCGTCGCTGCCCAGTCATCCGCCGCCACGGAGGCTCCGTGGAAGGCCCAGGTTGTTGCTGCGATGTCCTCGCTCGGATGGAGCGAGAAGGACGCGGCCGCGAGTATCGAGGCCGCCATGGCCGACTCGCCGGAGCTCACGGCCTCGGGAACCGTTCCGGAGATCCTGCGCGCGACACTCCGCTGGCTCGGCCAGGGCGCACGCGGGGCCAAGGCCGGCGCGCGTGGCTGAGGCGTCGCTCGTCGCGAGCCAGGAAGAGCCCGAGGAGCGGGCGCTCGAGGCTGCGCTGCGTCCCAAGTTCCTCGACGAATTCGTCGGGCAGGCGCGCGTTCGCCGGCAGCTCTCGCTGGTCCTCGAGGCCAGCCGCCTGCGGGGGCGCACCGCGGACCATGTCCTGCTCTCCGGCCCACCGGGACTTGGCAAGACCACTTTGGCGATGATCATCGCCGGGGAAATGAATGCCCCGCTGCGCATCTCCTCCGGACCGGCGATCCAGCATGCCGGAGACCTCGCCGCCATCCTCTCGTCCCTCTCCGAGGGCGAGGTCCTCTTCCTCGATGAGATCCACCGCATGTCGCGTCCCGCCGAGGAGATGCTGTACATGGCCATGGAGGACTTCCGTGTCGACATCGTTGTGGGGAAGGGTGCCGGCGCCACCGCCATCCCGCTCGAGCTCCCGCCCTTCACGCTCGTCGGTGCGACGACGCGGGCGGGCCTCCTCCCTGGGCCGCTGCGGGACCGCTTCGGGTTCACCGGGCACCTCGAGTTCTACTCGGTCGAGGAGCTTGAACTTGTTCTCCGTCGATCGGCGGGACTTCTCGACCTGAGGGTCACCTCCGCCGGATTCACCGAAGTGGCGGGTCGGTCTCGTGGCACGCCGCGTATCGCGAACCGGCTCCTGAGGCGTGTCCGTGACTGGGCGCTCGTCCACGGAATCGAGCAGATCGACGCTGCCGTGGCCGGGGCTGCGCTCGACATGTACGAAGTCGACGCGCGGGGCCTCGACCGCCTAGACCGCTCCGTCCTGTCCGCCCTAGCGACCAAGTTCGGCGGCGGCCCGGTGGGACTGTCTACATTGGCCATCGCCGTGGGAGAGGAGCCGGAGACTGTCGAGACGGTCGCCGAGCCGTATCTCGTGAGGGAGGGCTTGATGGGCCGCACACCCCGGGGGCGCATCGCGACGCCGCTTGCCTACTCCCATCTGGGCCTTCCTGTTCCCCCGGACGCCCCGTTCGCCCAGAGCGCAACCTTGTTCGGCCCGGGATCAGATGAGTAGCCTGATTCGTTGGAGTGAGCGCCGCGCCCCGCGTGAGCCACTACACTGAAGGACATGCTTCCCGCTCAGCGGGACCCTCACGCCGTGCCCGGCGGCGCCATGGTGCGGCGTCGCGCACACCCAACAGATTGGACCTCGCATGGACCTGATGACCATCCTCCTGCTGGCGGTCTTCGCCTTCTTCATCTTCACGATGTTTAGGCGGAACAGGAAGACACAGCAGCAGCAGACCGAGATGCAGTCCAAATTTGCCCCAGGCGTAGAGGTCATGACGAGCTTCGGACTCTACGGGCGGATCGTTGCGATCAACGACGCCGAGAACAAGGTGGTCCTCGAACTGAGCCCCGGCAACCAGGCGACCGTGCATCGCCAGGCCGTCACGAAGGTGGTCGAGCCGACAGCACCGGCCGCCGACACGCCCGCTGACGCAGGGTTCGCCCCCGGTGAGGGAATTACCGGCGCTGGCAGCGCGCCGTCGTCCGGTGTCACGCTCGGCAAGGCCGAGTCCGCTCCGGTCCAGCCGGAGAACCACCGCAATGAAACGCCCGAGGAGTCCCTGAAGCGCCTCAACGACGAGGGCAAGAACGGCAAGTAAGCTCCGACCTCCCGCCCGGCTGAGGCCGGGCGGTTCCGCGCCCACAGGGCGTCGTCCCCCATCGAAGGACCACCATGGCACGATCCCGCACGCGGCCGGGACTCAAGGCACTGATCGCACTCGGCATCATCCTCATCGCCCTTGCGGCCATCCTCGCGGGCGGCGTCCTCGCCGGGAAGGCGTCATGGGCGCCGAAGCTCGCGCTTGACCTCGAGGGCGGCACGCAGATGATTCTGGCCCCGAAGGTCTCGGGCGGCACCCAGGTCAACCAGGACCAGCTCAATCAGGCCGTCGAGATCATTCGGCAGCGTGTGGACGGCTCCGGGGTGTCCGAGGCTGAGATCAGTACCCAGTCCGGACGCAACGTCGTGGTGAGTCTTCCGGGCACGCTGTCGGGGGAGACGCGGCAGCTCATCCAGGCGTCGGCCGACATGAACTTCAGGCCCGTGCTGGCCGCAGGCGATGCAGCCGCGGTGCCCCAGGACCAGCGGCTGGCGGACGACAAGCTCCCCAAGCCCACCGCTGCGCCCGCCAACGCGAGCGACATCAACTGGATCACTGCGGACGTCTACAAGCAGTACGAGGCTCTCGACTGCACGCAGCCCCAGCCCGAGAAGACCGAGCGCTCTGACCCTGCCGAGCCGCTCGTGACCTGCCAGCCGGCCAACGGGACGCAGCCGGCCATCAAGTACATCCTCGGTCCGGTCGAAGTGGTGGGCACGGACATCGCCGGCTCCACCTTCCAGCTCCAGCAGGGCCGCCAGGGCGCGGTCACCAATGAGTGGGCCGTCAACATCCAGTTCAACGACGCAGGAACCCAGAAGTTCAAGGCCGTCACCGAGCGGCTCAACGGCTACTACGCCGCGAACCAGAACGACCCCAAGGCCCAGTTCGCGATTGTCCTGGACGACAAGGTTCTCTCCGCCCCGCGTACCCTGGCCGTCATCACGGATGGCAGGCCGCAGATCACGGGCAACTTCACCCAGCAGAGCGCCCAGACGCTGTCCGACCAACTCCGCTACGGCGCACTGCCGATCAGCTTCGACATCCAGAGCGAGGAGCAGATTTCGGCGACCCTCGGCACCCAGCAGCTCGAGATGGGCCTTCTGGCCGGCGGAATCGGCCTGCTCCTCGTCGTGGTCTACTCGCTGTTCCAGTACCGCGCTCTGGGCTTCGTCACTATCGCCTCGCTCGTCGTGGCGGGCGCCCTGACGTATCTGGCCATCGCGATCCTCGGATGGACCGAGAACTACCGCCTCTCGCTCGCCGGCGTCGCGGGCCTCATCGTGGCGATCGGCCAGACCGCCGACTCCTTCATCGTGTACTTCGAGCGCATCCGGGACGAGCTGCGCGAGGGGCGCGGGCTGGTCTCCGCGGTCGAGAACGGGTGGAAGCGCGCCAAACGCACTGTCCTCGCTTCCAAGGCCGTCAACCTGCTCGCCGCCGTGGTGCTCTACTTTGTCGCCGTCGGCAACGTGAGGGGCTTCGCCTTCACTCTCGGCCTCACTGCGATTGCCGACCTCATTGTGGTGTTCATCTTTACCCATCCGATGCTGCAGACGCTGGCCCGGACGCGGTTCTTCGGTGAAGGACACCGCTTCTCGGGCCTCGACCCCGAGAGGCTGGGCGCCGTTCCGCTCTACCGCGGTGCCGGCCGGCTGCGTGAGGCGTCCGACGCCGCCAGGGCCACGATCAAGCCCAAGAATTCAGCGGCGGTGAGAGAAGCCGGGCGCCGCATGACCATCGCTGAGCGCCGTGCGGCCGAGGCCCAGAAGCAGTCTGAGATGTCCTCTGCATCGGGCCGGTCCCACCGCGCGTCCGAGACGGGGAAGGAGAACTGATGTCCAACTTCTTCGCACGCTTCGGCAATGAGCTCTATACGGGCAAGCGTTCGTACCCCTTCGTGGAGCGAAAGAAGATCTGGCTCGGCATTGCTGCGCTGCTGACGCTCGTGTCGATCCTCATTCCGCTCCTCACAGGTGGCTTCAACCTTGGGATCGAGTTCCGCGGTGGCAGTGAGTTCCGCGTGTCCGACACGGCCTCGACCGACGTCCACCGCGGCGAACAGGCCGTCAACCAGGTGGCCGCTGGCAACCAGCCGCGCGTGAGCAACATCGCGCCGGGGACCATGCGCGTCCAGACCGAGAGGCTGACCGACAACCAGACGCTCGAGGTCAAGGACAAGCTCGCAGGGGAGTATGGCGTGGGAGCTGACCATGTGACCTCGTCATTCGTCGGCCCGACGTGGGGCGCGGACGTGTCACAGCAGGCACTTCTCGGCTTCATCGTGTTCGTTGGCCTTGCGGCCGTCCTGATGGCCTTGTACTTCCGCACCTGGAAGATGTCCCTCTCTGCGCTCACGGGAATGTTCGTGACGATGATCGTCACCGGGGGCGTCTACGCGGCGAGCGGTTTCGAAATCACCCCGTCGGCAATCATCGGCTTCCTGACGATCCTGAGCTATTCGCTGTACGACACAGTGGTGGTGTTCGACAAGATCCGGGAGAACACGGCAAACATCACAGCTTCCACCCGGCGGACGTTCGCGGAGGAGGTCAATCTCGCGGTCAACCAGACGCTCGTGCGGTCGATCAACACCATGATGGTCGCCGTCCTTCCCGTCGCAGCGATCCTCTTCATCGGGGCGGGCCTGCTTGGCGCGGGAACTCTGAGGGACCTGTCCCTCGCGCTGTTCGTCGGGATCCTCATCGGTACCGCTGCGACGCTCTTCATCGCGGCCCCGATGTACGCGTGGCTGCGGGAGCGTGAGCCAGAACTTGTGAAGCAGGCCGAGAGGGTGCACGCTCGTCGGTCCACAGCGAACGCGGGCGTCTAAGCCCTGCGCTCGGGCATACACTGAGGGAATCCCGTCTAGGAGTGGAGGTGTGCCTTCGGTGGTCGAGCGTCCGACGTCGTCACCGGCCCAGTCCGGCGCGTCCGGCGCCACGGGAAGCGGCACCGGGGGTAGGACGTCGCCGGCGCGCATGGTCGCACCCGCTCCGGGCCGGCCCCCCGCGAACGCGAACGTATCCGGGCCCGGCACCGACAGCCTCCTCGAGCGGCCGACCTTGGGCCGACGCGACTGGTCCTTCGCTCGTTTGGCCAGGCTCACCGGCCGCGGGCCGAGCGCGCATTCGCCGATCCTCGAGCCTCTTCTGCGGACCGTGCGTGCCAACAATCCGCGCGAAGACCTCGATCTGATCCAACGGGCGTACGAGGTCGCAGAACGGAGCCACCAGGGCCAGAAACGCAAGAGCGGCGACCCGTATATCACGCACCCTGTGGCGGTTGCCACCATCCTGGCCGAGCTCGGGATGACGGGCACGACCTTGGCCGCGGCACTCTTGCACGACACGGTCGAGGACACGGCCTACACACTTGATCAGTTGAAGAAGGACTTCGGGCCCGAGGTCGCGATGCTCGTCGACGGGGTCACGAAGCTCGACAAGGTCCAGTTCGGCGAGGCTGCGCAGTCGGAGACCGTGCGGAAGATGGTTGTAGCGATGGCGAAGGACATCCGAGTCCTCGTGATCAAGCTTGCCGACCGGCTCCACAACGCCCGCACCTGGCGTTTCGTCTCGCCGGAGTCCTCCGCGCGCAAGGCGAGGGAGACGCTCGAGATCTTCGCCCCGTTGGCCCACCGGCTCGGCATGAACACCATCAAATGGGAGCTGGAGGACCTGTCCTTCGCTGCGCTCTATCCCAAGGTGTACGAGGAGATCGTCCGCATGGTGGGCGCACGCACCCCGGAGCGTGAGAAGCAGCTCTCGGTGATTCGTGCGCAAATCGCGGACGACCTGCATGCGGCCAAGATCAAAGCGGAGATTACCGGCAGGCCCAAGCACTACTACTCGATCTATCAGAAGATGATTGTCCGCCAGAAGGAATTCGACGACATCAACGATCTGATGGGCGTGCGTGTGCTCGTCGATACGGTGCGTGACTGCTATGCGGTCCTCGGAACCCTCCATGCGCGGTGGAACCCGCTGCCGGGCCGGTTCAAGGACTACATCGCAATGCCCAAGTTCAACATGTACCAGTCGCTCCATACGACGGTGATCGGCCCGAGCGGCAGGCCGGTGGAGATCCAGATTCGCACACATGACATGCACCGGCGCGCTGAGTACGGCGTGGCGGCGCACTGGAAGTACAAGGACCAGCCCGGCGCCCAGAGCCACACGCCCAGCGGCAAGGCCTCCGAGATGGGCTGGCTCCGGTCCCTCGTCGACTGGCAGCAGGAGACGTCCGATCCGGGCGAGTTCCTCGACTCGCTCCGGTTCGAGATCAACGCCAGGGAAGTCTTTGTCTTCACCCCCAAGGGCGAGGTTATGGCCCTTCCCGCCGGCTCTACGCCGGTCGACTTCGCGTACGCCGTTCACACCGAGGTGGGGCACCGGACCATCGGCGCTCGAGTGAACGGCAAGCTCGTGCCGCTCAACAGCGAGCTCAACCATGGCGACTGGGTGGAGATCTTCACCTCCAAGGCGGAGGGCGCGGGCCCGAGTCAGGACTGGCAGCACTTCGTCAAGAGTGCCCGCGCGCGCAACAAGATCCGCCAATGGTTCTCGAAGGAACGGCGCGAAGAGGCCATCGAGAAGGGCAAGGAGCTGCTTACGCGCGCGATGCGCAAGCAGAACCTTCCCCTGCAGCGCCTGCTGAGCCACGACACTCTGCTCGGGGTGGCCCAGGAGCTCCGGTACCAGGACATCGCGGGACTGTATGCCGGGATCGGCGACGGCCACGTGTCCGCCCAGTCTGTCGTGGAGAAGCTCGTCGACAGTCTCGGCGGTGCAGCGGGGGCAGCGGAGGACATCGCTGAGACGATTGCCCCCACCAAGGGGAGTGTGCCGCCGAAGTACTCCAACTCGGGTGTGATCGTGAAGGGCGTCGAGGACGTCTGGGTCAAGCTCGCGCGCTGCTGCACGCCCGTGCCGCCGGACCCCATCATCGGCTTCATCACACGTGGTTCCGGCGTATCCGTCCACCGCACCGACTGCACCAACATCGCGACCCTCCGCTCGGAGCCGGATCGCATGGTCGATGTCCAGTGGGCTCCGACGCAGTCGAGCGTGTTCCTCGTGGAGATCCAGGTCGAGGCCTTGGACCGCAAGAGCCTGCTCTCCGATGTGACCCGCGTGCTCTCGGAGAACCACGTCAACATCCTCTCCGCCCACGTGCACACGTCGAGCGATCGGCTCGCGGTCTCACGCTTCTCGTTCGAAATGGGCGATCCGAAGTACCTCAGCCATGTGCTCGGCGCGGTGCGGCGGATCGACGGCGTGTTCGACGTCTACCGCACCACTGGGAATCGGCGCAGGACCTGACCCGAACGCGCCGGAGCGTTAGCCGGCGTCTAGGCGGGTAAGGATTCGCCGCGCGCGCTGCTTGTGCGGCTGCCTCGGGAGGGCCTCTACTCCTCGGGCCACCATGCCGACCGTGAGCCTGAGAGCGGGCTGCGCGAGCATGCGGCGGAGCACGGGGAGTGCGATGTCCTCCTCGGAATGGAGGGCGAGGTCAACGGCCGTGCGCAGCCCGCTCGTCACCCTCAGTCCAGCGATCTCGAAGGTGTCGGCGTTCCCGAAGCTGGCCTCGTGGACCAGCAGACGATCCCCTGTCCCAAGTCTGGCGAGCCGCCGCGTGCTCTCGACAAGCATCACGGGAAGTTCCGGCGGGGGAGCGCAGCCGAAGATCCAGGCCGCCGTCATCCGCCCTGCCACGGCCCGCTGCCGCACGCGCGGCGTCAGGGTCGCGGACAGTGCCCTCGCCCGCAGCTCGGCCGTGGCCCGCGCCCCGGCGGGCACGTAGGCTCGCCCGATGAGGCGACTCAGGACGCCGTCCGACGTCATCGCCTGAAGTTCGACGGCGGTAAAGGGACGTCCGGCGACGAGCACGGGTATGTCTCGAGGAGCAGTGGGGAGAAGCGGTGAACCGGGCATAGGGACATCATGCCCAGAATCGGTGCGCGGCGGGCCCTTCCGGGCCCGCCTGTGGATAAGTGCGAACGGGGCCCGGTACCGTCGGTGCGGTACCGGGCCCCGGAGAGCGGCAGAGGAGGTCAGCCGAGCTCGTGCGCTGCCTTTTGGAGGGTCTCGAGCCACGCTCGGCGCGCCTCGAGAGCTTCCCGAGCCTTGGTGGCGTCCCGTGCGTGCCCCTTGGCCTCGGCCCGGGCGAGGTCGTCTTCGAGACCCGCGATGGAGGCCTCGAGCTGTGTGAGAGCGGAATCGGTGCGGGCCTTCGTCTCGGGATCCGTCCGCCGCCAGTTCTCGTGCTCAGCCTGGGCGACGGCGTCTTCGACCTTGCGGAGGCCCGCCTCGATGCGGCCCATGTCTGCACGGGGCACGCGTCCGGCTTCCTCCCACCGCTCGCGGATGGACTGGAGCGCCTTCTTGGCGACGGCGAGGTCCCTGACCGGGAGGATCCGCTGGGCCTCCTCGAGCAGGCCCTCCTTGACCTTCAAGTTGGCCGAATACTCGCGGTCCACCGCATCGTTGGCGGCCTGACGTGCTTCGAAGAACGCGTTCTGGGCGGCGCGGAAGCGCACCCAGAGCGCGTCGTCCTCCTTGCGGCTCGCCCGCGGGGCGGCCTTCCACTCATCCATGAGGCGGCGGTACTCCCCGGCGGCCCAGCCCCACTCGGTAGACGACTGGAGCGTCTCAGCCTCCGCGATGAGCTTCTCCTTGGCGGCCTTGGCCTGCGCGTTGATGCTGTCCAGTTGGGAGAAGTAGGCGCGGCGGTGCCGGTCGAACTGGGTGCGCGCCGCCCGGAACCTCTTCCAGAGCGCGTCCTCGGCGCCACGGCCGAGCCGGAGACCGGACTTCTGCGATGTCTTCCACTCCTCGAACAGCTCGTTCATGCGCGCTCCGCTCGACTTCCACTGCGTGCGCTCCGGGTCTTGTCCGCTGATTTGCTCGGCCTCCGCGACGATGGCCTCGCGTCGCTCGAGTTCCTGCGCGCGCGCGGCCTCGTGCTGGGCCTTCTCAGCGGCCTCGGCCTCCGTGAGGGAGCCCTCGAGCGCGTCGAGACGGGCTTCGGCTGAGCGCAGGTCGCCGACCATCGCGCGCTCGGCAAGCTGCGCACGCAGGTGCGAGGCAGCCTTGCGGACGTCTGCTACGGCGGCGTGGGAGCTTACCCGCTGCTCAAGGAGGGCGACCTGCGCCAGTACGTCCTCGAACTTGCGGGCGAAGTAGGCAAGGGCCTCGTCGGCCGACACCCCGGGATACTGGCCCACCGGGTGTTCCTCGCCGTCAATCGTGAGGAAGACATGTCCGTCACCTTCCACCCGTCCCCATTTCGACGCCTCGGCGAGGGACACAGTGGGCACGGGAGGCGCAGGGGTGGCCGACGGCGCCGGCGCGGCTGGGTCGGTCACCGCCGGCTTCGGCTTGGCTGCGAAGGCAGCGGGCGAGGGAATCCGGGAGGGGGAGGGCACAGGGGAGGGCACAGAGGGGGAGGGGGAGGGAACAGCGGCCTCAGGGGCCGCGGTGTCGTCGGGTTTCTGACTTTCGGTCACCGCTAGAACTCTTTCGCTTGTGGTTGTCCTTCAGGTGGTCTGCCCGATGTGGGCAGACCACGTCACTTCACCGTGAACGAGTCTATCGTGACTGATGTCACGGGCGGCCCGTCGTTTCCGGACTTGACGCCATGCGCGGCGATGCCCTCGACCACGTCGAGTCCGGAGGTCACCCTGCCGACGACGGTGTAGCCACCGGCGCCGTCCGCGGGGATCGTGGTGTCCCTGTACACGATGAAGAACTCTTGGCCGTTCCCGTAGGGGTTGTTGCCGGTCCGGGCCGCGGCGATGGTCCCGGCCGGGTACTTGCCGTCCGCCGGCGCATTCTCGAGCGGTCCCCAGGTGTAGGAGGCCTCAGAACTGCCGTCGGCCTTCTGGCCGCACTGGAGGACGGCGAATGCTTCGCTCGTGGTGAGGCGGCCGCATTGCCGCCCGTTCAGGGTTCCCGCCCGGGCGAGGGACGCGAAGACTGCCGCCGCTTGCGGCGCCTTCGTGCCGTCGAGCTCGACCCCTACCGGTTTGCCGTTGAGCATGAGGTCCCCGGTGAATGTCTTTCCGGCAGCGCTCTCAGGTTTGGGGATGTCCGGCCCATTGCCCGGTGTGGCGCTCGGCGATGCAGTCGGTGACTGGAGGCCGGCCTGCGCGGCCGCGTACTCGGAAGCCGTGGGGTTGGACGCGAAGACTGTCCCCTGGAGGACTGCCGCCACAATGACTGCACCAGCGGCGGCCGCGGCGCCGATTGTGTTGTCGCGGCGGCGCCGCTTCTCCTTGCCCTTGCGCAGCCGCGCCTTCGCCTCCATGAGCTGGGTGCGACGGCGGTCCTCACGCGCGTTCCGCTTGGCCACCGATGGCTCCTCCCATGTTCTTGCATCCAACGGGTGCCTGGTTAGGCGCATAAACTTGTGCAGCAGTCAGTCTACGCACAAGGAGTTTGTCCCTTATGGCACGTACCGCCTCGCTGTCCGGATTCCCCGAGTGGCTTCCGCAGGAGCGGCTCGTGGAGCTCCATGTGCTCGATACTCTCCGGCGCACCTTCGAGCTGCACGGCTTTGCGTCCATCGAGACCCGCGCCGTTGAGACGGTCGGCCAGCTCCTGCGCAAGGGGGAGATCGACAAGGAGGTGTACGGCCTCTCCCGGCTCCAGGACGACGAGGACTCGGCGAGCAAGGACGATGCACACGCCCTCGCACTGCACTTCGACCTGACCGTGCCGTTCGCGCGCTACGTAGTCGAGAACGCGGGCTACCTCGCGTTTCCGTTCCGTCGGTACCAGATTCAGAAGGTGTGGCGCGGCGAGCGCCCCCAGGAGGGGCGCGCCCGCGAGTTCACCCAGGCGGACATCGACGTGGTGGGCGACGGCGAGCTGCCATTCCGCTACGACGTCGAGCTTGCCCTCGTCATTGCCCAGGCCCTCTCCGCGCTCCCGATCCCGCCGTTCCGCCTCCGCGTCAACAACCGCAAACTCGCTGAGGGCTTCTACCGCGGAATCGGCCTCACCGACACAGCTGGGGTCTTGCGCAGCATCGACAAGCTCGACAAGATCGGGCCGGAGAAGGTCGCCGAGCTCCTGCAGGAGGAGCTCGGAGCGACCCCTGAGCAGGCCAAGGCAGCTCTCGAGCTCGCCTCGATCCGCACCGAGGACACAACCTTTGTGGACCAGGTCCGCGCCCTCGGCGTGCAGGACGAGCTCCTCGACGAGGGCGTCGCCGAGCTTGAGCAGGTCATCTCGGCCGCCTCCGCGGCCGCGCCAGGCAAGGTGGTCGCAGACCTCAGCATCGCCCGTGGCCTGGACTACTACACGGGCACCGTCTACGAGACGGTCCTCGTGGGCCACGAGCAGCTCGGCTCGATCTGCTCCGGCGGCCGCTACGACGCCCTTGCCACCAAGGGAAACCGCAAGTTCCCGGGCGTCGGCCTCTCGATCGGGGTCACTCGGCTCGTGTCCCGCATCCTCAGCCAGGAGCTCGCGAGTGCGAGCCGCTCTGTCCCCACCGCGGTGCTCGTTTCCCTCGTCGACGACGACTCGTGGGTCGCCGCCCAGTCGGTCGCTTCCCAGCTGCGCGGGCGCGGGATCCCAGTGGAGGTCGCGGCGAAGGCAGAGAAGTTCGGCAAGCAGATCAAGTACGCTGACCGCCGCGGCATCCCGTTCGTCTGGTTCAGCCACGCCGACGGCCGCCACGAGGTCAAGGACATCCGCTCCGGCGAGCAGATTGAGGCGGACCCCGCGATGTGGATGCCGCCCGCGCAGGATCTCGTCCCGCAGGTCACTGCCGCGTCCGCCGCCGACTGAGAGGGAACCGGCCCGGCGCCGTCGTGCCTCCGGCACGGTGGCGGAGGGCGCGCGGCGGGTAAACTCGATCCGAACCACTTCACGATCCAACTTAAGGAAGAGCTGTGCTGCGCACACACGGCCTCGGGGCGCTGCGTCCCGAGCACATCGGACAGACTGTCACCCTCGCGGGCTGGGTTGCCCGCCGCCGCGACCACGGCGGGGTGGCCTTCGTGGACCTGCGCGACTCCACGGGCGTGGCCCAGATCGTGGTCCGCGAGGAAGAGGTCTTCCACGGGCTGCGCAACGAGTACGTCCTGCAGGTCGTCGGCACCGTGGAGCGCCGGCCCGAGGGGAACGAGAACCCACAGCTCGGAACCGGCGAGATCGAGGTCATGGCCGAGAAGGTGATGGTCCTCAACACCGCGGACCCGCTCCCGTTCCAGGTCGACGAGCACGTGGAGGTGGGCGAGGAAGCGCGCCTGAAGCATCGCTACCTCGACCTCCGCCGTCCGGGCCCGGCGCGCGCGATGCGGCTCCGCTCCGAAGCCAACCGTGTGGCCCGCGAACTGCTCCACGGCGAGGACTTCGTCGAGGTCGAGACGCCGACCCTCACGCGGTCCACCCCCGAGGGCGCCCGCGACTTCCTCGTCCCCGCGCGCCTCGCGCCCGGGTCCTGGTACGCCCTGCCCCAGTCCCCGCAGCTGTTCAAGCAGCTCCTCCAGGTCGGCGGGATCGAGAAGTACTTCCAGATCGCCCGCTGCTATCGCGACGAGGACTTCCGCGCCGACCGCCAGCCCGAGTTCACCCAGCTGGACATCGAGGCGAGCTTCGTCGAGCAGGATGACATCATCGCAATGGGCGAACGGATCGTCGTCGCGCTCTGGAAGCTGATCAACGTCGAGATCCCGACCCCGATCCGTCGCATGACCTACGCGGAGGCGATGGCCAGGTACGGCACCGACAAGCCGGACCTGCGCTTCGGGCTTGAGCTCACCGACCTCACCGAGTACTTCAAGGACACGACCTTCGGCGTGTTCAAGGCTGGCTACGCCGCGGGATACATCGGCGCAGTCGTCATGCCCGGCGGCGCTTCCCAGCCCCGCCGCACGCTCGACGCATGGCAGGAGTGGGCCAAACAGCGGGGCGCCAAGGGCCTCGCGTACGTCCTCTACAAGGAGGACGGCGAGCTCTCGGGCCCGGTGGCGAAGAACCTGACCGACGCCGAGCGGGCTGGCCTCGCGGAGGCCGTTGACGCCAAGCCCGGCGACTGCATCTTCTTCGCCGCCGGAGAGCAGGGCCCCTCGCGGGCGCTCCTCGGCGCGGCCCGCGTGGAGATCGGGCACCGGACGGGCCTCATCGACCCCCAGGACTGGGCCTTCGTGTGGGTCGTCGACGCGCCTCTCTTCGAGCCGTCCGCGGATGCCAAGGCGTCCGGCGACGTCGCGCTCGGGTACTCGGCGTGGACGGCGGTGCACCATGCCTTCACCTCCCCGAAGCCCGAGTTCCTCGACAGCTTCGACGTGAATCCCGGGGAGGCCCTCGCGTACGCGTACGACATCGTGTGCAACGGCAACGAGATCGGCGGCGGCTCGATCCGTATCCATCGCCGCGACGTGCAGGAGCGAGTGTTCAAGGTCATGGGCATCGGTCCCGAGGAGGCTCAGGAGAAGTTCGGCTTCCTCCTCGAAGGCTTCAAGTACGGCGCCCCGCCGCACGGCGGGATCGCCTTCGGCTGGGACCGGGTCGTCGCCCTCCTCGCCGGCGTTGACTCGATCCGTGAGGTCATCGCCTTCCCGAAGACCGGCGGCGGATACGATCCGCTCACCGCTGCTCCGGCGCCGATCACCCCGGAGCAGCGCAAGGAGGCCGGGGTCGACGCGAAGCCGGAGTCGAAGAAGTCCGAGGCGTAGCCTCCCGCACTCGACCATATGCGGGATCGAGGGGGCGGCGCCCGTGGATGCCGCCCCCCCCGTGTCCTCGCGCCACAGAGCGACGGTAGGTCGGGGTAGCGTAGACGCAATGGAAGACCTGTTCGGGCTCGGGGCCGAGGATGACACTGAAGGCAGCGGGAGCACGCCGTCGTCAACACCGGGCGAACGTGGCGCGAAGGCCGCCCGCGATGCCCAGCGGAGCCCCCTCGCCGTGCGCATGCGCCCGCGCACCCTTGACGAGATCCTCGGCCAGCAGCACCTGCTGGGTGAGGGCTCCCCCCTGCGCCAGCTCGCGGCCGGCGCCACCTCTGGCGGCCCCACCGGGCCGAGTTCGGTGATCCTCTGGGGGCCGCCCGGGACCGGCAAGACAACGCTCGCCCACGTGATCGCGCGAGGGCCCGGCCGCAAGTTCATGGAACTCTCGGCAGTCACCGCAGGCGTCAAGGATGTTCGTCGCGTCATGGACGAGGCCCTCACCGCTCGAGACCTCCATCGGACCACTACTGTCCTGTTCCTCGACGAGATCCACCGCTTCACGAAGGCGCAGCAGGACGCGCTCCTTCCGGGCGTCGAGAACCGTTGGGTGGTGCTGGTCGCCGCGACCACCGAGAATCCCTCGTTCAGCGTCGTCTCGCCGCTCCTCTCGCGCTCCCTCCTGCTCACGCTCAAGCCGCTCACCGACACTGACATCGAGCGCCTCCTCGAGCGCGCGGTGACCGATCCGCGGGGCTTGGGGAGCGCCGTCGTGCTTGCGGACGACGCCGCCGACCACCTCGTGCGGCTCGCCGGCGGGGACGCGCGGCGCGCCCTGACGGCCCTCGAGGCCGCAGCGGCAGTCGCGCTCGGACAGGGTGGGGCGGGCGAAGAAGCGCCGGTGGTCGTGACGCTCGCGCACACCGAAAAGGCAGTCGACGCCCACGCGGTCCGCTACGACCGTGCGGGGGACATGCACTATGACGTGGTGAGCGCGTTCATCAAGTCGATCCGCGGGTCCGACGTCGATGCAGCGCTGCACTACCTCGCCCGCATGGTCGAGGCGGGGGAGGACCCACGCTTCATCGCTCGCCGGATCATCATCTCTGCTGCCGAGGACATCGGCATGGCGGATCCGACGGCGCTTCAGACGGCAGTCGCGGCGGCGCAGGCCGTGCAGCTCATTGGCATGCCGGAGGGGCGGATTGTCCTCGCCGAAGCCGTGGTGCACCTCGCGACGGCCCCGAAGTCCAACGCTGCATACAAGGGCATCAACGCGGCCATCGCGGATGTGCGCGCAGGCCTCGGCACATCGATCCCGGCCCCTCTACGCGATGCCCACTACGCGGGCGCGGAGCGGTTGGGCCACGGCAAGGGCTACATGTACGCGCATGACGCCCCCCACTCGGTGGCACGCCAGCAGTACCCCCCGGACGACCTGGTAGGCAAGGACTACTACGAGCCGACCGCGAACGGGGCCGAGCGCGACCTCCAGACACGGGTCGAGCGGCTCCGCGGAATCGTTCGCGGCACTTGAGCCTCCCACGCCGTGATAGGCTGGATGACCGTCTGGCACGTCCGGGCATGTGCTGCGTCAGCGGTGTGTGTCCTCGGTAGCAGAAGGCAGTCGCGGGCCAACGCTCTCCATCTCCGGAGGCCAGGATTCCTCCCGCCGCGACAGTATGAAAGGACACACGTGTCGAGCACTCGTGCCCGCCGTCAGACGCGCCTCTCGCGCTCTCTCGGCCTCGCCCTCACCCCCAAGGCCGCCAAGTACATGGAGCGCCGCCCCTACGGCCCCGGTGAGCACGGCCGCGCCCGCAAGAAGCAGGACTCGGACTACGCCGTCCGCCTTCGTGAGAAGCAGCGCCTGCGTGCCCAGTACGGCATCCGCGAGGCGCAGATGACCCGCGCGTTCGAGGAGGCCAAGCGCACCAAGGGCCTGACCGGCGAGAACCTCATCGAGCTCCTCGAGATGCGCCTCGACGCCCTCGTGCTCCGTGCCGGGTTCGCCCGCACGATCGCCCAGGCCCGTCAGCTTGTTGTGCACCGCCACATCACCGTTGACGGCAAGCGCGTGGACCGCCCCTCCTTCCGCGTCTCCGAGGGCCAGCTCATCGCCGTCCATGAGCGCTCCGAGACCATGACGCCGTTCCAGGTCGCTGCCGCCGGCGCCCACCGCGACGTGCTCCCGACCGTTCCCGGCTACCTCGATGTCAAGCTCGAGTCGCTCCGGGCCCGCCTCGTGCGTCGCCCGAAGCGCTCCGAGATCCCCGTGACCTGCGAAGAGCAGCTCGTCGTCGAGTACTACGCTCGCTGATCCGTCCTGCCCGCAGGGGCGGTCGTTCGTGATCAGGCCCGAGGAGCCCGTGGCGCATGCCGCGGGCTCTTCGCGTGTGTAAGGTAACGAGGGGGCGCGGGCAGGCCGCGCACGCCAGGAGGAGGAACCGTGTCCGGAGGCGACATTGCAGGGCTCATCGCGGCGGGAGTCTTTGCGGTGCTGGTGGCGCTGCTCGCGGTGCCCATCCTCAAGCTCGGAGGGGTTCTGGACGAGCTGCGATCCTCGATTCGGACCCTCGCGGACGGCGCGACGCCGGTCATGGACGAGGTGGCCATGACAGTCTCGACAACCCATGAGCAGCTCAAGAAGGTGGACGGCATCGCGTCCAACGTCTCGGACGCGACAGCCAACGTGTCCGCACTCTCCTCTCTGATCGCCGCGACCGTGGGCTCACCCCTCGTGAATGTCGCCGCGTTCTCCTACGGCGTCCGGTCCGCCCTCACCCAGCAGCAGAAGGCCCGTTGTCGTTCTGGCCGGCGCAGCCGCTGAGGCCGCGCGCCGTCCACAGAAAAGTGCCAAGAAGGGAAGCAGCCGTGAAGCGCATTGTTTGGCTCGGCGTGGGCGTGGCCATCGGTGTGATCGCTTACCAGAAGATCACTCAGGCCCGCTCTCTGGCCTCTCCCGGCGGCGTGAACCGGGCCGTCGCGTCGCTCGCCGACAGCGTGGCTCAGTTCGCCGATCAGGTCCGTGTCGGCATGGCCGAGCGCGAGGGAGAGCTCCGAAGAGGCCTTGGCCTCGAAGGCTAGCCCCGGCGCCTAGAATTGATGGAGGCATCCGGGCCCCCTGCCCGGGTGGCGGGCCGCGGGCGTTCGGCGCCGCGTCCACACGTAGAGAAGGTTGAAGCACACGCACATGAAGTCGCACGAGATCACCCGGCGCTGGATCGACTACTTCGTCAGCAAGGGGCACACGGCCGTGCCCTCGGCGTCGCTCGTCTCGCCGGATCCGTCGATCCTGTTCACGATCGCCGGCATGGTGCCGTTCATCCCCTACCTCACCGCACGCGAGGAGCCGCCGTTTCCGCGCGCCACGAGCGTGCAGAAATGCATCCGCACCGCGGACATCGAGGAGGTCGGCAAGACCGCCCGTCACGGCACGTTCTTCCAGATGTGCGGCAACTTCTCCTTCGGGGACTACTTCAAGGAAGACGCGATCAAGTTCGCGTTCGAGCTGTTGACCAAGGGCGTCGACTACGGCGGCTATGGCCTGCCCGCCGAGAAGCTCTGGGTGAGTGTCTACGAGGACGACGACGATGCAGCCAACCTCTGGCTCAAGCACACGTCGATCCCCGCTGAGCGCGTCCAGCGCATGGGCAAGAGCGACAACTACTGGTCGACCGGACAGCCGGGTCCCGCCGGGCCCTGTTCCGAGATCTACTACGACCGCGGCCCGGCGTATGGCCCCGAGGGCGGCCCGGCCGTGGACGACACCCGCTACATCGAGATCTGGAATCTGGTGTTCATGCAGTACCAGATCGAGAACGTGCGCTCGAAGGTCGATTTCGACATCGTCGGCGAGCTCCCGAAGAAGAACATCGACACGGGCCTCGGCATGGAGCGCCTCGCGATGATCCTCCAGGGTGTCGAGAATATGTACGAGACCGATCAGGTCCGGCCCGTGATCGACAAGGCGGCCGAGCTCTCGGGCAAGGAGTACACCTCCGCGGAGAGCGCCGACGACCCCCACCACACCGATGACGTCCGTATGCGCGTCGTCGCGGACCACGTCCGCAGCGCGCTCATGCTCATCACCGACGGCGTCACCCCGTCCAACGAGGGCCGGGGCTACGTGCTGCGTCGCCTCATCCGCCGCGCCGTCCGCGCCATGCGGCTCCTCGGCGTCGAGAAGCCCGTGCTCCCGGAGCTCCTGCCTGCCTCTCGCGACGCGATGAAGGGCGTCTATCCCGAGGTCGCGAAGGACTTCGACCGCATCAGCCGCATTGCCTACGGCGAGGAGAAGGCGTTCCTCCGCACGATTGCCGCGGGCACCGCCCGTCTCGACGACGCGGTCAGGCATTCGAAGGCCGAGGGCACGCCGCTCACGGGCGAGGAGGCCTTCACGCTCCACGACACGTACGGCTTCCCCATCGACCTGACGCTCGAGATGGCTGAGGAGGCGGGCGTCACAGTCGACGAGGCCGGATTCCGCACCCTCATGGAAGACCAGCGCCAGCGGGCCCGGAAGGACGCCAAGGAGAAGAAGTCCGGCCATGCGGACCTCACCCTGTTCCAGGAGCTCCACGCTGCCGGAGACACCGTATTCACGGGCTACACCGAACTCGACGGCGAGTCCCGCATCCGCGGCCTCGTTTCCGCCGGATCCCGTGTGGACCGGGCCGTGTCGGGCCAGGAAGTGGAGATCGTCCTCGAAGAGACGCCGTTCTACGCCGAGGCCGGCGGCCAGGCGGCGGACCGTGGCCTCATCAGCGGTGACGGCTTCCTCGTCGAGGTGCTCGATGTCCAGCGGCCCATCAAGGGCCTCTCCGTGCACAAGGCGATCGTGCGGGAGGGCGAGCTGAACACCGAAGCCGTGGTGCGGACCACGGTCGACCACGAGCGGCGCCACGGCGCCGAGCAGGCCCATACGGCCACCCATCTCGTGCACGCGGCGCTCCGGCAGATCCTTGGCCCCGAGGCCGTCCAGCGCGGTTCGTTCAACAAGGCCGGCTACCTGCGCTTCGACTTCGCGTGGGGGGAACAGCTCTCGGGTGCTGCGAGGAACGAGATCGAGGAGGTCGCGAACCTCGCGATCCGCGACAACTTCATGGTGAACACCGCCGAGATGCCACTCGCCGAGGCCAAGGCCGCGGGCGCGATGGCCCTCTTCGGCGAGAACTACGGGTCACGTGTCCGCGTCGTCGAGATCAATGGGCCCTGGTCCATGGAGCTCTGCGGCGGCACGCATGTGGACACGACGGCGCTCATCGGCAGCCTCACGCTGCTCGGTGAGCAGTCGGTCGGCTCGGGCAACCGCCGGGTCGAGGCATACGTCGGGCTCGACGCCTTCCGGCACCAGGCGGCCGAGCGCGCGCTCGTCTCTGAGCTGAGCGAGATGTTCAAGGTCCCCTCGGGCCAGCTCACAGAGCGGATCTCGGCGACCCTCGAGAAGCTCAAGACTGCCGAGAAGCAGCTCGAGCGGCTCCGCAGGGAGAAGCTCTCGGCGTCTGCCGCGGCTCTCGTGGGGACGGCCAAGGATGTCGGGGGGATCCGCCTCATCACGCACGACGCCGGCGAGTTGGGTTCCGGCGACGAGCTCCGGGCGCTTGCCCTCGACCTTCGCGGACGGCTTGGCGAAGGGGCGGCGGCGGTTGTCGTCGCGGGAGTCGCCAAGGGCCGCCCGGCGGTCCTCGTCGCGACCAACGAGCAGGCCCGGGCAGCAGGTGTGAAGGCCGGCGCTCTGGTCCGGACGGCGGCCGGCATCCTCGGCGGCGGCGGAGGCGGGAAGGACGACGTCGCCCAGGGCGGCGGAACGGATCCTGCGAAGATCGTCGAAGCGCTGGGGGCGGTTGCGACGGCTGTCGCACAACGCTGACCGGAGCTGCCTATGACTTCCCCCGATCTGTCAGAACACGGCGTCCCCCGCGGCGTCCGCCTCGCCGTGGATGTGGGCTCTGTGCGCGTCGGCGTCGCGGTCTGCGATGCCGACGGCATCCTGCCCGTTCCGCTCAAGACCCTCAACCGCGACCCCAAACGGAACAGCGACGTCAAGGTCCTCGTCAAGGAGGCGCACGCCCTCGGGGCCGTGGAGGTGTACGTAGGCCTGCCGATGACCCTCGCCGGCCGCGAGGCGCAGTCCGCCACCATGGCGCGGGCGTTCGCCGAACACCTCGCCGCCGCGCTGGCCGATGCTGACCTCGGCTGCGCCGTGCGTCTTGTCGACGAGCGCTTCACCACGGTGGAGGCCCACCGGAACCTGCGCGCCGCTGGCATGGATTCCCGCGAGCACCGTAGAGTGGTGGACCAGATGGCAGCCGTCGGCATCCTCCGGCATGCCCTGGACCTGATCCGCGGTCGCGGCGAAGCAGGCGAACCAGTTGGCGCCCCGGATCTGCGGAGTGGGGAAATCCGTAGCGACGACTCAGATGTGAGAGGCTAGCGAGGATGGACCCCCAGGAGAACACGACCACCGCCGTGCCTGACCGGCCCTTGACCCGACGCGAGCTCCGCGAACGGGAGCGCGCCCAGCAGGAGGCGCAGCAGCGGATGCTCGCGCCGCAGCGGCGGGCCTACCCTGCGCCCGGCTCGGCCTCACCGCGCCCGGGCACGGCCTCCGGTACGTCCAAGGCCGATCAGCGGAGCAGCGGAGCAGATCGCACCGACGCGCAGGCCTGGGCCTCCGTGCCGTCGCAGGTCCGGCCTCCGCAGGCCTCCTCTGAGCCGAAGCCCGCCCCGTCGAACCTCCACACTGACGGTGTCGACGGACCCCGCACGGCTCCGTCTGACCCGGGGACTCCCCATACCGGCTCGCACGGCGTGCACGGGCGGCGGCGTGCGCGGACTTTCGAGGCGGCAGAGACGGGCCCTCATGCGCCCACCTCTGCGGCAATGGGCTGGGGTTCCTACCCACCTTCCTCGGGCTCGACCTTCGCCCCGCCGCCAGCGGTCACCGCAGGCGATCCGGGCGCACCAGCTGTTCTTCCCGCGCCGGTCCCTGCGGCGCGCAGCCCGTTCGATGGGATCCCCCCGGTGGCGGGCGACCTCGAGGCGCGCGCAGTCGCCGCGCCGTCGTCCGCCCCAAACGAAACGCCGGGCCGCCCGGCTGAGCCGGCGGCGACGGCGTACTTCCCAGCCGTAGCCCAAGCGCCGCTGGCGACGCGCCCCGTGGCCCGCGTGGCAGCGCCCCAGGACGCGCCCATCCGCCGCAACGTCTTCCCAGCTGCGGCTCAGGCCTTCGCCCGCAGTTCAGCGCTCACAGCCGAGCCGGTGCACGAGCTCGAGCACGACTGGGACCGACACCCGGTGCAGGCGGAGGCCTTCCCGACGGACGACGGCGTCCACCCACTCGATGCGGCCTATCACGAGGCCCTCCCCGGCGACCACGGCGCCTTACTCCACGGCCATGGCACCGACGCCCATGCCTTCGAGACCGCCCACGGCGTGTTCGGCGAGCCCGTCGCCGCGAAGGTGCCGTCGCGCCGGGCGCGGCGGTTCCGAGTGCTGATCGGTCTCACGGTGGCGCTCGCGCTGTTCGTGGGCGCGGCTCTCATCGGCGTCGAATTCCTCAAGCCGATCCTCGGAATCGATCACGTGAAGGATTACTCCGGGCCCGGCAGTGGCTCGGTGGTCGTGACCGTCCAGGCAGGTTCGGGCGCCGCCGCCGTGGCCAGCACCCTGGAGAAGCAGGATGTTGTCGCGGACGCGGGCACGTTCCTCAAGGCGTTCGCGGGAGCGGGCGGCAGCCTCCATCCGGGTGACTACACCTTCAAGAAGCAGATGAAGTCCTCCGATGCTGCCGCCATTCTGGCGGGTACGGGGAATGAGAAGGTCATCTACTTCGCGCTGAGTGCGGGCATGCGCGTTGGCGAGTCACTGGATGCCATCGCCAAGGCAGCGGCTGCTGACCGCAAGGACCTGGACGCCCTCAACAGCAAACCCGGCGACTTCGGCCTGCCGGCGAAGGCGAAGAACCTCGAGGGCTACCTCGCACCGGGGGAGTACCGGTTCCCGGTGGGGACTGCTGCTAAGGACATCCTCGGCCATCTCGTCAGCGTGACTCTCGACAAGCTCAAGGCGGACGGCGTCACCGACCCCTCCAAGCAGTACGACGTCCTCACTGTCGCCAGCATCGTGCAGGCCGAGGGCGGCCGCGCCGACTACGGCAATGTAGCCGGGGCCATCTACAACCGGCTCAAGTCGAACGCCGAGACCAATGGGTACATCCAGTCAGACGCCACCGTGACCTACGGCCTGGGCAAGAAGAGCTACCACATCACCGATCAGGAGAAGGCGGACAAGGGGAACCCCTACAACACCTACGCCAATTCCGGCCTGCCCGCGGGTCCAATCGGCTCGCCCGGTGCGACCGCCATCGACGCCGCCTCGAAGCCGACCTCGAACGATTACCTCTACTGGGTGACGGTGAACCTCGACACAGGCGAGACCAAGTTCTCCAAGACGTACGCCGAGCACCAGGGGTACGCGCAGCAGTACGAGCAGTGGTGCCAGGCCAACGCGGGGAAGTGCCGGTGACGCTTCAGCGCGCAGCCGTGCTCGGCCACCCGATCGGCCACTCGAAGTCCCCCGTGCTCCACCGCGCCGCATACGGGATGCTCGGGGTGGACATCGACTACCGATCGTTCGACCTCACCGCCGAGCAGCTGCCTGCGTTCGCTGAGCGCGTGCGCACCGAGCCGGGCTGGCGCGGCCTGTCGGTCACCATGCCGCTCAAGGCCGCCTTCGTCCCGCTCGTCGATCGCGTTGAGGGGACCGCCGTCGAGCTCGGCGTCCTCAACACGGTAGTGATCGAGGACGGCGGCGGGGTGCCGGTGATGGTCGGGCACAACACCGACGTGGCTGGCATCACCGAATCTTTCCGCCGCGCTGGCCTGAACCGGGTCGAGGATCCTGTGGTGGTCGGGGCCGGGAACACCGCACTCGCCGCCGTGGCCGCGCTCGCCCAGCTCGGCGCCACCCAGGTCGAATTCCTCGTCCGGGACGCTGCGCGCTCCGGCGAGGCCGTTGCCCTGGCGGAACGGCTCGGACTTGCCGTCCGGGTTTCCGCCCTCCATGCCGGAGCGGTCCGCGTGTGTGCGGCAGACGCCGTCGTGAGCACGCTCCCCCCGCGTGCCGCAGATGGCCTTGCCGATCAGCTCGGTCAGCTCGCCCCGGCGGACGACGGCGCGCGGCGGGTCCTGTTGGACGTCGCCTATGATCCGTGGCCGAGCCGGCTGGCTGGGGCATGGGAGGAGAGGGGCGGCCTCGTGCTGCACGGTCTCGAGATGCTCGTGTACCAGGCCGTCGAGCAGATTGTCCTGTTCACGGGCCGCGAGGACGCCCGCTCGCGCGAAGTCATAGATGTGATGTGCGACTCAGTGGGTGTACCCCCGCGCGTCGGCTAGCCCTGGCGCGTGGCAGGATGGATGTCATGTTGCGTTGGTTGACTGCCGGTGAATCGCACGGCCCGGCACTCGTTGGCATCCTCGAGGGGCTTCCCGCTGGTGTGGAGCTCACGAGCGAGGACATCCGTCGGGCCCTTGCGAGGCGCCGTCTAGGATACGGCCGCGGCGCCCGCATGAAGTTCGAGCAGGATGAGGTCAGGATCCTCGGCGGCGTCCGGCACGGAAGGACCCAGGGCGGCCCCGTGGCCATCGAGGTGGGAAACACCGAGTGGCCCAAGTGGGAGCAGGTCATGGCGTCCGATCCGGTCGAGCCGGAGGAGCTCGAGGGCCAGGCCCGCAACGCGCCGCTCACTCGGCCGCGCCCCGGGCACGCTGACTTCACGGGCATGCAGAAGTACGGCTTCGACGAGGCACGGCCTGTCCTCGAGCGGGCATCGGCACGGGAGACTGCGACTCGCGTTGCGCTCGGGACTGCTGCCGCCGCGTACCTCGCGCAACTCGGGATTGCGCTCGTGAGCCACACAACCCAGATCGCCGGGGTAGCGGTCCCGGAGGATGCGCCGCGCCCCGCGCCTTCCGATGTGGAGGCGCTGGACGCCGATCCGCTGCGCTGCTTCCACGCCGAGACCTCCCGTGCCATGGTGGCCGAGGTCGACGCCGCCCATAAGGAGGGGGAGACGCTTGGCGGCGTCGTCGAGGTCCTTGCGTATGGGCTTCCCCCCGGCCTGGGGAGCTATGTCCACTGGGACCGTCGGCTGGACGCCCGCCTTGCCGCGGCCCTCATGGGGATCCAGGCCATCAAGGGCGTCGAGGTCGGCGACGGGTTCCGTACCGCGGCGCGCCGCGGTTCAGCGGCGCACGACGAGATGGTCCGCGACGAGCACGGCAAGATCGTCCGGTCCACCAACCGCGCGGGCGGCATCGAAGGGGGCATGAGCATCGGCGACGTCCTGCGTGTGCGCGCCGCGATGAAGCCGATCGCGACCGTGCCGCGCGCCCTGCGCACCGTCGATGTTGCCACGGGAGAGCCCGCGAAGGCCCATCACCAGCGTTCTGACGTGTGCGCGGTTCCCGCGTCGGGTGTCGTCGCCGAGGCGATGGTGGCCCTCGTCCTGGCGCAGGCCGTGCTCGAGAAGTTCGGCGGGGACTCGGTCGAGGAGACGCGCAGGAACATGGAGTCGTTCCTCACCGCGATTCCCTCTGCTCTCGATTCGGTGATCGGATGACGGCGGCAGCCTGCCGGCTCGACCGGCCGGTCGTACTCTTCGGCCCCATGGCATCGGGGAAGAGCTCGGTGGGCGTGGCCCTCGCGGGCATTGTCGGCGCCGAGTTCCTGGACACCGACGCGCTTGTCGTCGCGGAGCACGGGCCGATCCCAGAGATCTTTGCAGCACGGGGTGAGGAAGCGTTCAGGCAGGCCGAGGCCGAGGTGATTGCGCGCGTGCTCTCGAGGGGCCACCCCGGAGGGCTCGTACTGGCACTCGGCGGGGGGTCGGTGCTGCGCGAGGAGACGAGGGCCCGGTTGGGGAACGTCCACCGCATCTACCTCAGGGCCTCCTGGGACGAGGTAGCGCCCCGGCTTGCGGGCAGCGCCGACCGGCCGCTCTTGGCAGGGGACGCCGAGAACAGCTGGAAGTCGCTGATGGACACACGCCGCCCCGTCTTCGAGTCGCTCTCGACGCTGAGCGTGGATACGGGCCATAGCAGCGCGGCCGAGGTGGCCGCACTGATTGCGAGCACGATTGCGGCAGGCGCCTGCCGCGTCGACGAGGGAGCCATTGCATGAGCAGCGACGCTGCCGTCATCAACGTCACAGGGAGCACCACCCCCGGCGAGAACTACGACGTGGTGGTGGGGCACGGCCTACTCGACCGGCTCGCCCCGATCCTCGGCGAGCGGGTCCGCAGGGTGCTCGTGATCCATCCCCGAGCCCTCCGGGCAACCGGGGACATGGTACGCGAGTCCCTCGAAGCCGAGGGGTTCACCGCGCTCACGGCCGAGATCCCCGATGCGGAGGAGGCCAAGCACGTCCAGGTGGCCGCGTTCTGCTGGCAGGTCCTGGGCCAGAACGACTTCACCCGCTCGGATGCAATTGTGTCGGTAGGCGGGGGCGCCGTCACCGACCTCGCGGGATTCGTCGCGGCGACGTGGCTGCGCGGCGTACGCGTAGTCCATCTGCCGACCAGTCTGCTAGGGATGGTCGATGCCGCGGTGGGCGGCAAGACCGGGATCAATACGGCCGAGGGGAAGAACCTCGTCGGCGCCTTCCACCCTCCGGCTGCAGTCCTCGCGGACCTGGACGCCCTCGCCACGCTGCCCCGCAACGAACTTCTCTCCGGAATGGCCGAGGTGGTCAAGTGCGGATTCATCGCAGACCCCGTGATCCTCGACATCATCGAGCGGGACCCGGAGGCCGTGGCCGATCCGGCATCCCCAGAGGTTCGCGAGCTCATCGAGCGCTCGATCGCCGTCAAGGCGAAAGTAGTATCGGCAGACCTCAAGGAGGCCGGGCTCCGGGAGGTACTCAACTACGGGCACACCCTCGGCCACGCGATCGAGCTCGCCGAGCGCTACTCGTGGCGCCACGGCGCCGCTGTGAGCGTCGGGATGATGTTCGCGGCGGAGCTCGCACGCAGCGTGGGCCGACTCCAAGACCATGTTGCGGACCGTCACCGCAGCATCCTTGAGTCCCTCGGTCTGCCCACCTCGTACCGCGGCGACCGTTGGCAGGCGCTCCTTGACGGTATGCGCCGCGACAAGAAGTCGCGGGGAGACCTCCTGCGGTTCGTCGTTCTCGACGACGTCGCCAAACCCAGCATCCTCGAAGTGCCGGACACGTCACTGCTCTTCGCGGCGTACCAGGAGATCTCGGAGGGAGCTGCCGCATGACCGGCGACAGCCGAGAATGGCCTGCCGCCGGGTTCCCCGGCGTCGCGATCAACCCGAAGACGCTCAACACCGAGGTCATCGACGAGGAACGCTGCCAAGAGGCCCTCGACACGAGCAGCGACCCCCGCGACCGGGCCCTGGTCGAGCTCGCCCGCGGGCACGTCAACGCCGCCGCCGAGATCCTCATGGAAGCGCGTTATGCCGACCCGGAGTCCTTCCGCCTCAAGATCCTCGAACTCGATGTCCTGCGCGCCGGAAACCGGAACGACCGTGCGGTCGAGCGCGCCCAACAGCTCCTCTCCGAGGAGAAGGGCACCCCCAACGAGGCGGCCGTGCTCCATTACCTCGGCAAGATCCAGTTCTCTCGCGGCAAGTACGCTGCGGCGGTGAAGGCGTTCTCCGAAGCCCTCGATCTGCGGGTTGCCTCCGCTGCCGACGCTAGCCTCATCTACATGGCAACCGTGGCACTCGGCCGCGCGCGGGAGCTGCTCGGCGACGAGCAGTGACGCTGGGCCCTGCCCGTCCGGTTAGAATGGTCTGCGGATTTCTGAGACGAAGAATACGAGAGGCGCATTCGTGGCAACCACCAACGACATCAAGAACGGCACCGTGCTGAACCTGGACGGTCAGCTCTGGAACGTCATCGAGTTCCAGCACGTGAAGCCGGGCAAGGGCGGGGCGTTCGTCCGCACGAAACTGCGCAACGTCCTCTCGGGCAAGGTGGTCGACAAGACGTTCAACGCCGGCACGAAGATCGACACCGCAACCGTTGACCGTCGGGACTTCCAGTACCTCTATAAGGACGGCGCCGACTTCGTCTTCATGGATACCGACACCTATGACCAGATCACCGTCGCCGGTGAGACGGTGGGCGATGCCGCCAACTTCATGCTCGAGAACCAGACCATCCTCATCGCCCTCCACGACGGCAACCCACTGTACGTGGAGCTTCCGCCGAGTGTGGTCCTCGAGATCACCTACACCGAGCCCGGGCTCCAGGGTGATCGTTCCTCGGCCGGCACCAAGCCCGCGACCGTCGAGACGGGCTATGAGATCCAGGTCCCGCTCTTCCTGGAGACGGGCACCAGGGTCAAGGTCGACACGCGTGACGGCAGCTACTTGGGACGTGTCAACGACTAGTGAGCGCCCGCGGCAAGGCCCGTGCGCGGGCCCTCGACATCCTCTTCGAGGCGGAGCAGCGCTCCGTTTCGCCCTCGGTGGCCATTCAAGGGCGGCGTGAGCGCACCGAACAGATCATCAATCCCTACACGGTGACGATCGTGGATGGCGTCACGGCGAAGCAGGTGCAGATCGATGAGATCCTCCGCACTTATGCCCAGGGCTGGACGCTCGAGCGCATGCCTGCCGTCGATCGCATCATCCTGCGGATCGGCGCGTGGGAGCTGCTCTTCAACGACGATGTGCCGGACGGGGTAGCAGTCAGCGAGGCAGTGGCACTGGCACGCACGATGTCCACGGATGAGTCGCCGGCGTTTGTCAACGGCCTGCTCGGACGCCTCCAAGAGCTCAAGCCCACGCTGCTCGCCTGAGCCGATCCTGTCCGGGAGGGACCCTGCCTCACGGCACGGTCCCTCTCGTGCGCTGGCGTCACAGCTGAGGAGCGCCGTATGGGACGCCGAGAACGGCGGCGCGGTTCCGGCCGACCCTCTCGAGCAGTTCGAGCTGTGCGTCCGCGTAGCCTCGGACATCGCGCCCGCTGATCACACGCTGGCGGGCGGCGGCGAGATCCGTGGCTGTGCGGATGAACGCGCGCATGGCCTCCCGCCGGCCCACGGAGGCGGCCCACCGGAGCCCCGCGGTGCGGCCGCGCGGCGTCGCGAGCATCTCTACCTCGAGAGGCGTGAACCACCCAGCACGTGCATACTCGACGAGCCGCGCATGGGTGAGCCGGGCCTCGGACCTGCGCAGGAAGTAGACGCCGAGGACCGCCGCGCAGAACAGCGGGATCTGCACGAGGACGTAGAGCAGGAAGAAGTCCTCGCCGGCTCCGTTCCAGATGGTGTGCAGCAGCATCGCCGGCACGAGGCCCGCCACGAAGGTGGCGACGACGAGGCCTGGACTCCAGCGGCGTGCCGCCAACCCCATGATGAGCCCTAGCGCGCCCGTGAACATGGCGTGGGCGAACGGTGAGAGGACGCCGCGCATGGTGAAGACCACGGCGAGTGAAGCGGCAGAGCCTGAGGTCTGGCTGAAGAGGCGCCCGAAGTAGAGGACGTTCTCGGTGAATGCGAAGCCGGCGGCGATGGTCATCCCATAGACGATGCCGTCCACCGGGCCGTCGACGTACTTGCGCGCCGCGAGCATGAGGATCAGGAGGCCCAGCCCTTTCGCAGCCTCTTCGACGATCGGGGCCTCGACGGTCGCGAGGAACTCCGTGGCCTGTGCCGTCGTCGCCGAACGAGGGCCGAACAACGCGAGGAACATCGGCTGGATGAGCGTGGCCGCCGCCACCGACATGATCGCGCCCCACACCAGCGCGGAGGCCAGGAGATGCCGCGGCTCAGGCTCCCAGCGGTCCACAAGGTGGACCGCCGCGAGCACGACGGCGAGAGGAAACAAGGAGAGCAGGAAGCCGACGAGGAAGCCCGACGTGCCGGTCGCGCGCAGGAGGAAGGGCACGACGATGGCGAGGCCTGCCAGCAGGACGGCGAACCCGCCAATCGTGAGCATGAGAAGGGCGGCCCGGATCCCGTGGCTACCGGGCTCGGGCCGCTCCCATGGCGGCTCGTTGCTCGTCATGCGACAAGGTTAGCCGTGGGCGGCTGCGGGTGACGACGGCCACAGGGCCACGAAGAGATGTTGGCCCTGTGATAGCGTGGATCGACAGTTTTCCCTCATTTAATTCCGTCCTGTGAGGCGGGGAAAGGGGTCTGCTGTGGCACCTGCCTCTGCAGAAAATCGGCGCGCGGACGAGAATGGCGGCGGCACCGGCCGTGTCGTCCTCAGCGCGGGCGACATCGATCGGGCACTGACCCGGATCGCCCATGAGATCCTCGAGGCCAATCGCGGCCCCGAGGGACTCGTCCTCCTCGGCATCCCGCGCCGAGGCTATCCGCTGGCAGTCCGCCTCGCGGCCAAGCTCGCCGTCGCCGACCCCGCGGTGGACCCAGCCGCCATCGTCGGCCAACTCGACATCACGATGTTCCGCGATGACCTCGCCCGCCAGCCCACGCGCTCGCCAGCACCCACGACGCTTCCTGCTGGGGGGATTGATGACAAGGTCGTGGTGCTCGTGGACGACGTCCTGTATTCGGGCCGGACGATCCGGGCCGCCCTGGATGCACTCGTGGATCTCGGACGTCCGCGCTCGGTTCGCCTAGCCGTCCTCGTGGACCGCGGCCACCGTGAGCTGCCAATCCGCGCTGACCACGTCGGGAAGAACCTACCCACCTCACGCGCCGAAAAGGTGCGGGTCCGGCTCACCGAGGTGGACCCGGGCATCGAGGCGGACTTGGTGGCCATCGAGGCTCCGGGCGAGGATGGTGCTGACAAGTGAAGCATCTCCTCTCAACGCGGGACCTCTCCGCAGCCGATGCCATCCGCATCCTCGACACCGCCGAGGAGATGAGTGCCGTCAGCTCCCGGGAGGTGAAGAAGCTTCCGGCGCTGCGCGGACGCACCGTGGTCAATCTGTTCTTCGAAGACTCCACGCGCACCCGCATCTCGTTCGAAGCGGCCGCGAAGCGTCTCTCGGCGGACGTGATCAACTTTGCCGCGAAGGGCTCGTCCGTCTCGAAGGGCGAATCGCTCAAGGACACCGCCCAGACCCTTGAAGCAATAGGCGCCGATGCCGTCGTCATCCGCCACTACGCCTCCGGAGCACCGCACCGCCTCGCGACGACCGACTGGATCAGCGCTGCCGTGGTCAACGCCGGCGATGGCACGCACGAGCACCCGACGCAGGCGCTCCTCGACGCCTTCACCCTGCGGCGCCACTGGTCCAGGCTTGCCGGCAGGGCCTCGAGTGGAGCTGATCTTGCTGGTGCGAGGGTCGTCATCGTGGGCGATATCCTGCACTCCCGTGTCGCGAGGTCCAATGTGTGGCTGCTCACGACCCTGGGCGCGCACGTGACCCTCGTCGCGCCGCCCACGCTCTTGCCGATCGGCGTCGAGCACTGGCCCTGCGACGTCTCGTTCGACCTCGACGAGGCCCTCGAATCGAAGCCGGACGCGATCATGATGCTCCGCGTCCAGGCCGAGCGCATGAACGCCTCCTACTTCCCCTCGACGGGGGAGTACTCGCGACGCTGGGGCCTAGGCGACGAGCGTTTTGCCCGTCTTGACGAGTTGGGACTCAAGGACACGATCATCATGCACCCGGGCCCCATGGTCCGCGGGCTCGAGATCTCCTCGGCCGCGGCGGACTCGGCACGTTCACAGGTCCTCAAGCAGGTCGCGAACGGTGTGTCCGTGCGGATGGCCGTGCTGTACCTGCTCATGTCAGGCGCCCCCGTGTCACCGTCCCCGTCCGCACCCCAGCTGAAGGAGAGCTCATCATGACGCCTTCGCCCCGGTACCTCGTCCGCGGTGCCTCGCTCTACGGCCAGACGGAGGCGGACCTCCTCATCGCCGACGGTGTGATCGCCGGCGTCGGCTCGGGCCTCGAGGCGGCGGGCGCGAGGGTCGTCGACGCTCGGGGCCTCGTGGCCCTGCCCGGGCTAGTCGACACCCACACCCATCTCCGCGAGCCCGGCCGAGAGGACGCAGAAACGGTCGAGACGGGAACGCGCGCAGCAGCGCTCGGGGGGTACACAGCGGTCCACGCAATGGCAAACTCGAACCCTGTCGCAGACACTGCAGGCGTCGTCGAGCAGGTCGCCCACCTCGGGCGCCGGGCTGGCTGGGCCGACGTGCGCCCGGTCGGTGCCGTCACCGTTGGCCTCGCCGGGGAGCGGCTTGCTGAGCTCGGCGCGATGGCCGAATCGGCAGCGGCCGTGCGGATGTTCTCCGACGACGGCCTGTGCGTCCACGATCCCGTGCTGATGCGGCGCGCGCTCGAGTACGTCAAGGCGTTCGACGGCGTGGTGGCCCAGCATGCGCAGGAGGCGCGCCTCACAGCCGGAGCGCAGATGAACGAGGGCTTGGTCTCGGCCGTCCTCGGCCTGCCCGGCTGGCCCGCCGTCGCGGAGGAGAGCATCATCGCCCGGGACGTCCTCCTAGCGCAGCACGTCGGCTCGCGCCTGCATGTGTGCCACGTCTCCACGGCCGGTTCGGTGGACATCATCCGCTGGGCGAAGGGCCGCGGCATCGACGTCACCGCCGAGGTGACGCCCCACCACCTGTGGCTCACGGACGAGCTTGTCCGCACCTACGACCCTGTCTACAAGGTCAACCCCCCGCTGCGGACGCACGACGACGTCGAGACCCTCCGAGGTGCCCTCGCCGACGGCACGATCGACGTCGTGGGCACCGACCACGCGCCCCATCCGAGCGAGCACAAGGAGTGCGAGTGGGTCCGGGCGGCTATGGGGATGACGGGCCTGGAAACTGCCCTCTCGGTGGTCCAGCACACGATGGTCGACACCGGGCTCATGGGCTGGCGGGATGTGGCCAGAGCGATGTCCGAGCTCCCCGCGCGGATCGGGCGTGTAGCGGACCAGGGCCGGGCCCTGGCCGAGGGCGAGCCTGCCCACCTCACACTCGTCGACCCGGCCGCCCGCTGGACGGTCGACCCCTCTGTGCAGGCCACCAAGGGCCGGAACTCGCCGTTTGCCGGCCGCGAGCTGCCCGGACGGGTCATGGCAACGTTCTACGCAGGCCATCCCACGGTGCTCGACGGCGCACTCAATGAGCCGCGCCCGGCGTGGGCCCCTGAGCATGGGGAGGAGCACTGATGGAGCGGCTCGGACCGGGACTGGCCATGCTGGCCCTCGCGCTCGCGCTCATGGCGTTGATGTGGGTGGGCTGGCGACGACGCCTCCGACGCCAATCAGGGATAGCCGCACCGCTTGCTGTGCCGTCCGCACCCGGCCGGGAGCGCTACCGGTGTGCCGGGCAGTACGTGGTCACGACGACGGCAGGTGACTGGCTGGACCGTGTCGCCGTCCACGGGCTCGGTCTGCGCACGGGAGCCGACGCGGTCGTGACGGATGCCGGGCTGGTCTTCGAACGGTCCGGCGCCCCGTCGGTCTTCGTCCCGCGCGCAGACCTCGCAGACGTGCGGCTCGAGTCCGGGATGGCCGGCAAGTTCGTCGAGAAGGACGGACTGGTGGTCGTCGGCTGGCAACTGGGGGACGCCGCCGTTGACACGGGGTTCCGCCCCCGTTACGCAGAAGAGAAGAATGCCCTTGTGGCAACAATCGAAGATTTGATGGATCCCGCGCACGACGCGGACCAGGGAAAGAGTGTGCAGTGACTGAAACGGCCACAACTCGGCAGATGGCCCCGAAGGAGCCGGCGGTCCTCGTCCTCGAGGACGGGAAGATGTTCCGTGGGCACAGCTATGGCCTCGTGGGCACCACGCTCGGCGAGGCTGTCTTCGCGACCGGCATGACCGGGTACCAGGAGACGATCACCGATCCTTCCTACGCGCGCCAGATCGTGGTGCAGACCGCACCGCACATTGGCAACACGGGTGTGAACCGCGAGGATGCCGAGTCGCGCCGCGTCTGGGTTGCGGGCTACGTGGTCCGTGACCCGGCGCGCCGCCCCTCCAACTGGCGCAGCGAGCGAAGCCTCGACGAGGAGCTGATGCAGCAGGGAATCGTGGGAATCCAAGGCGTGGACACTCGAGCAATCACACGTCACCTTCGCGAGCACAGGACGATGCGCGCCGCGATCTTCTCCGGAGACGCCGCCCTGCGCACGGACAGGGAACTGCTCGACGACGTGCTCGCAAGCGCGCCGATGGAGGGTTCGCGCCTCGCGGAAGAAGTGAGCGTCGACGAGGCATACACCGTCGAGCCGTCAGAGCACGGTTGGGAGGGGGAGCCCCGGTTCACCATCGCGGCCATCGACCTTGGCATCAAGGCCATGACCCCGCACCGCCTAGCACAGCGGGGAGTCCGTGTGCACGTGCTCCCTGCCACGGCCACGGCGGACGACGTCAAGGCCGTTGACCCCGACGGATTCTTCATGTCCAACGGCCCAGGCGACCCTGCGACGGCGGACGCCCAGGTACGGCTCCTCCGGGCTGTCCTGGACGAGAGGCTTCCCTACTTCGGGATCTGCTTCGGCAACCAGATCCTGGGCCGCGCCCTCGGCTTCGGCACCTACAAGCTGCGCTACGGCCACCGCGGGATCAACCAGCCCGTCATGGACCGCCGCACTGGCAAGGTCGAGATCACGAGCCAGAACCACGGGTTCGCGGTCGACGCGCCGCTCGAGGGCACGACGGTCGCGCCCGAGGAGCGGTACGGGCGCGTTGAGGTGAGCCACATCAGCCTCAACGACCAGGTCGTCGAGGGCCTCGCGTGCCTCGACATTCCGGCATTCTCCGTGCAGTACCACCCCGAGGCCGCCGCGGGTCCGCACGACGCCGCTTACCTGTTCGACCGATTCATCGACATGATGGAAACCACTGCGGCCGCCGCAGAATCCACCCCCTCCGAGACCGAGGAAGCGAAGTAATGCCGAAACGCACAGACCTGAACAGCGTCCTGGTCATCGGCTCGGGCCCGATCGTGATCGGGCAGGCCGCGGAGTTTGACTATTCGGGCACACAGGCCCTGCGGGTGCTGAAGGAGGAGGGCCTTCGCGTCATCCTCGTCAACTCGAACCCGGCCACGATCATGACCGATCCGGAGTTCGCGGATGCGACCTACGTGGAGCCGATCACCCCGGATGTCGTCGAGAAGATCATCGCTAAGGAGCGTCCTGATGCGATCCTTCCCACCCTCGGCGGGCAGACGGCCCTGAACACGGCGATCGCCCTGGACAAGGCGGGCGTCCTCGCCAAATACGAGGTCGAGCTCATCGGCGCCAACATCGAGGCGATCGAGCTCGGTGAGGACCGCGAGAAGTTCAAGGGTGTCGTCCAACGCTGCGGCGCAGAGAGTGCCCGCAGCCACATCGTGCACTCTATGTCCGAGGCGCTCGTCGCGGCCGAGGATCTCGGCTACCCGCTCGTCGTCCGCCCGTCCTTCACCATGGGCGGCCTCGGGTCGGGCATGGCGTACAACGAGGAGGACCTGCACCGGATCGCCGGTGCGGGCCTCCAGTACAGCCCGACCACCGAGGTACTCCTCGAGGAGAGCATCCTCGGCTGGAAGGAGTACGAGCTCGAGATGATGCGCGACAAGAACGACAACGTCGTGGTGGTGTGCTCGATCGAGAACTTCGACCCGGTCGGCGTCCACACGGGTGACTCGATCACGGTTGCCCCGGCCCTGACCCTCACCGACCGCGAGTACCAGAAGCTGCGCGACGTCGCGATCGCCGTCATCCGCGAAGTGGGCGTCGACACCGGCGGCTGCAACATCCAGTTCGCTGTCGAGCCCGCGACGGGCCGCGTCGTGGTCATCGAGATGAACCCGCGCGTGTCCCGCTCCTCGGCGCTCGCGTCGAAGGCCACTGGCTTCGCCATCGCGAAGATCGCCACTAAGCTCTCGCTCGGGTACACGCTCGACGAGATCCCGAACGACATCACCCAGAAGACTCCGGCGAGCTTCGAGCCGACCCTGGACTACGTCGTCGTCAAGGTTCCGCGCTTCGCGTTCGAGAAGTTCCCGGCGGCGGACCCGACGCTCACGACCACGATGAAGAGCGTCGGCGAGGCGATGGCCCTCGGCCGCAACTTCACCGAGGCGCTCCAGAAGGCCCTTCGCTCGCTCGAGCAAAGGGGCGCGCAGCTCGACTTCTCGCCGGTGCCGGACTATGAAGTCGCCGAACTCGTCGAGAAGGCCAAGCGGCCCAGCACGGACCGGCTCGCACAGGTCCAGCGCGCGCTGCTGGGCGGAGCGAGCGTCGAGGACCTGTACGAGGCGACCACGATCGATCCCTGGTTCCTGGACCAGCTGGTGCTGCTCAACGAAGTCGCGGCTGAGATCAGGGCTGCCCCGTCCCTCACCGAGGATGTACTGCGCCTCGCCAAGCGCCATGGCTTCTCCGACGAGCAGATCGGCACCCTCACACACTCCTCCGAGGCCGTGGTCCGCGGCGTCCGGCAAGCCCTCGGCATCCGGCCCGTCTACAAGACGGTGGACACGTGCGCGGCCGAGTTCGCGGCCTACACGCCCTACCACTACTCGTCCTATGACGAGGAGGACGAGGTCGAGCTCCACAAGAAGCCGTCGATCATCATTCTCGGCTCGGGTCCGAACCGGATCGGCCAGGGCATCGAGTTCGACTACTCGTGCGTCCACGCCACGATGGCCCTGCGCAAGGCCGGCTACGAGACGGTCATGATCAACTGCAACCCCGAGACCGTCTCGACCGACTACGACATCTCGACCCGGCTCTACTTCGAGCCACTCACGCTCGAGGACGTCCTCGAGGTGATTGCGGCGGAGGAGCGCACCGGCGGCGTCATCGGCGTGTTCGTGCAGCTCGGAGGCCAGACCCCGCTCAAGCTCGCGCAGCAGCTCGCGGACGCGGGCGTGCCGATCCTCGGAACCTCTCCCGAGGCGATCGACCTCGCCGAGCACCGGGGGGCCTTCGCGAAGGTGCTCGACGACGCTGGGCTCGTGTCCCCGAAGAACGGCACCGCTGTTTCCTTCGACGAGGCCAAGAGGGTTGCCGACGAGATCGGCTATCCGGTGCTGGTCCGCCCCTCCTACGTCCTCGGCGGCCGGGGCATGGAGATCGTCTACGACGAGGACAACCTCCACCGTTACATCGACAACGCCACCGAGATCACCCCGGATCACCCGGTCCTGATCGACCGGTTCCTCGAGGACGCGATCGAGATCGACGTTGACGCACTCTACGACGGCACCGACCTGTACCTGGGCGGCATCATGGAGCACATCGAGGAGGCTGGGATCCACTCGGGAGACTCGGCGTGCGTGCTCCCGCCGGTGACCTTGGGCACCGATGTTGCCGAGCGCGTCCGTACGGCGACCGAGGCGATCGCGCAGGGAGTGGGCGTGCGAGGCCTCATCAACATCCAGTTCGCCCTTGCCTCGGATGTCCTGTACGTGCTTGAGGCCAACCCCCGCGCATCCCGCACGGTTCCGTTCGTCTCGAAGGCGACGGGAGTCCAGCTCGCGAAGGCAGCCGCCCTCATCGGTACGGGGGTGACCATCAAGCAGCTCCGGAGCGCGTACCACATGCTTCCGGAGACGGGCGACGGTGGGGCTCTGCCTGCGAACGCCCCGGTCGCCGTCAAGGAGGCCGTCCTCCCGTTCAGCCGCTTCCGCACGCCCGAGGGTACGGTCGTGGACAGCCTGCTCGGCCCGGAGATGCGTTCCACCGGCGAGGTTATGGGCATTGACAAGCACTTCGACACCGCCTTCGCAAAGAGCCAGGCCGCTGCGAACAGCGCCCTGCCGACCTCGGGCCGGGTCTTCGTCTCGGTCGCGAACCGGGACAAGCGCTCGATCATCATGGCCGTCAAGAAGCTCTCAGACCTGGGCTTCGACATCCTCTCGACGGGCGGCACGGCCGCGGTGCTGAACCGCAACGGGATCGCCGCGACGGTGGTGCGCAAGGTCACCGACGGCTCCGGCACGTCCGCGGGCACCGCTGCCGTCGAGGGGACGATTGTGGACCTCATCAACGACGGCACGGTGGACATGGTGTTCAACACCCCGTCGGGGGGCACCGCTCGCGGGGACGGTTATGAGATCCGGGCGGCCGCGACGTCAAACGGCAAGCCGTGCATCACCACCGTCGCGGAGTTCAATTTCGCGGTCCTGGCGATCGAGGCCATGCGCAGCTTCGAGTGGAGCGTGACAAGCCTGCAGGAGCACGAGGCCACCCTGCGGGCCAACGCAGCCGCGGCGAGGGCGGACATCGCTGCTGCGGAGCCGGCACATGCCTGAGCCTTCCCACGCCAGTGCGAGCCGCTCGCCATTCGGCGAGCGGCTTGCCGTTGCCGTCCAGCGGCGCGGGCCGCTGTGCGTTGGCGTCGATCCGCATCCGTCGCTCCTCGCGGCGTGGGGCCTCACGGACGACGCCGACGGCCTGCGGAGCTTCTCGGCGACGGTCCTCGAGGCAGTCGCCGACGTGGCCGCGGCGCTCAAGCCGCAGGTGGCGCTGTACGAGCGCCACGGGTCCGCCGGGATCGCCGCACTCGAGGAACTCCTCGCGGCAGCGGGCGACGCGGAGCTGCTGACCATCGCCGATGCCAAGCGCGGTGACATCGGCTCGACCATGGCCGCGTACGCAGAGGCCTGGCTGGGGGAGGGCTCGCCCCTCGCCGCGGACGCCGTGACGCTGAGCCCCTACCTCGGCTTTGAATCGCTGCGCCCGGCGCTGGACCTCGCGGCCGAGACCGGCCGCGGTGTGTTCGTGCTCGCACTCACATCCAATCCGGAGGGTGCGTCGGTGCAGCACGTCGGCGGCGCGGACTCGGTGGCGCGACGTATCGTCGAGGCGGCGGCCGCCGAGAACCGCCGATACCCCGGGGCCTCGGGCGGGCACGGGTCGGTGGGACTCGTGGTGGGCGCCACCGTGGGCGAGGCGGTCACCCGGCTCGGCCTTGACCTCGCCAGGGTGGGGGGTCCCATCCTCGCGCCGGGGCTCGGTGCACAAGGGGCGACGCCGGCGGTGCTCCGGGAGACATTCGGCGCGGCCTACGGACGGGTCCTCGGCACCTCGAGCAGGGACATCCTGGCCGGAGGTCCGGGCGCCGCAGGTGTGCGCACTCGGGCTGAGCTGACCCTCGAGGGGCTTTCTGCCTGAACCCGCGCATTGCCAAGCGCGCGCGGGCGGGTCTACGTTCGAGTATGCCCGCCCTTCGCCACGCGTCGGCGCGGGCCCTCATTGGGCACCGAGGTGAGCACGGAGGTGGCGCTATGGCCCTGGAACCCCTCACGCCGGAGGCCAGACGTGCCGCACTAGGCAAGGCGATGGAGGCCCGCGGCGCCCGGTCGCGGGCCAAGGCAGCCCTGCGCTCGGGGGAACTGACGGTCGAAGAGCTTCTCGCTCGGGCGCCCCGGGATGAGGCTCTCGCCCGCCTGAAAGTCACCGAGATGCTCGAGTGCCTCCACGGCGTCGGGCCCGTGCGGGCCCTCGCGATCCTAGACTCCCTCGGCATCGCCCCCAGCCGCCGGTTGAGAGGGCTCGGCGTCCATCAGCGGCGTGCGCTGGTAGATTTCCTAGAAGGTTGAGACAGAACCGCGGCGCCGTCGGCGCAGCGGGCCACGACGAAGGGACAGCGTGGACCAAAAACAGCGCGGCCAAGCACGCGACGGCTGGAACAGCGGGCTGACCGTGCTCGCGGGACCCACGGCAGTTGGCAAGGGGACCGTGTCGACCTACATCCGCGACACGTATCCGGAGGTCTGGCTGTCCGTCTCCGCGACGACCCGTCCGCCCCGGGAAGGAGAAACGGACGGCGTCCACTACTTCTTCATCGCTCCGGAGGAGTTCGACCGGCTCGTCGCCGAGGGGGCGTTCCTCGAGTGGGCCGTGGTCCACGGCCAGAACCGCTATGGGACGCTGCGTCGCACGGTCGAGGAGGCGATCGCGGCCGGCCGGCACGTCCTGCTCGAGATCGATCTGCAGGGTGCGCGCCAAGTCAAGTCCGCCATGCCGGACGCCCGCTTCGTGTTCCTGGCGCCCCCAAGCTGGGACGAGATGGTCCGCCGGCTCCGCGGCCGCGGCACCGAAAGCGACCAAGAACAGCAGCGCCGTCTCGAAACGGCTAAAATAGAACTCGCTGCCGAGCCCGAATTCGATGTCACGATCGTCAACGACGACGTGAAGCGCGCGGCAGACGAGCTTGTGTCACTCATGGGGCTGACGCCGCACGCCCGTCAGGCGTCGCATTAGCGCGCTGGCATTCCCACTACGAAGAGCATTGGAGATCTACCGTGTCCTCGAACCCCGAAGGCATCATCAACCCGCCGATCGACGACCTTCTGACGAAGTCTGACTCGAAGTACGGCCTCGTGATCTTCGGCGCCAAGCGCGCCCGCCAGATCAACGCCTACTATGCCCAGCTCCATGAGGGCCTCTTCGAGTACGTCGGTCCGCTCGTGGACACGAAGCTTAACGAGAAGCCGCTCTCGATCGCCCTGCGCGAGATCAACGATGGCCTCCTCGTCGCGAACCCCGCGGCCGAGGAGGACTCAGCGGCGGAGTCCGAGGACCAGTAGGCAGGAGGCCGGGCGCGTGCGCATTGTCCTGGGGGTAGGCGGCGGCATCGCCGCCTACAAGGCAGCCCTGCTGCTGAGGCTGTTCACGGAGGCCGGGCACAGCGTCACCGCGGTGCCCACGGAGGCAGCGCTCAAGTTCGTCGGCAAGGCGACGTGGGAGGCGCTCTCGGGCAAGCCCGTGCGCACGGACGTCTTCGAAGCCGTCGAGACCGTGAACCACGTCCGTCTCGGCCACGAGGCCGAACTCGTCGTCGTGGCCCCAGCGACGGCGGACCTCATCGCGAGGGCGGCCGGCGGGCACGCCGACGACCTTCTGACCAATACGCTCCTCATGGCGCACTGCCCGGTGCTGCTCGCGCCCGCCATGCACACGGAGATGTGGCGGAACCCGGCGACCCAGGCCAACGTGGCGCTCCTGCGCGAACGTGGCGTCCACATCCTCGAGCCTGCGGTCGGCAGGCTCACTGGACCCGACACTGGGCCGGGCCGGCTGCCCGAGCCTGAGGAGATCTTCGCCGCGGCCCTCGCACTCGTCATCCCGCAGGAAGGCGCGTCGTCGGAAGAAGCCGCGCACGACGCCGCAGACCGCCTGAGCGCGGACCGCGCCCTCGAGGGCCTGGCCGGCTCGGACCTTGTGGGCAGGCGCGTCATCGTGTCCGCAGGCGGGACCCGTGAGCCGCTTGACCCGGTGCGGTTCCTCGGAAATCGTTCCTCCGGCAAACAAGGCGCGGCAGTTGCGCGGGCGGCTGTCGCCGCGGGGGCGAATGTGACGTTCGTCGCCGCCCACATCGACGTCCCTCCGCCGGTGGGCGTTGACGTGGTGCGCGTGGACTCCGCCCTCGAGCTGCGCGAGGCGATGCTCGCCCACGCGCCCGGAGCGGACGTGATTGTCATGGCCGCCGCGGTGGCCGACTTCCGTCCGTCCGAGCGGCTGTCCAGCAAGATCAAGAAGCGCGACGATGCCGCGGACCCGGTCATCGCCCTCGTGCGCAACCCGGACATCCTGGTTGACCTGGTTCGGCGCAGGGACAACGACGAGCCGCGCCAGCTCATCGTGGGCTTCGCGGCCGAGACCGGCGACGCCGGAGGGAGTGTCCTCGAGTACGGCATGGCGAAGCTCACCCGCAAGGGGTGCGAGCTCCTCGTGCTCAACGAGGTCGGAGCAGACGATGCCGGGCAGGAGAGAGTCTTCGGGCAGGAGCGCAATTCCGTGCTGATCCTCTCCCGCGACGGTGGCGGCTCAGAGCGCGTGGCGGGCAGCAAGGACGAGGTCGCGCGCGCCGTCGTGCGCCGCATTGCGCGGGAAGTCGCGCAGCGCACTGGGGCCGCACAGCACGGCGGGACAAGCCAGTAGAGTGGACCAGTGACCCACGCTCCCGACTTCGGCATGACCCCTTCCGGCCTGGCTCCTTCTCGTCTGTCGGCGCTGCGCCTCTTCACCTCCGAATCCGTGACCGAGGGGCATCCTGACAAGATCTGCGACCAGATCAGCGACGCGATCCTCGACGCGCTCCTGGCTGCGGATCCGGACTCGAAGGTGGCCGTCGAGACGATGGCGACAACGGGACTCGTGCACGTCGCGGGCGAGGTCACCACCGACGCGTACGTCGAGATCCCGCAGATCGTGCGCAACACCATCCTGGGCATCGGCTACGACTCGTCCGCGAACGGCTTCGACGGCGCTCGCTGCGGGGTGTCCGTGTCGATCGGCCAGCAGTCCTCGGACATCTTCGAGGGCGTGTTCAACTCCCTCGAGGCCCGCGAGGGCATGATGGTGGACGAATACGACCTCCAGGGCGCCGGCGACCAGGGCATCATGTTCGGCTATGCCTCCGACGAGACCGCCTCCTACATGCCCACGCCGATCTGGCTCGCCCATAGGCTCTCCGAGCGTCTCACCGAGGTGCGCAAGAGCGGCGAGCTCGGATATCTCCGGCCGGATGGCAAGACGCAGGCCACGGTCGGGTACGACGGCGATACCCCCGTGAGCGTCGAGACGGTGGTCATCTCAAGCCAGCACGCCGAGGGCACCGACCTTGCAACCCTCCGTGCCGACATCGCGGAACACGTGGTCAAGCCTGTCCTGGCGATGGCCGAGCTCGAATCCGACCACGTGCGCAGCATTCTCAACCCCGCGGGCGCGTTCATCATCGGCGGCCCCGTGGGCGACGCCGGCCTGACCGGCCGCAAGATCATCGTGGACACGTACGGCGGGTTCGCGCGCCACGGTGGCGGCGCCTTCTCTGGCAAGGACCCCTCGAAGGTCGACCGCTCGGCCGCGTATGCAATGCGATGGGTCGCGAAGAATGTGGTCGCAGCGGGCCTCGCACGCCGTGCCGAGATCCAGGTCGCGTATGCGATCGGACAGGCGCGTCCCGTGGGCATCTACGTCGAGACCTTCGGCACGGAGAGCGTCGATCCCCTGCGCATCAGTGCCGCGATCAACGAGGTCTTCGACCTGCGTCCCAAGGCGATCATCGAGGCGCTGGACCTCAAGCGCCCGATCTACGCGAAGACTGCCGCCCACGGCCACTTCGGCCGCGAAGAGCCAGACTTCACCTGGGAGCGACTCGACCGTGTCCAGGAGCTCAAGGACTTCTTCGGCGCTTAAGGCGCGTGAGGCGCCGCAATGACTGCCAGCCAGCCGCATACGGAGTCAGCCGATCAACCCGTGCAGCCGTCCCTCCTGAGCGGCTTCCCCCTCACAGAGCCCGCGCCCGCGGGGCCGAGGCCCGCCGCGAGCCTGCCGGTCGCGCGCGTGTGCGTCGAGTCACCGCTGCCCCAGCTGGACCGTCCGTTTGACTATCTCGTGACCGAGGACTTGGATGCCGCGGCCGTGCCTGGCGTGCGTGTGAGGGTCCGGGTCGCGGGACGCCAGCATGTCGGCTTCCTGCTCGAACGCCGCGAGACCTCGGACGCCGGAGTGAGCCTCGCCCCGCTGGGGGCGGTCCTCTCGCCTCTCCCGGTCCTCACCCAGGAGATCACGGACCTCGCCGGCGCTGTGGCCGAGCGTTGGTCCGGCGCGCTGGGCGACGTCCTAAGGCTCGCCGTCCCGCCCAGGGCAGCTCGGGTCGAGGCGGAGTTCGCGGCGCGCGCCTCCACCGAGGCCAGCACCGCGCCCGAGGGGGAACAGACGCACGACGACGCCGCCGCGCCTCCCGCAGCTGCCCCGACTCCCGTCGGGGTCCGGGACGCGCGGGCGTGGGGGCGCCTGCGCAACGGCGTAGCGTTCCTGCGCCACCTGGCGGCCGGTGGGCGCCCCCGCGCCGTCCTCCAAGCGGTGAAGGGCTACGGCGAGGACGCGTGGCCCCAGACGATCGCCGCGGCAGTCGCCGCCGCCCGGTCCTCCGGAAGGGGGGCACTCGTGGTCGTGCCCGACCGCCGCGACCTGCTGCGTGTCCAGGCCGCCGTCGAGGCGGCGCTGCCCGGCGAGCCCGTGGTCCGGCTGTCCGCCGAGGACGGTCCGAGCACCCGGTCCCGGGCGTTCCTCGAGCTGTTGACCGGTGCATCGTCGGTGGCGGTCGGCACCCGGTCCGCGGTGTTCGCCCCCGTGAAGGACCTTGGACTCGTGGTCTGCTGGGACGACGGCGACGACCTCCACCTCGAGCCCAGAGCGCCCTACTTCCACGCCCGAGAAGTCCTCCTCCTGCGCGCCGAGCAGACCGGCTGCGCCCTGCTCCTCGCCGGACACACCGTCTCGGTCGAGGCCGAGCGGCTCGTCGAGTCCGGGTGGCTCCAGCGGATCGCCGCCGAGCGGTCCGTGCTGCGTGAGGCCCTGCCGAGGGTCACGAGCACGGCGGACAGCGTGGAGTCCGCCCGCGATCCTCTTGCCCGCATCGCGCGCCTTCCGCATGCGGCGTGGCAGGCAGCGCGGGAGGCACTCGGAGAGGGCCCAGTACTCGTCCAGGTGGCCCGCGGCGGGTACGCCCCCTCGCTCGCGTGCTCGCGCTGCCGCGAGCCTGCTCGTTGCAGGCACTGTGCGGGTCCCCTGTCCGAGCAGGCTTCCGGGCGGGAACGACTCATCGCGTGCCGCTGGTGCGGCACACCCGAGCTTGCCTTTTCATGCCGCGTCTGCGGCAGCCATTCCCTGCGCCGCGCCGCCATCGGGGCCCTCAGGACGGCCGAGGAGCTCGGGCGCGCGTTCCCCGGTGCGATCGTTGTCACGTCTTCCGGTGATTCCGTCAAGTCAGAGGTCGCTGGATCACCGGCCCTCGTGGTATCGACCGTAGGAGCCGAGCCTGTGGCACCCGAGGGCTATGCCGCCGCACTCCTGCTCGACGGTGAGACGCTCCTGCGCCGCGAGAGCCTCAGGGCACCCGAGGAAGCGCTGCGCCGTTGGCTCAACGCCGCAGCCCTCGTGCGGCCCGCGTCCAAGGGCGGCCGCGTGATCATCACTGCGGGGGAGAGCGAGGCCCTTGCGGCGCTCGTCCGCTGGGATCCTGCAGGATTTGCCGGCCGTGAACTCGCGCTGCGCCGGGAGCTTGGCCTGCCGCCAGCGGTTCGGATCGCCGCCGTGACCGGGGCGCTCGGCGACGTCGAAGCACTCCTCGCCGAGGCGGGCGAAACGGTGTCCCTGCCCGGCATACGGGTTGCGGGACCTGTCGATGGCGACCCTGCACAGGCGCTCGTGTTCTTCCCCATCACCATGGGTCCTGCCGTGACGCGCGGGCTGCGCGCAGTGCGCACCTCGTTGGCCGCGCGCCGGTCCGCCGGGCCTGTCACGCTCCGGGTGGACGCCCCGGACGTGATCTGAACGGCCGGTTCAGTCCCTGCGCCGCCTGAAGGCGTCGATGGCCTCTTCCGCGGCTGCCAGCAGCGCGTCCGCCGAGGCGTCCCAGCTGAATGCGGCTGCCTGGGTCCTGGCGGCGGCGGAGGCAGCCTCCCAGGCACCCGGGGCCTCGAGCCCACGGACGGCCGCGGCAAAGTCAGCGGGGGAGTCCGGGTCGACGAAGGTGGCGCCCACTCCGCCGACCTCGCGAAAGATCGGGATGTCACTGGCGATCACGGGAGTGCCGAGGCTCATGGCCTCGACGAGCGGCAAGCCGTAGCCCTCCGAGCGCGAAAGGCTCACGAGTGCGGTTGTGCGGTGCAGGAGGGCCTCGTACTCCGCGTCGGACACGCCGTCATGGAAGACGACGCGCGCCCCCGCCGGAATCTGTGCCTCGAGCTCGTCGCGCCGCGTGGGCGAAATGCGGGAGAGGAGGTGTAGCTCGTAGTCCGGGAGGCGTCCCATTCCCGCAAGGACGGTCTCCACGTTCTTGTACGGCATGAAGGAGCCCATGTAGAGGAGGGTCTTGTCCGCCCCGGCAGTCAGCGAGCGCGGCTCGCGGCCGCCCTGAGGGGCGTTGCCCACGATGCGCACGGGACGCCGGGTCAGCCGCTTCTCCGACATGAGCCAGCGGGTCGTATGGCTTACCGTCGCGACCACGTCGGCGCGGTTCAGCAGGAGGCGTTGCGGCCAGTACGCCTTGTGGTACAGCCTCCACAGGAGGCGCACGGGAGCGGGCAGGAAGCCCGGCGGCTTCGGGTGCTCGTAGTAGATGAGATCGTGCAGGGTCAGGATGAGGGGATACTGGCGGCCCCAGGAGCCCATGGTCTGCATGGGGCAGAACACGACATCGGGCTTGAGGCGATTGACCTGCGCTGCGATGAACAGCTCGGCGGGGGACAGCGGGCTGGTGGCCTTGACGTGGGGGACGTCTGGGAGCAGTGCGAGCTGCCGCTCGTCGCTGATGAGCATGGCGACCTCGGCGCGCTGTGCGACAGCCTGGATGAGGCTCGCGCCGAACCGGCTGATGCCGTCGTGCTGGTCCGTGCGGGTGAAGCGGGCGTCGATCAGAATCCTCATGCGGCGGTCTCCTCGAGGAAGGCTGCGATGGCCGCTGCGGCGGGCTCGGGCGTCTCGTAGTGGATGAGATGGCCCACCCCGGGGATCACGGTGAGCCGTGAATCCTGCAGGCGTGCATTCAGGCGCCGCACCTCCGGCAAGGCCGCCACCTCGTCCCGCTCTCCGGCGATGAGGAGCACCGGCAGGGTCAAGGCCTCGGCCACTTCTGCCGCGTGGTGCGAGATGGATGCGCGAAAGGACTCGAGGAGGGAGGCACGGGTGGCGAACTCACTGAAGTGCTCGCGGTGCTGCGCGTGGACGAAGGCACGCAGCTGCGAGTCCCGCGTCTTCGCCATGACCTCACTCATGAGGCGCACGACGGCGCGGCTTCGCAGCAGGCCTGTGCCGAGCCGCGCCGGGAGCTTCGCCGCACCCCAGTAGTAGAGCTCCGCCAGTCTGCTCGCCGCCGCCTGCGGGCCCTCGAGCGCGGGAGCGGAGATGGGGTTGACGAGCACGAGCCGTCCGAAGCGTCCGGGGTGGGCAGCCAGGAAGTGCGCGACCACGATCGAGCCGAAGGAGTGTCCGAGCAGTACGGTGTCCGGCCCGAGCCCCAGCGCATCCGCCAGAGCCGCCAGCCAGTCCCCGTAGCCCGTGATGCCGTGCTCGCCGGCCAGTGGCGAGGAGGCGCCGAAGCCCGGCAGATCCGGCATGACCACGCGCACGGCGGGCAGCGCGTCGACGATGCGGAGCAGGCCATGGTGGGTGCCGCGGAAGCCGTGCACGGCCAGGATCGTCGGTGCAGCGGCTGAGTCGGCCGAGCCGACGGGCTCGTAGGTGAAGACGGCCGTGGAGGAGCCGCTCACCTCGACCATCCTGCGGTGCTCGCGATCGCGCAGACGGCCGGAGAGAAAAGGGACGCTCAGGGTCATGGACATCTCCGTGGTGGCGCTAGTTGACGTTGTCCGGGTGGGAGCCCACACGGAGGCCGCGGTCCAGCCCAGCGATCCGCTCGCACTCCGCATCGGTGAGCTCGAATCCGAAGACGTCCGCGTTCTCGGCTATCCGCTGCGCGCTGCTCGCCTTCGGGATCACGATGTTTCCCTCCTGCACATGCCACCGGATCACCGCCTGTGCCACGCTGACGCCATGGGCGGAGGCGATCTCGGCGAGCACCGGATCCTGCAGGACCTGACCGCGTGCGAGCGGGGACCAGGCCTCCGTGGCGATGCCGAGCTCAGCGTGGAGGCCGCGCAGCTCGCGCTGCTGGAGCCACGGGTGCAGCTCGATCTGATTCACCATGGGCGCCACGCCGATTTCGTCGGTGAGGCGCAGAAGATGCTCGGGCTGGAAGTTGCTCACGCCAATCGCCCGGACGCGCCCCTCAGACAGGAGCCTGCCGAGCGCGCGGTAAGTCTCGACATACAGACCGAGCCGCGGGCAGGGCCAATGGATGAGGTAGAGGTCCACCACATCGAGGCCGAGGGCTGTCTGGCTGCGGTCGAAGGCCTCCAGCGTGGCGTCGTACCCCTGGTCGGTGTTCCACACCTTGGTGGTGACGAAGATGTCGGCGCGTTGCAGGCGCTGGGAGAGCGCGCCGTCGTGCGTTGCGCTGTGCACGGCACGCCCGACCCCCTCCTCGTTCCCATACATGGCGGCTGTGTCCAGGCTTCTATAGCCTGCCCCGAGAGCAGCGGCGGCCAGACGCTCCGCGTCCTCGGCCGGAACCTTGTACAGTCCGAAGCCGAGCTGGGGCATCTCGGCCCCGCTCGCCAGCCGGACCGTAGGTGAGGCGCTCATGGTCTCCACCCTACCGGTGCCCCGTTGGCCCCAAGCGTTCCTAGGCCTGCTCGGCGAGCAACGCCCGTCCCGTCGCCTCGTCCACTATCAGGTCGGTGACGAGTTCGGCGTGGAGGGCGCCGCGGAGCGCAGCCGCCTTGGCTGCGCCTGAGACAACGCACAGCCTGCGCGGCACCCTCCTCAGGGCGTCAAAGTCCGGGCCGGTGCCGCGCGCGTTGAGGCTGATTCCGTCGGAGGACCCATCCGCGCGGAAGAAGACCGTTGCCACGTCCCCCACGACGCCCTCGGCCGCGAGGGAGTCGAGGTCGGCGTTGTCGAGATAGCCGCCCGAGTACACATGGCTCGGGACGTCCGCACCGACCGAGCCGACACCGAACAGCGCGAGGGACATTCGCGCCTGGACGTCGAGGACACGACGGACGCTGCGCTCCGCCCACATCCACTGCTTGGTGTCCGAGCGGTCGAAGAAGGCGGGGACAGGGAACTCCTCGACGTCGGCGTCGAACGCCCGGCCGAACCGGCGCATGATCTCGCTCGCGTAGCCGAGTCCCATGGTCTGGGTGTTCGCCGCGCCATTGAGCTGCACAACGGTCGTGCCGTGGGTGGGCTTGCGACTGAGGTACCGGCTCATGGCGCTCAGGGTCGATCCCCACGCGATGCCGATGACGGTCTGGGAGGCGACGAGTGGCGTGAGGGAGCGGGCCGCGTACATCGCGACCCGGTCCTGCGTCTCAGCCTCGTTGAGATTCTCGACCTGGGGTACAACGTGGACGGCGCGGTCCATGATGCCGAACCGCTCGGCGATCGCGGCTTCGAGCTCGACAGCCGAATCGATGGGGCTGTTGATCTGGATTTGCACGAGCCCTTCCTCCCGCGCGAAGGAGAGGAGCCGGGAGACGGTGGAGCGGGATGTGCGCAGCTGGCGCGCGATTCGGTCCATCGTCAGGTCCTGCAGGTAGTACAGCCGGGCGGCCAAAAGTGCGTCCTGATGCTTGCGGGAGACCGCGTTCTGTGAGCTTTCTCTCAGCCCCGGGCGATTTCCGTCCTGATCCAGAGGTGGCATCCCGGGTCCTCCTTGCACATTCGTGCAGCGTTCTTGAACTTCATGTGCAGATCTTCGAAGAATAGCTGCAGGCGCCGAAAAATGCCCGTGACAAGGAGATCCAGTGACCACGAACCCCGCCCACTCTGCTGCAACGCCATCCGCAGCACGGCGTCCAGCCGTCGCCGGACTGAGGCAGCGCCCCCAAGCGCAGGTGCTCGTCATCGGCGGTGGAATCAATGGCGTCGGGACCTTCCGCGATCTCGCCCTCCAGGGCGTCGATGTGGTCCTCGTAGAACGCGGTGACTACTGCGAGGGCGCCTCCGGAGCGTCGTCGCACATGATCCACGGCGGCATCCGATACCTCGAGAACGGCGAATTCCGGCTCGTCCAGGAATCAGTGGTGGAACGCAACCGACTCCTCCGCGTCGCACCGCACTACGTCAAGCCCCTGCAGACCACCATCCCCATCTTTTCGACCTTCTCCGGCATCCTGAATGCGCCCCTGCGCTTCCTGACGCACCGATCAGGGAAGCCCCGCGAGCGAGGCGCAGTGCTGATCAAGATCGGCCTGAGCCTCTACGACGCGTTCTCGCGCGAGGGCCGCGCCGTTCCGCGCCACCGCTTCCTCGGCCGGAAGAAAGCCCTGGCGGAGCTGCCGCGCCTGCGGCCGGACCTGAAGTACACGGCCACCTATTTCGACGCGTCCGTGCACAACCCCGAGCGGCTCACCCTCGATGTCCTACACGACGGCCTAGCCGCCGGTCCGCACGCCCGCGCCGCCAACTACCTCTCCGCCATCGGCCTCGCGTCCGGCACAGGCGAGGGAGCGCACGGGGGCGCGGCAGTGCGCCTCCGCGACGAGCTCACCGGAGAGGAGTTCGACTTCACGGCGGACGTCGTGGTCAACACGACGGGGGCGTGGGTCGACGAGACCAACGGCGCCATCGGAACCGCCAGCCGCTTCATGGGCGGGACGAAGGGCTCACACATCGTCGTGGACAATCCGGACCTGCTCGCCGCCTGCGCGGGTCGGGAGATCTTCTTCGAGCACCGCGACGGCCGGATCGTGCTGATCTACCCGATGGGCGATCGCGTCCTGGTCGGCACCACTGATGTGGACGCAGGCAACAACCTGAATCCCACGTGCACCGACGAAGAGATCGAGTACTTCTTCGACCTCATCCGCCATGTCTTCCCCTCGGTTTCCGTCGACCGCCGCAGCATCGTCTATACGTTCTCCGGCGTCAGGCCGCTTCCGCGGCACGATGACACCGCTCCGGGATTCGTCTCGCGCGACTACCGGATCGAGCGTGCCGTGCTCGGCGGCGGCCGCGGGCCGACGGTCCTGAGCCTCGTGGGCGGTAAGTGGACCACCTTCCGCGCACTGTCCGAACACCTCGCCGACGAGGTCCTCGCCCTCGTCGGCCGTCCGCGCACCGTGAGCACCCGCGAACTCCCCATCGGGGGCGGGCGGGACTACCCCGCCACGCCAAGCCAGGCACGGGCCTGGATCGCGTCGCACACCCGGGGCGGGATCGACGCCGCACGCGCCGAGATCCTCCTCGCCCGGTATGGAACAAGGGCTTCGGAAGTCATTGACTTCCTGAACGAAGGAGACGACTGTCTGCTGCGGAGCACCAAGGAGGTAAGTGTCCGAGAGCTGGCGTGGATGGCGGAGCACGAGCACCTGGGGCACGCCATCGACATCCTCATCCGTCGCACCTCCCTGGCCTTCCGGGGGCTTGTGACGGCTGAGCTCGTCAACGAGGTGTCACGGCATCTCGCTGGGCCCCTCGGCTGGGACGGACAGCAGACCCGGCGGGAGGTCCAGCACGCGCTCGCCACGCTGGCCGACCGCCACCGCGTGGTGACCGACCATCTGGTCGCCTGAAGCGCATCGCACCACACCCCGGGGCCAGCGTGGTCCCGGGCGGCACCCGAACAACACAAGGAGCCACATGATGTCCCTAGGACTGGTCTTCCTATCCGAAGTGCTCGGCACCGGAATGCTCACCTTGCTCGGCTGCGGCGTCGTCGCCAACGTCGCGCTCAAGGGAACCAAGGGCTACGCGGGCGGGTTCCTCATGGTGACATGGGGCTGGGGGATCGCGGTCTTCTCAGGCGTCTTCATCGCCGCGAAGTCCGGTGCCCACCTCAATCCGGCCGTCACGCTCGGCCTCCTCATCCACGGCAACGCAGAATACGCGCCGGGCGTCACGGTGGACGTCGCCTCAACGCTGACGTACTTCGGAGGGGAGCTGCTCGGAGCGTTCATCGGCGCGGTGCTGTGCTGGCTCGCATGCAAGCAGCACTTCGACCACGAGGACGATCCGGCCAACAAGCTCGGGACCTTCTCCACCGGCCCTGCGATCCGCAGCAACGGCTGGAACGTCGTCACTGAGGTCATCGGCACGTTCGTGCTCGTGTTCGTCATCCTCTCGTTCGGTGGAACCCCGTCCGGCCTCGGTCCGCTCGCCGTTGCCCTCCTCGTCGTCGGCATCGGCGTATCGATCGGAGGCCCGACCGGCTACGCGATCAACCCCGCCCGCGATCTCGGCCCGCGCATCGCGCATGCCCTCCTGCCCATCAAGGGCAACGGGTCAAGCGACTGGAGCTACGCGTGGATCCCGGTCGTCGGACCGCTCGCGGGCGGCGCCATTGCCGGCCTCCTGGCCCGATGGACGCCTCAGATCTTCGCGTCGGTGGTCCATTAGCAGGGCCTGGACCGCCCGCAGTTGCACCCGTACATCCCTTCCAGCACTCAGCCAAAGGAGCCATGAGAATGCCAGAGCAGTACGTCATCGCCATCGACCAGGGCACAACGAGTACCCGGGCCATCGTTTTCGACCATTCGGGAGCCATCGTCTCCACGGGCCAGCTCGAGCACGAGCAGATCTTTCCGCAGGCGGGATGGGTCGAGCACAATCCCCAGGAGATCTGGGACAACACCCGAGAGGTGGTCGGGCAGGCCCTCTCAAAGGCGAACCTGACCCGGCACGACATCGTCGCTGTCGGGATCACCAACCAGCGCGAGACAGCGGTCGTGTGGGACAAGAACACGGGAGAGCCCGTGTACAACGCGATCGTCTGGCAGGACACCCGAACTCAGTCCATCGTGGACGAGCTCGCGGCGGAGGGCGGCGTCGAACGCTTCAAGGAGAAGGTCGGGCTCCCACTCGCCACCTACTTCTCCGGGACGAAGATCAAGTGGATCCTCGACAACGTCGAGGGTGCACGGGCAAAGGCCGAGGCTGGGGACCTCCTCTTCGGGAACACCGATGCCTGGGTCCTGTGGAACCTCACCGGCGGTCCGAATGGAGGCGTTCACGCGACGGACGTGACCAACGCCTCCCGCACCATGTTCATGGACCTCGAGACGCTCTCCTGGGACCACGAGATTCTCGACGCCTTCGGCGTTCCGGCCTCAATGATGCCCGAGATCCGATCCTCGTCGGAGACGTACGGTGCCGTCCATACCTCCCAGCTCCTGCGGGAGGTCCCCGTCGCGGGCATCCTCGGCGACCAGCAGGCGGCGACCTTCGGCCAGGCGGCGTTCGAAACGGGCGAAGCCAAGAGCACGTACGGCACCGGCAGCTTCCTCATCTTCAACACCGGCGAGGAGATCGTCCACTCCAAGAACGGCCTGCTGACCACTGTCGGGTACAGGCTGGGCGACGCGAAGCCGCACTACGCGCTCGAAGGCTCGATCGCCGTCACCGGCTCGCTCATCCAGTGGCTGCGGGACAACCTCGGGATGATTTCCAGCGCGCCCGAGGTCGAGACGCTCGCGAAGAGCGTCGAGGACAACGGAGGCGTCTACATCGTCCCGGCCTTCTCCGGCCTCTTCGCGCCGTATTGGCGCGCCGACGCCCGCGGGGCGATCGTCGGGCTCACGCGGTATGTGAACAAGGGGCACATCGCCCGCGCAGCGCTCGAGGCGACGGCCTTCCAGACGCGCGAGGTGCTCGACGCAGTCAACGCCGACTCGGGCGTACCTCTCGCCGAGCTGAAGGTCGACGGCGGCATGGTCGCCAATGACGCCCTGATGCAGTTCCAGGCGGACATCCTCGGCGTCGACGTGGTACGGCCCAAGGTGATTGAGACCACGGCGCTCGGGGCGGCATACGCCGCGGGCCTCGCGGTCGGGTTCTGGAAGGACCTCGGCGAGTGCTCCGCGAACTGGGGCGAAGACAAGCGCTGGAGCCCGAGCATGGACGAGGCCGAGCGTGAGCGGCAGATGCGCCTCTGGAAGAAGGCCGTAAGCAAGTCGATGGACTGGGTTGACGCCGATGTGAAGTAGCAGGCAGGCGCCGGGGGAGCGGCGCGCGAACGGCGGGAACACCGCCGTCGTGCGCCGCTCCTGCGGTAGGATGACTGCTATGCGCGGCATCCTCCTGCTTCGATAGCCGCTTGCAGCATGGGTCCAATCGGGTCCCAAGCAGCAAGCGGCGGCCCCTCCATGTCGAGGGGCTTTTGTGTGTCAGGGGCAGGGAAGCAGGCGGACGCCTGGACGAAGAGACAAGTGGAGAGAAGCACGGTGAGCGAAGAGCAGGTCGCTGAACAGTCGACTGGGGCGGCGTACAGCTTTGCCGCGATGGAGGCCAAATGGCCTGCGGTGTGGGATGAGCTGGGCGTCTTCGCCCCCAAGGACGATGGCAGCCGCGAGCGCCGCTACGTGCTCGACATGTTCCCGTACCCCTCCGGCGACCTCCATATGGGCCATGCCGAGGCCTTCGCGATGGGCGACGTCGTGGCACGCTACTGGCGCCTCCGCGGATTCGATGTGCTCCACCCCATCGGATGGGACTCCTTCGGCCTTCCCGCCGAGAACGCCGCGATCAAGCGCAACGCGCACCCGGCTGAGTGGACGTATGCGAACATCGAGACCCAGGCAGCCTCATTCAAGCGGTATGCCCTGAGCCTGGACTGGTCCCGCCGGCTTCAGACCTCCGACCCCGAGTACTACCGGTGGACGCAGTGGCTGTTCCTGCGGTTCTATGAGCGTGGCCTCGCCTATCGCAAGAACCACCCCGTCAACTGGTGTCCCAAGGACCAGACCGTGTTGGCGAACGAGCAGGTCGTCAACGGGGCGTGCGAGCGCTGCGGGACGCCGGTGACGAAGAAGGCACTGAACCAGTGGTACTTCAGGATCACGGATTACGCTGAGCGGCTCCTGAACGACATGACTGAGCTCGAGGGCCACTGGCCAGAGCGCGTGCTGGCCATGCAGCGCAATTGGATTGGCCGTTCCGAGGGAGCGCACGTGCAGTTCGTGGTCGAGGGCACCGACGCCAAGCCCCAGCACGAAGTCACCGTTTTCACCACCCGCCCGGACACCCTCTACGGCGCAACCTTCTTCGTGGTGGCGGCCGATTCCGACCTTGCCGCCGACCTTGTCGCGCCAGAGCAGGCGCAGGCGTTGGCGGACTACCAGGACAGGGTGAAGGCGCTGAGCGAGGTCGAGCGCCAGAACACTGACCGGGAGAAGACCGGCGTGTTCCTGGGCCGCTACGCGGTCAATCCGCTCAGCGGGGAGAAGCTCCCCGTCTGGGCGGCCGACTACGTGCTGGCCGATTACGGCACAGGCGCGATCATGGCGGTGCCGGCCCACGATCAACGTGACCTCGACTTCGCCCGGGCGTTCGGGCTTCCCGTGCGCGCCGTCCTTGACACCGGCGAGGACGACCCGGCGGTGTCCGGAATCGCGACAAGCGGCGAGGGGACCATCGTGAACTCGGGCCCCTTGGACGGCTTGAGCAAGGCGGAGGGCATCAGCAAGGCGATCGAGATCGTCGAGGCCGCCGGGACCGGCGAGGGCACCGTCAACTACCGCCTGCGCGATTGGCTCCTGTCCCGACAGCGGTTCTGGGGTGCGCCCATCCCCATCATCCACTGCGATGTGGACGGGGAAGTGCCCGTGCCCGACGACCAGCTCCCGGTGCGACTCCCGGATGACCTGCGCGGCGAGCAGTTGGCGCCGAAGGGCACCTCCCCGCTGGCGGCGGCCGAGCACTGGGTCAACGTCACCTGCCCCCGCTGCGGACGTCCCGCCAAGCGGGACACCGACACGATGGACACCTTCGTCGACTCCTCGTGGTACTACCTCCGTTATCTTTCCCCCAACTACACCGAGGGCCCGTTTGATCCGGATGCAGCCAAGAACTGGATGCCGGTCGCGCAGTACGTGGGCGGCGTCGAGCACGCGATCCTGCACCTTCTCTACAGCCGGTTCTTCACCAAGGTCATCAAGGACATGGGCCTCATCGAGGCAGACGAGCCGTTCGCCGCGCTCATGAACCAGGGCCAAGTGCTCAACGGTGGCAAGGCCATGAGCAAGTCCCTGGGCAACGGCGTGGACCTTGGTGAGCAGTTGGACACCTTCGGCGTAGACGCCGTGCGCCTGACCATGGTGTTCGCCTCCCCTCCGGAGGACGACGTCGACTGGGCAGACGTTTCGCCCTCGGGCTCGGCCAAGTTCCTCGCCCGGGCGTGGCGTGTGGCGCAGGACGTCAAGAGCGCTCCCGGGAGTGACCCTGCGTCCGGGGACCGGGCCCTGCGGGCCACCACCCACAGGGCCATCGCCGAGTCGGAAGAGCTGCTAGACGCCCACAAGTTCAATGTCGTTGTGGCCAAGGCCATGGAATTGGTCAATGCGACGCGCAAGGCGATCGACAGCGGCCCGGGAGGCGGGGACCCCGCCGTGCGCGAGGCAGCAGAGACCGTGGCAATCATCCTGAGCCTGTTCGCGCCCTACACGGCGGAGGACATGTGGGCCGCTCTTGGCCGTGAGGCTTCGGTGGCGAACGCCCAATGGCCGCAGCACGATCCGTCGCTCACCGTCGAGGAGACCGTGACTGCTGTGGTGCAGGTTGCCGGCAAGGTGCGCGACCGCCTCGAGGTCACCCCCGACATCACGGAGGAGAACCTGCGGGAGCTTGCGCTCGCGTCAGGGAATGTCCAGCGGATCCTCGACGGCCGTGGCGTACGGACCGTGATCGTGCGGACGCCGAAGCTGGTCAATATCGTCCCGGCGTGATGCGGGCGGCGATCGATGGCTGAGGACAGCGAACTGCCGGCCCTCGCATGGCTTCGTCGCCGCTGGGGCATGCTCCGCCCAGGGCATGTCCCAGCGGCGTCGACCCCGCCGCGTCCAAGGGTGGCCGTCGTGACCGATTCGGCCGCGGGCCTTCCCGAGGAATGGGCGGAGGAGTTCGAGCATGCCGGCTGTTTCGCGAGCGTCGTCCTGCCCGTGATGGCGGGGGACGAGATCTTCACGGACGGCCAGGACGTGGACACTCCGCTCAGCCTTGCCCTCGCCTCGGGGCGGCAGGTGCGTACGTCCAGGCCAGCACCGGGTCAGTTCGAACGCGTTTTCCGAGGCTTCGAGCGGGCAGGCTTCGAAGGTATCGTCTCACTGCATCTCTCCGGGAGGCTCTCGGGAACAGCCGACGCCGCAAGGGTTGCCGCGGAGCGGGTGGACATCCCGGTCGATGTCGTGGATTCGCACACTGCCGGTATGGCACTGGGCTTCGCAGTGCGGGCCGCCGTGCTCACCGCCGCGCAAGGGGCACCCACGGCGGATGTGCGAAGGGCCGCGGACGACCGCCTCGCCGGGGCCGAGGTCCTGTTCTATGTGCCGAGCCTCGAGCAGCTCCGGCGAGGAGGGCGCATCGGCGCGGCGGCATCGCTCGTGGGCGCGATGCTGGCCATCAAGCCGATCCTGACGCTGAAGGACGGCCTGATCGTGCCGCTGGAGCGGATCCGGACTGCGGCCAAGGCCCTCCCTCGGCTGAGGGAGCTCGCGGTGGGCCGAGCGGCGTCCCTTCGCGCACCCGCGGTCGCGGTCCACTATTTCGGCAACCGGCCCGAAGCGGAACGGTTCGCTGCCGACGTCGCGGGGGATCTCGGGCTGGCCGTCCAGGACGTCGTCCTCTCGCCCCTGCCTGCGGTCCTCGCCGCGCACACCGGGCTGGGCGTCCTTGCCGTGGTCATCGCGTCCAGCCTGGAACCGGCCCAGAACCTGCGGACGCAGTGAGGTGACATCCCCTCCACAGGCCTCGCACGTCGATGTGTCCTCCACATAGCGCGTCCATTGATCGCACGCAGCGGCTCTCACATGCGAGCGTTGGCCCATGGTGTGGTCCAGGCGCGAAGCCCTCAGCCGGCGGCAGGAGGCCCGCCATCGTTGGGACACCCTTTTCTCCGCGTCGCCCGGCAGTGATGAGGGGCTGCTTGACCTCCCGAGGGCGGAACCGGCCCCGCACTCGACGACTGCCGGACCGGAAGAGATGGACTCGGCGACAGAACCGGGGGCCGAGCGTCCTGGGCCCGAGGCTGCCCGCAGAGAACGTACGCCGAGACTCGCAGTGTCCCTGAGGCTTGCGATGGTCATCGCCGTCCTGTTGGCGGCCGCGTGCGCAGTGTGGTGGTGGATCGCTGACACGACCCAACCGGCCGTCCACGCGGTGTCCGCCGTCCCTGAAGCGAGAGGCAGGGCGTCCGAGACGCCGACGGAACGGTCCAGTACCCCCACCGGGGCCGCCGGAACCGGCCTCACCGTCCACGTGGTGGGCGCGGTCGCGGCGCCCGGCGTGTACCACCTCGCGCCGGGTGCGCGTGTGCACGAGGCAGTGGCCGCGGCTGGCGGCGCCACGGCGGAGGCTCAGGTCGACCGCCTCAACCTCGCAGCGCCTGTCGAAGACGGTATCCGAATCAGAGTCCCGATGTCCGGCGAGCCTGAGAGCCCAGAGACCGGAAGCCAGGGGCCACTGCCCTCGAGCACGTCAGCGGCCGGGGGCAAGATGCCAGCAGGCGGCGCATCGGCCGGCAGGGTCAACATCAACACCGCCACCGCTGAGGAACTCGGCAGCCTGCCCCGGGTCGGTCCTGTGCTGGCGCAGCGAATTGTCGACTACCGCAACGCCCACGGGCGTTTCGCGGCACCGGAAGACCTCGACGCCGTCAGCGGGGTCGGGCCGAAGATGCTCGAGTCCCTCCTTCCGTTGGTGACGGCCCGATGACCCGCCGCGATCCCGACTCCGCCCGGACTTCTGCAGTCGACGGACGACGGCTCGCCTGGAATCGCTACCGCGACGCCGCCGTGGGCGGTGCGATGCCTCTGCCCGATGGTGAGCGGCCCGCGAACACCTCCCCGCTGCTCAGGCTCGGGGCCTCCCGCTGGTTTGCCGCCGACCCAGCCGCTCGTCGGGCCGCGAGCGGTCGGTGGAGAGACCTGCGGCTTGTCCCACTCGGTGCGGCGGCGTGGATCGGGGCTGCGTTGGCCCCGCTCCTCACCCCGCCCGTCGCCGGGTACGCCGCCCTCGCATTGGCCGTCGCCGCGACCGCCTGTGTCGCCGCCCTCGCGGCAGCCACCGGCGTCGCCCTCCATGTACGCGACATGCGATCGGGCGGGGTGCGGGACACTGCCGGCCGCAACCCGCGTTGGCCTGTGGCTTCCACCCTCGTGGTGTGCGCCTCGCTGTCCTTCCTTGCCGGGCTGACTGCCGGTGCCGGGCACGGGGCGGCGGCGCACGCGGGCCCGGTAGGCAGTCTGCTCGTCGATGGGGGACCGACCACCGCGACCGTCCAGATCACAGGCGAGCCCAGCGCTCAGAGACCGGGAGGCACCTTCAGCTCAGGGCCGCATTTCGCCGCACCCGTCCGGCTTGTGCATGCGACCAGTGCGGGCCAGGCATTCACGGCATCGGTCACGCTTCGGCTCATAGGCGGCGCTGAGGTGGAACGCCTTCGGACCGGCACGACTGTCATGGTGGCAGGACGCATTGTCCCTGCCGCACATCCGGGCAGCGCGGCGCTGCTGAAGGTGACGGGTCATCCCCGCGTCGTCGATTCCGATCGCGCACGGGAGCTGATTGGTGATCTCCGCGCGTCGCTGCGCGAGTCGGCCCAATGGATGTGGACGGACGCGGCAGGTCTCCTCCCCGGCATCACTGTGGGTGACACGAGCGCCTTGCCGGCTGACCTGGAGGACGCCATGCGCGACGTCGGACTCGGGCACCTTACGGCCGTGAGCGGGGCAAACTTCACGCTGTTGTTGGGTGCGGTGCTCTTGGGGCTCAGGGCCATGCGTGCATCGCGCTTGGCTGCGGCGCTCGGGTGCGCCGCGGCCCTGCTGGCGTTCACGATCATTGTGGGACCTGAGCCGAGCGTCGTCCGCGCTGCCGCGATGGGCGCCGTCGGGCTCATCGCCCTCCTGAGCGGGCGCGCGGGGCGCAGCTGCTCGGCGGTGTCCGCGGCTGTCCTCGTCCTCGTGCTGCTCGACCCTCCGCTCGCGCTGAGCATGGGCTTCCTCCTCTCGGTCGCAGCGACCCTCGGGATCTCCCTCATCGGTCCTGCACTCACCCAGGTCCTCGCGACGCGGCTCCCCGGATGGTGCGCCATGGTGCTCGCCGTGCCGCTGTCTGCCCAGCTCACGTGCGGGCCGCTCATCGTGCTCATCCAGCCTTCGTTCCTGACGCTCTCCCTCGCCGCGAATCTCGCGGTCGCACCGTTCGTGCCGTTCGCTACCGTTGCCGGAACGCTCGCGCTCGCCACCTGTTCGTGGTGCCCGCCGGCAGCGTTTCTCGCCACCGCTGTCGGGGGGACCGCCGCGCAGGCGGTTGCTGACGTCGCAAGGATCCTGGCATCGCTGCCCGGTGCTACCCTGCCGTGGCCCGAGGGAGTGGGAGGAGCCGCCGCCATGATGGGAGTATCGGCACTGAACGCAGGCTTTCTGTGCGCCATCCTGCTTCCCTCCGTCCGGCTCGCGGTCCTCACGGCCTGCCTCCTGCCCGTGCACAGGCTTCGTTCGGCACTCGTCCCGGTCCGCAGATTGGGCCGCGCACGTTCCCGTGGGAGAGTGGACGGGTGACGAGTCAGGCGACAGCAGGCGGCCGGCCATGACGCCCGCCGCACGGACATCCCGCTCCGGCGGGGCGCGAGGATCAGCCGCGACGGGCTCTGGGACGGTGGACTGGCGGGACGCGGCGCCTGCGCCCGTGGTCCTCGTCGTCGGACTAGAGGACTACATCTCGGCACGCGCCATGGATACGATCCGGGCCAAGGCGCGTGCGACGAGCCCCGATCTGGAGGTCATGCGCCTCGATGCCGGGGGATACTCCGGCGGCGAGCTCCTCATGGCGGCGTCACCCTCCCTCTTCGGGGAGAACAAGCTCATCGAGGTCCACGGGCTCGAGTCGATGAGCGAGGACTTCCTCCGCGATGCCCTCGCCTACACCGCCAGCCCGGAACGGGACGTCGTCCTCGTGCTGCGCCATTCAGGAGGGGCGAGGGGAAAGAAGCTCCTCGATGCCGTGCGGGCCTCGGGTGCGCCCGTCATCGACTGCCAGCCTCTGAAGAGGGATGCGGACAAGGCGGCCTTCGTGGCCGCAGAGTTCCGGGGGAGCGGACGCCGGATCGAGAGGGATGCGGTCGACGCGCTGGTTGCGGCGGTCGGGAGCAGCCTGGCCGAGCTCGCGGCAGCCTGCGCGCAGCTGCGGCTCGACGCCTCCTCGACCGTGGATGCTGCGACGGTCGAGAAGTACTACGGAGGCCGGGTCGAGGCCACGGCCTTCAAGGTGGCGGATGCGGCATTGGGCGGCCAGAAGGCAAAGGCCCTTTCCGCCTTCCGCCATGCTCTTGAGACCGGCGTCGACCCCGTTCCGATGGTCGCGGCCATCGCCTCCAAGCTCAGGACGCTCGCGAAGGTCGCCGGCGCTCGAGGCTCCGCGCAGAGCATTGCCCGGGATCTCGGCATGCAGCCATGGCTCGTCGAACAGGCGCAGCGGGACATCCGCGGCTGGACCGCCCAGAGCCTTGCCAAAGCCATCCGGGCGGTCGCCGAGGCTGACGCCGAGGTCAAGGGGCTTTCGCGGGATCCGGCGTACGCGGTCGAGCGAGCCCTCGGGATCGTGAGTTCCGCGGCCCGCGCCCGCTGAAAGTCGAAAGAGGGACGAAAAAGGCCGGGGCCGGCACCCGGAAATCGGATGCCGGCCCCGGCCGCGGGAAACCGTGGGTCAGGCGAGCTTGCCGACCTTCTTCGCGATGCCGGCCTTGCGGTTCGCGGCCTGGTTCTTGTGGATGACGCCCTTGCTCACGGCCTTGTCGAGCTTCTTGCTCGCGTGGGCCAGAGCGGACACAGCGGCGTCCTTGTCGGTGGAGACGACGGCGGCGTTGACGGCCCGGATGGCCGTCTTCAGCTCGGACTTCACCGCCATGTTGCGCTGACGAGCCTTCTCATTGGTGAGAATGCGCTTCTTCTGGGACTTGATGTTTGCCACGTATGGAACTCTCTTGTTAAAGCCAACAGGGTCTAGAGGGCATCGGACCGACCATCGACTGAGCGGCGTGGGGATGCCTATGGCAGCCGGTCGTCAGTGCCCGCCGACCTGCACGGACACACAGCTGTCAATGGTAGCAGACTGGCGTGACGCGGAGGGTCATCATTGCCATCCTCGGCGAGTCCGCAGCCCGGACGCCACGAGATCGAACCGCGCCCGCGCGAGGACAGCACCCTCACGGCGAACCGCACGTGGGTCAATCTGGAGCACACGGTCTATCCTCACCTCGCTGGGCCGTCGTTGCGGATCCCAGTCGCCCGTGCCGATGTCAATGTAGTCGGCCTGCCGTGCCCGCCCATCGTGGTCCCTGCTCGTGAGCATCAGGGCCAGGAGGGCTGAAGCATGCCGGCCCACGATGAGCACCGGACGGTCTTTGCCCTGTGAGTGGTCCTCCTCATAGGGCACCCAGGTCCATACAATCTCGCCCGGATCAGCCTCCCCATCCGGGTCCGGGCGGTACTCGACTGTGGCCTTGCCCGTGAAGTCGCCCGCATAGCGCCCAGGCAACCGCTCGCCGTCGTGCGCCGGAAGCGGCGTTGCCCGCCCCTTGAGGCGCGGCTCGGTGCCCAGGGCGGAGCGAACGGCGGAGACGAACCGGGAGGCGAGACTGCGCAGCATGAGGACAGCCTATGGGAGACTAGGAAGTCAGCATTCCCCGCAAGGACAGTGAGGACCTTCCACCGTGTCTCCCATGGCCCGCACCGCGCCGGTGCCTGCCGCGACGGATCCGTCGATCATCCGCAACTTCTGCATCATTGCGCACATCGACCACGGCAAGTCGACGCTCGCGGACAGGATGCTGCAGTTCACCGGGATCGTTCAGCCGCGCGACATGAAGGCGCAGTACCTCGACCGCATGGACATCGAGCGCGAACGCGGCATCACCATCAAGTCCCAGGCAGTGCGCATGCCGTGGGAGGTCGGCGGCACGGCCTACGCGCTGAACATGATCGACACACCCGGCCACGTCGACTTCACCTACGAGGTGTCGCGTTCGCTTGCCGCCTGCGAGGGAGCTATCCTGCTCGTCGACGCCGCACAGGGCATCGAGGCCCAGACCCTCGCGAACCTGTACCTCGCGATGGAGAACGACCTCACGATCATCCCCGTACTGAACAAGATCGACCTCCCGGCGGCTCAGCCTGAGAAGTACGCGGCCGAACTCGCCAGCCTGATCGGGGGTGATCCAGATGACGTGCTGCGCGTCTCCGGCAAGACGGGCATGGGCGTTGAGGGCCTGCTCGACCGGATCGTCGCGGACATCCCGGCTCCCGTGGGCGACGCTAACGCGCCGGCGCGCGCGATGATCTTCGACTCGGTCTACGACACGTATCGCGGTGTGGTGACCTATGTGCGCGTGGTCGACGGTTCGCTCAATCCACGCGAACGCATCCAGATGATGTCCACGAAAGCCAGCCACGAGCTCCTGGAGATCGGCGTGAGCTCCCCGGAGCCGACCCCCTCGAGGGGCCTCGGAGTCGGTGAGGTGGGCTACCTCATCACCGGGGTGAAGGACGTCCGCCTCTCCAAGGTCGGCGATACCGTCACCAACCTCGCCAAGCCCGCCACCGAATCTCTCCCCGGCTATGCCGACGCCAAGCCCATGGTGTTCTCCGGCCTGTATCCGTTGGACGGCACCGACTACCCGGTGCTCCGGGACGCGTTGGAGAAGCTCATGCTCAATGATGCGGCCCTCGTCTACGTGCCGGAAACGTCGGCGGCGCTGGGCTTCGGCTTCAGGGTGGGCTTCCTGGGCCTGCTGCATATGGAAATCACCCGCGAGCGGCTCGAGCGCGAGTACAAGCTGGACCTGATCTCCACCGCACCCAACGTCGAATACGAGGTAACGCTCGAGGACAAGTCGATTGTCCACGTCACCAATCCCAGTGAGTTCCCGGCCGGGAAGATCACTCAGGTCCGCGAGCCGATGGTCTCCGCCACCATCCTTGCGCCGAACGAGTTTGTCGGCGCCATCATGGAGCTGTGCCAGAGCCGACGCGGCGTCATGGGAGGCATGGACTACCTTTCCGAGGACAGGGTGGAAATTCATTACCGCCTGCCGCTGGCTGAAATCGTCTTTGACTTCTTCGACATCCTCAAGTCCAAGACGCGCGGGTACGGGTCGCTCGACTGGAAGTCCGACGGCGAGCAGACCGCCGACCTTGTCAAGGTGGACATCATGCTCCAGGGCGAGCAGGTCGATGCCTTCTCCGCCATCACCCATCGGGACAAGGCCTACGCCTACGGTGTGATGATGACGGGCAAATTGAGGGAACTCATTCCGAGGCAACAGTTCGAGGTACCGATCCAGGCGGCGATCGGGTCCCGGATCATTGCCCGGGAGAGCATCCGCGCCATCCGCAAGGACGTGCTCGCCAAGTGCTATGGCGGTGACATCACGCGCAAGCGCAAGCTGCTCGCGAAGCAGAAGGAAGGCAAGAAGCGCATGAAGATGGTGGGCCGCGTCGAGGTGCCGCAGGAGGCCTTCATCGCCGCGCTCACCACAGACGAGTCGAAAGACTCGAAGGACCGAGCGAAGAAGTAGCCATGCCGAGCGCACTCCCTCTCGGGGATCCGGCGCCGGCCGACGGCGTCCTGCCGCCCCAGGCTGCCGAAGGCGCCGCGGGCAGGAGCTTCTCGCTGTACGCGCACATCCCCTTCTGCTCGGTCCGGTGCGGATACTGCGACTTCAACACGTACACCGCGACCGAACTCGGCGGCGGCGCCTCGCAGGCAAACTACGCGGCCACGGCGGCATCTGAGGTGGGCTTCGCGGCCGGTGTACTGGAGGCGTCCGGCGTGCCTCGCCGTCGTCTGTCCACGGTCTTCTTCGGCGGTGGGACGCCCACACTGCTGCCCGCCGGAGACCTCGCCTCGATCCTCGCTGCGGCAGTGGCGGAATGGGGCCTTGAGCCCGGCGCCGAGGTGACCACCGAGGCGAACCCGGACTCGGTGACGCCCCAGTCGCTGCGGACCCTCGCGGACGCCGGATTCACCCGGGTGTCCTTCGGCATGCAGTCGGCCGTCCCGCATGTGCTCAGGGTCCTCGACAGGACTCACACGCCGAGCCGGGTGCCGGAGGCCGTCCACTGGGCCCGCGAGGCGGGCCTCGACGTGAGCCTTGATCTCATCTACGGCACCCCGGGGGAGAGCCTCGCGGACTGGCGAACGTCGCTCGACGCGGCCTTGGCGTGCGAGCCCGACCACGTGAGCGCCTACGCGCTGATTGTTGAGGAAGGCACCAAGCTCTCGGCCCAGATCCGCCGGGGCGAGGTCCCCGACGTCGACGACGATGACCACGCCGAGAAGTACGAGCTCGCGGACGCCGTGCTCACCGAGGCGGGATTCCACTGGTACGAGGTGAGCAACTGGGCTCGGGGAGCGTCCACCGGCCGGGAGGGCGCGCGATTCGAATGCGCCCACAATCTCGCGTACTGGAACGGCGGCGACTGGTGGGGTGTCGGCCCCGGAGCTCATTCCCATGTCGGTGGAGTGCGCTGGTGGAACGTCAAGCACCCGACTGCCTATGCAGGCAGGATCGGATTGGGCGCGTCGCCGGCCGCGGGACGCGAGACGCTCGACGGCGCAACGCGTCACGTGGAGCGCGTCCTTCTGACGATTCGCCTTGCCACCGGACTGGCCACGGCGGATCTCGATCCGGCCGGGCGCGCGGCCGTCGCCGGACTCATTGCGGACGGGCTCGTCGAGGGGCTGGCCGCGCTCCGGGGGCGCCTCGTGCTCACGCTGCGGGGGCGGCTCCTGGCTGATGCAGTGGTTCGGCGCCTTCTGCCCTGAGGCGGAACCCTACGCGATCAAGCGGAGGTTGTAGGGGTAGCGGTACGGCTGACCGCGATTGACCTGGATGCCGGCAATCACGGAGTACACGGTGATCGCGAGCCAGATGAGCGTGGCGAGGACCGAGAAGACGCTCCCCACGAAGGGAACGAACCCCAAGAAATTGAGCAGGATCGCCCCGACTGTGGGCGGGAGCGTGAAGTTGAGTGCCTCCTTGGACTCCTGCGCGGTGAACGGGCCGCGGTCCTTGAAGACCAGATAGATCAGCAGCGAGGGGACGAAGCCTAGAATTCCCCCGAAGTGCGCGAGGGTAGCCCACTGGCGGTCCTCTGACGCGGTAAGCGGCGCTTGGCCGGTGTCGCCGCGATCAGAGGGATCGCGGTCACGTCGGTACTGCGGATAGTCGGCCACTGGGAAGTCCTTGCCTCTGGTTTCGATCGGGCGTGAATGAGAAGCCCTCCCAGAATATCCAAGGATTGCAGTTCACGCGGTCAGGAAGTCAATGACCTCCTCAACGCGCCCCAAGAGGGAGGGTTCGAGGTCAGCGTAGGTGCGCACCGCACCCAGGAGCTTCTGCCAGCCCAGGCCGATGTCCTCGGCGCCCGAGCGAGGCCAGCCCAGGGCCTTCAGGACTCCGGTCTTCCAATCCATTCCGCGCGGTACCGAAGGCCAAGCGGGGATGCCGAGCGTGGAGGGCTTGATCGCCTGCCACACGTCCACATACGGGTGCCCCACGATGAGCACGTTCCCTGCGGCGCCCGGGGTCGCCACCGCCTCCGCGACGATGCGTGACTCCTTGGAGCCCTTGACAAGGTGGTCCACGAGGATCCCGAGCTTCCGCTGGGGGCTCGGGCCGAAGTCGGAGACCGCGGATGCGAGGCCATCGATGCCATGGAGAGGCTCCACGACGATGCCCTCCACGCGCAGGTCGTCTCCCCACACCTTCTCGACGAGTTCGGCGTCGTGCTTGCCCTCGACCCAGATGCGGCTTGCCTTGGCCACCTGCGCGCGCATGCCCTCAACCCGAACAGAGCCGGACGCCGTGCGGATCGGAACTGCAGGCGCCTTCCGGACAGCGGGAGGGCCGACCCGGACCGGGCGGCCGTCGATGAGGAATCCGAACCCGAGCGGGAATGAGCGGGAGCGTCCATTGCGGTCCTCGAGGCTCATCACATGCATGCCGCCGGACTTCTCGACGCGGGTTACGGCCCCTACCCAGCCGGTCTCAGCATCCTCGAGGACGAGCCCCCTCTCGACGGGGACCACCGGGAGCTCGGTTCTGGCCGGGGCAGCGAGCTCGGCTGGTCCCCACGCGTCATAGGAGAGTCGGTCCACCCGTGGCATGCTACGCGGCGCGGCCGGCTCCCTTGGAGTGCCGCGCCGTGTCGGAAGGCACAGGACGAGTCCGCCCACTCGAGGCGAAGGCATAATAGACTTGGCACTTGGTCCGGGTGAGTGCTAACACGCGTGCGGTGTTGTGGCCTTGCCAACAGGAGGTGTGATGAACGAGCCCCGCAAACTCGATGTGCTGCGGGCCATTGTGGAGGACTATGTCCATTTCCGTGAGCCCGTCGGGTCCAAGGCGCTCGTCGAGCGCCACCAGCTCGGTGTCTCGAGCGCCACGATCCGCAACGACATGGCGGCCCTTGAGGACGATGGGCTCATCACCGCCCCGCATACGAGTGCGGGACGAGTGCCCACGGACAAGGGCTACCGCGTCTTCGTCGACCATCTGGCCGCGGTCCGGCCGCTGTCCTCGGCGGAGAAGCAGGCGATCCAGACCCTGCTGGACGGCGCCGAGGATCTCGACGACGTCCTGGAGCGTACCGTACGGCTGCTTTCCCAGCTGACGAACCAGGTCGCCGTCGTGCAGTACCCCCAGCTGGGCCGAGCGCGCGTGCGTCATGTCGAAGCGGTGTCCCTGGCCCCCCGGCAGATTCTCCTAGTCCTGATCGCAGACACGGGCACGGTCGAGCAGCGCGTCCACACGGTGGGCGAGGACGTGGACCGCGACAGGCTCGCCTACTTGCGCCAGCGCTTCCTCGAGGGGCTCAACGGAACCTCTGTGGCGCGTGTCCCGGTCGCCGCGGCGGAGGTCGTGGCCGCCCTTCCCCCGCAGGACCAGCGCCTCGGCGCAGAGCTCGCGCAAGGCCTCGGCATACTCGCCGAGTCGAGCCGCGAGGACCGCATGGTCATGGCAGGCACCGCCTATCTGGCCCGCTCCAACAGTGACTTTTTGCAGAGCATCTCGCCCGTCCTCGAAGCGCTCGAAGAGCAGGTCGTCCTGCTCCGCCTCCTGTCGGAGATGGCCAGCGATCCCCGTGGTGTCACCGTGACGATCGGCCGGGAGAATCCATACGTGAGCCTCACCGAGACGTCTGTCGTCGCGACGGGGTACGGGCAGGATGACGGTGCGAAGGTGGGCGTCCTGGGCCCGACTCGAATGGACTATCCGGCGACCATGGCGGCGGTCAGGGCGGTGGCCCGCTACCTGTCCAAGATCATCGCCGGCAGCTGAGCAACAGAAAGAGAATCGTGAGCAGTCACTACGAAACCCTTGGTGTCCCGAGCGACGCGACCCCAGAGGAGATCAAGAAGGCCTACAAGAAGCTCGCCCGCAAGCTGCACCCGGACATCAATCCCGGGGAGGACGCGGCTGAGCAGTTCAAGACCGTGACGCATGCGTATGAGGTCCTCTCGGATCCCGCCAAGCGCCGGGTGTACGACACGACGGGCAACGAGAACGGCACCGACAACGGCTACCCCGGCGCCTACAACGGTGCAGGGTTCGCGTTCCAGGACATCTTTGAGACGTTCTTCGGCGGCGGGGCGGCGCAGTCCGGGCCCGCCTCGCGCGTGCGGCGCGGACAGGATGCCCTGATCGCGGTGCGGATCGAGCTCAAGGACGCGGTGTTCGGCGTCAACAAGAAGCTCGAGGTCGATACGGCGGTCATGTGCGAGCGCTGTGGGGGCTCGTGCTGTGAGCCGGGCACCGAGCCGGTGCGGTGCAGCGTGTGCGGCGGCGCAGGCCATATCCAGCGTCCCGTGCGCTCGATCCTCGGCCAGGTCATGACCATGGCCACATGCCCCAGCTGCCAAGGATTCGGCACTGAGATTCCCAGCCCGTGCAACGAGTGCGGCGGCGAGGGCCGCGTGCGCAGCCGGCGCTCCCTCACAGTGAAGATCCCCGCGGGCGTCTCGACCGGCACGCGCATCCAACTCGCGGGCCAGGGCGAGGCCGGGACGGCTGGTGGCCCGTCCGGCGACCTTTATGTCGAGATCCGTGTCGCGTCCCACTCGATGTTCAGCCGTGAGGGAGACGACCTGCACGCGACTCTGAGCGTGCCGATGACCGCGGCCGCACTCGGTGCGGACTTGACCCTCGAGACGTTCGACGGCGAGCAGCAGGTCACGCTGCGCCCCGGAAGCCAGTCTGGCGACGTCGTGACCCTCCAAGGCCTCGGCGTCACCCGGCTGCGCGGCATGGGCCGCGGGGACCTGCTGGTCCATGTCAAGGTCGAGACGCCGACGAAGCTCGACGCCGAGCAGGAAGAACTCCTGCGCCAGCTCGCCAAGCTCCGGGGTGAGCAGGTCGGGGAGGGCAAGCTGGTGGGCAGCGGGGGCGTGTTCGCGAAGCTGCGCGACAGGCTCGGCAACCTCTGACATGTCCCGGCCCCTCTTCTATGTGCCCGCCGGCTCGCTTGACGGCGCTGTCCCCGGCGCCGTCGTGACGGTCGAGGGCGCGGAGGGCCGCCACGCTGTCACGGTCAGACGGCTCACTGTGGGGGAGGGGGTCGATCTGGCCGACGGCGCCGGAGTGCGCGCTGTCGGGATCGTGTCCCGCGCCGAGGGCTCCCTGCTCGGCGTCCTGGTCGAGAACGTGTGTCGGGAGAAGGCCCCGCCGTTCCGCTTGGTCCTCGTCCAGGCGCTCGCCAAGGGGGACCGGGACGAGCTCGCGGTAGAGACGGCCACCGAGCTCGGTGTGGATGCCGTCGTCCCATGGCAGGCGGAGCGTTCCATCGTGAGGTGGAAGGCCGAACGCGCCGACAAGGGCCTCGCCAAGTGGCGCTCGGTGGTGCTCGCCGCGGCGAAGCAGGCGCGCCGCGCGACCGTCCCCCCAGTGGAGGCACCCCACGACGGCGCCCGGCTGGTTCGTAGGATTGAGGCGGCGCGCCTCGCCGTCGTGCTCCACGAGGAGGCGACGGAGCCGCTCTCGGCGGTGCTCGATGCCATCACCGCTCAGTCTGCTCCCGCTGCCGAACCGACACCGGCGACGGGCGAGATCCTGTTCATCGTCGGTCCCGAGGGCGGCATCAGCCCTGCGGAGTTGGAGCGCTTCAGGTCTGCCGGTGCCCGAGTCGCATTGCTGGGACCGCACGTGCTGCGGTCGTCGACTGCTGGACCGGCCGCCCTCGCCCTCGCCGGAGACCGGTTGGGGCGATGGCGAGGCCGGGACGGAACTCTTACCCCTTGACGGTGAAGATCCTGGAGTCCCACGCGCTCGTGCTCGACGTGACTGGTGCCGAGGGATCGTCGGAGGGCAGGATCCTCAGCTCATAGTCGCCCGGCGGAAGGTTCACTGAGAACGTGAACTCGCCGACATGGCCCGGGGCGCTGCCGGAGCTCACCGAGCCGCTGACGTAGCTGGACTTGGTCCCCTGCCCCTCGCGGCGCAGGATCTGCCACGCGAAAGGCCTGTCCGGCGCCGTGGCCCGTCCGAACACCTTGAGGGCCCCGGTGACCTCGCTGGCCTCCTGCGGGTCGATGATCCACACGGGAGCAACCATCGTGGGGTCCCGTTGCATGAGCTGGCCGAGCTGGACACGCTGGAACGCCAGCTGTGATGTCCGTCCATCGACGAGGAGCATGACCGAAGTGGGCTGGCCGGCATCGACGAGGCCGGAACTCGCCGCGGCAGCCGTCGCGGTATAGACGAGCTGCTGGACGGCGAGCTGAGCCGTAGGCTCATCGACTCCGGTGTTGAACGCGTCCGCGGAGACGTCGACCGTGATGTAGTTGCGGCCGGAAACGGATGCGGCGAGCTTCTTGGGCGGCTGCCACGGGGTGAAGTAGTGGGGGTCCAAGGGCTTCTGCGACATCATGATCCGCAGCGCGGTGGCGATGGGGTTGTCCCTGTTGTTGTCGGTGTCTCGGAACTCGCGGTACAGGTATACGCCGTCCCGAGCCTTGCCGAGCCAGTACACCGGTGCCTTGGCCGAGCTCTGGGACGTCTCGAGCGGCGCCGAAGTCTGGGTACTTCCGTTCGAGGGGCCGGCCGTGGATCCAGCCGCGATGCTCGGCTGGGGCGTACCCGTCGCGGTGCAGGCAGCGAGCCCCGGGCCTGCGGCGAGGAGCAGGGCGCCGACGAACAAGGCTGAAGCGGCTGAAGACCGTTGCCGGGTCCTCGGCCATGCCTGCCTTGCTCGATGTCGCATAGCTCCTTTTTCTCATCAGCGCGCGGCTTGGTTGCCCGGCGTCCTGCCCGGGCCATCGTCCAGCTTGGCACAGTGTCACAGTGTGCGGGCGGCGCTGGGCGAACTGTTTCCCAAGTGATGCACGATTGATATTTTCAACGACATTCCGCGGCGAACCCTCAGCGAGTGGATCGGACGCCGGGCAGTAGGATGGAGCCGGTAGCCGTGCCACTCCAGCCCATCCACGGCGAGCCACCGACAAGGAGAGATCTGCCCGTGACAGCGGAGTTCCCGCACACCACCCCGGCAGCGCGCACTGAAGTCCTGCACTTCGGTTCGAGCGAGGAAATGGTCCGGATACTGGGGCCCCATGACGAGGCGCTTCGGTACATCGAGGAGCAGTTCCCCTCGGTCTCCATCCACGTGCGGGGCAACGAGCTCACGATCGTTGGGCCGCCCGCCGAAGCGCCGCACATCCGCCGCCTCTTCGAGGAAGTCGCTGCGATAGCTGCCAGCGGCGCCACTGTCACGACTGCCTCGCTCGAGCAGCTCGTGGCGATGCTGCGCACGCAGACCGTTGCGAACCCCTCCGACGTGCTGACCCACAACATCCTCTCGAGCCGTGGCCGCACGATCCGACCGAAGACGGCCAACCAGAAGGAATACGTCGACGCGATCGACGCCAACACGGTTATCTTCGGCATTGGCCCTGCTGGAACGGGCAAGACGTACCTGGCCATGGCCAAGGCCGTGCAGGCCTTGCAGCACAAGGACGTGAGCCGCATCATCCTCACGCGCCCGGCTGTCGAGGCGGGGGAGCGCCTCGGCTTCCTCCCTGGCACCCTCAGCGACAAGATCGATCCGTACCTGCGTCCGTTGTACGACGCCCTGCACGACATGATGGACCCCGAGTCGATCCCGCGCCTCATGGCGGCCGGCACGATCGAAGTAGCACCGCTCGCGTATATGCGCGGCCGCACGCTCAATGATGCGTTCATCATCCTCGACGAGGCTCAGAACACCACGCCTGAGCAGATGAAGATGTTCCTCACGCGCTTGGGATTCGGCTCGAAGATGGTCGTCACAGGGGACATCACCCAGGTCGACCTGCCCTCAGGAACAGCCTCCGGCCTGCGGATCGTGCAGCAGATACTGCAGGGCGTCGAGGACGTGAGCTTCTGTGTCCTGGATGCCTCAGATGTGGTGCGCCACCGGCTTGTAAGCGACATCGTCGATGCTTACGGACGGTGGGATGTCACCGAGCGCGCCAAGCAGGAGCGGCGCCGCGAGCGTGCCGCGCGTCAGCACGAGGCCGGCACCGCGTCCGCAGCAGGGCCCGAGTCTAAGCTGGGATCGTGAGCATCGAAGTCAACAACGAATCGGGTCTGGGCGTCGACGCCGAAGCCCTCGTCCGCCTCGGCCGGTTCGTGTTCGAGCGCCTGTGGCTGCATCCCCAGACTGAGCTGTCGATCCTGCTGGTCGACGAGGAAGCGATGGAGCGCCTTCACCTCGAGCTCATGGATGAGCCCGGGCCCACCGACGTCCTCTCGGTGCCGATGGACGAGCTCACTCCCGGAGCCCCTGGCAGGCCGACTCCCCAGGGGATGCTCGGGGACATCGCTATCTGCCCGCAGGTCGCGGCCCAGCAGGCCCAGCGCGGCGGGCACTCGGCCGATGACGAAGTACTGCTCCTCGCCACGCACGGGCTCCTCCACCTTCTGGGCTTCGACCACACCGAACCCGAAGAGCGCGAGGAGATGTTCACACTGCAGCGCGAGCTGCTCACCGAGTTCCTCGGACGCCCGGCACCGAGCGAGACGGTGGCGTGACCACAGCACTCCTGCTCATCCTCGCCCTCATCTTCGTCGCGCTGGCCGGGTTCCTCTCGGCGGCCGAGGCGGCTTTTGCCTTCCTGCCTCGGCACGATGCCGAAGAACGGGTCGAAACAGGCCGGGCCCCTTCCCTCGCCAAGATCCTCGCGGACCCAGTTCCGCACATCCATGCCACGCGTTTCTGGCGCATCTGGTTCGAGACGGCTGCCGCCGTCGCGGTGGCGGTCCTCGTCCACAGCTGGCTCGACAGTGTCTGGCTCGCCGGCCTCGCGGCGACCTTCGTCATGGCTCTCATAGGCTTCCTCCTTGTCGGCGTGTCCCCGCGCCAGCTGGGCAGGCAACACGCGCTCCCGATCGCGGCGGCTGCCGCGCCTCTCGTCGAGGGCCTCCGCGCAATCCTCGGCCCGGTGCCCGGTTGGCTCGTCCGGCTCGGCAGTGCCGCGACGGGAACTGACCCCGAGCACGAGGAAGCCACGTACACGTCGACCGAGCTGCGCGAATTCGTCGAACGTTCAAGCGACACCGAGGACCTCGAGGATGAGCAGGCCGAGCTCCTGCAGTCGGTGTTCGAGCTCGGCGAGACACTCGTGCGTGCTGTCATGGTCCCGCGGACGGATATCATCGCGATCGAATCCGGTTCGACGCTCAGGCAGGCGATGTCCCTATTCCTGCGCTCAGGCTGCTCGCGGGTGCCAGTGTTCCGGGAGAGCCTCGACGACGTCACGGGCATCCTGTACCTCAAGGACGTCGCTGCGAGGATCCACGAGGACGCCGCGGCCGGCGAAGAGGCCGTCGACCCGCTCGCCCGCGAGCCACGATTCGTCCCGGAGTCCAAGCCCGTGGACGATCTGCTCAAGGAGCTTCAGCGGGAGTACATCCACCTCGCGATCGTGGTGGACGAGTACGGTGGAACCGCCGGCCTCGTGACGCTCGAAGACCTCATCGAAGAGCTCGTGGGGGAGATCGTCGACGAGTATGACGACGACGAGGCGGAGTCCGTCGATCTGGGTGACGGCCGGTTCCGGGTCACCGCGCGGATGAGCCTGGACGATCTCGGCGAACTGTTCGACGTCGACCTCGAGGACGACGAGGTCGAGACGGTAGGCGGCCTCCTCGCCAAAGGCCTGGGACGCGTGCCCATCGTGGGCAGCAGCGCTGCGGTCCACGGCATCAGGCTCACGGCGGAGCGGCGCGTAGGCCGCAGGAACCGCATCACCCACATCCTGGCCGAGCGTGCAGAGGCGCCCACGGCACCCGAGAAGACCGATCAGACAGGGAGCACTCATGGCTGACACCGACAAAGGGCTGGCCGCCCCCAATTACCGTGCCGGATTCGCCGTACTCGTCGGACGCCCGAACGCGGGGAAGTCAACGCTGACCAATGCCCTCGTGGGCCAGAAGGTCGCCATCACATCGGCGAAGCCGCAGACCACGCGCCATACCATCCGGGGGATTGTCCACCGTAGTGACGGCCAGCTCATCCTCGTCGACACGCCTGGGCTGCACCGCCCGCGCACCCTTCTGGGCCAGCGCCTCAACGATCTCGTTGCTGAAACGCTGTCCGAAGTCGATGTGATCGGCTTCTGCATCCCGGCCAACGAGCGGATCGGGCCAGGGGACAGATTCATCGCCAACAAGCTGGCGGGCGTTCCACGCAAGCCGATTGTTGCACTTGTGACTAAGGCGGACCTCGTGAACCGTGCGCAGCTCACGGAGCAGCTCGTGGCGGTTGACGCCCTCGGCCGCGAGGCGTTCGGAGGAGAGGGCTTCGCCGACGTGGTGCCGGTCTCCGCCCAGGACGGGTACCAGGTGTCGACGGTCGAGGATGTCCTCATCGACCACATGCCGCCGTCCCCGCCGCTCTACCCCGACGGCGAGCTCACGGATGAGCCTGAGGCGGTCATGGTGGCCGAACTCATCCGCGAGGCGGCACTTGAGGGTGTGCGGGATGAGCTTCCCCACTCGCTCGCCGTCGTGGTCGAGGAGATCGTGCCACGTGAGGGCCGCAGCGAGGACAATCCGCTCGTGGACGTCCGGGTCAATCTCTTCGTGGAACGGCCTTCGCAGAAGGCCATCATCATCGGCAAGGGAGGTTCCCGCCTGCGTGAGGTTGGGTCCACGGCGAGGCGGGGCATTGAGGCGCTGCTAGGGACCCGGATTTACCTGGACCTGCATGTCAAGGTTGCGAAAGACTGGCAGCGCGACCCCAAGCAGCTCGGCAAGCTCGGCTTCTAGACCTCGCTGTGGACCGCCCACAGCGACCTCTCAGCACGGGCGGTTACGATAGGGTGACCTTGAATCGTTCGCAGGAAGGCCCCCCTTGGCTCGACGTGCTGACGCCGCGCCCGCGGTGCACCGCAACACAGTGCGCCGAAGCGGCGTTCATCATGTCCGTCCCGACGGTTCGATGCCCGTGCGCCATGGGCGCGCGGCGGGTGCTCGACGCTTCGGCCTGAAGATCGCCGGCGGTATTGTCGCCCTCGTGCTCGTGGCGGTCTTGGCATTTGCCGGCTACTGGTTGATCAGACTCGGGACCAACCTCCGCCAGGCGCCACTCTCAGCGGGGAACACCACCGCCGATGCCTCGAACGATGCAACGGATCGTCTTCAGATCCTCATCATGGGCACCGACACCCGGGACGGTGCCAACAGTGAGTACGGCTCGCAGGCGGACAGCAGCGGTTATGGCAACTCCGACGTCATGATCCTCATGGACATCTCCGAGGACAACAAGCAGATCTCCATGACGAGCTTCCCGCGTGACCTCATGGTCCCCATCCCCGCATGCACGGACCCGAAGACCCACAAGGCGTTCCCCGCCCAGAATCCCGGCCAGTTGAATTCAGCCATGGAGGAGGCCGGCCCCGGCTGCCTCTTGGACGCGATCAACAAGATCACCGGTCTGACCATTGACCACTTCCTCCTCGCAGACTTCAACGCAGTGAAGGAGCTCTCCAACACGATCGGCGGCGTCGACGTGTGCGTCAACGCGGCCATCGACGATCCTGCGGCGGGGCTCAAGCTCAACGCAGGCACGAATACCGTCCAGGGCGAGCAGGCCCTGGCATTCCTTCGCAGCCGGCACGGGGTCGGTGATGGCAGCGACCTTTCCCGCATCAAGTCACAACAGGCGTTCCTCGCCTCGCTGGCACGGAAGGTCCGCTCTGACGGGACCCTCACGAACGTCCCCAAGATGCTCTCGATCGCGGATACGATCACCAAGAACCTCACTGTCGACTCCGGTCTCGCCAACCCGCAGTCTCTGACCACCATCGGCAACCGCCTCAAGAATGTGGACCTGCCGAAGGTCGCCTTCGTGACGGTGCCGTGGGCGCAGTACGCTCCGGATCCGGCGCGCATCCAGCTCAAGGAGCCGGACGCGGAGGGTCTCTTCCAAGCGATGCGGGAGGGGCGCGACCTCACGGCTCCGCCCTCCGCCAGCGCGTCCCCGAGCGCGTCGCCTGCAGGCACCGCCCCGAGCACGGTGCCTGCACCGGTCGCCGCGCCCACCGCTGCCTACGCCAAGGCGGCCCAGCCGGTCTCGGTCGCAAATGGCTCTGCGGCCCCCGGCCGGGCCCAGGAGCTCGTGAAGCTCCTCGCGTCCGCGGGGTTCACGCAGACCTCCGCATTCGCCGCCGCCCCGGCCGACTCCACCACGGTGTACTACAGCGCAGGGTTCGAGGATGTGGCGAAGGACATCGCCGCGCAGTTCAACCTGCCCGCCGCCCAGATCCAGCCCTCGCGCGCGATCTACGGCGTCCAGCTCCTCGCCGGCGCTGACTTCGCCTCGGGTGAGAAGTACACCCCGAAGGTACCGGACAACATCGTGTCGCAGACCGCCGAGCAGCAGACGTGCCAGGCGGCCTTCGGCCAGTAGCGGCCGCGGCGTACAGAGAGCGGATCCCGCGATCCCTAGCGGAACCCGCTCCCTTCCGGTGGGCGATGTCTACCAGATGGTCACGCGCTCCTCCGGGGCGAGCCACATTCCATCGCCCTGCGTGACCCCGAAGGCCTCATGGAACGCGTCGAGGTTCTTCACGATCGCATTCGTGCGGAATTCGTTGGGGGAATGCGGGTCGATGGACAGCCGGCGAAGCGTCTCCTCGGGACGGCAGACCTGACGCCACACCGTGGCCCATGACGCGAAGAAACGCTGCGCCCCGGTCAGGCCATCGATCACCGGGGCCTCCTGGCTGTCCAGACTCAGCTCGTACGCCTTGTAGGCGATTCCGAGGCCACCGAGGTCGCCGATGTTCTCACCGAGGGTGAGTCGGCCGTTGACGGTGTGGCCCGGCGTTTCCGCGGGGGAGAGCGCCTCGAACTGGCCGACGAGGCGCGCCGTGAGCGTTTCGAAGGCCACGCGGTCCTCATCTGTCCACCAGTTGCGCAGCGCGCCGGTGCCGTCGAACTGCGAGCCCTGGTCATCGAACCCGTGTCCGATCTCATGGCCGATCACCGCGGCGATCCCTCCGTAGTTCACAGCCGCGTCCACGTCTGGGTGGAAGAAGGGCGGCTGGAGGATCGCCGCGGGGAACACGATCTCGTTCATGAGCGGGTGGTAGTAGGCGTTGACCGTCTGCGGCGTCATGAGCCATTTGACCCGGTCCACCGGCTTGCCGATCTCGTCGAGGAGCCGGTCCAGCTCGGCGGCATTGCCTCGCCTCACGTTGCCGAGGAGATCGCCAGCGTCCACGGCCACTGCCGAGAAGTCGATCCATTCGTCCGGATAGCCGATCTTGGGCCGGAAGGCTGCGAGTTTCTCGAATGCGCGCGCACGCGTCTCCTCGCTCATCCACGGCAGCACGGAGATGCTCCGCCGGTAGGCCTCGACGATGTTCGCCACGAGCGCCTGCATTGCCTCCTTGTGCCCCTCGGGGAAGTGCCGCGCCACGTACAGCCGCCCCACTGCCATGCCGAGGCCCGCCTCGACTGCACCGACGCCGCGCTTCCAGCGTTCCTTGTTCTGCGGTGTCCCCGAGAGAATCGTCCCGTAGAACGCGAAGTGCCGGTCGACGAATACCGAGGAGAGGTAGGGCGCCGCAGCTCCGACCAAGTGCGCCCTCAGCCACAGCTTCCACGTCTGAAGGGGCACGTCGTCCAGAAGCCCCCCGATCCCCTCCAGGAACTCCGGATTGCCCACCACGAGCTCGGCGCGGGCCTCCGGCACAACTCCGGTTGCCTCCGCCCATGCCGGGAAGTGGTCGAACGCCTCGGTGGCCTGTGCCTCGGTGCGCAGGTTGTAGGTTTTCTGCGGGTCCCGCAGCGCCACCCGATCCCAGTGGAGCGCCGCAATGCGCTTCTCGAGCTCGAGCACGGTCTCGGCGTCCCGCGCCGCGCTGCCCGAGCCGAGCAGTGCGAACACATCTCGCAGGTACGCCTCGTACTCCACGATCACCTTCGCGAATTTCTCGTCGCGGTAGTACGACTCATCCGGAAGCCCAAGCCCGCCCTGGCTCGTGTAGAGGACCACACGCTCCGGGTCGCCGGCATCGGGGGCTGCGTAGAAGCTGAACAGCCCTTCGACGCCCCCACGCCCGAGGCGGGCCGACGTCCTGACGAATGACGCGACGTCGTCCGCAGCCTCGATCTCGTCAAGGAGAGGCTTCAGCGGCGCGGCCCCCAGCCGCTCGACCGCGTCTGCGTCCATGAACGAGCGGTAGAAAGCCCCGATCTTCGCCTCGTCTGATCCTTCAGCGTGCTCCGCCGCAGCCAGCTCCTCGATGAGCGCGCGGACGTTGGCCTCGGACTCGTCCCGCAGTTGGACCATCGTTCCGACCAGCGCCCGGTCTGAGGGGATCTCGGTAGAGCTCAGCCATCCCCCGTTGACATGGCGGTATAGGTCATCCTGTGCGCGGACGTTCGCATCGAAGTACTGACGGTCGACGCCGGACGGTGGGGCGCTGGTAGGACTTGTCATGGTGCCTCCTGGGTAGGTGGCTTCATCTTAGGCACCGGGCGAACCATGGGAGGCAGGCGGATGCTATCGTGGCTGTGTGCCAACCGCGCTGCTTCTTCTTAGCTGCCGTGGCGGGGCCTTCTAGCCGCTGATCCAGCGCAGGCCGATCCCCGCCGCGGAGTCTCCCCGTGCCCCGGCCACCGCGGATCGTCCAGCTAAGAAAGGCCTACAGTAAAGCTATGCGCAACGCTCAGAAGCCCTCGGGCATGCCTGTCCACCGGTACCTCCCCTTCCACGAGCAGATCACCGTTGAGCTGCCCGACCGGACGTGGCCTGACAAGCGGATCGAGAAGGCTCCCCGCTGGTGTGCCGTTGACCTCCGCGACGGAAACCAAGCGCTCATCGACCCCATGAGTCCCACCCGGAAGCTCAAGATGTTCAAGCTGCTGGTGGACATGGGCTACAAGGAGATCGAGGTAGGGTTCCCGTCGGCGTCGCAGACGGATTTCGACTTCGTCCGCGGGCTCATTGACGGCAACCACATCCCGGATGATGTCACGATTCAGGTCCTCACCCAGGCGCGCGAGCATCTCATCGAGCGCACCTATGAGGCTCTCGCAGGTGCAAAGCAGGCCATCGTCCACCTCTACAACTCGACATCAGTCCTCCAGCGCCGGGTCGTGTTCAACCAGGACGAGGACGGCATCCTCGACATCGCCGTCCAGGGCGCCCTCCTGTGCAAGAAGTACCAGGAGATGATCCCGGATACCCACATCACGTACGAGTACTCGCCAGAGTCCTTCACCGGGACGGAGCTGGAGTACGCGGCCCGGGTGTGCAATGCCGTCGCGGAGGTCTTCGAGGCGAGCGCGGACAACCAGGTGATCGTCAACCTGCCCGCCACCGTCGAGATGGCGACCCCGAACGTCTACGCCGACTCGATCGAGTGGATGAGCCGGAACCTGCACCCGCGCGAGGGCATCATCCTCTCGCTGCATCCGCACAACGACCGCGGCACCGGGGTCGCGGCCGCCGAGCTCGGCTACATGGCCGGCGCAGACCGTATCGAGGGCTGCCTGTTCGGCAACGGCGAGCGCACCGGCAACGTGGACCTCGTCACGCTCGGCCTGAACATGTTCGTCCAGGGCATCGACCCGATGATCGACTTCTCTGACATCGACGAGGTCCGCCGCACGGTCGAGTACTGCAACCAGCTGCCGGTGGGCGAGCGCGTCCCGTATGGCGGTGACCTGGTGTTCACCGCATTCTCCGGCTCGCACCAGGACGCAATCAAGAAGGGCCTCGAGGCACTCGAGCGGGATGCGGCAGCGGTCGGCAAGCCCGTGGACCAGTTCACCTGGCAGGTCCCGTACCTCCCGATTGACCCGAAGGACCTCGGCCGCACGTACGAGGCAGTGATCCGCGTCAACTCGCAGTCCGGCAAGGGCGGCGTCGCCTACCTGCTCAAGAACGAGTACAGCCTCGACCTGCCGCGCCGGGCACAGATCGAGTTCTCGAGCGTGATCCAGCGCCACACGGACACGGCGGGCGGCGAGGTCAGCGCCACGGAGCTGTGGGACATCTTCAGCGACGAGTACCTCCCCGCATCGGCCGTGGACGGCGGCAAGGCCTGGGGCCGCTACGCCCTCGGCCCGGTCACGACCGAGTCCGCCGAGGACGGCACGATGACACTCAACGCCGCCCTGCGCATCGACGGCGAGCGCGTCGAGCGAACCGGCACGGGCAACGGCCCCATCGCGGCGCTGCTGGACATCTTCGCCCAGGAGGGACTCGACATCCGGGTGCTCGACTACAGCGAGCATGCCCTGTCCGAGGGCGGAAACGCCCGCGCCGCCGCGTACGTCGAGTGCGCTGTAGGGGAGCGGGTCCTGTGGGGCGTCGGGATCGACGCCAACACCTCGATGTCCTCGCTCAAGGCAGTCATCTCGGCCGTGAACCGCGCGCTGCGCGACGCCGAGGTACCCGCCTGAGGGCCGCGGGCCCCGCGGAACGTGGGACGCGCGACGGCGACGGGGCACCTCCCGCCGTCGTCGCGCCCCGAGTGGGAGAATGTCAGTCGTGGCGGCAACGGTGACTGATGGCTGAATCGACGTTCGCTTCCCGGAGCTATCGGGACGACGGAGTCGTACTGCGGACCCACAAGCTCGGCGAGGCCGACCGCATCGTGGTGATGCTCACGCGCGCCCACGGTCAGGTCCGCGCCGTTGCCCGCGGAGTCCGGCGCACCCGCAGCCGGTTCGGAGCGAGTCTCGAGCCGTTCATGGTCGCGGATGTGCAGCTCGTCCACGGGCGGTCGCTCGAGATCGTCGGGCAGGCCGCGGCAAGGGCCAGCTACGGGACGGCGATCGCCGGGGACTATCCGCGATACACGGTCGCCGCTGCGATGGCGGAGACGGCGGAGCGGCTCACGGCATCCGAGGCAGATTCCGCCCCGGCCCAGTACATGCTCCTCGTCGGCGCCCTCGCGGCGCTGAGCCGCGGAGCCCACGCACCGGGCCTCATTCTCGACTCCTACCTGCTGCGCGCCCTCGCGACCGCGGGCTGGGCACCGAGCTTCACGGACTGTGCCCGCTGCGGCCAGCCCGGCCCGCACTCGGCCTTCAATGCGGCCCTGGGCGGCATTGTGTGCAGCGCATGCCGCCCGCCGGGCTCCCCAGCGCCCGCACCGGAAACCGTCCGCCTGCTCGCGGCGCTCCTCTCCGGGGACTGGCTTGCGGCGGATAGTTCCGAAGCGGCCCATCGCCGCGAGGCCGCAGGTCTCGTCGCGGCCTACGTCCAGTGGCACCTCGAACGCGCGGTAGGCTCACTGAAGCTCGTCGAGCGGGAGCCGGCCGCCACCTGACAAGGCGGCCCCGCGGCGTCGTGCGACGCGCGGAATGACGACCGACCACCCGACCCCCTTTTCCGACCACGCCAGACCAACCCGGACGGTGACCACCCCCGTGACTCCCACACCCTCGCGCCGACCCCGCCGGACACCCGACCGCCCCGCGCCCGTCGCACCGTTCCCACATCCCTCCGGTGCACTGGCCCCGGCCATTCCACGCGAGTTCGTTCCGCGCCACGTCGCGATCGTCATGGACGGGAACGGCCGGTGGGCCAACCAACGCGGCCTGCCGAGGATCGAGGGCCACAAGGCCGGGGAGCCTGCGCTCCTGGACGTCATGGCCGGTGCGATCGAGCTCGGGATCGAGTACGTGTCCGTGTATGCGTTCTCGACAGAGAACTGGAAGCGCTCGCCTGAGGAGGTCCGCTTCCTCATGGGGTTCAACAAGGACGTCCTCCGACGCCAGCGCAACACCCTCGATTCTTGGGGCGTCCGGATCCGTTGGGCCGGACGGCGACCCAAGCTGTGGAGCTCGGTCATCAAGGAGCTCGAGGAGGCCGAGGAGTACACCCGCGACAACAGGGTGTGCCACCTGACGATGTGCGTCAACTACGGCGGCCGTGCGGAGATCGCGGATGCGGTCGCGGCAATCGCCAGAGATGTCGAAGCGGGCAGGCTCAGCGCAAGGAGCGTGACTGAGAAGACGATCCAGCGCTACTTGGACGAGCCAGACCTCCCGGACGTGGACCTGTTCCTGCGCAGCTCCGGGGAACAGCGTCTGAGCAACTTTCTGCTCTGGCAGTCCGCGTATGCGGAGATGGTGTTCCTCGACACGCTCTGGCCCGACGTGGACCGGCGCACGCTGTGGGAGGCTGTCGAGCTCTACGCGCGCCGCGACCGCCGTTACGGAGGCGCAGTGGACAGGGCAAGCGCCGGTTAGGACCTGTCGGCGCCGAGTTCGTCGAGCCATCGTCCCAGCCTGCCGTAGGCCTCGTTCCGCACTGGGGTGGGGGAGAGGAGGACATCGTGGAGGCCCCTCTCCACGAGCGCCTCGTCCAGGTTCACGCAGAGGTCTGCCGCGGCCCGGCGCATAGGAGCAATCGACAGGACCGCGTCCCGCTCGCGCATGTGCTCGCGCCACACGAGCCCCAGGTCCGAGGTCGTGGAGGCGAGGAGCAGGACAGGCAGCTCAAGACGAGGGCCGGCGCGGAGCATCCGCTGCCCCTCGAGCACACCGTGCAGCCATCCCACCCGCACCGGGAACGCGTTGCGCGGGCGGAGGTCCTCCCGCAGCTCCCATTCCCCCCCTGCCTCCTTCGCCACCGCGCGCCAGAAGTACCCGCGCGAGGGCAGCGGAAGCCGTCCCCTCGGCCAGCGCAGCGAGGCCGGACGGAGCGCCGCCTCGAGTAGGCGCCCCGCGGTAGGCCCCCCGTGCGGCACGAGCCACGGGCTGCTCAGTACGACCGCCCTCAGGTCAGACGCCGAGCGCTGCGCGTACAGGGCAGCGGCCAAGCCGCCGGTTGAGTGCCCCATGAGGATGGGGGCGTGGCCCGCTTCGCGGCGAACGGTATCGACCGCGGCGCCGACGCTCTCGAGGTAATGGTCCGCCGATCCGACGAAGCCGGGCATCTCCCCGGCAGCGAGACTGCGGCCGTGCTCCGGAAGGTCCAGGGCATAGAAGGTGAAGCCGCGGGCCACGGCAAAGTGCGCGAGCTCCAGGTTGAAGAAGTAGTCGCTCCAGCCGTGAACGTAGAGCAGGGCCCCCGAAGGCTGGCCGTGGGTGGCGTCCGGTTCCGCATCGTGCGCGGTGCCGTCGGGGCCAAACCGGATGAGGGTTCCGAGCTCACCGTGCAGCCCGCGTCCCAGTGACGCGTACTCCACCCCTCGCCCCAAGAAGTCCGGGGCCCAGGCCAGCTGCATGAATCCTCCCTTTGAGCGGTATCCAGTTCGAGAGTAGGTTTCGACGACAGTGGGAGACTAGTGCCATGCGCTTCTATCCTCTCTTCTTCCGTGCTGCCTTCTCATGGATGGATGCCGAACAGGCCCATCGCATGGGCTTCGCCGGAATCCGGGCGGTGCACGCCTGCGGGCTCGGGCGGATCCTGGCACGGTTCACGGCGCCCGCGCCGGCACTGAAGACCGAGGCGTTCGGGCTCACCTTCCCCTCGCCCTTTGGGCTGGCAGCCGGATTCGACAAGGAGGGCCGCGGCATCGAGGCCCTCGGGGAGCTCGGCTTCGGGCACGTCGAGGTCGGCACCATCACTGGGCAGGCCCAGCCGGGGAACCCCAGGCCGCGGCTCTTCCGCCTGATCGAGGACCGAGCGGTCCTGAACAGGATGGGCTTCAACAACGACGGCGCACATGCTGTCGCGCCGCGCATCGCCGCAGCGCGCGCTGCGCTCGAGGCCCGCTATGGTTCGGGGCGGCCCGTCATCGGCGTCAACATCGGCAAGACCAAGGCGGTCGAGCTCGAGAATGCCGTCGGGGACTACAGGGTGAGCGCCCGGGAGCTCGCGCCGGTCGCGGACTACCTCGTGGTGAACGTCAGCTCGCCGAACACTCCGGGGCTCCGCCTGCTCCAGAGCGTCGAGAGCCTCCGCCCACTCCTGGCCGCTGTCCGCGAGGAATCAACGGCCGCGGCAGGGCGGCGAGTGCCTCTCCTCGTGAAGATCGCTCCCGACCTCTCGGACGAGGATGTCGACGACGTTGCGCGCCTCGCACTCGAGATGGGCCTCGAGGGGATCATTGCCACCAACACGACCATCGGGCGCGAGGGGCTCGTCAGCCCAAGGGAGAAGGTCGAGGCGCTCGGCGCCGGCGGACTGTCGGGCGCCCCCCTTAAGTCACGCTCGCTTGAAGTGCTCGTCCGACTCAAGGCTGCCGTCGGGGACCGCATCGCCCTCGTCGCCGTCGGCGGCGTGGAGACGGCGGACGACGCCCGCGAACGGCTCGCTGCTGGGGCGACCCTCGTGCAGGGATACACCGCATTCCTCTATGAGGGGCCCTTCTGGGCCGCAACCATCAACCGCGCGCTCGCGGCGCAGTCCACAGCCCCTGTGGAAGCCCACTAATGCAGAACGGCCTGCGCACGACGACGGCGCGGCACCCGGGATGGGTGTCGCGCCGTCGTGAGCCAGCGAGGTGCTGAGCGGGATCCGATCAGGAGGGGGACCGGCCGCGCTTGACCAGTGCCTTCGGCATCCGGAGCGGTCGGAACTGCAGGGCACGCATGCTTCCGTACCACACGGTGCCCCGCTCTACCTCCCCGAACTTGGCGACAAGCCGCTTCTTGAGCTGGCGTGATAGCCAGAAGGTGTCGGCGAAGACGAGGATGAAGACCACCCAGAAGGCCCCGAGGATGAATACCTGGACGTCCGATGCCTGGGGCACAATGAACGAGATGACCACGAACGCCAGGGCCGCGAACATGAGGTACTCGCCGAGGTTGAAGCGTGCATCCACGAAGTCGCGGGCGTAACGTTTCTGCGGGCCGCGGTCCCGAAGGGGCATATGCCGTTCATCCCCGGTCTCCATCGCGCGGCGGACCCGTTGGCGCTCCTCGACAGACGCCTGCCGTTCAGCTGCCTTCGAGGCCTTGCGGTCGGCGGGCACGAGGGGTCGCCTCCGGACTGCCTCCTGATCCCTGCGCCTCGGCGTGGGGGCGCCTTTGCCTGTGGTGGGGGCCTCGGGCTCCGCGGGCTGCCCGGGGCTCTCTGCGGCGGGCTCGTTCTTACGTCCAAACACTCCTCAAGGATACCGGTCGCGGGACGCCCCGGGATCCTTGGCGCCTTCTATCACACAGGTTGACAGGGCGTTGATGCGAGAACTGCACCCCTGTACTGTGAAGGCATGTCTTCACAAGGCGCGCAGCCCGTGGCTGATCCCGAGATCGCGGCGATGCGCGCCGCTGTTGCCAAGGGTTTTCCGCAGACCGTCGCCGAGCTCGCCGAACTCGTCGCGATCCCAGGAATCGCTTGGCCGGCGTTCCCCGCCGGGGAGCTCGAACGCAGCGCCGAGGCCGTCCTCCAGCTCGTCCGCGCAGCGGGAATCGAGGACGCGGAGATCCTGAGGGCGCCCCGCCCCGACGGTTCGGCGGGCGGTCCTGCCGTTGTCGCGCGCCGTCCCGCCGCGGAGGGGCAGCGCACCGTCCTCCTCTATGCACACCACGACGTCCAGCCGCCCGGGGAGGCGTCGCTGTGGGAGACCGAACCGTTCGCGGCGATCCAGCGAGACGGGCGGCTCTACGGTCGGGGAAGCGCTGATGACAAGGCGGGGCTCTTCGTGCACCTCGCGGCATTCCGTGCGGTGTCCGAGGTGCTCGGGGAGCAGTTCGGCCTCGGCGTGACCCTGTTCATCGAGGGCGAGGAGGAGTTCGGCTCCCCGTCCTTCCGAGCATTCCTCGAAGCACACCGCGAGCGGCTCGCTGCGGACGTCATCGTCGTCGCCGACTCGAGCAATTGGACACTCGGGCAGCCGGCGCTGACCACGAGCCTCCGCGGACTCGCTGCCGGCACGTTCGAGGTGGCCGTGCTGGAACACTCGGTGCACTCGGGAGTATTCGGTGGACCGGTTCTCGATGCACCGACACTCCTCGCCCGGCTTATCGCGACGCTGCACGACGACGACGGCAGCGTCGCCGTAGAGGGGCTCCTATCGCACGAAGACGCCAAAGTCGACTACCCCGAGGGCCAGTTCCGCCGGGACGCGTCCGTTCTCGACGGCGTGCGGCTCGCGGGGACCGGCAGCCTCGCCTCGCGGCTGTGGCTCAAGCCCGCCCTGTCGATCACCGGGATCGATGTGCCCGCGGTCGATGTGGCTTCCAACACGATCCAGGCACGCGCCCGGGCCAAGTTCAGCCTTCGGCTCGCCCCTGGACAGGACCCAGACGCGGCCCTCGACGCGCTCGGGCGCCACCTCGAGGCCAACGTGCCGTTCGGCGCGCGGCTGACGTATAAGCCCACAGAGAAGGGCAGTGCCTATCGCGCGGACATGGATTCGGCCGCGGCCCGGACCGTCCTGTGGGCGCTGGGGGAGTCGTGGGGCACTGCGCCCGTGCACACGGGGACGGGCGGGTCCATCCCGTTCATCGCCGACCTCAAGGAGGTCTTCCCCGAGGCCGAGGTCCTCATCACGGGCGTCGAGGACCCTGATTCGCGCGCGCACGGGGCGAACGAGTCCCTCCACCTCGGTGACTTCGAGAAGTGCATCGTGGCAGAAGCGCTCCTTTTGGCGGGCCTTCAGGTTGCCATGCCCTGACGGGGGAGTCGTAGCATGGATAGAAGGCCACACTAGGCCGGGTGGGCGTCCCGCCCGAGCACGAGAGAAGGTATGGAATGAGCACTGCAATCAACGAGCCTGCCGAGGCACTCGCCTCGCACGAGGTCCAGCTGACAGAGGTGGCCGCGGGCAAGGTCCGCAGCCTCCTGGAGCAGGAGGGCCGCACGGACCTGCGGCTGCGCGTCTCCGTCCAGCCTGGGGGCTGCTCCGGCCTCATCTACCAGCTGTACTTCGACGAGCGCCTCCTCGACGGCGATGCCGTGCGCGACTTCGACGGTGTCGAGGTTGTCGTCGACAAGATGAGCGTGCCGTACCTCGCGGGCGCCACGATCGACTTCGAGGACACCATTTCGAAGCAGGGCTTCACGATCGACAACCCCAACGCCCAAGGGTCCTGCGCGTGCGGTGATTCCTTCCACTGAGCCGTCCGGCTCGGCCCCGGCCGCGCCCCGTGCAGGACTGCCTGATGTCCTGTGCGCGGCGCGGCCGGCGCGCATCCGGGACATGTGGGATATTGGCCGGGGTTAGCTGTAAGCTCTACACCGAGTAGTAAAACTATGTCGCCCGGTTCCGCGCGCAAGCGGCTCACCTGCCGTGCTGCCACCGGAGAGAAGCACCAAGAGGAAGGGCCGTCTGTGAGGTCGCAGAACCGAACCAGCAGCCAGCGCACGCGCATCACCACGGTCTCGGCAGTGGCCGTGGCCGGTGCGCTCGCTCTGTCTGGATGTTCACCCGAGGTCCAGCGAGGCTGGCTACCCGGTGACAAGAACACCACGAGCAACACCCCGATCATCATGGATCTCTGGGTGAACTCATGGATCGCGGTCGTGATCGTCGGCATCATCACCTGGGGCCTGATGCTGTGGTGCATCGTTGCCTACCGGCGCCGCAAGGGAACGACGGGCTTCCCGCGCCAGATCAGCTACAACCTGCCGATCGAGATCTTCTACACGGCGATCCCACTGTTCCTGGTCTTCACGTTCTTCTACTTCACGGACCGCGACCAGCGCGCCATCGACAATCCGAACACGAACCCGGACGTCACCGTCAACGTGGTCGGCAAGCAGTGGTCCTGGGACTTCAACTACAAGCAGGGTGGGATCGTCAAGGATGACGTCCACGAAGCCGGCACTCAGGTGCACCTCACGGGCCAGGACATCGACCTCAACACGCTTCCAACGCTCTATCTCCCGGTGAACAAGTCAGTCACGGTCGAGCTCACGGCACGCGACGTGATCCATTCGTTCTGGGTACCCGCCTTCATGCAGAAGCGCGACGTGATCCCGAACAAGCCGAACTACATGTACTTCACCCCGCAGAAGGAAGGCACCTACGACGGTAAGTGCGCCGAGCTCTGCGGCGAGTACCACTCCGAGATGCTGTTCCGCGTGAAGGTCGTCTCTGAGGCAGAATTCCAGACGCATATGGCCGGCCTCGACAAGGGCCTGCTGGATGCGAAGTACGACCGCAACCCGAACCAGAATCAGAAGTAGGGGACCATGGCTACCTCCACACAGTCGCCTTCAGCCAGCGCCCTGAGCGCGCCGGTGGTGCCGAAGTCCAAGGGACGCATCGTCGTCAACTGGATCACCTCAACGGACCACAAGACGATCGGGTACATGTACCTGATCACATCCTTCATCTTCTTCTGCGTCGGCGGAGTGATGGCACTGCTGATCCGCGCCGAGCTGTTCGAACCCGGCATGCAGATCCTGCAGACCAAGGAGCAGTACAACCAGCTCTTCACGATGCACGGCACGATCATGCTCCTCATGTTCGCCACGCCGCTCTTCGCAGGCTTCGCGAACGTGATCATGCCGCTTCAGATCGGCGCGCCCGACGTCGCATTCCCTCGCCTGAACGCTCTGGCCTTCTGGTTCTTCCTCTTCGGCTCGACCATTGCCACCGCCGGCTTCATCACCCCCCAGGGCGCCGCCTCGTTCGGCTGGTTCGCCTACGCGCCGCTCTCGAACACGACCTTCACACCGGGCGTCGGCGGTGACCTATGGGTCTTCGGGCTCGCGCTCTCGGGCTTCGGCACGATCCTCGGTGCGGTCAACTTCATCACCACGATCGTCTGCATGCGTGCCCCGGGCATGACCATGTGGCGCATGCCGATCTTCACCTGGAACACGCTCATCACGGGCATCCTGGTCCTCATGGCGTTCCCGCCGCTCGCGGCAGCCTTGTTCGGCCTCGGCGCGGACCGTCGCTTCGGTGCGCACATCTTCGACCCGGAGAATGGTGGCGCCGTGCTGTGGCAGCACCTCTTCTGGTTCTTCGGCCACCCTGAGGTGTACATCATTGCGCTGCCGTTCTTCGGCATCGTCTCCGAGATCTTCCCGGTCTTCAGCCGCAAGCCGATCTTCGGCTACAAGGGCCTGGTGTTCGCGACCATCGCCATCGCAGCCCTGTCCGTGAGCGTGTGGGCGCACCACATGTACGTCACCGGTGCGGTGCTCCTGCCGTTCTTCTCCTTCATGACGATGCTCATCGCCGTCCCGACTGGTGTGAAGTTCTTCAACTGGATCGGCACGATGTGGCGCGGCTCGCTCACCTTCGAGACTCCCATGCTGTGGAGCATCGGATTCCTCATCACGTTCCTCTTCGGCGGCCTGACCGGGATCATCCTGGCGTCCCCGCCGCTGGACTTCCACGTCTCGGACACCTATTTCGTGGTGGCGCACTTCCACTACGTCGTCTTCGGCACGGTCGTGTTCGCCATGTTCGCCGGCTTCTACTTCTGGTGGCCGAAGTGGACGGGCAAGATGCTCAACGAGCGCCTCGGCAAGATCCACTTCTGGCTCCTGCTCATCGGCTTCCACGGCACGTTCCTCATCCAGCACTGGTTGGGCGTCATGGGCATGCCGCGCCGCTATGCCGACTACCTGCCGCAGGACAACTTCACGTGGATGAACCAGTTCTCCACTATTGCCTCGTTGGTCCTCGGCGCGTCGATGATCCCGTTCCTGTGGAATGTGTACATCACGGCGCGGCACGGCAAGAAGGTCCTCGTAGACGATCCGTGGGGCTTCGGCGCCTCGCTCGAGTGGGCCACCTCGTGCCCGCCTCCGCGGCACAACTTCACTTCCCTGCCGCGCATCCGTTCGGAGCGCCCGGCTCTCGACCTACACCACCCGGAGCTCTCGGCCGTCGGTGCCGTCCAGCATGCGAGTGCTGCCGCTGCCGTCACCGCCGCCGACCGTAAGGACACCGCCAAGTGAGAATCGAAAGCATGATCTTCGCCATCGTGGGGCTGTTCTTCCTCCCGGTAGCGATCGTGTACGGGTTCATGACCCACTTCACTGAGTGGGTTGGGGTTCTTGCCCTGCTCCTGTGCTTCGGCCTGGGCATCATGATCAGCTCGTACCTCATCGTGACGGGACGACGCGTGGGCATGCGCCCGGAGGACCGTGAGGATGCCGAGGTCCATGAGGGTGCCGGTGAGCAGGGGCACTTCAGCCCGTGGAGCTGGTGGCCGATTGTTCTCGGTGCCGCAGCCGCGATCAGCTTCCTCGGCGTGGCGGTCGGCTGGTGGATCCTTTTCATCGGCGCGGGCATCGGGCTCGTGGCGCTCGTGGGTTGGGTCTTCGAGTACAGCCGCGGGGACCACGCGCACTGACCCTGACGATCCATGGCCTGTGGCCGGCATCCCTCTTCGGTGCCGGCCACAGGCCTCTGTACGCTCTGGTGCCGCCACTGCGACGGGGGCAGAGTGAGCCGCCCATGTGTCACGATTGATGCGGAACCAGCTGCAGGATCGGCATCCGCGCAGCCCACGCGGGCGACTCGAGGAGGACTGTGCACAACGCCCAGGGCATTGACGGCGAGCTTGACCGCGCGTCGAAGATCGCCATGTACATCCAGCTTCGCGAGATCCTCCGCTCGCACATCACCACGAAGCTCATTCCTGGCGCGCCGCTGCCCTCCGAGCGCGATCTCTCGCTGCGCTTCGGTGTCGCCCGGATGACGGTGCGGCAGGCCATTGACGCACTAGTCGCCGAAGGCGTGCTGGACCGCATCGTCGGCCTCGGGACGTTCGTGAGCAGGCCCAAGCTGGATCTGCAGATGAAGCTGACCTCATACTCCGAGGAAATGCAGCGGCGTGGCATGGTTCCAGACGCCAGAGTCCTGAGCTTCGAGCAGATCGGCGCATCTGCATACCTCGCGCGGGAGCTTCAGATCGACGAGGGCACCCCTGTTGTTCGCTTCCGGAGGCTCCTGTTGGCAGATAGGGAGCCCATGAGCGTCGACGAGAACTACATTGTGGCCAGCCGTGTCCCCGGCTTCGTCGACGGTCCGCCCCCCGGGTCGCTCTATCAAGTGCTCAGTGAGAAGTACGGCCTCGTGATGGAGTGGGGGGAGGACACGATCGAGGCGACTGCCGCCTCGCCGTCGACGGCGCGCCTGCTCAACGTTGATATGGGCTCGCCCCTGCTCAAGATCCAGCGGCACGCTTACGTGTCGAAGTCGGTAGTCGACTACTCGGTGTCCTACTACCGCGCTGACCGTTACAAGCTCTGGGTACCCCTCCAGCGGCCTGGAATGCGTTCGCCGCGCAGTTACTCGTCCAATCGCTTCCAAGGGCCTCCGGGACGCGTCTGAGCCTCTCGGCTGCCTAGGAAAGAGCGGACCGAAACCTTCCGAGCAAGGGGGAAACAGGGAGGGCCCCGCACCGTTTCCGGTGCGGGGCCCTCCCTGTCAGCTGCGCCTTCAGTTGGTCGGTGGCACTGGGTCAGCGGCCGATGCTCCTGACCTCTTCATGGGCTTCGACAGCCTCGTGATGGCCATGCCCGTGAGCCGCCTCGAGCTCGGCCGGCGTAGCTGGTGCCACACGGTCCTCGAAGAACCACTTGGACAGTTTGGCACGACGGCGTTCCTTCCGGTTCACCACGCCCTTGGCGTTCGGCTGTGCAGGCAGGATCTCGGGAGACTCGAACCCGACCAGACGGTATCGCTTGTACTCGTCAAGTGGGGCGTGCACTTCGATGAACTCGCCGTGGGGGAGCCTCACGATACGGCCTGTCTCTCGGCCGTGGAGGGCGATCTCCCGGTCCTTCCGCTGGAGTGCCAGGGCGATCCGCTTCGTGACAACGAACGCGAGGATCGGGCCCACGAAGAACAGGGCACGAAGCCAGTACGTCACGTCGTTCAGCGAAACGTGGAAGTGGGTCGCGATGAGGTCGGAGCTCGCCGCTGCCCACATCACGCAGTAGAACGTGAAGCCCGCCATGCCGATCGCCGTGCGGGTCGGGGCGTTGCGGGGGCGGTCGAGCACATGATGCTCCCGCACGTCCTTGGTGATCCAGCGCTCGATCCAGGGGTACGTGAACAGCACGGTGAAGACGATGCCGGCAGGAACCAGGGCGGGCAGCAGCACGTTGAAGGTGAGCGTCTGGCCGAAGATCACGAACTCCAGGTGCTGGCGGTAGCCATCCACGGCGCCGAGGACACCGGGCATCAGGCGGAGCGCGCCGTCGACCCAGCCGATGTACCAGTCCGGCTGGGTGCCCGCGGAGACGGGCGACGGATCGTACGGGCCGTAGTTCCAGATCGGGTTGATCGTGAAGAAGGCGGCCATGGCAGCGATCACACCGAAGACGATGAAGAAGAAACCGCCCGCCTTGGCCGCATACACGGGCCCGAGAGGGTAGCCCACGACATTGCCGTCATTCCGACCGGGGCCGGGGTACTGCGTGTGCTTGTGCACAACCACGAAGATCAGGTGCAGTGCCACGAACAGCAGGATCATGGCTGGCACCAGGAGGATGTGCAGTACGTACAGACGGCCGATGATCGCAGTGCCGGGGAACTCTCCGCCGAAGAGGAAGAACGAGGTCCAGGTGCCGATGATCGGGATCGACTTGATGACGCCGTCGATGATGCGCAGGCCGTTGCCGGAGAGCAGGTCATCGGGGAGCGAGTAGCCGGTGAAGCCCGCGGCCATGCCCAGGATGAGCAAGACGCCGCCGATGACCCAGTTCACCTCGCGGGGCTTGCGGAACGCGCCGGTGAAGAAGACGCGAAGCATGTGGACGCTCATCGCGGCAACGAAGAGCAGAGCCGCCCAGTGGTGGACCTGGCGCATGAACAGGCCGCCGCGGACCTCGAACGAGATGTGCAGCGACGACTGGTAGGCCACGGACATCTCCATGCCGCGCAGCGGTACGTAGGCGCCGTCATAATGGGTCTCGGCCATCGAGGGGTCGAAGAAGAACGTGAGGAACGTTCCCGACAGCAGCAGGATGATGAAGCTGTAGAGTGCGACCTCGCCGAACATGAACGACCAGTGGTCAGGGAAGACCTTGCGGCCGAACTCGCGCACCACCGAGGATGCTCCGGTGCGCTGGTCGACGAATTCGGCAATCCGGCCGACCTTGGTCGGCGGCTGGTAGGTGGAGGAGGTAGTGCCGCTCACGAGTACTCACGCTCCCAGTAGCTAGGTCCAACAGGTTCGTGGAAGTCCGAGGAAGCTACGAGGTAGCCCTCGGCGTCGACCTCGATCGGCAGCTGCGGCAAGGGGCGGCTCGCAGGGCCGAAGATCACGGCACACTCATGCGTGAGGTCGAAGGTCGACTGGTGGCACGGGCAGAGCAGGTGGTGGGTCTGCTGCTCATAGAGGGCCACGGGGCAGCCGACGTGGGTGCAGATCTTGGAGTAGGCAACGATGCCGTTGTAGCTCCAGTTCTCGCGCCCAGAGGAGATGTGGAGGTCTGTGGGGTTGAGCCGCATGAGAAGGACAACCGCCTTGGCCTTCTCACTGAGCTTGCCCTCGGTGAGGTCGTTGAGCCCCTCGGGAATGACGTGGAACGCCGACCCGATCGTGATGTCCGCGGCTTTGATTGGTGTGCCGTCGGGATCGCGCGTGAGCCGGACCTTCTTGCCGCCCTTGGGGGCCCACATCGTGTGGCGGAGCTTGTCGTTCGCATTGGGGCCGAGATCGCCGAATACGGCGAGCGCGGGGAGCGGCGCGAGCGCCATGGCACCGATCAGCGTGTTGCGGATGAGCGGACGGCGCTTGATGCCCGTCTCCTCAATGATGTCGTCGACGATCTTCACCGCGGCGACTCGGTCTTCCTCGGAGCTGATCGCATGGCGAGCCTCGGAGACCTCGTGGTCCGGCATGAGCGCCTTGGCCCAGTGGACGATCCCGGTGCCGATCCCGAGCATGGCGAAGGCGGTGCCGATGCCGAGCAGGATGTTCTGCAGGCGGATGGTCGCGATCGTCGAGTCGTGGCCCAAGTCGATGGCGAAGTACGACACGAGGAACACGACAGTGCCGATCACCGAGATGATGAACAGAATCGTGACCTGACGCTCAGCGCGTTTCGCGGCCCTGGGGTCGGTGTCGGCCAGACGGAGACGGTGCGGCGGGAGTCCCGGGTCCGCGAACTTCTCTGTCTGACCAGCCGTAGCTACGGCGCCCCCACCCTGGGGAGAACCGTCACTATGGTTGCCCATATTTCCCCTCATCCTTCCTGGCCCCCGGCGGTCCGGGGACGATGTTCAAATCTACGCCGCCAGGTTGGCGGCCCATAGTGCGTTGCGCTGATATGTCAGGACGTGCGAGACGTCAGCCAGATCGTGAACGCGATGATGACGCCGAGGCCGGCGACCCAGACGAACAGGCCTTCGGAGACCGGACCGAGCGATCCGAGATCGGCGCCGCCAGGGGAGCCCTGGGTCTCGATGGTCTTGAGGAACGTGATGATGTCCCGCTTGCCCTCGGGCGAGATGTTGGCATCGGAGAACACCGGCATGTTCTGCGGCCCCGTGGCCATCGCCTCGTAGACGTGCTTTTCCGTGACGCCAGCGAGCGACGGCGCGAACTTGCCTCGGGTCAGGGCGCCACCGGCTGCGGCGGCGTTGTGGCACATGGCGCAGTTGACGCGGAAGAGCTCACCTCCATGGGTGGCATCGCCCTTGCCGTCAAGCATTGCCTCGTCCGGCAGTGCCGGACCCGGGCCGAGGGATGCGACGTACGCGGCGAGCTGCTTGGTCTGTTCTTCGCTGAACTGGACGGGCTTCTTGTACGCCTGCGGGCCGTTCATCTGCATGGGCATGCGGCCGGTGCCGACCTGGAAGTCGACTGCAGCGGCACCGACGCCGATGAGGGAGGGGCCCGCCGCAGTGCCGGACGCCCCCATGCCGTGGCACGTTGCGCAGTTGGCGACGAAGAGCTTCTGACCCTCGCTCACGTCCGTTGCCGAGAAGCTGGTGTCTGCTTTGGCCTGGTTGGCAGTGCTGAACATTGCGTACATTCCGCCGGTCAGCAGCAGCCCCATGACCAACAGTGCGATGACTGCCAGCGGGTGACGCCGCTTCTGCGAGAGTGCCTTCACGAATTCGTTCCTATCCGTTTCCTGCCGCCGCCGTGGGGCGCGGTCCGAAATCTTCTGCTGTGCTGACTGTTACTTCAGGACGTAGATGACCAGGAAGAGCCCGATCCACACGACGTCGACGAAGTGCCAGTAGTACGAGGTGACGATGGCCGCCGTGGCTTCGTAGTGGCCGAAGCGCTTGGCCACGAAGGCGCGTCCGATGATGAAGAGGAACGCGACCAGGCCACCCATCACGTGGAGGCCATGGAAGCCTGTGGTGATGTAGAAGGCCGAACCGTAGGCATTGGCGTCGAGGGTGACGTGCTCCGAGACGAGCATCGCGTACTCGGTGGACTGGCCGGCCACGAAGAACGTGCCCATGAGGAACGTCAGGATGAACCACTCGACCATGCCCCAGCGCACGAAGGCGGACAGGCCTCCCGCACGGCGTGGCTGGAGCCGCTCGGCGGCGAAGACGCCCATCTGGCACGTGAAGGAACTCGCCACCAGGACGATCGTGTTCACAAGCGCGAAGGGGAAGTTGAGCTTGCCCGTCTCCTCCGCCCACAGGTCGCTCGAGGCGGCCCGCAGGGAGAAGTACATGGCGAAGAGACCGGCAAAGAACATCAGCTCACTGGACAGCCACACCACGGTCCCGACCGAGACCATGTTGGGGCGATTCAGCGTGGGATGTGCCGGGGTTGTCGGGGCATGAGTCGCTGTCGTCACAAGGACATTATGTCTACAAACCCCGAGTTCGCCCAACGCGAACCGCTCCTTCAAGGAACTTTTTCTACAAACCCTCGAAATCATGCGGATCCGCGCCGGCCCGGGGGCGGGAGCGTGTGTGGCGGATGCTGGGTTGAGTCATAGTCCACCGGGGTGGATAGCATCTATGGGTGACTACCGAGGCAACAGGCAGTGGATCTGCCATCGTGACCACGCCCACCTGGCGATCGCTCATCGGAACCCTTGTGGAGGGCCGCGATCTCAGTCAGGCCGAGACAGCGTGGGCAATGGACACGATCATGGCCGGTGACGCCACTGATTCCCAGATCGCCGGCTTCCTCGTGGGCCTCAAGGCGAAGGGCGAGACCGTGGACGAGCTCGCGGGCCTCGTCAAGGGCATGGTCGCCCGGGCGACTCCCATCACGATCAGCGGCGAAAAGCTCGACATCGTCGGGACCGGCGGGGACCAGCAGAACACGGTCAATATCTCGAGCACCGCCGCTCTTGTCATGGCCGGTGCGGGCGCCAAGGTCGTCAAGCACGGCAACCGTGCGGCGTCGTCCTCCTCGGGCTCTGCCGACGTCCTCGAGGCACTCGGCGTGCGCCTCGACATGAGCGTGGACCGGGTCGCAGAATCAGCGGAGGCGTGCGGCATCACCTTCTGCTTCGCGCAGGTGTTCCACCCTTCGTTCCGGTTCACGGCCGTGCCACGCAAGGAACTCGCGATACCGACCGCGTTCAATATCCTGGGACCGCTCACGAACCCCGCCCACGTCCAGGCGTCGGCCGTCGGCGCTGCTGACCCCCGGATGGCCCCGCTCATTGCCGGCGTGCTGGCCGAGCGCGGCAGCCGAGGTCTCGTGTTCCGCGGGGATGACGGCCTGGACGAGCTCACTGTCACGACAACCTCACGCGTCTGGGAAGTCCGCGATGCCGGCGTCTCCGAGTGTGTGCTCGATCCCACAGAACTAGGTCTGCCACGCGCGACGCTCGACGATCTCCGCGGCGGGGACGCGGCGCACAATGCCGAGGTGGTGCGGCGCACCCTCGCGGGTGAACCTGGCCCCGTCCGCGACGCCGTGGTCCTCAACGCAGCTGCCGGCCTCGTCGCCTACGACCTCGAGTCCAAGGGGCCACTCCTGGACCGACTTGCGGCAGCCAAGACCCGCGTGGAGGAGTCGATCGACTCCGGCGCGGCGGCCCGAGCCCTTCAGGCCTGGGTGGCCTTCAGCCGAGCGTGACGCGCAGAACCGGCCGCACTTACAGAAAAGAGGCCGAGCCGCCGCGCGCGGTCCGGCCTCTCCTGTTGATGCCGATCAGGTGAGCCCGAGGGAGAAGGCCGCCTCGAGGTCGTGGCGCGAGTAGGCTCGGAAGGCGATGTGCGTCGTGGTCTCGAGCACGCCGTCCACCTTCGAGAGGCGGTCTGCGACCACGTCTGCGAGGTCTTCATGCTGGCGTACACGCGCGATCGCGATGAGGTCCCATTCTCCGGTGACCGAATACACCTCGCTGATCCCCGGGATGGCGGAGATCTGCTCGGCCACCTCAGGAATCTTCTTCGAGTCCGTCTGGATGAAGACGAATGCCGTGATCATGGTCCTCCGTTCGACAAGGGGCTATCCCTGGGACCAGCCTAACGGGCCGCGGCGGCGCGGCGGCCAGCCCGCACGCCGAGGGCAACGGCTCGCCAGCCGATCAGGAACACGCCGAGCGTGCCCAGTGCCACGACGAGGAACGGCGTCGCCATTCCGCCGCCGGTGGCCCACCGCAGCAGCATGCCGATGACATAGGCGCCGAGCCATACGAGGACGCCTCCGGGCCACACACTGAGCGGGCGGCGCCAGAGCCGCAGCACCGCCCACGTCGCGGCGAGGCCGACGACGAACGGCCACGCCGTGGCCAGCACGCCGAGCACCGGGCTGTCAAGGTTGTGCGTTGCGCGGCCTGTCGCCGCGAAGGCGAGTACGACGGCGAGGTCCACCACCGCGGCGAGGGCAGCGGTGCGCGCGGGGGAGACTGGCGAGGACTGCATGACTCAACCCTACGGTGCTAGCGTCGCTCCCATGCCGCACATGACCACGTGCCTCTGGTTCGACACCGAAGCGGAAGAGACGGCGGACCGGAGGTCACGCCGTCTCACCGAACTTTTCGAGGATCAGGATTCCGGACGTTCTCGGCGGGTGATGGAGGCGATGCTGACAATGCGCAAGATCATCATTGCGGACCTCGAGGCCGCGGCCGACGCGGGGTGAGACCGGCCCGGCCCCGGCCTGTCGAAATCCGTCCGGCCCGTTCGTCCAGTAGGCGAGGGGCCGCAGGGGCCCCCACCCTACAGGAGGCGAGAGCCATGACACAGTACCTGATCAGCATGTACCAGCCCGACGGCTCCGTGCCGCCCCCGAGGTCCTCACACCGATCATGGCGAAGCTCGCAGAGCTCACCGAGGACCTCAAGGCGGCCGGAGCCTATGTCTACGGGAACGGGCTCGCGGACGCGTCCGCCGCCACGGTGCTGCCCGCCAGCGGGGGAGAGGTCCTCGTGACCGACGGGCCCTACCTTGAGGGGAAGGAGCACATGGGCGGCTTCGACATCGTCGAAGCGCCCGACCTCGACGCGGCCCTCGCATGGGGCCGGCGTTTCGCAGAGATCACGGGCCTGCCGATCGAGGTGCGGCCGTTTGCGGGCATTCCTGCGCCGACACCGGGCAGCTGAGCCCTGAACAGCGCCGAGGACACCGTCGCGGCCGTCTTCCGTCAGGAGTACGGCCGGGCCGTGTCCGTCATCCTGCGTACCACCGGGGACCTCGGCCTCGCAGAGGACGCCGTCCAGGAGGCCTTCGCCGAGGCGACGCAGCGCTGGGCGTCCCACGGCGTGCCCGAGCAGCCGGGCGCATGGATCATCGTCACGGCGAGGCGGCGCGCCGTCGACCGCTTCCGGCGGGAGGCGGGCCGGAGGGGGAAGGAAGCCGCCGCAGCCCTCGTCGAGAGGGGCGACGCCCCGGAGCCGGACGCCTTCGGCGACGACCGGCTCAAACTCCTTTTCACGTGCTGCCATCCCGCGCTTGCCATGCCGGCGCGCGTCGCGCTCGCACTGCGGATCATCGGGGGGCTCACGACGGCGCAGATCTCCTCCGCGTTCCTCGTCGCCGAGTCAACGATGGGGCAGCGGATCTCGCGGGCGAAGGCGAAGATCCGCGACGCACACATCCCGTATCGCGTCCCACCCGCGCAGGAGCTGCCGGAACGGCTTGCCGGGGTGCTCGCTGTGATCTACCTCATCTACAACGAGGGCTACTCCGCGGGGCTGGGCGAGCCGCCGGAACGCGCGGGACTGTGCGCCGAGGCAGTGCGGCTCGCGCGCGTCGTCGTACGCCTCATGCCGGATGAGCCGGAGGCCCGAGGCCTGCTCGCGCTCCTGCTGCTGTCCGAGTCGCGGAGCGAGGTGCGGGCCGGCCCCGGGGGAGTCCTCGTACCGCTCGCCCAACAGGACCGATCACGGTGGGACGTGGCACTGATTGCCGAGGGCACCGGCCTTGTCCGGGAGTGCCTCGCGCGTGGGCGTCTGGGGCCGTACCAGCTGCAGGCTGCGATCCAGGCGGTGCACGCGACGTCGCCGTCGTCGGTCGCGACCGACTGGCGCCGCATTGTGCGGCTCTACGACGCGCTTCTCGAGGCCGCACCAAGCCCCATCGTCCGACTCAACCGGGCGGTTGCCGTGGCGGAGGCAGAGGGGCCCGCAGCGGCCCTCGAGATCGTCGACGCTCTGGATCTCCCCGGCTACCACGTATTCCACGCCGTTCGTGCGGCCCTGCTTCGGCGGCTCGGGATGGCGGACGACGCCGCGCGCGAGCTCGCAGAGGCGGCTCACCTCGCGCCCGGCGCGGGGGAGCGGGCATACCTCCTCGAGAGCCTCAGGGAGCTTCGCGAGGGCTGACTCGGGCTTTTCGAGCCCGTGACGAAACGATCGGCCGAACGCTCGCTGCCGTGGCTGTCTTATGCGACGACCGTTTCGGGGCGGAGGGCGGCCTCGCACCCGGGTGCGCGGAACAAGGCCGAGGTACGCGAGATCGAAGACGGAACGGAGCAGGCCGATCCCGAACAGGAACTCCCGCCGACCTCATCCTGGATACGTTGACATAATCGGCCGCGTCGCGCCTCGGCCCTTCCTCGGCAGGCGGCGCTCGGCAAGGCCGCAAAAGGTCGGAGGTGCCTCTCGCGATTTTCGCGGGCCGCCAGAGAGGCGCCCGGACTGCCCTCTGCAAGCTCAGACCGCCGTGAAGGGCAGGGAGTGACGGTCACGCCGGCCAGGAGAGTCCTTTCCTGCCATTACTTGACATAATGTCGATTATCGGCGTTTAGTTCACGGGAGTAGACGGGGCTGCGAGTACTTCCGTGCCACGTTCGCAGCTATATAAGCTGCGGCCATGGCGGGATCTGACGTTCTGAAGGTGGAAGACCCCGGGATGTGGACTTGGGTTCGATGGGATCGAGGACGTCCAAAGCGCCTCGTCGCAATGGCGAAGCTCTTCCGCGGCGGCGGATTGCCCTGGCTTCGGGCAGCGCGTGACGGCCTGGCCGCCATTAGAGTCTCAGTAGGCGCGGCCGGCCTCTCCACGGGCGTTCTGGAATGCCTACGGGACGGTGTGATGACCACGGCCTCCGCGCGCGCGAAGCTTGGCCTTGACGATGATGGGTTGCTCGAGCCGTGGCTGAAGGTTCTCGAGGCGCACCGACTCATCCGCGCCACGCCCGAGGGTTGGTTACTGACACGGCAAGGGCGGCGGCTTCTGGACGACGACGTGGTGCGAGCCGCTTACGAAGGCTTCTCCGGCTTCCACACTGGGCTCTACCGAGAACTCGGTCTTCAGTTACACGGCGGTCACCCCCGCCAAGACATCGCAGAACGCGGGGAGACCATCGCGCAGCTCACCCGATCCATGGAACCACTCCTGCACGAAGTGCTCGTCACCGAGGTGCACAGAGTGCGCCCCGCCAAGATCCTGGACGTCGGCTGCGGAGCCGGGATGAATCTCGCCGCCATGTTGAACGCCGCACCGCAGGCCGAGGGCACCGGCATCGAAATCGACAACGCCGTGTCCGACCTTGCCGAGAGGCTGCTTGAGCATCGGGGCCTGACTGGACGGGCCCGCGTGCTCCGCGGTGAGGTCGCCACGCTGGTAGCCGAAGGCAAAGTCGGCGGCCCCTACGACCTCGTGCTCCTCGCGAACGTCGTCTACTACTTACCGTTAGCCCAGCGGGTTCCCCTATTCCAAGAATTGGGAAAGCTCCTCTCCGAGGATGGCACTCTGCTCATCACGACTACCGCAGCCATGCCGGACCCCTTTAGCCGCCACTTCGACCTGCTGCTCCGCGCCCAAGGCCAAGGAATGGAGCTGCCAGAGACCGAGCCCTTGCGCCAACAACTGGCCCAGGCTGGGCTGCGGCCCGCACCGGCCCGACGGCTCGCACCGGGAGCGCCACTGATAGTGGTGACAGCCCAGCGATGATTGTCCTCCCCACCACACGACCATGACCCCTAGCCAAGTGCGGAGGTGGAACAGGCCAGCGCGGCCTTCTCGGGGCCTTGACATCGGCAAGCAGCCAGCGGCTACTGACAGTGAGGGTGCCGCCGGGCACGTCGCCGCACCCAAGAGGAGGACACGATGACCGCCACCGCCACCATCGAGATCCAACGTCCCGTCACCGAGGTGTTCGACTACGTCACGGACCCCGCCCGGTTCCACGAGTGGCAGAACGGTGTCGTCGACGCCAAGATGACCGAGCCCGGACCATCCGCCGTGGGATCGCACTGGACGACAACCAGACGCTTGGGCCCCCTCAACCGTCCCTTCACGTCCGTGGTGACCACGATGAGCCCACCCAACAGCTGGGCTGTGCAGGGCATCGACGGACCAATCCGCGCCTTGGTCGACGTCTCGGTCGAGGCCGTGAACGAGACGCGAGCCCGCGTCGGCATCACCGTGACCTTCGCGGGTCGCGGGATCGGGAGGGTGCTCGTCCCCCTGGTGCGCCGTCAGGCAGCCAAGGAGATGCCAGCCAACATGGAACGCCTGAGGCACACGCTGGAGTCGACCAGGCCCTCGCAGTGACTCACGGCTCGGGAGCGGTCAGGCCAACGCGCGTCCGCCGCCTGACGCCCCGACATACCTCGCGAGGTGCTTACCCGTCAGCGTCGTCCTGCCGGCCACGAGCTCGGCCGGCGACCCCTCGAAGACGACGAGCCCGCCGTCGCGCCCCGCGCCCGGGCCGAGGTCGATGATCCAGTCAGCATGCGCCATGACGGCCTGGTGGTGCTCGATGACGATGACGGACTTGCCCGAGTCGACGAGTCGGTCGAGGAGGCCCAGGAGCTGCTCCACGTCGGCGAGGTGAAGGCCCGTCGTGGGCTCGTCGAGGACGTAGATTCCGCCCTTCTCCCCCATCTGCGTCGCGAGCTTGAGCCGCTGCCGCTCGCCCCCGGAGAGGGTGGTGAGCGGCTGGCCGAGCGAGAGGTAGCCGAGTCCGACGTCGGCCATCCGCTCCAGGATCCGGTGCGCGGCGGGGATCTTCGAGTCCCCGTTCGAGAAAAATGCCTCCGCCTCCGTGACGGACATCGCGAGCACCTCGGCAATATTCCGCCCATTGAGCCTGAACTCGAGGACGGCGGCCTGATAGCGCTTGCCTCCGCACTCCTCGCAGGGGGTGGCCACCGTGTCCATGAAGCCGAGATCCGTGTAGATGACGCCGGCTCCGTTGCATACCGGGCACGCGCCCTCGGAGTTGGCGCTGAACAGCGCCGGCTTGACACTGTTGGCCTTGGCGAACGCCTTGCGGATCGGCTCGAGCAGGCCCGTGTAGGTCGCCGGGTTGCTGCGGCGCGACCCCTTGATCGCACCTTGGTCGATCACGACGACGCCCGCGCGCCCCGCGACCGATCCGTGGATGAGCGAGCTCTTGCCCGACCCCGCGACACCGGTCACGACGGTCAGCACGCCGAGCGGTATGTCGATGTCGACGTCCCTGAGGTTGTTCGTCGACGCACCGCGCACTCGGAGCGCGTCCTTCGAGCTCCGGACGGTGTCCTTGAGCGTGGCCCTGTCGTCGAAGTGCTTGCCGGTGAGAGTGCCGCTCCCCCGCAGCTCCTCGACGGTGCCCTCGAAGCAGACCTCCCCGCCAGCCGTCCCGGCGCCGGGGCCGAGATCGACGACGTGGTCCGCGATCGCGATCGCCTCGGGTTTGTGCTCGACAACGAGGACGGTGTTGCCTTTGTCCCGCAGCTGGAGCAGCAGCTCGTTCATGCGCGCGATGTCGTGGGGATGGAGGCCGATGGTCGGCTCGTCGAACACGTAGGTGACGTCGGTGAGCGATGAGCCGAGATGACGGATCATCTTGGTGCGCTGGGCCTCGCCCCCCGAGAGCGTGCCGGACGCGCGGTCGAGGGACAGGTAGCCGAGGCCTATGTCCACAAAGGAGTCGAGGAGGTGCTGCAGGCCGCCAACGAGCGGCGCCACCGAAGGCTCGTCAAGTGCGCGGACCCATTCGGCGAGGTCGCTGATCTGCATCGCGCACACATCTGCGATGCTGACGCCCTTGACCTTCGAGGACCGGGCGGGTTCGGCGAGGCGGGTGCCACCGCACTCGGGGCACGGCTGGAACGTGATGGCCCGCTCCACGAACGCGCGGACGTGCGGCTGCATAGCCTCCCGGTCCTTCGAGAGCATCGATTTCTGGATCTTGGGGATGAGCCCGTCGTAGGTCAGGTTGATGCCCTCGACCTTGACCTTAGTGGACTCCCTGTACAGCAGGTCGTTCAGCTCCGTCGTGGTGAACTTCCCCACCGGCTTGTCCATGTCGAAGAATCCCGTGCCGGAGAAGATGCGGCCGTACCAGCCGTCCATGGAGTAGCCGGGGACCAGGATCGCTCCCCCGGCGAGGGACTTGCTGGGGTCAAACAGCGCGGTGAGGTCAAAGTCGCTGACCGTGCCCGTCCCCTCGCACCGGGGACACATACCGCCGGTGATGCTGAATGAACGCTTCTCCGTCTTTCCCGTGGCCGTCTTGATGGCACCAGCGCCGCTCACTGACGGCACGTTGAACGAATAGGCCTGCGGCGAGCCGATATGCGGCTTGCCGAGCCGGCTGAACAGCATGCGCAGCATCGCGTTGGCATCGGTGACTGTGCCCACCGTCGAGCGGATATTGGCGCCCATGCGCTCCTGGTCCACGATGATCGCCGTGGTGAGGCCTTCGAGGACGTCGACGTCCGGTCTGGCCATGGTCTGCATGAAGCTCTGGACGAAGGTCGAGTAGGTCTCGTTGATCATGCGCTGGGACTCTGCGGCGATCGTCGCGAACACGAGTGAGCTCTTCCCCGAGCCGGAGACACCCGTGAAGACGGTGAGTCGACGCTTCGGCAGCGACAGGCTCACATCCTTGAGGTTGTTCTCCCTCGCACCCTCGACGCGGATCGTGTCGTGGGTGTCTGCGAGGTGCAGCTGCTGGTCCATGCGACCAGACTAGATCAGAGCCCGTGGGCCGCCACATAGCCTGCCAGATCGTCGCGCGCCAAGGCCCCGGCGACCTCGGCGGTTCCCGCAGAGTCCGGCACGACGATCGACTGGCCGTCCGGCGAGGTGCCCGTGCCCGCGTTCGGCAGCGTGAAGAAGACGCTCGCCGCTGGGTCGATCCCCCGTAGCCCGTACGCAAGTGCAGCCATGCCCGTCGCGTCAAGGCCGGAATCGGCGAGAGCGTACGGCGCCGCGTGTGCGACGACGGCGATCGCCTCTGCCGGTCCGCCCACCCGCCCCGTGGCAAGGAGCTGGCCGATCACGGCGCGGACGAATGCCTGCTGGTTGCGCACGCGCTGGTAGTCTCCGTCGGCGAAGGAGTACCGCTCGCGCACGAATTCGAGCGCGGCCTGGCCATCCAAGTGGTTCATGCCCTGCGTGAAGGCATGGTGGGTGTCGAACGAGGCCGCGAAGGCGACTGGGACGTTGACGTCGATCCCGCCGAGCGCGTCGGTGATGGCTTTGAAGCCGTCGAAGTCCAGCATGACGTAGTGGTCGATGCGGACCGACAGCAGGGACCCGACGGTCTCTGCCACGAGCCGCGGTCCGCCGAGCGAGAGGCTTGCGTTCACCTTGGACTCCGCGTGGCCCGGTATCGCCACCCACGAATCGCGCATGACCGAGATTCCGAAGACCCTGCGGTGGTCGGCCTGGACGTGGACGAGCATGATCATGTCCGCGCGCTGGTCCACCACCCCTCCCTTGGCGTCCTGGTTCGCGACCGCCTCCCGCGCGCTCCCCCTGATGTCGCTGCCAATCAGGAGGATGTTCATGGCGCCGACTGGGAGCTCCGGGAGTGTTGCCGAAGTGGTTGGGGTGGGACTCGCCGCGGGTGGCGCCGCGGGAGGTGCCGCGGACGGGGGCGTGACGAGGATGAAGGTTGTGGCCGCAGTCCCTATCGCCAGGAGAAGGATGATGGCGGCGAGCAGGACGCGCGAGCGGACACTGCGCCGTCGTGCGCCAGCACCCTCCCCGGAGTCAGCCATGGGTCAACAGTCGCTGCGCCGGGCAGCGGGCGGAAGTGCCTTTGGACCCGCAGAAACGCCGCGGCGCCGTCCCAGTGACCTGGGGCGGCGCCGCGGTAAAGCAGAGTGGGAACGATCAGGCGAGATCGCCCACGTGGACGGTGAAGACGTCCGGGCCACTGCGGGTCACCCTGACGTGGTCACGGTGGGCGCCGGCGTTGGCGGACACGTGCGAGATGGCCTCTTCGAGCGTGTGCTCGACCATCGCGGGGTCCCAGATCTTGAGGGTCACGGAGTGGGAGTCAAAAGTCATGCGTCAAAGCTTTCTCTCGTGTCAGGAGCGTGGCCCCGGCGGCCTCCTCGCTGAGGCTGCCAGACCATCATAGCTAGACCGGTATGGATCCGTGATCATGATGTGACCCGATCCACAGGAGTGTGACATACCGGTCTACCCGCGCCGGCGCGTCCATTCGAGGAGCCGCGGAAGCGGCCACGTCGTGGCGATCCGGTCTGCCGGCACTCCGTTGGCCGCGGCGCGCGCCGCCCCATAGCGCAGGAAATCGAGCTGCCCCGGAGCGTGGGCGTCGCTGTCGATGCTGAAGAGGCAGCCGGCGTCGAGCGCGGTCTGGATGAGGCGGTCAGGCGGGTCCTGCCGCTCGGGGCGCGAGTTGATCTCGACCGCGACTCCGGCGTCCGCGCACGCAGCGAACACCCGCGCGGCGTCGAACTGGGACTCGGGGCGCGTCCCGCGTCCCCCCTGCACGAGCCGGCCTGTGCAGTGCCCGAGGACGTCGGTATGCGGGTCCGCGATCGCGGCGAGCATGCGCCGGGTCATGGGACCGGCCTCCGAGCGCAGCTTCGAATGGACACTCGCCACCACGACATCGAGCTTCCCCAGCATCACGGGCGTCTGGTCCAGACTGCCGTCCTCGAGGATGTCCGCCTCGATCCCCGTGAGCAGCCGGAACCCGTCGGGCGATGACGCGTTCACCTCGGCCACGGCGTCGATCTGCCGCGCGAGCCGCCCGGCATCGAGCCCGTTGGCGATCGTGAGGTTCGGGGAGTGGTCGGTCAGAGCGAGGTACTCGCGGCCGAGCCATCGCCCCGCCTCGGCCATCTGCTCGAAAGGGACCGTGCCGTCCGAGGCATCGCTGTGCGAGTGGAGGTCGCCGCGGAGCCTGGAGTGCAGCTCTCCCCCGCCGGGTCCGGAGCCTGCCGCCGGCAAGGCCTGGGCCTCATCGCGCAGCTCGCTCAGGTAGTCGGGCACGTCGCCGTCGACCGCCTGGCGGATGATCGCGAAGGTCCTCTCCCCGATGCCCTTGGCACGCTTGAGCCTGCCGTCACGTGCACGGGCAGCGACCTCCTCGGGCGCCATTGCCGCGACAACATCCGCGGCCGTCCGGAAGGCTCGAACACGGTACCGTTCGGCCTGTGCGCGCTCAAGCCAGAACGCGATCTCCCTGAGGGCCCCGACCGGATCCACGGCTACCCCTTCGCCTCCAGTGCGTTGACGTCGGCTGAAACCGCCGGCGCACGACGGCGCAGGCCCGCCCGTGCCGGCACCGGAACCGCGAGCACGGCGAGGCCCGCGACGATGAGGGCCATGCCGAGCCAACTGGCCGGCGGAAGCCGCTCCCCCACCACCACGACCGCAAGGAAGGCCGCGACGACCGGTTCGGCCAGGGACACCGTCGTGGCAGTACTCGCGGGAACGCCGCTCAGTCCCCAGCCGAACAGGATGTACCCGGCGAACATCGGCACCGCGGCCAGGTATGCGCCGACCGCGATGTTCCCCCATGAGTCGAGGAAGGCCCCGCCCGTGAACGCCAGGACGACGAGCAGGCCGAGCGCCGAGGTGCCGAACGTGGCGCCAACGGCGGCCCGCGAGCCCACGCCCCCGCGGATTATTGGGTGGCTCGTGAACGAGTAGAGGGCGTACGACGCCGCTGCGAGAGCCCCGAGCGCCACCCCCGCCACCGTCTGGGCCGCCTCGCCGGACGGGGAACGGGAATCACCTATGCCGCGCACAAGGCACAGGACCACCGCCCCGGCGGTGCCGAGCGCCGCGCCGGCGATCCACCGCCCTGAGAGCTGCCGGCCGTCGACGATGCGCTCGAGCAGGGCAGCGGCAACGGGTGCGCCGCCGATCGACACGGCGGTGCCGATAGCCACTCCAGCGAGACGCATCGAGGTGTAGAAGGCGACGGCGTAGACGAGCACCGCGGCCCCGCCGATCAGGATGGGCCTCCACGATCGCGCGAGCTCGTGCCGCTGGCGGGCGGTCTGGCGGCCCGAGGTGGCGGCCAGAAGGAGCCCGCCGAAGCCCATTGAGGCCGCCCCGATGGCAAGGGGTGTCACTGCTGGGGCGAAGGACGAGGCCGTACCGGTGGTGCCCCACAGGACCGAGGCCCCGAGGACGCAGGCGACACCCAGGCCGTGGTCACGGCGTGGGCCTCCCATGTCGCCTCCCTGCAGATCCGGGTTCGGGGCCCCAGCCTACGCCGCGATGACCGCCATGTCGCGAGGACAGCTATGGGTCACGCGACGATGAGGGCGCCGGCAAGGCCAACTGCCCCGACCATGAGTGTCGAGCCCCCCGCGAGGGCTAGCGTCTTGCCTCCGCGCCGCACGAGCGAGCGGATCTGGACGCCGGTGCCCAGGGCGAGCATCGCCGTCGTGAGCAGGAAGGTCTGCAGGGCCGATGCCATGGAGAGCACCTCAGACGGGATAGGCATCGCGGTCCGCGCGGCCACGAGCCCCACGAAGCCGAGGACGAAGAGCGGGACGATGGGCGGCCGCTTTCCGCCTGAGGATCCGGTGCGGCGCTGCCGCCATGAGAGCACGGCTGCGACGGGCGCGAGCATGAGGACGCGGGCGAGCTTGACCGTGATGGCAAGCGCGAGCGCGCCACTCCCGAGCAGGCCTCCCACGGCGACGACCTGGGCGACCTCGTGCACACTCGATCCGGCCCACAGCGCGGTTGTTCGCGTATCGAGTCCGAGAATCCCCGCGAGCAGGGGGACGGCGGGGATCATCAGGGTACCGAAGAGGACCACGAGGGCCACGGCTGTGACGGTATCCTCCTCGTCGGCGTCCACCACCGATTCGACACCCGCTACCGCGGCTGCACCGCAGATCGAGAATCCACAGGCCACCAGGAGCGCCTGGCGTGCCGGGACACGCAGGAGACGCCCGAGGAGCACGGTCGCGAGGATCCCGGTAACGACGACCGTCGCCGCGATCGCGGGAATGCCCCAGCCCAGGGCGGCCAGGTCCCTGAGGGACAGCTGGAGGCCGAGGACGACGATTCCTGCCCGCAGCGGGACACGGGCTGCGACGGCGAGCCCAAGGGCGAGCCGTGCGGACAGGAGCCCGAGGTTGCGGAGGGCGATGCCGAGGACTATCGCCACGAGCAGCGGGCTGAGGCCTGGGACGAGCGCTGCAGCTCCGACCGCGACCGCGGCGCCCGTGAGCGCGACAGCCAGCCCCGGCACGGCGCGGCTGAGAGGCTGGCGTGTGGAGCGCGGGGCAGCCTCGGTGGTCGAGCGCGGTGTCGCGGGTCCTGGGGCTGCCATGCTCCTATCGTCTCGACCGCCGGGCATCGTCGGTAGACGGCAATTCGGCATGCCGGCCATATGCTTCAGATATGAGCGTTCGTGACTGGGATCTGAGGCACTACCGCTTCCTCGCCGCGCTCGCTTCCGAGGGGAGCATCGGAGCCGCGGCGCGCAGCACTGGGATGGCCCAGCCCAATGCCTCGCGCCTCCTTGAGCAGATGGAGCGTTCGGCCGGCTTCCCGCTCGCGCGCCGCACACCGCGTGGAACACGCCTGACCGACCGCGGCCGCGTGGTGGCTGGCCTCGCCGCCGAGGTGGTGGAGGCCGCGGAGAGTGTGGCGCGTTCCGTGGGAGCGCTCGAGGGCGGCCGCGGCAGCCTCCACCTCTGCGCATCCCTCACGGTCGCTGAGCACCTCATGCCGGGTTGGCTGGCTGCGGCGCAGCAGCGGCTCGCGTCCGTGACCACGACCCTCGACGTGGGCAACTCGGACGAGGTCTTCGACCGCCTGCGCTCCGGTGCGGCGGATCTCGGCTTCGTCGAGGGGCCCACGGTGCAGACGGGCTTCCGCTACCTCGAGGTGGGTCGGGACGAGCTCGTCGTCATCGTCCGCCCCGACCATCCCTGGGCGCACGACGGCGCGATCTCGCCTGACGCTGTTGCCTCGGCCGGCCTCGTGGTGCGGGAGCCTCGCTCGGGCACGCGGCAGACGGCTGATCTGGCCCTCGCCCCGTTCGGCGCTGGTGCGCGCTTTGAGGTGGGCAGCAACGCGGCGCTCGTGGCGAGCGTCGCCGCGGGGCTCGGCCCCGGGGTCGTGAGCCGGCTCGCGGTCCAGGCCGCGTTGCGGGCCAGCCGTGTGGTAGAGGTGCCGACGCCGCAGCTGCGTCTCGGCCGCGTGCTGCGGGCCGTGTGGGACGCAGGTGCACCGCTCCCCCGCAGTGCGAGGGACTTCCTCGACCTCGTGAACCGCGCCGGATAGGGATGTGCCACGCTGGACACATGCATCCGCGCGGGCTCTTCGGAGCACTGCTGCTCGCAGCCGCCCTCAGCACGGCCACGGCGTGCTCGCCACCGCCCGAACCACCGTCCCCGTCCGCGAGCAACGGCCCCATGACCGTCGCCGTTGACCAGTTCAGGGACGGGTACGCGAGCGGAACCATTGTCCTGCAGGTCACGAACACGTCCGTCTCGGGGTTCACCCTGGTCCGGGCCGAGCTGAGCGACCCGCGATTCGCCGACGGCGCCGTCTGGACCGGGTCCACCCGGTTCGAGCCGGGGCAGACCACGAGCCTGCCCGCCGTTGCGGCCAGTCCCCGATGCGCCGCTCCATCAACGGACGACACCCCCGCCGCTGAAGACGCCGCGCCCTCCGTCCGCCTGCGGCTCGCCGATGGCACCGAGCGGCTCGTGCGTGCCACTGATCCGCACGCCGTACTCGGCCGCATCCACACCCAGGGATGCTTCGAGGCCACAGTGGCCTCACTGGTGGCCCTGCGCCTCGACGACACCCTCGAACCGAGCGCTGAGGCGGAAACCACCGTACTCACTCTCCGCGCCGGGCCACCCTCGGCCCCCGCCACCGCCGGGCTCTCCACCGGGGGGCCGTGGGGCGCCGGCGCCCCACGGAGGGCCTCCGTGACGCTCACCTCGGTGGAGGGAACCACGCTCCTGGCGGAGGACCCGGCACAGCCTTGGCCCCGCGGCGTCGTCCTCGCCCCCGGCAGCACGGTGAAGCTCTCCGTCCGTCCTGCCCGCTGCGATCCCCATGTCGTCGCCGAGGACAAGGTCGGCACCCTCATCCCGTTAAGACTTGAAGCAGGCGACTCCTCGGGTGTCGTCAAGGCCGAGGCGTCACCCGCACTACGCGCGGCGCTGTACGGCTTCGTCGGCTCGGCCTGCGGATGGACGGGTCAGCGGCCCTAGGCTTGCGCTATGACTCCATCCACCAGGCCCGCACCCGGGAGCGACTGGCCTGCCGCACGCATCGCCGAGGCTGCAGCGGAGATCGTGGCCGCCGAGGACCACCCGCCGATCGTGCAGGCCGGGCATCCCGTCCTGCGCACCCGGGCCGTGCCCTTCGACGGCCAGCTCGACGCCGAGCTCCTGGCGGCCCTCGTCGTGGTGATGCGCCGCACCATGCACGCCGCTCCTGGCGTGGGGCTCGCGGCACCGCAGATCGGCCTCCCGCTGCAGCTGGCGGTGCTCGAGGACACGTGGGCGGCCGATGAGGACGTCGCGCGGGCCCGCGGCCGCACCCCTCTGCCCTTCCTCGCGATGCTCAACCCCGCGTACATTCCCCTCGGAGACGGGCGCGCTGAGTTCTTCGAGGGCTGTCTCTCGGTCCGCGGCTACACCGCCGTGGTCCGAAGGGCGGCGCGGGTGGGGGCCCGGTGGACTGGGCCGGACGGCGAGGCGCGGACCGCCGAGTTCGGGGGCTGGCAGGCACGCATCGTGCAGCACGAGACCGACCACCTCGCGGGCACTCTGTACCTGGACAAGGCCGAGTCGCGCTCGTTGTGCTCCAACGATGAGTACGCGGCCCGGTGGGCGCACCCCACCCCCGAGCTGGCCGCCCGGACGCTTGGCTTCTAGGGCGCCGCAGATCTCAGACGTGCTCTCCGAACCACCGCAGGATGTGCTCGAATCGCGCGCGGCGGTGATGGGGCGTCCCGGACCGGGACAGCTCGTGGTTCTCTCCGGGGAAGATGAGCAGTTCGGCGTCCACACCGCCGAGCTTGAGCGCGGTGTAGTACCTCTGGGCTTGCTCGATCGGGCACCGCCAGTCCTCCTCGGAGTGGACCACGAGAGTCGGCGTGCGCACGTCCCCGACGCAGGCCATGGGGCTCTGGGCTTCCACTGCCGTGGGATCCCAGCCCGTGTACTCGCCGGGGAAGAACCATCCGATGTCACTCGAGCCGATGAAGCTGAGCGGGTCGAGGAAGCCACGCTCCACAATGGCGGCCTTGAACCGATGGTCGTGCGCGATGGTCCACGCGGTGAGGTACCCGCCGTAGGAGCCCCCGAGGATGCCGAGCCGGTCTGCATCCAGCTCGCCGAAGGCTGCGAGCGCCGAGTCGAGGAAACCGAGCACGTCCTCGAGGTCGACGCTGCCCATGCAACCCCTGATGGCGCGCGCGTGCGCCTCGCCGTATCCGGCTGCACCGCGCGGATTGCACATGAGCACCGCGTAGCCCGCTCCCGCATAGACCTGCGCCTCGTCGAACCACGCGCCTGTGTACTGGGCGAACGGGCCGCCGTGGATCATCAGGAGCGTCGGGTGCGGTCCCTCGCCGTCCGGAAGCACCACCCACCCGTGGACGTCCGTCCCGTCGGCGCTCCTGCCGGTGAACTCGACCGGCGCCAAGGGCACGGCGGCCTCCCGCAGGGGCGCGTTGGCGTCGGTGAGGCGGTCCAGCGCCCCGCCCTCGGTGAGCCGGTAGAGCTCACCCGGCCCGTCGGCGTCGGCCGCGGCGAGCACGACGGTGCCCGCAGCCTCATCCACGCCGGTCACCACGAACGGTGTTCCGGTCAGCTCCTCGCGCCGCCCGTCGGGGGTGAACGCGAGGAGCCGGACGATGCCGCGGGTGCGGTCGAGCACGAGGGCACGGCCGTCGTCTGCCACCTGGAGGGCGTCGGGGGCCTCGCCGAGGTCGTCGCCCTCGGCGGTGAGGCGCACGGTCGTGGGGTTCGCCGGGGTGTGCCAGAAGAGGTGTGCGGCCCGGCCAATGAAGTCTGTCCCGGACGCGCCGAGGGAGGACGCGATGAGGTACACCCCGGAGCCGTCGGGTGCCTCGGCGATCGCCTCGACGGACGCGGCGTCTGGCGTGCCGAGGTCGAGGGCTTCGCTCTCCCCGCCGCTTACGGGTGTGCGAACCGCCCGCCGCTCCAGCGTGTCGAGCGCGGCCGGATCGAACCTGGACACCGTGTAGATCCATGCCCCGTCTGCGCTGAACCGCGGCTCGGCGTGGTCCACGCTCCCATCCGTGAGCTCGCGGGCCTGCGGCAGGCCCAAGTCCGGCTCTCCTGCACCGTCGGAAGCGTGCTCCTCGTCGGCTGCGGCGCGGCCGCGCGCGGGGACGAACGGCTCCGCGTCGAGCGGCGGGACGTCGAGGACGAACAGGCGCAGGCGCTGGTCCCCGGTGTAGCCCACCCCGTTCATCCGGTAGTTGAGGTCACGGATGAGGCGTGGGTCTTCGGAGCCGGCTCCGACCCCTTCGGTGGAGCCGTACCGTCCCGCTTCGGGGACCCGCGCCGTATAGGCGATGCGCGAGCCGTCTGGCGAGAACGTGAACTGGGCCACTCCGAGCGGGGCGCCGGTGAGAATCCGCGGCTCGCCCCCTCTGGCATCGACGACCGCGAGCTGCGGCTTGCCCTCGGGCTCGGCGCGCAGGAACGCGAGGATCCTGCCGTCGGGTGAGTACTGCGGCACGGTGTCGCGGAATCCGCGCGTGAGGAGGCGGGCCGGCCCTCCACCGAGCGGGACCTCCCAGAGCTGGCCGACGGTGGCGTCAGCACGGAAGTCAGGCCGGGTCACGGCGACGGCGCACCGGTCCGCCGCAGGGTGAACGGTGGGCGCGGAGAGGGATCGGATGAGGTCCACGTGTTCGGGCAGCATGAGGTGGATACTACGCACGCCCGCCTTCCAGTTCCCGCCGCTACGCCGAGTCGAACCGCCGATACGATGGGAGCCGTGCTCACCGACGCCCTAGACCTGCTGATCTGCCCCCACTGCGGCGCCGATTGGGATCCGGACGCGAGCAGCCGTCGGATGCTCGTGTGCGCCGAGGGCCACCGGTACGACGCCGCGCGGCAGGGGTATATCAACTTCCTCACCGGCCGCGGGAGCCGGCTCACGCCGGACACGGCCGAGATGGTCCTCGCACGGGACCGCTTTCTCGCGGCCGGCCACTACACCCCGATCGTCCGCGCGCTCGTCGACGCATGCACGCGGCTGCCGGATGGCCCAGCGGTCCTCGACGCCGGCGCGGGGACCGGCTACTACCTTGCCGCGGTCCTGGATGCTGGGGGGCGCGGCGGCGCACGACGCCGTGCACGCGCCGTCGCGCTCGACCTCTCACCACACGCGCTGCGCAGGGCCGCGAAGATCCCCGGCGTCGCAGCGGTGGTGTGGGACGTGTGGCGGCCGTTGCCGCTCGCAGCCGCAAGCATCAACGCGGTGCTGGATGTGTTCGCCCCCCGGAATCTGCCGGAGTTCGCGCGTGTCACCCGGCGTGGCGGCCTTCTGTTGGCGGTCACCCCGCTGCCCGGGCACCTCGCCGAGCTCCGTTCCCGGCTGCCGCTGCTCGCGGTGCCAGAGGGCAAGGCCGAGGAGCTCGAGCACGCGGCCCAGGGCCACTGGGAGCCGGTGTCCCGCGCAGAACTGGCGTTCCCCCTGGTCCTGTCCCCCGAGGCGGGCGCCGACCTGGCCCAGATGGGACCCGCCGGGCACCACACGGGCCGCGAGGAGCTCGAGCGCCTGATCGGAGGCGAGGAGCTCGCGGCGACGGCCGCGGTGGAGCTCAGCGTGCTGAGGCGGCGCTGACCGCCTCCTCACGCACCCGCGTCCCGGCGGCCGGGCGCCGGAGGTCCACGCGCAGCACCCGCATCGCGGCCTGGATGAGCGGGCCGATGCCGAATGCGAACACGGCCGTCCCAATCCCCACGGTGCCGCCGAGCAGCCAGCCGAGGGCCACGACCGAGAGCTCGATCCCCGAACGCACGATCCACACGGCCCAGCCGGTGCGGCCCACGAGGCCTGTCATGAGCCCGTCCCGCGGGCCAGGCCCCAGACCCGCGCCGATGTACAGGGCGGAGGCCGCGGCGAGCAGAACGAGACCGCCGGCGAGCGCGCCGGCCTGCCACGCGACGTCGTGCCCCGCGGGGATCCACGCGAGTCCCAGATCCGCGAACGGCCCGATGAGCACGGTATTGAAGAGCGTTCCCCAGCCCGGCCGCTGCCGCAGCGGAATCCACCCGGCGAGCACGACGACGCTGATGGCCACCGTGGCAGTGCCGAAGCTCAGCCCGCTCACGCACGCGATCCCTTGGCCCAGCACGTCCCACGGGGAGGATCCAAGCCCGGAGCGCAGCAGGAGGGCAATCGCGATCCCGTAGAGGAAGAGGCCGAGGAAGAGCCTGCCGAGGCGGATCGGCAGGCGGGTGGTCGTGAGGAAGCGGGTCATGGGTTCCATCCTCGAAGGAATTGGACTCTTCGAACAGAGCCAATATGGATAGAGTGGCCTCATGGCCTCCGTGACGTCCCAGCGGCTCACAACGCTCCTCGGATCGTGGGCCGGACGAGGCCCCGCGTACACCGAGCTCGCCGAGCGCCTCCGGCTCTTGGCCCTCGACGGGCGGCTCCCCGACGGCACGCGCCTGCCCGCCGAACGGGACCTCGCGAGGACGCTCGGGCTCTCACGCACCACGATCGCCGCCGCGTACGCACGGCTGCGCGAGCTGGGCTGCCTCGACAGCGTCCGCGGGTCGGGAAGCTACATCGTGCTCCCGGCCCCGCCGGGCGTGCCGGCGGTGGACGAGGCAGGGATCCTCGACCTCACGAAGGCGGCGATGCCTGCGGCCAGTATCGTCGCTGAGTGCGCCGGGCGCGCCGTCGCGTCGCTCGGCCCAGAGCTCGGCCGCTCCGGGTACGAGATCGTGGGGCTTCCCCGGCTTCGGATAGCCGTCGCGGAGCACTTCGCGCGCCGCAGTGTCCCGACCGATCCGGACCAGATCATGATCACGAACGGGGTCCAGCACGCGATCGCGCTCGTGGTCGGCCTGCTCGTCTCCTCCGGCGACCGGGCCGCGGTCGAGCAGCCCACCTATCCGCACGCCATGGACGCGCTGCTCGCGGCGAAGGCGCGCCTCGTCCCGCTCCCGGTGAGCCCCACCGGCTGGGACCTCGACGCCGCCGAGGCCGCGTTCCGGGCCTCGTCGCCCGTCCTGGCCTACGTCATGCCAGACTTCCACAACCCGACCGGCGGGAGCCTCGACGTCGCGGGGAGGGAGCGGCTCGCGCGGCTGGCGGCCCGATCCGGCACGCTGCTCCTGGCGGACGAGACGACGGCACTGCTCGACATCAGCCGGGGTCCGCTCCCTCCGCTCGCCGCATTCTCGCCCTCGGCCGTCACGCTCGGCGGTCTGGCCAAGCTCGCGTGGGGCGGGCTCCGCGTCGGCTGGATCCGTGCCCCGCGATCAACCGTGGGCCGCCTCGCGCAGGCGCGTACGAGCCACGACCTCGGCACGCCCGTACTCGAGCAGCTCGTCGCCGCCGAGCTCCTCGAGCACGAAGACGTCCTCGTCGCTGAGCGCCGCGCGCGGCTGGGCGAGGGGCTCCGCGCCCTCATCACGGCCCTCACGGCGTACTTCCCCGGGTGGACCGTTCCCGCGCCCAACGGCGGGATGGCCGTCTGGGCGGATTGCACGCCGATGTCCTCCTCGCGGCTCGTCATGGCATCCCGATTGCACGGCGTGGCCCTCACCGCGGGGCCCCGGTTCGGCGTCAATGGGGCCTTCGAGCACCGGCTGCGGCTGCCGTTCACGGCGTCGCCCGACGAACTGCGCTCGGCCGTGGCGGCGCTGGCGGCCGCGGCCCAGGACGGCTCCGCGGGGCCCAGCGTGGCTCCCCTCATCGCCGTGTGAAGGCGCTGCGCGCCGGGCACTGGTTGCGGTTGCCGAACCGCAACCGATGCGAGAGGAACGGCCCGCGGCGACTGGACTAATGTGGGAGCAGAGGTCCGCTGCGTCAGGAGGGACGGGATGGACTGGTTCGAACACAACGCCTGGATGGTGTGGCTCGTGCTGGCGCTCGTGCTGGGCGGGATCGAGATGCTAAGCCTGAGCCTCGTCTTCGTCATGCTCTCCGGCGGCGCCCTCGCCGCGCTCGTAACGGCACTTCTCGGTGGCCCGGCATGGCTGCAGGCCCTCGTCTTCGCTCTCGTCTCGGTGGCGATGATCGCGTTTGTCCGTCCGATCGCCGTCAAGCACATGCGCCCCTCGATCGAGGACGCCCGGACCAACATCGACCGCCTCCTGGGGGCGTCGGCCACCGTCGTCGAGCCCGTCGACGCAGGCCGCGGGCTCGTGAAGATCGGCGGCGACGTCTGGACCGCCCGCGCCGAGCGCGGCGAGTTCCTGCCCGGGGACGTCGTCAAGGTCGTCGCGATCGACGGGGCGACCGCGGTCGTGGCTCCAAGCGGTACCACATCGCCCTACAGAAGCTAGGTCCACCACCATCACAAGGGGGAAACCCATGGACGCCGGAAGCATCCTTCTGCTCGTCGTCGTCATCGCCGTCATCGTGTTCGTCGCTATCGTCCTCGGACGCTCAGTGCGGATCGTCCCGCAGGCGCGCGCGGGCGTCGTCGAGCGCCTCGGCAAGTACCAGCGCACGCTCAACCCCGGCCTAACGCTGCTCATCCCGTTCGTGGACCGCCTCCTGCCCCTGCTCGACCTGCGCGAGCAGGTCGTCTCGTTCCCGCCTCAGCCGGTCATCACGTCAGACAACCTCGTGGTCTCGATCGACACGGTCGTCTACTTCCAGGTCACCGACCCCCGCGCCGCGACCTACGAGATCGCCAACTACATCCAGGCCGTCGAGCAGCTCACGATCACCACGCTGCGCAACGTCGTCGGTGGACTCAACCTCGAAGAGGCCCTGACGTCCCGCGACCAGATCAACGGCCAGCTCCGCGGAGTGCTCGATGAGGCGACGGGCCGCTGGGGTCTGCGTGTCTCACGGGTCGAACTCAAGGCGATCGACCCACCGCACTCGATCCAGGACTCCATGGAGAAGCAGATGCGCGCCGAGCGTGACCGCCGCGCCGCCATCCTCACGGCCGAGGGCACCAAGCAATCGGCGATTCTCACGGCCGAGGGCGAGCGGCAGTCGCAGATCCTCAAGGCCGAGGGCCAGGCGAAGGCTGCGGTCCTCAAGGCGGACGGCGAAGCGCAGGCCATCCAGAAGGTCTTCGATGCGATCCACCAGGGCAACCCCGACCAGAAGCTCCTTGCCTACCAGTACCTCCAGACGCTGCCCAAGATCGCCGAGGGCGGCTCGAACAAGCTCTGGATCATCCCGAGCGAACTCGGCGAGGCGCTCAAGGGCATCGGCGGGGTGCTCGGCAACGTCGCCCAGACGGACGAACCGGTTCCCGTGACGTCCGCTCCACCACAGGCGGCGGACCTCGAGGAGGACGCCCGAGCGTTCGAGGCGCAGGCCGCGAAACCCTCTGAGCTCGACGCCGAGGCCGAGGGGATCCTGCGCCACGGTGTGCACCGCGGGATCGGGAGCCTGGGCCGGGGCACCGAGGACACCGCGGGCGATGACGGGATACGCCCCGCCGAGTGAGGCCCTCTCGGATATAATGGGAGGTCGGCCAACGCCATATCTGTGCCGGGGCGCGGGAACATCGCACCCGGGGCACGCGTTGGCATATGAGTCGGACCATGTCCACGTCCGGCGGAACGCGAGGGAGTAGAGATGAGCGACCGCAGCCTGCGCGGCATGCGTCTGGGTGCACAGTCCATGGAGACGGAGGCGGGCGTCGAGCCGGCGCCGCGCCAGCGCGTCGAGTACCGGTGTGACGACGGCGAGCAGGTGTTCGTCACGTTCTCCTCCGAGGCTGAGATTCCCCCTGTCTGGACGTCCAAGACCGGCAAGGAGGCGTTCCTCGTGGATGGGGAGCGTCCTACGGACGCCAATGCCAAGGCCGTGCGTACGCACTGGGACATGCTTCTCGAGCGTCGGTCCATCCCGGAGCTCGAGCAGATCCTCTCCGACCGTCTCGATCTCCTGCGGAGCAAGCGCGGCGAGCGGACGAGCTGAGCCAGGCGGACCACAGCAGACAGTGAGGGCGGGAACCGGTCGGTTCCCGCCCTCACTGTCTCTGGGGCTGTGTCGTTGGCGTGGGTCAGCGCTGCGATCCGCGGCGCGTGAGCTGCCCCCAGCGCTCCGCGAGCCCCCAGCGAGTGACGTTGAACATGGCTTCGACGACGATGTTCCCGCTCATCTTTGAACTGCCCAGTTCCCGCTCGACGAAGGTCACCGGGACCTCGACGACCTTCAGGCCCATCGTGGCCACCCGCCACGCGAGGTCCACCTGGAAGCCGTAGCCCTTCGAATCAATGGCGTCGAAGTCCAGCTTCTCAAGAGTCGTGCGCCGAAAGGCCCGGTAGCCAGCCGTGATGTCCTTGAGCTTCAGGCCAAGCATGACGCGCGCATAGGTGCTCCCCGTGCGGGAGATGAGCTGGCGGTAGGCAGGCCAGTTGACCACGGAGCCGCCCTTGACCCAGCGGGAACCGATGACGAGGTCCGCGCCGTCCTCGACTGCGTCCAGCAACGACGGGAGCTGCTCGGGCCGGTGGGACCCGTCCGCATCCATCTCCACGATCACGTCGTAGTCGCGCTCGAGCGCCCAGCGAAAGCCTGCGATGTAGGCGGCGCCGAGGCCCTCCTTGCCCTTGCGGTGCATGACGTGCACTTGAGGATCCTCGGCCGCGAGGCGGTCGGCGAGGGCGCCGGTGCCGTCAGGGCTGTTGTCATCCGCCACGAGCACGTCCGATCCCGGAACAGCGGCACGCAGGCGGCCGAGGGTCTTGGGCAGCGAATCGAGCTCATTGAACGTGGGGATGATCGTGAGAATGCGCACGAAGGGCCTTTCAGGGCGGGGGTCAGGCGCGCCACGAAGGCGCAAAGGCCCATTATAGCCAGCCGTGTTGGGCACCTCGCCTGCGGGAGGGAGGCCCTGACAGGCCCGTGCGTCTTCGGGCCAATCGCGCGGGACGGGCAGCTGGTCGGTCCCCCGGACTGTTTTCTACGGACGCACGGGCCTGCCCTGACGCCTTGATCCCCCGAACTGATCGGCGAACCGGGCCTGCCGCGGGCTGACTAAGCCCGTTGCCCCCGATCCTACGGGGTCACACACAGGTGTCAACCGTCCGTTCATCTGGGGTTTCTTACGTTGTCCCAGATCAGCGGTGGGCACGACCGGCGTCGAACGCGTCGCTGCGGAACAGCTCGCGGCCCTCGTGGACGGTTTGGAGGCACTCGGGAAGGGTCTCGATGTCCAAGGCGGGCAGGAGGGGTGTCCTGGCCCGCGGATCCGTGCTCCAGGCCTGGACGCGCTCGTCGGCGACCTGCACCATGAGCTCCTCTGCGCGCCATACCGCGAAGCTCGCGGGTGCTCCGGGCACGAGCTGGCCCATCAGCGGATTCACGTGCTTGACGGCCCTCCAGCCAGAGCGTGTATGTCCGATGAAGGCCGCTCTCGCGGAGATGCGCTGGGTGGGATCCGAGTGCGTAAGGCATGCGCGCACGCTCTCCCAGGGGGAAAGTGCGCACACGGGCGAGTCGGAGCCGAACGCGAGCGGGACCCCGGCAGAGTAGAAGCGGATGAAGGGGTTCATCCCCGTCCGTCTGGGACCAAGCCTCCGTTCGTACAGGCCGCCGGGGGCGCCCCAGGCTACGTCGAAGAGCGGTTGGGCGCTGACCGTCACTGCGAAGTCGGCCAGTGCCGCGGCGTCGGCTTCGGTGGCCATCTCGACGTGCTCGAGCCGGTGGGCGGCGGCGCGCACTGCTGCCAGTCCGACCTTCGACGACGCGATGCGCAGACCTTCGAGGGCTAGCTTCAGGCCGCCGTCGCCGATCACGTGGAAGCCGCCCTGCACTCCGATCTCCGAAGTTGCCCCAAGGTGGGCGGCGATCTGGTCGGCTGTGAGGAAGGCTCGTCCGCGGCTTCCCGTGGCGTCCGTGTAGTCCTCGGTCATGAGGGCAGTGCGGCTGCCGATCGAGCCGTCGATGTTGAGGTCGCCGGCCAGGCCGCGGACCGGCACCCCGAGCCCGTCGAGGACCGAGCGTGCCTCCTCGGCCGAGCTGACAGCCTGCCCCCAGTATGCGATCACCTCCGGGTCCGAGCCGGGCCCGCCGGACTTGGCGTTGCGGCCCAGTAATAGCTGAAGGTCCCGTAGGCCCGCCAGCTGAGGTGCCGCCTGCTCGACGAGGGCCACGTAGCCTTTCGCTGCGGCGTGCTCGAGCGCGCGGGTGTGGAGGGCCTCGATCTCGTCCTCGCCCTGCGGCCGCGCTGCTTCCCGGGCAGCGTAAAGCGCCTCACCCACGGCGCGCGCATCTTCATGCCCTTCGCTGCGAGCGATCGCGGCGGCCTCCGCGAGGGCGGGCGAGACGAGCGCCGAATGCGCATCCACGCGCGTGAGGATCGCCCGGCGTCCTCCAGAGGCCCGGTCCAATTCCTCCGCGGTCGGCAACGCCGGGTCGTCCCACGTTGTCTCGTCCCAGCCGTAGCCGCGGACCACGGACCCAGCATCGAGCGAGTGACCCGAGCGAGCGACGGCGTCGAGCAGCTCGGTGGCCGAACGTACCTCCGTCAGGTCGGTCGAGGTCAGCGCAAGGCCGGTGTCGGTGATGTGGACGTGGGAGTCGATGAATCCGGGGGCGACGAGGGCACCGTCGAGGTCCACAATCCGCATACGGTCGTCAGCAATTGACGTCGCGGCCTGCTCGGAGCCAATCCACGCGACAGTGCCGCCGTCCACGAGCATCGCGGACGCAAGGGGGTCGGCCGCGGAGTAGACCGAACCGTTGCGGTAGAGGGTGAGCTTCCGCTCATCGGACATGGATGGATCCTCGTTCTCTCGTTCTTCTCTCGGCCTAGTCGGACACGGCCGAATAGGCCACTACGCCGCGGCGCACGATGCCGATTGCCTCATGACATAGCCTGGACAGCCGCGGCTCGATGCCCGGCACGTCGGCAAGCTGGTCCAGCAGGTCGATCACCTGGCGTACCCACCGCACAAAGTCGCCTGCGGCAAGCTCTGTTCCCGTCAGGACGTTCTGCAGGTCCCGCCCGCGAGCCCACTTGTAGATCGGCCAGACCAGGCCGAATTCGGGCTCGGAAGTTCGCGGCAGTCGATGCTGCTCCTCTGTATCCTCGAGCTGGGACCACTCTCGGAGCACGACGTCGACCGCCACGTCGAGCGAGACGCTCGGCATCTTGGGAATCAGTCCCCGTTCCTCGCGCTTGGCCTGGTAGACGAGAGTGCTCACGAGCGCCGCGAGCTCGGCCGCATCCACGTCGTCGAACGCCCCCCTACGCAGCGCGAGGGCCGTCAGCATGTCCTTATCCCCGTAGATGCGGCGCAGCTGCTGTCCGGAAGGGGTGACCTCAAGCCCGTTCGGGCTGGCGGCGAGGCATCCGTAGGACTCGAGGACCCCGCACACCCGGTCGAACGTCTTGGCTATCGTATTAGTCCGCCCCTGGATCTGCTCGACGAGCCGGTCAGTCTCCTTGCGGAGCTTGATCCAGCGCTCGGCCCAGCGCGCGTGGTCCTCGCGTTCTGCGCAGCCGTGGCACGGATGGGTCCTGAGCTGCCGCCGCAGTTCGGTGATGCGCTTCTCCGTGTCCTGGTAGCCGCTCGCAAAGGCGAAGTCCCGCTTCGATCGCCGGGAGCGCATCCCATCCTCGGACCCGTCGAGCCGCGCGCGCTCCACGGCGTGGCGCAGCGATGCCGCAAGATCCCGGCGGTCCTTGGGTCGCTTGGCGTCGAAATGCTTCGGGATCCGGATCCGCGCGATCGGCTCGACGGGGCCATCGACGTCGTGGAGTCCTATCCGGCGCAGGTTCCGGTCGAAGGTGAGGACCTGAGGCCTTGGTTCCCTTGCGTTGGTGTCCCCATTGAGAACTACCGCGCTTCCCGCGAGGCGGCCCTGGCCGATCTCCACGACGTCGCCCGGCGCGAGGCGCGCGAGCGAGTCAACGGTCATGGACCGGCGGGCACGGCCGGCCTGACGCGAGGCGAACTTCTCGGCCTCATTCAACTCCTGCCGGATCCTCGAGTATTCAGCGAAGTCCCCGAGATGGCACGTCATGGCCTTTTCATAGCCAGCCATGGACTCCTCGCGGCTGCGGACCTGCCGAGCAAGTCCAACCACCGAGCGGTCGGCTTGGAACTGGGCGAACGAGCTCTCGAGGATCCCGCGGGCCCGTTCGCGCCCAAACTGCGCCACGAGGTTGATGCTCATGTTGTAGGTCGGCCGAAAGCTCGAGTTGAGCGGGTAAGTACGGCGCGACGCGAGGCCGGCAAGCGCGGCGGGGTCGAGGCCGGGCCGCCACTGGACCACGGCATGGCCCTCGACGTCGATCCCCCGCCGGCCGGCTCGCCCCGTGAGCTGGGTATACTCCCCCGCGGTGATGTCCACGTGCGCCTCACCGTTGAACTTCTCGAGCTTCTCGATGAGTACGCTCTTGGCCGGCATGTTGATGCCCAAGGCGAGCGTCTCGGTGGCGAAGACGATCTTGACCAGCCCCGCGGCGAACAGCTTCTCGATCGTCTCCTTGAAGGTGGGCAGGAGGCCGGCATGATGTGCCGCGAGGCCGCGCTGGAGGCCCTCGCGCCATCCCCAGAAGCCCAGCACGGGCAGGTCCGCAGTAGGGATATCGGCGGCCGCAGCCTCGACGGCGGCTGTGATCTCCGCCTTCTCGGCAGGCGTGGTCAGGTCGAGTCCCGCGTCGAGACACTGCTGGACTGCCGCGTCGCACCCCGCCCGGGAGAAGATGAAGTCGATCGCGGGAAGCAGGCCACGCCGCTCGAGGGCCTCGACCATCTGGGGGCGGCTCGAGCGCGTGCCGGGCAGGGGCGCCGCGTCGCCCGGCCTTCCACCGCGCGGCGACTGCTTCTCGCCCCGCTGGCGCTCCTCCCGGCGCCGGGCACGGCCGCCGTGCCCGAACCTGCCCCGGTAGAGCTGCTGGGACTCCCTGCGCGCGAGCTCGACCAGTTCAGGGTTGACGGCCGTCAGCTCGGATACGCTCGCCTCTCCCCGCGGAGACTCGTGCGGAGCGGGCGACGGCGCGTCCTCCTGACGCTGTTCTGGCCGCCTGCCGTCGTGGTCGTGGACGTCAGCGAGATCTTCGAAGGACTGCCTCGTGGCGAACAGGTCCACGAGCTGCCGCCCCACGAGGACGTGCTGCCACAATGGGACCGGCCGGTGCTCTGAGAGGATGATGTCCGTCTCCCCGCGCACAGTGTCGAGCCAAGCGCCGAACTCCTCCGCATTGGATACGGTAGCGCTCAAGGAGACGAGACGGACCTCCTGCGGGAGGTGGATGATCACTTCTTCCCACACCGCGCCGCGGAAGCGGTCCGCGAGGTAGTGGACCTCGTCCATGACCACGTAGCCGAGGCCAGTGAGGGTGTCTGAGTCCGCATAGAGCATGTTCCGCAGGACCTCGGTGGTCATCACGACGATCGGCGCCTCACCGTTGATCGTCGTGTCCCCTGTGAGAAGCCCGACCTTGTCCGTACCGTGGATCGCGCCGAGCTCGGCGTACTTCTGGTTGGAGAGCGCCTTGATCGGGGTCGTGTAGAAGGCCTTGAGTCCCCTGCTCAAGGCCAGATGGATTGCGAACTCGCCAACGATGGTCTTGCCCGCGCCCGTGGGAGCGGCGACGAGGACGCCGCGGCCGGCTTCGAGCGAGCGGCACGCGGCAACCTGGAAATCGTCCAGCGGGAAGTCGACGGTCGCCGAGAATGCTCCCAGCTCCGTCTTAGCCAGAGCCCTGCGCTTAGCATCCGCCGCGTAGCGTTCAGCGGGGGACATGCTCTCGGCGGGGGTGGACATGCCCCCAGCCTAGTCCCTGAGCCTCGAGGTCAGAGGTCCTCGAGGTCGGCTCTCGAGGTTGGGGTGTCGGCGCTGGCGTCGGTCTCGGCGGCGAATTTCGCCGTCCGCCTCGCGCGCCTCCGGTCATTGAGCAGGCAGATGCCGATGGCGACGAAGAAGAGGGCGAGGAGCGGGATGGCGAGCATGAACATTGAGATTGCGTCCGCGCCTGGAGCCGCGATGGCGGCGAGGACGAACACGAGGAACACCGTGATGCGCCAGGCCTTGAGGATCGTCCTCCCCGCCAGCACGCCTGCCATGTTGACGGCGACAAGGATCACCGGGACGAGGAAGGCGATGCCGAGGAACAGGAACATGTGCGTGACGAAGTCCACGTACTCGCGTCCATCGATGATGTTCGAGAAGCCGGAGGGCGTGAACTGGGTCAGTGCCCTGACCACCTGTGGGGTGACGAGCCAGCCGACCCAGACCCCGGCGAGGAACAACGGCACTGCGGCGACCATGAAGCCGAGCGTGTACCGCCTTTCCTTCGCCGTCAGCCCGGGCATGATGAAGGCCCAGATCTGGTAGATCCAGACAGGGCTCGCGATGACGAGGCCGATCTGGATCGCCAGTTGGAGCTTGAAGTCGAAGGGCGAGGCAATGGTGGAGAAGTTGATCGAGGAGGCCCCGCCAGTCATGTGCGAGATGTTCTCGACGGGCTGCTCGAGTTCCTTCAGGAATGGGTCATAGAGGAACCAGCCTCCTACGGCACCGAGGGCCACGCCGATGGCCGCCTTGATGAGCCGGTTCTTCAGTTCCCGCAGGTGTTCCAGCAGGGGCATGCGCCCCTCGGGGTTGGCCTTCCCCCCCTTGCCGACGGCCACCTCAGGCGCGCGAGGAAGGACCGGCGTTTCCGTCGGGCTGGCCGGCGCTCTTCGGCGGGATGACCTTGCCCTCGACGGGCTGCTCGCCGTCCGAGCCGGATGACTTCGAGGACGAGGACGAGTCCTTGCCGTCGTTCTTCATCTCCTTGACCTCCGACTTGAGGATGCGCATCGACTGGCCGAGGGCGCGGGCCATGGCCGGAAGCTTCGGCGCGGCAAACAGGAGCAGCGCAACGATGATGATGATGACGATGGGCCAAGGGCCATCGAAGAGTCGTCCCACGAGGAATCCTTTCGTTGCTTAGAGTCTAGTTGAGTCCGAGGTCGGTGAGGGACTGCATCTGCCCCCTCGCCCTGCGCCGGGCCACACGGCGGTCCCTCCGCGCCACACGGCGCTGCTCACGGCCTTCGTCGTACTCACGGCGCATCTGCTCCGGATCGGCGAATACGGCGCTTCCGGGAACCGGGCCAGCAGGTGCTGAGGGAACAGGAACCGCCGGTCGCCGGTCCGCGACCTGTTCGAGGGCCTCCCCCGCCGCACGCATAGCGGTGAGACCCTTGCGGAATAGGTAGATTCCGCCGAGCACGAGCGTGAGAAGGGCGCACGCGCCAAGCGCCACCCAGATGAGGATCCATGACCACCACGGCACGGAGGCCAGCCTATCTGGTCGCCGGGCGGGGCGCGTACGGTGCGAGGGCCCGCTGGAGCCATGCGCGGCTTGCCTCGACGGCCGCTGCGGGCGACTCGAGGGCCACGCCGCCACCGAACTGGGCGAGGAAGGACGGGAGCCATGCCGGGTCGGAGATGCGAAGGATCGTCCGGCGGCTGCCGTCGGCGAGGTCGCGCCCGTCATGGGCGTCGAAGCTCGTCTCGGCCCAGAGTGCCTCGGGGGCTAGACGCACCGTCGCCTCGAGGTCGCCGGCCCCGTGCATGAAGAGGGCATCCTCGCCGGCGTCGAACCCCTCGGGGAGCGGCAGCGGTGGGGCGGGCTCCACAGATTCGATCCGGTCGATGCGGAAGACGCGCCGCTCGCCGGCTCGGTGACAGTAGCTGTTGACGTACCACCTGTTTCCGTCCGCTGCGACGGAGATCGGGTTGATGTGGCGCTCGGTCCGCTCGTCCTTGGTCGGGTTGAGGTAGACGAGCCTGACGGTGCGCCCCTCCCGTGCGGCCTCTGCCAGCAGGGGCACGAGGCCGGCGTTCCGGCTCGGCTCGTTCGCGACATCGATCTCGGGCAGACCGCGGAGCCCCTCGATGGCTGCTGCGGCGACCTTCGCCGAGAGCTCGCCCAGTGCTGGGCGCTGCTGCGCGGGCACGAGCGGGGCGAGTGCCTGTAGCCCAAGCTGGAGCGTGACCGCCTCGGCGGGCGTGAGTCGGCGGGGACGGGAGAGCTCGTCCGCGTTCGCAATGGAGACAATGCCGTCATCGAGGATGATCTCGATGTAGCTCTGGAAGCCGCCCGAATCGATGGGTCCCGCTTCTTGGAGAAGCTCCAGCTCGCTGCGCACCTGCCGCACGGTGAGCCCGAACCGGTCCGCGACCTCCTCAATCGCCACGGGACCGGGGAGCAGGTACGGGACCAAATCCGTGAGCCGTTCGAGCCTCTCCTTGCCAGTCGTGATCTTCCGCGATGCCTTCGCGCCAGGCGCTTCCGGTGCACCCGGGGTGCCGAGGGCTTCGAGTGCACCCGTGAACCGTGCGGCTACCGCGGCCGCGAGGTCGGCGGGCTCCTCGACGATCACGGCATCTCCAAAGCCTGCGATACGCTCCGCCGCGACCGAGACGTCGCGGAACGTGTAGGTGCCGGTGTCCCAGCCGTCGGGGCCGCGGACGTCGAGCGTCCATTCTCGGCGCAGGTCAAGCGCGCGGTCCTCGGCGATGCGCAGGCGCGCGCTCCGATCCGGCAGCTCGTCGAGCCCGGCGAGCGCCCTGCCCAGAGCACCCGGCTCAGGCGGAGGGAACGCATCCGGCTCGCCGACGGCCACCGTCCCGCGGATCCGCGAGAGCCGGAAGACACGGGTCGCGTCCCGGTCGAGGTCGTGCCCCGCGACGTACCACTGCCCGTAGCGCTGTCCGAGGCCCCACGGTTGGAGTCGGCGCCTTGTGCGTTCCCGCGTGCTCGCGGCGAAGTACTCGAACTCGACAACTGAACCGCGGTGAGCAGCCTCGGTCAGCACGTCCCAGTGGGGCTCGTCGAGCCGCAGGCGGGGCTGGACCTGGGAGGGCGGGGTCTCCGGGAGCGCCCCGGCCGCCTCGAGCCGCCTCAGGGCACGCTGGGCCTCCGCGCCGGCCACAGCACCCTCGCAGACGAGCGCGGCGAGGGCCAGCCAGGCGGACTCCTCCGCTGTGAAGGCTTGTGGCGGGAGCCTGAAGCCCTGAGGGTCGATCCGGTACAGCGATGTCGTGTCCTCGTCGCTCTCGCGTGCGTAGCCCTCGCGCTCCCGGATGTCGGCGCCCATCGCGCGGAGCGTCGCCTTGTCCCGCTCGAACTTCCTGAGGACCCGCTCCCTGTCGGTTTCCCTCGACGACTGAGCCGCCCTCGCGCCGTCGTGCGCGTCCTCAAAGCCGTAGATGTCCCTCAGGATCCGCTCGCGGGAGATCCCCAGCTCAGTGTGCAGAAGGGCGATGAGCAGGTTCAGCAGGCGCGAGGTGTTGGCTTCGGACACAGTTGCAGACTATCCCGTCACGTGGGGGAAGGATGGCGAGCGGGCAGCCCTGGGCCGCCCGCCCGCCACTGTGTGGTCGCCTGGATTCAGCCTCAGCGGACCCCGACGAGGTCGACGACGAAGATGAGCGCTTCGTTGGGCTTGATCGCCCCGCCGGCGCCGCGCGAGCCGTATGCGAGGTCGGAAGGGATCTCGAGCCGGCGGCGGCCGCCGACCTTCATGCCGAGCAGGCCCTGGTCCCAGCCCTCGATGACCTGACCGACGCCGACACGGAAGTCGAGCGGCGCGCCGCGGTTCCAGGAGGCGTCGAACTCCTCACCCGTGGACCATGCGACGCCGACGTAGTGGGCCGAGACCGTGTCGCCCGCGACGACCTCGCGGCCGTCGCCCTCGATGAGGTCGACGATCTTCAGCTCCGTGGGGGTCTCGCCTTCGGGGAAGTCGATCTCGGGCTTCTGGCGGTCGTACTGGCGCTGTCCGAAGGACATGGTGCCTCCTCTTGATCGAAGGTGGATACGGGCTGCGTGACGCGCGGCGGCTACTTGATACCCAGGATGTCGACGACGAACACGAGATCGCCCTTGGCCTTGCCCTGACCCTGGTCGCCGTAGGCCTGCGCGGCAGGAATGACGAGGAGCACGCGGGAGCCGACCGTCTTGCCCGCAAGGCCCTTGGTCCAACCGGGGATGACCCCCTGGAGGCTGAAGGTGGCTGGCTGACCGCGGTCGAAGCTCGAGTCGAACTTGGTGCCGTCGGAAAGGTTCACGCCGACGTAGTTGGCGACAATGGTGTCGGCCTCCTTGACCTTGTCACCGTGGCCCGTGATGAGGTCCTGGGCAACGACGTCCTTGGGCTTGTCGGCTCCCTTGACATCGATCTGGGGGACCCCCTTGTCGTCCACCGTGACCTTGGGCAGGCCCGCCGGGAGATTCGTCACGGCGTCACCCTCGGGCTTGGCCAGAGGGCTCGGAGTGTCCTTCGTCGAGAGGACCTTGATGACCAGGAGGGTCGACGCCGCGGCCTCCGAGCTCTTGCCTGTCCCCTGCGCCGGTGTCGCGTAGGCGAGGTAGGAGCCGACCTTTGCGCCGACGAAGCCGTTGTAGACGGCGGCGCTCCCCTGCTTGAGCTCATCGGAGAGCTCGACCTTCTCGGAGGTCCCCTTGCTGAACGTGTCCTCGAGTACGGAACCGTCCGCGCCGTTGAGCGCCACGTAGCCGATCTCGACCGTCTGGCCCGCCTTCACCTGATCGCCGGACCCAGGCTCGACCATCTTGATGGTCTCGTCCTTGACCGAGAGCGGCTTCGGGAAGTCAACGGCTGGGGCCTTGTCCCCCGGAGTGACCTTGAGCTGGTCGAGCGCGGCTACCTGGCCTGCGTTGGAGGGCGTTGGACTGGACGACGAAGGGGAGCTTGCGCAGCCCGCCACGAACAGGGCAAGCGGCAGCAGCAGGGCGATGAGTCGGCGCACTGGACAACTTCCTGTGGGGAATCCCGCCACGGGTGCGTGGCGGCGAACAGGCCATAAGGCCGCCCCCAAGCCTAGCGGGTCAGCCTGTGAAGGGCCTGAGGGTGTCGAGTAGCTCATCCACCCGCGGGTCCTCATTGGCGAACGGGTCCTTGCACAGGATGGTGTGGTGGGCGCGGTCGTTGAGCTTGAGGTGTACCCAGTCGACGGTGTAGTCCACCCCCGCGGCCTGGGCTGCCTTGACGAATCGCCCGCGCAAGCGCGCCCTGGTGCTCTGGGGTGGGTTCACGACGGCGTTGGCGATCGCCGCCTCGTCAACCACGCGTGCCGCAGCACCACGCCGCTGAAGCAGGAAGAACAGACCCCGCTCCGGGCTGATGTCGTGATAGGTCAGGTCGAGCTGTGCGACACGGGAAGAATCAAGGTCCACCCCGTGGCTCTCGCAGTACCGGTCAATGAGCTTCTTCTTGATAGCCCAGTCGACCTCCGTGTCAATCGTGCGTGTGTCCTGGGACTCGACGGCCACGAGGGTGCGCTCCCACAGGTCCAGGACGCGCTCCACGTGGGGCGTGTGGGCCCCGTTCGCGGCCACGAACTCCTTGGCCTTCTCGAGATACATCTGCTGCAGCGCGAGGGCGCTCGACTGCTGGCCGTTGGCGAGCCGCACCGGTGCCTTGCCGGTGAGGTCGTGGGAGATCTCGCGGATGCTCCGGATCGGGTTCTCCATGCGGGCGTCACGCATGATCGTGCCCGCCTCGATCATGCGCAGGATGAGGTCCACGGTCCCGAGCTTCATCATGGTGGTGGTCTCGGACATGGTCGAGTCGCCCACGATCACGTGCAGTCGCCGGTAGTGCTCCGCGTCGGCGTGCGGCTCGTCGCGGGTGTTGATGATGGGACGGGACCGCGTCGTCGCGGATGAGAGCCCCTCCCAGATATGGTCCGCACGCTGGGAGAAGGCATAGACAGGGCCTTGCGCGGTGCGCAGGACCTTCCCCGCGCCGCACAGCATCTGCCGCGTGACGAGGAAAGGGATGAGGACTTCGGCGAGGCGGGAGAATTCGGTGCGCCGCGGAATGAGGTAGTTCTCGTGGCTGCCGTACGAGTTGCCCGCCGTGTCAGTGTTGTTCTTGAAGAGGTACACGTGGCCGTCGAACCCCTCCTCGGCGAGCCGGCGCTCGGCCTCGCCAATGAGGTCCACGAGGATGCGCTCCCCCGCGCGGTCGTGCGCGATGAGCTGCGAGACGTCGTCGCACTCTGCTGTGGCGTACTCGGGGTGCGATCCGACGTCCAGATAGAGCCGCGAGCCGTTGGCCAGGAAGACGTTTGAGGACCGGCCCCAGCTCACGACCTTGCGGAAGAGGTACCTGGCGACCTCCTCGGGCGCGAGCGGCCGCCCCTGGGGACTCGAGTACGCGATCCCGAATTCAGTCTCCACCCCGTAGATGCGGCGGTCCACTTCTCAGCCCGCCCGCTCGGCCGGGCCGTCGAGAGCACTCCCGAGCTCGTCCGGGGCGATTCTGCGGAACGCCCGCCGTGTCCCCCGGGTCGTCTCCGAATTGCGGTCCAGAACGGCCACCTCAAGGGTGATCGCCTCGGTGCGGTCCTCGTGGAGGGCACCCGCGGCGAGCCGGATGGCCTCGTCGAAGGATGCCTCGGAGGTCCAGCCGTTGACCACGGTCTCAGCGACACGGTCCGCTGCGCCGCCCATGACCACGAACCGCCGCTCGTCGGCGATCGAGCCGTCGAAGGTGAGCCGGAAGAGGTGGTCGTGGTCGACATCGCTCCCCACCTCGGCGACCGTGAGCTCCACCTCGAAGGGCTTCTGTTCTGCCGTGAAAACAGCGCCGAGGCTCTGCGCGTACACGCTCGCGAGACCGCGGCCCGTCACGTCCTCGCGGTCGTAGGAGTATCCCCGGACATCGGCGTAGCGCACGCCAGCTTGGCGCAGGCTCTCGAACTCGTTGTACTTGCCCACTGCGGCGAACGCGATCTTGTCGTAGATCTCGCCGATCTTGTGCAGGGAGGGCGACGGGTTCTCGGCCACGAGCGCGATGCCGTCGCGGCAGCTCAGGACCACGACTGACCGGCCGCGCGCGATTCCCTTCCGGGCGAAATCCGCCCGGTCCTTCATGAGCTGCTCGGGCGAGACGTAGAACTGCTGGGTCATCTCAGGCCTCACGTCCGGCGATGCTGCGCTCGGCCACGATGGCTGCCGCGATCGTCGCGAGCTCCCGTTCGGCGACCCTGCGGCCACCCAGGCGAGAGACGGTGTAAACGACCGGCCACAGCTGCCGGACAGGGTCCGGACCTCCGGTCGCGGAGTCGTCGTCCGCCGCGTCGTACAGCGCCTCGACGGCGACCCGGACAGCGTCTTCCTCGGTGAGCCCGGGGCGCCAGAGCTTCTTGAGCGCCCCTCTGGCGAACACCGATCCAGAGCCGACCGAGTGGTGCTCGAGTTCCTCGTACCGGCCGCCGGTGACGTCATAGGAGAAGAGCCGCCCCAGCCCCGTCTCGAGGTCGAAGCCGGCGAACAGCGGAACGGCAGCGAGCCCTTGGAGTGCCAGTGGCAGATTCCCGCGGACCATGGCGCCGAGCCGCGTCGCCTTGCCTTCGAGGCTCAGGAGGGTGCCTTCGATCTTCTCGTAGTGTTCGAGCTCGACCTGGAAGAGCCGGGCGATGTCGATCGCGATCCCCGCCGTTCCAGCAATTCCAAGGACGGAGAACCTGTCCGCCGGGAAGACCTTCTCGATGTGCCGGCTCGCGATCATGTTGCCCATGGTCGCGCGCCGGTCCCCAGCCATGAGTACCCCGCCTGCGAAAGAGAGCGCCACGATGGTCGTCGCATGGGGGGCTATCGCCGAGGCGTCGGCCGGCAGGCTCCCGTGGAAGGGAAGGAGGTCTGGCCGGGTCGCTGCCAGATGCTCAGTGAAGGATGAGGTGGCGGCGGAGACGACGCGCTCGGCGAGGAAGTCGTTCATATGGGGCCTACTGTCCACCCTTCTGGACAAAACCTCGCACGAACTCCTCGGCATTGGTTTCCAGGACGTTGTCGATCTCGTCGAGCAGATCGTCCACGCCTTGGGTGTTCGCGGTGTCCTGGGCGCCTCCGGGGGCTGCAGCTGGCGTGGGGACGTCGACCGCCTCTTCCTCGCCCCGGGCGTCTGTGCTCTTCTGCTCCTGACCGGCCATGGCCGCCTCCTTGCGTCGGGCGCTTGGTTGGCGCCGGTTCTGCTAGGTCCTCTGATCCCTATACTGTCACCTTTCGGGCCCGTGTCACCCAGCGCCACGAGCACGTTCCGGCGTGCGCGGGCACCGCTAGGTCCGCCGCTCTCCGAGGAGGGCTGCAAGGAAATCCTCGATGTGCGCGTGCTCGTCGAAAAGGGCCTGTGTGAGGGGCTTCGTGCCGCGCAGTGGCTCCCGGGTCGGCACACGCTGGAGGCGGTAGCTCCCCGGCGGCGCGAAGACCACGGAGTCCCAGCTCGCGCTCACCACGCTCCCGGGGAAGCGCTTGATACTCGTGCCCCGAAACCATGCCCTGGTGTCGGCGGGAGGTTCCGCGACGGCGGCGGCCACCGTTCCGCGGTCCACCAGCGTCTCGAGTGCGCCGCGGGCGGCGAGCCGCAGGGCGATTCCCCGCTCGGGGCGCACGTCGGACCACTGGATGTCGACGAGCCCCAGCCGCGCGTCGCCCCACGCGAGGCCGTCCCGTGTGCGATAGCCGTCGAGGACGCGGAGCTTTGCGAGCCACTCGACGTACCCGGCGGCTGCGTCCCGGTCGCTCCCGAGATCGTTGAGCGCCTTCTCCCAGCGCTGCAGCACCTCGGCGGTGTGCCCGTCGCCGCCTTCGGCGGAGGCGACTCCGGAGTCAGCGGCGAGCTTGGCCGCGGCCTCGAAGTACATCCACTGGAGTTCGAGGCCGGTCACATATCTGCCGTCGAGCAGCCGGACCTTCTCCACCAGGTCGGTGTCGTGGCTCAGACGGTGCATTGCCGTGACCGGCTCGTGGACCTCTACCTCAGGGGCCCTGCCCGCTTCGATGAGGCTGAGGACAAGGGCCGTGGTGCCGAATTTGAGGTAGTTCGGGACCTGGCTGGCGTTGGCGTCTCCCACGATCACGTGGAGCCTGCGGTACTTGTCCGCGACCGCATGCGGCTCGTCGCGGGTGTTGATGATGGGACGCCGCATGGTCGTCTCGAGGCCGACCTCGGCCTCGAAGTAGTCGGCACGCTGGCTGATCTGATAACCGGGGCCCGAGCCGTCCTGGCCGAGCCCCACGCGGCCTGAGCCGCACAGCAGCTGCCGCGAGACGAAGAACGGCGTGAGCCCGGAGACGAGGTCCGAGAACGGCACGGAACGGGGCACGAGATAGTTCTCGTGGGAGCCGTAGGAGGCGCCCTTCCCGTCCGTATTGTTCTTGTAGAGGTTGATCGGCTCCCTGGTGGGGTCCTCGGCAAGGAAGCGCACGGTGGCCAACGCCACGGCATCGCCCGCCGAGTCCCACACGAGGGCATCGTGGGGATTGGTTACCTCGGGGCTCGAGTACTCAGGATGTGCGTGATCCACGTAGAGCCGCGCGCCGTTCCCGAGCACGAGGTTCATGAGCGCCGGCTCCTGGTCTCCGTCGAGCTCGATCTCGGCCGGCCCGTGGGCGAGTGCCACCGCCTCGGCAGTGAGGACGGGCTCGACGTCGGTGAGCTGGTCCGGGTGCGCACGCCCTCTGGACACAGACCAGCCGCGCGCGTCGCGCAGGGGCGTCTCGTCCGTGTAGTCCCAGCTTGTCCCGGCGTCCGCGGGACGCGTTGACCGGGTGAGGCGCGCGTAGGCTGCGATGACCTGCGACGACAGGTAGGTGGCATTGGCGCCCGGTGATTTCGGCGCGTGGACTCCGAACTCCGTCTCGGAGCCCATGACGCGCTGGGCTCCCCCGACCGCGAGGCCGGGGCTCACGTCGCTGCTCATGGCTCCCCCTACAGGTACTGTCCGGTGCTCGGGGTCGTCTCGATCGTGCGTCCGGGTTCGGCGCCGCCCTTGCCCTGCACTATCGTGCGGATGTAGGTGATCCGCTCGCCCTTCTTGCCGGAGATGCGAGCCCAGTCATCCGGGTTCGTCGTGTTCGGCATATCCTCGTGCTCGCGGAACTCCTCTGCCACCGCACGCAGGAGGTGATCCATGCGCAGGCCCTTCGAGCCGGTGGTGAGCAGTTCCTTGATCGCCGCCTTCTTGGCCCGGTCAACGACGTTCTGGATCACTGCACCCGAGTTGAAGTCCTTGAAGTACAGGATCTCGGAGTCGCCGTTGGCATAGGTGACCTCGAGGTACTCGGTGGACTTCTCGGTCGCATACATCGCCTCGACCGTGCGCTGGATCATCATCGCAACCGTCGCCTTGGTGTCACCTCCGTGTTCGGCGAGGTCGGAGGCATGGATGGGGAGGTCATCGGTGAGGTACTTCGAGAAGATGTCGGCCGCTGCCTCGGCGTCCGGGCGGTGGATCTTAATCTTCACATCGAGGCGTCCCGGGCGCAGGATCGCGGGATCGATCATGTCCTCGCGGTTCGACGCGCCAATGACGATCACGTTGTCCAGCCGCTCGACGCCGTCGATCTCACTCAGCAGCTGCGGCACGATCGTGGTCTCGACATCGGAGGAGACGCCGGTGCCGCGCGTACGGAACAGCGAGTCCATCTCATCGAAGAACACGACCACTGGGCTGCCGTCCGATGCCTTCTCTCGCGCCCTGGCGAAGATGAGGCGGATGTGCCGCTCGGTCTCGCCCACGTACTTGTCGAGCAGCTCGGGTCCCTTGATGTTCAGGAAGTAGCTCTTGATGTCCGCGCCACCGGCCCGTTCCATGGCGCGGCTCGCGAGCGAGTTCGCCACGGCCTTCGCGATGAGCGTCTTGCCGCATCCGGGAGGGCCGTAGAGCAGGATGCCCTTGGGCGCCTTGAGACCGTGCTCGCGGTACAGGTCCGGGTGCAGGAACGGCAGCTCCACGGCGTCGCGGATCTGCTCGATCTGCGAGGCGAGGCCGCCGATGTCCGAGTAGCTGATATCCGGCACTTCCTCGAGGACGAGGTTCTCGACCTCGGAGCGAGGGACCTTCTCGAGCGCGTACCCGGTCCGGTTGTCCACCGAGACGGCGTCGCCGACCCGGAGGTGCACGAGCTGGAGCGGGCCGGACAGGCGCAGGACCCGTTCCTCGTCGCCGCGGCCAATCACGAGGATCCGGTCGTTGCCCAGCAGCTCCTTGACGGTAACGAGCTCTCCGGAGCGCTCGTAGCCGAGGCCGGCCACGACCTCGAAGGCCTCGTTGAGCAGGACCTCCTGACCCACAGCGAGCTCGCTCAGGTTCACCAGGGGGCTCAGGCCCACGCGCATCTTCCGTCCGCTCGTCACGACGTCAACGCTCTCGTCCGTCACGGCGGTCGATGCCCCGCCCGCAGGACGCCGGCGGTTGAGATGCACAATGCTGCCGAAGGAGTACGGGGGCTGGCCCTCATGCTCGAGGGCCGACTTGAGCCGGACGATCTCGGCCTTGGCCGTCTTGAGCATCTCGGTCATGCGGGTGTTGTTGCCCGTTGCGGCCGCGAGTTGGCGGTCAACGGCGCGGAGCTTGTCCCGAAGCACGTTGATCTGCCGCTCGGCGATGCTCAGCTGTTCAGTATGGGCGTTGGAAGGCACGGCCTCGGGGCCGTTGCCTGACTGTCCGTTCTCCACCATCGCAACCACGTCCTCTTCGTTCCGTGCCGCCCTTCGGGCCGCCGGGCGAAGGGCCCGACGGCCCGACGCCCCTCATGAAACGACACTAGCGCGGCATGGACCCGAGGTACCCCACTGACCACGCTTGGAAACCTAAGAGTTACATCTGGGTTTCCGCGTGGTGGACTGCAGGAGTCAGGAGTCGTCCCCTCCGGCCCGTGCGTCGCGGGCGGCACGGCGGAGTTTGCGGTCCGAGACGGTCCGCTCCCCCATCGCCTCCGGGGTCCAGGCGTTGAGGTCCTCCTCACTGAACTCAGCCTTGTTCCGCTTCTTGCGCACAAGCGGCGCAACGCCATCGGCGAGCCTGCGGGTCACAAGGAGGAAGCCGGTGTGGCCCACCATCCGATGCTCGGGGCGCACAGCGAGGCCCTCCAGGTGCCAGCCCCGGACCATGGACTCCCACGCATCAGGCTCGGTGAAGCGTTCGTCGGCGCGGATCGCCTCCGCCGTCCGCGAGAGCTGTGTTGCGGTGGCCACGTAGTTGATCCACACCCCGCCAGGAGCGAGAACCGTGGCAACGGCGTCGAGGCACTCCCACGGAGCGAGCATGTCCAGGACCACACGGTCAACGCTGCCTGGCTCCTCGGCTATGACAACCTCGTCCTGGAAGTCGCCGATCGAGATGCGCCAGGCGGGGTGCGGTCCGCCGAAGATCGTCTCGACGTTGCCCCTGGCGATGTCCGCGAACTCCTGGCGCCGCTCGAACGAGTGGAGGTACCCGCTGTCGCCCACCGCACGCAGGAGCGAGATGGACAGGGCCCCCGAGCCCACCCCTGCCTCGACCACCCGCGCGCCCGGGAAGATGTCAGCCATCGTGATGATCTGGCCGGCGTCCTTCGGATAGACTACCGCGGCGCCGCGAGGCATCGAGAGGACGAAGTCCGACAGGAGCGGGCGCAGCGTCTGGTACTGGTGCCCGGCGGTGTTCGTGACGACGGAGCCGTCCGGCTTCCCGATGATCTCGGAGTGGTTGAGGAAGCCCTTGTGGGTGTGGAACGCCCCGCCCTCGGCGAGGGTGATCGTGTTCATGCGCCCGCGCTCGTCGGTCAGCTGCACTCGCTCGCCGGCCCGGAACGGGCCACGGCGGGATGCTGCCCCCGTGGGTCCGTCCGTCGTCGTGCGCTGGGTGCTCGAGCTCATGGTGTCCTCTCTGGGCCCCGCACAGAGCGGGGAGGCGATGGATCGGGGGCTAGCGTGTGGGCCGGACGGGCCGACCGGAGATGACGGCCACGACGTCGCGCTGGTTCAGGAGCCCGACGACGCGCCCTGTCGAGTCGACGACCGCGTACTCCGTGCCCTGGAGCTGGGCGAGATACTGGATGAGCTCTTGGCCTGCGGCCGTGTCTGGAACATACGCGCCCGGGGCTAGCGCGTAGCCGACTGCGGTGACCGGGGTCGTGCCGCGGGCGGCATCGGGAACCCTCGCAATGGCGGTGGGGTCGACAACGCCCTGCGGCTTACCGTCCGGCGAGCAGAGCACGACGGCGACTCCGGACTCTGCGCCGGACCGCACCGCCTCGTCGACTGTGGCGTAGTTCGCGATCCCAACCGCCGGACGAGCGAGACGCCCGGCGACGACTTCTGGCAGGCGCGACCGGAAGCCCGCGTGCCGGATCGATGCCGAGGCGCCCTGCCACAGGAACACGGCCACGAGCAGCGTGACCATGGTGAAGGCCAGGTCAGTCTCTTGGCCCTGGGCCCACGGCAGGACGACGGCAAACAGGACGATGCCCACCACGATCGCCCGTCCGGTCCAGCCTGCAGCAATCGTTCCCTTCTCCTGCGAGCCGGTGGCCTTCCACACGGCGCTCTCGACGATGCGACCGCCGTCGAGCGGCAGTCCCGGGAGCACGTTAAAGACCGCGATGAGGAAGTTCGCCCACATGAAGATGTTCACGAGGATGTCCGCCGCCCCGATCAGGTGGACCCCCGTGACGACGAACCAGGCGGCGCCTGCAAGCACGAAATTCGCCGCGGGGCCGGCCAGGGCGACGAGGACGGAGCGGCCGGGGGAGGCCGTGAACGCCTCGAACTGCGTATGGCCGCCCCAGAGATTGAGCACGATCTTCTGGCTGGGCCAGCCGAAGGCCCGCGCGGTGAGCGCATGGGCGAGCTCGTGCACGAGCACTGACAGCAGCAGGAGCACCGCATAGGCAAGTGCGATGAGGTAGGCGGCAATGCCGAGCTGGGGCTGCCGATTTTGGAGCGTTGGCCCGTACACGATCACCGTGAACGCGGCGACGATGAACCACGAGTAGGCCAGGATGACGGGCACCCCGGCGATCCTGCCGAGCGGGATCCCTTCGCGGCGGCTTGCAGCCTCGTGACTGCCGCTCACGCAGTGCCTCCCGCCGAGGCAGCAGCCAGCGCCCTGTCCAGAGCGGAGGCGAGATCACCCGGCGACCGGCCGGCGAGCGTGGGCCAGTGTTCGACGCCGAGATCCACGGGAACGGCGAGCGCGTTGGGAACGACGACGGTCGCGAGCCCGGCGGCGGTGGCCGAGGTGGCGCCCGGAGTCGAGTCCTCGACCGCGAGGCACTCGGAGACGGCGAGCCCGGACAGGCCCTCGGCGAGCAGTTCGATCCCGCGCGCGTACGGCTCCGGATCAGGCTTGCCGCGAGTGACGGCGTCACCGGTGACCACGGCGGCGAAGGTGTCCTCGGGAAGGTGGTCGACGATGCGGCGCGCCATTGGCGCCTCGGACATGGTCACGAGGGCGCAGTGGACGCCTTCGGCCCTGAGCGCCGCGAGCATCTCCCGCGCGCCCGGCCGCCACGGCACCGACTCGCCGAGCTGCTCGATGACGCGTGCGGTCAGGGTGTCGATGATCTCTCGCTCCCCCATGACCACGCCGCCATTCTGGAGGAGCCTGGCCGAGGTGGTGAGCGCCTGGCCCACGAGGCGCATGGCCTGCTCGTGACCCCACTGGCCACCGAAACGCTCGACGAGCTCCCGCTCGGCGGTGATCCAGTACGGCTCGGTGTCCACGAGGGTGCCGTCCATATCCCAGAGGACGGCGCGGAGCGGTGCAGGGGCGTCCGCGGCACTGTCCGCGGAGGGATCATCGGTGGGGAGACGCATATGCACCAGTCTACGGTGGCGGCCCGGCCCGTACGGGCGCGCGCGTTAGTCTGGAGCGATGAACGAGTTCGACGCCGACGCCCCTGCTCCCCACCCCGGCCTCTTCCCGACGCCTGCCGCGGGTGAGAGGGTCACCGTCATGCTCGCGGCGTTCGAGGGCTGGAACGATGCGGGCGAGGCGGCCACCGACGCACTGCGGTATCTGCGCCGAGCATTCGGTGCGCAGCGCGCGGGAGCCATCGACGCGGACGATTTCTACGACTTCCAGTTCACCCGGCCCACCGTCCGCCAGACCGGCTCCGGTCGCCGTCGGATCAAGTGGCCCACCACCAAGGTCTCCACAGCGCGCATCGAGGGCCACCCCGTGGATCTCGTGTTCATCCAGGGCACGGAGCCGTCCTACCGGTGGCGCGCCTTCACGGACGAGCTCATCGAGTTCGTGGACGATCTCGAGGTCGACTACCTGGTCGTCATGGGTGCGCTCCTGGCCGACGTGCCGCACTCCCGGCCCATTCCGGTGACGGCCACGAGCGAAAACGACGAACTGCGCGAGCGGCTCAACCTCGAGGCCTCCCAGTACGAGGGCCCCACGGGCATCGTCGGGGTGTTTGCGGACGCGGCGGACCACCATGGGACTCCGACGCTCTCGCTGTGGGCCGCCGTGCCGCACTACGTGGCCCAGGCTCCGTCGCCGAAGGCGCAGCTGGCGATCCTACACCGCATCGAGGAGCTTCTGCAGATCCCCTTGGACACGAACGACCTCGCTGAGGACGCTGAGGCGTGGGAGCGCGGCGTGAACGAGCTCGCCACGGAGGATCCCGAGGTGGCGGCGTACATCCATCAGCTCGAGGAGGCGAAGGACACGGCTGACCTCCCGGAGGCGACCGGAGAGTCGATCGCCCGGGAGTTCGAGCGATACCTCAAGCGTCGGGGCAAGGAGAACCCCGGACGGGAGAACTAGCGACGGGAGAGTTAGCCCAGCTCAATGCCCAGGAGCGCGTCAATCGCGGAGGAGGCCAGCGCGCCGTCGTGCATGCTCGCCTCCGTGCCGGCGAGCGAGTCGTCGGCCCACTTGTCCACTGCCGCCAGCGCGCGCGGCGCGTCCAGATCCTCGGTGAGGGCGCCGCGGATCTCGGCCAGGAGCGGTTCCGCGGAGCCGGGCAGGGCGCGCACGACGGCGCGGCGCCAGGTCTCGAGGCGGCGCAACGACGCGTCGAGCAGCTCGCCGGTCCACTCCCAGTCGGAGCGGTAGTGGTGGGCGAAGACCGCCAGGCGGATGGCGGCTGGCTCAACGCCGGCTGCCCTCAGCTTTGACACGAGCACGAGGTTTCCGCGGGACTTGCTCATCTTCTCCCCGTCGAGCCCGACCATGCCCGTGTGCGTGAAGTGCCTGGCGAGGGGCACGTGGTGCATGCTCCAGGCATGGCCTGCACCCATTTCGTGGTGCGGGAACGCGAGGTCCGCGCCGCCTCCTTGGACGGTGAAGGGGGCCGGTAGGAACCTCTGTGCGATGACGGTGCACTCGATGTGCCAGCCCGGCCGGCCGGGGCCGAGCGTCCCCCCGTCCCAGCGCGGTTCGCCGAGGCGTGCCTCGCGCCACAGGATCGGGTCGAGGGGGCTGTGCTTGCCGGGGCGCTCGGGGTCGCCGCCGCGCTCTCCGAAGACCTCGATCATCTCGCCGACCGTGAGGTGTGAGACCGTCCCGAGGCGCCATGCTTCCGGCACGTCGGCGCGCCGGGTGGCCTCGGTGACGTCGTAGTAGACGTCGCCGTCGGGCTCGCCCTCGGCGCCTGCGAGCTGGTAGGCGAGGCCGGCGTCGAGGAGCCGCTCGACCTCGGGCACGATCCACGGGATCGACTCCACCGCGCCCACATAGTGGTCCGGGGCGAGGACCCGGAGGGCCTCCATGTCGGATTGGAAGAGGTCGATCTGCCGGTGCGCGAGGGTTCGCCAGTCCACGCCGGTCGCGTCGGCGCGCTCGAGGAGGGGATCGTCCACATCGGTCGTGTTCTGCACGTACTTAACGATGCTGCCGGCGTCGCGCCAGACGCGGTTGAGAAGGTCGAAGGCGAGGTAGGTGGAGGCGTGGCCGAGATGCGTCGCGTCATACGGGGTGATTCCGCAGACGTACATGGACTGCTCAGGCCCCGTCGGGATCTCGACGGTGTCACGCAGCTGGGTGTCGAAGAGCCGGACGGGGCCGGCCGTGCCAGGCAGCTGCGGGACGGGGGTCTGCCTCCAGGTTTTCACCACACCACTCTAGTGCCCGGCCGAGATGACCCCGAACCCGAGCAGGACATACAGGAGCGCGCCCAGGGCGATCCGATACCAGACGAAGAGCCGGTAGGAGTTGTGGGAGACATATTTGAGGAACCAGCCGATGATGATGTAGCCGACCACGAAGGCGACGGCCGTAGCTACGGCGGTCTCTGCGAGTCCGAAGGGGCCGCCGTCGAAGCCTCCCTTGAGGCCCTTGAAGAGCTGGTAGAGGCCTGAGCCGAACACGGCGGGGATGGCCAGGAGGAACGAGTAGCGGGCGGCGGCCTCGCGTGTGTAGCCCATGGAGAGGCCCGCGGTGATGGTGCCGCCGGAGCGGGATACCCCCGGAATGAGGGCGAGCGCCTGGGCGAAGCCGTAGATGATGCCGTGGCGGGTGCTGAGGCGGTCGAGGGTCCGTGAGTGGCGTCCGGTGGCGTCCGCGAGGGCGAGGATCATGCCGAACACCACGAGCGTGGTCGCCGTGATCCAGAGGGAACGGAGAACTGTCTCGATCTGGTCCTGGAACAGCAGGCCCAGCACGACGATCGGGATGCTGCCGATGATCACGAACCAGCCCATGCGCGCGTCCGGGTCGCTGCGCGGCGCGCGGCCGCTGAGGGAGCCGGACCACGCGCGGACGATCCGCACGATGTCCCGCCAGAAGTAGATGATGACGGCCGTCTCGGTGCCCAGCTGCGTGATCGCCGTGAAGGTCGCGCCCGGGTCCTGGGCGTTGGGCAGGAACTCCCCCACGATCCGCAGGTGGGCGCTCGAGGAGATGGGCAGGAACTCCGTCAGTCCTTGGACGAGCCCGAGGAACGCTGCTTCGAGGAAATTCACGCGTGCCACTCTACGTGGCCGCGGACCCTAATCTGGGGATTGGCTGGGAGTCGTCAGTACGGTGCGCCTGAACGCGTTGCTAGAAGTCGCGCCCCGCGAGGGCGTCTTCGCCGTCGTCGGCTTCCTCGTCCTCACCGTCGCCGTCCTCGTCATCGCTGTCGTCCTCGTCGTCGTCATCGTCCTCGTCGTCGGAATCGAGGAGGTCGAGAGGCAGATCCTCGCCGTAGGCGTCGTAGAGCGCGTCGGCGTAGGCCTCGAAGGCGTCGGCGACCGCGAAGAAGGCTGCCTCGACCGCCGGATCCTCGTCCCCGCGCCTCGATGAGGCGGCGACGAGGTGCTCCTCCAATGCAGCCGTCAGCGAACCAAGGGCCACCCGCGGGTCAATGCTCATGGGTGCCACGGTAGTCTGAATTCAGTGGGCGTGCCTAGGGACCCTGCCGTGGGTCCGGGTCTCGCCGGAGCAGCACGAGGAAGCGAGGGCCATGAAGGAGCGTATCCTCTCCACTGCCACGTCCCTTGACGGCGGCCCGCGGTCCGCCGGTCCGGGGCGGCAGTACGAGTATCTGGTGCTGTCGGTGGGCCCGCGCGAATCGATCGCGGACGCCCGGCAGCGCGTCCGGGAGCATTCCGAGTATGGCCGGTGGGAGCTCGAACGCAGCCGCCTCTACATGGGCGGGGGGCGCCAGTACTGGCTGCGGCGCAAGGTCATGGTCGTCGAGCGGACCTCCTAGCGCAGCGGCCTATTCCTCTATCGGCCCCAGCAGGTTCGTCGCGACTGTCGCGTGCGCCGACTCGGGATCGGAGGGGTGGTAGAGCCCTGCGAGCGCATCCCGGTACAGGCGCTCGAGCTCGCTGCCGCGGAAGTAGCCGCCTCCGCCTCCCACGCGCATGGCGCCGTCCACCACGCTCTTGGCGGTTTCGGTAGCTCGGTGCTTGAGGCCGCTCAAGTGGCGGAACCATGCGGGGCCGCGGTCCACGAGGTTGTCGATGTCCGCAGCGACGGACTCGAGCTGCGGAACGATCGCGTCCACGGCCATGCCCAGCTCCGCGATCTGCCAGCGGATGTCCGGATCCTGTGAGTAGGCCCGTCCGCCGGTGCGGTGCGAGCGTCGGCGGTGCGCGGCGTCGACCGCAAGGACCAGGGCCCGTTCGGCGACGCCCGTGTAGACCGCCGCGAGGAGCGTTTCGAAGACGGAGAAGATCCCGAAGACCAGAAGGTCGGGGTTGGGCCCCACAGGAAGCCTGCGGACGATCCGGTCAGCTGGGGCCGCTGCACCCTCCAAAACTGTGGTGCGGGACTGGCTCGCGCGCATGCCCAGGGTGTTCCAGTCGTCGAGGTGGTGCCAGCCCGGCCCGTCGCGCCGGATGAACCCCCATACAAGGCGGGGTTCGGGGCCCGTTGTGTCCTTGCCGAAGGTTCCCATGCGCGTCCAGGCGGGGGCGAGGCTCGTGAAGACCTTGGTTCCCGTGAAGGAGTAGCCGCCGTCAGGGAGGGGGGCCGCCTCGGTGAGGGAGTCGAAGAGGACGGAGTCGTTGCCGGCCTCGGAGACGCCGAAGGCGAACACCTCCCCTGCGGCGGCTTCCTCGAGTACGAAGGCGAGCGTGTCGTCGCCCCGGTTGGAGAACACCTTGGCCACGCCGGTCCAGACGAGGTGCATGTTCACCGCGAGCGCTGTGGCCGGTGCGGCCTGCGCGAGCCGGCGCTGAAGGCGGACGGCGTCGGCCAACCCGGCTCCCAGCCCGCCCGCGGCCTGCGGGACGAACGCCTTCAGGTAGCCAGCGGCCACGAGGGCGTCGAAGTCCTCCTGGAAGAACTCGTTGCGCTCGTCGTAGCCGGGCGCGCGGGAGCGGATCTCCTCGATGAGCGCCTCGGGCAGCACGGACTCGGGGTCGAGCGGCATGATGTCCTCCTCAGTAGGCGGTGAGCAGCCGGCGCAGCACGCGCGCGCCGAACGTGAGCGCATCGGCGGGGACTCGCTCGTCGACGCCGTGGAACATGGCCGGGAAGTCGAGGTCAGGCGTGAGCTGGAGGGGTGCGAAGCCGTAGCCGGTGATGCCGAGGCGGGAGAGCGACTTGTTGTCCGTGCCGCCCGAGAGCGTGTACGGCAGGACCGGCGCGCCCGGGTCCTCGGCATTGAGGGCGCCGACCATCGCCTGGACGAGCGGTCCCTCGAAGGGCGTCTCAAGGGAGACGTCGTGGTGGACGTAGTCGAAGTCGATGCCGTCACCGGCCAATTCCTTGAGCTTGGCCAGGACGAACTCGTCCTGCCCGGGGAGCGTGCGGGTGTCGATGCGGGCCTCGGCGGAGCCCGGGATGACGTTCTCCTTGTAGCCGGCCTTCAGGACGGTCGGGTTGGACGTGTTGCGCAGCGTCGCCCCGACGAAGCGGGCCACGGTGCCGAGCTCCTTGAGGAGGATGTCGGGATCGTCAGGGTCGAACTCGACGCCGGTGAGCTCGGTGACGCCGTCGAGGAACCTGCGCGTGGTGTCGGTGAGCTCGATGGGCCACTGGTGGTCCCCGATCCGTGCCACGGCGCGGGCCAGACGGGTCACGGCATTGTCGTCATTGACCTGCGAGCCATGGCCGGCGCGGCCTCTCGCCGTCATGCGCAGCCAGCCGAGGCCCTTCTCCGCCGTCTGGAGCATGTAGGCGCGCTTCCCACCGATATACGCGGAATAGCCGCCCACCTCGCTGATGGCCTCCGTGGCACCCTCGAACAGCTCCGGGCGCTTGTCAACTGCCCATCTCGCGCCGTACGTCCCGCCCGCTTCCTCGTCGGCGAAGAGCGCGATCACGAGGTCACGCTTCGGCTTGGTGCCCGTGCGCCGCAGCTGGCGGACCACGGCCAGGATCATGGCGTCCATGTCCTTCATGTCCACGGCGCCGCGGCCCCAGATCAAGCCGTCCTTGAGCTCTGCCGAGAACGGGTCGACGGTCCAGTCCTCCTTCTGAGCGGGGACCACGTCGAGGTGGCCGTGCACCACGAGCGCGGACGCGCTCGGGTCGCTGCCCTCGAGGCGCACGACGACGTTGGCGCGCCCGGGTGCCGACTCAAACAGTTCTGGCTCGAGGCCGACGTCCGCGAGGAGGGCCGCGGTGTACTCGGCCGCGGCGCGCTCCCCCGGTCCCGAGCGGTCACCGTAGTTCGAGGTGTCGAAGCGGATGAGGTCCCGGCAGATGTCCACCACCTCGTCCTCGGCGGTGATGGGGTTCGCGGCGGCGTTGTCAGTCACAAGTCCTCCTGAGCTGCTGGCGGTGGGTCCAGCCTAGTCCCGCCGCGCGGGCGCGCTCCGATTTCAGCTTCCACCACCGGGTCGTGTAGAGTCTTTCTCGCTGCCCGGGAGGGAACCGAGTGATCGATTCGCCTTTCGGTGTGTCGCCTGCGCGGGTGGCGGAATGGCAGACGCGCTAGCTTGAGGTGCTAGTGCCCGAATAGGGCGTGGGGGTTCAAGTCCCCCTCCGCGCACCACTGGAAGCCCCGGTCTTCGGACCGGGGCTTCCCGTCGTCTCCGGCTTGGTATTCCATTGGGCAGAATGGCCGGAGCCTACTGCTTCTACCAGACGTAGAGTTTTTAGTGGCGTCCCCCGCATCCGGTAGTCCAGGGGCAGGGCGGGCGCTCACAGGGAATTGATCCGAAGGAGATTTCCATGAAGGCATGGCAGTTCACCGGTACCAGCAATCCGCTCGCGTTCAACGAGGTCCCAGAGCCGCACGCTGGCCCGGGGCAGGTCGTCGTCGAGGTGAAGGCCGCGGGTGTGTGCCACTCGGACGTCACCGCGCTCGACGACCCGGGTTGGATGCCGCTCTTCCCCGTCCTTCCCCGCACCATGGGGCACGAGAACGCCGGCGTCATCACCGAGGTCGGCGAGGGCATGGAGCAGTGGAAGGTGGGCGACCGGGTGGGCCTCGCCCCCGTCATGAAGGACGGCGACGCCCTCGGCTACGGCCGGTGGGACGGCGGGTTCGGTCCGAAACTCGTGGCTACTGCGGACAACCTCGTCCGGCTGCCCGACGAGGTCCCGTTCGACCTCGGCGCCATGGCCACCGACGCGGGCCTGACCGCCTACCACGCGATGATGACCGCGGGCGCGGCCAAGGCGGGCATGAGGGTCGGCGTGATCGGCCTCGGCGGCCTCGGCTACATCGGAGCCCGCGTTGCCGTACTGTCCGGAGCCGAGGTCTACGGCGCCGAGGTCAACCCGGAGACGCAGAAGCTCGCCGACGAGATCGGGCTCGCGGGCGTTGCCGACTCGATCGATGCTTTCAAGGACAAGAAGCTCGACCTCATCGTCGACTACGCCGGCTTCGGCACGACGACGGCAGCGGCCATCGAAACCCTGGCCGAGTTCGGCACCCTTGTGCAGGTGGGCATGGGCCGCCTGGAGGCGACCATCAACACGTACCCGATCATCATCAACCAGCTCACGGTCAAGGGGTCCAAGTCCGGCACGCGCGAGGACCTCGAGGGCATCTACGAGCTCATGAAGACGGGCAAGCTGAACCCGCCGATGAACCTCATCACGCAGGCTGACATCCCCGAGGCAATCGACAAGCTGCGCGCCGGCGGCGTGATCGGCCGGTTCATCGCGATGTACGAGTAGGCCACACCCGGCGAGCCTCCAGATGCTCTGAGGGCGCACGACGGCGCCGCCGCTCACCACGCGTGGGCGGCGGCGCCGTCGTACATGCTGCGGCAGCGTCGATCCGGCGGGTGCGTGAAGAGATGCGGCCGTGTGGAAGACGTACTGCCCGCCGGGAAACCCGACTCGGTGGCCTACGATCTCCCGATTCCCCTGCAACGGCGGCGCCGTGGAGGTGTAGCGGTGACCGGTGTGCTGAGCGTAACGGTATGCCCGACCAATGACGAGGTTTCCCTATTAGCAACGACGTGGCGGGCCCCAATGCAAGCCGTCGAGAGCAGACTCGACGCGGACCTCGTAGTCACGGACAATGGTTCGCGTGCCGCGTGCCGAGCTGCGTGTCCAGGCAGCGGCCGCCCGCCTCCGCGTGACGACCGACCCCAAGCTCGGCAAAGTTACGCCCGAGTGGATCAAAGAGCTCGCCAAGAAGGACTACTGACGCCCGACTGGCTCGACAGGCCAGATTTGGCCACCCGACGCGAATGGCGCCACTCACCACACGGGTGAGCGGCGCCGTCGTGCGTCAGGCAGCAAACTCAGGCGAGCCGGGAGACCGACCCCACGAAGTGGCGCCGGCCCGACTTTGAGTTCCAGCCCACGAACTCGGACCGCTCCCACGCATCCTCGTCGTCGGGGATGTCGGTGATGTTCACGGCCACCCGCGCGGGCAGGAACACGGGTGCCTCGAACTTTGCGTCCCACACGAACGAGTCGCCCTTGACGGTCCCCACCTCCGCAAGCGCCCGCGAGGCCGTGTACATGCCATGGGCAATGGAGCGCCGCATCCCCAGGGCACGAGCCGAGATGGAACTGAGGTGGATGGGGTTGAAGTCCCCCGACACGGCCGCGTACGCGCGCCCTGTCTGGGACCCCAGCTGCCACAACGCCGTGGGCAGCGGCGGGCGGAAGTCCTCGCGCACCTCGGAGGCGCCGCGCTTGTCGACCCCGGGAAGGAACACGCCTTTGGCGAGGTACGTCGAAACGCCCCTCCACACCGGCTCGGCCTCCCCGACGCGGCGCACCTCGGCCACCACGTCAACCTGCGTCCCGGCACGGTGGCCGCACAGGTTCTCGGCCCACGCCGTCACGTCGAGCAGATCGTTGTAGGTCACCGGCTCTCGGTACTCCACGTGGTTGCGCAGGTGCACCATTCCGAGCAGCGGCAGGGGGAAGTCCTCGCGGCCCATGAAGCCCATCGCCACCGGGAACGCGAGCGCGTGCAGGTACCCGGCGGGCATTGCGTCACGCGCGGCCTCCCCGAGCAGGTGCTGGTACTCCGTGAGTTTGGCCAGATCCGGGCGCACGACGGCGACATGGTGCTTCGCGCTCGGAAGTCGCCGCGCGCCGCTGCCCCGGGAGATCATGAGCCGCGCAGCCTCGGCTGCGGCCGCGACATACAGCTTCGAGAGCGAGGGGACCTCGGGCAGCTCAACCGTCTCGATCCCGCCTCGCGCTGAGCCGCGCGCGGGGGCGCTCATTGGCCCATCCAATATTGACCACACACGCGCAGGACGTTACCCGAGACTCCTCCCGCCGCATCAGAGGCCAAGAACCCTATTGCCTCCGCCACGTCCACGGGCTGGCCGCCCTGCTGGAGCGAGTTGATCCGGCGTCCAACCTCCCGCATCGCAAGCGGGACCTTCGCCGTCATTTCGGTCTCGATGAACCCCGGCGCCACGGCGTTGGCGGTGCCGCCGATCGGGGCGAGGCGCGCCGCGGTGGAGCGGACCATGCCGATTACTCCGGCCTTCGACGCCGCGTAGTTGGTCTGCCCGCGGTTGCCCGCGATGCCCGATGTCGATGCGACCGAGACGATCCGGAACCCCTCGCCGAGCTTCCCGGACGCGAGCAGCGCCTCGTTGATCCGCAGCTGCGCCGCGATGTTCACGGCGATCACGGAGTCCCACCTGGCCACGTCCATGTTGGCCAGGAGCTTGTCCCGCGTGATGCCGGCGTTGTGGACGAGGACGTCGAATGCGCCGTGGCGGTGCAGGGCGTGCTCGAGGATCCGCTCCCCTGCATCCGGCTTCGTGATGTCGAGCTGGAGGGCGGTGCCGCGCACCTCGTTGGCAACCTTCGCGAGAGAATCCCCGGCTGCGGGAACGTCGACGACTACGACCTTCGCCCCGTCCCGCGCGAGCGTCCGGGCGATGGCGGCCCCGATGCCCCGCGCGGCCCCGGTCACCACGGCGACCTTGCCCGCCAGCGGGTGGTCGGGGTCGGCCGGCAGTTCCCCCTTGGCGGTCCCGACCGTGAGGAACTGTCCGTCCACGAACGCCGACCGCCCGGAGAGCAGGAACCGCAGCGCCCCGAGCACGCTCGGTGCATCGGCCTGAACGCCCTCGCCCAGCAGGATCCCGTTGCCCGTGCCGCCGTTGCGGAGCTCCTTGGCCAGCGAGCGCAGCGCCCCCTCGACGCCCGAGCGAGCAGCAGCCAGGGCAGGTTCGTCGGAGGTCGAGGATCGCCGTGACACCGTCACGACCCGCGCGCTCGGCGCGAGCGAGCGCAGCGCGCGTCCGGCCGCGAGGATCGGTCCTGAGAGGTCCTCTGGCCGCGCAACGGCATCGAGTGCGAGCACGATTCCGCCGAGCTTCGGCGAGCCTTCGCCCGCCGCTGTCCCCGGTCCAGCCGGGGCGGAAGGCGAGGCGGACGACGTCGGCGGCGCACCGGCGTCGTGCCTCCCACCGGTGGCGGGCGCGACCCCGGCGTCCCGGACTACCTCCACATCCCAGCCCTTGAGCGCGGTCTCGAGCGCGTCGGCCGCCGTACCGGTGCCGACGACCAGCACGGGCCCGGGCACGAGGGGCACGCCGGGCTCGTAGCGGCGCAGCATCACCGGCTGTGGGAGCCCGAGGCGCTTGGCGAGGTCCCGGCCCCATCCGCGCGAGACGAGGTCGGTGTACTTGTCTGCCATGTGTTTCCCTTCCCCAACCTGCTCGGCTCAGCGGCCCTCGAGGACGGCGACAACGCCCATGCCGCCAGCGGCGCACACCGAGATGAGGCCGCGCGCCGGTCGGCCCAGGTCCTCGGCGGCGGTGCGTTCATGCAGCTGCTTCGCGAGCGTCGCGACGATCCTGCCGCCGGTCGCGGCGAACGGATGGCCCGCGGCGAGCGAGGAGCCATTGACGTTGAGCTTGGCGCGGTCCACCTTGCCGAAGGCGCCGTCGAGGCCGAGGCGCTCGCGGCAGAAGTCGGCGTCCTCCCACGCGGCGAGCGTGGCAAGCACGGTGCCGGCGAACGCCTCGTGGATTTCGAAGTAGTCGATGTCCTCGAGCGTGAGGCCCAGACGGGCCAGCAGTCGAGGCACAGCGAACACCGGCGCCATGAGGAGCCCGTCCTTGCCGTGCACGAAGTCCACGGCGCCCGCCTCGCCGTCGATGACGTCAGCAAGGATGGGCAGGTCACGCTCGCGAGCCCAGTCCTCAGAGGCGAGGAGCACGGTCGAGGCGCCGTCGGTGAGCGGGGTCGAGTTCCCCGCCGTCATGGTCGCCTCCGGGCCGAGGTGCTTGCCGAAGACGGGCTTGAGCTTGCCCATCTTCTCGATGGTCGTGTCCGGGCGCAGGTTGGAATCCTTCGTGAGCCCGCGGTAGGGAGTCACGAGGTCGTCGAAGAATCCGCGCTCGTAGGCGGCGGCGAGGTTGCGGTGCGAGGCGAGCGAGAGCTCGTCCTGGGCCTCGCGGGTGATGCCCCACTGCTTCGTGGTGAGCGCCTGGTGCTCGCCCATGGAGAGTCCGGTGCGGGGCTCCCCGGTTCCCGGCGCGTTGGGCGCGAGGTCCTTTGGGCGAAGTCTGGAGACGGCCTTGAGCTTCTGCTGGAGGGTCTTCGCGCGGTTGAGTTCGAGGATCACCTCGCGCAGCCCCTCACTCACAGCGATCGGTGCGTCTGAGGCGGAGTCGACGCCGCCCGCGATTGCCGAGTCGATGCGGCCGAGCTTGATTTTGTCGGTGAGCTGCAGGACCGTCTCGAGGCCGGTAGCGCAGGCCTGCTGGACGTCATAGGCAGGGGTCTCGGCGCTGAGCGCGGAGCCGAGGACCGACTCGCGGGTGAGGTTGAAGTCGCGGGAATGCTTGAGCACGGCCCCCGCGGCGACCTCGCCGATCCGCTCGTCCTGGAGGCCGAACCGGGCCACGAGCCCATCTAGTGCGGCGGTGAGCATGTCCTGGTTCGAAGTGCGGATGTACGCGCCGTTCGCACGGGCGAACGGGATGCGGTTCCCGCCTACGACTACTGCCTTGCGGATGCCAGTCGGCATTGCGTCCTCCGGTCGTGAACTGTGATGAGTTACCGATACCTAGCGTACCTGATACGCTCGGTATCGTGAACTACGCCACCACCGCGCACGACGCCGTGCCGTCACGCAGCGTCGACGGCCGCACCGCCCGCTGGGCGAACCACCGCGAGGAGCGCCGCGCAGAACTGGTCCACGCCGCCCGGCGTGCGGTCCATCGGCTCGGACCGGACGTGCCCATGGAGGAGATCGCGGCCGCGGCGAGCACGTCGAAGTCCGTGTTCTACCGGTACTTCCGCGACAAGGCCGGGCTCCAGACGGCCATGGGAGAGCTCGCCCTCGCCCAGATGCAGGAACGCATTGCCGAGGCCGCCGCCGCAGCACAGACGCCGGAAGATGGCCTCATAGCCATGGTCTCCGCCTACCTCGGCATGGCGGCGCGCTCGCGGAACGTGTACGAGTTCGTGACCCGGGCCGGCGCTGCGGAGCCCGCCGCCGACGAGGCGTTCGGGAGCTTCTTCCACGCTGTAGGCGCCATGATCGAGGCGCCGATGCGTCGCCATCTCGACCCCGCGGCGTCGGCCACCCTCGCCTACTGGCCCACCGCCGCGATCGGCCTCGTCCGCGCCGCCGGCGAGCGCTGGCTCCGCGAGCCCGACTCCCCCTCCAAGCCCTCGCTCGAGGATATGTCTGGACTCATTGCCGACTGGCTCTTCGCGGGGATCGCCGCGCAGGCGGCCCCCGAAACACGCACTGCCACCCTTTCCACCGAGGAGATCTCATGACGAACCCGACCACCGAGGCCGTGAACACGCCCGTAGACGTCAACGCGCTCGCTGAGGCCGATGTCCCGGACGCCGAGCAGTCGCCGCGGGTCGACGTGGCCGCGCTCGGCGAGCTGCTGCTCGGCACGTGGGCGTCCGTGCGCCGCCAGGCCCGCGAGCTCGCGGCGAAGCCCGAGCTGCACAAGCTCGAGGGCCTGACGCACACCGAGCACCGCGAGCGGGTCTTCGGCCAGCTCAAGATCCTCGTCGACGAGGGAGCGATCCAGCGTGCGTTCCCCAAGGAGCTGGGCGGTGAGGAGAACCACGGCGGGAACATTGCCGGCTTCGAGGAGCTCGTCACCGCAGACCCTTCACTCCAGATCAAGTCCGGCGTGCAATGGGGCCTCTTCGGCGCCGCCGTGCTGCACCTCGGCACGGCCGAGCACCACGCCAAGTGGCTCCCGGACATCATGGACCTGACAGTCCCGGGTGCGTTCGCCATGACCGAAATCGGTCACGGCTCCGATGTTGCGTCCATCGCGACGACCGCGACCTACGACGAGGGCACAGGGGAATTCGTCCTCAACACCCCGTTCCGTGCCTCGTGGAAGGAGTACCTCGGCAACGCAGCCAAGGACGGAATCGCCGCGGTGGTATTCGCTCAGCTCATTGTCAAGGGGGTCAACCACGGCGTCCATGCGCTGTATGTGCCCATCCGCGACCCGCAGACCAAGGACTCGCTGCCCGGCATCAGGACCGAGGACGACGGCGTCAAGGGCGGCCTGAACGGCATTGACAACGGGCGGCTGTGCTTCGACCACGTGCGCGTCCCCCGCACCAATCTGCTGAACCGCTACGGTGACGTGTCCGAGGACGGCACCTACACGTCCCCGATCGCGAGCCCCGGCCGCCGCTTCTTCACCATGCTCGGCACCCTCGTCCAGGGGCGCGTCTCCCTCGACGGCGCGGCCGTTGCCGCCTCGAAGGTGGGCCTCACGGCCGCGATCCGGTACGCCGCCGAGCGGCGCCAGTTCAACGCCTCCTCCGACACCGCCGAGGAGGTCCTCCTCGACTACCAGCGCCACCAGCGCCGCCTCTTCCCGCTCCTGGCCGCGACGTACGCGATGGGCTTTGCGCACGAGGAGCTCCTGGCCAAGTTCGACGGCGTCTTCTCGGGCGCCCAGGACACCGACGAGGACCGCCAGGACCTCGAGACCCTCGCCGCCGCGTTCAAGGCGCTGTCCACGTGGCACGCGCTCGAGACGCTCCAGGAATGCCGCGAGGCCTGCGGCGGCGCCGGATTCATGATCGAGAACCGCTTCGCGTCCCTGCGCGCGGACCTTGACGTGTATGTCACGTTCGAGGGCGACAACAACGTGCTCCTCCAACTCGTCGCCAAGCGCCTCCTGAACGACTACGCCAAGGAGTTCCGCACCATGAACGTGGGTGCCCTGACGAAGTTCGCGCTCGGCCAGGCCCGCGGGATGGCCTACAAGACGGGACTGGGGGCAGTCGCGCAGTTCGTCGCCGACTCCGGCCGCGCCGAACGCTCCGCGCTCGCCCTCCGCGACCCCGACATGCAGCAGTTCCTCCTCGCCGAGCGGGTCCAGACCATGGTCGCCACGGCCGCGCAGGCCCTGCAGGGCGCCACAAAGCTCCCGCAGGCGGAGGCTGCCGCCCGCTTTAACTCGCACCAGAACGAGCTCATCGAGGCGGCACGGGCGCACGCCGAACTCCTGCAGTGGGAGGCGTTCACCGCCGCTCTGGCCAAGGTGGAGGATCCCGGCACGAAGCAGGTCCTCACGTGGCTGCGTGACCTCTTCGGCCTCACCCTGATCGAGAAGCACCTCGAGTGGTACCTCATGAACGGGCGCCTCTCGATGCAGCGCGGCCGCACCGTGGGCGAGTACGTCAACCGGCTGCTGGCCAAGCTCCGTCCGCACGTCCTCGATCTCGTGGACGCTTTCGGCTACACCCGGGAGCACATCCGCGCGACCGTCGCCAGCGGGGCCGAGGCGCAGCGCCAGGAGGAGGCCGCGGCCTACTACGCCGAGCTCCGCGCCTCGGGCGCAGCGCCGGTGAGGGAGAAGAGCCTTTCCCGCGGGTAGGCCCCTTCCCCCGCCCGGCAGGCGCGACTAGCCTGAAAGCAGGACCCGGCCGCACCGGCGGCTGGGGGCAGACCAGGAGGAATCCATGGCCGAGGGATGGGGCCGCAGAGGCCCGTGGGACATGATGCCGGAAGGCATGCGCAGGTTCGGCCTGCCAGAGCAGTTCAAGCGATTCGTCGACGAGTGGGAGACCTCGTGGCTGCGCGTTGAGCAGTTCCGCGAGGGCGATTCGCTCGTGGTGCGCGCCGAACTGGCCGGGATCGATCCGGAGAAGGACGTCGACGTGACTGTCCAGGACGGGACCCTCACGATCAAGGCTGAGCGGCGCGAGAGCTCCGAGAACCGGGGCAAGGGCGGGTACCGCAGCGAGTTCCGCTACGGCTCATTCGCCCGCACTCTCGACCTCCCGCGCGGCGCGCGCGGCGAGGACGTCAAGGCCAGCTACCACGACGGCGTGCTCGAGGTCCGGGTACCCGTCGCGCCCGAGTCGGGACCCGGCCCGACCAAGGTCAACGTCAGCCGAGACTGACGCGCTGCACCTGGCCGACGCACCCTGACGAGCTGACCCACGACGGCGGCGACGCACCCACGCGGGTGCGTCGCCGCCGTCATGTCTCACGACCTGCTACAGGACGCTGCGGTAGACCTCGAGGGTGGCCTGGCCGATGCTCTCCCACGAGAAGTTCGCCTCGGCACGGGCACGGCCGGCCTCGCCCATCGTGCGGGCACGCGCAGGGTCGGAGACGACCTCCTCGAGGGCCGCGGCGAAGTCGGCAACGAACTTCTCCGGGTCCAACGGGGTCCCGGTGCCGTCCGTCACCTGCTCGATCGGCACGAGGAGGCCTGTGGTGCCGTGGTCCACGACCTCGGGAATCCCGCCCGTGGCCGTCGCCACGACCGCGGCGCCGCACGCCATCGCCTCGAGGTTCACAATCCCCAGCGGCTCGTAGATGCTCGGGCACGCGAACGCCGTCGCATGGCTCAGGACCTGGATCAGCTCGGCACGCGGGAGCATGCGCTCGATCACGACCACGCCCTCGCGCTCGGCCTTGAGCCCGTCGATGAGCACCTCGGTCTCCCGGGCCAGATCGGGAGTGTCCGCGGCGCCGAGGCACAGCACCAGCTGGACGTCCGCGGGAAGCTTCGCCGCGGCGCGCAGCAGATACGGGACGCCCTTCTGGCGCGTGTTGCGGCCCACGAACACCACCGACGGCTTCGCCGGGTCGATGCCCAGGGCCCGGATGTGCTCGGTGCCCTCGTCGCGGCCCCACAGGGAGACATCGATGCCGTTGTGGACCACTTGGACCTTCGCCGGATCCACCTGGGGGTAGCAGCGCAGGATGTCCGCGCGCATGCCGTGGGAGACGGCGATGATTGCGTCTGCAGCCTCGTAGGCCGTCTTCTCGGTCCACGACGAGATGCGGTAGCCGCCGCCGAGCTGCTCGGCCTTCCACGGGCGCAGCGGCTCGAGGCTGTGCGCGGAGAGTACGTGCGGAATGCCGTGCATGAGCGAGGCGAGGTGTCCGGCCATGTTCGCGTACCACGTGTGCGAATGGACCAGGTCGGCGCCCTCGACGTCCGGGACGATCCCGAGGTCGATCCCGAGGGTCTGCAGGGCGGCGTTGGCGCCTGAGAGGTACCCGGGGACCTGGTACGAGGTGACGGACGCGCCCTCGACGTTCGGCTCGCGGGGCGCCCCGAAGGCGTGGACGTGCAGATCCACCTCGCGGGCGAGGACCCTGCTCAGCTCTGCCACATGCACCCCGGCGCCGCCGTAGATCTCCGGGGGGAATTCCTTGGTCACAATGTCGATTCGCACGGTTTCAACGTAGTCCGTCATACCAACGTGTTCTAGTGTGAAGACAACCGCACTCCGCAGCGGCGGAGGCCGGGTTACATGGGCCTTAACGACAGATGACGGGGGTTGCGCAGTGGCACCGAAGAAGGTATTGGCGATCGTCCTCGCCGGCGGTGAGGGGAAGCGCCTCATGCCCTTGACGGCGGATCGGGCCAAGCCGGCCGTGCCGTTCGCCGGGGGTTACCGGCTCATCGATTTCGCGATGTCCAATCTTGTGAATTCCGGATATCTCCAGATTGTCGTCCTCACGCAGTACAAATCGCATTCTCTGGACCGACATATCTCGGAGACGTGGCGGCTCTCGCCCCAGCTGGGCAACTACGTGGCCTCGGTCCCCGCGCAGCAGCGGGTCGGCAAGAGCTGGTTCCTCGGCAGCGCCAACGCGATCTACCAGTCGCTCAACCTCATCCATGACTCCCAGCCCGACATCGTCGTCGTGGTCGGGGCGGACCACGTGTACCGCATGGACTTCTCCCAGATGGTCGCCTCCCACGTTGCCTCGGGCGCCAAGGCCACGGTGGCCGCAGTGCGCCAGCCGCTGGACATGGCCAACCAGTTCGGCGTCATCGAGACGGATACCGCCAACCCATCGATGATCTCCGCGTTCGTCGAGAAGCCAGCCACCACGCCTGGCCTCTCCGACGACCCCGAGCAGTTCCTCGCGTCCATGGGCAACTATGTGTTCGATGCCGATGCCCTCGTCGACGCCCTCAGGAGCGACGCAGAGCGGCTCGACACCAAACACGACATGGGCGGAGACATCATCCCCTTCTTCGTGGAGCGCGGAGAGGCAGGCGTCTACGACTTCACGAAGAACGAGATCCCCGGCTCCACCGGCCGGGACCGCACCTACTGGCGCGACGTGGGCACGCTCGACTCGTTCTACGACGCGCACATGGACCTCATCTCCCCCCTGCCGGTATTCAACCTGTACAACGCGCAGTGGCCCTTCTATACCCGCCAGACCGTCTCGCCGCCGGCGAAGTTCGTCCGCGGCACGGGCGGGACCGTGGGCACGGCGCTGGACTCGATCGTGGCCAGCGGTGTGGTCATCTCCGGCGGCATCGTGGAGGGCTCGGTCCTCTCGCACGACGTGCGCGTGAACACGGCGGCGCGGGTGCTCGACTCCGTCCTCATGGATGGGGTACGCGTGGAAGCGGGAGCCGTTGTGCACCGCGCCATCCTCGACAAGAACGTCGTGGTACCGGCCGGGGCGACGATCGGCGTCGACGAGAAGCTCGACCGCCGCCGCGGCTTCGAGGTCACCGCCTCCGGCATCACGGTGCTGTCCAAGGGCCAAGAGGTTCCCGAGCCGGAAGAGGACGAGCGCCGACTCGCCGCCGCTTGGACCTCCAAGGTCCCGGCCATCCTCGAGGACGTCGCTGCCGAGATGCCCGAGGTCGCCGAGAAGATCCAGGAGATGCACGCGGCCGCGGCGGAGCGTGCCGTCTCCAGTGAGCCGGCGCACGACGGCGCGTCCTCGCCGTCGTCCGCCGCCAGTCAGATCGGTCGCTGACCCCGCCCAGCCATGCACGACGGCGGGGCGGCCTGCGCCGCCGTCCGCGCCGGTAGAATGGGAAGCCATGAGCTCCCCCGAAGTGCCCGCCGAACTGACCCCTGAGGAGATCCAGGCCGCCCTCAAGGTCCTCGGCACGATCCACACGTACGGCGAGGAGCACCCCGACTACGTGGCCATCCGCCGTGCTACGGGCAAGATGTTCAAGGCGCACCGACGGTTCACCCGGACGGCCAAGCGGGACGCGGTCGCTGAGGCAGACAGAGCCGTCATCGCACAGACCGCAACGGCCGCGCCCGACCGGATCGACGACGAGACGAAGGGCAACAAGCTCACGCCGTCCGCGACGGGACAGGTGGCCGGTCACCTCCTCCGCTCGCGCCCGTGCTACATCTGCAAGCAGCACTACGCCCAGGTGGACGCCTTCTACCACCAGCTCTGCCCTGAGTGCGCCGCGATGAGCCACGCCAAGCGGGATGCACGCACCGACCTGACGGGCCGACGCGCGCTCCTGACCGGCGGCCGCGCCAAGATCGGCATGTATATCGCGCTGCGGCTCCTGCGCGACGGTGCTCACACGACCATCACGACCCGCTTCCCCAAGGACGCCGCACGGCGCTTCGCCGCCATGGAGGACTCAGCGGAGTGGCTCAACCGGCTTACCATCGTAGGGATCGACCTGCGCGACCCCTCGCAGGTCATCTCGCTCGCGGACGCCCTCGACGCTGAAGGACCGCTCGACATCATCATCAACAATGCCGCCCAGACCGTGCGGCGCTCGGGAAACGCGTACGCCCCCCTCGTCGAGGCCGAATCCGAGCCGCTGCCCGCAGCCCTGCTGGCATCCAACGGCGGACCCGAGCTCCTCACGTTCGGGCACGCGCACGATCGGCACCCACTCTCGATTGCAGGGTCCGTCTCCGGGCACCCCGCGCTGGCCGGGGACGCCGTGACGGCTCTCGCGCTCTCGACCGGCTCCGCCTCGCCCGACCGGATCGAGGCAGGGACAGCAATCGACGCCGGCGGGCTCGTACCCGACCTCGCCACCATCAATTCGTGGACCCAGGTGGTCGAGCAGGTAGACCCGCTCGAGATGCTCGAGGTCCAGCTGTGCAACGTCACAGCCCCGTTCTTGCTGGTGTCACGGCTACGCGGCGCGCTGCGGCGTTCCACGGCGCGGCGCAAGTACGTGGTCAACGTCTCGGCCATGGAGGGGCAGTTCGGGCGGAAGTACAAGGGCCCGGGGCATCCGCACACCAATATGGCCAAGGCCTCCCTGAACATGATGACGCGGACCTCGGCCGGAGAGATGTTCGAGACGGACCGAATCCTCATGACGGCTGTCGACACCGGGTGGATCACCGACGAGCGGCCGCACTACACCAAGGTCCGTCTCGCGGACGAGGGCTTCCACGCGCCGTTGGACCTCGTGGACGGAGCCGCGCGCGTGTACGATCCCATCGTCATGGGCGAGGCCGGGACCGACCTCTATGGGGTCTTCCTCAAGGACTACAAGCCGAGCCCTTGGTAGGCCGGCGCGCCGCGGCCTGGGTCAACCGAGGGTCAGGCGACGCGTGTGAGCTCCACCGAGACCTCCAGATGGGACCCTTCCCCACCGGAGAGCACTCCCTTGAGTGGGGGCACGTCCCGATAGTCCCGCCCGCGGGCCACCGTCACATGGAAGTCCCCCGCCGGCTTGTGGTTCGTTGGGTCCCACGAGCGCCACTCGCCGTCCCACCACTCAAGCCACGCGTGGGACTGGCCCGCGACGACTTCGCCGATGCCAGCACCAGAGCGCGGATGGAGGTACCCGGAGATGTACCGCGCTGGAATGCCGAGGCTCCGCAGTGAACCGATCGCCAGGTGGGCGAGGTCCTGGCACACGCCCTCGCGCTGGTTCCAGGCCTGCTCGGCGTCGGTGGTGACGCCGGTGGAGCCCGGCATGTACCGCATCTCACCGCTCATCCAGTCGAACACCGCGTGCGCGGCCTGATTCGGGTCCAGACCCTCCACGAGACCTGGCACGATGCCCAACACCTCGGTCCCCGGCCCGGAGAGCCGCGACTGCGGGAGCCAGTCGCTGAACTGGTCCTCGACCTCGGGGCTGTGCAGCCGCTCCCACGGGACGACCTCTCCCTCCACCGGGACGCGCTCGACGCGGTGCACCTCTACGGTCGTGGAGGAGACCACCTCGAGGAAATCGTGCGGCATCTGCATGTCGAACGCCGTGACGCGGGTGCCCCAGTAGTCCTTGTAGGTGCTCACCGAGGCCTGTGCCGGCGCCACTCGTACCTGGGACTCGAGCACCACCTGCTGGGGTTCCGTCAGCGGCGTCATCCGCGCCTCGTTGTACGAGAGCGTGACCCGCTTGTTGTACCGGTACGCCGTGCGGTGCAGGATCTTCAGCCGGGTCATGAAACCTCTCCCACCCAGGCCTGTTCATCGGCCTTGTTGAAGTACTTGCGCGAGACAGCGTCCGAGGTCTGCGCGACGGCGCGCTGGACCCGCTCCATGTGCTCAGGCAGCTCGGCCATGAGGTCGTCGGTGCGGTGGAACTCGAGGAACGTGCGAGCCTGGCCCACGATGCGACGGGCGTCATTGATGAATCCGACCCGGGTATCTGACGGGTCGAGCGTCGCGAGCGCGTCGTCAGCGTCGCGCAGCGCGTACACAATCGAGCGCGGGAACAGGCGGTCCATGAGCAGGAACTCGGCGGCGTGGCGCTCGTCGAACCCCGCGCGCCGCGTCCGCAGGAACGACTCGTAGGCGCCCGCGCACCGGAGCATGTTCACCCAAGACATGCCTGCTGTGTGGACCTCATAGGTTGAGAGCATGCGGGCCGTCATGTCGGCACGCTCGATGGAACGGCCCAGTACGAGGAACAGCCAGCCCTCGTCGTGGCTCATGGTCGTGTCCGCGAGCCCGCGCACCATGGCCGTGCGCTCGAGGACCCAGTTGCAGAACCGGTAGGTCCCCACGACGTCCTTCCGGTGCTGGCTGAGCCCGTAGTAGGTCGCGTTGAGGCACTCCCACAGGCTCGACGAGACGGTCTCCCGCGCCCGCCGGGCATTCTCGCGCGCGGCCCCGAGCGATCCGGCAATACTCGTCGCGTGGGATCGGTCATAGGCGAGGGCCTGAAGGAGGTCGGCGAGCCCGAAGTCGTCCTTCTCCGGACGGGAGCCCATGACCCCCAGCAGCTCTTGGGCCACGCTTCGCTGCTCGGCCGCGGGAAGGTGGTTAAGCCGCTCGAGGTGCACATCGAGGATGCGGGCGGTCCCGTCGGCGCGCTCCACGTAGCGGCCGATCCAGAACAGGGATTCAGCGATGCGGCTGAGCAAGTCGGCCTCCTCGGGTGGACTGTTTCGGATGGCGGGTGGGTCCGGACGGGCAGCGAGGCGCCCACGCACGACGCCGCGCACTCGCCGCGGAGGGCGCGCTCACTGCTGCTGCTGTTCGGCCTGGCGGTCGCGCCAGTTGCTCTCGACGGGCCACACGCTGGTCCGCTCGCGAATGCTGATCGAGTGCCTCGGCTCGGCTTCGACGGGAACGTCGGAAGACTGGGCGAGCACCCAGGTGTCCTTCGACCCGCCGCCCTGACTCGAGTTGACGATGAGCGACCCTTCCTTGAGCGCCACGCGCGTGAGGCCTCCGGGCAGCACCCACACGTCCTCCCCGTCGTTGAGGGCGAACGGGCGCAGGTCCACGTGCCGCGGGCCGAAGCGGTGGCCGGAGAGCGTCGGCACGGTGGAGAGCTGCAGGACGGGCTGGGCGATCCATCCACGCGGGTCCGAGATGACGCGCTGGCGCAGCGTTTCGAGCTCCTCGCGGCTCGCGTCGGGCCCGATCACGAGCCCCTTGCCGCCAGATCCGTCCACGGGCTTGACCACGAGCTCGGCGAGCCGGTCGAGGACCTCCTCGCGGGCGTCGTCCTCCTCGAGGCGGTAGGTGTCGACGTTGGAGACGATGGGCTCCTCGCCCAGGTAGTACCGGATGAGGTCCGGCACGTAGGAGTACACGAGCTTGTCATCGGCCACGCCGTTGCCCACGGCGTTCGCGATCGTGACCCCTCCGGCACGGGCGGCATTGACGAGGCCGGGGCAGCCGAGCATCGAGTCGGAGCGGAACTGGAGCGGGTCGAGGAAGTCGTCGTCGATCCGCTTGTAGATGACGTCGACGCGCTGCTCGCCTGCCGTGGTGCGCATGTAGACGCGGTTGCCGCGGCAGATCAGGTCGCGGCCCTCGACGAGTTCCACGCCCATGAGGCCGGCCAGGAGGGTGTGCTCGAAATAGGCGGAGTTGAACACGCCTGGCGTGAGCACCACGACTGTCGGCTCATCGACCCCGGCGGGGGCGGTCTTGCGAAGCGCGGAGAGCAGGCGGCGGGGATACTCCTCGACGGGCCGGATGGGCTGCTGGCTGAAGGCCTCGGGCAGGCCCTTAGCCATGGCGCGCCGGTTCTCCAGCACGTAGCTCACGCCGGAGGGCACCCGCACGTTGTCCTCGAGCACCCGGAACGTCCCCGCGGAGTCGCGCACCACGTCGATGCCCGAGATGTGCACGCGTACTCCCCCAGCCGGCTCGAATCCGTGGACCTGGCGATGGAAGTGCTGGCTCGTGGTGATGAGACGCCGGGGGACCACCCCGTCCGCCACGACGGCCATCTTCGAGTACACGTCGTTGAGGAACGCCTCGAGGGCCTTCACGCGCTGCGCGACACCGCGCTCGAGGACGCCCCACTCGCCCGCGGAGATGATGCGCGGAACGATGTCCAGCGGGAAGGGGCGCTCCTCCCCCGCGTAGTCGAACGTGACGCCGCGGTCGAGGAATGTGCGCGCCATCGACTCCGCGCGCGAGCTCACATCGGCAAGGTCGAGTTCCGCGAGGGCCTGCGCAAGATGGCGGTAGCTGGGCCGCGCTGCCTGGCGCAGGGCGAACATCTCGTCGTACGCACCGGTGCGCTCGGCGGCGACGGAGTAGTCCTCAAAGAGATCCGGCATAGGAGACAGCTTTTCACCATTCGTGCCGCGGCGCATATCGGCATGGAGAGGGTGCGCAGACGGGCCGGTTCGGGGCCTCATGAGGGTGGTGTCGTCGTGATTGAATGGCGTGTGCCAACTCACAACATGAGTCGCAACGAGGCCGCCGAGCGGAGCCGCCTCCTCACGGTCGACTCCTACCACGTCACCCTGGACCTGCGTGAGGCGCAGGATCCCTCCGCGACGTCCTTTCCGACCACCAGCATCATTGAGTTCCGTGCCGAACCGGGTGCCCTGACGTTCGCCGACTTCATCGGCGAGTCGGTGCCGCGCGTCGTGCTCAACGGCCGCCTCCTCGATGAGGCGATGGTGTACGACGGCGCGCGGATCCGTCTTGCGGGCCTGGCGGCGCACAATCGGCTCGAGATCACCGCATTGGCGCGGTACTCGAGGACCGGGGAGGGCCTGCACCGCTTCGTGGACCCGGCTGACGGCGCGACCTACCTGTACACGCAGTGCGAGCCGGCGGACGCGCGCCGGTACTTCGCCAATTTCGAGCAGCCCGACCTCAAGGCGACGTTCGCGTTCACGGTGCTCGCGCCGGCGTCGTGGGCGGTGAGCGCTAACGGCGAGGCAACCGCCTCCGCGCAACCCGTCGACGGCGACACCGCCGCTGCGCGCTGGGAGTTCGCGCCCACTCCTCCCATCCCCACCTACCTCGCTGCGGTGCTCGCCGGCCCCTACCACCGCGCCGAGGCCTCGTGGACCGGTACGACACGCGACGGCGCGCGGCTCACCCTGCCGCTCGTGGCCTACTGCCGCGCCTCGCTCGCGGAGCATTTCGATGCGGATCGCATCTTCGATATGACCCGCCGCGGGCTGGACTTCTACCACTCTGTGTTCTCCCCCGCCTTCCCTTCGGGAAAGTACGAGCAGGCGTTCGTCCCCGAGTACAACCTCGGTGCGATGGAGAACCCGGGCCTCGTGACGTTCACGGAGCAGTACGTGTTCGCCTCCCGTGCAGCCGAGTCGCAGTACGAGCGCCGCGCGAACACACTCATGCATGAGATGGCGCACATGTGGTTCGGCGACCTCGTGACGATGCGCTGGTGGGACGACTTGTGGCTCAAGGAGTCCTTCGCGGAGTACATGGGCACGCTCGCCGTGGACCGTGCGACGGACTTCACCGCGTCCTGGGTGAACTTCGCCAACCGCCGCAAGGCCTGGGCGTACGTGCAGGACCAGCTGCCCACAACCCACCCGATCGTCGCCGATGTCCCGAACCTCGAGGCGGCCGAACAGAACTTCGACGGCATCACGTACGCCAAGGGCGCGTCCGTGCTCAAGCAGCTCGTCGCATACGTCGGCGAGGACGCCTTCCTGGCTGCCGCACGGGAGTACTTCGCGAAGCACGCGTACGGGAACACAACGCTCATCGATCTTCTCGAGGCACTTGAGCGCGCATCTGGCCGGCCGATGAAGCCCTGGGCTGCCGCGTGGCTGCAGACCGCCGGCCTCCCCGTCCTCGACACGCTCGTCGAGCAGGGCCACGGGCCGAGTGCAGCGAACGATGGCGCGCGGCTCACCCGGGTTGCGGTCCGGCAGACCGCGGTGGACCCGGTCACAGGCAAGCCGGCACCGCGCCCCCATGTGCTGCGCGTCGGGCTCTATTCGCGCACTGAGGCCGGAACGATCGAGCGCACTCACAGCGTTGAGGTGGACATTGCCGCGGACGCACCGGACGGTATCACGGAGGTCCCGGTGCCGGGCGGCCTGCCGGTGCCGGACCTCGTGCTCGTCAACGACGAGGACCTGACCTATGCGAAGATCCGCCTCGACGACCGCTCGGAGGCGACCGTCCGCGAGAGCCTTGGCAGCATCGCCGACCCGCTGGCCCGCGCCCTCGCGTGGACTGCCCTGTGGCACGCGACGCGGGACGGTGAGGCACCCGCGGCGCGGTACGTGAGCGCCGTCGAGCGTTTCGGGGCTTCAGAAGGGACGGTGGGCGTCCAGCTCGCCGTGCTGGACAACGCCCGCACGGCGATAGAACGTTACACGCACGGCGAGGGCCGGGCGGACGTCCGCGAGCCGTACCTCGCGGCAGTGGCCCGCGAGCTCGCGGCCGCCGAGCCGGGCTCCGACCAACAGCTCGCGTGGGCGCGGGCGCTCGCCAAGGGGAGCCGGTACGGCGGCGGACAGCTGGACCTCGTCCGCGGCCTCGTGGACGGCTCCGTGGCGGTACCCGGGCTCGCGGTGGACCAGGAGCTGCGGTGGGCGTTCTGGCAGGCGCTCGCGGCCCAGGGCCGCGCCACCGTGGCCGAGCTCGACGCCGAGCTCGCGCGGGACCGGACGGCGAAGGGCGCGGTTGGGCACGCCGTCGCCTTGGCCGCCCGCCCCGATCCGAAGGCGAAGCACGCTGCGTGGGAAGCCGCGGTTGAGCGGGACACGCTCTCGAATGAGCTGCTCTCGGCCACCGTCGAGGGCTTCATGCTCGGTACGGAGGCGCTGCGCCACCCGTTCATCGAGAGCTACTTCGCGATGCTCATGCGGGTGTGGGCCGAGCGCTCGCAGGAGATCGCGACGCGGCTCGTCGGGGGGCTCTTCCCGGGCGACTCGACGCTCGCGTGGGACCAGCAGCCCCAGGAGAACCCCGTGCTCGAGCGTACGGACCAATGGCTGCGCGAGAACGGCTCGGCGCCTGCGGCGCTGCGGCGGATCATCATTGAGCAGCGGGACCACCTGTACAGGGCGCTGCGCGTGCAGCGCCGATCGCGGCAGGGATAAGGGAAAGGACTGCGGGCATGGCAGGACTCAGGGTCCACAACTTCGCGGTATCGCTGGACGGGTTCGGTGCGGGCCTCGAGCAGAGCGTCGAGGCTCCCCTCGGAGTGGGCGCTGAAGCGCTCCACGAGTGGGTGTTCAAGACCCGGACGGGGCGCGCGATGATCGGACAGGAGGGCGGCACCACGGGCATCGACGACCACTTCCTGCGCGCGGGCGAGGACGGCATCGGCGCGACGATCATGGGTCGGAACATGTTCGGCCCGGTCCGCGGCCCGTGGCCCGACGAGTCGTGGCGGGGCTGGTGGAGCGAGGAGCCACCGTACCACCACCCCGTCTACGTCATGACGCACTTCCCGCGCCCCGACCTGCCGATGGACGGCGAGACAGTGTTCCACTTCGTCCAGGGCCCGCCGGGTGAGGTCCTCGCCATGGCGGTCGAGGCCGCTGGCGGGCGCGACGTCCGGCTTGGCGGGGGTGTCTCGACCGTGCGAGCGTTCCTCGCCGAGGGCCTTGTGGACGAACTGCATATCGCCATCGCCCCGGTGTTCCTCGGCGTGGGCGAGCGGCTGTTCGGCGACGGCGTCCCGCCCGTGGGCTATGCGTGCGATCCAATCGTGGCAGGCGAGGGCGCCGCGCACGCCGTGATCCGGCGCGCGTGAGCTGCTCGCTGCCGTGCCTTCGCCGATGACACGGCGTCAGAGGTAGCTGCAGACCTGTCCGTGGTCGCACGCTGCGGGGTCCGCGGCCTTGACGGCGTCGTAGCGCTCGGCCACGGCGTCGCGCAGCCCTTGGAGTTCTGCGATACGGCGATCGAGCTCGCCGAGCTGGCGCTCGAGCTGCACGCCGACCGAGGTGCACGCGTCCCCGCCGATGTCGAACGCGGAGAGGATCTTCGCTGTCCGCTCCAGGCTCATCCCAGCCTGGCGGCTGCGGCGGATGAACGCGGCGCGGTTCACGTCCTCCACGTCGAAGTCCCGGTACCCAGAGGCAGTCCTGCCCACGCCCGGCAAGAGGCCGATTGACTCGTAGTACCGCAAGGCCTTCTCGGTGGTGCCCGCCGCTGCGGCGGCCTCTGCAATGCGCATACTCTTCTCAACGCTCAGGGTCCGCTTGACCTTCCCGTACTTGACCTTCCCGTAGAGGGGAAGGTGCAGGCTACCGCTATGACGGACACATCGTATGACCTCGTGGTGGTCGGTTCAGGTGGGGGCGGCTTCGCGGCCGCGATCGAGGCGTCGCGCCTGGGCGGGAGCGTCGCCATCGTGGACGGAGGCGCGCTCGGCGGCACGTGCACCAATACCGGGTGCATCCCCTCGAAAGCCCTGCTCGCCGCAGCCGGAGTCCACCACACCGCCATCGACGCGGAAAGGTACCCCGGCATTGCGGCAACGCCAGGCGTGATAGACATGGGCGCCCTTATCGCGGGCAAACAGTCGCTCGTAGACCGGATGCGTGCCACGAAGTACGAGAGCCTCATCGACGCCTACGGCTGGGATTTCTACCCCGGACACGCCGCGTTCGATGGTACTGCCGGGGACCCCGTCCTCGCCGTCACGCTTGCCGACGGGAAGCGGACGGCCATCCGGGGGCGCCACTATCTTCTCGCCACGGGGTCCTCGCCGTGGGCTCCCGACCTCGCCGGGCTCGACGACGTGGCCTACCTGACGTCGACGACGGCGATGGAGCTGGACGCCGTCCCCGAGTCGATGATGGTGCTCGGAGGCGGGTACGTGGCGCTCGAGATGGCCCAGCTGTTCACCCGCCTGGGCACGGCCGTGATGATCCTCGCGCGCACGCGGCTCGTCTCTCACGAGGAGCCCGAGGCCTCCCGGGCCCTCGAGGACGCTCTGGCCGACGAGGGCGTCGTGACGGTCCGCAAGGCGGTGCCAGTCGCCGTTGCCCGCACGGACGCCGGATGCGTCGTCGCGACCGTCGACGTCGGGGGGCAGCGGCGCGAGTTCCGCGCGGCGCAGCTGCTGGTGGCCACCGGACGCCGACCAGTCACCGACGGGTTGGGTCTCGACCGCGTGGGCGTGGCAACCGGCACGAGCGGTGAGGTCATCGTGGACGGCCGCCAGGCGACGTCGAACGCCCGGATCTGGGCGGCCGGCGACGTGACGGGCGGACCCGAGTTCGTGTACGTCGCGGCCGCCCAGGGTGCGGTCGCGGCTGAGAATGCGCTCACGGGAACTGAGAAGACGCTCTCGACCCGCGCACTCCCCCGGGTCGCGTTCACGAGCCCGGCGCTCGGGGTCGCGGGACTCACGGAGGCGCAGGCCCACGCCGCGGGGATCCGGTGCGAGTGCCGCGTTCTCCCTCTGGAGTATGTCCCGCGCGCCCTCGTCGACCGGGACACCAGGGGATTCATCAAGGTCGTCGCTGAACGCGGCACGGGACGCATCATCGGCGCCACCGCCGTGGCCCGCGACGCAGGCGAACTGGCCGCGACAGCTGTCCACCTCATCGAGACGGGCACCACCGTCTCGGAGCTGGCTCACCGGTGGGCGCCGTACCTCACCATGTCGGAGGGGCTGCGGATCGCGGCCCAGGCCTTCACGGCGGACGTCTCGATGTTGTCCTGCTGCGCCGCGTGAGGCGACCCGACGCACGACGGCGACCGCTCGCCGTCGTGCGTCCGGCGAGCAATGAAATGGGGCAGCCTAGGGCACGCGGTGCAGCCACTGACGGGTGGCAAACTTGCGCTCGGCGAGCGCGCGGGCGTCGGCGAGCGACTCCGCCGAGAGTGCGACGCGGTGCGCGCCGTAACGGCCCTCGAACGTGGCCATCATCGTCTCGAAGATCTCCTCGCGGGACATCCCGGTCTGGCGCTTGAGGGGGTCGACGCGCTTCTGCGCGCTCGCGATCCCCTTGTCCGAGATCTTCTCCCGGCCGATCCGCAGCACCTCGGTCATCTTGGCCGCGTCGATGTCGTAGCTCATGGTCACGTGGTGCAGCAGCGCGCCGTTGACGAGCCGCTTCTGCGCGGCGCCGCCAATCTTCCCGGCCTCGGTGGCGATGTCATTGAGCGGCTTGTAGAAGGCCTTCACGCCGGTCTTCGCGAGAGCCTCCATGACCCACGCGTCCAGGAACGGGTAGGAGTCCGCGAACGAGAGGCCGTCCACAAGGGAGCTGGGCAGGTATAGCGAGTACGTGATGCAGTTGCCGGCCTCCATGAACATGGCACCGCCGCCGGAGATCCGTCTCACTACCGTCACGCCGTACTTCTGAACACCCTCGGGGTCCACCTCGTTGCGGTAGGACTGGAAACTGCCGATCACCACGGACCGCTCGTCCCACTCCCATAGGCGCAGCGTCGGGTTGCGGCGCCCGTCGGCGACCTCCCGGGTGAGGATTTCGTCGAGGGCAACGTTCTCGGTGATGCTCAGGGTGGTCGGCGGGATGATCTCCCAGTCGTGGTCGGCCCACGTCGTGGCGTGGCCGAGTGCGCGACGGACGGCCACGGCGACGGCGGCCGGATCGAAGCCGAACATCACCGTTGTGGGCCCCACGGCGTCACTCACCGCCTCGGAGATCGTCGCGTTGGGTGCCTCGGTGGACAGGCCCACGAGGGCCCCGTTGATGTCCGCGAGGGCTTCGTCCGGCTCCAGGAAGAAGTCGCCATTGATGCTCGCGGCGGTGATCTCCCCGCCGTTCGCCATCAGGTCCGCGATCACGAGCTTGCCGCCGGGAACCTTGAATTCACCGTGATAGTCAGCCACGGCACCAAGCCTAGACCCGGCCCGAGATAGCGGAGGCGCCGCCCCAACGGGACGGCGCCTGCGCACGGCAGAGCCTGTGGTCAGGCCTTCTTGCCGAAGTTCTTGAAGCGAGCGTTGAAGCGCTCGACGCGGCCGGCCGAGTCCATGATGCGCTGCTTGCCCGTGTAGAACGGGTGCGACTCGGAGGAGACCTCGACGTCGATGACGGGGTACGTGTTGCCGTCCTCCCACTCGGTGGTCTTGTCCGAGGAGACGGTGGAGCGCGTGAGGAACTTCTTGCCGGAGGCGAGGTCGTTGAAGACGACGTAGCCGTACTTGGGGTGAATATCAGACTTCACAATGGGCCCTTTGCTTGTGCCCCTGGATTTTGCCAGAGGCCAGGTGTGAACGCCCTCCCGATTGGAGGGCCAGCAGTCAATACTACCAGCTCAGCGCAAGCCCCACCCCCGCTCGGGAACCGAGTACTACAGTGAGTCCATGGCTCCCAGCCGCAATCCGCTCGACGACCTGCGCGAAACCATCGGCCGCCTGGCCGATCAGCTCAAGCTGCCCGGTTCGGAGCGCGTTGACGATCTGGTCGGCGATCTCCTCGGTGCGAGGCCCGGGCCGGCCCGGCCGCTTTCGGAGGTGCAGGCGGAGCTCGACGCACTGGTCGGGCTGGAGACCGTGAAGGAACAGGTGCGGGCCCTTGTCGCGCTGCTCCAGGTCCAGGCTCGCCGTAAAACGCACGGCCTGCCGGAGGTGGCCACATCACAGCATCTGGTGTTCCTCGGAAACCCGGGCACGGGCAAGACCACCGTGGCGCGACTCCTAGCCGAGATGTACCGTGCGGTCGGCCTGTTGCAGAAAGGCCACCTGGTCGAGGTCGACCGTTCGGGCCTGGTGGGGCAGTACGTCGGCGCGACTGCCATCAAGACGGACCGGGTGATCCGGCGTGCCTTGGACGGCGTCCTGTTCATCGACGAGGCCTACGCGCTGGCCCCCGAGGACGGCCGGACGGACTTCGGCCCCGAGGCGATCGAGGTCCTGCTCAAGCGGATGGAGGACCACCGCCACCGGCTGGTGGTGATCGTGGCCGGCTACCCGCGGCTGATGGAGTCCTTCTTGCTCTCGAACCCCGGACTGCGCTCCCGGTTCGCCCGCGAGATCACGTTCCCCGACTACTCCGTCGACGAACTCCAGACGATCTTCCACCAGATGCTGGCCCAGCACGAGTACACGCTGGAGCCGGGTGCGGACCAGATGCTGCGCCGCATCCTCACCGGGCTCCACGCGGACGAGGACTCCGGCAACGCACGGTTCGCGCGCACGCTGTTCGAGCAGGCGCTCAACCGCCAGGCGCTGCGGCTGTCGCTCGACGAGGAACAAAGTCTCGACGCGCTCGATCGTGAGGCCGTCATGACGCTCACCGCGGACGACATCGTGGAGGCCGCGCTGGCCTTGGGCGAGCAGCCGGAGCCGGAACCGACGCCGGAACCGGGACAGTCACGCTGGTGGCGCTGGCTGGTCTGACCGGATCCGGCAGCTTTTCCAGCCGCTCCGCCAGCGTCCCGAAGCCAGGTCAGCCGGTCGTGCCGAGCCACTATCGTGTCGCGTAGAAGGCGACCGCCGATGAGGCGGCGACGTTCAGCGAGTCGACGCCGTTCATCATCGGGATCGTGACGCGCCGGTCGAGCACCCTGTCCGACTCCGGGGCCAGGCCCTCGCCCTCAGTCCCGAAGACCAGGGCGAGGTTCTGATGGTCCTCGGCGACCAGCTCATCCAGCGTGATGGCCCCCTCCCCCAGCGTCATCCCGGCCACGACGTAGCCTGCCTCCTTCAGCAGTGCGACGTCCTCGGGCCACGATCCGATCCGCGTCCACGGCACCTGGAAGACAGTACCCATGGACACGCGGATCGAGCGGCGGTAGAGCGGGTCCGCGCACTGCGGCGTCACCAGCACGGCATCGACACCGATCGCTGCGGCGCTGCGGAAGACCGCTCCTACGTTTGTATGATCGGTCAGGTTTTCGAGGACGGCGATCCGCGAGCGAGAACGTTCCTGCAGCGTGGTGAGCAGCTCAACCAGAGACACGGGCTCGGGCCGGCGCATGGCCGCCATGGCGCCGCGGTGCAGGTGGAAGCCGGTGATCTCCTCGAGCAGCTCCGGCGCCCCGATGTATACCGGAACGTCGGGATAGGCCTCGAGCACGTCCGCAAGGCCTCCAAGCCACTTGTCGGCGAGGAAGAACGAGCGCGGCCGGTGCCCGGCAGCGAGGGCGCGGCGCAGAACGCGGGATGATTCGGCGATGTAGAGGCCCTCGGCGGGCTCCCGCATCTTCCTAAGGTGCACGTCCGTGAGCTGGGTGTAGTCGGCCACGCGCGGATCGTCCGCGGACGTGAGCCGGATGATCTGGCCCGGACCTTGTCTCGCCGCATCACCCATTGACGAGCTTGCCGACCATGTTCACGAGCGCGAGGACACCCAGGATCACGATCACGATGCGGAGCACGATCGGCTTCATGCGCCGCCCGATGCCGGCGCCGAGGAAGCCGCCCAGCGTTGAGCCCACCGCAATGAGCAGCACCACGAGCCAGTCGATCCGCTCGAACGCGAAGATCAGGTACGCCGCCGCCGCAATGAGGTTCACGACCAGGCTCAGGACCACCTTGATCGCGTTTGACTGCTGGAGGGTCCCGTGGAAGAACACGCCGAGGACACCCATGAACAGCACCCCCTGCGCGGCGGTGAAGTAGCCGCCGTACACGCCGATGAAGAACACGAGGATGTACAGCACAAGCGGGACCTTCTGGAGGTCCGCCTCCTCGGGCGTGATGTGCTCAAGCGCCTGCCGCGCCTTGGCCCAGGCGGACAGGCGCGGCTGGAACACGACAAGGAGGATCGCGACGACGATGAGCACAGGTGCGACGTACCCGAACACGGTCTCGGGCAGGATCAGGAGCAGGAAGGCGCCGAGCAGCCCGCCCACGAGCGAGACCGGCAGGAGCTTGAGCAGCGTCCGCTTGGCGCTCACGGCCTCCCGGCGGTAGCCGTAGGCCCCGGAGAACCCGCCGGCCACGAGGCCCATGGCATTCGAGATGATCGAGTTGACCGGGTTGTAGCCGAGGGCCACGAGGACCGGGAACGTCACGAGCGAGCCCGACCCGACGATCGTGTTGATCGTGCCCGCCCAGAGGCCGGCGAGGAAGATGAGCGTGTCGCTCCAGAAGCCGGTCACGCGCTCTGAGCGGAGAGAGCGGCTGCGCCGTTCTTCGCGGTCGCCGTGTAGCGGCCCTCGCGGGCGCGAACCTCCAGGGACATGCCGAACGTGTTGCTCAGGTGCTCCTCCGTGAGCGTCGAGGCGATGGGCCCGGCGGCGACGATGCCGCCGTCGCGCAGCAGGAGTGCATGGGTGAAGCCCGGCGGCACCTCCTCGAGATGGTGCGTGACGAGCACGAGGGCTGGGGCGTCGTCGTCCTCCGCGAGTTCGGAGAGCTTGTAGACGAGCTCCTCGCGCCCGGCCAGGTCAAGGCCCGCCCCGGGCTCATCGAGCAGGAGCAGCTCGGGATCGGTCATGAGCGCACGGGCGATCTGGACGCGCTTGCGCTCCCCCTCGGACAGCGAGGCGAACAGGCGTCCGAGCAGCGGGCCCATCCCCCACTCGTTGAGGAGGCGGAAGGCGCGCCGTTCGTCGTCGCGCTCGTATTCCTCGAGCCACCGGCCTGTCACGCCGTACGCGGCGGTCACCACCACGTTGAGGACCTTCTCGTCCTCGGGAATCTGGTTGGCGAGGGCGGCGGAGGACAGGCCAATACGTGGGCGCAGTTCGAACACGTCGACCTTGCCCATCGTCTCGTCGAGGATGTCGACCCGGCCGTTGGTCGGGTGCAGGCGCGCGGCCGCGAGGGAGAGGAGCGTTGTCTTGCCGGCACCATTCGGCCCCAGCACGACCCAGCGCTCCCCCTCTTTCACCTGCCAGTCGATACCGTCCAGCAGCTTCTTCGTCCCGCGGACGACGCTGACGCCGGACAGCTGGAGAACATTGCTCATGGCCCCTGACATTAGTGCAGGTAGTTCGCCTGCCGCGAACCGTGCCCATGCCGGAGGCAGCTCTGTAGAATCTTGGCTTATGCCAGCACACTTCGCCGCAGTCCTCCATGCCCCGACGCTCACCGACGACGACGCTGCAGCGGCGGCCCGCGCGCTCGAGGGTGCCGGCGGCGCCGTCGGGCCCTTCGAACGCCCCGCAGCGCCGCATGACGACGCGCGCTACGGGGTCCTGACCGCGGAGGTGAAGCTCGACGCCGCACGGGTTGCCGCGGCGCGGGAATCGCTCGCCGGGCTCGCCGTCTCGGCCGCCCTGGTTCCCGCCGAACTGCGGGAGGCCGAGCGCAAGCTGCTCATCATGGATGTCGACTCGACCCTCATCCAGCAGGAGGTCATCGAGCTCCTCGCTGACTACGCGGGGAAGCGCGCGGAGGTCACGGCGGTTACCGAGGCGGCGATGCGCGGCGAGCTCGACTTCGCCCAGAGCCTGCACGCCCGCGTCGCGACCCTCGCGGGGCTCCCGGAGGACGTCATCGCGAAGGTTCGCGACGCCGTCGTCCTCTCCCTCGGCGCAGAGGACCTCATCGCGGCCTTCCACGCCGCCGGCCACGTGGTGTGTGCGGTGTCGGGCGGGTTCACCCAGATCCTTGACCCGCTCGCAGAAAGGCTCGGCCTGGACCACTGGCATGCCAACGACCTGGAGGCTGTGGACGGGAAGCTGACCGGCCGCGTGCTCGGCACGGTGGTGGACCGCGGGGTCAAGGAGCTCATGCTGCGCGAGTGGGCGGAGCAGCACGACATCCCACTCTTGCACGCCATTGCCGTGGGCGACGGCGCGAACGACCTTGACATGCTGGGCGCGGCAGGCCTAGGCGTGGCTTTCAATGCGAAGCCAAAGGTCCGGGCGGCGGCCGACGCCGCGATCGACCTCCCATACCTCGACGTGGTGCGGCACCTCGCCGGCGTGTAGCGCCAGGAGCCCCGGCACCACGAATCGTGATGGGGGTCCCTGGCGCTTGCGGGTTGGTCCTTGGTCAGGCCGTGAAGTGCTCGGCCCCGCCGACATACTCGGTGTGGCCGGTGGGAACGTCGGCGGTGACCATCTTCGCGACCTCCGCGCCGAACTCCTCGACGGAGTAGAGCTTTCCGGCGGCATCGCGGCGCGACTCGATGGCGCCCGGGGCCGCGCGCTCGAGCAGGGTGGCCGTGATGGTGCCCTCGATCATATCGCCGGACACGACCACGAAGGTGATGCCCTTCTCCTCCAGCCACGGGATGAGCTCGCGCAGGGCAGTCTCCCCGGCGTGCTTGGAGCGGGCGACCGGCTCATAGGCGTCCATCGTCTCGACCTGGTCGATGAAGTGTGCTTGGTGGCTCGTGACGAACACGACGCGCGAGCCGGGCTTCATGCGCGAGGCGGCGGCCTTGAGCATCGAGACCTGGGCGTCCCGGTTGAGGCGCAGCGCGTAGTCCTCGCCAAGGCCGGACTCCATGCCGCCCGAGGCGTTGAGCACGAGGACGTCGAGCGAGCCGAAGGAGTCAACGGCCGCTTGGGCGAGCGCGTCGACGTCCGCCTCGTTGGTCAGGTCGGCACCGACTGCGACCGCTCGGCCTCCGGCGGCCTCGATCTCCGCCACGACCTTGTTGGCGCGCGGCGCCTTCTGACGGTAATTCACGACGACGGCCGCGCCCTCGCCTGCCAGGATCTTCGCCGTCGCTGCACCGATGCCCCGCGACGAACCGGTGACGATCGCAGTCTTGCTGTCCAGAAGTCCCATGCGAGCTCCTCTTTCTGGTGTGGTTTGTGGTCTGGCCCGTGCCTCAGTGACGTCGAACCGTCATGCCAGCGATGATCAGTGGCCCATCCCCAGGCCCCCGTCCACGGGGATGACGGCACCGGAGATGTACGCGGCCTCGTCGCTGGCCACCCAGCGCACCACGTTCGCGACCTCCTCGGCGTCGGCGAACCGTCCAGCGGGGACACGCGAGAGGTAGTCCTTCTGCGTCTCCTCAGGCAGCTCCGAGGTCATGTCCGTCGTGATGAACCCCGGTGCGACCACGTTCGCAGTGATGCCGCGCGAGCCCAGCTCGCGGGTCAGCGACCGCGCGAGACCCACGAGGCCGGCCTTGGACGCCGAGTAGTTGATCTGGCCGGGGGCCCCGTAGAGGCCGGAGACGGAGGAGATGAGGACCACGCGGCCCTTGCGGAGGCGGATCATGCCCTTCGAGGCGCGCTTGACCACGCGGAAGGCGCCGGTGAGGTTCGTGTCGAGTACGGACGTGAAGTCATCCTCGCTCATGCGCAGCAGGAGGGTGTCCTTCGTGATGCCGGCGTTGGCCACCAGGACCTCGACCGGGCCATGGGCCTCCTCGACGGCCTTGAAGGCCGCATCGATGGAGGCCTCATCCGTGACGTCAGCCCGTACCCCGAGGATGCCCTCCGGGAGCTCGGTCTCCGTGCGGTACGTGACCGCGACCTTGTCACCGTTGGCGAGGAAGGCCTTGGCGATGGCGAGGCCGATGCCGCGATTGCCGCCGGTGACGAGGACGCTACGCGGGGATGGTGCTTCCGGGCTCAAAGACGCTCCTAAAGATGGTGCGGGAATGCGCGCCGCATCTCGGCGCGTGTCAGGGTGCATCCTAGCCAAGATTGGCGGGTCACCGGGCTGGGGTGGGACAATAGAGGGTGCTTGGGAGTGTGATGACAAGAGATCCTGACCGCCACATGGCGGGTGAGAATGACGGCGAGTACACCGAGGGCGCGTCCGAGGTCCACAGCATCACCTCTGCTGCCCCCGGGCACAGCGTCGACATGCACCAACGCATGGTCCGCTACTCCCTCGCGATGGGCATCCGCATGGTCTGCATCATCGCCCTCTTCTTCCTGGACGGCTGGTTCAAGCTCATCGCCGTCGCGGGCGCGGTCTTCCTGCCGTGGGTCGCGGTCGTGATCGCCAATGCCCAGACCACGGGCGAGTCGTTCGACAGCGAGCTCCTCGACCACGTCTCCTACGGGGAGCTCGGGACGGGATACGTCGAGGACGACACCGACCGTGCAGGGGAGACGATCCAGGGCGAGATGATCGACGACGATATAACGGCGCCGCCCAAGGCCGCCGACCGGCAGACCGGCTCTGAGAAGGAGCACCCCCGGGATCCCGAGGCGGGCGCCGCATGAGCATCTTCAGCATGCTGCCCGGCGAGAGCGCGGCCATCGAGGCCCCCGTCTGCTCCCGGAAGGGGTGCCGACAGGCCGCCGCATGGCGGCTCCTCTGGAACAATCCCCGAATCCACACGCCGGAGCGGAGGAAGGTATGGCTCGCCTGCGGTGAGCACCGCGAATGGCTCGAGGACTACCTGCGCACCCGCATGCTGTGGCGTGAGACGCTGCCCTTCGAGGAGGCGGCCCTCTGATGTACCGGTTCCTCGTGTCCCGCCGCTGGCTCACCTACCTTAGCCTGGCCATCGTCTTCGCGATCACGTGCGTGCTCCTGAGCCGCTGGCAGATGGCCCGCCTCGACGAGGCCAAGTCCAACATCGACCGCGTCACCCGGAACTATGACGCCGCCCCGGTCCCGTTCACCCAAGCCACCGGCGAGTTCGCCTCCCTCCCCACTGACAGCGAATGGAAGCAGGTCGAGCTCCGCGGATCGTATGACACCACCCACACAAAGGTGGTCCGCAACCGCCCCAACTCGGGCCAGCCGGGCTACGAGGTCGTGGTGCCGTTCCGGCTCGACTCGGGCCAGACCGTGATCGTGGACCGGGGCTGGCTCCCGATCGGGAACAAGCAGGCCGGCCGGCCTGACGCCATACCCGCCCCTCCCGCGAGGGAGGCGAGCGTCGTCGTGCGTCTGCGCCCGAGCGAGCCGGCGCTGGATCGGGGCGCCCCCGAGGGGCAGCTTGCCTCGATCGACCTGCCGGGCTACGCGCAGCAGCTCCCCTACTCGATCCTCACGGGCGCGTATGGGATGCTCGCGAGCGAGAATCCGGCGCCCGCGCAACCCGCGCCCGCGTCGCTGCCCAAGCCACAGCCGGACGAGGGCATGCATCTCTCCTATGCCCTGCAGTGGCTCGCCTTCGCGGTGCTCATGTTCATCGGCTTTGGCTACGCGGCGCGGCAGCAGGCGAAGAACGACGCGATCGACGCAGCCGCCACGGCGGCCGAGCGCGCCGCCGCCGCGACGGACGGGACCGACAGGGGCGGGGAGGCTGCGGGTGCGACAGACGACGCCGGTCCACCCGCCTCTCGCGAAGACGTCCACCGGGCAGCGAACGAGGCCGCAGCGCGTGCCGCGCGGTTTGCACCCCGCAGGAAGCGCCGGCCCACCGCCGAAGAGGAAGAGGACGCGATCCTCGACGCCCAGGGGTTCCATTGACCCGGGGCGCGGTCGGAGCACCCGGATGCTGAACGAGCACGCCACTGGTGACCCCGGCGCCGTCGAGCGTGTACGAAAGGCACTGACTGCCGCTGGCCTGCCCGACACCGTGCGGACCTTCGAGCAGGACGTCCCCACGGCCGTTGCCGCGGCCGCAGTGCTGGGCTGCGACGTGGGCGCGATCGCGAACAGCCTCGTGTTCGAACTCGACGGCGGGCCCCTCCTCATCCTCGCGAGCGGCGCAGCCCGCGTGGACATCGAGCTCATCTCACGGGCACTCGGGACGAAGGTGAGGCGGGCGGCGCCGGAATTCGTCCTCGAGCACACCGGCCAACGCGTGGGCGGCGTCGCACCGGTGGGGCACCCGGAGCGGCTCCCCACGCTCATCGACATCCACCTCGCCGACCATCCGCTCCTCTGGGCGGGCGCCGGCGACCATCGGTCGATGCTCTCGATCTCATACGGCGATCTGCTGCGGGTCACAGGGGCCGAGCCTCACCGGGTGCGCTAGTCGGCGTCCGGTTCCGCTCCAGCGAAGCTGCGCCTATGCGAGGGTAATGAGGTCCAGGTAGTCACTGCTCCACAGGTCCTCGACACCGTCGGGCAGGAGGACCACGCGCTCGGGGTTCAGCGCCTCAACGGCACCCTCGTCGTGGCTGACCATCACCACCGCGCCCTTGTAGGTCTTCAGGGCGCCGAGGATTTCGCGGCGGCTCGCGGGGTCGAGGTTGTTGGTCGGCTCGTCGAGGAGCAGGACATTGGCGCTCGAGGCGACAATCGTGGCGAGGGCGAGGCGGGTCTTCTCGCCGCCGGACAGGACGCCGGCGGGCTTGTCGACGTCGTCCCCGGTGAACAGGAATGAACCGAGAATGCCGCGCACGTCGGCGTCGCCGAGGCGGTCCGGGGCGGCGCTACGCATATTCTCGAGGACTGTGCGCTCGGTATCGAGGGTCTCGTGCTCCTGGGCGTAGTAACCGATCTTGAGGCCGTGGCCCGCGACGACCTCGCCCGTGTCCGGGGAGTCGACCCCCGCGAGCATGCGCAGGAGCGTGGTCTTGCCCGCGCCGTTGAGACCGAGGATCACCACCCGGGAGCCGCGGTCCACCGCCAGGTCCACGTCCGTGAAGATCTCGAGCGAGCCGTAGGACTTCGAGAGGCCCTCCGCGGTGAGCGGCGTCTTCCCGCAGGGCGCGGGCTCGGGGAAGCGCAGCGCGGCCACGCGGTCGGCCACACGCTCCTCCGCCACACCGGCGAGGAGCCGCTCGGCGCGCTTGGCCATGTTCTGCGCGGCCACTGCCTTGGTCGCCTTCGCACGCATCTTGTTGGCCTGGTCGAAGAGCACCTGGGCCTTTTTCTCGGCGTTGGCCCGCTCGCGGCGCCGCGCGCGCTCGTCCGTCTCGCGCTGGGAGAGGTAGCGCTTCCAGCCCATGTTGTAGATGTCGATTACCGCGCGGTTCGCGTCGAGGTGGAAGACCTTGGTGACCGTCGCCTCGAGCAGCTCCACATCGTGCGAGATGACGATGAGACCGCCCTGATGCGCCTTGAGGAAGTCCCGAAGCCAGGCGATCGAGTCGGCATCCAAATGGTTGGTCGGCTCGTCAAGGAGGAGCGTGTCCGCGGCCGAGTACAGGATGCGGGCCAACTCGACGCGGCGCCGCTGGCCACCCGAAAGCGTTCGCAGCGGCTGGTTGAGGATCCGGTCCGGCAGCGCCAGGTTCGCAGAGATCGCGGCGGCCTCGGCCTCGGCCGCATACCCACCGCCCGCAAGGAACTCTGCCTCGAGCCTGTCATAGCGCGCCATCGCCTTGCGCTGGGTCTCGGGATCCTCGCTCGCCATCTCGGCTTGGGTGATGCGCAGCTTGCGCATGACGACGTCGAGCCCCCGTGCGGACAGGATGCGGTCCCGCGCGAGCTGCTCCATGTCCGGCGTCCGCGGATCCTGCGGCAGATAGCCGATCTCACCCGAGCGTGTGACCGTCCCGGCGGCTGGGATCCCCTCCCCGGCGAGGACGCGGGTGAGCGTTGTCTTGCCGGCGCCGTTGCGCCCCACAAGCCCGATTTTGTCGCCCTTGTCGATCCGGAAGCTCACCTCGTCCATGAGCAGGCGCGCGCCGGCGCGGAGTTCGAGGTTGGAGACAGTGATCACTTCGGGTAGGGCCTTTCGGGGGATGGGGCCCGATGGTGGGCCTCATCCCATGGTATCGGGCTTGGCTGGCGCCTCCTGACGCGCACCAAGCTGCTCGCCCTGCTTCTGGCCGAGGCGCTCGCGCCAGGTCACGATCGGATGTGGCGGACGCCCGCTGGTCCACCGGCGCCTTCCCGCACCAGCAGACCGTCGTTGTCCTCGATGACCGACAGGGCGAGCTCCCGGTAGCCCACTGATTCGAACAGCACGGTGATCCGACCCGGATCCACCCCCATGATGAGGCCCGGTCCCCAGTCGCGATGGCGCACCGTGTCCTGCATCGACCACGCGTGCGGCGTAGCCTCCTCGTGCTCCCGGGCCTGCTCGCGGCTGCCCACCTCCTCGCAGCGGTCGCAGTTGCCGCACCACGCGGGAGCCTCCTCGCCGAAGTAGTTCAGGAGCCACTGTCGGCGGCACTGGCCCGTCTCCGCGTACCCGCGTGCCATCTCCACGCGCGAGGTGTCCACGCGCCGTCGTGCCTCCTCCTCCGCCGCGGCGCGCTCGACGGCGTCGGCCCACCCCACGCCGTCAGCTGACCGATAGCCCCGCCGGCCGCCCCGGATCGAACCGCTCGCCTCGAGGAGGGCGAGCGCGCGGGACTGGGTACGGGCGCTCAGTCCCGTCTGGCCACGAAGGGCCGCGGGCCGCACCGGGCCGGCTGTGCTCACGGCCGCGAACACCGCGGCCAGCTGCTTCTCTGGGACCGATCCCCCCGCGAAGAAGCGCTGGAGGCCGAGGTCCTCGGACCGGTAGTGGAGCACGGCGAGCGCCGGGTCCCCATCCCGCCCGGCCCGGCCGATCTCCTGGTAGTAGCTGTCGAGGGAGTCGGGGATGTCGGCATGGACGACGAACCGCACGTCCGGCTTGTCGATACCCATGCCGAAGGCGGTCGTGGCCACGACGACGTCGATCTCGATGGCGAGGAAGCGCGCGTGGACGGAGGTCCTCTCGGCCGCTCTGCGGCCCGCGTGGTAGGCCTCGGCACGCAGCCCCCGCTCCGTCAGGGCAGCCGCGTAGTCCTCGGTCGCACGGCGGGTGGCGGTGTACACGAGCCCGGGGCCGCCGAGCTCGGCGACCTCGTCCAGCGCTGCGGCGCGCTTCTCTGCATCGCTCGAGTGCCGGGTGACTCGGAGGGCGAGACTGGGCCGGTCGAAGCTCTGCACCAGCACGAGCGGGTCCACCAGGCCGAGCCGCTCGATGATCTCCGCCCGGGCGTGCGGTGATGCGGTCGCGGTGAGGGCCACGGTCGTCGGATGACCGAGGCGGTCCACCACTTCCCCGAGGGTGAGGTAATCGGGGCGGAAGTCGTGTCCCCACGCAGAGATGCAGTGGGCCTCGTCCACAACGAACAGCGAGGGCCACAGTCCGGCCAGCCGGGAGACGATGTCCTCACGGGCGAGCTGCTGGGGTGCGAGGAACACAAAGGTGGCCTCCCCGCCCTCGAGGGCCTGCCAGACGCGGCGCTCGGCCCGCACCCCGAGCGACGAGTTCAGCGCGACGGCCTGCTCGGCGCCCAAGATCGCGTTGAGCGCCTCCATCTGGTCGCGCTGGAGCGCGATGAGCGGGCTGACGACCACGGTGACGCCGCCGAGGGCTGCCCCCGGGACCTGGTACACCGCCGACTTGCCATGTCCGGCGGGCATCACCGCGAGGACGTCGCGGCCAGCGGTGGCGGCTTGGACGGCCTCGAACTGGCCCTCGCGCCACTCGTCGAATCCGAAGCGGTCGACGGCAATCCGGCGGAGTTCATCCTCAGGCGGCGGCTGCATCTCACTCATCGTCTCTTCGCCTACCCGTCGCCCTGACGGGGGAAACGCCCGGACGGGGTGGCGTCGTGTTGTCGGCGGCCACCAAAGGGTGCCGGACCGCCTCGTGGGGCGCCAACAAAAAGGAGCCCGTCTGCCGTGCGTAACCTGTCAGGGAGACCGCTTCGGGCGGCCGTACAGGAGGAATCGTGAGCAAGACCGCACCCAGCACGCCAGCCACCGTGGCCACAGCGGCGCACCGGGCGTTCCCGGACGTGCTCGTCCGCCCCGTGCAGTAGCCATGGCGCGCATCGAGATCGACGGCGTGTCCGTCGCCGTCCCCGTCGACGAACCCTCGGGGGCCCCCGGGGCGCCGGCCTCCAAGGTGCTGCTCGAGCACATCGATGCAACGCTCACGGAGCCGCGAATCGCCGTCGTCGGCGCCAACGGGTCCGGCAAGTCCACTCTCCTGCGGCTGCTCAACGGACTCATGGAGCCGACGTCGGGCACCGTGCGGATCGACGGACGTGACACGGTCCGCGAGGGGCGCGCGGTGCGCCAGCGCGTCGGGTTCGTCTTCACGGATCCGCTCTCCCAACTGGTCATGCCCACCGGCCGCGAGGATGTTGAGCTCTCCCTGCGCCGGAGGCACCGCGACCGGGCGGAGAGGGCCGCAGCAGCGCAGGCCGTCCTCGACAGGTTCGGGCTCAACGCGCTCGCCGACCAGAGCGTGTACGAGCTCTCCGGCGGGGAACGGCAGCTCATGGCGCTCGCCGCCGTGCTGGCGGTCGGACCCGAGGTACTTGTCCTCGACGAGCCGTCCACCCTCCTCGACCTGCGCAACCGCGAGCTCCTACGCCACACGCTCGCCGGACTCGACCAGCAGCTCATCCTCTCCACCCACGACCTCGAGCTCGCCCTGGACGCCGACCGAGTTCTCGTCGTCGAGGGCGGGCGGATCGCGTACGACGGCGAACCCGCGGCCGCGGTCGGGTTCTATCGGACGCTGTGCGCCGCGCCTGTCGGAACCGCCCATCCGCGCACGACGGCGGCTGGCAGCTGATGCGCGCCCGATCGGCTGGAGGCCTGCTCGCCGGGTACGTGCCCGGCGAATCATGGCTGCACCGCACACCCCTGGTGGCGAAATTCCTCGGGGTCGCCGCGGCTGGCGCGGCGAGCTTCGTGCTTTTGGACTGGCGTGTTTCCGTGGGCGTCCTGGCACTCGCGGTGACGGCGTGGCTCTCGGCGCGGCTCGGGCTGCGCCGTCTGATCGCGTCCTGGAAGCTCGTGCTGCCCATCGCCGCAGTCCTCTTCGCGTTCCAGTGGTGGCAACAGGGGCCCGAGACGGCGACGCGTATCGTCGCCAATCTCCTGCTGTGCTTCGTCGCGGCCGGGCTCCTCACAGCGACGGTGCCGCTCGAACGCCTGCTCGACGCCGTCGCGTCCCTCGCGCGTCCGTTCCAGCGCTTCGGGGCGGACCCGGAGCGTTTCGCGCTCGCGATCGCGATCATGCTGCGGAGCATCCCCGTGCTCGCCGGTGCCTTCGCCGACGTGGGCGATGCGGCCCGTGCCCGCGGGCTCGAGCGGAGCGTGCGCGCCAGGACGGTGCCTGTGGTGCTCTCGGCGGTCGCCTACGCACGCCGCACCGGCGACGCCCTCGCCGCCCGCGGCCTCGGCGACGACTGACGCGTCCGGGCGCCCCTGCTGGCATGCGGCTCAGTGCACCACCGTCCGGTGGCCGGCGTCCAAACGCCGGGTCCACCCCCGCGAGTCGAGGTGTTCCAGCAGCGGAACGGCGATCCGCCGTGTCGTGCCGAGCGCCTGACGTGCCTGGCTTGTGGTGAACGGCTGGTCCAGACGGGCGAGGACGCGCATCGCGAGAGCCGGCGCACTCGGAAGGAGCACCACCCCGTCACGGAGCCGCAGTACGCGTCCTAACCGTTCGGCGGCGGCCAGCTCCCGGGCCCCCAGGCTCAGGGCTCCCAGCTCGTCGGCTTCCGGGGCGTGGAATGGATGGGCGGTGAGCCGTCGCTCCAACTCAGCGACCGCGGACTCGGCGGCGCCGAGGCCTCCGTTGCCGCCGGGCAGCCGGATGTGGCCGCCCGCCTGTTCGAGGCCTGCATCGCGGACGATGTGCGGGACGAGCCGTTCGTCCGGGAGCGCGAGAAGGTCCCGGGCGGCTCCCATGGACAGGCCCGGGGCCAAGGGGTCCCGGGCCCTCAAGGCCTCGAGGGCGGCGCGCAGCCGCTGCTGCCACGCCTCGAAGACGGGACCGTGCACCCACCACTCGCCCAAGACCCGGACGGCCGACGGCGGGCCAGGATCGTCGTCATTGAACAGCCCGAGGCGCCGCAGATGCTTCTCCTGGACGGCCCCACGGGCCGCCACTTCACCCAGCACGTCCCCCGCGGGATCCATGGACACAAGGCGTTCCGCCCAGCGGGCGCTATCGCCGCGCCGTCGCGGGGCCGGCGGGTCGGCATCGAGGATGCGGGCCCCGCCGAGGACCGAGCGGCTTCCCGGGTGGCGCAGCACCAGACGGTCTCCGAGAACGAGCGGCAGCTGACGGTCTAGGACGAGGCGGGCATGGTCAGCACCGAAGGGACGCAGCCGGGCCGGCACGGATGCGGTGCCGACATGCACCACGATCTGCTCCGGAACCTCCGTGTATGGGGCGCCGGTGGTTCGGCGGATGCCGAGCAGGCTCGTCGACGGCCAGGCATTGGGCGTGACGAGCGCGTCTCCGCGGCGCACATCGTCGGCGGAAACATCACGCAGGTTCAGCGCCACTCGACTGACCGGACTCACCGACGGGTACGAGGCCCCGCGGCTTTCCAGGCCGCGGACCACCACGGGCCGGGCGTCACCGTGCCCGATCAGCTGGAGGACGTCGCCCTGCACGAGCGTTCCGGCACCCAGCGTTCCGGTCGCCACCGTTCCGGAGCCGGTGATGGTGAACGACCGGTCTACCCATAGCCTGACCCGGCCGGTGGTGGTGGGAGCAGGGACGCCGGCCAGGACGCCCTCGAGCGCGTCACGGAATTCCGCCAGACCTGTGCCTTGGGTGGCAGACACAGCAACTGCGGGCGCGTCGTGCAGTCCCGTCGAGGCCAGCTCCCTGCGGGTCTGGGCAAGCACCTCGCCCATCCGCTTGGCAGACGCCCGGTCCGCGCGGCTGAGGACCACGACGCCGTGCTCGATACCCAAGGCAGCGACCGCGTCGCGGTGGTCGCCCGACTGCGCCTGCCATCCCTCGTCGGCGGCGACCACGAAGCAGACGACGGGCGCGGGCCCGATTCCAGCGAGCATGTTGCCGAGGAAGCGCTCATGGCCCGGCACGTCGACGAAGGCAACCTCCTGCCCGGACGCCAATGTAGTCCAGGCGTAGCCCAAGTCAATGGTCAGTCCGCGGCGGCGTTCCTCCTCCCAACGGTCAGGCTCCATCCCCGTGAGGGCGCGCACCAGGGTGCTCTTGCCGGAATCGACATGCCCGGCGGTGGCCACGACGTGCATCGCTCAGCCCGGCCTGCCTGCCGCCGCGCCCTCGAGGGCTGCCAGCGCCCGGCGTACGGCCTCGAGGACGCGGGGGTCGTCCTCCTCCGGCACACAGCGGAGATCGACGAGGCACGAGCCGTCATGGACGCGCGGCAGCACGGCCGGCTCGCCGGCGCGCAGCAGAGCCGCGAGCCCCTCGGGGAGTCGGAGCGCCCACCCCGGCAGGGGAACCCCAGGGGCACCGCCGCCGCCCACCCGGCCGTCATGCGGCACGACAGGTACGCCGAGGGCACTGGCAAGCGCCTCGGTGCGGCGCCGCAGCTCCCCCACGTCGGCATGCAGCGACCGGACCACCGGCGGCGCATCGCCCGCAACAGTCGCCTCCAAGGCGGCGAGGGCGAGTTTGTCGGCGCGGACAGCACGGGCGAGCGGGTGGCGGCCCAGCCGCTTGATGATCTCCCTGCGGCCCAGCAGCAGACCCGCTTGGGGGCCGCCCAGCAGCTTGTCGCCACTGGCAATGACGAGGTCGGCCCCGTCAGCCAAAGCGGTCGCAGCGTCGGGTTCGTGCGGCAGACACGGATCGGGGGCGAGGAGCCCGCTGCCAAGGTCCGCGATGAGCGGTACCCCGTTCGCGGCCGTCAAGGAGCTCAGGTCCTGCAGGGTGACTGCTGAGGTGAATCCCTCCACCCGGAAGTTGCTCGGATGGACCTTCAGGACGCAGCCCGTCTCGGGGCCCACAGCGCCGGCGTAGTCGCGCAGGTGCGTCCGGTTGGTTGTCCCCACCTCGTGGAGCACCGCCCCGGTGGACTCGATCAAGTCGGGCAGCCGGAAGCCAGCCCCGATCTCGACCAGTTCCCCGCGGCTGACCACAACTTCCCGGCGGGCCGCGAGCGCTGTGGTGGCAAGTACCAGCGCCGCAGCGCCGTTGTTGACCACCAGGGCGTCCTCAGCGGCGGAACAGGCGGCAAGCAGGGCATCACGGGCACCGGCGCCGCGGCGTGAGCGGGTGCCGTCGGCCAGGTCCAGCTCCACGTCGACGTAGCCGCTGGCCGCGACAAGAGCGTCAAGCGCCTGAGGGGAAAGGGGTGCGCGGCCGAGGTTGGTGTGGACGATCACGCCAGTAGCGTTCAGCACCGGCCTCAGAATTGTCGCCCTGCGTGCAGCCAGAGCGGCCACCAACGCCGGTTCCACGTGGCCGGGGGCGAGCTCCCCGCGCCGAGCCCGCTCCTGGACGTGCTGGATGATGTCGCGGATAACGCGCTCGTTCAGCCGCTTCCGAGCCTCGTGCACAGCTGGCAGGGCCAGCAGGTCGTTCGTGCGAGGAATCAGGCGGCGAGGGTCGACGTGGTCCACATCCCCTCCTCAGTGCCCGGCAGCGCCTGCCGGTGGTTGGCGGTGGCGGACGGGAATCGAACCCGCCAGACCGAGATGCTCGGTCTCACCGGTTTTGAAGACCGGGGGGCCCACCAGGACCCGGACGCCACCGGAGCCCAATGTAGCAGGCGGCTGGAGGGTAGGCTGGCCGGGTGAATGAAGCCCCGACGTCATTGCCACAACTCGACGACGGCGCGGTCCGCGCGCCGAGGCTGACCGGTTACGCCCACGGTGGCGGCTGCGCCTGCAAAATTCCTCCCGGAGAGCTGGAAGACGCGGTTCGGGGGCTCATAGGCCAGCCCGGTGCTGACGTGCTGGTGGGCCTCGAAAGCGGCGACGATGCGGCTGCGGTCATGGTGCGCGAAGATCTAGCCGTGCTCTCCACCGCTGACTTCTTCACCCCCGTCGTCGACGATGCCTACGACTGGGGCCGGATCGCCGCGGCCAACGCGCTCTCCGACATCTATGCGATGGGAGGCCGCCCCATCATGGCGGTCAACCTCGTGGGCTGGCCCCGTGAGGTCCTCCCTCCGGAGCTGATGACCGAGGTCCTCCGCGGCGGTCTGAGCATCGCCTCGCAGGCCGGCTGTCCGGTGATCGGGGGGCATTCCATTGACGATCCCGAGCCGAAGTACGGCATGGCGGTGACCGGCGTCGCCCATCCCGACCGGCTGCTGCGCAACGATGCCGCGGAGCCGGGGTTGCCGATCACGCTCACCAAGCCGATCGGCGTCGGACTCCTCAACAACCGGCACAAGCGGACCGGTGACGTGTTCCCCGAAGCGGTGGCGACGATGGCGCATCTCAACCGCGACGCGGCTGAGGCCGCGGTGGCGGCGGGTGCACGTGCGGCGACGGACGTGACGGGTTTCGGCCTCCTCGGGCACCTCTACAAGATGTGCCGTGCGTCCGGGGTGGGCGCGGTGATCGACCTGTCGTCTGTGCCGCTCATTCAGGGGGCCCGGGAGGCGCTGCAGGCCGGCTTTGTCTCGGGTGGGACCCGGCGCAACCTCGAGTGGGTGCGACCGCACCTGCGTGCCGCTCCGGGGGTCACTGAAGAGGACCTGCTCCTTCTTGCCGACGCGCAGACCTCGGGAGGGCTGCTCGTCGTCGGCGAACTGCCCGGGCATCCCGTGATCGGCCACACCGTCGCCAACCAGGGCATCGAGATCCGCTAGACCCGGGTTGCCTAGCGCGCCGTAGTGATCGAATCGTTGGTGATGCCGGCGGAGCGGCGTGCTGCCAGTCGACGCTTCTGCGGTTCGATGGTGTAGCGCGGATCCCCGGCCGAGGATAGGCCAGCCTCCAAGACGCCGAACCGGGTGAGGGCGGAGGCTGCCAGCAACGCCACGCCCGATGCCGCGGCCACCGCACGGCTCCGTCCGGCCAGCAGTGTCCCCAGCCCACCGGCCACCGCCAGCCGCTCGCTCCACTTCAGCATGGCGCCCGCTTTGCCCTGATGCAGGGGCTCAGCTGCCACCGGGTCCATCCGATGCTCCATGACCCGCGTCGCCACGAGGTCGCCTGCCACGCCGAGCGCGGCCAGCGTCCGGGCGGGGCCCGCCTCGTGCACCGGAGTGGTGATCATGGCGAGCCCGGCGGACGCGAGGGACGCTGAGCTGACGAAGACGAAGGGCAGGTCCTCGTGCGCCGCATTCCACGTCGGTGTTGCGGTGTCGCCGAGCAGGACCGCCGTGTATGCCGCCAAAGGACCCGCGAACAGGGCGGCCTCAAGGCCGGCGGCCCCCTCGACCGCGTGCAGCACCGGACGCAGGGGGCCCAAGGGCAGCCGGCTGCCGCTTAGGCGATCGATCTCCGCAGCGGCCGAGACCGCCGTGCCGGCGCTAAAGGCGCTGAGGATCCACGATCCGACGCTCATCGGCGAGGTCAGCTTGAAGGTCCGGAGCATGTGCAGGAAACGCTCCGGCCTGCCGAGGTCCCTCATCAAAGCGGCGGCACCGAGACTTACGGCCGCCAGGGCGCTCAACCGCGCGTTCCGGCGCAGGGTAGGGCGGCGTGTCAGCTGTCCGCCGAGGCCGAGCAGGGCAGAGCCGCCCGCGACGCCGCCGAGGAACAGGTAGGCGGCGACGTCGTCGCCCCAAGGCGCTGGCTTGACGACGGGACGGCCGTAATACGAGGTGAATTCCGGCTCGGGGACCATCGGCATTTCCCGCGACCCATCACCGCCGTCCCGGCGGCCGATGCCACGCTTGCCTCCACTCCGGGGGCGGCGGGTGGGCTGGGGCGGTCGGAAGGTGTCGAAGTCCGAGTGGGTCACGCCCGTCCTCTCACAAAAGCCAACGCGGCTGCGGCCACCATTCCGGCCACAGCAATGCCAGCGCGTCTGTACATCTGCGGTAGGTCCGCCGTGGGGACCTTCGGGTCCGGCGGGAGCCCGTAGACCTCCGGCTCGTCGAGCAGCAGAAAGACCGATCCGGTTCCGCCGACGCCGTCGAGTTCATTGGCGCCATACAGCCTCGCCTCCGTCAGGCCTTGCGCATGCAACTGGGCGACTCGCTCCTTCGCGGTCTCCACCATGTCGTCGTGGTCGCCGAACTTGATGGACGTCGTCGGGCAGGCTTTGGCGCAGGCCGGCGTCTCGTCGGCCAACAGTCGGTCGTAGCACAGGGTGCACTTCTGGGCTATGCCGACGTTCGGGACGGCCGGGTGTTCGGCGTGCCGGTCCTCCCGTTGGGCGGCGACCGCAACGGTCCCGTCACGTCTGCGTTCGATCACGCCGAAGGGGCACCCAGCCACACAGGTCCCGCAGCCATTGCATACGTCGTCCTGGACCACCACGGTGCCGAACTCGGTACGGAAGAGCGCTCCGGTAGGACAAACATCGAGGCATCCCGCGTGGGTGCAGTGCTTGCAGACGTCAGAGGACATCAGCCACCGGAAGTCCGCCGTGTCCGGCGGCGTCCTGTCGGCCTCCCCCAAGTCCGGCGTGGTAGCCGTGGCAGCGGCGGGAGGACCGATGCGGGGCATGCCCAGATTGACGAGTTCACGCCCGGACTCGCGGGCTTCGACGATGCGTTCCTTGCCCTGTTCGACGAAGGCGACATGGCGCCATGTGCTCGCGCCCAGTCCCCCAGTGTTGTCGTACGAGGATTCGAGCAGTTCGAGATTCCCGTCCTGGGGGTTGTGGTTCCACTCCTTGCAGGCAACTTCGCACGCCTTGCAGCCGATGCAGATAGAGGTGTCCGTGAAGAACCCCTTGCGCGACTGGTGGTCCTCCCAGTGCGCATCGGCAGCGGGATCGGTCGGTCCGGACAGCTGGCCCATCTAATCCTCCAACCTCGAATCGGTACCCGGGAGGCTGTCCCCGCCGAGGCCAGGATCGATGCCTTCGGCAGCGGGATCGGTGACCGCGCTGTTCCCGGTGTCGGGCGTTGCACCGGACCGCGTCTGATACTCGGCCACCAAGGCAAGCAGTTCCGCCCCTCGGGGACGTCGGCCCGGCCGGATATCGCAGGAGGCGACCTTCGATTCCTGGATCTGGACATTCGGGTCCAGCGTCACGCCCAGGAGGTCGTTGGCCGCATCACCGCTGACGACCGCGTTCTCACCGACACCCCAGTGGTAGGGCAGACCAATCTGGTGCACGGTGTGGCCGCCGACGACGAGAGGTGCCATCCGTTCAGTGACAATCACCTTCGCTTCAATCGCCGAGCGCGGAGAGATGATCGTGGCCCACCCGTAGGGCTCAAGTCCCCGTTCGGCGGCCAGCTCGGGCGAAACCTCGCAGAACATCTCGGGCTGCAGTTCCGAGAGGTAGGGCAGCCAGCGGCTCATCCCCCCAGCCGTATGGTGCTCTGTGAGCCGATACGTGGTGAAGACGTAGGGATAGACGTCAGCGCCGCTGGTGCCAGCGCTTGGGGCACTGAGGTTGTCGGCTCGGGGGAACACAAGCCGTGCTGGGCTCTGCTGCTGCGGGTACAGCGCGTTGGCCACCGGCGATTCCTGCGCCTCGTAATGGGTAGGAAGGGGCCCGTCCACGAGGCCCTTGGGCGCGAACAGCCAGCCCTTGCCGTCGGACTGCATGATGAAGGGATCATCTCCGCTGAGCGCAGCGGGACCGCCGAGCGCGGGGTCGGGCGTGCTGCCCGGGGCCCTGTCAGGCGGGAAGTCGGGGACGTCGTCGCCGACCCATCGCCCCTGTTCCTCGTCCCACCAGATGTACTTCTTCCGCTCGCTCCACGGTTTGCCGGCTGGGTCGGCGGATGCCCGGTTGTACAGGATCCGACGGTTGGCAGGCCAGGCCCATCCCCATTCCGGCGCCGCGGGTCCCTGCTCGTGGCCCGGCTTGCGGTTGGCGGCGTGGTTGGTGCCTCCCGCGTACACGCCGGTGTAGATCCAACAGCCCGCCGCCGTCGATCCGTCGGCACGCAGCTCGGTATACGCCGAGAGGGGCCTGCCTGCGTCCGGCCCCTCGAGGTGACGGCCGTTGATCTCGGCAAGCACGGCTTCGGGATCGGGATCGCCGTGCTCGTCCGTGGGATAGTCCCAGGTGAGGTCGAGCAGCGGGCGGTCGCGCGCGTCGTCGGACCCGGCCAGTTTCTTCCGGATGCGCTGGCCCAGTTCATAGAAGAACTGAAGTTCGCTCTGGCATTCCCCGGGCGGTGCGACCGCCTGATGCCGCCACTGCAGCAGCCGCTGGGTCTGCGTGAATGAGCCGGCCTTCTCCACGTGTGTGGCTGCGGGGAGGAAGAACACCTCGGTCTCAATGTCCTCGGTGCGCAGCTCCCCCGAAGCGATCTCCGGGCCGTCCTTCCACCACGTGGCCGACTCGATGAGGTTCAAGTCCCGCACCACAAGCCACTTCAAGTGGGACATGCCCAGACGCTGCATCCGGCCGTTGGCAGAGCCCACGGCAGGATTCTGCCCAAGGAGGAAGTAGCCTTCGACCTCGTCCCCGAGCATGGACATCACCGTCTCGTAGGTCCCGTGCGCTCCGGTCAGCCTCGGAAGGTAGTCGTAGGCCCAGTCGTTCTCCGCGCTCGCTGCTTCGCCCCACCAGGCCTTCAGCAGGCTGACGGTGTAGGCATCGGCCTCGGCCCAGAAACCCTTCTGCTTCTTCGAGGCGATGGCGTCCAGATAGGCGCTAAAGGTGTCGTGGCGGCCTGCGCTGGGCATGGGAAGGTACCCGGGCAGGAGGTTGAAGAGCGTCGGGATGTCCGTGGAGCCCTGAATGCTGGCATGGCCGCGCAGGGCCATGATTCCGCCGCCGGGACGGCCCACGTTTCCGAGCAGAAGCTGCAGGACCGCAGCAGCCCGGATGAACTGCGCCCCCAGCGAATGCTGGGTCCAGCCGACGGCGTAGGCGAAGCAAGTCGTCCGGTCGCGCCCTGAGTTCTCCGTGATGGTGCGGGCCAGGTACTCGAAGTCCGCGATGCCGATGCCGCACATGTCCCGAACCATCTCGGGGGTGTACCGCGCGTAATGCCGCTTGACGATCTGGAAGACGGTCCGCGGGTCCTGCAGCGTGTCATCACGCTGCACCTGGGCATGCTCTAAGGCTGGTCCCCCGCTGCCGAAAGCGTCGCCAGCGGCCCGAGCCGAGGCATGGACGCCGTGTTCCGAGCCGGCCCCGGGCTCCTTGACGCCGCCACCCGCCTCTTCCGCGTACGACCATGACGCCGTGTCGTACGCCCGCTTCTCCGGATCGAAGCCGGAGAACAGTCCGCCGAGATCCTCGGCATCGCGATAGTCCTCGTGGACCAGCGTTGCCGCGTTGGTGTAGGCGCTGACGTACTCCTTGAACCAGAGGTCGTTGGCGATCACATAGTTGATGAGCGCGCCCAACAGGACAACGTCAGAGCCCGCCCGGATCGGGATGTGCCTGTCAGCGACAGCGGACGTACGCGTGAAGCGGGGATCGACGTGGATGATCTTCGCTCCGCGGGCCTTCGCTTCCGTTACCCACTGGTATCCCACGGGATGGCACTCAGCCATGTTGGAACCCTGGATGACGATGCAGTCAGCGTTGGCCATGTCCTGCAGTGATTGCGTCGCACCACCGCGTCCAAACGAGGTTCCCAAACTGGGAACCGTTGCGGAGTGTCAAATGCGGGCTTGGTTCTCGATCTGCACTGCTCCGGCAGCCGTGAAGAGCTTCTTGATCAGGTAGTTCTCTTCGTTGTCCAGCGTTGCGCCGCCCAGCGAGGCGATGCCCATCGTGCGGCGCAGCATCCGGCCTTTTCCGTCTTCCTGCTGCCAGGTCCTGCGGCGTGACTCGATGAACCGGTTTGCCACCATGTCGATGGCCGTCTCCAGATCCAGGTGCTCCCATTCGGTGGAGCGGGGGGCACGGTAGAGCACTCGGGTCTGCCGGCCCGGCGAGTTGACGAGCTGCTCGCTGGCGGAGCCCTTGGGGCAGAGCCGGCCGCGCGAAATGGGCGAATCGGGATCGCCCTCGATCTGGATGACCTTCTCGTCCTTGACGTAGACGCGCTGTCCACATCCCACAGCACAGTAAGGGCAGACGCTCTGCACCACGCGGTCAGCGGTGGACGTCCGCGGGGCGATCGCCTTGGTCCGGGGCGACGTGACTGACGGTCCGCGGCCGAACAGGTCGCCCGTGCTCACCTGCCGAACGACCGGCCACTCGAGGAAGCTTCGCCGTGCCATGTCGGCGAGCATATCCCACATCGCAGTGCGAGCGACAGGACAACGCTGGCGCGTCGAAGGCTTCGCCGCTCTCAGGGGCGAGGCATCGTCGTCTCGAAGAGGGCCGCCGTCCCGATTCCGCCTGCCGAGCTGATCAGCGCGAGGCACAGCGCACCCTCGGGGAGCAGTTGCGCCCGTGCGAGCAGCCGTACCACTGACACCGCGCCGGAGGCGCCATAGGCATGGCCGAGGGCGAGCGCCCCACCTCCGGTGTTGAGAACAGTGTCCAGCTGCACGGGTCCGACCCCAAGACGGTCGGTGCACGCGAGAACCTGTCCGGCAAAGGCCTCGTTGAACTCGATGGCGGCGATGTCTGAGATGCCCAGTCCGAGGTCCGCGAGGAGCGACTGCGCGGCCATCGCCGCTCCGAGGCCGAGCCGCCGGGGGTCGACCCCCACCGTCACCGCGTCGACGAAGGCCAGTGAGGGCCGCGCCCCAGCCCCCTCGAGGTCCGCTGCGGCGTCGCGGGCTGCCACAAGCACCCCCGCCGCACCGTCGGCGTCGAAGCAGGAATTACCCGCCGTGACCGTCCCTTCTGGGACGAATGCCGGCGGGAAACGGGCGAGGAGCCGCGCGTCGAGGCGGGCCCGCGGACCGTTGTCCGCCCGCACCCAGCCCCGTGGTCCGCGCACGGGCACGAGTTCGGCGTCGAACGCCCCTCGCGAGAGTGCAGTGAGCGCCAGGCGGTGGCTCCGCAGCGCGAACTCGTCCTGGCGCTCCCGCACCACCCCGGCCTCCCGTGCCACCGTCTCGGCCGCGACGCCCATCTCCGGATCGCCGGGCTCCGCCTCGCCCTCCTCCGTCGGGGCGTGCTGGGCACGGTGGTAGAAGTCGACGCCGCCCCCTGGCCGCCGCCTCCCGCGCACCGGCGCGGTGCTGATCGACTCGGCGCCGCCGGCGACGAACAGGTCCCCGGCACCCGCCTGGGCGAGGCGGCACGCGAGGACGACAGCGTCGAGCCCGGACCCGCACTGTCGGTCCACGGTGATGCCGGGAAGGCGCTCCGGCAGGCCCGCCTCCAGGACCGCGAGCCGCGCGAGGTTCCCTCCGCCGCCCGCTGCATTGCCCACGACGACGTCGGCAAGCCGCGCGGGGTCGAGGCCCGGCGTCCCGGTCAGCGCTTCCAGCACAGGAGTTAGCAGCCGGTGGACGGGAACCTCGGCGAGCAGAGTGCCAGCACGCGCAAGAGGGGTCCGTCGGCCGGCCATCACGAGGGGCGCTCCCGGGGGCGCGAGCCGCCTGCGGTAGCCGGGCTCAGGCGAGCCGCCGCGCACGCGAGTCCCCTTCGAGCGCCCAGCGGGAGAATTCGGTGCGGGAGAGCTTGCCGCGTTCGGTGACGGGCAGGGCGTCGAGCTGCAGGTACTCGAGCGGCCGCTTCGCCGGCGCGAGCCGCCCCTCGAGCCCCGCGCGGAGCTGGAGCTGGCACAGCCCCGCGTGCGCCGGGACAATCCCGGCCACGACGCGCTGGCCCCGCACGTCATCGGGGACGCCCGCCACGACCACCTCAGCCACGCCGGGCAGCATCGCGAGGGCTGCCTCGACCTCGTGCGGGTACACGTTGTGGCCGCCGGTGTTGATCATGTCCTGCGACCGGCCGAGCACATGCAGTTCACCGGCGTCGAGGAAGCCCTGGTCGCGGACGGTGAACCAGTCTCCCAGGCGCGTGAACGCCTGCCCGTCATCTCCCCACACGTAGCCGTCGCACACTAGGGGGCTCCGCACGCAGATGTTGCCGGTCTGCCCATCGGACACGGGAGCGCCCCGATCGTCCAGGATGGCCGCCTCGACGCCCTCGAAGGCACGGCCGACACCGGTGCCCACCTCTGCGGCTGCGGCTGCAGGACCGGGGTCGTGGCGGCTCGCGGCGACGAAGCTCAGCTCGGAGGCGCCGTAGTACTCCCACACCACGGCCCGTGGCGCCCAGCGCCGCACTGCCTCGAGGGTACGCCGGTCGAGCTTTTGGCCCGAGCAGACGACGGCGGTAATCCCGCTCGCGTCGACGTCTCCGGTGATGCCCCGCTCGGCGAGGACCCGGAGCATCGTTGGGACTAGGACGAGGCGCGTGATGCCGCGAAGCGAGACCTCGGCATGCGCATCGCCGACGTCGAACCGCGCAAGGGTGTGGAAGGTGGCTCCCGCCCAGAGGCATTCCGAGAGCGTGTAGAGGTTCAGGCTCGCCGAGAGCGGGCCAGGGGCTAGGACCCGATCGGCGGGGTCGAGGCGGAATGCGGCGGCGGAGGCCTCGAAGGAGCGCACCCAGGAGGCACGGGAGCGGCTGAAGGCCTTGGGGACGCTCGTCGTCCCCGAGGTCAGGCCCACGAGGAAGCTGGAGGCCGGTTCCCCGTCGCGGAGGGCCTCAGGCGCCGGACGCCGGTGTGCGGGGGCGCCCCAGCGCTCGGCGAGGCGACGCTCCACGGTGTCCGCGAGGTCATCCGGCCACGCGGGGTCCAGGACCGCGCACTCGCGCTCGCCGGCCACTCCCGCCGCCCAGCGCACGGCGAAGCCCACGCTGTTGGGCTCCCGGAGCACACCGGTGGGCTCTCCCGATCGGGCGAGGGCGGCGGCGGCGCCGTGCAGCTCGGACCATGAAAGCCGTTCACGCCCGCAGACGACCGCGGGCTCGTGCTGCTTCTCCGCCGCCCAGCGCGACAGCCGGTCCAGAAAAGGCATGCATAGATTCTATCGGCGGGCCGCCGGTGCGCCCGCGATCATGACGTGGCGGCTAACGTGGGTCCATGAGCTTCAACGAAGGCAGCCAACTGGATCCGTCCCAGGTCGAAGACCGCCGCGGCGGCGGTGGAGGGCGGTTCGGCCGCGGGACGATGATCGGCGGCGGCCTCGGCGGGGCGATCCTCGTTCTGGTGCTGAGCCTCCTCGGCGTGAACCCCAGCATCCTGAACGACCTCACCGGCGGTGGCCAGGATTCGGGCCAGCAGCAGCCCGTAGGCACCGCCGGGGGCACGAGCGAATGCAGGACCGGCGCTGATGCATCGGCCCGCCTCGACTGCCGCATCGTCGGCACGGTCAACAGTGTCAACGCGTTCTGGAGCGGCTACCTGCCCCAGCAGGGCGTCAAGTACACCAAGCCCCAGGCCGTCATCTTCAGCGGGCGCACCCAGACGGCATGCGGTCCCGCGTCCACCGCGGTCGGACCGTTCTACTGCCCGAGCGACACGACGGCATACTTCGATCCCGGGTTCTTCGACGAGCTCGTGAACCGCTTCGGCTCCTCCGGCGGCCCGCTCGCACAGGAGTACGTCGTGGCCCACGAGTTCGGCCACCACGTCCAGGACCTCATCGGCACCCTCGGCTATGCCCAGAAGGACCCCCAGGGCCCGCAGTCGGGCAGCGTGCGCGTCGAGCTGCAGGCCGACTGCTTCGCCGGCATGTGGGCGCACCACGCGAGCACAACTCCGGACCCTGCCACCGGCAAGCCGTACCTGCAGCCCATCACCCAGAAGGACGTGCAGGACGCCCTCTCGGCGGCCGCCTCAGTGGGCGATGACCGGATCCAGCAGGCCGCCACCGGCCGCGTGAGCCCCGAGAGCTACACGCACGGCACGAGCCAACAGCGCCAGACCTGGTTCATGCGCGGCTTCTCGAGCGGCGACATCAACCAGTGCAACACGCTTGTCGGCAGCGTGTAGCCGCGGAGCAGCGTCTGGCCGCGGACGGGGCATGTGCCCCCTGCACGACGGCGGCCGGTCACCCTCCGCAGGGAGGGTGACCGGCCGCCGTGGCACTGGGCACTGTTCGCGGTGCGGGTCCTAGATGTTGAACCCAAGGGCGCGCATCTGGTCGCGCCCATCCTCAGTGATCCGCTCGGGACCCCATGGCGGCATCCACACCCAGTTGAGGCGCCACTCGTCGACAATGCCATCGAGGACCTTGCCGACCTGCTCCTCGAGAATGTCCGTGAGCGGGCATGCGGCGGTGGTGAGCGTCATGCTGATGAGCAGCGCGCCATCCTCGCCGTATTCGAGCCCGTAAACGAGCCCCAGGTCCACGACGTTGACGCCGAGCTCGGGGTCGATCACGTCCTTGAGGCACTCCTCGACCTCCTCGAGCGAGGTCGGTGCCGGCTGGATCTCTGTCATCACTGCCTTCCCTGTTTCGGAAATGGTGACGGCCGTGGGCCGTCGAGGTCAGGCCTTGGCGCTGACCGAGCCAGCGCCGACAAGGTAGCGGTCGTAGCCCTCGTCCTCGAGCCGGTCGGCGAGCTCGGGGCCACCCTGCTCGACCACACGGCCATCAACGAACACGTGCACGAACTCGGGCTTGATGTAGCGCAGGATCCGGGTGTAGTGCGTGATGAGCAGGGTGCCCATGTTGCCCTCGGCCTGAGCGCGGTTCACGCCCTCCGAGACGACCTTGAGGGCGTCCACGTCGAGGCCGGAATCGGTCTCGTCGAGAACCGCGAACTTCGGCTTGAACAGCTCGAGCTGGAGGATCTCGACCCGCTTCTTCTCACCGCCGGAGAAGCCCTCGTTGACATTGCGCTGGGCGAAGTCGGCGTCGATGCGCAGCTGCTCCATGGCGGCCTTGACGTCCTTGGTCCACGTGCGGATCGCCGGCGCCGTGCCATCGATCGCCGTCTTCGCGGTGCGCAGGAAGTTGGTCATCGTGACGCCGGGAATCTCCACCGGGTACTGCATCGCGAGGAACAGGCCGGCCCGGGCGCGCTGGTCGACACTCATCGCGAGGACGTCCTCGCCATCGAGCGTGATGGAGCCCTGGGTGACGGTGTAGCGCGGGTGGCCCGCGATGGTCGAGGCGAGCGTGGACTTGCCGGAGCCGTTGGGCCCCATGATGGCGTGGGTCTCGCCGGTCTTCACGGTCAGGGTGACGCCCTTGAGGATCTCCTTGACGCCCTGCTCGGTCTCGATCGAGACGTGCAGGTCCTTGATCTCCAGAGTCGACATGTGTTTCTCCTAGTGCCCGGTCGCCCCGGGCGAAGTCATGAGGTGAGGGTCAGTTTTCGCTGGCGTCGAGCTCGCGCTCGACGGCCTCGGTGAGGTGCTCTTCGATGCTCGGAACGCCGATCTTCTGGATGATCTCGTTCAGGAAGCCGCGCACCACCAGCCGGCGCGCCACGTCCTCGGGGATGCCGCGGGCCATGAGGTAGAAGAGGTGCTCGTCGTCGAAGCGGCCGGTCGCGCTCGCGTGGCCGGCGCCCTTGATGAGGCCTGTCTCGATCTCGAGGTTGGGGACCGAGTCGGCGCGGCCGCCGTCGGTGAGGACCAGGTTCTGGTTCTTTTCGTAGCTGTCAGTGCCCTCGGCCTGCTTCTGGATCAGCACGTCGCCGACCCACACGGTACGTGCGTCCTTGCCCTGCAGAGCGCCCTTGTACAGGACGTTCGAGATGCAGTTGGGCTGGGCGTGGTCCACGTAGGTACGGTGCTCGAGGTGCTGGCCGGCATCGGCGAAGTAGAGCCCGTACAGTTCGGCCTCGCCGCCGGGCGCCGCAAAGCGGGCCGTCGGGGTCATACGCACAAGCGAGCCGCCGAGGCTCACGGCGATGTGCTTCAGGTGCGCATCCCGGCCGATCCTGACCTGCTGGCTCGAGGCATGCACCGAGGCGTCGCTCCACTCCTGCAGGGACACGACCGTGAGGTCCGCGCCGTCCTCGAGGAGAATCTCGACGTTCTCGGCCACGATCGCCTCACCGATGTGGTTGAGGACGACGACACCGCGCGCCCCCTTCTCGGCGACAATCACCACGTGCTGGGCTGCTGCCGCAAGGCCCGCACCCGTGAGCGTGACGAGGACACGCTCCGTGAGCTCGGCCCCGGCAGGCACGGTGATGACCGTGGCCTCGGCGAAGTGGGCCCACGCATTCGCGGAGACGCGGTCCTCGGGGATGCTGGCCGAGCCGATGCGGGCATCGTCACGCCCCACGGTCTCGACACGGACCTCGTCAGGCGCCTCGACTGCGACAGCCGGGGCGGCGCCGTCGAGCGCTGTGGTGTGGAGGCCGCTGAGCCGCTTGAGGGGCGTGAAGCGCCACTCCTCCTCAGTGCCCTTGACGGCCGGGAAGTCCTCGAGCCGGTACGAGGTGAGGCGGCCGGCGCGGGAGCTGTCCGGGATGCCGTATCCACCGCCGTGGGAATGCGGCTTGGCGGCGTCCCCACCCAGCGTGGAGCGCGACTGCTCGGCAGGCTCGAGCGGGGTGAGGCTTTCGCCCTCCTCGGTGAGGCCCGGGATGGACGGCCTGCCGGCGCCTGCCTTCTCAGCTGCTGTCTTCTCTTCTGTCATCTCGGTCATCAGCCGACGGACCCTTCCATCTGCAGTTCGATCAAACGGTTCAGCTCGAGGGCGTACTCCATGGGGAGCTCGCGTGCAATCGGCTCGATGAAGCCGCGGACGATCATGGCCATGGCCTCGTCCTCGGGCATCCCGCGGGACATGAGATAGAAGAGCTGCTCCTCGGACACCCTGGAGACCGTCGCCTCATGTCCGAGCACCACATCGTCCTCGCGGATGTCGATGTACGGGTAGGTGTCGGAGCGCGAGATCGTGTCGACGAGGAGGGCGTCGCAGCGCACCGTGTTGGCCGAGTGCGTGGCCCCCTCGCGGACCTGGACGAGGCCTCGGTAGGCCGAGCGGCCGCCGCCGCGGGCCACGGACTTGGAGACGATCGAGGACTTCGTGTTCGGCGCGATGTGGACCATCTTGGATCCGGTGTCCTGGTGCTGGCCCTCGCCGGCGAAGGCGATCGAGAGGGTCTCGCCCTTGGCGTGCTCGCCGACCAGGTACACGGCCGGGTACTTCATGGTGACTTTCGAGCCGATGTTACCGTCGATCCACTCCATCGTTGCGCCTTCGTGGCACATGGCGCGCTTGGTCACGAGGTTGTAGACATTGTTCGACCAGTTCTGGATCGTCGTGTAGCGGACGCGGGCGCCCTTCTTGACGATGATCTCCACGACTGCGGAGTGCAGCGAGTCCGACGTGTAGATCGGGGCCGTACAGCCCTCGATGTAGTGCACGTACGAGTCCTCGTCGGCGATGATGAGCGTGCGCTCGAACTGGCCCATGTTCTCCGTGTTGATGCGGAAGTAGGCCTGCAGCGGGATCTCAACGTGGACGCCCTTCGGGACGTACACGAACGAGCCGCCTGACCACACAGCCGTATTGAGCGAGGCGAACTTGTTGTCGCCGGCTGGGATGACTGTGCCGAAGTACTCGGTGAAGAACTCGGGGTGCTCCTTCAGCGCAGTGTCCGTGTCGAGGAAGATCACGCCCTGGGCCTCGAGGTCCTCGCGGATCTGGTGGTACACCACCTCCGACTCGTACTGGGCGGCGACGCCGGCCACGAGACGGCTGCGCTCTGCCTCCGGGATGCCGAGCTTCTCGTAGGTGTTGCGGATGTCCTCCGGGAGGTCCTCCCAGGACTGCGCCTGCTTCTCCGTGGAGCGGACAAAGTACTTGATGTTGTCGAAGTCGATGCCCGAGAGGTCAGCGCCCCACAGCGGCATCGGCTTGCGGTCGAAGTACTTCAGGCCCTTCAGGCGGAGGTCGAGCATCCACTCGGGCTCGCCCTTCTTGGCCGAGATGTCCCGGACCACGTCCTCGTTGAGGCCACGCCGCGCGTTCGCGCCGGCGTCATTCTTGTCGGCCCAGCCGTACTCGTAGGTGCCGATCCCGTGGAGCTCCGGGTTCTTCTCCAGGATCTCCGCGATCACCGTGGACCCGGCGCCAGCCTGGTCCACGGCCGTCACAGCGCGGTCCTGCGCTAATTGATCCGTCATCACGGCCTCTCTTGCTGCTCGATGGATGTCTCCGAGACGACGGCCTTGAGCTGGCCGCGCCCGGTAGGAATGTGAGTCGTGCACACGTGGCCGCCCTGCGCAAGAGTCGAGAGCCGCCGGACGTCCACGCCCAGCAGGCGCGAGAAGGCGGCAGTCTCACTGTCGCAGAACGCGGGGAACTCCGCCGCCAGTTGCTGCACGGGGCAATGGCCCTGGCACAGCTGGACGCTCTTGAGGTGGGCTGGAATCGGTGCCTTGCCGTGCACCGTCGCCGTCGAGGCAACGAAGCCGTCAGCGGTAAGGGCCTCGGCGAGGGCGCGGGAGCGGGCAGCGACGTCATCGCCCGCCGCTTCGAGAAGCGGCTTGTACCGCCGTTCCATGGCCGCGAACCTCTCGTGGGCGAAGTCCTCGACCGCCCCGGGTCCGCCGAGCTCCGCAAGGCGCTCGAGCGCCTTTCTGGCGATGTCGAGGTAGTCGTCACCGATCGTGGACTGGCCCCGCGATGTCAGCACGTAGCGCCGAGCGGGCCGACCAGCCCCGGTCCCCGACGTCGCCACCAGCTTGACCTCAACGACGCCGGCGTCCGTGAGGGCATCGAGGTGTCGGCGCACCGCGGCCGGGGTGACATTGAGCATCTCGCCGAGTTCGGCGGCACTGACGGGGCCATGCTCGAGCACGGCGCTGAGGACTCGGTCACGGGTGCGGTCCTCTACGTCAGGCCTGAGCTCAGCCTTGGGCGACTTCACGGAATACACAAGACAATCATTGCCTAATATGCCGCTTGTCTCCAGTAAGGAGACACTTATCACGCTGTGGGCGGAGCCGGAAGGGACCGTGGGCCCTGGAACGCCAACGTGGGTGAAGACTACTACCTTGCGTAGAATGGGCGGGTGCTACAGACCGGTACCCCCTGCCTCGAAATCGAGGGCCTGGTGAAGGACGTCGGCCCCGTCCCCTCACTCGACGGCCGGATGAAAAGGGTGCTGGCCGGCGTCGACCTCACCGCCAACGCTGGCGAGATCACCGTGATCCTCGGGGTGAACGGAGCGGGGAAGACCACCACCCTCGAATGCGCGCAGGGATTGCAGAAGCGCACCGGCGGGGTCGTGCGGCTCCTCGGGCAGGACCCCGAGCGGGCAGATGCCGAGCTGCGCTCCCGCGTCGGGATCATGCTCCAGGAAGGCGGCCTCCCACCCGCAGCGCACCCGCTGACGCTGCTCAAGCACGTCGCAGGCATGTATTCCAATCCGCAGCCGGTGGACGACCTCGCGGAACGCCTCGGCATCGGTGACTTCGCCACCACCACCATCCGGCGGCTCTCCGGGGGCCAGAAGCAGCGTGTCGCGCTCGCGGCGGCACTCATCGGGCGTCCTGAGGTCGTCTTCCTCGACGAGCCCAGCGCGGGCCTCGACCCCCAGTCGAGACAGCTCGTCGTCGACCTCATCGACGGCCTGCGCCACGAGGGGCTTGCCGTCATCCTCACCACCCACCTGCTGGACGACGCCGAGCGGCTCGCAGACGTCGTACACATCCTCGACCGCGGCCGAGTCGTCACGAGCGGTTCTGTGGCCGAGATCCTCGAGGGCCGCGAGGATGCGCACCTCCGGCTGACCCTGCGGACACAGTCCGGACTGCCCCTCGCCGATGCCTTCGCAGGGAGGGCCACGGCCGGGGAACTCGCGGTGGCCGAACCCTCTGCGGGCCACTACGTGGTCGAGGGCGAGATCACCTCTGCTGACCTTGCCGGCGTCACAGCCTGGCTGCACGCGCGGGGCATCATGCCGGCCCACCTCGAACTCGGCAGAGCCAACCTGCAGGACGTATTCCTCGCGATCGCCGCTGAATCCGCAGACCAGGCGGCGGCCGAGCGCACGGGCGGGAGGGCCGCATGAGCGCCGCCACCCTGACCCGCCGCGTATGGCAGCAGGGCCGGTACGAGACGCTCACGATGCTCCGCAATGGCGAGCAGCTCACGCTCATGATCGTCCTGCCGCTGCTCGCGCTCGTCGGCCTCACCGTCACGCCCCTTCTCGACGGACTCGGACCGGCCCGCGTCGACGTTGCCGCGCCAGGAGTCCTCGCGCTGTGCACCATGAGCGTCGGATTCACGGGGCAGGGCATCGCTACTGGGTTCGACCGACGCTACGGAGTGCTGCGCTTCCTCTCGACCACGCCGCTCGGACGCGGCGGGCTCATCGCAGGCAAGGTCGTCGCCGTCCTCGTCGTGCTCGCCGTCCAGATCGTGGTCGTCGGCGGCGTCGCAGTGGTCCTCGGCTGGCGGCCCGCCGGCACCGGGCTGCTCCTCGGATTGCCCCTGCTCGCACTCGGTGCCGCCGCCTTCACGGCCCTCGGACTCCTGATCGCGGGAACCGCCCGCCCGGAGGCGACCCTCGCCGTCACAAACCTCGTCTGGATCCTCCTAGGGGTCATGGGCGGGATCGTGCTGCCCGTGGAACGCGTTCCTGCAGCCATCGCTCCCCTCGTCGGGTTCCTCCCCTCTGGGGCCCTTGGGGACGCCGTGCGCTCGGCGTTCCTCGAAGGCTCACTCAACGTCCCTGCCGCCGTCGTACTCGTCCTGTGGACTGTGCTCGCCGGCGCCGCCGCCACCCGCTGGTTCCGATGGAGCTGATCCCATGACCGATACCTCGCTCACTCGCCTGACCCGACTCACCGCCAGACTCCCCCGAGAGGTGGACGGGCGAATCCGCGCGATGGCGATCGCCTCGCTGATCGGCCAGATCGTGCTCATCCTCACCGGTGGCGCGGTCCGGCTGACCGCGTCGGGGCTCGGCTGCCCCACGTGGCCACGGTGCACCTCGGGCTCCCTCGCCACAACCCCCGAGATGGGCGTTCACGGGATCATCGAGTTCGGCAACCGGCTCCTCACGTTCGCCCTGACGGCGGTCGCGCTCATCATGCTCGTCATGCTGTGGAACCTGCGCAAGGAGCGCAAAGACCTGTTCTGGCTGGCCGTGGGCCTGCTCGCGAGTGTCCCCGCGCAGGCAGTCATCGGCGGGATCACGGTGCTCACCCAGCTCAACCCGTGGGTGGTCGGCCTCCATTTCCTCGTCTCGATGGTCCTCGTCGTGCTCTCGATGCTGCTGGTCAACCGGGCCTACGGACGGACCGGCCGGGTGATGGACCGCAGCTATCCCGCCCTCCCCAGCTCGATGGCGCCGACCATGATGGTCACCGCCGTGGCGGCGGCAGCAGCGGTGGTGCTGGGCGTCGTCGTCACCGGTGCGGGTCCCCACGCGGGCGATGCCAACGCCCCCCGGAATGGGCTCGACTGGGACCTGTTCTCGCACATCCACGCCGTCCCGGCGTACCTCGTCGCCTTCGGTGCCCTCTTCGCCCTCGTCGTCGCACTTGCACGCCGGATCCAGGGCCCGTTCCGGAACGGCGTGCTGGTTCTTCTCGGCCTCACCGTTCTCCAGGCCGCGATCGGCATCACGCAGTACTACACGGGCATCCCCGCGCTGCTCGTGGCGGCCCACATGCTCGTCTCGGCGCTGCTCATGGCAGCTGCCGTCAACGCGGCCGACGTCGCGCGGTACAGCCCACGGGCATAGCCTGCCGGCGGGGGTGGGAACCTCCGTGCACAGCAGAGGCCCCCGGCATGTGCCGGGGGCCTCTGCTGTGCGATGCGCAGGCGGTTCGTGGGCTCGCCGTGCCTACGGCGTGGGGCTCAGCCGAACAGAGGCGCGCCCACGAACGGGTCGACCGCGAGAGCGAGGAACAGCACGGTGAGGTAGCTGATCGAGCCGTGGAAGACCTTCATGGCCTTCTTGTCCTCGACCTCCTCGCGCTGGGCCCGACCGTACAACGCGTGGGACTCGGAGAGGAACCAGCCGCCGACCCCGACTGCCGCGACGGTGTAGACCCAGCCCGCATGGCCCAGGGGGACCATGAGGAGCGACGCGATCACCATGGCCCACGCGTACAGCACCACCTGGACGGCCACGATCTTCGCACCCGCCACCGCACCGAGCATCGGAACGTGCGCGTTCCGGTAGTCCTCGCCGTAGCGCATGGACAACGGCCAGTAGTGGGGAGGAGTCCACAGGAAGATGACGAGGAAGAGGATGACGGCGGGCCACTCGATGGTGTTGGTCACCGCGGACCAGGCGATCAGTACCGGGAAGCAGCCGGCGGCGCCGCCCCACACGATGTTCTGCGCCGTGCGGCGCTTGAGGATCAGCGTGTAGATGACCACGTAGAAGAAGATTGCGGCAGCACCGAGGACGGCGGAGAGTGGATTCGCGCCGAACCACAGGATGGCCAGGGACGCCAGGCCAAGCACCCATGAGAAGACGAGTGCCTCACGGGGTGTCACCTCCCCGGTGACGAGCGGACGCTTCTCCGTGCGGCGCATGAGGCGGTCGATGTCACGGTCGATATAGCAGTTGAACGCCCCTGCACTGCCAGCCGCGAAGGCCCCGCCGACCAGCGTGGCGAAGATCAGGCCAAGCGATGGGAAGCCGCGCTGCGCGTAGATCATCGTAGGAAGGGTGCTCACGAGCAGCAGCTCGATGATCCGGGGCTTCGTGAGGGCTACGTACGCCTTGATCTTGCGGCGCAGGCCGAGCTTCGCTGGCCTGGACGGGTCTGTGGCGGTTGCGTCTGCTGTGCTCACGGGTGCGCGACTCTTCTACTCGGTGGCTTCGGTTCCCTAAAGGGTGCGGGGGAACCGCCTCCATGATACCCGTGCGGGGTCCCAGGGCCCTTGCCGACGCCACCGCTCGGCGGTGCACGGAGAACTCAGGCGCGTGGTAGTGCCATTCATACTGTGGAAACTTTCCGAAACCCCTCTCACGGACTGTTCCTGCGTGGCTAGTATGTGAGCTGGATGCCCAGCCCCTGACGCTGTGCGCCGGGCGGGAACCGGAGTGCCGTACGGGCACAGGACGCTTGGAACACGACGCCGCGGGTAGCGGGCAGACAGACAATTCGTTTCGATGGTGAACGGCTGGCAGGTTGCAATGCAGGGCCGCCCATTCCCGCGCCCCGACGCAGGCTGCTTGCCGTCATTGATGGAGAGGGGCCGGTGTACGTGCCTGCTGTGGATGTACAAGAACTGACCTGGACTGATCTGGACCGCAAGGCGGTGGACACGATCCGTGTCCTGGCCGCGGACGCCGTCCAGAAGGTGGGCAACGGCCACCCGGGCACGGCGATGAGCCTGGCCCCGGCAGCGTACCTGCTGTTCCAGAAGCTCATGCGGCACGATCCGGCCGATCCGACGTGGATTGGACGCGACCGTTTCATCCTCTCCCCCGGGCACTCGTCACTGACCCTGTACATCCAGCTGTTCCTGTCCGGGTATGGGCTTGAGCTGTCCGATCTGGAGTCGCTGCGCACGTGGGGCTCTCTGACCCCGGGCCACCCGGAGTACGGGCACACCAAGGGCGTGGAGATCACCACAGGCCCGCTCGGGCAGGGTTTGGCCTCTTCGGTCGGCTTCGCGTACTCCGGGCGCCGCGAGCGGGGCCTGTACGACCCCGAGGCCCCGCAGGGCACCTCCCCGTTCGACCACACCGTATGGGTCATCGCCTCTGATGGCGACCTGCAGGAGGGCGTGACCTCCGAGGCGTCCTCGCTCGCCGGCCTCCAGGAGCTGGGCAACCTCGTGGTCATCTACGACGAGAACCACATCTCCATCGAGGACGACACGAACGTGGCGTTCAACGAGGACGTCCTCAAGCGCTACGAGGCCTACGGCTGGCACACGCAGCGCGTGGACTGGACTAAGACCGGCGAGTACGTCGAGGACGTCCCGGAGCTCCATGCCGCGCTGCTGGCTGCCAAGGCCGAGACGGGCCGACCCTCGATCATCTCCCTGCGCACTGTCATCGGCTGGCCGTCCCCGACCAAGCAGAACACCGGCAAGATCCACGGCTCCGCCCTGGGCGCCGAGGAGGTCGGCGCGCTGAAGGAGATCCTGGGCTTCGACCCGGCCCAGTCCTTCCAGGTCGACCCAGAAGTCCTCGCCCACACCCGCGGCGCGATCGAGCGCGGCGAGGCCGCCAAGGCCGCCTGGCGGGAGGGCTTCGATGCCTGGGCCGCCGCGAACCCCGAGAACGCGGCCCTGCATGAGCGCATCGAGGCCCGCCGGCTGCCCACGGGCTGGGAGGAATCCCTGCCCGTCTTCCCGGCCGGGAAGGACGTCTCCACTCGCGCTGCCTCGGGCAAGGTCCTCAACGCCATCGGCCCGGTCCTGCCGGAGCTGTGGGGCGGGTCCGCGGACCTGGCCGAGTCGAACAACACCACGATCGAGGGCTCGCCCTCCTTCATCCCCGAAAGCCGCTCCACGAGCGCGTGGAAGGGCAACCCCTACGGACGGGTCCTGCACTTCGGCATCCGCGAGCACGCCGCCGCCGCGATCGTCAACGGCATCACCCTGGGCGGGAAGACCCGTGCCTTCTGCGGCACCTTCCTCATCTTCTCCGACTACCAGCGACCCGCGATCCGCCTCTCCGCGCTCATGGGCATCCCGTCCACCTACGTCTGGACGCACGACTCGATCGGGCTCGGCGAGGACGGCCCCACCCATCAGCCCGTCGAGCAGCTCGCCACCCTGCGGGCGATCCCGGGCCTGGACGTCGTGCGGCCGGCCGACGCGAACGAGGTCGCGGCCGCATGGAAGACCATCCTCGAGCGCCACCAGAATCCGGCCGGCATCGTCCTGACACGCCAGAACCTGCCAGTGTACGAGCGTGGCGACGGCGCCTTCGCGGACGCGTCCAACGTCTCCAAGGGCGGCTACATCCTCGCCGAGGCCCACCGCGACGGGGCTGTCGTGACACCGGACGTCATCCTCATCGCGACCGGCTCCGAGGTCCAGCTCGCCGTAGAGGCCCGGCAGGCACTCGCCTCCGAGGGGATCGCCGCCCGCGTCGTATCCATGCCCTGCGTCGAATGGTTCGACGCGCAGGACCCCGACTACCGCGAGTCCGTCCTGCCCCGCGCCGTCGCGGCCCGCGTCTCGGTCGAGGCAGGACTCGCCCTCGGCTGGCGCCGATTCGTCGGCGACGCCGGCCGCAGCATCGGCCTCGAGCACTTCGGCGCCTCCGCCGACTACAAGACCCTCTTCCGGGAGTTCGGCATCACCACCGAGGCCGTCACGGCCGCCGCCAAGGACTCCATCGCCGCCACCGCGGCCTGACCGCAAGGAGCATAGCTCATGACTACCCCCACCCAGGCGCTCTCCGACGCTGGCGTCTCCATCTGGCTCGACGACCTCTCGCGGACCCGGCTCGTGGACGGCTCGCTCGCGAAGCTCATCGAGGAGAAGAACGTGGTCGGCGTGACCACGAACCCGACGATCTTCCAGGTTGCAATAACCAAGGGCCACGGTTACGACCAGATGCTGCGCGAGCTGGTCTCCGCCGGCGCTGACGCCCAGAAGACCCTCTTCGAGCTCACCACCTCCGACGTCGCCGACGCGTGCAGGCTCTTCGCCCCGATCGCCAAGGCAACCCACGGCGTCGACGGCCGCGTCTCCATCGAGGTCGACCCCCGGCTGGCCTGGGACACGGCGGCCACGATTGCCGAGGCCAAGCATCTCCACGACAAGGTGGCCGAGCCCAACGTCTACATCAAGATCCCGGCAACGGTCGAGGGCCTTGAAGCCATCGCCGAGACCCTCGGTGCGGGCATCAGCGTCAATGTGACGCTCATCTTCTCCCTCGAGCGCTATCGCGCCGTCATCAACGCCTTCATGACGGGCCTCGAGAAGGCCAAGGCCAACGGCCACGACCTCTCGGAGATCCACTCGGTCGCCTCCTTCTTCGTCTCCCGTGTCGACACCGAGGTGGACAAGCGACTCGAGGCCATCGGCACCGATGAGGCCAAGGCGCTTAAGGGCAAGGCTGGCCTGGCCAACGCCCGCCTCGCCTACCAGATCTACGAGGAGGAATTCACCTCCGAGCGCTGGAAGCTCCTCGCAGACTCCGGCGCCCTCCCGCAACGGCCCCTCTGGGCCTCGACCGGGGTCAAGGACCCCGCCCTGCCCGACACGCTCTATGTCACTGGCCTCGTCGCCCCTGGCGTCGTGAACACGATGCCCGAGAAGACCCTTGACGCGACATTCGACCACGCCGAGGTCACAGGGGACACGGTCACCGGCACCTACGCCGAATCCAACGCCCACCTCGATGCCCTTGCAGAGCTCGGCGTCGACTACAACGACGTCGTCACAGTCCTCGAAACCGAGGGCCTGGACAAGTTCGTCACATCCTGGAACGACCTCCTCGCCGACGTCGAAAACACCCTCGCGGAGACGGCCCACGGGGCCCGGGCATGAGCGCGCTGACCTTCGACGCCACCGGCGCGGCCCGCGAGGCAGTCGACGCCCACGTCGACCAGCTCGTGGCCGACTCCGTGGCAAGCCGCATCTTCGCCAAGGACCACACTCTGTGGGGCAGGGATGCCGAGGAGGAGTCAGCGAAGCGCCTGGGCTGGGTCGAGGCCGCCAGCGTCTCCCAGCCCCTCGTGAAGGACATCGTGGCCCTGCGGGACGCGTTCCGCGCAGAAGCCGTCGACCGGATCGTGCTGTGCGGCATGGGTGGCTCGTCTCTGGCCCCCGAGGTCATCGCGGCGACCGCCGGGGTGCCCCTGACGGTCCTCGACTCGACCGACCCCGAGCAGGTTTCCGCGGCACTTGCCGAACGCCTCGAGAACACAGCCATCGTCGTCTCCTCGAAGTCCGGCTCGACGGTCGAGACGGACTCCCAGCGGCGGGCCTTCGAGGCTGCCTTCACGGCGGCCGGAATCGATGCAACGAACCGCATCGTCGTGGTCACCGATCCCGGCTCACCACTGGAGATGGCAAGCCGTCAGGCTGGCTACCGCGCGGTGTTCACTGCCGATCCCAGCGTGGGCGGCCGCTACTCGGCCCTGACCGCATTCGGCCTTGTGCCCTCCGGTCTGGCTGGCGTGGACATCCAGTCGCTCCTCGACGACGCCGAGGAAGCTGCTGAGATCCTGCGCGACGACTCGCCGGAGAACATCGGACTCCGGCTCGGTGCGGCGCTGGGCGGAACCTCGCCGCTGCGGGACAAGATCGTCATCGTCGAGGATGGTTCAGGAATCAGGGGCTTCGCCGACTGGGCCGAGCAGCTCATCGCCGAATCTACGGGGAAGATCGGCCGCGGCGTCCTCCCCGTCGTCGCGGGCGCCAATTCCCCCGAAGTCTCCGGCGGCGCGGGGGACGTGCTGGTCGTGCGTCTCGTGTCCTCGGACTCGGAGCCGTCCCTCCGGGCGAATGAGGCAGCCGTCGGCGGTACCCTCGCCAGCCAGATGCTGATGTGGGAGTTCGCCACTGCAGTGGCCGGCCGCCTTCTCGGAATCAATCCATTCGACCAGCCGGACGTGGAAACCGCGAAGGCCGCGGCGCGGGGCCTGCTCGACGCCCAGCCCGAGCCCACCCCAGCGCTCTTCACCGAGGGTGCCATCGAGGTGCGGGGCGGCGATTGGCTCGATAGCGCGTCGACCGTCGAAGAATCGGTCAAGGCGCTCCTCACCCAGCTCGGACCGAAGGGCTACCTGAGTGTCCAGGCCTACCTCGACAGGCTTGCCTTTGGGCAGCTGGAGGCTGTGCGCGACGAGTTCGCGTCCGCAACCGGACGTCCGACGACGTTCGGCTGGGGTCCGCGCTTCCTGCACTCCACGGGGCAGTACCACAAGGGCGGCCCAGCCGTCGGCGTGTTCCTCCAGATCACCGCTGATGCAGGGGTCGACGTCGATATCCCAGAGCGGCCCTTCACGTTCGGACAGCTCATCGCTGCCCAGGCTGCCGGCGATGCCCAGATTCTTGCCGAGCATGGCCGCCCCGTCCTCCGCCTGCACTTCACCGACCGCGCGGCGGGAGTGGCACAGCTGACTGATCTCGTGTCAGCCCTCGCCCGCTGAGGGCACAAGCGGCCGGCCCGGCATTCAATCCGAGCCGGCCGCTGAGTCCGGTGCGCGCACTGGAACTGATGGACTAGAAAGGCACCATGCCAGAGAACGACAACGGCTCGACGGGGATGAAACGGCGGCCCAACCCGCTGCGTGACCCGCGTGACCGGCGCCTCAACCGTATCGCGGGACCATCGTCGCTCGTGCTCTTCGGGGTCACGGGCGACCTGGCCCGCAAGAAGCTCATGCCAGCGGTCTACGACCTTGCCAACCGCGGCCTCCTCCCGCCGAGCTTTGCCCTCGTGGGCTTCGCCCGACGCGAGTGGGAGACCGAGGACTTTGCGGAGGAGGTCAGGGCTTCCGTCAAGCAGTACGCCCGTACGCCTTTTGACGAGGCCGTGTGGGCCCAGCTGAACGAGGGCATTCGGTTCGTGCAGGGCTCCTTCGACGAGGGTGAGGCCTTCGAGACCCTCAAGACGACCCTCGATGAGCTGGACGAGAAACGTGGTACGCGCGGCAACCACGCCTTCTACCTCTCCATCCCGCCCAAGGCCTTCGAGCAGGTGTGCCGCCAACTCTCGGACCACGGCCTTGCCCAGCCGGAGCCGGGCAAGTGGCGCCGCGTGGTGATTGAGAAGCCCTTCGGGCATGATCTCGCCTCGGCCCGGGCGCTGAACGATATTGTCGAGTCCGTCTTCCCCCAGGACTCGGTATTCCGCATTGACCACTACTTGGGCAAGGAAACCGTCCAGAACATCCTCGCGCTGCGGTTCGCGAACATGCTGTTCGAGCCACTCTGGAACGCCAACTACGTTGATCACGTCCAGATCACTATGGCCGAGGACATCGGCACAGGCGGCCGTGCAGGCTACTACGACGGCGTCGGTGCCGCGCGTGACGTCATCCAGAACCACCTGCTACAGCTGCTGGCTCTGACTGCGATGGAGGAGCCCATCTCCTTCAACGCCGAGCACCTGCGGGCGGAGAAGGAGAAGGTGCTCGCAGCCGTCAAGCTGCCCGAGGACCTTTCGACCCACTCCGCACGCGGGCAGTACCTGGGAGGCTGGCAGGGCGGGGAGCTCGTGAAGGGCTATCTCGAGGAGGACGGTATCCCGGCCGATTCGACGACTGAGACCTACGCAGCAATTCGGGTCGACATCAACACCCGCCGCTGGGCCGGAGTGCCGTTCTACCTACGCGCTGGAAAGCGACTCGGACGGCGGGTGACAGAGATTGCCGTCATGTTCAAGCGCGCCCCCAACCTCCTGTTCCTGGACCAGCCCGAGGATGAGTTCGGCCAGAACGCGGTCGTGATCCGCGTCCAGCCGGACGAGGGCGCCACGATCCGCTTCGGGTCCAAGGTTCCCGGAACGCAGATGGAAGTCCGTGACGTGAGCATGGACTTCGGCTACGGGCACTCGTTCACCGAGTCCTCCCCCGAGGCCTACGAGCGGCTCATCCTGGACGTGCTCCTGGGCGAACCGCCGTTGTTCCCGAGGCACGAGGAGGTCGAGCTCTCGTGGAAGATCCTTGACCCCTTCGAGGACTACTGGGCCAGCACGGGGAAACAGCCCGAACCCTACGCTCCAGGGAGCTGGGGGCCGTCCTCGGCCGATGAGCTGCTGGCCCGCGACGAACGTATGTGGAGGCGACCATGATCATCGACCTGCCGAACACGACCACCTCGAAGATCTCCAAGGAGATCACCAACCTCCGCCACCGCGGCGGCGTCGTCGCCCTCGGCCGCGTGCTGACTCTCGTCGTCATCACCCGGCACGGATTCGAGGAGGAGGCCATCGAGGCCGCCAACGAGGCAAGCCGCGAGCACCCCTGCCGCATCATCGTCCTCGTGGACTCCGGCCGAGACTCCGCGGACCGTATCGATGGGCAGATCCGCGTGGGTGGCGACGCCGGTGCCTCCGAGGTCATCGTCCTGCGCGGCTACGGGCGCCTCGCGGAAGAGAGCGAATCCCTCGTCGCGGCCCTGCTCCTCCCCGATGCGCCCATCGTCGCCTGGTGGCCCCACGGCGCGCCGGACAACGCCAGCGCAACCTCCGTCGGCTGCATCGCGCACCGCCGCATCACCGATTCCGGGAATGAGCCGGACCCGGTGGCCGCATTGTTCCACCTCCGGGAGACGTACCGACCGGGCGACACTGACCTCGCATGGACCCGCCTGACCAACTGGCGCATCCAGCTCGCTTCCGCGCTTGACCAGGTGGCCTGGAGCCCCATCACCGCCATCACGGTCGAGGGTGCCTCGGACTCGCCCTCGACCGTTCTGCTGGCTGCGTGGCTCGGACTCGACCTCGACGCCCCGGTCACGATCGTGGCCGACCCGGTGGGCACCGGAATCCGCCGCGTCCGCCTCCAACGGGCGGCCGGTGACGTGCAGCTGTACCGTCCGGGCCTCACGGTCGCGGAGCTCACCCAGCCGAACCAGCCCGCCCAGCGCATCGCACTGCCGCGGCGCAGTCTGCAGGACTGCCTCGCCGAGGAGCTGCGCAGGCTCGACCCCGATGAGGTCTTCGGAGAAGTCCTCTCCTCTGGGATGCCGCGCACCAACCTGAGGAGCGTGCAGCCGAGTGAGCGCTGACCCCCGAGTGAGCATCCATCCCGACTCGTCAGTGCTCCTCGCCGCTATTGCGGCGCGCCTCATCACGAAACTCGTGGACCTCCAGGACAAGTACGGGGAGGCGACCATCGTCCTCACCGGTGGCACGATGGGCATCGGAACGCTCAGGGCCGTCGCCGATTCTCCCGCGTGTCCCGCAGTGAACTGGTCCATGGTCAACGTGTGGTGGGGTGACGAGCGGTTCGTCGAGGCGGACTCCCCCGAGCGCAACACCCGCCAGGCGGAAGAAGCCCTCCTGAACCGGCTGCCGCTGGACCCCGAGCGTATCCATAGGCCGGGAAGCACAGACGACTTCCCGACGGCGGACGACGCCGCGGCGGACTATGCGCGCAGGCTCGCCGAGGCGGCGGCCGCGGAGCGGGAAACGGACAGCGCGCAGGAAACAGGCGTCGCCGATTCGCGGCGTCAGGGACCGAGCAGGGTGCCGCGGTTCGACGTGCTACTTTTGGGCGTCGGCCCCGACGCCCATGTGGCGTCGTTGTTCCCAGAGATGGCTGGCATCAGGGAGTCGGAGCGCATGGTGGTGGGCGTCCAGAACGCACCCAAGCCGCCCCCGTCGCGCATCTCGCTCACACTGCCCGCGATCAAGTCCGCGGACGAAGTCTGGATGCTCGTGGCCGGCGAGGACAAGGCGGGCGCGGTCGGCCTCGCTCTCGCCGGCGCGGGGCCCGTGCACGTTCCCGCGGCGGGCGCCCGCGGCCGGTCGCGCACACTATGGCTCATCGACGCTGCTGCGGCGGCCAAGGTGCCTGAGGATCTTGTGCACAAGGAGCCGGCCTCGACGTGAGGCTGGGAAGGCTCCTGATATGCCAAGGGCCGGGAACAGCGTGCGCTGTTCCCGGCCCTGAAGCTTTCCGACGGCGTTGTGTCAGAGTGGCTCACGACTCCGTGACGTTGGAGAAGCGCATGATGAGCCCGAGCGCGATGATCACCACGCCCCACGTGATGCCGAGCACAATGGTGAAGCGGTTGAGGTTCCTCTCGGCCACGCCGGAGGACGCGAGGCCCGAGGACATGCCGCCGCCGAACATGTCCGAGAGCCCGCCGCCGCGCCCCTTGTGCATGAGGATGAGCATGGTCAGCAGAAGGCTCGTGATGCCGAGCACGATCTGCAGGATGATCTGGAGTACTTCCACAGGTTTGCCTCGTGGCCTTCCGTCAGTGGTGTGCGGCGTGGGTGCGGGGCCCGCGGCTAAGCGCCAGCGTGGCTCTCGAACCTGACAATGCTAGCAAATTCGGCCGTGTCGAGGCTCGCACCGCCCACGAGGACGCCGTCGACGTCGGGCTGCGCGAGGATCGCCGCGGCGTTGGCGGCCTTCACCGATCCCCCGTACAGGAGCCGTGCCCTGGCGGCTGCCTCCTGACCGAAAATCAACGCAAGCTCGGTACGGATGGCCGCGCACATCTCCTGGGCATCCTCTGGGCCCGCGACCTCGCCTGTCCCGATCGCCCAGACCGGCTCGTACGCCACGATGAGCCGCGCTGCCTGCTCCGGATCGAGGCCCGCGACGTCCGCCCTCAATTGGGTGAGCGTGTGCTCTACATGGGTCCCGGCCTGACGGATCTCAAGCCCCTCACCCACGCAGAGGATGGGCGCCAGACCGTGCTTGTAGGCGGCGTGCACCTTCGCGTTGAGCACCTCGTCCGGCTCGCCATGGATGGTGCGGCGCTCGGAGTGGCCCACGAGGACGTACCGGCAGCCGAGCTTGGCGAGGAACTCGCCGCTGATGTCGCCCGTGTACGCACCGGAGTCAAACTGCGAGAGGTCCTGTCCGCCGTAGGCGATGGAGAGGTCATCCCCTGCCACAAGGGTCTGGACGCTGCGCAGATCGGTGAATGGTGGGAACACCGCCACTTCGACGCGGCCGAAGTCGTGCTTCGCGTCGTCGAGGGTCCACGCGAGCTTCTGGGTGAGGGTGATGGCCTGGACGTGGTCCAGGTTCATCTTCCAGTTGCCCGCAATCAGGGGCGTGCGATCGAACGTGCCGTTCGTGGAAGTGGTCACGGTGGCTCCTTGTCTGGTTCTGCTGGACGCGCTGCGTGTCCAGGTGCGTGCCGCGGCCTGCGTGGGCCTGCGGCGCCACGATGCCGCGGCGCAGCGGGCCGGGCTCAGGCGCCGAGGGCCGTCAGGCCGGGGAGTTCCTTCCCCTCGAGATATTCGAGGCTCGCGCCGCCGCCGGTCGAGATGTGGCCGAACTGGCTGTCCTCGAAACCAAGCGTCCGTACGGCGGCCGCGGAATCCCCGCCACCGACGACGGTCAGGGCGCCCGCCTCGGTCGCATCGACTAGACCCTGCGCGACAGCCTTCGTGCCCGCAGCAAACGCCGGGAACTCGAAGACGCCCATGGGGCCGTTCCAGAAGACGGTCCTCGCGCCCGCGATCTCCTTCGCGAAGGAGGCTGCCGTGTCGGGTCCAATGTCGAGGCCGACGCCGGCCGGGCCGAACTCAGTCTCCTCGATCGCATCAGCCGCGGCGACCTCGTGCTCGGCGTCCGCGGCGAACTTCGCCGCGACCACGACATCAGTCGGCAGGACAAACTCGGTGCCCGCCGCCGAAGCGCACTCCAGATAGTCCTGGACGGTAGCGATCTGATCCTGCTCGAGGAGGCTCGAGCCCACCGTGCGGCCTTGGGCCGCGAGGAAGGTGAACAGCATGCCGCCGCCAACGAGGAGCTTGTCCGCCTTGCCAATCAGATTGTCGATGACGGCGAGTTTGTCCGAGACCTTCGACCCACCGAGGACGACGACGTAGGGACGCTCGGCGCCCTCGGCCAGGCGCTTGAGCACCTCGACCTCGGCCCGGACAAGCTCCCCTTGGTAGGCCGGGAGGACCCGCGCGATGTCATAGACGGACGCGTGCCTGCGGTGGACCGCGCCGAACGCGTCGTCCACATAGGCGCCGTCCGGCTCCGTCAGTGCCGCGAGCTCGCGCGCGAACGCCCCCCGCTCGCCGTCGTCCTTGCTGGTCTCGCGGGAGTCGAAGCGGACGTTCTCGAGCACGAGCACCTGGCCGTCCTCGAGGGCGGCCGCCAAGGAGCGCGCACTCTCCCCGACGGTGTCCGCGGCTAGGGTGACGGTGATGCCAGCAGGCTTCGCTAGCTCGGCGAGGCGATCCGCCGCGGGCTTGATCGAGTACTTCGGGTCCGGCGCGCCCTTGGGGCGGCCCAGATGGGCCATGACCAGAACGCGGGCACCGGCCTCGGCCAGCTTCCGGATCACGGGCAGGGAGGCGCGGACGCGGCCATCGTCGGTGATGGTGGAACCGTCGAGCGGCACGTTGAGGTCGCTACGGACCAGAACGCGCCGCCCGCGGACACCATCGGCGAGCAGGTCGTCGAGAGTGCGTGCAGTCATGGACTCAGGCTATCCGAGTTCCTCTTCCGTGACGTCCGGTATCAGAGCTTGGACGCGACGAGCTCTGTCAGGTCCACGAGACGGTTCGAATAGCCCCACTCGTTGTCGTACCAGGAAACGACCTTGACCTGGTTGCCGATCACCTTCGTGAGACCGGAGTCGAAGATCGAGGACGCCGGGTCGGCGACGATGTCCGAGGAAACGATCGGGTCCTCGGTGTAGGTGAGGAAGCCGGCAAGTGGGCCGGACTCGGCCGCCGCCTTGACGGCGGCGTTGACCTCCTCCTTCGTCACCTCCCGCGAGACGGTCACCGTGAGGTCGGTCGCGGAGCCTGTGGGGATCGGGACCCGGATCGCGTAGCCATCGAGCTTGCCCTTGAGCTCAGGGAGGACAAGGCCGATGGCTTTCGCCGCACCAGTGGTCGTGGGGACCATGTTGATGGCTGCCGCACGAGCCCGGCGGAGATCGCGGTGCGGACCGTCTTGGAGGTTCTGGTCCGCAGTGTAGGCGTGGACCGTCGTCATGAGTCCACGCTCGATCCCGAAGGCGTCGTTGACGGCCTTCGCGAGCGGGGCGAGGCAGTTCGTGGTGCACGATGCGTTGGAGATGATGCGGTGGTTCTCCGGATCGTACGCCTCGTCGTTGACTCCCATGACGATCGTGACGTCTTCATCCGTGGCGGGGGCCGAGATGATGACCTTCTTGGCGCCCGCGGCAAGATGCTTCTTGGCGCCCTCCGCCTTGGTGAAGAACCCCGTGGACTCGATGACGATGTCCACGCCCAGATCGGCCCACGGCAGGTTCTGCGGGTCGCGCTCGGCCAAGACCTTGATCTCCTTGCCGCCGACGATGATGATGCCGTCGCGGACCTCGACAGACTCGGGAAGGCGCCCGGTGATCGAGTCGTACTTGAGGAGATGCGCCAGGGTTTCGGGGCTCGTGAGGTCATTGACCGCCACGATCTCGAGGTCGGCGCCCTGGGCAAGCGCTGCACGGAAGAAGTTGCGGCCAATGCGGCCGAAGCCGTTGATGCCAATACGAGTGGTCACTCTGGTCAATCTCCTTGATGCTCAGTCGAGCATCAGCGAAGACTGCTCGACCTGTTAGACGGTCCCGCACGTCGTTGGGCAGAGATTTTGCACAGGGAAAGGCCGTCAGCCCAAGTCTCCAGTGTCCATGGCTGGAAGGCCGTACGGGCCTTTCCGTCCCCCATCCTACGGCGAAAGGGTCCGCCTCGGAACAGACGGACCCTTTCGCACTGAATGTCACAAAATGTGACGGAAATCTCCCGGAAGGCCATGCTCAGGCGGGAAGGACGAGTCCCTTCGCACCCGCCCGGGCCGCCTCGAAGCGCTTCGCGACGTCCGCCCAGTTGACGATGCTCCAGAACGCCTTGACGTAGTCGGCCTTGACGTTCTGGTAGTCGAGGTAGAACGCGTGCTCCCACATGTCCAGCTGGAGGACGGGGGTGGTGGCAACCGGAACACCATTCTGCTGGTCGTACATCTGCTCGATGATCAGGTTGCCGCCGAGGGGCTCGTAGGCGAGGATCGCCCAGCCGGAGCCCTGGATGGTGGTTGCGGCGGCCGTGAACTGACCGCGGAATGCGTCGAACGAACCGAAGTACTCGTCGATCGCAGCAGCGAGCTCACCCTCGGGCTTGTCCCCGCCCTCGGGGGAAAGGTTGTTCCAGAAGATCGAGTGGTTCAGGTGGCCGCCCAGATTAAACTGGAGGTCCTTCGACAGTTTCGCAGCGGCGGCGCCGTCCCCGTTGGACCGTGCCTCGGCCATCTTCTCAAGCGCGGTGTTGGCGCCGGTAACGTAGGCCGCGTGGTGCTTGTCGTGGTGAAGTTCCATGATCCGCGCCGAAATGTGCGGCTCGAGGGCCGCGTAGTCGTACGGGAGCTCAGGCAGTACGTAGGTCACAACATCCTCCATCGGTTGACTTCCCGCACCACGTGCCGTGGTCGGCGGGCTAGTGACGGCTCCATCCTATGCAGACGCCGCGAGGGTGCACGGAAACTCCCGTGCCCATCCTGGTCGCATTACCCATCAAGCATCTCGGGGGTAACATTCGCCTCCGTCCCCGGAATCCCGGTTTCGGCGGCTTTCTTGTCCGCCATGGCGAGCAGGCGGCGGATCCGCCCGGCGATCGCATCCTTGGTCATCGGCGGATCGGCGAGGCGGCCCAGCTCGTCCAGACTGGCCTGCTTGTGCGCCACGCGGAGCTCCCCCGCGTACCGCAGGTGCTCCGGGACATCGCTGCCCAGGATCTCGAGCGCCCGTTCCACCCGGGCGCCCGCCGCGACGGCCGCCTGGGCCGAGCGGCGAAGATTCGCGTCATCGAAGTTGGCGAGACGGTTGGCGGTTGCGCGCACCTCCTTGCGCATGCGGCGTTCCTCCCAGGCCATGAGCGCATCGTGCGCTCCCATGCGGGTCAGAAGCGCGGCAATCGCATCGCCGTCCCGCACGACGACGCGGTCCACCCCCCGCACTTCCCGCGCCTTGGCGGCAACCCCCAGCCTGCGTGCGGCGCCGACGAGGGCGAACGCGGCCTCGGGGCCCGGGCACGTGACCTCGAGGGAGCTGGAGCGGCCCGGCTCCGTCAACGAGCCGTGCGCGAGGAACGCGCCGCGCCACACCGCCTCGGCGTCGGCCGTGGAGCCATTGACGACTGTCGAGGGCAGGCCGCGCACGGGACGTCCGCGATTGTCGAGCAGGCCGGTTTGGCGGGCCAGGGCCTCACCGTCGCGCACCACACGGACCACGTAGCGGCTCCCGCGCCGCAGTCCGCCGCCCGAGACGACGATGATTTCACTGGGATGACCGTAGACCTCCGCGATCGCCGCACGCAGGCGGCGCGCGGTGGCTGCGAGGTCGACCTCGGCTTCGATGACGATCCTGCCCGAGATGATGTGCAGACCGCCGGCGAAGCGGAGGATCGTGGAGACTTCGGCCTTGCGTTCTGAGGACTTCTTCACCGTCAGCCTGGACAGCTCGTCCTTGACGCTCTGGGTCAATGCCATGGTGGTCCTTCCTGCTCCGACGGTGCCCGGTCCGGGGTGCCTGTCATCGGCCACCACCGGAGGCGCCGGCTCCGGTGAAGACCTCGTGGTATGCCCCGGCAAGCCGGAGCACATCGTGCACCGGCCGATGACCGGAGGACCTCACTCTATCGAAGAGCACCTGGGCCCCGAGCTCGGCGGCCACCCCGGCGAACTCCTCGCGATCTGCCACCGACGCCTCATCCGCGATCACGGCATCCACGCTGAACTCGGGTGCAACGCGCCGGATGGCGCGGAGATGGTCTGCAGCGGTCATCCCGGTGGTCTCCTTCGTGTCCACCGCGAGATTCATGGTGAGGCATCGCCGGGCCGGGGTGTCCGTCAGCGCCTGGCGCATCTGGGGCAGGAGCAGGTGCGGGAGCACAGATGTGTACCACGAGCCCGGGCCCAGGACCACCCAGTCGGCGAGCTCGATCGCGCTCAGCGTCTCAGGGCAGGCGGGGGCGTCATCCGGGATCAGCCGGACCTCCTCGAGCCGCCCCGCGACCGCGCACGACGCCTGGCCGCGGATAGTCTCCGTGCGTGCCGCGCCTCCGTGCGTGCCACCGCCTGCGACGAGCACATCGCCCTCGATGGTGAGCGGGACCCGGGACATGGGAAGCACTTGGCCCCGAGCGCCCAGGAGCGCGCCGGCCCAGCGAAGGCCGTCCACGATGTCGCCCAGGAGTTCCCAGAGTGTGACGATCAGGAGATTGCCCATCGCGTGGTTCTCGAGCCCGCTCGTCCCGGCTGGCGAGCGGAACCTGTGCTGCATGACGTCTCGCCATGTCCGTCCCCAGTCGGTGTCGTCGCAGAGCGCGGCGAGTGCCATCCGCAGGTCCCCAGGCGGGAGGACGCCGAAGTCCTCTCGCAGACGCCCGGAGGAGCCGCCGTCGTCGGCCACCGTGACCACTGCTGTGAGCTCCGTCGTGAGGAGGCGCAGCGCCGAGAGTGAGGCGGCGAGGCCATGACCGCCCCCGAGGGCCACGACGGAAGGCCCCTTGGGCGTCCCTCCCTCGGTCCCGGCGCCCGGACGGATGAGCGGTAGCTGGCCGGTGAACAGTGTGCTCACTCGCGGCCGAGGTCTCGGTGCGACGTGGTCACAGTGACTCGTGGCTGTTGGGCGAGGCGCTTGGACAGCTCCTCGGCGATGGCCACCGAGCGGTGCTTGCCTCCAGTGCAGCCCACGGCGATCGTCGCGTAGTGCTTGTTCTCCTTGCGGTACCCGGCCAGCACCGGCTCGAGGGCGTGCACGTAGCGTTCCACGAATTCCTGAGCACCGTTGGCGACGAGCACGTAGTCGCGCACGTCCGGGTCCAACCCGGTGTGCGGGCGCAGCTGCGGCACCCAGTGCGGATTCGGGAGGAATCGCACGTCGGCAACGTAGTTCGCGTCCGCGGGGAGGCCGTACTTGAAGCCGAAGCTCATGACGTTCAGCCGCAGGGTCACCGGTCCCTTTTCCGAGAAGAGCTCCGTGATCGCGGTGGCCAGGCCGTGGACGTTGAAGTCCGACGTGTCGAGCACGAGAGTGGCGTGGTCGCGCAGCTCGCTGAGGATCGCCCGCTCGGCCTCGATGCCGTCCGAGATCCGGCCCCCGCCCTGGAGGGGGTGTGGCCTGCGGCCCTGCTCGAAGCGCCGGATCAGGACGTCGTCGCTCGCGTCGAGGAAGAGGACGCGGTACTCGGTCCCGCTCGCAGAGAGCTGGGCAAGGGCTTCACGGATGTCCGCGAAGAGGGCCTTGCTGCGCACATCCACGACGACGGCGAGCTTCGGGATGCGCTCGGACGCATGCCCCACGAGCTCGGAGAGCGTGCCGAGCAGCTGCGGAGGGAGGTTCTCGACGACGTACCATCCGTGGTCCTCGAGGGCGTTTGCCGCCGTGCTCCGGCCCGCTCCTGACATGCCGGTGACGATGAGCAGCTCCGAGGCAGTGGGCTTGACGGGCGTCAGTTCTGTCTCGTGGTCGGCCTCGGGGGCCTTCGTCTCGCTCATGGCCTCCAGCCTAGCTAAGCTTCCAGGATTTCGCCGGTGGCGTAATTCACCGCAAGGGCGGGATGCTCGGCTCCTGTCCCCTCGGTGCTGGCGGCCCCGTGGAGACGTGCGTGCACTGCCGCAGCGAGGGCGGGGCCAACGCCGGTCACGTCGGTGATCTCGGTGACGCTCGCGGCCCTGAGCTTCTTGAGCGAGCCGAAATGAGCGAGGAGCGCCTTCTGGCGGGCCGGACCGAGCCCAGGCACCTCATCGAGGAGCGACGCGGTCATGGACTTCGCCCGTTTCTGCCGATGGAAGGTGATCGCAAAGCGGTGCGCCTCGTCCCGGATGCGCTGGAGCAGGTAGAGGCCCTGAGAAGCGCGGGGAAGGATCACCGGGAAGTCACCCTCCGGCAGCCACACCTCCTCGAGGCGCTTGGCGAGGCCGACGACGCGCACCTCCTGAGCTATGCCGAGCTCGGCGAGGGCGCGGACCGCGGCTGTGACCTGCGGCTGCCCTCCGTCCACTACGACGAGGTTGGGCGGGTAGGCGAACTTGCTGTTTCGGTCTCGCTCTGCGGCCGGCAGCTCCCGTTCGGCCAAATAGTTGCGGAACCGCCGGGTCAGCACGTCGTGCATGGCGCTCGTGTCGTCGCGCGCGGCGTCGCCGGTGATGGAGAACTTCCGGTACTCGCTCTTCTTGGTGAGCCCGTCCTCGACGACCACCATCGACGCCACCACATTGGTGCCCTGCACGTGGGAGATGTCGAAGGACTCGATCCGCAGGGGCGGTTCAGGCAGCTCGAGCGCCTCCTGGAGCTCCTGCAGGGCGAGGGACCGAGTCGTGATGTCGCCCGCACGGCGACTCTTGTGCAGCCGGAGCGCTTGGACAGCGTTCTCATGGAGGGTCTTCGCCAGGGCCGCCTTGTCTCCGCGCTGAGGCACCCTCAACGTCGCTCGCGCGCCGCGAAGCCCCGATAGCCACGTGGTGAGCTCGGCGGCGTCGTCCGGCATGACGGGCACGAGCACCTCGCGCGGGAGCCGGCCATTGGTCTCCTCATGGTCGCCGTACACCTGTTGCAGGAGGTGGCCCACGAGTTCAGGAGTGGTCGTGTCTTCAACCTTTTCCACCACCCATCCGCGTTGCCCCCGGATGCGGCCACCGCGGACATGGAAGACCTGGACGGCAGCCTCGAGCTCGTCCTCCTCGATCGCGAAGAGGTCCGCATCCGTGTCTTCGGACAGGACCACGGCGTTGCGCTCGAACACCTTGCGCATCGCGATGATGTCGTCCCTCAGCCGTGCGGCGTTCTCGTAGTCGAGGTCGGCGACGGCGTCGGCCATCTTCCGCTCGAGCTGGACGATAAAGCGCTTGGCCTCCCCGCCCATGAAGTCGCAGAAGTCCTCGGCAAGGGCCCGGTGATCCTCCTCCGAGATCCGCCCGACGCACGGGGCTGAGCACTTGTCGATGTAGCCGAGCAGGCAGGGACGGCCGCTCTGCTCGGCCCGGCGGAACACACCAGCGCTGCACGAGCGGACGGGGAACACGCGCAGGAGCGTGTCCATGGTCTCCCGGATCGCCCCGGCCGTATATGGCCCGAAGTACCGAGTACCCTTGCGGCGTTCCCCTCTCATCACCTGGACGCGGGGGTACTTCTCCGACATCGTCACGGCCAAGTAGGGATAGGTCTTATCGTCGCGGAACGCCAGGTTGTAGCGCGGCTTGAACTCCTTGATCCACGTGTATTCGAGCTGGAGGGCCTCAAGCTCACTGCCGACCACGGTCCACTCGACGCTCGCGGCCGCGTTGACCATGGCGTAGGTCTTGGGCAGCAGCGTGGCAGGGTTCGCGAAGTAGGACGTGAGGCGCTGGCGCAGGCTCTTGGCCTTGCCGACGTAGATGACGCGCCCGTGCGGATCCCGGAACCGGTACACGCCCGGATCGGTCGGGATCTCCCCTGTCTTGGGCCGGTAGCTCGCTGGATCTGCCACCGCTCCAGTCTAGGCGGGTGCCACTAGTGGGCCGGCGGCTTGTTGTAGCCGCTCGCCCGCTCCTGCCCGCTCAGGGCGGCGATGGCGTCCATGATGTTGTCCGTGGCCTCCCGGCGCAGCGGCAGGGAGTGGTCAGGGCCCGTCTTGGCGAACTGCAGCGGCGGGCCCACGCGCATTTCAAAGTGCTGGGGCCTGATCATGCTCTTATCCGCCGGCTGGAGATTCTCCGTGCCGAGGAGGCCCACCGGGACCACAGGGGCGCCGGTCGTGAGCGCGAGCCAGCCGACGCCCGTGCGGCCACGGTAGAGGAGCCCGTCGCGTGATCGTGTGCCCTCCGGGTAGATGCCGATCGCCTCGCCGCCGTCGAGGATGTCGAGAAGGGTCTTCAACGCCGCCACGCTTGCGGCCTGTTCCCCCCGTTCGACGGGGATGGAGCCGACACCCTCGAAGAACGCCTTCATGAGCTTGCCCTTCACGCCCTTGCCCGTGAAGTACTCCGCTTTCGCGAAGAATGCGACACTACGGGGCATGAGGGCCTGGATGATCACCGAATCGAGGAAGGAGCGGTGATTGGACGCGACGATGAAGGGCCCACTCTCAGGCACATTCTCGAGCCCGGTGACGGTGGGCCGGCAGAGTCCGCCGATGAGTCCACGGATGCTCTGCCGGGTCATCGAGTAGATCAGCATGCTGCGCCCTCCCGGGCGGTCGCGGTGGATGCGGCGTGTGGAGCGGGCGAAGCGGCAGCGGTCTTGAGCACGACGGCGATCGCATCCTCAAGCTCAGCGGCGTCAACGACGACGGCGGCAAGGTCGAGCGCCGCGAACTCCCCCTCCGGGGCGAAGCCCCAGGCGACGCCTATGCACGGTATGCCGCACGCGGCCGCGCCGGCGGCATCATGGCGGCGATCGCCAATCATGACCGCGCGGTCCGGATGCGCATGGTTCGTTGTCAGTGCTGCGCGCACGATTCCGGCCTTGCCATCCGGGGCTGGGGGCCGAGTCTCGTCGTCGGGGGCGCCGTGGATGCTGTTGAAGTATTGGTCGAGGCCATGCGCGCGCAGGAGCTTCTCGGCAAGGCCCTGTGGCTTCTGAGTGGCAACGGCCAGCCACAGCCCGGCAGACCGGAGCCGTGCGAGGAGATCGGGGATCCCGGGATACGGACGGCCCTCAGCCATGCCTTGGGAGATGTACCGCTTGCGGTAGGTGTGCACGATGGCGTCCAGAACCTCGCCCGGGACGTCCGCCACGCGATGGAGCGACTCGAGCAGGGGCGGTCCGACCATGCTCGACAGCGTGGCCGCGTCTGGAACCGGAAGGCCATGAACCTTGAGCGCGTGCGCGATTCCTCCGGTGATGCTCCCCGCGGGGTCGATGAGAGTGCCATCCAGATCGAAGATCGCGAGCGCAGGGCTGTCTGTCACCGGGACAGTCTCCCACACCCCACGGGGGCGGCTGAAACTAGACCAAACCATGGCATGAGCGCCCCGGCATGGACATCGCTGTGCATGCCGCGATGGTCATATTGGCGCGTGAGACCTCGGGCGCGCGGACCCTCACCTCATCTCGAAGAGCTCGGCAAGGAACGTGCCTGTATAGCTCGTCTCCACCTTGGCCACCTGCTCCGGGGTCCCCGTGGCGACGATCTGGCCACCGCCAGAACCGCCGTTTGGACCGAGGTCGATGATCCAGTCCGCGCTCTTGATGACGTCCAGGTTGTGCTCGATCGTGATGACGGTGTTGCCTTTCTCCACGAGCGACTGGAGCACGAGGAGCAGCTTCCGGATGTCCTCGAAGTGGAGCCCGGTGGTGGGCTCGTCGAGGACGTACGCGCTGCGTCCGTTGGAACGCTTCTGCAGTTCCGCGGCCAGCTTCACGCGCTGGGCCTCACCGCCCGATAGCGTCGTGGCCGGCTGCCCCAGCCGCACATAGCCCAGACCCACATCGACGAGCGTGTTGAGGTGGCGGGCGATCGGGCTGAAGGCCGCAAAGAACTCCGCAGCCTCGTCGATGGGCATGTTGAGCACATCGGCGATCGTCTTGCCCTTGTAGTGGACCTCAAGGGTCTCCCGGTTGTACCGGGCGCCGTGGCACACCTCGCACGGAACGTACACGTCGGGGAGGAAGTTCATCTCGATCTTGATCGTGCCGTCGCCGCTGCACGCCTCGCACCTGCCACCCTTGACGTTGAATGAGAACCGGCCCGGCATGTAACCGCGGACCTTGGCCTCATTGGTCTCGGCGAAGAGCTTCCGGATGTGGTCGAAGACCCCGGTGTAGGTGGCGGGGTTGGACCGGGGCGTCCGGCCGATCGGACTCTGGTCAACATGGATGACTTTGTCGAGGTGTTCGAGGCCTTCGATCCGCGTGTGACGGCCCGCGACCTGCTTCGCACCATTGAGCCGGTTCGCCAGCACCTTGTACAGGATGTCGTTGACCAGGGTCGACTTGCCCGAGCCGCTGACACCCGTGACCGCCGTCAGCACGCCCAGCGGAAACACGACGTCGACACCCTGGAGATTGTGCTCTCGCGCCCCGACCACCTTAAGCTGCCGCTTGCGGTCCACTTTGCGGCGCTTGGCGGGGATCTCGATGGAGCGGCGCCCGGACAGGTAGTCGCCGGTAAGCGAGGCGGTGTTCGCCTTGAGCTCCTCGAGGGTGCCGGAGTGGACGACTTCGCCACCGTGCTCGCCGGCACCCGGCCCGATGTCGACGATCCAGTCGGCTTCGTGGATCGTGTCCTCGTCGTGCTCCACGACGATGAGCGTGTTCCCGAGGTCCCGCAGGCGTGTGAGCGTCTCAATGAGGCGCCGGTTATCGCGCTGATGGAGTCCGATGCTCGGCTCGTCGAGGACATAGAGGACGCCCACAAGCCCGGAACCGATCTGCGTCGCGAGCCGAATGCGCTGGGCCTCCCCGCCCGAGAGCGTCCCCGCGGCCCGCTCGAGGTTGAGGTACTCGAGGCCGACGTCGAGGAGGAACCGCAGCCGTGCGTCAATCTCCTTGAGGACCTGGGCGGCAATCTGCTGCTCGCGCGGTGTCAGCTCCAGGGTCTCGAGGAACGCGCGGGCCTCGCGCAGCGGGAGGCGTGAAACCTCCGCGATCGACTGTCCGCCTACGAGGACCGAGAGCGAGGCAGGGTTGAGGCGCGCGCCCCCGCACTCGGGGCACGGGATCTCCCGCATGTACTCCTCGTAGCGGTCGCGTGCGGAGTCGGATTCGGTCTCGAGGTGCTTGCGCTGGATGTAGGCCACAGCACCCTCGAACCCCGTGCTGTACTTGCGTTCGCGTCCGAACCGGTTGCGGTACTGCACGACCACCTTGTGGTCCTTGCCGTAGAGCACCGAGTCCCGCGCGTACTCGGGGAGGCTGTGCCAGGGGGTAGTCATCGAGAAGCCGAGGTCATTCGCGAGGCCCTCCAGCAGGCGGGTCCAGTACTCCTGTGTCGCGGTGCCAAGAGACCATGGCGCGATCGCTCCCTCCGAGAGGCTGAGCGCCGCGTCGGGGACCACGAGGTCCACATCTACCTCGAGCCTCGTGCCGATGCCCGTGCAGACGGGGCATGCACCGAAGGGGTTGTTGAAGGAGAACGAGCGCGGCTCGATCTCGTCGATCGCGAGCGGATGCTCATTGGGGCACGCAAGGTGCTCCGAGAACGCACGGATCCGCGCGTCGTCGTCCGGCTCGAGATCGACGAAATCGGCGAGAACGCGCCCCTCGGCAAGCCCGAGCGCGGTCTCGACCGAGTCGGCGAGGCGCTGGCGCATGCCCTCCTTGACTACGAGGCGGTCAACGACCACCTCGATGGTGTGCTTGAACTGCTTGCCGAGCTTGGGCGGCTCCGTGAGCTGGACGAGTTCCCCATCGACTCGGGCGCGCGAGTAGCCCTTCGCGGCGAGCTCCTTGAAGAGGTCCACGAACTCGCCCTTGCGGCCGCGCACCACAGGCGCCAGGAGCTGGAACCTGGTGCCCTCGGGCATCTCGAGGAGCTGGTCCACGATCTGCTGCGGGGTCTGTCGGGTGACGGGCTCATGGCAGATCGGGCAGTGCGGGCGCCCGATGCGCGCCCAGAGGAGGCGCATGTAGTCATAGATCTCAGTGATGGTGCCGACCGTGGAGCGTGGATTCTTGCTGGTGGACTTCTGGTCGATCGAGACGGCGGGCGAGAGACCCTCGATGAAGTCGACGTCCGGCTTGTCGACCTGCCCCAGGAACTGGCGGGCATAGGCCGAGAGCGACTCGACATAGCGGCGCTGCCCTTCGGCGAAGATGGTGTCGAACGCGAGTGAGGACTTGCCGGATCCTGACAGTCCGGTGAAGACGATGATCGCATCACGGGGGAGGTCCAGGTCCACGTTTCGCAGGTTGTGCTCGCGCGCCCCTTTGACCACGAGACGGGACTGGTCGTGGGCGCGGAGATCGCTGTCGAGGACGGTGGCAGCAGACGCCGCCGCGGCGACCGGGATAGGGGCATCGTGCTCTAGAGGGGTTGATTCATTGAGCGTGGACAGACTCTGCACCCGTCTATGCTAGTGGACGATCAGGAAATTCGAAAATGTCTTCGATCACGTTCGGCCTCAGGCTGAGCTCTCCTGGCTCGCATACGCAGTCCTGAGAAGCGCTATCGCATCCTCGAGCGAACATCCTCGGGAGCAGGCAGCGTCCGCGAAGGCTGCGGCCGCCGTCGCGAGTTCCTCGTCGCGCCTTCCGCGCGGCGCCACTGTGGTTCCCGCTCGCCCGGCCGTTGAAAGGATCCCGGCCTCCTCGAGCTCACGGTACGCCCGGGCGACGGTATGGGGAGCCACGCCGAGCTCCCCTGCGAGCGCGCGGACTGAGGGCAGCTTCGTGCCGGCGGCGAGGCTGCCCTCCTCGACGAGCGCGAGGACGCGCCGGCGCAACTGGTCGAAGAGGGGTACAGCAAGTTCGGGATTCGGGCGCCAGCGCCCGGGGAAGTTTCCCTGTGGCATTGGCCCAGCGTAGCGAAGCCGCCTAGGGTTGCGTCCATGAACACCCTCGTCAAGGACCTCGAGCGCGTCACAGTGCGCCGGATTTCCGTGAGCGATATGGACAACAACGTCTACCTGATCACCGCCAAGGGGTCCGGGGTGCAGGTCCTGATCGATGCCGCCGATGACCTGCCGGCCATCCGGGACCTGCTGGCCGACGGCGCCGCCGACGCTGCCCGACCGGCCAAGCTCGAGCTCATCGCGACCACCCACCAGCACTGGGACCACGTGCGCGCCCTTGAGGGGCTCGTCGCCGAGACGGGGGCCCCCGTCGCCGCCGGACGGCAGGACGCCTCAGGCATCCCCACACCGGTGGATGTGGTCCTGGACCACGGCGACGACGTGGGCTCATTCGACGGCTTCGAGCTCGCCGCCGTCCACCTGCGCGGGCACACGCCCGGGTCCATCGCCTATGTGCTGTCCGAGCCGGACGCACCACCGGTCATCTTCTCCGGGGACTCGCTGTTCCCGGGCGGCGTGGGGAACACGCAGAAGGACCCGGACCGCTTCGCGCTGCTCTACGGCGACGTCGTCGAGCGCCTTTTCGGCGTATACCCGGATGAGGCGGAGGTACATCCCGGCCACGGGAAGCCGACGACTCTCGGGGCAGAGCGTCCGCATCTGGCCGAATGGAAAGGCCGCGGCTGGTAGCCACTGCATGACCACCACGACTCCCGGGCCAACGGCGGATCAAGAGATCCCGGCGTACCTCGCGCGTCTGGGCCTCCGCGGACTCGCCGACATCCACGTCCATTTCCTGCCCCCGGCCATGCTGGAGAAGGTCTGGACCTACTTCGACAACGCCGAGTCCACTTACGGGTGGCCCTGGCCCATCGCCTACCGCTTCGGCGAAGACGAGCGCCTTCGTCTGGCCCGCAGCTTTGGCCTCGCGGCCATCCCGGCGCTGTCCTACCCGCACAAGCCGGGAATGGCGGAGTGGCTCAACAGCTGGAGCGCGGACTTCGCCCGCCGTGTTCCCGACGCCATCCATTGCGCCACGATGTACCCCGAGCCGGAGGCAGGGCGCTACGTCGGCGAGGCATTGGACGCCGGTGCGCGGCTGTTCAAGGTCCACGTCCAAGTGGGGCGCTTCGGTCCCGACGATCCACTGCTCGAGCCGGCGTGGGCCCGGCTGGAGGAGGCTGCGGTTCCCGTCGTCATCCACGCAGGGTCGAGGCCGCTGCCCGGCGAGTTCACCGGGCCCCAGCGGGTGGAGGCCGTCCTGCGCCGGCATCCTCGCCTGGCGCTCGTGATCGCCCACCTCGGCATGCCGGAGTACTGGGAGTTCGCCGACCTCGCGGCGAAGTACCCGAACGTGCACCTTGACACGACAATGGTCGCGACCGACTTCACAGAACGTTTCGCTCCCCTGCCCGAGGGATTCCCAGCGCGGCTCGCCCAGCTCTCGGACCGCGTCGTCCTCGGCTCGGACTTCCCCAACATCCCCTATCCGTACGCACACCAGCTTGAAGCTCTGGCGCGGCTCGGCCTCGGCGACTCCTGGATGCGGAAGGTCCTGTGGGAGAACGGCGCCCGGCTCCTCGGGCTCTAGGACAACGACGGGTTCCGTGCCTACGGCTTGCGGCCCACGCAGAAGATCCGGCGGAAAGGGTACACAGTCGTCATGACGCCGTCGCGTTCCACCGCAGGGTAGGCATCGTAGAGGAGCTGGTTGTACTGCTCCTCGAACTGGGCCGCCTCCTCCACGGAGAGCGCGTCCAGCACGGGGCGCAGGCCGGTCCCGCGCACCCACGTGAGCACCGCGTCCTCTCCGATGAGCACGTGGCAGTAGGTGGTCTCCCACACGTCCGCCTCCCAACCGGCGTCGAGCATCAGCTCAAGGTAGTGCCGGGGATCAGAGACAGTGTCCGAATGGCGCAGCACTCCACGGAGCCGATGCTCCCACTGCAGGGAATCGGCGAGCTCGCGCATGAGCGCGTGCGAGGGAGCGGCGAAATTGCCCGGCACTTGGACAGCGAGCCAGGCCCCCGAGGCGAGCTGCTCGAGCCAACGGCCCATGAGGCCCTGATGACCAGGCACCCATTGGAGTGCCGCGTTCGAGACGACCACGTCGACGTCGTCGGCTGGCTCCCAGTGCACGATGTCACCGTGCGTGAACGCCAGGCGGTCCGTGCCCGCAATCCGCGAGCGTGCAACATCGAGCATCGTCTGGGAGCTGTCCACCCCCTCGACGACCGCCTCTGGCCAGCGGTCGGCCAGCGCGGCGGTGAGCTCGCCGGTACCGCACCCGAGGTCGACGACGTGGCGCGGCGCCTCGGCAGCGATCCGTCCCGTGAGGTCGTAGAACGGCCGCGAGCGGTAGTTGCCGAATGCGGTGTAGACGGCTGGATCCCACGTGGGAGAGCTCATGGGTCAACGCTAATCCGGATAGTCTGAGGGCGCCATGCGACTCGATACCCTGATCCCCACGCCGACCTCCCCGCCCGACCCGGCCTGGTCGCTGCCAGATGCCGTGTATGACGCGTTCGTGGGGTGGGCCGAGGGCAGGGGCCTGGCGCTCTACCCGGCGCAGGACGAGGCCATCCTCGAGTTCGTGTCGGGCTCGAACGTGATCCTCGCGACTCCGACCGGCTCTGGAAAGTCGCTCGTGGCGGTCGGCGCGCACTTCCACGGCCTCGCGACCGGGCAGCGCAGCTACTACACGGCCCCCATCAAGGCACTCGTGTCGGAGAAGTTCTTCGCGCTCTGTGACATCTTCGGGGCAGAGAACGTGGGCATGGTCACGGGCGACTCGTCCGTCAACCCGGACGCGCCGATCATCTGCTGCACGGCGGAGATCCTCGCGAACCACGCCCTCCGCGAGGGATCCGGTGCGGAGCTCGGCCCGGTGATCATGGACGAGTTCCATTTCTACTCGGACCCACAGCGCGGATGGGCTTGGCAGGTGCCCCTCCTCGAGCTCCCCCAAGCGCAGTTCCTGCTCATGAGCGCCACGCTCGGGGACGTGAGCCGATTCGAGCGAGAGCTCACCGAGCGCACGGGGCGCACGACGACGACGGTCGCCCACGCTGAACGTCCCATTCCGCTGCACTACTACTACGAGGAGAAGCCGGTCCACGAGACCCTCGAGGAGCTCCTCGGGACCAAGCAGGTCCCCGTCTACGTGGTCCACTTCAGCCAACTCGAGGCGATCGAGCGGGCGCAGCAGCTCATGAGCGTGAATATGTGCACCCGTGAGGAGAAGGACCGCATCGCCGAGCTCATCGGGGGCTTCCGATTTGCCGCAGGCTTCGGCAAGACGCTCAACCGGCTCGTACGGCACGGCATCGGTGTGCACCATGCCGGGATGCTGCCCAAGTACCGCCGTCTCGTCGAGCAGCTCGCCCAGGCCGGACTGCTCAAGGTCATCTGCGGGACGGACACGCTCGGCGTGGGCATCAACGTTCCGATCCGCACCGTCCTGCTCACCGCCCTGAGCAAATTCGACGGCACCCGCACGCGGCACCTCAACGCGCGCGAGTTCCACCAGATCGCCGGACGAGCGGGGCGGGCCGGATACGACACGGCGGGGACCGTCGTCGTGCAGGCCCCTGAGCACGTCGTCGAGAACAACCGGGCCATGGAGAAGGCTCGGGCCAAGTTCGGCGACGATCAGCGCAAGCTGCGCCAAGTGGTGAAGAAGAAGCCGCCGGAGGGCTTCGTCTCGTGGGGGCGGCCGACGTTCGAGAAGCTCGTCGAGGGCACGCCCGAGCCGTTGGCCTCGAGCTTCACCGTCACCCACGCGATGCTGTTGAACCTCATGGCCCGGCCCGGAAACCCGTTCGCCGCAGCGCACCGGCTCCTGACTGAAAACCACGAGTCTCGGCCCGTCCAGCTGCGCCTGATGCGCCGTGCGCTCGGGATCCTCCGCGAGCTCATCGCGGCCGACGTCGTCGAGCGCATCCCCGACGACGAGCTGACCGCGGAGCAGCGCGCGACCGGGCACACGCTCAGGCTGACCGTGGACCTCCAGGAGAACTTTGCGCTGAACCAGCCGCTCTCCCCCTTCGCGCTCGCCGCCCTGGACCTCCTCGATCCGGATTCGCCGTCGTATGCGTTCGATGTCGTCTCAGTCATCGAGGCCACTCTCGAGAAGCCCCGGCAGATCCTTTCCGCCCAGCTCAAGCGGGCCAAGACAGAGGCACTGGCCGCGATGAAGGCCGAGGGCATGGAGTACACCGAGCGCATGAACGCGCTGGACGCCGTGACGTACCCCGAACCGCTCAAGGAGCTCCTTGAGGCCGCATTCGAGACGTATCGCCGGCATGCTCCATGGGTGGGCGACTTCGAGCTCGCGCCGAAGTCCGTGGTCCGAGACATGTACGAACGGGCCATGGACTTCGGCGAGTTCGTTCGGTTCTACGGACTCGCACGCAGCGAGGGGATTGTCCTGCGCTACCTCACGGACGCGTTCAAGGCGCTGAGGCAGACCGTCCCGCAGGACGCGCTGCGGGAAGACCTCGAGGACCTCATCGCCTGGCTCGGCGAGCTCGTGCGGCAGGTCGACTCGTCGCTGCTGGACGAGTGGGAGGAGCTCACGAGCGGCAAGGACCTGCACGCGTTCGACGCCCCACCCCCTCCCCCGCCGGCGCTCACTGCGAACGTGCGGGCGTTCCGCGTGATGGTGCGCAATGAGCTGTTCCGCCGAGTCGAGCTGTTCGCGGACGAGGATTCGGACGCCCTCGCGGCTTTGGACGGGGAGGCGGGATTCGCGGTCGGAGAATGGGAGGACGCCCTCGACGCCTACTTCGAGGAGCACGAGGACATCGGCACCGGCCCCGACGCGCGCGGTCCGCAGCTCCTGATCATCGACGAGCAGCCCGGCGTGTGGCACGTACGCCAGATCTTCGACGACCCGGCGGGCAACCACGACTGGGGGTTCTCCGCGGAGGTCGACCTCGCTGAGTGCGATGCGACAGGCAGCGCCGTCATCCGCCTGAGGTCGGTGGGGCGGCTGGGTGGCTAGGTTGGGAGGCATGAGTTCTCCCTCCGTCGCCACGCTCCGGCACGCCGATCCTTCCGACGTCCCCGCGATCCTCGAACTCATCCACGAACTCGCGGCGTACGAGAGGGAGCCTGATGCTGTCAAGAACACCGTCGAGTCCCTCACCGGGCAGCTGTTCGGCGACCACCCCGCGATCTTCGCCCACGTGCTCGAGGATGCGGGTTCGGACGGGAGCCCTCGTGTGATGGGCTTCGCCCTCTGGTTCCTCAACTATTCGACGTGGGAGGGCACGCACGGGATCTACCTCGAGGACCTCTACGTCCGCCCCGAAGCGCGGGGCCGCGGCTACGGCAAGGCCCTCCTGGAGGAACTGGCCCGGATCGCGGTGGAGCGCGGCTATGCACGGGTCGAGTGGGCGGTCCTGAAGTGGAACGAACCGTCCATCGGCTTCTACCGCAGCCTCGGCGCCGTGCCCCTGGAGGAATGGGACACCTTCCGGCTCACAGGAGACGCGCTCGCGCGCTTCGGTGCGGCAGCGCTCGGAGAAGCCGGGTGAGTACGACGGCGGGTGGGCGCCCGAGCGGGACCGGCCGGGCGGCGTCGTCCGCAGCGCGCGCAGCGGGCCACCGCATCGTGGGCCGGCACGCGTTCCGCGGGCTGCGGACGGCCGAGCACGTCTTCGCTGTGCCGCTCGACCATGGACGGCCCGAGGGCGAGCTCATCGAGGTCTTCGCGCGGGAGTACGTCTCCGCGGCGCACCCGCCTGAGGCGAGTGAGAAGCTCCCGTGGCTCCTCTTCCTCCAGGGCGGCCCGGGCGGTCGGGGGAACCGCGTGACGAGCCTCTCGGGCTGGATGAAGGCCGCCGCAGCGGATTTCCGCATCCTCATGCTGGATCAGCGGGGCACCGGTCTGTCCACTCCCGCCGATCGGAGCACCCTTCCGCTCAGGGGTGCTCCCGCCGAGCAGTCGGACTACCTCACGCACTTCCGTGCCGATTCAATTGTGATGGACTGCGAGGCGATCCGCCACGAGCTCGGCTCGGGTCCGTGGACCGTCTTTGGGCAGAGCTACGGCGGATTCTGCACGCTCACGTACCTCTCGCTCGCGCCGCAGGGCATGCGCAGGGCCCTCATCACCGGCGGGCTCGCGCCGCTCGACGGGCCGGCCGAGCGGGTCTACCGGGCCACCTACGGGCGGGTGGCTGCACGGAACGAACAGTATTTCGGGTGGTATCCGGATGACCGCCCAACGGTGAGTGCCGTCGTCGAGCATCTGCGTGACCACGATGAACGGCTCCCGTCGGGCGAGCGGTTCACGCCCGAACGCTTCCAGCTGGTCGGCAACCTCCTCGGTGGCAACACTCGGGTGGACACGCTTCACTACCTGCTCGAGGACGCATTCACCTCCGCGGTGGGCGGCCCACGCCTCTCGGACAGCTTCCTCGCCCAAGTCCAGTCGCTCGTATCACGGGCCCCAAACCCGCTCTATGCGTTGATGCATGAGGCGATCTATGCTCAGGGCGAGGCAAGCGATTGGGCGGCGTGGCGCGTACTCGAGCAGCACCCCGAGTTCCGGCCCGACGGGGCAGAGCCGCTCCTCCTGGGCGAGATGGTCATGCCGTGGTATTTCGAGCAGGATCCCGCGCTCGTTCCCCTTGCCCAGACGGCCGAGCTTTTGGCCCGAAGGTCCGATTGGGGGCCGCTGTACGATACCGGCCGGCTCGCCCTCAACGACGTGCCGGCGGCCGCGGCCGTCTACCACGACGACATCTTCGTAGACCGGACTCTCTCGCTCGAGACCGCGGACCGCGTGCGCCGGCTGGAGGTGTGGGAGACCGAGGACTTCCATCATGATGGGATTTCCGACGACGGTGAGGGCATCTTCGCCCGGCTCCTCGGCATGGCCGAGCCGGACGCGCCTGCACCCAGTTGAGTGCGCACGACGCCGAGTGGTGGCCTCGGCGCGACGGCATGGCGTTGGCTGACCGCTTGGCAGCCACCCGGCCTCAGACCCCTGTTCCGGACCCGCGCCCCGGTTCAGCGGCGCGATTGGACCCCAGAGGCGGCGGCCCTCACGCCCGATTCGCGGTGCTGCGCCCCGCCAGGCCGGGTGCCACGGCGGCAATGAGCACCACGACACTGAGCAATCCGGCAGTCAGCGCGAGGCCCTGAAACCCAATGAGCGCCATCGCCACGCCGGCGAGCGCCCCTCCCGCAGCCCCGGCCAAACCCATGCCCGTGTCGCTCACACCCTGCGCCTGAACCCGACGCGCCTCCTCGATGCTCTCGGCCAGCAGAGCAGAGCCAGCGATCGTCGCAGCGGACCATCCGAGTCCAAGCAGCACAAGGGCTGCAGCGACCGCCACGGGACTCGGCGCCCCGATCGCGGCGAGGGCAACGGCGAGGATGAGCACACCGTGCCCCGCAGCCAGCATGCGGCGCCGGCCAAACCGGTCTGCGAGTGAGCCCAGGACGGGCGAGAGCGCATACATTCCCGCGATGTGCAGGGAGATCGTGAAGCCGATGAGCGCGAACGAGTCAGTGCTCACGTGGTTCGCGGAGCCCATGCCGCCCATCGGGCCGACTGTCACCTGCTGGAGGTGCAGCGGGGTCATCGCCATGACCGAGACCATGACCGCGTGCGCTGCGATGACTCCGCCGACGGCGAGGGCCGCTTCGGAAGATGTCCAGATGGCGTGGAATCCGCCCTTGAACGCCGCACTCCAAGGCTGCCGCCCAGATCTGCCCGAGGCCGGACTCGCGGGCGATACCTCCGCACCGGGCGCCCGGTTCCGCGCCTCGAGGAGTGGGTCGGGCCGGAGCCCGAACCACAGGATGGCGGCTCCGAGCGCCATCCCCGTCACGGAGATGACGAACGGCCCGGCAGTCTCGGGCAGGTTCAGCGCCGTCCCGAGGGCCGCACCAGGCTTGATCAGATTGGGGCCAGCCACGGCGCCCACCGTGATGGACCAGACGACGAGCGAGAGGTCGCGGCCTCGGTGCGCCGCTTCTGCAAGGTCCACAGCCGCGAAGCGAGACTGCAGATTGACCGCCGTGCCGACGCCGAGGAGTGACCCGCCCAGCAGCAGCAGCCCCAGCGACGAGGCGCTGGTGGACAGTACGATGGTCACGGACCCGAGCATCGCAATGCCGAGCCCCGTGACGAGCGCGGTCCGTCTGCCCTTGGCGGCAGCCAGGCCGCTCAGGGGAAGCGCGGCCGCGGCCGCGGTGAGCGTCAGGATGGTCGTGACGGAGCCAGCCCAAGCATCGGACCCGCCGTACTGCACGGCCAGGAGCGAGCCGATCGCAAGCGTCGCGCCGTTCCCGAGCCCGCTCAGGAGCTGCGCACCGGCCAAGACGCCCACCGTGCGCTTCTGAATCCCACGGCGAGTGGGGTCGTCGTGAGCCAATGCCCTCGGCACGTTCAGGGCGGACCCAGCGGGCGCGGATGACGCCAGCAGGCCGGCCGGGCCTGCAGGGTCCCCGGGGGCAGCACCATCCACGGCCGGAGCAGGAAACCTGGCGGAGTCGTCCGGGTCAGGCATGTCCGGCGGCCTGCATCTGTCGCAGCTCCTTCTTGAGGTCGGCGACCTCATCCCTCAGGCGCGCGGCAAGCTCGAACTGGAGCTCTGCGGCGGCCCCGTGCATCTGCTCGGTCAGCTGCTCGATGAGCCCCAGAAGGTCCTCTGCCGGCGCGGCAGCCACCCCGTCACGCCGGAGCTCTGTCTCCGCACGCTCACGGGCCGCGGCGCCCGAGGTGCCCTTGGTGCGCTTGCCGCCTTTGCCTGCCCGGCTGCTCTCGATGAGCGCACGGGTGTCCTGGTCCTCACGTGCCAGCTGGTCGGTGATGTCTGCGATGCGCTTGCGCAGGGGCTGGGGATCGATGCCCCGCTCCGTGTTGAAGGCCGTCTGGATCTCTCGGCGCCGATTCGTCTCGTCGATGGCCTGCGCCATCGAGTCGGTGATCCTGTCCGCGTACATGTGGACTTGGCCTGAGACGTTGCGGGCAGCGCGGCCGATCGTCTGGATCAGGGAGGTCGCGGAGCGCAGGAACCCTTCCTTGTCCGCGTCGAGGATGCTCACGAGCGAGACCTCGGGTAGGTCGAGTCCTTCCCGCAGGAGGTTGATGCCCACAAGCACGTCGAAGGTGCCCAGCCGCAGCTCCCTCAGTAGCTCTACCCTCCGGAGCGTGTCGACGTCGGAGTGCAGGTATTGCACCTTGACACCATGCCCCAAGAGGTACTCCGTGAGGTCCTCCGCCATGCGCTTGGTGAGTGTCGTGACCAGCACACGTTCGTCCCGCTCGACCCGGTCCCGGATTTCGCCCAGAAGATCGTCGATCTGGCCCTTCGTCGGCTTGACGACCACCTCGGGATCGACGAGTCCGGTGGGCCGGATGATCTGCTGCACCACGCCGTCGGACTTTCCGAGCTCGTACTTGCCAGGCGTTGCGGAGAGATAGATGGTCTGGCCGATGCGCTCGAGGAACTCGTCCCACTTGAGGGGCCGGTTGTCCGTTGCCGAGGGCAGCCGGAAGCCGTGCTCCACGAGCGTGCGCTTGCGGGACATGTCGCCCTCGTACATGGACCCGATCTGCGGGACGGTCACGTGGGACTCGTCGATGACGAGGAGGAAGTCCTCGGGGAAGTAGTCGAGGAGGCAGTGCGGCGCAGTCCCTGCGTCCCGGCCGTCGATGTGCCGGGAGTAGTTCTCGATCCCGTTGCAGAAGCCCATCTGCTGCATCATCTCGAGATCGTAGGTGGTGCGCATGCGCAGCCGCTGCGCCTCGACGAGCTTGTTCTGCGATTCAAGGAGCTTGAGGCGCTCGGCGAGCTCATCCTCGATGCCTCTGATGGCGCGTGCCATCCGCTCAGGGCCTGCAACGTAGTGGCTCGCGGGGAAGACGTACATCTCGGTCTCCTCCCGGATGACCTCCCCGGTCAGGGGGTGGAGCGTGTGGATCGACTCGACCTCGTCCCCGAAGAACTCGATCCTCAGGGCCTGTTCCTCGTACATCGGGATGATCTCGACCGTGTCGCCCCGGACGCGGAACGTGCCGCGGTGGAAGTCGACGTCGTTGCGCACGTACTGCATGGACACGAACTTCCGCAGGAGGGCATCTCGGTCCATCTCCATGCCGCGGCGCAGGGTCACCATGCCCGCCACGTACTCCTCTGGAGTGCCGAGGCCGTAGATGCAGGACACCGTCGCCACCACCACGACGTCCCGCCGGGTGAGGAGCGAGTTGGTCGCGGAGTGCCGCAGCCGCTCGACCTCTTCGTTGATCGAGGAGTCCTTCTCGATGAAGGTATCCGTCTGGGGAACGTAGGCCTCGGGCTGGTAGTAGTCGTAGTAGGAGACGAAGTACTCGACCGCGTTGTTGGGCAGGAGCTCACGGAATTCGTTGGCGAGCTGGGCCGCGAGGGTCTTGTTCTGGACCATGACGAGCGTGGGCCGCTGGAGCTTCTCGATGACCCAGGCCGTCGTGGCGCTCTTGCCGGTGCCGGTCGCACCGAGGAGTACGACATCCTTCTCGCCGTTCTGGATGCGTTCCGCGATCTCGGCGATCGCGGTCGGCTGGTCCCCGGCCGGCTGGTACTCGCTGACCACCTCGAACGGCGCGACGACGCGATTGATCTCCTGGGCAAGGCTCATGGACCAAATCTACGCCGGGGTGCGGACAGGGCACGTCCGCATTCGCTGGGGGCTAAGCGGAGGGGTCTGCGGTGGTGTTCTCCGCAGCGGGGACCAGGACATCTTCCCACAGCCTGTCCACAGCCTCCCGGAGGTCGTCCAGAGTCCCGGTATTCGCGATGACGTGGTGTGCTGCGGCAAGGCGCTGCTCGCGAGTGGCCTGGGCCGCCATGCGGGACCGCGCCTCTGCCGGGGCCATTCCGTTGCGGGCGAGCAGCCGGGCCACTCGGACATCGTCCGGGGCGTCGACCACCACGACGACGTCGAAGTTTCCCGCCTGCCCAGTCTCCACGAGCAAGGGGATGTCCTGGACGATCACGGCGTGCGGATCCGCGGCCACGGCGTCGGAGACGATCTGGGCGGCGCGCGCCCGCACCCGCGGATGGATGATGCTGTTGAGCGCCCCGCGTCGCGCCGGGTCTGCGAAGACGATGGCGCCGAGGGCCGCCCGGTCGAGGGCGCCGTCGGGCGTCAAAACGCCATGCCCGAATTCCTCGACGACCTCGGCGAGCCCATCGGACCCGGGCTGGACGGCCTCACGGGCGAGCAGGTCCGCGTCAACAATCACCGCGCCGCGCTCAGCCAGACGTCGGGACACCGCCGACTTGCCAGAGGCGATCCCGCCCGTCAGCCCTACTCTCAGCACGGCCCCAGCCTAGTCCAGCAGCCGCCTAGACTGGTGACGGTGAGCGAGATCAGCCGCGCCACGGCCTATACGACCATCGACGGGGAGCACCGCCACGAGCTCGAGGTCAAGCGGTCCCGGTTCATCACCGTCCTGCGGAGGGCCGCCAGTGAGGACGAGGCCCGCGCCCTTGTGGCGGCGCTCCGCCGGGAGTTCCACGACGCGCGCCACCACTGCAGCGCCTTCGTGCTCGGGCCCGACCGCACCACCCAGCGCAGCAGCGACGACGGAGAGCCCTCGGGGACCGCGGGCCTCCCGATGCTCGAGGCGCTCGTCAAGTGCGAAACGCACGACGGCCCTGCGGACCTGAGCGACATCGTCGCCGTGGTCGTGAGGTACTTCGGCGGGATTCTCTTGGGCTCGGGGGGCCTCGTCCGCGCATACTCAGAATCCGTCGCGGCAGCCCTGGGCACTGCGACGCTGGTGCGCCGCCAGCGCCTGCGCGTCCTGGGGATCGAGGTGCCCCACGCTGTCGCACCGCGCCTCGAGAATGACCTGCGCGGCGCCGGCGTGGTGGTCCTCGGCGCGGATTACGGCATGAGCTGTGCAGCCCTCAGGGTGGCCATCGAGGACTCCGCGGCGCGGGCATCCGACTTTGCTGGGCGGCTCGCCGGACTCACGGGCGGGACCTGCGTGGCCCTGCCTCTTGGGACCTCGTGGATCGACCTCCGGTAGCGGCCCGCGCCCCGGGGCGAGCGGATTGGCACACCGGGCAGTTCGCCGCGACGGTCAATCACGCGGCGCCTCAGCCCGCAGCCAGCGCAGCGCCCCAGACTTCTGCCCGCTCGACTTCCCCGTCCAGCAGAGGCCCTTCCGAGCCCTTGACGTAGTACCACGTGGGCTCGGCAGCCCGCTCGGCGCCAGCGGTCTCCAGTGCACGCTCGATCTTCTTCGCCGCGTCACCGTGGATGAACAGCTTGACCCGGGTGTCGAACGCCGCCGTCCGCACTCCTGCGAGCGACCCGGGGCCCAGCGCATCGAGCCAGACGCCGAGCCCCTCAAGGGGCTTCCATCCCACGATCGGGCTCCCCACCACGAGCAGGGATCCGGGGGCGAGCTGCGCCGGCGAGAAGCCGGCCGCCTCCACAACCCGGGCCTCAGGTCCGAGGCCGCGCCCGATCGCCTCCGCGATGAGGCGAGTGTTGCCGTACTGCGACGCGTAGACCACAACTGCTTCCATGACCTTCCTCCAAGGGCTCGGTGAGAGGGGCCGAGGTGGCTGTGATCCCCCTCAGGCCAGCCTATGAGGTCGCGCTTGCGGCGTGGAGGGGCGAAGGACTCAGACACCATGCGGGGACAGGCAAGGGGCGGGTCCTGCGATGCAGGACCCGCCCCTTGCGGCAGTGCTAGATCAGTGTTGGCCCGGACGGGCCGTGGCGTGGATCAGTTGCCGGTCAGCTTCTCGCGCAGAGCGGCGAGTGCCTCGTCCGAGGCGAGCGTGCCGTGGTCGGGCGCCGGCGCCTCGGAGGAGTAGGTGGTCGGGGCCGACTCGTGGCCGTGCCCGGACACCGCGGCGGCGTCGTCGGCGAGGTGCTGCGCGACCTGCTTCTTGTGCGCCTCCCAGCGGGTCTGGGCGTCGGCGTACTGCTGCTCCCACGCGGCGCGCTGCGTCTCGTAGCCCTCGAGCCACTCGTTGGACTCCGGATCGAACCCCTCGGGATACTTGTAGTTCCCCTCCTCGTCGTACTCGGCAGCCATGCCGTAGAGCGCCGGGTCGAACTCGGTCGAGTCCGGGTCCACGCCCTCGTTGGCCTGCTTGAGCGACAGGGAGATACGGCGACGCTCAAGGTCGATATCGATGACCTTGACGAAGAGCTCGTCGCCCACGGACACAACCTGCTCGGCGAGGTCCACATGGCGGACCGCCAGCTCGGAGATGTGCACGAGGCCCTCGATGCCGTCCTCGACGCGGACGAACGCACCGAACGGGACGAGCTTGGTGACCTTGCCCGGAACGACCTGGCCCAGCGCATGCGTGCGGGCGAAGGTCTGCCACGGATCCTCCTGCGTCGCCTTGAGCGAGAGGGAGACGCGCTCGCGGTCGAGATCGACCTCGAGGACCTCGACAGTGACCTCCTGGCCGACCTCGACAACCTCGGAGGGGTGGTCGATGTGCTTCCAGGACAGCTCCGAGACGTGCACGAGGCCGTCGACGCCGCCGAGGTCCACGAACGCACCGAAGTTGACGATCGAGGAGACGACGCCGGTCCGGACCTGGCCCTTCTCGAGCTTGTTGAGGAAGGAGGAGCGGACCTCGGACTGGGTCTGCTCGAGCCAAGCGCGGCGGGACAGGACCACGTTGTTGCGGTTCTTGTCGAGCTCGATGATCTTGGCCTCGATCTTCTGGCCGATGTACGGCGCGAGATCGCGGACGCGGCGCATCTCGACGAGCGACGCCGGGAGGAAGCCGCGGAGGCCGATGTCGAGGATGAGGCCACCCTTGACCACCTCGATGACGGTTCCCGTGACGACGCCGTCCTCCTCCTTGATCTTCTCGATGTCGCCCCAGGCGCGCTCGTACTGCGCACGCTTCTTGGAGAGGATCAGGCGGCCTTCCTTGTCCTCCTTGGTGAGAACGAGTGCCTCGACCTGGTCGCCGACGGCGACGACGTCGCTCGGATCGACGTCGTGCTTGATGGAGAGCTCGCGGGAGGGAATGACACCCTCCGTCTTGTAGCCGATGTCGAGCAGGACCTCGTCGCGGTCAACCTTGACAACGGTGCCCTCAACGAGATCGCCGTCGTTGAAGTACTTGATGGTGGCGTCGACGGCGGCGAGGAATTCCTCGGGCGTGCCGATGTCGTTGATGGCGACCTGCGGCGTAGAGGACGTCGTGGAGGTGATGGTCATGTAGTAGGGGCTCCGATGTGGATAGTTGGTCGGTCAGTCAGACCTGCACGGCATGAGCCGGAGAGGTAGTCTGACTGAAGTGTTGACAGTTCTTGCTGCGCCGCGCCCGGCCGGAATCCTCCGGCACGGCACCCGCCGCACGCGCGCGGTACGCGCCCGTCCAGTCTAGTTGGCGGGCCTAACGCCGGTCAAAAGCGCGCTCACGAGCCTCGAGCGCTCAGGCAGCCGAGAGACCTGCCTTGGAGAGCGTGGTGAACTTCACTCCGTGGGCAAGCATGCGGGGCAGGACGCCTTCGTAGCCGAGGGCCGTTCCTGAGCCGGGCCGGTTCATGTGGCTGATCACGATGTCGCCGGGACCCGCGGCCGCCAGGGCGGTGGCGACCTGGGCGGCAGAGAACGTGGCACCGCCGTCGCCGTTGACAGAGAAGTTGACGGGAACGAGTCCGACGGCGCGGGTCACCTCCGCGGCGACCTCGTCAAAGTATGCGGTTCCGGGTCGGTACCACGGGGCAGGCTCGCGCACGAGATTCTCGAGATGGGCTCGATTGGACACCAGTTCGTCGTAGACCGCCGCGAGCGAGGCCGTGCCGGGGATTCCGTACGCACTGCGGCCGGAGACCGAGAGGGGACGGTGAGCCGTCCCGTGGTCGGCAAGCTCGAACAGCGGATCCGCGGCGAGTTCGGCGCTCGTTCCGGGGTTGGCCGCGATCCACCGGGCATTGAGGAACAGGGTCGCCGGGACGCCGTGCTTGCGCAGGGTGGCCAGAAGCCGCGCGTCCACGCCGCTCCCTCCGGGGCCACCGCACGCGTCGAACGTCAGGGCGACGGCGTCCGAGCTTGAACGGGTCACGACGCCCGGCACCTCGAGCCCCCACTGGTGCGGGGCCCTCCCGCCGAACCGCGCCTGGATCGTCTCCAGCGGGGGGCGGGGCAGCCGGGGCTCGGGGGCCGGAGGCACCGGCTGCGGCGAGGCTGGCATCGGGGCGGGCGGGGCCGCCACCGCGAGGTCCGCCCCAGCAGTACCGGCCGCTTGTTCTGCCGGCGGGGTGTCCTGTCGCGAATCTGCACATGCGGTCACCGCGAGGAGCGACAGTGCTGTGAGGACAGTGCGGCGCGTGGGCAAGGGGGCTCCGGTTCGACATGGTGCTGGGAGGGACAGCGTGGACGGGTTCTGGCCGGGACGGGCGGTTCTGGTCATCACGTGCCGGAGGCTGCGGCGGGAGTTCGGCACGCCCACAGATGAGCCTACAGCGGTCGGGAAACGTCCGGGAAACAGGGGACGAACGTCCGGCCCAGTGGGCCCTCGTCCGGAGCTCCCCGGGAGGGCTGCTCAGAAGTGCGTAAAGCAGTGTGCGGGCCGTTCGACCGCGAGCATCCGCTCGAGCGTGAGCGCCGCGCCGGCGGCCCCCTCGCCGGCCCGGATCCTGCCGGCCTCTGCGAGAGTCACCGGGCTCACGCCGCCGACGTACACGGAGGAGAGCTCCGCGATGTTCATCGTGAGGTCGTCGGCCACCGAGTCATCGTCGGACAGGCGCTCTATCCGGGCCGCCCCGGCTGACGCTGCAAGCCGGTACCTGCCCGTGGTGAAGCCCAAAGGATCGTCAACGCGCAAGACCAGCTCGCCGTCGTGCGCGAAGGCCCGGGCGCCGAGCGCCGCCTCAACATCCAGAATGCGCAGCCACAGCATGTCCTGCGCGCCCTCGGCCTTCACCGCGCGCTGGTCCTCGAGGGCCCACACGAGCGGATCCTGGGCAGGAGCCTCATCCCACACAATCCTCTCGATGAGGTCGAGGGACCCGAGAAACTCCCACAGCCCGAGGTATGCCTCTGGTGTGGCGGCGACGAGATCCCGCAGCTCCATGGTCGGCGGCTCGTGCTTCCAGCCGCGGAACGAGTAGGCCGCGTAGCCGTCCGGCTCCCCCGACTCATCGAGGTGCACTGCTACTCGGGCAGCGTTGTCCGGTCCGGCCGTGTCATCGGCCCACTGGCCGCCAGCGCGCAGCCGGTAGCGCTCCTGCCGCTCGATCGAACCGGGGACCGCCGCATGCGCACGGGCGAAGATCTTCGGCGCGAGCTCGAGCATGGCAGCGGGGTCCACCGCCACGACCCTGCCGCTCGGCGGGACGGCGAGCCTGAACCGAGGGCCGGTCTCGACCGCGACACGCCGCTCGAAGGTGGCCGTGCCGTATCCGAAGCGCCGGTAGATCGATGCCTCCGAGGCAGTGAGCGCGGCAATGGGCACGCCGCTGGACTTTGCGCGGGCGAGGTCTTCGGCCATGAGCCGCCGGAGCAGGCCCCGGCGACGATGGTCGGTGCGCACCGTGACCGCGGTGACGAGGTGCGCGGGAACGAGGCGCCCGTAGCCGATGTTCAGGGACTTCCGCAGGGTCGCGAAGGTCGCGACGGGCCGAGCGCTGCCGAATCCTGGGGCATCCGTGTCGCTGGCCTCGTAGACGCCGGTCAGCTCGCGGTCGTCCACGATGTAGGCGTCCGCGATCTTGGAAAGGTGCTCGCCGCCGACCGAGACCTCATAGAAGCCGTAGTTGACGGCGCGGATCCACTCCTCGGTGTGCCCGAAGTCCGGGCTCGAGGCAGGCGCGGCGCGGAACCGGCGGACCTCATAACGCGCCGGCGTCAGCTCATCCATCAGTGTCCCGCCTCATTCCATGTGCGGCCGACGCCGATCTGGACGTCGAGCGGAACACTCAGCTGGGCCGCGGAACCCATCTCCGCCTCGACAATCTCCCGCACGGTCGCCTCCTCACCTGGCGCTACCTCGACCACAAGCTCGTCATGGATCTGGAGAAGGAGCCGCGATCCCAGACCGCGCCCGTGCAGCTGGCCGTCGACGCCGATCATGGCGCGTTTGATGATGTCCGCCGCCGAGCCCTGGATTGGCGAGTTCAGGGCAATTCTCTCCGCGAGCTCGCGGTGTGCCCGGTTCGGGCTCGTGAGATCCGGGAGGTAACGGCGCCGGCCGAAGATGGTCTGTGTGTAGCCGTCTTGCCGGGCCTGCTCGACCACGCCCCGGAGATAGTCCCGCACTGCGCCGAACCGGTCGAAGTAGTCCTTCATCAGGGTCCGCGCCTCGTCGACGGAGATCTCGAGCTGCTTCGACAGGCCGAATGAGGACAGTCCGTACGCCAGGCCGTAGGACATCGCCTTGACCTTCGACCGCATCTCGGACGTGACCTCGGCGGGCTCGACGTGGAAGATCCGCGAGCCGACGAACCGGTGCAGGTCCTCGCCTTCCCGGTAGGCCTCGATAAGCCCCTCGTCGCCGGAGAGGTGGGCCATGATGCGCATCTCGATCTGCGAGTAGTCAGCGGAGAGAAGGGACTCGTATCCCTCGCCCACCACGAAGACGTCGCGCACCCGACGCCCCTCCTCGGAGCGGATCGGGATGTTCTGGAGATTGGGGTTGTTGGAGGAGAGCCGGCCGGTTGCTGCGATCGTCTGGGCGTATGTCGTGTGGATCCGGCCGTCCTTCGTGACGGACTTCTTGAGCGTCTCGACCATCTGGCGCAGCTTGCTCGATTCACGGTGCGCCATGAGCGAGGCCAGGAAGGGGTGGCCCGTCTTGTCCAGGAGTTCCTTGAGGGACGCGGCGTCGGTCGTATAGCCGGTCTTGATCTTCTTCGTCTTGGGCAGCTCGAGCTCCTCGAACAGGACCGTCTGGAGCTGTTTGGGCGAGCCGAGGTTCACCTCATGCCCGATCGCCGTGTAGGCGGCGGCAGCAGCCTGCTCGCTCGCCGCGCCGAGCTCGTTCATGAGGGCCTCGATCTGCGCCACATCCACCGCGATGCCAGCCCACTCCATGTCCAGGAGGACCCGGGAGAGCGGCAGCTCCATGTCCTGCAGCAGACCACTCGCCCCGACCTCCTCGAGCTTCGGGGCGAGGTCCTCGTGCAGGGCGTGCACGACGGCGGCCTGCCGGGCGAGCGCCGCAGAGGCAGCCTCCGCTCCCCCGAGGTCGAACGCGAGCTGTCCCGTGGTCGCGCCGCCTGCGGCCAGTTCGATGCCCAAATGGTGCTGGGCGAGACCCGCCAAGGCATAGGAACGGCGGTCCGGCTCTGCCAAGTAGCCCGAGACCGAGACATCGTCGACAATTCCGGCGATCTCGGCGCCGACACCGCGCAGGGCCTTGGCCGCCTCCTTGAGCTCGGCAGTGGCTTTGGACACCGAGCCGTCCGCGAGCCATGCCACCAGCGGGGCCGGAACGCTTCCCTCGAGAGGCACCACAACGGCAGCGTCGGACGTCGCGAGGGCTATCGCATCCGTCGCCGGACGGGGCCCGGCACCGTCGGTCCGGACGGCGACCGCGATCGGCGCTGACCCGGCGCCTCCGGTGAGACCGGCAAGGGAGGCGGCCAGCGCGCCGTCGTCCGTCACGACGGTGTGCGGCGGGACACGGAAGGAGTCCTTCGCCCCCTCGGGTCCCTCCGTTCCGAAGATTTCGTAGACGCGAGTGCGCAGCGCCTTGAACTCCAGTTCGTCGAACAGGGCCTCGACCGCCGCACGCTCCGGCCGGGGGTCCGCGAGGTCATCCAGGCCCAGGGGCAGTTCGAGGTCCGTCAGGAGTCGGTTGAGCCGCCGGTTCCGCTCAACGGCCTCAAGGTTGTCGCGGAGGTTCTCCCCCGCCCTCCCCTTGATCTCACCGGCATGGGCGAGGACTCCCTCGAGCCCGTCGTACTGCGCAATCCACTTCGCTGCCGTCTTCGGCCCGACACCGGGGACGCCTGGGAGGTTGTCCGCGCTCTCGCCGACCAGCGCCGCGAGGTCCGGGTATCGCGCGGGCGAAACGAGGTACTTCTCCTCGATTGCCTCCGCGTCCATGCGCGGAATGTCGCTCACGCCCTTGCGCGGGTACAGCACGGACACGCTGTCGTTGACGAGCTGGAACGTGTCCCTGTCACCGGAGACGAGAAGAACCTCGAATCCTGCCGCCGTGCCCTGGGCGGCGAGCGTGGCCAAAATGTCGTCGGCCTCGTGGCCCGGCGCCTCCATGGTGCGGATGCCCAGAGCGGTCATGACCTTCTTGATGTAGTCGATCTGGCCCGCGAACTCGGGCGGAGTGGCATTCCGGCCGCCCTTGTACTCGCTGTAGACGGCCTTGCGCTGCGTGGTCTCGTCGCTCACGTCGAAGGCGACGGCCACGTGCGTCGGCTGCTGGTCGCGTACCAAATTGATGAGCATCGAGGTGAAACCGTGGACCGCATTGGTGTGCTGCCCGGCCGCGTTGACGAAGCTCTCCGCCGGCAGCGCGAAGAAGGCTCGGAAGGCCATCGAGTGGCCATCCAGCACCAGCAGCCTTGGCCGCTGCCCGTCAGGTGCTCCGCCGGACGCGGCCCCCTCCGGCTCGGCTCCCTCGGGCACTGTCCCCCCTGATCGGACAGGGGCGGGCGCGGCGAGCGTTTTGCTGGTTTCAGTCACGGGTGCCAGCCTAGTGGCCATGCACGACAATTTCACCGAGCCTCATCCCCGCTCCGGCTCCGGCCTCAGCCCCATCGAGGGGCAGGCGAACGACGGATCGGCAGCAGGTTTCCACGCCCACGCGATCGAGGCCGAGCTTGAGGCAGCAGGAATCCCCGAGCACCTCCGCCCCTGGCTCGCGAGCCGGGGCGTGGGGGCGCTCGTGGCCAAGATGAGCATCGTCTTCGAGGAGCTTACGGCCCAGCTCGCGATAGCAACGATGCCGGTCGCCGGCAACACCCAGGTGGCAGGCATCCTCCACGGGGGCGCACACGCGGTGCTCGCCGAGACGCTCGGCTCATTCGCGGCGTCGCTCCAGGCCGGTGAGGGGCGGCATGCAGTCGGCGTCGACCTCAATGCGACCCACCACCGGCCTGCCGTGCGGGGGCTCGTGCGCGGCACGTGCACCGCGGTCCATCTGGGACGGACGCTCACCACCCACGAGATCGTCATCACCGACGAGGACGGACGCCGGCTCTCGACAGCGCGCATCACCAACCTGCTTCGCGACAACCCCGCCGGCGTGGGGCACTAGACGCTCCGCGCGGGCCCCTAGGCCGCCCTCCGGTACCGCAGTTCCACCGCGCCAGCACGCTCCGTGAGGCCCTCGAACGTGAAGTCCGCGGGAACGGCGAGCGGACTTCCACCGAGCAGCGGCACGCCGCCACCGAGTGCCACCGGTACGATCGTCAGGACAATCCTGTCGATGAGCCCCGCAGCGACGAACTGACCGGCAAGCGAACCGCCGCCCACGATGTACACGTCTTTCTCGCCCGCATCGCGGCGCAGCTCGCCGGCAAACGTTCCGACGTCGCCGCGCACGAGGACCACGTCCGCGCCGTCGTCCGTACCGAATTCGTGGTGCGTGAACACCCAGCACGGCACCTTGTAGGGCCACTCACCCGGATGATGGTTGCGGATCCACTCGTACGTACCGCCGCCCATCACCACGCATCCGACGCCGTCCGCGAAAGCCTTGTACGAGTCGCCCAGTCCGTCGACCTCGTCGAACTTGTCGAGCCAGGCGAGCCCGCCGTCGTCCTGCGCAATGTAGCCATCGAGGCTGCTCCCCACGAAGTACACGAAGTCAGACATGACGCCAGCGTAGCCATGCACCGAAGGCAATCCCAGCTTCACCGGAGACGTGGACATTGCCCCGTCGTGGCGCTAGCGTCGGGCGCATGGATGCCGAGAAGCGATCAGAGAACGAGACCCCGCGCGAAGGGGGCTACGGGAGCCCGACACCCGAGGACGAGACTGTTCCGGGGACCGCGCCGTCCGCCGACGCCGACATGGACGCCGCCAACACGGAGCAGGAGCCCGAACGCAAAGAGTTCTCCTCAGAGTCCGACGCCGAGGGATCCGGGCTGGACGACGCCTGACCGCACAGGGGATCGCCCGAAGTACAGTGAAGGCGCCCCCGCAATGCCGGGGCGCCTTCAGTGTGCCCGAGGTGGGACTCGAACCCACACACCTTTCGATACCGCATTTTGAGTGCGGCGCGTCTGCCAATTCCGCCACTCGGGCCTAGGGCCACGTTGCCCTGGCCACCGCGACTACTGTACCCGGTAGGATCGGGGGCAGAAACATCCGCCTGACTCTCTAGGAGCCCGCGTGTCAGACAAGACTCCCCGGCCTACGCAAGCCGACGAAAAGGCGCAGACTGTGGCTCCGGCGCGGCGCGTCGTCGTGGCCGAGGATGAGACCCTCATCCGGCTCGACATCATCGAAATCCTCCGCGGAGAGGGGTACGACGTCATCGCCGAGGCGGACAATGGGCAGCGCGCCGTCGAACTCGCCGAGGAGCACAAGCCGGACCTCGTCCTGATGGACGTGAAGATGCCCGTCATGGACGGCATCACAGCGGCCGAGAAGATCGTGAAGGCCCGCATCGCCCCCGTGGTCCTCCTGACCGCCTTCAGCCAGAAAGAGCTCGTCGAGCGTGCCCGTGACGCCGGCGCCATGGCCTACGTCGTGAAGCCCTTCACGCCCAACGATCTGATCCCTGCGCTCGAGATCGCCCTTTCACGCCATGAGGAGATCAAGGCGCTCGAATCCGAGGTCACCGATCTCAAGGAACAGTTCGCGACCCGCAAGCTCGTCGAGCGCGCCAAGAGCCTCCTCATCACCAAGATGGGGCTGACAGAGCCCGAGGCGTTCCGCTGGATCCAGAAGACGTCAATGGACCGCCGCCTGAGCATGCGCGAGGTCGCCGAGACGATCATCAACCAGGTGACCTAGCCGAGTGACCGGCCCCAACGGGCCGCCGGCCGGCACAGCCCGACACATACTGAAAGGGCCGCACCCGTTCGCGGGTGCCGCCCTTCCGTAGGCCTCGCCTAGAGCTTCTGGCGTCTAGGCTCCGTGGGAAGCGGCCACGGACCGATCTGCTCCCGCCGCGGAGTGGCCGCGCCCTCGAGCACCTGGCCGGCGTCAGCGAGGTCGCCGACCTTGTGCACGCGGAGCATGTTGGTCGACCCTGCGACCCCGGGCGGGGAGCCAGCCGCGACGACCACGAGATCGTTGGGTGCCGCGAGGCCTGCGCGCAGCAGGTACTCGTCGACCTGTGCGATCATCTGGTCCGTGTGCGCGGCGAACTCGACCAGCCGCGGCTGGATCCCCCAGCACAGGCTCAGGATATTCAAGGTCGACATCAAAGGCGTGAACGCAAAGACGGGCTTCTGGGGGCGGAGGCGGCTCAGGCGCCGGGCCGAGTCACCCGACTGCGTGAAGGTGCAGATGTACCGCGCATCGAGCTGGTCCGCGATGGCCACCGCTGCACGCGTGATGGCGCCGCCACGCGTCTTCGGCTGCGACCCGAGCGGCGGGACACGTTCGAGGCCATGGTCCTCGGTGGACTCGATGATCTTGGCCATCGTCTTCACCGTCACGATGGGGTAGGCACCAACGCTCGTCTCGCCCGAGAGCATGACCGCATCCGCACCATCCAGCACCGCGTTCGCGCAGTCCGAGGCTTCGGCGCGCGTGGGCCTCGGGTTCTCGATCATTGACTCGAGGACCTGAGTGGCAACGATGACCGGCTTGGCCCATCGACGCGCGAGCTCGATCGCGCGCTTCTGCACGAGCGGGACCTGCTCGAGCGGCAGCTCGACTCCGAGATCGCCGCGCGCGACCATGATCGCATCGAAGGCGTCGATGATCTCGTGCAGCTGGTCCACGGCCTGGGGCTTCTCGATCTTGGCGATCACCGGGACCCGATGGCCCTCCTCGTCCATGATGGCGTGCACGCGCTCGACATCCCGCGCGTCCCGCACAAATGAGAGCGCCACAAAGTCCACGCCCCGCTTGAGGGCCCAGCGCAGATCCACCTCGTCCTTGTCGCTGAGTGCGGGGACGTTGACGGCGACGCCGGGCAGGTTGATGCCCTTGTTGTTGGACACCGTGCCGGCGACTGTGACCTCTGTGACGACCTTGACGTCGTCGACGGCGGTGGCCCGGAGCGCGACCTTGCCATCGTCGATGAGGAGGGAGTCCCCCACTTTGACGTCCTCGGTCAGGCTCTTCAGCGTCGTTGAGCAGATGTCCTTCGTGCCTGGGACATCCTCGGTGGTGATGGTGAAGACATCCCCGACCGCGAGCGCATGCGGCCCGTCCGCAAAACGGCCCAGACGGATCTTCGGACCCTGGAGGTCTGCCATGATGCCGACAGCCTTGCCAAGTTCAGTCGCCGCCTTGCGCACGTTCTCGTACGTCTTGTCGTGCACCGTGTGGTCGCCGTGGCTCATGTTCATGCGAGCTACGTCCACGCCCGCCTCGAGGATAGCCAGCGTGTTCTCGTAGCTGGAGATAGCCGGACCGAACGTGGCCACGATCTTCGCGCGTCTCATATTCCTACCCTAGGTCTGAAGTGGTCGAGTGCGTTTCTTCGAAAGGTGAACAGCTGGTGCAGACACGCGAGATGCGGGCCGTGGGGGCCCGCATCTGGCGAGCGGTTTCAGAGGACAGTGATTGCGCGGTCGGTCGGCGCGACTGGGGCGGGCAGCACCGTGGCGCCCATGAGATGCCGGTCCACGGCGGCTGCCGCCGCACGGCCCTCCGCGATGGCCCACACGATAAGCGACTGACCACGGCCAGCGTCTCCGGCGACGAAGATGCCCGGGACCTCGGTCATGTAGTCGGCGTCCCGTGCCACGTTGCCGCGGTCGTCGAACCCCGCGCTGACCTGCTCCGTGAGGCCGGCTGGCTCGGCGCCGGTGAATCCCAGGGCGAGGAACACTAGGTCAACGGGGATGATCCGCTCCGTCCCGGCTTTGGGGACGCGCTTGCCTTCGGTGTACTCCGTCTCCGCGACCTTGAGCCCGACCAGCCGGCCGTTCTCTCCCACGAACTCCACCGTCGAGGCGAGGTAGGTCCGCTCGCCGCCCTCCTCGTGGGCCGTCGCCACCTCGAACAGGTTCGGGAACATCGGCCACGGCTGGTGCGCGGGACGCTCCCTGGGTGGCTGCTTGCCTATCGCCAGAGTCGTGACCGAGGCAGCCTGCTGGCGGTGGGCAGTGCCGATGCAGTCAGCCCCCGTGTCACCACCGCCGAGGATGACCACGTGCTTTCCGCGCGCATCGATCTGGTCCGTCACCGTGTCCCCGGCCACAGCGTGGTTGGACTGCACGAGGTAATCCATCGCGTAGTGGACACCGTCCAGGTGCCGCCCGGGAATCGGGAGGTCGCGCGGCACGGTCGCGCCGGTAGCGACCACCACGGCGTCATAGCGCCGCCGCAGCTGGTCCCAGCTGACGTCCTTGCCGACATTCACGCCCGTGCGGAAGCGCGTGCCCTCGGCCTGCATCTGGGCCAGACGCCGGTCGATAACGTCCTTCTCCATCTTGAAGTCAGGGATGCCGTAGCGGAGGAGGCCGCCGATCCGGTCGTCCCGCTCGTAGACAGCCACCGTATGGCCGATGCGGGTCAGCTGCTGGGCGGCGGCGAGGCCAGCCGGACCCGAGCCGACGACGGCAACCGTCTTGCCTGTGAGACGGGCCGGCGGAAGAGGCTCGACCCACCCCTCGTCGAAGGCCTGCTCCGCGATCGAGACCTCGATCTGCTTGATCGTCACGGCCGGCTGGTTGATACCGAGAACGCACGCGGTCTCGCACGGTGCCGGGCACAGACGGCCGGTGAACTCGGGGAAGTTGTTGGTCGCATGCAGCCGCTCGGACGCATCCAGCCCTTTGCCTCGGCGCGTCAAATCGTTCCACTCGGGAATGAGGTTCCCCAGCGGGCAGCCGTGGTGGCAGAAGGGCACGCCGCAGTCCATGCAGCGCGATGCCTGACGTGCCAGGACGGTGTCCTCCTGGCGCGCCTCATACACCTCCTTCCAGTCCATGATCCGGACGGGAACAGGGCGTCGCGGCTGCGTCTCACGCTGCCGGACTTTCAGGAATCCACGTGGGTCAGCCACCGGTCACCTCCAGGATGCGAGACCAAACTTCCTCACCGTCCGGGTCGAGGCCCTCTTCGAGGGCACCCAGACGGGTCTGCAGCACCGCTGCATAGTCGCGCGGGAGGACCTTGGTGATCCTGGCCGCGGTGTCGTCGAAGTTGTCGAGGAGCCGCTGCGCGAGCGCGGAGTCGGTTTCTTCGATGTGCTTCACGAGAAGGTTGCGCACAATGTCCCGGTCCTCGTCGTCGAGCTCGATGAGCGCCAGCTCGCCCGAGTCGAGGGCCTGCCGGTTGACACGCTCAGGCTTGAGGTCGAGCACGAAGGCGGTGCCCCCGGACATGCCCGCGCCGAAGTTGCGGCCCGTGCGCCCGAGGATGAGCGCCTGTCCACCGGTCATGTACTCGCACCCGTGGTCGCCGATGCCCTCGACGACGGCGGTGGCGCCCGAGTTGCGGACGAGGAACCGCTCGCCGACCTGTCCCCTGAGGAATAGCTCTCCGCTCGTGGCGCCGTACCCGATGACGTTGCCCGCTATCACGTTGTGCTCGGCAGGGAAGACGTTGGTGCGATCCGGCCGCACGATGATGCGCCCGCCCGAGAGGCCCTTGCCGACGTAGTCGTTCGAGTCACCAAAGAGGCGCAACGTGATGCCGGACGGGAGGAACGCCCCGAGGGACTGTCCGGCGGTACCGGTGAGCGTGATGTCGATCGTATCGGTGCCGAGGGTCTCGATCCCGAACGTCTTGGTGACGTTGTAGCCCAGCATGGTGCCGACTGAGCGGTCCGTGTTGACCACGGGCAGGCTGATCTTGACGGGCAAGCGGTTGGCGAGCGCCTCCGAGGCGAGCTCGATGAGCTGCACGTCGAAGTGCTTCTCCAGTTCGTGGTTCTGGCCCGTCGTGTTCCGCAGGGGAGCGTCCTCGTCGAAATCGAGGCCGGCGAGGATCGGCGTGAGGTCGAGTCCCTCGGCCTTCCAGTGCTCGATCGCGGCGCGCGTTTCGAGGACCTCGGAGTGGCCGATGGCCTCTTCGATAGAACGGAACCCGAGCTTGGCGAGGTGCTCTCGGATCTCCTCTGCGATGAACTCGAAGAAGTTCACCACGAACTCGGGCTTGCCGGAGAACCGCGCCCGCAGCTCGGGGTTCTGGGTCGCGACGCCGACGGGACACGTGTCCAGATGACAGACGCGCATCATGATGCAGCCCGACACCACGAGGGCTGTTGTCGCGAACCCGTACTCCTCGGCGCCCAGCAGAGCGGCGATCACCACATCGCGCCCCGTCTTGAGCTGGCCGTCGACCTGGACGACCACCCGGTCGCGCAGGCCGTTAAGCATGAGTGTCTGCTGGGTCTCGGCAAGGCCGAGCTCCCACGGAACGCCCGCGTGCTTGAGGGAATTCAGCGGCGAGGCGCCGGTGCCGCCGTCGTGCCCCGAGACGAGCACGACGTCGGCCTTGGCCTTGGTCACGCCGGCGGCAACTGTGCCAATCCCCACTTCGGAGACGAGCTTGACGTGCACGCGGGCCTTGGGGTTGGCACGCTTGAGGTCGTAGATGAGCTGCGCGAGGTCCTCGATCGAGTAGATGTCATGGTGCGGTGGAGGCGAGATGAGCGCCACGCCGGGGGTCGAGTGGCGCGTGCGCGCAACCCACGGGTAGACCTTCTGGGCCATGAGCTGGCCGCCCTCGCCCGGCTTGGCGCCCTGGGCCATCTTGATCTGGATGTCATCGGCGTTCGCCAGGTACAGGCTCGTGACGCCGAAACGTCCCGAAGCGACCTGCTTGATCGCCGAGCGACGCTGGGGGTCGAGGAGGCGGTCCACATCCTCGCCGCCTTCTCCCGTGTTGGACTTCGCACCGAGGCGGTTCATCGCGATCGCGAGCGTCTCGTGAGCTTCCTTGGAGATTGACCCGTAGCTCATCGCACCGGTCGAGAAGCGCTTGACGATCGAGGAGACCGGCTCGACCTCCTCGATCGGGACGGCGGGACGGAGGCCTTCCTTGAAGCTGAGCAGGCCCCGGAGGGTCATGAGGTTCTCCGACTGGTCGTCGATCCCGTTCGTGTAGGCCTTGAACACGTCGTAGCGCCGCTCACGCGTCGAGTGCTGGAGACGGAACACGGTCTCCGGGTTGAACAGGTGCGGTTCACCGTCCCGGCGCCATTGGTACTCACCGCCGTTCATGAGCGCACGGTGCGGCTGCTCGATACCCGAGGACGGGTAGGCCATCGCGTGGCGGGCAGCGGTCTCTGCCGCGATGACGTCGAGGCCGACGCCGCCCAGCTGGCTGTGTGTTCCGGCGAAGAACTCGTCCACGAGGTCCTGGGACAGGCCCAGCGCCTCGAACGTCTGCGCGCCGCAGTACGAGGCCACGGTCGAGATACCCATCTTGGACATGATCTTGAGGACGCCCTTGCCGAGGCCCTTGATCAGGTTGTAGACACCGTCCTCGGGCGTCACACCTTGGAGCTCTCCCGAACGTATGAGCTCCTCGACGCTCTCCATCGCGAGGTACGGATTGACCGCGGAGGCCCCGTATCCGAGCAGGACGGCGACGTGATGCACTTCGCGGACATCGCCCGTCTCGACGACAAGGGCGGTCTTGGTGCGGTTCGCGCTCCGCAGGAGGTGGTGGTGCACGGCCGAGAGCAGCAGGAGCGAGGGGATCGGTGCCCACTGGGCATTCGAATCGCGGTCCGAGAGCACCACGTACTGCACACCGCGATTGATCGCGCCCGAGACCTGCTCGCAGATCTCGGTCAAACGCGCGCGCAGTGCCGCTTCGCCGCCCTCGGGACGATACAGGCCGCGGACCTTGACGGCGATCCGCTCGCCCGCATTGTCCCCAGTTTCCGCCTCCATGTTGGCGATCTTGGCGAGCTGGTCGTTGTTGATCACGGGGAATGGCAGGATGACCTGCCTCTCCTTGACGCGGTTGGTGCTCAGCAGGTTGCCGTTGGGACCGATCGCGCCGTTGAGGCTTGTCACGAGCTCCTCGCGGATCGCGTCAAGCGGCGGATTGGTCACCTGCGCGAACGACTGCACGAAGTAGTCGAACAGCAGTCGGGGGCGCTTGGAGAGGACCGCAACGGGTGTGTCGGTACCCATCGCGCCGATCGGCTCGGCCCCGGTGCGTGCCATCGGCCCGACCAGGATGCGCAGCTCTTCCTGGGTGTAGCCAAAGGTGCGCTGGCGCACGTTGACCGACTGAGGGGTGTGCACGACGTGCTCCCGCTCGGGGAGCTCATCGAGGCGGATCACATTCTCCGAGAGCCACTCGGCCCACGGGTTCGTGCCCGCGATCTCGGCCTTGACCTCCTGGTCGTCGATGATCCGGCCCGCCTCGGTGTCCACCACGAACATCTTGCCGGGCGCGACACGGCCCTTCTTGACCACATTCGCGGGCTCGACGTCGACAACACCGACCTCGGACGCGAAGACGACAAGACCGTCCTCAGTGACCCAGTAGCGGCAGGGACGGAGGCCATTGCGGTCCAAGGTCGCACCGACCACGGTGCCGTCCGTGAATGAGACGGCCGCAGGGCCATCCCAGGGCTCCATGAGGAGTGAGTGGTACTCGTAGAAGGCGCGGCGCGCCGGATCCATCGTGGCGTGGTTCTCCCAGGCCTCGGGGATCATCATCATGATCGAGTGGGTGATCGGCCGGCCGGAGAGCCACAAGAGCTCGGCGACCTCGTCGAAGGAGGCCGAGTCGGAGGCGCCCGGGGTACAGATCGGGAAGAGCTCTTCGGGCGCGTCTCCCAGGAGCCGGCTGCTCAGCTGGGACTGGCGCGCACGCATCCAGTTGCGGTTGCCCTTGACCGTGTTGATCTCGCCGTTGTGGGCAATGGTACGGAACGGCTGTGCCAGCGGCCATGACGGGAACGTGTTCGTGGAGAAGCGCGAGTGGACGATCGCGAGCTTGGTCGCGAAGCGGTCGTCCGAGAGGTCCGGGTAGAAGGGCTCGAGCTGCGCTGTGGTGAGCATCCCCTTGTACACAATGGTGCGCGAGGACAGCGATGGGAAGTACACGCCGTACTTGTTCTGGGCCTTCTTGCGGATCCGCCAGACCCGACCGTCAAGGTCATTGCGGTCCAGGTCCTCGCCGGTGGCCGAAGCCAAGAAGGGCTGCTCGAAGCGCGGCATGCATGCCCTCGCCATGGCTCCGACGAGCTCGGCGACTACAGGGACATTGCGCCAGCCAAGGACCGTGAGGCCCTCGGCCTCGGCAAGCGATTCGATGCCGGTCCGCGCTGCCGCTGCCTCGCGCGCCTCTGTCGGCAGGAACGCGATGCCGACTGCGTACCGGCCGGGGGCGGGAAGCTCGAAGTCGACAATCGCACGGAAGAAGGCGTCAGGAATCTGCGTCAGGAGGCCCGCGCCGTCGCCCGTCCCCTCGTCGGCGCCCACGGCTCCGCGGTGCTCAAGGGCTCGGAGTGCGTGGAGTGCCGCGTCGACGATGTCATGGCCGGCTTCGCCGCGCAGAGTCGCGACGATCGCGAGACCGCACGCGTCCTTCTCAGCGTCGGCGTTGTACAGCCCCGAGGAAGCAGGGAGGGAGGAGTAGCGTTCGAAGGGCGAGAGCACCCTTTCGGACTCCTGCTCGGCTGCGCCGTATGTCGGGTGAGTCATGACGTAACGTCCTTCCTCCTGGTCGATTCGCGACAGGGGACGCCGTTGGCCCCGCAATGCCGGTGCCGTGAAGGCACAGCAAGGCGCTGTTTACTGGAATTGTATGGCCCGTCAGTGCAGGGCTGGACGGCCCGCCGGCTGTGTGGCAATACACTAGCGCCCTCCCCTACTGGTGCGGGAGGGGTATTCAGGTCCACATCATTGTGGGGTACGAGCCACCCGGGCGGTGGCCCGGGCACGGAGCGACCGCGGCTCCCCCTGCCTGCCGGTCGGTCAGCGGCTCAGGACTCCGGCGCGGCCTTTGATGCGGGCCGCGGAGTGTGAGCGCCGTCTCGACTGTGCGCCAGATTATCACGAACCCGCATGCCGAGATGGGCTCGTCCGTATGCCGGACATGCCTGATCGCCGAGGCAACGCCTCCCTGGCCTCTGGGATCCTGGAAGGCTAGCCCCTGTGATGGTCCTGCACCTCCTCCGCCTGAGCCGAGTCGCGCTTCTCCGCCTCCTTGGTTCCGGTGCCGGCGGCGGAATCCGCGGCCGCCGCTGCTGGCTCGTGTCCAGGCAGCCACACGCGCTCGCTCTCCTGTCGTCGCGCCAGCGTGAGGGCACCTAGGATGACGAGGGCACTGACGAAGACGAAGACGGACGTCCACACGTTCAGACGCGCAGTGATGCCCGCGAGGGTAATCATCTGCGCGTCGTCGATCCGCAGGGCCTCTATCCACACACGCCCAAGGGTGTAGTACGCGGCATAGAGCCAGAACAGGCGTCCCCCGCGGAACCGGAACCGACGGTCGAGCAGAAGCAGGATGACTACGCCGACCAGGTTCCACACCGACTCGTAGAGGAACGTCGGGTGGAAGAGTGTCCCGGGGGCGTATCCGGCGGGGAAGTTGGGACTCACCCGGTCCACCTCAAGACCCCACGGCAGAGAGGTAGGACCTCCGAAGAGTTCCTGGTTGAAGTAGTTGCCCCAGCGCCCAATCGCCTGCGCAAGCAGCAGCCCCGGCGCAGCGGCATCCATGAACGCGGTGAGGCGCACGCCCGCGCGCCTGCATCCGATCCAGGCGCCAACAGCACCCAGCACGACCGCGCCCCAGATGCCGAGGCCACCCTCCCAAATCCGGGGGATGGCACTCAGATCACCCGTTCCGTTGTACCCCGGGCCGAAGTATCGGTCCGGTGAGGTGAGAACGTGGTAGAGCCGGCCGCCGATGATGCCCGCGGGAATGGCCCAGACAGCGATATCCCAGATCGCGTCCGTGCTGCCCCCGCGAGACTTCCACCGCCGAGCAGTCAGCCACAGCGCGACGACAATGCCAGCCAGGATGCAGAGCGCGTAGGCGTGGATCCGCAGCCAGCCCCAAGAGAGTGGGACGTCGAACCCGGACCATACGGGGCTCGGGATCGCCGTGACTACCCCCATGCCGATCAGGCCTCGGCCACAGTAGTGCGCTTCAGGCCCATGCGGAGCTCTGCGGCCAGGCGGCCGACGGCCTCCGGGCCACCGTCGCGGAGAGCGCTCACGAGCGCCGTGCCGACGATCACGCCGTCTGCGTAAGCCCCAATCTCACGCACTTGCTCGGCGTTCGAGACGCCGAGGCCCACGCACACGCGCGGAGCGCCCGCCTCGCGGGCTGAGTCGACCACGTGGCGTGCCGCAGCGTCGACCGCGGTGCGGGCACCCGTCACGCCCATGAGCGAGACGGCATAGGTGAAGCCTCGGGTCGCCGCGACGGTCATGGCCATACGCTCCGGGGTGGTCGAAGGCGCCACAAGGAAAACCCGATCGAGGCCGTACTTGTCGGAGGCCTCGAACCACTCGGATGCCTCGTCCGGAATGAGGTCGGGGGTGATGAGCCCTGCTCCCCCGGCTTCCGCGAGGCGGCGCGAGAACTCGTCGACGCCCATGCGCATCACGGGGTTCCAGTAGGTCATGACGAGAACCGCCGTTCCGAGGTCCTCCGTGGCCTCCGTAACCGCACGGACGACATTGAAGGCACTTGCCACCCGGAAGCCTTTGGCCAGGGCCTCTGTCGTGGCCGCCTGGATGACGCTGCCGTCCATGACGGGATCCGAGTACGGAATGCCGATCTCGATGATGTCTGCACCGTTGCGCGCGAGCGCGATGGCGGCGTCGATGCTCTCCTGGACGCTCGGGTACCCCGCGGGCAGGTACCCGACGAGGGCCGCACGGCCCTCTGACTTGGACTTCTCAATGACGTCGGCGACCTTGCTCACGCGATGCCCTCCTGCGTGTCGTCCTGCTCGGCGGAGTCGCCGACAGCGTCTTCCCCAACATGCGCAATGGTTCCCTTGGGCCGGCGGGTCGACAGGGTGGTCCCCTTGACCTGGCCGTTCTCGTCAAGCAGGCCGAACCACTCGGCCGCCGTCTCGACGTCCTTATCGCCTCGACCGGAGAGGTTGACGATGATGATCCGCTCGTGCGGGTCTCCTCCCTCAGCAGCAAGGCGCTGGCCTACCTTGATCGCGCCGGCCAAGGCATGTGAGGACTCGATCGCGGGAATGATGCCTTCGGTGCGGCACAGGAGTTTGAAGGCGTCCATAGCCTCCCCGTCGGTGATCGGCTCGTACGTGACGCGGCCGATGTCGTGCAGGTACGAGTGCTCGGGCCCCACGCCCGGGTAGTCGAGTCCAGCCGAGATGGAGTGCGACTCAATGGTCTGGCCGTCTTCGTCCTGCATGAGGTAGGAACGCGCCCCGTGGAGCACACCGGGCCGCCCGAGGGTGATCGTCGCGGCGTGGTGGTCCGTCTCCACGCCCTCGCCTCCGGCCTCGAAGCCGTAGATCCTGACGGAAGGGTCGTCCAGGAAGCCGTGGAAGATGCCGATGGCGTTGGAGCCGCCACCGATGCATGCGCAGACCGCGTCAGGGAGCTGGCCGGTCTGTGCAAGGATCTGCTCTCGCGCCTCCTCTCCGATCACTTCGTGGAAGAAGCGGACCATCGCGGGGAACGGGTGCGCGCCCGCCGCGGTGCCGAGGAGGTAGTGCGTGGTATCGACGTTGGCGACCCAATCACGCAGCGCATCGTTGATCGCGTCCTTGAGTGTCTGCGAACCGTTCGTCACTGGCACCACCTCGGCGCCGAGGAGCTGCATCCTCGCCACGTTGAGGGCCTGTCGCCGGCAGTCCTCGGCCCCCATGTAGACGACGCATTCCATGCCGAGGAGGGCCGCCGCAGTGGCACTCGCCACACCATGCTGGCCGGCGCCCGTCTCCGCGATGAGCCTCGTCTTGCCCATCCTGCGCGCCAGTAGTGCCTGACCGAGCACATTGTTGATTTTGTGGGAGCCCGTGTGGTTCAGGTCCTCACGCTTGAGGAAGACACGCACGCCGCCAGCGTGCTCGGAGAACCGCTTGGCCTCCGTCAGGAGGGAAGGACGGCCCGAGTAGTTGCGGTTGAGCTCCGCGATCTGGGCGAGGAACTCGGGATCGGCCTTGGCCTTCTCGAAGGTGTCCTCGACCTCGTCCAAGGCTGCGATGAGCGATTCTGGCATCCACCGGCCGCCGTAGGCGCCGAAGTACGGCCCTGTCGCGTGGCGAAGGCTTCCGGACAGGAAGGCATCCGCCGCCTCGCCCGCGCCCTGGATCGTCTCGTCCCGTTTGCCCGGGCTGCCTGCTGGCGTGGTCTCGTCCACGGGTCCTACCTTCCTTGCGGCGCGCACCCCTGGTACGGCGCCGTATCCTCGCTAGTGCGCTGCTAGGCGTTCGGCGATCGCCGCCGCTCCGGCGCGCTTGAAATCATGGATACACGTCAGCGGGTCACCGTGCGTCACGAGGGCTTCGCCGACGAGGACGGCACCGGCACCGAGCCTCGCATAGTAGGCGATGTCCTCAGGCCCACGGACGCCCGATTCCGCCACTGCGACCGCCCCCGCAGGGAGCCGGTCTGCGAGGCGGCCGAACACAGTGCGGTCGACGTCGAGCGTCTTGAGGTTCCGCACGTTCACACCCACGACCTTGGCCCCAACAGCAGCCGCCCTGTCGATCTCCTCCTCGGTGTGCGTCTCCACGAGGGCATTCATGCCGAGCTCATGGGTGAGGTCCAGCAGTCCGCGCAGCCGTGCGTCGTCGAGCGCGGCGACGATGAGGAGGACGAGATCAGCGCCGTGCGCCCGGGCCTCGTGGACCTGGTACTCCTCGACGGTGAAGTCCTTGCGCAGCACGGGGATGCTGACGGCGGCACGCACCGCGTCGAGGTCGGCCAGACTGCCGCTGAACCGCCGCTGCTCGGTCAGCACGCTGATGGCCGAGGCGCCACCGCGCTCGTACTGTGCAGCGAGGGACGCAGGGTCAGTGATCTCGGCGAGGTCGCCCTTCGAGGGGCTCTTGCGCTTGACCTCCGAGATGATTCTCAGCTCGCCCGCAGGCGCTCCACCACCGAGGGCTGCCCACGCGTCCAGAGCCGCCGGGCGTTCGGCGGAAGCCGCCTTGACCGCGGAGGCGGGGACGAGACGGATCCGCTCGGCGAGGTCCTCGCGGACGCCTGCAATGATGTCGTCGAGGACCGTCCGCATCAGTGCTGGTTCTTGAGCTTGCTGCCGCCAACCCCGTAGCCAGCCCGACGCATGGCCCAGCCGACGACTAGACCGATCGCGATCACCACAAGGCCGGCCCAGAAGATGGGCGCGTTGGCGAGTGCGAAGGCGATGCAGGATACGATCGCGCCGATCATCATGATGAAGACGCACGTCCAAGCGGCCGGGCTGTTCCCGTGGCCCAGGTCCTCACCGTGCAGGACCTCATTGCTGCTGGCCTGCGAACTGCCCGTGTTGCTCATCTCTTCTCCTGACGTTGCGTTGCTAGTGCCATTCTGCCATCTCCGGCGCAATGTGAAGGAAACGCTGGATGGGCTCAGTCAGTGGGGTCTTCGCCGCGCGAAAGCCGGTCCCAGCCGTCGATTCCGTCGACGGCACCGGCGTCGTCGCGGGCGGCACCTCGGGCGGTGTCCGGGCCTCCCTGCGGACGCTGAGGTGTTCGAAAGGGACGGGAAGTGGACAGTTCCGGTGCCTTCCCCGCCCGCTGGGCGGCGTCGTACCTGGTGCGGGTGGGCCAGAAGCGGGAGGCCACCAAGAGCAGCACGCCAGAGACGGCCAGGAGCACGCCCGCCGCGGCTGCGAGGAGGGGGTAGGGCGCGAGCGTGGTCGTGGCGTCAGAGCCCGCGAGGCCGGTCGCCTGGGCGATGGAGCCTTCGGCGGCCGCCCTCGGGTCGGCGAGCACGGCAGCGCACGCAGCGGTGACACCGACCCCGGCCAGCACGACGACGACCGCCGCCACTGCGCGGCCGATCCGCCCCGCGACTGCCGCGGCGAGAGTGCCCGCGAGCCCCACGAGCGCAAGCGCGGAGACCGATGTGGCGGCCTTGCTGCCCTGGACGCTCAGGTGCGCCGAACGTACCGCCGACCCCTGCACCTCGGCGTCAACCCACGTCTGCGTTGTCGCGCCGAAGGCGAGCAGTGCGAACACGATCGCGATGACCACGACGATCGGCTTGCGTGCCCACGTGGGCACCGGGCGCGATTCCCGAGCCCCTCCCTCAGGCATGGACGACCCCTGCCTCCATGCCCGCGGCCGGCCCGAGGCCCGTGATCGTCTCGGCCGGGCGGAGCGCGGAGGCGGTGTGGACCGCCCTCAGCGGCGCGGCGGCCTTGTTCACAGACTCCTGAGCCTCCGCCTCAGGGTCGGAGTCTGCGACGATTCCACCGCCGGACTGCACGAATGCCCGGCCTTCGCGCAGGAGCGCCGTGCGGATCGCAATCGCCATGTCCATGTCGCCGGCGAAGTCGAAGTAGCCCACCACCCCGCCGTACGTGCCACGGCGCACCGGCTCGACCTCATCGAGGAGGCGCAGCGCGCGGGGTTTCGGGGCTCCGGACAGCGTACCGGCGGGGAAGGTCGCGGCCAGCACGTCGTACGCCGTCGCGTCGGGACGGAGCTTGCCGTCAACCGTGGAGACGAGGTGCATGATGTGGCTGAACCGCTCGACCTCCATGAACTCGCTCACCTCGACGGTGCCCGGCCTGCACACCTTGGAGAGGTCGTTCCGGGCGAGGTCGACGAGCATGAGATGCTCGGCGCGTTCCTTCTCATCGGCGAGCAGCTCGTCAGCGAGGGCCTTGTCGGCCTCGACGGTGGCTCCACGGGGCCTGGAACCGGCGATGGGATGCGTCACGACCTGCTCCCCCGTCACCGTCACGAGCGCCTCGGGCGACGAGCCGACGATCGAGTACTCGCGGCCCTCCGCGTCTTCGAGCGTCAGGAGGTACATGTAAGGGCTGGGGTTCATCGTGCGCAGGACCCGGTACACGTCCAACGGCACCGCGTCGTACTCGAGCTCGAACCGGCGGGAGATGACCACTTGGAAGACTTCCCCGTCGTAGATGGCCTTCTTGCCGCGTGCTATGGCGTCGCGGTAGCCCTTCTCGGTCCACTGGTGGACAACCTTGTCCTGGTAGTCGCCCACGGCGCTCAGAATGTCCACGGCGGAGTCCGCGGGCCGCAGGAGTGCGGCGAGCATCCGCTGCAGGCGCTCCACCGCGTCCCGCCAGGCCTCGTCGACCCGCTCGTCGCTGTTGTCGAAGTTGATCGCGTTCGCGACGAGGGTGACCGTGCCGTCGACATTGTCGTGGACGGCCAGATCGGTCACGAGGTTCATCGCCAGCTCGGGCAGCTCGAGATCGTCCTCCGGAGGCGTGAGGAGCTTCTCCCAGCGGCGCACGGCCTCCCAGCCGACAAACCCGACCATGCCGGACGTCAGCGGCGGAAGGTCGTCGAACCGCTCGGTGCGCAGAGCCGCGACGGTATCGCGAAGGGCTTCGAGCGGATTCCCCGCCGTCGGCACTCCCACCGGCGGGTCCCCGATCCAGTGCGCCTCCCCGCCCCTGCTCGTGAGCGTCGCACGCGACGCCGCTCCGATGAACGAGTAGCGCGACCACGACCCGCCCACCGCGGCGGACTCGAACAGGAACGTCCCCGGCCGGGCGTCCGCGAGCTTGCGGTAGAGGCTGATGGGGGTCTCGGCGTCGGCGAGCACACGCACGTGGACCGGGACCACGCGGCGGTGCGCCGCCACTGCGCGGAACTCCCCGAGCGTGGGGCTGATGACTCCAAGGTCGTTCATGGGGTGGGGGATCGCTTTCGGACTCTGCGGGGTTGCGGCTTTTTCGGGGGGCTGCTGGACGAGCGGTTGTGAGGACGGGACCTCAGGCAGCTGGGCCGACGACGGCGTCCAGGCGCCGCCCGTCGAAGCACGTGCGAGTGCCTGTATGGCAGGCCGCCCCGATCTGGTCGACCCGCACCAGGAGTGCGTCGCCGTCGCAGTCCAGGGCGACGGACTTGACCCACTGCACGTGGCCCGAGGTGTCCCCCTTGCGCCAGTACTCCTGCCGCGAGCGGGACCAGAACGTCACGCGTCCGCTCGTGAGGGTCCGCTTCAGGGCCTCGTCGTCCATCCAGCCCACCATGAGGACCTCGTTCGTGTCGTGCTGCTGCACGACGGCGGCGACCAGGCCGGCGTCGTCCCTCTTCAGACGTGCGGCGAGGTCGGCGGGCAGGGGGCTGTCCTGCCGCTGCGCGGGTGGGGAGTTGTGCTCAGACATCCCCTCAAGTCTAGTCCGCCCCGGGCGGCCTCCCGCCCGGGGTGCGCGAAGGACGAATGCCGCGGGCCGGATGACTCGCGCAGAGGGCGCGCGCGCGTGCTAGGTTCGCCAGTGATGCACTTCGTAGACCCGTCGCGTGAAGTCCTGGCCGAGACGCTGCTGGCGGCCGGGCCGGGCGCGCCCACCTTGTGCGAGGGGTGGGAGACGCGCCACCTCGCGGCCCACCTCTATCTCCGCGAGCACAGCCCTCGCGTGGGGCTCGGCCTGCTCGTGAGGTCCTGGGCGAAGATCTCCGACCGGGCAACGGAGCGCCTCGCCGCCTCGCACACGTCCCGTGACGGCTATGCGGAGCTCGTCGAATCATTCCGCGGCGGCCCGCCGGCCTTCTCGCCCCTGCGCCTCGGCGCCTTGGACGAGGCAGCGAACCTGGCGGAGTTCTTCGTGCACACCGAGGACATCCGGCGCGCGACGGACCGCTGGGCCCCCCGCGCCCTCGACACTGCATATGCGGACGCACTGTGGGACGAGGTCGTCAAGCGGGCGGCGTTCCTCTACCGCGGGGTGGACCTCGGAATCGTCCTAGTGAACACGTCCGGGCCGCGGCACGTCGCCAAGCGTGCACCGGTGTCCGTGGCCATCGCGGGTGACCCGGGCGAGCTCCTCCTGCATGCCTCGGGCCGGCGTGCCCAGGCGCTCGTCACCGTCGAGGGCCAGCCCGACGCCATCGCCCTCCTTGACAGCGCCGAGATTGGACACTAGGGGCGCCCGGGGCCAGATCATCCATGCAACCTTGGGCGGTGGCAGGATGGAGCCATGACTGACTTCGAACCCCGCTGGGACATGATCACTCCCCTCTTCGCAGCCATCTCCGGCGAGGACCACGCCTACGCTCCGCACGAGGGTCCGGGGTCCGCGGATGCGACGGTCCTCGCGATCCCCACGGGAGATGTCCCGCAGCCACCAAAACTGCCCGAAGGCGGGGGAATCTCGGAGGCCCCCCTCGAGGAGTACGACGTCGTCGAGCTCACCATCTGGGGGCGGCCGGCGGCACAGGGGCGCATCGCCTTCGGGGACGGTGTGGCGGCGATCGGTGGCTTCGGCTTCGCGGCCGACGACGCCGACGGTCGCCTCGGTGCCGCGGTCGTCTCGGCACTGGCCGAGGAGGCCTTCCTCGAGGGCGCCGAATGGCTCGTCACGGTCATCGATGGGGATCCGGCCGCAATTCCCCCCTACCTCGCCCAAGGGTGGACCGAAGCCGCGAAGGTCAGCGCGCGCTGAGGCCTGCGCCTCAGCGGACGGGGAACCCGGCCTTGCGGATCGACTCCTTGACCCGCGCGATCATGTCATCCGGGCCGAAGTGGAACATCGACGCAGCGAGGACGGCATCCGCGCCGGCCGCTATGGCAGACGGGAAGTGCTTGGGCTCCCCCGCACCGCCTGAGGCAATGATGGGCACCTTCACGGCGGCCCTGATGAGGCGGATGAGCTCAAGGTCGAACCCCTCCTTGGTGCCGTCTGCGTCGATGGAGTTGAGCAGGATCTCGCCGACTCCACGATCCGCGGCCTCCTTGGCCCATGCGACGGCATCGATTCCGGTGCCCTTGCGGCCGCCATGGGTCGTCACCTCGAAGCCAGACGGCGTAGTCGTGCCGCCCTGCACTCGCCGCGCATCGAGTGAGAGGACGAGGACCTGCGATCCGAAGTGGCGGGTGATCTCGTCGATCACGTCTGGGCGGGCGATGGCGGCGGTGTTGATCGAGGCCTTGTCGGCCCCCTCGCGGAGGAGGCGGTCGACGTCGTCCACTCCCCTCACGCCGCCGCCGACGGTGAGCGGGATGAAGACCTCCTCGGCGGTGCGGCGCACGACGTCGAAGGTCGTCTGCCGGTCCGACGAGGAGGCGGTGACGTCGAGGAACGTCAGCTCGTCTGCGCCGGCCGCGTCGTAGCGGTGCGCGAGCTCGACGGGATCGCCGGCATCGCGCAGATTGAGGAAGTTCACACCCTTGACGACGCGGCCTGCGTCGACGTCGAGGCAGGGGATCACACGGACAGCAACGGACATGCTGGCTCCTGTCCTAGATACGGCACGCGTGGATGCTGCTGACCAGGATGGCGCGGGCGCCAAGGTCGTACAGCTCGTCCATGATCCGATTGGTCTCGCGCTTGGGGACCATCGAGCGCACAGCGACCCACTCCGAATCGCGCAGCGGCGACACGGTCGGGGACTCGAGTCCCGGGGTGAGGGCAGCCGCTCGCTCCACGAGGTCCTTGCGGATGTCGTAGTCCATGAGGACGTACTGGCGGGCCACGAGCACGCCCTGGAGGCGCCGGATGAGGACATCGATCGCTGCCAGGCTGTGTCCGGTCCGCCCGATCAGGACGGCCTCGGACTTGAGCAGCGGCTCGCCGAACACCTCCAAGCCCGCGGCCTTGAGCGTGTTGCCCGTCTCGACCACGTCCGCAATCGCGTCGGCTACCCCGAGCCGCACCGAGGACTCCACGGCGCCGTCAAGCCGGACCACCCGAGACGCCGTGATGCCGCGCTCGCCGAGGTAGCGGCGCACGAGGCCGTCATAGCTCGTCGCGATGCGCTTGCCCTCGAGGTCCTCGAGCTTGGTGAACTGCCCGACGGGCCCGGCGAAGCGGAAGGTAGAGGACGCGAAGCCGAGTGAGAGGAGTTCCTCCGCCTCCACCTCGGCGTCGAGCAGGAGGTCGCGACCTGTGATGCCGACATCGAGGGTGCCGCGGCTCACGTAGACGGCGATGTCCCGTGGACGCAGGTAGAAGAACTCGATGTCGTTGTCGGGATCGACCATGACGAGTTCACGGCCGCCTTCGCGGCGCTGGCGGTATCCGGCCTCGGACAGCATCGACGAGGCGGCTTCGGAGAGGGATCCCTTGTTGGGGACGGCTACACGGAGCATGGTGGGCTTTCTGGCGTGGGGACGTGTGGGGGCGGCTGACGCCGCGGTCTGCCGGGGGTCCGAGGACGTGGAGCATGCCGCGGCTACAGATGGCGGTAGACGTCCTGGAGGGCGATCCCCTTGGCCAGCATGAGCACCTGCAGATGGTAGAGAAGCTGCGAGATCTCCTCAGCCGCTTCCTCGTCCGTCTCGTACTCGGCGGCCATCCATACCTCGGCGGCCTCTTCGACGATCTTCTTGCCGATTCCGTGCACTCCGGACTCCAGTTCGGCGACGGTACGCGATCCGGCCGGGCGCTTCTCGGCCTTCTCGCTGAGCTCGGCGAACAGTGTCTCGAAATCCTTCACGCCCACAAGACTACTAGAGCGATCGGAGCGTCATCGCCGTCAGGAGTGCGGCGGAGGTGGCCTCGTGGCCCTTGTCCTCCTTCGAGCCCTCGAGGCCAGCTCGGTCGATCCCCTGCTCCTCGGTGTCGCAGGTCAGGACGCCGAACCCGACCGGTACACCGGTACGCACCGTCACCTCGGTAAGGCCCATGGTCGCGGCCTCGCACACGCACTCGAAGTGCGGAGTTCCACCGCGGATCACGACGCCGAGCGCCACCACGGCGTCATGCGTCTCAGCGAGCTTCCCGGCGGCGACGGGCAGCTCGAAGCTGCCCGGAACGCGCACCACTGTTGGCGAGACGATGCCCGCATCCGACGCCGCCCGCAGGGCGCCCGCGAGGAGCCCGTCCATAATCTGCGTGTGCCAGCTGGCAGCAACGATTGCGAGTCTCAGTCCGGCAAACTCGGGGTTGTCAAGGGACAGGGTTGGGGCGCCGTGGCCGCTCATGCGGGGATTCCTTTTGTCTAGGGGTGTGTCAGTGGATGCTGTCTGGTGCGGTAGTCAGTCGGACTCGCCGATGATGCGCAGGCCCGCTTCCTGGGCGTCGAGTCGGAGGAGGTGCTCCATGCGCTCCTTCTTGGTCCGCAGGTACCGCAGGTTCTCCGCACGCGACGGGACCTCCGTAGGCACCATCTCGACCACGTTCACGCCGGACTTCGCGAGCCGGCGCTTCTTGTCGGGGTTGTTGCTGAGCAGCCGGATGTGCGTCAGCCCCATCTCGGCCAGGATCTGCGCGGCCGCCGTGTACGAGCGCGCGTCCACGGGAAGCCCGAGCTGCTCATTCGCCTCGACCGTGTCGAAGCCGGCTTCCTGGAGCGAATAGGCCCGGATCTTGTTCGCGAGTCCGATCCCGCGGCCTTCCTGTCCGCGAAGGTACAGCAGCGTCCCGCCCTGCGCCCGGATGAGTGCTAGCGCATAGGCGAGCTGCTCGCCGCAGTCACATCGGTAGGAGCCGAACACATCACCCGTGAGGCATTCCGAATGGAGACGCACGAGCGGCGGTACGTCGGGCGGCAACGGCTCGGGCGAGCTCACCGCGAGGTGCTCGGCGCCGGTCGCCTCGTCGATCCAGGCCTGTGCGACGAAGTCCCCGAACGCCGTAGGAAGCTTGACGACAGGGCCGCTGGAGACGACGTGGGGCCGGTCAGTGTGTGCTGGTCTGCCCCGGGACGGACTCTTGCTCATCGGTCTGCTCCTTGCGCCGCCAGGTACTCTGCGAGGTCCTCGATCGAGATGAGCGGGCACCCGTGCTCGTCCGCGAACTCACGCAGGCCGGGAAGCCGCATCATCTCTCCGTCATCATGCACCACCTCGGCAATGACGCCCACGGGGGCAAGGCCGGCGAGGCGGCACAGCTCAACGGCAGCCTCCGTGTGGCCCTGGCGCGCGCGCACGCCCCCCTCGACCGCGCGCAGCGGGAAGATATGCCCGGGGCGCGTGAAGTCTGCGGGAACGGAGGAGGCGTCGGCGAGAGCTGAGACAGTCTTCGCCCGGTCGGTCGCGCTGATACCAGTGGTCACGCCGGAGCGGAGGTCGCATGAGACGGTGTAGGCGGTTCCCTTCGCGTCCTGGTTGTCCTCGACCATCGGCGGCAGAGCCAGACGATCGGCGACCTCGCCGGGCATCGGCACGCAGATGACCCCCGAAGAGTATCGGATCGTCCAGCCCATGAGAGCGGGTGTGGCGTGCTGGGCCGCGAAGATGATGTCGCCCTCGTTCTCGCGGTCCTCGTCATCGACCACGAGGACGGGGCGTCCGCCGCGCAAGGCGTCGACGGCAGCCTGGACGGGCTCGAGCCGGATGACATGCAGGGTCCTGGTCACCGCTGGGCCTCCTGCCCCGCGAGGGCGGCCTGCGGGCCGAAGGACAGCAGCCTCGCGGTGTACTTCGCAAGCACGTCCACCTCGAGGTTGACGGCTCCCCCCACCGGCTTCGCCCCGAGGCCGGTCTCCGCCAGCGTCGCCGGGATGAGGGCTACCTCGAACCACGGCTCAGACGCCTCCGCGGTGCTCACGGCCGTGACCGTCAGGGAGATGCCGTCCACCGCGATCGAGCCCTTCTCGGCGATGTACCTTGCGAGGTCCGCCGGCACCGAGAAGCACAGACGGTTCCAGTTCGACAGTGGCTCCCGCTCAAGCAGAGTTCCCACGCCGTCCACATGGCCTTGGACGACGTGCCCGTCGAGCCTGCCTCCCGCGGGCACGCACCGCTCGAGGTTGACCCGATCGCCCTCTGCGAGCAAGCCGATCGTGGTCCGCGCGAGGGACTCGCCCATCACGTCGACGGTGAACCGTACGCCGTCATTCGTGACGGCGGTAAGGCAGCAGCCGTCCACTGCGATCGAGCCGCCGAGCGGCAGGTCGCGCGCAAGCGTTGGAGCCGCCAGGGTCAGCACCGCGGCGTCGCCCGTCATGCGGACCTCCTCGACGGTACCGCGCTCGGCGATGATTCCAGTGAACATCAGTCGGTCTCCTTGGAAGATGCGGAGGCAGCCGGCCGGCTGTCCGCTGACGATGGAAGAAGATGGAGCCTGAGGTCCGCTCCGAGCCTGCGAACGGCGCCGCCGTCCGACTCGTCCCAGTCCCAGTGCTGCGCATCCGCGAGGGTGCGGATGCCGAGGTCGCTGACCGCGCTGTTGCCGGATCCCAGAATCGTCGGCGCCTGGTAGACGATGAGCTCGTCGACGAGTCCGGCGGCGAGGAACGCGGCGATGATGCGCGCGCCGCCCTCAACCATGGTGTGGCGGACGCCGAGGGCGAAGAGCTCCTCGAGTGCCGCTGCCGGGTCTTGGGTCCGCAGGTGCGCGAAGCGCCCGTCGCCGCCGCGCACGGCGGCTCCTTCGGGCACGTCGCGCAGGCCCATGACGGCACGCACGGGCTGGTGGTCAAGGAGCGAGCCGTCCGCAGCCCGTGCGGTGAGCCTGGGATCGTCGATCGCGACCGTCTGGCTCCCGACGAGGATGGCATCGATTCTCGAGCGGGTTGCATGGTTGTCCTCGAGGGACTCCGGGCACGTGATCCACTGGCTTGTCCCGTCCTCGGCCGCGATCCGGGAGTCGAGGGTCTGGGCCATGTGCAGGGTGATGAAGGGGCGGCGGTCCGCGACGGCTGCGAGCCACCTGCGATTGAGCTCGGTTGCCTCCACCGCTCGTACGCCCGACTCGACCGCGACGCCAGCTGAGCGGAGCCTCGTGGCGCCGCCGCTCGCGACATCGTGAGGATCGTCGATCGCGTAGACGACTCGCGAGACCCCCGCGGCGATGAGCGCCAAGGCACAGGGGCCGGTACGGCCGGTGTGGTTGCACGGCTCGAGGGTGACGTACATGGTCGCCCCGGTCAGGTCGATCCCCTCGCGGGTCGCGCTGGCTATCGCATCCGCCTCCGCATGCGCCGTACCGGCTCCCCGGTGCCAGCCCTTGGCCAGCACCGTTCCGTCCCGGCCCACGGCGAGCGCTCCCACCAGCGGGTTGGCTCCTCGCACGCCCCGAAGGGCGAGGGACAAAGCCTCGTCCATGAAGGCAAGATCCGACGCCGAGACGGCAGACCTCGTGTTCTGCGCCGTCATCCCGCCACAGCCCCGCTCGTCCCAGCCCCGCTCGTCAGGGCCTCCGCGGCGGGGGTCATTCCGGCAGCGGCCCTGCGTTGGGCACGCAGCCACACGAAGAAGCCCGCAAGAGTGAAGGCACCGTAGAAGGCGTACATCACCGCGCTGGCGACATACCCGGCGCTGAACAGGAGCGGCACGCCCACGAGGTCAACAGCGACCCAGATGAGCCAGAACTCCGTCCAGCCGCGGGCCATGCCATAGGTAGCCAGCAGGGAGCCCATGAAGGTCCATGCGTCGGCCCACACGGGCGGGTAGGAGCCCAGCACCGAGAAGAGTGGTGTGAGGGCCGCAGTCCCCGCTGCCATGGCTACGACGAGTCCGAGGCGTGCCTGTCCCCCAGCCCACCTCGGCGCGATGGCGCCGCTCTCGGCGGACGGCGAGCTCCCGGCGTCGTGCGCAAGCGCTTGACTGCGAGCCCGCCGCCACTGGACCCAGCCATATCCGGAGACAGCCAAGAACATGATCTGCCGTCCCGCCTGGCCGTACAGGGTCACTGACCCGACACCGGACTCCGGCGCGAGGCCTACCGCGGCGCCGGCGAAGACAGTCAGGAGAATGAGATTGCCCGCGATTCCAGCGGGCCATGCCCACACGCGGCGGGTCATCCCGCCGAGGGCGCTCGCGAGGCCGAAGGCATTGCCTACCACCTCGCGGAGAAGGAGCGCCGATCCCGCCACGGGGACCTGCGCCGTCAAGAGCCACTGCATGAAGTCCATCGCAACCATCCTTCCCTTCACCGCAGCGGCTCCGGGGTTGCGACAGATGCAATGCGCTGCCAGACGCAGCACACCGCAGACTGCACGTGCTTCTCCCATCCAGACTTTGACTGTCGGTGCCGGAATTTCACCGGCTCAACCAGCACCCCCACTCATGTAGAGCGGGCGGCCGGGTCGCGGACTATCACCGCCGGTTCGGACTTTCACCGACCCCGGAGCACGTTGTTCATTGATTCAGCCGTTTGGCTGTCCCGTCAAGTCCGCCCGTTCTCGTACCGGAAAGACGTTTGATGACGGTTCAACCAAACCGCTGGGACCATTCTGCCACACCGCCAACCATTCCCGGGGTGCAGTGTCACAATCCCTGCACAGGTCCCCCTCAGACCCGCGTTGCCGCCTGTGCCAAGGCCCGAAGCCGCTCGACGGCAGCCTCTGGGTCGTGAGCCCCGTAGACCGCAGAACCGGCGACGAAGACATCGGCTCCCGCCTCCGCTGCGCGCTCGATCGTCGAGGCCGAAATGCCGCCGTCCACCTGAATGGCGACTCGCGCGCCGCTTCGGTCAACAGCTGCGCGCGCGCGCCGGATCTTCGGCAGCGTGACATCGAGGAACGCCTGTCCCCCGAACCCCGGCTCCACGGTCATGAGGAGGAGCATGTCGAGCTCGCCGAGCATATCGAGGTAGGGCTCGACCGGGGTGACTGGGCGCAGCGCCATGCCTGCCTTCGATCCCCGAGCGCGCAGTTCACGCGCGAGCTTGATCGGCGCAGTCGCCGCCTCGGCGTGGAAGGTGACTGATGCGAGTCCCGCACCCGCGTACAGCGGCGCCCAGCGGTCGGCGTCGGCAATCATGAGGTGAACGTCCAGGGGAAGGGGGCTGACCGTCTGGATCCGCTCGACCACCGGCAGGCCGAGCGTGAGATTGGGCACGAAGTGGTTGTCCATGACGTCGACGTGCACGGCGTCCGCGCTCCCGATCCGCGCTAGCTCGGCTTCGAGGTTGACGAAGTCGGCGGAGAGGATGCTCGGATGGATGCGGCAGGTCACTTAGGGCTCCTTCGTCGAGGCCGTGGCGGCGGGCAGCTTGCGGAACAGGGCGAGGAACATCGCGTCCGTCGAGTGGACGTGCGGCCACAGCTGCGCCGTGCCGTCGTGGCCGGCGGCCAGCGGGCGGAGGGCCACGGCGTCGAGCGCGGCGCCCGCGTCGAGGAGCTCAACGTCGTCCCGGCGCCGCAGAGCGTCCGCGACCACCACAGTCGTCTCGGCGGGATGCGGGGAGCACGTGATGTATCCGACCACGCCGCCCGGGGCTGTAGCGTCGATCGCCGAGTCCAGGAGGGCACGCTGGAGCGGCCCCAGCTCGGCGAGGTCGTTGGCGGACCTTCGCCACCGGGATTCGGGGCGCCTACGGAGCGCGCCGAGGCCAGTGCAGGGGACGTCGGCGATGACACGGTCGAACTCGCCCGGATGCTCACGCCCGATGGCGCGGCCATCCCCGGTGCAGACCTCCCAGATGCGGTCGGGAACGGGCTTGAGCGCCTTGCGCACGAGCTCGGTACGGTGCGGCGCGACTTCATTGGCCACCAGGGTCGATGCACGCTCGGCAGCGAGCGCACCGAGGAGCGCAGCCTTTCCTCCCGGGCCCGCGCACAGGTCGAGCCAGCGCTCACGAGCCGGCCTTCCGGGTCCGCTGGGCGGCTGTGCGGCACGCGCCAGTGGCACCGCGGCGACGGCCCGGGCCACGAGCTGGGAGCCGACGTCCTGGACGCGCAGGGTCCCATCGCGCACCGAGGACCAGCGACCGAGGTCGCCGCCGCCCGAAAGCGCGGATCCTTCGACGAGCTCGCCAGCCTGGGCGCCCGCTTCGAAGGCTTCGTCCAGCTTCCCCAGACCGGGCAGCGCGACGAGGTTGACCACGGGCGCGGCGTTGTCCGCCTCGAGCAGGTCGTTGATCTCGTCGGCGCTGCGTCCATGGGTCACGAGAGACTGCCTCAGGGCCCGCACGATCCATGCAGGATGGGCGTACCGGAGCGCCTCCCGCTCGGTGGAGTCGGGCTGTGCGGCCACGAGTCCCGCAAGCCACTCGTCCATGCCCTTCTCGCTCACGCGGCGCAGTACAGCGTTCACCAGGGAGGCGGGCCCGGCGCCGACCACGGCGCGCGTGAGGGCCACTGTCTGATTGAGTGCGGCGTGGGCCGGCACCCGCATGGCCAGGAGTTGGTGCGCGCCGAGCCGCAGCGCGTCGAGGATGGCGGGATCGAGCTGGGACAGCGGGCGGTCCACATTGAGCGCCAGGACCGCGTCATAGGTTCCCTGCGACCTCAGGGTGCCGTAGGCAAGCTCCGTGGCGAAGGCCGCGTCCCGCCGGTCGAGACGGTGGTGCCGAATGCGCTGAGGAAGCACGAGGTTTGCATACGCGTCGTCGCGGGACACGGCCCGAAGCACCTCGAACGCGACGAGCCGCGCCGGGTCCGCGGCACGCGACCGCTGGCTCGGAGACTGCTGGCTGAAGTGGCGTGACGCCCGGTCACCGCGGTTCCTCTCGCGGCCCTGGGCGTCGCGCCGAGGCTCACGACGCCGCCCGCCGTCGCCTCGGGAACTGCTGCTGCGGCCGGACCCCTCACGCTCGCTCATCCGAGCACCGTCCCTTCGATGTTCCCGGCGCCTCTGGCCCAGTCTGAAGCGGGCATCATCTTCTTGCCGGCGGGCTGGACGCGCGTGAGCTCGAGTGCATGGGTACCCGTGCCGACCATGACCGCCTTTCCGGCCCAGGCGAGATGCCCGGCTGGGATGTCCTCAATGTCCGGGCGCAGGCGTGGGGGCTCCAGCTTGAGTCGCTGCCCTCCGAGCAAGGTCCATGCACCGGGCTCCGGGGTGACACCGCGTGCACGGCGGTGGAGCGCGACGGCGGGCAGCGACCAGTCGAGTCGGCCGTCCTCGAGCGTGAGCTTCGGCGCGAACGTCGGCTCTCCGGCCTGCGGACGGGGCTCGAGCCGTCCTGCGGCCATGCCCGTGAGAGTCTGCGCCAGCAGTTCCGCCCCGCTCACGGAGAGCTCATCGAGGAGTTCACCGCTTGTCGCTTCCGGCCCGGGAGCGAGTGTGAGCGTGCCATAGACGGGTCCCGTGTCCAGACCCTCTTCGAGGCGGAACGTCGACGCTCCGATGACGTCGTCGCCATGGATCACGGAGTACTGCAGCGGTGCCGCCCCGCGCCACGCGGGCAGCAGCGAGAAGTGCAGGTTGATCCAGCCGTGCACCGGCACGTCTAGCGCCTTCGGCGGGACGATGCCACCGTAGGCGACGATGGCCGCCGCATCGGGAGCCCAGTCCGCAAGCTGGGACACCACCTCGTCCGTAATGCGGCTGGCCTTCACGATTGGAAGCCCGAGCTCTTCCGCACGGGCGGCGACCGGCGACGGCGCGAACACCCGCTTGCGGCCCACAGGAGCGTCCGGGCGTGTCAGTACCCCCACGAGCTCGAATCCTGCCTCGACGAGCCGGTCGAGGGACGGTACTGCCAACTGCGGGGTTCCGGCGAAGAGGACCTTCATGCGCGGACGCCCTGCCCGAAGCTTCCTATCGCTGCGTGGCCGCCGCCGAAGGCAGACTCGATGTGCGCCGACCGTTTGCTCAGCGTGGCATCGACGCGCGAGTGATAGTCGATCGCGCGGATCGCCCGCAGTGCCGCCCTGCGGTCCTCGCCGTCCAGGCGATCCGGGAAGAGGATCCCATCCAGATGATCGGTCTCATGCTGGGCGATGCGCGCGAGGAGGCCCTCGGCGTCGAACGCGACCGGGTTGCCGTCGGCATCGAGTCCGGTCACTCGCGCACGCGCCCGGCGGCGGACGGGGAACGCGACGCCGGGAATGCTGAGGCAGCCCTCGATCGCATCGTCCTGGAAGTCCTCGGAGAGCTCGAGGACAGGGTTGACGACGTAGCCCCGTTCTCCATCGATCTGGTACGTGAAGACCCGCTGCCCGACGCCCACTTGGGGCGCCGCGAGTCCGGCGCCATCGACGTCTTCCATCGTCTCGAGCATGTCTTCCACGAGGCGCGTGAGCCCCGCACCGAAGTCCGTCACCGGTTCTGCGACCGTGCGCAACACAGGGTCGCCGATGATCCTGATGGGCAAGACGGCCATGTTCGGTGCCTTTCTCTCTGGTTCACGGGGAGGACGGGGGGTTTGGGACCCCGCGCCGGGGCTCAGAGGTGCCCCTCAAGTCTAGGCGTGGTCGGCCGTTGTGACCTGCTGGCCCGGGGGCGGCGGCAACGGCAGCAAAGTGCGGCCTGCAGCAGCGGCCTCCACCCTGGCGCCCCAGACCCGCCTCAGTTGGCAGAACGTGAGCCAGTGGTTGCGGCGGACGTCGGGATTGACCCGTACGGCCGCGTATTCAGTTTCACCCACGGCAACGGCAATGAGCAGGGGATCCTCGCCGTATGCCCACGGCTCCCACGTGCCCGACTCGGCATCCATCAGGCTCTCCTCGGCCTTCATGCCGGCGACGAGCTGCATGGCCACCTTGTTATCGAGCGCCTTGACTCGTCCGTCGCGGGCCGTTCCCTTGGTCTTGTAGTCGACGAGACAGACACGACCGTTGATGCGGGCCACGAGATCGAGGGTGCCAGCGTAGCCGAGCGTGTGGTTCCAGACCGTGAGCTCGGCAGCGATGGGCTCGACCCCGAAGGTCTCCCACCAGCGGTCCACACTGACGGCGAATGCCTCTTCGCCGTTCTCCTTCAACGACTCAAGGGCCTCCTCGAGTCGGTGCGGGGCGCCGAGTGCACGTCGGGCAACGTGTTCCGCGTACGAGTGGACCCGGTCTCCGCGCGCGGCGGCAGAGCGTGCATAGGTCTCTGAGGCGTCCACAGCCGTCCGCACGAGCTCGCGCATCTGTGCGGGGCTTGCGAGCACGTCCCTCAGATCGGGATGGTCCGCGACGTGCTTGGCGGCCATATAGCTCCGCCACCCGTCGAGCTCGACGGGCTGCTGGGCGATGACCGTGGTGATCGACGGCACGGAAGGCGGCTCGGTGAACGAACGCCGGTACATGCGTCCGAACCCGTCCGGCGATGCTACTGCGAGTTCCGGGGCTGTCATGGGCCCACCCTTTCACGACGGTCCGACACTCCTGCGCCCCGTGCGTCTGGCTTTGGCGTTGGACAACAGACAAGGGCCCCCAGACAACAGTCCGGGGGCCCTCACTGTGGGCGATACTGGGTTCGAACCAGTGACCTCTTCGGTGTGAACGAAGCGCGCTACCACTGCGCCAATCGCCCCTGGGCCGCGCGGGCAATATTCCGGCCCGCAGCGCTCTACGACTCTAGCCCAGAGGGCGGCCGAGCGCCAAATCCCCAGCTCGCCGTGGCCGCTCCCTTCCACGTCTTGCCCGAGCCAGTCTGTGGGCTGTCTGGGGCGTGTCTGTGGGCCTGTCTGTGGGTGTGTCTGTGCCCGTGTGTGGGCGTGCGCGTGCGCGCGGGTTCTAGCGCGGACACAAGGGGGCAAACGTGGCCCGGGAGGGGGCGACTTCGGGCAGCATCCCGGATTTGTGCATTGCCCCCCGGTCCTATAAAGTCGTTACTCGTTGAAGCGCGCCCCGGCGCCGCAAAGCGATACCCGTCATGGGATCGCTCGGTCGGCTAGGGTGCTGCGGAACACCCCGCGGACGTAGCTCAGTTGGTAGAGCACCACCTTGCCAAGGTGGATGTCGCGAGTTCGAGTCTCGTCGTCCGCTCGCAGGACACTGTCGAAGCATCCTCGGGATGCCAACACGGTGGGGTGGCCGAGAGGCGAGGCAGCGGCCTGCAAAGCCGTATACGCGGGTTCGAATCCCGTCCCCACCTCGGTGGACACCTGCTCCCTGGCGGGAGTGAGGGCGATTGGCGCAGCGGTAGCGCGCTTCCCTGACACGGAAGAGGTCACTGGTTCGATCCCAGTATCGCCCACGGAGGAGCCATGCTCCCCCTGCGGACGTAGCTCAGTTGGTAGAGCACCACCTTGCCAAGGTGGATGTCGCGAGTTCGAGTCTCGTCGTCCGCTCCCTCCTCTATGAGGCGCGCAGGCAGCGCAACAACTGAACACGGGCGATTGGCGCAGCGGTAGCGCGCTTCCCTGACACGGAAGAGGTCACTGGTTCGATCCCAGTATCGCCCACATCGAGGCGCCCCTCGGGGCGCCTTGTTCATTGTCGCCTCCGCGTTCATTGTCGCTCCGCAGAATTTCCCGCGTATTCCCCGCCGACCGTTCGGCGTCCGCTCAGAGCGCAATCCGCTGCCGGCCAAAACGGTTGGAATCGACGTCAGCGCATAGCTAGTATCGACCACACAAGGGGCGCTCTGGCCCCGATGATGTGAAGGGAGGTGGCCGTGTCTTTTCTAGACGACAAGAAGGGCAAGGCTGAGGAACTCATGAGCAACGCTTCCACCAGAGGGGCCGCTGCCGAAGGAGCCTGAGCCACCCGAGCATCGTCACTGAGTGCCGGTACTGCCGCGAGGCGGGACCGGCACTCGGCGTGTGTTTGCTGGATTCGCCGCGTCGCCGTACAGCCCTGTGCCGTGAGGGGCAGCTCGTCAGCGCTTCAGGAAGGCCAGCGCTTCAGGAAGGCCAGCGCTTCAGGAAGGCCAGCGCTTAGGAAGGCCAGCGCTTAGGAAGGCTCGTGGCTCTGGCCCTCGCGGGCCAGGGCTGTAAGGCGTGAGACGGCACGGAAGTACTTCTTCATGTACCCGCCGGCCATCATCTCGGGGGTGAAGAGCGAGTCGAACGGCACGCCGGAGGCCAGAATCGGAACATCCTTGTCGTAGAGCCGGTCTGCTAGGACCACGAAGCGCAGGGCCGTTGCCTGGGACTCGATCGGGCGAACATCCTTCCACACGATCCCGTCAATGCCGTGGATGAGCTGCCGGTAGCGGCTTGGGTGCACCCCGGCGAGGTGTTTCAGGAGGGCTCCGAAGTCGTCGATGGCGACGAGGCCGCCGTCGAACTCGGCATTCATGCGGGCGTCGAGCTCTGCGTTGGTGAGTGGGGCCGGAGCTGCGGGCAGGCCGCGGTGCCGGTAGTCTTCGCCGTCGATGCGGATGACATCGAACTGATCGGCCAGGACCTGGATTTCCCGCTGGAAGTCAACCGCCGCGAATCGGCCCTCGCCGAGCGAACCCGGGAGGGTGTTGGATGTGGCGGCCAGCTTCACGCCTGCATCGGCCAGTTCCCGCATGAGCCTGGACATGAGGACGGTGTCCCCAGGGTCGTCGAGCTCGAACTCGTCAATGCACACCAGCTTGTAGGAGCTCAGCGCGTCGACCGTCTTGCGGAACGAGAGGGCGCCCACCAGGTTCGTGTACTCGACGAAGGTGCCGAATGCCTTCGGGCCAGGGGCCGAATGCCACAGGGAGGCCAGGAGGTGGGTCTTGCCGACGCCGAAGCCGCCGTCGAGGTACACCCCCGCCCGGGATTTCGGCTTGGACCCGAAGAGCTTGGAGAAAAGGCCGCCACTGGATGCGCCGATCCCATCGCTGAACGCCTCAAGGGCTTTGACGGCGTGCGCCTGGCTGGGCTGTGCGGGGTCCGGGCGGTAGCTCGAGAAGGAGACCGCACCGAAGCGGGGCGACGGGTGTAGGCCGGTCAGGAGCTCCTCGACGGACACTCTGGGCGTGCGGGTGGTGAGGTGTTCGACAGTCGGCAAAGATTCCGTCCGGGGTCAGGGGGTCGGCAGGGCCGTCTGTCAGCATATCGTGGCGCGGCTGGTGGGGGAGGGATCTGTGCCCAACGGCACACCCGGATGAGAAGCGCGCCATGTTGCGCTGCATGACACGTCGCAGAGGTGTCCGCACCACAGGCCGTCGCCCGTGGCTACGCTGGAAGGGACCACTCAGGAGCGTGGTGTCCGCCCACCGTCCGGCGACCGCGCGCCCTGGCTCAGCCGAGCGAAAGGCACACCATGAGCTATCCAGTCGACAGCAGCGAGAAGTTCGCCGCATATGCACACCCCGAGCGCCTCGTCTCCACCGAGTGGCTCGCCGAGCAGCTCGCCAGCGGCGCCCTCGCGAGCGGAAAGCTCGCCGTCGTCGAATCCGACGAGGACGTGCTTCTCTACGAGACCGGCCACATTCCCGGCGCCGTGAAGATCGACTGGCACACGGACCTGAACGACGAGGTCACGCGTGACTACGTCGAGGGACCCGCGTTCGCCGAGCTTGTCGCGTCCAAGGGGATTTCCCGGGACACCACCGTGGTGATCTACGGCGACAAGTCCAACTGGTGGGCCGCGTACGCCCTGTGGGTCTTCACACTGTTCGGCCACGAGGACGTCCGCCTCCTCGACGGTGGCCGCGACAAGTGGATCGCCGAAGGCCGCGAGCTGACCACAGAGGTTCCGGCCCCTGCGCGGGGCGAGTACCCCGTCGTCGAGCGTGATGACACCCCCTTCCGCGCCTTCAAGGAGGATGTCCTCGCGCACCTCGGCAAGCCCCTGATCGACGTCCGCTCCCCCGAGGAGTACTCGGGCAAGCGCACGCACATGCCGGCGTACCCCGAGGAAGGTGCGCTCCGCGGGGGCCACATCCCGACCGCTGCGTCGATCCCGTGGGCGCGCGCCGCCGCCGAGGATGGCACGTACAAGTCCCGCCAGGAGCTCGAGGACCTCTACTTCGGCGAGGCCGGGCTGGAAAAGGGCGATGACGTCGTGGCGTACTGCCGCATCGGCGAGCGGTCGAGCCACACGTGGTTCGCCCTCAAGTACCTCCTCGGCTTCGACACCGTCCGCAACTACGACGGCTCATGGACCGAGTGGGGCAACGCGGTGCGGGTGCCGATTGTGAAGGGGGAAGACCGCGGCACGTGGCCGCTGAGCTGACGTCAGCGCAACCGGGAGTCACACAAGGTCCTGCCCACGGCGAACACGTGCCGCTGGGCAGGGCCTTGCGCGTACGCTGGAGGGGATGAGCACGAACACCATGCCCGCCGCCTTGGCGGAGATCGTCGATGACTTCCATGCCGTTGAAGAGCGCGAGCGGCTCCAGCTCCTGCTCGAGTTCTCGCAGGCGCTGCCGGAGCTTCCCGAGCACTACCGGGACCACCCCGAGATGCTCGAGCAGGTGGTCGAGTGCCAATCGCCGCTGTTCATCACCATCGAGACGGAGCAGGCGCCCGAAGGAACTCCGGCATCGGCTGGCCCAGTGGTGCGGCTGTACTTCTCGGCCCCGCCGGAGGCTCCCACGACGCGAGGCTTCGCGTCGGTGCTCCACGAGGGCCTTGACGGGCTGACAGCCGCCGAGATCCTCGCGGTTCCCGATGACATGCCCGAAGAGCTGGGCCTGACCCGACTCGTGAGCCCTCTGCGCATGCGGGGCATGAGCGCGATGCTCGGGCGGATCAAGCGCAAGGTCCGCGGAGAGTGCCCGCTGGGCGCCTGAGGTGGCCAAGAAGTCCAAGGATGCCCGAGTCGGCTCCCACGGACCCGGTACTCCAGCGACCACGGCCCTCGACGCCGCCGGTGTCGCCTACACGGCTCGCGCGTACGTGCACGACCCCTCGTCTTCGAGCTATGGGCTGGAGGCAGCGCAGGCCCTCGGCGTCGACCCCGAGCGCGTTTTCAAGACGCTCATGGTGGAGATCCCCGCGGGCGCGAGCAGCCAGCTGTGCGTCGCCGTCGTGCCTGTCGCGGGAAGCCTGGACCTGAAGGCCGCCGCCGCCGCATTCGGGGTGAAGAAGGCGGCCATGGCGGATCTGGCGGCTGCCGAGCGCCGGAGCGGTTACGTGAGGGGCGGGATCTCCCCGCTCGGGCAGCGCCTGCCCTCGCCCACTGCGGTCGACATTTCGGCACTCGACCATGAGACGGTGCTTGTCTCCGGCGGACGCCGGGGCTTCGACATCGAACTCGCACCCAAGGACCTGGTGCGGCTCACGGACGCCATCGTTGCGCCGCTGCGCGCGGTGGGCTGAGCCGCGCCTTCGGATGTCCAACCGCCGACCCGAGCCGCGCGGCTGACGCTGCTCAGGCCGTCCCGGGCGGCACCCGGCGCGGAGCGAGCTCGTCGGCGAGCCAGGACCGCACGGTCCTCTCCCACCGTTCAGGATCGACGTTCCACTCCTTGGTGTGCAGGGCATGCCGGAACGTCTCGAGGGTGACCATCTCGGGGTTGCGCCGCGCGAGTTCGAGGGAGGGCCCCACCGGGACGAAGTCGTCGTCGACGCTGTGCAGGATGAGTGTTGGGGTGCGCAGCTCGACGGCGCGGGTTACCCAGTCCATGGCTCGGAAGTCGAGCGGGGCCGCGAGGCCGGTGAGGCGCCGCCCCCAGGGATGTGCGAGGAGCATCTGGCCCAGTCGGCCGACACGGGAGGGGATGCGGTTGAGACGGGCCTGATAGGCGAGGACATCGACCCAGTCCACCACGGGCGCATCGAGGACAAGGGCGCGGACATGCTCGCGCAAGGTCGAGGAATCCGCGGTCCTGAGGCTGATGGCGCCGCCCATGGACCAGCCGAAGAGCACGACGTCGCGCGCACCGGAATCGAGTGCATACTGGATGGCGATCTCGACGTCGCGCCATTCGGTTGTCCCCAGCCCGTACCGACCGTCCGGAGTTGCCGGTGCCTCGCCGTCGTTCCGGTACGAGAGGAGGAGGCAGGGCATCCCCAGCGCGTGTGCGGTGGGGACTGCCCGCAGCCCCTCACCGCGGGTGGCGCCGCGGCCGTGGACCATGATGGCCCATGTGCCGCCGGGATCACCGGCCGGCACGTACCAGGCCGGCGCTGATCCCACGTCGAGGGCGAGGGTGACGTCCTCGAACCCGAGCCCCAGGTCCGCCGGGGTGCTGTAGACGAAGCCGCTCCAACGGGCACGCACGGCCGTCGTCATGTCTCCCGAGTACTCGGCGAGGACCGGCCGGGTCACGGTCATTTCCTCGGGCGAATAGTCCTCGAGCGGCCCGAGCCTCACGTGCCCCGCGCCGCGGTTGAAGAAGAGGCTGTATTCGCCGTCGACCCGCGTCTCCTCGGTGGCGCGGAGAATGACCCGGCGCGTGCTGCCTTCCCCCTGGACGGCAAGCACCTCCTGGTCCTCGACCTTCACGCGCTCGGGCGTGACGATGCGGCGGGCGAAGTAGGCCGCGAGGGCAGAGCTCGAGGCGGCGACGGCCGAGGCCAGCGCGAGAGCTCCGCCGGCACCGGCGAGGGCCCAGACCGCGCGGGGCAACGGCTGCTGCGGATCGGACTGCACCGGTACGGACGACGGCGCGTGGCTCACTCGGTGGGGCATGCACCCATTGTGGCAAACACGTCGTCGCAGCGGTCCCGCGGCTCGCGCCCCGCGCCGGACGCTCCTCTCCCACGCTGGGCGCGGGCTGGCCTAGTCTGTGTTCATGAGCGCGCCGATCCTCATCCTGACCGAAGTCGCACTTGGCCCGAGCGAGCGGAAGGCCGTCGAGGGCCTGTTGAGCGGTGGGGGGCCGGAGCTCGAAGTGCTCGTGCCGAGTGGCCGCAAGCGCCGCCTCGTCATCGACTTCCTCGACCACCTTTCGATGCTCGAGTTCGGCAAAGCCGTCGAGGGGCTTTCTGACAAGGGCCCGGATCCGCAGGCTGCCCGTTCGATCGCACAGACAGCGCTGAACACCTCGATTGCCGCACTCGAAGGCCTCGGCGCAGAGGTCACCGGGAACATTGTGGAGGGCGATCCCGTCCAGGCCCTCGCGGACAGGGCGGCCTCAATAGGGGCCGAACAGGCGGTGGTCGTCACGCTCCCCCACGCCGTCGAGGACACCTTCCACACTGATTGGGCGAATCAGGCCCAGCGCAAGCTCGGCATCCCGGTGCTGCATCTGTATGCGGGAACGGGATTCATCGGGGACTCCTGAGCGTTGGACTGAGTATGGACACCACACCAACCCCCACCCCAGACTCTGCCCGCGAGAAGGTCCGCAGGTCCGATGCCGAGTGGCGCGACCAGCTCAGCCCCGACGAGTACCGGGTGCTGCGCGAGGCCAGCACCGAACGGGCCTTCACGGGCGAATACTGGGACACACACACCAAGGGCTCGTACAGGTGTCGTGCCTGCGGTGCGGAGCTCTTCACGAGCCGGGAGAAGTTCGACTCCCACTGTGGGTGGCCGTCATTCTGGGCGCCGCTCGCGGACGACGCGGTCGTGTACCTGCGGGATCGGGCGCTCGGCATGGAACGGATCGAGGTCCGCTGCGCGGCCTGCGATTCGCACCTCGGGCACGTGTTCGAGGGCGAGGGCTACGACACGCCCACTGACCAGCGCTACTGCATCAACTCGATCTCCCTCACGCTCGTCCCAGACGAGGACTGAGGCCCCAGGTTCTCAGGGAGGCGCGCCGCGCACTGGCGAGGATCAGTGCACGGCCGGGCTCCGCCCTCGTGCGTCGGCTTGAGCATGAGTCTTTCTGATGCTCGGACCCTTTGAGGCGAAGAGGTCTGCCTATCTCGCTACTCTCGGAGCAGACGCCCCGTGAGCCCCCGTGCGCGGCCCACGCCAGAAGAAAGCGAGAGTGACATGTCCGCCAACGCCGTCGCGGCCCCCATCGCATCGGATCCGCAGCTGCCCGCCCCAAGCGACCCTGCGTGGCTCGCCCTCAAGGAGGCTGCGATCGAGCTCCAGGACCTGCAGGCCCAGGATGGCTCCGTGCCCGAGGCAGCGGACCGGGAGCGCGCCTCAGCACTGGCCGAGACGATCACCTCCGCGATCGCCGAGCTCGCCCCGCGCTTCCCGCACGACGCCGAGTACCTCCGCCTCCTCCAAGCCGACTTCCACGCATGGGCGGGCACGGGATTCGGCGTCCCGGACTTCCTGGACTCCCTCGTTGCCTTCCAGCCCCAGCGCGACCGCTCCGATGGGCTCCAGCACCTCGTTGTCTTCCCGATGTACACCCAGAACGGCAGCCGCAACCGCTTCGTCGAAGCCGTCCTCGTCGAGGTCGTATGGCCCGAGTTCGTCGCCGACCTCGAGGCCGGCGAGTACAGCAACAGGCTGTTCGTGCCGATCCGCTTCCTCGACTTCACCCCCGGGTACGCCACCAACTCGGCCGTCCTCTTCCCCGAGACCGTCTCGATGCGCGAGATCCCCACGTTCACGTGGGGCGCAATCTTCGCCGACCGCGAGGCCGCACGCTTCCGGCGGGTGCTCGACGCCGCAGCGAAGGTCACGAACCTCGAGCTCCCCGCGGACGCCGCGGAGCTCGCAGCGGACCAGAAGTTGGCCCAGGAAACGTTCGTAATGTGGGACCTCATCCACGACCGCACCCACATGCGCGGAGACCTGCCGTTCGACCCCTTCATGATCAAGCAGCGCATGCCGTTCTTCCTCTACGCGCTCGAGGAGCTGCGCTGTGACCTGACCGCGTTCCGCGAGTCCGTGAAGATCGAGGCCGACCCGAAGGCAACCCCCGAGACCCGCAGGCACGCGAAACTCGTCCAGTACGCCGTCGTCTTCGACCGGATCTTCCGCTTCGCCATCACCGGCGGCCGTGTCCGCAACTATGACGGGCTGGGAGGCCAGCTCCTCTTCGCGTGGATGCACCAGCACCACGTCCTGCACTGGACGGACACGAGGCTGACGATCAACTGGACACGTGTGCCCGACGTGGTGAGCGCGCTCGGCGACGCCATCGACGAACTCTACTGGCGTTCCATCGACCGTCCCAAGGTGGCACACTGGCTCGCAGCATATGAGCTCGTCTCGAACACCGTGACGCCGCACCCCGCCTCAGCCTGGTCCAAGGGCCCCAACGCCCTGCCCCTGGCCGGCACTCCCCGCGAGGTCACAGACCAGGTGCTTGACGACGAGTTCCCGCTGTCGATGTTCTACGAGGCCCTGGAGAAGAAGATGCGAGCAGTCATCCAGTCCACCGCCGGGATCACGGGCGAGACCGCTCTCAACCACCGGCCGGATACCGCGGCGTGAGCACGGACACGGTCCGCGGCCAAGGCGCGCGGGGCGCCGTCGTCGTCGTCGCAGGGGCCACTTCCGCCTCCGGACGTGCGACCATCCGCATGCTGCGCGCCTCCGGCGCTACGGCCATCGCCGTGGGCTCCAATGCGGAGCGGCTCGCGTCGGCCTTCTCCGCCACCGCGTCGAACGGCACAGCGCAAAGCACGGCAGAGGACGACGGCGTGCCTCAGCGCGAGTGCGACCTCGCCGACCTCGCCGCAGTCCACTCGCTCGCAACCGAGCTGCGCGAGACGTTCGGGACTGTGGACGGGGTCATCCATCTCGTCGGCGGATGGCGTGGTGGTGGGACGTTCAGTGACCAGAGCGACGAGGACTGGGACTTCCTCGCCCACGGCGTCATCACAACCCTCCGCAACACCTCGCGCGCGTTCTTCGAGGACGTCGCCACCTCGCCCCGTGGGCGATTCGCCATGGTCTCCTCGACCACGCTCGCCAAGCCGAGCGCGGCAAACGCCAACTACCAGGCTGCCAAGGCCGCCGCGGAGGCATGGACGCGATCGATGGCACAGGGGCTGGCCCTGCGCCAGTCCGCGCGCAAGGCGGGTCCCCTCCCGCAGACGAGTGCCGCCGTCGTGCTCGCGGTGAAATCCCTGCTCGACGACGCGATGCGGACGGCGAACCCCGAGCGGAAATTCCCCGGATACACGCACGTGGATGTCCTCGCGGCGCGTGCCGTGGCGCTGTTCGCCGACGACGCCGCCAAGCTCAACGGCGCCCGCATCGACCTCACGCTCTGAGGCACCCCTGACCTCTCACGCACTCCACCCGACCGACCCCTTAGGCAATACTGTGACCGTGACTTCATCCCCCTCTGCCGCCTTCGCCGCAATCCCGGCTGGCTGGCCACTCCACGACAGCTCGGTGCGCGGCTTCGCGTCCGACAACTACTCGGGGGTCCATTCGGAGGTCCTCGCCGCACTAAGCGCCGCGAACGGAGGCCATCAGGTCTCCTACGGAGAGGACGAGTACACGCTCCGCCTCGCCTCGGCCATCAAGGCCCTCTTCGGCGACGCAGCCGAGTCCTTCCCCGTCTTCAACGGCACCGGCGCGAACGTCGTTTCCCTCCAGTCGCTCGCGCCCCGCTGGGGCGCCGTCATCTGCGCCAGCACGGCCCACATCAACGTCGACGAGAACGGCGCCCCCGAGCGGGTCGGCGGCCTCAAGCTCCTCTCGGTTCCCACCGAGGACGGCAAGCTCACGCCGGAGCTCATCGACCGCGAGGCCTGGGGGTGGGGCGACGAGCACCGCGCACAGCCGCTCGCCGTCTCCATCACACAGACCACCGAGCTGGGCACGCGGTACTCGGTCGCCGAGCTGAAGGCCATCACGGAGCACGCGCACGCACTCGGCATGAAGGCCCACATGGACGGCGCACGCCTCGCCAATGCGGCAGCGGGGCTTGGGATCCCACCGCGCGACTTCACCACGGACGCGGGGATCGACATCCTCACGTTCGGCGGTACCAAGAACGGCCTCATGTTCGGGGAGACGGTCGTGGCGCTCGACCAGGAGGCCGCAGGCGCCCTGAGGTACCTGCGGAAAATGGACATGCAGCTGGCCTCGAAGATGCGCTTCATCTCGGCGCAGTTCCTGGCACTGCTCGAGGACGGCCTCTGGCTGCGCTCGGCCGCCCACGCGAACGCCATGGCTGCCCGTCTGAGGGAGGCCGTGGAGGGGCTGGACGGCGTCGAGCTGACTCAGCCCACCGAATCCAACGGGGTCTTCGCGATCCTGCCTGAGGGCGTTGCGGACCGCCTTCGCCAGCGATTCCGGTTCTACGACTGGGATCCTGCACGCCGTGAAGTGCGCTGGATGTGCTCCTTCGACACGACAGAGGATGACGTCGACGCATTCGCGGCGGCACTGCGCGAGGAGCTCGGCCGCTAGGAGGCCACGGCGGCGTGCCGTTCCGGCCGTGCGCACGGCGCCAGCGTACGCTGGGAAGGTGACCGCACTAGCACACCTGCCTGCGGACTTCTTGACAGCCCTCCGCTCGATGCGAAGTGCCACGGGTGAGCGACGAACCGGGGGCCTACGCCTCGAAGAGATCCCGGCACCCGCACGGCTGGCCCCCTACGCCGTGGCCCTGCAGGCTGACGTCCGAGAAGAGGACGAAGAGTTGGCGACGGGACGCTTCATCCTCCTGCACGACCCTGAGCCGCCGCCCGTGTGGCAGGGCACCTTCCGTGTCGTGACCTATATCAGGGCACAGCTCGAACAGGACATGGGCAACGACGCCCTCCTCGGCTCGGTTGCCTGGACGTGGCTCGTCGAATCCCTCGAGAAGCACCACGCACCGTACACTGCGGCGGGCGGAACGGCCACGCGCGTCCTGTCAGAGAGCTATGGGACGCTCGCGGACCGCAACGACACGATCGACATCGAACTCCGTGCCTCGTGGACTCCGAGCGGCCCCGAGCTCCGCGACCACCTCGAGGCCTGGTGCGACATGGTCTCGACCTTCGCGGGAGTGCCACCGCTTCCTGATGGGGTCTCGGCCCTCCCCCGCCATGGCCGCCGAGCAGAGTCCCACTGAACGGCTGACTGCTGCTGCGGCGATAGACTGGCGAAATCATGACCGCAGAGCCCCACGACGCCAACGGACAGGGACCAGGCAGCGGACCCACGGAGGGCCCCGACGCCACACCGGACCTCCCACCCGGTGACCCAGAGCCGACGGCAGCCGCCACCTCGGACAGCATCGTCGTCGAGGGCTTCGGTCCAGTTCCTACCGTTGTCGAGCTCGCTGAGCCGCGCGACGGGGTCCCCCTCGTCATCTCAACTCAGGAGGGGCTCGCACGGGCAGCCGCCGCGCTGGCCACTGGCACCGGACCCGCTGGAGTCGACGCCGAAAGGGCTTCCGGATTCCGCTACGGCCAGCGCGCCTTCCTCGTCCAGATCCGACGCGAAGGCTCCGGAACATGGCTCATTGACCCAGAGCCCTTCGAGAATCTGAAGGTCGTCAACGATGCCCTCGCAGGCGTCGAATGGGTCATCCACGCCTCAACACAGGACCTGCCCTGCCTCGCCGAGCTTGGAATGTGGCCTGAGAAGCTCTTCGACACGGAGCTTGCGGCACGTCTGGCAGGCCTTCCCCGCGTGGGCCTGGCCGCCGTCGTCGAGCAACTGCTCGGCTTCAGCCTCGCGAAGGAGCACTCAGCCGCAGACTGGTCGACAAGGCCATTGCCCGAGCCGTGGCTGCGCTATGCGGCGCTCGACGTCGAGGTCCTCATCGAGCTCCGGGACGAGCTGGCCGACCTTCTCCGTACTCAGGGGAAGCTTGGCTTCGCGGAAGAGGAATTCGCGGCGATCCTTGCAGCGGGGGTGCCCGCTCCCAAACCCGAGCCGTGGCGCCGTACGTCCGGTGTCCATCAGATCCGCGACCGGCGCCAGCTCGCGGCCGTGCGGGAACTCTGGCTCGAGAGGGACGCCCTCGCCCAGAAGCGGGACATCGCGCCCGGCAAGCTCATCCCCGACTCCGCGCTCGTCGCCGTCGCACGCGCGATGCCGAGCACGGTCCCCCAGCTGCTCACCACCAAGGGATTCCATGGACGCGCCGCACAGCGCGAGGCGCCGCGGTGGCTGCGAGCCGTGTCGGAGGCGCGCCGGCTCGAGGAGCTGCCCCCACTCCATGTACCGAGCTCCGGCCCCCCTCCGCCTCGCGTGTGGGACGACCGCGATCCCGACGCCGCGGCCCGCCTCAAGACGGCCCGCCCGCGGATCGCGGCGCTGGCGGATTCGCTCGGCATGCCGTCCGAGAACCTGCTCACTCCGGACCACCTGCGCCGGATTGCCTGGCGGCCGCCCGAGCCAGTCACGAACGACTCCTTGACTGACGCCCTGAGGGACCTCGGAGCGCGCGAGTGGCAGATCAGCCATGTGGTCAGCACTCTTGTCGACGCCTTCCAGCATCCCGGCGCCGCCAAGGTCAGGGAGCCCAGGAGTGCTTCCGCGGATCAATGAACACCGTGTTCCTGGAAGCCGTTGCACTTCAAGTTACTCGCCAGTAACATGAGGCTGTAGGGCGGTGAGCGCCCGATAGACCTCCAAGGAGCTGCCCATGTCCAGCAGGCATGTCCGGGACGCCGTCTTCGTCGACGGCGTCCGCACCCCTTTCGGCAAGGCCGGCGAGAAGGGGATCTATCACGGCACCCGCGCCGATGACCTCGTCGTCAAGACCATCCGCGAGCTGCTACGCCGCAATCCATCGTTGCCTGCGGAGCGCGTCGACGAGGTCTCCATCGCCGCGACGACCCAGACCGGCGACCAGGGGCTCACGATCGGACGCACCGCGGCTCTCCTCGCGGGCATCCCCCGCAGCGTCCCCGGGTTCGCGATCGACCGCATGTGCGCCGGCGCGATGACCGCTGTGACGACGACGGCGAGCGGCATCGGCGTGGGTGCGTACGACGTCGTGATCGCTGGCGGTGTCGAGCACATGGGCAGCCATCCCATGGGCCAGGGCGCCGACCCCAACCCGCGCTTCATGTCCGAGCGGCTCGTCGACCCCGCGGCCCTCACCATGGGCAACACCGCCGAGAACCTCCACGACCGCTTCCCCGCGATCACGAAGGAGCGTGCCGACGCCTACGCCGTCGCGTCCCAGGCGAAGCTCGCCGCCGCCTATGAAGGCGGCAAGATCCAGCCGGACCTCGTCCCGGTCGCGACCCGTCGGCCGGACGAGGGCTTCGGCCTCGCGACGGTCGACGAGCCTCCGCGGCGCGGCACCACGATGGAAGACCTCGGGAGCCTGCGCACGCCGTTCCGCCCCCACGGCCGCGTGAGCGCTGGCAACGCCGCGGGTCTGAACGACGGCGCGACCGCGTGCCTGCTCGCTTCGGCCGAGACGGCCGAGGAACTCGGTCTCGTCCCCAAGATGCGCCTCGTCTCGTTCGCCTTCGCCGGCGTCGAGCCCGAGATCATGGGCATTGGGCCAGTTCCTGCCACCGAGAAGGCCCTCACGAAGGCTGGTCTGGCCATCGAGGACATCGGGCTCTTCGAGATCAACGAGGCATTCGCCGTTCAGGTCCTGAGCTTCCTGGACCACTTCGGGATCGCCGACGACGACCCGCGTGTGAACCGCTATGGCGGCGCGATCGCTGTCGGACACCCGCTCGCCTCGTCCGGCGTGCGCCTCATGACGCAGCTCGCGCACCAGTTCGCCGAGGACTCGACCGTCCGGTACGGGATGACCACGATGTGCATAGGCCTGGGCATGGGCGGCACGGTCATCTGGGAAAATCCCAACCACCCGGACTACGGAAAGGGCGAGTGAACGCCGCCATGACGTCCGATTCCCTCTTCGAGGCCTTCGCCCCGCTTGCCGCGCAGGTCCCGCACGAGATCGTCACGCATTCCCTCGTCAAGGACGTGGTCCTCCCCGGCACCGCCGGCCGCAGCTCCACGCGGCCGACGAAGATCGCCCTCCTCACGCTAGACAACGGCCTCGACCACACGAAGCCCACCACGCTCGGACCCAATACCCTGATCGAACTCGGCCGGGCCCTCGAGAACCTGCGCGAACGGGCCATCCTCGGGGAGATCGATGCGGTCGCCGTGACAGGGAAGCCCTACTTCCTCGTCGCCGGCGCCGATCTCTCGACGGTCAAGACGCTGCGTGACCCGTCCGCGGGCGAGCAGATGGCTCGCCTCGGGCATGCCGCCTACGACCTGCTTGCCGGCGGCCTGGGAGTGCCAACCTTCGCCTTCATCAACGGTGTGGCGCTCGGCGGAGGCCTTGAGATCGCGCTCGCCTGCACGTACAGGACTGTTTCGGCCGCCGCGCAGGGCATCGGTCTGCCAGAAGCCTTCATAGGCCTCGTGCCCGGCTGGGGCGGCGTCTGGCGTCTCCCTCGCCTCACGGGCCCGGAGGCTGGGCTGAAGGTCATGATCGAGAACCCGCTGGACAACAACCGAACAATTGGCGGCAAGGAGGCCTTCGCGCTCGGCATCGCCGATGCACTGTTCGAGCCTGCCGACTTCCTCGAGCGCTCGCTCGGATGGGCCGCATCGGTGCTCGCAGGGGAGATCGTGGTAGAGCGGCCGCACGCCGTCGAGCCCCGCGAGGATCCAGCAGTGACGAAGCGCTGGGCAGCGGCCGCCGCTGCCGCGAGGGCGTTCGTCGCCGCGAAGACATCCAATGCCGCCCCCGCCCCGGGCAAGGTACTCGACGTGTTCGAGGCCGGCGCCACCGCCAGCCAGGCAGAGTCGGCCGAGCTGGAAGTCGCTGCCCTCACAGGACTCATGCAGACCCCACAGTTCAGGGACACGGTCTATGCCTTCCTCGACCTGGTCCAGAAGCGTGCGAAGCGGCCGGCAGGCGCGCCGGATCCGAAGCTGGCGAGGCCTGTCACGAAGATCGGGGTGGTGGGCGCCGGCCTCATGGCAGGCCAACTCGCGCTAGTGTTCGCGCGCCAGCTCAAGGTCCCTGTCGTCATGACGGACATCGACCAGGCCCGCGTCGACAAGGGCGTGGGCCATGTCCATGCCGAGGTAGAGAAGCTTCTCTCCAAAGGGCGACTCTCAGCGGACGCGGCGAACCGCATCAAAGCCCTCGTGACCGGCTCCGTCTCCAAGGCCGAGTTCGCAGACGCGGACTTCGTGATCGAGGCCGTGTTCGAGGAGCTTTCGGTCAAGAAGCAGGTCTTCGCCGAGATCGAGTCCGTGGTCAAGCCAGAATGCATCCTCGCCACCAACACCTCTTCGCTCTCCGTGACGGCAATGGCCGAGGACTTGGCGCATCCCGAGCGCGTTGTGGGCTTCCACTTCTTCAATCCCGTGGCGGTGATGCCGCTCGTCGAGATCGTGCGCGCGCCCACCACCGATGACGCGGTACTCGCGACGGCCTTCATCCTCGCCAAGGCTCTCAAGAAGACCGCGGTTCTGGTCAAGGACGCCGCCGCATTCGTGGTGAACCGGGTTCTGCTGCGCCTCATGGGCGAGGTCACGGCCGCGTTCGACGAGGGCACCCCTGCTGATGTGGCGGACACGGCGCTTGCGCCGATGGGCCTTCCCATAACGCCGTTCACCCTCGCCTCCATGGTGGGGCTGCCCGTCGCACAGCACGTCGCGGAGTCTCTCCACACGGCATTCGGCGATCGCTTCCACGTCTCAACCAACCAGCAGGCCCTCGTCGAGGCCGGCATCAAGGGGCTCTGGGCTCCGACGTCGGATGGCGGACACGAGATCCCTGCCGAAACGCTGGCCATCCTGCGGTTCGGTGACACGCCGTCCACGTCAGAGCAGGTCCTCACCCGATGCCAGAACGCACTCGCGGAGGAGATCGGCCTGCTCCTTGCCGAGGGCGTTGTGGCGGGCCCCGAGGACGTGGACCTGTGCATGATCCTCGGCGCGGGCTGGCCCATGCACTTGGGCGGGATCACGCCGTACCTCGACCGTGTCGGCGCCTCGGAAAGGATCAACGGGAAGAAGTTCCATCCCGAGGCCTGAGACCCGACGACCCGGCGCCAGCGACCCCGCAACCCACGAAGGGAGTTGCGGGGTCGCTGCCCTGTTCGCGCCCAGGGCGCCGCACACGTCAGTCGTGCGGGAAGCCCTCGCACAGGAAGGCCCCAACCCGCTCGTCGATACCATCAAGCGCTTCCCCGTCCGAGGCGCTCGCGAAGCACAGCGCGCCGCACCAGGCACTGCGTACAACGGCGCCGCGATGCGTCCAGTAGCTCGCGACGCGTAGTCCACCGGCAGTCACCTCGAAGCGCTCGGCCCTCACGGTGCGGCCATCGGGGAGGTCCACCGGCTCTGCAGCCCGCCGGCGGATCTCGGCCGGGCGGGCAGACCGTCCGGGGCAGACTCGTCGATGCACCGATAGGCGGTGGCGGGATGGGCGGAGTCCGCGAGTTGGGCCTTCCCACCGCTCCCACGCAGCCTGCACGGGCCCTCCTCATGCTCACGAGGCCGGTCGAAGAGCCCCAGCGCAAGACATTACCGGAAGCGGTCACCTCCACTTCCGAATCGCAGTGCCCTCAAACGGCGACGAAGCGCCCGTCGGAGAGCGCGACGACGCGATGGGCATGGCGCGTTGCCCACGCAAGGGCATGGGTGGAGAGCACGACGCCGGCCCCCGCCTCGGCTGCCCCCCTCACCACCGCCTCGAGCCGGGCCAGGCCGTGCCGGTCCAGGCCCACGGTCGGCTCGTCGAGGAGGAGCACTCGGGGTCGACGGGCCAGAGCGGCGGCGAGGGCGAGGAGCCGCTGGCCCGAGGCGGATAGATCGTAGGGATGGGCGTCCGCCTTTTCGGCGAGGCCGACGGCGCGCAGGGCCTCGCGCGCACGGGCGTCGACGTCGCGGGCCAGTCGGGACCGTCGTGGCACACCAGCGCGGAGCCCGAAGGCCACCTCGCGCAGAGCTGTCCGCTCGAAGAGCGAGTCCCTCGGATCCTGGAACAGGGTTCCCACGGTCTGGGCCACTTCACCGGCGGCGAGGCCGGCGATGTCCCGCCCGTCCACGCGCACGCGGCCGGTGCCAGGTCTCGCCAGTCCTGCGAGGTGCCGCAGTGCGGTGGACTTCCCCGCTCCGTTGGGCCCGGTGATCGCGAGCACCTCCCCGGCACGGAGTCCGAGGTCCGCGTGGTCCAGCACCGGTCGCCGACGGCCCCGGTATGCAAAGGTGACTGCCTCGAGCGCGGCGAGCTCCCTGCCGAGTCCGAGAGTCTTGGGTGCTGCCAGCGCAGCACCAATGGGATATCTCGTGCCCGAGACCTCCGGAGTGGGGGCGTCCGAATCGCCGAGCAGGTGCGAAAGGGCTGGTCCATCCGCATCGGCAGGGTCGTGCGGGAGGACCCCGGAGCGGGCGAAGGCCTGCGTCGCGAGGACGTCCTCGGGACGGCCCGTGGCTGCCGCCGTTCCGCCCTCCAGGAGGACCCAGTGCCCTGCGCTGCGCGCGAGGGCGTCCGCGCAGGGCGCCGTCACGACAACCGCGGTTCCTGCGGACCTCTGCGTCTCCACCAACCGTGCCAGGGCTTCCCTCCCCGACGCATCGAGGGACGCCGTCGGATCGTCGAGGACGAGGACTGCGGGCCCAGCGACGATGGCGCATGCGAGGGCGAGGCGCCGCTGCTCGCCTCCGGACAGGCTCATCGGGTGCCGGTGCAGGACACTCTGGCCCCCGTCCCCGAGACCGACGGCGCGCGCGGCCTCCGCGACGAGAGCGTGCATGCGAGCGCGAGGGACGCCGCGCTGTTCGAGGGTGAAGGCGAGCTCTTCGCCGACCGTGGCCGATGCGCCCGTGAAGAGGTCCTGCGCCCGCTGCGGGACCAGGGCGACGTGCTCGCCCCAGGCACCAAGTCTGAGGCGCGGATCATCGACCTCGCCTCGGAACACCAGCTGGGTGCGGAGCCCCTCCGCGGTGGGCGCAGCCTGGGGCGGAGGGCCGAGCTCGAGCTGCCCTTCGAAGGTCGCATGGCCGCCCGCCAGCGCCCACCCGGCAAGGATCCTCGCGAAGGTCGAGGTGCCGCTCCCGGAGCCCCCGAGCACTGCTGTGAGCGACCCGCGCGCGAGCTCGAGGCTGATGTCACGCAGTATGGACGGCCCAGCCTCATACGCAAAGCGCCGGACATGGACCGCGAGCGCGGGCCCGCGCGCGCTCATCCGGCACCCCCTGAGAACGGTGCGGCGAGGGCGGGCACGACGACAGATCCAACGATCCCCACGCACGCTGCCATGAGCGCCCAGCGCAGGGCCTTCTGGGCGAGCGAATCGGGCTCGTCGACGTACGAGGTCCGCGTGCCGGGCAGCCGCTGCCCCCTGGCCTCGAGGGCGGCGGCCCGCTCCCCTGCCTCGTCGACAAGGGCGAAGACCAGCGGAAGGACTTGGAGACGCGCTGCGAGCAGACGTCCACCTGGCCCAGCCCGGACCACAAGGCCGCGGGCCTCCTGTGCCTGGCGGATAAGCCGCATCCGCTCCCCCACCACCGCCGCGAGGCCGAGCGCCGAGGCGATGACGTATCCCAGGGGTGCGGGGACCCCACGGCGGAGGAGGGCTGCACGGAGGACGGCAATGTCCGCCCAGACCGAGAAGGCGAGCATCACGGTGACGAGAGCGGCCGTCCGAAGCACGAAGCCGCTCGCGTAGGCGAGTCCCTCCGCGGTGACGCGAGCGGGACCCCACGATGCGAGCACGGTGGTGCCTTCCGGGAAGAAGAGACCGTGGATCAGGAAGGCCCACAGCGCAAACGGCGCCACGACGACCCCTGATGCGGCGGCAACGCGACGGAGAGTTCCGCCCCGGACCGCTGCCACCGTGGCGCACCCGATCGCAGCGAACCACACCGTCCACTGCGCCCACGCGAGGCACGCCACGACGCCGGAGGCGGCGAGGGCGAGGCCGGTCAGGGGGTTGAGCCGCCGCGCGGCAGCGGCGCCGATCGGGACGGGCGTCTCACGCAGCAGGGGCCGCCTCGGCGTGCCGGTCCTTAACGGCGAGGACGCGGTGCCGCCGCACGAACTCGAACCGGTGGGTGGCTCGGCGCGGAAGGGCGTAGGCGATGACGGCCGCGACCACGAAAGTCACGACCTTGTCAGTGAGGTCTGAGACGATGGCACCTTTGACGACGGAGTCGACGAGGGAATCGCCGGTGGCCCGGAAGACGGCGATCACGGCGCCGGTGGCGCCAGTGGATGTGCCACCGAACACCGCCACCGCCACCGTCGATCCGATCACAGCGGCCACCGCGCCCGTGACGAGGCCCGCGACCGGGACCCACCAGAAGCGGCGCACAGCTCCGATGCGGGCGGCGAGGCCCGCGAGAGCGCCGATCACGGCGGCCCCGGCAGCAAACGGGATGAGGGTCGGATTGAAGAAGCTCCACACGATCGTGCTCAGCAGGCCGGTCGCCGCGCCGGCGGCCGGGCCCGCGAGGAAGGCGACGAGCACGGTCCCGATCGAGTCGAGGTAGATCGGCACAAGTGTCGTGCCGACAAACTGGCCGAGGACGATGTTGAGGACCAGAGCCACCGGAATGAGGGCGAGCGTGGCCGTCGGCAGCGTCGGGAGGATGCCGGCGAAGAGGAGCACCGTCGCGAGGCCATAACCCGTCAGCGCCACGAGGGCCGCCGAGGCGGATGGGACGTCGACCGGCTCCGCCGGGGACGTGATGACGAGGTAGGCGAACGTGGCGACGATGGCCGCCGCACCGAGGAGGATGAGCGCTGTCCTTGCGGGCGAGCGGCGCGGTGAGTCTTCTGTCAGGGGATGCGACATGGCCAGGGCACGTCCTTTGCGAGTGCTTTCAGGTTCTTCTCGGGTGGGCAGAATCTGCCGTGCCGCCTATGTCACCTCGGCGGATGCCCGGACCGCCGGGCGCACAGGAGAGTCTAGTCCACCCGGTGCGCGAGGGACCCGAGCGAGGAGACGAGTTCTGCGAACGCCTCGTCCGGATGGTTCTCGCTCACGATCCGCGCGTTGGCCGGCTCGTCCCACAGCCCGCGGTAGTCGGCCACAGTGGTGCCCATAAGCCGGGGGGCGTGCGTCTCGACGTGCACGGTGGCCGTCCGGGCAGCGTACCGAGCAGTGCCCGCGGCGACGCTCGCGGCGAAGTAGTCGTGCACGTGGGCCACGTAGCCCTGGTCGTAGTGCCGGTGGAACTCGAAGTAGAACCGCAGCATATCGCTGACCTGCCGCACGAGGCGGTTCGAGGCCCTACTGCGCAGTCCCTCGGGCTGCTCGGGCAGGACCAGCTCCGGCTCGGAGCACCCGGCCACCTCGGCGAGCGCCGCGAGGTGCTCCGGATGCATCTCGATCCGCTCGGTGGTCTCAAGCGCGCACACGGTCGGCAGACGCTCCTCGGGCTGGCCTGCGAAGGCCGCGAACACCTCGGCAGCGGCGTGCGGATCCACATGCGTGTTCCACTCGGCAGTGGGGGTCGTATTTCCCTGGTAGAAGTAGGCGCCGCCCATGATCACGACGCCGCCGAGCAGCTCGGGCAGGCGGGGCTCCGCCCGCAGTGCGAGGGCGAAGTTCGTCAGCGGGGCCGTGACGAGCGCGGTCAGCTCCCCCGGGCGGGCGCGCGCGGCCTCGATCCAGATCTCGACGGCGTCACACGGCTCGGGCGCGCGGCGCGCCAGCGGCAGCTCGGCATAGCCGATTCCCTGGGGCCCATGGGTCTCGGGCGTCGTGACGAGGGGGATCTCGAGCGGCGACCGCGCCCCGATCGCTACGGGAACGTCTCCGCGGCCACACAGCTGGAGGAGCGCCAGATTGTTCGCTGCCACATGGTCCGCATCGACGTTGCCCGGCGTGCTCGTGACGGCGACAAGCTCAACGTGAGGCTGGCTGCACAGGTAGAGCAGCGCGAGAGCGTCGTCGATCCCGGTGTCGCAGTCCATGAGGATCGCCACCGGGTCGCGATGGGGTTCGTGCGGCACTGGACGGGCGGCGTCGTGCATCGCGTGGGCCGTTCAGAAGAGTGCGATACGCGGTGTTTGGGGGAAGATGTCGTCGAGCTCGGCGAGGTCCTCCTCGCTCGGGTCCCAGGACGTCGCCTCGGCATTCTCGCGGATCTGCTCCGGCATGGTGGCGCCCGCGATCACGCTGGCCACCGAGGGCTGCGCGGCGAGCCAGGAGAAGGCCACCTCGAGCTCTGTGAGGCCGCGCTCCTCGGAGAACGCGGAGAACTTATCGAGCTGGTCCCAGTCGGCGTCGTACACGAGGTTGGTGCGGGTGTGGGAGAGGCGCGAGCCTTCCGGTGCCGTCCCCCGCGAGTACTTGCCCGTGAGCAGGCCGTTCGCGAGCGGGAAATACGGCAGGACGCCGAGCCCATAGGCCTCGGCGGCCTCGGTCACCTCAAGCTCGGCCCGCCTGTCGAGCAGGTTGTAATGGTTCTGGCTGGAGATGAACGGGGTGTACCCGCCGATGCGCGCCACGAACTCGGCCTCGGCGATCTGCCATCCCGAGCGGTTCGAGTGGCCGATGTAGCGGACCTTGCCCTCGTGGACGAGGTCATCGAGCGCCGAGAGGGTCTCCTCGATCGGGGTCTGCGGATCCGGGGTATGGAATTGGTAGAGGTCGACCCAGTCCGTGCCGAGCCTGCGCAGGGAGGCTTCGATGGCCTTACGGATGTAGCGGCGGGACCCTCGGGCGCCGAAGTCATGGCCGTTGGCGCCGTGCATGTCCATGCCGAATTTGGTGGCGATCACCACATCGTCACGCCGGCCGGCCAACGCCTTCCCGAGCATCTCCTCGCTCAGCCCGGGCGTCTTGCCGTAGGTGTCGGCGACATCGAACAGCGTGATCCCCGCATCGAGCGCCGCGCGCACCACGGCGTCCGTCCCCTCCTGCGTCTCTGTAGGGGTGTTCGCCCGGCCAAGGTTGTTGCAGCCGAGGCCGACGGTCGAGACGGTCAGGCCGGAATGGCCGAGACGGCGGTAGTCAGTCATGGTGCCAGCCTAACCCGCGGCCTCCCGCTCCATGGCTAGGGATTTCAGAGCGAGAATGCGCGCACACCGGCGGGTGCGTGCTTGAGCTTGAACGCCTCGGGATCGGTGGCCGGCGCGACGGCAATCGAGAGCTTGGTGAAGTCGCTGGTGGCCTCCCGCAGACACGTCTTCACGGCCGCCACGGCCTTGTTCGCGTCGACGCATGTCATGAAAATGGTGAGCCGGCCGCCGCCGATCGAGCTGCGCTCGACCGTTCCAAGCCCCCGCCATGCGAGGTGGGCCGAGAGCGCCTGGACGGCCTGGCGCTCGAGCGAGCGGTCACGGTCCGTCCCATCCGTGGTCTTGAGCGCAAACTGTGCCACAACACGCCAGAGTTCGGCCTCCGGAATGGGCCCGTACCCGTCCTCGGCGCACTGCTCCTCGAAGGCTGCCAGCAGGCCCTCGGCGGTGGAAGCATCGACGTCGTCCGTCTCCTCGGTTGAGGACTGATGGCCGACGGTGCCGTGGTTGACCACGAACTGACCCGCCTCCACATCGTGCCAGGCCTCCCGGAACTCGAGGGTACCGTCCTCGTGGCGGCGATACAGGCGCGCGTAGCTCATGTGTGCTCCTTCCGTCCCAGCGCCATCCAGGCGTCAGAGACTCCGTTGAATGGGCCCGTACCGGCGAGCACAGCTGCCTCGAGGCGGCCACACTCGGCACGGACCGCGTCCATGAGTTCTCCCGGGTACGCCATCGATGCGGCGTGCTCGGCAAACTCGTCCTCGTCGTCCACGAAGACCCCGCGGCGCGCGGACCGGATCACGTCCAGGTCCATGTCGACCATGTGGAATTCGACCACCCCAGGATGAGCCGGCCCTGCAGGTTCGCCAATCCGGTGCCACGAGAGGTCCCACGCGAGGTCCACGTAGACACGGAAATCCCCCGGGTTGCTCTCGTCGTAGAAGGTCGCGGCGAATCCGCCCGCGCGGGGAATCAGCAGGACGGCGTCCGAGCGCGTGTGCAGGGCCGCGCCGGGCCGCGAGATGAACTCGCCGCGGCCCTGGTACACCCACCAGCCGTACTCGTCCTCGCCCACGTGGAAGCCGGGAACGACCCAGTGCCCGGTACCGTCCCATTTGCGGTTCCGGGCGACGACGAGCTCCCCGGGACGCGGCGTCTCGCCGGCGGCCGTGGGCAGGATCGGCCACGCGGGCTGCCCTTGGGCTCCACCCTGCCCCATGTCCACGGGGGCCATGGTCAGAGCTGCGGGATCGTGCCGGTGGTAGGAGTCGCCTGGCCGGGCAGCGGCCGCGCGAAGGGGACCTTCGTGCCGAGCACCTGGGCCACGATGTCGTGGGCCACCTGCTGCGCCGTCAGGCCCACGCGGGCCAGCACCTGCGCTCGGGTCCCGTGGTCGAGGAACTCGACCGGGAGTCCCACCTCGTTCAGGGCCGTGTCTACCCCGGCCGCGCGCATCTCCTGGCGGATCCGCGAGCCGACCCCGCCCGCACGCACGCCGTCCTCGAGGCACACCACGATCCGGTGCTCCGCTGCGAGGCGGATGATGCTCCGCGGGACAGGCAGGACCCAGCGCGGATCCACGACGGTCGAGCTGATGCCCTGGTGGTCGAGCCGACGGGCGACGTCGAGCGCGAGATCGCTCATCGCGCCGACCGCGACGAGCAGGACGTCCGGGCCCGTGTCCGGCGTCTCCCGACCCGTGGGGTGGCCAGTGCGCGCGAGCACGTCCACGCCGTCGTCGAGGCGTTCAACGGCCTCCGTCTCGGGACCGACGGTCCCCTTCGAGAACCGCACGACCGTCGGGGCGTCGTCGACCGCAATCGCCTCGCGGAGCTCCTCGCGCAGCCGTGTCGCGTCGCGTGGCGCGGCCAGGTGCAGCCCCGGCACGTTCTGGACGAGCGCCATGTCCCACTGGCCGTGATGGCTCGCGCCGTCCGGCCCGGTGACTCCCGCACGGTCCAGCACGAGGGTCACGCCGGCCTTGTGGAGGGCGACGTCCATGAGGAGCTGGTCGTAGGCGCGGTTGAGGAACGTCGCGTAGACAGCGACCACCGGGTGGAGCCCGCCGAACGCGAGGCCTGCGGCGCTTGCGACCGCGTGCTGCTCCGCGATGCCGACATCGATGACCCGGTCCGGATGACGCTCGGCGAACGTGTTGAGGCCCACGGGGATGAGCATGGCCCCGGTGATGCCCACGACGTCGTCGCGCTCGTCGGCGATCTTCGCGATCTCATCCGCGAACACCGACGTCCACGAGGTCCCCCCGCCGGCAGCCGCGGGCTGGCCAGTCTCCGGGTCGATGACACCGACCGCATGGAACTGGTCCGCCTCGTGGTTGCGCGCCGGCGCGTAACCGTGGCCCTTCTCCGTGATCGCGTGCACGATCACCGGCCCGGCGAAGTTCTTCGCCGTCGCGAGGGCCTCCTCGAGGGCGCGCTGGTCGTGCCCGTCGACAGGCCCCACGTATTTGAGTCCGAGGTCCTCGAACATGCCCTGGGGCGCCCACCAGTCCTTGATGCCCTTCTTGGTGGCATGCAGTCCCCTGTAGACGAACTGTCCGAAGGGTCCGCCGTTCTGCAGGCGCTTCTTCGCAAGGTCCAGCATGCCCTCGTACGCGGGTGTGGTCCGCACCTTGTCGATCGCTGTGCGCAGGGAAGCGAGGTAGTCCGCGAGGCCGCCCACCGTCGGGGCGTAGGAGCGGCCGTTGTCGTTGACCACGATCACCACGCGGCGGTCCTTGTCCGACGCAATGTTGTTCAGGGCTTCCCACGCCATGCCGCCGGTGAGGGCACCGTCGCCCACCACGACGACCGTGTACCGGTCCCCCTGGCCGGTGAGCCTGCGGGCACGTGAGATCCCGTCCGCCCAGGAGAGGGACGAGGAGGCGTGGGAGGACTCGAGGATGTCGTGTTCGCTCTCGGCGCGCGACGGGTAGCCGGACATGCCCCCCTGCTGCCGCAGGGTGGAGAAGTCCTTGCGGCCGGTGAGGAGCTTGTGCACGTACGACTGGTGCCCGGTGTCGAACAGGATGCTGTCCCGAGGAGACTCGAAGGTGCGGTGGAGCGCGAGCGTCAGCTCGACAACGCCCAGGTTCGGGCCGAGATGGCCGCCGGTCTGGGCGACATTGCGGATCAGGAACTGCCGAATCTCCTCGGCCAAGGCCTCGAGCTCCCCAGCGCTGAGACTGGCGAGGTCCTTCGGACCCTCGATGGACTCCAAAATGCCCAAGGGCGACTCCTTGTTCGAAACGTGCACGAACCACTGTAACGCCTCCGGACGCATAGACGCCGAAGGGCCCTACCTTCCGGTAGGGCCCTTCGGCGCTAACACGTTACTGCGTCAGTGCGCGGAGATCTGGCGCAGGACATACTGCAGGATGCCGCCGTTGCGGTAGTAGTCTGCCTCACCGGGGGTGTCGATGCGCACGACGGCGTCGAACGACTTCTGGGCGCCGTCCTCGCCCGCGGCGGTCACCTTGACCGTGGCCGGGGTCGTGCCCTCGTTGAGTGCAGTGATGCCCTCCACGGAGTACACCTCGGTGCCCGTGAGACCAAGTGTCGCCGCGGACTCGCCCTCGGCGAACTGCAGCGGAAGGACGCCCATGCCGATGAGGTTCGAGCGGTGGATACGCTCGTAGCTCTCGGCGATGACGGCCTTGACGCCCAGGAGGGCGGTACCCTTGGCAGCCCAATCGCGGGACGAGCCTGAGCCGTACTCCTTGCCGGCGATGACCACGAGCGGAGTGCCCGCCTTCTCGTAGTTCACCGCCGCGTCGTAGACGTACGACTGCGGGGCGCCGTCCTGCGTGAAGTCCTTCGTGAAGCCGCCCTCGACACCGTCCAGGAGCTGGTTCTTGATGCGGATGTTCGCGAAGGTGCCGCGGATCATGACCTCGTGGTTGCCGCGGCGGGAGCCGTAGGAGTTGAAGTCCTTGCGCTCGACGCCGTTGGCCAGGAGGTACTGGCCCGCGGGGGTGTCCGACTTGAACGAGCCGGCCGGCGAGATGTGGTCGGTCGTGACCGAGTCGCCCAGCTTGAGCAGCACCCGCGCCCCGGAGATGTCCGAGACGGGGTCCGGCTGCGCCTTCATGCCCTCGAAGTACGGGGGCTTGCGCACGTAGGTGGACTTCTCGTTCCACTCGAACGTGTTACCCGTCGGGGTGGGCAGGGACTGCCAGCGCTCGTCGCCGTCGAAGATCGTCGCGTACGAGTCGACGAACATCTCCTTGTCGATCGAGGCGTCCATGACCTGCTGGACCTCGGACGGGTTCGGCCAGATGTCCTTGAGGAAGACGTCGTTGCCGTTCTGGTCCTGGCCCAGCGGATCGGCGTCGAAGTCGAAGTCCATGGTGCCCGCGAGTGCGTAGGCAATGACGAGCGGCGGGGACGCGAGGTAGTTCATCTTCACGTCCGGGTTGATGCGGCCCTCGAAGTTGCGGTTGCCGGAGAGGACCGCAGTCACCGAGAGGTCGTTCGACTGGACCGCCTCGGAGATTTCGGCCTCGAGCGGGCCCGAGTTGCCGATGCAGGTCGTGCAGCCGTAGCCCACCGTGAAGAAGCCGAGCTTCTCGAGGTACGGGACGAGACCCGACTTCTCGTAGTAGTCCGTCACGACCTTGGAACCCGGGGCGACCGAGGTCTTGACCCACGGCTTGGACGTGAGGCCCTTGTCCACGGCGTTGCGGGCGAGCACGGCGGCGGCGAGCATGACCGAAGGGTTGGACGTGTTCGTGCACGAGGTGATGGAGGCGATCGAGACAGCGCCGTGGTCGAGCTCGAACTCACGGCCGTCGCCCATCGTCACGTGCGTCGGCGACGAGGGGCGGCCGAAGGCACCCGATGCCGCAGACTCGACCGGGTTGGCCAGACGGGCCGTCTCGTGGACGTGGCTGTCGGCCTCGGTCGTCGTCGGGGAGTCCGACGCGGGGAACGACTCGTCGATCGTCTCGTCGACCGTGCCGGCCTCCGGGCGGCCGTTGCCGACCGGGACGTAGTTGTGCAGGTCCTTGCGGAACTGCTCCTTGGCCTCAGTCAGTTCGATGCGGTCCTGCGGGCGCTTCGGGCCGGAGATCGAGGGGACCACGGTTCCGAGGTCGAGCTCGAGGTACTCCGAGAAGCGGAGTTCCCGGGACGGATCGTGCCAAAGGCCCTGCTCCTTGGCGTACGCCTCCACGAGGGCGACGTTCTCGGCCGGACGGCCGGTCAGGCGCAGGTAGTCGAGGGTGACGTCGTCAATCGGGAACATCGCCGCGGTTGAGCCGAACTCGGGACTCATGTTGCCGATCGTCGCGCGGTTAGCGAGCGGCACGGCCGCAACGCCCTCGCCGTAGAACTCGACGAACTTGCCCACTACGCCGTGCTTGCGGAGCATCTCCGTGATGGTGAGCACGACGTCGGTCGCAGTGGCGCCAGCGGGGATCTCGCCGGAGAGCTTGAACCCGACCACACGCGGAATGAGCATCGAGACGGGCTGGCCGAGCATGGCCGCCTCAGCCTCAATGCCGCCGACGCCCCAGCCGAGGACGCCGAGCCCGTTCACCATGGTGGTGTGGGAGTCGGTGCCGACGAGGGTGTCGGGGTAGGCGCGGAGCTTGCCCTCAACCTCACGCGTCATCACAGTGCGGGCCAGGTACTCGATATTGACCTGGTGCACGATGCCCATTCCCGGGGGAACGACCTTGAAGTCCTCGAACGCGGTCTGCCCCCAGCGCAGGAACTGGTACCGCTCCCCATTGCGCTGGTACTCGATCTCCATGTTCCGCTCGATGGCGCCGGCGTTGCCGAACACATCGATCTGCACGGAGTGGTCGATCACGAGCTCCGCCGGGGCGAGCGGGTTCACGCGCGTCGGATCGCCGCCAAGCTCCTTGACGGCCTCGCGCATCGTCGCGAGGTCGACTACGCAGGGGACACCGGTGAAGTCCTGCATGATCACGCGTGCCGGAGTGAACTGGATCTCCGTGCTCGGCTGCGCCTTCGGGTCCCAGTCCGCGACCGCGCGGATGTGGTCTGCGGTGATGTTCGCACCATCCTCGGTGCGGAGCAGGTTCTCCAGCAGGACCTTGAGGCTGAAGGGGACGCTATTGGCGCCTTCCACAGAGTTCAGCCGGAAAATTTCGTAATCGGTTCCGCCGACGTTCAGGACGCCTTTGGCTCCGAAGCTGTCCACAGTGCTCAATGCAGGACTCCTCTCGCAACACTGCCATCTTTGTCCCGGCCTCTGGACGGTGCTAGTTAGGCATGCCTAACCGCTGTGCGTCCCGGCTGCGAGGCCGTGCTCATCGCCGCCCATCCTAGACCCGAATGACCTCAGACGGGCGGCCGGAGGAGCGCAACAGTCTCGACATGATGGGTCATGGGGTAGAGGTCGAAGGCCCTCAGGCTCTCGAGGCGCCAGCCAGCCTTGCGGAACCAACCCATGTCCCGCGCGAAGGAGGCCGGATCGCACGCGACGTAGGCAACGGCACGCGGTGCTGCGTCGACGAGCTGGTGCACGACCTGGCGGCCGGCCCCGGCTCGCGGTGGATCCAGGACGACAGCGTCGAAGGAACCCTCGCCGCCGTGCTGGCGGAGAACCCGTTCCACGCGCCCCTGGACGACGGCGACCTCGGGCTGACGCTTGAACGTACGGCGCGCGTCGCGGCTCGTCCCCGGAGCTCCCTCGACCGAGAGCACATGGCCGCCAGGCCCCACCGCCGAGGCTAGCGGGGCGGTGAAGAGCCCGGCCCCCGCGTAGAGGTCGGCGACTTGGGCGCCCGGCGTGAGGGTGCCGTCAAGGGCCTCCAGCGCTGCCGTGACGAGCGTCTCGGGCGCGCGGCGGTGGATCTGCCAGAATCCCTCCCCTCTCACCGTGTACCGGTGGCCGAGCACGTGCTCGGAGACTGACCCGCGCCCACGCACCGTCAGCGGAGACGTGGCACTGCCGGCTCCGGCCGCGCTGGCGGAGACGGAGGGGTCGAGACGGGCGAGGACGTCCGTGAGCGCCGAGGGTGCCACCCCGTCGGCGAGCGTGAACACGATCAGCGGCGCCGACCCCGAGGCAGGGGCGGCGACCTCGAGCCGCTCGACGCCGCGCAGGTCGAGCTCCCAAAGCCGGAGGTCGTTGATCTCCTGCGTTGCGAGAGGCATGCGCTGCACTGGGATGAGCGTCTCCGAACGGTGGGCATGCATCGCGAGCCGCCCGTCCCCCGTGACGGCGAAGCTGCAGCGCGTCCGCCACGCCAGCCCGCCGGCGTCGTCCGCGTCCTCGCTGAGAGATACGGGCTCGACCTCGACGTCCCGCTCGAGGCCTGCGAGCCTCAGGAGCTGCTCGCGGATCACCGCCTCTTTGAGGTGCCGCTGCTCGGCCAGCGCGATGTGGCCGAACTCGGCGCCCCCCACGGGCAGCCGCCCGTGGGCATGGGCGAGCAACGAGTCGGCGAGATTCCACACGTGCTCGCGCCGGTGCGGGGAGGGCTCGAGGACCTCGACGACGTCCGCCCGCCAGAACTTGGCGTCCGGCTCCGCGTCGGTCAGTTCCGCGCGTACCACCTCGCCCGGTATGCCGTGGCGGACGAACACGACGCGGCCCTCGTGGCGTGCCACCACATGCCCGCCGTGGGCCACCGGCCCAAGGTGCAGCTCGACGACGCGATCCTGCGGGCGACCGTCCTCGGGCAGGGGCGTCTCTCGCGATGCGCTCACAGTTCCTGGAGCCTCCTGGCTTCCTCACTCGACTTCAGCTGCCACGGCACCGATGCCACCATGACGCCAGGCTCGAAGTGGAGGCGGGTCTTGATCCGCAGCGCCGTCTGGTTGTGCACGAGCTGCTCCCACCACTTGCCCACCACATACTCGGGGATGTACACGACGATCAGGTCGCGTGGGGAGTCGCGTCGCGTGCTGCGGATGTATTCCATCAGCGGGGTGACGGTCTCGCGGTAGGGGCTCGCCAGAACGGTCAGAGGAACGGGGATCTCCAGCTTCTCCCAGTCGGCCACCGTCTGGGCCGTCTCCTCCGGGCTGATGTCCACGGTGACCGCGTCAAGCCTCGAGGGGCGCGAAGCGCGCGCATAGGCGAGCGCGCGCAACACTGGCTTACGCACGTGCGAGACAAGCAGGACGGCGTGGACCCGGCTCGGCAGGGCCCGGGCAGAAGGGTCGTCGCCCACGGCCAGCTCGCGGGCGACGTTCGTGTAGTGCGCCTGAATGCTCCACATGATGAGGAAGATCGCGAACATGGCGAGCAGCGCAATCCAGGCACCGTGCTCGAACTTCGTGATGAGGACGATGACCAGTACCGTGCCTGTCATGGCGAAGCCGATCGTGTTGATCACGCGCGAGCGCTTCATCCGCACGCGGACTCCGCGGTCCTTGACCCGCCTGAGCTCGCGCGTCCAGTGCCGGATCATGCCGAGCTGGCTCATGGTGAACGAGACGAACACTCCGACGATGTACAGCTGGATGAGCCGGGTGACGTCGGCATCGAAGGCGACGATGAGGACGATCGCTCCGGCAGCGAGTGCGAGCACGCCGTTGCTGAAGGCTAGTCGGTCGCCCCTCGTGCGCAGCTGGCGCGGGAGGTAGCCGTGCTGGGCGAGAATCGAGCCGAGGACCGGGAAGCCGTTGAAGGCGGTGTTGGACGCGAAGACGAGAATCACACCCGTGGCAGCGACCACGATATAGAAGGGGATGCTTCCCCCACCGAAGACCGAGTCGGCGATCTGGCCGATGACGGGGGTCTGGATGTAGTCGCCCGTGAGGGGCTGGCCGTCCTTGAGGAGCTCCGTCGCGGGGTCCTGGACGAGGTGAACACGGGTGGCGTTCGCGAGGAAGATGATGCCGGCCAGCATCGACGCAGCGACCGCGCCGAGCAAGAGCAGCGTCGTTGCCGCGTTCTTGCTCTTGGGCGGGCGGAAGTTGGGCACACCGTTGCTGATGGCCTCGACGCCGGTGAGTGCCGCCGCGCCGGAGGAGAAGGCACGTAGGAGGAGGAACCCGCCGGCCAGGCCCACGAGGCCCTGGTCGAACTCCGGTGTGGGGACGATCGTGAGGCCGGCGCTCTGGGACGGGGTCAGCGTGCCGGTGAGCCACTGCACCACGCCAACGGCGGTCATCCCAAGGATGGAGAGCATGAAGAGGTAGGTCGGCACGGCGAAGACCGTGCCCGCCTCGCGGATACCGCGCAGGTTCACCAGCGCGAGGACCACGACGGCGACCACGGCGATCACGGTCTGCGTCCCGTGCAGCGACGGGACCGCCGTGGTCAGGTAGGTGGCGGCCGAGGAGATCGACACCGCGACTGTGAGGACGTAGTCGACGAGGAGGGCGCTCGCCACCGTGAGGCCGGCGAATCTGCCGAGGTTCTCGGTGGCGATCTCGTAGTCTCCCCCTCCTGACGGATAGGCGTGCACGTTCTGCCGGTACGAGGCGACGACAGTGACGAGGACGAGCATGACGGCGAGCCCGACCCAGGGCGAGAACTCGATCGCGGACACGCCTGCGAGGGCGAGGGTGAGGAAGATCTCGTCCGGTGCGTATGCCACCGAGGAGAGCGCGTCCGACGCGAAGATCGGCAGCGCGATCCGCTTTGGCAGGAGCGTGTGCGCGAGCCGGTCATTGCGCAGGGCACGGCCCACGATCACGCGCTTGGCCGAATTCAGAATCGTCAGCACCCTGACACGTTATGCGACAACTGCCCACATGTCATGGCGGGGTACATTGGGGGCCATGGCGCACTACGTGATCATGGGCTGCGGACGCGTCGGCGTCACCTTGGCCCACACCCTTGAGGACTCGGGCCACTCCGTTGCCATCATCGATCAGGATGACCGCGCCTTCCGCCGCCTGCGCAGGACCTTCTCGGGCCGCAAAGTCACGGGCATCGGCTTCGACCGCGACACCATGAGGCAGGCCGGGATCGAGGAGGCGTATGCCTTCGCGGCGGTCTCGAGCGGCGACAACTCGAACATTCTCGCCACCCGGGTGGCACGAGAGACCTTCCACGTCCCGCACGTCGTGGCGCGCATCTACGATCCGGGGCGCGCCGAGATCTACCAGCGGCTTGGCATCCCCACGGTCGCCGCCGTGAGGTGGAGCGCCGACCAGGTGCTGCGGCGCCTCCTGCCCGAGTCGGGTGTCGCGGGCGACTACCGAGAACCGTCAGGCCGACTGGTGCTCACCGAGGTCGCGCTGGACCCCGCATGGCTCGGGCACCCGATCACGGCCATCGAACGCGCTGCGCGGGTGCGTGTTGCCTACGTCACGCGGTTCGGCGAGGGGATGCTGCCGACGACCGCGACCGCGTACCAGGAGAGCGATACCGTGCACGTCATGATGGATGTCTCCGACGCCGCCGAGGTCTCTCGCATCCTGTCCGCGCCCCCCGTCAAGGAGTCGTAAGTGAAGGTCATCATCGCAGGGGCCGGGAGCGTCGGTAGCTCGATCGCGAGGGAGCTCCTCGCCCACCGCCACGAGGTCCTCCTCATCGACCCCAAGCCGGAGGTGATCGGGCGCAGCGGGCTGCGCGGCGCCAAGTGGCTCATCGGCGATGCGTGCGAGCTCTCGACGCTCAAAGAGGCCCGCGTCGACGATGCCGACGTCGTCGTGTCGGCCACTGGCGACGACAAGGTCAACCTCGTCGTCTCGCTCCTGGCCAAGACGGAGTTCGGCGTCGGCCGTACGGTCGGACGGGTCAACAACCCCAAGAATGACTGGATGTTCGACGGCGCGTGGGGCGTCGACGTCGCGGTCAACACGCCCCGCCTCATGACGGCCCTCGTCGAGGAGGCTGTCGAGATTGGGGACGTGGTGCGCCTCATGACCCTCCAGACGGGCGTCGCATCCCTCGTCGAGTTCACGGTGCCCGCCGACTCTCCGATGGTGGGCAAGACGGTGGGCCAGGTCGACTGGCCCGCCGACTGCACGCTCGTGGCGATCGTGCGCGACCAGAAGCCCATTCCCCCGAGCCGTGACGACGTGGTCGACCACCGGGACGAGCTTTTCTTCATCTCCACGATCGCCGGCGAGGACGAGCTCAGGGCCCTCCTCGCACCGCAGACCGAGGCACCGGAGCGGGAGCTGCTGGCGCGCGCCGAGGACGAGGACGACGCCTTCGACGGCTGACGGAGGGGCGCACGACGCCGCGTGGTCGCCTACGCTGCCGAAACTCCCAGAGTCGGCGGTAGGCCTCGGACCCCCTGCCGGCACCGCGGCCGCGAGGGTCTCGTCAGTCTCCGGCGGGTGCCTCGTCACTCACCATGGGCCGTGTCACCAGCCACGCGACCCAAATCCCCAGCGCGTACAGCGGCACGCCCATGATCAGGCGCGTCGCGCCCAGGGCGACTAGACCGGCGTCGCCCATGAAGTACAGCGGCACCTGCACCACAAGACGCAGCCCCAGGACCACGACCATGATCCACGTGCCGAGTCGGTACTGCCGCGCCCGCAGCGGGTCCTGACGCCAATGCAGGCCTTCGTTGCGGAGGAACCCGAAGATGACTCCCATGAGCGGCCACTTCACCAGGACCGAGGTGGCCAGGGCCACGATGTAGAGGGCATTCGTCACGAAGCCCCAGAGGTAAAAGTTCTCGGCGCGTCCCGTGAAGAGCGCCAGTGCAGCGGAGATGACGATGCCGATGATTCCAGCGAACGCCTGAGTCGGCGGAGTCCGGCCCACCACGCGCAGAACGACGAAGACCGCCGCGACGGCGAGGGCGAGCACGCCTGAGAGGAGCAGGTTCTGGGAGATGGTGAAGCACACCAGGAAGACGAGGCCTGGAAGGACACTCTCCAGCAGACCGCGGACGCCTCCCGCGCTTCGCAGCGCATCGATGCGGCCGTCGTCGTGGCGGTGCAGCCCGGCCCTCGCGGCATAGGCTCCGGCAAGCTCTGCGGCGCTCAGGCTCCGTTCGCCCTCCGCGGCTCCGGGGGCCGCTCCCCCACCCTCGGGGCGTCCGCGGGCAGGCTTTTGGGAACCGTCAGATGCCGTCACGTCAGTCCTCCTGGGCCAAGATCTCGTAGCGGGGGTTGTAGATGGTCGGCACTCCATGGAAATGGGCCAGCATGCCCGAGAAGCGCAGCCGGGTGCCGGCGTTGACCCCGCTGACCCGGCGGCGTCCGAGCCACACGAGGCATAGTGCTGGACCACGGCCGGGCAGTGCAGTGTCGTCCTCGACGACCGCGGTCAGCCGCGGTGCCTCGTCCCTGGGGACGAAGGTGAGCGAACGGACCACGCCCTCGCCGGCCACGAGGCCGCGCTCCGGCAGGCCTCCGAAGCCCTCGAGCCGTACGGGGCCCGTCCGTTCAGCCAAGATGAGTGATCTCCGGTCCTCGCTCCGGCGCGTGGGGCGCCTGCTCACCGGTCTGGCTCCGGCCGTTCTCGTGTGGTGCTGCCTCGACTGGGATACGCAGCGGGAGGAGCTCGCGTGGCGGCAGGGGCGACTCGCCGCGGTCAATGACCACGTGTCGGAAGAGGTCCTCGAGCTCTGCGGAGGCGTCCCTGCTCTCCGCGGCGGGGCCGCCGATGACCCCGCGCAGGAACCATCGCGGACCGTCCACACCCATGAAGCGTGCCGCACGGTAGCTGCGGCGTTCGCCCGAGGCGTCCGCGGGAAGCCGGGCGAGCAGCTCGGGACCGAAGCTGCCCTCGGTCTCCTCGACGGTTCCGCCCTGGCTGGCGACCGACTGGGCGATCTGGGCACGGATCTCTCCCCACAGGCCCTCAGAACGGGGGGCTGCAAAAGCCTGGAGCTGAAGGCTGGAGCCTGCGAGATCCATCGTGACTGCCACGACGCGCTGCGTGGCCTCCTCGAGTTCGAGGCGCAGCTGGAGGCCGTCGGTGGGGCGCACGAGGATCGAGCCCAGATCGACATAGCCGCTCTCGGTGCTCGCCTCGCTTGCGTCGAACGGTCCCCTCTGGGCACGCCCATAGCCGCTCTTGTCGGGCTCGGGGCGATTCCGGGCCTGCTGACTCAGCACCGAGGGATCCTCGGATGTCAGCTTCGCGTTCTTGCCGCGTCCGAACAGTGCCACACAAACTCCTTAGTCTCGCCGGTCCGGGCCGGCAGCGGTGGCCCATCGGGCGCTGCCGCACGACGGCGCTGCGCTACTGGGCAGCGAACCCGCCGGTCGACCCGAAGCCCCCCGAGCCGCGCGCGGATTCGGACAGTTCCCCAACGGGGAGGAATCGCGCGTACTCGACGCGCTGGATGACCATCTGGGCAATTCTATCGCCGCGCCGGAGGGTGAGCGGCTCGGCGACGTCCGTGTTCAAGAGGGTCACAGCGATCTCTCCCCGGTACCCGGCGTCCACGGTGCCGGGTGCGTTGACCACAGTGAGCCCATGCCTGGTCGCGAGGCCCGAGCGAGGATGGATGAGGGCCACGTAGCCGAACGGCAGCGCGATGCTCACACCCGTGGGCACCAAGGCGCGCTCGCCTGGGCCCAGCGTGACGTCAACCCTGGCCCGCAGGTCTGCGCCCGCGTCGCCGGGGTGCGCGTACGACGGCGGCTCGAGCCCGCCGTCGAGCATCTTCAGCCCGACATCGAGGGTGGGCTCCCACGCGGACATCTGGGCGGGTACGGTATGCGGCTCGCTCACCCGGTCAACTCTAGCGGCAGCGGTCAGGGCCCTGCACCGCTGGCGGGTTTTGCCGCAGGGGCACCCCCAGTGGAAAGCTGGAGTCATGCCTGACGCAACGACGCCCGCCCCAGCGGCGCGCTCCACCGATCCCGTTGTGTATTCGGAGAAATTGTGGCCCGCATGGTGGGTGTGGGTAGTCGTTGCGGGGATCTCGGCCGCGGGCATCCTCGTGTTCGCGCCAATCAGCATGGCGGCCGGATACACAGGCGCCGTGGTGCTCCTCGTCATTCTCGGTGGCGCACTGATCGCCTCCACCCCGGCTGTCGTCGTCACTGCGAGTTCGCTCCGCGCCGGGCGCGCGACCGTTCCGCTGAAGTTCACCGGCAGCGCCGAGGGGTTCAGCGGCGACGAGGCCACAGCCGAGCGGGGCCCGCGACTCAACGGGCTCGCCTACCTCTGCATCCGCGGCTGGATCCCGTCGGTCGTCCGGGTCGAACTCACGGACCCCGAGGACCGCACGCCGTATTGGCTGGTCTCCAGCCGGCACCCGGCCAAACTCGTTGCTGCCTTGAATGAACGAGCCCCAGCCGCCTGACGGCCATCAGAGGCAGCCGCCTTGGCCGAAGCTCCGCCGCCGGACAAAGCGCGGCGGCCAAGGCGCTTCTGCGCCCAGGCCGCCGTCTCGCCTCTGACAGGGCCGACCTCGCTCAGCCCTCGCACTCCTTGCAGTAGAGCAGCCCGTTCTTCTCCCGAGCGATCTGCGAACGGTGGCGGACGAGGAAACACGAGGCGCAGGTGAATTCATCGGCCTGGGCCGGCAGCACGCGCACCAGGAGTTCCTCGCCTGAGAGGTCGGCGCCGGGCAGCTCATAGCTGTCCGCGGCCTCGGCCTCGTCTTCGTCCACCGCAGCAGACTGCTTGTCGGTGCGGCGGGACTTCAGCTCCTCGATGGAATCCTCGTTGAGCTCTTCCTCGTTCTTGCGCGGCGCATCGTAGTCGGTCGCCATAGTTCTTCGTTCACGCTCCGTAAAGCTAGCCATGTCACGTGGCATCCCACGTAGTCCACTCCAACGCACTCGGCCCCCATTTTGTGCCCAGTGACGGGGAGATTGTTCCCGATGCCGGGCGAAAACGCCACTTTGCGCCGGAACATTCCCGGCGCGTGCTCCCCAGAGGGTCCCTCCCGCTCGACGCACAACGCCGCCGAGGCGCGAAAATTCGCGGCACACCGTCCGCCTAGCCCACCAACGTGCCCTATGGATGGCACAGTTCTACTCAGACCTAGAGCAAGCTGGAGGCGTCAATGCGGGAGCTAGCGCACAATCAAGCGCAGGAGCTGCGGCTCGTGGGCGTCCACGAGGACGGCGCACACCTCCTCGTGAGCGCCGCGAACGGGGATGTTTTCCGGCTCCCGCTCGACGAGGCGCTCCGCCGAGCTGTGTCCCGCCCGGCACCCCAGCGCCCTGCGCCGAATGGGAGTGATGGGGCGGCCATGAGCCCGCGCCAGATCCAAGCCGAGATCCGGGGCGGTGCGACAGCTGAGGAGGTCGCGGCCAGCTCAGGCACCCCGTTGGCCCGCGTCCAGCGCTTCGAGGGCCCCGTACTGGCCGAGCGAGAGCACATGGCCCGCCGTGCGCAGGCCGTCGAGGTCCCGGGCAGGATCCCCACCCAAGAGGGGCTCCGCGGCCCACTGGCGGACCGGCCCACTACGCTCGGCGAGATGGTCGCGTACAGGCTCTCACTGCATGGGGTGGCCCCAGACAGCGTCGAATGGGACTCGTGGCGGCGCCCGGACGGGCAGTGGACCGTCGTGGCGCGCTTCGCCCTACCGGGGGGCTCGCCATCATCCATCGGCGAAGAGCCGCCAGCGACGTGGACGTATCATCCCGTCCATAGGACCATCGCGAATGCGAACCGGTGGGCCCAGCAGCTCAGCGAACTCGAGCCGCTGGACGGGCCATCCCCGCGCAGGCGCCTCGCCGCCGTCTCCGACCGGCCCTTCGACGTGGAGGCCCCAGAACTCCCTCACCGCAGCGGCGTGCCTGGCGCGGCACCCATAGACCGAGAGGCCGAGCTCCTGGATGTACTGCGCGCGCGCCGGGGGCAGCGTCTGGGAGTCGACGAGGAGGCTGACGATGCCCTCGCCCTGCTCCTCACCCACGGAATTCCCGCCGCACATCCCCGGCCTGAGACCGTAGAGGATACCGTCGACAAGCCGACGGCCCATCCCGCCGGCCAGCGCAGAGAGGATGTGGCGGGGCCCAGCACCGTGGACCGATCCGACGGTTCCGACGGGGCCGAGGACCGTTCCGGCCCCGATGGCGACCACGCTGCACCCGGCCCACTGCAGCGCGGCGGGATCACGTCCCTGCTCTCCCGCCTCAACGCGCGCACGCACGGCGGCGACGAAGGTCCCCTCGGCCTCCATTCCGGCATGAGCACCGCAACCCGGGAGATCACCGTGGTCCCAGCACCCCGCCGTGGCGATACCGACCGTGGCGACGCCCACCGTGGCGATACAGGCCGTGACAATGCCGACCACAGCGACGACCGCGCTCCCTCAAGCGACCATGAACCTCCGGCGGGCTCGTCCACTCAAGCGTCGGCGCCGGAGACGGCCGCGGGCCCGGGCGAGCCGGGACGTGCGGTCCGGGATGCTGCTGGCAGCTCGGACAGCGACGCGGAGGCGCGGCCACGGTCCTCGCGGGCCAAGCGTTCCTCGGTGCCGAGTTGGGATGAGATCGTGTTCGGCACCAAGGGCGATTGAGTGCGCGACGAACGTACCCCTCACCCTAGAACTGCCCTAGTCCCCGAAGGGCAGGAGTTGTTCAGCCACGCCTGCCTCGCTTCCCCTGAGTCTTGCCCCGGGCGCGGAAGGCGATCAATGGCACCTGGCGTTCGGCCTTGGTCCACGAGCCGTGCTGACCCACCATCTGGAACGCCTGCGGTCTCGCCCGCCGACCGTCGTAGAGCGCCACATCTCCATGGACCGCAACCATAAGGTCGCCGATCCTTGCGTGCACGCTCTCGGTAACCACGGGCCCGAAGAGGCCGTGGTCGATCGCCTCCCGGCGCGTGAGAATCCAGGCCTGGTTCCCGAAGCGCTCGCGCCAGCGCGCGGCGACGCCTGCGACGACGGCATCGCGCCCGTTGTCAGTCGCTACGCGTGCTCCCTCGACGTGGAGGTGCACCATGCGAGGTTCTCCCGCAGTGTGCCGGACGCCTTCCGTGAGGTACGGGTCGGCGCCGATGTCGAGGCGGCGGGAGGCCTCAATGTCGACCATCCCGTGGTCCCCCACCACGAGCACAAGGGTGTCCTTGGGAAGCTGTGCATCGAGACGGCGCAGGCAGGAATCGACTTCCTCGAGCGCGTCCTCCCACTCCCGGGAGGCCCAGCCGTACTGGTGACCTGCCTTGTCGAGCTCGTTGAGGTAGAAGTAGGCCAGCATGCGGGGGTGTGCCGCCATGGCCTCGGAGGCCGCCGTCGTGCGTGCATGGAGGCCGAGCGCGCCAATGAACTCGCCCCCGCGCAATGCCGCGCGCGTCATGGCCGAACCCTCGAACTGCGGCAGGCTGATGGTGGCCACGTGGATGTCGGGGTGGATGCGTTCGAAGACAGTGGGCCACGGCTGCCACTTCCTAGGGTCCACGTCCGGGTCCCAGCCGTTCAGCTGGTTGACCACGCGGTCGAGGTGGGGCGCGTAGACGTCGTACCCGACCATGCCGTGCTGTCCCGGCGGAACGCCCGTGCCAAGGCTCGCGAGAGACGCCGCCGTGGTGCTCGGAAAAGCCGCGTCGAGGGTAGCCGGAATGGACTTCTGGCCCTCGGCAGCCTTCTGGCGCAGGAACGGCGTGTGAGCCGTTCTCTTGGCCAGGAGGTTCTGGCCGAGGCCGTCCACCATCACAAGGCAGATGCGTACGGCGTCCGGGATCCCGAGAGGGTTGGCGAAGCCTTCGGCGCCCAGGGCAGCGGCGCACGACGGCAGGATGTCCGCCACGGACCGCGAGCCGAACGCCGGAGGTGGCGGAAGCGGCGGAGTGCCCGGCGCGGTCTCGTGCGATGCGGCCATCTAGCGCCCGCCGTGGCCGCGGACCGTGCGGGACGTGAGGCCTCCGAGCCTCGGCCTGGGCGCGGCGGGGGGAAGCGGATGCGACCGAATGCTCACCGAGCGCAGGAGGCGCGCGAAGTACTTGGCGTCGTCGACCGCCCGGGGTCCGTCCGCCTCGGCACTGATCCTCAGGACGAGATCCTCCTGAGCCACGGTGCCCGTGTATCCGTGGTCGGCCTCGCAGTGCGGATCGGCGCATCCGGCAGGCAGGATGTCGAGGCGCTGCCCGCCGCTCCAGGCAATGGCCAAAGTCACCTCACGGACAGGATCGCCTGGGCGGTAGTCGGCAGGCTGGGCATAGACGTAGGAGAGCACCACGGTGGCAATCTGCGCGACCGGGACAGACTCGGTGGACACTTGGGCCGCCATGCTGCTCCCCGCCTCGTCCAGCGGCGCCTCGTCGACATGGGTGACCACGAGCATGTCCTCGGTGAGCGCGAGGACCGTCACATGGCGCCGCACCTCGGACCGCTCGAAGTGGGTCTCGAGGTGGGTCAGGTGCGCGAGCGGGGCGTCGCCGTCGAGCGCGTCGGCGACGACATCCCCGACGAGCAATGGGTAGAAGCCCGTCCTCTCGAGCGCTGCAGTCAGGGTCTCCCCTGTGCCTGAGCTGCGCTGCTGGCCTGTGGATGCCCCGGACGCGTTGTGGCTCATGGGCGCCATTGTCCCAGACTGCGGCTGGGCACCCCAAAACCCGACGTCACTGCGCGATCATGGCACGCCGCGCACTGTCCATGCGTTGGGCCGCGTTCCCCACCCAGACCTCCGCGGCGAGCACCGTGAGGCCCTCCGCGCTCACGACGACGGGCTTGAGCTCGAGGAGTGACACCTCGGGATGCCTGTCCTTCAGAAGCGACACCCGGCCCACGAGGTCCTCGAGCGCCGGCACGTCGAGGGCGGGGAGGCCCTCGTGGCCGAAGAGCTTCACGGAAGTCCGCGGCGAGCGGACCAGCTCAGTCACATCCCCTGTGGTGAGCGGCGTGATCCGATGCGCCCAGTCGTCGAGGAGGGACACGGCGTCGCCTGCAAGCCCGAACGACAGGACCGGGCCGAGAAGCGGGTCCTCGATCGCCCTGATCACACAGGCCTGGCCCAAGGGGGCCATGCTCTGCACCTCGAAGTGGGCTCCTCCATAGGGCGCGAGGGAGTGCCGCATCTGGTCGAACTCGGCGCGCAGGTCCGCTGCACCGCGCACGTCGAGCCGCACGGCACCCAGGTCCAGGCGTGCGCGGAGATTGTCCGCGGCGGACTTGATGGCTACCGGCCATCCCAGCTCGTCGGCCGCAGCGACGGCCTCCTGAGCAGTGGCCACCGGACGTGCGGGGAGCACGGGGATCCCGTAGCAAGCCAGGAGCCGCGCGGCGACCTCCGCGTCAAGCCGGACCAGGTCGGTGCCCTCGACCCCCTCGAGCGCGGAACCGATGATCGCCTCGGCCGCATCGTCGTCGAACTCCGCCTCGAACAGCGTCCCCTGATCATGGGCCAGCCAATCGCTGTACCGGGCCACCGCCGCCAGGGCCGACACGGCGTCTCCCGCGCTCGAATAGCTCGGCACCGCCGCGGGCCGGGGAACATCGTCCGCGGGCCCGTCATCAGGGACCGGCAGGAGTCCCGCGGTGTCCACGTGACGGTCCAGCACGCCGGGGAACGCCGCGACGACCGTCTTGCGGAGTGCCCCGGCCCCCTCGGCAAGGGCCTGCGCGATCGCAGGGACGCGCACCCCGGCGGCGGGCAGCAGCGCGACGACGACCGAATGGACGTCCTCGCGCGAGCCGAGTTCGGCGAGTCGGCGCCGGAGCTCGACCGGGGCCAGCGACTGCCCTTGGGACAGGTCGAGGTCCCCCACCGTCGCGATGACGTTGAGCCCCTCCCCCTCGGCACTGTCCGAGACGACCCGGGCCAGGGGCAGCGAGTTGCTCAAGACTGCGATGTTCGGCCCCGCGGGCAGGGTGCCGACGGCGATCTGGGCAACGTCGATGAGCTGCTCTACTGTACTGACGCGGATGACGCCCGACTGCCGGAGCACCGCGTCGAGCGCCCCTTGGGGTGCCTGGGTTGTCCGGACCGAGTGGCCCGGCGGAAGGCGGAGGCCGGTGAGCTCGCTCTTGGCGACGATGACGGGTTTGCTGCGCGCGAGTCTGCGCGAGATGCGCGAGAACTTGCGCGGATTTCCGAATGATTCGAGGTAGAGGCCCACGGCGTTCGTCGCGACGTCATCCTCCCAGTACTGCATGAGGTCATTGCCGGACACATCCGCGCGGTTGCCGGCAGAGACAATCGACGAGAACCCGAGGAAACGCCGCTCGGCTGCAGCATAGAGCGCAATCCCGATCGACGCCGACTGGCTGAACACCCCGAGGCTTCCCTGGCGTGGGAGCTTGGGCGCGAGCGATGCGTTGAGCTTGACCTCCGGATCGGTGTTCGCGATGCCGAGGGACTCGGGCCCGACGACGCGCATGCCGTGGGCGCGGGCATGCCGGACAATGTCCCGCTGCCGAATGAGGCCATCCTCGCCGCGCTCAGCAAAGCCACCGGACGCGATGACCACGCCCTTGACGCCTGCTGCGGCACACTCGGCGACCACGCCCGCAACTTCCTCATAGGGCACAGCGACGACCGCGAGGTCGACCGGCTCCGGTACCTCGCCGATGCGCCCGTAGGCCATCATCCCGCCCAGCTCGAGGGCCTCCGGGTTGATGGCATACAAGCGGCCCGCAAAGCCGCCTTCGACGATGTGCTCGAGCAGCTGGTAGCCGAGGGTTCCCCACGTGCGGCTCGCGCCGATCACGGCGACCGACTCGGGCGCGAGAAGGCCCAGCACGCTTCGCGCCTCGGCTCGATGCTCCCGCGACTCCATGACGGCGCGGGACTTCTCGGTCGGATCGATCTCGAACTCGACGCTCACCACGCCATCGTCGAAGTGGCGGTTGACCGCGTATCCCGCTTCGGCGAAGACCATGAGCATCTTGCGGTTCTCGGGCAGCACCTCGGCGGTGAAGCGGCGGATGTGGTTCTCCCGCGCGGCAGCGGCGAGGTGCTCGAGGAGGATCGAGCCTATGCCGCGGCCCTGGTGCCGGTCGGCGATGTTGAAGGCAACCTCGGCCTCGGTCGGATCGGTGAGGCGGTCGTACCGGCCCACGCCAATGATCTCGTCCCCGATGGTGATGACAAATGCGACCCGGTCACGGTAGTCGACCTCTGTGAAGCGCTTGAGCTCCGCAGCGGTCAGGCGCGCCTTGTAGCTGAAGAACCTGAGGTAGATCGATCCCTCGGACTGGTGGACGTGGAACTCCTGCAGCGCCTCGGCATCCTCGGGGCGGATGGGCCTGAGGTGGGCCGTCCCCCCATCACGGAGTACGACGTCCGCTTCCCAGTGGTGTGGATATGCGCTGGCCATAACCGGTTCCGCCATAGGCTTAGCCTAGTTCAGGCCCCCGCAGCACAAATGAAGGATCCACCCAGTCTTGGCACGTCGACAGAATCCGCGCAGCAGCGCAGGAGCCCGCTCCGGCGGGGACACTCTCCCCGGGACGGACGATTTCGCGGAGAACATCACCGACATCGACGTCGCCGAGGAGATGGAGACTTCCTTCCTCGAGTACGCCTATTCGGTCATCTACTCGCGCGCCCTCCCGGACGCCCGAGACGGCCTCAAGCCCGTCCAGCGCCGCATCCTGTACATGATGAGCGACATGGGCTTGCGCCCGGACCGCGCTCATGTCAAGAGCGCGCGTGTGGTCGGCGAGGTCATGGGCAAGCTGCATCCGCACGGCGACGCGGCCATCTACGACGCGATGGTCCGAATGGCCCAAGGCTTTTCGCTGCGGCTTCCGCTCATCGACGGCCACGGCAACTTCGGCTCCCTCGACGACGGCCCGGCGGCTCCGCGCTACACCGAGGCGCGGATGGCCGCCGCCTCGCTCGCGCTCACCGGCGACCTGGACGAGGACGTCGTCGATTTCGTCCCGAACTACGACGGCCAGCTGACCCAGCCCGAGGTGCTCCCCGCGGCCTTCCCGAACCTCCTCGTGAACGGTGCCAGCGGCATCGCGGTAGGCATGGCCACCAACATGGCCCCGCACAACCTCGGCGAGGTCATCGCGGCGGCGCAGCTGGTCGTCGGCAACCCGGAGGCGACGCTCGAGGAGGTCATGGAGCTCGTTCCGGGCCCGGATCTGCCCTCGGGCGGCCAGATCGTCGGCCTCGATGGCATCCGCGACGCCTACCGGACTGGGCGCGGATCGTTCAAGACGCGCGCACGGGTCGCGATCGAGCAGATCTCGGCCCGCCGAACGGGTCTCGTGGTCACCGAGCTGCCCTATGTGGTGGGCCCCGAGAAGGTCATCGAGAAGATCAAGGACGCGGTCAACTCCAAGAAGCTCGCCGGGATCAGCGATGTCACCGACCTCACTGACCGCAAGCACGGCCTGCGGCTCGTGATCGAGGTGAAGAACGGGTTCAACCCCCAGGCCGTCCTGGCGCAGCTCTACCGCTATACGCCGCTCGAGGACTCGTTCGGGATCAACAACGTCACGCTCGTCGATGGACAGCCTCAGACCCTGGGGCTCCTGCCGCTCCTGCACGTGTACGTTGACCACCGGCTCGATGTGGTGCGGCGGCGGACCGCGTTCCGGCTGGGCAAGCGCAAGGACCGCCTCCACCTCGTCGAAGGCCTCCTCGTGGCCATCATGGACATCGACGAGGTCATCCAGATCATCCGCACCTCGGACGAGGCCTCGGCCGCGCGCGAGCGGCTCATGTCGATCTATGACCTCACCGAGGTTCAGGCGAGCTACATCCTCGAGCTGCGCCTGCGGCAGCTGACCAAGTACTCGCGCATCGAGCTCGAGAAGGAGCAGGACGAGCTCCGCCGCGAGATCGCCGACCTCGAGGCGATCCTCGGCTCGGACTCGCTCCTGCGCGAACTCGTCTCCCGGGAGCTCGGCGAGGTCGCCGCGACCTACGGCACCCCACGGCGCACGGTGCTCCTCGAGCACGACGACGCCCCTCCCCTCGGGAGCAAGGCCTCGGCCAGCGCCGTGTCCGGCGGCCCGGCGGCGGCGAAGGGGAAGCCCGTGCCCCTGCCGCTCGAGATCGCCGACGAGCCCTGCTGGGCCATCCTCTCCGCCTCGGGCCTGGTAGCCCGCACTGCGCATGCCGAGCCGCTGGCCGAGTCGGGTCCACGCGTGCGCCACGACGTGTTCCGCTCGGTGGTACGCACGACGGCGCGTGGCGAGGTTGGCGCGCTGACCTCGGGCGGGCGCATGCTGCGGCTCCAAGTCGTCGACCTGCCACTCCTCGCGCCATCCTCCGGCCTGCCCAACATGGCCGGCGGCATGCCCGCGAAGGATTTCATGGCGATAGCGAAGGGCGAGACGCTCGTTGCGCTCGTCCCGCTGGATGCCGTGGTCGCGATGGGCACGACTCTGGGCATCGTGAAGCGGGTCTCCCCCGACTATCCGCTCAACCGCGAGGATTGGGAGGTGATCGCCCTCAAGGAGGGCGACGCCGTGATCGGGGCGGCTCCCGCCTCGGACTCCGACACGCTCGTCTTCGTCTCCGCGCAGGCGCAGCTCCTGCGCTTCGAAGGCTCGGCAGTCCGCGCCCAGGGCCGCACCGCGGGCGGCATGGCGGGGATCAAGCTGGCGGAGGACGATTCGGCGGTCTTCTTCGGCGTGGTCGCCGCAGACGATGCGGAGGCCGACGCCGTCGTGGTCACGATCGCCGGCGCAAGCGATGCACTGCCCGGGACGAGCACCGGGACGGTCAAGGTGACGCCGTTCGCCGAGTACCCGGCCAAGGGCCGGGCGACGGGCGGCGTACGGGCGCACCGTTTCCTGAAGGGCGAGGACCGGCTCAGCCTGGCCTGGGCGGGACAGGGGCCTGCTCGGGCCTCGTCCGCGAGCGGCGTGGCGCGCTCGCTGCCCACGGAGTTCGGCCGCCGCGACGGTTCGGGAGTGCCCCTTGCGCAGGCCGTGGACGAGATCGGTCCGAGCTTCGCAGGGCCCCGGGACTAGACTGCGGCCATGCCCATCATCCCCGACTCCAAGGACTGGACCTGGGTCCTCTCCCGCCCCTGCCCGGAGTGCGGATTCGACGCCGATTCCCTCACGCCGCACCAGGTGGCCGCGCGTCTCGACGCGATGCTGCCCCGCTGGGACGAGGTCCTCCAGCGCCACGAAGTGGAGGCGCGTCCCGACGACTCAACCTGGTCGCCCCTCGAGTACGCCTGCCACGTCCGGGATGTCTTCACCCTCTTCCGGGACCGTCTGGGGCTCATGCTCGCCCAGGACGGTGCCCGATTCGCGGACTGGAATCAGGACGCGACGGCTGTCGAGAAGGACTACGTGCACGCAGCCGCCGAGACCGTGCGGGCCGAGCTCGCCAAGGAGGGTGCCAGGACCCGCGACGCCTTCGCCGCCGTGCCCGAGGAGGCCTTCGGCCGCCGAGGGGTGCGGAGCAACGGCAGCGAGTTCACGGTGATGACACTCGCCCGGTACTTCCTGCACGACGCAGTGCATCACCTTCACGACGTCGCGGGCTGATCCCCCTGGGCGCCCGGGGCGAGGTTGCCCGCCGCCCCGGTGTCAGCCGACGACCTGAGCCGGCCGGGCGGCGTCGCGCGCCGTCGGGGTGCCTTTCCCGTCCATCCGTACGAGCACGTCCCCGGGCAGGAGCTCGGTCGCGTGGTGGGTCACCATGATCACAGTCCTGTGGGCGAGCGCAGTGTGCAGGGCTTCGACGAGCTCGAGCCCGGACTCTGGGTCGAGGTGCGCGGTCGGCTCGTCCAGGAGCACCACGTCCGCGCCGGCGAGCAGCGTCCGAGCAACGGCGAGACGCTGACGCTGGCCGCCGGAGAGGAACGATCCACGGCTGCCGATACGGGCATCGAGCCCACCGGGCAGCGATCGAATGTGCTCGAGCAGCCCGACGCGATCGAGAGCGTCCTCGAGCTCCGCGTCCGACGGCGCGTGGTCGCGGTCGCGGGCGATGGCGAGGTTTCCCCGCACGGTCGAGTCGAACAGGTGCGACTCCTGGGGACACCAGGCCACGCGGCCTGCCACGTCCGCACTCCCAGTGCGGGGCTGCAGGAAACCGGTGAGGAGGGCTAGCATCGTCGACTTTCCGCTCCCCGACGGCCCGGCGACGACGACCCAGTCCCCAGGGTGCGCCCCGAGCGTGAGGCCGGACACCACATCTGGCCCCCCGGGCCAGCCTGCGCTCACCTCTCGCAGGTGGACGCCGCCCTCCCGAGAGGACCCAGGGCTTGGTGCGGCGGACGGGAACGATCGCGGCGCCGTGCGTGGGGTCTGCTCCGACGCGATGCGCATGAGCGCCGAGCGCAGTGCCGGGACCTGCTGCACGGCAGTGCTCGCCGCGGCGAGCGGCTCCGCGAGGGCAAGCTGGAGCAGGAGGACTGCGGCGGCGGTGGTGGTCTGGACCCCGGCTCCCTGAGCGGCGACGAGGGTGAATGCGGCAGCGGCTCCGGTCGCGGCGATCACGACGCCCTGCGCGAGGCCCTCCGCCGCCGCGCCCCGCCGTTCCAGCCGTGAGAGTGCGGAGTCCTCGCTCCGGAGTGCCGCGAGCACGGCACCAGTCCGCGCGTTGGCGCCGAGGTCTCCGGCCGCCGCGAGCGCCTGCCCGATGCGCGCCATGAACCGCGACCGCCCCGTCTGGAGCCGCATTGCGGAGCGGCTGTCGGCAGCCAGGGCGAGCGCGGGAGCGGCCACGAGGGACACCCCGAGCGCGGCGGCGAGCACGGGCAGCTGCGCCGGCAGGAGGAGCCCCACCGCCGTGAGCGCGCCTGCGCCCACCAGGATGGCGGTGGCGATTGGGTGGAGGACGCGCGGAAGCTGGTCGCGGACGGCCTCGACATCCCCGACCAGCGCCTCGAGCGCGGCGCCGGGGACGAGCAGCCGGCGCGCCGAGAGGCCGCGGGCAGACAGGGCGCCCCACAGCCGGTCGCGCAGCACGGTCAGGGTCGACAGCACTGCTGAGTGCACCAGGAGCCGCTCGCGGTACCGGAGCGCTGCCCGGGCCACCCCGAAGAATCGGACTCCCGTGATGGCCGTGAGGAGGTACAGAATGGGCGGCTGCTCGCTGGCCCGCACGATGAGCCACCCGGAGAGGGCCGAGAGCGCGACGGCCGCGGAGGCGGCGCCGAGGCCGGCGAGGGCTGCGCGCACATAGGTGCCGGCGTCGGGGCGCACGAGCGCGGCGAGCGCGCGCAGCCACGCGCCCCCGTGGGCCGCGGGCTCCATCGCTGGACCCCGGCTCGGGGGCGCGGCGGTGTCTGCCACGTCGGCGCCGAACCGCTCCGAGGCCGCCGCGGACGACGGCGCCAGCTCGACCACGTGGTCGGCGAGGGCTGCCGTGCGGGGCTCGTGTGAGACGAGCAGGACGGTCGCCCTGTTCTTGAGGGACTCAATGGCGTCCTCGACAAGGCGCGCAGAGGCCTCGTCGAGGTGTGCCGTGGGCTCGTCGAGCAGCACGAGGTCGGCGCCGTCCGCGACTCTGGCGAGTCCGCGGGCCACTGCGAGGCGGCGCTGCTGGCCCGGGCTCAGTTCGGCCGGATCGGCATCGGCAAGGCCTTCGAGGCCGAGCCGGGCGAGGAACGAGGGGGCGAGGGCCTCGTCGCACTCCCCCGCCGTCCCCGCGTAGAGGGCGAGCTCAGCGGCCACGCTGCGCCCCGTGAACTGAGGGTGCTGGGGGACCCAGGCGATCCGCCCGGGATCGGCCCCCTGTACCGTGCCCGTGACGGATGCCCCAACGCCGTCCCGGACAAGCCCGGCGATGGCGGCGAGGACCGTCGTCTTGCCCGATCCGCTCGGACCTGAGAGCACGGTGATCTTCCCCGCGCTGGCTGTGAAGCTCAGCGGCCCGACGGCGTCGTATGGGGTCGAGCCGTATCGCACCGTGAGCGCGTCCGCGCGGAGGCACGGCAAGGAGCGCTCACCGGCGGTGCCCGCCGCGGGCGGCTCAAGGAGGGCTGGGCCCCTGGACACGACGAGGCGCGCCCTGGTGCGGCGGAGGGCCTCGGAGCCGTCCTCGCTCGCATGGTGCGCGGTGCCGAGGTCGCGGAGGGGCTGGAAGCACTCTGGGGCGAGGATGAGCGCGAGGATCCCAGCCTCGAGCGTCATGTCCCCGTACACGAGGCGGATGCCGATGAAGACAGCCACGACCGCGACCGAGATCGTTGTGATGAGCTCGAGCGCGAGCGCGGACAGGAAGGCGACCTTGAGTGTTGCCATCGTGCGGGCCTTGTAGGCGCGCGAGAGCTCCGCGAGCGCCTCGCGCTGCTCCCCTGCCCGCCCCAGCCCGACCAGCACAGGCAGCCCCTGGGCCAACTCGACCAGGTGCGATCCGAGCCGCAGGAGCGACTGCTGCGCCTCGGACACCGCGCCGACCGTATGGCGCCCGATGAGGACCATGAAGAGTGGCACGAGCGGGAGCGTCAGCACGAGGATGAGGGCGCTGACCCAGTCGGCGCCCAGGATGCGGGCCCCGACCAGCACCGGCACGGCGGCGGTCTGGACCACAGCCGGAAGGTACTGTGTGTAGAGGGAGTCGAGGCCGTCGAGGCCCCTGCCGGCGAGCACAGCGGTCGCGGCGGCCGACGACGCGACGCGGGTGGCGCCGTCGTCCGCCGGATCCGATCCCGCAGGTGAGGCGAGGCCGGCCGCCAGCAGCTCGGAGCGGAGCCCCTCCTTGACCCCGACGGCAGCCCACCTACCCACGGCGGACATTCCCCAGTGTGCTGCCGCCCGGACGAAGATTCCGCCTGCCGCCCACACTGTCGCGGCACGGACATCGGCGAATCCTCCGATGCTGGCGAGCGCCGCAAGGCCCGAGGCGACTCCCTGCGCCATGAGCACCAGGCCCACTGCCTTGGCCACGGCGAGGAGGCCGAGGCCAAGGAGTGCGCGCCGGGTCGTCGGGCCCAGGGGGATGTCCGGTTTCATCGAGTGCTGTTCCTCCCGCGGGGCGCCCTACGCCTGACGGCCCGTGACGAGACGCATCACCGTGGCCGGCACCACGGAATGGGCCGTCGGGATGCTGTCCACGCTGAGGCGCCGACGGAACACTGAGTAGGTCCACGTCTGGTAGACGAGGACCAGCGGCAGGCCGATGAGCGCGACAACGGTCATGAGTCCGAGCGTGTAGTCGGAGGACGACGCGTTGACGACAGTGAGGTTGTTCGCTGCGCCGAGCGTGGAGGGCAGCACCACGGGGAACACGGCCGAGAAGATGGCAGCTGCGCCGGCTGCGAGGAACACGGCGAGGCCGATGAACGCCCGGCCCTCCGAGCCGCGCCGTCCCAGTCTCCATGCTGTGAGGGCGGCGCCCGCGGCGATGAGCGTGAGAGTCCAGCTCCACCACGCGCCTGCGCGGATCTGGACCGCGAGGACCCAGACGACCAGCGGCAGGACCGCCAGCGGCAGCCACCGGACGAACGCCGCGTGGGCGCGGGTGCGGATCTCGCCGTCAGTCTTGAGGGCGATGAATGCCAGCGCGTGCACGAGGGCAAAGGCGACGACGGCTGCGCCGCCGAGGACGGCATACCAGTTCAGCCACACGAACGGACCGCCCACACGGTCACCGTTCGCGTTCAGCGGCAGTCCGGTGGTGGTGAGGGAGAGCATGGCTCCGATGCAGAAGGCTGCCACCCCGGAGCCTAGGGCGAGCGCCCAGTCCCACGACGCACGCCAGCGGTCCGAGTGGACCTTGCCGCGGTACTCGATGGCGACGGCACGGAAGATGAGTGCCACGAGGGCGATGGTCAGCGGCAGGTAGAGCGCCGAGAAGAGCGAGGCGTACCAGCGCGGGAACGCGGCGAACGTCGCGCCGCCCGCGGTGAGCAGCCACACCTCGTTGCCATCCCACACGGGGCCGATGGTGTTCAGGAGCACGCGCCTCTCGCGCTCGCCGCGGGCGAAGAGCTTCATGTGCATCCCGACGCCGAGGTCGAAGCCCTCGAGGAAGAGGTAGCCGACCCAGAGGACGGCGATGGCGCAGAACCAGACGGTTGGGAGAACGGGGACGGTTTCCATATGCGCTGCTCCTAGTAGGCGAAGGCCAGGACGTCATCGGCGGGCTGAGGGCCGCCGACGCCCGATTCCTCGTCATGCGAGGCGTCGTCGTCCTGATTCCGCGCGGCATAGGCAAGCTCGGGCATTGCGGAGGCAACGCCGCCGCGGGTGTAGGTGATCAGCAGCCGGACCTCTACGACCATGAGCGCGGCATAGATCAGGGTGAGGACGATGAGCGAGGTGAGGATCTCACCGGCGCTCACGCCCGGCGAGACGGCGGCTGCCGTGAACATGAAGACCTGGTCGAAACTTCCGGCCATGGCCGGGTTGGGCGCGACCACGAAGGGCTGGCGGCCCATCTCGGTGAAGATCCAGCCTGCCGCGTTCGCATCGAACGGGGCGAGGATGCCGAATACGGCCAAGCGCATGAGCCAGCGCGATTGCGGGACCGTGCCCGTGCGGACGGCGATGAGGGCGATAAGCGCCGCGAGTGCGGCGAGGCCACCGAAGCCGATCATCGCCCGGAAGCCCCAGTAGGTGACCTCCATGACGGGGACGTACTGGATCTCCTTGCCGGCGCGGTCGCCGTACAGCGGGTTGTCCGGAAGATGTCTGCCGTAGGCCTGCTCGTACTCGGGAATGAGTGTGTTGACGCCCTTGACCTGGGTGGTGAAGTCCCCCTTGGCGAGGAAGGACAGTAGGCCTGGGACCTCGATGACGGCGGCGACGTCGTTGCAGTCCCGCGAACCGACGTTGCCCACGGAGAGGACGGAGAATCCGGTGCCGTCGTGGCAGGCCGCCTCTGCTGCGGCCATTTTCATGGGCTGCTGCTCGAACATGAGCTTGCCCTGGAAGTCCCCGGTGATGGCTGTTCCTGCAAAGGAGATCATCGCGACAACGGCGCCGATCCGCAGGGACTTGAGCCACACGGCGTGGTCGGTGCGGTCACGCCCGGGCACCCCGGGCGCCTCGCCGACCACGACCCGCTCCTTGCCGCGCGCCTTGCCCACCTGGGCGATCGCCACGGTGTCGATGCCGTCGTGCCGACGGCGCCAGAGATGGTACCAGGCGATGCCGAGGAGGAAGGCGCCGGCCACGCCGAGCGCCCCCATGATCGTGTGGGGAACGGCAACAAGGGCTGTGTTGTTCGTGAACACGGCCCACGCGTCCGTCATGACGGGGCGGCCGTCCACGACCGTGACACCCACTGGGTGCTGCATCCAGCTGTTTGCGACGATGATGAAGTAGGCCGAGACCACGGAGCCGATCACCGCGCACCACAGAGCGGTGAGGTGCAGGCCCGGGCGCAGCTGCTTCCACCCGAAGATCCACAGGCCGAGGAATGTCGACTCGACGAAGAACGCGAGCAGGGCCTCCATGGCCAGCGGGGCGCCGAAGACGTCGCCGACAAACCGGCTGTACTCGCTCCAGGCCATGCCGAACTGGAACTCCTGGACGATCCCCGTGGCCACGCCCATGATGAAGTTGATCAGGAAGAGCTTGCCCCAGAACTTGGTCATCCGCAGGAACTCGACCTTGCCCGTGCGGTACCACACCGTCTGCATCACGGCCACGACGAGGCCGAGCCCGATGGTCAGCGGCACCATCATGAAGTGGTAGACAGTCGTGACCCCGAACTGCCACCGTGCTATCTCCAAAACGTCCACGCATGCTCCCGGTTCTGCGCAGCGACTTCTACTTTCTGTAGAAATCTTGACTTCTACATAGTGTAGAACACGTTGGCCGCATCCGTTCCCGCTTGGGCACCCCGGGTAATGCTCAGAGCGAACGTGCCCGCGCGCCGTGTGGCCGATTTTGTTCTACCGTGCGTAGAATGTAAGGGAGCGTCAGGGGCTGGCGCTTAGATCTGGACGTGAGGACTGACACACAATGGCAAGTCTGGGTGAACTCGAGCGTTCTGTGATGGACCTCCTCTGGTCAGCCCACGAGGCCTCCACCGCGAACGATCTGCGTGACCGTCTGGCGGGTGGCCAGGAGAGCAAGGATCTCGCCGTGACCACGGTCCTGACCGTCCTATCGAGGCTCGAGAAGAAGGGCCTCGTAGAGCGCGAGCGCGGCACCAGGCCGCACCGCTACCGCGCCGTATCCACCCGCGAGGACCACACCGCGCGCCTCATGCACGAGGCCCTCGGAACAGCCCCGGACCGCGAGGCTGTCCTCGCACGCTTCATCGGCTCCGTGACCGAGGCCGAGGCAGCCACCCTGCGCAAGCTCTTGGCCCGCAGCTGACCTGCATCACCCCAGCGCGCAGGTGCTCATAACCTCCTACCTCCTCGCGCTGCTGGCACTGCTGCTCGCGTGGCCCGTGCCGGTGGCGCTCTCCCGCGCCCACTGGCCAGCCCGCTCCCCGTTCACAGCCATGGTCCTGTGGCAGTCGATCGCCCTCGCGGGCGGGCTGTCCATGATCGGCGCGATGCTCGTGTATGGGCTCTCTCCACTGGGGGACAGCCTCGTCGGCGCCATACGCCGGGCGCTCACCATCGTGCTGGGCAACGCCTCGGCCGGCGAGCTGCGCTTCTGGCACCTCTTCGCCCTGAGCGCCGCAGCGCTCCTGAGCACCCACCTCGTGTTCACGCTCCTGCTCACGTATGCGCGCGTTGTCAGGCAACGGCGCCGCCACCGCGAGCTCCTCGCGCTGCTGAGCTCGCCGTCCGGGGCCCTTGAGCACACATGGGTCATCAGCCACCCGGCCCCCGTCGCCTATTGCCTGCCCGGTGGGTCACGCTCGGTCACGGTGCTCTCGGACGGGCTCATGGAAACGCTCGCACCCGAGGAGCTCGACGCCGTCGTGAGCCACGAGAAGGCTCACCTCACCCAACGCCACCACCTGCTGCTGTGGGCCTTCGAGGCATGGCGCTCGGCCCTTCCCTGGCTGCCCACGAGCCGGCTTGCGCGTCAGGCCGTCAACTCGCTCGTCGAGATGCTCGCAGACGACGTCGCGCGTCGCCACGCCCGCGATGAGGTGCTCGTCCGAGCCATCGCCCTTGTAGCCGTCGGAGACCCCACCGATCCGATGAGGAGTACGGACGACGCCGCGGTGCCGGCGCTGAGGGCCCGCTCCGCACCCGCTGGGTCTGGCGCTGACCTTCCATCGGCCGGCTTCGACTCCGAGGGCGTCGACATCGCTGGGCGTCTGAGCCGGCTGCTCTCGCCCCAGCCTCCGCTCGGCCGCGGCCCGACGGGCCTCGTCCTCTTCGTGAGCGTTCTGCTCATCGCGCTTCCGACTGTCCTGCTCATCGCTCCGGGGCTCGTCTAGCCCCAGCTCCGGGCGCTACGCGTCGATCTGCTCACGGTCCAGCTGCGCGCTCCCCGTCACGATGAAGTCCTTGCGCGGGGCAACGTCCGAGCCCATGAGCAGCTCGAACACCTCCTCGGCGCGCTGCGCGCTCTCGATCGTCACGCGACGAAGCGTGCGGTGCCGTGGATCCATCGTGGTCTCCGCCAGCTGGTCCGCGTCCATCTCTCCCAGGCCCTTGTAGCGCTGCGGGGGCTCCTTGTGCTTGCGGCCCTCGGCCTCGAGACGCGCGAGCACGCGGTGCAGCTCGGCGTCAGAGTAGGTGTAGACCATCTCGTTCGGCTTCGAGCCGGGGTTGATGACCTCGACCCGGTGCAGCGGCGGAACGGCGGCGAACACGCGCCCGGCCTCGACCATGGGCCGCATGTACCGGAAGAAGAGGGTCAGCAGGAGTGTGCGGATGTGCGCGCCGTCGACGTCCGCGTCGGTCATGAGGATCACCCGACCATAGCGGGCGGCATCGATGTCGAAGCTGCGCCCGGACCCCGCGCCGACTACCTGGATGAGGGCCGCGCACTCGGCATTGGAGAGCATGTCCCCCACCGAGGCCTTCTGGACGTTGAGGATCTTCCCGCGGATCGGCAGGAGCGCCTGGAACTCGGAGGAGCGCGCGTGCCTGGCCGTTCCGAGTGCTGAATCGCCCTCGACGATGAAGAGCTCGGACCGCGTCGTGTCGTCGGTGCGGCAGTCAATGAGCTTGGCCGGGAGCGTCGAGCTCTCGAGCGCGGTCTTGCGGCGCTGGGTCTCCTTGTGGACGCGCGCCGTGATGCGCGACTTCATCTCGTTGGCAACCTTCTCCAAGAGCACAGAGCTCTGGTTCTTGTCGCCACGGGCGGTCGAGCTCAGCTTTGCGCCGAGTTCCTTCTCCACCACGCGCGAGACGATCTGGCGCACGGCGGGCGTGCCGAGGATCTCCTTCGTCTGGCCCTCGAACTGCGGCTCGGCGAGCCGCACGGTGAGGACCGCCGTCATGCCAGCGAGGACATCATCCTTCTCCAACTTGTCGTTGCCGACCTTGAGCTTGCGGGCGTTGGCCTCGACGGCCTTGCGGAACACCTTCAGGATCGCGGCTTCAAAGCCGGACTGGTGCGTGCCGCCCTTCGGGGTGGCGATGATGTTGACGAAGGTCCGCAGCGTCGTGTCGTACCCCACCCCCCAGCGCAGTGCTAAGTCGACCTCGCACGACCGCTCGACCTCGGCGATCCGCGAATGCCCGTGCGCGTCGAGGACAGGGACGGTCTCTGAGAACGTCCCGGCTCCGTGGAGGCGCCAGACGTCGGTCACCGGTGCATCGATGGCGAGATACTCCACGAACTCGGCGATCCCGCCGTCATGGTGGAAGACCTCCTCATGCGGACCATCCTCACCGGGGGTGCCGGGAAGGCGGCGGTCGTCGCGCACCGTGATGCGCAGGCCTGGGACGAGGAACGAGGTCTGGCGCGCCCGGGTCGCGAGCTCGTCGTAGGAAAACTTCGCGTCCCGAGTGAAGATCTGGTTGTCTGCCCAGTAGCGGATGCGCGTTCCCGTCACGCCGCGCTTGGCCTTGCCCACCACATCGAGCACGGAGTCGTCGACGAACGGCTCGAACGGCGAGGTGGGGGCCGGCTTCCCCACGTCCCGGAAGCGACCCGGCTCGCCGCGGCGGAAGGACATCTGGTAGGTCTTGCTGCCCCGGTCAACCTGCACGTCGAGGCGGGACGAGAGCGCGTTGACCACCGATGCTCCCACGCCGTGGAGACCGCCCGATGCCGTATACGAGCCACCCCCGAATTTGCCGCCCGCGTGGAGCTTGGTGAAGACGACCTCGACGCCGCTCAGCCCAGTCTTCGGTTCGACGTCCACGGGAATGCCCCGCCCGTCATCGTGGACCTCGACCGAGCCGTCAGCATGGAGGATCACTGCGATCTCATGCCCGAACCCGGCCAGCGTCTCATCGACCGAGTTGTCGATGATCTCCCACAGACAATGCATCAGTCCGCGCGAGTCCGTCGACCCGATGTACATGCCCGGTCGCTTGCGGACGGCCTCGAGTCCTTCGAGGACGGACAGGTGCCGGGCGGTGTATTCAGAACTCGGTGTCACGCGCGCGGGACTCCTTCGGATGCTGCTGAGGGTGGTGTCTGCGGCCTAGGCGCGGGGCCAAGGCACCGACGGCAAGGTACAGCCCAAGGCTAGTCGCCTTTCACACTGTCGGCGCGCGCGGCGCCCGGTTGGGGCCCAAACCGTTGTCGGATGGGGGGCGACGTTGCCGAACTGCAATACGCCCCGAGCGAAAGTTGCGCTTTCTTGGCAGAATTCCGGGCCTTGCCGGTGTTAGATGTAATGACCGCGCAAGACCACCCGGTGAATGCTAAGGAGGCTGAGATGACTGCAGCACTTGCGGACCCCACTCTGACCGCTGTCGACCGCTGCGACCGCTGTGGCGCCCAGGCCTACGTGCGAGTGGTCCTAGAGGCGTCAGGCGGCGCGCTCCAGTTCTGTGGGCACCACGCCCGCGCGGTGGAGCCGACGCTCCGTCCGCTCGCCGCGGTGTGGCATGACGAGACGAGCCGACTGACGGAGAAGGCTGCGCTGGCAGATAACTGATTTCCGTCCTGCCGGAATGAAGTTCGGCGGGAACGATCGCGAGAAGAGGGCCCGGACACCCGCAGATAGGTGTCCGGGCCCTCTCACGTGCCGACCGTCACCGGGCGGCCCGAGCATCGCGGCCTCAGTCGAGGTAGTCGCGCAGCACCTGGGAGCGCGACGGGTGACGAAGCTTCGACATCGTCTTGGACTCGATCTGACGGATCCGCTCGCGCGTGACGCCGTAGACCTTGCCGATCTCGTCGAGTGTCTTGGGCTGGCCGTCCGTGAGGCCGAATCTCATCGCAACGACGCCGGCCTCGCGCTCGGAGAGCGTGTCGAGGACTGAGTGGAGCTGCTCCTGGAGAAGGGTGAAGCTCACCGCGTCCGCCGGGACCACTGCCTCCGAATCCTCGATGAGGTCGCCGAACTCCGAGTCCCCATCCTCGCCGAGCGGCGTGTGGAGGGAGATGGGCTCGCGGCCATACTTCTGGACCTCCACGACCTTCTCGGGGGTCATGTCGAGTTCCTTGGCGAGTTCCTCCGGGGTGGGCTCGCGGCCCAAGTCCTGCAGCATCTGCCGCTGGACGCGGGCGAGCTTGTTGATGACCTCGACCATGTGGACGGGGATGCGGATCGTCCGCGCCTGATCCGCCATGGCGCGGGTGATGGCCTGACGAATCCACCACGTCGCGTAGGTCGAGAACTTGAAGCCCTTCGTGTAGTCGAACTTCTCGACCGCACGGATGAGGCCAAGGTTGCCCTCCTGGATAAGGTCCAGGAAGAGCATTCCGCGGCCGGTGTAGCGCTTGGCCAGCGAGACGACGAGGCGGAGGTTCGCCTCGAGGAGGTGGTTCTTTGCCCGCTCCCCATCGTGCACAATGCGCTCGAGATCATGACGGAACTGCGGGTCGTAGGACTCGCTCTCCTCGTCGAGCTTGTGCTTGGCGAACAGGCCTGCCTCGATGCGCAGCGCGAGATCCACCTCCTGCTCGGCGTTGAGGAGGGCTACCTTGCCGATCTGCTTGAGGTAGTCCTTGACCGGATCGGCTGTCGCCCCGGCGCTCGTGACCTGCTGTACGGGGGCGTCATCTTCATCGGCGTCCGAGATCACGATCGCCGAGCCGGAGGCCTTCTCGTCTGCCTCGGCCGCCTCGCTTTCGGCGGCAATCTCACCCTCGTCGGGGGTCACCGACTCGAGGTCGTCCTCGCGGGCCTCCTCATCCGTCACGGCTGTGGCCGTCTTGGTATCGGCCGTCTTGGTGTCGGCCGCCTTCGGATCGGCCGACTTAGCACTTGCCTTGCCCTTCGGGGCGGCCTTCGCGCCCGTCTTGCGTGCCGGCGCCTTCGCCTTCGACGCGGCCGTCTTGGCCGTGGACCGCTTTGCCGCAGGGCGCGCAGGAGCGCTCTGCGCCGAGACATTCTCAGTGCTCTCCGAGAGTGCCGTTCGGGCGGTCTCATTCTCCGTGGGGGGCGTCACGATTACCTTCCTGCCGCAGTGCCGGTGATTGCCTTGTGGGCAACACCACTATGACCCTGTCAAGTCCGAATGGCTGCTCACGCAGCCGCTCCGGTCCGAAGGGTCTGTAGGTGTACAACCCTTCTGCCACTGATTTGGTTCCCCATACGGTGAACAAAAAACAATTTCCGGAGGCTCGGACCCGACCGGGTCTGGCGTCCATTCTCTCACGGACTGATGCCGCTTGAGACATCCGGCATGCCCGGCAGCGGTCTGCGCTACGCAGCCTCAGCCTCGCGATTCCACGCCGTCTCCTTGTTCCGGGCCCACTCGGACAGCTCGCCGTGCTCCACGAGGCGTCGGAGCAGACGCGCCAAGCGATACTCGGGATCGGCCGAGAGTGCTCGCTCAAGGTACTTCAGGCTTCTGCCGCCCCGTCCGCGCGCCCACTGTATCCAGCCGAGGATGGACAGTGCGGGGGCCCGCACCTCGGGTTCCTCCATTCGGGCCAGGCTCATCGCCACGCGCTCGAGCCTTGCGATGCGACCCCATGCTGGCGGTGAGGTTGTGCATCCCATGAGCACGAGCCCGAATTCGAGGGCCGAGCTCGTCTCGGACGGTCCGCCCGTATGCGCCGCAGCGCATTCGCCCCAGAAGTCGAGCGCGGCGGCTGCCTCTGCCCGAGGCACTCCCCCGGGCAAGGTGGGAGGAACACCGTCATGCCGCGTGTCGCGCAGCTGCGCCGTCGCGGCACTCCCGCGCCACGCCGTCGCGGCATCCGCCGCCGAGGCGACGAGGACCGCGTCCCTCAGCGCAGGGCGCATGAGCGTCGCTGCGAGCAGGCCCAGACGCCCTGGGTCGGCGGAATCGGGACCTGTCAGCACCTCGTCCCAGGCCGCCAAGGCTGCCGAGAACGCCAACGGGTCCCACCATCGCTCCGGGTGCTGAACATATGCCTCGAGTGCCGCAGCGACGTGCGCAGGCGGCAACTCCACCTCATGATCCTCACCCAGATCCCGGTGGCCGTACGTGCTTCCCCGATAGACCATCTCGGCCTCAATGCGGCTGGCCCGGAGGGACTCGATGCTTGCGCCGGGCCACGGACAGCACGATGGGTCCGTGCAGGACGCGGTGCGCCAGTGCTCCCGGCCAACAATCCATACTTCGAGGACGGGGATGCCAGCCTCAGCAAGCCGGGATACGACGGCATCCACCGCGGCCCGATGAGGTGGACGGCCGGGATCCTGCCATTCCGCGTGCGTGTAGACGGCGAGCACCGCTCCGACCGGCGCGCCGTGCGCCATGTAGTCCGCCACGGTCTCCGCGAAGCGCTCCAGCGAGGACCGCCCACGGCGCGCGGGAAGGTCGATCCTCAGCGTGGGCCCGAGGTGCCCTGCGGCGAGCGACACTGCCACCAGACTCTCATGCGGCCATTCACCGAGGGCATGTGGCAGGTACGCGAGGATGTCCTCGGCCGTGCGGATGGCCAGTGACTCGGGATCCGGCGGCGGAAGGCCGAGATCATCAGTGCGGTCCGAGTCCGCCCGCGAGTGGGAAGGGTGCTGGGTGTCGTCCATGCCGCTAGTCTTCGTCGGCGGACCTGCGGCTGGATAGCTGATCAGGACTCTATGTGGACAAGCCGCGGGAACCGGCACTGGTGAGGAGGAGTCAGCGGCTTCGGCGTTCGGCCCAGTACTCAGCCCAGGCTTCGCGGAGCGGGGGCACGTGGACGTCTCGGACCGCCAAGTCTCGCCGGACCTTCCGGCGAACCCCGACGAGCGCAAGCGCGCCGCCGCCGAGCACCAGCAGCTGTACGGCCAGGGCCACCCGGAACGCGTCGAGGCTGTACACGCCCTGTGGCGAGAGCCCGAGCGCGTGCTGGACATCCAGCAGATAGCCGACCAGGAACATCGTCATCAGCGCCGCGACGAAGCCGCCAATGTTCACAATCCCCGTCGCGGTTCCTAGCCGATGGGACGGGTTGAACGTCCTGGCGAAGTCGAAGCCAATCATGGAACTCGGGCCGCCCAACGCCAAGACCGCGACAAGCACAGCCATGAGCCACAGCGGCGCGCGCCCAGGAACGAGCAATACCGCGATCCAGACCGCGGCTGTAAGGGCGGTGATGGCGAGCACGAGTGTGGACCTGCGAAGAGGGTGGCGCGCGACGAACCTGCCCATCGGTGGCCCCGCGAGGATGGCGACCAGGACGAAGAATGACATGAGGGCGGCTGCTGCCGACTGGTCATACCCCTGACCGGCCACCATGAACGGGAAGCCCCACATGAGGGCGAAGACGTTGCCGCTGAACTGCACGGTGAAGTGGCTCCACATCCCCAGACGGGTCCCCGGTTGGCGCCACGCCGCAGCGAGCACCTCGCGGCTGCCTTCCGGTGCGCCATTGTGCTCCACGGCCATCCCGGGCGGGGCATTCCGCAGGAGTGCCAGCACGAGCACGATCACAAGCACGGAGAGGGCGGCGAGGCTCATGAAGGCCTTCGACCAGCCTGCCACCTGAAGCAGCGCAAGGAATGGGATGACGCTCACGAGCTGGCCGAGCTGGCCGATGACACCCGTGAGCTGGCTCATCAGCGGCGCCTTGCGGACGTCGAACCACAGCGGGACGAGCCTCAGCACTGAGACGAACGTCATCGCGTCGCCCATGCCCACGAGCATCCGGCCGATGACGCCGGTCACCACCGATTCAGCGACCGCGATCTGGAGCTGCCCCAGCGCCATGAACACGGCGCCGGCCGAGACCATGATCCTGCTTCCGAACCGATCGACGAGGATCCCGACCGGAATTTGGAGGGAAGCATAGACCACGAGCTGGAGCACCGTGAAGGCCGAGAGGACGGCCCCACCAGCGTGGAACCTGTCAGCGGCTTCGAGGCCGACGACGCCGAACGAGGTGCGCTGGAGCACCGCCACTAGATAGGCGAAGACACCGATTCCCCACACCGCACAGGCGCGCCAGCTGTTCACCCCACGATCCTAGTGGGGCGGCATGCCGCCCTCTGCTCCCCTGTCGTCGTCGGGGCGCGATGGTGCGATTCCGTCCTCGGGCGACTCCGCGCCGTCGTCCGTCGCCGTATCCTGGACGGAATCCGAATCGCCGTGGGACGCGAGGTATGCCTCAACAGCAGCGCCGAGGTCCTCAGCGGTGGGGAGCTCGTCGGCGGGGCCGGCCAAGAGGGACCTGCGCGGGACCTCGGCCGTGCGGTCGTCGAAGCGTTCCTCGAGCCCCGCGACGACCTCGCGGATGTCCGCTGACGCTGCAACCTGCTCAGCCACCTGACGCTCGACCTCGCGCGCGGACTCGCGAAGGCGGTCGCTGGGGAGCATGAGGGATGCGGCCGCCCCGAGGTGCTCGAGGCCCGTCACGGCCGCGGCCGGATACTCTGCCTCGGCAAGATAGTGGGGAACGTGGACGACGAACCCTGTGACGTCATGCCCTGCGTCGATCAGCCGGAGCTCGATGAGATGTCCGATCGCCCCGGGGAATTCGACCACCGGCTTCCACCGGGAGATGCCCTCGACGAGCTCCGGCCTATTCCCATGGACTGTGACGCCGAGCGGCCGCGTGTGCGGGACCGGCATCGGGATGGCGTGCACCCAGAGCGTGTGGCGGACCGCCAACTGCTCGACGAGGCCGACGACGGCGCGCGCGAACCGCTCCCACTGCAGGTCGGGTTCGGGGCCGGCGAGGAGCAGGTAGGGGCGCCCGAGGCCGTCCTGAAGCCGGTAAAGGGCGAGCCTGGGCGTGTCGTAGTCCTCGAGGTGGTCCTCCACGAACCGGATGCGCGGCCGGCGAGACCTGTAGTCCAGGAGCTGGTCCACGTCAAAGGCGACCAGCGCGCCGTCGGCCTGCACGCTGATGAGCTCGTCGACGATCTGGCGCACAGCATGGCCGGCGTCGGCGAACCCGGTGAAGCCCATGATGAGGGGCAGTCCGTGCAGGCTCTCGTCGCGGCTGAGTCCGAGGGCCGCTGTGTACAGGCCAGCGGGATCCTGCAGGGGCCCGGACACGGGGTCTATCACGTCAGAAGATCCTCTCGTCTCTCTGCTTGCATACAACGCTTCGCGCCACTCCTTCATTCCAGTGTGAGCGGTCTCGTCGACGGCGCAGAGTGGACGGCTACCATCGGGAGGACGTGAAGCAACCGCACCATACCCGCATACCCGCCGAATGTGCCCGCTGCGGGCCAACCGTGCAGAAAACCGTGCAGAATAGGGGCCCAAGTGTTCAGCAACAGCGAAGTCGCCCTCCGCGCAGTGTCCAAGGACCTGCGCAAGACGCCTAGCGACGTCCTCGTCGTCGGCGTTGCCCAAGGCCCGGACGGCCCGGTCCTCCTCGACAATCCCCTCAACGCGCGCAATGCCGAGGCCGTCGGTTCGACGCTGTCCGCCCTGGGTGTCACTGGCGCCGCAGACCAGCTGCACCGGCTCCCCGGCCTGCCCGAACTCGCCACGCACGTGCTGGCCCTGGTCGGGATCGGGAAGCTCGACGGCGGTGCCGCGCCGAGCGCCGAGCAGCTGCGGCGCGCCGCGGGCTCGGCCATTCGTCAACTCGCAGGGAACGAGACGGTCGTCCTGGCCCTTCCCGCGCCAACCGCCGCGGCCGTCGCCGCCATCGCCGAGGGCGCGGCGCTCGGCGCCTACGCATACACAGAACACAAGTCAGAGACGTCCGACGGCGCCAAGCGCAACGTCACCACTGCCCTCATCTTCACTCCTGCGGCGGGCACACCGGAGGCTGACGGGGCGCTCGCCCGCGCCGCAGTGCTGGGCACGGCGGTGAACTCGACCCGCACGCTTGTGAACATGCCGCCGAGCCAGCTCTACCCCGAGACGTTTGCCGAGACGGCCAGGGATCTGGCCAAGGGCCTGCCTGTCAGGGTCACCGTGTTCGACGAGAAGCGGCTCGCCAAGGATGGCTTCGGCGGCATCCTCGCCGTCGGCCAGGGTTCCACGCGCCCGCCGCGACTGGTCAAGGTCGAATACGTCCCCGCTAAGGTCCCCGGCGCGCCGAGCGTGCACTTGGTCGGCAAGGGCATCACCTTCGATTCCGGCGGGATCTCCATCAAGCCCGCCGCGAACATGGACCAGATGAAGAGCGACATGGCGGGCGCGGCGACCGTCCTGAATGCCGCGCTCGCCGCCGCGCGCCTGGCCCTTCCGGTCAAGGTCACGGCATGGCTGTGCATTGCCGAGAACATGCCCTCCGGCAGCGCCCAGCGCCCAGCTGACGTGATCACTCTCCGCGGCGGCCGCACGGTTGAAGTCCTCAACACCGACGCCGAGGGCCGCCTTGTCATGGCGGACGGCCTCGCCGCTGCGAGCGAGGAGAGCCCCGACGCGCTCATCGATGTCGCAACCCTCACCGGCGCCGCCCTCATCGCACTCGGAACCCGCACGGCCGGGGTGATGGGCGACGACGCGGTGACTCGCCCGCTGCTCGATGCCGCCGCGGACGCGGGCGAGGCGGCATGGCCGATGCCGCTGCCCGAGGAACTGCGGGCCGGCCTCGACTCGTCGACGGCGGACATCGCCAACGTCGGCGATCGGCCCGGCGGCATGCTCACAGCGGCGATCTTCCTCAAGGAGTTCGTGGGCGTGCGTTCTGACGGCAGTCCCGTCCCGTGGGCCCATATCGACATCGCCGGCCCCGCCTTCAACACAGGCTCGGCATACGGACATACGCCGAAGCAGGGAACCGGGTCCACGGTCCGCACGCTCGTCAGCTATCTGGAGGGCTTCGGCAGGGCCTGATCCCGACCGAAGACTCCACCCGGCCCGCGAAACACCCAGAGGCCATAGGTCTTCTCACGATGTGAAATGAAAAATCCGCTGAGTGAGAGTGATAAGGTTCCCGTGACTCTGGACACAAGGCTGAGACTTTCGTTCCGGGAAGGTGGAGCATAGTCGGTCGGGGAGATAGGGTTTCCCTGATACCGGGCCTGCGCGCCACCGCCGCAGGCCAACTGTTATATCCGACGGCGAAACAGGCCGTCCTCAAGGCGAGGGAGCGTACACGTGGCCGAAACGGCAACTGCGCATGAATTCGACATCTTGATCCTCGGCGGCGGAAGCGGCGGATACGCCGCGGCGCTGCGAGCCTCGACGCTCGGCTTCACGGTGGGCCTCGTCGAGAAGGCCAAGCTCGGCGGCACGTGCCTGCACAACGGCTGCATCCCGACCAAGGCGCTCCTGCACTCGGCCGAGCTTGCCGACCATGCGCGGGACGCAGCCAAGTATGGCGTGAACGTCACTCTCGACAGCATCGACATGAACGCTGTCAACGCTTACAAGAGCGGCATCATCGCGGGCAAGTTCAAGGGCCTCAGCGGTCTCATCAAGTCCAAGGGCATCACCGTCATCGAGGGTGAGGGCCGCCTGACCGGACCCAGCACCGTCACGGTGGGCGGCACGGAGTACACCGGGAAGAACATCATCCTCGCCACGGGCTCGTACTCCCGCAGCCTCCCCGGCCTCGAGATCGGCGGCCGGGTCATCACGTCGGATCAGGCACTCGAGCTCGACTACGTGCCCAACAGCGTGATCGTCCTCGGCGGCGGTGTAATCGGCGTCGAGTTCGCCTCGGTCTGGAAGTCCTTCGGCGTCGACGTCACCATCGTGGAAGGCCTCCCCTCACTCGTCCCGAACGAGGACGCCGCGATCGTCAAGCAGCTCGAGCGTGCCTTCAAGAAGCGCGGCATCAAGTTCAGCACCGGGACCTTCTTCCAGGGTGTCGAGCAGGACGAGAACGGCGTCAAGGTCACCCTCGTGGACGGGAAGACCTTCGAGGCGGACCTCCTGCTCGTCGCCGTCGGCCGCGGTCCGTCGACCGCCAACCTCGGCTACGAGGAGCAGGGCATCACCATCGACCGCGGCTTCGTTATCACGAACGAGCGGCTGCACACCGGTGTCGGGAGCATCTACGCGGTCGGCGACATCGTCCCCGGCGTCCAGCTCGCGCACCGCGGCTTCCAGCAGGGCATCTTCGTCGCCGAGGAGATCGCGGGCCTCAACCCCGTGGTGGTCGAGGATGTGAACATCCCGAAGGTCACGTACTGCGACCCGGAGATCGCCACCGTCGGCTACTCGGAGAAGGCGGCCAAGGAAAAGTTCGGCGAGGACCAGGTGCAGACCCAGGAGTACAACCTTGCCGGCAACGGCAGGAGCTCGATCCTCGGCACCACGGGCCTCATCAAGGTCGTGCGCCAGAAGGAGGGCCCGGTCGTCGGCGTCCACATGATCGGCGCCCGCATGGGCGAACAGGTCGGCGAGGCCCAGCTCATCGTCAACTGGGAGGCCTACCCGGAGGACGTGGCGCAGTTCATCCACGCCCACCCGACGCAGAACGAGGCCCTCGGCGAGGCCCACCTGGCCCTGGCCGGCAAGCCGCTGCACGGCTGAGCCCCGACACCATTCGCACGCAGAAGAATCAAGGAGCACGGGGACCCATGTCTGAATCCGTCAACCTTCCCGCCCTCGGTGAAAGCGTCACCGAAGGCACCGTCACCCGCTGGCTGAAGCAGGTCGGGGACCGCGTCGAGATCGACGATCCCCTCGTCGAGGTCTCCACCGACAAGGTGGACACCGAGATCCCCTCTCCTGTCGCCGGCATCCTCGAGCAGATCCTCGTCGCCGAGGACGAGACCGCCGAAGTCGGGGCCCCGCTGGCGGTGATCGGAGACGGCGCCGCTGAGTCCGATGCCCCCGCGGCCCCCGCGGCCGAGGCCGCAGCCGAGCCCGCCGCAGCCGAGCCCGCCGCAACGCCCAAGGCCGCCGCCTCCGAGCCAGCCGCAGCCCCCGAGCCAGCCGCAGCGCCCTCCCAGTCGGGAGACGCCGCGGGCGAGGGCCATGAGGTCAAGCTCCCGGCTTTGGGCGAGAGCGTCACCGAGGGCACAGTCACGCGCTGGCTCAAGGCCGTCGGTGACACGGTCGAAGTCGACGAACCGTTGCTCGAGGTCTCCACCGACAAGGTTGACACCGAGGTCCCGTCTCCAGTTGCCGGGACACTCCTTGAGATCCGTGTCTCCGAGGACGAGACCGCGGAGGTCGGCGCCGTGCTCGCCGTTATCGGCTCTGGCGCCCCTGCCCAGGAGGCTGCGCCCGCTTCCGAGGCACCTGCGGAATCCGCCGCACCGGCTGCCGAGGCGCCTGCGGAATCCCCCGCACCCGCTGCCGAGGCGCCTGCGGAATCCCCCACACCCGCTGCCGAGGCGCCTGCGGAATCCCCCACACCCGCTGCCGAGGCACCTGCGGAATCCCCCGCACCCGCTGCCCCCGCTGCGGAATCCGCCGCACCCGCCGGCCAGGGTGCGGAGGCGGGCTATGTGACCCCGCTCGTGCGAAAGCTGGCCAACCAGCACGGCATCGACGTCACTACCCTCACCGGCACGGGCGTCGGCGGCCGGATCCGCAAGCAGGACGTGCTCGCCGCTGTCGAAGCGCAGAAGGCGCCCGCACCCGCTGCCGCCCCCTCCGCTGCACCAGCTGCGCCCTCCGCAGCCCCGGCAGCAGCTGCGTCCTCGCTGCGAGGCACCACGGAGAAGGCACCGCGAATCCGTCAGGTCATTGCCCGTCGGATGCGCGAGTCTCTCGACATCTCGACACAGCTCACGCAGGTGCACGAGGTCGACATGACGAAGATCGCCAAGCTCCGCGATCGCGCCAAGGCGAACTTCCAGGCCCAGAATGGCGCGAAGCTCACGTTCCTGCCGTTCATCGCGAAGGCCGTCGCGGAGGCGCTCAAGCAGCACCCGAAGCTGAATGCCGAGTACGACGAGGAAAGCCAGCAGATCACGTATCACAACGCGGAGCACCTCGCGATCGCCGTGGACACGGACAAGGGCCTCCTCGTCCCGGTGATCAACAACGCGGGCGACCTCAACCTCGCGGGCCTCGCGGGCCGCATCGCAGACGTTGCTGCGCGCACCCGCAGCAACAAGATCGGTCCCGACGAGCTCTCGGGCGGTACGTTCAGCATCACGAACATCGGTTCGGTCGGCGCTCTCTTCGACACGCCGATCATCAACCAGCCGCAGGTGGCGATCCTCGGCACCGGGGCAATCGTCAAGCGTCCATGGGTCTCGCAGAATGCCGAGGGCGACGATGTGATCTCGGTCCGCTCGATGATGTACCTCTCGCTCACGTATGACCACCGCCTCGTCGACGGTGCAGATGCCGGACGCTTCCTGCAGACGCTCCGTACCCGTCTCGAGGAAGGCGCGTTCGAGGCCGACCTGGGCCTGTAACGCCTACCACTGGCAAGCCAGAGCACGACGGCGCCCGCTCCCCGCCGGGGGCGGGCGCCGTCGTGCGTTTTGTTATCCACTTGGGACTCGCACGCCCCGCCCATCGGTCAGGATGGCCTTTGCCTCACCATTAGACTCGGCACCATGACTCTCGTCCTGAGCATTGTCGTCTTCCTGCATATCGTCGGTGCCGCCATGATCGTTGGCCCTTGGATCGCCAACATGAAGAAGCCCACCGTCGGTGCGCGCCAGTTCGACGGTGCCATGACTCAGCTCATCACGGGCGTCATCCTCGTAGGGCTCATCACCATCCTCTCGAAGCAGGCGGACAGCGGAGTCCAGCCTCTGGATACGAACCTCTACATCAAGCTCACGGTCAAGTTCATCATTGCCGTCGTCGTGGGTGCCCTGGCATTCGTGGGCAACCGCCGGCGCAAAGCCGGCGAGCCTGTTGCGCCCGGGCTCGCCCACGGAGTCGGCGGGCTCGCACTCGTGAACATCGCCATCGCGACGATCTGGCATTAGGCCGCTTCACGCCGCTGGTAGGGCCCCACGCCCAGGGAACAGCACCCGGCGGAGGGGCCCTTTTTGTGCCTAGGATGGGGAGGGACGGCGCATCCAACCGCCTGCGCCGCGGCACACCGACAACGTACGCAAGGAGCACGCATGGCTACCATCCGCAACGCGCACAGCGTCTGGCAGGGGAACCTCTTCGAAGGTTCCGGCGAGACTACCTTCGACTACTCGGGCATCGGCACGTACCCCATCACATGGAAGGCCCGGACCGAGGATGCCCGCGGCACCACGAGCCCCGAGGAGCTCCTCGCGGCCGCGCACTCCGCGTGCTTCTCCATGGCGTTCAGCAATGAGCTCGACGGCGCCGGCTACAAGGCCGAGCGCATCGAGACGACGTCCGAGGTCGGCTTCCAGCCCGGCAAGGGCGTGACGGGCAGCAAGCTCACCGTCACGGCGAAGGTCCCCGGAATCTCCCAGGACGAATTCCAGCAGATCGCTGAGAAGGCCAAGGTCGGGTGCCCCGTCAGCCAGGCCCTCGCCGGCATCACCATCACGCTCGAGGCAACGCTCGAGGCGTAGCACCAAGAAGACGCGCGGCGTGGAGTACCCCATGCCGTGCCAGCAAGGGCCCCCTTCCCAAGATCAGCGGGAAGGGGGCCCTTGCGGGGTCCAGTTCAGTCTGAAGGACGCAGCGGTTGCGGCTCAGCCCTCGTACGCCGGGGCTACCCCAGCGTCCGCCAGGTCCTGGGGCCGTGGGGGGAGCGGCGCAGGACGCACGGAGCGGTACCCCTCGCGCGCCGGCGGCCGCTGGGTGGGGATCTCAACCAGCATCTCCTTGAGCACACCGATGCCGTGCTCGAGCTGTGGATCAATCCCCGCGGCGTAGGCGTGTGGGGGGTAGGGCACCTCGATGTCCGGCTCAACACCGAAGTTCTCGACGCCCCAGCCGATGCCGCCCTCGAACCACGTCGCGTACCGAGGCTGGCTCACTGCCGTACCGTCGGCGAGCTTGAAGCGGTTGTCGATGCCGACAACGCCGCCCCAGGTGCGCGTTCCCACCACCGGGCCGATCCCGCGCAGCTTGCTGACTTGGGTGATGATGTCCCCGTCCGAGCCCGCGAACTCATCGGCGAGGATCACCACCGGCCCACGAGGCGCATGCCGGGGGTACGTCCGCGGCTGCTCGCCCCGCGGCATGCTCCAACCGATGACCCTGCGGCCGATGAGCTCGGCCACGAGCTGTGAGGTGTGACCGCCACGGTTGCGGCGCACGTCCACGATGAGCGCGTCGAGTGCGGTCTCGGTATCCAGGTCGCGGTGGAGCTGCGCCCATCCCCGTGCAGCCATGTCCGGCACATGCAGGTACCCGAAGCGGCCCTCGGACGCGTCGCGCACGAGCCGGCGATTGGCCTGTACCCAGTCCTGATAGCGAAGGCGCTCCTCGTCGCGGATGGGCACGACGGCGATCCGGCGGCGCTTCCCCACTGCAGCGCCGTGCTGGGGGCCATTGAGCATCGTCAGCTCGACTACCTTTCCTGCGGCGCCAGCGAGGGCGATGGCCGGCCCGAAGTCCGGGGTGAGCTGGACGCCGTCGACCTCGAGGAGCCGGTCCCCCGCCCGGACGCCCGCGCCGGGCGAGGCTAGCGGCGAGGAAGCCAGCGGATCCGAGGACTCGTTCGCGAGCACGCGGCGGACCACCCAGCCGCCGTCGAAGTCGAATTCGCCGCCGAGCCGCCCCTGGCCGCCCGCGCCCGGTTCGGTCACGAGGGTCGGCGTGACGTATGCGTGGGAGGTGCCCAGCTCACCGTGCATCTCCCACAGGAGGTCCACGAGGTCGTCATGCGAGCCGAGCCGCGCCACGAGCGGGCGATAGCGGTCGCGGACCTCCTCCCAGTCCGCGCCGGCCATGTCCGGCGTCCAGAAGAAGTCGCGCTGGAGCCGCCACGCCTCCTCGAAGGCCTGGGCCCACACGGCTACGGGGTCGAGCCGGACTCGAATGCGCTCGAGATCCACGCTCACGTGCTCGGCGTGGCCTTCCTCGGCCGGCTTGTCACTCGGGGCGCTGTGGACGGTGCGTTCATGCACGTACACGACCCGGGTGCCGTCGCCGCTGAGCCTGGACCGGTCCAGGGCGCTGACAATCGTAGTCTCAACCCCCGTGGCCAGATCAAGCCGGTGGAGAGTCGGGGCGGTGTCCTTGTCAGCTGGCTTGGCCTTGCCGTCCCCGGTCGCGCCGGTGAGGTCCTGGGACATCCACAGGAGCGCATCCGGGGCGGCGGTGAGCCGTGAGTAGTTGCCCTGGCGCACGGGAAGGGCGGTGATGCGGTGCTGGATTCCCTCGAGGTCGACAGCGAGCGCCTCCCCACCGCCGGGGGCGTCCACAGCGTGCGGCGAGGTGGACTCCCCGACCGCGGAGTCGGCGTCGGACGCGGCATCCCCCTCCCCGCCCGCGGCGTCCTCGACACTTTCCACAGACCTTGCCTCTGCGCTGAACGCAGCCACCCGCGGACCGAACGGACTCGAGGTCGTCGCGGCGAGGGGCACGATGTAGGGCTTGATCGGGCTCGGGAAGGACAGGTCAAACGAGTGCCCGTCGTAGACGGGATCGAAGCTGCGTCCCGAGAGGAACGCAAGGTACTTTCCGTCCGGGGTGAATGCCGGCGAGGCATCCCAGAACCGCCCGTCAGTGACGTCCGCCACTCGGCCCGTCGCGCGCTCGGCGAGGCGCACCTTGGACCGCGCACCGAACGCCGTCACCGGCTCGCTCCACGCGAGCCACCGTGAGTCGGGGCTCCAAGCGAGCTGCTCGATCGTTCCCTCGGAGACCGTGCTCAGAGTCATCGCGGTCTCATGTTCCACATCCACGAGGTGCACGTCGCCGAACGATGTCCCGACAGCGATGAACCTCGCGTCAGGGCTCGGCAGGAGCTCCGCGGCGCGGTGCTGCGAAGGGAGCGCGATGCGGCGCAGGCTCGGGAGCGCATCGGCCTCGTCCGGGGCCATCGACACAGCAGTCCGCCCAGGCACTGCGTAGGAGCGCAGCCCACGTGCCATGCCGTCAGCGTCCCCGGCAGAGGAGGAGCCCCCAGCGCGGTCCTCACCCTCCTTGTGCGCCGCGTCCGTCGCCTCAGGAGCGAAGCCGATCACTCCCGCAGCGGAGACGGGGCGCGGAAGGTCGGCGAGGCCCAGCGCCGAGCTTCGGTGGACGCCGCCATCTGTGACGCCGGGTTGGCCGCTGGCGGGGTCCGAGGCAGTCGCCGCGTCAGCGCCGCCGAGCCGCCGGATGAACAAGCCCTCCTCGCCGTCGTGGTCGGCAATGAAGGCCACGGAGTCGCAGCCGAGGGGCCGTGCCAGACGGGCCCGCACTCCGGGCGCGGCTTCGATGACGCGGGACGGCCCGTCCTGATGCGTGAGCCAGTGCACGGTGCCGTGGGATTCGACCACGCTCGCCTGCCCGTCCCACGTCGGCACCACCTCGCCGAGGTGGCGGCCGACGGCGAGCGGAACGGTTCGGCGGGAAGTCGATGCGGAGGCGAGGGCAACGTCGAGCCGGCGCGCCTCGTCATCGAGCCCCTCGAGGATCCACAGTTCCCCCGCGCTATCGAAGACGATCCGCCGACCGTCGCTGCTCGCATGTCGGACGTAGAACCGGTCCGAGTCGGTGTGTCGCCGCAGGTTGTCCCCGGACCGGTCGACCGAATAGAGGTTCCCGACACCCTCATGGTCGGACAGGAAAGCGATCCTTCCCTCCACCCACATCGGATCCGCGAGGTTGCCGCCGAGCTCGGGCACCAGCTGGTGGAACCCGCCCCCGCCGTCCGGATCGAGCCACAACTTCCCTGCCGCGCCGCCGCGGTAGCGCTTCCAATGGGCAGGATCGCGCGTCAAAACACTTCCCACGATGACTGGCCGGTCGTCGCCCACGCTCGGGCCGAACGCCACGGAATCGACGGGCCCGTATGGCAGTTCCTCAAGCCAACCGCCGTCCAGAGGGATCGTGTAGGCATGCGTGTGCCGGCCGTCAGGCTGGTTGTGTGCGCTCGTGACGATGACCCGGGCGTCCGGCGCGAATCCCTTCACTCGAGTCGTGGAGTGCCCGAACCAGCTCAGCTGGCGGAAGCCTCCGCCGTCCACATCCGCTGAGACGACCTCGGGCGCACTCCCCTGGACCACTGTCCACACGACCTTGCCGCCATCGGGGGTGAAGCGCGGATTGCGCGCCGGCAGCCCGAGCGAGGACAGCCGCCAGGCGCGGCCACCGGCCACCGGGGCGAGCCAGACGTCGTCCTCGGCGACGAACGCCACGAGGTCCCCGTGCACGTGGGGATAGCGGAAGTAGCTGGAGCCAGTCATCCTTTGATCATAGGCAGGGCTGGGCCGTGTCCATGGGCCTCCACGCGCCGCTCCGGCAAGTGTGACGCATACCGCTTCGCCGGGGCAGTGACCGGGTTCTAGGCTGCGGCAATCCGTGCCACCTTCCAGCGCTCGCCGTCCCGCTGGAGCACGATTCTGAGCTCTTGGTCCAGGCCCGTCGGGCGCTCCCCCACCGCGGCACCCGCGTTGTCCTTCACCGCGTACCCGCTCGTGACGATCCGCACCCGCACGACGGCGGTCTCCGCTCCCTGCGACGCCGGCCCACCGAGCGTCGGAGTCGCCCCCGGTTCAAGGTCTGCGGAGAGGACGCGGGCACTGAAGCCCTCCAGCCGTTGCCCGTCCGCGACCAAGCGGTCAAGGAGGGCCGCGTCCGTAGCAGCCGCCTCCGATCCCACTGCACTGACCGACTCGAGCAGGTCGCGGTCCCGGGCGCCGATGGCACGCGCCCTGATCTCGGAGAGGGCCTGCACCGCCTGCACGGGGTCTGCCGAGTCCGCGCCACGGCGCAGGGACTCCGGCAAGCCGGCACGGGCGCCGATGGCTGGTGCATGCTGCCCTTGCTGGGCCGCGCCGACTGCAGGGTCCTGCCCCTGGCCCGGTCGGCCCAACGCTCCGATCCACCATGCGGCTGCCGCCGCTGTTGCCAGCATCAGGACCCCGGCCGCGGTGAACAGCATCCACGGAGGCAACCCGGACCGTCTTCCGCCTGCCCGACCGTTTCCTGTGCCAATCGAGCGACGACGCCCCGAGCCCGGAGCGCGGCGGCCTCTCAGGAGGCGGGGCCGGGACGCGGGCTCCCGGCGTCGCGTGAGAAGCTCCGGGATGACACTCGCGTCGACCGCCGGGGCGAGGTCGACACTGGCAGGGCGGGCGCTGCGGAAGACAGACCGGGCGAGTTCGTCGGCAGAGGGCCGCAGTCGGGGATCATCGCGCAGGGCGGCCTCGATCGCTGCGGTGAGCTCCGCGGGTACACCCTCGACGAGGAGCGACAGCGGCGGCCGCTGACGGGTGGGCGCTGGGGGCTCCCCCGTGAGGATGAACCACGCGACCGCCCCGAGGGCGAACACATCCGCCGCAGCAGCGAGTGACCCGGATCCCAGCCGACGCCGCGAGCCCGGCCCCGCGGCGCCGTGCGCAGACGTGCCCGGCTCCGCACGGGAAGGAGCGAGCGGAACGTGCGAGCCGACGGCGGCCGGGTCAGAGAAGCCCGGAGTCCCGCCGGGGACGGTACCCGCTTCGCCAACCATCCGCCCGAGGCCGAAATCCCCGAGAAGCGGCATACCCTCCGCGGTGAAGAGGATGTTCCCGGGAGAAACGTCGCCGTGGGCCGTGCCGTCCTGGTGGAGCGAGGCCAGGGCCTGGGCGATCGGCGCCACGACCGTGACGCACTCGCCTACGGAGAGGTGCCCGCGCACGTGCACAAGGTGGCCGAGTGACCCGCCCGGCGCATAGTCGCTCAGGATCGCCACAGCCCCCGCCGACGAGCCCTCGGCGGCGACCGCCTGATGGACCGCGAGGACGTGCTGGTGCGACCGGGTCTGGGCAACGCGCACTTCCCGGCGGGCCTGCTCAAGCGTCTCCATCGCGCCCGCGCTGGAATCCGGCAGCAGGAACTTCGCCGCGAAGAGGCGCCCGGTCGACTCTTCTCGCACGAGCCATACTGTGCCCGCGCTCCCGGCGCCGAGGGGGCGCACGCTCTCGTATCCGGTCAGCACCGGCGGCGCCTCCCCGGAGGCGGTGGCAGCCGCCTCGTCCAGTGCATGCGCTGTCCCGGTGAGGCGGGGGCTGAGGGCGTCCATGCCCCATGTCTACCGCAGATCACGCAGGCACCGCAGAAGTTATCCACAGGGCCCGTCGGATGCGACCCTCATCACACTCTTCCAAGCGGTTCGCGGCCGAGGGCTAAGCTAGTCCGCATGACTCTTGCGTTCACCCGGCTGGGATTCGCGCCCGACTACGTCGACTACCTCGACGGTCTGGCAGCCCAGCGCAAGCTCCACGAGGACGTGGCGGCGGGAACCGCCCCCAGCACTGTCCTCCTCCTCGAGCACGCCCCGGTTTACACCGCTGGCAAGCGTACCGAGGACCACGAGCGTCCCTTGGACGGCACCCCAGTAGTGCCCGTCGACCGCGGCGGCAAGCTCACATGGCACGGTCCGGGCCAACTCGTCGGCTACCCCATCATCAAGCTCGCCGAGCCTCGCGCGATCCGCGCCTATGTGGAGCTCCTCGAGGACGTCATGATCACGGTGATCTCCGAGTACGGGATCAAGGCCGAGCACGTTGACGGGCGTTCCGGCGTCTGGGTCCGCGCCGATGAGCGCGGCGGGGACCGGAAGATCGCCGCAATCGGCATCAGCGTCCATGAAGGCGTCACGGGCCACGGCTTCGCCATCAACTGCAGCAACGCTTTGGAGCCGTACAGTCAGATCATTGCGTGTGGCATCACCGACGCAGGCACCACCACCATCTCCGCGGAGTGCGGCCGCAAGGTCGGCCCGCTCGACATCATCGACCGGATCACCCAGGAGCTCTCACTGCGGGCCGGCGAATTCGTCGCCCAGACAGAAGGAGTCCTCGCGTGACCCTCGCCCCTGAAGGCCGCCGCATGCTGCGGATCGAACAGCGCAATTCCGCCGTTCCGGTTGAGCGCAAGCCGGACTGGATCAAGGCCAAGGTCCACATGGGCCCCGAATTCGTCAACCTCAAGAACCAGGTGAAGAAGGAAGGCCTCCACACCGTCTGCGAAGAGGCCGGCTGCCCCAATATCTTCGAGTGCTGGGAGGACAAGGAGGCCACCTTCCTCATCGGCGGCTCCGAGTGCACCCGGCGCTGCGACTTCTGCCAGATCGACACGGGCAAGCCCTCCCCTCTCGATCGGTTCGAGCCGACCAAGGTGGCCCGCTCCGTACAGTCCATGTCGCTCCGCTACGCAACCGTCACCGGCGTGGCCCGCGACGACCTCGAGGACGAGGGCGTCTGGCTGTACGCCGAGACCGTGCGGAAGATCCACGAGCTCAACCCGGGCACCGGAGTCGAGATCCTCATCCCCGACTTCTCCGGCAAGCCCGAGCACATCACGGCGATCTGCGAGGCGAGGCCCGAGGTGTTCGCGCACAATGTCGAGACAGTCCCCCGCCTTTTCAAGAGCATCCGTCCGGCGTTCCGCTATGAGCGCTCCCTCGATGTCATCACCCAGGGCCGTAGCCAGGGCATGGTGACGAAGTCCAACCTCATCCTCGGCATGGGCGAAACCCGCGAGGAGGTCTCCCAGGCTCTGCGCGACCTGCACGACGCCGGCTGCGACCTCATCACGATCACCCAGTACCTCCGCCCCTCTGAGCGGCACCACCCCGTGGAGCGCTGGGTCAAGCCCGAGGAGTTCGTCGAGCTCTCCCAGGAGGCCGAGGAGATCGGCTTCCTCGGCGTGATGAGCGGCCCCCTCGTGCGGTCCTCCTATCGGGCCGGTCGCCTATGGGCCACCGCCATGCGCAAGAAGGGCTGGGAGATCCCACCACAGCTCGCACACATCGAATCCTCCGGCTCCACGCGGCAGGAGGCCGCATCCCTGATCGCCGCCCGGCAGGGCTGACGACCCGGTAGCAGACCGGAGGCGAGGCCTGTGGGAACGGGCAGCGCCTCCCCTCTGCTGCCACCCGTGCTCCGACGAAGCCCTGCCTCCCGCCGGGTGGCTTAGAATTGAGGCACTATGGCCAAGAGCACCGACACCACGCCCTCGGACAAGGCTCCGAAGAAGGCGAAGAAGCCCAACGGCTTCCAGCAGTTCCTCCAAGTCTTCCAGATGACCCGGAAGACCGATCCCAACGCCGTGTGGCTCATGCTGCTGGTGTTCCTCGGAATCACCGCAGTGAGCCTGCTGATCGGCTTCCTCCTCGACAACTGGATCACCGGCCTGATCATCGGCATCCTCCTAGGCGTCCTCGGGGCTGTGTTCATCCTGAGCCGGCGCGCCGAGCGTGCAGCCTATGCGCAGATCGAGGGGCAGCCGGGTGCCGCGGGCGCCGCGCTCAACTCGCTCCGCCGGGGCTGGATCGTCGAGGAACAGCCCGTCGCCGTGAACCCGCGCACTCAGGACGTCGTGTTCCGCGCGATCGGCCGTCCCGGCGTCGTGCTCGTGTCCGAGGGCCCGAGCGCCCGGGTCCGCCAGCTCATCGAGGGCGAACGCAAACGGCTCGCTCGCATCCTTCCCAACGTTCCGATCCACGTGATCGAGACCGGACGCGAGGAGAGCCAGACTCCGCTGCGAAGCGTCGCGGGCAAGATGAACAAGCTCAAGCCTCAGCTGACCAAGGTCGAGGTTGCGACGGTGTCCAAGCGGATCGGCTCGCTCGGTACGCGCCTCCCGATCCCGAAGGGCATCGACCCTACCCGGATCCGTCCCGATCGCCGTGCGATGCGCGGCCGCTGACGGCCTTTGGCGCGAGCCGAGTACGTACTCGAAGGGGGCCCTGGCATTCACTGCCGGGGCCCCCTTCGCGTACGTTCGCACCCTTGGGGCACCCGCTGGGCCCGTCTCCGCTGCTGGGCCGTTTCACAAGCGCGTGACGACCGTTCCGGCGGCCTTGTCGTGAAGGCCGCGCTGGTCCGCATCGAAGATGACGGCGGGGATCACCAGGCACAGCAGGAGGGTCCGCAGGGCCGCGCGAGGGATGCCGACGGGCCCACCGTCGAGGCGGCGCACCTTGAGCCCCGCGATCCGGTGCCCGAGGCCGAACCCGGCGAAGCCCACCAGCAGGATCTGCTCGACCGCGAAGACCAGCAGGATGTCCATCTGGCTGCCGCCCAAGAACGCCGCGGCGATCAGGTAGGACACGGCCCAGTCGATGCACAGGCCCAATACCCTGCGGCCGGGCCGGCCTACGGAGCCTTGGCCCGTGCGGGGCATTCCAAGCCGCCGTCCCGGGAAGTCGCCCTCCGCGAGCTGGGGGCCGCTAATCCAGGATCCGAGGTCTCTGCGGTCGATCACCTATCCATTCTAGGAGAGCCGGCGCGCCCGCGTTCCGGTCAATGACCCGCACTGGCCCTCAAGCTCGCAGGCCGCTAGCGTTTACACGGGGGCGGGCCGTGTAACCTCGCCGAAACAATACTGACATGGACGGGAAACCCCCTGTTCGTAGTGTGGTACCAGTTGCGTACGAGGCGAACGGCGCCGCGCACCTCATGCACGCGCCACGCTGGCCCGACTGCTTTCCACCCTGCGTAAAGGAGTACAGATGTTCAAGTCTGCGGACGAGGTCCTCAAATACATCAAGGACGAAGACGTCAAGTTCGTCGATATCCGCTTCACTGACCTGCCTGGCGTCCAGCAGCACTTCAACATCCCTGCCAAGACGGTTGACGAAGACTTCTTCGTCAACGGCCAACTCTTCGACGGCTCGTCGATCCGCGGCTTCCAGGGCATCGCCGAGTCGGACATGCAGCTCATCCCCGACGTCACGACCGCCTTCCTCGACCCGTTCCGCGTCGAGAAGACCCTCGCCCTGAACTTCTCCATCGTGAACCCGCGCACCGGCGAGCCGTATCACCGCGATCCCCGCGGCGTCGCAGAGCGTGCCGAGGCGTATCTGGCCTCCACCGGCATCGCTGACACGGCGTTCTTCGCCCCCGAGGCCGAGTTCTTCGTCTTCGACAACGTCCAGTTCGAGTCCTCGCCGCAGGGATCCTTCTACAAGGTCGACTCGATCGAGGCGCCGTGGAACTCGGGCCGCGAGGAGGAGGGCGGGAACCTCGGCAACAAGACCCCGTTCAAGAGCGGCTACTTCCCCGTGGCCCCGGTCGACCACCAGGCCGACCTCCGCGACGCAATGTGCCTCGCCCTGGACGCGGCCGGCCTTGAGGTCGAGCGTTCCCACCACGAGGTCGGCGCCGCGGGCCAGGCCGAGATCAACTACCGATTCTCGACCCTCGTGCGCGCAGCGGACGACCTGCAGAAGTTCAAGTACATCATCAAGAACACGGCGCTCGAGTGGGGCAAGGCCGTGACCTTCATGCCGAAGCCGGTCTTCGGCGACAACGGCTCGGGCATGCACTGCCACCAGTCGCTGTGGAACGGCGGGGAGCCGCTCTTCTACGACGAGAAGGGCTACGCGAACCTCTCCGACCTCGCCCGCTGGTACATCGGTGGCCTCCTCAAGCACGCCTCGGCCGTCCTCGCGTTCACGAACCCGACCGTGAACTCCTATAAGCGCCTCGTCAAGGGCTTCGAGGCCCCTGTCAACATGGTGTACTCGCAGGGCAACCGCTCCGCCGGAATCCGTATCCCGATCACCGGCTCGAACCCGAAGGCCAAGCGCATCGAGTTCCGCGCCCCGGACCCCTCGTCCAACCCGTACCTCGCGTTCGCGGCCCAGCTCATGGCCGGGATCGACGGCATCCGCAACCGCATCGAGCCGCCGGCCCCGATCGACAAGGACCTCTACGAGCTCCCCGTCGAGGAGGCCCGCGACATCCCGAAGGCCCCGGGGTCGCTCGAGGAAGCCCTTGAGGCCCTCGAGGCGGACAACGAGTTCCTCCAGGCTGGCGGCGTCTTCACACAGGACCTGATTGACACCTGGGTCGCATACAAGCGTGAGAAGGAGATCATGCCGCTCTCGCTGCGCCCGAACCCCTACGAGTTCGAGCTCTACTTCGGCTGCTAGGGGGATTGCAGGGAAGTAGCGGCCTCAGTCCGCACAGAGTCCGCGCGAGCAGCCAGAACCGACTGGACGGCTGCTCGCGCGGACTCTTCTGTGTCGGGTCACGTATGCTGATCCACCCCATCCAAATGATCCATCACAGGACGGCAGAGATCACTGATCAGGGGCCTTCGGAAGGCGGTGCTCTAGCACCCCTGAGCTCGATGACGGGTGAGGGCGGCCTGATTGTCTGGCTAACGCCCTTGCGGCCGGAGATCACCGAATATGAGAAGCACCGGGCTGCCGAGGGGTGCAACGCCCCGATGCGACGCGACGAGCACCCGGGCACCGAGTCGGAGCGGTTCAAGACGAGATGCGCCCCTGACTGGAAGGGCTGTCAGACCACCGATCGTCATGAAGCGCATACGGATTGACTGGCATATGGCTGGTCAACTGCCAGTGGACCCCGCGTGGTGTCAAGGCGCCGTTGTGAACGCCTAGGACACCTGGGGGGTGATCGAAGGAGTATCACCACCCCTGACCGGTGAAGGAACGCTCCAAGGCCCTCCTCGGAAGGACGTTCGAACCAATCTCTTCGGGACCGCTCATTAGGCCCAAACCCTCATTCCTTAAGCGTTGAACTCGTGCAAAGGCCTCACTTACGACCGCCACCGTTCTGGTAAGCCGAGCCCGAGCGAGCTCGCGTCGTGCAGTTCCCTCGTGACCCGGGCCTTGTCATATTCCTCTCGGGCTCCTAGTCTGCACACTGTAATCACTTCGGCCCCGCGGGGGAGATCTTGCCGGCACGACCGCGAGTCCATGTATGTTCAGGCACTCAAATTCTGGTCCTATATCACGCGATCATCTCGCGAGAATCCCGTTCGATTAGGCAAATCTGCGATCTAGAGGGGCGAGGAAACAATGAAGGTTGTTCGCATTGCTGACGTCGAGCGAGTAGATCGGCCCAGTTTCGAAAACTACGATGATTGGCTTGACCAGACATGGCATGGCGACAAGCGGGAGTTGAGGCCGGGGCGTTTCCTTCATCATCAAGCGGACCTCAAATCCGAGTTCGAGCAGTCCGAGTTTTGGCTCGGCGTCCAACGCAGCTTGCCCATGTGGGAGCAAGACTACGCACAGGAGAACCATCACAGACTCTTCTCGGGCACCAACCCGGCACCGCTCAATCTGAAGCCTTGGAAGTCCTTTCTCAACAAGACCTGGCGTGAAAACGTGAAAAACAACGCAAATTGGCCGGATGCCCCAAATTCAGGATGGGTCCTCCCCGACACATGGTTTGAAAAGTTCTGGGACATTATCCGGACCAGATTCACCGTCAACTACCTAGATGGCGTTTCGTTCCTCGTAGAACGAATTGAAAGGCACGCTAAATCGCTCGGCCTACAGGTGCAGGTGGAAACCAAGGCTAAGGATACGGGCTACTATGCGATGCACGTTAGGGTTCCCCAAGAATTCAAGGGGCTCGATCTGGATTACGTCGGCCCTGAACTACGTACGAGCGAAGTCGAGATTCAAGTGACAACAGCCTTGCAGGAGATGGTCGACAACCTGACTCACCGTCATTTTGAACGGTCCCGTGAAACGATGGACCCGGTTCGAGGGCCTTGGCAATGGGATTACAGGGGCGCGGAGTTTGGCGTGTATTACCTTGGTCACGTCGTGCATTGGGTGGAGGGCATGATTATGGCGGTACGAGACACACAAATTAGCAGCGACGGGAAGGATGACATTGAAGCGTGACACCCTCGCCGTCGGGTATGCCGTAACGCATGAATACCTTTACGTCAGTTCTGTCATGCCTGACGGTCTTCTGAAGGCTAAAGAACGACTGAAGATTCCCGGCGATCTTCAGACTCCGGACCAGATTGTCGATATGATCGCGGACCACGTGACCTCCTCGTTCGACGACAGCCCTTCCGCAATCGGCGTATCAGTGGGGGGCCATGTTGAACATGCGAAGGGCCTCGTTAGGTATGCACCGGACCTGGCACCCCACGGGAGGCATTGGAAGAACGTTGACGTGAGCTCGCAGCTCCAAGATCGCACTGGATTACCAAACTATGTCGATAACGACGTGAACTGTATGGTCTCCGATCTGCTGACCACGGAAGGTCTCGCAGGCGTCAACGACCTCGTCGTGATTTACATCGCCGAGGAGGGCCACGGCCTTGGAAGCGCCTTGGTGGCGGGTGGCGAGATTGTGCGGGGATCGTCCGGTGGAGCTGGCGAATTCGGACATGTCACGATACAACCAGCCGGAGCTAGATGTCGTTGCGGGTCGAGAGGATGCCTAGAAGCCCTTCTGTCGGTTGAGACTCTTGCACGAGAAATTAATTGGGGAGGTAGGCACGGCGTCTCCACCATGGCAGAAGCCGCATCGCTGGTGGAGGGAGGAGTTGTTGTCGCGCAGACGGCTTTTCGACGCGCGGGAAGAAATTTCGGGCAAGGCTTAGCCGTTCTCGTGAATCTCCTGAATCCGGAAAGAATCTTGGTAGGAGGCCCTGGACCCTATTTCTCCGAGGTTGACTGGCCCTCGGCTAACGAATTGTTTCAGGCCGAATTTGAGGCTGCCGTGGCGGACTACAGCTTCAGCGATCTACAGGATGGATGCAAGGTGGACGTGGTCCAACTCGGCCCGGAAACGGCAGCCTCAGGCGCAGCCCGAATGGCGCTCAGCAGGGAAGGCGTCTGAAGACTACTCCGCGTCGCGCCGTCTCCCTTGGTCTCGGGGAGGTGCCCTGCGTCTCAGCGACTCCGCTCCCGAGCCAAATACCCTCAAGGAGCTCTACTTCGGCTGCTGACCCCACCGCGGCTCCGTTCCGCGCACGACCGCGCCCCCGTCCTACCGCTGCACCTGCGGAACGGGCGGGGGCGCCGTCGTACTTGGTGGACGAAGCCAACCGCCACGTCCTAGCCCGCAACGGTGGTGAGCACCCCGGTGGAGTCGCCCTCGGCAGTGACGTCATGCGTCGGCCCAGGGAGGATGCCGATCTGGCCTGCGACGAGCCTGACCTCCGCCGTCTGCGAGCGGACCACGAAAGTTCCGGTGAGGACGTGGAGGGTCGCCGCGGCGGGCTTGGCGTGGTCGCCGAGCACTTGGCCGTCCACGATGGCCAGGAGCGTGTGGCGCAGGAGGCCGTCCCGCAGCAGGGCCCGGGCGCTGCGCCCATGGGGACTCTTCCGTGCACGCTCGAGCTCGTCCTCGGCTGCCTGCACCACGTTGATCAGTTCGTGCATCGTTTCCCTTTCCTCCTGTGGTTCACAGTGCTGCCTGTGACTGGCAAGCGGCGCATCACTGGCCCGCTGCGTAGAAGCGCCGTTCGAAGACGTGCCGTGCCCGGCGGGTGACGTTGAGATAGTGCTGTTCGAACGCGGTCGCCGCCTCGGGCGGGTAGCCGCACCACCGCGCAACAGCCTTGAGGTCGCGCCGGGATGTGGGCACCAGGTCGGAGGCACGGCCGCTCCACGCGACGTTCGCGCTGCGGATGCGGCTCGCCAGGCGCCACGCCTCGGCGAGGAGTTCCGCCTCCTTCGACGGAATGAATCCAAGGTCCGTGGCGGCCGAGAGCGCCTCCAGGGTGCCCGTGGTCCGCAGCTGCGGATATCTCGCGGCGTGCTGGAGCTGGATGAGCTGCACGAGCCACTCGACGTCGCTCAACCCTCCGCGGCCGAGCTTGACGTGGCGCGAGGGATCGGCACCGCGCGGCAGCCGCTCAGACTCGACCCGGGCCTTGATCCGGCGGATCTCCCTGACCTGGCCGGCGGACAGCTCCTCGGGGTACCGCACAGTGTCCACGAGGGCCATGAAGTCTCGGGCCAGGGCATCGTCGCCGGCCATCGGCCGAGCACGCAGGAGCGCCTGGGCCTCCCAGACAAGGGCCCAGCGCCTGTAGTACTCAGCGAACGATTCGATCGAGCGCACCAGCGGGCCGTTCTTCCCCTCGGGCCGGAGATCGGCGTCCAGGGACAGGACCCGCTCGGCGAGGACCGGGGGCTTGAGCGGCTGGGTCAGGAGTGCGGAGAGGCTCGCGACGATCGCTAGCGCCTGGCGCTGGGCGGCGTCGGAGTCCACGCCCGGCAGGGGCCGGTGCACGTAGATCACGTCCGCGTCCGAGCTGTAGCCGATTTCCCGGCCGCCCTGACGACCCATGGCGACGACGAGCACATGGGTGAGCAGCGCGCCGTCGGCCGCTTCCGCCTCGCCCTCGGCAACGCGCAGAGCGCCGAGCACGGCCGCCTGGTCGGCGTCCGAGAGAGCACGTCCCACGGACTCCGTGTCCAGGACCCCCGAGCTGTCGGCGAGGGCGATCCGCAGAATCTCCCGACGGCGGATGAGCCTGACGAGGCGCATGGCCGCCGAGCGCTCCGCATGGCGGGAGAGCTTCGACTGGATCTCCTGCCACTGGGCCTCGAGGGAGAGGGGCGCGAGCTCGCTGTCGCTTCCGAGCCATTTGACGGACTCCGGGGAGACTTCGAGGAGATCGGCGATGAGGCGTGAATCGGCGAGCACGTGGGAGAGACGTTCGGCGGCGGCGGCAGAGTCCCGCAGCAGGCCGAGGTACCAGTGGGTGGCGCCCAGGGCCTCGCTCACGCGGCGGAAGGCGAGCAGTCCGGCGTCGGGGTCCGCGCCTTCGGCGATCCAGCCCAAGAGCACCGGCAGGAGCTGGCGCTGCAGGGCAGCACGCCGGCTCACACCCGCCGTGAGCGCCTCGATGTGGCGCGCGGCGCCCTGTGGGTCCCGGTAGCCGAGTGCCGCGAGGCGCGCCTGGGCCGCCTCGGGGGTGAGCTTGGCCTCGGCCGGACTCAAGTGGGCCACCGTGTTCAGGAGCGGTCGGTAGAAGATCTGCTCGTGCAGCTCACGGACGCGGCGCTTGGTCCGGTGCCACGTGTCCAGGAGCTGTTCCGGGGTCGAGCGGCCCGTTTCGAGGACGCCCTGCATGGAGCGTGCGAGGGCTCGGAGTGCATCCTCGGACGTGGGCATGAGGTGGGTCCTACGGAGCTTCGACAGCTGCAGGCGGTGTTCGAGGAGTCGCAGGTACCGGTAGGAGGAGTCAAACTCGGCTGCGGCTGTCCGTCCGATGTAGCCGCCTGCCGCGAGCGCCGCGATGGCCGAGGTCGTGTCCCTCACCCTCAGCGACTCATCGGTGCGCCCGTGGACCAGCTGGAGCAGCTGGACCGTGAATTCAACGTCCCGCAGACCTCCTGCCCCTAGCTTGATCTGCCGGTCCGCCTCGGCTGCGGGGATGTTGTCGGTGACGCGGCGCCGCATCGCCTGGGTCGACTCGACGAATCCGTCGCGACCCGCAGAAGCCCACACGAGGGGGCCGACGGCGTCCTCGTAGCGTGAGCCGAGGCCCCGGTCGCCTGCGATGCATCGGGCCTTCAGGAGTGCCTGGAATTCCCAGCTGTCCGCCCACCGGTTGTAGTAGGCCAGATGCGAATCGAGCGTCCGTACAAGCGGCCCGTCGCGGCCCTCCGGCCTCAGGTTCGCGTCCACCTGCCACAGCGCGGGTTCCCGGCCCGGGGACCACACGGCGCGGACCATGCCCGCGGCGAGCATTGTCCCGATCTGGACCGCTCGCGCGGGATCGATCTCCCCCGGACCCTGCCCCGCGCCGTCGGCCTCGATGACGTAGAGGACGTCGACGTCCGAGATGTAGTTGAGCTCGCGGGCCCCGCACTTGCCCATTCCGATGACGGCGAGGGCGACGGCGGCGACATCCTCGCGCCCGAAGCTCGACGCTGCCTCGGCGCGGGAAACGGCGAGGCCAGCCTCGAGGGCTGCGCCGGCCAAGTCGGCCAGCTCGGCGGCCGCGGCGGTCAGGAAGTCGGTCGGTGACGCCGCGCCGAGGTCGCGCAGAGCGAGTTCGCAGAGGCGCCGCCGGTACGCGATCCGCAGTGCCTCGTGCGCCTTCGGGCCGGTGGACGCCGCGACGGGACGCATGGACCTGGGGTCGGCCCCGACTGCCGTGAGGAGCGACTCCCTGAGCATCTGCGGGTCTGCAGGTGCCGGCTCGGCAGAGAGCGGGGTATCGAACACCTCCGTGTGTTCCGGGTGGCGGATGAGGAACTCGCCGAGGGCCTCGGACGCGCCGAGAAGCCGGAACAGCGGCTCGCTGCGGCCGATCCCCGCCTCGACGAGCCCGCGCACCTGCGGACGGCGCTCGATGAGCCGCACAAGGGACAGGAGCGCGGCATCGGGGTCGGGGGCGACGGCAAGCCCCTCGAGGAGCACCCCCGTATCGACGCCCTCAAGCTCTCGGGCCGCGAGGAACCGCTCTGCCCTGTCGGGGTCAGCTGAGCCGAGGGAGATGAGGCGGCGCGTCAGACTCGGAGCCACGCCGCACCTCAGAGGATGCCGAGGTTGCGGTACAGCTCGTAGGGGGTGACCTCGAGCCGGTACTCGTTCCACTCCTGCCGCTTGTTCCGCAGGAAGTACTCGAAGACCTGCTCGCCGAGGATGTCCGCCATCAGCTCGGACTCCTCCATGGCGTTGATGGCGTCGTGGAGGCTCGCTGGCAGCGGCGAGTGGCCGAGGATGCGCCGTTCGGCGTTGGTGAGGGCCGAAATGTCGTCGTCGGTTGCGGCCGGCAGGTCGTATTCCTCCTCGATGCCCTTCAGGCCAGCTCCCAGGAGGACGGCGTAGGAGAGATACGGGTTCGTGGCCGAGTCGATCCCGCGGTACTCGATCCGCCCGCTCTGGGCCTTGCCCGGCTTGTACAGCGGAACGCGGACCAGGGCGGAGCGGTTGTTGTGGCCCCAGCTCAGGTAGCTCGGTGCCTCTCCGCCGCCCCACAGGCGCTTGTAGGAGTTCACGAACTGGTTGGTCACGGCGGTGAACTCGTTCGCGTGGCGCAGCAGCCCCGCCATGAAGTGTCGGGCCGTCTTGGACAACTGGAACTCGGCCCCTGCCTCATGGAAGGCGTTGCTGTCTCCCTCGAAGAGCGAGAAGTGCGTATGCATGCCCGAGCCGGGATGGGCCGAGAACGGTTTGGGCATGAACGTCGCATACGAGTCCTGCTGGAGCGCGACCTCCTTGACCACCGTACGGAAGGTCATGATGTTGTCCGCAGTCTGGAGGGCATCCGCGTAGCGCAGGTCGATCTCGTTCTGCCCCGGGCCGCCCTCATGGTGGGAGAACTCGACCGAGATGCCCACCGATTCGAGCATGTTGACCACAGTCCGCCGGAAGTCCTGGGCGACGCCGCCCGGCACGTGGTCGAAGTAGCCACCCTGGTCCACGGGCACGGGCGCGCCGTCCAAACCCAGACGGTCCGACTCGAGGAGGTAGAACTCGATCTCAGGATGCGTGTAGCACGTGAACCCCATCTCGGAGGCCTTCGCCAGGGTGCGCTTGAGAACATTGCGGGGGTCCGCCGGGGAGGGCTCGCCGTCCGGGGTGAGGATGTCGCAGAACATGCGGGAGGTCGGCTCGGTCTCGCCGCGCCATGGCAGGATCTGGAACGTCGAGGGGTCGGGCTGCAGGAGCATGTCAGACTCGGACACGCGCGCGAGCCCCTCGATCGAGGAGCCGTCGAAGCCGAGCCCTTCCTCGAAGGCGCCTTCCACCTCGGCCGGTGCGAGCGCCACCGACTTGAGCGACCCGACCACGTCCGTGAACCAGAGCCGGACAAACCGGACGTCACGTTCTTCGATGGTCCGGAGCACGAACTCCTGCTGACGATTCATGGGTCTTTACATCCTTATGGCTCGGGCCCTGCACGCTCCCCCCACTCTACTGTCGCATCGACTAGTCTCGTGCTATGGCCCCGACGAATCCTGACGAGTCTGCCGCGCCGTATGGGAGCGGTCCCGCACTCACGCCGCGGACCGGGCGCACTCGCGTGCACCACCTTGCCCAGCTCAAAAACCGAGGCGAGCACTTCGCGATGCTCACCGCCTACGACCAGTACACGGCCCAGATCTTCGACGAGGCCGGCATTGAGGTACTCCTCGTCGGGGACTCCGCGGCGAACAACGTCTTCGGATTCGAGACGTCACTGCCCGTCACAGTCGACGAGCTCATTCCGCTCGTGCGGGCGGTCGCCACGTCTGCACCGCATGCCCTCGTCGTCGCCGACTTCCCGTTCGGCAGCTACGAGGCTGCCCCCGCGCAGGCCGTCGCAACCGGCGTGCGGTTCCTCAAGGAGGGTTTGGCCCACGCGGTGAAACTCGAGGGTGGGGCGTACTACGCGGACACGGTCCGTGCGATGGTACAGGCCGGAATCCCCGTGATGGCGCATATTGGCTTCACACCGCAGAGCGAGCACGCGCTCGGTGGATATCGGGTGCAGGGGCGAGGCGAAAACGCTGTGCGGCTGGTCGAAGATGCCAAGGCGCTCGAAGCCGCCGGCGCGTTCTGTGTGCTCATGGAGATGGTCCCGGCCGATACCGCCGCAGCCATCGACGCCGCGCTGACGGTCCCGACCATCGGCATCGGAGCCGGAAGAGCGACGACCGGCCAAGTCCTCGTCTGGCAGGACATGGCGGGCCTGCGCGGCGGGCCGGGCGAGAAGGTCGCGAAGTTCGTCAAACGCTACGCGGACCTCCGCACGACCCTCCTCGACGCCGCACGGCAGTACCGTCAGGACGTCCGCTCGGGCGAGTTCCCGGGACCGGAGCACAGCTTCTGAAGCCCTCGGCAGTGCCCTTGATCAGTCGCTGTCGCTCCATCCGTCGCCGTTTGCGTCGCCCGGATCCCAGGCTTGGTTGCGTTCCCTGACCTTCTCGAGCGCCTTCTCGGCTTCCGCACGCGTCTTGTAGGGGCCGAGGAGCTGCGTGTAGTCGCTCTGGGCGTCTTCCTCGACCTCGTGTGTGCGGACGTTGTACCAGTACTCGACCATCGGAATTCCTTTCCGGGGGCCCGGCGAAAACGAGGCCCGCTCTCCCCTCGGCTAGTAGACTCACCCTATGCCTTCAACCCCTTCCACGGCACCCGTGGGCACACTGGAGCGCGGCGCGGTGAGCCCAATCCTGCCCGTCCCTGATTCGATTCCCCGTCCCGAGTACGCGTGGAAGAAGGCACCCGCAAAGTACACCGGATCGAACGTGCTCTCCGCGGACACCATTGAGAAGGTTCGCGCGGCCGGGAAGGTCGCCGCACAGGCCATCGTGGAAGTGGGCCAGCACATCCGGCCGGGCGTCACGACCGACGACCTGGACCGCGTGGGCCATGAGTTCCTCATCGACCACGGTGCGTATCCCTCGACACTGGGCTACCGCGGGTTCTCCAAGTCCCTGTGCACTTCGGTGAATGAGGTCATCTGCCATGGCATCCCGGACACCACCGTCCTGAACGAGGGCGACATCATCAACATCGACATCACGGCCTTCAAGGACGGGGTCCACGGCGACACCAACTACACCTTCCTCGTGGGCGATGTGGATGAGGAGTCGAGGCTGCTCGTGGAACGGACCCAGGAGTCCCTCCGCCGCGGCATCAAGGCAGTAGCCCCCGGGCGCGAGATCAATGTCATCGGCCGTGCCATCGCGGCCTACGCCAAGCGCTTCGGCTACGGTGTGGTACGTGACTTCACGGGACACGGAGTGGGCGAGGCGTTCCACACAGGCCTGATCATCCCGCACTACGACGCCGCGCCCGCCTACAGCACCCTGATGGAGCCGGGGATGGTGTTCACCATCGAGCCGATGCTCACGCTTGGCACCATCGAGTGGGACATGTGGGAGGACGATTGGACGGTCGTCACCCGTGACCGGAAGCGCACTGCACAGTTCGAGCACACGCTCGTCGTCACCGATAGCGGCGCCGAAATCCTCACACTTCCGTGATCCGCGCTTTCTCCACCCGCCCTACCCACCCCTGACCCTGCGAGAGGGCATTGCATGGCGAAGCACGAGAAGAAGAGCAAGGCCCGAGCCACGATCATCGGCATCGATATCGGTGGCACCGGCATCAAGGGCGGCATCGTCGACCTCAAGAAGGGCAAGCTCGTCGGCGAACGCTACCGCGTCGACACTCCGCAGCCTTCGACGCCCGAGGCTGTGGCAGACGCCGTCGCCCACATCGCCGAGGAGCTCGGCCGTCGGGAGGGCGCGCCGGACTCCGGTACTCCTATCGGCGTGACGTTCCCCGCAATCATCCAGCATGGTGTGGCGCGTTCCGCCGCCAACGTCGACAAGTCCTGGATCGGCTACGACGTGGACGCGGCCTTCACCGAGCGTCTCGGCCGGCCCGTCGAGGTCATCAACGACGCCGACGCCGCCGGCCTCGCCGAGGTCCGCTTCGGCGCCGGCGAGGGAATCAAGGGCACGGTCCTCGTCATCACCCTCGGCACTGGCATCGGTTCGGCGTTCGTCTTCGACGGCAGGCTCGTCCCCAACGCCGAGCTCGGGCACCTCGAGATCGATGGGCACGACGCCGAGACCAAGGCTTCCGCCGTGGCGCGAGAGCGCGAGGGCCTGAACTGGTCCGACTACTCAGTCCGCCTCCAGCGGTACTTCGAGCACGTTGAATTCCTCTTCTCCCCCGAGCTGTTCGTCGTGGGCGGCGGCATCTCCAAGAAGGCAGACGAGTACCTCCCGCACCTCAAGCTCCGCACCCCGATCGTCCCGGCGAAGCTCAAGAATGAGGCCGGGATCGTGGGGGCCGCGCTCCAGGTGGCAATTCACCACAAGCTAGCCACATAGAGGCCCTCCACCGCGGACGACGGCCAGCGAATCAGGCGGTCGCGCTTCCTGCGTGGTCCGAGTGCTCGGTTCCCTCTGCCTGCTCAGCACGCAGCAGCCCGATGGCGTCCTCGAAGTCGGTGAGGGACTCGAAGTCCTGGTACACACTCGCGAACCGCAGGTAGGCGACCTGATCGAGCCTCTTGAGAGGTCCGAGGATTGCGAGGCCGATCTCGTGGGCGCGGATCTCCGCCGAGCCAGCACCGCGGATCGTCTCCTCGACCTCCTGCGCGAGCAGCGCGAGATCGTCGTCTGTCACAGGGCGGCCTTTGCAGGCCTTCCGCACGCCGTTGATGATCTTGGTGCGGCTAAAGGGCTCGCCGGCGCCCGAGCGCTTGAGGACGGTCAGGCTCGTCGTCTCAACGGTAGTGAACCTCCTGCCGCACTCAGGGCACTGCCGGCGTCGCCGGATCGCCGAGCCGTCGTCCTGGAGCCGGCTGTCGACGACGCGGGAATCTGGGTTGCGGCAGAACGGGCAGTACACGGCATCAATGGTACGTACTGCCGGGCGTGGACCACAAGGGCAGAACCACAAGATGTAGTGTCTTGAACACTACGCGTAGGGGTAGCCAGGCCTCAACGGATCAGCGGCGCGAACCGGACGTCGACGGCATCGCCGTGGGCGGGCAGGTCCTCGGCATCAGCGAGGCTGCGGATGTGCGGGGCAACCCCCGCGAGGGCCGACTCCGAGTAGTCCACGATCTGGATCGCACGAAGGAAGGTCGTGACATTCAGGCCCGACGAGAACGCGGCCGTGCCCGAGGTCGGCAGCACGTGATTGGACCCAGCGCAGTAGTCACCCAGGCTCACAGGGCTGTAGTCCCCGACGAAGATCGCGCCCGCGCTGCGGATCCGGGCGGCGACGGCTGGAGCGTCGGCCGTCATGATCTCGAGGTGCTCCGCCGCGTACGCGTCGCACACCGCGATCCCGGCCTCAAGATCGTCGACGAGCACGACGCCGGACTGCTCGCCCGCCAGCGCCTCGACCACACGGTCACGGTGCTTCGTCTGGGCGACGAGCACCGCAAGCTGCCCGCGGACTCGCTCAGCGAGTTCAGGGGCATCAGTCACAAGCACGCTGCCAGCGCGCGGATCGTGCTCCGCCTGACTGATGAGGTCTGCCGCGACGAGCTCGGGACGGGCGCTCCCGTCGGCGAGGATGGCGATCTCGGTCGGACCGGCCTCGGCGTCGATGCCCACCACCCCCTTGACGAGCCGCTTGGCCGTCGCGACGAAGATGTTCCCCGGACCAGTCACGACGTCAACCGGCGCGATCGCTGGAAGGTCGTCCGCGCCGTCGTGCGTTCCTTGAGGGATGCCGTAGGCGAAGGCAGCAATCGCCTGCGCGCCACCGATCGCGTAGACCTCATCGATGCCCAGAAGAGCGGCCGCCGCCAGGATCGTCGGGTGCGGGAGGCCTCCGTTGTCCTTTTGGGGCGGCGAGGCCAGCGCAATCGACCGCACGCCGGCCGCATGGGCCGGGACGACGTTCATGACGACACTCGACGGGTACACGGCCAGACCACCGGGGACGTAGAGGCCGACCCGTCCGACCGGAACCCAGTGCTGGGTGACCGAGGCGCCCTCAGCGGGGTGCACCGTCACATCACCCGGCACCTGGGCCTCTGCGAAGGCCCGAGCGCGGGCAATGGACTCCTCGAGCGCGGCACGGACCGAGCCATCGAGGCCAACCAGTGCCGCCTCGATGGCGTCAGCGGGGACGCGCGGGTGCCGCTGCTCGACGCCGTCGAACTTCGCCGCGAGCTCGCCCAGTGCTGCGAAGCCCCTTCCTCGCACGTCGGAGATGATCCCGCGCACGCCCTCTTCGACGCTCGCGCCGTCCCCTGCAGTGAGCCGCGGAACCGCTGCGCGCAGTTCGGGGAGCCCGAGGCTCTGGCCGCGCAGGTCGATGGTACGGAAGGCGGGCGAGGAGGTTGAGGGAGCGCCGAAAGTCACCCATTCAGTCTAGCGGGGGGCTGGGACGCCGCGGCGCGGGCCTGCTCAGTCGGGCGGTGGTACCCACCACAGCGTCGTGAGGGCCAGCACCGCGATGGCCACGACGGCCGGCCACACCGCGAGCGCGCTCAAACCCTGCAGTCCGAACGCCGATTCCGCGACGGATGGATTGACCCCTCGCGACCCGAGGAAGCGGGTGAGGCCCACGCCGGTACCCCATGCTGCCAAGGTTCCCAGAGCGCTTCCGGCCAGTGCCGCCAGGCCACGGTTCGGGAGGGCGGCCCGACGGCGCGTGGAGGCAAGGATTACAGCCATGGTCAGCCCCGCGAGGAGCCCCAGCCCGGCGAACACCAAGTCCCGCTCATCCCATGTCGCGTAGTCCGACCCCGACCCGTACACGAAACCGCCCGGCGCCGCGACCGGCCAGACCGTTCCGAGGACGAGACCCGCGAGCACCGGGAACACGGTCCAGCGCACCAGCGAATGCCGCTCCCCGCGGTCTTCCGGCTGCTGGGGCGCGGGAACGGAGGTAGCCTCGGGCATAGGGGTGGCTTCAGGCATCGAGGCACGCGGGCCCGAGAAGGACCTTGAGGTCGCCGAACAGGGCTGGGTTGGGGTTCACCCTCAGGTGCACGCCGAGGCGCATCACCTCGATGCTGCGCGAACCTTGGAGCCGCAGCTGGACCTCGTTGTGGCCAGGGTGCGTCTTCAGGACATCCCCGAGCTGGGTCACGACCCGCTCTGTGGCCTTGTGGGTGGGCATGCTGATGATTACCGGCCCTCCCGTGGCATCCGAAAGGTCAGGGACGGAAAGCTCCATCGCGTTCAGCGCCACCGCGCCGTCCTCCCGCCGCTGGAGCCGGCCCTTCACCACCACGATGAGGTCCTCCGCCAGAATCGCTGAGATCGGGCCGTAGACCTGGCCGAAGAACATGACCTCGATCGATGCCCCGAGGTCCTCGATCTCAGCCCGGGCGTACGCGTTGCCGCTGGCCTTGGCGATCCGCCGCGAGAGCGAGGTGATCATGCCCGCGATGGTGACGATCGCGCCGTCGGCCGGTCCTTCGTCCGCAATGAGCGAGCTGATCCCGGCCTCAGCGTGCTGCGAGAGCACGGCCTCGAGGCCCTGCAGGGGGTGGTCCGAGACGTACAGCCCGAGCATGTCACGTTCGAAGGCGAGCTTGTCCTTCTTCTCCCACTCCGGAAGGTCAGGGACCTCGACCGCGAGGCCAGCCGCCGGGTCCCCCTCCGCATCCCCGAAGGCGCTGAACAGGTCGAACTGGTTGTTGGCCTCGTTGCGCTTGAGCGTGATGACGGCGTCGACCGCCTCCTCGTGGATCATCGCGAGGGACCGGCGCGGGTGCCCGAGCGAGTCGAACGCGCCGGCCTTGACCAGCGACTCAATCGTGCGCTTGTTGCAGACGACCGCGGGGACCTTGGTGAGGAAGTCAGAGAAGCCGGTGAACGCGCCCTTCTCCTCCCGTGCCGCGACCATCGCGTGCACCACGTTGGCCCCCACGTTGCGGATGGCACCCATGCCGAACCGGATGTCATGGCCTACGGGGGTGAAGTTGAGCGAGGATTCGTTGACATCCGGCGGGAGGACCGTGATGCCCATGTGCCGGCACTCGTTGAGGTACATCGCGGACTTGTCCTTATCGTCTCCCACCGAGGTCAGCAGGGCCGCCATGTACTCGGCCGGGAAGTGCGCCTTAAGGTAGGCCGTCCAGTAGGACACGACGCCGTACGCGGCCGAGTGCGCCTTGTTGAACGCGTAGTCGGAGAAGGGCAGGAGGATGTCCCACAGGGCCTTGACCGCGGCGTCGGAATAGCCGCGCTCGCGCATGCCGCGCGAGAAGCCCTCGAACTGCTTGTCCAGCTCCGACTTCTTCTTCTTGCCCATCGCGCGCCGGAGGATGTCCGCTTGGCCGAGCGAGTAGCCGGCAACCTTCTGGGCGATGGCCATGACCTGCTCCTGGTACACGATCAGGCCGTACGTCGTGTCGAGGATGTCGCGCAGCGGCTCCTCGAGCTCCGGGTGGATCGGGGTGATCTCCTGCTGCTTGGTCTTGCGCAGCGCGTAGTTGGTGTGGGCGTTGGCGCCCATGGGCCCGGGGCGGTAGAGCGCCAGGACGGCGGAGATGTCCTCGAAATTGTCGGGGCGCATGAGCTTCAGGAGCGAGCGCATGGGGCCGCCATCGAGCTGGAACACGCCGAGGGTGTCGCCGCGGGCGAGCAGCTCGTAGGACGCCGCGTCGTCGAGCTCGAGACGTTCGAGGTCCAAGTCGATGCCCTGGTTGAGCTTGATGTTGTCCAAGGCGTCGGTGATGATCGTGAGGTTCCTCAGGCCGAGGAAGTCCATCTTGATCAGTCCGAGTCCCTCGCAGGTCGGATAGTCGAACTGCGTGATGACTTGGCCGTCCTGCTCGCGGCGCATGATCGGGATGATGTCGATCAGCGGATGCGAGGACATGATGACGCCGGCGGCGTGGACGCCCCACTGGCGCTTGAGGCCCTCGAGCCCGGTGGCCGTCTCGAAGACGCGCTGGGAATCCGCGTCGGTGCGCAGGAGCTCGCGCATCTCCTCGGCCTCGCCGTAGCGCTTCGCCTCCGGGTTGTGGATGTCCGCGAGCGGCATGCCCTTGCCCATGACATCCGGCGGCATGGCCTTGGTAAGCCGCTCGCCTACCGAGAAGGGGTATCCGAGGACCCGCGAGGAGTCCTTGAGCGCCTGCTTGGCCTTGATCGTGCCATAGGTGACGATCATGGCCACGCGGTCGTCGCCGTACTTCTCGGTCACGTACTTGATGACCTCGGAGCGGCGGCGGTCGTCGAAGTCGACGTCGAAGTCGGGCATCGAAACGCGGTCCGGGTTGAGGAAGCGCTCGAAGATGAGCCCGTGGGCAAGCGGATTGAGGTCGGTAATGCGCATCGCGTATGCGGCCATCGAACCCGCACCCGAGCCGCGGCCTGGCCCCACCCGGATGCCGTTGTCCTTGGCCCAGTTGATGAAGTCGGCGACCACGAGGAAGTAGCCCGGGAAACCCATCTGCGTGATGATCCCGATCTCGTACTGGGCCTGCTTCCGGACCTCGTCCGGGATGCCCTGCGGGAACCGGTAGTGCAGGCCGCGTTCGACCTCCTTGACGAACCACGATTCCTCGTTCTCCCCCTCGGGGCAGGGGAAGCGCGGCATGTAGCTAGCCTTGGTGTTGAACTCGACGTTGCAGCGCTCCGCGATGAGCAGGGTGTTGTCGCACGCGTCGGGGTGGTCCCCGAAGATCGCCCGCATCTCTGCTGGGGACTTGAGGTAGAACTCGTCGGCATCGAACTTGAAGCGCTTGGGGTCCGCGAGGGTCGAGCCAGACTGCACGCACAGTAGCGCGGCATGGCTCGAGGCATCCTCGGCGTGGGTGTAATGGAGGTCGTTGGTGGCCACGAGCGGGAGGCCAAGGTCCCTGGCGAGCTTGATGAGGTCCGTCTGGACAGTGCGCTCGATGTCGAGGCCATGGTCCATGAGCTCGCAGAAGAAGTTGCCGTCGCCGAAGATGTCCCGGAATTCCGCCGCGGCCTCGCGGGCCTCCTTGTAGAGGCCGAGGCGCAGCTTCGTCTGGACCTCGCCGGAGGGGCATCCCGTTGTCGCGATGAGCCCCTTCCCGTAGGACTGGAGGAGGTCCCGGTCCATGCGGGGCTTGTAGAGATACCCCTCGAGCGAGGCGAGCGAGGACATGCGGAAGAGGTTGTGCATGCCTTCGGTGGTCTCAGCCCACATCGTCATGTGCGTGTAGGCGCCTGCGCCCGAGACGTCATCGCGCCCTCCCTCGCCCCAGCGCACGCGCGTCTTGTCCTGGCGTGCCGTGCCCGGCGTCAGGTAGGCCTCCACGCCCACAATCGGCTTGATGCCGGCGTTGTTGGCCTTGTTCCAGAAGTCGAAGGCGCCGAAGACGAAGCCGTGGTCCGTGGTCGCGAGCGCCTTCATGCCGAGCTCCTCGGCGTGGCTGAACAGGTCCCCGAGCCGCGCCGCCCCGTCGAGCATCGAGTACTCGGTGTGGTTGTGGAGGTGGGCGAAGGAACCGCTGGAAGTCACCGCACCAGTCTAGTCAGCGCGCTCCCCACCCGCGCGGAAGCACGACGGCGACGCGCGGTTCGCGCGGGTCAGCTCGCTTTGCGCCTCAGGAGGCTCGCGGCCGCAATCTGCTCACCGATATAGAAGACGGCGGGGATCGCGTCCTTGGTCATCGCAAGCGAGGCCCCAGTGCCTCCGGCCACGAGGCCGACGACGGCGGCCTCCTTCCGGTGGCCGGGGAGGGCCCACAGGGCGCCGGCGAACGAGCCGAGCGCCGCGACGTGGAGCCAGGCATACGTCAGGAACGTCCAAGCCGGAAGCCTGCGCCCGGCAAATCGCTCGAGATCGGAGGCACGTACGGCGAGGTCGTGGACGAAGAGCGGGGCTCCCGCGGCGAGCGCCGCGGCGGCGGCACCCGCGAGAGTCCTGCCGCGTCCGCGCGGCAGCGCCAGCGCGACCCTCACGAAGGCGGCCGGCACCGCAGCGGTGCCCGCAGCAGCGAGGTGCTCGCCGACGACCCACGACACTCGGTGGCGTTCGAGGAGCTGGAGTCTCTTGCCTGGATCGGATTCGATGTACACGCGGGGCACCGGCGTGATGCCGACCTCCCAGAGCGCTGCCGCGGCGAGGACAGTCATCGCCGCACGCCTGAGATCCCGCTCCCGGGCGTCCATGGCACCTTCCTTCCGGCCCCTCCCGCCGTCAGGTTAGGACCGTGATCACCGCCGGTCAACCGCCGAGCGGGCGGCATGGCGGAAGCCCTAAACGCGGCCCTCGCGGAGAGCGTCGAGCGCGAACTGCAGGTCCGCCGGGTAGGGGCTCACGGCCTCGACCCGCTCTCCGGTCCGGGGATGTGTGAACCCCAGCCGGTAGGCATGCAGCCATTGGCGCGTGAGGCCCAGATCAGCGGCGAGGCGAGGGTCCGCGCCATAGGTGAGGTCGCCGGCGCACGGATGGTGCAGTGCGGCGAAATGGACGCGGATCTGGTGGGTGCGGCCGGTCTCGAGGTGGACCTCGACGAGGCTCGCGCGGCCAAAGGCCTCGACCACCTCGTAGTGCGTAACGGAGGGGCGCCCGTCTTCAACGACCGCAAATCGCCAGTCGTAACCCGGGTGGCGCCCGATCGGGGCGTCGATGGTGCCCTGGAGCGGATCCGGGATTCCCTGGACCACTGCGTGGTACACCTTCTCGACCGTGCGGTCCTTGAACGCCTGCTTGAGCAGCGTGTACGCGTGCTCGGTCTTGGCCACCACCATTGCCCCGGACGTGCCGACATCGAGGCGATGGACGATGCCGCGGCGCTCCGGGGCGCCGGACGTCGAGATGCGGTACCCGGCACCTGCAAGGCCGCCCACCACTGTGGGCCCGACCCAGCCGGGCGAGGGATGGGCGGCGACGCCCACCGGCTTGTCCACGACCACGAAATCCTCGTCGTCGATGAGGATTTCGAGTCCGTCCACTTCCTCCACCACCACTTCCAGAGGATCGCGCGCGTCGGGGCGCTCGATCTCCAACTCATCCCCCGCGCCTAGCTTCGCCGACTTTGCCACGGCCCTGCCGTGCAGCTGCACGTGGCCGCCCGCCAGCAGCGACGCGGCCGCCGAGCGGGAGAGGCCGAGCAACTCTGCCAGCACCGCATCTGCCCGTGCTCCGGAGAGCTCCTCCGGCACGGGCACGTGTTCAGTCATGGTCACCTGCCGCGCCGCCGCGGCCCGCTTCGCCTCCGTCGGCGGACGCCTCCTCGCGGCGCTGGCGGGTCCCATCCGGCGAGAGGCCCCACAGCGTGAGGAGGCTCACGAGCGCCACCCCGCACACGACGGCCGAGTCTGCGACATTGAAGATCGCGAAGTTCGGCAGCGAGATGAAGTCCACCACGTGCCCCACCCCGAATGACGGCTCGCGGAACAGCCTGTCGGTGAGGTTGCCGAGAGCTCCCCCCAGGACGAGCCCGAGGGCGACGCCCCACCAGAAGGAGCGGATCTTCCGCGCGTAGACGAGGATGGCCGCGGAGACGACCGTCATGATGATCGTGAACAGCCACGTGACGCCCTCGCCGATTGAGAAGGCGGCACCGGAGTTGCGGATGTAGTACCACTGCAGCAGCGGCGGCAGGACGGGGATCCGTTGCCCCTCGACCATGGTGCTCGTCACCCAGAGCTTGGTCAGCTGGTCGGCTGTGTAGGCGCAGGCCGCGACGAGTGCCAGGAGCGCGATGGCGCGCAGCCGCCGCCGGGAACCGGCCGAGGCGTCAGGGGTGGTGTCCATACTTCTTTCCGATTGCAGCCCGAAGGCCGGCGACCGCCTGGGGCGGCCGCCGGCCTTCGGGCTGAGGGCGATCAGACCTCGGCGTTGTCAGAGACCTCAGCCGAGGCGACGGAGCCGCGGGCTTCAAGGTCGCGGAGCTGGCCCTCGATGTAGTTCTTCAGGCGCGAGCGGTAGTCACGCTCAAAGCCCCGGAGCTGCTCCACCTTCCGCTCGAGCACCGAACGCTGCTGCTCGAGGGCACCGAGAGTCTTGCGGGACTTCTCCTGGGCGTCGTTGACGAGACTGCTCGCCTCGATCTGGGCCTCGGCGATGATCTTGTCGCGCTGGTCCAAGCCGTCCTGGACGTGCTTGTCGTGCATCTGCTGCGCCATGGCAAGCAGACCGGCGGCGGAGTCGGCCGCCGAGGAACGACCTGCCCCGCCCTGGGAATCCGGAGCACCCTGCGCAACGGGAGCTGCCTGCGTGGCGGGCGCCTCCGCCTTGGCGGGCTCGGGCTTGGCCTGCTCGCGGACCTCGGCGGTCGGCTTCTCGGCAGCCTGGGCGGCGCCCTGATTCCCCGAGAGCTCGGCGACCTTTTTGCGGAGCTCGTCGTTCTCCTGGTTCAGGCGGCGCAGCTCGATGACGATCTCGTCGAGAAAGTCGTCAACCTCGTCCTGGTCGTATCCCTCACGGAACTTGGTCGGCTGGAACCGCTTGTTGACAACGTCTTCTGGCGTCAGAGCCATCTGCTCACCTCGTAGGTCTAATCGGTCAGGCAGCGTCCGCCACCATGACTACCGTATCTGAATTGTTACCGGCCGCTCCACTCGACCCCGGTGCTCAGGGGCAGACGGGTCGCGAACGGACGTCTCTGGCTCGAACTTACGCGAGATTCCGAACGATCGCCATCGCAATCACGATGGCGATGATGAGGACGATGAATGCCAAGTCTAGGCTCATCGCACCGAGCCGGAGCGGCTTGAACCACCGCCGGGAAAGCTTCATGGGTGGATCTGTCACCGAATACACCGCGCTGGCCGCGATGAGCGCCGCACCTCGCGGTCGCCACGCACGGGCGAAGGACTGCACCCAGTCGAAGACGAGGCGGGCAACGAGCGCTATGAACAAGAGCTCGAGGACGAGGTACAGGACGGCGAACAGAATGCCCATGGATTCCGCGGATCAGCTCTGATTGAAGAATGTCGCCTGGGTGTCTGCCACCTTCTTGTCCTCGCCGAGGACTTCGATGTGTGAAGGAGACAGCAGGAAGACTTTGTTGGTTACGCGCTCGATGCTTCCGTGGAGCCCGAAGACGAGGCCAGCCGAGAAGTCGACGAGTCGCTTCGCGTCCGCCTCTCCCATGTCTGTCACGTTCATGATCACTGGAATACCATCCCGGAAGCTCTCGCCGATGACTTTGGCATCATTGTACGAGCGCGGGTGGACTGTGGTGATCTGGCGAAGCCCGCCTTCGTCGCGGACAGCGGCCGCCCGTTTGATAGGGGTTACGGGAGCGCGGTACTCCTCCACCTCGGCAGGGGCCGCCTCGCGGGTAGCCAGGGCGGTGCGGCGTTCCTCGCGCTCAGTGTGCACTGGATGTTCCTCTTCCGTCCGTGCGTGGTGGGCCTCGGTCTCGAACTGCTCCTCGCCGTCCGCCAGACCGAGGTAGATCATCGTCTTGCGCAGAGCGCCAGCCATGCTCGACTCCTGTCCTCGGGCCGGTCTGGGTGCAAACTCGGTGCCGGGCCACTCGGCCCAAAGGTCCCGGCACTTTGAAGCTACCGCACGGTTCGCCGCGCGCCGAGGACATCGGTGCCGATCCGCAGGTGTGTCGCACCCGCCGCGACGGCTTGCTCCAGGTCCTGGCTCATCCCTGCGGAGACCATCGTCGCTCCGGGGAAACGCTCTGTGACTCGAGCGGAGGCGCTGGCAAGTCGGGCGAAGGCCTCGGCGGGATCGCCTCCACGGGGCGCCACCGCCATGACCCCGGACATCGTCAGCCCCGGCGTGTCGGCGATCAAGCCGGCGAGGGCCAGCACCTCCGAAGGGAGGACACCACCGCGGCCGGAGGCTGCTTCCGGGTCGAGATTGACCTGGACGAGGCACGCGAGATCCCGCTCCCGTTCGGCAGAAGCCACAGCCTTCCCGAGAGCGCTGACGAGAGCCCGGCGGTCCACGGAATGCACGGCGTCCGCGTATCGGACTACGCTCTTGGCCTTATTGGTCTGCAACTGTCCGATGAAGTGCCAGGTCAGCGGCAGGCCCTCAAGCTCGGCCGTCTTCGCCGAGGCCTCCTGATCGCGGTTCTCGCCCACATCGGTAACGCCAAGCCCGGCGAGGAGCCTCACGTCCGATGCAGGGTGGAACTTCGTCACGACGATGAGCTGGGGTTCGTCGTCGCGCCCCGCCGCTGCGGTCGCTGCCCCGATGCGCGCACGGACACGCGCCAAGTTGTCCGCAAGTTCGGCCCGGCGGTCCGCCTCAGCCATGTGCCCAGACGAGGCCCGCGATCCGCCCGACGCCGGGGGCGCGCCGATGCGAGAAGAACCGTGCGTCCTCGTAGGTGCACGCCTCCGCGTCCCGATGTACGACGACGCCCCCCGCCTCGAGCTGGGTCCGCACTCCAGCGGGGAGATCGAGCGCCGGGGTCCCCCAGCTCGTGGTGCCGCCGGTACCCGGAACGATCTCGGCCACCTGGTCGCGCATCTGCTCCGGCACCTCGTAGCAGCGCCCGCAGATGCTGGGGCCAAGCCAGGCCTCGAGCTCCGTCGCTCCCTCGTCGCGAAGCCGGGCGACGGCCTCGGTGACGATTCCCGCAGCCAGGCCAGGCCGCCCGGCGTGTACCGCGGCCAGCGCCGGCCTCTCGTCCGGGAACTGCCCCACGAGGACGAGGGGGACGCAGTCGGCCACCATGACAGCAACCGGCTTGCCGCGGGAGAGCAGGGCATCCGCGGTGGGCGCGGCATCATCTCCAGCCCATGCGGCCTCGCACCCGTGGACTTGGCTCATGTACTGGAAAGAGGGCACTCCTGCCTCGGCGGCGAGGCGCGCGCGGTGTCGGCGAACGGCCTCGCCATCCTCTCCGACGTGGAAGGCGAGGTTGCCGGCGGCCGCCTGCGTGAACGCGACGGTGACGCCGGGACGAACGTCCCGGCGCCACCAGAAGAGGCCACCATATGGAGCAGACTCGGCCGAACCGCGGCTCACTTCAGGAAGTCGGGCACGTCGAGATCGTCATTGCGGTTGCCCGAGAGGTCCGGCTCGACAACGGCGGGGAGGTCGACGTCGAAGCCGCCCTCGGCCGCCCCTGTGTGCCCCTGGCTCCACTGGCTCAGCCCCGCGTGCACTGGGGCAGACTGGGCCGCACGCTGCGGGCCCGACGTCGCACCGTTCCCCGAACTGGACGACTGGGGGGCGGAGCCCGCAGGCGAGGGCGGAGGCGTCTGGACCGGCTTGACATCCTCGAGCGACGGCGAGGTGGCCTTGACATCGTCGAACCCGGCCGCGATGACGGTCACTCGGGCCTCATCGCCGAGAGCGTCGTCGATCACGGCACCGAAGATGATGTTCGCCTCCGGGTGGGCGACCTCCTGGACCAGGCGTGCTGCCTCATTGATCTCGAACAGCCCCAGATCGCTGCCTCCCTGGATCGACAGCAGGACGCCGTGCGCGCCGTCGATCGATGCTTCCAGGAGCGGCGAGGCGATGGCGAGCTCCGCGGCCTTGACCGCGCGGTCTTCGCCGCGTGCGGAACCGATGCCCATGAGGGCGGAGCCTGCACCCTGCATGACGGACTTGACATCCGCGAAGTCCAGGTTGATCAATCCGGGGGTCGTGATGAGGTCCGTGATGCCCTGCACGCCGGAGAGGAGGACCTGGTCGGCGGAGCGGAACGCGTCGAGCACCGAGACGTTCCTGTCGCTGATGGACAGCAGGCGATCGTTCGGGATGACGATCAGGGTGTCGACCTCGTCCCGCAGCGCCTCGATGCCGTTCTCGGCACTCGTGGCGCGGCGGCGTCCCTCGAAGGTGAACGGGCGGGTGACGACGCCGATGGTCAGGGCACCGAGCGAGCGGGCGATGCGGGCGACGACGGGTGCACCGCCGGTGCCGGTGCCGCCGCCCTCCCCTGCGGTGACGAAGACCATGTCCGCTCCCCGGAGGACTTCCTCGATCTCGTCGGAGTGATCCTCGGCGGCTTGGCGGCCGACGTCGGGGTTCGCTCCGGCGCCGAGGCCGCGGGTGAGCTCGCGGCCAACGTCGAGCTTGACGTCGGCGTCGCTCATGAGCAGCGCCTGGGCGTCAGTGTTGATGGCGATGAATTCCACGCCTCGCAGACCGACTTCGATCATGCGGTTGACTGCGTTCACGCCACCGCCGCCGATGCCGACGACCTTGATGACGGCCAAGTAGTTCTGCGGTGCTGCCACGTTGAGTGTCCCTTGTTCGAAAGCCTGCTGGTTCTGCAAGAAGCTCGGAGTCCACAACCTTAACCCTCAAGTCGAAGGTTATAGTTATGTCAAGTAGCTCTTAGGAAGACGGTAGGGGGCGCCCTCGGGGCGTGCAACGACCTCCAAGGCGTGTCGCGTCATCGCCGTGCGTACATCCTGTCTCCATCATCCCCACCACTCTGCCACATCTGGCACACCGGTCGGGCATGCCGAACTCACCGGGTCACGGGATGGCGGGGGGTGCTCACGTCGAAGACACGCACGGGGGCCTGGCCCTTCTCGGCATTATCTGCAGCCCTCATGAGCGCCGCGAGCACCTTGGCTTTGAGCTCTCGTTCGTCGGCATTGCCCCACACGACGGTACGCCCGTCCGAGAGCTTGAGCTCGACCGAGTCGGCCGACTGCGCGGAGGCGGTGGCGAGTCGGCCCAGGACATCTGCCGGCAGGGCGCCCAGTACCGCCGTGACAGACCGGAACACGGTCTGGCCCATCGGCGTCGTGGATCCGTCGATCACAGGCACCGCGTACTGGGACGTGTCGCGCGCCTCGCCGAGCACCACTCCGTCGCCGTCGACCACAAGCAGTTTCGCGTCCTGCTTGACCACAGCTACGGGAACGCGTTCGACGATCTGGACCACCAGGGTGTCCGGCGGGACCGCGCGGGACCGGGCGCTCTTGACCTCCACGAACCTCCCCACAAGTCTGGCGACCTCGTCGCTGCCCACCGTCACGAGGGGTTTGCCGCGCACGGGTTCGAGGACGGACTCGACCTTCTGGGCCGAGAGCAGATGAGTGCCCTGGACGGTGATGGTCCGCACCGCGACGAGTCGAGTGAAGAGCAGTACCGCGAAGAGGGCTGCGACGAGCAATACTGCCACGGCCGCACCGATCAAGACCCGCCGCCGGCGGCGTCGCCCGAGAGGCTCCGGGAAGGCCAGTACATCGGCAGACCCCGGCCCGCGCGGTACGGCATCGACCTCCCTGCGCGCCCTGCGCCTCCACGACGGGATTCTGAGCCGGTGGGCTTTGCCCTCTGAACGGCCGGACTCGGTGGAGTTCGACGGCGGGTTCGGCGCCTCCTGCTGCCCCGTCCTGTCACGGGCGGGGTCCAGGAGCGTGACCTTCGCCGTGTCGCGGACCGTGATGCGCCCTTCCGCCTGCGAGGACAAGGGGTCGCGCGGGGCAGCTGAGGGTTCGGAGGTGCCGCGCTCTTCCAGCGCCTCCACGGCACCGTGGTGTGTCGGCCCACGTCGGTCAATCGTGGGCCTTCCGGCCATGGGCTCGGCGGCTGGGTGGGATCCAGCCCGTGCGTCCTGGTCCGATGCCCGCTCAGGGCGCATTGGCCGAGGAACCCTCGGCACTCGGGGCACGCGTCCGCTAGGAGTCATGCGGGGCCTCGGATGCGAAGGGTGCCAATGGCTCGGAGGAGGCAGCCTCGGCAGAACGCGTGCCGAGCACAGCGAGGATCGCGGCCCCCTCGAACGTGACGTCCCCGGCGCCCACGGTCAGGATGATGTCTCCGGAACGAGCGGCGTCAGCGAGGTCGGCGACCGCGGCGGCCGGGCTCGGCGCGTAGGCGCCGGACGGAAGGTTCGCGGTGACTAGCTCGCTCGTGACGCCGGGAATCGGATCCTCACGGGCAGGGTAGATGTCCATGACTCGGACCGTGTCTGCCTCTGCGAGAGCCTGGGCAAACTCTGCCGCGAACTCCCGCGTGCGGGAGAACAGGTGCGGCTGGAAGAGCACATGGACGTGGTGGCCGCCGGCGACGGCGCGGGCGGCGGCGAGCGCGGCGCGCACCTCGGTGGGATGGTGGGCGTAGTCGTCGAACACGCGGACGCCGTCCACCTCGCCCTTGAATTCAAAACGTCTGGCCGCCCCGGAGAAGTCTGCCATGGACTCGGCGGCGCGCTCGGGGTCGGCGCCGGCATCGACCGCGGCCGCGAAGGCAGCGGCGGCGTTGAGCGCATTGTGCAGTCCGGGCACCTGCAGATGGAGGGGGTAGCTGCGTCCCGCCCACATGAGTTCAGATCCGGAAGGGTCGAAGCGGACCCGTACATCGGCGTCGGCAGCGGTGCCGTAGAGAAGCACGCGCGGCGCATTCTCGCGCTTGCCGAGCCTCTCCGCGACGCCGCGCGCGCCCGGATCGTCAGCGCAGGCGAGCAGGAGCCCCTCCGGCGGGAGGAGCGCAGCGAACGCATCGAAGGCGGCGTGGACGGCCGCTGCCGTGCCGTAGTGGTCCAGATGGTCGGCCTCGACGTTCGTGATGATCTCGGTGGACGGACGGTAGTTGAGGAACGAGGCATCCGACTCGTCTGCCTCCGCCACGAACACATCGGTTTCCCCCGCCGCCGCGTTTACTCCCAGCGCCGGAACGTTGGCGCCTATGGCGAAGCTGGGGTCGAGCCCGGCTCCCCGGAGCATCCACGTGGACATCGACGTGGTGGTGGTCTTGCCATGCGTTCCGGCAACCGCAATGACACGGTCCCCCTCCATCGCGGCGGCGAGCGCCTCTGAGCGGTGCAGTATCCGCAGGCCGCGGGCGGTGGCCTCGACGACTTCCGGGTTGTCCGGCCTGATGGCGGAGCCGCGGACCACCGTATCGGCGTCGCCCACGTTCACGGCTGCGTAGCCCACTGCGATCCGAGCGCCCAGCCCGGCCAAATCGGCCATCACCGGCAGGTCCTTGGCGTCTGTCCCGCTCACGGGGACGCCACGTGCGAGCAGGACGCGCGCGACGGCGGACATGCCGACACCGCCGACCCCCACGAAATGGACCCTGCCGAGTTCGGCGAGTCCAGCTGGAAGCGGCTCGATGGCGCTCATGCGCGTGTTCCCTCCTGGATCCTGCCCTGCGCGGCCCCCATGACCATAGCGGCCATCTGGATGTCTGCGTCCCGGACTCCCTGTTCCGAGGCTCTGCGGGACATCTCGGCGAGTCGCTCCTGATCTCGGAGGAGCGGCAGGACGTTGGCCGCGAGCCACTCGGCCGTGAAGTCGGCGTCCCGGACCATAATTGCAGCACCAGCCTCGACGAGGCCGCGCGCGTTGAGCGCCTGTTCGCCATTGCCAATGGGAAGCGGCACGAAGATCCCGGGCAGCCCAACGGCGGCCACCTCGCATACGGTGCCCGCACCCGAGCGGCACAGGATGAGGTCCGCCGCTGCGTAGGCCGACTCCATGCCGTCGACGAACTCGACCTGCCGGTATCCGGGCGCCGAGAGCGGCAAACCCTCGGGACCGGTGACTGCTTTGCCCCGGCCCGTGATGTGGAGCGTCTGGACGCCCGCCCTTCCGAGTGCCTCAAGAGACGCGGTGATCGTGCGGTTCAGGCTCGCAGCACCGAGCGAGCCGCCGGTGACGACCAAGGTGGTCGTGTCGGGGTCGAGGCCCAGGCGCGCGCAGGCATCCCGGCGCGCGGTGCCGCGGTCGAGGGCCGTGATTTCCCGGCGCATGGGCATGCCTACAAGGCGCGAGTGCCGCAGCCTGGTATCCGGGAACGCCTTGCCGACCCGCTTGGTGAAGAGTGCACCGACGCGGTTGGCGAGCCCGGCGCGAGTGTTGGCCTCGTGGATTACGATCGGTACTCCCCGCCGCCGGGCAGCGAGGTACATGGGCGTGCACACGTAGCCGCCGACGCCGACGAGGACGTCCGCGGCCGCCGAGTCAAGGATCGCTTCCGACTGCCTCACGGCGTTCACGAACCGCGCAGGCAGGCGGAACAGGTCGGGGGTGGGCTTGCGGGGAAGGGGCACGCGGTCGATGACGGCGAGCCTGAAGCCCGCGTCGGGGACGAGCCGGGTCTCCATTCCACTCGCCGTGCCCACCGCGAGGATCCTGGCCTCGGGGGCCGTCTCGAGAACGGCACGGGCGATCGCGAGGAGCGGGCTGATGTGTCCGGCCGTGCCGCCGCCCGCGAGGACGACGGACAGCGGGGGCACAGGGGCGGGGGTCCCTGCGGGATCCTCGTGGAGCATGACTAGGTGCTGGCCTTCCGCTTGCCTTGGTTCACTGTGGCTCCGCGGCCCTTGCCCCGGGTGGGCTCAGGCTTCGCGGCCTTGGCCCGGGGACGGCGCCTTGGCGCGCCGCTCCCCCGGGATGGGGCTTTCGTCTTGGCGTCCCTCGCACGCGCTGTCCTCACGGGACGCATGTCTTCACGGGCCAGGGACAACACTACGCCGATGGCGCAGAGGCAGCTGACGAGGGCGGAACCGCCGGAGGAGATGAACGGCAGCGGAACTCCGATAACGGGGGCGATGCCGGTGACCATCGCCATGTTGATCGCGGCCTGACCGAGGATCCACGCCATGATGGTGCCGCCGAGGACGCGCGGGAACAACTCGGCCTGACGGGAGACGACGCGGAAAACGGCCACTGCCAGGACCGCGAACAGCGCGAGCACAAGGAGCGTGCCGAACAGCCCGAGCTCTTCGCCCAGCACCGCGAAGATGAAGTCGTTCTGCGCCTCGGGAAGCCAACTGTACTTCTGCCGGCTCTGCCCGAGGCCAACACCGAACCAGCCGCCCGAGGCAAGCCCGAACATCCCGTTCTGCACCTGATACGTGAAGTCGCCGCCATCAGCCCTGCAGAAATCCGGATCCTGCCCCATCCAGGTGTAGATGCGGCACATCCGGTTGGGGCTCGCGACGGCAAACCCGATGGCACCGATGGAGAGGAGAACGCCCGCCGTGACGAACAGCTTGGTGGGTACCCCCGCGTAGAACAGTGCGGCCACCACGATGAGCAGGACCACGAGCGTGGTGCCGAGATCGTGTCCCCAGATGACGAGTCCGGCCACACCGAGGCCTACCGGCACCACCGGGATGAGCGCATGGACCCAATTGTCAAGGAGGTTGGCCTTCTTGTTCAGGATGGTCGCCATCCACAGGGCGAGGAGTAGCTTCGCGAACTCAGACGGCTGGAGGCTGAATCCCGCTACCTCGATCCAGTTCCTGTTGCCGAGGACTCGCTTGCCGATGAGCTGGACGAGGACGAGCAGGACGAGGGTCGCGGTGATCCCGGGCCACGCGAGGCGTTTGAGCCAACGGACGTTGATCCTCGAGAGAACCAGCATCCCTGTCAGGCCCGCGATGCCGAACAGGGCCTGTTTGAGTGCGCCAGTGTAGGGGCTGTCTCCGGCGGCGATGCTCTCCACGCTCGACGCGGAGAGGACCATCATGATGCCGATGGCGGTCAGCGCGAGGGTCGCGCCGAGGATGAGGTAGTAGCTCGTGCCGCTGCTCGCGGAGTCGGTACGGACGACCCGGCGCCAGAGGCCTGCCAGTGCTCGCGAGGGGGCCGGTGGCGTCCGCTGCACCGTGCTGGCCATGTCTACTCCTCGCTCGTCCCCTTCGCTGCCAGTGCCCGTACCGCGTCGATGAAGGCTGTTCCCCGGTGGGCGTAGGAGTCGAACTGGTCCATCGACGCCGCGGCGGGCGCCATCAGCACCACGTCGCCCGGCTCCGCGTGCGCGGCGGCAAGCTGCACGGCGTTGGCCATGACCTCGTCGCCGGGGCGCTTCTGACCAGTCTGACCCGGCTCAACGGGGAAGACGGGGACATTCGGCGCGTGTCGTCTGAGCGCTGCCGCGAGCTCCGAGCTGTCTCGCCCGATGAGCACGACGGCGCGCAGCCGCCTCGCGTGGTCGGCGACGAGCTGATCGTAGGCGACCCCCTTCGAGAGCCCACCGGCAATCCACACGACATGCTCGAACGCAGCCAGGGAAGCCGAGGCCGCATGCGGGTTGGTCGCCTTCGAGTCGTTGACCCAGGCGACTCCCCCCACCGTTGCCACTGCCTGGATGCGGTGGTCACCAGGGAGGAATGCCTGCAGACCCGCCTTGACGGCTGCCGGCTCCACCCCGTACGCGCGGACGAGCGCCGCCGCGGCGAGGGCGTTGGCCACCATGTGACGTGGGGCCATGGCACCGAGGTCGCCCAGCGAGGCGAGCTCGGCAGCGTGGCTGCGGCGCTCGTCGATGAACGCCCGATCCACCAGCATTCCCTCGACGACGCCCAGCATGCTCACCGCAGGGACCCCTGTGGTGAAGCCGATCGCCCGGCATCCCTCGACGACATCTGCGTCCTCGACCATCCGCTCTGTCTCGATCTGGTCGGCGTTGAAGATGCATGCCTTCTGGGTCTTCGCATACACCTTGGCCTTGTCTGCGAGGTAGCTCTCGTAGGAGCCGTGCCAGTCGACGTGGTCTTCAGCCACATTCAGGACCACCGAGGCGACGGGCGAGAGGGAGTTTTCCCAGTGGAGCTGGAAGCTCGACAGTTCCACGGCGAAGACGTCGTACTCGACGGGTTCGCGAATCGCGTCGAGGATGGGCTTGCCGACGTTGCCCACCGCGGCGGCCTTCAGCCCTGCCGCTCGGAGCATCGACTCGGCCATGCCCACCGTGGTGGTCTTGCCGTTGGTTCCTGTGATGGTCAGCCAGTCGGCCGTCTTCTTCCCCCGGCGGTTCCGCAGGCGCCATGCCAGCTCGACGTCGCCCCAGATGTCGATGTCGCGGCGGGCAGCTTCGGCGAGCAGCGCCTGGTCGGGACGCCACCCGGGCGAGGTCACGACGAGTTCCGGCTGCGCGCCGTCGACCGTCGGGAGGCGCTCGACCGCCCCGGTGCCGAGAAGGACGTCTTCGGCGCCCACGATCCGCAGCGTTTCCGCCTGGGCCTCAGTGCGCTCGGTCACCGAGGCGTCGACGACGACGACACTCGCGCCCAGCTCGATGAGCGTATCCGCGGCCGCGAACCCAGAGACACCGATACCGGCAACAACAACCCGCAGGCCCGACCAGTCCGCGTCCCACGAGGTCAGCGAAGCGAGGCGTGCGGCCGTTTCGGCCGACGTTGACGACGGTTTACCGATCACAGTCCTGCCACCCACTCTGCGTAGAAGACGGCCAGACCCCCTGCGACGCAGAGCCCGGCGAGAATCCAGAAGCGGACCACCACGGTCACCTCGGCCCAGCCCTTGAGCTCGAAGTGGTGCTGGAGCGGCGCCATCTTGAACAGCCGCTTGCCCTTGGTGGCCTTGAAGTAGCCGACCTGGAGGATCACCGACAGGGTGATGATCATGAACAGGCCGCCGATGATCACGAGAAGCATTTCTGTACGGGACAGGATCGCGAAGCCTGCGATGGCCGCGCCGATGGCAAGCGACCCGGTATCCCCCATGAAGATCTTGGCTGGAGACGTATTCCACCACAGGAACCCCACAAGGGCCGAGCTCATGATGGCCGCGAGAAGCGCGAGGTCAAGCGGATCACGGGTCTCGTAGCAGACGGATCCGATCACCCGCGCCGAACCGCACGACTGGTTGCTCTGCCAGATGCCGATCAGTGTATATGCCCCAAACACCATAATTGACGCGCCGGCAGCAAGCCCGTCCAGCCCGTCCGTAAGGTTCACGCCGTTGCTGGCAGCCGTCACGATGATGTTGGACCAGAAGACGAACAGAATCGCTCCCAGCACGGTTCCACCGAAGGCGAGGTCGAGCCAGGGGACGTCCCGCAGGAACGAGATGTGGGTCGACGCGGGCGTGAGGTCCCGCCTGTCGGGGAACTGGAGCGCCAGGACCGCGAAGACGATCCCGACCAGGCCCTGGCCGATGAGTTTGGCGCGGGCACTCAGGCCGAGGCTTCGCTGCTTGGAGATCTTGATGAAGTCGTCCAGGAAGCCGACCAGCCCCATCCCCACCATGAGGAACAGCAGGAGCGCGGCGGAGGCCGACGGCCCGGTCGAGGCCGGGTTCGCGAGCCACAGGATGAGGTGTGTGATGTAGTACGCGACCACCGATGCCAGGACGAACACGGTCCCGCCCATGGTGGGTGTGCCGCGTTTGGTGTGGTGCGTGGTGGGCCCATCGTCGCGGATGAATTGCCCATAGCCCTTGCGGACGAGCAGACGGATGAAGAGCGGTGTGCCGACGAGCCCGAACACGAGCGCGAGGCCACCGCCGATCAGCAGTGCGATCACGTCAGCTCCGTTCCTGGACGTCGGTGGGCCGGGCCGTCTGCTGCGCCAATGCTATCCGATCGCCGAGAAGGCCCAGACCCACTCCGTTCGATGATTTGACGAGGACGAGGTCGCCCGGCTCGAGCTCCTTCTCCAGCAGCGCGTATGCGGCCTCGGCGTCCTCGACGAAGGTCGTCTCGTTGCCCCACGAGCCCTCGTTGACCGCGGCGACGTAGAGGGGGCGCGCTTCCCGCCCCACCACCACCAGCCGGTCGATGTTGAGCCGCACCACGAGGGTACCGACCGCTATGTGGGCCGGGATCGACTCGTCGCCGAGCTCGAGCATCGCGCCTAGGACGGCCCACGTGCGCCTACCGCGGCCGAGGTCCGCGAGTGTCTGGAGGGCGGCACGCATCGACTCCGGATTGGCGTTGTACGCATCATTGATGACCGTCACGCCGTCGGCACGCTCGGTGCGCTGCATGCGCCACCGGCTGCTCGGCCCCTGAGAGGAGAGGGACGCGGCAATCCGGGCGGCGGGGACGCCTGCAGCATACGCCGCCGCGGCCGCCGCCAAGAGGTTGGAGGTGTGGTGAATGCCGACGAGGCGGCTCCGCACGTGGACCGGCGCCTCGGCGCCGACGACCAGATCGAACACGGGCGACCCGGCTGCGTCGACGGTCGCCCCCTGTGCCGCGACGACCAGCCCTCTGCGCGCGAATTCTGCAGTGCGGTCCTCGTTCCCGCCGGCTGCCTGGGCGGTGAAGAACGCGAGGTTGGCACGCGTCCGCGTCTCCATGGCCCTTACCCGCGGATCGTCGATGTTGATCACGGCGGTCCCCTCGGGCGCGAGCGCCTCGACCAGCTCGCCCTTGGCCTTGGCAATGTTCTCGACGCCGCCGAACTCACCGGCGTGCGCGGTCCCCACGAACAGCACGACGCCAATGTCCGGCTTCACCATGTCGGCGAGGTACTGAATGTGTCCGATGCCCGTCGCACCCATCTCGATCACGAGGAACCGAGTGGACTCCTCGGCCTGGAAAACCGTCAGGGGGACACCGACCTCGCCGTTGTACGAACCCTGAGGCGCAACCGTCGCGGCGGGCGTCGCGGAGCCGGCCGGGGTCGAGCGGAAGACACCCGCGAGCAGGTCCTTCGTCGTCGTCTTGCCGGCCGAGCCCGTGATTCCCACCACAGTGAACTCTTCGCCGCGCTCGGCACGCGCAGCCCGGATCCGGGCCACGGCGGCCTTCGCAAGGGCCCCCATGGCGAGCACGGCGTCCGGCACGACGACGCAGGGAACGACCGCGCCGGCGTCGTCCGTGACCTCGCGCTCGCACAGCGCGAGGACCGCCCCGGCCGCGAAGGCTGCCCCGACATACGCGTGGCCGTCGGCATGCTCCCCGGGCTTGGCCACGTAGAGAGAACCAGGGACTGCCTCGCGCGAGTCCGTGACGACGGTGGAGGGAACGATGGCTGGGTCTGCCACGAGGCGCCCGCCCGTGATCTCGGCGATCTGCGCCGCTGTGAAGTCAATCATTGCGCATCGGACTCTAGTGCGTTTCCGCCCTGGGGTGAGAATCCTGGCGCCGGTCCAACCACCGGGAAGCCTTGCGCAGAAAGCGCCGCGGCCAACTCGAGACGGTCGTCGAGAGCGATGTTGACGCCCTTGACCTCTTGGACCACCTCGTGTCCCCGTCCTGCCACGAGGATCACGTCAGCGGGCTCCGCCAGAGCCACGGCGTGCCGGATCGCTGCGGCCCGTGGGGCCACCTCGTCGATCCGACGCCGGAGGCCGAGATCGGCATCCTCCCCGCGGGCTCCCGCGATCACCTCCGCCCTGATCCCGGCCGCTTCCTCGTCGTGCGGATCGTCATCGGTCACGACGACGACATCCGCGCCACGGACCGCTACCGCCCCCATGATGGGCCGCTTCCCGGCGTCCCGCTGCCCGGTCGCACCGAACACGACGATCAGCCGTCCGCTCCCGTCCACCGGCCGCACAGCCTCGAGGGCACGCTCGAGGGCATCAGCGTTGTGGGCGAAGTCCACGATCGCAGTCGGCGCGGTGCCGACCAGCTGCATGCGTCCGGGCACCTCGACCGTGAAGGGGTCCGCCGCATCGAGCGCCTCCTGGACGGCGTCCAGCGGCGCCCCGGCCGCAACGACGAGCAGTGTGGCGAGAGCCGCATTGGCAACGTTGAATGCGCCCGGCAGGCCGGAGCGCACGCGCAGCACGGCGCCGTCCCGGTGTCGCAGCTCGAAAGCGGTGCCGATGCCCGAGGGCGTCCTCGCGCCGACAGTCCAGTCGGCGTCCGGGGCGCCATCTGCGCCGCCCGCAGGGACGCTGGCCAGCGAGTCGATCGGGATCTTGGCCTCGGCGGCGAGACGGCGACCCCACGCATCGTCCACCGTCACGACACCGCGCGCGGCCCGCTCCGGAGTGAAGAGCCGCGCCTTGACGGCGTAGTACTCCTCCATCGTGCCGTGGAGATCGAGGTGGTCCTGGGTGAGATTGCTGAACCCCACCGCGTCATACCGGACTCCGTCCACGCGTCCGAACTCGATGGCGTGCGAAGAGACCTCCATCGAGGCAGCCGTGACTCCCTGCTCGCGCATGAGCGCGAGGAGCGCGTGCACGTCAGTTGACTCAGGGGTCGTGAGCTTGCTGGGAAGCCGCTCGCCGCCTGCCGAGATCTCGATCGTGCCGATGAGGCCCGTGCGGTGCCCGAGAGCGCTCAGAAGAGAGTTGGTGAAGTACGTCGTGGTGGTCTTGCCGTTCGTGCCGGTGACACCCACCAGCACGGGGGCGCCAGGCGCGCCGGGACGAGTCCCGTAGACGAGCGCGGACACCGGGCCTACAGCCCGGCGGGGACTGTCCAGGACGAGGACGGGAACCCCCGAGAGGGTCTCCGAGTGCGCGATCCGCTGTGCGCCGTCGTGATCGGTCAGAACAGCTGTGGCGCCCGCATCGACGGCCTGGAGTGCGAAGTCGGCTCCGTGCCGGGACGCGCCGGGCAGGGCGAAGTAGAGGTCGCCGGGGGCGATGGCGCGGGAGTCCAGACTGGTCCCGGTGATGGGCGAGGCATCCTTGAGCCCCTCCGCCGGGAGTCCGAGAATCTCGGCAATCTCCGTGAGGGGCACGGGCTCCACGTGTGCTGGCCGAAAAGGGGGCCGACTGTCCTGCTGCGCACCCGCTGGGGACACGCTCCTGCCCGTGGGCATGGGCTGCTCGCTCACATTAACCTTCATCGATCGGGAGATTCCAACTCTATAACGCACGCCCTCGGGCACTCAGGCCGTGGTCCGCCTGATCACTGGCAGTAACTCACTTGGCGTACTGCGGCAAACGCGCCGGCGTCCCCGTCGACGGAGGCACGCGGTACATGTGGAGCGCTTGGGACATGACGGACTTGAAGACGTCGGCATTGCCGATCCCATAGATATTGTTGGGACGCTGGAGGACCACTGCGACGAGGAAACGCGGATTGTCCATGGGCGCCATGCCGATGAGCGACGAGGTCACGCCCTGGTAGCCGGGCTTTCCATCTTCGCGGGGGGCCTCGGACGTGCCCGTCTTCGCCCCGACTCGGTAGCCGTCGATCCCCGCAGGGTAGACCTCGCCCTCTGTGACATTGCTCTCCAGCATGTCTTTGACCTGTTGCGCCGTCTCCTTGCTCAAAACTTGGCTGGGAGCTGCAGTCTGCCAGGGGTCCTCGTGGCCGGTCCGGTCCACGTAGCCTTCGATGAGTTTCGGCTGGAGCATCACACCGTCGTTGGCGATCGTCTGGTAGGCCCGGACCGTCTGGAGCGTGGACTGTGTGACGCCCTGCCCGAACAGGATCGTGTACTGCTGGCGCTGGTCCCACTCCTCGGGCGTGTGGAGGATGCCCAAGGCCTCACCCGGGAGTCCGACCTCGACGGGCTGCCCGATGCCGAACTTAGTGAACCAGTCGTAGCGCTGCTGGGGTGAGAGCTCCTTGCCCGCCATCACGGTTCCCGTGTTCATCGAGTACCCGAGGATGCCGGCGAGGGTGCGCTGCTCGGTGCCGTGCGAGAAGGCGTCGGCGAACTCCTGCCCGTCCACGGTGTACGTGGGCGGGATCGTGTACTCGGAATGCGGATTGGCCTTGCCTTCCTGGATGAGGGAGGCAAAGGTGATGGTCTTCTCCACCGATCCCGGCTCGTAGGCCGCGGTCACGGCGCGCACCCCGCGATCCTTCGCGGCAGTCTTTCCGGGATCGTTCGGGTCAATGGAGTTGGTGTCCGCCATCGCCAGGATGTTGCCAGTCTTGGCATCCATCACGATGCCGATGCCCCACTCGGCGCTGTACTTCTGCGTCTGCGTCTGCACCGCCTGCTGCGTGAAGTACTGCAGATCCGAGTTGATCGTCAGCTTGACTGTCCTGCCGTCCTGAGCGGGTGTGAGCTTGTCCGTGGCCACGGGAATGCGGAGGCCGTCGGCGCCGATCTCGTACTCCCGGGAACCGTCCTGGCCCTTCAGGACGTCATTCTGGGTCTGTTCGAGCCCTGCGAGCGCCGTACCGTCGGAGCCCAGGAAGCCCACGAAGCTCCCGCCTACCGCACCGTTGGGATAGACGCGCTGGGTAACACCCTCGGACAGGATTCCCGGGAAGCCGATGGCCATGACCCGCGCCTCGGTATCCGGGGTGACGTTGCGGGCGACGTAGTTGAAGGGCTTATCACCTGTGATCGCGGTGGTGACCTCGTTCACGGACTTGCCAATGGCGTCTGCAAGCTCCTTCAGGGCCTGACCGCGCGGGATCTTGACGATCTTCTTGGTGCCGTCGCCGGCGTCGACGCTGCGTTCCAGCTCTGTGACGTTGGAAGCCGATGCGATCCGCTGGTCCACGGTGATGTTGTAGCGGACCACACTCGAGGCGAGCACTGTGCCCCTCGAATCGACGATCTGGCCGCGCTCTGCCGGGAGCACGGTCTTCTGGAGACGCTTGTTGAGCGCCGCCTCGGCCATCCCTCCGACGTCGAGGCCTTGGACGAGCACGAGCCGGCCCCCGATCAAGATGAGGAAGGCGAGCATCGCAGCGAGCCCGAGCCTGAGCCTGCTGGATGCGCGGCGTGCGCGCCGTGCCGCGCCGTCGGGCACGGAGGCGCCCGCGCGGGAACTGGGGGGTCTTGTCTCCGTGCTCGTGCCTGTCACGCTGGTCCCTACGCTTCCACTCTCGCTGCTACGGCTGTGCGGCCAGACCGTCCTCCCGGACCCGCGCGACGCGAACGCTACTGCCCGGGAGTCTTCTGCCCGGGCGCCGGGATCGACCCACCGTGGAGATCCGCCGCCGGCTTCGCGGCTGGCTTGTCCTCCGGCTTCGGCACGGCCGAGCCGCCAGCGACTGCACCGGCCGCCGCCGCCGCTGCCGCGGCCCGTGCTTCAAGCGGGTCCTTCGTCGTCGGCGCCGGGACAGCGGCAATCTGCCCAGCGACGGCGGGCGGCGCGATCGTGGCACCCTGAGGAGCGCCCTTCTCCGCCGCCTTGGCCTGGCCGGTCACCGCGAGCGTCTTCAGGTCAATCTGCCCATTGGACGTCGAGGCGACCATTCCATATTGTGCCGCGCGTGCCGCCAGATTCTGGGGAGCCTCGTAGTTCTGGACGCGCTGTGTCAGATCTTGATTCTGCTTCGCGAGTGTCATCTGCTCGTTGCGGAGCTGGACCAGCTGGTACTGGCCGGTGGACACCGAGATGTTGAGGACAAGCACGGCAATGAGCGCCGCCGCGAGCACACCGAGGCAGAAGATCGCGAAGGGCGCGCGGCGCCGTATGGGCAGCGAACGGACGAGCGACAGGGGTGCGCGGCGTGGGGCACTGATCGGGGTCCGGCGGTCGGGCTTCGCCACTTTCAGGGCGGACGTGCCCGCGACCCCCACCGTCTGCTGTGCTGCTGCGCTCATCTTCCGCTCCTCGTCCTGATGCGTTCTGCCGCGCGGAGCCGGGCCGAGGCGGCGCGTGGATTCTCGGCGATCTCGGTCTCCGTCGGGACTTCTGTGCCCTTGGTGATGATCTTCAGTTCGGGGCGGTGCTCCGGAAGCTCCACCGGGAATCCGGGAGGAGCGCTCGATCTGCTCCTGGCCTGGAGGGCCCCCTTGACGATCCGGTCCTCGAGCGAGTGATAGCTCATGACCACGATCCGGCCGCCCACCCTGAGCGAATGGACGGCAGCTGGGACGGCGCGCTCGAGCACGTCGAGCTCTTCGTTGACCTCGATGCGCAGCGCTTGGAACGTGCGCTTGGCCGGATGGCCACCCGTGCGGGCCGCTGCAGCTGGCACGACGGCGCGAATCACCTCGACGAGCTGTCCCGTGGTCGTGAGGGGCTTCTTCTCGCGCTCGGCGACGATGTTCTTCGCGATCCTGCCCGCAAACTTCTCCTCGCCCCACGAGCGGATGATCCGCGTCAGGTCCTCGACGCTGTAGGTATTGACCACATCGGCTGCCGTCATGCCCCGGCCGGTGTCCATCCGCATGTCGAGCGGCGCGTCGTACGAGTAGGCGAAGCCTCGCTCCCGCTCATCGAGCTGCATCGACGAGACCCCCAGATCCATCAGAATCCCGTCGGCACCGTCGAGTCCGAGCCTGTCGAGGACGTCCGGGATCTCGTCGTAGACAGCATGGACGAGCCTGGCACGTTCCCCGAAGGACGCCAGTCTGGCACCGGCGAGGGCCAGGGCCTGCTCGTCCCGGTCGATGCCCACAAGAGTGGCATCGGAAAAGCGGGCAAGGATCGCCTCGCTGTGGCCTCCCATTCCGAGGGTCGCGTCAACAACAACGGGCCCTCGGCCCGCGGCCCGCGCCGCCTCGATTCCTGCGGACAGGAGGTTGATGCAGCGCTCCAGCAGCACGGGGAGGTGTCGCTCGGACGTCGGCTTCGGCTCGTTCTCGTTCGGCATCGTCCACTCCTCCCCATCGTGTCGGTCGGGCTGTGCCCAGATCCCCCTCCGCGCCGATCGGCCGCCTGGCTCCGGGGAAGGTGAGCCAGGATGGCTTTGCGGGGCGGCTGGAGATCTCGGCCAGCCTGCAGGATCACAGGATCCCGGGTATTGCCTCGTCGTCGGTCTCCGAGAAGGCGGATTCCTTCTCGGTCAGGTAGTCCTCCCATGCCTGGGCGTCCCAGATCTCGGCTCGGGTTCCCACGCCGATCACGGCCAGGTCCCGGTCCAGGCCCGCGTACTTCCGCAGGTTCTGGGGGATCGTCACGCGCCCCTGCTTGTCAGGCACCTCGTCGGAGGCCCCAGACAGGAAGACCCTGAGGTAGTCACGAGCCTGACGCGAGGAGATAGGGGCCTCCCGCATCTGTTCGTGGACTCTCTTGAACTCCTTCTGGCTGAAGACGTAGATGCAGCGCTCCTGGCCCCGGGTCAGAACCAGCCCGTCGGCCAGATCGTCGCGGTACTTCGCCGGGAGGATGAGGCGCCCTTTCTCGTCCAGACGCGGCGAATAGGTACCGAGCAACACCGGCACCACCACCTGTCAGTTACGAGGCCGACCGTCCTCACCCGCCACTTCCCTCCAACATCCACCACTTTACTCCACAACCCTCCCCCGTCAATGCGCAGGGACACGCATGTCGCACCACCTGTACAAAAAATTCCCGCGAAATTCCGCGGATTATCGCGCAGGCCAGTCCAACCCGCGGCGGTGGAGGAGATGGACGGCACCTCCATCTCGTGAGGACGGATGACGGCGCGGCTCCCCCACGGGCGTTGGCGTCGGGAGTGGTTTCGGGTCGGGTCAGGACCGCGTGGGGAGTGAAGTGGAGGGATGCTGCGACAGAACACACGACGGTGCCCCGGAACCGTTGGTTCCGGGGCACCGTCAAGCCGTCCAGTGGGTCAAGGAGTCGCGTGCCAGCTCTCGCAGCGTCACGTGCGGCAAGGGCCTGTCGATGTCTCCTAGGCGGCTGGCCTCAACCGACCGAGCGCCGAGGGCATCGGGATGTTCTCAGCCTTCCTCGCGCCGACGTTCCTCCCATTGGGCTTCGAGCCGGTGGAGGAATCCACCGCCGGAGCCCTTCGAGCGGCCCGACCGCAGGCGGCGGCCCGGACGACGGAGCGTTCCGTAGTAGACGCTCGCCCCCATGAGCAGGAAGCCCAGGACGCCTACAAAGATGTTCTGGATGCTGACTCCGACGAGAAGGACGAGGATTCCCACGATGACCCCTAGGACACCGAGCACGATGTGCTTTGTCGAGAAAGTCCTCAGCGCATCAGCGCCCATGGAATCGGCGAACTTCGGGTCCTCTTCGTGGAGCTGCTTCTCGAGCTGCTCCAGCATCTTCTGTTCGTGCTCCGAGAGAGGCATGGCGACTCCTTCACGCATGCATTCGATGGACGGCCCCATCACCTGCACCAACGCATTGAACCAGCCTCGGGTTCCCTCCAACGGACGAGACGCTGCCGACCCGACCACAGATGGACTTTCCCAGCCGACCCACTGCACCCGATATTCGAGGTTCTTTAAGGATATGACGTCCGGGTAGGTTCCAAAAGGGACGCTGCGGCGTCACCGCTCATGAGCCGGCGGTGGGCCGGGTAGGCCCGTCAGGTGAGCGGCTGCGCTCCCTGAGGAGGCGGGCGGGGCGGATCATGCCCGCTCCGAACCGCTCCGAGACCCGGTCGAGCGTTTCCTCCGCGGTACGCCAGTTGTCCTCGGAACGGTCCAGACTCAACTGCCGCGGCGCCCCCGCAGCACGATGTAGCCGTTCGCCGCGGAGTCCGATGAGCCGCACGGGTAGGGGCCGCTCACCCAAGCCTGCAAGGAGCTGGCGGGCAGCCGAGTAGAGGTGCTGCGCGCTGTCGGTAGGCACCGTCATGGTGTGTGAACGCGCAAGGGTCGAGAAGTCGGAGTAGCGAAGTTTCAACGCCACTGTCCCGGCGGCAAGCCCTTGGGCCCTCAACCGCCCGGCGACGCGGTAGGCGAGCCCGAGGAGCTCCGCGTGCAGCGCGGCGTCGTCCACGACGTCGGTGGCGAACGTCTCTTCCGCACCGATGCTCTTCTCCTCACGCACGGGACTCACGGCACGCTCGTCAGTGCCCCAGCTGAGCCGCTTGGCATGGAGGCCCGATGCGCCGAGAGAGCGCTTGAGGGTCGAGTCGGGGGTGTGCGCGAGATCCGCGACCGTGTGGATCCCAAGGCGCGCGAGGACTTCCTGGGTCTTCCCCCCAATCCCCCACAGCGCCCCTACGGGGAGCGCATGCAGGAACGCCACGGTGTCCTCAGGCCGCACCACGAGCAGGCCATCGGGCTTTGACCTTGCCGAAGCGATCTTCGCCACGAACTTGGTCGCGGCGACCCCCACAGAGGCCGTGATCCCCAAGTCTGCGCGGATGCGCGCTTTGACCTGCGCCGCGATCTCCTCAGGCGTTGCCCCTAGCCGACGGACGGCTCCGGAGACGTCGAGAAAGGCCTCGTCAACGCTGAGCGGCTCCACGAGGTCGGTGAAGTCGCCGAAGATCTGCATAAGCTGCTTTGACACCTCGTAGTAAAGATGGTGCCGAGGGGCCACGACGATCGCATCGGGACACTGCCTCAGCGCGACGAGCATCGGCATCGCACTGCGGACGCCGAACTCCCGGGCCTCGTAGCTCGCCGACAGGACCACGGAACGCTCCGCCGGGAAACCCACGATCACTCGCCGGCCGAGGAGCTCGGGACGCTCGCGCTGCTCGACTCCCACGAAGAACGCGTCCATGTCGACGTGGAGGATGCCACGCCGCCTCAGGGCTTCGAGCGGCTCGCCCTGCGGCACATCGTCCTGCGTCTCCACCCGTCCATGGTAGGCCGGGAGGGGCACAGGCAGCCCACTAGACTGGGCAGGACCTCAACGGGCAGACGGAAGGCGCACCCACCCCTTATGGCACTCATGACTCGACGGATCCTACGGCTCGCAGGGACCACCGCAATGGCTGCGGCTGCGTTCGCGATGGCTGCATGCGCAGGTCCGGCCGCGGGGTCGGCGCCGAAGGCAACAGCCTCCGGGGCATCATCCACATCTGCGGCTCCGTCCTCCACTGTCGCAGGGAGCGCCTCGGCGTCAGCCTCGGCCAGCTCGACCGTGAGTGCGATCGCCGCCGGATTCCCCTCCCAGACGCTTCCGCTCATGCCTGGGGCCGCGGCTCTTGCGACGAGCTTCGACGCCTCGGCGTCGCCCGCCGTGGCCTCGATCGTCGCCTCGAACAGCAAGGCCTCGGCAGCCGAGATGCTCGACTACTACACCAAGACCCTGACCGCCCAGGGTTTCACCGCGGTGCCAAACGCGAGCGCGTCGTCGAGCGCGTCGTCGGCGATCGCAGCGGCAGGCACACTGGTCCGGGACTTCGTGCGCTCGAACGGCTCGGAGACGGCAGCCATCACGGTCGTAACGGCAAACGGCCAGGCTGTGGCAACGGTGGGCGTTTCCGTGGCGCCGGCGTCCCTCAAGTAGTCCGGCGCACGCAGGAGCATGGTGGTGAAGGAACAGCAGCAGGAGCCCTCCGGTTTCCAGGACGAACAGGCCCGGTACCGCGAAGCCCTCTCGGAGGAGCTTGGAGCCTTCCTTGCGCGCCAGCGCGCGGTGATGGACGTCGTGTCGGAGGACGTCGCGCCGCTCATGGACGCCATCTCCGGCCTCGCTTCCGGAGGGAAGCGCCTGCGCGCCCTGCTCGGATACTGGGGATGGCGCGGCGCCGGCGGTGCGGCGCTTGCGGCCGAGCCGGTCCACGCAGGTGTTGCCCTTGAGCTGTTCCAGTCCGCCGCGCTCATCCACGACGACATCATCGACCGCTCGGACACCCGCCGAGGCGCCCCGAGCGTCCACGAGCGGTTCACGGCGCTCCATGCAGCGTCCGGCTGGCGGCTCGACGGCGAGCGATTCGGCGACGCCGCGGCGATCCTGACCGGAGACATGTGCCTGTCCTTCAGTGAGGAGGCCTTCGCGGCCGTGGGACCCGCAGCCGGCGCGGCGACCACCGCGCGGCGCATCTTCAACACCATGCGCGCCGAGGTAATGGCAGGCCAGTATCTGGACATCCTCGAGGAAGTGGCCGGCCCGTCGAGGCCCCGCGGGGACGCGGTGTCCCGGGCCAGGAACGTGATCCGCTACAAGAGCGCGAAGTACTCCACCGAGCATCCACTGGGGATCGGCGGCGCGCTCGCTGGGGCCGGTGAGGCGCTGCTGGCGGCCTACTCGGCGTTCTCGCTGCCCCTCGGGGAGGCGTTCCAGCTGCGCGATGACGTGCTCGGCGTGTTCGGAGACCCTCAGACCACCGGCAAGCCGGCCGGTGACGACCTGCGTGAGGGCAAGCGCACCGTCCTCGTCGCGCTCGCCCTCGACGCGGCCGACGCCGCCTCCGCGGCAGAGCTCGAACGCGGCCTCGGACGCGGCGACCTCGCGCTCGACGACGTCGATCGGCTGCGCGCGCTCATCAGCAGCACCGGCGCACTCGATGCGGTGGAACGGCTGATCGACGACCTTTCGGACCGGGCCTTCGCGGCCCTCTCCCGTCTCGACGTCGATCCCGTGGTGCGCAGCGCACTCGAGGCGCTAGGCCTCGCGGCGGTGCAGCGCACCTCCTGAGGCCCACCCGGCGATGTCAGGTGCTACCAGGCGAGGATCTGGGCCCTACGGCGGATCTCGGTCTTGCGGCCCTCACGCAGGGCGTCGATCGGCCGACCTCGCAGAGACTCGTCCGGAGTGAAGAGCCACACAATCAGCTCCTCATCGCTGAACCCCGCGTCAGCGAGGACTGCAATGGTGCCCTTGAGGCTGTCCACCACATGATCCCCGTCAAGGAAGAGCGCCGGCACCGAGCGAACCGACCTCTCCCCTACCCGTGCAGCCACGAGTGCGCCCTCGTCCAGCAGGCCATGCACCTTGGTGACCGGGCAGCCGAGTCGTTCCGCGACGTCCGGCAGTGGGAGCCATTCCGACACCAGGTTCTCAATATCACTCACGTCTCCAGCGTGCCACGAGCCGCGGCACTCCACCTAGTCCAGCCGCGGCGGACATGCCCCGGCTGACGTCTTGTGCTCGTCAGCAAATCGTGGCAGATTCACAATAGTCACTTCCGTAACATCGGCGATATACAAGCGCTCTAACCTCAGAGCTAATTTTTTTTCTCAGTTTTCACAGGAGTGACATGCCCGGCTCAAGGAGGTCGACTGGATGAGCACGCCCGGCACGAACTGGACCGCTGCCACTAGGCCATGCCTGCCGCTCGTCGCCGCGACGACCGCCGTTCTCCCTGCAGTCGGGCTGTCCTCGCTGGTCCTCGCCGCACCGGCATCTGCCGCGCAGACGGCTGTCGTCGCGGGATCGCGAAGCGCGCCCGTAGAGGCCACAAGGGCCCAAGCGGCCGTGGTGCCAGCGGCCGAGATCGCTGTGACGGTGCCGAGCCGCCTGGCCACACCGGCCCAGACCCCAGTGACCCCAGAAGCACCGAAGGCGTACACGGTGCGTGCTGGCGAGACCGTGACCTCGATTGCGGGCAAGTACGGGCTCGACGTCGCACACGTCCTCGCCCTCAACGGACTGACCCCCACGACGGTCATCCGACCGGGCCAGGAACTCAGGCTCACGGGTACGCGGGCGACCGAACCCGGCCGCGCGCCGTCGTCCGGGGGATCTCCAACCGACGCGCCACGCCCGGACCCGACCACGACGTCCTACACGATCCGGCCCGGGGACACCCCCTACGGCATCAGCGCCAGGCTCCGCGTGCCTCTGGGCGACCTTCTGGCGGCCAACGGGCTGAGTCTGTCGAGCGTCATCTACGCGGGCCGGACCATCAAGGTCCCGGCAGCCGTGGCCGCGGACCGGGCGAAGCCGGCCTCGAACGTCACGGCCTCCTCGTCGGAGCGCGTCAAGCCGCTCGTCGAGGACACGTTCATGGGGTTCAAGTACCCCGAGGCCACCGTCGCCTCGGCCAATGAGAACAAGAAAGCCCTCAACGCCTCCCCCGCACCGAACCGCGACGAGATGAAGCAGATCATCGCGGACACGGCGAGACGCATGGGCGTGGATCCGGCGCTCGCGCTCGCCTTCGCCTACCAGGAATCGGGCTTCAGCCAACGAGCTGTCTCCCCGGCGAACGCCATCGGTGCTATGCAGCTGGTGCCTTCCTCGGGCCAATGGGCGTCGGATCTCATCGGGCGGAGGCTCAACCTCCTCGATCCGCGAGACAACGCCACGGCCGGCGTGGCGATCATCCGTGCCCTGGTGCGCACGAGCAAGGACGAGGATACCGCGATCGCAGGCTACTACCAGGGCCAGTACTCGGTGGCCAAGCACGGCCTGTATGACGACACGAAGCAGTACGTCGCCGCGGTCAAGTCCCACAAGAAGACGTTTGAGTGACACCTCCTCCAGGCCCGCGACCATGCCCCGCCTGAGGCGCGGCTGGCCGCGCAGCGCATAGGATCGTGGGGTGAACGGAAAGCTGACCGACGTGCTCGTGGGCTCGCTCGTGGGCGACCGGTACCGCGTGGTCTCACGCTTGGCCATGGGCGGCATGGCCACCGTCTATCTCGCCACGGACACGAACCTCGACCGTGACGTGGCCGTCAAGGTCCTGCACCCGCACCTGAGCCAAGATCCCACCTTCGTCGACCGCCTCGAGCGGGAGGCCAAGGCCGCGGCACGCCTTTCGCACCCGCATGTCGTCTCCGTCCTCGACAGGGGCCACGAGGGCGACCTCTTCTACCTGGTCATGGAATACGTCCCCGGGCGGAACCTCCGCGAGCTCCTCAATGAGCACGGCCCACTCGCTCCACGCCAGGCTCTCGCGCTCATCGACGCCGTGGTGGACGGCCTCAGCGCCGCCCATGCCGCCGGCCTCGTGCACCGGGACGTCAAACCCGAGAACGTCCTCCTCGGGAACTCCGGGCAGATCAAGGTCGCCGACTTCGGGCTCGCGAGGGCCGTGACGACCTCGACCAGCACAGGAGTCACCCTCGGCACCGTGGCGTACATCGCCCCGGAGCTGGTGCAGCGCAGCGGCGGCGACGAGCGCAGCGACCTCTACTCGGTAGGCATCATGCTCTACGAGCTGCTCACCGGCCACCAGCCGTACCGCGGGGAGATCCCTGTCCAGGTCGCCATGCAGCATGCCACCCGGGACGTCCCGCCACCTTCCGCCCTCGTGCCCGGCCTCTCCCCCGAGCTCGATGAACTCGTGCAGTGGGCCAGCGCACGCGATCCTGAGGACCGGCCCGTCGACGCCGAAGCGCTCCTCGGGGAGATCCGGCACATCCGCACGCACCTGAGCGACGCCCAGCTCGATCTGCACGCTGCTCAGACGCAGCACATCCCGCGGCCCGGCGCGTACGGCGCCCACACCGAGGCCCTGTTCCCAGGACGAACCGAGGTCATCGCCGCCTCGCCCGCACCCCAGCACACCACAGTAATGCCCCGGGCCCAGGCCGAACCGGCCCCAACCGACCGCGAACTGCGCCGGCGCCAGCGCGACGCCGAGAAGCAGTCGGCGCTTGCCGCCGCGACGCCGACGCGCACGCTCGCCCCCGGCAGCCGCCGACGGCGCGGAGTCGTGTGGGCGGTCGTCGTCATCCTCCTCGCGCTCATCGCGGCGCTCGCCGGATGGTTCTTCGGGGTAGGGCCCGGGGCCGCCGCGACTGTGCCGCCCGTCAAGGACCTCACGGTCAATCAGGCACGGCCCCTCTTCGAGCAGGCGGGGCTTGCGTTCTCGACCAGAGACGTGTTCGACGACGTGGTCACCGCGGGCCTCATCGTGGGCAGCAATCCACCTCCTGGGAGCCAGATCCGGAAGTTTCAGGGAGTCCAAGTCCTCGTCTCGCAGGGGCCGCAGCTGTTCCCGCTCGGGGACCTGCGCGGCAAGACCGTGAATGACGCCAAGGCGGCCATCGAAGCAGCGAAGAACACCGTCGGCGCCGTCAAGGAGGCGTACGACGAGACGGCGGCCGTCGGCGTCGTGGTTGCGCAGGATCCGGGCGCAGGGACGCTCCTGCGGCACGGCTCCGCCGTTGGCCTGACCGTGTCCAAAGGGCCGCAGCCGATCCCGGTGCCGAAAGTCACCGGAAAGACCCAGTCCGAGGCGCTGGCCGCGCTGCGTGCCGCCGGCCTCGAGCCTATGGTCTCGGCCAACGAGGTCAACGACCGAACCATTCCCAAAGGCTCTGTCGTCGCCCAGGACCCCCCGGCAGGTGCCACCCTGACAAAGGGCGGGAAGGTCACGCTGACCATCTCGAAGGGCCCCAAGCTCGTCCATGTGCCAACCTTCGTTGGCAAGCAGGTGGGGCAGGCGGTGGACGCGCTCAAGCAGCTCGGATTCGACGTCCGGGTCGAGAACGTCCTCGGAGGGTTCTTCGGCACGGTCCGTGCTCAGGACCCCGTCGACAAGGACGTGCCCGAAGGCAGCGTGGTGACCCTCACTGTCGTGTGAGGGCCCCCGCTCCGCCACCCTCCTATCAGCCCTGCTTCGAGTCAGCCCTGCTTCGAGAGCGCCCCTGCCACAAGGAACGCCATCTCGAGGGACTGCATGTGATTCAGGCGAGGATCGCAGACCGATTCGTAGCGGTCCTCGAATGCCGCCTCGTCGATGGGATCCGAACCCCCGAGGCACTCGGCCACGTCGTCACCCGTCATCTCCATGTGCAGACCGCCGGGCACGGTGCCGAGTGCCTCATGCACCTCGAAGAAGCCGCGGACCTCGTCGACGACGTCGTCGAATCGGCGCGTCTTGTACCCGTTGCGGCTCGTGACCGTGTTGCCGTGCATGGGATCCGTGACCCACAGGACCTGGGCCCCCGAGGCCGTGACCTTCTCCACCACCGGTGGGAGCTTCTCCCTGATGTTCCCGGCTCCCATGCGGGTGATGAACGTGAGCCGGCCCGGCTCGCGCTCGGGATCGAGCCTGTCGATGAGCCGCAGGGCATCGTCCCCGGTCGTGGACGGACCGAGCTTGACGCCGATCGGGTTGCGGACGCGCGAGAGGTAGTCCACATGCGCGTGGTCGAGCTCACGCGTTCGCTCGCCGATCCACAGGAAGTGGGCCGAGGTGTCATACGGCAGCCCAGTGCGTGAGTCGATGCGCGTGAGCGCACGCTCGTAGTCGAGCAGGAGGGCCTCATGGCTCGCGAAGAACTCGACGCGCTTGAGCGCCTCGAAGTCCGCTCCGCAGGAGTCCATGAATTTGATGGCCCGGTCGATCTCGCGGGCCAACGACTCATAGCGGGCGTGGGCCGGGTTCGAGGTGAATCCCTTGTTCCATGTGTGCACGAGGCGGAGGTCCGCAAAACCACCCTGAGTAAACGCGCGGATCAGGTTCAGGGTCGACGCCGAGGTGTGGTAGGCCCGGAGCATCCGGCTGGCGTCATGTGCGCGGGACTCAGGAGTGAAGTCGTAGCCGTTGACGATGTCGCCACGATAGGCGGGCAGGGTCACGCCGTCCCGCGTCTCCATGTCCGACGAGCGGGGCTTGGCGAACTGGCCGGCCATGCGCCCCATCTTGATGACCGGCAACTGCGCGCCATAGGTCAGCACCACGGCCATCTGGAGGATCGTCCTGACGCGGGCGCTGATACGGTCAGCCGTGGCAGCCTCGAAGGTCTCCGCGCAGTCCCCGCCCTGGAGCAGGAAGGCCTTCCCTTGGGCAGCGGAGGCAAGCCGTTCGCGCAGCACGTCCACCTCACCGGCGAACACGAGCGGCGGCAGGATGGAGAGCTCGGAGACCGCGTCACGGAAGACATTCCCGTCCGACCAGGTGGGCTGCTGGGAAATGGGGAGGGTACGCCAGTTGTCCAGGCCCGGATAGTCGGCGGCTCCGCTCTGGGCGGTGCTCGTGAACCGGACGGCGGACGCTACGGAGAGATCAGTCACCTACCAAGGTTAAGTCACCGCCGCTACCCCTCGCTCATGCGTCGGCCGGTGGCTCCTGGGAGGGCCTGTGCGCGGCTTCTTCCGCGAGCCGCGCCTTGACGTCCGCAGCGTACACGTTCACATACTCCTGCGCGGACAACTGCTGGATCTGCCGCATGATCCGGTTGGTCACCTCCCGCTGGACCCCGCGCTCATTGGCCCGGCCATAGAACTCCGAGAAGTCCATGGGGCGCCCGATGATGACTCCCACGCGGCGGATTGACGGCACCCGCTGTCCGATCGGTTGGACCTTCTCCGTCCCGATCATCGCCACGGGCAGGACGGGCACCCGATTGAGGAGGGCTAGCCTGGCCACCCCGACCTTGCCACGGTAGAGGCGCCCATCGGGGCTCCGGGTGCCCTCAGGGTAGATGCCGAGGAGCCCGCCGCCGCGCAGGATCTGGGCGCCTGTCTCGAGCGAGGCGGAAGACGCCTCGCCACCCGAGCGGTCCATCGGCAGCTGGTTCGTGTACCGGAAGAATGCTGCCGTAAGCCGCCCCTTGAGCCCATGGCCGGTGAAGTACTCCTGCTTTGCCAGGAACACCACCGGCCGCCGGACCATGAGTGGGAGGAAGATCGAGTCGGAGAACGAGAGATGGTTCGAGGCGAGGATCGCGGCGCCCTTGCCGGGCACGTTCGCCATGCCCTTGGTCCACGGCCTGAAGAGCAGCTTGACGAGGGGACCGATGAAGATCTGTTTGAGGATCCAGTAGACCAATGCTGGCCCTTCCGCCGTGGCGAGCGCGCTTTTCTGGATTCACTGTAGTGTCACGCGGGGCGCTTCGGCGGACCGGCGACCCGGATGTCACGATAGACGCATGTCATATGGCACCAGCACGTCCCGGCCGCTGCGGCTGGGTGTGGTCCTGTGCCACGGGTTCTCGGGCTCGCCCTCCTCCATACAGCCATGGGCCGAGGGGCTTGCCGCCCGAGGATTCCACATCGAGTCCCCACTCTTGCCTGGACACGGAACCGACTGGCGCGACCTCGAGAAGCGCCGCTGGCGCGAGTGGACCGAACGATTCGAGCAGGCATGCGTCGCGATCTCCGCGCGCACCGACCTCCTCTTCGTTGCTGGACTGTCGATGGGCGGTGCGATCGCCCTCCACACCGCGGCGCGGCTGGGGACAGCCGAAAACCGGACGATCTCCCCAGGCCACAGTGCGCCGGGCCCGGTGGTGGGGATCGCCGTCGTGAATCCCGCCCTCGGCTTCTACGACCAGAGGGTGCGCTTCATCGGCGCGTACCGCCTGTTCATGCGCACCACCGGGCCCATCGAGGAAGCAGACGCTCCCCCGCCCATGGGGGACGAAGGCGATTATTCGAGGACGCCGATCACCGCCGTCCACGAACTCAAACGCCTTTTCGCGGCCACTGACCGCGCCCTGCCGCGCGTCACGGCGCCGCTCATCGTGTTCAAGTCCGATGTCGATCCCGTCGTGCCGCCGTCGTCCCTGAGGAGGATCATGGACCGGGCCAGAGGCCCAGTGACGGAGGTCGTTCCCCTCCACAACAGCCCCCACGTTGCAACCCGCGGACCGGAGGCCGAGCTGATCGTCGGCAGGACTGCGGACTTCTTCCTGCGGTGCGCCGAGCAGGCCGCGCCGCGAAGCACGCTGGAAGCATGACCGAGGTGCGCACCGCTCGGTGCATAATTCATGCCATGGAAGCCCCTTCGGCCGTCGGCGTCGCACTGTGCCACGGGTTCACAGGCGAGCCCACCGCCGTCGAGCCGTGGGCCGACGCCCTCAGGGACGCAGGATTCCGCGTCACCGTACCGCTCCTGCCGGGCCACGGCACCTCGATCGGAGACCTGGCACGCATCCCATGGCGGCGCTGGTACGACGCCTACGAGTCGGCGTACCTCGAACTAGCGCGCGAATGCGACACCGTGGTCGCCGCCGGCCTCTCGATGGGCGGTGCGCTGGCCCTGCGGCTCGCGGCGCACCATCCGGTGGCAGCCGTGACGGTGGTCAACCCTGCCCTGGTCGTGGACGATCCGCGGTCGCGCCTTTCCGCCGTGCTGCGCTATGTGATGAAGACCGTCCCTGGGATACACAACGACATCAAGCGGTCAGGGCAGGACGAAGGCGGGTATGAGCTGGTGCCCGTCGCGGCTGCCCATCAGCTCAAGCTCCTGTTCCGTGACACGGTCACGGCCCTCCCCCGCGCCAGTGCCCCGCTGCTGGTCTTCCGCTCCACTGTGGACCGCGTGGTCACGAGCGAACGCAGCGTGGAGGCGATCACGGCCCGGTACGGTGGTACGGACATTCGGCTCGTCCGGCTGACCGACAGCTATCACGTCGCGACGCTGGACAATGACGCGGAGACCATCTTCACGCGCTCCGCGGCCTTCTTTCGTGAGATGACCGGGGCGGGACAGCATTCCTCGAATGCGAAGGCCCAGGGTCTGGGGGACCTGGCATGAACGATCCCTCAGATACCCACCGCCCCGACCCCGCAGCCGACGACGACGCATGGCGCGATCTGGTCGCACGCCTGGGAGGCGGGCCTGTGGACGGCGACGGCTCCGGCCCGGCGCCGCGCGAGCTCTCTGCCGCTGAACGCGCCTCGGGTGCCGGTCCTGGCCGCGGGCGCGGGCCGCGTCACGGACCCGCGAGGCCCGACCCCGCCGATTCCGCACGAGGGGGCGATCACGAGGACGACGCCGCGGGCTTCTCGCAGTTCGACCCGCTGGGCCTCGCCGGGCAGCGGCCCGAAGCGCGGGCCCGAGGTCCGGTTGGGGAGGAATCCGACTCCCTTCCGGGCGACTTCGTGCCCGAGGAGCCCGAGCCGGTGCTAGCCGGTGCCGATCCGGTCACCGTGCTCGCGTGGTGCGGGGCCCTCGGAGGACCTGTTGCCCTGCTCGTGTTCGCGCTCGTGTGGCGTACTGTGCCGGGCTACATCATCGTGCTGCTGGTATCCGCGTTCATCGCGGGTGTCGGGACGCTGATCATGCGCCTTCCCCACAATAAGGACGACGACGGCGACGACGGCGCCCGCGTCTAAGTGGCCGGAGTCGCCACACCCCTGCCGCCGACGCCTCGCCGCAGCGACCTGTCTGACCGGAAGTTCACCCGCGAAAGGTCCGCAGCACCGATGAGTCCGGCCTCGGTACCGAGCGCCGCGCGCACGATCCGCGCTTGAGGCCTGAACCCGCGTCCTGTGAGATTCCGCGCGAACGCCCGCCGCGCTGGGGCAAGAAGGAGCTCGCCCGCGTCACAGAGCCCGCCGCCGATCACGAACGTGCCGGGGTCCAGCGCCGCCGCGAGGTTCGCCAGACCGAGTCCCAGCCACTCTCCGACCTCCTCGAGGAGCTCCATGGATGCCGCGTCTCCGGCCTGCGCGAGTTCGGTGACGACTGCCCCCGTGATCCGCTCCGGATTGCCCCCAACGGCACGCAGCAGCTCCTGAGCGACCGGCGAGTTGGCGCGGGCGAGCTCCCGCGCTTCGCGCCCCAGGGCGTTGCCGGAGGCGTACTGCTCCCAGCACCCACGGTTGCCGCATTCGCATCGGTGGCCTCCCGGGACGATGACCTGGTGCCCGAATTCGCCGGCGACCCCATAGCGTCCGCGCTCGAGACGGCCGGACATGACCATCCCGCCCCCGATCCCGGTGCCCAGAGTGATGCAGACGAGTCGGCTCTCTCGCTGGCCAGCACCGAAACGCCACTCGGCCCACGCCGCGGCATCGGCATCGTTGGCCAGGTGGACCCGACGGCGGAGGAGTTTCTCGAGGTTGGCGCGGAGCGGCTCGTTGCGCCAGACAAGGTGAGGGCTGAACAGCACGGTTCCCCCCTCGAGGTCCATCCATCCAGCTGCGCCGATCCCCACCGAAGCGATGCGGTGTGCGGTGCTCAGCTCCTCGACGAGCTCGGTGATGACCCGCTCCACCTCGCGTGGCTGCGTTCCCGGAGTTGCGCGCCGGGCGCGCCGGAGCACACGACCTGCGGCGTCGACCACCCCCGCCGCGACCTTGGTGCCACCAATGTCGATACCGATCGCAAGCCCCTTGGGGCCCAGCCGTGGGTCTCGGGGCCGGAAGGTCGGGGCGAAGCGGGGTCTGCGCACGGGGGCCAGTCTAGTGGCGTCCCCCCAGAGGACCCGTGTGGCGCGAGCCGACCGCGACGGCTATTGTTACTCACCAGTAGCTTTGGTGCCGTGATCCACGGCACACGCCCGCCGGTGCGCTTGGATATGGTTAAGCCATCTCCCGCGCCCCCGGGAGATACCGAAGGAGATATCGTGCGCGAAAAGATCGTCCCGCCCCTCATTCCGACCCCCGTTGCCCGCAACACCACGGACTTCGTCCTCGAGCAGGCGGAGAAGCCAGCGAACCCTGCCCTCTTCGCAAAGCGGGACGCATCCGGCACATGGCAGGACGTGAGCGCGAAGGAGTTCCGCGCCGATGTCGAACGGATCGCGAAGGGACTCATCGCCGAGGGCGTGGGCCTCGGCGACCGCGTCGGCATCATGGCGCGCACATGCTACGAGTGGACCCTCGTGGATTTCGCAATCTGGTTCGCGGGAGCTGTCTCCGTGCCCGTCTATGAGACCTCGTCGCCCAGCCAGATTGCGTGGAACCTCGACAACTCGGGTGCCGTGGCCGCCTTCGGCGAGAACGCGCATCATGAGAACGCGATCCGCCAGGCGGTCGACTCCGAGGGCCTGGCAGCGATGAAGCATGTCTGGCAGATGAGCACTGCGGGCCTCGACGCCCTCCGCGCGGCCGGTGCCAGCGTCTCCGACGAGGTGCTCGAGACGCGCCGGTCGGCAGCGACGCTCGAATCGGTAGCCACGATCATCTACACCTCGGGCACAATGGGCCGGCCCAAGGGCTGTGAACTCACCCACGGGAACTTCGTCGCGCTGTCCGAGAACGCTGCCATGGCTCTCGGCGTGGTGGTCAAACCCAAATCGAAGACGATCATGTTCCTCCCACTCGCGCACGTGTTCGGGCGGTTCATCTCCGTTCTGGCGGTGGCTGCGGGCGCCCAGGTTGCGCACACCCCGGACGTCAAGAACCTCCTCGCGGATCTGCAGAGCTTCGAGCCGACCTTCCTCCTCGTTGTCCCACGCATCTTCGAGAGGGTCTACAACTCTGCGCTCACGAAGGCCGAGGACAGCGGCAAGGGCAAGATCTTCCATCGGGCCGGGGACATTGCAATCACCTGGTCCAAGGCGCACGAGGACGGTGGCAAGCCGTCTCTCGGGCTCCGGCTCCAGCATGCACTGTACGACGTGCTCGTCTACAGGAAGCTGCGCGCCGCGATGGGCGGTCACGTCAAGTACGCGGTATCCGGAGGCGGACCGCTCGGCGAGCGGCTCGGCCATTTCTTCCACGGCGTTGGGCTCCTCGTGCTCGAGGGATACGGGCTCACTGAGACCACGGCACCGCTTACGGTCGGCACCCCGTCGCTCGTCAAGATCGGAACCGTGGGCCCCCCGCTGCCCGGCAATGGCGTGCGGATCGCGGACGACGGGGAGATCCTCGCCAAGGGCGTGTGCGTCATGCGCGGGTACTACAACCTGCCTGAGCTCCAGACCCAGGCATTCACCGACGGCTGGTTCCACACCGGGGATGTCGGCGAACTCGACGCCGACGGCTATTTGCGCATCACCGGCCGCAAGAAGGACATCATCATCACGGCCGGGGGCAAGAACGTGGCCCCCGCGCCGCTCGAGGACGAGATCCGTGCGGACACGCTCGTGTCGCAGGTCGTGGTCGTGGGCGAGAAGCGTCCGTTCATCGCCGCCCTCGTGACTCTCGACGAGGAGGCGCTGCCCGGCTGGCTCGAGCGCAGTGGCCTCCCTGCGGGGTTGTCCGTGCAGGACGCCACGACGCACCCAGCCGTCCTCGCCCACGTGCAGACCGTCATCGACCACGCCAACTCGAGCGTGTCCAGAGCGGAGGCCATCAAGTCCTTCCGGATCGTCCCGACGGACTTCACGGAAGACTCGGGGCACCTGACCCCCTCTCTGAAGGTCAAGAGGGATCAGGTCATGACCGATTTCGGCGAGTATGTCGACGAGATCTACTCCGCACCGAAGCCGAGCGTCGTCTGAGTCGCCTCACAGCCGGCGGGGGCCATCCGGCCTTCGCCGGCTCAGTCCTCCGTGAGCTCGTCGACGACGAGGGACGCGAGCTGGATGGCCGCCTCACGTGTTGCGGGGCGGAGCTTGGCGAAGTCGATCTGTGACCCCTCGGCGAGGTGCCGGTCGTGCGGGATCCGCACGACGTGCCGGACACGCGTGCGGAAATGATCCTCGATCTCGTCCACATCCACCCGCGTCCCATCGCCGGCTGCCATGTTGATGACGACGATGGCCTTGCGCACTAGATCGTCTCGCCCGTGCGCCTCAAGCCAGGAAAGCGTCTCGGAGGCGAGCCGCGCCTCGTCGACGCTCCCGCCAGAGACGAGGACAACGGCGTCGGCCTTCTCGAGCGTGCCCTGCATGACCGAGTGCACCATGCCGGTGCCCGAGTCCGTGAGCACGATCGAGTAGTACCGGCCCAGCACGTCGGTGACTGCGCGGTAGTCCGCATCGTTGAACGCCTGGGCAACCATAGGGTCAGCATCCGAGGCGAGCACGTCGAGCCGCGAGCCCTCGCGAGCCGTGTAATTGGACAGCTGGGCGAAGGACGTGACCTCGAACCTGTCCTTGACGAGTTGGCGGGCCGTGTACGTGGCACGGCCCGGGTTGCGGTCCGACAGGGTGCCGCGGTCCGGGTTGGCGTCCATCGCAATCACGCGGTCCTCCCGCAGGTCCGCGAGGGCCATGCCGAGCAGCGTGGTGACCGTGGTCTTGCCCACGCCGCCCTTCCGGGAGAGCACGGGGACGTAGCGTGTGCGCTCCCCCAGCCGTGTGGCGATCCGATGCTCGAGTGCCCGCTGGAGCCGCACCGCGTGGGAGTCTCCCAGGTCCACGTACCCCAAGGTCGCGAAGTACAGCCACCGGCGCCACCCCGTCACCGGAGCGGCAGGGGACTTCGCGACAAGCCGGTCTGATGTCAGCGATGTGGCTGGCTCCGGACCCTCCACACGGGTTCGCCGCTCGCTCACGACGGGGGCGGCGGCGCCCCCGGCCTGCTCGGGCGCGTCGGCTCCGGGAGCCGCAGGCCCACTGGCGTCGGGGACAGGCGGCGTGCCAGCCACGGTGGGCGTTGCCTTCCCTGCGACCCCGGGTCCCGAGGTCGGGAGCGGGTGGGACGCGAGCCAGCCAGCCGGTGGCTGCGACGGCGCTTGTGGCACGGCGCTTGGGTCGAGTGGAACCGACAGCGAGTTCAATGCCGAGAGGGAATCAGCGCTTATGCGGTCCTGGGCGTCTGCCACGGTGACCACGTCGACGGGCGATGACGCCGGCACTGCGTGATCCGCCTCCGACGGCCGTGCGGACTCTGCCTCCCCGGACTGTGCAGGCACAGCCTGTTCCGGTGCAGACGTCCCGGACGCGGCCGAGGCGCTCTCCTCGCGCGGGTCCGGCGCGGCCTTGCGAGCATGCGGTCGCGGCCCGGGCTTGGGCGTTGTCTCCTCGGTCATGGGCTCCCGTTCGCCTCGTCGGTACGTCCAAAGACGTGTGCCACTGCCGGCGACACAGCGGCCGGGTGGTCGATCGGGGCCAGTCTAGCCGTCGGCTCGGCCGCGGGCCCCGAGGCGGGCCCGCGGCCGAGCCGCAGTCATGGTGCAGACGCTACTCCGCGCCGACCACCAGGAGCAGATCACCACCCTCAACCTGCTCAACACCGCTCACGACGACGCGCGAGACCTTGCCGGCGACCGGCGAGGTGATCGCGGCCTCCATCTTCATGGCCTCGATGGTCGCGATGGAGTCGCCCGCCTGGACGAGATCGCCCTCCTTGGCCGTGACCGTGACCGCACCCGCGAACGGAGCGGCGACGTGACCAGGGTTGGTCGCATCCGCCTTCTCCGCCAGCTTGACGTTGCTCTGAACGGAGCGGTCACGCACCGACACCGGGCGGGACTGGCCGTTGAGCGTTGCGATGACTGTCCGCATGCCCTTCTCGTCGGGCTCCGAGATCGCCTCAAGCTGGGCGATGAGCCGCACACCCTTCTCGAGTTCGATGATGTGCTCGTGGCCTCGCTGGAGCCCGTAGAGGTAGTCTCGCGTGTCGAGCACTGAAAGGTTGCCGTAGGCATCCCGGTTGGCCTGGTAGTCCTTGGTCGGGCCGGGGAACAGGAGCCGGTTCAGCGTTGCCCGTCGGGTCGCCGAATCGCCCTGCAGCGCCGCGGAGTCCTCGGAGGAGAGAGTCTCCTCGCGCACTTTGACCGTGCGCCCCTGCAGGGCCTTGGTGCGGAAGGGCTCGGGCCAGCCCCCAGGCGGATCGCCGAGCTCACCGCCGAGGAAGCCGATGACCGACTCGGGGATATCGAACTTCTGCGGGTTCTCACGGAACTCCTCGGGATCGGCACCGAGGCCCACGAGGTGCAGGGCGAGGTCGCCGACGACCTTGGAGGAGGGCGTGACCTTGACGAGCCGGCCGAGAATCCTGTCCGCAGCCGCGTACACGTCCTCGATCGCCTCGAAGCGCTCGGCAAGCCCGAGGGCGATCGCCTGCTGGCGCAGGTTCGACAGCTGTCCGCCCGGGATCTCGTGGTGGTACACCCGCCCGGTGGGTCCGGGGAGTCCGGACTCGAACGGGGCGTAGACGCGGCGCACGGCCTCCCAGTACGGCTCGAGTGCACTCACCTTCTCCAGCGAGATGCCCGTGTCCCGCGGGGTGTGCGCGAGGGCGGCGACGAGTGCCGAGGCAGACGGCTGGCTCGTGGTGCCGGCGAGCGGCGCCGAGGCGACGTCGACGGCGTCGACCCCGGCGTCCACGGCGGCGAGCAGGGTGGCGAGCTGGCCCCCGGCGGTATCGTGGGTGTGCAGGTGGACCGGGAGGTCGAAGCGTTCGCGCAGTGCCGAGACGAGCTTCGCCGCCGCCGCCGGACGGAGGAGGCCTGCCATGTCCTTGATGGCGATGATATGGGCCCCGGCATCGACGACCTTCTGGGCCAGATCCAGGTAGTACTCGAGCGTGTAGAGGTCCTCGGCCGGATCGAGCAGGTCGCCCGTGTAGCACAGGACCACCTCGGCCACCGCGGTCCCCGTCTCCCGAACGGCCTTGATGGCGGGGGCCATCTGGTTCACGTCGTTGAGCGCATCAAAGATCCGGAAGATGTCGATTCCGGTAGCGGCCGCCTCCTTGACGAAGGCAACCGTCACCTCCTCTGGGTACGGCGTGTAGCCCACCGTGTTGCGTCCGCGCAGGAGCATCTGGAGGCAGATGTTCGGGATCGCCTTGCGGAGGGCGGCGAGGCGCTGCCACGGGTCCTCGCCGAGGAAGCGCAGCGCGACGTCGTACGTCGCACCGCCCCACGCCTCGACCGAGAGGAGCTCGGGGGTGAGGACCGAGACGGCCGGCCCGGCGGCGACGAGGTCACGCGTCCGGACTCGGGTAGCCAGGAGCGACTGGTGGGCGTCGCGGAATGTCGTGTCGGTGACGGCGACGGCGTTCTGCTCCCGCAGCGCCTTCGCGAAGCCCTCGGGGCCCAGGTCGAGCAGGCGCTGCCGCGATCCCGCAGGGGCGTCCGAGAGATCCACCTTGGGCAGCTTGTCGCGCGGGTCCGCGTGGACCGTGAGCTCACCGTTCGGCTTGTTGACCGTCACCTCGGCCAGCCAGGTCAGCAGCCTGGTGCCGCGGTCCGCGGACGAGCGAGCCTTGAGCAGCTCGGGCCGTTCGTCGATGAACGAGGTGGCCACGTTGCCGGCCACGAAGTCCTCGTCGTCGAGCACCGCCTGGAGGAACGGGATGTTCGTGGAGACGCCGCGGATACGGAATTCCGCCAAGGCGCGCCGCGCACGCTTGACCGCCGTGGCGTAGTCGCGGCCGCGGCACGTGAGCTTGACGAGCATCGAGTCGAAGTGTGGGCTGATCTCGGCGCCCTGGTAGATCGTGCCGCCGTCGAGACGGACACCCGCGCCGCCCGCCGACCGGTACCCGGTGATCTTGCCGACGTCCGGCCGGAAGCCGTTGCCCGGGTCCTCAGTGGTGATGCGGCACTGGAGCGCGGCGCCCTTGAGGTGGATCTTGTCCTGCGTGAGGCCGAGGTCCTCGAGCGTCTCTCCCGCGGCGATGCGCAGCTGGGCCTGGACGAGGTCGACGTCGGTGACCTCCTCGGTCACGGTGTGCTCGACCTGGATGCGCGGGTTCATCTCAATGAACACGTGCTGGCCCTTCCGCTCGCCCACCGTGTCGACGAGGAACTCGACGGTGCCGGCGTTCACGTAGCCGAGGGCCTTGGCGAACTTGATCGCGTCCGAGTACAAAGCCTGGCGGATATTCTCGTCCAGCTGGGGTGCCGGCGCGATCTCGATGACCTTCTGGTGGCGGCGCTGGAGCGAGCAGTCACGTTCGAACAAGTGGACCACGTTGCCCTCGGCGTCGGCGAGGACCTGGACCTCGATGTGGCGCGGTCGCAGCACCGCCTGCTCGAGGAACACCGTCGGATCGCCGAAGGCTGCATCTGCCTCGCGCATCGCGGCGTTGAGCGAGTCGGGGAGCGCATCGCGCGTGTCGACGCGCCGCATGCCGCGCCCGCCGCCACCGGCCACGGCCTTGACGAAGATCGGGAAGCCGATCGTGTCCGCCGCTGCCAGGAGCTCCTCAACGTCCGAGCTCGGCGCCGACGAGTTCAGGACCGGGATGCCGGCCTTCCGGGCAGCCTCGAGCGCGTGGACCTTGTGGCCGGCAAGCTCGAGGACGTCCGCAGGCGGCCCCACGAAGGTGATTCCCGCGCGCTCAGCTGCACGGGCCATCTCGGGGTTCTCGGAGAGGAATCCGTACCCGGGGTAAATTGCATCCGCTCCGGCCCCTTTGGCCACACGGATAATCTCATCCACGTCGAGGTACGCGCGGACGGGGTGGCCCTCCTCGCCGATGAGGTAGGCCTCGTCCGCCTTCTGCCGGTGGATCGAGTTGCGGTCTTCGTGCGGGAACACCGCGACCGTCTTGGCACCGAGCTCGTAGCCCGCACGAAACGCGCGGATCGCTATTTCGCCGCGGTTCCCTACCAGAATTTTGGAGAACATGGGACTCCTGTTATCGCAACGCAGGATTGGTCTAGGTGGTGCCTAGTGTCTATGGCAGCAAAGTATCAGGACAACGTTCTGTGCCTTGAATCACGATCGTAACGTCTCGTTTCGCGGATCGCAGCTGGCGCTCATGCAGCGGATGCACCGAGAGGCTCCGAGCTGTGGCGTGGCCCGGGGCGGCCGGCAAGGGCCATTAGGATGGTGAGGGTCGGCCAGCGGATAGATAGTGGAATCTCACGTGCAAGTACTCAGCATCAGCAGCCTCAAGGGTGGAGTCGGGAAAACCTCGGTGACCACAGGGCTCGCGTCAGCAGCCCTCGCATCCGGGATCCCCACTCTGGTGGTCGACCTCGATCCGCACGCTGATGCCTCGACGGCGCTCGGCGTGGACCCGGGCGGCAAGCTTGAGGTGGGGCGGATGCTCAAGTCCCCCAAGCGTGTCTTCCTCGAGGACAATGTGGTCTCGAGCCCATGGGTACGGCGCGCCGCAGCCCTCACGGGCCAGCAGAACCGAGTCCTCGACGTCGCGTACGGCGGCTCGCTCAGCAGCGTCTACGACCGCCCGGACCTGGGCCGCCGCGATCTGCGGCGCCTCTCGATGGTTCTCGATGGAATCGAGGGGTACGGCCTCGTTCTCATCGACTGCCCGCCCTCTCTCAATGGCCTCACCCGGATGGCCTGGGCCGCAAGCCACCGGGTCCTCCTCGTCGCCGAGCCCGGCCTCTTCTCCGTTGCAGGCACCGAGCGAACGCTGAGGGCCATCCAGCTCTTCAAGCAGGAGTATGCGCAGAAGCTCTCACCCGCGGGCATCGTCGCGAACCGCGTGCGGCCGTCGTCGACCGAGCACGGCTACCGCCTCGAAGAGATGAAGCAGATGTTCGGCCCGCTGCTGTTCGAGCCGTATATCCCGGAGGTCGCCAACTGGCAGCAGATCCAGGGCGCTGCGCACGCCGTGCACCATTGGCCGGGCGAGGCCGCGCGGGGCACGTCCGCCCTCTACGACGAACTGCTCGGCGCGATCCTCCAGCAGAGCCGCGAGTTCCGCCCACGGGTCTCGCGCTAGCACTCCCTCAGGCACCAGACGGCCGTACCGTCACCGAGCCGTGCACGACGCCGAGTGGCCGCCT